>NZ_AXAU01000021.1 GCF_000472965.1 Bradyrhizobium murdochi | reverse complement strand
GTCACGCCCTACATCATCTGCCTGATCGATAGCTGCTCGCGCCTGGCCTGGGCCGAGGTGCTGACCTCCAAGAAGGCGCTTCCGGTGATGTTCAAGACGCTGAAGATGATCAATACTCTCAACGTCACTTACGGACTGATCTTCGCCGAGATTCTGTCCGACAACGGGGCCGAGTTCGCCTCCCGCAACACCCCTCAGGAGCATCCCTTCGAGGCCATGCTGCTCGAACTCGGCATCAAGCATCGCTACACCAGNCCCTACCGGCCGCAAACCAATGGCAAGGTCGAGCGCTTCTGGCGAACCCTCGANGAGGACGTCATCGAGGGCGCAACCTTCGACAATCTCGACCATTTCGCCAAAGAGCTGTTCGAGTACCTGATCTACTACAATAACCACAGGCCTCATCAGGCCCTTGCAGGGCTGACCCCGAAGGCCTTTGCAGCCACCAAGACCACCGCGATCCAATCAGCGAATTAGTGAACATCGACAGCAATGATGAAGAGAGAGCGCAGCCGCGCTACGGCCGCATGAACATGAAATCCGTCGCTGGATCGCAATTATCGGCGACGAAGCGCAGCTCCGACTGAACGTCGTCGACCGGCCGGCTCTCGAGATATTTCGCGACCAAACAACTAAGCAGCGCGCGGCAAACGCTGTCGGTCCCAAGACCCGCGCCCTCCGCCTCCGCAATGGCGGCGGAAAAATGACGTGTCGCGATTTCAGTTGCTGACATCCGTGCCTCCCAATTCTTCCAGATCACTCCTTATGCCTAAAAGCGTCTACGCTGCCTTTGATCCTGATCAACGAATCTGGCTTGAGCTCGCTCGGCTACTATCCCCGATCCATCGGCATCGATCAAAGGTCAGTCCCAGCTCCCGCTCCACCTCACATCAGCGGTCCTCGCGCGCGTCGTGATGGCGACCAGTGGCTTGGCGGAACATTGCCGCGCGCGCTGAGTTCATCTTATCAAGCGCATTCTTTTGGCATTATAACACACCCAAACAGTTGACTTGGGCTAATCGTTCAAAGGCGCGCAACCGGTCGAGCACGGCAACATACTCAGTCATTGAAGCAGGACGGCAGGACCATTCAATGGAAACCATGATGTTGAGTTGCCTCCACGGCGAGCGTCCGATTGTTGCATTTCCGCCAGTTGAATCGCGATATCATCTGGCATATCGCTTGCTTCGCCTGATGCCGGAATCATCGGTTTCCGCGCGAAGCAATCTTGTGAGGACAATATGCTTGGAATTGGAAGTAAGCTGCCGTCGTTCGAAATCACAGGCGTCAAGCCCGGTTTTCACCAGCACGAGGAGAACGGGCAGAGCGCGTTCGAGACGCTGACGGAGAACAGCTTCCCTGGGAAATGGAAAGTCATCTTCTTCTACCCCAAGGATTTCACCTTCGTCTGCCCAACGGAGATCGCGGAGTTTGCCCGGCTATCGAAGGATTTTGCCGACCGCGATGCGGTCGTGCTAGGCGGTTCGACCGACAACGAGTTCTGCAAGCTCGCTTGGCGGCGCTCGCACAAGGACCTGCAACATCTGCCAATCTGGCAGTTTGCCGACACTAAGGGCGGGCTGGTCGATGGCCTCGATGTGCGTTCGCCCGACGGCGTCGCCTATCGCTACACATTCGTCGTCGACCCCGAAAATACGATCCAGCACGTCTACGCGACCAATCTAAATGTCGGCCGCAGCCCGAAGGACACGCTGCGCGTTCTGGACGCGCTACAGACCGACGAGCTCTGCGCCTGTAACCGCGAGATCGGCGGCGAAACATTGAAAGTTGCTTGAGGCATCATGTTGATTGAACAACTAAAGGACCAGATTCCCGATTTCGCCAAGGACGTCAAACTCAACTTGGCATCGATGATGTCGGATGAGACGCTATCACCGCAGAGCAAATACGGGCTGTTGCTCGCCACCGCGATCGCGGCGCGCAATCCCGTGGTGATCGCCGCAATGGAATCTGCCGCGGCCGTCGTGATGACGCCGGCCGCGGTCGCGGCGGCGAAATCCGCAGCCTCCGTGATGGCAATGAACAACGTCTACTACCGCTTCGTTCACCTCGCCTCCAATCCGGAATACAAGACGATGCCGGCGCGGCTGCGCATGAACGTGATTAGTAATCCCGGCGTGGACAACGCCGATTTCGAGCTGTGGTCGCTGGCGGTAAGCGCCATAAACGGCTGCGGTGCCTGCATGGACGCCCATGAGAAGGCGTTACGGGAAGCCGGCGTCAGCTCGGCGGCCATCCAAACCGCGGTCCGCTTTGCCGCGATCGTGCAGTCGGTTGCGGTTGCGAGCGAGGCGGCCGGCATGGGCGTGACCCAGGCGGTGGTGTGATCCTCCGCGCTCTCTGCCGAGGGTGTTCTGGAATCCAAATGCGGTTGATAATCCAACAACTTCAGGCGCATTCGGAAAAAAGCGCCCCCTCAGCAATTTCAATAGCTTGGCAGCCCTCTCCAAACGAAAATAGCCCGTCCGGCTGGAGCGCACGTTCGCGGCGTCTACCGTGAGGCGAGGCCTTCCAATAATGATCAGATCGAAGTTAAGGAGCTCTGCAGTTTCGGTACTTTCGTCGGTATGCAGCTAAGAAGTCTTCGTCCGCGCAAATGCACCGTCCTGACGTATCTTTTGCCTTGGGATCGTGAAGATGCGAGGCGAGTGGACGAAGCAGGTTAATCCGTGTGCTTGTGGTCCGCAGGTTCAGTAGCCCGGAAGCGTGCTTCACGAGATCCGCCGCCAACATTATGCCAGCGAGAGCCGACTGAAACGACATCGGCACAACAGCTCTCACAGGCTGCGCTCCGTCCGTCAGGCGCATGACAATCCCCCCGCAGATTGCCCGCTGGTGAAATGATCGGACGGACTGGCCGACAGACTCTTTAAGGGCTTCGGACGGAATGTTGAACGCCTTGGCGACACGTTCGACGAAACCTACATCCACCGGCCTGTTCGTCTGAAGGAGATCCCGGATCTCCTGTTGGGCCTCCGGCATCTTCAGCTCCTCAGCAATCTTCTCGTCTTCGTCCTTTATCTTCCCGTGAGGCAAGTAAAGGCAGGCCAGACATGCCCGGCCGTCATCAAATCCATGACGCGACACTCCGAGATCAAGCTCTTGTGTCCAGGCGTTTACGATCCATTTCGGCAACGCCCCCTGCACGGCAATTCGGTCCGGAGCGTTGTCCAATGCGACAGCGACTCTTTCGAACATCCAATCGTTCCGGTCGCTCACATAGACGTCCCATTTGGCACAATGAGCCGACACTTCCAGCGCGGTGTCCGCAAGCGCGGAAAGCGCCAGATCCACTTTTGGTGAACCAACATCACATTGGCCGGCCAGCACGTAGCGCTGTAGATTCGAAAGATCGACCTCCTCATCGTCCACCAAACGGAGCGATCCCTTAAGGCTTGCCGTGCGAGCCAAAGCCCAAATCGCGCCATTGCCGATCGCGCCGAGCCCGACAAGGTGAGTCTCGCCGATATCCGTTCCTTCCAAACCCGGACCGGAGTCAGGGGTACCTTGGGCGTAGGTCAGCATTGACAGGTCGATAAGTTCGTCGGCGTCGCCCTGCTCAAGCTGGTCGGCAAATACCGTCCGAAAGACGTTGGCTGCCGCGAAGCATGACGCAGCTCCCGCGCCAAAGGGATTCATCGAGTTTCCGGAGCCAACCAGACCGCGGCTTGAAAGTTTGGCTCTCCATCCTTCCGAGCCGATGAAGAAGGTCGGACACTTGATGCACGACGGAATGCTTCCAACGACCACGGAAACCGTGACGGCCTTGCTGGTCTTGGCGAGTTCAATCTCAGGATTTATGGACTTCGCCAGGAACTCCAGGATTGGAACATGATCCTTCGCCTTTGCATCGAGAGGCCGCAGCGCGATCGTCGGATAAAGACGAGACAACAGCCTGATCATCATATCCAGGCTAGCCCTGCCTTCTGGCGACTGCACAGCTGCGCCGTCGAAAGACACTCCGATCACTTGCGCGGCAAGCCTGTCCTCGAACGCCGACATCTTGAAATTGGTCAGCACCCGCGAGGCTGCCGACGCCGCGCGGTCCATGAAGTTGGCCATGGCCATCGTTCAATCCTTGATTAAAATCATCCGCGTAACCTGGCCAACCGACAAGGGGCGCCACACGCCAGCACCGTCAAGCCGGTACGATGCGAGGTTCCTAAGATCGAAGGGCACTCGCGCGAAGTCCGGCACGACCAAAGACAAGCACCCCACCGTCGTGGCGATCGCGTACTCGTCGTCTGTGCTGGAATGATAGGCTCGCCCGGGATGACTGTGTATCTGGGCTATGAGCGCAAGCTTCTCCCGGTACAGCCATACATTTATGCGATGCAGCTCTTCAGGTCCTGTTACGACGCACACCCCGTCGGCAGTACGTATGTGGCGCTGGGCAGGAATGAGCGTCCTATGGACCTGAAAATGGTGCCCCGTCTGACGGCCGACCCAAAGGCCCAGACCTTCATGCCCTTCAAGCCCCACTTTCCGCAAATGGGCATGTAATTCGTCCACGCAGTTACGCGGTACCGAGAGGACCGTAACGTCCGCGATCTGATTCATTCCGGTACAGCCAGTAATGAGGGCAGCACGTTCAGCTCCGGAACCTGGACCTCCATCGGCACCTGCACCTGCACCTGGTAACGATCGATCGGTGATACCCCGTAGTACCAGACCTTTTCGAGGATAAAAGGCAAGGATCCTTCGCCAGAGCTTCGATGCAGCAGCCATGAATCACCCGTGTGAGCGGGATTGTCGTGATATTCGCGGACGCCAGGCAGGCAGACAAACGGCTGATCCTCGGGACTATTCCATTGGATCATCCGCGGAACCGCGCCCTGCTGCAGCATGGTTGCGAATTCCTGCAGGCTCAATCCGCTGGGCCGACGCAGCATCTGAATCAACAGCGACTTGGCTGGTATCGGCTCGCGCGTGAAAGGATCCACGAACCTGACGGAGGGCGGCCGCAGATCGTAATCCGTAAAATTCAGCACGATGGCAGCGACGATCGGAGGCGGTCTCGGCTTAGTCGCCGCGAAAACCACGAAGATTTCTGGAAACGCTGCGTCAAGCAGGATCCAGCCCCTCTTGCGATAGGCTGATTCCATGCTCCGATAGTTGGCAAGCTCCCGCTCGAACTTTACGCGCGAGACCTCGGGATCGACAGTTTGGAGATCAGCCACCGGCCACGCCAGCCTTGAGACTGAGGAATAGCGTCACTTCCTCGCCAAATCCAAACTCCCCTACTTTCTTGTTCTGATCCAACAGTTCGCCCGCTTCGTTCTTGATCTCCCAATTCTCGGGCGGCTGACCCAGGTTCTTGGTGTCCTCGAGCGCCTTCTGGCAGACCACATGCAGCGGCTGCTGCTCTACCGCCTTAATCACGACAGGCTGACCGTTTACGACCATCGTGATTTTGACGAAATCCGCGCCGTGATCACTTCCCGGCTTCTTCTCATTCTTCATTTTTTGGTCCTTTTGTGTGTGGGCGGCGCTTGGAATCGATGCTACCGATTGTATGCAGGGACGACGTGTTAAAAAAGCGAGCATGCCACAAGACGCATTCGGGAAGTCTTCATTTGGCGCGTGCTTACGCAGTTTTCAGGCTTTGGCGCTCTTTCGTCCACATCTCCGACCCGTTGCGGCTTGAGCCGCGCAGACCAGCGGCCCGCGAGTAAGCAGCATCCGGAACACGTCGCCACACTGGCGCGCATGTGGCTCAAGCTCGACAACCGATGTCTCGTGCCCTTCAACGGCTTAATACGCCGCGAACCGAACCTGAGACGAAGAAGAAGGATGTCGTCTGGTTCGCGCTAAAGGAGGATCGGCCGCCCTGTGCCTGCGCTGGCATCGGGACCGAGTTCAGGGGCGACCGCGGCACCAAATCCAAGCCGGTCCCAATGGCAGAAGGAAGACCCAAATTCTCAAAGCCGTTAACGATGTAATTAAGGACAAGCGCAATCCACACAAGGGCTCGGCAAACCGGAGCCCCTTAAGCATGATTTGAAGGGTGATGGTTGCGGCGCATTACCGGAGAGCACCGACTCGTTTACCGCCCCAAAAGGGCGGGACCCAGCAACTCGACACTCGCTCAATGTCGATACCACTACTGAGCTGCTGATTCACAATCCCGCCTTCTGAGACCTATTCGGAGGCATGCTCAAGCCGGAGTACGTTCCCTGCCCCCGACCCCGAGGGTCCGCTGATGAAATGCTTGCCTATGACCAATAAAGCGACATGTACATCTGCCCAGGCTGGGCCGCGATGTTGTCCGAACATGCCTCCCGCAAAATTCCAGTGTTCGATTCTGCGCCTTGACCGGCTCAGGCTGCGAGGTCCAGCTGGTGCTCACGACGAGTTGCTCCTGGCTGGCGCGCCCAGAACCTACGCAAGATCGCAAAGTTGTTCCCGCTGCCTACGCTGCAGTGCTGCAGTCCACCTAAGCACACCAGGACCCAGAGCGACCATTGCTCTGTACCCTCCACAAAGCGCTGGTTCGTCGATTTGACGCGCCGTTCTCGTTAATCAATCGCCTTTTTGGTCGAACATCGGCCTGCTCCAGCGCAGGCAGAACCTGATCTACTCGCCGCATCACCGAGTGCAGCGAGTCGCTAAAACAGCTCCGTTCTGCTCCAGCTGCAAGCATTCTTCGCGCATCGAGGCTGCCCGCGGGCTGCGCTGGCGCCAAACTGCGGCTCTCCGGAGAAGTTATCGTTGGCGATACCACCTTTGAAGATCCCGAGAGCTGAGACGACGAAACCGCGCCGTCTTGTTGTCCTGGCGTGGACGATCAGTTGGTGCTCATCAAAAGATATACTCGGGAGCCAGCCATTTGTGTGGGACGCCGGTCGTCAGACCGCCATCGATGACGATCTCGGAACCGGTAAGATAACTGGACTCGTCGCTGAGCAGGAACAAGACTGCCTGCGACACTTCCTGCGGCCGGCCTGCCCGTCCCAGTGGAATGGGGAAAATGGAGGGATCGAAGCTCTCGGTCATCGGCGTGGTGATGAAGCCGGGGTGGATCGAGTTGACGCGGACGCCCGAGGCCGCGGCCTCCAGCGCAGCAGACTTGGTTATGCCCCGCACGCCGAACTTGGAAGCGACATAGGCATGAAGCCCGGCAGTGCCCCGCAGCCCCTCGACGGACGAGACGTTGACGATCGAACCTCCGCCTACGCGCCGGATTGCCGGCAGGGCCGCCTGCATTCCAAGGAACGCTCCTGTTAAATTGACGGCAATAACCTTGTTCCACTGATCGAGCGGGAACTGCTCGATCGGGGCCATGCTGGCGATACCGGCATTGTTAACCAGCCCATGCAGCGCGCCGAAGCTGCTCTCGGCGGTCGCGACCGCCCTAGCCCACTCATCCGGCTGGGTGACGTCCTGACGCACATAGATGGCGGAAGTGCCCAGTTCGGCCGCGAGAGCCTCTCCTTCTGTATGAAGAATATCAGTGATTACGACCTTGGCGCCTTCAGCTACAAGCAGGCGCGCATGAGCTGCACCCATCCCACGAGCTCCGCCGGTTACCAGAATGACCTTTTCGTTCACACGTCCCATGACATGTTCCTTGCTTCGCTCCGTTGATCAGTGGCTGTGCAGCGGGGCGATCAGCTCGAGCCCATCTTTCTCGCGTAGACCCACACTGCAGGCGTTAACGATCTCGTCGCCCGAAACTAGACGCGCCTTGTCATTCCAAGAACTCATGATGGTACTTCATCAGTCCTTCGCCGATTTAGCCGGATGCCTGCTCTAGCGAAATGGAGGCAGCAGTTCGTAGGTGCAAGTGGAATTTTCCTCGAACATGCGCCCCGCCGCGCATGACCTAGTCATCCTTGGCCATGGGCATAGCTGCTGTCGCCGAACTGCCTCATCTTCTCGGATGGACCACATTCTCGCCCGAAAGTCCCGCCCTCCTAGATGAGATAGGCTGCTGCCGCCATCGGCGCCGGCTCCCACCAAACAGGCGTTCGCGGAGCCGCTGCTGCGTTTGATCAGACTTTGATGAGTCGAGAGCAACGCACATGAGGTTCTCCGGCGTGCAGCGGCGGGAAGATCGATATCTTTCTAATCAGCGCGCCAACGATGGCGCGCAGAAAAGCTAGGAAATCTGATTGCAAGGCACAGCTCCCGCGACTGCTCCGTGCGCCGGGCACGTCACCAGCTACTGCCAACGATACTGTCTCTCCGCACAAGAAGGGCGGCGCCGAGACATGGATCTGCAGTGAGATCGTCTCTATAAAGGGCGATCACATTACGCCTGCCGTGCAGCTCTCATCCGAACTTGAACAACACACCGTATCCGCCACGCGGATAGCTCCATTCGATGTCGCCGGTGGGCTCGCCGATAACGCGGCAGGTGCCGCACTCGATGCAGCCGTCGACGGTGACCTCGACCTGCCCCTTATCGTTGAGCTCATAGCAGCGCGCCGGGCAGACCTTTAAAAGTGCAAGCAGCTGCGGGGACGGCTTCGTGTGTGCGCGCACTTTGATGTGGGGACGACCGACGTCGACGAGATAGCGGTTGTAGAACAGCTTGTCCTCGACGCGCACTGATGTCTCGACATTCATATTTCAGCTTCCTTGGCTTCGATTTTTGCTGGTTAGCGCCAGGCACGGGCGATGCGGAATGCATCGCCAAATAGACCGGTCCACGACCGCGCGTTGACAAAGGACTTCAATGTCCCCTTCTCTTTCTCAGCCTTGGGCGTACCGTCGACGCGTACATAGTTCTGCATCGCCCTGGAGACGAGCTGCGGATAGGTGAGAAATAAGTTTTGCGAGTTGGTATGCATCAGCATCGGCATATCCTTGTGCTTCTTGAGATCCTTAATCACGAAAGAGTCATCCAGCATCTTCTTGTAGACTGACAGATTTGCCGCGGTCATTGGATGGCTGCGCGATTTCACCTGGACAATCGCTTCCGCCGCGATGCGGCCCGAAGTCATCGCGAGGTTAGAGCCCTCGCGATGAATGGCATTGTTGAGCTGCGCCGCATCGCCCACCACCACCCAGCCATCGCCATAGAGCTGCGGGATCGCCTTGTAGCCGCCTTCAGGAATGAGGTGCGCGGAGTATTCCTTGACCTCCGAGCCCTCGATCAGGGGCGCCACGGATGGGTGACGCTTGAAACAGTCGAGCAGCCCATATGGGGTCTCTCCGGTGCGCTGAAAGTCGGCGACGATACAGCCGATGCCGATCGAGATGCACTCCTTATTGGCATAGATGAAGCCCATTCCGGTCATGCCACGGGAAATGGTGCCGGCCGCTTCGACAACGACGCCTTCGTCGCCCTTGAGATTGAAATGGGCCTCGATGGTCTCGCGTGGCAAAAAGTGCATTTCTTTAACCGCGAGTGCCACCTTATCGGGTTTTGGCCGCTCGCGCAGGCGTGCACGCGTGCCGAGAAGGCCATTTACACCTTCGGCCAGCACCACGACATCTGCATGGATTTCGCCGTCGCAGCGATCCGTATGAACACCGATGACTTTCCCATGGGCGTCCCGCGCGAGCTCAGTGACGGTAGTCTCGCACAGCACGGTCGCTCCGGCCTCACGCACTTTCGACGATAACCATTTGTCGAACTGCGCGCGGATGATCGTGTACCGGTTCGGCCGCTCCTCGTTGAAGTCTTCGGAGCGGTAGTGCACACCAAAATGGGAGCGATCGTCCATTAGCCAGAACCGTTGCTCGACGAGATGACGTTCGAGCGGCGCGTCATCGCGGAAGTCCGGGATCAGCTTTTCGAGCATGTCGGCATAGAGAATTGCACCCTGAACATTCTTCGAGCCGGCATATTCACCGCGCTCCAGCTGCAGCACCTTCATGCCGCGTTTAGCCATGGTCAGCGCCGCCGCGTTGCCCGACATGCCGGCGCCGACCACGATTGCATCGAACTTCTCCTCGATCACAACAACCTCCTCTAGCTCGCGATCCGGTCGCGCGAATGCGGCGAAAGCCGTGCACGAAATGCGGCCGTCAGCGCCGGTAACAAGTGCATAGCGTCGTTGACGACGCCGATATGGGCAAAGTCAAAGATTGGCGCGTTCTTATCGGTATTGATGGCGACGATGAGATCGGCGCCCTCCACGCCGACCCGATGCTGGATCGCGCCAGAAATGCCCGCGGCGATATAGAGCTTTGGCCGGATGGTCTTGCCCGTCTGGCCGATCTGCCGGTCGGAGGTGACCCAGCCCTTTTGTACCAGCGGACGCGAACAGCCATATTCGGCTCCAAGCACGGCGGCGAGCTGTCGTACCAGCTGGAAACTCTCCGGCGAGCCCAACCCAAGCCCGCCGGCGACGACGACGTCGGCATAGGCGAGATTGGATTTGGCCGAATCACGGTCGGGCACAAAGGACAGTACTTTTGTGACGATGTCTTCTTCGAGCAGGCGGAGCGGATGGACGATAATGCGGGCGGCATCGCGCGCGACACGCTCTGGCATCGGCATCACGCGCGGGCGGACAGTTGCCATCTGCGGACGGTAATTCAACGTGTAGATCGTGCAAAGCAGCGATCCTCCAAAGGTCGGACGCGTGGCGGCAAGCGAACCATCCGCGTCAACGTCGAGCTCGGTGCAGTCTGCAGTGAGACCCGTCAGTAGTGTGGTAGCTACCGAGCCTGCAAGATCGCGACCGAGCGTGGTGGCGCCTAACAGCAGGATCTCTGGCTTGTAGGTGTTGACGAGATCGGTCAGCGCCTTGGTGTAGGACTCGTTTCGATATTCCGACAGCACATTCTCACTCACGAGATAGGCTAGGTCCGCGCCGTAGCAGAAGGATTCGACCGCGGCGTTGCGCGTGGTCGCAGTCTCCGGGCCGATCACGACCGCGGCGAGATCAACCTTCAGCTTGTCGGCAAGCTTGCGGCCTGCACCCATGAGTTCCCAGGAGACGGGATGCACCTGGCCTCGCTCCTGCTCGACGAAGACCCAGATGTGCTTGTAGGCCTTAAAGTGCTCGGGCAATTCTTTTTTTATTCCTGCGCGGCCGCTCGCGGCCGGCGTGGGAGCTTTGGTGACGTTGCTCATAGCTTTGAATTCCCCTCAGAACCTGCGCGCCTGCGCCACAAGATCGGTCTCTAGCTTGGGTTGGCCCTTCAAGATAGCTTTCATCAGCACCTCCATCGGCTGCTTGGGGTCTTCCACCAGCCCCACCTTCTCGGCACGTAGCGACGGCGCAAAGGCCCGCTTGACGATGGTCGGCGAGCCGAGCACGACGCATTTCGAGACTCCTCGACGCCGGCCTCCTGCGCCCTCCATTTTACGACCGGCCCCAGCGCCGCACGCAGGGGCGTCCCTCGTCACGGCGCGGCAAATCTGGCTGGTTGCTTCCGCCATGGTTGACCCGCAGCTTTGTGCGCAACATCTGCACGCCGCGTTCGGCGCGGCGCCGGCGCGGCGCTCCGCGTCGACCGTGGTGAGCGCGGTGATCTCGCCGCCAAACTTGTCACGCAAATTGGTGCGCGGCGTCGAGCGCGAACTAGGCATAGCGGTTGATGATGCTTGGCCCCCTGACGCCACGATGGTGTTGGTCAGGGGATTGACGCGAACCTGCGCGGAATCGGAAACCTGCTTGGTGCAAACGATACTGTGCATGCCTTCTCCAGAGTAGTGTGGAACGCGAGTTACCCATTGGCGGTCATCTCCCGGTCAATCCCAGCCTCAATGGCGTCAAGGGCAACTTCGAACGGCATTAACGCGAGCGTGAGCCATAAGAGGATGCCGGCGCGAGCAGCGAGCAGTAACGGCAACATTATTGGTCTTGCTCCAAATCTCATGTCGGACGGCAACAATTCTGTGTAGTCGGCGCCAATGACCGACTTGGCCGGAGAACAGCAAGTGTCGTACCAGTTGGGGACATCAAAATTTGACGTCCATTCAACGACTTGAGAAAGTCGATAAAGACTGGCCGTTAGCATCGCCGACCATACAATTCCGACATACGTCGCAAATGCGACAGCGCCGCTTCGCGCATTGCTGTACAGAGTTGATCTGGATGAAGAGGAATATGGCACAACGCGCTGCACCGACATGGCTTGGGGCAGATCTGAACTGATGTGTGAGGCTATTTCAGCGAGCTCAACGGCACGAAGGCCGCCGGTTTCTTGGGCTCCGCGACCGCATCCTTCAAGACCTTGAACACCCGCTGGTCGATCGGCGAGGACGCCACGAAGTCGGCATAAGCCTGCTCCAGCACCGCCTTGCACCGCGCCGTTACCTCGGCCTCCGCGCTATCTTCGAATACTTCCTTGGCGAGATATTGTCCCATGCGCTTTAAGATATGCAGGCGCGCGACATTGACGATCTTGGGGTCGTAATCGACGTCAAGCAGCGCAAAAAAGTCTTCGGCCGAGGAGGCCTTGTTGAGTCGATCCAGGATGCCAACTGCCGCCTGTGTGTTGCTCATCGCATTATCTCCTTTGGGTTATGTCGCCGGCCTGTGGTCGGGACCCGAAACCGGCTGGTCATCTCCTTGCGACGCTGCTTCGCGCAGGCGGCGCTGCATATGGCCTCCAGGCCTATGTCGTCGTGGATCAGCGAGGGCTTCCGTGGCACGCCGGCGGTTTCGAAGTGATCGGCTGTAATAATGCCGGACCATGGCCGCCTCACGCACCATTGATCAACAAGCGCTCGCAGACGTCGCGCCAGATCGCCACCACCGTCTCGCACGCGACCGGTCGCTTGTGCTCCATGGCATGTTTCCGCACCCGCAACAGGATCTGTCTTGCCTCCTCGGCGCTGGCGGCGAGCTCCAATTCGTCAAGCAACGTGGTGATCGACGACAGCCCGGAATGCTTGCCGATCACAATACGGTTGGAGCGACCAAGCAAATGGGGGTCGAGCGACTGATAAGTGCGTTGATCTTTCATTAAGCCATGGACATGAATGCCGGATTCGTGGGTGAACACATGCTCACCCACGATCGCCTTGTTCAGGGGAATCGTGCGTGCAGCCGCGGCTGCCACAACGGCCGCGACGTTCTGCAGCTCCGGCAGCACGATCCCGGTGTCGCGCCCGTAGAGCTGTTTGAGAGCGACCGCGACTTCTTCCAGCGGTGCATTGCCCGCCCGCTCGCCGAGACCGATGACAGTCACCGAGGCATGGCTCGCGCCGCCCTTGATGGCGGCGAGCGTATTGGCGGTCGCGAGCCCGAGATCGTCATGGCCGTGAAATTCGAGCTCGAGATCGCTGGTCGCACGCAAACGAGCGATCAGCTCAAAGGTGGAGTCGGGGTCAAGCACGCTGAGCGTATCGGCAATGCGAAAGCGCCGTGCGCCCGCGGCTTTTGCGGTGGCGATCAGCGTGGTGAGGAAATCGACATCTGCGCGGGAGGAGTCCTCGCCGCCGACGGCAACCTCAACCCCCCGCTCGCGGGCATAACTTACCACCCGTCTCACTTGCTCCAGCGCCAGCTCGCGCTCACCGCCAAGCTTGGCAGCAATCTGCACGTCAGAGGCCGGGATGGAGACATTGACCATCGACACCTTGGCCTCGATTGCCGCATCGACGTCGACTTCACGCATCCGGCACCAGCCAATGCTGGTGATCGGGAGACCGGTCTCGACCACGGCTCGGATAGCCGCGATTTCCTCACTGCCCATGGCAGGCGTGCCTACTTCGATCTCGGTGACACCGGCGCGCGCCAGCGCCTGCGCGATCGTCACCTTTTCGTCGGTGGTGAAGGCAACGCCAGGAGCCTGTTCGCCGTCGCGCAGCGTCGTGTCGTTGAGCACGATTGGACTTCCCCATGACGTCTTGGACCATGACCGTTTGGCAGAGGTGGCGGCGATCATGGAAGGTTCCTTGTTCCTGGCAAAGCAAGGCTTGAGCAACCCGCATGCCACGCCGGCACCCGGCTCCAAGCAATTGAACAAGCGCGAGTTTTTCGGCACAACCGGATTGTCGCAAACGGGACAGCATTGCAAAGTCAAGGCGTCGGCTTACCTCACCACGCACTGGGATGGCATCAACTCCGCTTGCGGCTCAGATGGATGATCAGATCGACGCAGGAGACTTCGTGGCCTGGCAGCGGCTCCGGCAACTTCACAAGCAGGGGATCCGCATCGGGGACATCGAGCAGCATATCCTCGGAGTGTAGATAATAATGCGGATGCGGTGTGGTGTTGGTGTCGTATAACGCTCGCGACCCATCAAGACAGAACCGGCGCAACAGGCCGGCTTGCGTGAACTGGTTCAAAGTGTTGTAGACGGTAGACCATGGGACCGAAAACCCGGTCTCGCGCGCCTCGGCAAATAGTATCTCTGCGCTGACATGCCGGGCGCCACTGGCAAACAACAGCTCGCTTAGGATCAGGCGCTGGCGCGTCGGTCGCACCCCGGCCTTGAGTAACACATTCTTCAAGCCGCCGACGGCGGGACATTGCCCGCTGAGTTGGACGAAGGCCGGCTCCAACTGCACCTCCTCGAGGCTCGCACGATCCCCGGCGTCGCTCGTCGGAAGTCTGGCCAACGGCCGATCCATCCGATGTCGCTCACATCGGCCAGGTGCCGGCCGCGACCGGGACAGCCGCCTGCAGCAGAACGTCGCGCCGACGCTCGGCTATCCGGCTCTCGCCGCTTTCATCGTCAAAGCAAAGGTTGAAGTCGTTGCATTGCGTGCACACCGGCGTCGTACACATGACAAGGCCGTCGTCCTCGCACAGCGTGCGATAGAAGAAGCGCTTCCAGCGCATATTATTGGTATTGCGCGCGGCCAGTGGCGCGAAATGGCGGCCTAGCAGCCGAGATAGTTCGCCACGACCGCGCAATCCGAGATCTTCCCACAAGTGATTTGGCTCGATTGCGCGACGCGCGATCATCGCAGCTAGCCAGTTGCCGATGTCCCCTTCGGTCGAGCGTTGTGCGAGCAGGAGATCACGCAACATTGCCGCCTCGTCGCTCTCACTGCGCTTGACGCGCAAGGGCAACTCCTCGCGGCTTATCCGGATCGACGGGAAGTATTGCTCCAGCACCGCGGCCAGCTCATGGCTGGACAGACCGACCTTCTCCGACACCAGACCACCATCCATCGTGGCGGCCGCCAGAATGGACGCCAGCACATGGCGATCGAAATTGCTGTCACTGTTTATGTCAGCATCTGCGGGGTCCACCCCAGTGAGCAGGCGGTAGGTCGCAATTCCCCTATGCCGCTCATCGTTCGCTTCAGTCGCTCTGGCGGCCATAAGCGGAAAGAATTGCGCTTCGGACATGGATTGCTGACCTTTCCACAGTGATCACGTATGCTCCGCTGCGTCGTGATGCTGGTCACGACATCTTACGCCGGAGCGCCGACCTCCTAATGAGCATTTGGGAAGGCCGGCCTCTCTCGGTCTGTCCTATTACTCGGCTGCGAGTTCGGCTGCGGTCTTGCCGATGATGGCCTCGTCAACCGGCTTCATGATGCCGTGTTCCATCAGCATGTCCTCGAGCTCATCCATGGAGATCGGGGTCGGGATGATGCCCTTGCCGCCATTGTTGTGGATCTTGGTCGCAAGATTGCGATAGTGATCGGCCTGCTGGGATTCCGGCGCATACTCCAGCACGGTCATGCGGCGGAGCTCCGCATGCTGCACGACGTTGTCGCGCGGCACGAAATAGATCAGCTGGGTGCCGAGCTTCTTGGCCAGCGCCTCCGCCAGTTCCAGTTCCTTGTCGGTCTGCCGCTCGTTGCAGATAAGGCCACCGAGCCGCACGCCGCCAGAGTTGGCATATTTCAGAATGCCCTTGGAGATGTTGTTGGCGGCATACATTGCCATCATCTCACCAGACATAACGATGTAGATCTCCTGCGCCTTGTTCTCGCGGATCGGCATCGCAAAACCGCCGCAGACGACGTCGCCGAGCACATCGTAGGAGACGTAGTCGATGTTCTCATAGGCGCCGTTCTCTTCCAGGAAGTTGATCGAGGTGATGACGCCGCGGCCGGCGCAGCCGACGCCCGGCTCTGGACCACCCGACTCTACACAGCGGATGTCCTGATAGCCGATCTTCATCACATCCTCGATTTCCAGGTCCTCGACGCTGCCGGCATTCGCCGCCAGGCTCAAAATCGTGTCCTGCGCCTTGGCGTGCAGGATCAGGCGAGTCGAGTCCGCCTTCGGATCGCAGCCAACGATCAGTATCTTGTGGCCCATCTCGGCCAGCGCCGCCAGCGTGTTTTGTGAGGTGGTCGACTTGCCGATGCCGCCCTTGCCGTAGAACGCGATTTGTCTCAGTGAAGCCATGTTGCTCTCCATCAACCAATTTGCCAAAGATTGCGCGCTGGCTCGCGCGCGAGCTTGTTTCTCTCTCAGAAACGAGGCACACGGGTTCAAGGGAAGGAGAGCAGCGCTCGTCTTGCGCGTCTGCGTGCACTCAGCCCTTATTCAGTGTTGCTGCATCCTGATAGCAACCGCCGTGCCAACCCTGTCCACGGTCTTTAAGTTTCTGATTACACTTTGAAAAATTCGCGAGCCGGCGGATGAAACCAGGTGTTTTGAACGTGACAGGATTCGTGCCGCTGTCAGAAGCCGGACAAGGATATTAGGGTTGATGAAAAAGGCCCAATGTGCAGCCAGCCAATGCGGTCATCGCGTCGAAGCCGGCAAATTCGCCGATGCTGAATTGCGCGTGAAAGCCGGACATCAGCGGACGCTTCGCTGCACGTTCCAGTTCGACAGCATGCACATTCGCAGCGACATCGATTGAGCCTAGCGAGGCACCGAAGGCAACCAGCGCGGCGCCGAGCTCCAGCGGCGTACTGGCAACCGCGAGCCACGGCAGGATGAGCGCAATTCCGAAACCGCCGATCAGGATGATCGCTTTGCTGCCGTAGCGCGCGCACAACAAACGGGTCCAAAACATCGAGACGAGCAAGCCGACGCCCAGGCAGAGCAGCAGAAAACAGAGAACTCGGGCATCGACCGCCAGCCGCTCCTTTGCGAACGGCACCAGCGGCGCCCAGGCCGCAATGCCGAACCCGGCGACAAAAAATGCAAGACGCGTCGTGAGCCGGGTGGCCAGGCGATCGACGGACATCATCGGGGAACGCCGAAAGACGAGTTGGTGGTTTCGTGTTCGTACTCGCTAAGAACATCACGGTGGAGAGCATGAGCGGCTGCGACCGCAGTTGCAGGCGCTCGAACATGCTGTTTCATGTCGCCTCACAGCAAATTGGCGGGCCCGGACGCCCCGCGGACGTGCCGAGTCCACTCCTACAGCACCACCCCGCCTCCGACCGGTGATAGTGCCCCGAATGAAGCAAGCGGCGTGCCGATTTTGAAAGTTGGAGGTTCTACAGTCGCTTCGTACTGGATGTGTGTAGCGTCAAGTCGCGGACATTGGTGTCAAAGCTGACAACAGGCCGCTCTCGTTCAGTGCGCCCGAAGGCTCTGCCAATCCGTATCACTATCAGCGGCGTGTGATCACGTCGGGGTTGTCGACCACCATGTCGAGCGGCGTTTCCTCGAGCATGGGCAATCCACGCCATTGATCTGCACGCGTCGAGCATCGCCGGGCCGGATTACAACCCAATCGCCGAACTTGACGTCCTGGCCGTGGAAATAGGTGCCGGTCTCCGGCTCACCCTTGAAGGCAGTCTTGCCCTTCTTGAGCACCAGGCCGAGGGGTGCCCTGCCCGACTGATTCCTTGATCGGCCGGTCTACAGGATGAGCCCGCCCTTGGTCTTCTCCGGCTCGATGTAGATGCCTAGCAAGATCTTTGTTATTTAGCAGCTCGATGCTGCACAGATCGCCAATGAGTTTCATCAGCGCTGCCTTCTGATCCTCCGACTTCGAGCGCCGTTCCAGTGTCGAACGCGTAGCATCCCTTCCCTCTCCTCCTACTCTTTCAGGATGTCTTCCATCGGCTAAGCGAGCAGCGTACGCGCGTCGGCGAGCGCCTTCGCCCACCTTGCGCTGATACGGCCCCAAGCTGTGAGATTGCCGACGTGATGGCGTCGATCACTTATCCAGCTCATCAACCTTGGCTTTAAGATGTTCGCCAGTTTGGCGGCGATGGTGACGCTCATTTACAGCGACCACTTGTTTTCCGAGCTAATTGCAGGAGCGTTCATCTCGGTCACCGGGTATCAGACAAAGAAAAGGCCGCCTGCGTTGCCACAAGCGGCCGAAGTCTAGGGAGGAAACGCCCAAGGAGGGCAGGATGCAGCCTAGAATGAACGCCCTCAGCAGCTCAATTGAACGCAGGTAATCGTCGAGCATCCAAACGGTGCGACGCAACGATACGAACGTTTATGTCGAGATCGGCAAGGGTAACGCCAAAATCGCCGCTCGCCGCCGGCATCGGCCACCATATGCGGCACCAGGATCATTTCCGCGGCTTGGCCTTGTCGCTGTACTTTTCGTCTTCTCATGAAGGCCCTCGCCTCTGTCAGCGCCATGCTCCATCTTGGGGTATGGCGTCACGCCGCCGCCGTTGGCAAAGCCGGCCTTGTTGCTCATTCTAGCGCTTTTCTGCGGAGCGGCGGCGGCATTACCCGAGTACTTGAGCTGTCGCGTCACTTCGGTCCTTTGGTTGCGCGGTGTATGCTCGCGGGCTTCTGCATCGTACGGGAAAGCGGTACCGAGCCACGCGGATCGGTCCTTCAGGATCAGCTCGTCCTCATGGACGCATGGATCGGTCTTCGTAGTCGGCGATTCGATGTGGCCGATGTCCTGCGCCTTATCGGGGTGACGTTTGGTCATTTATTGCCTTCCTTCTTCTGGGGCTTGGGAGGCAAGCTTGACCTGACACTCAGCCATGTGCTTAGAGCGCTCGTGTGCCCGGTAGCGGCTTGCGAGACCATGTAAGCGATTGCCCTGGGCAATGTCGTGCTGGTACACTTGCTCTGGCCTTCTCAGTGTCGAAGCTTGCGGCGGCGCCACTACCATACGCTTGTAGGCTCCCGCCGTCGCCATGCGATGCAGGCGAGTCCGGTTGTTCGGATCAGAGAGAGGGCAAGATCGTTGCCCTCCAGCGCCTTCAGCGACTGGACTTCTCTAACTGCATGCCGGCTTCTTATTGAAGCGCCAGAACGCCTCAGGATCTCGCGGAGGCGTTGCTTCAGCAGCTTGGGTCACGGGCCTGCGCCGCCTGGAGCCTTTGACCGCGAACGGGCTTGGAGGCTTGTTCGATCAATGCTCCTGCATGGTACCGACTGGAGCATCTGCCCTGCCCTCGTGATCGGCGTATTCGCCGTTCCACCTTGAAGCCCGGTACGCCACGATAAAATGGCAGCGAGGCTTCGACGTCCTCGACAGTTCAGCACGACGTGCCCCATCCGAGCGCTCTTATTTTGGGCATGGACCTTTTGGATTCCGTAAAGATTCGTTCCAGTGCTGACCGACACGCCACTCGCCTGGGACACAGGAATTGGCGCCAGTGCATGGAAAGCACGACTGCACTGCTCGCCCAAATCACTTCGAAGATCATCCGGCGAGACCGATCCAGGCAGGTTTCTGCCGCCGAAAGGACCCAAGCATAGCGAATGCTACCCGACTTAGTAGGTTTGTTGTTCCTCGACTATCAGCTAGGTGAGTAGAGCCGTTGTGGCAGACGCACCTCGTGCGCGCAAAGTGCGGCCGGGACGGGAGACACTCGATGCAGTTTGATTTGACCGCACTGCGCCTCACCTCTCTTGCGCTGGCCCTGTCTGCCTGCGGCGTGATGGGAAGCGCCGCCCGGGCCGACGATCCGCCTACGTCCGAGCAGCATCGCCTGCCGCCGGACTCCACCACCAGGCAAACGATCGAGCTCCCTGGGCGGATGCTCGCCTTCGCCGCGACCGCAGGCTCGATCCGTCCGTTCGATGACAAGGGCGAGCCGCAGGCTGAGATCGCTTACACCTCCTATCAGCTCGACGGCACCGACCGCGACACGCGCCCGGTCACGTTCTTCTTCAACGGCGGACCCGGCGCATCGTCGGCCTGGCTGCAACTCGGCAGTGCGGGTCCCTGGCGGCTGCCAATCAACGCCGACGAGGTCACGCCATCGACTTCTGCAGAGGTGAAGCCAAATGCGGAGACCTGGCTCGATTTCACCGACCTCGTCTTCATCGACCCCGTCGGTACCGGCTATAGCCGTTTCGTCGCGACCGGAGAGGATGTCCGCAAGCGGTTCTATTCCGTCGACGGTGATGTCAGCGCACTTGCGCTGGTGATCCGCCGCTGGCTTGAGAAGCACGACCGGCTGCTGTCGCCAAAATACGTTGCGGGCGAAAGCTATGGCGGCATTCGCGGGCCGAAAGTCGTGCGCGAGTTGCAGATGCAGCAGGGCATTGGCGTCAGGGGCCTGATCATGATCTCGCCTCGGTTCGACTTCCGCGAGTTCACCGGCACCAGCATCCTGCAATATGTCGCAACGTTGCCGAGCTATGTCGCGACCGAGCGCGAAGCCAGGGGGCCGGTGAAGCGGGCCGATCTCGCCGACGTGGAAGCTTACGCGCGCGGTGAGTTCTTGGCCGACCTCGTCAAGGGCGAGGCAGACAAGGAGGCCACCAACCGTCTCGCAGACAAGGTCGCTGCCTTGACCGGAATCGACCGGGCCGTGAGCCGACGGCTTGCCGGGCGCTTTGATGTCAACGAATTCCGCCGCGAGTTCGACCGCAAGAGCGGCAAGGTGACCGGCCGTTATGACGCCTCCGTGCGCGGCCTCGATCCCTATCCGGACTCCGATGGCTACCTCTTCGGCGATCCCTCGGGCGATGCGCTGCAGGCGCCGCTGACCAGCGCCGCCGTCGATATCCTGACGCGCAAGCTCAACTGGCGGCCGGACGGCTCCTATGAACTGCGCAACGGTGCGGTCGGGCGGGCCTGGGATTTCGGCGGCAGCCCCCCGCAGTCGCTGTCGGAGCTGCGCCAGATCCTTGCGACAGACGCGAAGATGAGCGTACTGGTCGGGCACGGCCTGTTCGATCTTGCCACGCCCTATTTCGGCTCGAAGATGGTGCTCGATCAGTTGCCTGCCTACGCCTCAGCGCCGCGAGTCAGACTCGTGGTCTTTCCGGGCGGTCACATGTTCTATTCACGCAACGCCTCGCGTCAAGCTTTTCGCGCAGAGGTCGAAACGATGATCAAGTACGGGCGTGTGCTCATCGAGCCGGCGGCGAACTAAGTCACAAGCAGGTTCGTGTTCGCGCGCGTATAGTAGATCAGCGTTTCTTAGTGCGAGACCTCAGCTGGAATCCTACTCCACGGACGATAGATAATAGACACTGCTGCGGCTGATCTTCAAAATTTCCGTTTGTTTTGTGATCGGCAGGTCGTGCCCACCGTCGAACATCGCTTTGCGCTCAGCAGCCGGGCTTTGCTGAGTGCGCCTTCTGAAAAATCGTATCTCCAGTCTCAGCTCCCCGATTTTGGCGTGCAGCGTCTCTACATCGATCGCGCGTGCGCTCGTTCTGTTCTTCCTGCCGTCAAGCAGCAACCACTTTCAGGACCAGCTCTCTCCTAACACTGCTCACGGGGCTGCCTTGAGCTGGCGGGTCCGCTCGTGCCAAAGCGCTAGTAGCCTGTGTGGGCGGTCGTCCCGTCAGTGCCCAGGTGATTACTGGTACGGCTGCCCGCTGTTGCGCTGACAGCCAGTTGTTGCTGCCAAATACGCTGATGACACCACAATCGAAACCAACGATAACAGCTCGCTGCAAAAGTTCAGTGTGGCAGATCTCTGTCTATCGTGTGTATCGCCGCTGGACAGCCCCTGTCGTACTGGCCAGAAGTAGTGTCGGGCGGTGGACGCACTCAGCTTCGGGTGAGATCGCCGCCTCTGCGCTAGAAGGCCACCATTGATTTCCATTGTGCCCTGTTCGCGACCGCCTGGCCACCCGACCGGCAGCGCCCGTTTCGCAAGCCGGCTCGATGACCTCGGCGGCCAAACGCGCTGATGTTGATTGGCCCGCCGTACACTTGTCGCTTTAACGACCCTGCTCCTCGGCCTCACTTAATCCAAGTCGCCTCGATGCATAGGTATGTTCTAGGGCCAGGCGGCGGACAACCTTCGATGAGATTGGCGGTGGCGCTGTGCCCCCCAGTGCAGAGCAGTCATTGATGGGGGTCAACTGGGATGCCGACGCCAGCATTCGGCGCTCTCACCAGAGTGCTGTGTACAGTCTTAGATCGGATTTGCCCAGCTCTTAAGTCGCCCTCAAACCAGATTGATTTACCGCAAGGTGCCCTCCGCAAGAAATCCATATTAGTTGCCGTGCAATGCGGAGGCGAAGTGGCCACGTTACGGGCCATCCTCCGGCCTTCCTTCAGACATACGGTCTAGCAGTCGGTGGAGTTCGATCGTTAAATGTACGCCGAAGTTTGACGTCAAGCTCCTACTTCCGGCCGTGGCTATAAGAAAGCGATGGCACTGGTTGACCATGAAACGCAATTTGCCGGCGAGAGCTGCGCTGTATTGCCCCTACCCGGCGCCGATCCGCAGCAGTTTGGTTCGCGGCCTGGCCCAGCGAACGGACCCTGATGCCCCTGCAATTCCATCGTGCCGTCGAAGACATGGAGATATGGAGCGCAAGCAGCGACCAATATTCGTTCGTGATCAGCTTCCAGAGCCCCACCGGTCCTGGCTTTCGCGGAAGGTTGGGCTACGTCGCGTCGTGGCGTCCGCTTCACCAGGGCCGTGGCGCGATCAGGGTTCTCGGCTTGCCCCTCCAAAGTTTTGCTGAAGCCGAGGACGCCTGCAACACCATGCTGAATTACCTGAAGGACGACACTGATTGCAGTTATCAGCAAAATTGAAGCCTCACGCTCCGGGTGCCGCCCAGTATATCCGCTACGATCAACTCGCCGTGCTCAAACCCAGCCCTCGGTCGAGGGTGCCTCTCCGACAAGGAGGACAAATAGCAATCTGAACTTTGCCATGGCCGCCATAAACGCGGACGATTAGCAACGCCGCATGCAGGCGCTGACGGATCTCGCTCGCGCCGTCGGGCCCATCGAGGGACAGCCGTGGATCCACATCGAAAAGATCAACGGGCCGTTTCTCTCTCCATGATAAGGGGGACCCGATCGATTACGCGTTCTGGTCAGTCAGAACATTGCAGGAGCAGACGATCATGCAAATACAGATCCGGTGACGACGTTACGGGCCGTCGCCATCGTGGCTTAAACCAGGTTTGGTCTCCTCTTCGTAAAGAAGTCCCGGCCGGTCATTTTGTGAAAGTTCCAGTCCTATCCCACGTAGTACAGCTTCCATCGCCTTGGAATTTTGTCACCAGCTACACGGCCATTCCAGACCTTGAGTGTTCTGCAGGTCGGAGCCGTGGGCGATATCCAGGTGATGTAGAAATCTATTTGCCTGCCGTGACGTTACCCGCCACAGCGTAAGGCTGTCCCCGGCAAGAAAATCCAGCCGCGTTATTCACATACGTTCCTGTGAAATTGCCTGTCGGCGGCATAGTGCGCCGTTCGAGGTTGCGACTGAGAGCATGCACCTGATCGCGCCGTCCTCCAGCTTCCTTGGCGGCAGCGATCGCAGCGTCGATAGCCCCGGACCGACGAGGCCGAGCAACGCTTTCTCGATCGCATCATCGACGTGCAATCCCATGGAGGACGATGCAGTAGGGCCGACATTATCCATCCAGGCGCGGCTGCCGCTGTAGCGCAGGATACGGCGCTTCGGAGTGTGAGCTTGCGGTCGCAGCGCTTGCACCGGATCAGACCGGCGAGCAGCGCGTCACCATGCTTGGCGCGCCGTGATGCCGACTCGTGGGAATATTGCTGCTGACCATCGTGCTGAAGACTGCCCAGCGCGTGCCGCGGGTCATCTCAGTCGTCCCAAACAGCGTGATCACCATTCGGCAGTTTTCGCCACCGGCGCGTTTCTCCGAATGGCACGAATACATTGCGGTCGAGGCGATCATTTTAGAACTGAAGGCCGGATGCCCATATTTCTACACCAAGCCCGCCGCACGCCGCGCGGCGAAATGCTGGTTGTTTCGACGAGGTCCATTTCCCATCGCCGCCTTTCTCATCCTTGACGATCCCAGCCTGAAGGCGAGCGTGCTTGGTAGAACAAGCTGGGCGATATCAACAACGAGTTAAGTGGCGTAGACGCGAGCATGGTCGATCTCATGTCGACAGCAATCTATAACTGGCATGGGGTTTCGTGTTTGATCTTAGACGCGCGGCTTGGTTCAACATTCAACGTTCTTGTCGCCTAGATGACATCGTAATCGAGAAACACGGGATACGCATCGCGCCCCGTTGGCATCCATTCTGCACACCACGAGCGTTACGGAGTTGAAAGCAGCGTTCACGGCGCTCTACGCCCAGAAATCCGGTGCGGTATCTGCAGCAGACGCTAGCCGCAGCTGCACAACATTCGGGAAGTCAACACTTGTGTTTCATCCCAAACAAACAGGAGAGGTAATCGTTCATGTACAAGTTCGGCGTTTTGACGCTTGTTCTGTTGGTTCAGCAGGCGTCCGCTGCCGCGGGTCCGACGGACAGCACTGCAAATCAGCTGCAGCTCTCCGATTACAAGCGAGCGATGACGATCGGCGATCAATATGCAAAGCTCACTACCAATGTCTCCGACGTGCCATTCTGGCTCGCAGATGGTGAGTCTTTCGTCTACCGGCAAACAACTAAAGGCAAGCATCAGTTCATTCTCGTGAATGCTGCCACGGGCACAAAACAGCCGGCTTTTGATCACACCCGCCTCGCGGCCGCGCTGAACAGGGCAAGCCACAAGGACTATAAGGCCGACAATCTGCCCTTCGCCGGTTTCAAGATGGCCAAAGATGCTGGCAGGATCACCTTCAACATCGAGAATACCCGGTGGAGCTGCGACCTTGTAAGCGATGCGTGCACAAGCAATACCATGCCACCCCAAGCCTATCAGTACAGGTATGACCGCACGCCACCCGCGGAAAATAATCGAGAGAAGACAAGCGTCTCGCCTGACGGCAAATGGCTGGCCTATTCTAAGAACTACAACTTGTTCCTGCGCAGCAAGGATGGCTCTCGAAACATCCCATTGACCTGGGACGGATCTGAATCCAACTACTATGCTTTGTCGACGCTGAAATGGTCTCCAGACTCGCGTCACCTCGCGGGTTACCGCATCCGTCCAGGGCACAAACGGCAGGTCCATTACCTCGAATCATCACCGAGGGACCAGCTTCAACCGAAACATTGGACGATGACGTATCCGAAGGCGGGTGATACCTTGGCACTGCACCAGCCGGTGCTGTTTGACATCGTCAGCCGGCGCCAGATCGCGGTCGACAATGCTTCGTTCCCAAATCCCTACAGTCTTTCGCCGATCCTGTGGTGGAAGGATGGCCGCGGCTTCACCTTCGAATTTAATCAGCGCGGACATCAGCTCTATCGTGTTGTCGAGGTGGACGCCAGCACCGGCCAGGTGCGCTCTTTGATTGATGAGGTCAGCCACACCTTTGTCGACTACCAGCCACTGGTGAATCAGCCGCGTACTGGAAAGACCTTCCGCTACGATGTTGACGACGGAAAGGAGATCATCTGGGCGTCCGAGCGCGATGGATACGAGCACCTCTACCTTTTCAATGGCCGGACCGGCGAACTCAAAAATCAGATCACCAGAGGAGATTGGGTGGTCCGCACGGTCTATTACGTCGATCCGGTCAAGCGCCAGATCTGGTTTGGCGCGAGCGGGATGAACCCAGCGGAGGACCCGTATTTCGTCCACGCCTACCGCATCGACTTCGACGGGAAGGGACTGACCGCGCTCACGCCTGAGCTGGCCAATCATCACATCGAGTTCTCGCCTGACGGCCGCTACTATGTCGACCTCTGGTCACGCATCGATGCCCCGCCCCGCTTGATGCTGTACCGAGCCAGCGATAATGCCGAGCTGATGCAGGTCGAGAGCGCCGAGATCTCCGAACTCGTCGCCGCCGGCTGGCAGCCGCCACTCAGCTTCCATGCCAAGGGGCGGGACGGTGAAACCGATATATGGGGTATCATTCACCTGCCGGTCAACTTCGATCCAAACAAGAGATATCCGGTTGTGGAGCACATTTACGCCGGCCCGACTAGGTCTTCCGTTCCCAAGTCCTTCTCGGCCTTCGTCGAGCCTCTCACGCAGCTCGGGTTTATTGTCGTTCAGATCGATGGAATGGGTACGAACAACCGCTCTCGCGCGTTCCACGACGTTGCTTGGAAAAACTTGAAGGACGGCGGCCTTCCCGATAGAATCCTGTGGCACAAGGCGGCGAGTGCGAAGTATCCCTGGTACGATATCTCGAACCTTGGCATTTTTGGCGGGTCCGCCGGCGGGCAGAACGCTATGAGTGCGCTGCTCTTCCATCCTGATTTCTACAAGGTAGCGGTCGCGAGCAATGGCTCCTATGACAACCGGATGGACCAGATCTGGTGGAGCGAACAGTGGATGGGCTGGCCAGTTGGCATCGAATATTCTCAATCCTCCGCCGTCGACAATGCTTTCAGATTGCAAGGTAAGCTGCTGCTCATTGTGAGCGAAACGGACCGCATTGTCGATCCGTCCTCTACTCTCCAGCTTGCCGACCGGCTCATTAGGGCGGGAAAATACTTCGACTGGCTTGTGGTGCCCGGCGCAGATCACGTAGCACCAAGCAGTTACAGCAAGCTCAAGCTCCTGGACTTCTTCGTTCGCAACATTCTCGGGCAAGAACCACCTAACTGGAACGCCATCGGGTCGAACTGGCGAGAATAAATTCAGGCCATGATGGGGCGGAAGAGCCATGGTGACTCGCCGCGCTCACCGACCAAGGAGTTCGCGGTGAGTTCAAAAGCCGGCGGGACAAGTACGCTAACACGCCGCGCACGGCCGACCTCCAGTTGGCAATAGCTAGAGCGTTGTGGAGCGCGCAACGACAGGCGAGCGTTTGCGCTTGCCCTAGTCTGGCGGCGAATGCACCGCACATTCGCCTTCGGCAATCCAAGTGCGGTCGGCGCGTCCGATGCCGGCTGGTGCACTCTTAAGAGCCCTGCTCGACAACACAGAGCGTCGGGCACCGCTGTCTCCCCGTGCGCCTTTTTTCGGTATCAATCGACTTCTTCAAGCTCAGCAGCTGCCCTTAATTCAGTCTATGGACGTTTCAATCGCGGTAAATCGTCCGTTCGAGTACCAAGCCATCCCAATCAGAGCGGGCCTTTTCGACTTCGCTGCGTTGGCACTTGTCTTCTTTTGGTAAATCGACAAGCAGGCAAGTTGAGCGAGCACCGATTTTTTAGGCTCAAATTTGCTGACCGCCTCGTCCGCGGAGTAGAAGTCTTGGCGCATTAGAGACGCCTCATCCGCCTGGAGCCATTCAGTTGGTTGACGGAAAACGGAACGTTACTGCCTCGCAACCGTGATGAGTGAGGATGAGCAGCATGGCGTCTTCGAGATTGCCGCTTCGGCGCAGAGCGATATTGGTCGGCGATAGGTAAACCTCCGTGCAACAACAGCGTAGTTGCGAATGCAGCGCAGCCACGACTTATCTTGTACAGGTCACGAACTGTGTCGCCTCCGACCGCTCTCTGGTGGACTCAGAGCTCGCCGGCTGAGGTACAATACAGACAGAATCCTGCTCAGACAAATATAGAGCGAAATGTTCGAAGAAAAGTCATTATGCTGCACGGCCAGTGATCCTTTTGCAACGCGTCGACTTAATCGCGCCATCACCCGCCCGATTTGATCCGCATCACATCATCACCAGCCCGCTTGTGGTGTGACAGAGGCGTCGCGCGACTCCCCGCGCTGACTGGGAATGGAGAATGCGATGAGAACAAGAGCAATTCTAACGATGGCGTCGCTGCTCGTGCTCGCGGCGGCGTTCGGTGGGGCCGCCATGTCGGTACGGGCTGCGGATCTGGCATCGGCGTCGATCTACACCAAGGCGCCGCCGGTCGCCCCCTTCAATCCCTGGATGGTCCGCCTGCGCGTGCTCGGCGTGCTGCCGGATGCAAGAGGCAGCTTGGTCAATGTTGCCGGTATCCCGCCCCTGTCGTCGCCGAATTCCGGGCTCTCGATCAGCGATCAGGCCATACCGGAGCTCGACATCACCTATTTCTTCACCAGGAACATCGCCGCCGAACTCATTCTCGGCGTGACCAGGCATCAGATCAGCGGCACCGGGACGCTCAACGGGCTCGAGATCGGCACAGCCTGGTTGTTGCCGCCGACGCTGACGCTGCAGTATCACTTCACCGATTTCGGCGCGTTCAAGCCCTATATTGGCGCTGGCATCAACTACACCGTCTTTTTCAACCAGTCTGCGGCCAATACACCGTTTGCCGGCCTAGCGATGACGGATCTGCACATCAGCAACCAGGTTGGCGCCGCGGTCCAATTCGGCTTCGACTACATGCTCGACAGTCACTGGGGCCTCAATGTCGACGTGAAGAAGTTGTGGCTGCGGCCGGATTATTCGGCCACCGTCAATAACGCCATTCCCGTCACCGGGCGCGCCAATATCGACCCATGGCTGGTCGGCGGCGGCATCACCTACAAGTACTGACAAGAGCACGATCCGGAAGAGTGGAAACCGGTTCCAAACAAAAAGATCGAGCGAGCTGACGATTCGAAGAAGCATCATCTCTCTCGGCGCCGGGAGCCGGGCCCCGGCGCCGCATCCGCTTTGGCTGCGAGCTATTGGCGGAGCCAGCATTAGGTGACGACAGACACGATCGAATTGGGTTAAGTGCAATCGATTAAGTCATTTTTCTCATCTCGGCGCGACTGGCGGAAAGCACCACATGGAGGTCAAGGCCAGGGTTTCAAGCGGTACGCCACCAGGGTGACACCGTCACGGTGATCAAGGACTTGAAGCTCAAAGGCTCGTTCTACGCGCGGCACCGTGATCAGAAATATTCATCTCACCGAAGATCCCGATGAGATCAAAGTCCACACCGATAAGGTCAAGGGCCCGGTGTTGCGGACGGATTTCTTGAAGCGAGCCGTGAGGTCACCACCACTCATCATCCTGGTGAGCTGGTAATCCGGCGTTTCAGAGACGTTCCGTTTGGACGTGTAGCCGCGCCGTACTTGATAGCCCGCGCAGGCGGCGTTAACGGAGCCCTTCGTCTAGCTCCGCTTCAACACCATTATCAGGCGGTCGACGCGTTTGCCTTCCTTGAGATGGGACTCGATGATTTCGTCGATATCGTCAGGCGTGGTCGGGCGGTACCAGACGCCATCGGGATAGATCACCATAAGGGGACCTACGTTGCAAAAGCCGAGACAGCCCGCCGCCGTGAAGCCGATATCGGTGAGCCCTTGCGCTTCGATCGCCTTGCTCATCCTGTCGCACAGAACTTGCGCGCCAGCTGCACCGCAGCTGCCGTGCGGATGTGTGGGCGGACGCTGGACGGGGCAGGCAAACACGTGATGCCTGTAGAGTTGAGGAAGCTCGAATTCCGTTTCTGAGTTCATGCGCCTGCCACGCGTTCGATTGGGTTATATGAAGAGAGACAAGGTCCGAGTGCATCGCCCCTGGGACCGCGGTCATCAGCGCGAGCGCGTGAAGTTCGTCACCCATTGTCCCCTTGAGCGCCGCATGCAAAATCTGATGCTGCTTCGGCTCTTGACTGTGAAGGCACGCGTAATGATGTGGGCGCCATAATGATCGCCGTTGCCGGCAATATCTGTCACGGACACCTCCGCCTCCGGAAAGGCCTTCCTGATCAGGGCCTCAAAGTCTGGTCCCATCATCGCGATATTCCTTGCTCCCGACCTTGCTTGGCCGCCATCTCGCGTCTGCCATGCAAGCTTCGAACCAAGATGCGCGACGCGCGCGTCCGCGCCGGTCATTCTCAATCTGCCAGCGACTGCTAGTCACTGTCACGTTTGCTACAGCAGCGATCTCTTCTGTAGCAGACGTGACAAAGATCGAGCCGGACTCGCGCCTCCAGCTTTTCCGCAGCGAGGCCCCAAATAGACGGAGAATACCGGTCCTTCTGGATGGCCCGGCTCTTGCAATGTCATCTCAAGAATGAAGCGATCGCTATAATTGTCGTCTTCTTGGAGGAGCTCATCAATCTTGGCGATTTTCCTGATGAGATCGACGCTTAGCTGTAGCAAGGCGTGGTCGCCTAACGGCATGATCCGGCGCGAACCGACCGCATCTTTCGGTGAGCGTTGGACCGTGCGACGAGGGGCGCGTTGATCGCCGAGCGTGGATTGCGCGAGCTCGCAAGCCAAGCCGGCTAGGAGCGCGACTGGCGCCAATGGCAACCGCAATCAGCGATGCCAGTGACGCCGGCGCTGCGCGCTGTACACCTTGAGGCGCTTGCCTTCAATCATTCCTGGGGGCGGAGACCTCGATACAAGACTGCGTCAATGGATATGCCCTTAATTGCCGTGCGTGACTGGGATTGATACTTCGCAGGGTTGTTCCCCCTCTCGCGGCACGCACGGCCAATCTGGTTTCAGCGAGTCTGAAAGAACTCCTGATACAGGATCGTTATCTCACCCTAACGGTCCTGTTACGTCTGGGCCCAAACACCCCCTCCAGCCCAGACGGAGCCCTCGGCGGCATTGTGACCGCCGGGGGCTTTCTCTGTCTCAAGCGCGCCTTGGATGTCACTAGCACCTGCTCGGTCTCGGCGCCCTCGATAAGCGCGGTTGTCATCGGAAGCGAAGGCCGCACCCGGCTTCACCCGACCAAGAAGTGCTGGCGTCGATGTTCACCCCCTTTGCCGGCCTGCCTCACTCCGTACACAGGGTGGAGCCGTGCAGCTCGCGTTCGCCGCACGCCAGTTGCGCATCTAGCAATATATGGAGAGGTAGCCGCCCATTCTCCTAAAAGGACGCCGGCCTCTTATCGCGGGCCAAGAGCGAACGGTAAGCAAAAGCCAAGCGGGACGAGGTCAGGGCCCTCTACCTAGTCTTTAGGAAGCGCCGCCGTCTTTCATCATCCCGGGTAGCCCGCCTGGTTGCGCCCCCAGTCGGCCGAGCGTTGTTAGCGGGAGGTCCAGTTCGGCGAGCGCGGTTTCGTTGGCAATCGTCCCAGCAATGCGCCGCAGATGCAAGCGAGCCAGCGGGGTTGAGCGCGGCGCCGCCAATGAGAAAACCGAGATGGCGCTGGCGTAGCCATGCTCGGGCGTGTCGAGTCTTGGCCCGCCGTCCGCTCCGTGAGATAGCACTTGAACACCTGCTTGCTGCCCCGGACATCAGCCGGATGCACGGCGCCGATGATCTCCGTTTCGGGTAATGCCTCCATGCGCTATAAGAGCTGTCGACGGCCGATCGGTCCTCACACGGCCGCCAATGCGCTCGAACATCGAAATCGCTGCGCGTCTCGTTGTTCGAGTGTCGCAGTACCATTCATTCATGCCGGGCTACAGGATGACTTCCGCCGGCGTGCCGGCACTTTGATCTCTCACGACTTCGAAAGCAGCGACAGGCGCAGGCCTGCGCCAATGTTCATCCGAACGACGGCGCTTTCCCGAAAGACTCCGGAGCCACGGTCATGAGATCATGCCTGTTAATCCGGATGGATCATGATGTCTATGGTTTCATCGCTGTCCTCGAACGGATCGGGAAACCCGTTGTCCTCCACCAGCTTCACGCCACATAGACAGACGTCGCCGTCGACCACGGCGAGCGCGACCGGCTCCAGGGATTTTGCGTTGCAGGGGCCGTCGAGGCAAAGCCCGCTGTCGATCTCGAAGATCGCACCGTGCCGGCCGCATCTGATAAAGGCGCGGTCCGACGAGAAAAATTCTCCGGAGCCGATGTTGAGCCAGACACCGTCATGCGGGCAGCGGTTGAGGTAGCCGTGGTAGTCGTTTCCGAAGGTCCGCACCACGACAATCGGAAACGGCCGACTCTCGCCGCTCTCGTCGATCCGCGACAGGCTAAAGCCCTTCGCACCGCCCCGCTCGATTGCATCGGCGTGACAGACGGTGAACACCTCAATCTCTTGGCTGCCCATGTCGCGGTGCTCCCTTGGCTCATGCTGTCGTCACGTTTTCCTGCCTGAAGGCATCGACGGCGGCACGGGTCAGCCGAAGCGCGCCAAGTTCACCGGCCAGCTCCTGGCAGGCACCGACGGCGCGCTGAGAAAACCAAAACCATCGTGCGGCCTAAGGCCGGCCGCCGCTCGCCAATCTCGACCACTATCCCGTTCAGGGAACATTGACCTGCTGCGAAATCCATTTGCCTTCCCTGCTATTTAGCGCCGAGCCTGCAGAAGCCCGAGCCGAAGCCCAAGGGCTCGATGTTCATGTCTTCGTTCCGAGCACCTTGGGCTCGCGGGCGAGCCGCAACTCGGAGCCGACGGCTCCGATCGTTTTGAGCTTCTCATTCTCCACGCTCGCTCTTCGGACCTATCCTCGGGAGTTCCTTGCGGCCTTGCTGGACGTCGGAAGATCCGTCTTTGGTCTGCCCCCTGTATTTGTCCGGAATCTTCGGGTTCTGCAGCACCGCCAATAGTGATGTGGCCTGAATGACCTCCATTATCTTGTCCCACTGTGAGACCCTGACTGTCGACATTCAAGCTTTCCCTTGCGTCGCATTGATGATTCTTCGGTTCAATAAATTGCTGCGCCAGCGCCGATGTTGATTGACGCATCCTTCACCGTCTCCACGATAAACTCGATATGGTCGCTGGTCAGATGGGTGTGAAATGGCAGTGCCAGGGCGCGATCGGCGATCTTCTCCGTGACCTGGAAATCGCCATGCCGATAGCCGAGATCAAAATAATGCCGCTGCAAATGCAACGGATGGCAATAGGCGGCGGCCTCGACCTGCTCGATGCGCAGGTCATCTACGATGGCATCGCGGCTGGAGCGCGTGAAGCGTGTCCCGAGATGGACGAGATAGAGGAACCAGTTCACGCCGGTCGCATCGGGAGCCACATAGGGCGGCTTGATACCCTCAAAGGATTGCATATGCGCGTTGTAAAGCTGTTCGGCGAGCCGGCGCCGCTCCAGGATTTCCTCGAGGCGCCTTAGCTGCGCAAGACCCAGCGCAGCTGTGAGATCGCTCATGCCGGCCTGGTGGGGCGCTGCGCTGCTGATGACAACGGAGGAGCGTTCATCCAGCCGATGTGCGCGATGGCGACGTAAGCCAACGGCCAAGTCGATGTCATCGGTCACCACCATCCCGCCTTCACCGCAGGTCAGGGCCAGTGGCTGGGCGAAGTCGAACACGGCGATATCGCCAAAACGGCCGACGAGCTCGCCCTTGTATCGCGATCCGATCGCTTCGGTCGAATCCTCCAGGAGCGGCAGCTGATGGTGCTGCGCGATCGCGCGCAGCTCCGACCATGGCGCTGGATGGCCATTGGGGTTGCCACCTATAATCGCCCGCGTGTTGGCCGTGACACGCTCTTCGACCTTCGCCGGAGCCAAGGCTCCCGACCAATAGTCGACGTCGGCAAATACGGCCCGCGCGCCCACTAGACTGATAGCATGCACCGTCTCGCGAAACGAATAAGGCGAGGCAATCACCTCCTGCCCGGGTCCGACGCCGAGCGCTTTTAGCGCAAGCAAAAGCCCGATCGTGCCGCTGGGGACGGCAACGGCATATTTGCGGCCAAGGTAGGCGGCGAAGGCTTTCTCGAAGACGTCAGTGATGGGTCCATTGGAGACTCGCGGCGAACACAGCAGTGCTTCAACGGCAGAGAGCTCGGCGGAGGTGATATCGGGATCGGAGAGCGGAATGAAGGATACGGCCTCGATCGCTTCTGTGCCGTCGTCGTGATCCTCTGCGAGTGCAATGCCGGTCACCGTCCAGTACTCCTTGTCGCCAGCAGGATACCAGTCGCGCGTGCCGGATCGGCCGTGATCTGCACGCAGCGATCGCAGCCATCGATGAGATGCAGGTCGAAACGCGGAAACTTAAGGAACGGCTGCTCCGTCACGTCAGAGGCATCACAGCGCGTCACGGCGAGCTGCGGAAAGCGGCGCCGCAGCTCGGAGAATGAGCTTGCATCAGGCTGCGCTGCCGCAAGCACTCGTTCGATTTCGATCAGTTCGTCTGTGCCAAGCGCCATCGCGGCTCCCATATAACTGGTTCCAAAATCAGCTTTATTGCCAGAACAGCCGCTCGGGATCGGTATTCAATTCTTCGATTGCGGAGGTCAGGCGGTAGTAAATGCTATAAAACTCCCAGATTCCGTTTGCGTGGTTCTTTCGAAACAGCTTCCACATCCCGTTCACCGTGTCATAGTGGACTAGCGCGACGTCGATGAGGCCGCCGTCCTTATCGATATTGTGAGAGCAGCAGGGACTCTCGATCAGATAGCCACCCCTCACCGGTTTCACATTCGGCGAGACATAGCGATAGCGCTGGCGCGAGCTCAAGGCGCGCTCGATCCGCTTGCAATCGAGCTCGTTCGGATGAGGGTTAGTCCCGATCCCTACTTTTCTCATTACCGCGGCATTCATTGCGAACGGCTCCCCTCAAAGCATTGTGATTTCTTCTTCAAGACAGCCGACGACCAGCCGCTCGCCGTACTCGACGAGATAGATTGGCACGTTCGCTTCGGTATGCCTTCCGACCTGCACGATCTCGCCGATCGCTCCGGCGCCGATCAAGAGTCCGTTCACCGGTGCGTCCGGAAAGGAGCCGTCGTTAATGAGGTCGACCGCCGCCTTGACGCGCTGGCCCCATTGGTACTTCGGCAGCCTCGGGTCGATCACGGGGCGGCCTCTTCCGGCAACGGCAGGTCCTCAAGCTCCTCGCGCGCCACCACCGGCTCGAGCTCCTTGCGCTTCATGCCGACGCGGTTGCCGCTTTCGAGAAATTCGACGCCATAGATGTAGAACTGCTGCAGGAAAGTGCCGATTGAGACGACGTAACCCACCTGCCCCTTTTTGGCGAGGATCTCGCCAACTTCCTTGCCGGCATAGGTTCCATCATTGCGGACGGTGCGGTTGGCCCGCACCTTTTCGCCGAAGCTGAAGAAAGGTGGCCCGGTGAGCTCGACGACTTCGCTGTCGCGAACGAAGTTGCTCATGTCCCACTCTCCCTCGGTCGTTCGGGCCGGATCGCCACGCGCGCGCGGGCGACTTCCTGCACCATCGAGTCCTCGTCCTCGGCCAACTCAGCCAGCTCGTCCGTCGTAATGCGGCTTGCCACCTCATAGCGGACGCGCCAATCCGGATCGCGGCGCAGCACGCTGAGCGAATCCGGAGACAGCCGCCGTGCGATCTCGAGCCGCACGCTCGAATCGCGATCATTGACCATGCCGAGAAGCCACTCACAGGGAATGCGTAGCGCAACCACGCGGCGCACCTCGGGCTCGTCATCGTTCATGAGGGGCCCAAGCAGCGCCGGCGCGATCCGGCTCGCCACCACCAGGCGGACGAAATAGTCCTGATCCGACAGCATCGGCGCCAGCTCCTCGCCTTTCAGCAAGGTAGCAACCCGCATCCTCACCTCCCGATGCGGGTCGCTGCGCAGCCGCAGCACAAAGCGCTTGGGAAGGCGGCGCGCCGCGTTCCAGCGCACGGTTTCCTCAGCGTCATCGAGCAGCATCGGCAGCAGGAATAGGTTAGCGTGTTTGGCCGCGATCGCGCGCACCTCGAAATGCGGATGAGTGATGTAAGCGTCGGCCAGCGCCGGATTCCAGTTGAAGAAGCGGTCGATGCGGCGGGCATAGCGGTCGTTGACGCAGGCTTGCATCAAGCGGCAGCCGCCGCTGGCCCTGAGCCCGAGATGCGTGCAGGTGCCGCAGTCAACCTTGTTGCCTAGCCAGTCGCGGGCCTCATCGATGTCACCCGTCATCGTCCTGTCCCATCCGCTCCAGCACGTCCAGGAGCACCTTGGCGCCGATCTTGTCGGTCGGGTCGAGCTCTACGAGCTTGCTGGCAGCCGCGTGCCCTTCATTGAGATTGCCGCGCCGCATCTGCGGTAGGCGTAGGCTTTCAGTGAAAATAAATAGAAGCGCAGCAGGCTGTTCTCGTAGCAAGCGGAAGCAGCATCGGTCGCGCTGACCCACCGCCAGTCGTCTGAGAGACCGTTTTCACGAGCTGCTTTAGAGATGCAGAGCTTTGCGACGTCCAACGCCTCGGCCAAGCGAGCCTTGTAGAAATAGAAGCGGTAGAATCCGATCAGAACGGCGGCGTGTCCCGGCGTCAGCGCCTGCGCTTCGTGCAGGTGTTTTTCCGCGATCTCGTCCAGGTGATAGGAGAGCCCGGCCCGCCGCAGATGATCCTCGGCTTCGCACGGCAGGCCCTTTCCGAGTAGCGTGTGCGCGATGAGCGCGCCCTCGCTTCCGGACACTAGATCGCCTGCCCCATCGAGGTTCATCGGCAGCTTTCCTCTTCTAATGGGCAGCCTTTGCGGTGTTGCTGGAGCAGCACACCCGCTTCTGGGAAGATCAGCCCGGTCTGCACAGTGGTGTCGGTCAAATCGATCGTGAGCCCCCCAAGCATTAGCTGGTTCTCGGCATTGAGAAGCAACTTTAGGCCGTTGCGCTCGACGCCTTGCTGACCGGGCCGAGGTGCCGGCGCAACACCCATATCGGCGGGTAATCCCGAGCAACCATCTGCCGTGACGGCGAGCCGGACGCTGGCGCCAGCGGTGCCATCGGCACGCAGCACGAAACTCGCGAGTTTTTCAGCGGTGGGCGCCAGCGTGAAGGTCATAGGCTCGAGCCTATTTACGCCCGCGCCTAGTAGCGCGGCAATGAGGTGTCGATGACGCATGTGTTATCGACCGGGCACACCGCGACGCATTGCGGCTCTTCGAAATGGCCGATGCACTCGGTGCATTTCTTCGGGTCGATGACGAACGTCCCGCCTTTCTCCGAGATTGCGACATTCGGACATTCCTGCTCGCAAGCCGAGCAGCTCGTGCATTGCGAGGCAATGATCTTGAACGGCATCGACGTCTCCCTCAAGCAGCCGAAATCAGCGCGCTCTGCCGGATCGCCGCCTCGCTCCTGTCGACATACTGGATCTCGCCGCTTTGGACCCTCTCAAGATAGGACTTGAACCAGGCGATTGCTGATTTTTCGATGAACTCATGGGCGTATTGGTCGACTGGTTCGATCCCGGCCTTCAACAGATTGCTCTTCGGACAGCCGCCGATCTTGGCCACGAACACCGCATGGCAGTCGTTGATGGCGTGGATGATGGTGGCAAGGCTCTCCTCCTCGCCATAACCGCCCCGGCAATAGTGATCGACGCGGCGATGGCCGACTAATTTGGCGCCCGTAGTCGATAGTTCGTACACTTGGAACTCCTTGGCATGCCCAAAGTGCTCGTTGATCAGGCCCGAGCCCTTCGTCGCCACTGCAACTAAGAGCTTGATGCCGCTCATCTCGCTGGCGAGCTCGGCGAGCTCTTCCTGCTCGGCAGCAACCTTGGCGACGCGCTCCTCCTCGACCTTGGCCTGATAGGCCTTGCGCATTTCCAGGTCATATTTGACGTCCATGGCCATAACCTTCTCGGTAGTGAACTCCGCGCTGCGGTCCTCGCCGAGCAGGCCGACAGCGTCGGCGCGGCACTGCCGGCAGTGCCGCATCATGTTCATCTCGCCTTTGCAGACATCCTGCAGTGCCTTCAATTCCTGTGCGGTCGGACCCCGCTGGCCGTTGAGCCCGAATACGGTGCCGTGCTCGGGCGCGGAGATCAGCGGCATGATGTTGTGTAGGAACGCGCCGCGCGATTTGACCGCCTTGTTGACCTCAACCAGATGCTGGTCGTTGATGCCTGGGATCATCACCGAATTGATCTTGCAGAGGATGCCCCGCTCAGTCAGCATCTCGAGGCCTTGCAGCTGGCGGTCGTTGAGGATCTTTGCGGCTTCGAGGCCCGTGTAGCGCTTGTGGTTGTAGAAAATCCACGGATAGATTTTGGCGCCGATTGCGGGGTCGACCATGTTGATGGTGATGGTGACATGGTCGATCTTGAAGCGGGCGATCGTGTCGACATGGTCGGGCAGCATGAGGCCGTTGGTCGACAGGCACAGCTTGATGTCGGGAGCGGCCCTGGCCACCAGTTCGAAGGTCATGAACGTCTTTTTCGGATTGGCCAGGGGATCGCCAGGCCCCGCGATGCCGAGCACGGTCATCTGTGGGATGGTGGAGGCGACCGCCAGCACCTTTTTCGCCGCCTGCTCCGGCGTTAGTTTTTCGCTCACCACGCCCGGGCGCGATTCATTGGCGCAATCATATTTACGGTTGCAGTAATTGCATTGGATGTTACAGGCGGGCGCAACCGCAACATGCATGCGGGCGTAGTGATGATGCGCTTCTTCGCTGTAGCAGGGATGGTTCTTGACCTTCTCCCAGATCTCGGTCGGCAGCTCACCCTGGCCGGCTTGCGAGCCGCAGCTCGCCTTGCCGCTGCCGCCGGACGTGCCGCAGCCCTTGTGCTCGGCGATCGCCTGCATGATCTCGCCGATGTTGACGGCGCTCCCTGCCAAGCTTGCTTCGTCCAGCGCTGATACGTCCATCCTAACCATTCTCCCTGCAGGCGGAAACTGAAATCAAGATTTGCAACTCGCGTGCCATGGCCGAAATGGTGAGCAATTTTGATCTAAGCCAAAAAAGTAAGCCGCCTGCCTGGGCTGACCGTGGAAGCGAAGCCTTGCACGACATTAGAAATGTTCGAAGTGTGACAGGCGTCTTGATCCTGACATGGAGATGAGCGCAGTCATTTCCTGGCGCGAAACGCAAGACAACTCGCGTGCGCCCGGCACGCGAGCAACATCGACCCATATACAAGTTCTGTCAGCCGGCGAGCAGTATCTCGATCGCGCGCGGGAGCGGGATCGCAAGCGGCGTCAGGCCCTGTTCGACCAGAAAGCGCAGCTCATTCCTGGACAGCACATCCGGTTCCACGATGGCGTAATGAACACCGGCCGAGCGCTTGGTGAGCTGCCGCGCATAGGTTCGCAGCAGCTGATCGTTGAAGCGGCAGCCGATGAAGAGAAATCTTCGGCCATTGCGCCGCTCTTTCACCACATCGGGGATTGGCGTCTGAATGTCGATCTCGGTCAGCACCTCGACATAGTCGGCGTCAGAGATCAGGAAGTTCCTGGCAGGCAGCACGCCGCCGTGCGGCTTGTAGAGGACCGTGGTCCAGCTCTGCGCCACAGCGCGATCGACCTCTCTGCCCTCCGCATCATAGAAGCGATACCAGCGATCCTCGCCGATGCCGGCGCGGCTAATGCCCTGCACCTCGCCCCACCCCTCGTGCTTGCCAAGCGCCGCACGCATCTCGCCGTCATACCAGGCATCGACGATGACAGGCAGGGACAGCGCGGCGAGATGGTGATGCAGTGGTGTCGGCTCGACCGGCGCAGCAAAGGCCTGCGCCATCAATGCCGTCACGGTGGAGCGATGCTTGTTGCTCTCGATGTGCTGCGCCGACGCCCAGACGTTGCCCTTGGCCCGGCGCGGCAGCGCGACCTTGGTAGCGAAGAAGCCAGCCAAGGCCTCCGGAGTCGAAGGCGCATCCGTTTTGGACAAATCGGCCAGGCCAGGTCCGAGATAGGGAACAATGCTGCCGGCACGCAGCCGGTTCGCGACGTCGGTGAGAATCGCCTCCGCATCGGCCGCGTTGACAAAGTCGATTTGCGGGGCCGTCTTCATCGCTCGTCCGCGCCCTCGCCACGCTTTCGGGCATTGACCGTGATCGGCAGCGGCGTATCGCTCGCCATTTCGGGCAGATCGAGCACCCAGCCATTGGCTATTCTGATCCAACCGCCCCACAGCCTCTCGTGCTCCGATTCAATGATCGGCTCCTCGAGATCTTTTTTCGGCACGTAAATCGACAGGCCGGCCTCCGGAGAGCGGCGAATCATGACTTTCATGAGATCAACTCGTGTATCGGGGCGAATTGCTGGCGGGATGGGGATGCTCTCGTGACATGGCGCGCAGGTGAGCCACGATGCCGGACATTACGCGGACGACCTGATCGATTTCTTCGAAGGTGGTTTCATGCGATAAGGAAAAGCGCACCGCGCCGCGCAGGCTCCTCGCCGGCACGTTCATGGCGCGCAGCACATGAGACGGGTCCATTGAAGACGAGCTGCAAGCTGATCCCAGCGAAGCGGCAATGCCCGCGCGATTGAGATGGTGGACGATTGCTTCCCCTTCGAGATCTTCGAACGCGATGTTAGCCGTGTTCGGCAGCCGGTTACTGACATCGCCGAGCGCCATGCAGCGGCAGTTGTGCAAAATTGCCTGCTCCAGGCGATCGCGCAACGCACCAATGCGAACGCGCTCCGGCTCGAGCCGCTCGGCCGCAAGCTCTGCAGCTTTTCCAAGACCGATAATGCCAGGGATGTTCTCGGTTCCGCCGCGGCGCCGTCGTTCCTGTGCCCCGCCCCAGATCAGCGGCCTGAATTTCGTGCCTTGGCGTAAATAGAGCGCTCCAATCCCCTTGGGGCCATGCAGCTTATGCGCGGACAGCGACAGCATGTCGATAGCGCTGTCTTTCAGGTCGATGGGCTCTCTGCCTATGACCTGCACCGCGTCGGTGTGAAACAGCGCGCCTGCCGCACGCGCCAACCCAGCCAGAAACTCCACCGGGAAAATCGTTCCGGTCTCGTTGTTGGCCCACATAACCGACGCAATCGCCGTGCGTGGTCCAAGTGCCCAGCGAAAAGCCTCGACGTCAAGCCGTCCGCGCGAGTCCACCGGGATCACATGCGTCTTGATGCCCCTTGTCGCCAATTGCTCGACCAGAGTGAGGATGGCGGAATGCTCGACGGAAGTGGTGACGATCTCGTCGCGCCCTTCCTGGGTCGCAAGCGCAGAAAGGATGGCGGTATTGTTGGATTCGGTCCCGCCGGAGGTGAAGACGATCTCATGATCGTGGGCGGCTCCCAGCAAATCCTGCAGGCTGCGGCGCGCCTTCCCGACCGCGCCCGCGATCTCGCTGCCGAAGGCATGGGTGGACGAGGCATTACCGAACCGCTCTGTAAAGAACGGCAACATGGCTTGCAAGACACACGGATCTGCCCGTGTGGTCGCATTGTTGTCGAGATAGATCGGCACAAACGCCTCGTTCAATGCCGCGCATTAGCGACGCCGGCGACCGGGATCAGGCGAACGAATTCGCCGAGCCTTTCGACCAGCCGCGCCTGAATGCTTTCTAGCGTCACGCTTGAAAGCTTGCAGAATACGCAGGCACCAGTCAGCTTTACCATGATCTTGCTGCCCTCGGTCCCGACCAGCTGACAGTCGCCGCCGTCGCGTTGCAGATTGGGCCGGATCTCCTCGATCACAGCGCGAATGAGTTGCTCCCGATCGCTCTCAATGACCGGCGGTTGCCTTAGTTGTTCTGGTTCCACCAGCATGCTTCGATTTCTCTTTTCATCTGCTGAAGGATTTTCCGCAGGAGCAGCTCGAGCTGGCGTTTGGATTGTCGAAGGTGAAGCCCGAGCCCTCCAGCGCCACCACGAAATCGATCGTGGTGCCGGCGAGGTGCTCATGGCTCTTATTGTCGACGAACACCTTGATCCCGTCGCGCTCAATGACGGTGTCGTCGGACTTTGCCTCGTCGGCAAAACCCATCTTGTATTTGAATCCGTCGCAGCCGCCAGCCTCGACCATGATGCGCAGGCCGCTCGTCGGCTGCGCCGAAGCCGAGATCGCGCTCTTGAGCGCATTCACTGCGCTATTCGTCAGATTGATCATGGCACTCTTATTTTCCCAAGTCGTTTGCATGAGAATTGGCAAGTCGCATGCCAGCGCGCACGAGCTTGACAATGCTTACCTTTTTCGAAATCGCGCCTGTTGGCTTTGCGACGCGTGTCGGGTTGCTGACAAGGGGTTTTCGAGGGATCGCGGGAGCTTTTAAGTGTCTTCCTTATGGATTAGCCGATGAAGCGTTACGAACGCGGCGGCAAACAATTTGCATTGCGTCTTCTGCCGCCGGAGTGTCCGGCGATTGTCTTGGATCAAGGGATGATTTTTTATGACTGCAATCGAGAACACCGCGCTAGGCCGGTTGGAGAAGGAGGGACGCCTGCTCAATGCCATATTCAAGGGCGGGACCACCAAGCAGGGCCGGTTCGGCTTTCGCGGCGATATCGCCCTAAAATTCCAGGCCCAGGTCGCCGACGAGAAGCGGCCGCCCCACTATTCGATCGAGCAGGTGCTGACGGTCGTGCAGGAAGGCGAACGCAGCATTCCGGTGCTTGCCGGCTATCTGCACTGCTTCGCTTATCTTGCTGATGTCGCAAATGTTCTTGACGGCGCGCTAAGTCCTGATGGCACCTACTTCATGTTTTGCAACAACATAGACCTGTTGGCGAAATATCGCATCAAGCTCCGTGGTATCACCTTCAACGTGCTGCCGTGCGATGAATCTACCGTTTGGAAGGAGATGATGGACCTGGCCGGGGTCGACAAAAATGACATTAAGAAGCTCGACGCGCCCGGCAAGCTCGACTACCTGCTCGACGCAACCAAGGGTATCGATGCGTCCTATGATGAGATCTCTTACGAAGACGGCCTGAAGAGGATGGAACCCGTAAGAAACCGTAACGAGAACCGGCCGGTCTGAGCAATGGCTTCAACTTTAGCCAGAGGAATCCTCCTCCTCGACAAGCCGCACGCCGGTCGCGCAGATATCGCCGTCCAGCACCGTCAACGCGACCGGCGTGAGACTGCTGCCCTTGCACCGGCCGTCCACACAGCGGCCCGTGCCGAGCTCGAAGGTCGAGCCGTGTTTGCCGCACATCAGCCGCATACCGAGGGGATCGAAAAACTGGTTGCGTTCCCAGTCGAGATTGACGCCAGTGTGCGGGCATTTGTTGAGATAGGCAAACACCCGCTTGCCCCAGCGCACCACGACAATGGGCCACGGCCTGTGGCCGCCGTCTTCGTCCACTATCATGAGGTGGAAGCCCATGGCGCGCTGGCTTGGAATATCGTTGAAGCCGCAGATTGCATAGGCGATATTCGACTGCGTCCGCCGCTCGTTCATGACAAGAGAACCTTCAATTGATCATCCTGCGATGACTATGCAAGAATCGCGCAAAGTACCGGATCGCCCTACCTGTCTTTGGAGTCCGGCGCGCCGTCGTCGCAAAACGAGAACCGCTCGATCATCGGACCAACGAGCTTTGTGGGATCAGGCACCGCTTGGCTATTCAGGAATCGGATCGCAGCAGATCCAGAGCCATGTGGCCGCGCGATGGCTTCTGTTATTTGCTCAGAACCTTCTTAAGATTAGCGACCGGCGCGGCGCGCTTTTCAGCTGGCAGGCAGTCAAGATTCTGCAATTCGCCGTTTGACGGCCGGACACCGGGAACGCTGAGTGCAAATGCGGTTCAGCATCGCCGCGCTGACATCAAATTAGCAATTTCCGATGCTTGTCTAGCATCTTTTCTGCTCCGCCAAGCACCTCAGCGCTGCGATATCTATCGCCGACTTCTGGGGGGCGAGGCCCTCACGCAGGCTTCCATGCGTACCACGCAAGCTGGAAGGCTCCGAAAGAATCGCAGTACCTGCGATCTACGTGATATACGATGGAGCAAAATAAGCCTCCCATCTTCAGACCTGCTCCTCCTCGGCAACCGGCGCGACACCGAGGCTGACGCCAGTTAAGAGGCCAGTCCAGATGTCTCGTTGAAGAGGTCCAAGGGCGTCGTTCTGCCGCTCGAAGAGCACCTCGAAGTCGACCCTTCATCGTGAGACACGCGGATGGCACCTACTCCTATTACTGCTACCACATCCCGACCATCCTTAATGCGGGCCGCTTCCCGGTCGCGCGTTTTGGAATCCTGGCCTTGGAAGAATGTGCCGCTCAATCGGGAATCGATGCGCAAGGCTCGGGCACCAGATACGATCCAGCACTACACCGTTCAGCGGCTGAAGGCGGAATTCGATCTGGTCTGGTCTTCAATGACGATGGGTCAGGCGAAGCCGCTGACTTGGTTGCCATCAAGGATGCCTGCAAAACGTCCCATTGGCGCGGGACGTGGCGTTGGCGATCCGTACGAAGATCAAGGAGGTAACCGGCCTCAATGCCTCCGCCAGCATCTCCTACAACAGCTCGCCTCCGACCATCGCAAGCCGAACCGCCAGTACGTCATCACTCCTGAGATGGGGCCCGGCGTTTGTAGAAGCCCTGGCGGTCGACAAATTCCACGGCATCGGGCACGCAACCACAGCCAATGTATGGCCTTGGCCTCTACACGGGCTCGATATGCGCAATCAGTCGCTCGAGTTCATGCAGGTTAATTTCGGCTAGGCGGGTGAGTATTACTATTGGATATCGAGAGGCGTCGCTAATCGCGAGGTCCGTCCGAACCGAATCCGGAAGTCGGTCGGCGCAGAGAATACCTTCCTTAACGACCTGACCGAAATCAAAGCTATGGCCGCCGAACTTCAACCATTGATCGACAAGGCCTGGCAGTACTGCGAAGATAAGGGCGCGCTAGGCCGGACGGTTACCCTCAAGGTAAAGTTCAACGACTTCGAAATCAACACGCGCAGCAGGTCGGTGCCCTCCGCGATTTTGAATCGCGCGGAACTCGAACGACTATCGATCGCGCTGCTTCAGAACGAGATGCCTTTTCGAAGCCAGTCCGGCTGTTGGGGGTGTCGCTTTCGTCGTTACAAGGCAACGAGGCAGAGCTGCAGCTTGGTCTATCGATCTAACGATCGCAGCTCACGCATCATCGTATAGCTATCGCCGCCGCAGAAGCCTTCGCGGGAACCCGCGATGAGCGGAACGAGCCGAGGCTTCCGTGTGCTGTTTCCTGACGCTAGCGCAGCGATCCAGGCTATTCGTAGGGCAATTCGCCGAACAGACCGATCATAAGGTTACCGTCGAGTTGCGCAAACGGAATATCGACGTAGTGATCGGGATGCCGTGGTTTGGCTCTGCCGTCATCCGGGCCATTTCTGGTGTGGCCACGCACCTGCTCGCCGCTTTCCTTAATATAGGGCAGGATCACCAATCGACCATGGTTTACCGAGTGAATTGTGCCTTCCTTCCATAAGGTGCTTCCCTCGGACTCCTTGGTGGACGTCGTCTGTTTGACCTGCCAGCCGATACCGCCATCTTCCTCGTACCAGAAAACGATGCCGTTCGAGACCAGCACCTTTTGACCATTGGCCAATGCTTCTGCCCGCATACGCTGCACGCTTGCCAGTTGCAGCAGCTGGTTGGCGCGTGGCAACAAGATCTGGCGGATCTTGGCCTTGGTCTTTCCCCAATGGTCGTCGGCGCTAAGGCCGAAGCCGTTGGCGATTCGCGCCCGCATGGCTTTTTCAGCGGATCGCTCACCGGCCGTGTAAGGCTTGGACCATTTGTTGTCGTGCGAGAGATAAAGAATGGAGCGGTGCCACCTGCGATCCGTCTCCCGGACCGTCACGATCACGACCCTCAGATAGGGCATGTCTGAAAGCTGGTCGCTCAATTGCTGACGGAAAGGAGCCGACTCCGCAGGCAGCACAATTGCGGAAGGGTCCGGTCGCGGATCATTGACGTGCCGGCGGCGTGCCTCCGCGAGCATGAGCTCCTCTTCGTCGCGAAGGCGTTCTTTGGATTGCAGGTTCTTCGCGACTTTGAGCTGAAGCGAAAGCTTGCTCGCGGCATCCATCTCGCGCGCAGCGAGCGCGTCGTGGAGCATCTGATTGAGCGTGGCGGCGGCCGATCGTGCGGTCTCGCCATCCGGATAAACGTCGCCGCGTACGCGTCCATTCTCGGTCGGCACTCTGCGGTCGCGCCATATCGGAGCCTTGTCGCCCTGCTCCACCAGCTCCTGCATCAGCCAATTGTCGAACAGCGGGCGATAGTGCGGCCACACCGCCAGTGCGGTGTCAAAATCTCGGGCATTGTCTCCCCACTTCATCGCATGGCCTCGCGGGAAACCGGCTATAGTTCGTCTGGCTTGGTCGGGTCTCCGACACGGCGTTGTGGAACTGATACGCAGCAGGGAAAAAGAGGATGGGGCCGCCGTCGGGTCCGGATCGTGACAAAGGTGGCGATCGGCTCATTCCATTTGCCGCTTTCTCAACCTCGAAGGCGGACACGAGCGCGCAGCCGCTCGTACAATTGCACTTCCGCTTGATGGGTCAGCTCCACCACGATTGCAAAGCGTTGTTGCGTTTCGAAGGTTGCTGCCCAACCGGCGTCGCAACGCACGACCAGATAATAGCTATCGCCATAGGCTTCGGTGCCGCGCGTAAACGTTACACTCGCGGTTTGCAGAGTTCCGCGTTCACGCTCGCGCGGACTCGGCTTCAGGCCGCAGTCAAAGCGACCGTCGATATCCGGCTGACGCCCCTCCTCCTGGGTTCTCCGTCGGAAGTGCTCGAAGATCAGATCGGGCTCACATCCTCGGACCAGACGAAAATTCATGCCAATTCCGGCATAGTCGGCGCGGGTGTGACGAACTGGGGGATCGAAGGCAAGCGTCACGCGGATGCTGCGACGGCCGCCACTCTGGAACAGCTCGGGAATCGGCAATTGATAGACCGCAAAGTGGTCGAGCGCCAATTCATCCTCGGCGTACAGCACGACGCGATGATCATCGGAATATGCTGCTCGCTCTGAATCGACAGCGCCATGGCCGCAGATTGAACGCATGGCATCGTCACCGAGGGTTTGAAGCCTGAGCTGGGCCTCATCCGGGATGCGCGCCGCGCCTGCAAGCAACGCACGGACGAGGTTTGCAGACGCGCTGGGAAAGCGCGCAAGAATCTGCGCTGCTCTTTGTGGGCAACGCGAGGGGCGGCATAGGACGTGCCGGATCCCGCCGTAAACAACCGGTCAAGAAACAGATGATGGAGCGTGAGAACACCGGCCGTCGGCAAGTCTTCGCCCAGCCGCAGCCGCCCTACTGCGGGATCGAATACCATTGTGCCACCGACATCGACCAGATCCGGCTTGATGGAACCGCCGATCCCGGGGCCGATCCGCGTGAAAGGCGCAGGCTCGAACGCACGCGTGATGGGACGGGCATGAACGTGCTCGACAAGATCGGGCCCAAGACCCTCGCCGTGCGCCAACGCGCCGACCGTGAGAACGTTCATAGCGCCCGCAGGCTCACACAGACGGTTGGCCGGTTCGAGCAGATAGCCGGGATACTCAGTAACGGCTTGTTCCAGCCGATTACCGCTGCGGGGCGCGCGATTGCCGGCCGAGACGATGATGACGGAATCGAGTTCGCGTGCGAGTTCATCCAGCGTTGCCGCCCACGGGCCAACCTTGCCTCCGTCATAGGGGCGCTTCGGATCACCGAGCGCGACGACAAAGAGGCGGCAACCGAAACGCTGATTGAGGGCGGTCAGGGCTTCGCGCATCTGGGAGGCAATAAGACGACGTTCGTCGAATTGACCACGTTCGTTCACGACCTTGGCCGAGGCGATGCGCCCTGCCCGCACCAGCGCGCCAGCGGCAATTTGATCGCGCAGATCGCCAAATAGTGACACGCCGGCAACGCGCGTGCCGTGGCCCCAATCGTCGGCCGTTCCGAGCCGCTCCGGTACACCGATCGCGCCGACAATGGCGCCCGCCAGCAACGGATGGTCATTGACGCCGCTGTCGATGATGCCAATGACCGGCGCGTCGTCGCCAACGTCGTCGATCTCCGGTAGATCGGCGATCGTCAACTCAAACGCCTCGCCGGTGACAATATCAGGTTCGGGCGGCAGATCGACATCGGCAACGTCTTCGACTGTGAGGAGCGTCTGTATCACATTGCCGGACATGCGAGCGCGCAGCATTGTAATCGATGGGCCAACATAGCGGTCAAGCACTTCGCCTCCCCGCGCATCTATGTATTCGGCGATTTGCTCAAGCTTTCGGGTGCGGAGTTCACGCCGGCCAATGTCCCATAGCTCGAGATCGAGGACGAAGACCCGGTCCGCATCGAAGTCTTCAGGCAGGGTCAGCCCTTCTTCACGCAATCGCAGCCCGATACGATCACGAGGTTTCACCGCGCCAATCTCTTCGATGCGGGTGATGAAGCCATTGTAGGACGGGGCGGCTTGTCCAGGCGGGGTTCCCTGCGCATAGGCCTGCAGGCGATCGCGAAAACCCTGCAGATCGTCATTCGATGCGAAGAGGATCAGGGTTTTGTCTTCATCGCTGGCGAGGAGGGTCAGTCCAAGCCGCTCCCAGTCTTCCTCCATCGTCATTCCGGTCATGCGAACGCGCAGAATGAGCGACGGATCGACGAACTCCGGGCGGCGACGGCGTTGCTGCTCAGCAATAGCGGTGTCGAGCTCAGCACGAAGCTTGCGGCTATGTACGCTGACGTCTCGTTGAGGGGCAGCACCTCCTCCCCCATGCTTCCGCCGTTCGAGACGCTCGGGAAGCCGCAGGAGCTGGAGGTGGTCGTAGCGCGGCACGCCGGATCAGTCTTCCAGATGCTGCAGGCGTGCGGTGCCAGACCGTCGTCGAATCTCATCAGCGACGGCGTGACATAAGTCCAATTCACGGACCTCTTTGCGGCGCTCGATTACGGCGGCCTTGATCGCCTGCACGCAAATGCGTTCGATTTCGGCGAAAGAATAGCCATCCAGCGAACCGACATGAGAGACTGGATCGAAAGCTGTTTTGATATTCTTGAATTTCAGCGCCAGGAAATGCTCGATCATCTCTCGGTCCGGCTTTTCGAACCAGATGACCTCGTCGAAGCGGCGCCAGACCGCGGGGTCAAGGGACTGGTCGAGATTGGTCGCCGCAACCAGAAAGCCCTTCGGCTTGATCCGGTCGATGAAGATCAAAAGGCTGTTGACCACGCGCCGCAGCTCGTTGTGCTCGCTCGTATCATCACGCGAGCGCGCCAGCGCATCAAATTCGTCGAGAAAGAGGACGCAGGGCTGCTTGCGCGCGAACTCGAAAATCTTGCGAATGTTGGTCGCGGTTTCGCCAAGATAGGACGAGATCAGGCGGTCGATCTTGACCACGAACAGCGGAAGCCCGAGCTCGCCCGCGAAGATCTCGGTGCAAAGAGTCTTTCCGCAGCCCGGAGGTCCACAGAACAGCAGCTTCGAGCGCACCGGGAGTCCGCTGCGGCGGATGTCATCGGCGCGGCGAAATTCCTGAATTAGTCCGGAAAAGATCCGGATATTGGCCTTGCTGAGAACAATGTCGCCCTTGTGCTCCGGCTCGACGCGCTCGACGAAATCGTTGGCGGCGTCCGGGAACGGAATGAGCGGCGCCAGCGCCCGCGGTGGGGGCGCGCGGTTCGACGCATGGTCTAGGGTTTGGCGGAGGGACCGGGCTAGAACGCGGTTGTTCTTCTGCTCTTCCTCAAGAATGATCTGTTCGGCAACCGCCCGGAACTCGTCGTCCCGGCCGTAACTCGCCAACAGCTTTTTCATCAACTCGCCGCGAGCCATTAGCGGTCCACTTATCTAGCTTGGCGTCAAACATAGTTTGGATCGTCCGGTCCCACCATGCCTTTCAGCCGTTAAAGTCACGTCAACCACAGCCAGATGCGGGGCTGACGACAGCGGCTCAGCGGGGTGGCTCCGACCGATCCGGCGGGCATGGGCCGGGGCGTACAGGTGCTTATGCACCAAGCCCAACAAGTAGCGAACAAAACGAGAATCCGCAATAGTCGGCTCGCGCCCAGGGATCGGGAATTTGTGCACCACCTCTAATCGCTCGTATGAGGTCCAACCCGCTCGTCATTTTCGGCAACGCATCGTCCTTGGCGACACCGCCCTCGCGCAGCGAAGCGAAGCGGTGGGAAGCTGGCTTCGGATGTCCGCGGTTGTTGCGTCGCGGAGATTCGCTGGCTCAGCATTCCGCGACCGAGGCTTGTTTTCGTTGCGTGGGCACGTCCACAAAAGCAGGTTTATCTTGTTGTTGGTAAAACTTAGGGACCAAGCAATACCGCGATCCCTCGCTTGACTGCCTAGGAGACGAGCACTCATTCTGCAAGCATGAATTATGACTTTTCAGGTCTATCCCATAGCGAATTCGAAGATCTGGCCCGCGACCTCGTCGGGCGAGAGATAGACCTGCGCTTCGAGGCCTTTCCGGCAGGCCCGGACGACGGGATGGGCGGCCGCCATGCGCGAGCCGACGGATCGATTGTGATGCAGGCGAAGCACTACCACGGGTCCGGTTTTGCGGCGCTGAAGTCAAAGATGGCGAAGGAGCGGCTGTCGATCGATCGGCTAGCAGCGACGCGCTATATCCTCGTGACATCGGCGCCGCTCACGCCAAAAAACAAGAACGCGTTAGCGCAGATCATCGGCCCTTCGCTGCAAACGCCGGGCGACATTTTCGGTCCGGCGACCTCAACGCTCTGCTTCGAAAATATCCGGACAACGAGAAAGCCCATCAAACGCTTTGGGCGCAGAGCACCTCGGTTCTGGAAACGGTTGTCACGGAAGCGGTTGGAAAGGCTCTGTCAAAGCCCGGGGTGGTTCCCGCAGTTCTTGCCAATCTCCTTCCGCCTGCGGAGGCTGCCGGGAATGCTGCGCCTGTCGAGAAGGTAGCGCGAGACACCATATTTCTGATCAAAGCATCGCCTGTCGACGATGAGTTTGCGCTTTGGCTCGCGCCCAAGCTTGAGGCCGAGGGGTACCGCGTGTTCGCCGACATCCTCACGCTTCAGCCCGGCGACCGATGGCGCCGACAGATCAATGAGGCGCTGCAATACCGGGCCGTGAAAGTTCTGCTCATCTGCCGCGATGCCACGCTCGCTGACCCTCATGTCCAGGATGATCTCGACATCGCGCTGGAGTTGTCCAAGGAGCTCGACGATTCCCGGTTCATTATTCCGCTCCGGCTCGAACCGGGAAAGAAGGTCAAGGGCGTCGGAGATGCCGTGACCGTTGATTTTGTGCGCGGCTGAGGAGAAGGCGTCGGTCTCCTACTTGACGCGCTGCAGCGCCAGAAAGTCCCGCGTCCTTCCGGCCAGCCGGTGATCGATCCAAATTGGGAGATTTTCCGGCGGCGTGGCGCGATCCCGCTCGTCGAGGAGGCCGAGCGACCGACCTCGAACTGGCTGCGCGCGGCGGAAGCGCCCGACGTCATCCGATCTTTGAGAGCACCGGGGTGATCGAGGACCGATTGCTGGATCGGGCGCTCGAGGATTTCCTCTATCCGTGCGCGAAACAGGGTGCCGGGATCATCACTTTTGCTGAACAATCCGAAATCGACGTCGCGTTCGCGTCTGCCGCCGATTCAAGCTGAAGTACGAGATCCCTCTGCTGGAATTCATCGACAATGGCTTTTCTGCGCTTGGGATTGAGCGTCAAGTCGCTTCCAACTTGGTCATTGCGATGATTAAGAAGGCTTGGCTGTCCTTCTGCAGAGAGAAAGGCTTCGTCGAGTATCAATATTCCAATGCTGTCGGCTTCCACGCTTCGGCCGCGCAGGCACCGACGGGACACCGCATCCCCTGGGGCAAGCAAGGCGACCGGCGGTCCTCGATGCTGCGCAATGTCGCGAAGGGACATATCTGGCAGTTCGGCGTTACTGCGATGCCTTATTTCTGGCCGCTCTGGCATCTGAAACTCAAGTCGAGGGTATTGTTCTCGGTCGACAACAATACGGCCGAGGGGCTCGGCATCGATGACGCAAGGAAGCTACACCGCCTGCGCCGAAGCATTTGCAAGGGTTGGCGTAACAAGCAGTGGCACGGACGCATGCTCGCATTCCTTGAGCTATTGTCGGGCGAGTCGGCCTATATTCGGCTGTCGTTGTCTGCGAACGCAGCGCTCGCCATCGAAGCGGCGCCGATGCTGTTCTCCTCGCCGGTGAGCACTGCGCTTCCCGATGTTCTTGACGCCGACGAGGAAGAAGCTGACATCAGCACCCTGGGTCGCCCCGACAACGATGACGAGGCCGACGCATGAGATTTCCGGAGAAATCGCTGCGGGTCGAACACTTTGGCGAACCGCAGCTTGAGTTTGCATTTTCGCAGCGCAGTCCGCACCCCAAGGCCGGATTGTTCCTGTACGGACCTCATGCCAAGGCGAAGAAAAGCCGGGAAATCGGGGTCGGCGTGGTCGGCACCACTGATGGGATCGCGCATTTTCGTGCATGGGGTCGCAAGCTCAAATCGGCTGTCCGGGTTCCGCCGCCCGGAAAAGGCGAGAAGGCCGACCGGCTGCACCTGGCGGACTTCCCGGGCTTGGATGAGGCGTTCGGGATTTCGTTCGAGCCGGACGAATGCAGCGCCCTGTCGATTCCGTGGAAGGACATCGATCGCGCAACGCGCATCGTCAACCTGAACGAGGCCGTCGACAAGGTCGCACGGCTCTACATCGATCGCGTAAAGCAGCACTTGCGGAACGACGAGCGATCGGTCGACGTCTGGATCTTGGTTCTGCCCGAGATCGTCTACGAGCGATGCAGGCCTCAGTCCAAGCGAACCGGCCTGCCGATGGAAAAGGGCGAGTTCACCAAGCGGCAGAAGGCGAAGGAGAGTGTCCCGCTGCTCGCTGCCATGGGCGCCATCATCAGACAGAGGAGGCGATTTTCGAGGACGTTCCCGATTTCCATCGCAGGATCAAAGCTGAATTCCTGGCGATCGCGCCGACGCAGTTGGTCCGTGAGACGACGATTGCGCCGACGCTTTCCTCAATAAGGCCGGTTATCCGGTGCGCAAGACACAGGATGCTGCAACGATCGCCTGGAATCTCGCGACCGGTCTTTACTACAAGACGCAGCCCAAGCCGCCGTGGCGGCTGGCCGACGTTCGACCGGGGGTCTGTTACATCGGCATGGTCTACAAGAGCCTGCCGAACGACCCCGATGGTCATGCCTGCTGCGCGGCGCAGATGTTTCTCAACGAGGGAGACGGTGTTGTCTTCCGCGGTGCCAACGGACCGTGGAAGACCGGAGACTACGAGTTTCATCTCAAGGCGCCCGCGGCGAAAAGCCTGCTCGCTTTGGTGCTGAAGACCTACGCCGAGACGCATGGCGGGCCGCCTAAGGAGCTTTTCATCCATGGGCAGACCTATTTCAACGAAGAAGAGTGGAACGCCTTTGTCGAGGCGGCGCCGAAAGGGACCACATCATCGGCGTGCGCATTCGATCGACAGGCGGCGAGACTAAGCTTTTCCGCGATGGCGACTATCCCGTGCTGCGGGGGACCGCGCTCCTGCTCGATGATCAGACGGCCTATCTCTGGACGACGGGTTATGTGCCACAGCTCGATACTTACATTGGGCCAGAGACGCCCAACCCGCTGCATATCACCGTCATGAAGAGCAAGAACGCAAAGCCCGACATCCGCACGGTGCTCGCAGACATCATGGGTCTCACCAAGATCAACTACAATTCCTGCAACTTCAATGATGGCCTGCCCGTCACTGTCCGGTTTGCGCGGATGGTCGGAGACGTCCTCACCATGGGGTCGGCGAAAGGAGAGGAACGTCAGCCATTCAAGTTCTATGTTTGAACGTGCGCTAGCTTCCTTGTGACTGGGGTCACGGGCGCAGTGCATTGGTAATCCGGCATGATCAGCTTTGAAGAAGACGACCGAGGATTAGTCCTCCTGTACGAAGTCGAGAACAACGATCCTGAGTGGGCCTCGAAACGGCTGAAGGACGACGGCAAGGTCACCGTAAGCAATGGCTTCACCTTTGAACCCGCCGACCTGTTGAAGGCTCCTTCGAAGCGCGGCGGCGAGGAGCCGATCTACGAATTCCACTTCGCGGAGAAGAAAGCCGGCTATTATCGGATTCCGGGCCGGATTTTGGGGTGCGACCACGATGTGCTGATTACGGTCAACGGCCTCCGCCTTGAGCGAAAAACCTTCATCGCGGAGCGCAACCTCCGCATTTTCCCGCGCATCGAGAAGGTGAAGCCAACCTCCGGCGAGATCGTCGTCGGAGGTTCACGGCAAGACGGGATACCGGTTGAGATTTTTCGCGAGCTTCTGGCAAAATTCCCAAACTCGACCGAACTCGATCAGTATGCCAGCGCGCGGGTCAAGGCGATCGTGGGGGAGATCCTCGATGGCAACGCGGCCGCGAGAGAGAAATACGAAGCCTATCTCGAGCGGCGAGGTTCGGCCGTGTCGGCCGCTCCTTTGGATGACCCTGAACTCATCCAGGCCGAAATCGACAAGTACGTGCTGTTGACACCATTTTGGTTTGGCTCGTCGACGCAACAGCTTACAGTGAAAAGGACTGGCAACGGCTGACATCAAAGTGATCCTCCTGCTGTTTCCAAAATACATTGCCGTACTCGAAGGCGTCACTGTCGCAGATTTTTATTCCAGGCCTGGAACACGGAAAAACAGGTTCATCGATATCTGTCTCATCGATGCCGGGGGAAGTATCGATGTCATCGAGATCAAGAAGCCGTTCAACGACGTGCTGTTGAGCCGGGGCCTTTATCGGGGCAACAACGTCCCCACGAAGGAGCTGTCTGGAACGATCATGCAGGCCGAGAAAATCTCTTCCACCTTTCGAAATGGGGCGTCGAAGGTGAGCGGCAGCTCACCAAGAAATATGCCAACTTGCTCCCGAACGGCATGCAGATCCGGGTGACCAGCCCGAAAGCCATGATCTTGTTGGGACGCGACAAAGGAGCTGACGGGAAATCTGCGCTTGCGGACGATCAGCTATTCGATCTCGAGGTGATCAAGCGCAAGTATTCCAACATGATGGACATCCTCACGTATGATGACTTGGTGCGCCGCCTTGATAATGTTATCGCATCCCTGTTCCGACGCCGAGGCGCGGGTAGTTTTGTAGCGAAGAGCCTGAAACGCTATGTTCTGGAGCTAAAGAGCAACAATACCATTCAATTTTCAGCATGAAGGCGCGCTCGAAGATGGGTATTTGCATGATCGGAATAATTGCTCGATGTGCCGCTGGTGCATGCGAGCAACGGCCAGGGCTCCAGATAGCTGTCCGGACGGAGCTTCAGAGGCGCAACACGTCATCACAACGCCCGCTTAAGGTGCACCGGAAACGATCAAGGCCTTGGGGGTCTCGGACGCTGTGGGCTTGATGGTCCGTCCGAACAGCGGCTGATCTGGAATCGTCGGGATAAACGAGAAATCGATTGGATCGAGGGTGTGTGTGTAGTCCTTCAGGAGTTCCGGAACAAAGGGCGCCAAGTTGAGTGTCATGCCGTTGACCAGTTGCGCCGTGACCGGACAGGCCAAGTAGAAATTGATGTTCTGAAGGACGAGCGACGTCGGGCTCGGCTCGAAGTGTAAGCGAATGGGAGACGCCTTCAACTGCCCACGGTATTCGGGCCCGCCAGGCGAGCGTGCCAGGGTAACATCAACGCCAATCGACTGGGACGGTACGGTCACGTTAATATTCTTGTCCGCCGTCCACGGCAACTGACAGAGAATGTGGCCCGCGACATCGAGCGGCGTAAATTTGAAGCTGGTATCGAGGCTTGCTGAACCGGTCGTCTCAAGCTTCATCGAAAGCTTAGCGAGGTCCGCGGAGAATGCCACATCGCGGAAACATATCCCAAGATCACCCGTGCCGGAAATGCTGCCGTCAAAGTTTCCGACATTGCCGGTGCGATGGAGTGCGTCAACCGCCCCTTTATACGTTTCGCAAGCCATCTTGCGGCCGGTCTTCTCCGCTTCGCAGGCGAGCTTCTTGGTCGACTTTTCCGCTTCGCACTGAGTCTTCTGCGTGGCATAGAGCCCATTCTGGGTCGCCTTTTGGGCTTCGCAGGCAGCATCATAGAGGGGACCCAAATTTACGCAGGCTGTATAATCCGCGTCATAGATGGCGTTTTGCGAAGCTTTCGCCGCTTCGCAAATCGTTCATTGGCGCAGACGCCCACGACGCATTTGCGGCACTCACGCGTATCATGATTGTGCTGGCAGTTGCGAGAACGGCGGCAATCTCGTGTGTCTTCGTTGAGGTCGCACGCCTGGTTCGGCGTACAGTCGCCCCTCGGAGTGCAATCAATTGCCGACGCGTCCGGTGTAGGGATCTTCTGCTCGAAGGTCTGCTTCGGGATGGCGCCGGTACCTGCGATGCAGGCCTGTGCTTGTGCGAATGCGCTGTTGAAGGTGTCGGCAATCATCGCCTTCGCAACCGCAACCCACGCACCGGTTGATACCTCGCGAAGATCAAATCCATCCGACATGCGGCGTGTGAAGCCGGCAGCAAGATCGCTGAACGCGCCCTTCGACGCCGTCTTTGCGGTCAAAGTTTTTGCGGGCGGCGTGAGTTGCGCAAGCACTATCACGCGGCTGTTGTCGATGAGTAACGTCGCGCTTCCGAGTTCGTAGGGGCTGCGGACGGGTTGCGACGAAAGCGTGAGCTTGAAACTGCTCCCGGATGCAGGGTTGATTTTGATCGGCCCCGACGGATCGAATTGATCCTGAAGGCTGGCGGGCAACTCGGCATTGAGGACCGGCGCGTTCGTCAGCGCACCGACGATGTTGTCGGCATAACTCTCGAGAAGGCTCGCAAGGAACGCGCCGGCAGCGGTGGCATCGTAACGCTCCGCGAGCGTTATCTTGTTGATGTGAAGCGATTTGAATGCCGGCAGGAGTTTCACCTGTGTGGCGCGCTTTGGTGCGGTGATCATGGCGGTGGTGGCGCTCAGGAAGAATTCAGCCCGCCCGGCGAGTTGTGGCTTGAGGCGCTCGATCCACGCACGCTTTTGAGGATCGTCACCCGCGTCTTCGGGACGCAAGGAGAGATCGAAAGCTGCCGTCACCTTTAGGAGTTGGCGGTCGGTCTCGACCGACAATTTTGTGACGCCCTTGCCCTTGAGCAACTCACCCGCGATCATCTCGATCGTTTTGACGTCGACACCCGCGGCGATGTTGGGACTCGGCATCGCCTCTAGGGCGCTAAGCGCGCCATCGATCGCGGTCTGGCGCTGCTGCTCAGACGTCACCGGAGGCCAATGCGTGTTGACGATATCACGAAGATTATCGCCTGACAGCGCGTACCACGTGCCAGCGCCCGCGAGGACGCCAAGAAGGAGGAAGATACCCCAACGCATTGCCTCGCCCCGCAATCAGAGAGTGCAAACTGCGATCCTTACAGTATCCGCATGCAACGCCCAAGGGCGCGACACCGCTTGTCGACAGCTTTGCACAGCCCCCCGTGCCTAGGTCGAGCTCAAAATGCCGCTAACGCGGGCTGGCCTATTCAACGTGCTTCGGGCTTCGCCGGAACACGGCACGCCAGTGTATCACCAAGGCGAGTACTGCCACCGCGGTCAACACAGCGAACAGGGTTGGCTCCAATCCCGGCAAAAGGGTGGCGTTTTTCTCGCACGTCATTTTCCTGCCCTCGCGGATAACGTCGGTGCAGATGCGCGCGGGATCATCGAGTTTGGCCAGCGCGGACCAGTCCCAGATACTGCTCACGAGCTTTGGCGGATCATCGGTCGTGACGACCTTGGCGCTGTTGAAGATGCGCCAGAAATGAATGAGGACCGCTGCGGGAAGAAGGGAAAGAAGAAAGAGCATCACCCCTTGATAAACTTTGCCTTCCGGCGAATTCGTCACGATGCTTTCGAAGCCGACGATCGGGATACGATCGTGCCAGTGGCCGGGCGGCGTGGGCTGGGCGTAGCGCAGTCCAACTAGGGAATTTACAAGCAGAACGATGCAGGTCAGGGGAATGCCCCACATCGCGGCAGGAACGCGGTTGCCGACAATCAACTTGACGCCGAAGATCTCTTGCCCGCCCTGAACAACAAATCCAAGTATTCAGCGCGTAATAGAGCAGAAACAGGCCGACGACCGTCCATATCTTGCTAAGTTGTTGCTGAGTCATCCCATTTCCCACTGTGGGCGGTCGTTTGGAAGCGGAGAGTAGACAAGTAAGAACACGTCTACGTAACGGAGAACTCGCAATTCGAGACCTCACCGCGGAACACAATTGTCTTTGGAGGTACCAGACGGCGTCGGTCAATACGCCTTTGGAAGAGCCTATCTTGCCGCGGCCTTCCCAAACTTCGTCGCGTCAGTGCGTGTTTGCACTGTTTGTCCGGCCTCCAAACACCGTGATTCTACGGAATCCTCAATCTTGTGGAAGGCTGTAAAGTTAGTATTGCCAGCGTGGTGTTTTCATCCCGAACAAATATTTGGGCTGGCGGAGGGCCGCAGCGAATGCGGCCCTTTTGCCGTCCAGTACTCTGCTAGTCGATGCAGCGTGTCCATTCTTTCAACGAGCCATTCCGGGTGGGTGCACCAGTCATGGCGTGGCCGCCGCATGTCGTCCGACATTGCATGTTGTCGAGTTTGTTAGCTCCCAAGGATATCGCGCCTAGCCGCCCTGGGCTTCAATATTCCGACAGGTGGGCGCAGGGACAGCCGCGGCATAAACGGGCCCCGCGTCGGCTGTCCCCTCCTGAGAACTGGGTGGCCTTTGATGAGCAATGATAGCCAAGTCACTGTTCATTTCTCCTGTCCGCATTGCTTGACGATGTATCGAGCGAAGCAGGAACGACGAACCAACTATTGTTCTGGCGAGTTCTATTGCGAACGCTGCGGAGTCGCCGGTTCATGATTGGACCGGGTTTTATGATTTCTCGAACTGGAAAGCGATGTTCAGAGGCCTGCCGAACCGCTAGCAAGCATCACCTCTTGCCGCTCTCCAGCATCGACTTTTCCACTTCGGTGGCCAGTACCGACAAGTGTCGCGCTAGCCGCTCGAATAGTTCTCGCTTGTTGGGAGCGATGGCCGTATTTCGGATTAGCTCACATGCTGCGGCATCGCTCCGCAGCTTTTCGGCCTGAGATGCCATGTCCTGCATTGTAGCGCCCCTGCCTGCCCGATGCCCTATCACACACCCGACCGCAATGAGAGACAATAAGAAAGATTGGGCGACTTGCTCGAATTCGCCTGAATGAAAACAGCAGCTGGGTGCAGCAATTGCTAGTAATTCTGCGGGTGTGCCGATACGCCGATCGGATCGGCCCGCACCGGCAACGGCTCATCAGCCCATCCTCAGGCAAGGCCTGAACGATATCGCTACTCGTTCGGTAGGAAACCACCACGGCGCCCCCGCCCACTTGCAAATTTTCTAGTTCAAGTGCTGGCTTTCGATGAAGCGCCGTCGCCAATATGCTGCGATACCCTCCTGACCGTGGATGATCCTGCGGCCTCCGCAGGCGCATTCAATCACTGCATCCTGGCTGTACATTCCAACTATCGGATCGATGCGAGCAGCGCGGTAAGCAAGGAGCCGGTCTAGCGCGATGGCCATCGGGTCACAGGGTTTCATGCGTCCCCCCTACGTGCCACGGATGCAGGCCGCGTTAGCGCTGCGAACATGAACGTCATCTGAACATCGAGTACGGGAACCAGTCTGCTGATTCATGCCTTAACCTACATTAGGGTGGAGGTACGCCGGCACCACGACCAGCATGGAAGCGGCCTAGATCGCCCACCGGCAAGAAGGGTGGCGCAAAGCAAACCCGAAGTACAAGCGGCGCTCACGTCAGCCGTGCAGCGATAAGGAAGTGAAGCAGCTAGGGTCGCTTGCTAAGGCGAACACGCCAACCGGCGTTTAGCCTCAAGATGCAGCGCCCCCCAGCATCGATTGCAAGCAAAGCGCAACGCGAGGCGATTTCCTTGAGACCAGTGAACCGTTCGGCGTACAATCGCCGGAAAACGACGCGACGCTAATGAAGTGTGGACGGGGCTTCGAGGATTTGGCTCACGTCAGGCTTCTCAAGCCCGTCAGCACTGACGCATTCGCAGGGCATTCCTGCTCCGCACTGACACCCGACATCTTCGCTCCATGCCCGCTGGGGATGATTTTCGCATACCCATCCCAGTCCGAAGCAGACAGTGCAATCAGGGTTTATCATTCCGCGAAATCCCTTTGAACGAACTGGCACGTAGCAATCCCTCCGTGAGTCGCGGTATTCAACGTCCGCGTAGAATTGCGGTTCGACCCATGTTGCTTTCGGCTTCCTGATGGGTCTGGTTAGCTTGGACTTCGGGCTAACCACGGTGTCGAGTTGTTTTCTAATCTGGCTGGAGATAGTGCGAGACCAGCCGGTCCCGACCTTGCCCATGTAGACGAGATCTTTGCCCTTCTGCTTGCCAAGGTACAGAGCCGCGACACCAGTAGGGTCTTTGACAAATCCCACGACGGGAAACTTGCCGGTGTGGACCTTGATCTTCAGCCAATTCTCATTGCGCTCGGAACGGTAAGGAGCGTCTCGTTTAGAGATGATGCCTTCCCAGTTCAATTTAGCGGCATATTCGAACATCTGTTGGCCATCGCCGGTGAGATGTTCAGAGTACAGTACAGGCCGTTCTCGCCGAGCTGGTCCAGTAGCGCCTGCTTGCGTTCGATCTGGGGAGAATTGCGAAGGTCACCATCGCGCCATGGGAGATCAAAGACGTAATAGAGCAGTCGGTCCTGTCTGCCTGCTGCTAGCTCCGCCTATAATCCTGAAAATTTGCCCAGCTTGTGAGCGCAACCGGCTGCCAGCCAATAGCGGGGCAGGAACCAGCTTCGACGTCTTGCTTACCCCGAACAGGCCGATTTTGCTGATTATTCGAAAGCTTCGGAAAGGTCCTTGATGATTTCGGTTATTGTATTATATTGATAACCGTCATCATATGGACCTAAGCCATGACCACGGCCGAGAAAACCCTCGAACTCTCGGGTGTCGCAACCGTTACCGGAACCCCCGAAGAGGTAAGCAACCGTCTGGCCCAACTGCCCGTGGAGCAGGTGGTCGCTTTGACGTTGAAGCATGGCAACAAACCAGCTGTTCGGGCGCTTGTGGCTACGCTCGCCAATCTTGTTCCGCTCGTCTCTAGTATCGTCGAGCATCGGCAGGATGTGATGTTCCGTTCGATTATCGAGGCCCTCGTCCCCGATGTACCCCTTCCGGAACACAAGCTGATCGAAGCTCGCATGACAGCCGAAGCACGCAAACGCGTGCTCGAGACCGGCGATTGGATGACAGCGGCACAGGTCGCCAAGGTAGCCGGATTCAGCGCCAGCAATCCAAGCGCTCAACCGAACAAGTGGAAGAAGGATGGGCAGATCTTCGCGGTGCATCATCGCGGCGTAGACTACTTCCCGGGTTATGCCTTGGATGCCTCGACCGACTACAGGCCGACTAAAGGCCTAGCGAAGGTGCTAGAGGTCTTTCGCGGTCAGAAGGACGATTGGGGCCTAGCCTACTGGTTTGCGTCGGCCAATAGCTTCCTCGGGGGCAAGCGACCGCAGGACTTGCTGATCAGCAAGTCCGATCGCGTCATTACCGCGGCAGAGGACGAGGTGGCCGGCGTGCTCCATGGCTAAGAAGAGGTCTGGTGTACGCCGCCCGGCCGCCCGACCGTCGCCAGCTCGGCCGTCGGGCGTGCCGGCACTACCCGCCGATCTTGCCAATTTGGTGAACATGAAGACGTGGCCGAAGGGCCAGGTCTTCCATCGTATTCACCAGAAGATTTATGGAAGCAGCCAGTTCAACCCGGGCAAGGGCAACGCGAGGTTCAGCCCGATCAAAGCCTCGGACGGCTCGAGCATCCCTACGCTCTACGGCGGCACGACCTTCGAGTGCGCTGCGATGGAGACCGTTTTCCACGACGTGCCATTCGCCCCCGGACTGAAAACCTTCGACAAGCAAAAACTCGTCGATCAAGTCCGGTCTCAGGTCACCCCCAAACGAGATCTCAATCTGGTCGAGCTCAGCACGACTTCGCTCAGAAAGCTGGGCGTTAAGCGCAGCGAGCTCATCGATACCGAAAAGGACGAGTATCCAAATACCCGGAAGTGGGCAGAAGCTATCCACGCCACGTGTCCTCACGCCGATGGACTGTGCTGGGTATCGCGACAGGACGACCGGGCCCTCGCTCTGATGCTTTTCGGCGATCGCATCACGGCAAAGGACCTCTCCCCGACGGGAGCCCCACAGAATCTGCTCACAGACATTCCGCTCTACGCAGACCTCGTTGCCCTCGCCGATCGAATTGGCGTCAATCTTGTTGATGGCAAATAGCGGCACGCCGCAACCGTCCAATATCGAAACGACTATCCCCTCAAGGGTAAGCCAGGTCACACTTCTACCCCCACAATCTGTGATATTATTGGAGTGTTGGCGCACTTTTCTTTTCCGACGGTACTGGCCAGGCGGGTGGCACCAATTTCGACGAAGCCCGAACCAACCTTTACAAGCTCTACCGAGCTTGTCGGGTTGATCCCGACACGAAGGTCAAACCCTCGGAGTCTCGGTTCGGCATCCGACGGTCATTTCAAGATCGGCTGGATGCGATGGCTCTATGACCTCGCCAGCATGGCGACCGGCCTTGGCATCACCCGAAATATCGTCGATGGCTACGCGGCGATCATTGGCCTGTATGAACCAGGTGACCCCATCTATCTGATCGGGTTAAGCCGCGGCGCGTACACGGTACGCTCTGTTGCCGGCGTGATGACTTACTGCGGCATCCCGCGACAATTGCGGGGCGGATCTCCACTCCGGCGCGATCCGAAAAGCCTCCAAAAGCTGGTCGAGCATGCGGTCACCGACGTCTATCAGTTCTGTCCCTCCTACGCTCGCAAGGATACCAAGAGCTATCGCAGGTTCCTCCTTGAGACCCGCGATGCAATCGCAGCGGAATTCAGGCGAGACTATGGGAGCTCGCAAACCGCCGGCGCGCTCGAAGAGGCCAATATATTTGCTTATTTCATTCGCGTGTTCGATACGGTCGCGGCGCTTGCCCGACGTACGAGGTCCCTCTGCGCGGCATACATGCGGATGACGCCGATACCGGCGTCGTGCTTCGTCTGGCTAGTCAGCCAATCCATGAACTTACTTTGCGCCAGCCATTTTTCCAGCAGCGCCACGATCGCATGCGCCTCCGCCTGATTGATACGGCTGGACCCATTGGAAGGAACTCGTTCGTAACCTCGCTCGCCCAACCTGTCCGTATCGATCCAAAGCAGCGGCCTGTCGAACTCCGACGGCAGACAGGATCGATCAACTTCGGGATCGAGTCTTCCTGGCTCCAGCTTGAGGTCCGGATAGAACACTTCCGACACCAGCCGTCCGATGGGCGGTAGCATCCTGTATTGGGGCTTGAGACTGAAAGCGGCGTGTCTGCCGTACACTTGCCACGCGCTTGATGATTTCAGCTTCGTGATGCGGTCGAGCTGAGCGTGGTCACCGGCCAGTACGGCCCCATCGAGCAGCTTGCAACCGCACGAGCAATTCGCTCGCGCCGCCTCATCTACGATAACGAGATCGAATGGAGTGCTCGTAAGGCCCAGCGACGTGCGCCCTAGCCCCACGCAAGAGCCGGCCACTATTGTGCCAGCCAAAAATGGTTCGAAGCTCGGCCGGCGCGAGAAGCGCCCGCCATGAAGTCCGATTCGACAGCCGCTCCGGCGAAAAGACGGGCCAAGTTGCTGCCGCTCACACCTAATCCGTCGGCGTAAGCCTCGACCATCTCGTTGACCACCTTTCGTCTCCGGATATTTCTTCATGGCGTGTGAAAGCAATGCCTTCTCACTCGATCGGCGCCTGCACGAGTGAAGCAGCGCCGCGAGCTGCACTATCTCAACATTCTGAATATTTAGAACGCGACGTAGTGGACGGTGAGCTTCGCCATCCTTTCGGCTCCTGTCCGAGGAACGCATGTCACGCCACGCCGCGTTCGGCGGGACCGGCACTTTAGCGAGGCCTCAGTTCGATTGCTGGGTGCTCACGCCCTCGGGAAGTGTCCTCGGCGAGGGCAAGCCAAACGGAAGGGTCGTGTTGGCGAGGGCATCGAGCGCCGCCCGTTCTTCCGACAGCCGTCGCTCGACATATTGTCTCTCCAGCTCCGTCAGCTCGGTTTGAAACAATTGCGCGCTGCGCGTATCGGGCGGGCGAGCGCCGAAGGGGCGCTCGCCCGCCCGATAGCGGTGAATGTTGCTGCGATGCGTGCGCATGCGAGCAAGGGACTCGTAGATCATCGTCGTTCACCCAGCGTTTGCTATGTCAACTCCCTTGGTTTAGGGCGAGGGCGAGGGCAGTATCCGCAAGCGCTGCTTGCGCAGCGCCCTCACCCCACGTTGTGGACTTGCTCTGGCTGAATGTCGTCCGACAGAACACCGAAGACGGATATGGCCGCGTATACGCACGCAAAGAGAACGTTGCCGCTGTCCCCGCAAGCGGCGGTGTACTGAGACTCTATCTCATTTTCTGCTTAGTTGTTTTCCGTTGTTAGCGCGCGAAGCACGCCGGGTCGGTTAAGCAAAAAAAGAGATCGCAGATGCCATTCAACGGGTCCTCATCGCATTCAGGATATGACGTATTGGCTACGAGTACCTTGGTGTCGACCGGTTGCGCGGCACCACCAGCGGCGAAAGTCGGTACCGCCGCTGCAAGCGCGACGGCGCTCGCAGTAACAAACAGCAATTTTTTCATTCGAGACTCGCTTCCTTGGATTGGCCCCAGCCGTCCTCAACAGTCTTAGATGACGACCGCACAATTGGTAAAATACATTCTCTTGATTGGACCCATCTACGGAATGGATCGACGAAGCGATGGCGATCATCGAGCAAAAGACCGGGCTTTTTTAGAGGAAACCGTCGGGCTCCCGTTGCGCGTGACGCGCGATCTGCAATTCCGCAAGACAATCCTCGAACAGGTCGCAGATATTACCGCCGAACGGGACGCGCTGTGGCAGCGTCTCGCATTGCTAGCGAGACCGTCGCGGCCAACCCCGCCCGACCAACCGGCCGTGTAAGCAATTGGGGCACGCCGGCGGGTGCTTTCGCGTACAGCGGTGAATCGGACCATTACGCCATCCAGGGGTCGGCGCCAAAATGGTAGTCTATGCGCCACTTCGATAAACTGATTTTATGCGATCAGACGCATAACTTTTGTTTATGCGCCAAATCGGATATTTCTATTTTATCGGATTTAGCGCATAATGGGGCCGGAGAGTGAGCCATGACCGACCTCGCAAGAACACCGCAGCAGATAGGCAATCTGGTACGCCGCGCCCGCAAAAAGCGCGACCTCAGCCAGACGCAGCTCGCCGACCAGGCGGGAGTGCGGCAGGAGACCATTTCCCTGATCGAGACAGGCAACCCGGCGGCAAGGCTCGAGACTATCCTCGCCGTGCTGGCCGCTCTCGACCTTGAATTTCGCATTGTGGCCCGTCGCAAGGCTGGCCCGGCGGACATCGAGGAAATCTTCTGATGGCCCGCCGTCCTCGCCATGCACCGCTGCGTGTGCTCCTCAACAACCGACTTGTTGGCCACCTCACCAAGGCGGCAAGCGGTGCTATTCAATTCCGGTACGAGGATGATTGGCTCGGATGGGAACACGCCCTTCCCGTCTCACTGTCGCTGCCGCTGCGCGAGGATGCCTTCCGAGGCGAAGCCGTTACGGCTGTCTTCGACAACCTCCTCCCCGACTCGGACGCCCTGCGCCGCCGGGTGGCGCAAAAGGTCGGCGCCGCCGGGACCGATGCCTACAGCCTGCTCGCTGCGATCGGGAGGGACTGTGTGGGCGCCCTGCAGTTCGTCGCCGAGGATGATGATCGCCATGGCGATGGTCACACTATCGCCGGCGACGCCGTCGACGACGAAGCGATCGAAAAGCTTCTCAAGGGGCTTGCCCAGGCTCCGCTCGGGCTCACGCGCGACGATGATTTCCGGATTTCGCTGGGAGGCGCGCAGGAGAAGACGGCGCTGCTGCGGAACGGGGGCAAATGGCTGAAGCCGCACGGCACAACGCCGACCACCCATATGTTCAAGACGCAGATCGGGGAGCTGCCCAACGGCATCGACCTCTCGAACAGCGTCGAGAATGAATACTACTGCCTGAAACTTGCCGCCGCCTTCGGCCTGCCGGTGAACCAAGCCGAGATTGCCACTTTCGGCAAGACAACGGCGCTCGTGATCGAGCGCTTCGACCGGCGGTGGACCCGGGATGGCCGTCTGCTCCGCCTTCCGCAAGAGGATTGCTGTCAGGCCCTGTCGGTACCGCCGACGCGCAAATACCAGAGCGATGGCGGCCCCGGCCTGGTGAAGCTTCTTGGCCTGCTCAAAGGCAGCGATAACCCCTCCGAGGATCAGGCGATCCTGTTGAAAGCACAGATTTTCTTTTGGCTGATCGGCGCAACCGACGGCCACGCGAAGAACTTCAGCATCTTCATAACACCGGGTGGCCGCTATCATCTGACACCGCTCTATGACGTGCTCACGGCACAGCCCAGCCTGGACACAGGCCAAGTCCAGCGCAAGCAGATGAAGCTCGCAATGTCGGTGGGAACGAACAACCATTACAGGATCGCCAAGGTGCAGGGTCGGCATTTCGTACAGACCGGCCAATTGGCGGGCGTACCGAAAAAGCTCGTGCAGGAGTCAATCGAAGGGGTAGCCGCTGCCGCTGAAGCTGCGCTCGCCAAAATCGAAAGCGAGCTGCCAAAGGGCTTTCCCGAGGCAATTCATACTTCGGTGAAAGCGGCCGCTATGCAGGGCCTGCGTTCATTGAAAGTATAAGCTGGCAGGTCAGAGCTTCATCAACCGCGCTGCATCTGCCGCAAGACCCGCCGCCAGGCGCTCAACGAGTGTGACGCCGTCGCGTACCGCGCCTCGCGGATGACCAGTCGCCGGCCTTCGCGGTAGCTGGCGTCGCCGGTTCTGGCGATGTAGTCGGCATCCACCGATCCATCCCTATGGGCGAGCTGATGCCGCTGTTGGTCTTCTCCTAGTGTTGTGGTTGCGCATGCAACCGACTAGGCCCGCGCCAATGAGGGGGATTCCTATCAAGGCCGGAAAGCGGCGGTTTGGTGCGGGCTGGAGCGCAGCGACGACACGGCCGCCGTTTTCCGCCCGCAGCAGCGCGGAGGGTTTGGCCTTGAGTGCATGGGGGCCGCAGGCCCCAAAAGCAACGAAAACGAAGTCAGCCGGAGGCTGGCTATTCAGCAGGTGCGCGACGTGCTCAGTTGAATCCAGATAAAGCTGGCCAGGAGCCTCTCGGCTTCCTCGGTAGGTTGTCCGGCGTCGGTCATGCGCTCAATCAGCCTGCGCTGCCGAGCGAGGATCGTCTCCCCGTCCCGCACATGCCGCTGGACCATCTGAAGCGTCGTTTCACTGTAGCGCATGCCTGAGCATAGCAGCTTTCGGCTCTTTCCGCAGACCTCGCGCGAGTGATCGTTACCGGATGGCGGAGACGGCAACGGCGGCGCCGGGAGCGCCGCGAGTAGAGCTCGGTCCGAACGGACGCGGCAGACTAGGATTCTTTATGAAAGAAGCTGTCGTTGACCCGCCTCTTGTAGAGCGCCTCGATCTCTCTGCTGAACATCCGCTTTCTGGTATCGTTCAAGATGAACGAGCCTAGCATTCCAAAACGCTCAAACAGCAGCGCGACGTCAGGCGTAAGCCCGGTGAAACGCTTGCTCCACTCCGTAAACAACGTCAGGAGATAGTCGCGCAGCGCCGTCTTGCGGCGGCTCAAGCCCTTCGATCCGTTTCCATGACTCTCGTTCTTCACCTTTCCAGGCCCACAGGAAGAGGGATTCCATAGCACGAACCTGCTCCCTGTTCTCGCGCGCAATGACCGAATCAAACAACTGATGAAGCGCTTTCCAGCGCCCCGCACGTGTAAGACCGAGGCCGCAAGCCGTAGAAAAGCGCGGCGCGCAGGCAATCTGATTGATGTGGACCACAAACGTTTTTGGCTGATGAGATGCGGTTCGGTAGGCCCGGACCTGCCCGACAACTACCGGTCCGGGGCGCAGCCGAAATATCGGCTAAACTTTGCAATCGCGCAGACGTAGGATTGTTGAGTGCACGGCGACAGATTGCGGACCATCATGTCCTCGATCATTCGCTTGATCATCCAGCGATCATCTTGCAAAAATCGCGCAAAGTACCTGATCGCCTCGCCTTTTTTGGGAGTTCGCCGTGCGTCGTCGCAAAACGAGAAGCGCTCGATCATTGGACCAATTCCGACTATCGCTTTGACGCTTTTCGGAAATCCGTCTTGCGGAGTTGCACAAAGAGCGCCGTAGCGAGCCCTCCTCATCCTAGTAGTTGGCCAGCGCTTGGACCAACAGCGAGATAACGTGCTGTGTCAGTTCAAGCGGGGTAAGCTCAGGATCGTCCCAGCGACTTCAGCGCCACCTCGATCAACTCGACCGGATCCTTATTGCCGCTCTCGTAACAATATTGAGCGACCGCCCATAGGACAGAACTTGAAGCCATCGCCCAGTTGCGGAGGATTCAGCGCCAGAATGTGTTCGGACAATTCCTTGCCCATCGCAAGGCGCTCGGCAGTCGGGAAGTGGCAGTTGTCATTCGCTGCATCGGAGAGTTGCCGCAGCGCCCCGGCCATCCACAGCTCCGAGTTTTTGTCGATCGCCTCGCGAACTAATTGCCCCATGACCGGCAAGCCGGTCTGCAAGTCGTGCAGCTTGTGAAGCAACAGATCCGCATAGAGCACGCAGAAGCTAAGACCGTCCGGCATCACAGCGACGGCCTCTTCGACCGCCGAAAGCGCCTTCGCCCAATCCCCGCCTTCATCGCTTGCGCTAGTTTGGCGAAGATCGGCTCAGTGCGCTCGCTTTCTCGTCATTTCGCGCTTTTCCGCGTTCGCCTTTAGCCGCTCGGTATCGGCGGCTTTAGCTTCGTCGCTGGTGCGCCAGCTGCCGCTCAGAATTTTCGGCAGAACGTCATCGAGTTGCGTCGGAAAACCGATAAAGGCGATGTGGCCATCACGGTCGACGACGAACGAGGTGGGAATCCCGACAGAAAAGCTGGGATCCATCCAAAGCTTGTTCATTTCACCTGTGTAGTCGAACCCGATCCGATAGTTGAGATTTGGCAACTTTTCGGTCAACCATGCGTCCAACTTGCTTCGGGCCTCATCCGCCGTTCGAGCGCGTTCACGAGCTGCGAGTCCGACGATCTCAACTCCGCTGTCTTTGTATTTCTCTTGCAGCTGCACCAGATGGGACAACGCCGCCACACACGGTGCGCACCAAGTTGCCCAAAATTCGACGATGTACACTTTCCCGGGCTGGAAGCTCGTGAGGGGCTGGCCACGCAGCCAGTTCTCCACCTTGATCGGAGGAGCTTGAGATTCTAAGCCCACCACCATGTTTCTCTCCAAACCGATTGTCAGAGGTCGCGCGACTTTTTGCGCTGGCTGATCTCTGATCGCGGCCGCGGCCGGTTGCGGTGGTGCCTCTGTGTAGACGAGCTGCCCCGCGAGATCCGCGGCGAATGTCGGTGTCGCCGCGCTAAGCGCGACGAGGCCCCAAGTAACAAGCAACAAGTTCTTCCTCGCAGGAGCGAGGCACATGGGTTCAAGGAAGGAGAGCATCGCTCGTCTCGCGTCTGTGTGCACTCAGCACTCATTCAGTATTGCTGGACTTACGAGCAATGTCCGTGCCAGCATCGTCTGCGCGTATTAAGCGCCTGATCACGCCATGAAAAGCTCAACGGCACTCCACGGCGACGAGTGTTTTGAACGCGACTGGATTTGTCGCCGCTGTCCGAAATTGAACACAATTGCGCGCTTCGCGCTGCCCGAAAAGCTGATGATGCGCCATCGAACGGAAACTTGCTGGTCCCTCTCCCTGCCAGAGCCCTGAACTGACCACTCACCTTCAGCCTCGCGCCGTCTGCGCAACCCTGACCAAGCCCGGCGGCACGAGCGCTAACATCGTGCCGTTGAAGAGTCGACGACGCTGCGCTTGGATCCGCTACAGGTCTTTTCGCTATCAGGCGCAGGAAGCGCCGGTTGCCGCCGGTGAGAACGACCTGGGCCATGTTCAGGATGGTCGACTTGCCCGACTGTGACGCCGTAGAAAAGCGCAGCGCGCAGGCAACCTGATTGATGTGGGACCACAAACGTTTTTGGCTGATGAGATGCAGTCCGGTAGGCCCGGGCCTGCCCGAGACTCAACCGGTCCGGGGCGCAGCCGAAAGGTCGGCTAAACTTTGCAATCGCACAGATGTAGGATTGTTGAGTCCACGGCGACAGATTGCGGACCATCATGTCCTCGATCATTCGCTGCCGAAGAGGGCTCATCGTGGCCATCTGGGGCTTCTGTCTTGAGAGGGTGGCGAAGACCAACATCCTCTCAGATAAGACACCTCAGTTCAGCAGGCTCGCCTCCACTCCCGTCCAGCGGTTCGTTCAAACGTGGGCGAGATCAAATGGGGTAGACCCGGGCGAGATCATCGGAATGCATGAACGAGCCGCTTGGCAGGCCGAGCCCGGTCGGAGCATCTTTCGGAGCCTCCATCCGGACATGCTCGAAAACCCACGGCGGTCGCAACGGGGCGTCCTGGGGCACGGTCGGTATCAGCAGGACCGGCCCATTCGGGCGCGCCGGCGCCAATTGGCGGTGCCTGCAGGCCCGGCTCAAGACATTTTTCGTGTGGCAATTGATTTCAAATACAGCCCGTTGGGATCGATATATCGGTCCGCGAGGCGTTGGAGCAAACTATCCACCTGGTCTGATGGAACACTGAATTCTCCATAGTTTGGATCGAAGAGCGTGGTCCTTCCATTCAACGTCGAGGTCGCAACTGTGTGTCCCCCACCTTCGACGAACTTCAAACTAAGCAAATACCTCGATCCGTCGGCAGTGATTTTGCCCAACATGCTCGAGATGCTCGCAGGGTCGTCGAAGCTGTAAACCTTCTCTTTGTGGGATGGTTGCAAACCCGCTTCCTGCAACATGGCGTATTTTGCGTCACTGTTGGCCTGAGGAGGTTCTGCTCCCTCGTTTCGCAAGTCCCCCCTGAGATCTAGATAACGCTGCTGCCACACAGCCGATGAGCCGTGCCCGTCCGATCCGGGTGTTAGCGCCGTCATTCGGGATCTCGGGCTGTTCTGGAGATTGCCGAGCCATTCCGCAGTCAGCCCAACGCATATGCCGTCTACATTCGCGTCAGCCAATTCGACCGACCTGTAGTCGAACAGTGGGTCATTCGGCCTCACTGGACCGGATGTACTGGGGTTGTTTGGATCCGAGACATTGGGCTTGCTGGCACAGCACCCCATATCGGGCAAGTCCCCAGGCAGCGGGCTCCGCCGCAGCGCGAGATCCGCAACTGTCTCCATAAAGCCGTCACTATCCACCGACTGACTCGGTTCGACAGCTTGGGTCGGCGGTGTGGATAAGCCACTGATTCGATCATACATGGCCGTTCACCTTTCCTTCAGCGTAAGTCCCTTCGCAATACGTTCGGGCTGCTCAGGGGTGCTCCGAATGATAGTTAGAAAAGCTGATCCCAAGCTGACGGCCAGGCGCTACTGAGGTTAGGAAGAGAAGACGGACGGGGCGCGCGGACCAAATGGTACATGTTGGCGTATCGCAGCGGCCAAGGATAGCCCACAGCCGATCGTGCTGTCTGATTACCAGGCTGGTCGTGGCCAGGAGCGGATGATCAGGCGACGGCTGATCGTCGCGAGCGATGGCCATGCGAAGAATTTCAGCATCTTCATCACGCCGGCGGCCGCTACCATCTGACAGCGCTTTACGACGTGCTCACGGCACAGCCGAGTCTGGACGCCGGTCAAATCCAGCGCAAGCAGATGAAGCTCGCGATGTCGGTAGGGACAAACATTCACTACAGGATTGCCCAAGTAGACGGCCGGCATTTCTTGCAGATAGGCGAAGCGGCGGGCGTACCGAAAACGGTTGTTCAGGAATCAATCGAACGTGTCGCCTTTACCGCCGAAGCTGCGCTCGGCAAAATCGAAAGCGAGCTGCCAAAGGGCGTTCCCGAGGCAATCCATAATTCGGTGAAACCGCGGCGATGCAACGCCTGAGTTCATTGAAAATGCACTATCAGAAACATTGCGGTTTGCTACCGGGGGCGAACTGCATTTGCGCCGTATGGCGCTTGCGTCCGCACCGGCCGTCGTTGACTAGTACGAAGTGTTCGCCGAAACGAAGACCTGCTGGATTGGATTCTGCGGCAACGCCCGAAATAGCGCCCCCTGGGTTGCCTGCGCCGCTAACTCCTCAGAACAGCTTGGCATTCAAGGCGAATAGCTAGAGAGTGGCTTATCAAGCAAGCCTAGTTATGCGAACTTTCGATGGCACAGATCAAGACGCTCCCTGGGTACCGCACCCCGCGAATGGGAGCGCGTCAGATCTACGAAGCGCTTAGGGATCAGATCCTGGGGCGCGTGTACGGCGCCGATGGGCTGCTGCCGTCGTCCCGCGCCCTCGCCGCGGAACTCGGCGTATCTCGCGGTACGGTGACGATCGCCTATGAGCAACTCGCGGCGGAAGGCTTCATCGAGATCCGCCATGGCGCACGACCGCGCGTTGCACAAGCTGTTATCGAGAGGGGACGCGTGCGCACTCCGTCGCGGCCGTTGTCACGGAAGGTGCGACTGTCGGGGTACGGTGAGCGTTTGAGACAGGTCGCGCCGCGCTCGGAGGAGCAATCTCGCAACCTCCTCGCAAATTTTCGATATGGTGACCTCTCACCTTCGGATTTCCCCGTGCTCGCGTGGAAAAGAGCCGTGGTCGCTGCAATGACACGGCGGCCCGCGAGATTGGCCTACAACGATCCTTGCGGCTCTCGCCGGCTGCGGATGGCGCTGCAGGCCTATCTCTGGCGTTCGAGGACCGTGCGATGCGACGTTGATCAAATAATCATCGTGAACGGTTCGCAGCAAGGGCTCGATTTGTGTGCGCGACTGCTGCTCAACTCCGACGATCGGTTCGTCATGGAAGACCCTGGCTACCTGATGGCAAGGCACGTCTTCGCGGCGAACGGGGCTGCCGCCGTTCCGATTCCAGTCGACGTCGACGGACTGGACACGGAGCAGCTTGCGAAGACCGAAGCGCGGCTCGCGTACGTGACGCCGTCGCATCAATTTCCGCTGGGCGGCGTCATGCCGATCGCGCGTCGGCACCAGTTGCTCGCCTGGGCAAGGAAGTTCGACGCCTATGTAATCGAGGACGACTACGACAGTGAGTACCGATACGACACTAAGCCGGTCCCCCCGCTGCACGCGCTCGCAGCTAGCCAGGACGTCATCTATCTTGGGACAGTCTCCAAGACGCTCTCGCCTACGCTGAGGATCGGCTATCTGGTGGCGCCCTCTCAACTCCAGTCCCTGTTCGCCGCGGCCAAGCAGATCATGGACAGGCATACGCCGCTGATCGAGCAGGAAGCGCTCGCGGCGATGCTCGAGACCGGTGCATACGACAGGCACGTCAAGCGAGTCCGACGGCGCAACGGCGAGCGGCGGCAAGTCCTGCTCGACGCTTTGCGCCGCAGATTTGGCGATCGAATCCAAATCGACGGCGCAGCCGCCGGCTTGCATGTGGTGGTCTGGTTTCGCGATCTGCCCCAAACGTCCGAAGCAGCGTTGATCGAGACTGCTCGCGTCAAAGGCGTCGGCATCTATCCGGTCGCCCCACTCTTTTACCCCCATCCTGGCCGCCGGCATCGGCCGGACGTTATCGGGCTTGTCATGGGTTACGCCGCACTGGAGGCGCGCCAGATCGAGCGCGGCTGTCAGCTTCTGGCTCAGGCGGTCGATCAGCTTCGTTCGCGGCGATTGTCCTAGTCGCCATGCCCCTCCAACTGGACCATCAAAATCAGTGATAACTGGCAGTTCTAACCGCACCAGGCTGGGTCTATCTCAGGACCGAAAGAGGAGAACCGCCATGTATGTGCCCCCCGCCTTTAAAGATGACGAGGTCGAAAGCATCCGAGCGACCATTTGCTCCGCCGGCCTCGCCAACCTGGTCACGGCCACCGCGGACGGGCCGATTGCGACGCCCTTGCCGCTCTTCCTCGATGAGACCGAAGGAGAGCACGGAGTGCTGTACGGGCACTTGGCGAAGGCCAATCCACAATGGCGTTCGGCTCCGACCGGCGAAGCTCTGGCCATCTTCATGGGTCCGGAAGCCTACGTGACACCCTCATGGTACGCCACCAAGCAACAAACCGGGAAGGTGGTGCCGACATGGAATTACATCGCCGTCCACGCGTACGGGCCGGTTGAGTTCTTCCACGAGCCCGAACGTCTTCTCGAGGTGGTCACGCGCCTAACGAACATCCATGAGAAGTCGCGCGCGAAGCCCTGGGCCGTCAGCGATGCCCCCACCGACTTCATTGCCTCCCAGTTGCGAGGGATCATCGGAGTGCGCATTCCGGTCACCAGGTTCGAGGGCAAGCGCAAGATGAGCCAGAACCGGCCCGAGGCTGACCGCATCGGCGTCGCCACCGGCCTTGCGGCGTGCGAAAAGCCGCAGGATCGGGAAGTGGCTTCCCTCATTCCGATTCCGGCCTGAGGTTAGCGTAGTCATCGTGTGCGAAGACCGGCCCCTAGACGAACTGGTTGACGCGATTAGAGGGGTGGGCGATGCCGGACTTCCAGACGTTCTTCCTGTTCTTGGCAGCGTCGCTGCTTGTGGCGATCACGCCGGGGCCAGGAATCTTCTATATCGTGGCGCGAACGCTTGTCGGCGGCAGAACGGAAGGGTTGGCATCGAGTGTTGGCCTAGGTCTCGGCGGCCTTATGCACGTGTTCGGCGGCGCCGTCGGCATATCTGCGCTCGTCATCGCAAGCGCCGAGGCATTCACTTTTTTGAAGATCGCGGGCGCCCTGTATCTCATCTGGCTCGGGCTCAAGACCTGGCGCGAAGCGCGCATTGTCGAGCCGACCGAGGTGCAGACGACCGGGGTGCGTCGGGCCTTCCGCGACGGCATCATCGTCGAGGCACTAAACCCGAAGACGGCCGCATTCTTTCTCGCCTTCATCCCCCAGTTTGTCGACCCATCCGCGAACGTCGCCGCGCAGTTCATCGTCCTCGGGCTCATCTCGGTTGCACTCAACACCAGTGTCGATTTGGTTGCGACCCATTTGGCTGCGAGAGCGAGAGCCGGCCTTCGACCGTTAATCCTTACCAAGATGCGACAGGTGTCGGGTGCCATCATGTGCGCACTGGGAGCTACGCTAGTCTTTGCCCGTCGCGCGAGTTGATATCCGCAGCTGGCTCATATCGATCGACTTCGTGCGCTATCTGAATGTCTTCTGTCGCTAGACCGGCCATGGCCGAGACGAAATCGACGCGAATGCCCCTTCTGCGAGTTCGGGAATGGCCGAGTTGAATCCGAAATTCGCTCCGGAGCTGACCCGGATATTCCTGGCGCGCTGCGCGTCCCCCAAAAAGAGCAAATCGTTGATGTAGATCATTTCCCGAGACTACCAGGAATCGTATGCTGCACCTGGGAAATGACGCACGTTCTACATGGCACCGGCCTCAATAGCACATCACGAAAAATGCCCTCAGTGTGGCTCTGGATTAGTCCACCTCGAGTGGCATGAACGCGTCAATGGGCAGGAGGTCCACGATCTTTGGCACTGCTGGAACTCGCCTATCCAACTGCGTTACAGGCTGAAGGCGTGGATTCTTGCAACGCCATATCTCTGTGAGTTTGCAAGGCAGCCAGATCCCGTTTGTGGGAGATGTATTTAACCGCCGCCATTTGGTGCGTGCTCGCAAGAAACTCCTCGAAATGAAATTGCGCGCTGCCGCAACGGAGATAAGGGGCCCGACATCGGAATTCGCAAAGGAAGCGAATAATCTGGATTGAGGCAATCGCGCCGGCGCGCGGGATCAAGACAATCTAGTCCAAATGCCGGAACTCTTACCCGCCGGGACCCGCAAACGCCTTCTGCGGGCAGCTCCCCGACGCACAGTCGAGTTGCGGATTACGAGCGCGCTCTACAAGACCGCCATGGTCTTCCGACGCTATCGGACCGACGGCATCATGCCCGAGGGCCTCGTGTATAGTCGCGGGTCTCGGCAGCGCAATTCGGACTGCAGGCAGTGACAGGGGCTTGCCTTACGCAGTTTCAGCGGTTTATCCCTGCGGCGAGAGCAATTTTCTATCGACACGAGACGATGAACGTAGTTGATCGTAGGTTTACGTTCAGCGGTGAAATCGCACGAGCCGTAAAGCCGGGTGAGGCTATCCCGCGGACGGCGTTCCAGGGCGACTACTTCAAGGATATTTCAGGTATCATCTGGTCGCGAAGCACGATTGGAAACTTCTCGAACTTCAACCACGACATCGTTTATGTCCATAATCAGAAAGCCGATCGGCCTGTCCTACGACGATGGGAGCGAGCAAGAATATTACCCGCTCCCGGCAGCAAATGCGCTCCATGTTCGTCGCCGCGATGGTTCTGCCGTCCGTATTCGGCCAGATATTCATGAGCGCATCTCCTGTCCCGGGATCTCGAGGGCGATTGCACGCAGGTGCTGCGTCGTCAGTTTCAGGTAAGGAATCGTTGCCCTCCGTTGAACGATGGCCCAAGGCGTCTCCGATCACTTACCAGGACCGATGCCCGCAGCACGCTGAGCGCACATGCATGGCGGAAGACGTGCGAGCCTAGGACTAGGGGACTTTTTGAAGACTATGCTAAGCGGACACCACGGGCTCATATCATGCGACGAAGCCGGGGGCCGACTTCCTCGAAGCGGTTGCGCAGATAGAAGTCGAGGGTGCGCTTCCATTTCGGCTGTCGCGGTGCTCCGACCTCCAGCCGCTTCCATCCCCGCGCGCGTCCTTCCGCCAGAGCGACAGCGATCAGATGAGGCGCAATGCCCTGCGATCTCATGTCGGGGCGAACATAAAGTTCCGAGATTACTCCGAACTTGCCGCCCGCGTAGATCGCAGTGCATTCGTTTAGGACCATGACGCCAACCGGCTCGTTGTCTGCGCTGGCGATCACCGCGACGACGCTGATATCCGCAAGGACTGTCTCTGCGTTTTGCGTGACGATTTCGATCCCGGGGGCCTTCCCGCCTGAGAGCTCGTCGAGGAGAGCATGAACGAAGCGAGCGACGGTTGCGGCATCTGTGACTTCGGCGCGCCGTGTGGACATGGTCGGCATCTTTCTCCCCTGTCTGCTCTTCATCGGCCTTGAATCATTCTGCGCCACAAGTGTCAACGCGACATTTGTGATCCGCTAGACAAGGACAAGGCTAGCTGAGATTCGCGAACACACAGACCAGAGCCAGTTGACGCTTCCCATGCGCCTGGACCAGCCTCCCAATCAGCTGATGTCTGCTGTAGGTCTTGGTTATATGGAAACGCCGTGATGACCCGCGATTTCAGCTGTCAATCGGCGTCCACGATTGCATTTCGATCCCAACGAATGGCTTTCACATCGCGCACGCCTTGATCACGAAGCTGAAGCTCGCTTCCAAGATTGGGCCGTGATCATCGCGAACTTCAACTGCTATGCGGTGCTGCGGCCTGCCTCTGACCCACTCGCGGGCCATCTCCGAGAGTGCAGTGGTCGCCTCTTCCCGCGCCGACTCGATGTTCGACAGCTCCGCACCTTCATCATCGCGGATGAAGTGGCTGCCGTCGCGGATATCAAAATAGTACCTCTTCATCGACGACTCACGAGGCGCGCCGTCGAACAGATCTTGCAGCTCCAGATCGATCTTGCAGCTCTAGATCCAGCTTGCGGCCGCCTTTGAGGGGCAGCTGCATAGCCCACCGCCTCAAATCGAAACAGCCAGCGGCGATCTCGTTCCCGGCGTGCCTTAACGCGGTCCAGGCACTTCTTGGAACACAGCGTCGCCCGCCATGAGTAGTACCTGATCAGGCCAAACTTTCTGTCACAGACGGCGCAGCTTGCCGCCGCTGGGCGACACTCAAAGCGTTCGTGGCCATCGCGCATCCTCATCTTCTTTGTGGCCCCACCCTGGTAGTGGAACTCCGGAGTCGCTGAGTCACTGTGCGTGCACAGGTGAAGTTCAGCTCCAAGATCGTAGTGATCCGCCAATCTTGCAGCAGGTAAGTGCGGGGAGCGAAGAGCTTGACTCCCATGTGCAGCATCTCGAACAACGTCGCGCTCGGCATCCGACAGAAAGTTGTTGCTGCGTGCGCTCATTCGGCTTGAGTTTTCATCCGGGCGACCGGACCAAGCCCTCCGGCTGGGCACCGTCCACAAAGGAAGACTTACCTCGTCATGAAGAAGAAAATTAGCCAATTTCTGCTGGGCACCGCCCATATCAGGCGAATTTTCATATTTCGCGCTGAAGTTCATCGAAGAAATCGACCGCATCGATACGCTACGCAATCGCCACTGGTGACGCCAATACCAATTTCGGAGTGATTAATATCGGATTGGAATGAATGTGCGTGCGGCCGACCGAAGCTCGACGGCATGAATATCCGTAAGTGGGAGTCGCGGGAAATTGATCGAGGACCTCGCAACATCCGCGTGGATGACGATCTGCCCGCATTAGCGCCGCTCAAGACACCCGTCGTGCGAACCCGCTTACTGAAGTCAAGACTGGAGATGATCGCCCCTTCCTCAACGAAGACTGCGGAATGCGCTGCACCTGCCCCAACCAGCTCGAGTTCGCGCAAACTTTTGACATCGCCCCGCAGAGCGAGATCGGTAGGCCGCTGATAAAGCGCGCTCCACATTGTGCTCATTGTCAGCGTTGTACGCTGCCGCCATGGCGTCACAGTCATCTGCACTCACCTTTCGCATCTTTTTCAACGATCCTGCATGGCCTTCCGATTTCGATCATCGGAAAGTGCAGCTTCCGAAAGCGTTCCGGCCGCGACCTGACGGCGCTATCGTCTCTAGACGCGTCTCGAGTTCGAGCATTGTCTGTTCCTCGTTCAGGCTCCCTTGGGCACGTCCACGCTGCAGCCTGGATGTCGGTCATAGGCCGGGAGCGCGAACGGTATCCAACCGCATACCGAAAGTTCGGAACCCTCGGTCGGACCCTCCGTTGCGCGTCCGCTCATGACCACCGGCCTTTTGCATTTCCGACGGCCGCGAAGGGCGTGGCCGATAGCCGAGGGAAGAACCCCAACGACCGACAACACCGAGACCGCAACAGTCCGCAGCTTGAACGACAGCTTTCGCCAGACCCTTGTCTTCAGCGGCACCGTCCTCCTGAAACAGGGGCACCAGCCTGTCATGGCAGCGCTAGGCCGAGCTGCTTGAGCTCGTGCGCAAGTTCGATCGGTTTACTCGAGGCAACGATCGTAAGGTGAGCACGACTTCGGTTCTATCGATCTCGGCTCAGACCGCTACTTCTTCAAGATCGACTACTACGACCTGTCGCGTACAGCTGGTTCGCCGGATCCGGCCCACTCGGCAGTTACTCAGCGCGTGATGACGATCATGCGGTCCGACGAGTACTGGGTTCTCGCGGTCCCATCAAAGAAAAGGGCCCCGCTCACGAGCGGGGCTGACGGTTTTGTCACCAGATGCAGCATATCGTCCTTGCTCTATCACTAAGCCGGCCGCCAGAGAGGCTCGCGACGAGCCGTCGCGGGAATCGACTTCAGATTGCCGGTTTCTGCTGTCCCGAGTTTTTTGTTCGATCGGCTGCACAAGCTTGATCAGCGACATAAGGGGATTTGTCGCGAAAGCTTACGGGGCGTGATTTTGCTCGTTTGAGCTAACTTCAAACCCTTCGAATGCATCCCGGACAACGGCCTCGATGCTGGCAACCTCATCGTCCGTTAGCTTCTGGAATTCGCGTTCTCTTCTTTTCTTGGGAAGCGCGCCCTTGTTCTGCCGGATGAACAGAAGCAGATCTGTCTGCAAGGCGATCCGGCATTTCAACCGTGTCCATGATTTTGCGGCGGGCTTCGTCGTGACGGCGCAGATAATCGATTTCGTGCGGCAGATCGTGCTCCACCGTTCTCTTGACGCACTGATACAAAAATTCCGCTTCGTCGGTGCAATCGAAATAGCGGTAGAGGTCCGCGGTATCGTTCAGCACTTCGACATTCCTGTCCGCTGTCGGTTTCCAGCCGATAAAGTCCATTAAGGGCCGGGAATGGGACTGTAGGGTATTGCGGTAGTCATCAATCCGGTCGAGCATGACGGACGATACCGGAAACACCATGCCTGGCGGCGTGAATTTCCGCTCCGCCAGAACATGGTGGATGAGGCAGCGATGCAGGCGTCCGTTGCCGTCCTGAAGCGGATGGACATAGACAAACCCGAAAGCTGTGCTTGCCGCCTGTAGAACGGCATCAATCCCGTCATCGCGCATACGCGCGTTAGCGTCGATCAGGCCTTTCATGAGGCTGTTCAGGTCGTCGGGTCTGGCGCCGATGAACTCAGGCAGCGGATTATTCTCATGGTCTCGCTCACCCAGAAAAACGCCATCTGGCCGAAGGCCTGGATGAACGAGCCGGATGTCTTCGAGGAGGACCCCATGTAGCCGCACGATCTCTTCAAGGGTCAGAGCATGCTTGCCTGCCTGCACGACAGCGCGTCCCCACCGCTCCAGCCGGTTCCTGGGCGGGCGTTCGCCTTCGATCTCGAAGCTTGCGCGGTTATCGGCGAGCAACAGAAAACTCGCGGCGCGGGAGACCACATGGCCGCCGGTACGCCCGACGGTTTCGCGGGCCTTTTCCGCAAGGCCACTCTCTGTGAGGGCAACGAGCGCGGAAGTCCTTCGGATGAAAGGGGCTGAAATCTTTCGTCCCGAGCAGATTGTCGCGAACGCGGTGCCGTTTTGACAGCTTGGGCTTTGCCTGTGAAGTAAGCCTTCGGGTCGAACAAATCGACAGCTGCGACGTTCGGGTTATCCGGAATGTCGAGCGTCTCACCAGTCAGCATTTCATAGAGGAACCAGACCCGGCGCGAGCACCGGTTGGTGCCGCCGTGACAAAGTCACGAATTTCTGCCTTCGGGACTGCCTTGAACACGCGCTTGATCACGAGGAGATCGAGGTCCTCGTGGCGCAGGGCCAAGGTGAGGTGATCTGCAAAATTATCGCCGGGCCAAATATCACTTGTCGAACAGCCGCCAGTCGCCTTCATCCCGGTGGCTGCCACGGATATGCTTTTCCGACACGGCGCTAGGCCGACGGACGGGTGCCGCAACCGACAGCGTCTGGACCAATGCGGACTGCCCGACAAGTTGGGCCTCGGTAGGCAGTTCCTTGTCCTGGAAAGCCCTTGTCTCCGCTAAGTTCAGCTGCATAGTCGAAAATCCATATTGAGCGTCGAATTATGCCGCAAAAATGGTGATTTCGTCGAAAATCACTTACTCAGCGTGCAGGTCGAAAATCAATCCAATTTGTCGGTTTGTGGGTCAAAGTGATCGGGCCAATTGGCACAGTTTGTCAAAAAGACAAAAAGAGATGGCGCCATGAGCGAGGGCTGGACATCCTTGCTTCACTCCCGGCTAGCAATGGATCCGCCTCGAACTTGGCCCTTCGTGCTAAGCCTCGCTGAGCAAAAAGCGGACATCCTCAAACTGCAATTCATGCCCGGCCTCGTCCTCGACGAGGAAGTGAAAATCCCCCACGCGGCTCGTTATTCCCGGCAGCAATCAGACCGCCTGACTCACTGCGCTTCGAGCGCAAGAAATTGATTGGGCGATTGCTTCCGCGGATATCATCGTGGCTAGCGGCCAAGTGCCGCGTTTACAGGCCGAACATATGACCGCACCGTCATCCCTTGTTCAACCAGAGAAAGATCTTGCAGCCCGGGCCGTTCCGCATATGAGTCCGAGCCCCTTTTGGACGCCGATGGGAGTCCCATTCCAGTGCCGATTGATAGTCTAGAGGCGATTCTCCCGGGAGAGGGCGGCCACGGCATTCACTTTTTCCATATTTCGACGATTATTGAATTTGCCGCCGATGCCACCCGGCACGATCATGTGGATGTGCGGATAGTGGGTCATCGCCGAACCCGAGGTATGCAGCACCGCGGCGATGCGGATTCGTGCGCCGAGATGCTCGGGATTTGCGGCGATGATCGTCATCGCCTCGGAAGCCGCGTGGAACAGCAGGCCATAAGTGCCGATCGCACCCGATAATCGGCAACACTAGCGAACCTGAACCCGCGGTAAGCGCGCCGCAGGCAAGCGGACGACGATCTGGCTGTCCGTGATGTCGACGACTTCCTTGCGCTTCCTCCCGTCATCGTACCGCAATTCGAAGGTCACTCCCGATGCAGATGGGGCAAAGGGCTCAGGCGTAAGGCTGATCCACCCCTCCCCCAAATTCAGAATGATCGGTCGATCCGCCCCGAATCGGGCGTCGAGCAGCACCAAGTCCAGTCGGAGAGACTGTAGCCGCACGTTGAGCCGTCGCCGCACGCCATCACGTGGCCAGATACGCAGGGTGTGAGCGAACGTCTCCATGATGCCACCGTGACAAACCTGGCCGAAGATGGGATCGTCGGCAATGATCGTCGCAGCAGCGCGGACAGCGCCACAAAATCCCAGGTCGATCTCGCACGAGTAATACCACGGACCACGGTGATGCGGCTGACCGAGCCATGTGGTCCCGCTCGGCGCCGGCTCGAAGCCGCCACCGGCCGCGCCGTCATTCTCCTCGCCCGGATACCAATAGCCATGACCGGCCGACGCAGGGCCGCTGTTCAGCAAAGCCCACGCGCTGAGTTGTGACGCATAGCCGAGACGAAGGAGCGGATGCGGGTCGTCTGCATCGTTCAGCGCATGATCAAGCAGCGCCCAGCCACCCATCTGCGCCATGTAAGTCAGCGTATAGGCGTCGCCCGCAGTCCCGCGATAATCGCTGCCCAGGTAGTAATAAGCAGGTTCCAGCCAGCCACGGCAGAACAGATTTGCAGCGATCTGACGCTCCGCGAAGGCACGCGCTGCCGCCTTCGAAACCCCCATGGCGACAGGGTCGTCAAGGGCCGAGCGCGCCAGTGCCTGCGTTGATTCGAAGGCTGTGGAATCGAACGGATATTCAGACTTGAACAGGTCCGCCTTCGGATCGACGAAGGCGCGCACCTTACGCGCCCAGTGCGCCTCCAACGTCGCCGCCTCGCGCGTCAAGCCCGCCGTCGTGAGCGCCGAAACCAGTTCGGGGATCACACATTCGTTGTAGAAGCCGGTGCGGTAGGCAGACCACATCACCACGCGCATCGGCACCGTGAACATGGCCAGCGCCGTACCGTAGGCGCGTACCAAATAATCTCGTGCGCTTTGGCGGGTGGGTATCGCGGGATGGTCACGCGCGATGCGGTGCATGGCCAAATACATCGCGAAGATGTGCGGATAGTCATAAGGCCGCCAGATATGCAGGCGGCCCTTTGGGCCGGGATCGCTGCTTTCCCTGTTCTGCTTCCAATCCGGTATGCCGTAGAGGCCGTAGGCGTATGCCTCCTGTGTGGTACGTTGCAGCCCGCCCCAGACGAACGTATCTATATACCGATCCAGCGCCGCCACTTCCGCCACATCAGGATGCTCGGCATTCTTGGTCGCGAGGTAAGCGGGCTTGCTCAGCCCGGGATCGTCGCACGTCACCTCGTAGATGCGCCAGCCCTTGATCCGGTCGTAATTGTCCGGGCCAAGCAGGACCTGCGTCTCCATATTCCACTCGCCAAACAAACCGTCGTACCATTTGGACGGGTCACGATGCTGCCGCTTCACGATGAAGGTTGCGCGCTTCTTCATCATCGTCTCGACGGGCTCGGTAGCGAAGAATTCAAGAAAGGTCTGGCGCGCACCCGGCTGGTGCAGGGTCAGCCGGTTCTCGCCCAATCGCGAAAAGCGAACCCGCCACAGTCGCCTGCCAGCCCGATCTGGCAACCGTTGCACCACCGTGTCGCCGGTAAATTCCGCTTCGATTCGCTCCACCGGAATGGAGGACGCGAGCGCGATGTCGACATGCAGGTCATTGGGAACCGTCATGCCCGGCATTACTTCCACGTCCACCAGACCGGCGTCCGCGATAGCCCTGCGCGCCGCCTCGTAATCGGCAACCCACTGGAAGCGGAGACGGTAACGCCGTTGCTCGGCCGGCGACAGGGACAGGGAATGGGTCGGCTGTCGCCAGCGAGTCCCGCCCGCCACTGCCTCGCCGGCGGCCGCCCCGCCCAAGATGTAGGCGCACCACGTCCCACTGGCTTCGGCCGAATCCTTGTGGACATCCCAATATTCCAGTGACGTGTCCGCTTCCGGTAAGAGCATGAGGAAGGGACCGGTGCTGTTGCCGCGAATCCAGAAGATGTGCGATCCATGCCCCGAGACGAAGCTGTGCTTCAAAACAGCCACCGATACCGGTTGCCCTGCCGGAAATTCGGTGTTCATCGGCATGGGCAAATAGAGGTCGCCAACCTCCACACTCGCCATGCCGTCGTTCCGCAGCATGATCTCCCACGTCAATCCAGCCTCGTCGACTGCGAGGCGGGTCGTGAGAAGGACGCCGGCATCGCGGGCTGCTAGTTCAAGGGCCGCGCTATGCATCGGCTTCGTTGCATCAGCGCCGGTTCGAAGCGTATGCCACTCGGATCCGGCACGCCGAACTCTAGCGTGAGCCGTCCCCAGCACGGCTCCAGGCAGGACATAATCCGTGTCATACGCATCGTTACGATAACGCAACGAGGTAATGCCGTCTTGTGTGCACCCAACGACGAAGGAAGAGTCGGCCGCCTTCAACACCATGGCAACCTTGCGCTGCGGCCGATTGGGTGTAGGCACCGTAACGCCCCCGAACAACGCGCTACCCAAGAAGCTACTGCCCAACAGCATCGTACGACGCGTATACGTCCAGGCTTTAGACATGCCTTTGGTCTTCGTCATCAACCGTATCCGGTATCGCTACATACGGATGATCAAGGCGTGCCGTTTCCCGCCGTAAACGTCAACGCGACAAAGCGACATACGTTCTCAAGTACCCAGCAGTCGCAAGCCGGTCCTACCGGAGAACTCCCGGTGACCACCGCGAAGCCCCCCGCTGCGGCGCTAGTTGGGGGCGCGCGTCCGGGCGGCTTTGCTTCTACCGAGCTACACCACCATCAGGGAGTACGTCATGCCATGTCGATGATCGCGTCCAGCCGCGAGCGCAGAAGATCGGCCGGTCCGCTGTCCCGTCGTTCCTTGGGTCGCATCGTCCCCCTCCGATCCAACCACGCAATCACGACCTGCGATTCGAGGGAATCGCAAAAACGAAATTGCAAACTTTCGGGCCTTCAACCCCAAAACGCTTGCAATCTCAAACCTCGCTCCGTTCCGAAAATCGACTCCCGCTCAATGGCTTGGGAGGTTCTTCACAGTCGACTTTATCGAGCCGTGAGCTCCCAAACAATGCGGACGTGCCCACCTGCAATCGATGGTCGGAAAATATGCATGTCTCTGACACGCAGCATACTCTGATCAATCAAGTTCAAGACGCGTCCAACATCTCCCTGATCGGAGAACACCACATACATTAGCCCGGCGGCATTCAACCAGAGATGCGCTCCCGCGAGAGCTGAGGCCATAACTTTGTGATCTTCATCATAGCAGGAGCGCTCCAGGTCGTCCTTTGCTTTCCGATTCCAATAGGGTGCGGCAAAGAGAATGACGTCAAATTTTTCTCCGGATTGCAGCGCAGAATAGATGTCGCTACAGCGCGCTTCTGCTTTGTCCGAGTAACCTAATCGCTCGATGTTTATCTCCGTTGTGAGGACGGCTTGCGGATTTATATCGAGAGCCAGTAGGCGTCCTGCCCCGGCTCGGAGTGCTGCAAGCCCTAGTATACCTGACCCGCATCCAAGATCTAGCACCGTTGCGCCAGGGTCGATGCGCCACTTCGACATCAAGGCATCGGGAGCGTGACTTAGGCGCGGTGACAAAACGCCAGGCAAAATGTGTAAGGGCATGCCGCTCACTTCCACATCGTGCGGGCGTTCGCATAGTCGGAGTTCGGCCAGCATTGCATCTACGTCTGTCGTTTGGCGCCGCACAGATACGTCTACTGGGGTAGTCATTTAACTCTCCATCTTTGGGTAGCAAAGAATGAGGCGGCGAGTTCGGGGGTGTCTTGGATGCTGGACCCGTCGACCTCATCCGTAATGCCGTGCTCCATGAGCATGTCCTCGAGCTCGTCCATCGTGATCGGGGTCGGGATGGTGCCATTGCCTGCCATTATTGTGGATCTTGTTCAAAGCGTTGCGATAGTGATTGGCCTGCTTGGAATCTGGGCGTGGTCTAGAACCGCGTTATAGGCGCCGTTCTCTTCTAGGAAGTGATCAATGTGATGACACATTTCTCCGTACCGCCGGACTCCACGCACCAGATATTCTGGTTGATCTGCATCACGTCATGATTTCGAGATCGTCGAGACTGCCGGGATTTATCAGCGAAGCTCGGATTCGTGTCCTGCGCTTCGCGTGTGGGATCAACCAGGTGGAATCCGCCTTGCCCCCGCGAACGAGTAGCATCTTGTGACCCATCTCGGCCAGTGCCACTAACCTGTTCTGCGGCGAGCTCGACTTCGATACCATGGTTTCCGTAAGAGATGATCAGTCTCACTGAAGGCATGTTGCTCTCCGTCAACCGATTGTCAAAGATTGCGCGGCTGTTCCCGCGCGCTGGTTTCTCTCTCAGAAATGCGTATACGGATTTAGAGGAGGAGAACATCGCTCGTTACACGCGTTTGAATGCGCTCAGCCCTCCCCTCACTCTGTGTTGCCGCCTCTAAATAGCAATGACTGTGCCAACGGCGCTCAAGCGCGTTAAGCTTCGGGTTCGCTTTGAAGACCGTTCGCACCGTACATGGCGGGCGGTGTCTTGAACCCGACGATAGCCGTTGCACACTGTCAGAAACCGGACAAGGATCAGCGGTCGTTTGCGGCGAGCGGCCGTTGTTTCGGCGATTGTTGCGGCAGCCGCCGGATCGGAATTTGCGAGCCTCGTTGATAAATAGTCGACTGTGAAGAACCCCCCAAGCCATTGAGCGGGAGTCGATTTTCGGAACGGAGCGAGGTTTGAGATTGCAAGCTTTTGGAGCCTCAACGCCCAAAACCCGGCAATCTCGAATGTCGTTGTGACCAGAAAATCGAATCCCGCTCAAGGACTTACGAGATTCTTCACGGCCGACGAGATATGCCTCGAAGCCGGCGACGACATTCCCTTTATCGCCCGCCGATTGGCTGCTCCTTCAACAGCCTGCTAGCTAGGCCGAGCTGCTTGAGCTCGTGCGCAAGTTAGATCGGTTTACTCGAGGCAACGATCGTAAGGTGAGCACGACTTCGGTTCTATCTCGGCTCAGACCGCTACTTCTTCAAGATCGACTACTACGACCTGTCGCGTACAGCTGGTTCGCCGGATCCGGGCCGCTCGGCAGTTACTCAGCGCGTGATGACGATCATGCGATCCGACGAGTACTGGGTGCCGCGGTCCCATCAAGAAAAGGCTCCGCTCACGAGCTGGCGTCACAAACTTCATCGCGGGTAAATCGGGCGCCGGCAAGTCGACGCTCATGCAAACCCTGCAGCAGATGAATCCGAGACACGGCGGTATCGGGCGCGTTGCCGCCGAGGATCTAACCGCGGATCGCCCGCAGGATTGCCTTGCGCACGTCGGCTAGCTAGGCCATGCAACGGCAACTTGAGGCGTGGGCCGATCTCTGCAAAGCCGGCCTTCAAGTACAATGCTGAGTTGGGGCTGCGGCTCCACATCGGCTGCCTCGGCGCTCCCACTTCAAGTTGGCCCCAGCCTTTTACCGTCCCCAGGCCCACGGCAGCCTCAATAAGGTGCATCGCGACCCCAGACGATCGCTGATCCGGCACCACGTAGAGTTCGGTGATAATGCCGTAGGTTCCGCGAGCAAAAAGCGCAGCGCTTTCCGACACCATGATGATACCGACAGGACGTTCCTCGGTGAAGGCGAGAAACCCATAGACGCGCTCTTTCATGGCGAGAAGGTTGGCAACCAGCTGGGTATCTAATCCGGCCTGCGCTTGGCCAGCCCCAAGTTCGGCAAGTAGGGCAGCAACCATTTGGGTCACCGTTGTGGCGTCGTCGACAGACACTTCACGCGTGGTCACCATGTCACATCCTCCTCCAAGCTCAACGTACCACGTAGTAGCATCGGGGCAGCGAGGCTGCCGCAGCATCCGACCCAAAGCAGATATGCTGCGATCTTGAAGCTCAAATGACGCTTTAGTTCACACCATTGGTGATGGTGATATCGTGTCGATGGCAACTGAAATAATCGCCAGAAAAATCGAAAGATAACCTGCCGGCAAGATTGTCATGGTCGTACGGAGCGCTCTTTCTTCTTTGGATCTGGGTGTCGCCCCACATTGAACCTGTCCGAATGAGTACGGCCAGCCCTGAGTTCCATGGGCCGGTGGGATGGCAGCGATGATTGAGCTTTTCAGTTGCTGCGAGTAGCGCGTGCGAGAAGCTGACCGATTCGTGCTGCTGGTCGGCGCCATAGCCAGCGGTGAAACGGATTTGGGTCAAGGCGTAGTCGAAGCCGGCCTTCTCGGCGATCTGGCCGCGCTTTCAATTGTAGTCGATCTCCCAGCTGGTGCGTTGCTCAATCGACGAAATAACGGGGCCGCCCGGACACATTCGGCATCCGATAGGCGAATTTGATAGGATCGTTATCGTGGTCATCCTATTTTCCTCGGCGAGCTGGCGATTGATTAAAGCGGGCAGCAACTTGCATCACGCGGCTCAGACAAGCGGGTGCGCATCTATTCAAAATCCGACGGCAGGGTACGGCCTGTAGAAGCGTTCGCTATCTGCGGTGTCAGCACGCTGACGCGAAATGGATTAGGTCAACAACACGACGCGCAAGTCATACGACGCGGAGGTGTGCGCAGACCGGAGTTGTTGGCTTCGTCGAAGACGTCATTCCAAACCATCAGTGTTCCCCTCTCTAAGCACCATTGATTGACATCAATAGTCTCAGAGAAAGAGCGGCTGCGCGAGTCGAAGACAAGCTAATTTTCATCGCAGTCGGAGAACCCGCTTTCCAATATCCACAACGAACGGATCGTTTGTTACCGTGCGAGAAAAAATATTGCCGGCGACACCTCCGGCGGAGGGCCGCACTAGGGCTTCTCACCATTAGAATGCGGGCGACCGCGATCAACCGCACCAGGGCGATCGGATTCAGCCTCTCCGCGGTATCGTTGACTGGCACGCCCTTGACCTGACTCCAAAGGTGATTGAACGCTCTCCGGATAGCTCGGCAGGTTGGCGAGCAGAACCAGCAAGCCCATTCGGTCATCAACGCGTTCACCCAGGCCGACGATGCCTTACAGATCTCGATGCCGGCATTGCGCACGTGCGCCAGCGTATCGATGCGATCCTGCAGGGTGCGGTGGTGATGATCTTGTCGTAGAACTCAGGCGAAGTGTCGACATTCTGATTGTAGGAGTCGAGCCCAGCTTCGGCGAGCCGTGCGGCCTGCCCAGGGAGTCAGCATGCCGAGCGTGACGTAGGTCTCCACGCCGAGGTCTTTCACAGCGCTGACCATATCGCGGACGTCACGGTCTTTCGGATTGCGCGCCAGCACTGGGCAATTCGCCTGGCTCGCTCTCTGCTTGTCTGAGCTGGTCTCCTACAGCGCAGCGCCACATCGCAGACGGCCTAGTTGCAGAAACGCTGTTTTCTTGCTAGGGGCAGCCTAGCTCCTCGATAGCGGCCAGAGCCGCATTTGTGCGCGATCAATCGCAGCTCTCAGAATGGTGCAGCGTTAAGGCGCGCGGTCGGGGCCCTCCAAAGCATCACGATCGCCGACAAGCTGTCGTGCATTGTCGCGCGTTCGCCTCCATCCACATCTTTGAATGTGTTTGCAGTCTGCACGAAGCTCATGCCGCGTCTCTTGTGAACGCTTGCGTCAAAAGGAAAACAGACGACTGGGGGCTACCTGACCAGTTCACGACGCTTTTCCTTTGTGAACCATTTCACAAAACTTGGCGCCTGAGCGGCGTAGCTAACGGAGCGTTTGATTGAGAGTAGATCAGGTGATGCCGACAGAGTGGGAATTCTCGCCGCTGGAGAAGCAAGCTGCGGACGCTCTTCGTCGCGCAAGACGGCTGCCCATTGGTCCGAAGCGAAACGATCTCCGTCAGCTCGCAAGGGGACTTCTTTGGCTGCATCGAAACGGTATGGAAGCTCTGGAGCAGGAGCGATCAAAAGCGGAACGTGGGGCTAGATGAGATGAGTTGCGAGTATCGGGCAGTGCTGGCGGTTGCGCGATGAATAGGACCGGCGCGCTTTTCTTTCGGATCATCCATCCCGGCAAACCGTCGAGCCGGACTGACGACGAAGAAGTTGCGGGAATGGCATTGCCGGCGGGCTCAACATCGTGAGACCAGAAAGAAGATCGAGCGAGTAAAGGCAAACCGTGTCGGCGACTCCCCGAAACCTCTCACCTTAGTCATTTCCGTTTAGATACCAGCGGCCTCAGTCTTGTGTTCTCGGCCTTCATTCAGATTAAAGTCCTTTTTCAGCGTCAAAGTTATCTTCTTTTGGATTCAGGGGACTCGTGCATTTTTGCGCACGGCGAGCGCTTTCGCAGCGCGAGTAGCGCGCTGCCTTTAGATGAATGCAAACGCGAGCAGGCTCGAGCAGAGCAGCGCGAGGCCGGCCGCCGTCAGGGCCAGGAGACTACCGGAGACAAAGTCTTGATTGCGCATAAAAACTCTCGATTCCATTACAAGGAGAGCAGCAGTCGCTGCTTTGCGCCGTTGACCGGTTAATTGATAAATCATTATTCGAATCCGGTGCCTTTTCCCCGCTGCTTCGGGGACAGATTGCATTTTCCCAGCGAAATTACGCAATTATTCGCGGTTTTGCGGCGAACCTCGGGAAAATCGCGCTTCAGGGACATTGAGGGGCCTTCTTTGGAGGTGCGCTTCTGACTGAAGGCCGGAGCGTTAGCGCGCCGATCCCCGAGCAGCTGGATCGAATTCGGCTTCGAAGAACGGTAAATGTTTAGGCTTCTGGAGCTTGCGCTTGACATGCCAACCTAAGCCGCTTGAATCCTGCCCAGGAAGCCGTTCACGCTTCGGCCGAGCACTTTCCTCAGACAGCTGCTCTGCAGACATCCTTGCATCGAAGCTCCTCCAGTTTCCGTCGCGCCGTTGAGGTCGTCATGGCCCGATACGGCCTACGAGGCCGATCAATTGCGCCAGGTATGGCAAAGGCGCGCTCGCCATCATCCCCACACCAACACGTCGCGCGCTCAAATATCCGCGAGACAAGCATCTCTATGTCCCCGCCATCTCGTGGAATGTGCCTCTCAAACTCAAGCAGTTCCGGCCGCGTCACAACCCGCTTCGAAAAGACCGCCCGAAATTACCGTGCCGTCGTCACTTTCGGTGCCATCGTCCTATGGATGCGATAAGTGTCCACACGACCCACGGGGCCCACTCGATGGAAATTCTACGAAGCGAGCGTCAAATCATTCGGCTTCGCTTCAGGACGACAGTCGTATTTGAGAAGTGCTACGCCCGCTTTGCGGCCGTGGCAGAAGTCTTGCTCGATATTCAGTCCGATGAACTCCTCAAGTACTCAAGTGCAGACTTTGCCCTTTGCAATGATGCTTCGTCCGAAAACCAAAGTATAGGCTGATGCCGCCATCCAAGGCGCGAGGTGCGTTTACGCATTTTTTCATCGCTCACTCGCATACAACGCGCAAAACCCGCGTTTGGTCACTCTATTCTATGCTGCGGCCGACAGAGCTGAGGAGAATTCCTTTAGATCGGTGTTCGAAGGCAAATTGAGAATCGCGAATATCGTATCGCCATTCACTCGCGTGGCCCATCCACCCTGACGAGATCAAAATATCGGAACTCGGCCGTTCAAGAGCTTCATCTGAGATTTGGCTGCGAAACAGCGATCTCGCCTCACGTCGCCGTGATCTAAGCCATGTCCATCCGCTACGCGATCAGCATCAATCTTCAAGTCAAGACCGCCACCGAGCGGGACATGCCGTGCTTGACCGCGAAACCTGCCCAGACCGGAACGATGATCGCGTTCACCGACCAATGTCGCTGCTGGGTCGGCCAAATCGACAAGGCAGACCGAGGTTGCCTGGTAGCGTCGAGGTTGCCGGGACCATCACTGATCTGGCCCAGGTTCACATTATCGGAGGCGAGGCAGGAGCCAAATGACCGAGTTGCCCCAGTTGCAGACCTTCAGCGCCGATAGCATCACTGCGCCGTTCCACCATGTCACGTTCCGCCGCATATGGCTGGCGAGTCTTTTCTCTAATCTTGGCGCCTTGATTCGGGGCGTTGGCGCGGCTTGGGCGATGACGCAGATGACATCGTCGGCCGACAAGGTCGCACTGGTCCAGACCGCCTTGATGCTGCCGGTCATGCTGATCTCGATGCCGGCCGGTGCCATTGCCGACATGCATGACCGGCGCATCGTGATGCTATTTTCGCTTGGTATCGCGCTCGCGGGCGCGGCCGCGCTGACGGCCCTCGCCTGGCTCGGCCTAGTCACGCCGAACCTGTTATTGGCGCTGTGCTTCGTGGTCGGCAGCGGTGTGGCGCTGATGGATCCGGCCTGGCAATCCTCGGTCAGCGAACAGGTACCGTCGGAAACTCTTCCCGCGGCCGTCGCGCTGAACAGCATCAGCTACAATATCGCGCGCAGTGTAGGTCCGGCAATCGGTGGCATTGTCGTTGTGACCGCTGGCGCAGTAGCTGCTTTCGCACTAAACGCGCTGCTTTATCTGCCACTAATGCTGGCGCTGTTCCTGTGGAAACCTTTCTCCGAACCGTCGCGTCTGCCGCCTGAAAGGTTTAACCGTGCCATCGTTACGGGCGTGCGCTACATCGCCAATTCGCCATCGATCAAGATCGTTCTGACCCGCTCCATGGTAACAGGCGCGATCGGCGGCGCGATCATCGCACTGATGCCGCTAGTGGCGCGCGATCTCCTCCATGGCGATGCCCAGACCTATGGCATCATGCTGAGCGCCTTTGGCCTAGGCGCGGTGATCGGCGCTCTCAATCTCACTGAGGTGCGGAAGCGCATGAGTGGCGAGGCGGCGATCCGCGCCTGTGCGCTGTCCATGGGCTGTGCGATTGCCGCGGTGGCGCTGAGCCGAGAGCCGATACTGACGACGGCCGCGCTTTTCCTTGCGGGCGCCGTGTGGATGATGGCGTGGGCACTGTTCAATATTGGCGTACAGCTATCGGCGCCACGCTGGGTGGCGGGACGCTCGCTCGCGGCCTATCAGGCGGCGAGTTCCGGCGGGATTGCTGTCGGCAGTTGGGGTTGGGGCCATCTCACCGATGTCGCTGGGGTCCAAACTGCGCTCCTGGTCTCGGCCGCCCTGATGTTGGTCTCGCCGCTCCTAGGCCTTTGGTGGCGCATGCCGCGCGTCGGCGCGTGGGGCGAAGAGGCCGAGGTGCTTGAGGATCCTGAGGTGCGGCTGGCGCTGACCGGACGTAGCGGCCCGTTGGTTGTCGAGATCGAATATCGCGTAATGCAGGGGAATGCGCGGTCCTTTCACAACGTGATGCAGGACGTACAGCTGTTCCGGCAGCGCAATGGCGCTTATGGCTGGTCGATAGCGCGCGACATCGCCGATCCCGAACTATGGACCGAGCGCTATCACTGCCCGACATGGCTCGATTATTTGCGCCAGCGCAACCGCTCGACTCCGTCGGAGCGCGCGATTGAACAGCAGGCAATTGCTTTCCACATTGGCCCTGAGCCCGTGCGGGTCCGACGCATGTTGGAACGCCCGTTCGGATCGGTGCGCTGGAAGGAAAACGTGTCCGAGGCCTTTGGGAAGCAAGAAATCTCGCGTTTCTGATCGCGATCATCGCGTTCCAGTGCGATTCAGATTGCGTCTAGCTGAATCAAACTCTCGAAGATAATCGATCGGTATTCATAAGCCTTTGTGCATCTGCACAGGATGCTTTTGCATCAACTTCTCTGCTTTGACTGAGGAATACAAAGCAGGCAGGCCACAATGATGCAGTTCCTCCAGACTACTACCAGACTACTGCGGCAAGTTCGTCGTTGATCTTGCTCAGATGCATCGGTTGCGCTGTGGCGCCCGGCGAGCCTTCCGAAAGCTTTTGTCCGCTGCCATGAACCGCGCCAACACGACTTGCGGACCGGGAAGAGCGTGGCGCGCACGCATTCCTGCGCGCTTCATTCGTCACTACGCAATCAAAGCTGCTGGAGAAGAAGGGCTTCTTGCGGCGCAAGCCCTCTACCAGCGATGCCCGGGTCGTCCAGATGTCGCTGACGGACAAGACTTAAAAGCATTTTGCGAGCGTCGCCGCACAACAGGAAGCACTCGACGAGTTTGTTTTTGGTGATCTCGCTATTCATGAGGTGACCGAGTTTGCTAACAGGCTCACTGCGCTCAAGCATCGTCTAGAGAAAGCTCGCTTGAAGGCCGTTCTGGAGCTCTGAGGACAAAAACCGCCACAATCCAATGACCGCGCTGCCCTGATCATGTCTGATCGATTTTCGGCCTTCGACGTCATAGCGGCCGCTCGCGAGGTTAAGCTTCACCGCGCGCGCAGGCTCAGAATTCACAAGCGTTCCGATGTTCGGTCCTCGGTGCGCCGTACGACGTTGCGCATAACAATCTCCGAAAGCTGCACAACCAACTGCTTGAGATGCGCAATCTCCTGCTTGCAGCACTCCAGCTCGCGCTGTTCGTCTGTCGTCACTGATGATTCAGCGTGATCCCTACCGTCCGTCATATCTATTGAGAATTCCTCTCCGACCGAGTCGTCGTGAGCATCGTCCGACTCTGGTTCTGCGAAGGAGTCACCCCTTCGCGAGAACGAAGCTTCGGCCTTTATTGGACCTTTTGAGAGCCTTCCTGATCGTTAAGCTTGTACGTAGGAACGCACCGTTTAAGTCGTTGCTGTAGTCGGCATGCTTCACTTCGTCCGAAGCGTACCAACTATCTGATTTGTTTTTCTCCAGCGGCATTGTGCCTTTTCTTCATTTGCGGTAGGCGAAAACAACCAAGGATAAACCCATGAGCTACAATTCCGCCGAGATTGCGCCGCCTAAGTGATTGGCGCCCACTCTGCTCATCGTCTGACGCCCCGTAGTAGCCTCGAGCTAGGTAGCCGGAAGCGCACACTTCGTTATGGGTGACATGCGATCACCGCATCTCGTTTATGAAAATCTGTTTTCTTTCTCATGTGCAACAAGGCCGGCGAGCAATGCTTCGTTTTTATTTCAATCTCGCAGGAAAGCGGAATGTCGACGACCCCTGCGGGTTGGCATTCGAAAACGAGGTGCAAGCCTTCCGTGCGGCCGAGCGCTTGGCAGAGGAGCTAGCGAGAACTCACCCTCTTCTACGGGGTACCACCAGTGTAGTCGTAACATGCAAGGACCGAGATGAAGTGTATTACATAAGCGTGTGATCGGCATTCCATCCAAAGAGAATTGCGGGCGACGAGGGCATGATTCTACCCCTGGGGTCGGCTCGGCACCCGCAAGCTGGCGGGAATGGATCGGCGCCAAGGGCTCTATCCCCGAGCGCAGCATATGGAGAGTCCCTTCAGCGAGGCTTTGCCGTCCAACTCCCGCTTGCCTGCGGGAAAGGCGGGCAGAGGCGCTGTCAAGCGGCCTCCGTTCCGGCGGGCTGGTGGGTCTGGCAGTTGGTCGGACAAACCCGGGCGCAGGCGCCGCAGCCGATACAAGCGCCCTGGTCATTCATCACCATAATCTTCTTTTCGATCTCATCGTCATCGTCGAGATCGACAAGATCGCCCTCCTCATTGATCCCCTTCAACGTCATGACGTCGCGACCGCAGACCTTGAAACAGCGGCCACAACCGATGCACTTCTTGGGATCAATTGAGATCAGGTAGTTCGGCGTCCAGTCGCGGCCGTCGCGCGTTGCAAATGACATAATCGGATACCCTTTAGGCCTTTTCTAGCGCCTTGAGATCCTCGCGCTTGCGCTCCAGTTCGGCAAAGGCATCGTGCGCCTTCTGCGCCACCGCCAAGATCGAGGTCCAGTTGACGGGAAGTTCCTCGGACAAATCGTGCAGATCCATCTTGGCCTTGGTCGCCTTCACCGACAGCTTTCTTATTTCTGCTTTCAGCATTTCAATGTCGCTCATGAGCTGCTCTCAATAGTTGGCGACGTCGGGAAATTTCCGGATCATCTTGATGCCGCCTTCGACGTATTTGCCACCCTCGGCGGCGAGCTTTGCGAGATTGTCAAAGCCGAAGCGATGCACATCGCGTAGCTGCTTGTTCACCACGATCAGTCGGCCGCCGATCAGCACGATGCGGCCAAAGCCTTCATGGTGCATCTTCAGCATCGGCTGGATCATCACACCCGTCGCCTTCTCGATCGAGAGCGCGACTGCATTGAAGAACAGCTCCAGCCGCCAGACCGTATCCGGATCGGGATCGCCGACGATCGGCAGTGCCCGCCGCTTCTCCTTGTCCAGAATATACGGTTCGAGCAAATCGAGATCGCTCTTGCCGTCCCACGCGCCATGGACGTCCTGGGCGCGCCAGATCTTGATCAGTTCCCTCACGAATGGCGCATCGAGCGCGCGATCGGTTTGCACGATATCTGCGACTTCAGTCATGTCGTCCTCATTCTTCGAAATCGAGCGTGCGCTCCTGGTTCTTTGCCAGCGCCTTGCGCAGCCAGGGTGGCGGCGTACCCTTCAGCACGCGCCGAAGCTTCTCGACCAGCACCAGGATGTTCTCGGGCTTGTTCACCTTGATCGGATGTATATTGTTCGCCACTACCCTCGCGGCACCGGAGCCGCCGATGGCCGCGACATAGAGGATGGCGCAATCCTTGATTGCCTCGATCTTGGGCGCGAGCTTGTCCTCGTTGCCGTCTTCCTTGAGATCGCCGTCGAACTGAACTGCCTTCAGAAATACGTGCCCGATCGGCCCAACATCATAGATCGCGATGTACTTGGCCCAGCCAAAATGCGCATCGACGCGCCTCAAGTCTTGGGTAGCGAATGCGACTTTCATGCAATCGATTCCTCTGTTGAGGCGATGAAGCTGCGGCGGCTGGGCTTTAAGGGCTGTCTCGAGGTCCGCCAGCTATCGGGCGTAGGCTGATGATTTTCCTCGCGGTCGGCGATCACGAGATTGGCGATATCGAAGATCACATCGCGCGTGCCGCGATAGCCGACGGATAGCTGGTGTCCCGCGCCGATTCGATCGAACATCGGAAATCCCGCGCGATAAAACGGAATCTTCAGCCGCGCCGCCGCTTGGCGGCCATGCGAATGCGTAATCAGCAGGTCGCAATTCCTCGTCCTAGCAAGCTCTTCCAGATCCTCGAGATCGCCGATCAACACCTCGTTGGTTCCGATCCGCTCCAGCACCGGCGACTGCGTGGTCGTTACGGCTGCCGTCACCTGCGCGCCCATCTCGTGAAGCATGCTAGACAGGTCGAACAGGAGGTCAGGCTCGGCACCAATCGCGAGCTTGCGGCCGCCGACATGAAAATGGGCGTCCAGCATCGCGTCGGCGAGCTGGCCGCGCTGGCGCCGATATTTTGCTGGCACAGGGCGGCCACTGATGTCGCTCAGGAAAGCGATGAATTCATCGTTGGGGATGAGGCCGCACAGCCGCTCGAACAGGCGGAACGGCACCCCGGTCTTGGCCTGCATGGCTTCTGCCGCCCACCGCATCTGCTCACCGATGGCAATGGTGCAGCTGGACCGGCCCATGCCCGCTACTTCGTCAACCCCGATGCCACCAATGGTCGTTGGCGTAAACTCGTCCGGGATATGCCCGTCCAGAGATCCCGCGAGATCAGGCAGGAACGATGGCTTCAGGCCGAAATCCTCCAGGATCGTCCTGAGTTCGTCGAGGTCACCCGGCGTCAGGTGACATCCGGGGAGGACATTCACCCGCGCGGCATCACGCTCCGCCCCGCCCGCCGGCGACTCCACCAGTACCTCGACCATGCATGCCACCGTCTTCCCCCACCCGTCCTGAAAAGCGTCCTTGAAATCGGGCGTCGAGACAAAGACTAAAGGAAATTTGGCGAGCTGCGGATGCTGCTCGCGGATCAGCTTGATGTAGCCGTCGACGTCATCGCCATTAGTTTCGGTCACTCCGGTCGAGCAGATCCCGATGATCTCCGGCTTGGCACGATTGTATATGTTGAGGATAGCCTGCTCGACATTTTCATAACCGCCGAGCACGGTCGCCACCTCGCTCATCGCAGTCGTCTGCAGCGGCACGGCCTCCTTGAAATGCCGCACGAACAGCGTGAGCCCGAAGGATGTGCACCCTTGCGAGCCGTGCAGAAGCGGCATCGCTCCACGCAGGCCCATGAAGGCGAATGCGCCGCCAATCGGCTGACTCATCTTCAGCGGGTTGACCGCGCAGGCCTTCTTCGGCGTGGTGACGATCGCCATGACGCCGTCCTATTCCGCGGCCTGCAGCATGGCAGGCGGCGAGGACACTGGCATTTTCGCCAGGATGTCCTCGATACGCCTCTTGCAGCAGCCACCGAACGCGTTGGTGTGCTGTCTGACTGCCTCGACGCTGGTCAGGCCATGGGAGCGGATTGCATCCTCGAGGGTGCCGAGATCGACTTCCTTGCAGAAGCAGACCTTTTTCGCGCGCCGGGTCGTCTCCGGATCGGCGGCGACCTCGGCGGCCTGCGCGTCCATCTGCGCCATCACCTTGGTCTGCCTATTCTTGGCCACCTCCTCCCACGGCACTGGTCGACGCAGCTGCTCCCACATCGGGTTGAACAGCGCCTTGTCGATCTCCTCGACCAGCTTCACCATACCGAGGTAGCCCATATAGGCGTGGCAGCGCTCCTGGTTGATGTCGAGCCAGGGCATCGCCGCTTTCAGCGCAACGAACTGCGATTTGCCGCCCGAGAGCATGATATCTGCTTTCGCGTCCTTCAGCATTTTGTATATCTCGCGCGGCGTCATGTCCTCGATCATGTGGGCATCCTGTCCCATCAGCTCCTTGATGCGCTCCTTGTCCTGCTTGGTGGATTTCTTGACGCTGGTGCCGACCAGCTCGAGCCCTGCCTCCTGCAGCGCCGCCACCACGGACCAGGACTTGACGCCGCCAGTGATCAGAAGTGCCCTCTTGCCGGCAAAGCGGGGCTTGTACGGTTCGATCGCGGCCCAGGCGCCCGCCTCCTCGCGCGCGATCACCGCCTCGGTGCGCTCGATCAGTTCGGAAGGCGCCCCACGTTCGACCAACAGCCGGGCAATCTGGCGCAGCGAATCGCTGGAATCCTGGATGCCATAGAACGACCCTTCGAAAAACGGGATGCCGTAACGCTCCTCCATCTTGCGCGCGACACTGATCATCGCCTTCGAACATACCATCATGGCAGCGCGCGCCCGGTGCGAAGAGGCGACTTCGCGATATTTGCCGTCCCCCGAGATGCAGGAGAGGATGCGGATGCCGAGCTCGTCAAGCAGCGGCTTGACCTGCCAAAGCTCGCCGGAGAGGTTGTATTCGCCAATCAGGTTGATGTCATAGGGCGTGGTGTAGTCCGGCTCATGCGTGCCGATGACATGCTCGAGCAAGGCCTCGCCGGCGAGCTTGTTGCCGAGGTTCTTGGAGCCGACGAAGCCCGGTGAATTTACGGGAATGACTGGCTTGCCGAGCTTTTGCGAAGCCGCCTTGCAAACCGCATTGATGTCGTCGCCGATCATGGCGGGTACGCAGGTCTGATAGACGAAAATGGCCGACGGGTTGTACTTGTTGATGATCTCTTTGATTGCTTTGTAGAGACGCTTCTCGCCCCCAAATACTATATCGGTTTCGTTCATGTCAGTGGTGAGTCCGGTGCGCCAGATGCTGGCGCCAGACGAAGCCGCACCGCGGTTATCCCAGGAATTACCCTCACAGGCGATCGGACCGTGCACGAGATGGGCGACGTCGGTAAAAGGCTGCAGCGCAATTTTGGCGCCGTCGAAGGCGCAGCCGCCTGCGGCGCCGCCCGGCTGCACCTGCTTGGTGCAGCCCTTATTGCGCTCGGCATCCGATTTGTTGGCGTTCTTGGCGCAGCCCGGCTCGTTGAAGATGTTCTGGATCGTGGCCGATAGCGAACTCATCCGTCTCTCCTCCCAACCGAGCCTGTTCGCGAAGATCAGTCCATCGTGCGCTTAGGCCATCGCCGACGTTTGCCGGCGATGGCGTGCGCCGTTCGTCATCAACGAATGATGTCGAAGCTATAGTCGGTCTTGCCGGCAATGTTGGTCTTCTTGTCGATCTCGTCGAAGATCTTGTCGAGAATCTTCACCAACACGTTCATGCCCCCCTGATAGCCCCACACCGGAGAGCGGTGATGGTGATGCCGATCGAAGATTGGGAAACCGATCCGGATCAGCGGCGTACCAGTGTCGCGCTCCAGATACTTGCCATAGGTGTTACCAATCAGGAAATCGACCGGCTCGGTGAACAAGAGCGAGCGCATATGCCAGAGGTCTCGCCCCGGATAGGCATGGCAGTTCTGCCCAAACGGCGAGCTCCCAAATAACGCCTGCATTTTCTCCTCCCAGGCCTTGTTGCCGTTCGTGGACAGCACATGGATCGGCTCGGCGCCAAGCTCGAGCAGGAAGGCAGCTAACCCATAGCAGAGATCTGGATCGCCATAGATCGCGAATTTCTTGCCGTGGATATGCGCGCTAGAGTCGGCCATCGCGTCGACCAAGCGGCCGCGCTCTCGAGCCAGTTCCTCCGGAATGTCTTTGCCACTGATGCGCGACAGCGCCATCAGAAACTCATCCGTTGCGGACACGCCCACCGGATAATTGAAAGCCACGACCTCCTGGCCATGATCGGCGATGAACGGCAGCGTCTTTTCCGTGCACCACTGCTGCATCGAGATCGTTGCTTTAGCGTGAACCGCGTTCGCGGCGTCTTCCAAAGTCGTGCCGCCGTCATACATCCGGAACTCGCCGTCGGTCGGTGTATCGAACACATCGGAATTATCGGCAAGAATGGTGTACTGAATGCCCAGCAATTCGAAGATGCGCTTGATCTCGCGGATGTTGCCGACGGTATAGCCGTCAAAGCCGCCGATGAGGTTGATCTTCTTGTTGGGCGCGCGCTCGAGTTTCGCGGCTGTCCCGGCCTTGCCGTCCCAGAAATGCTCGAGGATGCCCTTGAGCGCATTGTCGTACCCGGTGACATGGCTGCCCACGAAGGCTGGCGTGTGCGCAAACGGCACATCGAAATCAGCTGGCACCGAGCCTTTTTCCTTGGACGTTTTGATAAAGGCATTGAGATCGTCTCCGATCACCTCCGCCATACAGGTGGTGGAGACCGCGATCATCTTGGGCTTATACATATTATAGCTGTTGGCGAGCCCATCGATCATGTTGTTCAGCCCGCCGAATACCGCAGCGTCCTCCGTCATCGACGAGGAGACGCAGGAGCTTGGCTCCTTGAAGTGCCGCGACAAATGGCTGCGGTAATAGGCCACGCAGCCTTGGGAGCCATGCACGAAGGGCAGCGTGGCCTCGAAGCCAACTGAGGCGAACACCGCCCCCAGCGGCTGGCAAGCCTTGGCCGGGTTTACCGTGAGCGCTTCCCGCGCAAAATTCTTTTCGCGATATTCGGGCGTCTTCGTCCATTCCCTGATGCGTTCTACTTCCGCGGGATCGCGGGGATTCTCGAACATCTTCTTCTTGTTGGCCAGCATCTGCTGGTATTCCGGACCGCGGAACAGCTCGAAATGATCGAGCACGTGTTCTGCACTCTGCGGCATTGGTAGGATTCCTTTCGAAAATCGTGATCAATATTGGATTCGGCTCTCAGCAGTGAGCCGGGCCACTTGGGTTATTCGGCAGCCAACAGCTTCGGCTTCGGGACCTCCTTCCACGGCGCCTTGGTCTTTTTCCAGATCGGTGAGTTGATGGCCATGTCCATGTCGCGCGCGAAGATCGCAAATCCGTCATAGCCATGATACGGACCCGAATAGTCCCAGGAGTGCATTTGGCGGAACGGTACGCCCATCTTTTGGAAGACGTATTTTTCCTTGATGCCAGAGCCGACCAGGTCAGGCTGGATCTTCTCGACGAAGCGTTCGAACTCATAGCCCGTGACGTCGTCGTAGATGAGCGTGCCATCCTTGACGTAGTGCTGGGCAGTGCGCTGGTAATCGTCATTGTGGCCGAACTCGTAGCCGGTGCCGACGACCTCCATTCCGAGGTCCTCGTAGGCGCCGATCACATGGCGCGGACGCAGTCCGCCAACGAACAGCATCACGCTCTTGCCTTCCAGGCGCGGGCGATATTTAGCGATCACCGCGTCCACCAGCGGCTGATATTTTGCAATCACCCGCTCGGCACCCTCCTTGATCTTGTCGTCAAAATAACCGGCTATCTTGCGCAGCGACTCCACGATCTTGGAGGGCCCGAAGAAGTTGTATTCGCACCAGGGAATACCGAATTTCTCCTCCATGTGGCGCGAGATGTAGTTCATCGAGCGGTAGCAATGCAGCACGTTAAGCTTCGCCTTCGGCGTTGCCTCGAGCTCGGCCAGGGAACCGTCACCGGACCACTGCGCGATCACGCGCAGGCCCATCTCCTCAAGCAGAATTCGAGATGACCAGGCGTCGCCGCCGATATTGTAGTCGCCGATGATCGCGACATCGTAGGGCGTCGGCTCGAATGTCGGCTTACTCTCGGGGGTGACCTTGTCGAACACCCAATCGCGCACCGCGTCGTTGGCAATATGGTGGCCGAGCGACTGTGACACGCCGCGGAAACCCTCGCAGCGGACCGGCACGATTGTCTTGCCGCCATATTCCTTCGATTTTGCCCTGGAGACCGCCTCGATGTCGTCGCCGATCAGACCGATTGGGCATTCCGACTGGATGGTGATGCCGTTGTTGAGCGGGAACAGCTCCTGAATTTCATCAATGATTTTGACGAGCTTCTTGTCCCCGCCGAACACGATATCCTTTTCCTGGAAGTCGGAAGTGAACTGCAAGGTCACGAAACTATCGATACCTGTCGTGCCGACGTAATAGTTACGCCGCGAGCCCCACGAGTACTGTCCACAGCCGACCGGACCGTGGCTGATATGGATCATGTCCTTGATCGGTCCCCAGACCACACCTTTGGAGCCCGCGTAAGCGCAACCGCGGATCGTCATCACACCGGGGATGGATTTGAGGTTGGACTTGACTCCGCAGTCCGACTTGCCGACCTCGTGAACATTGAGGTGCTTGGCGCGCCGTTTTGCGGTCTTCTCCGGATAGACCCTCAGCACCTCCTGAATCAGCTCTTTGTTGCGGGCTTTGATTTCTGCGATGCTCTGGGTCGTGGCGAGACTCATGCTGATATCCTTCAAAGGTTTCCTGTTGCGACGGCGGCTCTCGGCCAAGAGTTTTGCAACGACCGTGCCAGCCGCGACGTGAGCGCAAAAAACAGCGCAGTTGAAAGTAGATAGGCACCTTCGCGCGGGTAACCGGACTGTTGTTGCAAACCCGACATCGAGCGTGTCTACCGTGCTCGTTTGATCCTGTTCGAAACAAAAACAAGGGCGGGCGCGGGCGATATTGCACCGCATTTGCCCGCGAGAACATTGCGACACGGGCCCGCTGCCGGAAATGGCACGTGACGCGGCGACCCAGCTGCAAGGCTGGGCAGCCAGTCTGGATAACCATCGTCGTGAAGCCTGACCGCTGCTCAGCTCGTTGGCGACGGCGGTGCGCAAATTGCGCCTAGCCTCCCTCGCCATCCTGATCCCAATCCTATTGGGCTGACCAGCCAGAGAGATCGTCGCGGCCTGCCCGCAGGCGTTGTTCGACTGCAGAGCACTTCAAGCCACAGCACTCGTGCGATTTCCACTCGATGGTCTTGTGCATGCGCGTCGACGCCCAGACCGCCCTAGCCGATGCGCCTTGATGCGATGGGGGCTGTTGATGGGGGTGCGATCCGATGTTGCATCCAGGCTGCCGGGCGTGCTTCACATCCGGCTCCATCCACCGGACAACTGACCTTGGTTAGACGAGCACAGAATTAGAAGCTTGGGTTAGGAAGCGCGAGAGTAGCATGTCATCTCATTCTGAAGATCTCCTTTCGGCGGCGCTGGCCTATCACCGGCTGCCGCGACCCGGTAAGCTCGAAATCCAGGCGATCAAGCCGCTCGTCAACCAGCGCGACCTTGCGCTCGCCTATTCGCCCGGCGTTGCCGCCGCCTGCACCGAGATCGCCAAAGACCCCGCTGAGGTCGCCTCTCTGACGGCACGTGCCAATTTAGTTGCCGTGGTCAGTAATGGAAGCGCTGTGCTCGGCCTCGGCAATATCGGCCCGCTGGCGTCCAAGCCCGTGATGGAAGGCAAGGCGGTGCTGTTCAAGAAGTTCGCCGGCATCGACGTGTTCGACATCGAGATCAAGGCCGACACCATCGAGCGCGTGGTCGACACCGTGGCGGCGCTGGAGCCGACTTTCGGCGGCATCAATCTCGAAGATATCCGCGGACCCGAATGCTTCGCAATCGAGGCGCAGCTGAAGGAGCGCATGAAGATCCCAGTCTTCCATGACGACCAGCACGGCACCGCCATCATCGTGGGCGCTGCGATCGCCAACGCGCTGCTTCTCAACGGCAAGAAGCTGCCCGACGTGAAGATCGTCTGCTCCGGCGCCGGCGCAGCCGCGATCGCCTGTCTCAACCTGCTGGTGTCGATGGGTGCGCAGCGTAAGAACATCTGGGTCTGCGACATCGATGGCGTCGTCCATGAAGGCCGCAATACCTCGATGGACCCCTGGAAGGCCGTCTATGCGCAGAACACTGATGCGCGGGTGCTCGCGGATGTCATCCCCGGTGCGGATATCTTCTTGGGGTTGTCAGCGCCAAACGTGCTGAGACCGGAAATGGTCAAGCAGATGGCCGACAAGCCGCTGGTGATGGCGCTCGCCAACCCAGTGCCGGAGATCATGCCGGACGAGGCCCGCAAAGGCCGTCCCGACGCGATGATCTGCACGGGACGTTCGGACTTCGCGAACCAGGTCAACAACGTCCTGTGCTTTCCCTTCATCTTCCGCGGCGCGCTCGATGTCGGCGCCACCGAAATCAACGAGGCGATGAAGCACGCGGCGGTCGATGCAATCGCGCAGCTTGCGCGCGATCCTCCGTCCGACGCGGTGGCTTCCGGTTTCGACACCGGCGAGACGCAGGGCTTTGGGCCGGGATCGCTGATCCCGAGCCCGTTCGACCCGCGCCTGATCCTGCGCATCGCGCCGGCTGTGGCGAGGGCTGCGATGGACTCCGGCGTCGCGACGCGGCCGATCAAGAATTTCGACGAATATCGCGCGCTGCTCGAGCGGTTTGCGTTCCGCTCCGGCCTCGTCATGAAGCCGATGTTCGCCAAGGCCAAGACGCAGCCGGTGCGCGTCATCTACGCCGAGGGCGAAGACGAGCGCGTGCTGCGCGCCACGCAAGTGGTCCTCGAGGAGAAGCTGGCGCGGGCGATCCTGGTGGGGCGGCCCTCGGTGGTCGAAGCCCGCATCAAACGGTTTGGCCTCTCGATCAAGGCGGGCGAGGATTTTGACCTTGTCAATCCTGAGGACGATCCGCGCTATCGCTCCTACGTGCAGTCCTATATCGACGTTGCCGGGCGCCACGGCGTCACGCCGGATGCGGCGCGCACGGTGGTGCGCACCAACAACACGGTGATCGCGGCCCTCGCTGTGGTGCGTGGGGAAGCCGACGCCATGCTGTGCGGCGTCGAGGGGCGATACATGAGCCACCTGCGGCATGTGCGCGAGATCATCGGCTTCTTGCCGGGGACCAGCGATTATGCGGCGCTGGCGCTGATGATCACCAAGAAGGGCTCCTATTTCATCGCCGATACCCAGGTGCGGCCCAGCCCAAGCGCGGAGGAACTGGCGGAAATGGCCTCGCTGGCGGCGCTCCACGTCCAGCGCTTCAACTTCAAGCCGAAGGTCGCGTTCGTGTCGCATTCCGACTTCGGCAGCTATGACACGGATTCCTCGCGCAAGATGCGCCGCGCCACCCAGCTTCTGAAAGAGCAGCACCCGGGGCTCGAGGCTGACGGCGAGATGCAGGGCGACACCGCGCTGTCGGCCGCTGCACGACGGATGGTGCTGCCGCAATCGAGGTTGGACGGCGAGGCCAACATCCTGATCATGCCGACGCTAGATGCTGCCAACATCGCCTATCAGACGGTAAAGGTCCTGGCGGATGCGCTTCCCGTGGGGCCGATCCTGATCGGTCCGGCGCGGCCGGCGCACATCCTAACGCCCGGGGTGACCGCGCGCGGCGTCCTCAACATGACGGCGGTCGCCGCGGTCGAGGCCCAGGAGCGCGCCGGCCGTCCGCAACTCGGCTAATTGAAGGCGGTCGCCTTCCGGGCGCAGACGGATTCGATTTGATGGCGGAGAGCGGAACGACCATAAACGTTCCGCTCTTCCCGCGTCCGCACTGCAGTCAGGTCCACCAGCCAGCGTTCGTTACCTTTGGCGAGTTCTGTTCGCGTTGCTGTTCATCTACATGCGGCGACGAAGCTGTTCGGCATACAGCAGACCGCCAATCTCATCGCGACCGAACTTTCAGTTCCTGAGGCGTTCGCGTCCTACACCGCGCCGCTTGAGAGCGCGACCGGAATGCCGACGCCGCAACTTCTGGCGATTGTGGTCTGTTCGCTCGAACTCCTCGCGGCGCTGATGATCGCGTTGAACTTTGGTGCGCGCTTCTTTCTGTTTGTCTCGGTCCTCTATGTCGGGATCTCAACTTGTTATTTGTACGACTTCCGGAATCAGCCGGGGGACGGCAACGCAGGATGCTGGTCGATGTCTTGAAGAACCTCGCGACCATCGGCGCGTTGTTCATGATCGCAAGCTATGATCGCCGCCGGAAGAATGTCGAGGCAGCCTACGGGGACGTGTAGGCCCCGCGGCTCTTGGTTTCGCGCGACAGGCAGATGGCGAGCGAGGATCGGCAGGCCACCGCGCCCAATTGGGGCGCTGCCGTGCTCAGATCAAACTTGAGGACGAGCCCCCTGCTGCACAACGTTGCAGCATCTACCCGAGATCTTTGTCCCTCTCGCGCCATTGTTGCCGGGAGACCACACATGCGGGTGCGCGAGAGGTGGGCGGCTCGATCAGCGCATCAAGCCGCGTCACGGTGAACGGTGGTCCGCCTTCGGAAATGGTTCGGCCGGCGGCATACCGGTCAATTCGGGCGGCACGCCGGGCAGGCGTCTCGATCATGATGCGACTAGATGGAATTCGCATCATGATCCCATGTCTTGTTTGAGCAGGATCTTTCGGGAAACCGGTTTGCACTTTTCCGGATCATGATCTAGGCTTAATACCTCGATTCCACCGAGAGATCCGCCCTCTCGCCGAGACGAATCATCCCGTGAGCGCGACTGATGATGAAGACGGCCCGCGCTATGAACCCAAGGGCGTAGTACAGATCTGCCGCACTTGTTCGAGTCTCGCCCGCAAAGACCAGCGGCTCACCAACATCCTTGGGCGAATCCATGCGCCGTTCTTAATCAGCATCAAGTAGCGGACCCACTCGCCCGGGCGGAAGTCCTGCGATATAATGCTTAGCGCATTGCAGCGCCAACTCGCGTATACACGACGCGCCTCATGGTCTGGGGCCAGCCCCTTCGCTCATGAGAACAGCTCCTGCGCCTTGATAAGCGCGCCCGCCAGCACATCGATATCTTCATGCGTGTTGTAGAGAGCGAACGAAGCGCGGCAAGTCGCTGGCACGCCAAAACGTTCGTGCAGCGGCATCGCGCAATGGGTACCGGCGCGCACCGCCACGCCTGCACGATCGATGACGGTGGCAAAATCGTGTGCATGCGCGACTTTTATTTCGAAGGAGATGATCGCGCCCTTCTCAGCCGCCGTTCCGATAATACGTAGGGAGTTGATGCCCCGCAGCTTCTTCTGCGCGTAAGCGAGCAGTGCGCTCTCGTGCTTGTGGATCTGTGCCTTTCCTATTGAATTGATATAGTCCACAGCCGCGCCCAGACCGATCGCCTCGACGATCGGAGGCGTGCCAGCCTCGAACCGGTGAGGCGGATCACCGTAGGTGACGCCGCCACGCGAGACCTCGCGGATCATCTCGCCACCACCATTGAACGGCGGCATCGACGCCAAATGCGCATACTTACCGTAAAGCACGCCGATGCCGGTCGGCCCATATAGTTTGTGGCTCGTCATCACGTAAAAATCGCAATCAATATCGCGGACATCAACATCCAGATGAACGCAGGCTTGCGAGCCGTCGACCAACACCGCGATGCCACGTGCATGCGCGATCCTCACGATTTCCTTCACTGGCAACACGGTGCCGAGCACGTTGGACATCTGCGTGATCGCAACCATTTTGGTGCGCTCGGTCAGAAGCCGCTCGAACTCCTCGAGGAGGAAATTGCCCTCCGCGTCCACTGGCGCCCATTTGATGACAGCGCCATAGCGTTCCCTCAGAAAATGCCATGGCACGATGTTGGCGTGGTGCTCCATGATCGAGAGAACGATCTCATCACCCGCCGTAATGCGCTCGCGTCCGAAAGTCTGGGCGACCAGATTGATGGCCTCGGTGGCGCTACGAGTAAAGATGATCTCCTCGGTGCCGCGCGCGTTGACGAACTGCGCCACCTTGGCGCGGGCGCCCTCATAGGCGTCGGTCGCGGCGTTGGCCAGATAATGCAGGCCGCGATGCACGTTGGCATATTCGGACGTGTAAGCCTGCATCATGCGATCGAGCACCGCCTTTGGCTTCTGCGCCGAGGCGGCATTGTCGAGATAGACCAGCGGCTTGCCATAGACCTGCGTCGCCAGTGCTGGAAAGTCCTTGCGCAAGCGATTCACATCGTAGGCGCCGTTGGCGACTGCCGGATGCAGGCTCATCGTCGCGCCTCCAGCCAGCGCTGCGTAGCTGCAATTGCGAGTTCTCGCAGATCGTCGTTGACGACGCACCCAATCGCCTCGCCGACGAACGCCTGGATCAGCAGCGCCTGGGCTTCCTTCTCGGGAAGACCGCGGGCGCGCATATAGAACAACAGGCTCTCGTCGAGCGCCCCGGTGGTCGCGCCATGACCGCAGGTGACGTCGTCGGCGAAGATTTCGAGTTCCGGTTTGTTGTTGGCCTCGGCCTCGTCGGAGAGCAGCAGCGCCCGCGTCATCATCTTGGCATCGGTCTTCTGCGCGTCGGGACGCACGATGATGCGGCCCTGGAACACCGAATGGCCGCGGTCATCGACGACGGCGCGGAACACCTCGCGGCTGGCGCAATGCGGCACCGCGTGGTCCATGAACAACGTGCGATCAGCGTGCTGGCGGCCGTCGAGCAGATTGACGCCGTTGGTCTCGACCCCGGAATGCTCTCCGGCGAACGTAATCGTCGCCTGGTAGCGGCTGACGGCAGCGCCCGACGTCATGCTGAAGGTGTTGAAATGCGCATACGCGCCCAGCGTCACCACGGCGGAGGAAATGTTGAAGGCGTCACGGCTGTCTTCGACCAATCGAACATGATCGAGCCGCGAATTGTCGCCGATCGCGACAACCAAGGAATCATGGGCCTGATAGGTCTTGGCCCCATCGGCCGCAACGTAGCTTTCAACCAGTGTCGCACCGGCATCCCTGCCAAGACGCAGCAGCGAACGCGTAGACATCGCCGCAGCCGCGGGCGTGCTCGCGACATGAATGATCTGTAGCGGCTGCTTCAGCACGACGCCATTGGCGATCTCGATCACCACGCCATCGGTTATCATCGCGCTGTTGAGCGCTACCATCGGATTGTCGTTGTCCGGCGAGAAGAGCTGCGCCTGCAACGTCGCATCGCCGGTTTCCAGCACATCCCGCAAGGTGCGAATGGTAAGGCCTTTCTCCAGGCCTCCGACTTCGGAAAGCTTTGGTACGAACACGCCGTCCACGAGGACGAGCGCGCGAGCGCCTTTGATCGCCTGCAGCTTTACGGCCGCGGCAGCGCGTTTCAGCGCAGCAGCATCCGGCGCATCGGCCAGCGGCAGCACTTCGCGCATCAGCGCGCGCAGATCGGTATACTTCCAGTCTTCGATCCGGCGATGCGGCAGGCCTGTGCGTTCGTAGGCTTCGAAGGCAGCGCTTCGCGCCTCCGCCACTTTGCCGGCGCCGGGCAGCCGGTCGCGCGCGATCGCAAAGCTGTCGCTCAGCGCGCGTCCCGTCTCGTTCTTTGCCAAAACCAGGTTCATCACAAATCCGCTTTGCGTCAGGCCGCGTCTTCGAACTGGATGTAGCCTGAAGCCTCGAGCTCCAGCGCCAGATCCTTGCCGCCGCTCTTGACCACCCTGCCCTTCGACATCACGTGCACGAAGTCGGGGATGATGTAGTTGAGCAGACGCTGGTAGTGCGTGATGACCACCATGGCGCGGTCGGGCGAGCGCAGCGCATTGACGCCGTCGGCCGCGATCCTGAGCGCGTCGATATCGAGGCCGGAATCCATTTCGTCGAGGATGCAGACAGCCGGCTCGAACAGCGCCATCTGCAAAATCTCATTGCGCTTCTTCTCACCGCCGGAGAAGCCGACATTGACCCCGCGCTTGAGCATGTCCTGCGGGATGTTGAGCGACTTGGCGACCTCGCGGACTTTCTTAAGAAACTCCGGAGACGAAAGCTGGCTCTCGCCGCGCGTCTTGCGCTGGGCGTTCAACGCCGTGTGCAGGAAATTCCAGGTGGTGACGCCGGGGATTTCGACCGGGTACTGGAACGCCAGAAAAACGCCCTTGGCGGCGCGCTCGTTCGGCTCCATTTCCAGGAGGTCCTCACCCCTGAACAGAATCTGGCCGTCAGTGACCTCATAGCCCGGCTTGCCGGCGATGACATGGCTCAGCGTCGACTTGCCGGAGCCGTTCGGCCCCATGATCGCGTGCACTTCGCCCGGGTTCACCGTGAGCGTCAGTCCGTGGAGAATTTCGTTATCCTCAACGCGTACCTTCAGATCTTTCACTTCGAGTAATGACATGGCCTTCCCTTGTCGAAATTCGTTTACCGGCGCAGCCGGATCGGGCGCTCGTAGGCGACTATCGCGGCGTCTGGGCACGCGTTTTCGAGATTTGCGATCTCATCAAGCTCGGCCGCATCGAGCTTCGCCGCTGCGATCAAATTGCAAAGTCCGTCGCCGACGCCCGCGCGGCAGTTCGCCCGATAGGTCATCAGATAAACACCCATCGTGTCGGCGGCGGCCTCAAGGCGGCGCGCCTGCGCCGCGCTTGGCCGGAACCACTCTGAACGGTCGAGCCGCGACAAACTGGTTTCTTCGATCTCGTTCAAGATCGGTAGCAGCGTGCGCATCTCGCTGATATCAGGCGCGATCATCCCACGCTGCCTTCCAGCGAGATCGAGATCAGCTTCTGCGCCTCAACTGCGAACTCCATCGGCAGCTGCTGCAGCACGTCCTTTACGAAGCCGTTGACGACGAGGCCGACGGCTTCTTCCTGGCTGAGGCCGCGCTGGGTGCAGTAGAACAGCACGTCTTCGGAAATCTTCGACGTCGTCGCTTCGTGCTCGAAGGTCGCCGAGGAATTCTTCGCCTCGACGTAAGGCACGGTGTGCGCGCCGCACTTATCGCCGATCAGGAGCGAGTCGCAGGCGGTATAATTGCGCGCGCCGGTCGCCTTGCGATGCGCTGTCACGAGGCCGCGATAGGTGTTCTGCGATTTACCGGCCGCGATGCCCTTGGAGATGATGCGGCTCGACGTGTTCTTGCCGAGATGGAGCATCTTGGTGCCGCTATCGACCTGCTGGTGACCGTTCGAGATCGCGATCGAGTAGAACTCGCCGCGCGAATTGTCGCCGCGCAGGATGCAGCTCGGATATTTCCAGGTGATCGCCGACCCGGTCTCGACCTGGGTCCAGGAGATCTTCGAGTGGTTACCGCGGCAGTCGCCACGCTTAGTCACAAAGTTGTAGATGCCGCCGACGCCTTCGGCATTGCCGGGGTACCAGTTCTGCACGGTCGAGTACTTGATCTCGGCGTCATCGAGGGCGACGAGCTCGACCACGGCGGCATGGAGCTGGTTCTCGTCGCGCTGCGGCGCGGTGCAGCCTTCCAGATAGCTGACGTAGGAACCCTTGTCGGCGATGATCAGCGTCCGCTCGAACTGGCCGGTGTTGCGCTCGTTGATGCGGAAATAGGTCGACAGCTCCATCGGGCAGCGCACGCCCGGCGGCACGTAGACGAACGAGCCGTCGGAGAATACCGCCGAGTTCAGCGTCGCGAAGTAATTGTCCGAGGTCGGCACGACCGAGCCGAGATACTGCTTCACCAGCTCGGGATGCTCGCGGATCGCCTCCGAGATCGGCATGAAGATGACGCCGGCCTTCTTCAGCTCTTCCTTGAAGGTCGTAGCGACCGAGACCGAGTCGAACACGGCATCGACCGCGATCTTCCGGTTTGCTGAGGGCTCACCTCCCGGCGGCGGCTCGACGCCTTCGAGAATGGCGACCTCGCGCAGCGGGATGCCGAGCTTCTCGTAGGTCTTGAGGATCTCAGGATCGATCTCGTCGATCGACGACAGCGCCTTCTTCGGCTTTGGCGCCGCGTAATAGTGGATGTCCTGGTAGTCGATCTTCGGGTAGTTGACGCGCGCCCAGGTCGGCTCGGTCATGGTCAGCCAGCGGCGATAGGCCTCCAGGCGCCATTCCAGCATCCAGGCGGGTTCGTTCTTCTTGGCGGAAATGAAGCGGACGGTTTCTTCCGAGAGCCCCCTGGGCGCCTTCTCGGACTCGATAAGCGTCTCAAACCCATATCGATACTGGTCGACGTCGATCGAGCGCACCCGGTCGACCGTGTCTTTTACGGCTGCTACCATTGCCCGCTCCGCCGCTCGCGCAAGGACGACTCCGACCATGTCCGACGACGGCGGCAGCCCGCCCCCTTCACCGCATGGGCGATCGCGTAAGTCACACGCAGCTCGCGGCCAACCAGGCCGCTAATCAGAAACGCCGCCGATAGTGTTTCAATCTTGCTGCGCGCAGCGGACCCGCTCATCGGCCGCTCCTTATGCCTGCACGCACGTGCCGGGCACCGGGCAGATAGCGGCGCATTGCGGCGTGTCGCAATGCTCCTCGCATTGGGTGCACTTCTTCGGATCGATTACATATATGTCGTTCTTGAGGCTGATTGCTACGTTCGGGCATTCGAACTCACATGCGCCGCAGCCGGTGCACTGGGAGGCGATTATCTTGTAGGCCATAAACTCCGATTCCTTGAGCAGGCGACGGGACGGCTTCTTCCCTTCAAGGCTCGTGCCAGACGCCGAGCTGATTTATCTCGGCTATTTCCCTCTTGTACATGTCCTGGGCCAGACAGCGTGTCGCGACCGCGACAATCGGCTAATGCGCTTGATCTGGTGGCCGTACTTCCTGAGCGCGCAGCCGGCGTAGGTTAACCTAAGGAGGCGAGTCGCCTCCCGCCTGCACCCAGCCCGACTTCTCGATGGCCGCGGTAACGTGGTCGCGGTCGGTCATTTTCGCGCCGCTCCCAAATGCTCGGCGGTCTCGCCCCCGGTTCGGCCGCAACTTGCGAACTCGAAATCGGACGCGGTGACCAGTTCCCCCGAAGCCGCGCCGGCGCTTCGGCGACAGCGGCACGATCAGCAGCTGCGGCAGTGATAGCTCGTCCGATCCGCGGCTCCACAGCATCGCCAACAGGCAGCCGCCGTGAGGAGCTGGCAAAGTCGGTTCTGATGATCGCAAGTTTCTTGGCCCGCGTCGCGTCCGCTACACGCAATTCTCGAGCTCGCACACGTTGCGGGGAAAAAGACGCAATTCACTACTAGACCCTCCATTGCAGTGTAGCGAAGCTCAATGCACGATCGTTCTCGCCATTGAAATTCTTCAAGAACTCGGCCGTGAGCAGCGGGATCTCACTGCGGCTCTCGCGCAAGGGCGGCAGCAGGATGGGCACGACGATGCGATGGTAGAGGTCTAGCGCGGAACTTGTTTCTCTCGAGATTGCGGTTGATCGAGTCAGTGATAGTACGGCGACCTTGATAGTCCGATGTGTCGACGCGCTGGAACTCCTGCTCCTCCAGGATACAGAGCAGCTCTTGGAACGGTGGCGAGATCTCACCGATCTCGCGAGGGATTGCCTTGTCAGCGAGTTGAATCATCCCTTGGCGCGGGTTCAGCGCTCCGGTGAGGACCTCTTCTCACGGGCGGACAATTTCGATCAAGCACCATCTCAGGCAGCCCGGCGCAATTCTTCTAATATAGGGCCCCCCGCCGCGCGGCGACAGCTCGTGCACGCGTGGGTTCCTTGCCGGTCGCAGAACGCCCCGCAACAACACGATCCTGTTGGACTGGGCAACGACGCGATTTTCTCGAGAGGCCGCGGGGACTGTTGCCGATGATGTCTTAATGGACCCTCTTGCAGGCGAGGGTGGGCTTCAGCTCTGATAGCCTCTTTTGGAGGAGCGCTGCGCCAAATAGCTGGAGGACGCGCGCGACCAAGAAATGCAGCTTCACGGTTTGGCCGACTAGATTGCTCATCATGGCCAGAGGGCGGCCGTCGGAATCGACAGCCGACATGGCGAGCGGTCTTCCAGCAACCGATCTGCCCGCAACCGTTGCATCATTGCGAATTAGAACACCGATGAAGGCCGCGCGTTTCTTGGAAGCGCCGAGCGCATCTTTCTTGTCGGGGCCAAACACCGGATTCGTCACGATCGCAAAAAACCTCGCCCTTACCTGCTTATCGTTCTGCCGAATTGGTGTCCTGAGCTCCCGAATGCAACGGGCAATCGCCAAGATCGACCATCGAAGGCGGCCGAAAAGAGTGCAGATCGGTCTGCCGCTGATCAGGGATCGGCAGACTGCGGATCGGAGAATTAATCAAACCTGTGGAAAGCAAGACAAGGAACAAGGTAGGTTATCACCGCGACATTTTTTGGCGATTCGGTTTTTGCCTCCATCTGAGCTTTGCCGGAGCCCGCATACAATCCACTCCCAGTCACGAGATGCTCTCGGTCAATAAGAAGTTCAAACGTCCGTCGTTTAGTTACCTTTTGAGCGGCACAGGCTCCGAATTGACTTCAGAGCCTCAACGTCAAAGGAAATGTGGTCGCTAAGAGCCGTTCAAAGGCGGAACGCTGTTCAAGCAGGCGCTTCTCAGCGATTTTTCGCTCCGCATCAGGCAACTCGGTTCGAAGCAGCGTACGAACACGCCAAATGTCGTTCCGCACGGATTTGATCTCACTCAAGCTATCATCAATCGAAGTCATCCCGGATTCCGATACTTAGTTTAGAACCTAACCTTTGAAAACTGACCAATCGCGCCATTCTTCAGCAAGCCACCGTACATTTGCCTGGCGTCTTCATCTCGAATAATTCGGTCTGCGCGAGGTTTATATCGATCGATGCCACTCATCGCAGCGTCTCTTCGATACAACGCTGCGGTTCGTCAGCAGCAGTGCAATCAGAGTGGCTGAAAATGCGGCCGCCACCTGGCAAATCCTCCGATTGGCCGCCGACCGACTTTTCGTCTACCTGATTCAGCGCCGCTAGTTTGTTGTCCAGACACACAATCTATGCAGGATAGCCGTTACCTCGCGAAGCGCCGGGGAAATTTGATCACACATATCCAACGCTTATGACGATATGATTACACGCTTCTCGTCTGCCCAAAGGAGGCATCGAGCACATCTTCGGGTGAACCGTAGTGCGATACCGGGTGGATTTGGGCTAGCTGTGGTGAGCGGCAAGGGGCTGTGGCGCAAACTTCGCGCGTAGAACGAGGCGGAGGCAGCCAGCGCATCGTATTCTTCTCTAGACTGGTATTGGCATGGACAAGACGACGATCTGGTGGTGGACGAAGGTAAAGCTGTTGGCTGATCGGGACGCGATCAAAAGAGCATTGAAGCCATTGCTGGCCGGCTGCGCGCCGTCCCCGGGGTGCCGGAGCGCTTGGTCTTCGGCTAAATGAACTGAGCTCCCCAAGAACGCGATGAGGGTCCGGTCGCCCTCAACCAGTTAGAATTTGAGATCTGTTTTGGTTTCCGCATCCTGGCTATTGTCAATGACTTCACGCGGGAATGTCTTGCTTATCTTTCAGTAGTGCGCCGCACAGTCTTGGGGGGCGGGCGAGCTCGATGCTGTGATTGCATCGCACGTTTGTTCCAGCGATGATCGTGTCTGATAGCGACACCGGGCTCACCAGCATTGCAATGTTGCGCTGATCGCAGCACCGGCAGATCGAGTGGTACTACGTCCCAGCGAGCCACAGTGATTCCTTCGTCCAACTGTCACATCAGCTCATCATATCTCTTGTATTCGTCGGCGTGACCGTCCCCCACCCGACTGCCACACTCACTCGGCGGAACGGGCCATCAGGTGCCGAGTTCTAGCTTTTTCGGGAACACTGGCTGGTAGGCCGGAGTCCGCATGAACAGGTTCTATTTTGTGGAGTAGCATCATGACGCCTGCAAAATCCTCGCAAAATAAAGTGTGTGCTGAGTTGAGGGGTGTGCTGGAGCATGCTGTCCGGATGGTGCCCGAAGCGAGGCGAACCTCTTCGTTGAAGGCATGCCTTGCTGAGAAGGTCTTAACTCTGGCCGCAGAGGGTGAATCGGATCCGACTATCTTGGCGCGTGTCGCGGTGCGGACAGTGCAGGAATCCTGTCGTAGCTGCTACGGATGTGAAGGGTGGTAACCTGCGCGCGACATCTTGCGTATCGCCCGGGCACTTGAACTGCTGCACTGGCGGCCGAAGGCGGAATGCCGCGCTTCTCCTTCCCGCAACAGCGATGGTGTGATTTCCTGGGACCCTCAGGATCGCTTTGGTTTTGGGTTTGCGCTCAGGCCAGGTTTTTTGTAGGGTCGACTGATCAAGAAACATGTCATTGGGCCGTCCTGGCTCGGCAGCAGGCCAAGAGCATGTCGATCTGGATGGACCAGGCCTCTCGGGGCCGTGGCGCCAGCCGTGGCCGACGAACTCTCCGACATCAGGCAGCTGCGGGACCTGGTGATGCCCTCGTGCTGGCCTGGCCGACGAGGGTGGAAAGTCAGGCGCCGGCACAGAATGAGCAGCGTCACGCAACTCGAACCATGTGCAACGCGATGGCGCACTCGTTATCCGCGGCGACAGCTACCGCTTGAAGGAGAAGCGCCGCAGCGGACTTCTGCAGAAGCCCGCTACACCAGAAGCCAAATCGGAGAAGAAGTTCAGTCCTGCAAAACAACAAGGGGTCACTTCCTCATGTCGCTGCGGGGTCAAATCCGGACGTCGCTTGACACCTCCCGCGCTACTACCGTTAGCTTTCGAGAAGCTGACGCGGTTTAGAGAAAATAGAATATGAGCCAATGGCCAAAGTTTTCTTTCTGCGGGTGCAGCAGGATTGGTGTCTGCCGAAGAAAGGCTGCTATGAGCATGAGAGCGTTTTGAGTCGGGAAAGTGAAAGCAATTCCAACCTCCGTTTGCCGCTCCACTAGGAGCCCAGTACGGCGCAGCGGATCGCACTATGGCCGTACAGGCCATCATGCTGAACTCGAAATCAAAATCATGAGCCTTGCCCGGCCGATGCTTGCGCTGCGGCTGAGCTCGACAGATCTTGCGGGTGCCTCGGCCGCAGGCGCCGCAGCGAGCCACGACGCCGAGCGCAACTAGAGGAGATAACCCTCTAGCCGCACGGCTCTGACATCCTGTGGTGGTGCTGTTGCAGGCTCCTAATCGTCCGCTTCGTGGCGGAGGGTGGATCCGCGCCGCCGATGCAGGTTCGTGGGGCGCTCTCCTCCGCAGTGATGGCAGCTGAGCGGGAAGCGATCGAAAAGTTTTGGCGTCAGTGGCATTCCTTTCTCTGACTCGTCAGCTTCTCGAAAGCCGCCCCCCTTACTGAAATGGGACCTGATGTAGCATGCTCGTGGGGAAAATAATGAATATCGATACACCGAACACCGCAGAAGACTTTGTTCAAGCTTACGGTCTCCTTCAGCAGCATCAACGGGCGCCGGAACAGCCGGGCGACCTAAGCGGACAAACCAGGTCACCAGCACACCCGTTCGCAGACCAAGCGAAATTTGAGCAGCAGCTAAGTGACATTCGGCCAATCCACCAAACGTCTGATTCAGCCACCGCTTTGACAGATTCCGAAGTTGGCTCGCCCTCGGTCATGAAGAAAGGCAATCTGGGAGCGTGCGCTATCCAGGAAAGCGAACGGTGCCCGGCCTTATCGTTCATCCGGGGGCGCGCCGAACTTGCCGCATCACTCGCCGGAGCGAACGTTGAGGCGCTCAGGAACGAGATCAGGCTGGCTGAGCAGCGAACAGCACAATGGCCGAGAACAACCGGATCTTCCGTGGGCAGTATCGATGGTGACCGCATTCTCGAAGACGTCTTGGCGTCATCGTACCTGCCGCTAGATCGTTTTCAGAACGAGGAAATCGATTGCGAGCCGCTCTTAGATAAGGAGGTGAGTGCCATCGCGCATGTGCGTTCCTTAGCGGATTTGCGTGCTCACGCTAGCCCGCATGTTGCTAAGGCCGCTATCTGCTCGGACGACGAAAGGGAGGACGAAATTGATATGGCGCGCCTCGCTGCATTGCACACCCAAGGCGTTACAGAGAGTGCTTTTGTGTCATTGTGCGAGGACCCCTCACGACTGCTCCTTTCAAAGGACGAGACCGAGCATGGCGCGAAGGCAATTGCAGAGAACGCTAAGAAGTTACACACCTACACGGTACCGAGTGTCACCGCTTGGCCGACCAAAAAAATCAACGCTATTTTAGAGCGCGGGCATGCTCCTGGAGATGAGGAATTGCGAGTTTGGGTAAGGGGAATACCGACCGAGGAGACCGAGGTCTTGTTTCTGGGCGGCAATCTAGCTGACTATCGGACAGCCAGCGTAGATAATCCGAACACGGCTGACGCACTGCAAGATGGTCCGCCCGTCAATTAATCCAAATCCGCATTTCGCTTTCGCCGCGGTTAGCCCAGCTGAACCACGGAATGAATGTCAGCGGCTGCGGTTGTAGCTGTCCTGGCACTTTGTCGTAATGATAAAGCGCCCTTTCTTCAGAATGCGGGTGTTGCAACCGGGCCCCATCAGCCTGCAGCAAAATCTTGTCGCTAACGAGACCAGTGCCTTCGATAAGCGAAAAACGGCTTTCTGCAGGAAGCCAAACGTTGTGTAACTCGGTCCCGTTGTCGGTTTCCTCCAGACAATAAATCAAAGGCCCACGCTGGATAGCCACCTTGCCCGCTAAATTGCGAATTTGCGGATGGCCGTATACGCGGCGTACTTCCATCGGCAGCGATAGTTTGACCCGATCTCCCTGCCGCCACGTGCGGTGAATATGCAAATAGCCCTTGCGCAACTCGCAATTGACGGGTTCGCCGTTCAGGGTCGTCTCCGGCGCGCTGCACCATTCCGGCAGGCGCAGGGCGAGCGTGTGGACGATTGGTGTGCAGATTCCACAGCGATTTCCACCTCGTCCCTCCAAGGATAGTTGCCGCTCATGAGCAACTGAAGCGTATGCTCGCCGACCAATACCGCCACTCTATTGCCAATATAGAGATTGATATACAGCGCGTCGGAGCATGGCGTATAGATGTAATGACCAATTGATGTGAAAATGCGTGCGATGTTCGGCGGACAGCAGGCGCAGCCAAACCAGCGTTGCCGCACCGCCCTGACATGACCGTAGATGCCATTGGACCGCAGCGTTTTGGGATGAACTTCGAGCGGGTTAACATAGAAATAGTGACACCCATCGAAAGCGATACTGCCCAGGATCGTATTGTATAAGACGCGCTCCATCACGTCGGCATATCGACTGTCCACTTCCATCTCCAGCATACGGCGCGCGAACATCATCAGGCCAATCGACGCGCAACTTTCCGCGTACGCTGTATCGTTCGGCAGATCGTAATCACTGCTGAACGCTTCGCCGAAGCTTTGCGAGCCGATACCGCCGGTGATATAGATCTGGCGCTGCACCATGTTTTGCCATAGCCGCAGGCAAGTCTGGCGTTGCTGCTCGTTCTGACGCAGACGCGCCAGATGAGCGACCGCAGTCATGAGGTATACAAAACGTACCGCATGACCAGTTGCGGTCCGCTGTTCCGAAATTGGCAGGTGCGCCTGGCTATGGGCTTTATTTTCCACCATCCAGGGCGTGCCAGATGGTTTGACGTGGTAAGATTGCCGGCGTTTCTCGTATTCTATGTCATAGAAGTGCGGCTCTGTGCCGCGTTGCTCCACGAAATAATTGGCTAGCGTCAGATATCGCTGCTCCTGCGTCACTTCGTAGAGGCGCGTCAATGCAAGTTCAATTTCTGGATGGCCATCATAGCCGTGTAACTGATCGCGGTCCGGGCCGAAAACTTTGCCGACGTGGTCAGCAAGCTTGCAAACGACGTCCAGCAGCGTCGTTTGCCAGTAGCCAGAAAGAAAGCGATACCCGCTTCAATCAAGTGCCCGGCACAATAAAGCTCATGGCATTCGGCTAGGTTGCTCCAGCGGTCCTGAGGCGCCCTTACCATGAAATAGGTGTTGAGATAGCCATCGCCGCATTGGGCGGCCGCAATCAATTCAATCAGCTCATCAGCGGCTTTCTCCAGGTCCGGATTTGGTGCCTGGCACAGCGACCAAGCAACGCCTCTAACTATTTTGCGACATCACTGTCCTGAAAAGCCGTGCCGTAGAACTCACCCTTCGAACGTCCGGCGGCAATACGGAAGTTTTCTACCGCGTGGCTCGGTGTCGCTTCGGGATTGCGGTCGTTCAGCGCATCCCATTGATAGGGAATCGCCACTTCCCTCACCAAGTGCTGGCATTTCCCAATCAGTGGATCCAAGACCCGTAGGTCGGGAAGATTGATTCGGCCACATCCCGCCGATTCATCTCGTTTCTCCTTTGCGGGGCAAACGGGCGCCTAGCTCAGGCAAGCCAGCTCGCCATGATCGTCGTTGAGGTTGCAGCTTCGAAATTGGCGGCTGCGCAATCGTATTCTCCACGCGAACGTTGAAGCGCTAGAATGGAAAGGCTGCTCCCTACGCCGCTGGACGGCGTAGGCCTAAGAAATGGCGGGTCAATCGAGCTTGTTTCCAATCTCCTACCGCTGAAACGTCGTGCAACAATCACGCTGGAGTTTGTCGGATCACAAACGCCGGGCCCCGCCTAAGCCTCGCCGTCAAGCCAGCCGATCTTGCTCTTCAGGAATCGAAAGCCCAGCACCTCGAAGCCGGCGCGCTCCCTGTTGTCCCGGCCGTAACCATGGCCGCCAGCCGCCGGCTCGTAGAAATAGGCCTCGTAGCCCATTGCCTGGAGCTTCGCGGCCATCTTGCGCGCGTGTCCGGGATGAACACGATCGTCCCGCCGCGTAGTGGCGATCAGGATCGGGGGGTATTTTTGGCCGCGCTTGGCGGCATGATACGCGGAATAGGTCTTGAGCCACTCCCACTCCTCGAGCTTATCGGGGTCCCCATATTCTGCAATCCAGCTTGCTCCTGCCGGGAGCTTAGTGTAGCGGCGCATGTCGATCAGCGGGATCGTGCAGAACAGCGCGCCGAAGCGTTCTGGATAGCGCGTCAGCATATTAGTAATGAGGATGCCGCCGTTTGATCCTCCCTGGGCTGCGATCCGCTTCGGCATCGTTACCCCACGACGCACGAGATCGGCGGCAACGGCAGCGAGGTCGTCGTGCGACAATTTCTTACCACCGAGCCGGCCGGCATCGTGCCAGCGCGTACCGAACTCGCCGCCGCCGCGTAAATTTGCCTGCACCGTGGTGCCGCCGCGCTCGAGCCAAAGCTTGCCAAGCGCTGAATTGTAGTACGGCCTCACCGAGATCCCAAAGCCGCCGTAGCCGCTCATATGGACGGGCGCATCGCCCGTCTCGTCGGCCGGATCGGTCTGTACATAGGGAATGCGCTCGCCATCAATCGAAATGGCTTCATGTTGGGTGACCACCAGCCCATCCGCGGTAAAGGTCTTCGGCGCCTGCATGAGCACGGTCGGACTGGCGACGTTTTTCTCGATCAGCATAAGCGAAGCTGGCGTGAGCGGATCCTGGCTCCCGACGAGCAGGTCGCCGTTGCCTTCGGATGGATCGCAATCAAGGGGCCAGAGGTCGACGACCCGATGTCGGGAAACCCGCGCAGCTGCGCGCGGCTCCACCCCTTTTCGGACGGCGTGCATATCTCGAAGAGCGGCCGCAGTTCGTTGAGAATGGAAAGCACAAGCTTGCCGGCACTCCAAAAGAACCCCTGCAGCGCGCGGCGGGGGCTTGGTTCGAAAAGAACCTCGAACTGACAGTTGCCTTCAAGGAACGCTGCCAACGAGATGACGAGCACCGTATCCGCGGCATAGGTCTGCCCCGCCACAGACCAGGATTCGCGCGGCTTGATGGCAAGCCAATCGCGATGGGGGAGCATCCAGATGTTGCTTGGCAGATTGAGTTTAGTCGTGGCACCGGATTCGTCGCCGAGCCAGATGGCAAAATTGAAGGTGTCCACCCCATCGACGAACCACATCCGCGGCGGCGACATTGCAGCTGACTCCGACATGATCGGCTGCGATCTCAAAGATCGCTGGTGCTTGATCCGCCTGCGTACCGCGCCGCCACAGCCTCACCCTACGCGCATAGCCGGAGGTCGTCGCCATGCCCTGCCCATGCGAGCTCGACAGCACCAACGTATCGGGATCGAGCCATTCAACGGAGCCCTTAGCCTCCGGCAAGACGAAGCCATCGCTGACAAAGGTCTTCGCGTCGATATCGAACTCACGCAAGGTGACGGAATCGCTGCCGCCGCGCGAAAGGCTCAAAATCGTCCGTCTATGATCGCCCGCCAGTGAGGCCATCCCGTTCAGAAGCCAGTCTTGGCCTTCGCTGATAGCGAGCTGATCGATGTCGAGCAGAACTTCCCATGACGGCTTCGGCGTACGAAATTCTTCCAGAGTAGTTCGTCGCCAAAGGCCGCGTGGATTATTGGCATCCTTCCAGAGATTGTAGAGATAGTCGCCGCACCGGCTGACATAGGGGATATTGTCCCGGTCGGTCATAAATCGAGGTCAGCGCATCGCGATCCCGCTCGAATGCGGCGCCGCCAAACACCTGCAGAGTCTTGCTATTCTGCCGCTCGACAAATTTCAGCGCCCGTGCGCCTTCGATCTGTTCCAACCACAGATATGGATCATCGTCTGGAGCGGAAAGCGTGGGCTTTCCAAGCCGCGACTTTGTCTTCGCTCTTGCTTTGACCAAACTTCACTCCATCCCTGGCACTGACGCGCAATCCCGAAATGGCATTGCATCAACGCTTTTAATATGTTGCATCCATACTTCCTTGATTCTGTCGCCGCGTGGGTTTCTTGATGCTGATTGCCATATGTCCGTCAGTTCCATCAATTGCTGAATTTGGTAGTTGATTGGGCGCGCTCTGACGCATCCGGCCATAACGCGCATCCTCCACACTTCCAACCGAAGCCGCCGGTGGCAACTTTCATCTTGCATGCGAGCCGCATCGGGTCGAGCGGGCGACTCTCAATGTCCAAAAAGCGCGAGAGAAGCGCCGCCCGCAGTTTTCTTCTCTCCGTCGTGGCGATGCAAACGATCGGTCTACGGGCGCTGCCTTTTCAATGAAAAACGAGTTCTGCATAGCGGCGCGAGGACAAGCCTCGCCCTCATTTTCGACGAAAGCTATCCGCTCATTCAGGTCGGGCGCAGAAAAACTTCATGGCCTGGGGGCCCATGCGCATCACAGCCTAAGCTCTAATCTGCACAGGAAGAGCGGAATAACCGTGCACGAAGTTAGATGCAATTCGATCGGGTTCGCCGACAACCTCGACTTCGAGCCGCGCGTTCAAGACTTCTTCCCACAGGATTTTCAGCTGCAGTTCGGCAAGATGTCGACCAAGGCAGCGATGGATGCCGAATCCGAACGAGAGATGCTGCCGGACGTTCTTGCGGTCGATGAGGAATCTGTCGGCGCTCTCGATGACCTCTTCGTCGCGGTTACCAGAGATGTACCACATGACGACCTTGTCGCCCTTCCTGATTTGTTTCCCACCTACGACGATATCGGTCGCGGCGTTGCGGCGCATATGTGCGATGGGAGTCTGATACCGAATAATTTCGGACACCGCGCTCGATACCAGCTCGGGATTATCGCGTAGTTTTCGCAGCTCGGAGGGGTGCTGGTTCATGAACAGGAGGCCCCCGGTAATCGCTACGCGTGGTGTCATTTCCCCCGACGATCAGCAGAATCAGATTCCCGAGAAACTCGCTCGGCTCCATCTGTCGAGTTGCAGGCGAGTGCGCCATCATGGAAATCAGGTCCATGCGTGGCTCGGCATTGATGCGCTCGTTCCAAAGCCGCGTGAAATACTCCAGGCACTCGGACAAGATCGTGCTTCGCTTATCCCAGCTGTCGATCGCGTGGCCCGCTTTCGGGATTGCAACAGCTACGTCTGACCAATAGGTCAAGAGCCGCCGATCCTCGAATGGAAAGTCGAATAGCGTGGCCAGCATCTGCGTCGTCAACTCGATGGAGACCATGTCCACCCAATTGAAGTCATGATTGCGCGGCAAGCTGCCCAGAATCGTCTTGACCCGTCGGCGGATCAAGCTTTCGAGCTTAATCAGGTTTTCCGGTGCGACGATCGGGCTTACAGTATGGCGCTGCTCGCCATGTTTGGGAGGACCCATCTTGATGAAACTCTGAGTCCAGTGCTTGTCGGGCACGTCGACAATAGCGACACCCTGCTCCGATGAGAACGCTTTGTGATTTGTATCTACCGCTACGATATCTCGGTATTTTGTTACGGACCAATATGGACCATAAGGGCTGGCTTGACAGTAGTGAACGGGATCTTCCATTCGCAACCGCTCGAAGTACCCCCATATGCTATCATCCTGAAAGCGCTTGGCTTCGCTTACATCCAGATTGCTCAGCGGGATCTGACACACATCATCGGCTCTCAAGTCCGCCAATCGCGTTTTCATGACCAGATTGTTCTCTCTTGAGATATACGGATCTGGTCGCGATTCATGGTTCGAGCTGCCGTGACATTTTGGGTTGCGCGGGTCGTTCCTCGAACAGAGTATCTCAAAGTGCAGGCAGCCTCCCCTACCAAATCCAATAGTAAGGATCGCATTGACTTTCCAAATCGATCTGCTCCAGTGGATGGATGAGAGCTGGCACTGCTACCCAGGCTCGCGCAATGGCAGCTGCATCGCCGCTGCGTTGTCAACGAGACGAAATGTGACCGCAGCTTCCAGCTTCTTTGAAATGACCAAACGCGGCGTCTTTGGCTCCTCACAGTCGGCCGCACGATCGTGCGGTGACAACCACCAAAAGCCTCATCGTCTTCGACGCTCGCGGTTGCGCCGTTCCGTCGACAAAAACCAACTTGTTCTTCCAACACAGCAACAAGCCTGCGACGATCTATCATCCTGACTAGCAAGTTGAATTAGGCGCGGCAGGAAGCTTCCGCGGACACGAGGGCTGCAACGCTCGATCACCTGCTCCATCACCTCCATATCGTCCGGACCGTTCGCGACGGTATCGCCTGCGCGACCAAACAAGAAAACTTCACCGCCGCGATCGGGAGAGAACAGAATGTCCCGTTTGGGCGGGCCAAATGCTGTTCCGCGTCGCCAGATTTCCGGAACCATCTCCGCAGGCCCTTCTAGCGCGAGGCAACCGAGCCCAGCATCTCATCCAGCTGAAAAGAAACACGGCAGCGTCGCCACGTTTGCGCTCGGACATCTCAGTCCGCAGAGGAGAAGACGCTCTTAAAGCCTCAGGCATATCAGGATGGCTATCAACCTTTGTTGTCGCTCTAAGAGGTGTTCTCATTTGTAAGCCGAGCACCAACCGAGGCGTATGGGGCCATCTTCTTCGATGCTCTACGCAAGCAGCATTGCGCTGGCGCGGGGCATCAAGTGTCGCTCACGTCGCGTAGGCATTTACTACGAATAAACCTCCGTATGGTTTTCCCAACCTTTTTATGTTGGCTCGCTTATCTTCGTACAGTTGAGCCAATCCTCGACTTGTCCTTAGCTTTGCGAGCAAGCGAAAGCTGCCGATCCCGGTTCCGATGCTTGACAGCAGCTCAAGAACTCGAGCACACCGTCATTATTGGTCTTGTTGAGAAGGGAATGCCCTCGGCTGGATCGGTCCATGCGCCAGCTCCCAGTCGCAACACCAAAACGTGGATGGACGAAGACGCGGTGCAAGAATTGAAACGGTCCGGATGGTCGCTCGAGTTCTGTATGATTGAAAGCGAGGCCGATGCCTACCCCTGACTAGCACCGAGGATGCAGCAAAGCGGCTGCCGGGTCGTGCGGTCCTGCTTGCTGCTGCGGCAGGGTTATCGTCCCAAGCGGAAGCGCTGCGCCAAATGGCATCTAACGAACAACAATTCTGTATCAAAGAAGAACCATATGCTGCCGAAACATTTGCGTCGCCTCGAGGCTGAGTCGATCGAAATCATGCGTGAGGTAGTCGCCGGGTTCAAAAATCCGGTTATGCTCTACTCGATCGGTAAAGACTCGAGTGTCATGCTGCACGTTGCAATCAAGGCGTTCTATCCCGCGAAGTTGCCGTTTCCCCTCCTTCACGTCGATACGACCTGGAAATTCCGCGAGATGATCACTTTCCGGGATGAGACGGCCAAGCGGCTAGGCGTCGAACTCATCGTCCATGTGAACAAGGAGGGCCTTGAGCGCGGGATTAACCCGATCGATTGCGGCTCAGCTCTTCATACGCGGGTGATGAAGACCGATGCCCTGAAGCAGGCGCTCGATCTCTATCAGTTCGATGCTGCGTTTGGTGGGGCGCGACGTGACGAGGAAAAGAGCCGCGCGAAAGAACGGATCTTGTCCTTCCGTTCGGCCGGGCACGTGTGGGATCCCCGCAACCAGCGGCCGGAGCTCTGGAACCTCTTCAACACCCAACTCCTCCAGGGCGAAACCATGCGTGTATTCGCAATGTCGAACTGGACCGAGCTCGACATCTGGGAATACATCATGCTCGAGAAGATCCCGGTCGTCCCGCTCTACTTCGCAAAGCAAAGACCCGTGGTGCGGCGAAGCGGCGCAACGATCATGGTCGATGACAAACGATTGCGTCTTCAATCCAACGAGACGCCGGAGATGCGCATGATCCGTTTTCGCACGCTGGGATGCTATCCGCTGAGCGGGGCCATCGACTCCGACGCGACCACAATTGAGGACATTGTCGCGGAAATGCACACTGCGACCGTATCTGAGCGCCAGGGACGCTTGATCGATACCGATGAAGCAGCTTCGATGGAGAAGAAGAAGTGGGAAGGTTACTTTTGATGCCTTCCAAGGCAACAATCGACCGTGTCCAGGCCGGCAAGGACCAGCTGCAATTCATCACCTGTGGTTCGGTAGACGACGGAAAGTCGACGCTGATCGGACGGCTGTTGCATGATAGCAAGGTGATTTACGAGGATCAGCTCGCGGCGCTGGCACGCGACAGCGCCAAGCACGGCACCACCGGCAATGATGTTGATTTTGCTCTGCTAGTTGACGGGCTTGAAGCTGAACGGGAACAAGGCATCACGATCGATGTGGCCTATCGCTTTTTTACCACCCTGCGCCGATCGTTCATGGTGGCAGACACGCCCGGCCACGAGCAGTACACCCGCAACATGGCAACTGGCGCCTCGAACGCCCAGCTCGCCATCATCCTGATCGATGCCCGCAAGGGCGTGTTGGTCCAGACCAAGCGTCACTCCTTCATCTGCTCGCTGCTAGGTATCCGCCATGTGGTGCTGGCAGTGAACAAGATCGACCTGGTCAAGTACAACAAGGAGAGATTTGATCGGATCGTAGGCGATTATATGGCCTTTGCTGCCGGTCTTGGCTTCACCTCGGTCGTTCCGATCCCGATCTCCGCTCGGTACGGCGACAACGTCATCAACCAGTCCGATAAAACCAAGTGGTACCAAGGCCCGTGCCTGCTCGACTATTTGGAGAGCATCGATATTCAATCCGACGTCGCGCGCCAGGTTTTCCGCTTTCCGGTTCAGTGGGTGAATCGCCCCAATCTGGACTTCCGCGGTTATGCCGGCTCGGTGGCCTCCGGGAGCATCTCGGCGGGAGATGAGATTGTTGTCGCAGCGTCTGGACGGACCACGCGCGTCAAGCGAATCGTGACCCAGGACGGCAATCTTCCCCGCGCCGACGCTGGCGATGCCGTCACCATTACCCTCGAAGACGAGATCGATATCGGCCGTGGCGATCTTCTGGCGCGTCCGAACGAGCGGCCTGAGGTCACCGACCAGTTCGCGGCCCATCTGATCTGGATGGACAACGATCCGCTCGTTGCTGGACGCAATTACATCCTTCGCATTGGAACTCGGACCGGAGTCGCCGGTAGCATTACCGCGATCAAGCATCGGATCGACGTCAACACACGTGAGCACCTGGCAGCCAGGAAGCTTAGCCTCAACGAGATCGGCTTCTGCAATGTCGCGACGGCACTGCCCGTGGCCTTCGATCCGTACGAGGTCAATCGCAAGACCGGATCGTTCATTGTCATTGACCGCTTTACCAATCGCACCGTTGGCGCCGGCATGATTGCGTTCCCGCTGCGGCGGGCTACCAATATTGCTCGGCAACCGCTTTCAGTGGGAAAGAGCGAGCGGGCCGCCCTGAAGAACCAAAAGCCTTGCATCATCTGGTTCACCGGCCTGTCCGGTGCCGGCAAGTCGACTATCGCCAACATCGTCGATCAAAAGCTGTTCGCAATGTCGTGTCACACCATCCTGCTGGATGGCGACAACATGCGACACGGGTTGAACCGAGACCTCGGTTTCTCCGAGGCCGATCGTGTCGAGAATATTCGACGTGTCGGCGAAGTCGCCAAGTTGATGGCCGACGGTGGCCTGATCGTGATTTGCTCGTTCATCTCGCCCTACAGAGCGGAGCGAGACATGGTGCGCAACCTGGTTGCTAGGGAGGAGTTCATCGAAATCTTCGTCGACACGCCGCTTGAAGAATGCGTGCAGCGCGATCCCAAGGGTCTCTATTCGAAGGCGAAGTCTGGCAAGATCAAGAACTTCACGGGTATCGATGCACCCTACGAAATACCGATGAGACCCGAATTTCATCTCAGGACCATGGATCAGACGCCTGAGCAACTTGCGGAGGCCGTCATAGATGTCCTGAAGGCGCGCGCAATCGTCCACGGTCACTAGTCTAAAACTGATCGGCTCGACACCGAGTATTTGAAGCGCGCTCTCCTCGGTTGGCTGCGCGGCGAGCCGAACCATTGCCAAATGGCAGCAATCCCAAGCCTCGATGAAGAGGACGCCCGGCGTCCAAACCGCGAGCGGGAAAACCTTGTCAGCCAACAAACCAGCATCGTCAATCGAATGAAGGCATGTCTCATTCGCCTGGGTATTCGCAATTTCAAGCCGACCTACGTCATGCGTCAGAGCGGCTCGAGACGCTGCGCACGCCGGAAGGGGTGCCTCTGCCACCCAACACTGTCGCCGAGATGCGCCGGGACATGGTCCGCCCTCGCCTCGTCAGGGAGCAGATCAGGGAGATCGAGGCAGCTCGATTACAACGTTTGCAGGTTTCTGACGGCGGAGCGCACGCCATGGTCAAATTGCTGGCGCGGATCATTGGCGTTGGAATCGAAACAGCGGACATGCTCGTGCATGAGATCCTCTCCCCGCAATTGAGAGATCGCAGAGCGGTCGCGCGCGCGGGCCTCACGGGCGCTCCCGATGAGAGCGGCAAGCGAAGACGGGAGAAGGGCCTTGCACGCGCTGGCAATGCCCGGGTGCGGCGTGGGATGATCCAACTGGCCTGGCGCTTTCTCCTTTTCCAGAAAGACAGCGCATTAGCACATTGGTACCGTACTCGCGCGGCCGACGCGCGCGGCGGCACGCGCAAGACTATGATCGTGGCGCTGGCGCGCAAATTTCTCATAGCGTTCTGGCGCTTGACGACGACAGGCGAAATACCTGTAGGGATCAAGTTACGCCCGGTAGCATGAACGCGAGACGGGACACCTCAATTGGGGCTTGGCGAAGCAATCGCTAAACCCTGATACGCCGAGGTGGCGGTGACCCGCACTACAACTTGGTCCATATGACCTCGCGGAAGAATGGGCCCGCTGCCCCAGCTTCGCTAGAGATGCGCATTGCTGCATCGAAGATAGCGTTCGGCCGCATACAAGTACGCGGCGCGATGCCCGCCGGAGATTGCAAGCTCCCTCGGAATGTCTCTCAGTCGCCATGCCACGGAGTTAGTGGTCTCTGATGATCATCCGAGCTTGAAGAAGGTGATCGCTGAGGTCCTGACAACGCCATGTGCACTTCTTCAGGAACGCGCTCTACTCCGTGCCCCGCAAGGTCGACGACGATTGCCTGCTTTATCGCGCTATCTGCTGAAAGAGCGCAAAAAAGGAGGCGTTACGCCCTGCCGCTTGACCATACTCAGGCCCACCGAGGGGACGGCTTCGCCGGACCCCACGATCAATTTGCCGAACTTGACGCACACAACTGCGCCCTCGGTGCAAGGAGAAGAATGGCTAAGAGCTCTTGACAGGAGACACCCCATACAAGTTTGTAGCCGGGGGCGGCGAGGACGGCGTTGATGGCGTCGCCCTCGCGATGCCAGAGGTGATTGCGGCCCATTCGATGCTCGGACTTGAGATGGCCGATGACCGGCTCGACGGCGGAACGCCTTCGCAGCTCGCGCTTGATCTGTGGCGTCACCCGCCCCTTCTGCCCTGAGGTGAACACCCTGAACTTGTAATCGGGTGGGGCATTGTGGCCGCTATAGTGTCGGCGAGGAGGCGCTCGAGGGTGATGCCGATGAGGGCCTCCATGTCCGGAATGACGGTTGCGAGCGTATGCCCGTCATAGGGGGCGCCGGGCAGCGCCTTCACGTGGGTCACGAATTGACCGCCTTTGAACGCCATCATGCGGCGGCTCCTGTAGAGACGACCGCGGAAAGAACCATGAACCCGGCAGTGGATCACGTTTGTCTATCGGGGTTGACACCGTGCCCGCGATTAAAGAACGGAGACTCATTCATATAATAATGCGGCGCGCGCTGGCGCGACCCGCCCGACTGTGCCCTTACACGACGGTTTACAATCGTTTCAATCACTGCTGCGGCGCTCGACGATGGCGCTGCAATCTTCTCGGCTGCCATCTGCGCTGCGGTCTTAGCTTGCGCCGCGGTCTCCTTCACGTTGGCGAGCTTTAGCTCGAGCTGCTCCAGCAATGCGCCTTTCGGAGGACTGTCCGAACTGCTCGTGCCGGAGCTTCTTGATCGTGAGTTTGAGCTTCTCGATCAGCAAGGCCCCCCTGGGCTTCGGCTTCCGCGGCCAAACAGGCCGCTCGCTCGGGCGAGCCCCCCGGTGTAGTGTCCGGGAGAGCCGCTCCAGCCAGCTCCATTAGCCCAAGCCGGGATGAGCCAGTCGACTCTGGAGGGACCGCCGATTGGCGACGAGGTTGCCAAGGTGCAGCGGCTCGTGCGCTGGCCGCTCTCCTTGGGCCAATCGTCGAACCAGCGCCCGCGTGCCGTCCACCACAAAGACGCCGCAATCATAGCTGTTCCGTTGCTGGGCCATGCTGGGTGACTCCAGGCGGGCGCGCAGCCGTCGTGCGAGCTGCGCTGCCGCCTCGTGGTTGTGTCCCCGGACAGAGTCGTAGTGATAGGCAACCGGCTCTCCTCGCGTGTGGCGATCAAGGAGCAGCAGCGACCAATGCGTGCCGAGGCGATTAGGATCCATAGCGTCGTTCACTGGCAGGAACAGGAAGTCGGCCGTATCATTACCATTTGGATCGTAGACGATGCGCTGGAACGCGCGGAGCATGTCGGGCTCGGCGCCGAAGCGCAGTTGATAGTGAGCTATCAGGGGGTCCACGAACTGCGTCAGGGCGGCGAGTTCCGGACGGCCCCGCCGCAACTCCTCCGCCAGGAGCTCGTAATCCCTGTGGATATGCTTGTCGCCCAGCCATTCCTTGGCGCCGAGCTCTAGTCCACTGCGGCCGTGGGAGGAGGCGGTCGGATCCAAAGCCCCGATCTGAGCATCGGCGGATGTGCGCGGGAAAGGCGCATAACGAGCATCAGCACGCAGCTCCTGCAGCGTGGGCGGATCTAGATCAATCACCTGCGGTCTGGGCGCATCCCGACCAACAAATGATACACGACCAGCGTAGGTGTCCGAGCGACCCCTGGCAGGATGGGCTGGCGCAAAGTGAGCATCGTCGCGCAACTCGGACGGCGTTGGCGCATTCAGATCAACAAATGGCTCAAGACCAGCGTAGGTGTCTGAGCGAA
>NZ_AXAU01000020.1 GCF_000472965.1 Bradyrhizobium murdochi | reverse complement strand
TGAGGCCGTGAGGAGCGATCGCGCAAACCATCGACACCTTCCGCGCGGAAGCGTTCGACCCATTTGGCGACCGTCTTCGCTGTGGTGTTGAACTGACGGCCGGCCGCGGCCTTGCTCAGCCCGCCGTCGACTACGCTCCGCGCCATCGCCTCTCGACCTTTCGGTGTCAGAGGCGCATTCTTATGGGTGTCCATTCGGTTCTCCCCTCAGAATCTGAAGCTTCAGCAACCTCAGCTTCCTCGGTCAGGGCCGAATGGACAACCTCCTGAAAGCTCACATCTAGAGCCGAACCGGAACGCTTGCGCGAAAATCCCGCGGCGTGGTGCCATGCTTGTTCTTGAACGCGCGTGCAGCGTGAGCGGCATCGGCAAACCCGCATTGATGCGCCAATCTCGCGATCGAAATGTTGGCCAGCGAAGCCTGCCGCAGCAGGTTGCCTAACAGCTCGACCCGCAGATGAAGGACATGCCGTTCGAACGTGGTCTCGCGGTCGGCGAAGATGCGATGGAAAGTCCGCTCCGAGATGCCGAATTCGGCGGCGAGCGCCGGCACTGGCCGGACAGCGGCGATATTGGCCCTCAGATAGGTATCGATCAGGCGGAACAGGTTGGGACGGCTGAGTTGATGGCTGGCGCCTGCGGCAAGACGCAGCAGAGCCGACAAAAAGGCAACGATATCTGGCTCCTCCTGTCGCTCCGGTGCATCGGGCAAGGAAATCGCGTTGCGAACCATCGCGGCAATCGAACGCGCAACGGCCCCGGATAGCGGCACAGGCTTGGCGCATAATCGCTCCGCGCCGGGAATGGACCGCAACAGCGGCGCGGCGGGGACGGTTGCGATCAGCAGTTCCGCGCGCTGTTCGGGGCCGAACAGCCGATCCTCGAACGGACGCCGCGCGTCATAGAGCACGCCATATCCCGGATCGATCGTGCCCTCGTTGCCGGCTTGCATCATCGCGCTGCGCCCGCGCCGCTGAAAATCGAACATGAACTCGTCCGAGCCGGCCCGGCTCACCAGCCTGGCATCGCGGGTGTAGCATTGCGGGCTGCTGTCGAAGCGCACGAGCTTGGCATCGCCGATCTCGACGAACTCGAAGTGGCCGCTGACGACGGTGGAGCCGAGCGGCCTGGTCTCGATGCTGGCGAAAGACCGGCAGATCGCCTCGGTCCAGAAGGCCTGACGCTCCGTCGGACGGATCGGGTCGGTGGAGACGCTGATCGGCATCGCGTGACGACATCCGGTTGATGAACCCCAGCGTCGCGCAGGATTGCTGGCTCTGGCAAGGGCCTAACCAGCGCCGGACGTGGCAGGTTCATTCAAGACGCTGCGCCCGGGCCGCCGTAACCTGCGGCCAGTTCCATGGGAATTCGGTCCGATATGATACCTACAAAGCCATCTGTCGGCACAGATGCCGATCACCCGCTCGACCCGCTCAGCGAGGCCGAAGTCGCACTAGCGTCCGAAATCTTGAAGAAAGAAAAGCGGCTCGGCCCGCACGCGCGATTTACCCAAGTGCAACTCGAAGAGCCCGCTAAGTCCGAAGTCCTCGGCTGGGAGCCGGGCGTTGCGCTGCCGCGGCGGGCTGCCGCCACCCTGTTCGACAGCAAGACCGGCGCGACGCATGTCGCCACCGTGGACCTTGAATCAGAGTCCGTGACGGCGTGGCGCGAATATTCGACCAAGGCCCATCCTTACGGCCAGCCGCCGATCACGATCGAGGAGGTGTTCAAGGTCGGCGACATCGTCAAGGCCGACGCGGACTGGCGGCGCGCGATGAAGCGGCGCGGTCTCGATGACAAGGACATCGAGCTGGTTCAGGTCGATCCGTTCTCGGCCGGCTATTTCGACCGCGAGGTGGAGAAGGGCCGCAGGCTGGTCAGCGCTGTGTCCTATTGGCGCAGGGATCTCAAGGACAACGGCTATGCGCATCCGATCGAGGGCGTGGTCGCGCTGGTCGACCTGATCGAGAACAGGATCGTCCATCTGGTCGACGAGCTCGACATTATTCCGATCCCGAAAACGTCGCGCAACTACGACCGGGCGTCGATCCCGCAAACGCGCAAGGACGTTAAGCCGCTCGACATCGTGCAGAAGGACGGACCGAGCTTTACGGTCGAGGGCTGGAAGGTCAGTTGGCAAAACTGGTCGTTCCGCGTTGGCTGGACCGCGCGCGAGGGCCTCGTGCTGCACCAGATCTCCTTCCGCGACGGTGCGCGCGAACGGCCGATCATTTATCGAGCCAGCGTCACCGACATGATCGTGCCCTATGCCGATCCGACCGCGAACCATTTCTGGAAATGCGCCTTCGATGCCGGCGAATATGGACTAGGCAAGCTCGCCAACGCGCTCGAGCTCGGCTGCGACTGCCTCGGCCATATCAATTATTTCGACGTGCCGGTCGCCGACGACTACGGCAAGCCCAGCATCATGAAGAACGCGATCTGCCTGCACGAGGAGGATTACGGGATCCTCTGGAAGCATTACGAATTCCGTAACGAGACGTTCGAGGTGCGGCGGTCGCGCCGCCTCGTCATCTCCTTCTTCACCACAGTCGGAAACTACGACTACGGCTTCTTCTGGTATTTTTATCAGGACGGCACGATCCAGCTCGAGGTCAAACTGACCGGCATCATTCAGACCGCAGCGATCGCCGCAGGCAAGGACTACCTATGGGGCGGCATGGTCGCCGAGAATCTCGGCGGCCCGACCCATCAGCACTTCTTCAATGCCCGCCTGCACATGATGCTCGACGGCGAGGGCAACACCGTCACCGAACACGAATTCCGCCCGCGGCCGTGGGGTACGGACAACCCATACGGCAACGTTTTCGATGTCACGGCCCGAACGCTCTCGCGCGAGCGCGACGCGGCCAGAGAGGCCGACGGGCGGACCGGGCGATACTGGAAGATCTGCAACCCCAACAGGAAGAATAGCGTTGGCGGTCCGACGGCGTATAAGCTGATGGCGCACAGTGCGCCCGCGATGCTGGCGCAGGAGGGCTGCTACATGACCTCGCGCGGCGGATTTGCGACCAAGCACATCTGGGTGACGCGCTACACCCCCGACGAGCGCTACGCGAGCGGCGAGTTTCCGAACCAGCATGCCGGCGGCGACGGTCTGCCGAAGTATGTCGCCCAGAACCGCACCATCGAAAACCAGGATATCGTGGTCTGGCACAGTTTTGGGGCGACGCATGTCTGCCGGCCCGAGGATTTTCCGGTGATGCCGGTCGAATATGTCGGCTTCACGCTGAAGCCGAATGGCTTCTTTGCCGAGAATCCGGCGATGGACCTGCCGCCCGACCGGAACGCTGCGAGCCGGGACAACCGTGACAAGGATTCGTGCTGCGGCTGACGATCCGCAGGTTTGCTGCTTCTTTTCATCAAGCAAGGAGGGCTGACCATGAATCGCAGGTACATGATCAGGCGAATTCGCTCGTGACCGCCGTCGGGGCGGCATATTCCAGGGGCTTGAATTGGACATTCGTACCGGCCGGCCGGTGACGCTTGCGTCGAACAGCATGGTGACGTCGCCGCATTCGCTGGCTTCCGCGGCCGGCATCGACGTGCTCCGCGCCGGCGGCTCCGCCGTCGATGCCGCGATTGCGACGAGTGCCGTGCTCGCCGTCGTCTATCCGCATATGTCCGGTCTCGGCGGGGACGCGTTCTGGCTCATTCACGACGGCGCCACCGGCGAGATCCGCTACCTCAATGGCGGCGGCAAGGCGGCAGCCACGGCTACGCTTTCGTCGATCGAGCAGCGAGGGTTGAAGGAAATCCCGCTGCGGGGAATCGTGCCGGCGACGCTCACGGTGCCGGGCGCCGTGGCGAGCTGGATCGAGGCGCACCATGTCCATGGGCGATTGCCCCTCCAGCGTGTGCTCGAGAGCGCCATCGGCTATGCCCGCGACGGCTTTCCGGTCACCGGCCGCCTCGCCAGCTTCATCGAGATGATGCGGGATGATCTGCTTGGGGATCGCGACGCCGCCGCGCTGTTCTTTCCGCAAGGGACGGCAGCGTGGCTAGGCGCGAAGCTCACCAATGCAAACCTTGCCCGCACGCTTCAGTCGATCGCGGATGGCGGATGGTCGGGCTTTTATCAAGGGGATGTCGCGGCTGAAATGGCGCGCTTTTCGGAAGAGAAGGGCGGCCTGTTTCGGCTGGCCGATTTCGGCCGGCAAAAGGCGATCTGGGGCGAGCCGCTTGCTGGCCGCTACCGCGACGTCACCGTCTTCAACACGCCGCCGCCGACGCAGGGCTTTACCGTGCTCGAAATGCTCAACCTCCTCGAGCCGCACGAACTGCACCGAAAGGATTTCCTCGGGCCCGATCATGTGCATCTCATGGTGCAGGCCAAGCAGATTGCCTATCACGACCGCGATCAGATGCTCGCCGATCCCTCCTTTGTCGAGGTGCCAGTCGAGCGGCTGATATCGAAGGAATACGCGTACCTGCGCGGCCGGCTAATCGACGGGAGGTCGGCATTGAAATGGGACATGGTCCCGTCCTTCGGCAGCCTCGCCGGCGACACGGTCTATGTCGCCGCTGTCGACCGCGAAGGCAACGCAGCGTCGCTGATTCAAAGCCTGTATGGCGCGTTCGGCGCCTGCGTGGTCGCGGGAGACACCGGCGTCATCCTGCAAAATCGCGGCGCGTATTTCACGCTGGACCGCAATCATCCCAATCGCCTCGAGCCTGGCAAGATCCCGCTGCATACGCTGATCGCCTCGATGGCCAAACGCGACGGCAAGCTCTGGAGCGTGCTCGGCTGCATGGGCGCGGATGGCCAGCCGCAAATTCAGCTCCAGCTTTACTCCGCCATGATCGATTTCGGACTCGATATCCAGGAAGCGATCGAGATGCCGCGATTTCTCTCCGGCCGCTTCGCGCTCGGCGAGGCGCGCGACACGCTGCATATCGAAGGGCGGTTCCCTATAGATACGATCGATGCGCTCGCACAGCGCGGCCACACCATCAACCGCTGGGACGCCTGGAACGAAATGGCCGGCCATGCGCATGGCATTACCATCGACCGGCCGAACGGCATGCTGAGCGGCGGTTCCGATCCGCGCAGCGATGGCGCGGCGATCGGTTACTAATTGTTGATCGGCGTCTCGCATTGGCTGGCCCTGCCGTTATGCGTTACCACTCCCTCCCGACAGGAGTGATGCCGATGCCGCTATGGACTTGCGAACAATGTGGCGCCCAGTTTCCCGAAAGTGCTGCGCCACCGGCCGCGTGCCCGGTCTGCGAGGACGAACGGCAATTTGTGAACTGGAAGGGACAGGCGTGGCTCACGCGCGAGGAATTGGCACAATATCACACGCTCGTCTGGCGTGACGATCTCGGCATTCCCGGCATCGGACTCAAACCGAGTTTTGCGATCGGACAGCGCGCGCTACTCGTGCGCGAGGCGGATGGCTGCGTGATGTGGGATTGCGTGCCGTTAGCCACGCCCGAGGCGATCGACTACGTCCGTTCACTTGGCGGTCTGAAGGCGATTGCCGTCTCGCACCCGCACTACTATGGCGCGGTCGCGGACTGGAGCGAGGCGTTCGGCGGCGTGCCGGTCTATCTGCACGGCGACGACCGCGCTTTCGTCACGCGGCCGCATCGGACAATCGTGCCATGGACCGGCGACAGTCACCGGCTCTCGGACGATATCCTGCTGGTACGAACCGGCGGACATTTTGCGGGTGCCACGGTCCTGCATTGGCGCGCCGGCGCGGAGGGCCGTGGTGCGCTGCTCACCGGCGATGTCGCGATGGTCGCGATGGACCGCCGCTCCCTCAGCTTCATGTACAGCTACCCGAATTACATCCCGCTCAATGCCGCAGCCGTGCGCCGGATCGCACGCGCGGTCGAGCCGCTGGCGTTCGACCGCACCTATGGCGCGTGGTGGGGCCGCAACATCGAAGGCAACGCCAAGGCAGCGTTCGAAATGTCCGTTCGGCGGTATATCGCAGCGATCTCAGGCATCGGCTAGCGGTTACCCGCGCCAACTGCGGCTGCGCCTCGCGGCATCGGCGCCTCGCGTTGCGCCGGCTGCAACGGGATGGCGCTCTTCGGCTCGCTGAGCCAGCCGGTGAGGCGCGACATCAGGCCGGCCTGCTCCACCGTCCGCGGCTCCTGCACGAAGGGATCAGTGTAGCATCGGGCGCCCGCAGCCTTGGCAATCCGCGCCACCGCATCGGTCATCGCCGGCGCGCCCGCGGTGTAGACCACGTCATCAGGCGTGAGTTTTGGCAAATGATCGGTCGGCCGGCCGCTGCGAACCGCGTGCGAGATGTTTTGCGGCTCCGATACCATCGGAATCAGCGTGACGTTGGGAAACAGCGCCAACCGGCACAGCGCCGCGTGCATGTAGAGCGAACGGATGCTTCGTGCCGCCACCACGAAGACCATTTCGCGCTGCGGCTGCTCCATGATCGCAGCGACCGCGACCGACCACATCGGGGCGAAACCGGTGCCGCTGGCGACGAGAACGATGCGCCCGGCATGGCCTTGCCTGAAAAAGGCGCGGCCGTACGGTCCCGTCAGCTTGACGCGATGTCCGGCGCGGATGTCGTGGCCCAGCGCCGACGATACCAGTCCGTCTGCGACCTTTCGGATGTGAAAGTGCAGGATGCGATCGTGGGGCCGGCCTTCCAGCGGATAGGTCGGGCTGTAGGACCTTGCCGGGAATCCCTGAAACTGCAGCTTGCAGTACTGGCCGGGAAGATAGTCGAGCGGCTTCGGCAGCTCGATGTCGACACCCACCACGTCAGGTGCGAGCTGAACAGTCTGCGCCACTTCCGCCGACAGCGCCACCGGCTCGGGCGCCGCCTCGATCGCGATTTCGAGATCGGAGACGATTCGGGCCTGGCAGGCGTGGATCATGTCGTCGCCCCGGCTATGGCCGCCGAATACCTGGCCGTCGACGAGCCGCACGCGGCAGGCGCCGCAAATTCCGGAACGGCAATCATGCGGAAGGTCGACCCCGTTCATCAACGCCCAGTCGAGCAGAAGCTCGCCGCGATTGGCCAAATACGGCTCGTTGTTAACAGTGACTTTGCAAATCCTTGACATTTATTCCACCTCGATACGAATAGGACGGACGTGCCGTGTATGTCTGATCTGGCTGTGGTCGAAAGCGGCGACCCGCATGAAGATGCCGGTCTTGATCGGCACGTCGAACTGGCTTGTGGTGTCGAGCCGACGCTTCACCTCGAGCGCCCAGTGGCCGGAAGCCCAGCGGGCTGCGCTTCTGATGTCGGCGCGGTCGCCTGAAAATTCGCCGCCGAGGATGACGCCCGGGATCACGGTCCCCGTCGGAATGCGGGCGTCGACGCTGGTCGAATACGGCACGGAATCCTGCTCGGTCATGAACCATCGCGCGCCGTCGCTTTCGCCGTGATTGGGATCGAGATCGATATCCCCCATCGCGTTCGTCGTGTCGGCGACGACTTTGGGCAGGCGCAGCGGAGCGATCAGCCGGCTGCGGCGCGGACCACCTGATGTATCGGCCTCGACAGTGAAATTGTCCCGGTAGTTTGCCGTGCCCGGATCGGGCGCAAAGCCGCCCTTGTACGGAACGACGTTTGCCGCCTGCATCGGGGTCGGGTCGAGCGGCGGTCCGAAATGCGTATCGTCCAGCCATCCGCTCGCGCCACTCGTGGCCTTCCACTGCCAGACGTCGGCATAGCCGGATGCCGTGTAATGCAGTCCGCGGCCGCTCATGGTGGCCGGCGCGCCGGCGACCGGCTGCGGCCCGGGATGAAAGGTTCGCCCACCCGCCAGCGTAACATCCGACGTGGTCAGCAGCACCGAAAACTTGTCTTCGTTGTACTGATGCTCGTCGCCAAGCTGGAAGCCGGAATGAAGCAGGTGCCATCCATCGGCCTGCTTGACGAGCGGCAGGTGTTTTAGCGAGCGCGTCGAATCTTCCCAGGTGAAGAGGAAATAGGCATAGGTGCCGTCATGCACCGCGCGAATTTCGATTCTGGTTTCGCCCTTGCCGTCGAAATTTCCGCCCTCTCCGGTCAATAGCGAGAACGGCCTGACGCCGCGCCAGGCCCGATCGGATGTGTCGCCGTCGAGGACCGGCGCGTCGGCGGAATTGATGCGGCGAATCTGAACACTGTCCACCGCCAGCCGATCGGTAGCCACGAGGAGCGAAGCGCCGGTGATCGCAGCGGCGGCCGCCACGAGGAACGGATTGGCCTGCAGCGTCGGGTTTCGCGATCTCGAAGGCCCGGCATGGGATCGCGGCGCCGGATCCAGCTCACGCGTCCGATCGCGGCGCGCCTCTGCGCCGGGCTGCAGTGGATGCGATGCAACCTCGGGCGGTGGGTCTTCGGATTCCGGCGCCCGCGCCGATCGCTCGGCCAGCAGCCCCAAGAGCTCGACGGCATCGAGCCGCGGCGGCGGTGCCGGCAATGGGGCGGGACGAAAAATGCGCAGCAGTTGCGAGATGCCGCCGCTCTTGTATTGGGTCAGGACATGAAGGGCGACAAAGGCGAGGATCACCCAGGTCCCTACCCAGTGCAGCATCGCCACGTCGTAGCCGGAGTAGAAGCCGAAATAGAGCGCGCCGCCGCTGACCAGCAAACCGAACATCGTGACGAAGAAAATCCAGTACATCAGGGCAATCACGGCGCTCAACCTGGCCTGTCCGCGGCCGAACAATCCGCGCAGGCGAACCTTGTCGAGCTGGACGCGGCGTCCAAGGCCGGAGCGCAGCATGTAGACGACGTAGCCGATCGCCACGGCGACCAGGACGACGGCCGCCTGCATATGGGCGATCCATACGCTGTCGCGCGGCAGCACGGCGTCGAACCAGTTGATCCAGGTCCGGTCAGGCGTTTCCGTCGCAATGCGTAAGCCGGTGACGAGCGCAACGGCGAATGCGGCCACGAACGTCCAGTGCAGAATGATGGTCCCATAGTCCGTCTTACGCTGCCTCACACACGCCCCGCTACTTCACTTACCGAACAGCAACTATTGGCGCCGATCCCACCAACCGCCGATGTCGCTGCCGTACCCTCGATGGCGCTCAAAGCGTCGGTGAGACCATCGTCCAGATTGTTCCTTGCGGGCCAGGCCGGTGATGAGCTCCTTTGCGCCCGCCGCGTGAGCCGGATCGGCGAACGCGTTTCTTGCTTTGATGTATCGGCCTCCAGCGTCCCCGACGTGCCCCGGGGGCGCGGAGGTCGCGCCGCGCGCCGCTATCCCCACATATGATGTAAATGATGCGCCAATTCGGGCATGTCCGAATTGGCTTGGTCCGCGCCCCCGATCTCCACGTCGGCAGTCGCAACCATCACCGGCTCGCCGCTGATGGTGGGGGCTGCGACTTGTTGCACGTCCGATGTGGCTACCGCGGCCAGTGCCGCCGGCGTTTCGGCTGCCGGCGTCCCCAGCACCTCAGCGACCGTCAAGCCGTCTGGATTGTAGGTGCCGCCGGTAACAGGGATATTGTTGCCGCCGATATCAGCCGCATTGCCGTGCATCTGGTCCGCTGCAGCGACGACCAGCGTCGCGTTGCCGGTCTGCAATCCCTTGATCATCGCGGCAATCTCGGCGCCAAGGATGCCGCCCAGGTCCGCGTCGAAATCGGTGACGCTCTTCTCGAATGCCCTGAGATCGTCGATCAGCGCGGCGATCGCCTCGCCGTCTTGGCTTCCCACGAGGTCGACGGCTTGCTTTCCAAGCGAATTGGACTGCGCAATAAAATTGGCCACGAACACCGTCTGCACATCATTGTCGATATATTTCGGAGCCGGCGAGGTGTCATCCGGAAGCGGCGAGAAGCCGCTGATGCCGTCTTGCGTTGCCATACCAGCCAGATTGGCATCGCTCTGGATGATGTCGATGATGTCGAGGATGTTGTCGACGCTCGCCTGTGCTGCATTGGGGCTTATCGAGGGATCGTTGATATAGACGAGTTCGAGTTGGAGTTGCTGCACGATCTTATCGGCATGGACGCCGGTTAGCCCGTCGAACAGTTCCGGTTTGGCGGCCATCAACGCCTCCAAGTCCGATATCACGGCATTGATGTCATCGGTGATCTCTGTTCGGTTACCGTCATTGACCCCGCCGAGAATCTGACTGGCCACGTCGTCGAAGATCGCGCCGATCTCGGCGAGACTGTGAGGCGCGGTGGCGGCGGGGGCAGTGGGCAGCGGCGCGGGCGGCGCCGGATTAGCCAGCACGGGATCGGTACTGACGGCATTGATGACGCTGAGTTGGCTGATGCGAAGCGCCTGTTCTGCGCCGGCGGCGCTGGCGACCGAGCCTGCCGCGCGCACCGAGGCGTTGGCCGCCGAAATGGCGCTGGTGATGTCGGACAGGATTGCCTGAACATGGCCGAGCGCGGCTCCGGAAAACTGGCCTGTATTGAGCTCGGCCAGCAGATTGTTCTGCACCGCGGTGAGATCGTTAGTGTGGCTTGCGATGCTGCCGGCTGGTTGGGCGCCGTTGCTGAGCGCGCTTTGCTGCGGGACATCCACCGGCGCGCGAGCCATGCCGTTGAAGGTTGAGCCGAGGTCGGAAAAATTCGAACCGACAGGCCGTGACGTCGTTTGGCTGGCCGGCGGCGGTTCTTCGAGCGGTGTCGTGGACGGGGAAGCCGGAACGACTGGCGGGCTGGCGACTTCATCGATCGGGCGATCGAGATCAGCGTCGGGCTGCTGATCCCCGTGAGCCAAGCGAGCCATTGTTCGTCCCCTGCTGTCCAGTCAAATCCATTGATGCATAGGCGCGGCCATCCGCCAGGGGCGGGACGTCGCGCATGGTGAAGGATCATTTAGCTTCATGGCGTCATTCGGCCGACACAGCGACCAATGAGCGCCGAAGCAAGGTGATAGACGGACGAATCCATGACACACGCCGTGCGGGAAAACGGCGAATGAAGCGCGCGCGACAAGGGCATCGCAGCCCTTGTCTGACACGCCGTGTCGGTGCCGGCATCTTAGCCGGAGGTGTGCACGCCGTTTCGGCAACCACCGAGCGTTTGCCACCGTTCTACCCACGAGCGAACTTGAACAATCGGCATTCGTCGCATTGTTGCCGAAAAATGGTCCGCATCGCGCGTCAAGGAGACCTGCAGGGAGACCCGATCGAGCGGGTCGTAGGGCAGTTCAATGAGTATCGCTCAGGGCCAGGCACAGGACCGAGCGCGGGCAGCGTCGGCGCTTCGCGCTGTTTCGGGCCTGCGTTCGACGCTGGCCGGCGACGATCCCGTCACCATTGCGCTGCGCGCCAGTGCGCGCCGCATGATCGGCGTTGCCGTATTCAGCGGCGTCATCAACATCCTGATGCTGTCGGGCCCACTCTATATGTTGCAGGTGTACGATCGGGTGATTCCGAGCCGTAACCTCGCGACCCTGTTCGGCCTGTCCCTGATGGTGCTGTTCGCCTATCTGGTGCAGGGATATTTCGATGCAATGCGGTCGCGGATGCTGTGCCGGGTCGCAACGCTGTTCGATGCCGGCCTGCAAGGCTCGATCCATTCGGCGCTCGCCACCTTGCCGCTGCGCGGCGTCAAGCCGGTCCTGATGCAGCAGCCGCTGCGCGATCTCGACCAGGTGCGCACTTTCATGTCGGGCATGGGGCCGACGGCATTCCTGGACATGCCGTGGATTCCGGTCTTTCTGATCGGGCTGTTTCTGTTTCACCCCGCGATCGGCTTCACGGCGCTGCTGGGTACTGCGGCGATCATTGCGATGACTTTGCTGACCGAGCGGATCTCGCGCAATTCGGCCAAGGCGGCGATGGACATGAACGCACAGCGCCAGGTGCTGGCGGATGCGACGCAGCGCAACGCGGAAATCGTCCGCGCGCTCGGCATGACGGACCGGTTGACGGCGCGCTGGTCGCAGGCCAACGAGCGCTACCTGCAGGAAAACATCCGCGCCACCGACGTCTATGCCAATCTCGGTTCGGCCGCGAAGGTGCTGCGCTACATTCTGCAATCGGGAATGCTCGGTATCGGCGCCTATCTCGTCGTGGTCGACAAAGCGTCGGGCGGTGTCATGATCGCGTCGTCGATCCTGATGGGGCGCGCGCTCGCACCGGTTGAAATCGCGCTCGGCACCTGGAAGCAACTGGCCGCCGCCCGCCAGGGCCTCGCCCGTCTGCGCGACATCTGCAAGGCGACCGCGCCGCCTCCGGCGCCGCCGGTCATGCTGCCGCGTCCCTGCCGCGAATTGTCGGTGCAAAATCTCGCGGTGGCAGCGCCCGGTTTCGACATGCCGATCGTGTCTGGCGTCACGTTTTCGCTCAAGGCCGGCGCGGGGCTGGCGCTGCTGGGCGCCAGCGCGTCGGGCAAGACTTCGCTTTCCAAGGCGCTGGTTGGAATCTGGCCAGCGCATCGCGGCGCGGTGCGGCTTGACGGCGCCTCCCTCGATCAATGGCGCAACGAGGATCTCGGCCGGCACGTCGGCTATCTGCCGCAGGACGTCGGCTTGTTTGACGGCACGGTGGCGGAGAACATCTGCCGTTTCGACGAACACGCAACTTCCGATGCCATCCTCAAGGCCGCCCAGATCGCCGGCGTCCATGACATCATCCTGCGTCTGCCGGAAGGTTATGCGACGCGAATAGGGGCGGGCGGCATCTCGCTGTCGGCCGGACAGAAGCAGCGCGTTGGCCTGGCGCGGGCGGTATTCGGCGATCCGTTTCTGATCGTTCTCGACGAGCCCAACGCCAATCTGGATGCCGACGGTGAGAACGCCTTGACCCGCGCCATCGCCATCGTGCGCCAGAACAAATCCATCGTCGTCGTCATCTCACACCGCCCGAGCGCGCTTTCCGCGCTTGATATGACGATGGTGCTCTATGAGGGCAAGGCGATCGCGTTCGGCCCGCGCGAAGAAGTCTTCGCGCGCGTCCGCAACGCCAACGGCAAGGGGGCGCCGGGATCGCCGCCAGGCCCACCGCAGGCAAAGGCAGATCAGCGCGCATCACTTGCCGAAAGTGTTTCATCATGAGGAATTTCGATCACGTACACACCGATGAAAGAACAGTGCGCCGCCGAGCCGGCGGAGCGGACGACGAGGTCGTGGCGCCGCAGGGCCAGGCGCTGATCCTTGAACTGCAGCGATTGCGGCAGGCGTTCGAACTCGACAATCTGCCGGATCAGCGGCCGCCGCTTCGTCGTCCGGCGAATGACGAACCACGTCCCGGCGCGCGGCGTTCGCGTCCCGCCCGGCCGAAGCGGTCGAAGAAAAAGGGCAAGATGGGACGGGTGCTGGATTGGCTCGGCCCCTTTGGGTCCCGGTCCGAAGTTATCGACGCCGAACCTCCGGCGGCGCGCGGCGGACGTGTCGCGCGCGAGCCGCAATTCATGACCCTGCCTCCGACGGCCAGCGCGCGCAGCAATCCAAGGCTGAACGAGCGGCAGGCGCGCGGTCCGATCATCGCGCCGGACGATCCGTCGCTCATGAACATGCCGAGGTCGAGACCGGAGCTTTTGCAGATCGACGACCGGCGGGAGCCGCCTCGCATCGAGGCTCCCCAATTGGCGCCGCCGGCCCCTGCGGGCGCCGTGCCGCGCGAGCGTTCCGTGACACGGGTCGTTCGCACTGGCCTGACCGCAGGGGTTGCCTTCCTTGCCAACCGCGATGGATCGGCCGATGTAGCGGACGCGCCGGGCGAGAGCATCGTGCTGCGGGCGGCGCGCGCCTTCGAGCGTGAATTGCGCACGGGCTTGCGGGCGCTGCTCGTCGTCGGCGGGCTGGCAGGCGGTTGGATGGCATTCGTGCCGCTGTCAGGCGCGGTCGTGGTGCCGGGCAATCTGGTTGTGCAGTCCAACGTCAAGACCATCCAGCATCCGACCGGCGGTGTGGTCGCGCAGATCCCGGTCCACAACGGCATGCGGGTCAACGCCGGCGATCTGTTGCTGCGGCTGGATTCGACGCAGGCGCAAGCCAGCCTGCAGGTGGTGAGCAAGCAGCTCGATGAAATGCGGGCGAAGATCGCGCGGCTGACCGCCGAGCGCGACGGTCTGCCCCGGCCGGCGATACCGGCCGAGATGTCGGCGCGGCTTGACGATCCCGGTGTTAAAACGCTGCTGGCCTCCGAGGCTTCGCTGTTCAGGGCGCGGGTAACGGCGCGCGAGAGCCAGAAGGAGCTGTTGCAGAGCAAGGTAACGCAGCTTGGCGATGAGATCGTCGGCCTCGACGCGCAGGTTGCGTCCAAGGCCAAGCAACTGGAACTGATCACCGGCGAACTCACCGGCGTTCAGGACCTTTTCGACAAGCGTCTGGTGCCGCTGGCGCGGCTCACGACCCTGCAGCGCGAGAGCGCGAGAATCGAAGGCGAACGCGGCCAGCTAATCTCCACGATCGCCGAGACCAAAAACAAGATCGACGAAGCAAAGCTTCAGATGGTCAGGCTCGACCAGGATGTCCGCACCGAAGTCGTCAAGGAACTCGGCGAGGCGCAGGGCAAGGAGGCCGAACTCAGCGAACGAAGCATCGCGGCACGCGACGTGCTCGAGCGCATCGAGATGCGCGCGCCGACGTCGGGCGTGATTCACCAGCTTACCGTGCACACCATCGGCGGGGTCATTCGCGGCGGCGACACCGTCATGGAAGTGGTACCGGATTCCGACGATCTGCAGATCGAGGCGCGGTTGCAGCCGAACGATATCGATCAGGTGCGCAAGGGCCAGCAGGCTTTCGTTCGCTTCTCGGCCTTCAACCAGCGGGTGACGCCGCAATTGATCGGTCAGGTGTCGTACGTCTCGCCCGACACCACCCGCGACCAGCAGACCGGCACGTCCTATTTCACGGTCCGGATCATGCTGCCGGAAGAGGAGCGCCGACGTCTCGCCGGGCTGCAGCTCAGCTCCGGCATGCCCGCGGAAGTGTTCATGCAGACCGGCAGCCGGACCATGCTCAGCTACCTTTTCAAGCCGATTCTGGATCAGTTCCAGCGCGCTTTCGTCGAGCGGTAAGGGGGCAAAGCTGTTGGCGCGTCGTCGCAATCTTGCCACCCCAGATGGCATCGTTATATCAGGGCTTCCCGTCTTGCCCTGTTTGCATTGCGAGCCCCCGTATGACGACCACCACTGCCCCCGAATCCCAGCCGTTCCAGGCCGAGGTCGCCGAGCTTCTGAACCTGATGGTGCACTCGGTCTATTCGGAGACCGAAATCTTCCTGCGCGAGCTGATCTCGAATGCATCCGACGCCTGCGACAAGCTGCGCTATGAGGCGATATCAGCGCCTGAGCTGATCGCCGACGGCGCGCCGCCCAAGATCCGTATCGCGCCGGACAAGAAGGCCAATACGCTTAGCGTCGTCGACAGCGGCATCGGCATGGACCGCCAGGAGCTGATCGACAATCTCGGCACCATCGCGCGCTCCGGCACAAAGTCGTTTCTTTCGCGCCTCACCGAGGCCAAAGACGGCGCCAACCTGATCGGCCAGTTCGGCGTCGGCTTCTATGCGGCGTTCATGGTCGCCGAGCGCATCGTCGTCACCAGCCGCCGCGCCGGTTCCGATCAGGTCTTCGTCTGGTCGTCCTCCGGCGGCAGCGGATTTGAAATCGCTCAAGCCAGCGACGAAGACGCCACGCGCGTCGCGCGCGGCACCGAGATCGTCCTGCACCTGAAGAAAGAGGCATCAAAATATCTCGAGACCTACGAGATCGAACGTGTCGTCCGCGCCTGGTCCGACAACATCCAGTTTCCGATCGAACTGGTGCCGGAGGAGGGCGAGCCGCGCCAGATCAATTCGGCCAGCGCGCTATGGCAGCGGCCGAAATCGGAGCTCAAGGCGGAAGACTACAAGCAGGCCTATCAGCAGGTCGCCGGCGCATTCGACGAACCGGCGATGACGCTGCATTATCGCGCCGAAGGCCGGCAATCCTACGCGGTGCTGCTGTTTGCGCCGTCGACAAAGCCGTTCGACCTGTTCGATCAGGCGCGCAAGGGCAAGGTCAAGCTCTATGTCCGCCGCGTCTTCATCGCCGACGACGCCGATCTCTTGCCGGCCTATCTGCGCTTCATCCGCGGCGTGATCGACAGCGAAGACCTGCCGCTCAACATCTCGCGGGAGATGCTGCAGAACAATCCGCAGCTCGCGCAGATCCGAAAGGCCGTTACCGGCCGCGTGATATCGGAGCTGGAAAGCCTCGGCGAAAAGGAGCCGGAAGCGTTCGCAAAAATCTGGGACGCGTTCGGCCCTGTGATCAAGGAAGGCATCTGGGAGGACTTTGAGCGCCGCGAGAAGCTGCTCGCATTGTCGCGCTTCACCACGACAAAGGGCGAGGGGCGTTCGCTGAAGCAATATGTCGAGGACCTTAAGCCGAACCAGACCGACGTCTATTATCTTACCGGCGAGAGCGTCGAACGGCTGAAGTCGAATCCGAAGCTCGAGTCCGCAACCGCCCGCGGCATCGAGGTGCTGCTGCTGATCGATCCGGTCGACGCGTTCTGGACCTCCGCGTCGCTCGATTTTGGCGGCAAGCCACTGAAATCCTTAAGCCAGGGGGATATCGATTTCGGACTGATTCCGCTGTTGGATGAAAAGGCCGAGGACAAGAAGGACGAAGGCGGCGCCGATGAAGCCACGACGATCGCGCTGATCAAGGACGCGCTCGGCGAGCGCGTCTCCGACGTTCGCGCCTCGCAGCGGTTGACCTCGAGCGCGTCGTGCCTCGTCGCCGGCGGCGGCGCACAGGACCGCATGCTCGAGCGGCTGCTCGCAATGCAGAATAAGGGGCCGACTACCAAGCCGATCCTCGAGATCAACATGCGCCATCCCCTGGTCGCGGCGATTGCCGGCGACAAGGACGCGGCCAGGGACCTGTCGTTCCTGCTGTTGGAGCAGGCGCAGATCCTCGACGGCGAACTGCCGGAAGATCCGGCGGCGTTTGCCAACCGGCTCAACCAGTTGGTGCTGCGGGGGATCGCAAAAGGGTAGGACATTCGGTCGCCTGTTTGAACCGAATTCCAGGACTGGCCGTATCTGCTAGGAATGCCGGGAACGCGGAGTAGCGCAGATCGCCATGACGACGTCTGACGGCACCGACATTTTCTATGGCGCGATCCCGGTCTTTCGCGGCTTCGGCAGCCTGATGGATCCGGCGCTGTATACGCCGTTGCCGGACGACTGGACCGTCGGCGTCGCCGACATCGTCGAGTCGACCAAGGCTATCGCCAATCAGCGCTACAAGGCGGTCAACATGGCCGGCGCTGCCGTGATTGCGGCCGTGACCAATGCGCTTGATGGCCGCGAGTTTCCGTTCGTGTTCGGCGGCGACGGTGCGAGCTTAGCGGTGTCGCCGACCGACCTTTCGCGCGCGCGCGAGGCGCTCGCAGCGACTGCGGCCTGGGTCAGGGCCGATCTCGATCTGATGATGCGGGTGGCGCTGGTGCCGGTGAAGGACGTTCGCGCGCAGGGCCTCGATATCAAAGTCGCCCGCTTCGGGCCGTCGTCCAATCTATCCTATGCGATGTTTTCCGGCGGCGGGCTGGGATGGGCGGATGCCGCGATGAAGCGGGGCGAATTCGCGGTCCCGCCGGCGAAGCCGGGAACGCAGCCCGATCTGTCCGGGCTGTCGTGCCGGTTCGAGGAAATTCCTTCGAGCCGCGGGCTCATTCTGTCGGTGCTGGTGGTGCCGGCCAAAGGCGCCGATCCGCAACGCTTCCGCAAGGTGATCGAGGACGTCATCAAGCTGGTCGAGCAGAGCCCGGACGCGGGCCGGCCGGTGCCGCCGGACGGTCCGCCGCTGCGCTGGCCGCCGGCCGGCGTCGAATATGAGGCGCGCGCCGCGCGCGGCGGGCCGCTGTTGAAGCGGCGCACCGTCGTGCTCGCCGTCACGCTCTGGGCCTATGTGGTGATGCGGTTCGGCATCAAGGTCGGCAATTTCGTGCCGAAGAACTACGTGCAGCAGGTGGTGGAGAATTCCGACTTCCGCAAATATGACGACGGCCTGCGGATGATCCTCGATTGCACGGTCGAGCTTGAGGGGGCGCTGACGGAGATTCTGGCAAAGGCCGCGTCAGCCAAGATCGTGCGCTACGGCCTGCACCGGCAGGACGCCGCGATGATGACCTGCTTCGCGCCCTCGGTGATGCGCAGCGATCACGTCCACTTCATCGATGGCGCCCGCGGCGGCTACGCGTCGGCGGCGTCAGCGCTGAAGGCGATGGCGGCGTGATCGGTAGTAGCGGTAGGGTGGGCAGAGCGTAGCGTGCCCGCCATCCCTCCAAGAGCGTAGTTTGAATGGTGGGCACGCTGCGCTTTGCCCACCCTACGAAACTGGCGGCGGTATCAAGGGTATCCCGTTCACCGCCCCACGCGCGTCCAGTTCTCGCCGCCGCAGAGCGCGCCGACGCAGCCTTCGACCTTTAGCGTGTCCGCGCCTGTTACCGAGACGCTGCTGGCATAGGTGCCGCCGTCGTCGGCATTGTAGATCTGTCCCGACCATTTGTTGGGACCGCTGGGGCTCATGCCGCTGAACAGGGGAAGGCCGATCATCGGCCGCTGCTTCAGGGCCGGGTTCGGATTTTTGTCATCGACCTGAGGCTTGCCGGTGGCCTGATCGATCGGCTCCTTCAGCCCGACGATCACGCCGCAAATTCCACCGCCGCATTTGCTGATTTTCACCCTGGCATCGCCCGCCTGGGTCAGCCAGACGCCGGTCGGCTCGGCGCCTTGCGCGAAGGCGGATGGCGCGGCCAGCAATGCCGCCGAGATAGCGATGATGAAAGCCGTTCTGCAAGCCATGAATCATTCCTTACGAAAAAGCAGGCCTGCATAGCAACAAATCAGATTTGTGCAACGTCGGATTGGGTGCAACTTGCCGTTATCATTTGCTCCAAGGGGTCAGACGGATCGACAGCGCCGTGCCGAGGCCGTAAACCACCATCGCGGCGCCGACCAGTGCGAACAAGGCCGATGCCGGCGCGCCCATGGAGGCCAGCCACCAGCCGCCGCCCCCGACGATCAGCAACCTTGCGGTGCCGGCCATCACAGGACCGCCGACCTTCGCAGCACCTTGCGAAGAGAAATAGAGACTGACGCCGATCCCGAAAAACGCGAAGGCCGGGCCTGCCCAGATGAAATAGGCGTTGGCGGCGGCGGTGACGCCGGGGTCACCGGTGAACATCGAAACCCAGAGCGACGGTTTTGCCGCGACAATCATTCCGATGGCCCCGACGGTAATGCCGGCCGCAGCGCCCGCGATCCACGTCACCTGCCGGGCGCGCGTCACGAGGCCCGCGCCAATGGCCATGCCGACCATCGGCACCGAGGCGACGCCGAATGCGAAGGCGATCGGCGTCAGCAAAAATTCCAGCCGCGAGCCCATGCCATAGCCGGCCAGCGTCTCGGTGCCATAGCCGGCCAGGATTTTGGTGAAGATCAACACCGTCAGCACGGTTTGCAGCGGCGACAGGCAGGACACCGCGCCGACCCTGAGAATGTCGAAGAACATGTCGCGCTGGAATTTGAAGCCGTTGAAGTTCAGCGTCAGCCGGCTGCGGCCGCTGACGAGGTACCAGACGAGGAAGATAGCCCCCAGCGCAAAAGCGGCGAGCTGGCCTGCGGCAACGCCACGCATGCCGAGCCCGGGCAGTCCGAACAGCCCAAGGCCCAGCGCGCCGCCAACGGCGATCTGCACCAGCGCGATGCCGATCAGCGCTATCGATGGAATCCGCATGTCGCCGGTGCCGCGCACCACGGAGGCCAGCGTGTTGACCAGCCAGATCGCGATCGCGCCGGAGAACAGCACGTTCGAATATTGCATGGCCTGTTCGAGCACGCCGCCGCGCCCGCCGAGCAGCGCGTAAAACGCGTGGCCGAAGGCCAGCATCGTCGCCGCGAAAAAGAGCCCGGCGCAGGCGCCGATCATCGCCGCATGCAGGGCCAATGTCGCCGCACGGTCGCGGTCGCCGGCGCCGAGCGCGCGGCTGATGGCGGAGGAAACGCCGCCGCCCATCGCGCCCGCCGACATCATCTGCGTCAGCATGACGAAAGGAAATACCAGTGCGATCCCGGCGAGCGGCTCGGTGCCGAGCTGGCCGATATAGGCGGTCTCGGCAACCGCCACCAGCGTCGTGCCGATCATGGCGATCGCGTTGGGAAGCGCAAGTGTCAGCAGCGTCGACAGGATCGGCGAGGTGAGCAGGCCGTTGGCCGGCGCGGGCGGAACGGCGGCAGCGGGACGCATGTCGAGCGGGGCGTCAATGGTCATGCGTCACCGGTGATCCAAATCGAATAGATTATGGATGACATATTATTGACCTTGACCGGCGCAAGCCACCCGCGCTGGTGCAGGGGTCACCAAGGCAGGCCGCATAGGTCGATTATTCCATCGCGCGGCTTGCGGGTGAAATCGAACACGTATGGTGCCATGGCCTCGAAGCGAATTCTTCCCTCCGGCTGCTCGGCATAGACCTCGCCGTTGAACGCATGCCAGCCGCGCGCCTGATAGAATGCTTCATTGTGCGGCTCGCAAAACAACATCGCAAAGCGCACCGCTTCGTGGTCGCGCAGGGTCCTGATCGCGGCGTTGAGCGCCAGCGTGGCATAGCCGCGTCCCCGGCAATCCTCCCGCGTCGAGACGCCGCCGATGCCGCCGATCTGGACCTTGCGACCGTCCCAGGTCGCGGTGCGGAAATAGATGCCGACATGGCAGGCCAGCCCCGGCCTCTCCGCGTCCTCGGGGGCATCAATCAGCACGCGCAGATCGGCATGGGCCCATTTGACGTGACCCCATGACGATTTTTCGACGAGATGGCGCGGCCATACCGCCTCCATCAGCGGTTCGGCGCGCGGCCATGAGGAGTCCCCGTTCAGGACGTCGATCTCGATGCTCATTTCATCACCATACCGCGCCAATGCATGCGGCTGCCATGCCTGTCATACGCTGGACGCGGGACGCGGCGTTGCCGGAAGCTTCCCGTTCTTGCCAAATTGCGATGTTTATGCGCAATGGAACCTTCTATAAGAGTTCCCGTTAGACCACCACGTCTCCCATCAGTTCGGACATCACCCCATGACCTTCACGCTGCCCAATCTTCCCTATTCCCACGACGCCCTTGCGCCCCACATGTCCAAGGAAACGCTGGAATACCACCACGACAAGCATCACCAAGCTTACGTGACCAACGGAAACAACGCGATCAAGGGGACTGAATTCGAAGGCAAGTCCCTGGAGGAGATCGTCAAAGGTTCGTTCGGCAAGAATCCGGCCGTGTTCAACAATGCCGGCCAGCATTACAACCACCTGCATTTCTGGAACTGGATGAAACCGAATGGCGGCGGCAGCAAGCTGCCCGGTCGTCTGGAAAAGAAGATCACCGAAGACCTCGGCGGCCTCGATAAGTTCAAGGCCGATTTCGCCGCTGCCGGCGTCGGCCAGTTCGGCTCCGGCTGGTGCTGGCTGTCGGTCAAGAACGGCAAGCTCGAAATCTCCAAGACTGCGAACGGCGAAAGCCCGCTGGTCTACGGCGCGACGCCGATTCTCGGCTGCGACGTCTGGGAGCACTCCTACTACATCGACTATCGCAACCGCCGTCCCGACTATCTCAAGGCGTTCTGCGATAACCTGATCAACTGGGACTACGTCGACGAGCTGTTCGGCAAGGCCGGAGCCTAAAGCCAACATCGTCATTCCGGGTTCGATGCTTTCGCATCGCCCCGGAATGACAGCGGAGCAGACATCGAAGGGGTGGTTGTGCGGCTACCGCCCCTTTTCGTTGCGCTGTACCTTTAAATCCTTGCGGGTAGGGCTCCCGTGCGGCAAAACCACTCTGCCGGGCTGTTGTGACGTGGAAAAATTGCTGCGATGAGTTATCTGTTGGTCTTTTTCGGCGGCGGCCTTGGCGCGACGCTGCGTCATCTCATCAATCTCACTTGTGCCCGCTGCCTCGGCACCGGATTTCCCTGGGGCACCTTCATCATCAATATTACCGGCTCGACCGCGATGGGGCTGATCGCGGGTTATCTCGCCTTCAAGGGCGAAGCGTCGCAGCCCTGGCGGCTGTTCTTGATGACCGGCGTCCTCGGCGGCTACACCACGTTCTCGGCCTATTCGCTCGATGCCGCGCTGCTCTACGAGCGCAGCGAGCTTGGGCTCGCGGCGCTTTACGTGATTGGCTCCGTCCTGCTTTCGATTGCCGGGCTGTTCGGCGGTCTCGCACTGGTGCGTCAGTTCACCTGAACCAACCGCCATACGAACACGGGCCGCGTGACGTCGTCGCATGGGCATCCTTGAGATGCGCATGGGTATCGTGCGAGCTTCCGTTTGCTTCGCCACACGCGCGGGACTAAGCAAGATGGCCTAGCTTCACCCGCCAAATCCCACAGCCTTGTCAGAACCTCCGCTAACAGACCCGGCGCCAGCCGACGACGCCGAGCCAAAACCCCGGCGCGCCCGCAAGCCGGTCGGCTGGTCGATGATCGTGATCGGCGCGCTCGTCGCGATCTGCGCTGCGCTGGTGTGGCGGCGCGACGGCATCGACGGTGTGCTCAATATTCTCACGCATGACCTCTGGCTGTTCGGCGAAATCATCCCGCGCGTGCTGGCCGGCTGCCTGCTCGGCGGATTCATCGCGGAAATTCTGCCGCACGACAAAGTCTCGCGATCGCTCGGGCCGGAATCGGGCCTGAAAGGACTTTTGATCGGAACGGCATTCGGCGCGATCCTGCCCGGCGGCCCGTTCACCGCCTATCCGGTGGCGGCGGCATTGCTCACCGTCGGCGCCGATTTCGGCGCCACCATCGCCATGGTCGTGAGCTGGACGCTGATCGGCTACGGCCGCGCGGTCGCTTGGGAGCTGCCGATTCTCGGCACCGACTTCACGCTGTGGCGTATTGCGATCTCGCTGCCGATCCCGGTGCTGGCAGGCTGGCTCGGCCGCGTCGTCTTCGTGCGGATGTATCCGAAGGGCGAGCCGTCGTGACGGCGTCTGCGCTGATCATCGACATCACGCTGTGGGGCTCGGTCGCGATTCTCGGCTTCATGGCGTGGCGGCGCGGCCGCGTCGTGCTGGTGTCGTCGGTGCGCGAAGGCTCGATGGACTTCATCAACATCGTGCCGCGCATTGCGCTCGGCGTGATCGGCTCGGGCTACATCGCCGCCGTTATTCCGCCGGAAGTCATCACCGGCTGGCTCGGCCCCGACAGCGGATGGTTCGGCGTGCTGACCGCGGTGATTGCGGGGGCGGCGACGCCCGGAGGCCCCGTGGTCGGCTTTTCGATCGGTGCAGTGGCGCTGAAGGTCGGCGGCGGCACGCCACAGGTGATCGCCTATGTCGTCGCCTGGGCGCTGTTCGCCTTTCAGCGCATGATCCTCTGGGAAATCCCGTTCATGCCGGCCCGCTTCGTCTGGTTTCGTGCCGCAGTCTCAGTGCCGTTTCCGTTTCTGGCGGCGGCGATCGCGATGGTGATCGGGAAGCCGTGAGGGTGCTAGGAGGGCCACAAGGCTTTCAATGAGGAACCGAACTCATTATATTTGCAGGATGACCCGCTTGCTCGAACAGGCCGTCAGGGCCGTTTCCGCTCTGCCAGATGAGGCGCAGGACGATCTTGCGCGAATTCTGCTGCAACTCGCAGGCGTGGACCAGCCGCCTTATGAGCTCACACCCGAGGAAGCCGCCGATCTTGATGCTTCGCTGGCCGAAGCCGCACGCGGTGAGTTCGCAACCGATGAAGAGGTCCGCGCCGTCTGGGCGAAGCATGGGCTGTGAGGGTCCGCTACACACGCCGGGCGCTCCGGCAGCTTGCCGAAATCCTCGACTACATTGATGCTCGTTCGCCACAGGGTGCAGACAACGTCAAGCGGCGACTCCAAGCCGTGATTGAACTGCTTGCAGATCACCCGAATTCCGGCCGTCTTACCAGCAAGAATGGCATCCGCAGGGCGGTGGCAAGACCCTATCCCTATCTGATTTTCTATCGGCCCGACACGATGGGGATTGTAATCCACGGGGTTCGGCATGCCGCTCGCAGATCGCGTTAAAGACCTCGATTCGCGCCGGGTATCGGGTATCTAATGATGGGGCTCGTCCGCTTCGCCGGAGCCTGTCATCGGGCGCGCATTCGCGCGACCCGGTGGGGCGAGGGACGACGGGCCAGGGCTCCCTAGAGAACACCGGTTTACCTAGAGAACACCGGTTTACGGCCGCTCCGCCTCGTGGACTCCGGTAATGTTATAATATAACGTCGATCCATGCCTCACGCCCATGACCACGCGCATCACGCTCACGCCCACAGCCACGGCCCGGCGACGCCGCATCCGGCGCAGGCCGCGCCCTGGTCGATCCTGCGGATGACCCTGTCAGCCCGCCTTGCGGCAGCGCTCGCCGTCAGCGTCGCTCTGTGGGCCGTTGTCCTGGTGGCGATGAGGTGAGCATGACCGCGCAGATAAAGTTTCGAAACGTCACGCTCGGCTACGACCGCCATCCGGCGGTGCATCACCTCAACGGCGAGGTCGCGCCGGGCGCGCTGATGGCGGTGATCGGGCCGAACGGCGCCGGCAAGTCGACCCTGTTCCGGGGGGTGGCCGGCATCCTCAAGCCGCTGTCCGGCGCGATTGGTCTCGGCGGTCTCGATAGCAGGGACATCGCCTATCTGCCGCAGAGCGTCGACATCGACCGCAGCTTCCCGATCTCGGTGTTCGATTTCGTCGGCAGCGGGCTGTGGCGTTCGACGGGTCCGTTCGGCGGCATCGGCAAGGCCGCGCGCGAAAAGATCCTGGCGGCGCTCGCCGCGGTCGGGCTCAACGGTTTCGAAAACCGTGCGATCGGCACGCTGTCCGGCGGGCAGATGCAGCGCATGCTGTTCGCGCGGGTGCTGCTGCAGGATTCGCGCCTCATTGTTTTGGATGAGCCGTTCAACGCCATCGATGCAAAAACTTCCGCGGACCTGATCGCGCTGGTCAGGCGCTGGCATGGCGAGGGGCGCACCGTGCTGGCGGCGCTACATGATCTGGAGATGGTGCGAAGCCACTTCCCCGAAACCCTGCTGCTGGCGCGCGGGCCGGTTGCGTGGGGGCCGACCGCCGAAGTGCTGACACCGGAAAACCTGCTGGTCGCGATGAAGATGTGCGAAGCCTTCGATGACAGCGCCGCAGCTTGCGCCGCCGATATGCCATCACGGGCGGCCTGATGCTATACGACGCGCTGTTCGCGCCCTTCATCGAATTCGAGTTCATGCGCCGCGCGCTCGCCGCCGTGATTGCGCTTGCGCTTGGCGCCGCGCCGATCGGCGTGTTCCTGATGCTGCGCCGGATGAGCCTGGTCGGTGACGCCATGGCGCATGCGATCCTGCCGGGCGCTGCGATCGGTTTCCTGGTCTCGGGGTTGAATCTATTCGCGATGACGACGGGCGGATTGATCGCGGGCTTTACCGTCGCGCTGCTCGCCGGCCTCGTCGCGCGCAACACCGAGTTGAAGGAAGACGCCTCGCTCGCGACCTTCTATTTGGTGTCGCTGGCGCTCGGCGTCACCATCGTCTCCATCAGGGGCACCAATATCGACTTGCTGCACGTGCTGTTCGGCAACATCCTCGCGATGGACGACCAGACGCTGCTGGTGATCGCCTTCAACGCCACGATTACACTCGTGGTGATGGCGGTCATCTACCGTCCCCTCGTGATCGAATGCGTCGATCCGGTGTTCCTGCGCACCGTCTCGCGCGCCGGCGCGCCCGCGCATCTGGCGTTCCTGGCGCTGGTCGTCATCAATCTGGTCAACGGCTTTCACGCGCTCGGCACGCTTCTCGGCGTCGGCCTGATGATCCTGCCCGCCGGCATCGCCCGCTTCTGGTCGCGCGACATCACCGGCATGATCTGCATCGCGGTCGCGAGCGCGATCGTTTCAGGCTATGCCGGACTGGTGCTGTCCTTCCAAACCAAAATTCCCTCAGGCCCCGCGATCATCCTGATCGCGGCGGTGCTGTATGTCGCGTCGCTGTTGTTCGGCCCTGTCAGCGGTTTGGTCCGGCAGATGTTTCCCGGCCGTCATCTCGAGGCGTAGTCATGATCCGATACTGGCCTATCGTTCTCGCCATGCTCGCGGTCGTCGGCCCGGCCCGCGCGGCGGATCGTCTCGACGTCGTTGCGAGCTTCTCGATCATCGGCGATTTCGTCCGCCAAGTCGGCGGCGATCGTGTCGAGGTTACGACGCTGGTCGGGCCCGACGGCGATGCGCATGTTTATGTGCCGGCGCCCTCGGACGCCAAACGGGTTGCGGGTGCAAAGCTTGTGTTCGTCAATGGTCTTGGGTTCGAGGGCTGGTTGTCGCGGCTCGTCAAATCCGCTGGCGGAAAGGCGACCGTCGTAACCGCGACGACCGGCATTACGCCGCTCAAGCTCGGCTCGGTAGCTGATCCTCATGCCTGGCAATCGGTCGCCAACGCCAAGATCTACGTGGCCAATATCCGCGACGCGCTGGTGGCCGCCGATTCCGCCAGTGCCGAGACCTTCAAGTCCAACGCCGGCGCCTATCTGGCGCAACTCGACGCATTGGACCACGAGGTGCGCGAGGCAGTCGCCAAAATTCCGGAAGGGCGCCGCAAGGTGATATCGACCCACGGCGCGTTCGGTTATTTCGCCGCCGCCTATGGCATCGAATTCATTGCGCCGGTCGGCGTATCGACCGAGTCCGAGGCCAGTGCCCGCGATGTCGCAAAAATCATTACCCAGATCAGGGCGGCCAAAATACCGGCAGTTTTTCTCGAAAATATCAGCGATCCTCGCCTGATGGGCCGGATATCGGCGGAGACCGGCGCCAGGGTCGGTGGAACGCTCTATTCCGACAGCTTGACCGGCGAAAAGGGCGATTCTCCCACTTACATTGCGATGGTCAGGCACAATATAAAGGCCCTGACCAGCGCGCTGAGCCCATAGGGCAGGGGCCTCCCTGCTGCCGGTGCGTAAAACCATTTCCGCTCCGGAGCGATTATGTCTGAACTTTCGTCCCAAAAAATTCCAGTGACCGTGCTGACGGGCTATCTCGGTGCCGGCAAGACCACGCTGCTCAACCGCATCCTATCGGAAAATCACGGCAAGAAGTACGCCGTCATCGTCAACGAATTCGGCGAGATCGGCATCGACAACGACCTCATCATCGGCGCCGATGAGGAAGTATTCGAGATGAACAATGGCTGCATCTGCTGCACCGTACGCGGCGACCTCGTCCGCATCATGGATGGCCTGATGAAGCGCAAGGGCAAGTTCGACGCCATCATCGTCGAGACCACGGGGCTGGCCGATCCGGCGCCGGTGGCGCAGACCTTCTTCGTCGACGAGGACGTGCAGAGGAACGCGCGGCTTGACGCAGTCGTCACCGTGGCGGACGCCAAATGGCTGAGCGATCGTCTCAAGGATGCGCCGGAAGCCAAGAACCAGATTGCGTTCGCCGACGTTATCGTGCTGAACAAGACCGACCTCGTCTCCAAGCCGGAATTGGCCGAAGTCGAGGCCCGAATTCGCGGCATCAATCCATATGCAAAGCTGCACCGCACCGAGCGCTGCAAAGTGGCGCTTGCGGACGTGCTGGAGCGTGGCGCGTTCGACCTCGACCGCATTTTGGAGATCGAACCGGAATTCCTCGACGCCGGCGACGACCATCACCATCACCATCATGACCATGACCATCATCACAACGATCACAGCCACAGCCGTGGCGGATTGAAGCACTACCACGACGAGGACATGCAATCGCTGTCGCTGCGGTCGGACAAGCCGCTCGACCCGACCAAATTCATGCCGTGGCTGCAAAACCTCGTCGCTACCGAGGGCCAGAAGATCCTGCGCTCGAAGGGCGTCCTCTCCTTCACCGACGACGACGACCGTTATGTGTTCCAGGGTGTGCATATGATGCTGGAAGGCGATCATCAGCGGAAGTGGAAGGAAGGCGAGCCGCGCGAAAGCCGCGTCGTCTTCATCGGCCGCGAGTTGCCGGAAGAGACGATCCGCGAAGGTTTCGAAAGCTGCATTACTGCGTGAGACGGAAATCATGTCTTCCGAACAGCTCACCATTGCATCCCTGACCGATCGCGTGAAATCCGTCGCGGTCGGTGCTCCCGTCTCCGCCGTGCATTTCCTCGGCGAGCGCGGTGCCTTCGTCTGTGCCGAGGAAAAAGTCGCAATCGCCGATGCCACCGGAGAAATCTCCCATGTGGTCGTGCACGGCGGCGCCATCCTCTGCACCGCGTCCGATGGCAAGCGTGTCGTCACCGGTGGCGACGACGGCAAGCTCGTTGCGTTGAATGCAAAGGGTGAGACGTCGGTGCTTGCGACCGACGCGAAACGGCGCTGGATCGACAGTGTCGCGCTGCATCCCGATGGCGCGTTTGCCTGGTCGGCTGGCAAGACGGCGTTCGTCCGCAGCGGCAAGGGCGAGGAGAAGACTTTTGACGCGCCGTCGACCGTCGGCGGCCTCGCCTTCGCGCCAAAAGGCCTGCGCGTGGCGGTCGCCCATTACAACGGCGTGACGCTGTGGTTTCCCAACATGGCGGCGAAGCCGGAATTTTTGGAATGGGCCGGCTCGCACCTGGCCGTCACCTTCAGCCCCGACAACAAATTCCTCGTCACCGCGATGCACGAGCCGGCGCTGCATGGCTGGCGGCTCGCCGATAACAGGCACATGCGGATGAGCGGCTATCCCGGCCGTGTGCGCTCGATGTCGTGGAGCGCGGGCGGCAAGGGGCTCGCCACGTCGGGTGCGGACAGCGTGATCATATGGCCGTTCGCTAGCAAGGACGGTCCGATGGGCAAAGAGCCTGCGATGCTGGCGCCGCTGCAGGCGCGCGTTTCCGTGGTCGCCTGTCATCCGAAGCAGGACATCATGGCCGCAGGCTATAGTGATGGCACCGTGCTGATCGTGCGGCTCGAGGACGGCGCGGAAATTCTGGTGCGCCGCAACGGCAGCGAGCCGGTCTCGGCGCTGGCCTGGAACGCGAAGGGCACGTTGCTGGCCTTCGGCACCGAGGACGGCGACGCCGGGATGCTGGAATTCTAGAAAACGACCGCCTGACACCGGTCCGTGGCTACCCGACAAAACACCGTTTCACCGGCCCGCTGCGTCACTCGTAACCACCAAACCCGCCTTCAACCATGGCGGCCGAGACTTCAACCATGGCGGCCGAGACTTCACAGGCGTACCCGATCAGCAATCCGTACTTCGCGACTACCAGTTTTTCGGCGGTTATTCGTCCTATCCCCTGACCGAGCCGAGTTGCATGAGCGGTTGACCCGACGACATCGGTGAGTAGAAGAGTCGCGAGCATACGTCGTTTGCCGCTGTAACCACCAGTCGACGTCTCCATGACGTAACGTCGTTTCTCAAGACTTCGCCGTTGCAGGTGTCTGCATCTACGCACCGCCGGGCTCGAATGGGCCTGGTTCGGAGAAGCCCTCGATCGATTCGACCTTTGCGTAGTTCTCGGCGATGCTCTCGGGTGTCAGATGTGGATCGTAGAAGCCAGGTCCCATGACAATAGCGATGCGTTGGATTGCTCGGGCTCCCACGTTGTAGATCCTGTTCGTCTCCGAACAACTATCGCTTGCCAGCCAAACAATCGCTGGCGCAACAGCCTCAATCGGCATGGCGGCTCTTCCATCTGCTTCAGCCAAGCGGGATCCGGCGGCCGGGTGCATCCTCGTGTACGCGACTGGCGAGATGGTGTTCACGAGAATCCCATGCTCAGCACCTTCAATTGCAAGAATGCGCATCAATCCGACTACTGCGCACTTGGCCGGCGCATAAGTGGCTTGGCCACGCAGTCCGAACAGGCCGCTGACTGAGGTCGTGAGGATGATCTTCCCATAGCGCTGTGCGGCCATATAGGGCCAGGCAGCTTTCACCGTGTTAACCGGCCCGCCGAGGTGCACGCGCCAATAGTGATCGAAATCGTCAAAGGTGGCGTCCTTGAATAGCTGGCTTCCGCAGATACCAGCGTTGTTCACGAGAAGGTCTATTCTCCCGAAATGCTCGATGGTCGTCGCGATCAGGTCACTGCCACCTTCAGGGGTGGAAACATCGCTGTCATTCGCGATTGCCTCGCCTCCACGTGACCGAATGAGGCCGACCACCTGTTCCGCTATCGCGGAGTCCTTCCCGAACCCCGATACGTCGGTCCCCAGGTCGTTCACCACGACCCGGGCACCGCGTTCGGCGAGAAGTTCGACGTATGCCCGCCCCAGCCCGCGGCCTGCCCCAGTCACAACCGCAACCTTTCCTTCTAACGAAATTCGTTCAGTCATCTCGCTATCCTCTTCCGCGTTTTTTCCTTGGGGCTCCGCGGCGCCGCCAGTCGCGGCCGGAGCCTTATGCGTGGCTCTTGCGAAGAAATGACGCGGTAACTCAATCGGAAACACGCTTAAGATTGCGCATCTTCCGAATTCTAGGCGTCTCGGAGAGGTTACCAAGCAGGTTCCCCGCGGAACCATGCGCCTTGCCGGCCGTTGAGCCCACGAACCATTTTGTGGGTCGAACGATATGCCCGCCGATGCCCGTCAACGCAGTTACCGAAGGGAAATGCTGGGCGCGTCCACGCTGATCGCGGTCGGGCTAATCATTTCGGCGCTGTCGCTGAGCGAGATCGTGGCAGGCGATCCCCGGCACATCGCGCAGGCAACGCCACCCACACAATCGACGCCGGGCGCGGAAACGAAACCGCCTGCGGAGAAACCGCCCGAACCCGCCGAGCCGGGCACGACCGGGCAAAGGCCATCAGACATTCCGCCGCAGCCGGCCCGTCCCGACCCGGAAGCGCAGAAGTCGGGCGCTCAGCCCGCGCTGCCGCCGGCGCCGGCGGAGAAGACTGCACCGCCGATCCGCGAAAAGGAAAAATGATCCCACTGCCGTTGCGCCAATTGTGCAATCGCAAAATCGTGGGCTGAAGCCGTGCCGCGCTCGTTCGGTGCGCAAATGTGCGGGCCATGTGACCCTATCCGCCCGTGTCAATTCGTCGGAGAGGGCGCAGGCATCGCCTTCGAACGCCTTGTGCTGATCCCCAACAAGCGGTTAGGCTTGCAGCAAAACAGCCGGCAGGTCGAATAACAGCCGGCAGCTCAGGGAGTGACGCATGCGTGAGTTAACGCCGGAAACGATCACGGACGCCGTGCTCGACCAGATGGCGACGACGCCCGATCCTCGTCTGAAGGAGATCATGGCGTCGGCGGTAAAACATCTCCATGCCTTCGCCCGCGAGGTCAACCTGACGCCGGCGGAATGGATCAAGGGCATCGAATTCATGACTGCCGCTGGCAAGATGTGTTCGCCGGAACGGCAGGAATTCATCCTGCTATCCGACACGCTCGGCCTCTCGGCGCTCGTCAACGGACTGCACGACGCCACCGCGCTCGAGGAAGCTACCCACACCAGCCTGCTTGGCCCGTTCTACCGCGAGGCCACGCCGACGCTTGCAGCCGGCAGCTCGATCGCCAAGAACCCGAAGCCCGGCAGCGAGTGCGTGTTGTATGGCCGCGTCACCGATGCCGCGGGCAAACCGGTCACGGGCGCCACCGTCTCGATCTGGCAGACCGGCGCCGACGGCCTCTATGACATCCAGTCCAGCGCGACCTCGGTCGATTACCGCGGCGTGTTCACGACAGACGCTGACGGACTCTATGTGCTGCGCACCGTGAAGCCACTCGGCTATTCGATCCCGATGGATGGCCCGGTCGGCGCGATGGTGAAGGCGCAGGCGCGGCATGGCATGCGGCCGGCGCATATTCACTTCCTGGTCGGCGCAGCCGGCTATCGCGAACTGGTCACGGCGCTCTATCTGCGTGACGATCCCCATCTGGCCGATGATGTCGTGTTCGGCTCGTCGGGCGATCTTGCCGTCGACGTGGTAGCCAATGATCCGGACTGCCCGATCAAGGGCATGCCGAGTATCCGCTTCGACATGCGGCTGTCGCGCGAAAGCGCCGCCGACAAGACCAGTGGCCGCGTCGGCGCCGATCCGTCGGCGATCATGAAACAATCGAAGAACGAAACCGCCCCGGCGGGTGCCGGCGGCTAGCCCGAGACTGACACGATCCACTTCACCGCAGCCGGGCGAAGATCCGGCGGACGCAGAAATACAACGACATAAGGGGGAAGCAATGAAACGCAGAACATTCCTGGGCGGCGCAATGGCCGTCGCGGTGGTAGGGTACGGATCGAGCACTCTCGCCCAGCAGCCTCCGATCAAGATCGGCATGTCGATGCCGCAAACCGGCGGCCTCGCCGGCGGCGGCAAGGCGTCGTTGCTCGGCATCGAGATCTGGCGCGACGATGTCAATGCCAAAGGTGGACTGCTCGGCCGCAAGGTCGAACTGGTCGTCTATGACGACAAGTCGAGCGCATCCGAGACGCCCGCGATCTACGCCAAGCTGGTCGATGTCGATAAGGTCGACCTGCTGTTCGCGCCCTATGCAACGGTACCGACCGCGCCGATCATGCCGTTCGTCAAGCAGCGCGGCCTCTTGCTGATGGGGAATTTCTCGTTCCAGGTGAACAGCAAGGTCGGCCACGACATGTGGTTCAACAATGCACCCTGGGGGCCGGCCGATAGCTGGGCGGCTTCGTTCCTCGACCTGGCGCAAAAGGCCGGCGGCAAGAACATGGCCCTGTTAACGGCGGATCAGGAATTCGCGCAGAACCTCGCGCTCACCGCGCGGGACGTCGCCAAGAAGCGCAACATCCCGATCGTTTTCGACCAGGTCTACCCGCCGAACACGGTTGAATTTTCGTCCATCGTTCGCGCGTTGAAGGCGGCCAAGCCCGACATCGTCTATGTCGCGTCCTATCCGCCGGATTCGGCCGGCATCCTGCGTGCCGTGAACGAGATCGGGATCGGCGACAGCGTCAAGATTTTTGGCGGCGGCATGGTCGGTCTGCAATTTGCCGCTGTGATGTCCAACCTCGGCTCGCTGCTCAACGGTGTCGTGAACTACAATACCTGGCTGCCGGAAAAGAGCATGTATTTCGACGGCACCAAGGAATTTTTCGACAAATACACCAAGCGCGCCGTCGAGGCCAAGGTCGATCCGCTCGGCTACTATCTGGCGCCGTTCGGCTATGCGATGGGCCAGATGATCGAGGCGGCGGTCGGCGCGACCAAGTCGCTCGACCAGAAGGGCATCGCCAAATATCTGCGCGAAAACGAGCACAAGACCATCGTCGGGCCGATCGCATTTTCGGCCGATGGCGAGCGCAAGGAAACAGCAACGTTGCAGGCGCAATTCCGGGGAGTGAAGGACAAGGACATCGAACAGTTCCGGTCCTCCGGCAGGCAGGTGATCCTGTTCCCCGACAAACTGAAGACCGGAGATCTCATCAGTCCCTTCGAGGCTGCCCGAAATTAGCCTCGTGGCTTTTCCGGCTCAGGGCCAAGGGGGGACTTGAATTGCTTTCGATGGACCTGCTGCTTGGGGCAGTAGTACTCGGCGTGCTGCTAGGCTGCTTCTATGCAGCCGTCAGCGTCGGCTTGTCCGTCGCGTTCGGCTTGCTCGACGTTCCCCATGTCGCACATCCGGCCTTCCTGGTGCTCGCCTCCTACGGCGTGTTCCAGCTCAACGAGAGCTATGACATCGACCCGTTGCTGGCGGGCCTCGCAATCACGCCGCTGTTTTTCGTGTTCGGCCTGCTCGCCTACCGCGTCTACTACGAAACCTTCGAGCGGCGCGGTAGCGATGCGGCCGTCCGCGGCATCGCCTTCTTCTTCGGCATCGCCTTCATCATCGAGGTGCTGATCATCCTGCAATTTGGCGTCGACCAGCGCTCGGTTTCCGCGACCTATATCGGCAAGTCGTGGCGGTTCGGCGAGTTTCGGATACCGATCCGGCAACTGGTGGCGTTCGCGGTGGCGTTGGCGCTGACGGTGCTGCTTGCCGTGTATCTGTCGAAAACCTTCATGGGCCGCGCGATCCGCGCGGTCGCGCAGGACGAGGAGGCGCTGCGGCTGATGGGCGCCAATCCGGTCCGCATCAAGCAATTTGCCTTCGGCATCGCCACCGCCGTGCTCGGCATCGCCGGCGCGCTCCTGATCATCGTGGCGCCGGTCGAGCCGACGCTCGATCGAGCCTATATCGGGCGGACCTTCTGCGTCGTCGTCATGGCCGGGCTCGGCAGCATCAGCGGCACGCTGATCGCCGCCATCATCCTCGGCGTCGCCGAATCCATCGTGCTGACGTTGTTCGGGGCCTCCTGGGCGCCGGCGATCTCGTTCGCAATGCTGCTCGGCGTGCTCGCCGTCCGGCCGCAAGGTCTGCTCGGCCGATGAACAAGCGCAACCACAGCATTGCATTTTGGGCCGCCGTCGTCGTCTTCCTGGTCGCCGTGTTGTCGATGACGCAGATCGTCCGCAACGAATATCCGTTTTTTGCCGGCTACGTCATCCTGCAGTTCATCGCGCTTGCGGTTGCCTGGAGCATCCTCGGCGGCTACGCCGGTTACGTCAATTTCGGCACCAACGCCTTTTTCGGCGTCGGCGTCTACACAGCGGTAGCTTTGTTCAAGGCGACAGGCGCGCCGCTCGCGGTGCAGATCGCCGCCGCCGCCGTCGTCGGCATGACGCTCGGCTTTGGCGTTGGCCTCCTCACGTTGCGGATGCGCGGCATCTTCTTCTCGATCGCCACGATTGCGCTAGCGATCATCATCGAGACCTTTGTGATGAACTGGCGGTTCGTCGGCGGCGCGGCCGGCATCCAGATCCAACGACCGCCGGTGATGGCGCCGTTCGACAGCTATGTGAAGATGCTGTTTTTCGTGCAGGCCATCCTGGTCGTCATCGCCATTGCGATCGCGCGCTACATCCAGAATTCCCGGATCGGCCGCGGCCTGCAGGCACTCAGAGACGACGAGCTCGCCGCCGAATGCACCGGCGTGCCGACGCTGAAGCTGAAACTGATCGCCTGCATGATATCCGGCGCGCTGATTTCTGCAGCCGGCGCGCCCGCCGCCATGTACCTGCAATATGCCGATCCGTCCTCGGCGTTCAACCTGAGCTACTCGGTCTCGGCGCTGGCGATGGCGCTGATCGGCGGCACCGCGCACTGGATCGGCCCGGTGTTAGGGGCCATCCTGCTCGGCTCGACGCAACAGCTCCTCGCCGTGACCATCTCCTCGGAAGTCAACGTGCTTGTGCTTGGCATCATGCTGGTGCTGTTCGTGGTCGGCGCGCCGAAGGGCATCATAGGGCTGTTGCGGCCGCGCTATCGTCTGCGCGCGGGGGGCAAGCAATGAATACAGCAGCCGCCGACGCACCCCTGCTGCGGGTGGGGACTCTGACAAAGACCTTCGGCGGCTTCACCGCGCTCGACAATATCAGCGTTGATATCCGAAAGGGCGAGCGGTTCGGGCTGATCGGCCCGAACGGCTCGGGCAAGACCACGCTGATCAACTGCATCTCCGGCGCATTGAAGCCGCAGGCCGGCAGCGTGGTGTTCTGCGGCGAGGACATCACGCAATTGCCGCCGCACTTACGCGCGCGCCGCGGCATCGCCCGCAGCTTCCAGATTCCGCGGCCGTTCAGGAGCATGACGGTGCTGGAAAACCTCATGGTCGGGCTCGACTTCGCTGCCGCCGGTTCAGCCGCGGCGGAGGAAGAGATCGCGATGTCGATCCTGACGCGGATGGGGCTCGCCTCAAAAGCCGGCGCGGCGAGCGATACGCTGAGCCAGGTGGAGCTGCGCAAGATGGAGCTCGCCCGCGCGATGGCGGTGCGTCCAAAACTTTTGATTTCGGACGAGGCGATGGCCGGGCTGTCATCTTCCGAAGTCGACGAGGTGCTCGACCTCCTGATCAGCCTTGGCGAGGAAGACATCACCATCATCATGATCGAGCACATCATGCAGGCGGTGATGCGCTTTTCGGAGCGGGTGATGTGTCTCGACGCCGGAAAAATAATCGCGCTCGGCGCGCCAGCCGAGGTGATGGCCAACAAGCGGGTGCAGGAGGCCTATCTTGGCACTTAGCCTTGCCATCGAAGGCCTCGATGCCGGCTACGGCGCCGTCAAGGCGCTGCGCGGCGTCACGCTGCATGTCGAGGCCGGCGAGACCGTGGCCTTGCTCGGCACCAACGGCAACGGCAAGAGCACGCTGATGAAGTGCGTCATGGGCCTGGTGCGTCCGGATGGCGGCCGGCTTGCGCTGTCGATCGACGGCGTGGCGCATGACCTCACAAGGCTCTCGCCCGAGGCGATCGTCGATCTCGGCGTGGCGCTGGTGCCGGAGGGGCGGCGGCTGTTTCCCAAGCTGACGGTGACGGAAAACCTGATGCTCGGCGCGTTCAGGAAAATGGCCCGCAGCGCCATCCAGCAGAATCTCGCGCTCGTCTTCGACACCTTTCCGGTGCTGAAGGAGCGGCGCGGCCAGCTCGCCGGCACCATGTCCGGCGGACAGCAGCAGATGCTGGCGATTGCGCGCGCGCTGATGTCGTCGCCGCGGCTGCTCTTGATCGACGAGCCGTCGGTCGGGCTGTCGCCGCTATTGGTGTCGCAGACCATTGCCAAGATCGGCGAGCTCAAGCAGCGCGTCGGCCTGACGGTGCTGATGGCGGAGCAGAATTTCAACCAGGCGATCCGGATCGCAGACCGCGGCTACATCATCGTTCACGGCGAGATCGCGGTGGCTGCGCAGTCGGTCGATGAGTTGAAGGCCAACGATATCGTCAAGCGGCTCTATCTCGGCGGCGTCGCGTGACGGCGCTTGCCCAAGACCTGTACTCATGAGCGCGATTGGTTGAGTGCGGCGGGCTGAATATCCGCTTCTCTCCAATAGCGACCGCTATGCGAGCATCCCAAAATCGACGCGGTGGGGCCACGAGCGCAACTTCACTGCTTGGGCGGTGGGCGCAATGACGAGTGATGATGGGCTAAGATCTTTGGAGCTTATCTGTGGCCGGCCCGTTCACCACGGGTTCAGTCCCAATGACCAAAGCTGAATTGGTCACAACGGCTGCAGGAATTCCTAGCGACGTTGTAGGCGCAGAATCATTGCTGATTTCCAAAAGGAGCAAGTTTGATGATCAATCGGCGTCTCGCACTCGGACTGATCGCGACAGCTACCACGATCGACGCATCTCGCATCGCCTTCGCGAAGGAGAAACATCATCTCAACGGAAAAGACCTTCTTGGCGAAAAAATCAAAAAGAATGGCAAGCACAAGATCCATACGAGTGGAAAGAAAGCCGATGTATTTACCGAAGTGAGCAACGGCAAGGTCACCTCTGTTACCGCCGCTGGAATGCAGGTTAAGAAAGTGAGGTCACGTCAGAAGTTGGCCGACACGACCCCTGGTATCATGCTTGCCAGCATGCAACTCGCACAGGCCGACATCTACTACTACGGATATTGGGTCTATGACGATCTGACTGATTACTACTATTGGTTCCCAGCCGAGTACGTGATCGTCGATTCGTCCTGGATCGACTATGTGGGTTAGGAGCGATCGGCCGAATGATCAAGCTTCGGCCTGACCTGCGCCGTGAGGCTCCCACTTGTGGGCACATGGACGTGATTGAGCTCGCTTCTCAGCGAGCGTTGTGACGGCAGCTTCGGGTCAAGAGCAGCGGTGCATGCGAGGATGGATAGCCGTGCGGCCGGATCATAGGCTTCGGGGCGCGGCGGTGGCGGTATTTCCCCAGCGCATCATTACCAATCAAACTTCAGCCGTTTCTGGGGAGCAATCCATATTCCTGGAACCTTGTTTCGCTTCGCCAGTTATTTTCCACGCAATTTCGCGTTTGGAGGAGACACAAATGAAAAGCGCGATTCTGGGTTGCGTCGCAGTTGCTGCGTTGGTCACAGCTGCTTCAGCAGCACCGCTCAATCCAACTGCGCTCGGAGGCGAGGAGGCTTCTAACATAGATCAGGTTCGCCTCGTTTGTAACGAATATGGACGCTGCTGGCGAACCCGCGGTCCTCGGTACATCACGCGCGACTATGATGATGACGGTTATTACGTGCGCCGCAGCTACGGCTACTATGATCGGCCGGGGTATTATGGCGGCCCCGCCTATGGGGGCTATTACGGTGGCCCTAGCATCGGGTTCAGCTTTGGGACCGGGCGTTGGTAGAAGCAAAATCGAACAAAAGGCCGCCCTTTCGGGGGCGGCCTTTCTTCGCAGCAAGCAGTGACCGATGTCCGGTCCGGGTCACGAGCGTCGCTCTCTGTGATAGATGGCGGCCTATCGATTTCCGCTTTGCCTTGTAAGCGACCGAGATCGTTGGCGGTGCAATATGTCGCGAAGGGCCAATAGGTGACATTCGAAATGAAAGAGGCCGCCAACTGAGGCAGCCTCACGTTATGTCTTGCAACCGAAGATTAGTCGGTACGCTGCGCCGGTAGTAGCTGGTCCGGCCGCTGTCCCACTTCACTTTGACTTCGCCGTTGGCGGCTAGGATTGCTGAGAGTTCTGGCTTTACATTTCCGACCTACTTCTCGTCCTTTGGTACCAATCGACCTTCATGAACTTCATGGCTGATGGCTTGTCTTTGGTCGGGAGTGGACAGGCGTTGAACCAGCCGCGTTCCGCTCCAAAGCTCCGCGGGCTGCTGGCCCACCATCTGCCTTGCCCACACGATAGCGTTCTCGTCAGTGTCGCAGACGAACGCGCGGGAGCTTTCGAACTGGCCGTCCGAGCCAATGAGGTAGGCGCGATATTCTGCCATGCACGTTCTCTTTAAAGCGAGGCCGGTTACTGCTGGGGCTTTACCGGACGCTTAGTTCTTTGATTGCCAGAGTCGAAAGCTGCGCCGCATCATGGACACCAGTTTGCGCGATCCCGATGATCTTCTTCGCAATCATTTCCGTAAGAGGATCGTCGCGATCCTTGACGCAAAGGGTGTGCAGCGTTTGCTCGTATGCCTCTATGATGCAATTAACCTCCTTCGGCCCCAGTCCTAGGGCAGAGTTCTCTAATAGGCGATAAATAGCCATTTCTGTTTGATCCTATCTTGGTTGCTTGCGGGCCGAGGTCAGCCACTCGATCATTTGAGAAGCTGCCTCGGATCGCCGGGCCTTGCGAACCAGGAGCTCGCGCTCAAACCCCGGTGGGGTATCTTTCGCCTGCTTGCGCAACCGCGTCGCCTCTTCTGCAAGGCGTTCTTTAACGGATGTCGTTTGTTTGAAACGGCTACGCTTTGGCATGCGCTGCTCCATCCGTGCGAGGTTTGCAGGAGCGCGACTGGCGGTCTCATCAGCGATGAAAGCCACGTGCCAGTGATAAGCGATATGTACGAGCGGTGATAACGATGTATGCAAGATCCTGAAAAGCACCAGAGTTAAAAACATTAACTTTCTGTCACTCTGACTTGCTCTCTGGACGTTCGATAAGTTCGTATGTGGGAGCGTGGGTGCTGTGCTGCCACGACTCTAAAGCAGCTCCGCAAATTGCGGCAGACCGCGTCACCGTTTGCGGTACCAGCGTCGACGCCTGTGTCGATACGCTCGCGACCAACGACCATGGCTGGAGAGAGCGCAAATTTGACTATCTTCTGAGACCTGGGAAGACACTCGCGCGGCGGGCAATTAGGCAGCGGATGGGCCGATTGGCCGCGCTGCTGATGTCGCCTTTGGGTTAATCGCGACGTTTACGCGGTTCAGCTAAGGCCCGGTTTGCTCCAATCGCGACATCCCGGTAGCCGATACCCGTCAAACCGTGCCTGATCTCCAGCTCATTCGTTCAAGTATCGGGAAGCCGCGGGGCTGGGACTCAAGTTCCTGATTGGCGCCTCGAATCTTGCGCTACGAATTGAGCGAGATTGCTGCCCGCCCATGATTCCACGCCCCCGGTGACTTGGCAATGTTGTGACCGTCTGCCGATTTTACGGTCTCGCATGTCGTCGCCTGCTGTCCCACAATCGCTCAATCGTGCGTAACGATACATGAGGGCAAGCCATGAAGATCGACGATGTCAGGCGAACCGCCTATTCGATGCCGCTGACTAACCCGTCGTTTCCGCCGGGACCCTATCGCTTCTTCAACCGCGAATATTTCATCATCGCCTATCGCACCGACCCCGACGCGCTCGCCGCGGTGGTGCCGGAGCCGCTGGAAGTCACTGATGCGGTCGTCAAATACGAGTTCATCCGCATGCCTGACTCGACCGGCTTCGGCGATTACACCGAAACCGGGCAGGTGATCCCGGTCCGCTTCAAGGGCGAGGAGGGCGCCTACGTCCATTCGATGTATCTGGACGACGAGGGCCCGATCGCCGGCGGCCGCGAGCTCTGGGGATTCCCCAAGAAACTGGCGTTGCCGAAAATCGCCGTGGAGAGCGACGTGCTGGTCGGAACGCTGCATTACGGCTCGGTACTCTGCGCCAGCGCCACGATGGGATACAAGCACCGCACGGTCGACCACGACACGGTGCTGAAGTCGATGAAGGCGCCGAACTTCATGCTCAAGATCATCCCGCATGTCGACGGCAGCCCGCGGATCTGCGAACTGGTGCGTTACTATCTCGAAGACATCACGCTGAAGGAGGCGTGGACCGGCCCAGCGGCGCTCGGCCTGTTTCCGCACGCGCTTGCAGATGTGGCCCGGCTCCCGGTGCGCGAGGTGATCTCCGCGCTGCATTTCAGGGCCGATCTGACGCTGGGTCTCGGGACGGTGGCGTTCGATTACATGGCGAAGTGACGGGTGGGCTCTTTGCCTGCGCTTACTGTGCGCCCCTGAGCGTGCAGGCGGTCGAGCAGGTCGTCACCACGCCGCGCTCGCAGGCGATGCACACCGCGACGCACTGCTTCTTGTCCTTGGGATTGTACTGGCTGAAAAGCTTGCGGGCGCAATTGTCGATCGAGCCCGTGACATCAGCATTGCTGCCGCTCTCGGGCGTGCACGCCGCCAGTGCCGCCGCCGACAGCACGATGGCAATGATGCTGCGCATGTTGCTCGCTCCACCGAGGGAGCCGCCGCTCAAAAGCTTGGCGACGGCCCAAGGGCCCTCGCAGAAATTCACCCTTCAGGATGGCGCGATTGGATTAATCGACTGTTACACGGCGCCGGCTTCGGGTGCGTAGTTCTACGCCGGTCGAGGCCGTGGAAGAACAATGTGCACTGCAGCGAGAGCTGCAGCGCCTGTGTCGCGGTGCTACCGCACCAGCACGTTCCTGAACTGCCAGGGATCCGACGTGTCGATATCCTCCGGGAACAGGCCGGGCCGGTCCGACAGCGGCGTCCAGTCGGTGTAAAACCCTTTCACCGGGCCGAGATACGGCATCTGGATTTCGAGGCAGCGGCGGAAATCCATCTCGTCGGCCTCGACGATGCCGGCCTCGGGGTTTTCCAGCGCCCACACCATGCCGGCGAGCACCGCCGACGACACCTGCATGCCGGTGGCGTTCTGGTAGGGCGCGACGAGGCGGGTCTCCTCGATCGAAAGCTGCGAGCCGTACCAATAGGCGTTCTTGCCATGGCCGTAGAGCAGCACGCCGAGCTCGTCGATGCCGTCGACGACCTCGTTCTCGTCGAGGATGTGCCACGACGACTGCATCTTGCCGGTGGCGCCGAACATCTCGTGCAGCGACAGCACGGCGTCATTAGCCGGGTGGTAGGCGTAATGGCAGGTCGGGCGGTAGACCACCTTCGTCCCATCGCGCACCGTAAAATAGTCCGCAATCGAGATCGACTCGTTGTGGGTGACGAGGAAGCCGTATTGCGCGCCCGGCGTCGGGCACCAGGAACGGACGCGCGTATTGGCGCCGGGCTGCAAGAGATAGATCGCAGCCCCACAGCCGTCGGTGTGCTGCCGGCCGTTGTCCGGCATCCATTTCTCATGGGTGCCCCAGCCGAGCTCGGCCGGCTGCATGCCCTCGGAGACGAACCCTTCGACCGACCACGTGTTGACGAACACATTCATCGGCTTGGGATTCCTGGCGCGCTGGGTGTCGCGCTCGGCGATGTGGATGCCTTTGACGCCGAGCTTCTGCGCGAGCTGGCCCCAACCCTCGCGGCTCTTCGGCTCGTTGAAGGGCGTGTTGGTGTCGCGAGCGATATCGAGCAGCGCCTGCTTGACGAACCAGGATACCATGCCGGGATTGGCACCGCAGGTGGAGACGGCGGTGGTGCCGCCCGGGCTCTTGTGCTTGGCGGCGAGCAAGGTCTCGCGCAGGGCGTAGTTGGAGCGCTTTTCGGGACCGATGTTCTTGTCGAAATAGAAACCCGCCCAGGGCTCCACCACGGTATCGATGTAAAGCGCGCCGATCTCCCGGCACATGGTCATGACGTCGACCGAGGAGGTGTCGACGGAGAGGTTGACGCAGAATCCCTGGCCGCCGCCTTCGGTGAGCAGCGGGATCAGGAATTCGCGATAATTGTCGCGGGTCACGGCTTGCTTGATGAAGCGCACGCCGTGCTTCTTGGCGAGCTCGCCATCCTCATGCGGATCGATGATGACGAAGCGCGACTTGTCATAGTCGAAATGGCGCTCGATCAAGGGCAGCGTGCCCTTGCCGATCGAGCCGAAGCCGATCATCACGATGGGGCCAGTGACTTTCGCGTGAATTTTGGCGAGTGCGTTCATCAGTTGGTCTCCGGAAACAGAAATTCGTGGGAATGGAGGGATTAGGCGGTGCGGCGCCTGGCCGTCACTTCGATCTCGATCTTCATCTCGGGCTTGTAGAGGCCGGCGACCACCAGCAGGGTTGTGGCCGGACGGATCTCGCCGAAGACTTCGCCGCAGACCGCAAAGAAGGCGTCCGCATCGGCAATGTCGGTGATGTAGTAGGTGGCGCGGACGATGTCGGCCATCGCAAAGCCGCCTTCCCTCAGCGCCGCCTCGATATTGCCAAAGCAGTTGCGCGCCTGGCTCGTGATATCGGCCGGAATGACCATGGTCTTGTAGTCATAGCCAGTGGTGCCGGCGACGAAGGCGAAATCGCCGTCGATGACGGCGCGGCTGTAGCCGGCGGTCTTCTCGAACGGCGAGCCGGTGGAAATCAGGCGGCGGGGCATCGGAACCTCGATCTTGGGAACGATCCTGGGAATGATCCGGCGGCGGGATGGGCGCGGTTTAAGGGCTTTTCCCCGGCGCGCGCAACCCCTGGGGACGTCACCGGGAATGCCGGGCGAAATCGGAGGCCGGCGGCGCGCCGGCGCTCCAGCGACGCACGAGAATGTCGTTGACGATCAGGCCACGCGCGGCAGGAGCAAGGTCTTCGCCTTCCTGGCCCGCACTGCCTTTGTTTTCGGCAAGCGTGCACCGGTCGGAACGATCATGCCGCAGGCGCCGTCGAGCGCGCCTTCGCAAATCTCCAGGCCGAGCAGCCGGTCGCGCTCGAACGCGCCCGGTAGCCGCAGCTCGGCGGTCTTCGCGGCCGAAAAGCCGAAGCGGGCGTAGTACGGCGCATCGCCCAGCAGGACTACCGCGCGATGGCCACGCGCCTTCGCCGCCGCGAGCGCGTGGTCCATCAGCGCAGCCCCGACCCCGAGCTGGCGGGAGGATGCCTCCACCGCCAGCGGGCCGAGCATGAGCGCCGGGATGCCCCCGGCGCTGACGTGCCACAACCGCAACGTACCGACCAGCCGGCCCTGGCTCACAGCCGAAAGGCTGAGGCCCTCGGCGGGCGTGCGTCCGTCGCGCAGGCGCTGGCAGGTGCGCATATGGCGGTTGTCGCCAAAGCAGGCATCCAGCAGCGCCTCGCGCGCGGCAACGTCCGAGGCCCGCTCGCTGCGGATCGCAAACGGAGCGGCATCGGAGATGAGGGCAGCAATGGTCTTCCGCAAAGCAGTCATGGCACGTCAGTCCCCGCTCGCAACGGCAAACTTGCCGCGCAAAGCGTTGTCAAAAATTCGCAAATGACGGGGAGGGAGCCGGCGCACCGGCTCCCGTTATTCGAGCCTCAAAAAGAGGCAGCTCAGATGTGGTAGGTCCTGAGCGGCGGGATGCCGTTGAACGCCACCGACGAGTAGGTCGACGTGTAGGCCCCGGTGCCTTCGATCAACAGCTTGTCGCCGATCTCGAGCGTCACCGGAAGCGGGTACGGCATCTTCTCGTACAGCACGTCGGCGCTATCGCAGGTGGGGCCTGCGAGCACGCACGGCGTCATCTCCGCGCCGTCATGCGGCGTGCGGATGGCGTAGCGGATCGACTCGTCCATCGTCTCGGCGAGACCGCCGAACTTGCCGATGTCGAGATACACCCAGCGCACCTCGTCCTCGTCGCTCTTCCTGGAGATCAGGACGACTTCGGTCTCGATGATGCCGGCGTTGCCGACCATGCCGCGGCCCGGCTCGATGATGGTCTCCGGGATCTGGTTGCCGAAGTGCTTGCGCAGCGCACGGAAGATCGACCGGCCGTACTGCACGACCGGCGGAACGTCCTTGAGGTACTTGGTCGGGAAGCCGCCGCCCATGTTGACCATGGACAGGTTGATCCCGCGCTCCGCGCAGTCCCGGAACACCGTCGAGGCCATCGCCAGCGCGCGGTCCCACGCCTTCACCTTGCGCTGCTGCGAGCCGACATGGAACGAGATGCCGACCGGCTCCAGCCCCAACCGCTTGGCGAGGTCGAGCACCTCGACCGCCATCTCCGGGTCGCAGCCGAACTTCCGCGACAGCGGCCATTCGGCGCCGGCACAGTCATAGAGGATGCGGCAGAACACTTTTGCGCCGGGAGCGGCGCGCGCGATCTTCTCGACTTCGGCGGCGCAGTCGACCGCAAACAGGCGAATACCGAGCGCGAAGGCGCGCGCGATGTCGCGCTCCTTCTTGATCGTGTTGCCAAAGGAGATGCGGTCCGGCGTCGCACCGGCAGCCATCGCCATTTCGATTTCGGCAACGGTTGCGGTGTCGAAGCAGGAGCCCATGGAGGCGAGCAGCGACAGCACTTCGGGCGCAGGATTGGCCTTCACCGCGTAGAACACGCGGCTGTCGGGCAGCGCCTTGGCGAAGGTCTGGTAGTTGTCGCGCACGACTTCGAGGTCGACGACGAGGCACGGCTCGGTGTCCTGGCCCTCGCTGCGGCGGTGACGCAGGAATTCCTGAATACGTTCGGTCATAGCACCCTCCAAACGGCCCAGCGACGGGTCCCGTTCAAATTTGATCTCGGACGTGAGTGCTTTGGCGTTGTCGCACGATGGAGACGCGACGAAGCCTCGAACTCAAGAACCGAATTGTGCTGCCGTGGATTGGTTGGGAATTTTCCCGCCCGCTCACCTGGCAATGAAGGACAAGCCTTTTCAGTAGCCCGCGCCGGCGGTGGAATGCCGGTAGAGACCAAAAAAGCCCGATCCGTCGTTGCTTTAAGTCGCGTCCCCCGTTGAGAGCGGGGTGCGCCGGTTCGCCTCCGGCTGCCAGTCACGGTTGCAAAGGATGGAGAGACCTTCAACGGCATCTCTTGAGAGAGATGCTGGCCGCTTCGAAAAACGACCCTCGGTTCTTCATCCCTTGGCGGCTGTCCGGCCTCTTGTCCGGATACCTACCGACTGACACACGACCACAGGCACGTGCGAAATTGGGCAAGGCTGGAAATAAGTCTTTTGAATCGGCTTCGCAAGAATTTTTTTAGGGTGGGGACAAATTTCCCCGACGTGTGCTTACGAAAGCGTTCGCAGCGCGCACGGCTCACGACAAACATGAATGGAAGTTAAGATTTTTTAGACAGGCGATGAGCGCTTCAGCGCCTGGGCCGCAGCGCTTTCTTGAACGCGCGTCAGGCGCGCTTGGAGAACGGCTCGATGCGCTGCGCGCCGCGGATGAACGCCACCATGATCATCACGCCGATGCCGAACAGCACCGCCTGGAGGATGTGCGCGCTGGTGTCGTCGAGGCCGAACAGGATCGCGAGCGCCCAGCCGCCGGCAAACGCCGCGCCGAACACTTCCGCGCCGATCAGGATCGCAGCCGAAATGACGGTGATGACGCTCGGCCAGACGATCTGGCGGGAGGATGTGGAGGCGGGCTGTGGGCTCATGAAAAAGGTCCTGTTCTTGGGGGCGCAATCTCTCCGAAAAGGCCCCATCTATCAAGCGCAAAAGGCCCAAAAATGCCGCATCGCGTGCTATAGATTGCCGCATCTTCTGGAGCGTTTTCGAGCGAAATCGGTGCCGGTTTCAGCCCAAGAAAACGAGCCACGAAAACGAGACAAAAACGGGAATTGTGATGTCAGAAACCCTGCAGACGGCGGCCCCTTCGGATGCTGGCGAAAACCCGCTGCTCCGGCCGTGGCAGACGCCGTTCGAGACACCGCCCTTCAGCGAGATCCAGCCGGAACACTTCCTGCCCGCCTTCGAGCAGGCTTTTGCCGATCACGCCGCCGAGATCGCGGCGATCACCCATGATCCCTCACTGCCGGACTTCGCCAACACCATCACGGCGCTGGAGCGCTCGGGCAAGCTGCTCGCGAAGGTCTCTGCCGTATTCTACGACCTGGTCTCGGCGCACTCCAATCCGGCGATCCTGGAGATCGACAAGGAAGTCTCCTTGCGGATGGCGCGGCACTGGAACCCGATCATGATGAACGCAGTGCTGTTCGGCCGCATTGCGCTGCTGCACGAGAACCGCGCCAAGCTTGGCCTGACCGGCGAACAGATGCGGCTCCTGGAGCGCACCTATACCAATTTCTACCGCGCCGGCGCCGGCCTCGACGAGGTCGCCAAGAAGCGCCGGGCCGAGATCAACGAGCGGCTGGCCCAGCTCGGCACCTCGTTCAGCCACCATCTGCTCGGCGACGAGCAGGACTGGTTCATGGAGCTCGGCGAGGACGATCGTGACGGCCTCCCCGAGGCCTTCGTCACCGCGGCCAAGGCCGCCGCTGAAGAGCGCGGCATGGCGGGCAAGGCGATTGTGACGCTGTCGCGCTCCTCGGTCGAGCCGTTCCTGAAGAGCTCCTCCCGCCGCGACCTGCGCGAGAAGGTCTTCAAGGCCTTCACCGCGCGGGGCGACAATGGCAACGCCAACGACAACAATGCCACCATCGTCGAGATCCTCGCGCTCCGCGAGGAGGCCGCCAAGATCATGGGCTTTCCGACCTACGCCGCCTACCGGCTGGAGGATTCCATGGCCAAGACCCCGGAGGCGGTGCGTAGCCTCCTGGAGCGGGTCTGGAAGCCCGCCCGGGCCCAGGCGCTCGCCGACCGCGACGCGCTGCAGGCGCTGATCGCGGAGGAGGGCGGCAACTTCGCGCTCGCCCCGTGGGACTGGCGCTACTACGCCGAAAAGCTGCGGCAGCGGCGGGCTGACTTCGACGACGCGGCGATAAAGCCCTATCTGGTGCTCGACCACATGATCGAGGCCGCCTTCGACTGCGCCACCCGCCTGTTCGGGATCACCTTCTCCGAGCGCAAGGACATTCCGGTCTGGCATCCGGATGTCCGGGTCTGGGAGGTCAAGGACGCCGCCGGCAAGCACAAGGCGTTGTTCTATGGCGATTATTTCGCCAGGCCCTCAAAGCGCTCCGGCGCCTGGATGACCTCGCTGCGCGACCAGCAGAAGCTCGACGTCGACGTCGCCCCGCTGATCATCAACGTTTGCAATTTCGCCAAGGGCGCGGACGGCCAGCCGTCGCTGCTGTCGCCGGACGATGCGCGCACCCTGTTCCACGAGTTCGGCCACGGCCTGCACGGCATGCTGTCCAATGTGACTTATCCTTCGCTGTCGGGGACATCCGTGTTCACCGATTTCGTCGAGCTGCCTTCGCAGCTCTACGAGCATTGGCAGGAGCAGCCGCAGGTGCTGCGGCAGTTCGCCAAGCACTACCAGACCGGCGAGCCGCTGCCGGACGACCTGCTGCAGCGCTTCCTCGCCGCGCGAAAATTCAACCAGGGCTTTGCCACCGTGGAGTTCGTCTCCTCGGCGCTGGTCGATCTCGAATTCCATACCCAGCCGGCCGCTGCCAGCCGCGACGTGGCGGCGTTCGAAAAGGCGGAGCTGGAGAAGATCGGCATGCCCGCCGAAATCGCGCTGCGGCACCGGCCGACCCAGTTCGGCCACATCTTCTCCGGCGATCACTACGCATCGGGCTACTACAGCTACATGTGGTCGGAAGTGATGGACGCCGACGCCTTCGGCGCGTTCGAGGAGGCCGGCGACATCTTCGATCCCGCGGTGGCAAAACGCCTGCACGACGACATTTATTCGTCGGGCGGCTCGCGCGACCCCGAGGACGCCTATGTCGCCTTCCGCGGCCGCGAGCCGGAGGCCGACGCGCTGTTGCGCCGTCGCGGCCTGCTCGAAGCAACGCCGGCGGCCTGATCAGCCGGCGCCGCTTCCACGAGTCGTCCCTGCGAATGCAGGGACCTATAACCTCTGATGTTCGTTGTGAAGGAACAGCCTTTGCCACATTGCCAAACAGAGACGACACGGCGTATCGGTCAACGTCTTCGGAGGAATGACGTGTTACGTGGAATGTTCGGATTGTTGGGCTTGATCGTCGCGTGGTCGCTCGGCACGGCCGCGGCCGAGGCCCATCCCCATGTCTGGATCACGGCCAGGAGCGAGGTGGTCTACGCACCCGACGGCGCGATGACGGGTGTGCGTCACGCCTGGACCTTCGATGACATGTTCTCGACCTACGCGCTGCAGGGTGTCGCGACCAAGACCAAGGGCGTCTACACCCGCGAGGAACTGGCGCCGCTGGCACAGACCAATGTCGAGTCGCTGAAGGACTTCGCCTATTTCACCTTCGCCAAAGCCGACGGCAAGAAGGCGAAGTTCGAGGAGCCAGTCGACTATTACCTCGAATACAAGGACAGTGCGCTGACGCTGCATTTCGTGCTGCCGTTGAAGGCACCGGCGACCTCGAAGCAGTTGGCGCTGGAAGTGTTCGACCCCTCCTACTTCATCGACTTCAAGTTCGACGACAAGGACCCGATCAAGCTGATCGGTGCGCCCGCCGCCTGCCAGATGCAATTCCAGCGGCCGAACGACGAGACCGCCAACACCCAGCGCCTGAACGAGCAGAATTTCTTGAACGGCGACAATTCCAATTATGGCGCGATGTTCGCCAACAAGGTCACGGTGAACTGCCCATGAGGCGGATGCTCCCCGCAAGCCTCGCGCGAAGTATCGCAATGACGGCCGCGGTGATCGCGGCCGTTGTGATTTTCGATGCTGCCTTGCATGCACTGATGGCGCAGAATCCGTTCGGTGGTCCACGTCCCGCGGCCGAGCCACAGGTCGGCGGCGTGATCGGATGGATTTTGGCCAAGCAATCCGAATTCTACCGCGAAATGTCCGCCACCATCCGCGCGGCGAAATCGGACGGCAGCGCAGTCTGGACGCTGCTTGGAATCTCCTTTGCTTACGGCATTTTTCATGCCGCCGGCCCCGGCCACGGCAAGGCGGTGATCTCGTCCTATCTCGTCGCCAATGAGGAAACCGCGCGCCGTGGCATCGTGCTGTCGTTCGCCGCGGCGTTCCTGCAGGCGTTGGTGGCGGTCGCGATCGTGGCCGTCTTCGCCTGGCTGCTCTCTTCCACGGCCAAGACGATGTGCAGCGCGGAGAAAGCGATCGAGATCGTCAGCTACGCGCTGATCGCGGCGCTCGGCGCCCGGCTGGTCTGGACCAAGGGCGGCGGCTTTATGCGCGCGCTACAGGCGAAGCCGGAGCTGGCGATGGCATCGGCCACGGCTCATCATCACGATCATGGCCACGCCCGCGCCCATCACCATCATCATGATCACGGCGATCATCACGGCCATGGTCATGACCATGATCACGGCGATGCCCATGTTCATGACGAGCATTGCGGCCATTCGCACGGGCCGACACCGGACCAACTCGCCGGTCCTGGCGGCTGGCGGCGCGGCTTGGGGACGATCTTTGCCGTGGGCATGCGGCCCTGCTCGGGTGCCATCCTGGTGCTGGTGTTCTCGCTGGCGCAGGGCCTGTTCCTGGCCGGCATCGCTGCGACTTTTGTGATGGGTCTCGGGACCGCGATCACGGTCGCTGCCATCGCCGTGATTGCCGTATCGGCGAAAGGTCTGGCAAAGCGGCTGAGCGCCGGGCGCGAAGGCGGCGGCGCGCTGGTCATGCGCGGCATCGAATTCGGCGCCGCCGGCCTCGTGCTGCTGTTCGGCCTCGGCCTGTTGTTCGGCTACCTCGCCGCCGAACGCGCGACGTGCCTCTAGATCCACGCTACGAACTGTCGTCCCTGCAAAGCCGGGAATCCCATGTCACGCGAGCAATTCTGGTTCTTCCACCCGTTCCGGGTACGCTACTCCGAGATCGACGGCCAGGGCGTCGTCTTCAACGCGCATTACCTGACCTATTTCGACACCACCATCACCGAATATTTTCGCGCGCTCGGCTATGATCAATATGCCGACGCCAGGAAATCCGGGGTCGATTTCCACGTCGTGAAATCCGTCATCGAATACAAGGCGCCCGTCCGGTTCGACTGGGAGCTCGACGTCGGCGCGCGCGTGGCGCGGATCGGCAATTCGAGCATGACCTTCGAACTCGCGATCTTCCTGAAGGGTGAGAGTGACGCGCTCGTGACCGGCGAGATCGTCTGGGTCAACACCGATCAGAAGACCCATCGCCCGCTCCCGATATCGAAGGAGATCCGGGATTTGATCGCGACGCGTGAGCGGCATCTGACGGCGCCGACATCGTAGGGTGGGCAAAGGCGCGATAGCGCTGCGCCCACCATCCATCACCGACTGTGCTGCTTGATGGTGGGCACGCTTCCGCCTTCGCTCTTCGAGCTACGGCGGACAAGTCGCTTTGCCCACCCTACGAACTCTCATTGGAGAGGGCGGAAAAGAAAATGCAAACCTCGGGCAAACATGTCGCGAGAAGGCGAAACTATATCCACGTCATTGCGAGCGCAGCGAAGCAATCCATCTGTCCCCGAGCTGAGGCGTGGATTGCTTCGCTGCGCTCGCAACGACGCGGAGGGGCTGCAGCGTACCCTCTACTTAACCCGCGCTGAGCACTCCACCCTACACCGACAAATAATCCTTGATCGCCGGCAGAAAGAAGATCGCGATATTGATCGCGAAGCCGATGCTCCAGAGGATCGAGCGCAGCGTCGGGCGGTTGCCGAGATACGTGAAGACATAGGCGATCCGCACGATCACGAACAGAATCGCGAGTTCGTCGATCAGGCGCTGCGGCCCGAGCCGAAACTCCGCCAGCAGCACGGCGACTGCGAAGAACGGAAAGGCCTCGATGCCGTTTTGATGCGCGCCAAGGGCGCGGGCGCGGATCGGGTCCTGGTAGAAGGCGGGATCGCGCGGCTTGGCATTGTCGAAGCGGCCGTAGGCGGCCCATTTGACCGATGCGATCGTCAGCAAATACAGCAGCACCGTTCCGAAAACGCACCATTCGGCGATCGTCATGGTTCCTCCCCGCGCACGCGCGCCCAGCCGCCAGTTGCGAAGCGTAGCGAACCGGCGGTTATCTTGACAAGGATGGTGCAACGCGCGAAGCCATCGAAATCATGACCGAGGTCGTTCCCCCCAGAAATGCAACGGCGCCGGCAGCCCTGGAGCAACGCATCGGCGTGCTGCTGGTCAATCTCGGTACGCCCGATACCGCTGATGCCCGGGGGGTGCGGGTCTATCTGAAGGAATTCCTCTCCGACCCCCGCGTGATCGAGGATCAGGGCCTCGTCTGGAAAGCGATCCTCAACGGCATCATCCTGCGGGTGCGTCCGGCCAGAAAGGCGCGCGACTACCAGAAGATCTGGAACGCCGAGAGAGGCGAGTCCCCGCTCAAGACCATCACCCGGTCGCAGGCCGAAAAGCTCGCGGCGGCGATCGCCGACCGCGAGCACGTCGTGGTCGATTGGGCTATGCGCTACGGCAACCCGTCGATCCGCTCGCGGATCGATGCCCTTGCCGCGCAAGGCTGCGATCGCCTGCTGGTGGTGCCGCTCTATCCGCAGTATTCCGCGGCGACCTCGGCGACGGTCTGCGACGAGGTGTTTCGCGCGCTCGCCGACATGCGCGCGCAGCCGACGCTGCGGGTGAGCCCGCCTTATTATGACAATCCCGAGTATATCGAAGCGCTCGCCGTCTCGATGTCAGAACATCTGGCGGCTCTGCCATTCCAGCCCGAACTGATCGTGGCGTCGTTTCACGGCATGCCGCAGAAATATGTCGACAAGGGCGATCCCTATTACGCGCAGTGCGTTGCAACGACGGAAAGCTTGCGCAAGCGGTTGGGCCTTGATGCCGCCAAGCTGGTCCTGACATTTCAATCGCGCTTCGGCACCGACGAGTGGCTGCAGCCCTACACCGACAAGACCATCGAAAAATTGGCGAGAGATGGCGTGAAACGCATTGTGGTGGTGACGCCCGGCTTCTCCGCCGATTGCCTGGAGACGCTGGAGGAGATCGCGCAGGAGAACGCCGAGATTTTCAAGCACAATGGCGGCGAGCAATTCTCCGCAATTCCTTGCCTGAACGACAGCGAGCCCGGCATGGACGTGATCCGCCAACTCGTTTTGCGCGAGCTTCAAGGCTGGATTTAACCACCTCGACAACCAACTCGCCGTTCGGAGCCCAAGAACATCTGGTGGCCCGCAAACGATTCCCTAGCTATATAACCGTAAACTGAGAATAGCCGGCTGAACCGGGCCTACGCCGTTGCAGACAAATGAGAGATCGCGCCGGGCAACGCACCGTGCCGGCCTTGGAGGGATTTTATGAGTGGCTTCGACATTTTCGCGATTGCCCTTGTTCTACTTGTCATTGCCACATTGTTCGCGGGCGTCAAAACGGTGCCGCAGGGCTATGATTGGACCATCGAGCGGTTCGGCAAATACACCCGCACGCTGTCGCCGGGGTTGAATCTCATCATTCCCTATTTCGACCGAGTCGGCCGCAAGATGAACATGATGGAGCAGGTGATCAACATCCCCGAGCAGGAGGTGATCACCAAGGACAACGCCACCGTGACGGTGGATGGCGTCGCGTTCTTCCAGGTGTTCGATGCCGCGAAAGCGAGCTACGAGGTCGCCAATCTCGAGCAGGCCATCATCGTGTTGACCATGACCAACATCCGCTCGGTGATGGGCTCGATGGATCTCGACCAGGTGCTGTCGCATCGCGACGAGATCAACGAGCGGTTGCTGCGCGTGGTCGATGCGGCCGTCTCGCCATGGGGGCTCAAGGTCAACCGCATCGAGATCAAGGACATCGTGCCGCCGGCCGACCTGGTCGAGGCGATGGGCCGGCAGATGAAGGCCGAGCGCGTCAAGCGCGCCGACATTCTGCAGGCCGAGGGCCAGCGCCAGTCGGAAATTTTGCGCGCCGAGGGCGCCAAACAGGGTCAGATTTTGCAGGCCGAAGGCCGCCGCGAAGCCGCATTCCGCGACGCCGAAGCGCGCGAGCGCCTGGCGGAGGCGGAAGCCAAGGCGACGCAGATGGTCTCCGAATCGATCGCCAAGGGCGATGTCGCAGCGTTGAACTATTTTATCGCCGACAAGTACATCAAGGCGTTCGGACAGTTCGCGGACTCGCCGAACCAGAAGATCCTGATGATCCCGCTGGAAGCAACTAGCGTGCTATCCTCGCTCGCGGGCATCGGGGAGATCGCCAAGGCGACGTTTGGCGAGAGCGTAGCTTCCGCTGCGGCCGCCGCACGGCGGACATCGTCGGTGCCGAACGCTGGCCCGACCCCGCCGCCGGTCACGCCGCAGCGGTGAGACCTTGATCTGGAAGATCGATTAGAGGTTCGTGTCATGACCGACATATTTTCGACGTTAGGCACCTGGAATTGGCTGATCTTTGGCTTCGTCCTGATGGCGCTGGAATTGCTCGCGCCGGGGGTCTTCATGTTCTGGCTCGGGCTTGCGGCGCTATTGGTCGGGCTCGTGTCGTTTGCGATCAGCCCGTCCTGGCAGACGCAACTCCTGATGTTTGCCGTGTTCGCGGTTGCCGCGGTACCGGCATGGCGGCACTTTGCGCGCAGCGAGGGCAGCCGTAGCCTGAGCAACCCGTTTCTCAACAACCGGACCAAGGCGCTGATCGGCCGGGAATTTACGCTGGAAAAGCCGATCGTCGGCGGCACCGGCACCGTTCGGATCGACGACACGATCTGGCGCGTCGCGGGCCCTGACGCGCCGGCCGGCAGCCGGGTCAAGGTGGTGCAGGCCGATGGCGCCAGCCTGACGGTGGCGGCGGCTTAGCTTTCCATCATCTCCTTGCAGTATGCTACAAAAAGTGTAGCATTGCTACTGTATTAGTAGCAAGGGGGCTTGGCCGTGTCACAAACTATGCCGCGCATCGCGCCACTTGAGCCGCCTTATGCACCTGACATTGCCGAGCAGTTCGACCGCATCATGCGCGGCGCGCCGCCGCTCGTGCTGTTTCGCGTCATGGCGGGCAATGCCCGCGCCTGGGAGAAATTCCGCGCCGGCAGCCTGCTGGATCGCGGCCCGCTCAGTTTGCGGGAGCGCGAGATCGTCATCGACCGTACCTGCGCGCGAACGGGCTGCGAGTACGAATGGGGCGTGCATGTCACGACGTTCGCGGAAGCGGCGCATCTGACGGAAGAGCAGGTCCGCGCCACCGTGCTCGGCGCCGCCACCGACGCATGCTGGTCGCCGGGAGAGCAGGCCCTGATCGCCGCGGTCGATGCGCTGCACGAGCGCGCCACGCTTGATGACGCCGAATTCGCGGCGCTATCGGCGCATTACGACGAGGCGAAAATATTCGAGATCATCCTGCTGTGCGGATTCTACCGCACCGTCTCGTATCTCGCGAACGGACTGGCGCTGCCGCTGGAGGAGAACGCGGCAAGGTTTCCGCTCTGACCGTCATTCCGGGGCGATGCGAAGCATCGAACCCGGAATCTCGAGGTTCCGGGTTCACGCTTCGCGTGCCCGGGAACGACTGAGAGTTACGCCACACCCGCGCGCAGGAAATCGTGCAGGTGCACGATGCCGATCGGCTTATTGGCGTCGGTCACGATCAGCGTCGTGATCTTCGAGGAGTTGAGGATCTCCAGCGCCTCGCCGGCCAGCACGTCGCGGTCGATCGTTTTCGGATTCCTCGTCATCACCTCGTCGACGGTGGCCGACATGAGCCGCGGCCCCATGTCCATGTGCCGGCGCAGGTCGCCGTCGGTGACGATGCCGACGATGTGTCCGCGTGCGTCGACAATGCCGACACAGCCAAAGCCCTTGGACGTCATCTCGACCAGCGCCTCGGACATGCTGGTGCCGAGCGGCTTCAGCGGCACCGCCTCGCCGGTATGCATGAGGTCGCGGGTGTATTTCAGGAGCGCGCCGAGCTTGCCGCCGGGATGCAGCACGCTGAAATCGACCGAGGTAAAGCCGCGGCCTTCCAGCAATGCGATCGCCAGCGCGTCGCCGAGCGCAAGCATCATCAGGGAGGAGGTGGTCGGCGCGAGATTGTGCGGGCAGGCCTCACGCGCCTTCGGCAGCGTCAGCGCGATGCCGGCCGCCTTGGCGAGGGAAGATTCGCGCTCCGCCGTCATGGCGATCACGGGAATGCGGAAGCGCTTGGCATAGGTGATCAAATTCTTCATCTCCGGCTGCTCGCCGGACCACGATAGCGCCAGGATGACATCGTCTGGCGTGATCATGCCGAGGTCGCCATGGCTCGCTTCGGCCGCATGGACGAAGAAGGCGGGCGTGCCGGTGGAGGCGAAGGTCGCGGCGATCTTGCGGCCGATATGGCCCGACTTGCCGAGCCCGGTGACGATCAGCCGTCCCTTGGCGTTCCGGATCAGATCGACGGCGGCGACAAAGGGTGCGCGAAGGTCGGACTGCAGCGCCGCCGCGATCGCGGCGATGCCGCTGCCCTCGGCATCGAGCGTGCGCAGCGCCGATTGAACGGCGGCATCAGCGGGTTCGGAGCCGGATGATTGTACCATCAGCGGATTCGGATTGGCCATGTCTGTCCCAGGGAAGGAGGGGCTTCGCGCCCCGAACCCCTGCATAGCATGGGCCGTCCGGCGAAGCGACGCGGGCTGCCGCCCTCAACGGCTCATTAACCATAATTGTTTTAACTCCGTTAACGACGTGTTCCGCGGGCGTTCGGCGTTAGTCCACCAAGTATCTGTTTTTGTTGGGGTATATTTTTATCGTGAGGGCGGGGCCAGCATCGGGCCGGAACAGCCGCGCGCGCCTCTTCCGCGCAGCCTTGCCGTGCCTTGCGCTGATCGCCCTGACCGGGACCGCGGCGCGAGCGCAAACCCTCACGCCGGACCTGTTCAGCCCAAGGCGCACCAGCCAGATGCAGCCGTCGGATTCGCTGCTGCGCCGGACGGCGGCAGAGGTGAACGATCCCCTCAACAGCCCGAAGCTGCAGGAGAGCGACAAGCCGGCGCCGTCGCGGATAGGGCAGATTCCGAAATACGGTCTGCCGGCCGCGAGCGGTGCCGCCGACATCGGCTATGATTCGCTCAACCGCAAGCGCAAGAAGCCGAAATACTATCCGGGCCAGGCGAAGCCGAAGCCGCCGGTCGGGCCGGGTAGTCCGCTGCCGCCGATTGCGTCGAACACGCGGCTGCGGCTGTCGATTCCCCCATCGGAATCGGCGCACAAAACCCCGATCCCGCCGGCAATGGCAGGCACGGTCGTGGGACAGCCGCCGCGCAAGCGTCTCAGGATCGATGACGATCCGTTCGGCGCGGTCGGCGACTACGCCGGCAGCTTCCTGATCAAGTCCGCGGTCGAATTCTCGGGCGGCTACGATACCAATCCCGGCCGGCTCGCCCCCGCGCAAGGCAAGCCGTTCTATGTGATCGCGCCGGAATTATTAGTGGTCTCCGACTGGGAGCGTCATGCGTTGGTGGCCGATCTCCGCGGCTCCTTCACCGGCTACGGCAGCAATCTCACGCCGAACGCGGACGGCACGCCACTGTCGGCACCTCTCGATGTCGACCGGCCCAACTTCATCGGTCATGTCGACGGCCGGCTCGACGTCAGCCGCGACACGAGGCTGACCGCGCAGGGACGCTTGTTCGTCTCGACCGACAATCCCGGCAGCCCGAACGTGCAGGCCGGCCTCGCCGGATATCCGATCTTCACCACGCTGGGCACGACTATCGGCGTCGACCAGAGCTTCAACCGGCTGCAGGTTTCCGCCGGCGCCACCGTCGACCGCACCGACTACACCAATTCGAAGCTCACCGACGGCACGTCAACGACCAACGACGACCGCAATTTCAGCCAGTACGGCGGCGTCGGCCGCGTCAGCTATGATTTGAAGCCGGGCATAAAGCCGTTCGTGGAAGTGCAGGGCGACAGCCGCGTGCATGACGTCAGGCTCGATCGCAGCGGATTTGCGCGCGATTCGAGTGGCGGCTATGTCAAGGGCGGCTCCAGCTTCGAATTCTCGCGGCTATTGACCGGCGAAATCGCCGTCGGCTACGCCGCGCGCGACTATGTCGATCCGAGGCTCGATCGCCTGGAAGGCCTGCTCGTCTCGTCCTCGCTGGTCTGGACCGCAACGCCGCTGACGACGGCAAAATTCTATTCCGACACCACGATGACCGAGACCACGCTGCCAGGCACGTCGGGCGTGCTGACGCATGTCTACACCGTCGAAGTCGACCACGACTTCCGCCGCTGGCTGACCGCAATCGGCAAGTTCACCTGGGGCTCGCTCGACTATCAGGGCAATCCCAGGCGCGACAAGATCTACGCGGTGTCGGGCGAGGCCATCTACAAGATGAACCGCAACGTCTGGCTCAGGGGCACCCTGCGGCGGGACTGGCTGGATTCGAATCTAGTGGGGAATAGCACGGCGTCGACGGTGGTGATGCTGGGGGTGAGATTGCAGCATTGAGGGGCCACAAGGAAGCCGTCATACCCCGCGAAGGCGGGGTATCCAGTACGCTGCGGCCTATCGATTTACGACAAACGTCTCTGGGATACTGGATCGCCCGCCTTCGCGGGCGATGACAGCCGTGTGGAAGGGGGGACTACCTCGGCAGCGTCGTCGTCCCCATCAGATACTGGTCGATCGCCCGCGCGCACAGCCGGCCCTCACGGATTGCCCACACCACGAGCGATTGCCCGCGGCGCATGTCGCCGGCGGAGAAGACGTTCGGCAGCGAGGTCTTGTAGTCGGCCATGTTGGCGCGAACGTTGCCGCGCTGGTCGAGGTCGACGCCGAGCGTCTTCAGCATACCTTCGTGCACTGGGTGCACGAAGCCCATGGCGAGCAGCACGAGCTGCGCTTCGAGCTCGAATTCGGTGCCCGCAATCGGCTTGAACTTGTCGTCGACCTTCACGCAGTGCAGCTTTTGCACCTTGCCGTCGACGCCGGAGAATTTTTGCGTCAGCACCGCGTATTCGCGGATAGCCCCTTCGGCCTGACTCGACGACGTGCGCATCTTCAACGGCCAGTTCGGCCAGGTCACGCCCTTGTTCTCGTGCTCGGGCGGCGACGGCATGATCTCAAGTTGCGTGACGGACTTTGCGCCTTGCCGAAGCGAGGTGCCGATGCAGTCGGAGCCGGTGTCGCCACCGCCGATCACGACGACATGCTTGCCGCCGGCCAGGATATCCTTGACGTCGCCGAGCGGCTCGGAGGAGACGCGGCGGTTCTGCTGCGGCAGAAAATCCATCGCAAAATGGATGCCGTCGAGATCGCGGCCGGGGATCGGCAGATCGCGGCCAGCTTCGGCGCCGCCGGTCAAGGCTACTGCGTCATACTGGTTGAGCAGCTCGCGCGGATCGATCGCGCCTTGTAAAGTGCCGCCGATATGGACGCCGTAGTGGAACGTCACGCCCTCGGCCTCCATCTGCGCCACGCGGCGGTCGATGATGTGCTTTTCCATCTTGAAGTCGGGAATGCCGTAACGAAGCAATCCGCCGGCCTTGGCGAACTTCTCGTAGACATGGACATCATGGCCGGCGCGCGCGAGCTGCTGCGCGGCTGCAAGGCCGGCAGGGCCGGAGCCTACGATCGCGACCTTCTTGCCGGTCTTGGCGGGTGCGACTTCCGGCTTCAGCCAGCCATTGTCCCAGGCGCGGTCGACGATCGCGCATTCGATGGTCTTGATGGTGACCGGGTTGTCGTCGATGTTGAGCGTGCAGGACGCCTCGCACGGCGCCGGGCAGATGCGGCCGGTGAACTCCGGGAAATTATTGGTCGAGTGCAGGTTACGCGAGGCTTCTTCCCAGTTGCCCTGATAAACGAGGTCGTTGAAGTCAGGGATCTGGTTATTGACCGGGCAGCCCGGCGTGCCCGGCGCCACCGAGCCGGTGCCGTGGCAATAGGGGATGCCGCAATTCATGCAGCGCGCGGCCTGATCGCGGGTGTCCTTCTCGCTCAAGGGAATGACGAATTCGCGATAATGCTTCAACCGCTCGGCGACCGGCGCATACTTGCGTTCGTTCCGGTCGATCTCGAGAAAACCTGTGATCTTGCCCATTAAACCTGATGCCCCTGCATCTCTCGTTCGCATCTATCTGTTTCCGTCACCCTCCGTCACTGCGAGGAGCGTGAGCCGTGAAGCAATCCATGGTTCGGCTCGTGGCGCTATGGATTATTTCGCTGCGCTCGCAATGACGGGCTGGTGTAACTAAGCCCCGATCGCGATTTTCGGCTCGGCGTCGGCGTCCACCTTCAATTCCTTCAGCGCGCGGCGGTATTCCACCGGCATCACCTTGCGGAATTTCGGCAGCCAGCCTTTCCAGTTCGCGAGGATCTCGGCGGCCCGCTTCGAGCCGGTCAGCTTGGCATGGCGCGTGATCAGCACGTGCAGCCGCTCCACGTCGGAGTCGAGCAGGTTCTGGAACACGTCGACCCGGCCATGTGCTTCGAGATCGCCGGTGTGGTGATAGGTGTTCTGGTTGATCATCTCTTCCGAGAGCACCGGCTCCAGTTCGACCATCGCCATGTTGCAGAGCTTTGCGAAGTCGCCGGCCTCATCGAGTACATAGGCGATGCCGCCGGACATGCCGGCTGCGAAGTTGCGCCCGGTCTTGCCGAGCACCACGACGATGCCGCCGGTCATGTATTCGCAGCAATGATCGCCGGCGCCTTCGACGACCGCGATAGCGCCGGAGTTGCGCACCGCAAAGCGTTCGCCGGCGATGCCGCGGAAGTAGCATTCGCCCTCGATCGCGCCGTACATCACCGTATTGCCGACGATGATAGATTCTTCCGGCACGATGCCGGAATTCCGCGGCGGCTTGACGACGATGCGGCCGCCCGACAGACCCTTGCCGACGTAATCGTTGCCTTCGCCTTCGAGCTCGAAGGTGACGCCCTTGGCCAGCCACGCACCGAACGCCTGGCCGGCCGTGCCCTTCAGGCTGACATGAATGGTGTCATGCGGCAGCCCGGCATGGCCGTAGATCTTCGCCACGGCTCCGGACAGCATCGCGCCGGCGGAGCGGTCGGTGTTGTTGATCTCTTCCTCGATTTTCACCGGCGCACCGCGGTCGAGCGCGGCCTGCGCCTTCTCGATCAGGCGGCGGTCGAGCACCTTCTCCAGATGATGGTTCTGGGCTTCGGCGTGATAGATCTTCTGGTCCTTCTCTTCCTTCTGGCGGACGAAGAGTTTTGAGAAATCGAGTCCCTTGGCCTTCCAGTGCGCCACCAGCGTGGACTGGTCGAGCATCTGGGTCTGGCCGACCATTTCGTCGAACTTCCTGTAGCCGAGCTGCGCCATGATCTCGCGCACTTCCTCGGCGACGAAGAAGAAATAGTTGATGACGTGCTCGGGCTGGCCGGTGAAGCGCTTGCGCAGCACCGGATCCTGGGTCGCGACGCCGACCGGGCAGGTGTTGAGATGGCACTTGCGCATCATGATGCAGCCGGCCGCGATCAGCGGCGCAGTGGCAAATCCGAACTCGTCGGCGCCGAGAAGCGCGCCGATCACGACGTCGCGCCCGGTGCGGAAGCCGCCGTCAACCTGGACCACGATGCGGCTGCGCAGCCGCTCGCGCACCAGCGTCTGGTGGGTCTCGGCAAGGCCGATCTCCCACGGGCTGCCGGCATGCTTGATCGAGGTGAGAGGGGAGGCGCCGGTGCCGCCCTCGAAGCCCGCAATGGTGACGTGGTCGGCGCGCGCTTTCGCTACGCCTGCGGCCACCGTGCCGACGCCGATTTCGGAAACCAGCTTGACCGAGACCTGACCGTCCGGATTGACGTTCTTGAGGTCGTAGATGAGCTGCGCCAGATCCTCGATCGAATAGATGTCGTGATGCGGCGGCGGCGAGATCAGGCCGACGCCGGGGGTCGAATGCCGCACGCGCGCGATCGTCGCGTCGACCTTGTGGCCAGGCAATTGGCCGCCTTCACCGGGCTTGGCGCCCTGGGCCATCTTGATCTGCATCATGTCGGAGTTGACGAGATATTCCGTCGTCACGCCGAAGCGGCCCGAGGCGACCTGCTTGATCGCCGAGCGCATTGAATCGCCGTTCGGCATCGGCTTGAAGCGATCGGCCTCTTCGCCGCCTTCGCCGGTGTTCGACTTGCCGCCGATCCGGTTCATCGCGATCGCGAGCGTGGTGTGCGCCTCACGCGAGATCGAGCCGAAGCTCATCGCGCCCGTGGCGAAACGCTTGACGATTTCGGAGGCCGGCTCGACCTCGTCGAGCTTCACCGGCTTGCGCTTCTCGTCCTCGGCGGTCTTGATCCGGAACAGGCCGCGCAGCGTCAACAGCCGCTCCGATTGCTCGTTGAGGATTTTTGCGAACGCGCGATAGCGCTCCTGCGAGTTGCCACGCACGGCATGCTGCAGCGCTGAGACGGACTCGGCCGTCCAGGCGTGGTCCTCGCCGCGGGTGCGGTAGGCGTATTCGCCGCCGACATCGAGCGCGGTCTTGTAAACCTCTGCGTCTCCGAACGCATCCGTATGGCGCCGCACCGTTTCCTCGGCGATTTCGACCAGGCCCACGCCCTCGATGCGGGTGTGGGTGCCGGCAAAATACTTCGCGACGAAATCGGCCTTCAGCCCGACGGCGTCAAAAATCTGCGCGCCGCAATAGGACTGGTAGGTCGAGATGCCCATCTTGGACATCACCTTCAATAGGCCCTTGCCGATCGACTTGATGTAGCGCTTGACGATTTCATAGTCGTCGAGCGCGCCCGGCAGGCGGTCCTTCATCGCGATGATGGTTTCGAACGCCAGATACGGATTGATCGCCTCGGCGCCGTAGCCGGCCAGGCATGCGAAATGATGCACCTCGCGCGGCTCGCCGGATTCGACGACGATGCCGACCGAGGTGCGCAAGCCGGTGCGGATCAGATGATGATGCACGGCGGCGCAGGCGAGCAGCGAAGGGATCGGAATCCGGTCCGTCCCCGCCATGCGGTCGGACAGGATGATGATGTTGACGCCTTCGCGCACCGCGCCTTCGGCGCGCGCGCAGAGCTCATCGAGCACCTGCTCCATTCCCGCCGCGCCGAAGCCGGCATGGAAGGTGGTGTCGAGCGTGCGCGACTTGAAATGGGTGTCCGCGACGTCGGAGATCGAGCGGATCTTTTCCAGATCCGCATCGGTCAGGATCGGCTGGCGCACCTCGAGCCGCTTGGTCGAGGCCATGCCCTGCAGGTCGAACAGGTTCGGCCGCGGCCCGATGATCGAGACGAGGCTCATGACGAGCTCCTCGCGGATCGGGTCGATCGGCGGGTTGGTGACCTGCGCGAAATTCTGCTTGAAATAGGTGAACAGCGGCTTCGGCCGGTCCGACAGCGCCGAGATCGGTGTATCGTTGCCCATCGAGCCCGCGGCTTCCTCGCCGGTGGCCGCCATCGGCGTCATCAGGATGTTGATGTCTTCTTGGCTGTAGCCGAACGCCTGCTGCCGGTCGAGCAGCGGCAGGTTCGAACGCATGCCCTTGACGGGCGCATCGGGCAATTCCTCCAGCACGAGCTGGGTGCGATGCAGCCAGTCGCTGTAGGGATGGCTCTTGGCCAGCGTCGCCTTGATCTCGCTGTCGGGAATGAGGCGTCCTTGTTCGAGGTCGACCAAAAGCATCTTGCCGGGTTGCAGCCGCCACTTGGTGACGATCTCATCCTCCGGGATCTTCAGCACGCCCATTTCGGACGCCATCACGATGCGGTCGTCCTTCGTAACGAGATAGCGCGCGGGACGGAGCCCGTTGCGGTCGAGCGTGGCGCCGATCTGGCGGCCGTCGGTGAACGCGATCGCGGCAGGGCCGTCCCACGGCTCCATCAGGGCTGCGTGATATTCGTAGAAGGCGCGGCGCTGCTCATCCATCAGCGGATTGCCGGCCCACGCTTCCGGAATCATCATCATCACCGCGTGCGGCAGCGAGTAGCCGCCCTGCACCAGGAATTCGAGTGCGTTGTCGAAGCAGGCGGTGTCGCTCTGGCCTTCGTAGGAGATCGGCCAGAGACGGTTGATGTCCTTGCCGTACAGCTCCGAGTGAACGGAAGCCTGCCGCGCCGCCATCCAGTTGACGTTGCCGCGCAGCGTGTTGATTTCGCCGTTATGGGCGATCATCCGGTACGGATGCGCCAGCGACCAGGTCGGGAAGGTGTTGGTCGAGAAGCGCTGATGCACCAGCGCCAGCGCGCTCTCGAAATCCGCTTCGTGCAGATCGGGATAGTACTTGCCGAGCTGGTCGGCGAGGAACATGCCCTTATAGATCACGGTGCGGCATGACAGCGAGACCGGGTAATAGCCGGCGAGCCCGCGGTCGCGGCGCTGGTAGATCGCCTGCGAGATCGACTTGCGCAGGATGTAGAGCCTGCGCTCGAACTCGTCCTCGGTCTTCGCCGTGCCGTTGCGGCCGATGAAGACTTGCATGTGGTAGGGTTCGGTCGGCTTGACGGTTTCGCCGAGCGAAGCGTTGTCGGACGGCACATCGCGCCAGCCGAGCAGCACGAGGCCCTCTTCCTTGATCTGTTCGGCGATGATGCTCTGGATCACCTTTCGCCACGCCGTCTCCTTCGGCATGAACAGCGCGCCGATCGCGTAGTGGCCGGGCTCCGGCAGCTTGAAGCCGAGCTCGGCGGTCTTGCGCGAAAAGAACGCGTGCGGGATCTGCACCAGAATGCCGGCACCGTCGCCGGCGCGCGGATCAGCGCCGACCGCGCCGCGATGTTCGAGGTTGCAGAGAATGCTGATCGCGTCGGAGACGATCTGATGCGACTTGCGGCCCTTGATGTTGGCGATGAAGCCGACGCCGCAGGAATCCTTCTCCATGCCGAGGTCGTACAGGCCCTCGGCCGGCGGGCGCCAGTCGTGCTCACGCGCAATGTCGGCCGGTTTCGAAGCCGCGGTCGCCGACAGGGTTTCTGTCACGATGTTTTCGCGCTCGAATTCCGACCCGCTCATTTCATTCCTCTCAAAAAGGCTAAGGGCCTCACCGCATCGTCGGCGCACCTTGGACGCTTGCGGCACCCACCGGGCCACCGCTCGTCCACCGCGAGCCGCAATTTCTTAAATTCAGGCTTGGGCGTTCAACGTCCCTGAGGAACGGCCTTGCCTGCACTGCCCTGGAGCTCGTGTCGCCACGGTTTCGTTGCAATCCCTGTGCCGGGACGGCTCCGCAATTGAGACAGTGATACTGTCCTAACTTCGACCATGCCAAATTTTTCTTTATCACACAAGCGCGTGAAAGTCCTCGCCCGCATGCGGATCAGGGCTTGGTGGCCTGGGGGAAAAGCCGCCCGCTGGGGTTTGCGGCAGCGGCGCCCCGATCCGGCCCAAGGACCGCCGGATTTCGCAATGAAATTCGCCCTGGGCCGTCGGCGAGCGAGCAAAATGCTCCGGCTGCGGTCCGGAGGCTGCGGGGCTTACAGGAGCTTTCGGTGATGAAGTTGTTCACGGGATCTTTGGCGGCGGGACTGGTCCTTCTTGTGGGCGGCGCGCAGGCGCAGGTGCCCGGACCTTATGAGATCGGGCGCTCGCCATACAGGGCGGCATCGGATTTCGACGCCCCCTATGCGGTGGCGCCGCAACCGGTTCCCGAGCCGTATGACGAGCCCGGGCCGCGCTACGGAGCCGGGCCGCAGTATGGATACGCTCCGGGACTGTTGCCGTCGACGGAAGTCTATTCCGTGCTGCGTGATAACGGATTCTCGCCGCTTGGTATCCCGAGGCTGCGCGGCATCGTTTACACGATTACGGCGCTCGACCGCGGCGGCGAGGACGGCCGGCTGGTGATCGACGCACGCAACGGCCGGATCATCCGTTTCGTGCCGTCCTCCCGGATGGGCGACAATTTCTATGAGGAGCACAGCGCGCTTCCGGCAGCTACGGGGGCTCCGCCGCCGCAGGCCCATGCGCCGGCCACCCCGGCCAATGTCCAGGCCGCGCCGCGGCCGCAACGGCCGGCTTCCCAGGCGTCAAGCCGCGCGGTGCCGATGCCGAAGGGCAGTCCGATTGCCGCCAAACCTGCACCGGCGCCGGTCAAGCAGGCCGCAGCGCCTGCGCCGAAGCCGACCGAAGCTCAGGCCGCAGCATCGCCGGCGGTGACTGGTTCGGTCCCGGCCAAGCCCGCGCCGCAGATTGCGCCGACGCAGGCGATGCCTGACGTGCAGGGGCTGGAGTAGGCATCCCATCTACGGATCTTCAAAAACGCCCCGGTCTTTCCGGGGCGTTTTTCATTGCGATGAATTATTCGTGCTGTCCGGCGGCGGCCAGGATCAGGTCGGCGACCTTGTCGGCCTGAGAGACCAGCGACAGGTGGCCGGCCTCCAGTTCGACCGTCGTGGCATTCATCCGCTTGGCCAGAAACCGCTCGAGATCGGGATTGATGGTGTAGTCCTGCTTCGACACGGCGTACCAGCTCGGCTTGCTGCGCCAAGCGGCAGCGGTGGTGCGGCCGGTGAACAGGGATGCCGCGGTCGGCTCCTGCACGGCGTAGAGGACTTCAGCCGTCTTCCGGTCGACGCCATTGGCGAAATATTTCAGGAACGCGTCCTCGGACAATTGGGTGAAGCCGTCATGTTCCTGAACGCCCGCGCGCGCCGGCCCCGTTGGAAATTTCTGCGAGAGCGCGACGAAGTCCTCGCCCGCATCGGGCGCGCGCGCCGCGATATAGACCAGCCCCGTGACCTTCGGGTCGGTACCGACTTCACTGATGACAGTGCCACCCCAGGAATGCGCCACCAGCACGGTCGGACCGTCCTGTTGCGCCAGTGCGCGGCGTGTGGCGGCCACGGAATCTTCCAGCGAGGTCAGTGGATTCTGCACGGCAGTCACGTGAAGTCCCGCTGCCTGCAGCCGCGGAATGACCTTCGACCAGCTCGATCCGTCGGCCCAGGCGCCGTGCACCAGCACGACATTTTTCACCTTGACCGGTGCCGCGGCCTGCGCCGGCGTGGGGAGTGCGCCGAACAGGCTTGCAAACACACTGGCGGCGAGCGCCGCAACGATCTGTAACTTCGCCATCGATCTCTCCTGATTGGATATGTCTATTGAAGTGCTGGGTGCAAAGTGAGTACGTCGCCGAACTTCAAATGTTACGCGTCTAGGTGCCGCCGATACCGGGGGGCGCGCGGTCAAGTAGTCGTCGTCGAAGCGGACATCATTTAAATTCGCTGTTAATGAGCGCAGCCGGATTGCGCCGTCTTCTTGATGCGCGCACAAAAAAACGCCCCGGTTGCCCGGGGCGTTTTCGCGTTCAGCCAATACCGGCTGAACCTACCGCGTTACGCGGCGACGGAAGCGTCGACCACCTGCGGGGCCTGCGCGCCCGAATTGATCGGAATGCTGCGCGGCTTCTTGGCCTCGGGGATCTCGCGGACGAGATCGACGTGGAGCAGGCCGTTCTCGAGCGAGGCGTTCTTCACCTGCACGAAATCGGCAAGCTGGAAGACGCGCTCGAAGGCGCGCGCGGCGATGCCGCGGTAGAGCACTTCGGATTTATCCTTGCCGTTCTCGTTGGCGGTTTTCTCGCCCTTGATCGTCAGCGTGTTTTCCTTCGCGACGATCGAAAGCTCGCCCTGCGAGAAGCCGGAAACCGCAACGCTGATGCGATAGGCGTTCTCACCGGTGCGCTCGATATTGTAGGGCGGATAACCGGGGCTGCCGTCGGAGGTCACCTGATCGAGCAGGTTGAAGAAGCGATCGAAGCCGACGGTGGAACGATAAAACGGAGTGAGATCGTAGGTACGCATAGGATAGTCCTCCATTGAGCGACTGTTGCAATTAACCCGCCCGCCATCGGGCCGAGCTTTAGTCCCGTGCAGCCTCAGTTTTTTGGAACCTTGGGTTTGGTTCCGAAACACTGGTAGTGGCCTGCACAGAAGTGATATGGGAGGGGTGAAACGGCGTTCAAGAGGGCTGAAACAGGCCCTTTTTGCGCTCCCGCCTTGATTTTCAGCCCTTTTCACCTAGCCGGTTCCCGTCATGACGCTCGTCTCTATCCCCGCCAATCCGGTTCCGGAGGACGTCGTCTCGGGCACTATCAAGACGCCCGACGGTGCGGAACTGAGGTTCGCGCGCTGGGCGCCGCCGGCGGGCCGCAAGGGCACGGTCTGCGTCTTCACCGGGCGCAGCGAGCCGATCGAGAAATATTTCGAGACGGTGCGGGACCTGCGCGATCGCGGTTTTGCGGTGGCGATGATCGACTGGCGCGGCCAGGGGCATTCGTCGCGCCGGCTGCGCGACCCGCGCAAAGGCTATGTCCGCGACTTCTCCGATTTCGAAGTGGACGTCGAAACCTTCGTGCAGCAGGTGGTGCTGCCGGATTGTCCGCCGCCTTATTTCGCGCTGGCGCATTCGATGGGCGGCGCGGTCATGCTGCGGGTGGCGCATGCGGGAAAGCGCTGGTTCGACCGCATGGTGCTGTCGGCGCCGATGATCGACCTGCCGGGGCGCACGACGTCGTTTCCGACCCGGGCGCTGCTTCGGGTTATGCGGTTGATGGGGCAGGGCGGCCGCTACGTGCCCGGCGGCAGCGATGCGCTGACCGGCACGGAATCTTTCATCAACAACCCCTTCACCAGCGATCCCGTGCGCTACGCCCGCAACGCCGCGATCCTGGAAGAAGACCCGACGCTGGGCATCGGTTCGCCGACGGTGGCCTGGGCCGATACCGCGTTCAGGGCGATGCATACCTTTCGCGGCATGAACTACCCGTCCGAAATCCGCCAGCCGATCCTGATGCTGGCCGCCAGCAACGACACCATCGTTTCAACGGCGGCGATCGAGGAATTCGCCTATCACTTACGCGCCGGCTCGCATTTGGTGATCGCAGGCTCCAAGCACGAGATCCTGCAGGAGCAGGACCGCTACCGAGCACAATTCTGGGCGGCGTTCGATGCGTTCGTGCCGGGCACGCCGCTGTTCAAATAGTTGATTGCTGCGGCTTGAGCCGGTTCAATCGGACACGAGCCGCTTCGGCTATACTTCGGGTCTGGAGAATGCGATCATGATTCGTGGAAGCTGCCTGTGCGGCGCGGTCAGGTTCGAAGTCGACAAGGTGCGATCGATCACACACTGCCATTGCGCCAATTGCCGCAAGCTTACCGGCGCAGCATTCGCGACATATGCTCACGTCGAAGCGGACAAGTTTCGATTCACAGCAGGTGAGGACATGACCGTGCGCTATGAATCCGCGCCCGGCAGTTTCCGCCATCGTTGCAAGATCTGCGGCTGCCTGACGCCCGGCAAGGCAAGCTACCTGACGACGATCAGCATCCCGGCGGGTTTGTTGGACGACGATCCCAAGGTTCGGCCGCGCCTGCACGTATTTACGTCGTCCCGCGCGCCCTGGTGGACGATTCAGGACGACCTGCCCCAGCATGAAAAGTGGGTTCCTGGCTACGGGCCGAATCCGTAGCAATGCGTGGCTGGCCGCACCAACTGTGGCAATTATCTTCCAGCCGCCGGCTTCGGCAGTCGCGCCGTGATGCGCTCGGGCAAGCGCCTTTCCACGAACAGCGTCCTGACCTCGGCGACGCTGAGGTAGCGCGCCTCGCCTTCGCCCTTGCCGAGGATTTTCAACAGGACCGGCCATTCGCCCTTCATCAGGATCGGGAAGTACCAGCGCGCTGCATCGCCGTCGCGCTTGATATTGTCTGCCATGAAGGCCTCGATCTCCTTCGCCGTCAGCCCGATCTCGATGCCTCCGGCGGGATCTTTGCAGTCCTTGCCGAAGCTGGCGAGCCGGTCGATTTGGTCTCCATGGACCTTCGCGTCGGCATCGAGAATGCGTGAACCGCCGCCATGCTTGTCGAGCGGGCCGTTGCGCAGCTCGTCGAGCACGGCGCCAGACGTTGCGCTCTTGAATACGCGCAGCGGCCCGAGGCCGTTGGCAATGACGGCGACCATCCAGGCTTTCCGCCGCACCTCTTTTTGGGCCGAGCCGGTTTCGCCGCTTGCCAATCCGATCATTTCGGAGAGTTGCGAGAGCGGCACGACATGGCCGCCGACATAGCCGTTGGCGACCAATGCGCGCAGGAAGGGACAGGGATTATTGGGCGAAACGGGAAACTGCCCGGCAGGCGCAGCGCCCGGGGCGGTGGCAATGTGGCGGTCTGACATGGCTCAAATCCTCAAAGGCGCCGAATATGAAAAATGGCCTGTCACCGACGCGGAGCGGATGACCGTTTTGAAAAAGAAAATTCGGCGGCGCGCTACCTCAGGGTGTACGCAAGTCTTGGCGGAATTCGACGCCGTGTCAATCGACCAGCTTACACACGCTCAGGAATCTGCGGCGAGCTTTGGCGAGGATTCGACGAGCGTCAATTTGCTGAACGGGATGCCGGCCTTCAAAAGTCCGTCGCGGAAATGAGCGATGTCGGCCGGGACCTTCCAGTTAAAATTCCGCAAAAACCGCTCGACCGTCAGGGTCGGATAGTTGCCGAGCAGGACCTCAGTAGCGTTGGCTGCTTCGGCGGTTCGTCCCAACTGGGCAAGCGCCGCCGCGCGTACCGCCAGCGCCTGCAGATGATTGGGATTGGCGTATAGAGCCTCGCGCGCCCATGACAGTGAGGCATCGTATTGACCGAGCAGATAGTGGCTGAATGCGTTGAACGCCGCAAATTGGTATCGGGGATCGCTGTTACCGCGTTGCGCTGCCATCGTAAACAATTCGACGGCGGCCCGGTGTTCGCCGCTGTAGAGGTGACACGCGCCAAGCACGCCACGGGCGCCCATGTCGTAGGGGTTGAGCCCGACCGCACGCTTGGCGGCATCCATCGCCGCCTCGTAATGCCCCTCCAGCGCATGCAGATAGGCCAGAATCTGAAATGCAAAGGACGAACGGGGATCGAGCCGGACGCTGCTCTCCGCGAGACACATCGCGCTATCCCACACTTCGCGCGTGCCCTTGATCCACCCGAAATGGATGGCCTGGGTCTGAATGGTGGCGAGATAGGCGCGCGCGATCGAAAGCGTCGGATCGAGCGCGATGGCTTCCTTGAACAGCCCGATCGCGGTTTCGAAATCCGCTTTGGTCTGTAGGTAATAGTGCGACAGCCCCTTCAGGAAACGATCCCATGCGGTGATGTCATTCGACGAAGAGCGGGGCGGGGCGGACGCTTCCGCCCGGTAGATCTCGGCCGCGATCGCCGCCGACAGGCTCGTGGTGAGTTCGTCCTGCATCGCGAACAGGTCGCCCATATCGCGGTCGAACCGGCCGGTCCACAATTGCTCGCCGGTTTCGGGCGCGATCAACTCGGCGGTGACTCGGATCTTGTTGGCGGCGCGGCGCACCGAGCCCTGGATCAGGTAGGTGGCATCGATCTCGCGCGCGATCAGGCGCGTGCTCACGTTCTTGCCCTTGAACGAGAACGTCGAGTTCCGGCTCAGCACCCGATAGAACGATTGCAGCGATAACGCGTGGATCAGGTCCTCGGTCAGCCCGTCGGAAAAATACTCGTCCGCGCTTTCGCTCAAATTCGTGAACGGCAGCACGCCCACGATCGCGGTGCGGTACTGGGCAGGCAGGTTCGTGGCCGATGTCTCGGACGCGGCTTTACGGGCCGGGCCGCTGTCGACACCCCCGGGCTGCCAGGTCCAGACATGGATCGCCTCTTCGATGTTCTTGAACCGGTAGGGACCAGCATCGACGAATGTGACGCTGAGGCGCTTGCCGGCCTCATGACAGGCCTTGCCCGAAACCGCCACGCCGCCGGGGGCGGCAACCGATTCGAGGCGGACGGCAATATTGACGTCGTCGCCGAACACCTCGTCCTCATCGGCCATCACGTCGCCCATGTGGATGCCCATGCGAAACTGCATCGCGCGATCGGCGGGCAGGTGCTCGTTGCGTTCCGCCATCACCATCTGCATCGCGACCGCGGCCTCGATGGCGCCGACGATAGAGGGAAATTCGAGGAGGAAGCCGTCGCCGGTGTTCTTCACCAGGCGGCCGCCGTGATTGAGGATGATCGGATAGATCGCGCTTCGGTGGGCCTTGAACGTGGCATGCGTCCCCGCCTCGTCGGCTCCCATCATTCGGGAGTAGCCGGCGACGTCAGCGCAGACGATGGCTGCCAGGCGTCTTTCCATATCCCCACTATATCCCCAATGACACCCGAGCGGGCAGGATAACCACTACGCGGTCAGCCAACCAATTCCAATGTTTATAAAATATGCGCAATCTGGTGGAAGCCCGATTTCCTCATGATAGTACTGCAATCCCTAAGGGATTGGCATGTGCGCAATAGGGCTGCTGGGCCAAGGAACCATCAAATGATAGAGATGCTTGGCATTCACCAACTCTGGCTATTCATCCTCTCGGGCCTGCTGCTCAATATCACGCCGGGGCCGGACACGGCCTACATTATCGGCCGCAGCATCCAGTTCGGATGGCGCGGCGGGGCGGCGGCCGCGACCGGGATCAGTGCCGGCTGCCTCGTTCACGTGTTCGGTGCCGCCATCGGCCTCTCGGCGCTGTTGATGGCGTCATCTGCCGCCTTTGCGGTCGTGAAATGGGTCGGCGCCGCCTATCTGCTGTTTACGGGTGTCCAGATGCTACTGTCGCGTTCGCGCCCGCTGGCGGAGGCGGGAGTGGCAGGCAATGGCCCGGCAGGTAGCGAGACTTCGCTTGCCCGCGTGTTCTGGCAGGGCGCCCTGACCAATGTGCTCAATCCGAAGGTGGCGCTGTTCTTTCTGGCGTTTCTGCCGCAATTCGTGGCGGCGGAGTCAGCCCACAAGACGCTGGCCTTCCTGGTGCTCGGCCTGATCTTCATCACCAGCGGCACGTTGTGGTGCTTTTGCATCGCCGCCTTCGCAGCCCGGGCCGCGGGCCGTATCCGGCAATCGGCCGGCGCGGTAGCCTGGATCAACCGCGCGCTCGGCGGGCTGTTCGTCTATCTCGGTATCCGCGTGGCGATGCTGGAGGCGCGCTGATGCTTCAGCCGTGGATTTTCACGAAGGCGCTGCCGGCAAGATAGAGACCGAGCAAGATCATGGCGATCAGGAACCAGCGGCGGAAAACGTCCGGCTGCATGCGATTGCGCACCGCCTGTCCGATGAACATGCCGGTAAAGGACGCCACCATCGCGACTGCGCCGGGCAGAGCGGTTGCCGCCGTCAGCAGGCCCGCGGTGGTGAGATTGAAGGCGAGCGCCACCGTGGCGACGGTAAAGAACACACCGAGCGCCTGCACCAGTTCGTCCTTCTCCATCCCGATCGCCTGCAGATAAGGCATCGATGGAATCACTTGAACGCCGGTCGCGGCCGACACCACGCCGGTGATCAGGCCGACGATGCCGCCGATCCATTTCTCGTCGCGGCGCGTGACCTTGAAGTGGAGCTGGCTGAGACCGAGGATGGCGTAGATCACCAGCAGCGTGCCGAGAACGACGGTGCCATAGGGCGCGTAGGGGCCGGTCAACAGTCCCGCGTTCAGCCAGATGCCGGCGACAGTCCCGGCCATCAGCGGCCACAGCCGCCGCATGATGTCGCGCAAATACGGGCCGCTGAAGGTTTGCCAGATGTTGGTGACGATCGCCGGCACGATCACGATCGCAATCGCTTGCGCCGGCGGCATCGTCACCGCGAGCAGGCCCATCGATACCGTCGGCAGGCCGAGCCCGATCACGCCCTTGATGAAGCCGGCCAGCAGGAACGCCGCCGCGATGAGAATGAGCAAGGAATCGAACATGGGCGGACATTGACCTATCGGCGTATCAGGCACAATCTGGAGATTACGGAGACAGCCTTCGGCTGCGCCGAAGGCTGATATTCTCCGTCATTGCGAGCGCAGCGAAGCAATCCATTCTTTCTTAGCGCCGCGAGATGGATTGCTTCGTCGCTTCGCTCCTCGCAATGACGGGCTCCACAGGGAATCCCCATGCGTTTCGATTTGGTCGACCTTCAGCTCTTCGTCGCCGTGGCCGAGACCCGCAGCATCACCAATGGCGCGCAGCGGGTCCATCTCGCGCTGGCGTCGGCGAGTGAGCGGATCAAGGGCCTGGAAGAAGCGCTCGGCGTTTCGCTGCTCGCGCGCGGCCGCCGCGGCGTCGAGTTGACGCCGGCCGGCGAAAGCCTGCTCGACCATGCCAGGATCGTGCTCCACAACATCGAGACCATGCGCGGCGATCTCGCCGACTTTGCCCGCGGCATGAAGGCCACCGTCCGTTTCCTCGCCAACACGTCGGGGCTTTCGGAATATCTGCCGAAGACATTGGCGGCCTTTCTGACTGCAAATCCGAACATTTCAATCGACGTCGAGGAACGCGAAAGCAGCGACATTGCCCGCGCCATCGTCATCGGTGCCGCCGATCTCGGGCTTGCTGCCGAACACGCGCTTGCAGACAATATCGAGCGGATGCCGTTCAGCGAGGATCGGCTGGTGCTGGTTGCCGCGCGCAACGACGAACTGGCTAATCGGCGGCAGGTCGATTTCGCCGAAGTGGTGGAGCGCGATTTCGTCGGCTTGATCAGCTCGATCGCACTCCACGCCCATGTCAGCGGGCATGCGGCGCGGCTCGGCGCGCGGCTGCGCTTTCGTGCGCGGCTGAACAGTTTCGATGCGATTGGTCAGATGGTCGCCGCCGGCATCGGCATTGGCGTGATGCCTGAAGTCGCGGCAAAGCGATGCGCGCGATCGATGAAGATCAATGTCATCAGGATCAGGGATTCCTGGGCCAACCGGCGGCTCGTGATCTGCGCGCGGAGCTTTCGGGCGCTGCCCAAGCCCGCGCAGCAATTGGCCGAGCATTTGCGCAAATCTGCGCCACGTTGAACATGCGATGGAGCGCGAATGCTGAAAGTCTGGGGGGCCCGGCGTTACTTGCCGATGGCGAGGCCGGCAGCCTTGATGACGCGCGCCCATTTTTGGGCCTCGGTTCCGATGTAGTCGCGAAAATGCCCCGGCGTGTTGCCGGCGACTGTCAGGCCTTGATCTGCAAGCTTCTGCTTCACCTGCGGATCGTTCATCGCCTCGTTGGCGACACGGTTCAGGGTGGCGACAACAGCCTCGGGCACACCGGCCGGCGCGATCATGCCGTACCAGTTTTCGATCAGGAGATCCGGCATGCCGACTTCCGCGGTGGTCGGCACGTCGGGTGAGGTGGGCGCACGTTTCGGAGCGCCAAGGGCAATCGGACGCAGACTGCCAGCCTTGATATGCGGCAGCAGCACCGGCAGATCGAGGAACGCCATCTGCACCTGCTGGCCGAGCAGATCGTTGATGGCGGGTGCAGCGCCCCGATAGGGCACGTGCACGATGTCAATTCCGGCCGTCTGCTTGAGCAGTTCACCGGCAAGGTGCGGCATGCCGCCGACACCGGCGGAAGCAAAATTGAGTTTCCCGGGCTGTGCCTTGGCGAGCGCGATCAGTTCCTTCATGTCGCCGGCGGGCACGTTGCTGGCGACGACCAGCATCTCCGGCACTGTCGTGACCAGCGTGACCGGCGCAAAATCCTTCGCCACGTCGTAGGGCACCTTTTCCATCGCCGGGTTGATGACCAGCGCGCTCGCGCTCACGATTCCGATCGTGTAGCCGTCGGGGGCTGCCTTCGCGATCGCATCGGTGCCGAGCACGCCGGCCTGGCCGCCGCGATTGTCGATCACGACCGGCTGCTTTGTGATTTCCGACATGCGCTGGCCGACCAGCCGCGCGATGATGTCGTTGGGACCGCCGGCCGGGAACGGCACGATCAGCTTGATCGGTTTGCTGGGGAAATCCTGCGCCGAGGCTAGCGCCGGCAATAAGAGCAGCATCAGTCCAGCAAGCAGCTTGCTCAGCGGTCTCATGAGTGCTCCCCCGATCCCGCATCTAACGTGCGTGTTCGGGGCATCGTACGCGATGAAGCGCTCAATACAAGGTCCCGTCGATTGCAGCGGGAGCAAAGCAGCAGTTCGTCGGTACGCGCGTCTTACCAAACGCTGGGTGTAGCCGTCTCTAGCAATTCAGCAATTTCAGCGTGGCCTCATGGACGCGGGCGTCGCCGGCGGCGACGATGCGGCCGCCGCGCTGGGCCGGTCCGCCCTCCCAATTGGTGACGATGCCGCCGGCGCCGGTGACGATCGGGATCAATGCCGCGATGTCGTAGGGCTTGAGTTCGGTTTCGACCACGAGGTCGAGATGGCCGGCCGCCAGCATGCAGTAGGAATAGCAGTCGCCGCCATAGCGCGACAGCCTCACCGCATTTTCGACCCGGCCGAAGATCTCGCGGTCGGCGGCGTTCATCAGCAGTGGACTGGTGGTGAAGGAGGTCGCCTCCTTCAGCGACGCGCAGCGGCGCACTGTGAGCCGGCGCTCGCCGGATGGCCCGGAATAGTGCGCCGAGCCGCTATCGCCGGAAAAGCGCTCGCCGATATAGGGCTGGTGCATCATGCCGAACACCGGCGTGCCCTTGTGCAAGAGCGCGATCAGGGTGCCCCAGATCGGAAATCCTGCGATGAAGGATTTGGTGCCGTCGATGGGATCGAGCACCCAGACATAATCGGCATCCTCGTGCTCGTTGCCGAATTCCTCGCCGACGATGCCGTGTTGAGGGAAATTGGCCTTGATCAGGCGGCGCATGACGGCCTCGGCGGCGCGATCGGCCTCGGTGACCGGATCGAAATCGCTGGCGCTCTTGTTGTCGATGGAAAGTGAGGTCCGGAAGAACGGCAGGATGGTCTCGCCCGAAGCGGTAGCAAGACGCCCGATAAAGGCTGTAAAATCGATGACCGTCACGGCTTTCCCTTACCGCACTAGATATGCCGTCTCTTGCCCATAGCGTTTTCGAGCGAAGTGGATACCGGTTCGCGTGAAGAAAACGCGTCAAAACTAGAAGCTAGAGCTTCGGTTCTGAATCAATCAGAACCGAAGCTCTAGCCCAATCCGGGCTGCCGCGCATCGCCAACGGCACGTTATTCCCATTCGTCTTGCGAACAGACTTTCGAATCGCTTTCGAAAAGGCTTCGTTTCAGGCGTGGATTTTTGGTTAGCCCGGCCATCACGAAGTCGCGAGTTTTGGCATACCAGCACTGCAGTAAGCACGGAACTGAAGCGGTGTATGACGTAACTAATTGATATTGCTTAATTAAATGTCATGGTCGTCAGTGTTGCCGATTCGCCAGAGTGACCCGGTTTGCATCGGAAGAGATTCGAAAAACCCTTGCCTTTTGTGCAGCGCGGTCGCATATTGTTGCGGTGCGGTAGCGCCTCGCGCTATCGCTGCCCTCCTTGGGCGTTTCCTCCCTAGACTTGGGCCGCTTGTTCATTCAAGCGGCCCTTTTTTCTTTTGAAGATTGCTTTCTCCGAGATTCCGGATCGCCGCTGCGCGACGTCCGGAATGACGGCCTTCTACTCCGCCGCCGCCTGGAACGGGCCGAGGTCGCCGAGCGGCACCTGTGCCAGCGCGTCCGCCAGCATCGCGAAATCAGTGACCACCTGGGCAAAGCGCGGGCTGCGCTCCCTGCGCCGCTCATCCATGTAGATCGCGCGGTTGAGTTCGAGCTGCACGGTGTGCAGGCCGCTCGCAGGGTTGCCGTAGTGCTCGGTAATGAAGCCGCCGGCATAGGGCTTGTTGCGGCCGATCGAATAGCCGAGCCCGCTCATGATGTGCTCGACAACATCGGGCAAAAGGCTCGCGCAACTGGTGCCGTAGCGATCGCCGATCACGACATCGGGCCGCCGCGGCTCTTCTCTGGACACGCCGACCGACGGCATCGAGTGGCAATCGACCAGGATCACAGTCCCGAACGCCTGATGGGCCTTGTTGATCAGCCGCCGCAGCGCGCGGTGGTAGGGCTTGTAGAGCGCCTCGATCCGCCCCAGCGCGTCATCGACGGAAAGCCGCTCGCGATAGATTTCCTGCCCGTCGCCGACCACGCGCGGGATGGTGCCGAGGCCGCCGGCCACCCGCACCGAGCGGGTGTTGGCAAAGCTCGGCAGGCGGCCGGTGAACATCCGTGGATCGAGTTCATAGGGCTCGCGGTTCACGTCGACATAGGAACGGGGGAAATTGACCCGCACCGTCGGAAAGCCCTGGTCGCTCAGACCGCCGATCAATTCGTCCATGAACGAATCCTCGGAGCGGCGCAGCGCGGCGAGGTCGATCCGGGAGGCGTTGAGGAATTCGGACGGGTAGACCGAGCCGGAATGGGGCGAGTTGAAGATGATCGGCGCCCGCCAGCGCTGCGGCTCCACGATCTCGAAGGGAGGCGACAGTTCGCCATCAAACTGGGTCATCGTCGGGCGCCGTCCCTTGAATGTCCGCATTTCCCTTCCGCTGGCCGGTCATGCGACCGATTCTACCGGAAGGGCGGGTATTGTAAGGATGCATTGTCCGTAATCGTAATCATTCTGCCAAGCGAAAAAAGCCACGGTTCTCCTGGAAGATGTCGTAAACGCCTGAAAAGCGCCGCCTTGATCGATCCAGATGCGCGCCGCTACAAAAATAGCGGCGCCCGCTGTCACCAAGAAGCCGTTACCTTTCACCCGAAATTTACCCTCTGTCGGGCTTAGTGGGCGCAATGATCCTCCAAGCCAGGTTCAACGACTGACCGCCATGCACAAGATCCTCCTCGCTGAAGACGACAACGACATGCGACGTTTCCTGGTCAAGGCGCTGGAAAACGCCGGGTTTCAGGTCTCGCCCCACGACAACGGCATGTCGGCCTATCAGCGGCTGCGCGAGGAGCCGTTCGAGATGCTGCTGACCGATATCGTGATGCCCGAAATGGACGGCATCGAGCTGGCGCGCCGCGCCTCGGAACTCGACCCCGACATCAAAATCATGTTCATCACCGGCTTTGCCGCGGTTGCCCTGAACTCCGATTCGGAGGCACCCAAGAACGCCAAGGTGCTGGCCAAGCCGGTTCACCTCCGCGAACTGGTCAGCGAAGTGAACAAGATGCTGGCGGCCTGATTCGGCGGCTATTTCGTTCGAAAAGGCACCAGAAATTAGTCCCGAGCATCCTTGCCCGGGCGCTTTGGAGCCGATATACGGACCCCACCCAATACGAATAAAGCTGGAGCGGGATGACAGGTCATCCCATTCTGGGGCGCGTAGCTCAGCGGGAGAGCACTACCTTGACATGGTAGGGGTCACAGGTTCGATCCCTGTCGCGCCCACCAGCCTTCGCTTGCTTCGCAAGCTACGGCTGGGCAAGCCACACTCAGTCCTATCATAGCGAAGCTAGCGAAGGCTGCCTCGCCGAAGCGACTTCGCGAAGGCGGGCTCTCCGGCGCGAGCTACCGGTCAGCAGCATCAAAACTTCATCCACCGCGATCTGATCCCGCCAACCTCACGCCGGTAATCCGGCCTTGAGCAGGCCGGCCTCGTGACGCGCCCGATCGGCCTCGTGCTTGTAGTGCTGGGTGGCGAGATAGGCGGCCACCGAGAAACCCGGTTCAAGCTTGATGACCTCTGCGGCATGCGCGCCGGCCGCAACGGTGTCGCCCATCTGCGCGAAGATGGCGGCGAGGAAGGCGTGATGGGTGAAGTCGGGCCGCGTGATCCGCGCGAACGCCTCTGCGGCTTCGGCAAATTTCTCCGCGCAATAATACGCACGACCGAGGTGGCTCCAGAAACGCTCGGGGTGGAACGGGTTGAGGCGCATTGCCTTCTTGATCCAGTCGATCCCTTCTTCCGGCCGCCCCAGCCAGGTCAGAAACTCGCCCTGCTGCACCACGACGATATCGTAGTTGGGATTGAGCGCGAGGGCCCGCTCCTGATGGTAGGCCGCCCTGTCATGATCGTCGCGCGTCAGGTTCACCGCAGCCAGGATGCGGTGAACGTCGCTGTCATTGTCATCGAGCGCCAGCGCGATCTGCAACTCGTCAGCCACCTGCTGGAAGGTGGCGTCGCGATCTTCGCACCATCCGTAGACCCAGGTCTGGCCCAGCACGCACGCCTTCCAGGCGTGGGCGTGCGCATAATTCGGATCGAGCGCGATGGCGCGGTCGAGCAGGATCTGGGCCTGCGCATTGTCTTCACGCCGTGAGCGGTGGTGCAGGACTTTGGCGGCGAGCACGCATTCATAGGCCGCCATGTTGTCCGGCCGCTTGCGCTTCGCCCGTTCCTGCGTGGCGGCCTCGACGCGGCCGGGAAGCGTGGCAACGATCGCCCCGGTCACCTCGTCTTGGATGGCGAAGATATCCTCGAGCTTGCGATCATAGCGTTCGGCCCAGACATGCCGGTCGGTTTGCGCGTCGATCAACTGCACGGTGACACGGACGCGATCGCCGACCTTGCGTACGCTGCCCTCCAGGACATATTCGACGTCGAGTTCGCGTGCGACCTCCTGCACCTTTACGGCTTTGCCCTTATGCACGAAGGTCGAGTTCCGCGAGATGACGAGAAGGTCGCGGAAGCGCGACAGTTCGGTGATGATGTCCTCGGTGAGGCCGTCGGCAAAGAATTCCTGCTCCGGATCACCGCTCATATTGACCAGCGGAAGCACAGCGATGGACGGCTTTCTGGTAACGGACGTCGCCGCCGAGCTGTCCTTGCCACTCTCGGTCGCTGCGGTTGCTGGCTCAAGCCGCACCCGAAAGACGTGGATCGGGCGGCTGATATTCTTGACGCTCTGCTCGCCGAGATCCTCAAATGCGATCTCGTCGAGCCGATCACCGACTTGATCGCGCACCGCCCCCGAGACGCATATGCCGCCCGGCTCGGCGAGCACCTCGAGCCGCGCCGCGACATTGACGCCGTCGCCAAAAATGTCGTTTTCCTCGATGATGACGTCGCCCAGATTGATGCCGATGCGGAACTGAATCCACCGCGCCGGCGACACGTCGGCATTGCGCCGCATCATCCTGCGCTGGACTTCGGCGGCGCACAGCACTGCATCGGCAACGCTGTGGAACTCGACCAGCAGGCCATCGCCGGTAGTCTTGATAATGCGACCGCGATTCTTGGCGATGGCCGGATCAATGAGTTCAAGCCGATGGGTCTTCAGGCGTGCGAGTGTCCCAGCCTCGTCGACCTCCATCAGCCGGCTAAAGCCGACCATGTCGGCGGCAAGGATTGCTGCGAGCCTTCGCTCGGGTCCAGGCGTTTCCATTTTTCGCCTCGCTGGCAGGCAGTCTAGCAGATTTGCCGTGCCGGCCAAGCTGGACGCCGCCAGCCTCATCCCAGTCGATCACCCACTCCAGATTGCAATCATGAGGTAAAACCTCGAAGGAACTCGTCTCACGCTCGATGGTCGGGCAACGCCAACAAGCCGGTAAGAACCGCCGGTGCATTGAGCACCGCGAACTTCTCGCGCGGGCCCAGAAACCCCGCAGCTTCCTCGAACGTTTCGGCATCTTCGATCTTCGCGCGCGCGATCGCGAGATGCGGATCGACGTCGCCGCGCTTCCGCGGCTTTTGCCCGGAGAGGTTGTTCAGGTGTGCTTCGAGCAGGCGAGCATCGTCGAGCAATTCGCACAGCGGGCAGGGGAGCGACGAATGCGGCGCGCCCGCGAGCTCATTGGCGCGCGCCAGCACCGGCGGCGGCGCCGTCTGCTCGGGGGTCCTGAACAATCCGGACCGGCGGTTTGCACGCGGCGACGACGACAGCATCGCGATCGGAATGGAAAGCAGCAGCCCGAGGATCACCGGCGTCATCCACAGCAGCAACGACAGCGACACGGCATAGGCGCTGATGGCCATGGCGATGCCAATCAATGTCGGCACCGAATAGATGCCGAGGATGTCGCGCTGCGCGACTGCGCCGTCGTCCCGGCGCTGAACCTGCCATCCTGCGTCGCGCCCGAACAGGATTTCACCGACAGCCGACGACTGGAAGATCATCATGACAGGCGCGGTCAAACCGGAAAGGATTGTCTCGGCACCGATGCCGGCAAGCACCAGCAGGCCGCCGCCGAACTTCCTGCGCGTGTCGCGATCGGCAAGGAGCACGATGAAGGCCAACAGCTTCGGCACGATCAGCATTCCCATCGTGCCGGCAAATACCCATGCCGCCAGGACCGGATCCTGCGCCGGCCATTGCGGAAACAACGAATATCCTTTCGGAAAATATTCAGGCCGTACGAACTGCGCTTGCAACGAGACCAGGATTCCGAAAACAAGAAAGATCAGCCAGAGCGGCGCGGTGAGGTATGACCCGATCCCCGTCAGCAGATGAAGCCGCGAGACCCAGTGAAAGCCGCGGGTCGGCAGCAGCGCCAGATGCTGCAGATTGCCCTGGCACCAGCGACGGTCACGCGCGGCAAAATCTGAAAGCGTGGGCGGAGATTCCTCGTAACTGCCGCGGAGCGTCGGCGCCATGTGGATGGCCCAGCCGCCGCGTCGCATCAGCGCCGCTTCAATGAAGTCATGGCTCATGATATGCCCGCCGAACGGCTTGCGTCCTCTGAGTTCGGGTAGCCCTGCATGTTGTGCAAAGGCGCGGACGCGAATGATGGCGTTGTGGCCCCAGTAATTGCCTTCCGAGCCATGCCACCATGCGATCCCCGCGGCCAGCATCGGACCGTACAGGCGGCCTGCGAACTGCTGCCAGCGCGCGAACAGCGATCTTGCATTGACGATGACCGGTAGCGTCTGAATCAGCGCGGCCTTCGGATGCGCCTCCATCGCGGCAACGAGCCGAACGACGCTGTCGCCCGTCATCAAACTGTCGGCGTCCAGGATCAGCATGCATTCATATTTGGAGCCGAACCGCCTGACCCACTCCTCGATATTGCCCGACTTGCGCGCGGTGTTCTCAGGGCGGTGGCGATAGAAGATTGCGGCGGCGCTGCCGACGTCCTGCCGAAGCTTGAGAAAGCATTTTTCCTCGGCGATCCAGATCGCGGTATCGGTGGTGTCGCTCAGCACGAACCAGTCGAACTGCGCGCCGTGTCCGGTCTGCTCGACCGATTCGTAGATCGCGCGCAATCTTGCCAGCACGCGATAGGGGTCCTCATTATAGGTCGGCAGCAGCATCGCGGTGCGGCTGTGGATCGCGGGCAGAGGCGCGCTGGCGTCGATGCCGAGCTCATCCTTCCTTCTCAACAGCAGCACGAAGAAACCGCCAAGCGCCGACATGAAGGAGAAGGCTATCCATGCAAACAGCAGTACGAACAGCGCAAGGATGATCGACTCCAGGACCGTGACACCGCCGACCCGGAGCACACGGTACATCTCATAACAGCCTGCCGCGGTCAGCATCGCGGTGCCGGTCAGAACGAAGGCGCGCCGGATCCACAGCGGCGCAAAATCGGGCGCCGGCGGTGGCTCGAACCGCCGCAGCGCCTGCACCGTCATATCCGTCGGCGATTCCGGAGGAAGGAAATCGGTCAGCGGGATATCCCGCTTTCCGGGCGAACCGCCGGCCTTCGTCAAGGTGTCCATCGATAAACCCAGACCTCCGATACCGCCTCCTCGTTCTGCACGAGCGATGCGCGGAGTTCGACCGGGGCCTTTTCCTTCAACAACTCGAAGCTCAATCGCCAGCCGCCTGTCGCCGGATTTGGTTGGGTAACGATGTTCTGGATCTTCGCCTTTTCAGCTGTCACGACACCGCGCAAGCTTTTCGGATCGACCGATTTCAGCCGCTCGCCGGTCACGTCAAGCACGAAGAGCGTCGCGTTGTCGCCTCGTGTGCCGATGCCGGTTCGGGAAAATCGCGCCAGTGACGTCGACTTTGGAGCATCCGGCCCCCAGTGCAAACGGTAGGTGTAGGTGTGCTCGCCCTTGGCCGGCAACGCCGCTTTGGGACGCCAGAACAATGCGATGTTGTCGTGAATCTCTTCCTTGGTCGGGATTTCCAGCAGCTTCACTTCGCCTTCGCCCCAATCGCCGATCGGCTCCGCCCACAGGCTTGGCCGCCGCTCGAAATTCGATTCCAGGTCCTGGTAGGCGGAAAAATCCTTCTGACGCTGCATCAGGCCGAAGCCGCGTGGGTTGATATCGCCAAACGAAGAGACCTGAAGATCGCGCGGGTTGTGCAGCGGCCGCCAAAGCTCCTCGCCGCGGCCGTTGAAAACCGCGAGGCCGTCTGAATCATGCACCGACGGACGGAAGTCTTCGACGTCCTTGCGGTCGTTCGACCCAAAGAAGAACATGCTGGTCATCGGCGCGAGACCGGCTTGTTGCAGATCGACGCGCGGATAGATCGCCATTTCGACGTCGAACACGGTGGTGTCGCCGGGGCGGATGGTGAAGCGATAAGCCGCGGCGGCGCTCTCGCTGTCGAGCAACGCGTGCACGACGATGGAGTTGGCGCCCGGCGCCGGCTTCTCGATCCAGAACGTCTTGAAGAAGGGGAATTCCTCGCCCTTGGCTTCGCCGGTGTTGATGGCGAGCCCCCGCGCCGAAAGGCCGTACAATTGTCCTTTGGCTACGGCGCGGAAATAGCTTGCGCCGAGAAAGACGCAGACTTCGTCATAATAGTCGGGCTTGTTGATCGGCGCATGAAGGCGAAAGCCGGCAAAGCCGAGATCGACTGCCGGGCCGGGCGGCGCCAGGTCGCCGAATGAAAACATGTCGGGCCGGTAGGCGATCGGCGCTGCCTGGCCGTCCTTCACCTCGAATAGGTCGACGCGGTTCTTGTAGAAAAATCCGCGATGGAAAAACTGCACCTCGAACGGCAATTTTTCGCCGCGCCACAGCGCGCGGTCCGGCAAGAACCGGATCGCCCGATAACGATCGTAGTCGATATTGGCGAGATTGTCGGGCAACTTCTCGCTTGGCGCCTTGTAGGCTTTGCTTGCGAGGTCGCGCGCCATTTGCCGGACGATGGATCGATCGAACGGCGCAGGTTGGGCATGGGCGGTGGACAAAAGCCTGGATGCCGTGCTGGTTACCAATGGTAACGCAGAAGCTGCGAGGAAATCCCTGCGATTCACGAAACAACCTCGCGGTTACTGATGCGGACCATCTGCAACGCAGCGCACACTGGACGGTTCCCCGCGCCGGAATAGAACTGCTATTTTTTTCTGATTGCTAAGATCCGATCACGAGCGCGCTAGCTTCGCAGCGTATGGCTTATACGCGTGACCACGTCGTCCCACTGGCGTTTTTCGGAAACGGGGTAATTGATCATCACGCAGTTCAGGGTGCCGTTGCCGCGGTTGCAGCGGTTGTACCAAATGCGTTCCTTGCGAATGCTGGACACAACGAAGAAATCAGACGTGATCCGTCTATAGATGATGCCGGCAGGCGGCCGCATCTTGGCCAGAAACGAGGCGGGCGAATCGTTCTGGGCATTGGGAACGGACTGCACCGTCAGGTCGGCGCGGCGGTCGTCGGTGAAAAAGCGCCGTCCTGTGCCGCCTTCCGGCGGTCCGGCGTCGACGGTGAAGATCGAGACCGGCATGTCGACGCTGGTCCCGGTGCTCGCGATCACGTATCGCCGCCACTCGGTGTCACCGGCAACGGCGAGGACGGGAACGAAGCTCAAAGCGACGATGGCAGCGCAAAGGTGCGGCACGCGCATGGAACGGTCTCCGGTTCGATTCGAGACAATCGATTCCATCGAGGTTCGTTCCAGCTCCGGACATTTCTAGTGCGCAGCCCCGCCCGCAAGATGCTTCCCGGCGATGTATCCAAACGTCAGCGCGGGGCCCAGCGTGATACCGGCGCCGGGATAGTTGCCGCCCATGATGCTCGCCATGTCGTTGCCGGCGGCGTAGAGGCCGGTGATCGGCTGGCCGTGTTCGTCGAGCGCGCGGGCATGCACATCGGTCTTGATGCCGGCATAGGTGCCGAGATCGCCGACCACCAGCTTGATCGCATAATACGGTCCGTCCTTGATCGGCGCGACGCAGGGGTTCGGCCCGTGCAGCGCATCGCCCTGGTAGCGGTTATAGGCGCGCGATCCCTTGCCAAACGCGGGATCGCGCCCCTCCGCGGCCGAGGCGTTGAACTCGGCGATCGTCGCTTCGAGCCCCTGTCGATCGATGCCGGTTCTATCAGCCAGTTCAGCCAGTGTTGCGCCGCGCTTGAGGTAGCCGGTGGCGAGATGATGGCGCAGCGGCATCGGAAACGGCGGCACGCAGCCGAGGCCGTATTTTCGCAGCGCGCGGTGATCGCACAGCAGGAACGCGGTGATCTCCTCGCCGGGCTTTGCAGCCTTCACCATTGCCTGCACGAAGTCATGATAGGAATTGCCTTCATTGGCAAAGCGCCTGCCGTTGCGCATCACCGCAATCACGCCGGGTTTCGCGCGATCGATGAAATGCGGCATCACGCCCTTGGAGCCGTCCTTGCGCTCGGTGATGGAGACCGGCACCCAGGCCGCCGCGTTCGGCAGCGTATCCTCGATGCGGCCGCCGGCGGTCTCCGCCAGGCGCAATCCGTCGCCGGTGTTACCGACGGGGCCCGGCGAAAAATGCTCGGCGCCGGTGGGCGCGTGCGGAAACATCGTCTTGCGCCTCGCCGCATCATGCGGAAAGCCGCCGCAGGCGAGCACCACGCCGCGCTTGGCGATGATACGCACCAGCTTGCCACGGCGCTCGACGATCGCGCCGCGCACCGCGCCGTCCTCGACGATCAGTTCATGCACGGGCGAGGACAGCCACAGCGGAATTTTCAGGTCGAACGCGGATTTCGCCAGCCGCCCGGCCAGCGCATTGCCGTTGGTCAAGGTCATGCCGCGGCCGTGGCGCATCACGTCCATCAAATGTTTCGACAGGCGTTTTGCGACATAGACCGCCGAGGTCAGCGATTTGGTCGCCCGCATGAAATGGATGATCTCCTTGCCGGAGCCCAGCATCATGCCGAACACGGTGAGTTCGGGGAGGGGATTGCCGAGATCCTTGATATGCTCGCCCAGTTCGCGGCCATCGAACGGCCGCGTCACCATCGAGCGACCGCCCTGCGCGCCGCCCGGAGCTTCCGCGTGGTAATCCGGAAAGGTCAAGGGCATGTCGAACTGCACGGCCGTCTTGCTGGTGAAAAAGTCCACCGCCTCGGGACCGGCGGAGAGAAACGCATCGACGCGCGCGGCGTCAAAACTGTTGCCGGCCTCGTGGCGCAGATAGGTTCGTGCCTGATCCGGGCTTTCCTCGATGCCCCACGCTTTCGCCAGCGAAGTGCCGGGAATCCACAGCCAGCCGCCGGAGCGGGCAGTGGTGCCGCCGAAGCGCGGCTCCTTTTCGACGATGAGAACGTTGAGCCCGCGATGCCCCGCGGTGACCGCTGCCGACATTCCGGCACAACCAGAGCCCACCACCAGCGCGTCGCATTCGTAAGTCTCTTGTTCGTTGCCAGCCACGCGATCCGCCCTCATTGAATGGGCAGATATTTGGATGGGGATCGACTGGCCTGTCAATCGGCGGGCACTTCCCTTCTCCCCTTGTGGGAGAAGGTGCCTTCGCGCAGCGAAGGCGGATGAGGGGTTCTCTCCGCGGAGATAGACCCCTCATCCGTCTCAATCGCGCCTTGCGCGATTGATCCACCTTCTCCCACAAGGGGAGAAGGGAAACACGGCGTGCATCCAGAGCAGGGCGGCCTTTCGGTAAAGCGCTTGCCCCGACCGAGCATCGGCGGCACATTTGCCGGTGCGACATCAAGATCGCCAAGAATTCGTCAAGAACCAGTATCCGAGGAACCCTGATGGCGGCCACGCGGATCGACTGCGACATCCATCCCGCGGTGGGCGGCACCCGCACCACGCTCTTGCCTTATCTCGACGATCACTGGAAAGAGCAGGTCGTCAGCCGCGCCATCGACGGGCTCGATCTCAACTCCTATCCCCCCAGCATGCCGTTCTCCGGCCGCGCCGACTGGCGGCCGGCCAATGGCAAGCCGGGCAGCGATCTCGAGATGGTGCAGCGCGGCGCGTTCGACCAGCTTGGTTCGAGCCACGCGATCTGCAACGTGGTCTATGGCGCACAGGCGGTGTTCGATTCCTACATGGCGGCCGGTTTCTGCAAGGCGATCAACGACTGGATCGCGGCCGAATGGCTTTCGAAGGATTCAAGGCTGAGCGCCTCGATCGTGTTGCCCTTGCAGGCGCCGGATCTGGCAGTGGAAGAAATCGAGCGCCGCGCCGGCGACAATCGCTTTGTCTCCGTGCTGGTGATGGCGCAGGGCGAAACGCTGCTCGGACGCCGGCACTACTGGCCGGTCTGGCAGGCCGCCGCAAAACACAAACTTCCAGTCGCGATCCACGCCGGCAGCGCCTATCGCACCGCGCCGAGTTCGATCGGCTGGCCGTCCTATCGCTACGAATATTATCTGGCCGAAGCGCAGGCGTTTCAGGCCCAGGTGCTGAGCCTGATCTATGAGGGCGTGTTCGGCAAATTCCCCGATCTCAAGGTCGTGCTGATGGAGTCGGGCGTGAGCTGGCTGCCGGCCTTCATGTGGCGCGCCAACAAGAGCTGGCGCGGCGTCCGCGTCGAGGTGCCCTGGGTCGAGCGCGAGCCGGCCGCAATCATCCGCGACCATGTCCGCGTCACCATGCAGCCGTTCGACGGTCCGCCTGATGCGGCCGGCGTCGCCGACATCATCGAGCAGGTCGGCTCCGACAAGATGTTCCTGTTCGCATCCGATTATCCGCACTGGCAGTTCGACGGCGACGATCCGATGCCGCCGCATCTGCCTGATAGCATTGTCTCGCGTATGTGTGCCGACAATCCGTTAGAGACCTTTCCGCGGCTGAAGCTCGCCGCGTGAATACAGCATGATCCAGAAAAGTGGGCATCGATTTTCCGAAAAGATCATGCTCAAACAAAGAGTCTACGCAAGGAGGATCGCATGAGTGACGTCATCGACCGCCCCATCCTCGCCGAGGAAGCCGCCGCGCAAAGCCGGCTGCGCATCATCGATTGCGACGTGCATCCGAGCATTCATGCGCATGCCGATATCGAGCAGTTCATGCCGAAGCGCTGGCAGGAGCACTTACGCACCTACGGCAGTCATCTGCGCACGCCCTATATCGGCACCACGCCCTATCCGCGTTCCTCGCCGCTGATCGCGCGCCGCGATGCCTGGCCGCCGACTGGCGGACCTCCGGGCTCTGATCTCGATTTCATGCGCAAGCAGCATCTCGATCCGCTCGATATCGAGTTCGGCATCTTGCAGGTGCTCGATCTCTTCATCTTCTCGCAGCAGAACCTGGAATTCGGCGCCGCGATCCAGCGCGCCATCAACGACTGGCAACTCGCCTTCTGGTCCGATCGCGAGCCGCGGCTGAAGGCTTCGATCCTCGCCGGCCAGGACGACACAGAGTTCGCGATCGCCGAGATCGAGCGCTGCGCCAAGATCGGCCGCTATGTGCAGATCAACGTCTGCCCGCGCGCCAACGAGCCGCTCGGCCGCCGCCGCTACTGGCCGATCTATGCCCGCGCGCAGGAGCTCGGCCTGCCGCTCGGCATTCATGTCGGCGGCTATGGCGGGCATGCGCCGACCGGCGGCGGCTGGCCGTCGTATTACGTCGAGGAGCACCAGTCGAACGCGCACACCATGGCTGCGCAGCTTACGAGCCTCGTGCTCGAAGGCGTGCCAGAGCGCTTCCCGAACTTGAAGATCGTCTTCATCGAAGGCGGCTTCGGCTGGATTCCATCTGCCACCTGGCGCATGGACCGGCACTTTGAGGCGTTCCGCAGCGAGGTGCCGCACCTCAAGCGCCGTCCGTCCGAATATGTGAAGGAGCATTTCTGGTTTACGACGCAGCCCATCGACGAGCCGGACGAAGCAAAACATCTGCGCTCGCTGATCGAATGGGTCGGCGCCGATCGCCTGCTGTTCTCGTCGGACTACCCGCACTGGGATTTCGACGATCCGCGCTATGCGTTCAAGACGCCGCTGACCGAAACCGAGCGCCGGAAAATCTTCAACGGCAACGCGCGCGCCCTCTACAAGCTCTAAGTAACGACAGGATCACATGGCCCGCCACATCGTCGCCCGCACGTCCGATATCCCGCCCGGCGGCAACAAGGTGTTCGGCATCGAGGGCCGCGACATCGTCGTATTCCACGTCAATGGCGAGTTCTTCGCGCTGCTCAACCGCTGCCCGCACGAGGGCGCGCCGCTGGAAAAGGCCGCCTGCGTGGCGCGGCTGACCTCACCGGAGCCCGGCGTGTATGAGCGCTCCCGCGTCGGCGAGCTCTTGCGCTGCCCGTGGCACGGCTGGGAATTCGACATGCGCAACGGCCAGTCCTGGTTCGATCCGAAACGGGTGAAGGTGCGCTCCTATCCGGTCGCGGTCGAAAGCGGCGAAGAACTGCAGAAGGGGCCTTACGTGGCCGAGACGTTTCCGGTCCGCGTCGAGGACAATTACGTGATTGTAGAGGTGTAGCCGATTGCGCTGCATCTTGAGCCGACCGCGGCGCGACATGCCGGCCTGCACCTTTGGCTCGACTCCTTTCGAGGGAGGTGGGATATGACCCATTACATCTCGTGCCGGTCGCCCTTTAAGGTTCTTGCTTGGCTTGTTGGATTGCTGTGTCTGTCGGCGGCGGGATCTGACATCGCGCATGCCTGCGCGTGCGATACAATCTCGCCTGCCCAGGGCTTCGCACGCACTCAATACGTTTTCACCGGCAGGGTGATGGAAGTGAAGGATCATACCTGGACCGTCGACGTGGATCGAGTTTGGAAGGGCGCCGACAAACTGGCCGCCCGCATCAGGCTGCTCGACGTCTACAAGGACATGGATTGCGAATTTTACTTCGAGCCGGGCCGCGCCTACCTCTTCTTCGCGATCAGGGCGAAGAGCAGTCGCTATGTGTACTATCAACCCGAGGTGTGCAACTGGACCAGCGCATTGCGCTCGAAGCGCGTCGCTGGCCCGCACGGCGCGCTCTGGCTTGAAGATTTGATCGTGGAGAATTATGGACCTGGCGAGCCTCCGAGAGGCGAGGATCCATGGAAGCGCCTGCCGGAGCACGACCGCGACGATCGCGATTGACCGAGACCTCACCGGTCAAGGAGGTGACCTCAGTCGGAGAGCGCGCTGAGATCACCTGATGATATGAACCGATATGTGATCAACTGCAGACCTGAACGGGTCGTAGCCGCCAGCCATGTTTGGTGTGCACACGGTGCCTCACCACATAGCAGCCGTCGCCGTAGTAGGCGTAGGGATCGTAGGCGTAATCATAATAGCTGTACGGGTAGAAGCCGTAGCCGAACCCGGGAGCGTACACGAAACGGCGTCCGTAACCGCCATGGAATCCGCGGCCGAAGCCGCCATGATGGAATCCACCGGCGAAACCGCCGCCGTGAAAACCACCGTCATGGAAGCCGCCAAAGCCACCACCGTGGAAGCCGCCACCGCCGATGCTGCCGCCGTGAAAGCCGCGGCCACCAAAGCCGCCGCCACCAAAGCCGCCGCCACCAAAGCCGCCGCCATGGCCTCCACCTCCGCCGCCACGCGCCAGCGCCATTGTCGGTGAAGCCAGGCCGACCGATGCAACGGCCAACAACGCGATTATCATCTTCCGCAACATAACCATTCTCCGTTTGAGCAAGAGCGCTCCCAACCACGCAGGTGGCGATGATTGCGAGGAATCACCATTCGTTTGCAGTGATCCGACCTTCAACTCCCCGGGAGCCTGACTAAATTCCGATTCATTAAGCGCGTGGCGCAAGCATCGAAACTCAACGGCTCGTTGCGGTGAGCCCATCGACCATCGCGCGCACGATCGCCGCGATCTCCTCGCGCAATGCTTCGACCGGCACCGCGATCAGCTTCTGCTCGAGGCCGAGCAGCACCATGCCATGCACGGCCGAAAAAAGACTGCGTGCGGTCACGCCGAGTTCGTCCGCCGTGCGCTTCGGAAAGAGTTCTGCTAGCGGGCGATAGATATGGCGGAATAGATTCATCTGTTCGCTGATCGCCCATTCCGGCACCGGCTTGCCCGGCGCCATCCGATGCTCGAACAGCGCGCGCCACAGTTCGAGATTCTCGGCGGCGAAATCGCAATAGGCGACCGCAATGCGGACCAGCGTCTCGCGAGGGGAGGGCGGCCCTTCGGCTTCGGCAGCCGTGAGCGTGGCGTCGAGCCGCGCCAGCGTGCGCGACCCGACCCGCAGGATCAGTTCGTCCACATCTTCGACGAGATTGTAGACCGCACCGTTGGCGATGCTGATGTCCCGCGCCAGATCGCGCGTTTTCAGACCCGCCAGCCCCCCTGCGGCAATCCGTCGCTCCGCCGCTTCGATCAGGGATTCTCGAAGTTTGGCTCGCCTTTCCAATGCCTTAGACATCTTTTCCAATCTTGAGCAATGCTCAAAATATTTCTTGAGCAATGCTCACGGTGCTGCTACAATCTTTTCATGAGCAATGCTCATAACACAGGGAGCTACCAATGTTCAAAACTGTTTTGACGCTTTTCCGGGGCAGCGTGGCTGCCGCGGGAGAAGAACTGGAAGACCGCGCGGCGCTGCTCATTCTCGATCAGCAGATGCGTGACGCCGCCGCGGCTGTCGAACGTTCCAAGCGCTCGCTGGCGCTGGCGATCGCGGGCGACCAGCAGGAGGGTCGCCGTCTCGACGCCACCAACGCTCGCATCGCCGATCTCGAAGTCCGCGCCACCGCCGCGCTCGACGGCGGAAGGGAAGATCTCGCCCGCGAAGCGGCGCAGGCAATCGCCAATCTCGAGGCCGACCGCGACGCCGCGATGACCGCGCGGACCCTGTTTGCGTCTGAAATCACGCGCATGAAGCGCCAGGTCGCCAACGCCGAGGCGCGGATCACCGAACTTGATCGCGGCCGTCGCATTGCCCGCGCGTCAGAAGCAGTTCGCGCGCTGCGCCGGGGTGGGGTCGAGGCGGCGCGGCCTTATGAATCCACGCTGCCGGAAGCGGAGAACACGCTCAAGCGGCTGCGCGACCGGCAGATCGAGGCCCAGGCCGCCGCCGATGCCTTGATCGAACTCGATGCCGCCGGCGGTCCGCTGGCGACCGCCGAAAAGCTCGCCGAACAGGGCTTTGGGCCACGCCTGAAATCAACCGCGGACGACGTGCTCGCGCGGTTGAACGCCAAACGCACGCAAGCTGCCTGAAACTGAACCCGATCGATTAAAACCCATATCAACAGGAGATTGTCATGAACCAGAACGTCCAACCCCACAGCGGTGCCTGGGTTACCTTCACCTACATTTCGTTTGCCGCCTCGGCCTTCATGGTCGCTGTCGGCGTGTTCTTCCTGCCGCTTGATCTCTGGATCAAGGGCTATCTCGCAATGGGCATTGTGATGCTGGTGCAGTCCTGCGTCACCCTGACCAAGACCGTGCGCGACATGCACGAGAGCGGCAAGCTGGTGAACCGCATTGAGGACGCAAAGGCCGAGCGGCTACTAATGGAAGTTTCCAAAGCCGCGTAACCTGTGGCGTGGTGCTGGCGAGGGCTGACGGCGGATGTTTCGGCATCCGCCGTTCGCTCGTCCGCCTTCGCTCTCACCAGAAGCGGCAACTCGCTACCAGGCAAAGCAAACTGAAAGGGAATGTCCGTGCCTGCTCCTGAAAATGATGACGGCCGTGCGCATCCGACTTCGCTGCGAAGAGCGCTCGTGTTCGTGTTGCTGGGTCCCGTCCTCGGAGTGCTCATAGCCTTTTCAGTGGTGACCATTGCGATCCGGGATATGCCGCCGACCTTTACGGCGTCCCGATAGCGTTTGTGTTCAGTCTGGTTGTATGTGCGATCACCGGCCCCTTTGACGGAGTTCTGGCTTGGGTTGTGCCTATCTCCTTGAGGGCGCCTTTGACCGCGATCGTCGGAGCGGCCGTTGCCGTCGGTCTCGTCCTTTTCCTGGCAGCCCAACTACTGGGAGGCCAGATGACGCCGCCGCTGCACACGCTGATTCCGATCGCAGTCATCGGGGCGCTCAATACAGGTGCGTGCTCGCTGCTCGCGCACCGTCGCAGCCGGACGACCTGACCCCGCAACGTCAGCCGTTCCCCATCATGGATCATTTAATACGGCGGCTAAATGCATCGTTTACCCTGCAGCAACCTAAGACTGCATAACTCATAGGTCATTAACTGGCGCGAGCGCAGAAATCCCAAGCGGGCGAAGTCGCACAAATGGAATTCAGGCATCGTACCGTGTGGCGTGGTACTGGCGAAAGCAGGCGGCGGATGCTGCGGTATCCGCCGTTTGCATATCATGCTGGGCGTTCGAAGCGTTCAACACATCGTTTACCTTGCCGCAGCCGCAACGCGCCGCAATCATGGGTCCTTAACGGGCGGGGCGCACAAGTCCGGCCCCGGTGCAGGCGGATCGCATGGCGTCTTTCTGGAGCGATAACTCGGCGATACGTCGCGGCCTGATGCAGGTCGGGTCCACCGCCGGCCGGCTGCGCGGTTACGCCGCCTTCTGGCTGAAGGCGCTGCGCCAGCCCACCATCGATCTCACCCTGCGCACCCATACCGGGCTGGTCACGCGAATCGTCGAAGCCCCCGGCCTGTCGCTTTCCGAAGCTGAACTCGACGAGTTGGTCTCGCAACTGCGCGTCGTGGCGGCCAAGACACTGCCGAAGGAGAGCCTAACCTACGGCATCTTCTCCGGCGAGCGCGAACGGCTGTCGCGCGCCATCGTCACGCTGATCTCAGAGGAAGCAACGGGCCGGCCGATTGCCTTCAACGCGCTGTCGGTCATGAAGGTGGAACTCGACGGCGAGCCGGTGGAGGTCACGCATCTCGGCCTCGTCATGGTCGATCCCGATGAGCGTGGGCAAGGGCTCTCCTGGGTGCTGTATGGCCTGACGGCGCTCGTTCTGTTTGCCCGTGACGGCCTGCGTCCGAAATGGATCTCGAATGTCACCCAGGTGCCGTCGGTGGTTGGCATGGTCAGCCAGACTTTTTCGGATGTCTTTCCGTCGCCCCATCCGGATTCGCGCCAGAGCTTTGCGCACCTGCAACTGGCGCGCGGCATCATGTCCCGTCATCGCGCCGTGTTCGGCGTGGGCGAGGAAGCCGGGTTTGATGAGGCGCGCTTTGTCATCACCAATGCCTATACCGGCGGGTCGGACGCGCTGAAGAAAACATTCGAAGCGGCGCCTAAGCATCGCGACGAACAATATAACGCCTGGTGCGCGCGCGAGCTCGATTACGCCAGGGGCGACGATGTCCTGCAGCTCGGCCGCATCGATCTCGCTGGCGCCCGCCGCTACGTCCAGCGGGATGTGCCGGCCGGTTCATTGCCGGCGCTGCTCGCAGCCTCCGCCGTGCTGGCGTTGCAGCGGCTGATATTGCCCGCGGTTTACTGGCTCGACGATACACGTCCGTTCGGCAGCTTGCGGCCGTGGCGAGGGAATGGCCGATGACACCAGGTGAAATGACATCTGGCATGATCGCCGATTCCATCGTCAATCTCTGCGGCGCGATCGGGCTTGGCGTCGCCATGATCACGCTGTACCGGCGCGATCCCAAGGGCCCGCTGACACGGCGTCTTCTGGTCGCGCTCGGTATTATCGCGCTGCTGTTCCTGGTGCGTGGCATCGCGTGGTGGAGCGGCAGCACGGTGCTCAACAACCTGTCGGCAATTCCGGCCGCGATGATCCCGCTCGGCGCATTGCTGGTCACCGAAGGTATCCTGCGGCGTCATGCCCCGCGCCCGGCCAAGATCGCGCTTCTCGGCGGCGGTATCGCGCTCGGTCTCGCCGGCGCTGCCGGGTTGGAAACCCTCGCAATGCCCACCGCCATCCTGCTCGCGTTGTTTCAGCTTGGCGGCTTCGCCATCTGCGCCTGGTTGCTGGCGATGCGCGACCGCGCCACGTTGATGGTATCGGAGAATCGCATCGTTGGCCGTCTCGCGGTCGGCGCCATCCTTGTCATTCCCTTCATCATCACCGATTTCAGGGTGCTGTTTCCGGATATTCCGGTCAGGCTCGGGGCATTGGGAGCATTGCTCGTCGTTACCGCGATATTGATCGCTGAACGCGGCGCAGAGACGCAGCGTCAGGCGTTGATGATGACGGCGTTGCGGCTGTCGAGTTCGGCGCTTCTCGGTTTTGCCGCGGCGTTTGTCGCACCGGACGCCGATGCGGCGCAGGTCATGCGATTTTGCGCGATTGCGATCGCGGGCGTTCTCACCATCGGGTTGATGGTGGACGCGCTGCGCGCCCACTTCGAATCCCAAGTGCCCGGTGTTCTCAACTCCGTCGCGGCCTCGCCAGCCAGAACGCGCGACGCGCTGATCGCGGAACTCGCGCGTCATCCGATCTTCGAGAGCGCCCGGCGTTATCGGGAAGGCGAACTTGCGGCCTACGATCCTGCGCTGCTGCGTGATTTCCTATCGAACCGGCGGGTGCTGCGCCGCCCCGACGCGCCATGGGGGCTTGTTGCAGCCGATCCCGCCGTCGAGCGCGTCATGTCACTGATGAAGGCGAACAGCGCGACGCACCTCATCGTCCTGTCGCACGATCCGCTCGACGTCATTGCGCTGGCGGTTCCCGTCATCTCGGCCGATCCGGCTACCGAAACCGCGCTCGCTTTGGTGCGGCGCCTGCTGTCGCTGACGCCGGAAACAGTCTGACGTTCGGTCACGCAATTTTTGTCTTACGATTTTTCGCGCCCGACCTACGAAATGGGTTTTGACTGTGATAAGACCGCGCCCCGTAGCGGTTCATGACAGGGCAGGATGATGTCGAAGCAAGCGATGCGTGAAGAGGCAGAGCGGCTGATCCGCGAGACGATGGAAAAGAAGGCCCTCGTCATCAAGCAGGGCAACACCAGGATCGAGGCGGTCTGCGGCAAATGCGGCGCACCGAACCGCGTCCAGGCCGAGAAGGGCGCGACCCGCGTCAAATACGTCTGCAAGCAATGCGGCGACAAGCAGGTAACGCTGTAGCGCTCGGTTTGTAGGGTGGGCAAAGGAGCAAAGCGACGCGCCCACCATTTTAATGCCGCGCTCGCGAGGGTGGGCACGCTCCGCTTTGCCCACCCTACGATTCCACCGTCCGGCTACTCCCCCTTCACAAATCTGGCGAACGCCTCCGCATAATCCGGATGCCAACGCGACAGTGCGGGGCGGTTCTCCACGATGTCGCCGATCGCCCACAGCATGCGCCGCTCGTCGAGTTGCCGCGGTACGTCGTTGTCCGGACAGAGGATGTAGAAGTCGCTGGCGTCGATGCGTTCGATCATGAAATCGATCGTTTGCTCCGGCGTCCAGGCGCCGGGCGGCTTCTCGGTACGGCCCCGCGCGGTCAGGGGAGTGAAGACGTGGCCGGGGAGCATCAGATGCGCGCTGATCTTGCAGCCTGGCAGGTTCCGCAGTTCGTGCTGCAGCGCTTCTGTCTGCGCTTTCACGCCGGCCTTCGAGACGTTGTAGGCGGGATTGCCGGGCGGCGTCGTGATGCCTTGCTTGGAGCCGGTGTTGATCACGAGACCGGGCCGTCCGCGTTCGACCATGTGAGGCACGAAAACTTGCGTGCCGTGAATGACGCCCCACAGGTTCACCGCGAGAATGCGCTGCCAGTTCTCCAGCGGGCCAAAACTGTTACTGTCCGGGCCAATGCCGGCATTGTTCATCAGAATGTCGGTGCCGCCGAACCGCTTTTGCACAGCGGCTTCGAGGCCCGCAACCTCATCGAAACGGCTGACGTCGACCGGTGCCGTCATGATGTCGGCCGCGCCGCCTTTGGCGACGGCTGCCAGTCTGGCCGCGGCCTCGGCGAGGCGCTCGGCGCCGATGTCGGCGATGCACACCTTCATGCCGAAGCCGGCGAAACGCATCGCGGCGGCGAGCCCGATGCCGGAGGCGCCTCCCGTGATCACGGCAACATGATTTGGCGACATCGCAGGATGGGGCATCGTCATTCTCCGGACAGATGAGCTATGTACTCGCAGGCGGACGCCTAGACTACCATGTACGAATGGGTATGGGAGGTTTTCGCATCGGCCGCTTTCCGCGATCATCCGGCAGCATTACGGTTTCATGCCACGGCTATTGATGAGCAAACATAGCGGCATAAAATTCCAACCGACTTCAAGGGAGAGTAAACATGGCTGTGACGCAGGCAATTCCGATCACGCGCCATCCTTACGCGGATGGTTCCTACAAGAGGATGCTGATCGACGGCCAGTGGGTCGACGCCGCCTCCGGCAAACAGTTCGAGACCCACAATCCGGCGACCGGCGAATTGCTCGCGACCGTCGCCGAAGGTGACGCGGAGGACATCAACCGCGCCGTGGCGGCGGCCCGCCGCGCCTTCGAGGGACCGTGGAGCAAGGTCAGGCCGTATGAGCGGCAAGGCCTGCTGCTGAAGCTCGCCGATCTCGTCGAGAAGCATTTCGAGGAGCTGTCGCAGCTCGACACGATGGACATGGGCGCGCCGATCAGCCGCACCCGTGGCAACAAGCTGCGCGTGCTCGGCATGCTCCGCTATTACGCCGGGCAGGCGACGGCGCTGCACGGCGAGACCATCGAGAACTCGTTGCCCGGCGATATCTTCTCTTACACGTTGAAGGAGCCGGTCGGCGTGGTCGGAGCGATCATCCCCTGGAACGGCCCGCTCGCTGCGACCGTCTGGAAGATCGGTCCTGCGATCGCAACCGGCTGCACCGTCGTGTTGAAGCCCGCCGAGGAAGCGCCGCTGACCTCGCTGCGGCTCGCCGAGCTCTGCATGGAAGCCGGCGTCCCGCCTGGCGTCGTCAACGTCGTGCCCGGCTATGGCGAGACCGCCGGCGCGGCGCTGGCGTCGCATCCCGATGTCGACAAGGTCGCCTTCACCGGCTCGCACGTCACGGGGCAATCGATCATCCGCGCCTCCGCCGGCAACCTCAAGCGCGTGTCGCTCGAACTCGGTGGCAAGTCGCCCGACATCGTGTTCGCCGATGCCGATCTCGACGCAGCGGTGCCGGGCGCCGCGATGGCGGTGTTTGCCAATTCCGGGCAGATCTGCAGCGCGGGTACGCGGCTGTTCGTCGAAGAGAACGTCTATGACGAATTCGTCGGCCGCGTCGCCGAATTCGGCAAGAAGCTGCAGGTCGGCAACGGCCTCGATCCGGGCACGCAGATCGGGCCGTTGGTCTCGCAGCAGCAGATGGACCGCGTCGCCGGTTACCTCGACATCGGCCAGAAGGAAGGCGCTAAAGCAGTGGCCGGCGGCGGCCGTCTGACCGAAGGCGCGCTCTCGAAGGGCTTTTTCGTGCAGCCAACCGTGTTCGCCAACGTGCAGGACAATATGCGGATTGCGCAGGAGGAAATCTTCGGCCCCGTGATCTCGGCGATCTCCTTCAAGGATACCGACGAGCTGGTCAAGCGCGCCAATGCCACCACCTTCGGCTTGGGCAGCGGCGTCTGGACCACCAATGTCAGCAAGGCGCACCAGGTCGCGAAGGCGCTGCGCGCCGGTTCGGTCTGGGTGAACTGCTATCAGGCGATGGACCCGGCCGTGCCGTTCGGCGGCTACAAGATGAGCGGCTATGGCCGCGAGTCCGGCAAGCAGCACGTCGAGGAATATCTCAACGTCAAAGCGGTCTGGATCAAGACGGCCTAGCGCCGCGTAGGGATTGCGCTCCCTCTCCCGCTTGCGGGGGAGGGCTGGGGTGGGGGCTCTCTCCGCAAGTCATAATGTGGAGAGAGCCCCCACCCGGATCGCATTATTCAATGCGATCCGACCTCCCCCGCAAGCGGGAGAGGTGAAGAGAGTCCGCGGCGACTTCGAGCCATCACTTTCTTATTTGTCGGCTGGCCACTCTTCGAGGCCGTCCGGTCTCCTTGAGCAGCGCCTCGAGCTCCTGGCGCGTGGCGCTGGCGGCATTGCGTTCGATCTTGCCGGGGCCGATGCGCCCCGTCGCGTCGATGTCGATACGGACGCTGCGCGAAGGAGCGGCTTGCCGTTCGGTTTTTGCATGGAAGATGTGCTCGCTCGCGTCGAGGCTACACGTTGCGACCGAAATCTTTTACGACCAAGCTGAACCGGTTACATATCGGTATCAACACAGGGTTCTGGAAGAGACATGAATTATCCATCGTTGTTTTCGCCGCTCAAGGTCGGCCCCTACAGGCTCAATCATCGTCTCGCGTTGGCGCCCCTGACGCGGATGCGAGCGGCGAAGCCGAGCCTCGCGCCGCGGCCGCTGAATGCGGAATATTATGCGCAGCGCGCGACGCCGGGCGGATTGCTCATCGCCGAAGCCTCGCCCGTGATGGCGACGGGCTTCGGCAGCCCCGGCGTTCCCGGCATCTATACGGAAGCGCAGATCGAAGGCTGGCGCGAGGTGGTCGATGCGGTACACGCCAAGGGCGGAATCATTTTCCTGCAGCTCTGGCATGTCGGGCGTGTCTCGCATTCCTCCTTCCAGCCGGGCGGCGTGTTGCCGGTCGCGCCATCGGCGGTGCCGATCGCCGACCTGAAGACGGGCACGGCAGACGGCAAGGCGGTGCCTTACGAGACGCCGCGCGCGCTTGAGACGTCGGAAATTCCGGGCGTGATCGACGCCTATCGTCAGGCCGCGAAGAACGCGCTTGCCGCCGGCTTCGACGGCGTCGAGGTGCACGGCGCCAACGGCTATCTGATCGAGCAGTTCTTGCAGTCGCACACCAACCTGCGCACCGATCAGTATGGGGGCTCGATTCCGAACCGCGTGCGCTTCCTGATGGAGGTGACCAGGGCCGTGGTCGAGGTCTGGGGAGCCGACCGCGTCGGCGTGCGGTTGTCGCCCTATGGCGTCGCCAACGGCAGCGGCGAGCCGGACCCGATGCCGCTTTACACGTATGCCGTCGAACAGCTCAGTCCGCTTGGCCTCGCCTACCTGCATTTCATCGAGCCGCGCTCCTCCGGCGCCGGCCGCGCCGAGGTCAACCACCAGAACGTGCCGTCTGCGATGGTGCTGTTCCGCCCGATTTGGAAGGGTGTGCTGATCACGGCCGGCGGCTTCACCGGCGAGACCGCCGATGCGGCGGTCAGGGATGGCCATGCTGACGCGGTCGCTTTCGGCCGCATCTTCATTTCGAATCCGGACCTGCCGCGCAGGCTGCAGCGCGGCTTCCCGCTGACGCCCTATAATCGCGCGACGTTCTACGGCGGCGATGTGACGGGCTATACGGACTATCCGGAGCACAACGAGCTGGAGCAGGCGTGAAGCTCCTGCCGCTGTCGCGAGCAAAGCTAATAGGGCCTGTCATTCCGGGGCGATGCAAAGCATCGAACCCGGAATCTCGAGATTCCGGGTCTGGTGCTAACGCACCATCCCGGAATGACGTCGTATCCATCGGCCCTTCACAATGACGAGAGATGAAGGCGAGGGCCGGAGCATGTTTCCTGAGCTGGAAGAGCAGAAAAAAACCAAGGCCGTCTCCCTCGGCAAACCCGCCGCGGGCCAATGCCTGTGCGGCAAGGTCGCCTTCGAGATCGACGTGCCGGCGCGCTGGGCCTGGCACGATCATTCGCCGGCCAGTCGCCGCGCGCATGGCGCGGCCTACGCGACCTATGTCGGAAGCTGGCGCAAGCGTTTTCGCATTACCAAGGGCAAGGCCAGTCTCACACGGTACGAAGACGAGGCTACCAAGACGGTACGCAGTTTTTGCTCCAATTGCGGCACGCCTGTCGTCTATGAGCGTCCGCGCTCGCCGCACATGGTCAACATCCCCCGAGCGCTGTTCTCCGGCCGCACCGGCCGCCAGCCGCTCTATCACATCGCGATCGAGGAATTGCAGGAGTGGGCCTATACCGGTGAACCGCTGGTGCCGCTGAAGGGATATCCCGGCGTGGTCTGGCAGCGCTCGAAAAAGAAGAAGCGCGCGGATCGTGAAGGGATGGTCTAGAGCGTGGACCCACTACGCGCAGCCAGCCATAGCCGGATGGATGCGAGCTGGACGAAGGCGATAAGGGGACTTGAATCACGGCAAGACAGTCCGGCTCAATGTGGCCCGCCAAGGAGCGGGTCGGACGCTATGCACCCGAAAGCGGACCTATTATGCTCACACTGAGCTTTGTCGTTCTTGACCCCAAAGCAGACATCACTGACGTAAGCGGATGTCGTCTACTGACCCGAACGGCACGACTTACTTGGCCGCGCCTTCATCCCAAATCGTCGAGGTCTTCCGGCTCAAGCTTGAGGGCGGCCGCAAGCACATTATCTTCCAGATGATCGATGGATCGAGTGCCCGGGATAGGCAGCATAACAGGTGATTTAGCGAGCAACCACGCGAGGGACAGGGCAGCGTGCGTGAGGCCGCGACGCGAGGCGACTTCCTTTATCCTCTGTGCCCTTAGGCCACGCTTTCCGCCCAAAGGGTACCATGGCAGAAAAGCAATTCCGAGACGCTCGCAGGCGGCGAGTACATCTTCGCTAATTTGGTTTCGTAGATTGTACTCGTTCTGAACCGACACGATTGGTGTGATGGAGCGCGCGACCTTGAGCTGGGCAACCGTGACGTTCGAGACGCCTATATGGCGAATTTTGCCCAAGCGCTGCATATCCGCCAGTGCTCCAACCGATTCTGTGAATGGCACATTGGGGTCAGGCGCATGTAATTGGTACAAATCGATGCGATCCAGCCGCAAGCGCTGCAAACTGCCTTCAATCGCCCGCCGCAAATGGTCGGGGCGACCGTCCGGGACCCAAGATCCGCGGTTTGGTCTCACCAACCCGCCTTTCGTGGCAATAACCAAACCCGACGGGTAGGGATACAGCGCCTGCGATATCAATAACTCATTCGCCTCGGGGCCATAACTATCCGCAGTGTCAATAAGATTAACGCCAAGCTCGACCGCTCGATGCAGAACCCGATTGACGTGCTGTCGATCCCTTGGTCGTCCCCAGGCATAATCCCCGCACAGACGCATCGCGCCGAAACCCAATCGGTTAACCTTCAGGTCGCCGAGTTCAATCGTTCCAGCAAGCTCTGCACCTTTGTGGGATGACTGTTTCACCCGCAACTCCGTCCTGTAATAGCCGCAACGACTAGGCCCTGCATTCTCGGAAAAATCGTCTTTACCGGTGGTGTCGCGCGCAAACTCTTTCGGGCGACGTTGATCGTCAAGCGAGAGACAAGCATAAGTGGGGAGCTTTGGGTGGTCTTTACGGGCGCAGGAGCTGCATCTACACTGGCCGAAATTGCAATTTCTGGCGTGCCTTGCCCCAACGCAGAGCGGGTAGTCCGCTTCTTGCCCGTTTGAGACATGCCAGCAGCCGCCCGGCATGTCTGCTCACCGGGGGAGAAAGGAAGTGACCGGCGAGCGCTCAAAACGACGCTAATGACCCATCTCCGACATCACGCTCCGGCCCCGAGCCACGCGCATGCCCTGAGTTCGCCCTAGGCGATTCGATCGTCACAGCCGTCCTACAAAGTGCTAGGCTGCTTAGGACGTATTTCCAACTATCTTGAGGCTGGACGAGTCACCTGCGGAATAGTCCGCCCACCACACCCCCCACAACGCCGTGCACCGCGCCGCCGATCGCGCCGATTGGACCGCCGACACCACGCGAACGGCGAGTATGGCTCCCAGCGCGACGACGGTCTTGACGGCCAGATTTGCTAGCCTCTGCCGCGGCGTCCGTTAGTACCCTGTGCTGGGCGGCGTTGAGGAAGCCAGTGGTAGGGTAGCCGTGCTCCTCCTGCCAGCGCGCGATGACGGCGCGAGTCGATTCGTCGAACTTCCCATTGACCTTGGTCTTGAACCCGAGCTTGGTTAGCCCACGTTGCACTCCACGACGCTTTGCCTTGGTGAGGCCGATCTGTTCCTCGGTCTCCTGAGTCGCTTCGTCGGTAGCTATTGTCGTTTCGGCGGGTGCCAACGTTTCGCGAGGCGTGCTGCTCAGACCAGCCTTAGCAAAGTGCGCGCTGTCGACGATCGCTAGGATACACAATGCTAGGATCAAGGCGCGCATGACCTTTCCTTCGCCCCCAAGTCTGCCGATGGTTCGGTCTAGAAAGTAAAGATACACCGCGCCGTCCTGAACTATCAACGTCCGACGGCGCCACTCCGCTTTGTCGCGGGGGTAACTGTTGCCCGCGGCACACGGTTCCCTAGCCTCGCGCCGATTGTTACGCCGCATTGCACGCGGGGGGCACGGGATCGGCGCATCGCCCTTGGAGCTTAGAGACGTCTAGAGCAAGCGCCGCCGAGGTCAGCTTCTGGCCCTGGCTGTGTGAAAACGCCGTGCGGCTGTTATGATTCTCCCGTGATTCTAGGGGGATCGATGAGGCGCTTCGTTGAGGAGGCCGATCGTGGGCAATGGACGCTACTGCCCGAGTGCCTCGATGATTTCATTGACGAGAGCAACCCCGTCCGCGTGATCGACGTGTTTGGCGGTGCGCTCGATTTGGCGGAGATGAGCTTTGAAGGAGTGAAGCCGGCGGCGACTGGTCGGCCCTCGTACCATCCCTCGGTTCTGCTTAAGCTTTACATTTACGGCTACCTGAACCGGGTGCAGTCGAGCCGCCGGCTAGAGCGAGAAGCCGGACGCAATGTCGAGGTGATGTGGCTGCTGGGCCGGCTCACTCCCGATCACAAGACGATCGCGAACTTCCGGAAGGATAACGGCTTGGCGCTTCGCAAGGTCTGTGCGCGCTTCGTCGAACTCTGCCGCGAAATGGGGTTTCTTTCGACGGCGAGCGTCGCCATCGATGGCAGCAAGTTCAAGGCCGTGAACAATCGGGACAGGAACTTCACAAAGGCGAAGGTGCAACGGCGGCGTGCTCAGCTTGAGGAGAGCGTCGTTCGCTATCTGAGCCAGCTTGACACGGCCGATCGACAGGAGCCGAGCGAGGCGCTGGCCGCAAAGGTAACAAGGCTCACGGAGAAGCTGACGAAGCTGAAGGAGGAAATGGGCAGCTTGCGGTTTACGAGAAGCAGATGCTGGATTCGCCGGACCAGCAAATCTCCCTGACCGATCCGGACAGCCGCTCGATGGCAACGAGCGGCCGGGGCTCCGGCGTTGTCGGCTACAACGTGCAGGTCGCCGTGGACACCGAGCATCATCTGATTGTGGCGCACGAGGTGACAAATAGCGGCTCAGATCGGGCACAACCTGCCAATATGGGCAAGCAGGCGAAAGCCGTTCTCAAGACTGAGACGCTCGACGCTGTAGCCGATCGTGGCTACTTCAACAGCCCGGAGATCCTCGCGTGCCACGAAGCTGGCATCACGGTAATCCTACCCAAGCCGCTGACCTCGGGCGCCAAGTCGGACGGGCGCTTCGGTAAGCAGGACTTTGCCTATTTGCCAGGAGAAGACGCCTATCGCTGTCCGGCTGGGGAGCTACTGCCCTATCGCTATACAAATGAAGAAGACGGAAAAATGCTGCGGCGGTACTGGACCACAGCCTGTCAAAATTGTTCGCTCAAATCGCAGTGCACGACCGGGCCAGAGCGAAGGATTGCGCGATGGGAGCACGAGCATCTGCTCGAAGCTGTGCAGCAGCGGCTTGATGCAAATCCAGAAGCCATGCGCTTGCGTCGGGAGACGGTCGAACATCCATTCGGCACGATAAGGCGCGGATGGGGGCGACGCACTTCCTCACAAAAACGCTTCCAAAAGTAACCGCCGAGATGGCGCTCTCGGTTCTGGCCTACAATCTGACACGGGTCATGAACACCATCGGAACTAAGCGCCTAATCGCTGCAATCGAAGCCTGAGACTTCCTCTGCGCCTGGCTTTCAGAATTGACCTCCCGTAAGACCGTTTTTACACGGCCAAGACCCAAAGCTGCTAAGCAGCGTTGACTGCGGCGGGCATTCGCCTGGACTTCAATTTCGGATCGCATCAATCGCTGATCTTCTGCACGGGCAAATATGTTGTGGCCTGTGATCCTACCACCAGACGACCGCTGCCCTCTTGATCGACTCCTGACCTCTGGCTGCAAGCCTTATCTTGCTCATGGGGGCAATAAATTCGCAACCTCGGCAGTCCCATTTGGGTTCATCAAGATGGAATCGATGGTCTCTTCATACTTCGCCCATTCCTTGCCTGAGTTCTCGATGCTGATCTTCGGGATATCCAGATCCGTGTAGAGCCAGTCAGTGAGCTGACGATAATCGCGATAGAGCTCGATGAGCCCTTCAAGACCAGCCAAGCCATGCCTAACGGCATACGGCGATGCCAGTTTCCAATTGACCTGATATGTCACCCATGCATCGCCCCGCTCAGCAGCAATCGTTCTAATAGCTCGGTCAACGTCATCTTGGTGAAAGTAGATCAGCAAGGGGCGTAGCGGCTTGATGGCAGCTACCACATCACGAACGTAGCCGCGAATCAGGACTATGTCGGCATCAAGCAGGAACAGTGCCGTTAGATTCCCATGGAAAAGTTGTCCATCGACAACCGTGATGCTCTCTGACATCGAGGCAGAAGTGGCGTAGGCACCCCAACGGGCGGCGGCTGACTTCGCCAGTTGCGTTGCCGGCATGTCCGCCCACGGCAGGTCCCAATCGAAACGGATCGGATGTGGGCTAATGCCCTCGGTAATGCCGAGGACGGAGACGCCGGATGTCTTCAATCGATCAGCAATTCGCAGCACGGTCGTCGACTTGCCGGACCCCATGATCCCTTCGACGATCACAATTCTGGGCCAGATGTTACAAATGAGCCGGGTCATGCAGAGCCGATGATGGCCTATCCCATGCGCTGCTACCAGCGAAACTTCTTCCGCTATTGACCCTTCGCGGACGAAGAAGATGGCACCCTCGGCAAGTGGTGTTGGTCGCGATCGCAGCTCGATGGCGGATCGGCGTTGGCGTAATCCGCCATGTCACGACGATTGTAGAAAAGTGGCGGATCACGCTTCGCTGATCCGCCCGACCGCCTGCCACCAAACGTGCAGAACTGGCGGTGACTTACCACCAGTTACATCACACCACGAGACAGCCATAGATACGTCGTGCCATCTCTGAGCCTCTCAATAGCTCGGCGGGCGACGAGGTGGTCGATGTCACTGGGTGTCAGACCGATATCCGTCAGCTCTCTGTCACTCAGGTTGTGCAAACTCTCGGCTTGGCGCCGTTTTCTGAACGCACGCCAATATCCCTGGAGCAAACTCAAGAAGCTCCGCGTCGATGCGACTGGTGGTCCAGCCGCTTCCTTTTCCGAGGAAGCGTCTCTCAGCGCTGCGATGGAGGCATCGGGGCACGCCTCGGCCAAAGCATTGCCCGGGGCGTCTTTCACCAAAGCGATGGCGAGGTCGAGGCGGAGCCCTGCGGCATCGCGCCCGGTCTCGGATGTGAGGTTCGTCTGTTGGGGTGACATCGGATGCTCCTGCTGTTGTGCCGGCAGGGAGCGTGACCAAACAAAAGGCCCCGTCCGATGCCGGCGGGGCCTGGTAAAAAGATCGCGTAGTCAAATTCCTAGCGCACGACTCCTTCCACGGCCCAGCGAGAGCGGGTTACGTTTTTACGGGTCCACGATGCGCACGACGTTTTGATCATGAAGCGTAGTTACCACGGAAATCGCGCAAAATCAAGGGGTGTGCCGGTGCTACTCGCATCCTAGAGGCGAGCTGACCTGACGTGAAGTCTGCCTTGGCTCTGAAATCGTCTGGTTGTTTGATACTTATCGAATGCAAGAAGTTGGCCATGTACCATGCCCGCTTCTGGCCCCTCTGCGACATCGGGCTATGTCCACTATTCCGCCGCTGTTGAGGGTTGAGGGACATCAGTCAGTCGCTTAATGAGTACACGGCCTAGGGCGGGATGAGGCCATGACGACGGACCATCTCGTGCTTCGGAGGCAAGCGGCCTGAGTGCTGCGAGCCGGGTCCCATTCTACTTTGCATGGGGTTGTTTTCGCGTTTTTGTGTTGGGGTCCCGCGGTGTACCACTGCCGCGCCGCACGGCGTCCGGGATACGGAAAATGCCTGTGCAGAGCAGCCATGACCGCGCTCCATTGCTTACACGCGTCAAGTTTGGTCATCTGCGTCCGCCCCGCACGTCAACGAACCTGCGGGCGGGAGGGACTATGAAAAACAAGATCACCGGCCGTTCGGCATTCCTGGCGCTGCTGAAGGACGAGGGCGTTACGCATCTGTTCGGCAATCCCGGCACCACCGAACTGCCGATCATGCACGCGCTGAAGGACCATCCCGACCTCACCTATGTGATGGCGATGCAGGAAAGCCTGGTCGTCGCGATGGCCGACGGCTTCAGCCGCGCCTCCGGCAAGCTCGTCGCCTGCAACGTCCATGTTGCGCCCGGTCTCGGCAACGCGATGGGCTCGCTCTACAACGCCAGCTTCACCGGCACGCCGCTGATCCTGACCGCCGGCCAGCAGGAGCAGGGCCACGGCCTGACGGAGCCGGTGCTCTATGGTCCGCTGGTGCAGATGGCTGCGCCCTTGGTCAAATGGGCGGTGGAGGTGGCGCGGCTGGAGGACCTGCCGCGGATCGTGCGCCGCGCCGCCAAGATCGCGACCACGCCGCCGACGGGGCCGGTGTTCATCTCGCTGCCGGGCGACATCCTCAATTCCGAGGCCGGGATCGAGCTCGGCCGCTCGACCCGCGTCGATACGCGCGTCAAACCGTCGGAAGAATCGTTGCAGGCGCTCACCGCGCGGATTCTCAAGGCGGAGCGGCCGGTGATCATTGTCGGCGACGAGATCGTGAAAAGCGATGCGTTGCAGGAGGCCGCTCAACTCGCGGAAACGCTGGGTTGCCCGGCCTACCAGTCGTCGACGCCCTATGGCGCCCAATTCCTGTCGGAAAGCCCGTGCTTCATGGGTGCGCTGGCGCGCATCCAGAAGATCGCCCGTGACGCGCTGTCGCCGTACGATCTCATCATCGCGCTCGGCGGCGATCCCTTGCGGATGTCGGTCTACAGCGAAGTCGATCCGTTGCCGGACGGGCTATCGATCGTGCAGATCGGTCTTGTCGATCAAGACCTCGCCAGGAATTACGGCGCGGAAATTGCGCTCAAGGCCGATGTGCGGGAAACCTTGCGCGCTTTGGTGCCGGCACTCAAGGCCGCCGGCGGCAGCGCGCTCCAGGCGCGCGCGAGCCAAGGATTGGACGCACTCGCCTCGAAGAACTGGACGGCGCGGCGCAAGCCACTGGTCGAGCAGATTTCGAAACATGCCGAGACTTCGCCGATCGATCCGGACTGGCTGGCGCTGCAGGTGGTCGAGGCGATGCCTGACAACGCCATCCTGGTCGACGAGGGATTGACCTCGGCGCGGCAGATCATCGCGCTGCGCCCGCACCGCGACCGCTACGGCTATCATGCGCTCGCCTCCGGCGGCATCGGCTGGGGATTGCCGGCGTCCGTGGGCGTCAGCCTCGCCCATCCGCAGCGGCCAGTGGTCTGTTATTCCGGCGACGGCAGCGCGATGTACTCGATCCAGTCGCTGTGGACGGCCGCAAACCACAAGCTGCCGCTGACGTTCGTCATCGTCAACAATGGCGGCTACCGCATCATCAAGCAGCGGCTGCTCGCCTTCCACGGCGACGATCATTACGTCGGCATGGATTTTGTGGATCCCCCGGTGGATTTTGCCGGCGTGGCGAAATCGCTTGGTCTGGAGGCGACGAAGGTGACCGATCCCAGCCAGTTGAAGTCGGTATTGTCGTCGGCCTTCAGCCGCCCCGGCGCGAAGCTGATCGAGGTGGTCGTGAGTAACGCGGTGAATTGAGCCGTCATTGTGAAATCGTAGGGTGGGCAAAGCGCAGCGTGCCCACCATTCAGAAGCGCGATGTGAATAGATGGTGGGCACGGCGCGAAGTGCGCCTTTGCCCACCCTACGAGTTACTCCGCTTTCGTCTGCATGTGCGGACGATACCGGCTCGCCGGATGCTGCTCCGACAGCCGCGCGCGGCCTGTGCCGAACAGCTTCTCTCGCAGCGTCCCGTTCGCGTACTCGCTCTTGTACCGTCCTCGCCTTGTCAGTTCAGGTACCAGCATGTCGGCGATATCCTCGAAATCGCCGGGCGAGGTGGCAAACGCGACGTTGAGGCCGTCGACGTCGGTCTGCTCGAACCAGGCCTCGATATCGTCGGCAACCTTCTCGGGCGTGCCGACCACGACCGGCCCCGCGCCGCCGATGCCGACATGCTCGACGACTTCGCGCACGGTCCAGACCCGGTCGGGATCGGCGCGGGTGACGTTGTCGAGTGCGGTGCGGCCGGCGTCGTTCTGGACGTGGCGCACTTGCTGGTCGAGGTCGTAGCTCGAGAAATCGACCCCCATCCAGCCCGACATCAAGGCCAGCGCGCCCTCGGTCGCGATGTGCGCCCGATAGTCGGCGTATTTCGCTTTCGCCTCCGCCTCGGTGCGACCGAGAATGATGGTCATCATGGAGAACATCAAGATTTCAGCCGGATTGCGGCCGATCTCCTGCGCCAGCGCGCGGATCGCGGCAACCCGCGGCCCGATGATCTTCGCCGACGGGCCCGACATGAACACGCATTCGGCGTGTTGGGCCGCGAACTGCCGTCCACGCGGCGAGGTGCCGGCCTGGTACAGTACCGGCGTTCGCTGCGGTGACGGCTCGCTAAGATGGATGGCGTTGAGCCGGTAGTTACGGCCCTCGTGCTGAATGCGATGCACCTTGGAAGGATCGGCAAAAATCCCGCGCGCGCGGTCGCGCAGCACGGCGCCGTCTTCCCAGCTTCCTTCCCAGAGCTTGTACACCAGCTCCATATATTCGTCAGCGATGTCGTAGCGGTCGTCATGCGCGGTCTGCTTGTCCTTACCAGCGCCGCGGGCGGCGCTGTCGAGATAGCCGGTCACCACGTTCCAGCCGACGCGGCCCTCCGTGAGATGATCGAGCGTCGACATTCTCCGCGCAAACGGGTAGGGCGGCTCGAAGGAAAGATTGCTGGTGACGCCGAAGCCGAGATTCTGCGTCACCGCCGCCATCGCCGGGATCAGCATCAGCGGCTCGTTGGCCGGCGTCTGCGCAGAATTGCGCAGGGCAGCGTCCGGGCTGTTGCCGAAGACGTCATAGACGCCGAGCACGTCGGCGAGAAACAGCCCGTCGAACCGGCCGCGCTCCAGCGTCCTCGCCAGATCGAGCCAATAGGGCAGGCGGTTGTAGTCCAGCGTGCGGTCGCGCGGATGGGTCCAGAGCCCCGGCGATTGATGCGCAACGCAGTTCATGGCGAAGGCATTGAGCCGGATTTGTTTTGTCATGACGCGAACCTCGCAGCGCGCAGTTGCCTCGCGCATTTGCCCGGTTAAAGCGCCGGGCTGTTGCCTGAAATTGTTGCATCCTCGCTGCGTTTAGCAAGGCTCATTCGACGGCCCTGCCACTTCCAGTGGGCGGCTTATCCCGATAGGTTGCGGCCCCAACACGCTAGCGAACAAAGGAAAGAAACATGGCTGATAGAGCCGACGCGGTTGCGCGGGTACGCGAGCATCTCCATTCCGGCGCGTTTCTCGCCGAACTCGGCCGCAGGGTTGGATATCGGACCGAAAGCCAGAATCCCGGCAGCGGCGAGGCGTTGCGCGCCTATCTCGTCGACGACCTCCAGCCGGCCTTCGCCGCGCTCGACTTCTCCACCCGCCTGATCGAATCGCCGACCGGCAAGGGCCCCTACCTGCTGGCGGATTATCGTGAGGATCCCTCGCTGCCCACCGTGCTCACCTACGGCCATGGCGACGTCGTCGACGGCATGGAAGGCGAATGGCGCGACAATCTTGATCCGTGGCAGATCACGACCAGGGGCGAGCGCGTCTATGGCCGCGGCACCGCCGACAACAAGGGCCAGCACAGCATCAACCTCGCGGCATTGCGCGCGGTGCGCGAGACCCGCGGCGGCAAGCTCGGCTTCAATGCCAAATTCATCATTGAGACCGGCGAGGAGATCGGCTCGCCCGATCTGCGGCAGGTGTGCGAAGCCCATCGCGAGGCGCTGAAAGCCGATCTGTTTCTGGCATCCGACGGGCCGCGGCTCTCGGCCGATCGGCCCACGATCTTTCTCGGCTGCCGCGGCGGCAACCGCATTCATCTCGATGTCAACTTGCGCGAAGGCGGCCACCATTCGGGCAATTGGGGCGGCGTGCTCGCCAACCCCGCGACGATCCTTTGCAACGCCATTGCGAGTCTCGTCGACGGCAAGGGGTGGATGAAGCTTGACGCGCTCAAACCGCCGCGGATCTCGAATGCCGTCCGCGCGGCGCTTGCGGATGTGAAGATCGAGCCGACCGCGGACGAGCCGGCGCTGGCGCCCGACTGGGGCGAGGAGGGGCTATCACCGGAAGAGCGGCTGTTTGCCTGGAATACGCTTGAGGTTCTGGCGATGTCGTCGGGCAGTATCGAGAAGCCGGCTAACGCCATCCCCGGACGCGCCAATGCCGTGCTGCAGCTTCGTTTCGTCGTCGGCACCAAATATGAAGAGGTCATTGACGCCGTGCGCACGCATTTGCACGCCAACGGCTTTCCGATGGTGGAAGTCAGCGGCACGCAACGTTTCGCTGCCTCACGCACCGACGTCGACAGCCCCTGGGTGAATTGGACGGCGAACTCGATCAGGGAGACCACCGGCAAGGCGCCGGCGATCCTGCCGAACTTTGGCGGCTCACTGCCGAACGACGTGTTCGCCGAGGGGCTTGGGCTGCCGACGATCTGGGTGCCGCATTCCTATCCCGGCTGCTCGCAGCATGCGCCGGACGAGCACATCCTGCTGCCGGTGACCGAGGAAGCACTTGCGATCATGGCAGGGCTGTTCTGGGATCTCGGCGAGAAGCCGCCGGTCGGCGCGGTGCGGCGCTAAACCTCTTCGTCCAGCGCGACCATTTCGCGCTTCTTGCGCAGCGCCGGCAGCAGCGGCGCGACGAGCAACACCAGGGCGAACGTCAGGCAGACGGCCGAGATCGGCCGTTCCACGAAGGTCATGAGATCGCCCTGCGACAGGATCAGCGACTTGCGCAGATTGTTCTCCAGCATTGGCCCCAGCACGAAGGCCAGCACCAGCGGCGCCGGCTCGTAACCGAGCTTGCGCATGAAATAGCCGATCACGCCGAAGGCTATCATCACGTGGACGTCGAACACGTTGTTGCTGGAGCAGTAGACGCCGATGATGGTGAACAGGATGATCAGCGGGAAAAGGACGTTATAGGGCAGCTTGAGAAGCTGAACCCACATCCCGATCATCGGCAGGTTGAGCACGAGCAGCATCAGATTGCCGATATACATGCTGGCGACGATGCCCCAGAACAGCCCGGGATTCTGCGTGATCATCAGGGGGCCGGGCTGCAGGCCGTGAATGATGAAGGCGCCGAGCAACAGCGCCATCACCACATTCGGCGGAATGCCGAGCGTCATCAGCGGAATGAAGGCGCCGCCGGCGGCCGCGTTGTTGGCGGCTTCGGGACCTGCGACGCCCTCGATCGCGCCATGGCCGAACCTATCAGGCGTTTTGGACAGCCGCTTCTCGAGCGCATAGGACGCGAAAGAGGAGATCACCGCGCCGCCGCCGGGCAGAATGCCCAGGAAAAATCCAAGGATCGTTCCGCGCGACATCGGGCCGGTGCTGACCTTCCAGTCCTCCCTGCTCGGAAGCAGGTGCGTGATCTTGGTGTTGATGATGTCGCGTTTGATGACCTGCTCGGTGTTGAGCAGTACTTCGGCGACGCCGAACAGGCCCATCACCACAGGTACGAGGCCGATGCCGTCGATCAACTCCACCCGGCCGAAGGTCAGGCGCGGCTGCGCGGTGATGCTGTCGAGCCCGACCACGCCGAGCACGACGCCGATGCAGGCCATCAACAGCGCCTTCGCCATCGAGCCCTGCGTCAGGAAGGTCAAGACGACGAGGCCGAGCACCATCAGGCTGAAATATTCGGCCGGTCCGAACGCGATCGCGACGCTGGCGAGCTTTGGCGCCACCAGCATCAGCGCGATCAGCGCGAAGGTGCCGGCGAAGAATGAGCCGAACGCGGCGATGCCGAGCGCCGGACCGGCGCGCCCCTTCTTAGCCATCTGATGGCCATCGATACAGGTGACGACGGAAGCGGCCTCTCCGGGAATGTTGACCAGGATCGATGTGGTGGAGCCGCCATACATCGAGCCGTAATAGATGCCGGCCATCATGATGATGCCGGACTCCGGTGTGCCCGACAGCGTGATCGGCAATAGCAGCGACATCGCCGAGATCGGACCGATGCCGGGCAGCACGCCGACCAGCGTGCCGATGAACACGCCGATGAAGCAGTAGATCAGATTGATGGGCTGAAGGGCGACGCCGAAGCCATGGGCGACATTGACGAGTGTATCCATGGTGCGATCAACCGATTTCGAAAATGCCTGATGGCAACTGGATCAGGAGCAGGCGCTTGAGGATCCACCACATGCCCAGCGGAACCAGCACGGCAATCGGAACGGCCAGCGACCAGCTCACCGGATCGACCACGCGTAGCAGCAGCAACATCAGCGGAATGGAGGACAATAGGAAGCCGAGCGGGTTGAGCGCGAAGGAAAACGCGACGAGGCAGACGATGACGAGCAGCGGCTTGGTCCAGCGCGTGTTCACCCAGCGCGAGCCAAAGGTCGGCCCGCCCTCGGTCAATGCGGCGATGATGATCGAGGTAGCAAACAGGCACATCAGGATGCCGGTATAGAACAGCACGAAGCCGGCGCCGGGATCGTTGATGGTGCCGAGCTTCAGCTTGAGCCCGGACCAGATAACGTAGCCGCCGAGCGCAAGCCCGATCAGTCCGCCCCACAGCTCGGAATTGTTGAGGCGGAATTTGACGTTGGATTGGTCGCTCATCTGTCTCTTTCAGCCGTTCCCCGGACGCGGCGCAGCACGAAGTGGTGCGCCGCAGAGCCGGGGCCCATATGTTTACGGGCGTGGTGTTCGCGGGCGCAGTTGGTCCCGGCTCTGCGGAGCAGCGCCGAGAGCGCTGCGCCGCGTCCGGGACACGGCCGACGCTAGTTCGTCTTCTTCGCCAGACCGAGCTTCTCGACCACCTTGCGCTCTGACTCGGTGACCTCGACGACGAACTTCTTGTAGTCCTCGGTGCTCTTGTAACTGGGCACCATGTCGAATTTCGCCAGCGTCGCGATCACGGCCGGATCGTCCAGTGCCTTCTTGAAGGCATCGTGCAGCTTGGCGACGATCTTCGGGTCCATGCCTTTCGGTCCGGCGATGCCGAATGGCGAGTCATAGACCATGGGATAGCCGAGCTCCTTCAACGTCGGCACGTCGGGATAATTCGGCGAGCGCGCCGAGGTCCACACCATCAGAAGCCGCAGCTTGCCGGCGTCGACCAGCGGTCGCCATCCCGTTGAATCCGCCTGCAGCATGGTGTGCTGTCCGAGCACCGCGGCGTTGGTTTCGGCGCCGCCCTTGAAAGGCACCTGGGTGAGCTTGATGCCGGCCATGGACGCGATCTGCTCCATGCCGATATGCAGCGATGTGCCGGCGCCCGGCGTCGCATAGGTCACCTTGCCGGGATTCTGCTTGGCGTAGTCGACAACGTCCTTCCACGTCTTGAAGGGCGACTCGGCGCTGGTGGTAACGCCGAACGTGTAGCCGGTGAGGTGGACGATGTAGGTGAAGTCCTTGTCCGGATTCCACGAGACTTCCTGCATCAGGGGCAGGCGGAACACGGTGATCGGAATCTGCGCGATGGTGTAGCCGTCTGGCTTGGCGCCTGCCGCCATCGTGGCCGGGCCGACGGTGCCGCTACCGCCAGCCTTGTTGTCGATCGCGATCGGCTGTCCCAGCACCTTGGAAGCGCTTTCGGCGATCGCGCGCATCGAGATGTCGGTCGAACCGCCGGCCGGCCACGGGACGATCAGCGTAATCGGCTTGGTGGGATATTCTTGCGCGCCGGCGGCTGCGGATATCAGCATGAAGGCAGCAATAGCGGTCGCCAAATGGCTACGTCTGAACATATGCAACACTCCCCTGCAGCTTCTCTTGACACGAGAGCCGCTTGTTTCTTCCCGGGCTTGATCATCCCTGAAATCGCCGGGGAAGAAAAGCGTGTTGGCGGCTGGGGGCTCGCGCCGCCCGCGTCGCAACAAGCTGGAAATGACGCCAGCGGCAATCGGTCTGCCGCGGCATCCCGGACGACGGAATTTGGCTGCCGCCGCACATGCGAATTCGGGCAATAACAACCAGCCTGGATTGTCGGCCCACTCGTTCGCAACGTCACCGCTCGTTAGGCAGCGCGGCGCAGGGCAAACGCTCCGGTCGCGGTGACCGATGGCTTGCAACCGATCAAGTCCGCCGTCAGCCGCGCGCTGCCGCACGCCAGCGTCCAGCCGAGCATACCGTGTCCTGAGTTGATGAAGAGGCCGTCAAGCGGCGACCAGCCGATGATCGGCCGGCTATCGGGCGTCATCGGACGAAGCCCGCACCAGGGCTCGATGTCGCCGGCTGCGTCGATCCCAAGCAGCTCGGTGGAGGCGCGGCGCAGGACTTCGACGCGTCCTGCATCGATCGTGGTGTCGCTTTCGAGATCGGCGATGCCGGCAACCCGTATGGCCGTGCGCCCGTCGCGCGCGAGCGGCGCCAACACCAGCTTGCGTTCCATATCCGTGACGCTGTGCCGAAGAAGGCGCGCCGCCGGTGCCGGTGAAAGCGTGATGCTGTAGCCTTTGAGCGGATAGATCGGCAGGTAGAATCCGCACGCTTTCGCAAAAGCGCCCGATGCCGCGCCCATGCACAAAACGAAATGGTCCGCCTGCACATGTCCCTTGCCGGTGTCGACGGCGACCAGCCGGCCGCCCGAACGGACCGGCCCGGCAACTTCGGTACCGAGTACCCATTCGACGTTGCGTTGCTGTCGCAGGCGGAACGTCAGTCCTGCGCAAAAGGCTGCGCAATCTCCGACCTGCTCGGAGGCCGTGAAGATGCCGCCCGCGAATTCGTGCGCGTCAAGTCTGAGCGCAGGCTCCAGCGCCAGGCACTCCGCCGGCGTCAACACCTGTTGGCCGTCCTCGCCGGCTTTCGTGGTGATCGCGCGTCGCGCCACATCGAACTCGTTCCGGCTTCGGAACACCACCAGCTTGCCGGCCGTTCGCAATCCGAATGAGAGCATTAGGCTTTGCGTCAGCCGCGCCAGTTCGCTCCGGCTCAAGGCGGCGAGCGCAAGTTGCGCTGCAATGGTCTCGCGCACGGCTGCCGGCCGGCAGGCGAGCAGGAACCGCGCGCCCCAGGAAATCAAGGCCGGATCGAGGCCGGCGCGGATGCGCATCGGCGAATCCGGCGACAGCAGCAGCGACGGCAGCTTTTTGAGTGTTGCCGGAGACGCCAGCGGCGCCACGAACGCGTAGGAGAGCTGGCCGCCATTGGCGGCGCTGGCGTCTTTCGCGGTGGAGGCATGCCGGTCGACGATGATGACGTCGTGCCCGGCCTCAGTAAGGCACCATGCGGTCGTCAGTCCGATGACGCCGGCGCCCAGTACGCAGATTTTCATTTCGAAGGTCTCAATCCTGGTGACCGCCCGATCGAGCGCGAGAATCGATCGGACTAAGGGTTGCTGCCCACCAGGTTTAAGGCCGCCCAACGCCGCCATTGAGGCCAAGTCTGCATGATGCAAAATTTGCATAAGCCGCCGAAGGCGTGGCAGGCTAAGGAAGATGCGATCATGGGCGAATGCGGAACGGCTGAGATGAGCGGGCTAGAATTGACGGGGACTGCCGCAAAAGCGGAGGCGGGTGGACGCGATGCAAAGCTTGCATTGGTCAGCCCGCGTGGCGACCCGCTACGTTTGCCGGCATGGAGCTTCACATTTGCTATCGAGAACCGGCGCCGGTTGGCCTCCGCAGCCATGCGTTGCCCCGGAACGGCTATCGTGGCGGCCGTCGTGGCGGCGCGGCTATCGCCTGCAATTCGGGGGCTTTGATGGAGCTTCGCTGGCTTCAGGATTTCCTGATGGTGGCCGAGACCGGCAATTTCACCCGCGCCGCCGAGAAACGAAACACGTCCCAAGCTGCGTTCAGCCGACGGATCAAATCGCTCGAAGCCTGGCTCGGTTTCGACCTGATCGACCGCAGCGTGTACCCGACGCAGCTCACGCCGCAGGGCGAGCGCTTTCGCGAGCATGCCGGCGAGTTGCTGCGGCAGATGCTCGACAGCCGCGTCGAGCTTGGCGGCAAGCCGCTTCGCCGCAACGAACATATCCGCATCGCCCTGCCGTTCGCGATGGCCACCGCCCGGCTGCCGCATTGGTGGCAGTCCTGGTCACAGGAGCGGCGCTTGAGCTGCTCGGTGGTGGTCGGCAACATCCACGATCTCGTCACCTCGCTCGTCTCCGACAACGTCGATCTGATGATCTGTTACCACCACGCCCAGCAGCCGATCCACCTCGATCCGGACCGCTACGAACGCGTCACGCTCGGCACCGAGTTCCTGCGGCCCTACGCCAGCGAGGCGCTGGTGGCGAAGGGCGGCGCGTCGCTACCCGGCCGGGCGTCGCATCCGGTCCCCCTTTTGATGTATTCGCCCGGCGTCTATTTCGCCCGGCTGGTCGATCTCATCCTGGAGACCGCCCCCATTTTCGGTGTGCGGGTCATTGAAAGCGACATGTCGGACGTGCTGTGCGGGATGGCGCTCAGCGGACGCGGCGTGGCTTGGTTAACGGAGGGCACCGTGGCGGCTTCCGGCCGGAAGCGGCTGGTCCAAATCGGCGGCGACAAATGGGCGTTGCCTTTGTCTTTAGTCGCATTCAGGGGCCGAATGCATGATGGCCAACGGGCGCTAAATCTGTTTTGGTCCGAATTGTGCAGGCATAGTGCCGGGCACGCCGGAGGCGGTCTTGCCAAGGGTCTTGCCAAGGATCTTGCCAAGACAGGTTCGAGACCGCCGGCCAAACGGCCCGGCAAGTTGCTGAGTTAGGGTGGATGAGCAATCATCTGAAACCTTTGGAGGGAGAAGTTACGTGAAACACCGTCATATTATCGGCTGTCTGGTCGCGGGTGCGTTGTGCGCCGGACCGGCAGCGGCCCAGGAGCTCACCGGGACGCTGAAGAACATCAAGGATACCGGCGCCATCACGCTCGGCTACCGCGACTCGTCGATCCCGTTCTCCTATCTCGACGACAACCAGAAGCCGATCGGCTACGCCATGGACATCTGCTACAAGATCGTCGATGCCGTGAAGAAGGAGCTCAAGCTCGACAAGCTCGAGGTCAAGCTCAACCCGGTGACGTCGTCGACCCGCATCCCGCTGCTGGCCAACGGCACGATCGATCTCGAATGCGGCTCGACCACGAACAATGTCGAGCGCCAGAAGCAGATTTCCTACACCAATACCCACTTCCTGACCGCCAGCCGCTACGTCACCAAGAAGGCGAGCAAGATCAATTCGATCGATGATCTGAAGGGCAAGCCGGTGGTCTCGACCGCTGGCACCACCAACATCAAGCAGCTCACCGAAGCCAATGCGGCGCGCAACCTCAACATCAACATCATCCCGGCGAAGGATCACGCCGAGGCATTCCTGATGGTCGAGACCGATCGCGCCGTGGCCTTCGTGATGGACGACATCCTGCTCGCGAGCCTGGTTGCCGGCTCGAAGGCGCCGGGCGATTACGTCATCTCCAAGGATGCGTTCTCCAAGCCCGAGCCCTACGGCATCATGCTGCGCAAGGACGATCCGGCCTTCAAGAAGGTGGTCGACGCGGCGACGGCGGCGCTCTATACCGGCGGCGAGGGCCAGAAGATCTACGACAAGTGGTTCACGCAGAAGATCCCGCCCAAGGGGCTGAACCTCAACACGCCGATCAGCGCCGAGCTGAAGAACGAATTCGCCAAGCCGTCGGACTCGCCGGATCCGGATTCGTATAAGTAAGTGATACGTTGACCCTCATGGTGAGGAGGCGCGCCAGCGCCGTCTCGAACCCATGAGGCCCCAGTTGGGCCTTCATCCTTCGAGACGCCGCGCAATGCGCGGCTCCTCAGGATGAGGGGCTTCCAACCGGCAAGTCCGGCCATTTTTTGAAAGAAAGAATGGCCGGACATTTGCATACGCAGTCATAACGAAGAGCTTTACCGGCACTTTCGGGGACAAGGTGCAGCGTGAACTATAACTGGAACTGGCACATCTTCTTCGAGCCGAACCCGACAGGGGCCGGCACCTATCTCGACATGCTGGTGGCGGGACTGCTGCTGACCATCAAGACGGCTCTGCTGGCCTGGGTCATCGCGCTGATTTTCGGCACGATCATCGGCATCCTGCGCTCGCTGCCGTCGAGAACCGCGTCCTGGATCGGCTTTTGCTATGTCGAATTCTTCCGCAACATGCCGCTGCTGGTGCAGCTCTTTCTCTGGTTCTTCGTGTTGCCGGAACTGCTGCCGCGCGCCGCCGGGCTCTGGCTGAAGCAGCTTCCCAATGCGCCGTTCTGGACGGCGGCGATCGGCGTCGGACTATTCATGTCGGCGCGTGTCGCGGTGCAGCTTGCCGCCGGCATTGGCTCGCTGCCGCGCGGACAGAAGAATGCCGCGACCGCCCTCGGGCTGACGACGGCGCAGGGCTACCGCTACGTGCTGCTGCCGATGGCGTTCCGCATCATCTTGCCGCCCCTCACGTCCGAATTCCTCAACACCATCAAGAATACGTCCGTCGCGATCACCATCGGCCTGATCGAACTGACCGGTCAGGCGCGGGCGATGCAGGAATTCTCGTTCCAGGTGTTCGAGGCCTTCACCGCCGCGACCGTGATGTATCTCGCGATCAACATCGTCGTCGTCACCGGCATGCGCTTCCTCGAACGCAGCCTGGCGATCCCCGGCTATATCACGGGGAAATAGCGATGTTCGACAATCTCGATTTCGATGTCATCCGCCGCTCGCTGCCCTACCTGTTCCTCGACGGCATGAGTTTTACGCTGATGCTGACAGGGTTGTCGGCGCTGGGCGGCCTGATCTTCGGTACGCTGATCGCGCTGATGCGGCTGTCCGGCTACAGGTTGCTCGGCCGCGTCGCCGGGCTCTATGTCGACTTCATGCGCTCGCTGCCGCTGGTGCTGGTGATCTTCTGGTTCTACTTCCTGGTGCCTTATATCGGCCAGTGGCTGACCGGCGCATCACGCCCCATTCGCGTTGGCGCGTTCACCTCGTCTCTCGTCACCTTCATCATGTTCGAGGCGGCGTATTTCTCCGAGATCATGCGCGCCGGCATCCAGTCGATTTCCAAAGGGCAGCCGGCAGCGGCGAGCGCGCTCGGCCTGACTTACAGCCAGTCCATGCGCTACATCGTGCTGCCGCAGGCCTTCCGGAACATGCTGCCGGTGCTGCTGACGCAAACCATCGTGCTGTTCCAGGACACTTCGCTGGTCTATGTGCTGTCGATCCCGGATTTCCTGGGTGCCGCCAGCAAGGTGGCGCAGCGCGACGGCCGGCTGGTCGAGATGTATCTGTTCGCGGCCGCGGTCTATTTCGTGATTTCCTGTGTCGCGTCCTACGGCGTCCGGCGCCTGCAGGCACGCATTGCTATTGTTCGGTGAGAGCCCATGATCGAAATCAGCCACGTCAATAAATGGTACGGGCCGAGTTTCCAGGTGCTGAAGGACTGCACCACCAGCGTCGCCAAGGGCGAGGTGGTGGTGGTGTGCGGCCCGTCAGGCTCGGGAAAGTCGACGCTGATCAAATGCGTCAACGCGCTTGAACCGTTCCAGGAAGGCCAGATCATTCTCGACGGCATCAAGGTCAACGATCCCAAGACCGATCTGCCGAAACTGCGCGCGCGCGTCGGCATGGTGTTCCAGCATTTCGAGCTGTTTCCGCATTTGCGCATTATCGAGAATTTGTGCCTCGCGCAGGAGAAGGTACTGGGCCGCTCGCATGACGAGGCCGTCGCCAAGGGCGACAAGCTGCTCGAACGCGTCGGGTTGACGGTGCATGCAAATAAGTATCCGGCTGAACTATCCGGCGGCCAGCAGCAGCGCGTCGCGATCGCGCGGGCGCTTGCCATGGATCCGATCGCGATGCTGTTCGACGAGCCGACCTCGGCGCTCGACCCCGAGATGATCAGCGAGGTGCTCGACGTGATGGTCGATCTCGCCCATGAGGGCATGACCATGATGGTCGTCACCCACGAAATGGGCTTTGCCAGTAAGGTCGCGCATCGCGTGATCTTCATGGACAAGGGCGAGATCGTCGAGGACGCGCTGAAGACGGATTTCTTCGGCAGCCCGCGCAGCGAGCGCGCGCAGAAGTTCCTGTCGAAGATTCTGTCGCATTAGTTCGGGCGTCATTCCGGGATGGTCCGAAGGACCAGACCCGGAATCTCGAGATTCTCAGGTGCGCAATTGCGCACTATAGTTCGATGCTGCGGATCGCCCCGGAATGACCCGGGCGAGGGTTCCTCATCATTAGTGACTTGCGTATAACGTCCGTCACGACCGTTTGCCTTCCCTACAGGAGAACCGCTTGGAACAGATCGCTTACGTCAACGGCTCGTTCGTCCCGCTTTCCGAGGCGAAGGTCTCGATCCTCGACCGCGGATTCCTGTTTGCCGACGGCATCTATGAAGTCGCCGCCGTGCTGGACGGAAAATTGATCGACAACGCCTCGCACCTGGCGCGGTTGGAGCGCTCGGTCGGCGAGATCGAGCTGGCGCTGCCGGAGACCACGGCGCGCATCGAGGAGATCCAGAAGGAACTGGTTAAGCGCAACAATCTCGCCAACGGCATGGTTTATCTGGAAGTAACGCGCGGCGCCGACACCGGGCGCGATTTTGCGTTTCCGAAGAACGTAAAGCCGACGTTGATCATGTTCACCTCAACCAAGGACATCATCAACGCGCCCTCAGCCAAGACCGGCATCAACGTGATCACGGTGCCGGACCTGCGCTGGGCCCGTCGCGATATCAAGAGCGTCGCGCTGTTGGCGCAGGTGTTGGCCAAGCAGGCTGCGGCGGTGGCCGGCGCCGGCGAGGCATGGATGATCGAGGACGGCAAGGTGACCGAGGGCGGCTCATCATCCTGCTTCATCTTGACCCAGGATGATGTGATCGTGACACGGCAGAACGGCAGCGAGATCCTGCCCGGCTGCACCCGCAAGGCCGTCGTCGCTTTGGCCGAAGAGCGCCAGCTCCGCGTCGAGGAGCGGGCGTTTTCGATCGAGGAGGCGCTCGCCGCCAAGGAAGTCTTCGTTACCAGCGCTAGTCTGTTCGTACAGGCGGTTGTGTCGATCGACGGCAAGAAGGTCGCCGACGGCAAGCCCGGCCCCATGACCAACCGCCTGCGCGAGATTTATGTGGAGTTCGCCAAGGCGACGGCGGTTTAGCATCCCAAGATGTCGTCGTCCGGCTTGACCGGACGACCCAGTATTCCAGAGACGTCAGTGTTTGAGCCGAAAGGCCGCGTACTGGATGCCCCGCCGGAGCCTGTCATCGGGCGCGCATTCGCGCGACCCGGTGGCGGGGCATGACAGCGGAGCGCGCGGGTGCGCGGTTCACACCGCTCTACTTCTTGCCGAACGTCGTCAGTTGTGCGCCATCGTCGGCAACGAAAACCGCCAGCAGGCTTGCGGGCTCCGTTGTGCTCGCATTCTCGCTGACGAGGTGCTCGCTGCCGGGTGGCTCAAAGAAGCTTTCGCCCGCCTTGTAGACGCGCGCCGGGCCGGTCGCCGAATTTTCTGACCGGATGCTGCCCGACAGCACATAGGCGAACACGCTGCCGGCGTGATGATGGCTGGCCGACTTGCCGCCCGGCTCGTAGTTGACCACGACGGCCGTTAGGCTCTTGCCGGGCACGTTGGGAAGTTTCTCTGAACGAACCGGCGTTACCTTGTCGCCTTCGGCATGGGCTGTGGGTATGCCGACGATTGCCAGCGCAACCACGGCCGTCACCGCGACATGATGCATCGTCAATTTCATATTGGCCTCCTCGCTTTACGCCACTGCCGCCTTCTTGACCGGGTGCACCGCGCGAAAAGCGATCGCCAGCCGGTTCCAAGCATTGATAGCCCCGATCAGCATGGTCAGATTGACCGTCTCCGCTTCCGAGAAGTGGGCGCGCACGTCTTCGTAGAGATCGTCAGGGGCATGCGTTTCAGCAATCAGCGTCAGCGCGTCGGTCCAGGCCAACGCCGCGCGTTCACGGTCGGTGTAGAGCGGCGACTCGTGCCATGCGCTCAACAGATACAGCCGTTGCTCGGTCTCGCCGAGCTTGCGGGCGTCCTGGGTGTGCATGTTGATGCAGTACGCGCAGCCGTTGATCTGCGAGGCGCGTGTCTTCACCAGTTCGATCAGCGACTTCTCGAGACCTGAAGCGACGATCTGGGCCTCCAGCGCGACAAGCGCTTTAATGGTCTCTGGCGCGGCCTGGTAGTAATTCATCCGGGGCTTCATGCGCTTCTCCTTCTCTGGGACGCTTTCAATTTGAGCGGTGTTTCAGTGTACGCTGACCGCCTGCCCGTCCCTCATTTCTGACGACGTTAGACCTTCTCCCTCACAAACCTGTTCCGCAACGTTCCGATGCCGGTGATGTCGATCTCGACGACATCGCCGGCTTTCAAATCAGGCGATGCGCCGTCGGTGCCCATCCAGATCACGTCGCCCGGCGACAGCGTGAAATATTTGGAGAGTTCGACGAGGAACGGCACGATACCGAAGATCATGTCGTTGGTGCGAAAGCGCCCGGTCTCCGTGTCGTTGACGCGGATCACCGTTTCCATCCTGTCGAGGTCGACGTCGGTCTCGATCCACGGGCCCATCGGCTTGAAGGTGTCGGCATTCTTGGACCGCCACAGGCTGCGGTCGGCCTTCTGCCAGGTGCGCTCGCTGACGTCGTTGCCGATCGTGTAGCCGAACACGCAATCCATCGCGTTGGCTTCGGTGAGGTGTTTTGCCTTCTTGCCGATGACGACCACCAGTTCGCCCTCGTAATGAATCTTCTCGGTCGCGCTCGCCGGGATCACCACATCCTCGTCATGGGCGATCAGCGCGTTCTGCGCGCGATAGCCGATCTCGGGCCGGTCGGGCACGTTCGGCACCGTGCCGGCCTTGTCGGCGGCTTCCTTGAGGTGTTTGAGATAATTCAGCCCGACGCAATAGAAGGTGCGCGGGATCAGCGGCAGCTCGATCTTGACGTCCTTCAGCGCATGCGACTGCGTTCCGCGCTGCCATTCGCCGAACGGATCGCCATCGACGGCGATCACGCGCTCGCCCTCGACAATGCCCCAGGATGTCTCGCCGGCGGCGGTGAATTTGAGCCAACGCATAAAGTGCCCTCTTGTTATTCGGCGGCGGCCTGCTGCCGAGTTTTCCAGGCGCCGGCGGCAGGCCGCTTCAGGCCGAGATTGTCGCGCAGGGTCTTGCCGGCATAGTCGTTGTGAAACAGTCCGCGGCGCTGCAGTTCCGGCACCACATGCTTGACGAAATCGGCGTAGGAGCCCGGTACGATGGTGGCTGCGATGACAAAGCCGTCGCAGCCGCGCTCGACGAACATCTCTTCGAGCTTGTCCGCGATCTCCTTCGGGCCGCCGACGATCGCGTCCTGCACCTGGCCGCGGCCGGAGAAGGTGACGAAATCACGCGCGCTGGGGTTAGTCTTGCCTGATGCCTTCAACACGCCGTCGCGAATGCCGAGGATGCCCTGCATGCTCTTGAGCTCTTCCGATGTCAGCGGCTCATCGAGCGGCTTGGCAGCGAAGTCGAAGTTCAGCGCTTCCGCCAGCAGCGACAGTGCATCGATTTCCAGCGGCAGCTTGTTGATGACAGCCATCTTGTCTTCGGCCTCGGCCTTGGTCGCGCCGCAGACGGGGGTGGTGAGGTTGCAGAGGAATATCTGGTCGGGATCGCGGCCGGCCTTCACCGCTTCGTTGCGGACCGCCGCATAGCCTTCCTTGGCGGCGGCCATGTTGCGCGCCGCGGTGAAGATCACCTCGCCCCATCGCCCGGCAAAGCGCTGGCCGCGACCGGACGCGCCGGCCTGGATGATGACGGGATGGCCTTGCGGCGAACGGGGCACCGTGAACGGCCCGCGCGACTTGAAGAATTGTCCGTTGTGATCGAGCCGCTTCACCTTGGCCGGATCGGCGAAGCGGCCGCTCTTCCTGTCCATGATCAAGGAGCCGTCTTCCCAAGTGTCCCAATGGCCGAGCACGACTTCCATGAACTCGTCGGCGCGATCGTACCGGAGATCATGTTCGAGGTGTGCGTCCTTGCCCATGTTGTGGGCCTCGCCGTCGTTGAGCGAGGTGACGACGTTCCAGCCGGCGCGTCCGCCCGACATCAGGTCGAGCGTGGCGAAGCGGCGGGCGACGTCGAACGGCTCGTAATAGGTGGTCGAGCAGGTTGACCCCAGGCCGAGCTTCGTCGTGACCATGCCCATGGTGGTCAGCACGATCAGTGGGTCCATCTTCACGCAGCGGATACCGTATTCGACGGTGTGCGCATGATCGTTGCCGTAGCGGTCCGGCATCGCCAGGCGGTCGTCGAAGAATGCCATGTGGAATTTGCCGGCTTCGAGGATCCGGGCGATCTCCTGGTAGTAGTCGGCCGACATCGAATCGTCGCGCGATTCCGGGTGCCGCCATGAACTCGGCAGGTTGGTGCAGTTCTGCGCCTGCAAAAATCCGACCAGCGCCATTTGCCGTGTCATGCCGTTCTCCTCGTGCGGACTGGTTTGGATTTCATTTTCAGGTCGAGCTCAGCGATGAGCTTGTAGTCGGTAGCGAGTGCCATCAATTTTTCCCAAGTGGCGTCCTCGACCTCGATACCGTCGCGCCTGCGCTGCTGCTCGCGGATATGTTCGAGCTCGCCGGGATAGAACACGCCGGGCGAGCCTTCCGACGGCGGCGTCGATTTGAGATAACGCGCGAACTCGCCGACCTCCTTCTCGAAATCCTTCAGGGGACGGAAGGCTGCGACATTGAACACCGCCATGAAACATCCGTCGTTGTGCCGGCCGGTCGGCTCGACGCCAAAACCGAGGCCGGTGAGCAGGCCGCAGAGCACTTCCACCATCGCCGCCAGCCCACTTCCCTTGTAGCCCTCGCTGCCGCCGAGCGGCAGCAGCGCGCCGCCCTTGCGATACTGGATGGGGTCGGTGGTGTGCCGTCCCTCGGCGTCGATGATCCAGCCTTGGGGAATCGGTTCGCCGCGCGCGACCGACAGTGCGATCTTGCCGGCCGCTACCGCCGAGGTCGCCATGTCAAGATAGAACGGCGCCTCAAGATCCGACGGTACCGCAATCGAGATCGGGTTGGTGCCGAGCCTTGCCTCGCGGCCGCCGAACGGCGCGACATGCTTCGGCGAGCGGCCGGAATCGGCGGCGGCAATCCCGATCATGCCGGCCCGCATCGCCATCAGCGGATAGGCGGCGAGACGCCCGACATGGCTTTGCCGGAACACCGTGCAGGCGGCGACATTGGCGGTCTTCGCCTTCTCGATCGTCAGGGCCATCGCCTTGGCGTTGACGTGAAAGCCGAACCCCCAATGGCCGTCGATCACGGTCGTAGTCGGCGATTCCTGGACGATGGTCCATTTGGCGCCGGGTACGATATGGCCGGCCTTGATGCGGTCGATATAGGTCGGGATCGCGATCACGCCGTGCGAGTCATGGCCGGCGAGGTTGGCGTTGACGCAGCCGACGGCGACCGCGCTGGCTTCCTCTTCAGTCGCACCGGCAGCCCTAAGCAGGGCCGCGCCGATTCGTATGAGACGGTCGGCCTGGACCATCGGCATGGGAGTTTCCTCACCTTGAGTGCCCGCGCGAACCGCGGGTCGCGCTTGGTACCGGCATGCTCTCAAAGCGCCCGTGGCAGGGCAAGCGTGGAAATATCCTGTTAGCCATGCCGTCAGCACGGCCCTCACGTATCAGGATTTTCATCCTGCAAAATTCGAAGATTGCTTGCGGCAGGTCCCGCATCCCGGCCGGCGCGCGCCAGCGGTATGGCTGACAAATCGTGAATGGGCCGTAGTTCTCCGGAGCAGCGTCGTTCACCGTTGGTCTGACGTTTACTCTGAATCGCAACTCCCGCCGCCAATAACGCGCATTTAGGCCTGTTGCACGCATAAAATCCACAAGGGGCAGCCCGGCGCTGCCGGCAGGGAGCTTGGGGAAGGTGAAGACCGACATCGCGCGCACACTCGCGGCGTTGAATGCGACCAACGAAGCGATTCTGTACGCCAAATCGCCCGAAGAACTCTATGCGAAGGTTTGCGAAGCCGCGTTCTCGGTCGGCGACTTCCTGGCTGTCTCGGTCTTCCTGCTGGAGAGGGAAACCAATCTCCTGCGCTTTGCCGCCGGCTGCGGCGAAGACGTGCCCCGCCTTCGCAGCATCGACATTTCGATTGTGGCTGGTACGCCAGAGGGTAACGGGGTTGCCGGGCCCGCCTTCCGTGACCGGCGCGCATGCGTCAGCAATGATTTCCTGAACGACCAGCGTTCCCTGGCCTGGCGCGAGGGCGCCAAGGCCAACCAGGTGCGCGCCGCGGCAGCGCTGCCGCTGATCTGCAATGGCCAGAGCGTCGGCGTGTTGCTGGTCTCGCGGCGCGAGGCGCACTCGATCGACGCGCAGCTCGTATCGATGCTGGAGCGTGTGTCGGCAAACATTTCGTTTGCGCTCGACAATTTCGACCATGAAGCTGCGCGCAAGAACGGCGAGCGTGCGATGCGGCGGTTGAACCGGATGTTCGGCGCCATCAGCGCGACCAACGAAGCCATTCTTCGCGCCAAGACCGAACAGGATCTCTATCAGCGTGTTTGCGACGCCGCGGTATATAGCGGCAAATCCGCGGCCACAGTGGTCCTGCTCGCAGAGCCGGACTCGATCTGGCTGAAGCCGGTCGCCGGGACAGGCGCAATCGTCGAACAGATCATGCGAGCGCCGTTCTCGATCGACGCGGGCAACCCGTACGGAACGGGCGTCTGCGGCAAGGCATTCCGGACACAGCAGCCGGCCGTCAACAACGACATTCTCAATTCGACGCAGGGGCAGCCCTGGCATCAGGCCGCCCGCGAGACCGGCGTTACCGCCTGCGTCGCCGTTCCCCTGATCAAGGCGGACGAGAGCATCGGCGTGCTGCTGTTCTTCGTCGGAAAGCTGTGGGCGGAGGATGAAGAGATCGTCGCGCTGATGGCGCGGATTGCGGAAAACGTCTCCTTCGCGCTGGAAAACTTCGAGCGCGCCAGCGAGAAGGCGCGGGCCGACGCCCAGAAGCAACGTCTGGCGCGCATGCTGGCGGCGCTCAGCGCCACCAACGAAGCTATCGTTCGTGCAACATCGCGCACGGAGCTGTTCGAGCTGGTGTGCGAAGCTGCCGCAAACGGCGGACGGTTCAACTCGACCAGTATCCTGTTGGCCCGCCCCGACAGCTACGATATCGATCTGGTGGCCGTTGCAGGGCCGACGGCAAACAACATGCGGCGGGTCAAGGTCTCGACCAACGCGGATCTGCCTGAAGGGCGCGGTCTCTGCGGCAATGCGTTCCGGTCCAGGCGAGCTTGCATTGCAAACGACTTTCGGGCCGATCCGCGAGGATCGGCATTTCGTCAGTTCATTCACAGCGACGGTGCTATGTCGGGCGCTGCATTTCCGCTGCTCGTTTCCGGTCAGCCCGTCGGCGTGATGTTCTTCATCTCATCCGAGAAAGACACGTTCACGCCCGAATTTGCCGAACTGCTGCAGCGGCTCACGGAGAACGTTTCGTTCGCGCTGGAAAATTTCGACCGTGCGGACGAGAAGGCGAGGACTGAAAGTCAGAAAGAGCGCCTGACGCGGATGTTCGCTGCTTTGAGCAGGACCAACGAAGCCATTATGCGGGCCAAGTCCCGCACGGAGCTCTTTGATCTCGTGTGCGAAGCTGCGGCAGACGGCGGCAGGTTCACGTCGGCCACCATCGCGCTGGCCAGTCCGGACAGCGACCTTCTCAGGATCGTGGCCGCCTCCGGCCCGGCAGCCGAGACGACGCGGCACGTCAGGTTGTCGACGGATGAAACCCGTCCCGAGGGACGGGGGCTCAGCGGAACGGCGTTCCGAACCAGGCGTCCATGCATCACCAATGATTATGTTGGCGACCAGCGCGTTGCCGCCTTCCAAGCCGTCGTAGGAAGCTATGGCGCTCAGTCGGGCGCCGCCTTTCCCCTCTTGGTGCATGACGAGCCGGTTGGCGTCATGATTTACATGTCCTTGGATAAGGACACTTTCACACCCGAATTCTCGGAACTGCTGCAGCGATTGGCCGACAACGTATCTTTCGCTTTGGAGAATTTCGACCGCGCCGACGACAAGGCGAGGACAGAAATCCAGAAGGAGCGCCTGACGCGCATGCTGGCGGCGCTGAGCGCGACCAATGAGGCGATCATCCGCGCGACGTCGCGGGCGGAACTGTTCGACCTGGTGTGCGAGGCCGCGGCCGACGGCGGCAAGTTCACCTTGACCTCCATCGTGTTGAGAAAGCCCGACAGCGATTGTCTCGACGTGGTAGCTGCCGCCGGTCCGACTGCCCTCAGCGCGCGCCTGGCAAAGCTATCTGCCAATGAGGCGCACCCGGAGGGGCGCGGGCTGTGCGGTCAGGCGATCCGTTCGCAGCGGGCCTGCATCATCAACGATTACCTCGCGGATCCCAATACCGAGGCGTTTCATCACAGCGCGCGTCTTGATGATACGAATTCCGGCGCTTCATTCCCCCTGCTGGTGCATGGGAAAGCCGTCGGAGTGATGTCGTTCATGTCGCGCGAGAAGGATACGTTCACGCCCGAATTTGCTGAGTTGTTGCAACGGCTCGTCGACAATGTGTCCTTTGCGCTGGAGAATTTCGACCGCGCGGATGAGAAGACCCGCGCGGACGAGCGGATCGAGTACCTGGCGTCGCACGACAGCCTGACCAACCTGCCGAACCGCGAAATGTTCAACGGCATGCTGCGCCGCGCGATCGACGCCGCTGCGCGCTACCAGCGGGAGTTTGCGCTGCTGTTCATCGACCTCGATAGGTTCAAGGTCATCAACGATTCGCTGGGGCATGACGCCGGCGACATGCTGCTGGTGGAAATCGGCGACAGGCTACGTCGCGCGCTGCGCTCAAGCGATGTCGTGGCGCGGCTCGGCGGCGACGAGTTCGTGGTCATTCTGGAGGAGGCGGCCGAGCGTCACGAGGTGGAGCGCATAGCCGGCGAGCTTCTCTCCGTACTGGGCCAGCCGCTTCAGCTCAGCGGTCACGAATGCCACACCACGGCCTCGATCGGGATCGCGATGTATCCGTCGGATGGCACCGACATGCAAACGCTGACCAAGAACGCCGACATGGCGATGTATCTCGCCAAGGAGGACGGCAAGAACGGCTTCCGCTTCTTTACCAGGGAAATCAAGACGCAGTCGATCGAGCGGTTGACGTTGGAGAGCGCGCTTCGCCGCGCGCTGGAGCGCGACCAGTTCTCGCTGCATTATCAGCCGAAGATCGACATGGCGAGCGGCCAGATCACCGGCGTCGAGGCGCTGTTGCGCTGGGTACACCCTGAATTCGGCACCGTCTCCCCCGGACAATTCATCCCGCTCGCCGAAGAAACCGGCCTGATCGTTCCGATCGGCTGCTGGGTGCTCAAGGAAGCCTGCGCGCAGAACATGGCCTGGCAGCGCCGTGGCCTGCGGCCGGTGACAATGGCGGTCAACCTGTCGCCGCGACAATTCGCCGATCCGCATCTGCTGCACGATGTCGACGAGGCGCTGTTGGCAAGCGGCATGTCGCCGGTGCTGCTGCAGCTTGAAGTCACCGAAAGCATGGTGATGCGGAATGTCTCGCGCGCGATCAAGGTGCTCGACGCGATCCAGAGCCGCGGCATTCGCCTTGCGATCGACGATTTCGGAACCGGCTATTCGTCGATGTCGCTAATGAAACAGTTCCCGATCGATACCATCAAGATCGACCGCTCTTTCATTCGCGACCTGCCTGTCGATTCCGAAGACCAGGCGATTGCGCAGGCGATCATCAGCATGGGCAAGGCGCTTGGCATGACCGTCATTGCGGAGGGTGTCGAGACTGTCGAGCAGGAGGCGTTCCTGCGCAATCACGCCTGCGACGAGATGCAAGGCTACTTGTTCTCAAAACCGCTGCCTGGGAAGCAGATGGCTGATCTGCTTCGGGCCGAACCGCGACTCGCCTCGCCGCCGCTGCAGCCGGAAGCCGGGTCAGGGTTGGAACGCACTGTCGTCTGACGGCTGCGGGTGCAGCTCGCGCGCGAGCTTTGCGTCGGGAGCGTCAGCCTTGCGCGGAAAGTCGTCCGGCCAGGGCAGGGTCGTCTGTCCCGCGAAGGCTTTGAGGAGGAGTTCTGCCGCGGCGGCATATGTCGCCTGGTTGGGCAGGCCAAGCTCGGCACACCATTCCGCCGACAGGGATTGCGGCGCGCTGCGCAGCTCCATCGCCGGTCCCCACCACCAGGCCGGGGCCGGCGATCGCTCGGCTTCGGGAACAGCCCGCCAGCGTGCATACTCGCCGATCAAGCGTTCGAACTGCAATCGCGCCGCCGGATGCATCCCATCTCCTGTCATCAGATGATATCCACATCCGCACGCGGCGCAATGCGTGTCAGCCGGTCACTGCCGGCCGTGCTGCCAGTGCGCGGTCACATCCGCGCCCGATTTATTGAGATGCACGTGCTGATCGACGTGATCGACCCATGACACCGGAATGAAGTGGTGATGCTCGCCATCAGGCGAGCTCTGCTTGGTCAGCTTGATCTTGTCGATTCCTTCCAGATGATCGACTTTTCCGACCGTCTTCTTGTCCGACGAGATGACGTCCATGTGTTCCTTGATCTGCGCGGTAACAACCATGTTCTACATCCCTAAAGCTGGTTGAGAACATAAAAACGCGACGCATCAAAAATAGTTGCCCGCGGGAATTGACCGGCGAGGCCCGGGGTCACCTCTCTTCTGCCGCCGTCGAGGTCGCCGGACCTTCGCCCATGATCAGCAGCACGGCATCTACATCCTTGGCGCCGTCCCAATGCACCTGCTTGCCAAAATGCGTGACGAAACTGCCGGCCGGCATCGGCGTCGTGTTGGCCGGATCGAATTTCGGCCCTGTGCCGACCCACCACGTGCCCTGCAGCACGACAATGTAGCGATCGTTGGGATGGAAGTGCGGACGGCTGAAATGATTGCCCTTGGTCCACTTGTTGTAGACCATGTAGAAGCCGGCTTTTGCGGGATCGCCGACCACGACGGCGCTTTGCGCGCCGGCCGCATTGACCGGGCCCCAGGGAATCTGGTCCGGCAGTTTGTAAGCGACCGCGGCCGGATTGAGTTCCGCCGCAACGGTTATGCCCGTCATTGCAATGAACGCCAGCAGTATCACGAGGCATCGCCAAGACCCGCTTGTCAGCTTCATGGATTCCTCCGATCGGCTCGTGAGCCGAGGCTCATGTCTGTGGTCCATTCACGCTAGCCGCTCCCGTTCTCGTGGGACAAGGTGGGCACATGCATGCGTGCCGGCTGCGATGCGCACGATGCGTATGACGCAACTGCAGCATGAAAAACGGATTTCCGCCCGGCCTTGTGATGCTAAGTTGCCGGCCCAACCAAGAGCAGCATGGGAGGGCTATGTTCATGAAGCGTTTGTCGAGACTTACGGCCGGCCTGTTGATGGGTGCGGCCGCCGTTCAATTTTCCAGCGTCGCGTCCGGCCAGAGCGATGGCTGGGTGACACTTGTCGACGGCACCAAGATGGGCGACTGGACCGAGGTCGGCAAAGCCAATTGGGCGATGAAGGACGGCGCGCTGGTCGCAGACAAGATCGCTGAGGGCAAGGATCCCTCGTATCTCGTCAGCAAGCAGTCCTACAAGGATTTCGAGATGAAGGTCGAGTTCTGGGCGGACGACGATGCCAACAGCGGAATTTTCATTCGCTGCGACCAGTCGGCCAAAATCGACGCCAAGATCTGCTACGAGGTCAACATCTTCGACAAGCGGCCCGACCCGACCTACGGCACCGGCGCAATTGTCGATGTGGCCAAGGTCGACCCGATGCCGAAGGCTGGCGGCAAGTGGAATACCTACGAAATCACGGCCAAGGGTTCGCAACTCGTCGTCGTGCTGAACGGCCAGAAGACCGTTGATGTTCAGGACTCAAAACACGCCAGCGGCCCGTTCGCGCTGCAGTACGGCTCTGGCGTGATCAAATTCCGCAAGGTGCAGATCAAACCGCTGTAGGCCGCTGAGAGCTCTCTTGCGAGGTTGCCCGCGTCACTCGCGACCGGACGTACCCGTCTTCGGCGGGTGAGCCTTCTTGTGCCACGCCCAGGCGGTACGGATGATCGTGGCCAGATCCGAATGGGCGGGACGGAAGTTCAATGTCGCGCGCGCGGCGGAGGGATCGGCGACCAGATAGGTCGGATCGCCTGGTCGGCGGGGCTTGACGACATGCGGGACTTCGCGGCCAGTCTCGGCGGCGATCGCCGCGAGGATTTCGCGCACCGAAAAGCCGTTGCCGGTGCCGAGATTGAAGGCGCCGCCGGTATGCCCCTGCAGCAGAAGCTCGAGCGCAAGCACGTGGGCAGCCGCCAGATCGGTCACGTGGATGTAGTCGCGGATCGCCGTCCCGTCGGGCGTGTCGTAATCGTCACCGAACAGGGCGAAATCAGTCACGTGTCCCTGCAACGCCATCATCGCGCGGGGGATGAGGTGGGTTTCCACCTCTCGCAGTTCGCCGATACTGCCGGCAGGGTCGGCGCCAGCGGCGTTGAAGTAGCGCAGTGCGAACGAGCCGAAGCCATAGGCTGTGCGATAATCCGCCAGCATGCGCTCGATCATCCATTTCGAGGCGCCGTAGGGGTTGATCGGCGCGCAGGGATAGTCCTCGCGCAGCGCCTTGCTGTCGGCGTTGCCATAGACCGCGCCAGTCGATGAGAACACCAGGCGGTTGCAGCCGGCCGCGCGCATGGTCTCGAGCAGCGACAGCGTGCCGGCGAGATTATTGACGTAGTATTTCTGCGGATCGGCAACGGATTCGCCGACCAGGCTCGACGCGGCGAAGTGCATGACCGCCGCGATGTCATGCTCGGCAAAGGTCCGCGCCAGAGTCGCCTTGTCGGCGATGTCGCCGACCACCAGCGTGCCCGCGGCAAAGCTGCGATGGCCGGTCGAAAGATTGTCGTAGACGACGGGCTGGTAGCCCGCCTGATCCAACGCCCTGCAGCAATGCGAGCCGATATAGCCCGCACCGCCGGTGACGAGAATGATTGGACGGCTGTTCATCGGCTTTGTGTCCCGCCGATGTCCCTCGATCGGCTCCTGTTCAGCAACAGATAAAGCGCTCGCGGATTGGTGGTCAATAGCGCCAGAACAGGCGGCGCGGCTCCAGCCAGATGCGCGGATTAACCCCATCCGTTAACCGTCGCCGGAATTCGGTGCGTCACATTTCTCTGCCGGATCGGTTTTTGCACCGCCGTGCGCGTTACGTCCGCAAGGACGGGATAATCCCCGAGCGAGCGGCCTTATCGAGACGGAAGTGTCCCGGAATTAATCCGACAATCCCGTTTCGGGACGATGAGACATATTCGTGAACGACCAGACTTTCATGGCAGAGAGCTCGATCGGCGATATCAGGATGGGCGGGCCTGATCCGGCGGTCAGGGCTCTGCGTGCGCTGGTGGCGGCTTCACCGGCGCTCGATCCAGGAATCGAAACGGTGGTTTGTATCCCCTGTTTTCGCCGTCCCAAATCCCTGCGCCGGACGCTGCAGTCGCTTGCCGTTCAGCGCACCGGCCGCCGCTTCGCCGTCGTGATGGTGGAGAACGATGCATCGAGGAGCGAGAGCGTGCCGGTTGCCGCCGAATACCTCGCGTCGGGGAAATTCTCGGGGCTGTGCGTGATCGAGCCGCGGCAGGGAAATTGCTATGCGATAAATGCCGCCTTCGAGACGGCGCTGCAGATGTTCCCGCTGGCAACCAGCTTCCTGATGATCGACGATGACGACATCGCTTCGCCGGGCTGGCTGGAGCGGATGGTCGGAACTGCGGAGGCGACCGGCGCCGACATCGTCGGCGGTCCGGTATTTCCTGAATTCGACGACGAACGGAAGCGTGGGCTGCGGCGCCATCCCGCTTTTGCACCGGCCTACGACGCCTCAGGTCCAGTGCCGGCGATCCATGGCTGCGGCAATTGCCTGATCCGGCGCGCGGTGCTTGATCGATTGGGCATGCCGGCATTCGACCTCCGTTTCAATTTTCTCGGCGGCGGAGACACCGATTTCTTCTATCGCTGTGAAAGGCTCGGCTTGCGGTTTCATTGGGAGGCCGACGCCGCGATCAGCGAGACCGTGCCGCAAAGCCGGACCAGGCTGAAATGGCTGGCGATGCGGGGCCTGCAGATCGGGGCCATCATTTATCACGTCCAGCGCAAGGCGACGCCGACATTCTGGTTGCGGGCGAAGCTGACGGCCAAACTGCTGGCAGCCTTGCCGCTTTCGCTCGGCTATGCCACGCACGCGGCCTTCACCGAGCGTGAGTGGACCATTGCCATGCATCCCGTCACGGTGGCGATCGGCAGCGTGCTGGCCGCGTTCGGCCTCGAGCCGCAGCCCTACAAGGCGTCGAAGATCGGCTCATGAGCCGGCTCATCGACGCATCCGAGATCCGCAACGCCGCCGGTATAGAGCGAAATGGTCGAGCTGTTCGCCGGGCCGGCTAATCATCGAGCGCACCATGGCAGCCCTGCACAAGGACGGCGTACGCTAGTTCGACTTCTCTGCCGGCAATTACGCTCGACTTCCACGTGAAGCGCCTGCTCGGCAAGCCACTGTCGCGCGACAAGAGCTGACACATTGTTGCCGCACGGGAACTGCCGTGCAAATCTGCAACACGTGCCAGGATTATGCAGCCGTTCATCGTGTGTTCGCGAGAGTTGATGATCGGCTTAGCCGCACGCGCGTATGCTGCGCTTCGGGTGATGGGCTACTCGTGAATTGCTGCCGTGGGGAGAGCCAACATGCCAGCCTATATTCATCATGATGGCATTGAGCCAGGTTTCGTCCTTTGTCCGAGGTGTGTCGGGCTTCCAATGTATGTGCGCGACGTCGAACCGCATTGGAACCAGGCCAAGATTGACTTCACCTATGAATGCGCCGATTGCGGCGCCGAAGTTCGCCAGACCATTATGAAGCCGCAACTGCGTCATTAGTGGCAGTTCGTAGGGTGGGCAAAGTTTCGTAGGGTGGGCTAAGCGAAGCGTGCCCACCATTCCCGATCTCTGCATGTGTGATGGTGGGCACGGCGCTATGCGCCTTTGCCCACCCTTGTATTAGCGCGAGGGATTAAACTGGCATCGTTCCGTGAGGAATGGCCCAGCCTGGGTGGCCACCCGGGCTGGGCCGCCGATTGATCGGATCGATGCCCACCGAAGCCTAGAGGGCTGTCTTACGTAGCAAGATCGCAGTCGGCACTTCATCGGGACCCGGATGGTTGAACGAACTTTAGGTTCGCATCACAAGGGAGGGTCGACGAAGATGGCCAAGCGTACCACAATCTGTGCCGGGATCGATACCGGCAAACGGAAGCTCGACGTGGCAATCGATGGCAACTGCGA
>NZ_AXAU01000019.1 GCF_000472965.1 Bradyrhizobium murdochi | reverse complement strand
AAACCATCGACACCTTCCGCGCGGAAGCGTTCGACCCATTTGGCGACCGTCTTCGCTGTGGTGTTGAACTGACGGCCGGCCGCGGCCTTGCTCAGCCCGCCGTCGACTACGCTCCGCGCCATCGCCTCTCGACCTTTCGGTGTCAGAGGCGCATTCTTATGGGTGTCCATTCGGTTCTCCCCTCAGAATCTGAAGCTTCAGCAACCTCAGCTTCCTCGGTCAGGGCCGAATGGACAACCTCCTGAAAGCTCACATCTAGGCAGCGCCGAAGTGGCTCGGTGATTCAAATCACATCCAGCCGAAGTTCCCGGCGACTAATTTTCCGCGATCATCCGCGGGAGGCTTCGATGAAACAGATTTGTTTTCTCGCCGTGCTGATGCTGCTTGGTTCTTCAGCCCATGCCGGCGCGATTTCATTCAAGATCGGCAGCCATCGGGTGCACATCGAATCCTCCAGGCATTGCCGTTCGACGTCCTGTGCCTCGATGTCGGTCTCCAGAAGCCTCAACTGGCGCCACAAGCGCGACCGCCACGACGATGATCGCGATAGGTCCATGCCGGCGAAGCCTGCACCACAGACGGTTTCGCCGCCTGTGCCGCCTGCGGCGCCGCCCAAGGCCATCGTCGCCGCGCCCCCGCCGGCCGTCTACACCCCGGCGGCATCGATGACGCAAATCGTCGCGGCGCCGCCGCCAACTCCGCCGCCCGCGCCCCCGCCGGCTCAGCAGGTTTCGATTCCATTGCCGCCGCCGCCCCCGCCTGCGAAGCCGTCCGAAACTGTCCAGCCTGCGCTACAGGCCGAACACGTCTCGCGTCCGCGCCGCGCAAGAGCCATCGGATTCGCCGATCGGCGACTGGCAGACGGAAGGCAAGGGAAGGGTGCGGATCGGAAAATGCGGCAGCGCGCTGTGCGGCTATGTGCTCAACTCATCGTCGAACGAGAAGGGTGAGGCTATTCTGATCAACATGAAGCCGAAGACGGAAAGGCAATGGACCGGCGGCGTCTACAGTCAGGATAGCGGCGAGACGTATTACGGCACGATGTCAATGAAGGGGGTCGATACGCTTCGCGTCGAGGCCTGCGCGCTTCTCCGCTTCTACTGCTCCGGCAACAATTGGAGCCGTATCGGCGCCGCGCCGACAGCCTGACGATGGTATCCGCCGAGCCGCGCTCATGAATGGCTCGCGAAAACGCCCGGTGACTTGGCCACCAGGCGTTCGGGTCCATTGTCTGGACGGGTAGTAGTCTAGAACACGCCAAGCACAATCGCGCCGACGAAGGCAATTGCAACATACGCAGCTACAACGCCAAGTCTGCTGACGAGAGGACTTACGAAATCCATTGGGAAGGCTCCCTGGGTTCACGTCTGCCCGCACCTAACACTTAAGGTTAGCAAAGCGTTCCCGGCCCAAAAAGTCAGCGCCGCTGTCCATCCACGGACTCTCGACGGCCGGCAGCCCGGCAACGTGGTAAAAAATTCGTTAAATCAACATGTTGAAGAGTCTTTAAATAAATTGGTTGAACGTGCGCGGGATGACGCGCGGAGTTCGTTTGTATCTCGTCGGCTCCTTCGTCCTCGTCTCGCTTGCGGGTTGTGGCCGCGGATTTTTTCAGTCCGCCGAGCGCGAACCGTGGCGTACCGAGGCCGAGATCGCTTGCCTGAAGTCCGGCGCGGTCAAGGAGAGCCCAGAGCTGGTCCGGATCGATCCGATCTCCGGTCCCGGCGTGTGCGGCGCAGAATACCCGCTGAAAGTGGCGGCGCTCGGCGAAAACATCACCTCTTTCGGCTTTGCCGACGAAAGCCTGCGGCCGCCCGCCAACATCGGCCATCAGCCGCGCTGGCCGATCGCGCGCGCCCCGGCGGCAGCTCCGCCCCAAGTCAACCATTCTGGGAACTATTCTGGAAACTATCCCGGGAGCCATTCAGGAAACTATCCGGCGCCGCGCCAGCCGAACTATGCGGCGCCGTCGAACGGTCTGATCTCGCTCTCTGCGCCGGGTGTCGCCTCGCAGCAGGATGATATCGATCTGCCGCCCGAAGGGGTGCCGACGCCGCACGGCGGCGGTTACGCGGCGCCACCATCCTATCCGCCGCGCGACCGGTACACCGCGCCGTCTTCTGCGCCGTATGCGCCGCCATCCTATCCGCCATCGCCGGCTGCGCCACGGCTCGGGCCTCCGCAAGGCAATGCCGTCAGCGCCTTCGGTCAGGTCTCGATGAAGCCGACGGCGACGCTGGCATGTCCGATCGTCTCCGCGCTCGACCGCTGGCTCACCGATTCCGTGCAGCCGGCGGCAATGCGCTGGTTCGGCGTGCGCGTCGTCGAGATCAAGCAGATCTCGGCCTATTCCTGCCGCGGCATGAATGGCAATCCGCATGCGCATATTTCCGAGCACGCGTTCGGCAATGCGCTCGACATCGCAGCCTTCACGCTCGCCGACGGCAGGCGCATCACCGTGAAGGGCGGCTGGCGCGGTGTGCCGGAAGAGCAGGGCTTTCTGCGCGACGTGCAGGCGGCCGCCTGCCAGCAGTTCAACACCGTGCTCGCGCCGGGCTCCAACTCCCACCACGAGGATCACATTCACGTCGACTTGATGCGCCGCCCCTCCCGCCGCACCATCTGTCAGCCCGCCGCGGTATCAGGCGAACAGGTCGCCGCGCGCGCCCAGCGTAACCCTTACGCGTCACGCGATCCCTATTCGACGGGATCGCTCGGAGCCAAGAAATCGATCTCCCGCTGGTTCAGGGGCAACAGCAAGGTCAACGAGGAAGACGAGTACGAGGATCATCATCATTAGCGTTGAGCGAATTGCCAAGGCGTAGGATGGGTGGAGCCAACGGGTCCGGCCTTTGGCCGGCCCGATAATAAACTCCGCGATACCCATCAATGCCGACAAGCGTAACGATGGGTTTCGCTTCGCTCTACCCATCCTACGAGATCTTCACGCTCACTCTGCAATCTTCTCCAACAAATCCCGCACCACGCCCTTCAGCAGATCGAGCTTGTAGCCCGTCATCGGCAGCGGCTTGGCGCCTGCCGTCGCCTGCTCGGCGGCGCTAGCGATATTCGCTGCGCTGGCCTCCTTGCCCTGCAGCGCCGCTTCCGCAGCCGCAAGCCGCAGCGGCACCGGGGCGATGCCGCCGGCGGCTAGGCGGACGAACTGAAACGTGCCGTCCTTTACCACGGCGCGAGCGCAGACTTCGACCAGCGGCCATTCGGCATGGGTGCGGCTGATCGCGCGCTTGTAGAGCGCGCGCTCGCCTTGCAGCGGTGAGGGAAGTGCGACGCTCTTGATCATCTCGCTCGGCTGCAGCGCGTTGTCGGAGCCGCCGTTGCGGCCGTCGCCGAGCAGCGCGCCGATCGTCAGGGAGCTCCGCTGGTCGGTCATCACTTTCGCATCATAGGCCAGCAGCGCCATCGCCATGGTCGAGGGATGCGGCGCCACGCAGGGGCCGAGGTCGAACGCGACGTGGTAGAGATGATTGCCGGACCGCGCGGGACAATCCGGTCCGCCCTTCCTGAGACAGGCGATGTGCGGATTGCGAAAATACCAGCAGCGCGAACGTTGCGCGAGATTGCCGCCGAGGGTGGCGAAGTGACGGACCTGCGGTGTCGCCAATCCTTGTGCGGATGCGGCGATGCCCGGATAGGCCGCAGCGAGGCGGGCATCGGCCGCGATGGCGCCAATGGTAGTGAAGGCACCAATGCGCAAACTGCCATCGGTGTCCCAATGCATCCCGATCGTGTCTGATGTGGCTGAGATATCGATCAACGGCCCCTTAGAGACTCCGCTGCGGCGCCGCTCGGAGAGGTCGGTGCCAGCGGCGCGGAATTCGCCGGCTTGCGTGGCGGTCATGGCTGTCGGTGTCATGCGGCGGCCCTCCCTTTGAGCGCGGCGATGAGACGATCGGGGCGGATCGGCAGTTCGGTCAGTCGAACGCCGGTCGCGTGGTGAATGGCATTGGCGACCGCGGGCGAGGTCGGCACGGTTGCGACCTCGCCGATGCCGACGCTGCCGCCGAGCACATGATCGAATCCGCGCTGGTCGAAATGCACGTCGATCATGGGCGTGTCGGCGATACCGGGAATGCGATAGTCCTCCATGCCGCCGCTGAGCACGTCGCCGGTGCGGGAATCGACCTCGCGTGCTTCATAGAGCGCGTAGCCGATGCCTTGAATGACCGCGCCGGTGGCCTGGCTTCGCGCCAGCGCTGGCGCCACGATCTTGCCGACCGCGATGCCGGTGTGAACGTTGACGACGCTGATATGGCCGAGCCAGGTATCGATTTCGACTTCGACAACCTGCACTGAGCTCGGCACGCCCGCACCGATCGCAAGATTGGAAAACCGGCGCATCATCCAGCCGAAGATCCAACCCATGAAGCCGGCCTGCTTGAGCGGCGACTGGATGCCCGGCGCCATCGGCCTGGAATCTTCCGGCCGCACGCTGGAAACGCTGAGGTCAGGGGAGGCCGCCAGCATTTCGCGCCACGGCGCGTTGGAGCCGCGGACCGGTTGGCGTTTCGCGCTTTGCTGGATTGCGGCTTTCAACTGCTCGATGGCGAGCAGCATCGGCGGGATCACCGAAGCCGTCACGCGGCTGCCGCCCGAACCCGGCCCTTCCGGCAGTTTTGAATCGCCGATCCGGACCTCGACCTCATGCGGCTCCAGCCCGAATTCGCCTGCGAGCGTATTGGCGATCACGGTGCGGGTGCCGGTGCCGATATCCTGCCTCGCGGTGCTCGCGATCAGACGCCCGCCCTTCACAGCTACTTCGACCTTCGAGCCGGGCTGCCACAGATAGAGCCAGTAGCCGGTGGCGACGCCGACGCCGCGGCGATAACGGCCGCTTTGCGCGGCGACTGGTTTGCGGTTGCGCCAGACCTCGAGGCTCGAAGCCCAATCGTAGAGCCGCTGGCGGTTGGGATCGGGATCCCAGCGTTTACGCAGCGCGATGGGATCGATGTTCATGCGCACCGCCGCTTCGTCGATCGCCTGCTCCAGCGCAAACGCCATCGGCGGCCCGCCGGGGCCGCGGAAAGGAGCACCGGCCGGCAAATTGCTGATGACGTCGAAATCGGCGAGCTCCTTTCCTTCCGCCGGATAGATCAGGCGGGCAAGTGCCGCGATGGTTGAATTGGTCGCAGCTCCTGTATCGGCATAAGCGGTGAACGAAAGCGCTTTCAATTCACCCTGGTCGGACGGCAGCAGTGCGATCTTCATCTCCGCCGCCGGTCGATAGCCGGTGACCGAAAGCTCTTCGTGCCGATCGTAGGCGATGCGCACTGGCGCCTTGGCTTCGCGCGCCAGCTCGATTGCGGTGGTGGTTTCCACGCCAAGCGCGGCCTTTGAACCAAAGCCGCCACCGACATGGTCGGCAATCACGCGCACCTTGTCGTGGTCGAGCTTGTAGCGCTTGGCGATCAGCTCCATCAGGTGAAACACTGCCTGCGTCGAGACATGCACGGTGAGCCGGTCGCCGTCGAAACGCGCGACCGCCGCATGCGGCTCGAGGCAGGCATGCTGTTGCGTGCCGGTGCGGAAGGTGCCCTCCACCAGCAGTGGGCTATTCGCCGCGCGCGCGCTGTCGATCCAGCTTCGCACCTTCTTCGGCTTCTTGGAAAACGCCGACGAGGGACCACGGATGTTGCCTTTCCAGGAAGCCGGCGCACCGGCGCCTTCGGAGACGTTGCCGGCCTTCTTGCGCGTGGATTTTTCGAACACGACGGGCGCATCGGCCCTGCGCGCTTCGTCGAGCCCGATCACCGACGGCAGGCGTTCGCTTACGAGCTTGATGGTAGCGATGGCGGCGAGCGCCGTCTTGCGATCTCTGGCCGCGACCGCCGCGATCGGTTCGCCGACGAAGCGGACGATGCGGTCGTCGCCGAGCAGCGAGATCGCCGCGCTCACACCCGACATGGCGCGCGCCGCGGTGAGATCGAGCTCACCGATGCGCGCATGCGCGAACGGCGAGCGCAGGATCACGCCTTCGAGCTGTCCGTCATGATGGATGTCGACGGTATACTTCGCCGATCCCGTCACCTTGTCGCGCGCTTCCATGCGCGGCGGAACGAACGCCTCGCCGTCGAAGCGGCCGGCGCAGGCATCCGCCACGGCGCGAAAGATCCCGTCATAGGCGCCGCAGCGGCAGAGATGCCCCGACAGCGCCGCGCCGATCTCCTCGCGCGAGGGCACCGCCGTTCCCTTGGCCGCGCGCCAGGAATCGTGGAACGCCGCAGCCTCGACGATGAAGCCCGGCGTGCAGAAGCCGCACTGCAGGGCGTCGTGCGCCATGAAGGCCTTCTGCACCGGGTGAAGTTTTTCCGCGCCGATGCCTTCGACCGTGGTCACGCTTCGATCCGCGGCGGTGCGCGCCGGCATCAGGCAACTCACGGCAGGCTCGCCGTCGACCAGCACCGTACAGGCGCCGCAGACGCCGGCCCCGCACACAAGCTTGGTGCCGGTGAGGTCGAGCGCGTCGCGCACGACGTCGACCAGCAGCGCATCGGGATCGTCGGGGAGGGGAGCGAGCTTGCCGTTGATCGTCATGGTGCTCATCTGCGATCTCCAGGTTTGCGGGCGGATTTCTTGTCGGGTTTCTTGTCAGATTTCTTGGCTGGCTTCGGTTTGGCCGCGCGCGGCTGCTTCGCCGGGCCGATGGCCCCGGCGATCAGCGTGCGCAGCATGATTTCCAGATCCTTCAGAAAGGCACCGGGCGGCTGCAGCGCGGGGTAGGCGGACTTGGTGCCGTTGACCGCCATCTCAACGCATCGCGCAAGCTCGCGCGGCGTCATGCCGGCGCTGAGAACGAGGCCCTGCTTGCGGCAGACGCGCGTGATCGTCGCGGCGAGCTGATCCGCATAGAGAGCGGTATATTTCTGGTAGAGGTCGCGGGCCTGCAGCAGATGTTCGGAGAACAGCTCCTCGACATGGGGCGAGCCGTCGAGCGAAGCGGCCATCTGTCCGAGCTTGGCGGAAACGGACGCGACGAGAATATCGGCGAGGCTGCCGCCGGCCTTCTCCGCGGCGCTTGCTGCGGCGATCTCGGCGGCAAGCGCCTCCTCATGCAGCCGCTCGATGACAGCGCGGAACAGCGCTTCCTTGGATTTGAAGTGGTGATAGAGCGCCTGTCGCGTCAGCCCAGCAGCATCGGCGGCCTGCTCGATTGACGAGCGCCGAAAGCCGTGCCGGCGGAACACCAGCATCGCGGCATCGAGAATGCGGGTACGGGCGCTCATTTTGACGATTTTGACAAAATTAGACAAAATGTCAAGACATGCCGGCCGCCGGGGCGTACCGCGGCCGCTTACCATGCCCCAGACGCGATGCACCACGAAGTGGTGCGCCGCAGAGCCGGGGCCCACTATCTGCCGCGCGATGATGGGTCCCGGTTCTGCGCCGCACCGCTGGCGCGCTGCATCGCGTCCGGGACAGGCGCGACAGGTTCCGAAGGCAGTCGACCCGATCGAATCCGTTCGAGAAGCAATTCGTATTGCTTCATGGACGTGTCATCGAGCGCCTCCTGCCGGTTGCTTGGCAGGTCATCATACCCGATTGGGCTGTCGAACTGGCTCATCGTGAAATCGACGCGCCGCTGCCAGGCGCCGTTGACGTCCGTCTTCAGTATCGCGCCGCCGAGTTCGTCCTGGATCACCAGCGCCGTCACCGAGCATTGCCCCGCCGCGGGATTGTCGGACCGCCACTGGCTGCTCGTCTCGGCCGACCATGCGTCGCGCAGTTTGCGATAGAGACCGATCAGGGATGGGCAGCCTGTCGTCATCAATACCCCGTGGGTGTGGTAATGGTGTTCCCGCCATTCTAGCAGGTCACCCGCGGCCGCCCCAATGAACGAGTCAGCCGGGATGCAGGAAGAGTGCGAGCAGCAGAATGATCGATAGCGGAACGCCGGTCATCCAAAAAAGTGCGCTCTTTACGGACATCATCCATGCCCCTCCGAGGAGGGGATCAACTATCCAGTGGAACTCTGGTTCCTACGCCACGGCCTTTTTGTTGGCGCCCTTGCGAAGCGCGACCGTGCTGCTGCGCCACAGCATGGTGGGGGATGGCTCGCTCGTTGTTTCATGCGATGGCGGCAATAAAGGCGCATCAGCGTACTCGCGCAAGAGTCACGTATCGCTAATTCATCACAACTGCCGCGTTGTTCGCTTGGACCAATACTAATTCTAAACTAGTGATTCACTCGCCGTTTCATCCTTCGTGCACTTTCATCACCGCAGTCCCGCTTGTTACTGGTCCCGCGCGAAGCGATGAGGACTGGAAATGACTGCATGCTTGAAGACCGCGGGCTGGCTCGGCGCCGCGCTGCCGATGCTCGCTGCGATGATCGATGTGACACCGGCGGAAGCGCAATCGTCCGCGCGAGAATTGCCGGCCGTCGTGGTCGACCAGCCCTTACGTCCGCCGGCCGCGCGCTCGCGTCCCGCACCGAGACGGCAAGCCGCGTCGGCGGCGAGCCGTCGCACCGCCCAGCGCGGGGCGGTGACTTCAGATGCCGCAGCGGCCGCAGGCGCACGCGCGGAAACGGGGACTGGTCCGGTGCGCGGCTATCTCGCCAACCAGAGCGGCACCGGCACCAAGACCGACACGCCGCTGCGTGAGACCCCGCAATCGATCACGGTGGTCACCGCCGACCGCGTCACCGACCAGGGCGCGCTCACCGTGCAGGAATCGCTGCGCTACGTGCCCGGCGTGTTCGCCGACGCCTATGGCCCGGATTCGCGCGGAGACTATCCGCGCATCCGCGGCCAGGATCCGAATATCTATCTCGACGGCACGCGGATGGTGAACACGTGGCAGTTCAACGAATGGCGGCCTGAACCCTACACGCTTTCGCGCATCGAGGTGCTGCGCGGGCCGGCGTCAGTGCTGTATGGCGACACCTCGACGGCCGGCCTGTTGAACCTGATCTCGAAGCGGCCGCAGGCGGAAAGCTTCAACGAGGTCGGCGTGCAATATGGCAGCTTCAACCGCAAGCAGGTGCAACTCGATTCGACCGGTAAGCTGACCAAGGACGGCGAGTGGCTGTACCGCTTCATCGGCGTGCTCCGCGACAGCGGCACGCAGACCGATTACGTACCTGATGATCGCATCGTACTGGCGCCATCGCTGACCTGGCGGCCGACCAACAACACCAGCTGGACCGTACTCGGCACCTATCAGAAGGACAACAGCGGCGTTTCCACGGCATTCCTGCCGCATGAGGGCACTCTGTATCCCGGGCCGAACGGCCTGATCCCGGTGCGGCGCTTTGCCAGCGATCCGAACTTCGAGAAGTACCAGACCGAGACCGGCGCGGTCTCCAGCCTGTTCGAGCATAGCGTCAACAACGCCGTGAAGATCCGGCAGAACGTTCGCTTCGCGCATGTCGAAGGCATTTACAGGTTGGCCTATCCGAACGTCTATGGCGATCCGTACGATCCGCCAAATCCGAATTTTCCGTTTCTCGATTCAACGCGGCGCACCGTGGAGCGGTTTATCTCCAGCCGCGAAACCAGCAAGGACAGTTTGACCTCGGACAGCAATGTCGAGCTGAAATTCGGCACTGGCCCGGTGCTCCACAAGGCGCTGGTCGGCCTCGACTACCGCGTTCTCAAGGAGCGCGCGCGATCCGGCTACGGCTACGACACCACGCCGTTCGACCTCTACGCTCCGGTCTATACGGCTCTGACCCCACCAGTGCTTTCGCCGGAGCCTGACCTGCGGCAAAGCCAGCTTGGGCTTTATGCGCAGGACCAGATGCGGCTCGGACCGTGGCTGGCCGTTCTCGGCGTTCGTCAGGATTTCGTCGGCAACAATGTGCAGGGATCGCCGAGTGAGGACACCAAGGCGACCACCGGCCGCGCAGGACTGATGTACGAACTGCCGTTCGGGCTGACGCCCTACGTCACCTATGCGCAGTCGTTTACGCCGGTCTTCGGCTCCGCCTGCGTCGGCGGTACCTGCAAGGCGCAGCAGGGCGAAATGGTGGAACTCGGATTCAAGTACAATCCGCTTGCCGGCACGGCGATCAACGGTGCGATCTTCGACACCACCGAGAAGAACCGGCTGGCGAGCGATCCCGGTGGCTCCGTGTTCTCGGTCCAGACCGGCCAGGTGCGGATTCGCGGCGCCGAACTCGAGGTGATCAGCCGCGTGACGCCAGACCTCGATCTGATCGGCGCCTATTCCTACCTCGATGCCCGGGTGGAAAGCGGGGACAATATCGGCAAGCGTGTCGAAACCGTTCCCGATCATCAGGCCTCGCTATGGGCAAAATACCGTCTCACCACACTCGGCCTGCCGGGCCTGACTATCGGCGGCGGCGTGCGCTACATCGGCGAGTCCTGGGATGGCACCGACACGCTTAGCACGCCCGATTACACGCTGTTCGACGCGATGATCCGCTACGAAACCGGCCCATGGCGGTTTCAGGTCAATGCCAACAACCTTGCCGACAAGCGCCATGTTACGACGTGCCTTGCGCGCGGCGACTGCTTTTTCGGCATCGGTCGCACGGTGCTGGGCAGCGCGACGTACAGGTTCTAGGTTGGTCCGGAAAAGGCGAGGCCGGTCTTACCCCGGCTTCGTCCGATAGGTCGCCAGAAACACCCGCGTCGCGCTGTCGACCACGCGCGCGATGCGCTCCGCCGATGGCGCCGGCTCGGCCTGAAACACGAACGGCAGAAACAGCGTCGCCTGGCACATCTGCAGGAACTGCGCGGCGGCGAGGCCGCAATCGTCGATCGCAAGATCGTTCGATCGGACATGCGCCTGCAGATATTCGGCGAGGCGGTTGATCGTCTTTGCCAGCACGTTCCCGTAGAACTGGCGTCCGACCTCCGGCATCCGCTCGGCGATTGCCATTACCGTACGGATCGACGAACCGCCGCCCGGCCGGCAGATCGAACCGATATAGGTTCGGCCGAATTCGCGCAGCGTGGTTTCGACATCGCGTTTGGGATCGAGATTGTACGCAATCTTGCTTTTTTCGAGCGCATCGTCCTCGACGATGGCCTCGAACAGCCGGCTCTTGTCGGCGAAGTAAACGTAAAGCGTGCCTTTGGAGACGCCGGCCGACCGCGCGATCTCGTTCATGCTGGCCCCATCAAAGCCCAGATCCATGAACACCTTTCGCGCGCCGTCCAAAATCTGGCGGCGCTTCGAACTGTCCTCCTCGCCTAAGGGATGAATCGTGTTTGCCGTGGGTGCAACCATTGGTTTATCTTCTCCCGTGGGAATTCAACCCGGGATATAGCAGGAAGTCTTTTCTCGCTTTATGATCGGTATGGTAGCAACCTAGCTTGACCGAACCGTTCGGTCAATGATATTTTGAGTTTAAGGCACCACTGCGGCCGGTTTCTGTGGCCTCATGCATCGCGACATTTGAATGGGAGGCCGGTAATGGCCGCAGCGAGAGACCAGGCCGCACGCGTCGTTCGCGCCGAACCGGATGGGGCGCAGGATGAAGCCGCGCCCGAGGCCGGCTCTCAGTTCGCCGATCAGTTGCGGTCCCAGATCGCGGAAGAAACCAGGCGTCGCCCCGCGGAGCCGCCCGGTGCTCCCGCACCTGAAAAGCCAGCCGCGGCGTCCGTCGATGCATCGGCCGCGAAACCGGGCAAGCGCAAGTTCGTCATGATCGCTGTGCTTGGCTTGCTCGCGCTGGCCGCGATCGGTTACGCCGTCTACTTCGTCCTAGTCGGGCGTTTCTATGTCTCGACGGACGACGCTTACGTTCGCGCCAACAACACCACGCTGGGCGCCCGGGTATCGGGCCATGTCGCGGCTATCCTGCCCCGCGACAATTCGCTCGTTCGCGCCGGCGACGTGATCTTCAGGATCGACGACGGCGACTACCGCATCGCGGTGGAAGCCGCGCGCAGCAAGATCGCGACCCAGCAGGCCACCATCGACCGTATCGGCCGTCAGGTCACGGCGCTGGAAAGCGCCGTCGAGCAGACCAGGGCGCAGCTCGCTTCCGCGGAAGCGGCGATGAAGCGCGCAGGCCTCGACTTCGACCGCCAGCAGGCGCTGAGCATCAAGGGCTTTGCCTCACGCGCCGCCTTCGAGGTCTCAGAAGCCGGCCGCGACCAGAGCCTCGCCGCGGTGAAATCGGCGCAGGCTGCCTATGATGCCGCGCGCGACAATGTCGAGGTGACGAAGGCGCAGCAGGCCGAGGCGCGCGCGCAGCTCGTGGAATTGCAGACCCAGCTTGCCAAGGCAGAGCGCGACCTTGCCTTTACCTCGGTGCGCGCGCCCGTCGACGGCACCTTCTCCAATCGGCTCGTCAATGCCGGCGATTTCATCCAGGCCGGGCAGCGGCTCGCCAATGTGGTGCCGCTCAACGACGTCTTCATCGACGCCAATTACAAGGAAACCCAGCTCAAGCGCATCCGTCCCGGCCAGCCGGTGAAGATCTCCGTCGACGCCTACGGTCACCGCAAGTTCGCTGGCGTCGTCGACAGCATTTCACCCGCGGCAGGATCGGTGTTCACGTTGCTGCCGCCGGACAACGCCACCGGCAATTTCACCAAGATCGTGCAGCGGCTGCCGGTTCGCATTCGCGTGCCGAAGGAAGTCGCAAAGCAGAACCTGCTGCGCGCCGGCATGTCGGTCTACACCACCGTCGACACCCGCGAGGGCGCAGCCGACGCCGACAGCGAGGCCGACCTCGATGCGCCCGGGATGGTTCAACCGCAGTAATTATTCTTGAATCCCTCCGGGCGAAAGCCCGGCGCCTGTGCCGAGCTGACCATGGCCGACGCCACCACCGCATCGCCTTCGCTGATGAACGCAGCGGCCGACGAGCGCATCCCGCCGCGGCGGCTGTTTGCGTTTCTCATCATGGTGTTCGGGATGTTCATGTCGATCCTGGACATCCAGGTCGTCTCGGCGTCGCTACAGCAGATTCAGGCAGGACTTTCTGCCAGTTCCAGCGAAGTGTCATGGGTGCAGACCTCGTACCTGATCGCCGAGGTGATTGCGATCCCGCTCTCCGGCTTCCTGTCGCGCGCGTTCGGCACGCGTCTGCTGTTTGCGATTTCCGCCTCCGGCTTCACCGTCGCGAGCTTCTTTTGCGGATTTGCCTCGACCATCGAGCAGATGATCGTGTGGCGCGCGATCCAGGGATTTTTGGGCGCGGGCATGATCCCGACCGTGTTCGCATCCGCCTATACGGTGTTTCCGCGTTCGAAAATCCATATCGTCGCTCCGATCATCGGCCTGGTCGCGACACTGGCGCCGACGATCGGGCCGACGGTCGGCGGTTTCATTACAGACACGATGTCGTGGCACTGGCTGTTCTTCATCAACATCGTTCCCGGCATCGGCATCACCATCGGCGTGTGGGTGCTGTGCGATTTCGACAAGCCGAACTTCGCGCTGCTCGAGCATTTCGACTGGTGGGGCCTATTGTTCATGGCCGGCTTCCTCGGCACGCTCGAATATGTGCTGGAAGAGGGGCCGCAGTCGCAATGGCTGGAAGACACGTCGGTCGCGGTCTGCGCCGCGATCTGCGCGATCTCGGCGATCGCCTTCTTCTGGCGCGTGCTCAGCGTGCGAGAGCCGATCGTCGACCTCAGGACCTTCACCGACCGCAATTTCAGCCTCTGCTGCCTGATCTCGTTCTGCGTCGGCGTCGGCCTTTACGGCCTCACCTACATGTATCCGCGTTACCTCGCCGAAGTGCGCGGCTATAGCCCGATGATGATCGGTGAGACCATGTTCGTCTCTGGTATCGCCATGTTCCTCACCGCCCCGATCGTGGGGCGGCTGATGGCGAAATACGACGTGCGCTACCTGATCGCGATCGGTCTGGTGCTGTTCGCGCTCGGCTCGTACCAGATGACCTGGATGACGAAAGAGTATGATTTCTACGAATTGCTGCTGCCGCAGATTTTGCGCGGAGCCGGCTTGATGCTGGTGATAGTGCCGACCAACACGATCGCGCTCGGCACGCTGGCGCCGGAGCGGGTGAAGAACGCCTCGGGCCTGTTCAACCTGACGCGCAATCTCGGCGGCGCGGTGGGCTTGGCCGTCATCAACCAGGTGCTGAACGAACGCACCGACCTGCATATCTCGCGCCTGCACGACCGCGTCACCTGGGGCAACGCCGCTGCGGTCGATACCCTCAACATGTTCACCCAGCGCATGCAGGGCATGGGTGACGCCGCGCTGATGGCGATGAAGCAATTGTCGCAGATCGTGCACCGCCAGGCCGTCGTGATGGGCTATGGCGACGCCTTCTTCATGCTGGCCGTGTTCTATTTCGCCCTGAGCCTGCTGGTGATGGTTCTGGAAAAGCCTTCAGCAGCGGCGCTCGGCGGCGACGCGCATTAAAAGCGGCGTGACAACGCTGTTCACGTCCTTGTCATGTTGCAAATCACCCGCGATGCATTTATAAGCTGCGCATTGTCGCTCGAACCGGGGAGATTTGCATGATTTCGATGTATTCGCAGATCGCGCCCTCGCGTCCGACGCTGGTGCTGGTTTTTCGGTCGCGTCGCTGAGCGCGATCTCCGCCGGCCCTGATCGGGCCTGACCCCGATCTTTCCAAACTTCCCAACGACTTAACGACAGTTTTCAACGACGCATGCGTTCGGCCCGAGGCTGCCCGCGCGTCAAACCCAGATGGAGCCGGTTTGCGCCTTTCGCGCAGCCGGATGACGCCATGACCGTTCAAAGAGACAAACGTCCCGCGGCGATACGCGTGGTGATCCCGTTCGTGTTCCGCCACTGGCTGCAACAGCCCGGCCGCGTTGCCGTCGTAACCGGCGGCCTGCTGGGAGCAACCGCGGCCGACCTGTTCATGCCGATCTTCTCCGGCCGGCTGGTCGATGCGCTGACGCTGGGCACCTCCGATCCAGGCGCGCGACAGGCTGCGTTTACAGCCTTCGGCGGGATCGTCGCGCTCGGCCTCATATCGATGATCCTGCGCCTGACCGGCCTGCAGGCGATCGTGCCGTTCACGCTCACGACCATGTCAGACGTGTCGCGCGACGCTTTCGCGCGCGTGCAGCGCTTCTCGACCGACTGGCACGCCAACTCGTTTGCCGGCTCGACCGTGCGCAAGATCACGCGCGGCATGTGGGCGCTCGACCTGCTCAACGACACTATCTTGATGGCGCTACTGCCGTCGCTATTGGTGCTGGTCGGCTCGATGATCCTGCTCGGGCTGCACTGGCCGGTGTTAGGTGCGGTCATCGCGGTCGGCACCGTGATCTATGTCTCGATGACGATGGCGTTCTCGGTGAACTACATCGCACCGGCTGCGCGCGTCTCCAACGCCTGGGACACCAAGGTCGGCGGCACGCTGGCGGATGCCTTGACCTGCAACGCGGTGGTAAAGTCCTTCGGCGCGGAAGCGCGCGAGGATGCGCGGCTGGCCGGCGTCGTCGGACGCTGGCGCACCCGCGTGCGTCGGACGTGGTACCGCTATAACTACACCTCGACGGCGCAACTTGCGGTGCTGTTGTGCTTTCGCGGCTCGGTGATCGGCGGGGCGATCCTGTTGTGGATCGCCGGCCGCGCCACGCCGGGCGACGTCACCTACGTGCTGACCAGCTACTACATCATTCATGCTTATCTGCGTGACGTCGGCATGCACATCAACAACCTGCAGCGCTCGGTCAACGACATGGAGGAGCTGGTCGCGATTCACGACGAGCCGATCGGCATTGCCGATGCGCCGGATGCCAAGCCGATCGACATCCAGGGCGGCCGCATCGTGTTCGACGACGTGACGTTCCATTACGGCGGTCACCGCGCGCCGCTGTATGACGGACTGTCGGTCGAGATCCGCGCCGGTGAACGGGTCGGCCTGGTCGGCCGCTCCGGCTCCGGCAAGACCACTTTCGTCAAGCTGGTGCAACGGCTCTACGATATCGGCGGCGGGAAAATCCTGATCGACGGTCAGGATGTCGCGAAAGCCACGCAGCAATCGTTGCGCAGCCAGATCGCGATCGTGCAGCAGGAACCGATTCTGTTTCACCGTACGCTGGCCGAGAACATCGCCTATGGCCGGCCGGGCGCCAGCATGGCGGCGATCGAGCAGGCGGCGCGGCTTGCCAACGCGCATGACTTCATCCTGCGGCTGCCGAAGGGCTACGGCACGCTGGTCGGCGAGCGCGGCGTCAAGCTGTCGGGTGGCGAGCGGCAGCGTGTCGCGCTGGCACGCGCGTTCCTGGCGGACGCGCCGGTGCTGATCCTGGACGAGGCAACCTCCAGCCTCGATTCAGAGTCAGAGGGCCTGATCCAGCAGGCGATGGAGCGGCTGATGAAGGGGCGCACCTCGATCGTGATCGCGCACCGGCTGTCGACGGTGCGCAGCCTCGACCGCATCCTGGTGTTCGACCGCGGCGAGATCGTCGAGCAGGGCACGCATGCGGCGCTGACGGCGCGGCCCGGCGGCATCTATCGCGGGCTGTTCGAGCTGCAGGCCACCGAGTTCAGCCGCATTTCGGCGGCGGAGTGAGAGCCGTATTGTTGCGAACCCGATCGATGTCGGAATATGTTTTCCGGCATCGAGAGGGGCTCGCGCGACGCGGCCGGGACCGAACTGATTGCGGATAATCAGGTCCTGACCGATCAGGACGCCGCGAGCTGAGGCGGCTCGCGATCTCGCTGCGGCAGTGAGGGCGCAGGCCTAGCCCGCGTGCGCGTCGAAATGGCCACCGTCACCACGACGGCGGCAGCGAACAGCAGGATCTGCAGCGTGATGGTCTCGTCGTTGAAGAACGCCGCGAGCGCAAAGGTGATGAAGGGTTGCAGCAACTGGATCTGCGAAACCCGCGCGATGCCGCCCATCGCTAGTCCCGCATTCCACGCGAAGAAGCCGATCCATTGCGAGAACAATGCGACGTAGAGTAGCCCGAGCCAGGGTTTCAGCGCGATGTGGGTGATATCGGCGGGCATGGTCAGCACGGCTGCCGGGATCGACAGCGGCAGCGCAATCACCAGAATCCAGCTTATGACCTCCCAGCCGGGCATTTGCGAGGTGAGCCGGCCGGAGAATGCGTAGCCGATCGCGGCGACGGCGACCGATGCGAACAGGAATAAATCACCGGCGACAAGCGCGCCGCCGCCTAGCCGCAATGCGAATGCGATCACCAGCGCGGCGCCGGCCACGGAGGCGATCCAGAACAGCGACCGCGGCCGCTCATGAGTGATGGCGACGGCAACCAGCGCGGTGGCGATCGGCAGCACGCCCAGCACCACGCCGCCATGCGAGGCGTCGACCCTCTGCATGCCCATCGACATCAACAGCGGAAACAGGATCGCGACGCAAAGCATCGCAATGATCAGTTGCAGCCACAGTGGGCGGGGCGGCAGCGGTCGGCGCAACACGAGAAGGAGCGCCAGCGAGCACAGCCCGGCGATCGCGGTGCGCAGCGCGGTCAGTGCAATCGGATCAATTTCGGCAACCGCAATCCGCGTCGCCGGCAGCGTGCCGCCGAAGATCGCCATGCCGATGAAGCCCAGCAACAGGCCGAGGCGCTCGCGCGAAGCAGGGGAGCTCATGACGCGATTGGTTAGCCGCTTTGCAGGTCAGCGTACAGCAATCTACTCGGAGCACATGGCGGCTATGCACGCCTATCTCGGAGCAATGCTGCTCCACACCAATCCGACCCCGGACAAAAACAGCAGAGCCAGCACGACGTCGTAGAAGTTTCGATCATTGAGGGCGTGATAGGTGCGCATGCCCAGACGGGCGCCGACCAGCGTGCCGGGCAGCGCCAGCATCGCCAGCCAGAACACGTCGAATTCAACGAAGCCGCTGGCGATCTGCAGGATGAGCGCGGCACCGAGCACGCTGCCGTTGAAGATCTGGAAAACGCCGCGGCGCTGGTCCTTGGTCCAGCCGCGGATGCTGGCCCACAAGGTCGGCAGCGGGCCCGACAGGCCGGCAAGGCCGCCGAGGATGCCGCCGGCAAATCCGATGGCTGCGTCTGCTACCCGGCCGCCGAAGCAGAAGGCCATCGGCTTGCGGATGAAATAGAGTGCGGTGGGAAATACCAGCAGCATCACGCCGACGCTGAGCTTGAAGTTTTGCGGGTCGGCGCGCGCGACCAGCAGCGCCCCGATCGGCATGCCGACAAGACCGCCGGCGACGAACGGCCACGCCAGCTTGAAGTCGAGAACTTTCCACATCGACGGCAATGTCGAGATCTGCGAGCTCACCGAGCAGATCAGGACCAGCGGCACGGCAATGGCCGGCGGCAAGATGTAAAGCCAGATCCCGAGCGCCATCAGCGCCGTGCCGAAACCGGAAAGTCCGGAGACAAAACCGCCGGCGAGCGCGCCGGCAAGCAGGATGGCGTAGGTGGCTAATTCCACTCTTTTCTTCCCCCGTCATTATATTCCCCTGTCATTCCGGGGCGATGCGCAGCATCGAACCCGGAATCTCGAGATTCCGGGTTCGCATCTTTCGATGCGCCCCGGAATGACGTCGAATGTAGCGCCGACGTGGTGCCGACGTTTACACGAGGGACCGGGCAGGTACTATCGCAATCGAAGCCTTCAACAATAACCCGGTGGAAACGGCCCGATGAATGCAACTGCCTCGAAAACCTTTCTCGTTTGTCACGGCGCGTGGTCCGCGGGTTGGGCCTGGAAGAAGATGCATCCGCTGATGCAGACCGCCGGGCATCGCCTGATCACGCCAACCTACAGCGGTCTCGGCGAGCGCGCGCATCTGGCGCATCCAGGCATCGATCTTAATTCGCATATCGAAGACGTACTTGCCGTCATTAAGTATGAAGACCTGCGCGACTTCGTGCTGATCGGCCACAGCTACGGCGGCATGGTCGCGACCGGCGTCGCCGACCGGGCGCGCGACAAGGTCAAGCAGCTCATTTATATCGACGCTTTCGTGCCGCAGGACGGCCAATCGCTGCTCGATTTGAACGAGGCGGGACGGGCGCGGATGCAGGAGCTTTCGAGGAGCGGTGACGGCTGGCGCGTGCCGCCAAACCCGACGCCGCCAGATACGTCGCCCGCCGACGTCGAATGGCTCAACGCGCGTCGCGTCGACATGCCGATCAAGTGTTTCGAGACCAGGCTCAAGCTGCAGGGCGGCGCGCTGACGCTGCCACGCAGCTACATCTACGCCACCCGCATCACGCCGGCCGATACGTTCGGACCGTTCGCCAAAATGACAAAGGGCGATCCCGCCTGGAGCTACTACGAGATCGACGCCAGCCATGCGCCGAATGTCACCGCGCCGGAGGCATTGATGGCGCTGCTGCAGAAGATCGTGGCGTAGGCCCGTTATCCCCATCTACGAGATGTCGCAGGCGGATTGACTCTCCGCCACGCGCCCAACAAGCTGGCAAACCGGTGGTCGACATCGATCGCGGAGGGCAGGCCATGGCGGCCAGAACGACTTCAGTCATCGAGACGTGGTCAACCGGCCTGGTCGAGCCGGAACGGCGCCTGGACTATTGGATCGGCGCCGTCTGCGAATGTTTTCTCGAAATGGATATCACGACGCCGGTGCGGTCGGGCTTCGACTGCTCCGTTCAGCGCGGGCAACTCGACACGATCGGCATCAACCGCGTCGAGGGCTCGGCGCAGCACGTCTACCGCAGGAAAGCCAGCCTCGCGCGCAGTGCATCGAACTACTATTACCTGCTGTGCAAGACCGACAATGACTGGACCGCCATGCAGAACGGCCACGCGTCGCGCCTGCAGCCCGGTGATCTCGTGCTGCTGGACTCCCGGCGCTGCTATGAGTTCAACTTTCCGCTGACCTCGAACACGCTTTCGCTGGAGCTGCCGATCGCGTGGGTCGAATCCTGGATCACCGATCCGGAGCAGCGCATCGGGCATCGTATCGATGGGCGCGCGGGCTGGGGCGCGGCGCTCAGCGCGTTTGCTTGCCAGTTGACGCCGCAACTGGCGATCGAGCGGCCCCTTCCTGCACAGGTTCTGACCGACCAGCTCGGATCGCTGCTGGCGCTCGCGTTCGGAAGCGAGATTCCGGCCGCTCCCTCCGAGCAGCGCGATGCGGCGAAGCTGTTGGACCAGATCGGCCGGGCCATCCGGCTGCGCTACGCCGAACCCGGTTTGACGGCTGCGACCATCGCCGCACATCTGCGTGTCTCGGAACGAACCCTGCATCGCTGTCTCAACAGAGCCGGCCTGACGTTCAGCGGACTGCTCAACGATTGCCGCATGACGGCGGCGCGCAGGATGCTGAGCGAGCAGCGCTTCGATCGCATCAGCGTCGGCGGAATCGGGCTGCGGGTCGGCTTTTCCGATCCGTCCCACTTCATCCGCCAATGCCGCAGATACCTCGGCATGACGCCAGGCGCCTTCCGGCAGCAGCGCTAGGAGCCTGGCGCAATCAGGCGATAACGGTGGCCGAATCCGGCCATCCGGGAATAGCCGTCCCTATCAATGTCTGATTTCCAGAAAATCAGGGGGAAACGGAATGTCAGACATCTATGTTCTTGTTCACGGCGCGTGGCATACCGGCGCCGAGATGGAAGCGGTGGCCGGACATCTTCGCAAGAGCGGCCACGTCGTGCATTGCCCGACGGTCGCCGGCAACGACAAGGATGACGATCGCGAGAAAACAGGACTCGAGCAGGCGATCTCGTCCGTCGTCGCTTACATCGAGGCGAACAATCTCCGCGATATCAGGCTGGTCGGCCACTCCTACGGCGGGATGGTGATCTCCGGCGTTGCCGACCGTCTAACTGACAGGATCAAACGCCTTATCTACGTCAACGCCTTTGTCCCGCTGGATGGGCAGTGCCTCAACGACATGGTGCCGCCGCACTATGTCGGCCTGTTCGATGCCGTGGCCGCTGCCAACAACAACGCGGTGATGCTGCCGTTCGAAATCTGGCGCGATGCCTTCATCAACGACGCCGATCTCGAACTGGCGAAATCCGCCTACGCCAAACTCAATCTGCATCCGTATAAGACGTTCACCGACAAGATCGCGCTGAAGCGTCCCCTGGCGGAGCTGCCGGTCGGCAAGTCCTATGTCAATTGCAGGCAGGACATTGCCCTGCCGCACGGCCTGCCATGGCATCCGCGCTTGTCGGAGCGGCTCGGCCTGTTCCGGCTGGTCGAATGCGACGGCAGTCATGAGATGTTCTTCAGCAACCCGGCGCGGCTGGCGCAGGCGATCGGGGAGGCGGGGCGCGATTGAGATTGTTTTGCGCGACGTCAAACAAAATGGCGAGGGGCCCGGCGTGTTCGCGCCGAGCCCCCCTCATTCATAACATATCAGCCAGCCTGTAAGCCGGGTTCTGTAGGGCACCATTCTTTCGAATGATACGTGACGGCCATTCCTCTGGGACCATGTTCGCACATGGCCTCGAGCAACCTACCCGGACGGCGAGCCTGACATCGCCCTGCGGCGTTATCGCTTTCGCGAACAGCCCGCGTTGCCGTCCCTATTCGGTTTTGCTCCCGGTGGGGTTTGCCATGCCGTTTCCGTTGCCGGAGACGCGGTGCGCTCTTACCGCACCTTTTCACCCTTACCCTCCGAAGCCCGAAGGCGAAGGAAGGCGGTTCGTTTTCTGTGGCACTTTCCCTAGGGTTACCCCCGCCGGACGTTATCCGGCACCGCATGTCGATGGAGCCCGGACTTTCCTCCCCCGCAGCCTTTCGACCGTAGCGGGAGCGGCCGTCCGGCCGACTGATGCCTTACGAATGGGGATTCCGGCGCGCCGCGTCAAGGAAAAGCAATGGTTAATCGGGTTCCATATGCGCGATTTTGACAGAAGCGGCATGGCGGCATTTGATGCTGACTGATCGATTTTGAGGATCGGTAGCGGAGGCGCGATGAACATTCCTGCCGGTCTTGGCGAAGCGCTGCTGCACAGCGCCTCCGACGCAATTATCGCGACCGATCGCGAGGGCCGCATCACGTTCTGGAATCCCGGCGCCGAACGGATCTTTGGATTTCCGGCTGGAGAGACCATCGGCCAATCGCTCGACCTGATTATCCCTGAGAATTTGCGCGCACGGCACTGGGAAGGCTTTCGACACACGATGGCGACGGGAACGAGCCGCTACGGCCACGGCGACCTGTTGTCCGTGCCCGGGTTGACCAAGGATGGTCGGCGGATCTCGGTCGAGTTCACCATTGTGCTGCTGCGAGACGAGTCGCAGGAGGTCGCAGGCACCGTGGCGGTCATGCGAGACGTGACGAAACGGTTTGAGGAAGTCAGGGAGCTGAGGCGGAAGCTTGCGGAGGCCGGCGGGAAGTCCTGAATATCCGGTGGCAAATGTTCATGCTTCCTATATCCCAGCTTCCCGGAAGGGGCCGCCCTACCGCCAAAAATAAATTTCCGTGGCGATGTCGTTTTGCGGGGGGCCCACCCGACTGGGTGTCGGCGATCCAGCCGGTCAAAAGGAGTTTCAAAGATGCAGTATCTGTTGTTGATCTACCGAAACGAAGCCGAGCAGGCAAAGATGGACGCTTCCGAGCTCCAGAAGCTGACGGCGGAGTACCGCGCATTCACCCAATCCATCGTCCAGAGCGGCAATTTCAAGGCCGGCGACGCGCTGCAGGCGACGACGACCGCCACGACCGTGCGCGTCCGCGACGGCAAGATGTTGACGACGGACGGTCCGTTTGCGGAGACGCGCGAGCAGCTCGGCGGTTATTATCTGGTCGAGGCCAAGGATCTCGATGAGGCGCTGGGCATTGCCGCCAGAATTCCCACCGCCAGGGTTGGTTCGATCGAGGTCAGGCCGATCATGGTCTATGATTAGGCGTCGTTCCGGGGCGCGCAAAGCGCGAACCCCAATGTGCAATTGCACATTGGGGAAGCTCGAGATTCTCCGAGGCGCAATTGCGCATCGTAGTTCGATGCTTGGCATCGCCCCGGAATGACAACCATTGAGATCGCATGACACCACGCGAGATCGAAAAAACATTCCGCGACGAGACGGGGCGGGCGCTGGCCACGCTGATCCGTCTCGTCGGCGATTTCGATCTGGCCGAGGATGCCTTGCAGGATGCGTTCGCGGTGGCGCTGGAACGCTGGCCGACCGCGGGCCTGCCGTCCAATCCACGCGCCTGGCTGGTCAATGTCGGCCGCAACAAGGCGGTCGATCGCATCAGACGCAACATTGCATTTCGCGGCAAGCAGCAAGAGCTGACGCATGAGCTGCTGCTCAACGCGTCCGAACCATGCGAGGACGCCGACAGCGCGCTTGACGACGACATGCTGCGGCTGATTTTCACGTGCTGTCACCCCTCCTTTGCCGCCGAGGCGCAGGTCGCGCTGACGCTGCGCACGGTATGCGGGCTCACGACGGCGCAGGTCGCGCGCGCCTTTCTCGCCAGCGAAGATGCGATGGCGCAACGCCTGCTGCGGGCCAAGCAAAAAATCCGTCTTGCGGGCATTCCCTATGAGGTGCCGGAGCGCGAGGCGCTGGATCCGCGGCTGCGCGGCGTCCTCGCGGTGGTCTATCTCGTCTTCACCGAAGGATACGCGGCCACGTCAGGGGAAGGCCTGATGCGGCCGGATCTCGCGCGCGAGGCGATCCGGCTGGCGCGGCTGCTCGATGGGTTGATGCCCGGACGCGGCGAGATCAAGGGCCTGCTCGCCCTGATGCTGCTGCATGATGCGCGGCGCGCCGGGCGCCAGACCGCAGGCGGCGACATCGTGCTGCTGGAAGAACAGGACCGCACGCTATGGGATCGTGCACAGATAGCGGAAGGCTTGCTTCTTGTGGAGGAGGCACTGAGGGTGCCGGGCCGGCCGCAATCCTATGCGGTGCAGGCGGCGATTGCCGCTCTGCATGCGCGCGCGCCCAGTTACGAAGACACCGACTGGCGGCAGATCGCCGGGCTCTACGAGGTGCTGCTTCGGATCAGCCCGTCGCCGGTGATCGAACTCAATCACGCTGCTGCGGTGTCGATGGTCGATGGGCCGGCGCGGGCGCTCGATCTGGTCGATGCGCTGGAAGCGCGCGGTGGGCTGAAGAGTTATGAGCTGCTGCCGGCCGTCCGCGCTGATTTGCTGCGCCGGCTCGGCCGGCACGACGCGGCGCGGGAGGCGTATCAGGAGGCGACGGCTGCGACGCAGTTGGAGCCGTTGCGAAGACTGTATGCGCGAAGGATTGCAGAGATGGGTTAGGACTAACCTCGCCCCGCTCTTGCGGGGAGAAATCGGATTGCCTCAGCGATGCGAAGCATCGTCCGGTGCAATTCGGGTGAGTTGGAGATTGGAAACATGGCGCTCAAGCGGATGGACAACGTAGGAATCGTCGTCGAAGACCTCGGAGGGACGATTGATTTCTTTCGCGAACTCGGCCTCGAGCTCGAAGGGCGGGCTACGATCGAAGGAGAATGGGCCGGGCGCGTCACTGGTCTGGGCGATCAGCGCGTCGAGATTGCCATGATGCGTACACCGGACGGCCACAGCCGGCTCGAGCTCTCCTGCTTCCTCACGCCGCCTGTCGTCGCAGATCACCGGAACGCTCCGGTCAACGCCCTGGGCTACCTCCGCGTCATGTTCGCCGTGGACGACATCGACGAGACGCTTGAAAGGCTCCGCACGCGCGGCGCGCAGCTCGTAGGCGAAGTAGTTCAGTATAAAGACGCGTATCGCCTCTGCTACATCCGTGGGCCTGAAGGGCTTCTCATCGGACTCGCCCAAGAACTTAGCTGAGCGCAATACGAAGCAATACGAAGACAAATGGCGAGGAGCGACCAATGTCAGCGAGCGCGTCCGAGGCCGATCCGCCTAAGAGCGAGCTTCGCTCGTCTCGACCCCGCAAGAGCGGGGCGAGGGAGTGCAATCACCTCGCCGCCACCGTCGTCATCGCCTCCGCCGGCAGGCTCGCCAACAGCGCGTGCAGCGTACTCATGGTCGAGTGATCGGCGATGCCGTCGACGCGCGCGGGGCGGAAGTGGCGCTGGAACGCGGTGACCACTTGCATGGTCGGACCGTCGAACTTGCCGTGGGTCGGGATGTTGTAGCCGTATTTGGCGAGCGCCGCCTGCATGTTGGCGACGCCGTCTGATATGCTGCCGAGCTTGAGCGTTTCGCCGCGCACGATCGGCGCCGGCTGCACCCAATGGCCGACACCGGAATTCGCCAGCAAGTGCCACGGGAATTTTTCGCCGGGATCCTTCTTGCGCGCCGGCGCTACGTCGGAATGTGCGAGCACGCGATGCGCCGGTATCTTGCGGCGGAGCATGATGCCGCGGCACAGCGCGATCACGGCGGCGATCTGGCGCGACGGGAAATCCGGATAGCCCCAGTCGTGGCCGCTATTGATGATCTCGACGCCGATCGAGCAGGAATTGATGTCTTCCTCGCCGGCCCAGGAGGATACGCCGGCGTGCCAGGCGCGCTTGGCTTCCGGCACGCTCTGCACGATGCGGCCGTCCTCCAGCACGATGTAATGCGCGGAGACGTCGGTGCCGGGGGTGCAGAGCTGGGCGATCGCGCCTTCCACATCCGGCATGCCGGTGTAGTGCAGCAGGATCATATCGGCGACGCGGCCGTTGTTGCGGTCGCCATAGTTCGGCGACGGGATGACGTCGGATGCGATCGAGGAATCCGGGGTAAATATCTTCATGTCGGCGTTGGCCCTGGGAACGGGAAGGGCGCGTTGACGCCTCGAATCAATACCAGCAGATGTGAACGAACCAGAAGCCATTTTTTAAACCCAAACCGGGCGGCAGAGCGGCAACATCGTGTTCGAACGGCAATATCGTTTACTATTCATTTACCGCGTGCCCGCGCAATGCGGCGGCCGAGTTCCCTCTCGTATTTTGACCGAGTGTGGGCGGGGCGCATCACCCTTGTTCGGTATCTCGAAAGCGCGGAAAACCCGCGGCCGACCATCAACGCTTTCTTAACGCTAAGTGCCGTTACTAAGTGGTGAATAGCCGAACCGGGTTGGGGACGGCCGAGGCCCTCTTTCACGCTCGAAATTGCCATGGCAACCCAGCAAATTCCGTCTGGAAATGAGGGGTCGCGGGGCCGGGCGAGAGGCGGCAATCCCACCTGTTCGCGGCCATTTGGCCGGAAAAGCCCGGCGAAGCGCAGAGATTTGAGGCGCAATGGGCCCGTTCGCGTCCAGTTTTCGTACCACAAACTGGAAAACGCCAGAGGACGACGCATGACCCCGGCTGCGCCGCCCCACATCTCGGTGCTCGGCCGCGAGGCGGTCGAGATGCTCGATCCCAGGGACGGCGGGGTCTATGTCGACGCGACCTTCGGCGCCGGCGGCTATAGCCGCGCGATTCTCGACATCCCGGGAACACAGGTCATCGGCATCGATCGCGACCGGACGGCGGTTGCCGGCGGGTTCGACCTGGTCGAGCAGTCCGGCGGTCGGCTGACCCTGGTCGAGGACCGATTCTCCAACCTTGCCGAAATCTGCGCGGCGCAAGGTGTGCCTGCGGTGGACGGCGTCGTGATGGACGTCGGGGTTTCCTCGATGCAACTCGATCAGGCCGAGCGCGGCTTCTCGTTCCGGCTCGGCGGCCCGCTCGACATGCGGATGGGTCGCGACGGGCCGACGGCGGCCGATGTGGTGGCGAAGGCCTCCGAGAGCGACCTTGCCAACATCATCTATATCTTCGGCGAAGAGCGCCATTCCCGCGCCGTCGCGCGCGCCGTCGTGGCGGCGCGGAAAGAGGCGCCGATTATGACCACCCAACAACTGGCCGATATCGTCGGCAGGGTGGTGCGCTCAAAGCCCAACGAGATTCACCCGGCGACGCGTACGTTCCAGGCATTGCGGATCTTCGTCAACGCCGAACTCGACGAACTGCATCTCGCGCTGGCAGCGGCGGAGCGCGTACTGAAGCCCGGCGGGCGGCTGGTGGTCGTCTCGTTCCATTCGCTGGAAGACCGCATCGTCAAGGATTTCCTCAACGCGCGCGGCAAGGCTGGCGGTGGTTCGCGGCATTTGCCCGAAGTGGCGCAGGCGGCGCCGAGTTTTCAGATCCTGACGAAGCGTCCGGTTACCCCCGGTGAAACCGAGCTCGCCGCCAATCCGCGCGCGCGATCGGCGAAACTGCGCGCTGCCGAGCGCACCGCAGCGCCGGCGCATGCAGCAGGCCGCCTGCCGGCGTGGCCGACCCTTGCCGACGTGATGAGGGGAGGCTGATCATGCGGATCATCCACTTCCTCGTCATCGGCGCGCTGGTGTTCGCAGCCGCCTATGTCTACCGGATCAAGATGGAATCGACCGCGCGGGTCGAGCGTGTGCTGCGGCTCAACGCCGAGATACGCGAGCAGCGCGATGCGATTGCGGCGCTGCGCGCGGAATGGGCCAAGCTCGATGCGCCGCTGCGGCTGCAGGGACTTGCCGAGCGCCATCTCAGCCTGAAGCCACTGGTCGCCACGCAATATGACCAACTGAAGAGCTTGCCGGAACGGCCGCCAGCTTTTGCGCGGCCGGGTGCGCCCGATCCGATCGGCGCGATGATCAACACCATCGAGGCTGCAGCCGAAGCGCCATCCACAACCGGCTCCGTGCCCGCACCGGGAGATCAGCAATGACCGGCCGCGCGCTTGCCAACTCCAGGAGGCCCGCGGAACCGTGGCGGCGGCGGCTGATCCGCAGCCTGCTCTATGGGCGCAATGTCGACCGCGCCGTCAAGGCGCGGGCGCGGGTGGGCCTTGCGATCCTGCTGTTTGCGGCAATTTATGCTGTGCTGGCCGGACGTCTGGTGATGTTCGCCGTCGGCGCCGACAGCCACGGCGGCCGCCGCGCCGCCTCGCAGGACGCGATTGCAACCGCGCGGCCCGATATCGTCGATCGTAACGGCGAGGTGTTGGCGACCGACGTCAAGGCGCCGAGCCTGTTCGGCGAACCCAGGCGCATCATCGACAAGGACGAGGCGATCGAACTATTGACGGCGGCGCTGCCGGACCTCGACACCGCGGAGGCGCGCACGCGCCTGTCGTCGCGCAAGGGATTTGTCTGGCTGAAGCGCGAGATCACGCCAAAACAGCAGCACGACATTCACAAGCTCGGCATTCCCGGCATCGGCTTCCTGCGCGAGAACAAGCGTGTCTATCCGACCGGTGCTGCGGTCGCGCATCTGATCGGCCTCGTCAACATCGACAACGCGGGCATCGCCGGGATGGAGAAGTGGCTGGACAACAACGGTCTGGCCGATCTGCACCGCGCCGGCTTCGCCACCGACCGGCTGCAAAAGCCGGTGGAACTGTCGATCGACCTGCGCGTCGAGCACGCGCTGCGCGACGAATTGTTGAAGGCGAAAGAGAAGTACAAGGCCAAGGCAGCTTCCGGCCTCGTCTCCAATGTCAGGACCGGCGAGATCGTGGCCCTGGTGTCGCTGCCGGATTTCGATCCGAACAATCCGAAAGAGGCGCACGACCCCGAACGCATCAATCGCCTGACTACGGGCGTGTTCGAAATGGGCTCGACCTTCAAGGCGCTGACGCTGGCGATGGCACTGGATTCGGGCAAGGCCAACCTCAACACGCTCTATGACGGGCGCGGGACGCTGAAGTTCGGCAAGTTCACCATTCACGACACCCATCCGGTCGGCCGCGCGATCACGCTGTCGGAAGTGTTCACCTTCTCCTCCAACGTCGGCGCGGCCAAGATCGCGCTGGCGCAAGGCGTGGAAGCCCACAAGGCATTCCTGAAAAAGCTCGGCCAGATGGACCGGCTGCGCACCGAGCTGCCGGAAAGCGCATCCCCGATTGTGCCCAAGCGCTGGACCGAGCTCAACACCATCACGGCTTCGTTCGGCCATGGCATCGCGGTGGCGCCGCTGCAGGCGGTGATGGGCATCAATGCCTGCATCAATGGCGGTCTCCTGATTCCCCCGACCTTCCTCAAGCGGTCGGAAGAGGAGGCGCGGGCCATCGCGAAGAAGGTGCTCCGAACCGAAACCTCCGAGAAGATGCGCTATCTGATGCGGCTGAACGCCGAGATCGGAACCGCCAAGAAGGCGGACGTGAAGGGCTACTATATCGGCGGCAAGACCGGCACCTCGGAAAAGGTGGTCAACGGCCGCTATTCCAAGAAGCAGGTGCTCAATTCCTTCACCGCGATCATCCCGGCCGATAATCCGCAGTATCAGTTGCTGGTCATGCTGGACGAGCCGAAGGCGCTGCCGGAAACCCATGGCTTCATCACGTCGGGCTGGAACGCAGTGCCGACCGGCGGCAAGGTGATTGCCCGCATCGGTCCGCTGCTGGGCATTGAGCCGCGCTTCGACCTGCCGCCGTCCGACCGCCTTATTCTTGCAGCATCGAAGACAACCCAGTAAGGCGTAGGAGGAGCATGATCCGGAAAAGTGGAGACCGGTTTTCCCTCGCGACAAACGCGAAGCGTTTGCGCGGAGATCATGCTCCCAAAATAGAGATAGATCATGATCCAAATCGGATCATGATCCACGCGCGCCAAACTGCGCCGGGCCGGACTGGAACAAGATGAAACTTCGCGACCTCTTCAGCGATGACGCTGCGATCGAGCCGCAGGCGGAAGCTGTCGATGTGAAAGGCCTTAGCGTCGACAGCCGCGCGGTGAAGCCCGGTGATCTGTTCTTCGCGCTCGCGGGGACCAAAACCGACGGCTCGCGCTTCATTGATTCCGCGGTTAAGGCGGGCGCAGTTGCGGTCGCCGCCGAACGCATCTCTTCGGACGCCCGCGTTCCCTTTGTAGCCACGTCGAACCCGCGCCGCGCGCTGGCGTTGGCGGCGGCGAGATTTTATCCGCGTCAGCCCGCGACCATCGCGGCGGTGACGGGGACCAGCGGTAAGACTTCGGTCGCGGCGTTCACGCGCCAGATCTGGGAACGGCTCGGCCACGCCTCCGCCAGCATCGGCACCATCGGTCTGGTGTCGCAAAAGCGCACGGTCTACGGCTCGCTGACGACGCCGGATCCGATCGCGCTGCACAGGCAACTCGACGAGATCGCGGGCGACGGCGTGACGCATCTGGCTTTCGAGGCCTCCTCGCACGGGCTCGACCAGTTCCGGCTCGATGGCGTGCGCATCGCCGCCGGCGGCTTCACCAATCTTTCGCGCGACCATATGGATTACCATCCGGATGAGGCGCATTACCTTGCTGCCAAGCTGCGACTGTTCCGCGATCTCGTCGTGCCGGATGGCGCGGCCGTGATTTCGGCCGATCATGATTGTTCGCAGCAAGTGATCGAGGCGGCGCAGGCGCGGGGCTTGCGGATCATCGCCGTCGGCGGCAGCGTGGATGGCGCCGGCGAAGGGATCCGCCTTGTTGGTGCGACCGTCGAAGGATTCGCGCAAGATCTGGCGCTGACGCATCGCGGGCGCAACTACATCGTCAAGCTGCCGCTGGTCGGCGAATTCCAGATCGAGAATGCACTGGTTGCCGCGGGTCTCGCGATCGGCACCGGCAGCGAGCCGGCCGCGGTGTTCGACGCGCTCGAGCATCTCGAAGGCGCCAAGGGCCGGCTGGAGCGGGTCGGCGAGCACAATGGCGCACCGATCTTCGTCGACTACGCGCACAAGCCGGACGCGCTGGCCAAGGCGCTGCAGGCGCTGCGGCCTTATGCGAAGCGCAAGCTCGTCGTCATCTTCGGCGCCGGCGGCGACCGCGATGCCGGCAAGCGTCCCATCATGGGCGCGATCGCGGCCGAGAATGCCGATCAGGTCATCGTTACCGACGATAATCCGCGCAGCGAAAATCCGACTGCGATCCGCGCCGCCATTCTGGCGGCGGCGAAAGGTGCAACCGACATCGGCGATCGCGCGGAGGCGATCCGGGCAGGGATCGCGGCGCTGCAGCCTGGCGATGCGCTCCTGATCGCCGGCAAGGGGCACGAGACCGGCCAGATCGTCGGCGATAAGGTTTTGCCGTTCAGCGATCATGAGGCGGTGGCGGCCGCGCTCGCAGCGAGGATGGCATGAGCGCGACACCATTGTGGACGGTTGCCGAGGTTGCGCGCGCGCTGGGGCTGTCGGGTGAATATCCGGACACGCCGATTGATTTCGTCACGCAGGACAGCCGGCTGGTGAAGCCCGGAAGCCTGTTCGTGGCGTTGAGCGGCACGCCAAGCGGCGGCTTCATCTCCAGTTTCGCCAGCGCCCGCGACGGCTGGGAATTCGCCGATAAGGCCGAAGCGGCCGGCGCGGTGGCGATGATCGTCCCGCACGCCATCGACGGCGTCCGCGTTCCGCAGTTGATCGTCAAGGATACGCTGATCGATGGCCTTTGGGCGCTGGCGCGCGCCGCGCGGGCACGCTTTGCCGGGCCGGTGATCGGGCTCACCGGCAGCGCCGGCAAGACCAGCACCAAGGAGTTCCTCGCCGCGTATCCGAATGCCTATGCCAGCCCGAGCAGTTTCAACAATTTTTGGGGCGTGCCGCTGACGCTGTGCAACGCCGGCCCGCGAGCGAGCGTGTGGGTCGTCGAGATGGGCATGAACCAAACGGGCGAGATCGCGCGGCTGAGCGAGCTGACAAAACCGACGGTCGCGCTCGTGGTGAACGTGCAGCCGGTGCATCTGGAAAAGCTCGGCAGCCTGGAGGCGATCCGGCGTGAGAAGGTGAGCATCGCGCAGGGCCTGCCGAAAGATGGCGTGCTGGTATTGCCTGAAGATGTCGAGGCGCCGGAATGGAACGGCAAGGTCGTTCGCTTCGGCGAAGGTTCGGATATTCACGCATTGAGGCATACGCCGGAAGACGAAAGCTGGAACGTCGCCGCGCAGGTGAACGGCAGCCGGATCGAATTCGGCCTGACGCCCGGTGCGCCGCATCGTTTGCAGAACGCGTTGGCCGCGCTGGCGTCGATCCATGCCGCAGGGCTCGATCCGGCGGCGCTGGCGAAGGAACTTGGCGATGTCGGCATCATGACCGGCCGCGGCGTGGAGCAGGTGGCCCATGGCGTGACCGTGATCGACGACAGTTTCAACGGCAACCCGGCCAGCATGGTGGCCGCGCTCGGCAGCCTGAAGGCGCGGCCGGTGAAATCAGGCCGGCGCATCGCCATTCTCGGCGACATGCTGGAATTGGGCGCCGATGCGCCGGCCTATCACGAGAAACTCGCGAAGGACCTGCCGGGCCTCGATGGCATCTACTGCGTCGGCCCGCTGATGCGCCATCTGTACGACCTCGTGCCAGCGGAGCGGGCGCTCGGCTGGCATGAAGACCCGGCGACGCTCGATCCCCAACAAATCGCCGCATTGCTGCGGGACGGGGACGTCGTGGTGGTCAAGGGCAGCAAAAAAATGTTCTGGGTGAACAAGTTTGTGCCCAGGCTGCTGGCCGCCTTGCAGGCAAAGGCGTAAACTAGCGCGCCCGTTGCTTCCGCGAGAGGCGATTCGTCAATACCTTATGCTTGACCAAGATTTGCTTGGTTTGAGGATGAAAACGATTATCAAGGCGCTTCCGGAGCGCTTTCCGCCAAAGACGGCGCAACCAAGCCGCGTGATAGGGCCTACCTGAATGTTTTACTGGCTGATCGAGCTTTCCAATACTGTTCCCGGTTTTGGCATCTTCCGCGGCTTCTTCAACGTGTTTCGCTACATCACCTTTCGCACCGGAGGGGCGATGGTGACGGGCGCGCTATTCGTCTTCCTGTTCGGGCCCTGGATCATTGATCACTTGCGGCTCAGGCAGGGCAAGGGCCAGCCGATCCGCACCGACGGCCCGCAGTCGCATCTGATCTCCAAGAAGGGCACGCCGACGATGGGCGGGCTGATGATCCTGTCGGGCCTCGTGGTGGCGACGCTGTTGTGGGCCAATCCGCTCAACCCCTATGTCTGGATCGTGCTCGCGGTGACGCTCGGGTTCGGCTTCGTCGGATTTTACGACGACTATCTGAAGGTGACCAAACAGAGCCATAGCGGCTTTGCCGGCAAGCTGCGGCTTTTGATCGAAGCGGTGATTGCGCTCGCGGCCTGCTACGCGCTGGTGCGGCTCGGCCGCGATGCGACATCGACCTCGCTCGCGGTGCCCTTCCTGAAGGACGTCGCGATCAATTTCGGCTGGTTCTTCGTGATCTTCGGCGCCTTCGTCATTGTCGGCGCCGGCAACGCGGTGAACCTGACCGACGGTCTCGACGGGCTTGCGATCGTGCCCGTCATGATCGCCGCCGCCAGTTTCGGCATGATCTCGTATCTGACCGGCAATGCGGTGTTCTCCGATTATCTGCAGATCCGCTACGTCGCCGGCACCGGCGAGCTCGCGGTGCTGTGCGGCGCGGTGCTTGGCGCCGGCCTCGGCTTCCTCTGGTTCAACGCGCCACCGGCCTCGATCTTCATGGGCGACACCGGCTCGCTCGCGCTCGGCGGCATGCTCGGCGCGACCGCGGTCGCGGTGAAGCACGAGATCGTGCTCGCCGTGATTGGCGGGTTGTTCGTGCTGGAAGCCGTCTCCGTCATCGTGCAGGTGGCATCGTTCAAGCTGACCGGAAAACGCGTGTTCCGGATGGCGCCGCTGCATCACCATTTCGAGCAGAAGGGCTGGACCGAGCCGCAGATCGTGATCCGGTTCTGGATCATCTCGGTGATGCTGGCACTCGCCGGCCTCTCCACGCTGAAGCTGCGGTGATCGCTTGATTCCCATCACTTCCTTCGCAGGCAAAACGGTCGCCGTGTTCGGCCTCGGCGGTTCGGGGCTGGCGGGTTGCCACGCGCTCAAGGCTGGCGGCGCGGAAGTGATCGCGGGCGATGACAGCGCCGACAATGTCGCCAAGGCGGCGCAGGCTGGTTTCACCACGGCCGATCTGCGCACCGTATCGTGGTCGAATTTCTCGGCCCTGGTCCTCACCCCCGGCGCGCCGCTGACGCATCCGGCGCCGCATTGGTCCGTGCTGATGGCGCGGCAGGCCGGCATTGAGGTGATCGGCGACATCGAACTGTTTTGCCGGGAGCGCCGCCGTCACGCGCCCGAGGCGCCCTTCGTCGCCATCACCGGCACCAACGGCAAGTCCACTACGACGGCGCTGATCGCGCATCTGATGAAGGTCGCCGGCTACGATACCCAGATGGGCGGCAATATCGGCACCGCGATCCTCTCGTTGGAGCCGCCGCGGATGGGACGCGTGCATGTGGTCGAGATGTCGTCGTACCAGATCGATCTGGCACCTTCGCTCGATCCATCCGTTGGGATCCTGCTCAATGTCAGCGAAGACCACATCGATCGCCACGGCACGCTGGAAAACTATGCCGCGGTGAAGGCGCGGCTGGTTGCCGGCGTGCAGCCGCAGGGCACCTCGATCGTCGGCGTTGACGACATCTGGTGTCGCAACATCGCCGACCGGCTCGACCAGGCGGGAAGGCGCGTGGTGCGGATCTCCGTGAAGAATCCCTTGCCCGACGGCGTCTATGTCGAGCGCGAAACCGTCGTGCAGGCCTCCGGCGGCGCGCGCAACGAGGTCGCAAGGCTGGGCGGCATCGGTTCGCTGCGCGGCCTGCACAACGCGCAGAACGCAGCATGCGCCTCGGCCTGCGCGCTGGCGATGGGTATCTCCACCGATACGCTGCAAAACGGTCTGCGCAGCTTTCCAGGGCTGGCGCACCGCATGGAGCAGGTCGGCCGCCGCGGCAACGTGCTGTTTGTCAACGACTCCAAGGGCACCAACGCGGATGCCGCCGCCCATGCGCTGTCGTCGTTCGCCGACATCTTCTGGATCGCCGGCGGCAAGCCGAAGCAGGGCGGCATCACCGGGCTCGCCGAATACTTTCCGCGCATCCGAAAAGCCTATCTGATCGGCGAAGCCGCGCAGGAGTTTGCGGGAACGCTGGGCGAGCGCGTGCCGCACGAGATTTCGGAGACGCTCGATGTGGCAGTGGCGAACGCGGCGCGCGATGCCGAGGCGTCGGGGCTGGTCGATCCCGTGGTACTATTGTCGCCGGCCTGCGCTTCGTTCGACCAGTACCGCAATTTCGAAATCCGCGGCGCCGCGTTCCGCGATCTCGTGACGGCGATGCCCGGCGTGAAGCCGGTGGTGTGAGGGCTTCTTAATTGGCGGGTGGCAGGAAGAAACCTGTGCCCTTTACTCAAACCAAGAAGACCGGATCGGAATCCCCCAGTTTCGCTTTGCTGTCGCCTTGGCGGCACGAAATGCGGAGACATTCTGGGAATATCTGGAAATTTCTCGGAGATCCTCGTCGGCCAAATCGGGGGCAAACTCGATTGCCCCGCGTCTTTTTAATAAAAGTTCAGCCAGTAACTGAAGTTCAACGCGGAGGGTGATAGCGAGCACCATCTCCTCATGCGTGAAGTTGGTCCCGACACCCAGTATCCGCTTCAAGCGCGAGACATTTTGCTCCGCCTCAGCGAGGGCCTTCCTGTATAACTCATCGGGTATCGTCTCATTTTGAACGATCACTACCCACTTGTGTGGAATCGGCCAAGTCGCACCCTCTTGGCTCAGGACATTATCCATTTCGGCCAGCCGGACGAGTGCCGCATAAGACGCGTGGACCGCAAGCAGCCGCTGGTACTCTGACCATCGGCTCTGAAGCAAATTCTCCGTCACGTCGCCCATCGTCAAAGCCCTTCAGATAGAGTGATTTCCATGTTTCGGAGATATTGCGTGGACACGCCCTCCATATAGGTGAAGATTTTACTCTAGAATGGTATCAGGTCCGTTCGAAGGCCACGGAAATGGCAATTCAAGCTTTCCGACATCGCCGTATCAGCCTCGTGGTTGCCGTCGTATTGGCGGCCGGTGCGCTTCCTGCTGTCGTGTATTCGGCGCCGCCCGACACCGTATCTCTCAGCGAGTCCACGATCACCTGGAGCACCGTCAGCTACGCGACCTCTGCGGAGAACGGATTCGTCGACGGGTCGCTCGACAAGAAAACCATCGTCGATCGTGCGTTCAGGACCTACGTGCTCGAGAATCGTTACCTGAAGGTAACGCTGTTGCCTGAATTTGGCGGACGCATTCTTTCCATCATTTACAAGCCGACTGGCCACGAACAACTTTATCGCACTGAAGTAGGCGTGCCTTACGGGATGAAGGCCGGCGTCTTTTATTACGACTGGCTGATGGTGTATGGCGGCATCTTCCCCACCTTCCCGGATCCCGAGCACGGCAAGACGTGGCTGAAGCCGTGGGACTTTAAGGTCGTGAAGGAGAGTGCCGGCGAAGTGACGGTGTCGATGTCGCTCAAGGATGATGTCGCGTATTCCGCGGCACCAACGCAGTTCCTCAAGGGGCCGACGGGTATCGAAGCGACTTACTACGTCACGCTGAAAGCGAAACGCGCCGCGCTTGATGCGCGCGTGGTCCTGAAAAATCCGCAACCCCAGATGATCGATTACGAGTACTGGACGTGCACGACGCTGGCGCCGGGCTCGGACCCGAAGAACCCCAAGACGACCGGCGGCGCCGAAATCATTGCGCCGATCGAGGCCTACAGCACGCCTGCCTGGTCGGCCAATCTGTCCGAAGGTGATGAGAGCTTTGGTCCAGGCAAGAGCCGTTTCGAAAAACTGCGCTACTTCAAGAACTGGCCGACAATGGGCATCGCGTACGCGGCGCCCGATATGCAGGGCGGAAACTTCTGGGGTGTGATCAATCACGACAACGAGGAGGGGATCATCCGCATCGCCGACAATACGGTCACGCGGGGACTGAAGATGTGGACGTGGGGATTTCCGTCGTTCACCAACGAAACCGACGCACGCAAGGACCCGAGCGAAGCGCGGCCTTACGTCGAATTGTGGGCGGGCGTGTCGGACCAGTTTTTCCACCGCGCCAAGCTTCCCGCACGGGGCGAAGTGTCTGTCACGGAGACCTACAGCCCGACCGTCGGCATGAGCGACGTGACGGATGCGAACGAGAATATCCTGGTCAATTTCTCGGCTGCAGCTTCGGGCGTGAATCTTCAATTCTTCAGTATCGAACCGACCACGCCGTTGCGCGTAGCGTTGAAGTACGGCGATGCGATATTGTTCAACGACACCGTGGAAGCCGACCCGAACAACGGAAATCGCATTTCCGCGCCGATCCCTGCCGGCGGCAGCGGCGATCAGGTGCGGCTGACGATCACGACCATGGACGGCAAAGAGCTGATCGCAGCCGAGACAAGAATAAAATGATGGCTATCGCTTCGTTCCACCTATCAACTGTCGTCACCCGCCAACGGGTCGCGCGAATGCGCGCCCGATGACAGGCTCCGGCTGGTGACCCAGTATTCCAGAGACGCTGGTGATTGAACCGAGAAGCCGCAGCGTACTGGATACCCGCCTTCGCGGGTATGACGACTTATTGTGAGGCGCGAGAGCGCGCTTTCTCAAAAGTTACCCATCTCATTAACCCCCCATAAACCATCCTGCCCCACCAATGGGCGTTACCTCTGCCATTTTGGGAACGCCCATGCTCGCCCGTGACCAACGCACCCCGTTTTCGGACTGGTGGTGGACCGTGGATAAGCTGCTGCTTGGCGCGATCATGGCGCTGATGCTGGGCGGCGTCATCCTGTCGCTGGCGGCGAGCCCGCCGGTGGCGACGCGGATCGGGCTCGATCCGTTCCACTTCTTCAGCCGGCACATGCTGTTCCTGCTGCCGTCTCTCCTGGTGCTGATTGGGGTATCGTTCCTGTCGCCCAGGCAGATCCGCCGTCTTGCGCTATTGGTGTTCGTGGTGAGCGTTCTCTTGATCGTCGCGACGCTCGTCTTCGGTGCCGAGGTGAAGGGATCGCGGCGCTGGATCACGCTGCTCGGCGTCAACATCCAGGCTTCCGAATCCGCCAAGCCTGCCTTCGTCGTGATGGCGGCTTGGCTGTTTGCGGAATCGACCAAGCGGCCGGAAATGCCGGCGACCTCGATGGCGATGGTGCTGCTGCTGACGCTGGTGGCGCTGTTGGTGATGGAGCCGGATTTCGGCCAGACCATGCTGATCCTGATGGTGTGGGGCGCGCTGTTCTTCATCGCAGGCATGCGGATGATCTGGGTGGTCGGCCTGGCCGGCGTCGCGATGGCCGGGTTGTTCAGCGCCTATCTGCTGGTTCCGCACGTCGCGGGCCGCATCAGGCGCTTCCTGAATCCGGCATCCGGCGACACCTTCCAGGTCGACATGGCAATGGAAGCGTTCTGGAACGGCGGCTGGTTCGGGCTCGGCCCCGGCGAAGGCATCGCCAAGCGCAGCCTGCCGGACAGCCACACCGATTTCGTATTTGCGGTGGCGGCGGAGGAATTCGGCATCATCCTGTGCCTGGCGCTGGTTGGGCTGTTCGCTTTCGTCGTAATCCGCACGCTGACGCGGGCCTACGCGAGCGAGGACATGTTCTCGCGCTTTGCGGCGTCGGGACTTGCGATCCTGTTCGGCATGCAGGCTGCCATCAACATGGCGGTCAATCTGCAACTGATCCCCGCCAAGGGCATGACGCTGCCCTTCATCTCCTATGGCGGCTCGTCGATCATTTCGCTGGCCTATGGCGTCGGCATGATGCTGGCGCTGACGCGGCAGCGCCCGCGCACCGAAGTGGAATCGATGAACGCGGCCGGCGTGGCGCGCGGCTACGCCTGAGGGCGTGACTAGCGCCGCGGCGTCGGCTATTTGAAGCCATGGACACTACGCCTCTCATTCTGCTGGCTGCCGGCGGCACCGGCGGCCATTTGTTTCCCGCTGAAGCGCTCGGGGTTGAGCTCATCAAGCGCGGCCTGCGCGTGCGGCTTGCAACAGATGCCCGCGCGCTGCGCTATAGCGGGCTCTTTACCCGCGACAATATCGACGTGGTGCCGAGCGAGACCGTGCGCGGCCGTAATCCGTTGTCGCTGGCACGCACCATTATCATGCTCGGCTACGGAACGGTCGTAGCGCTCAACCTGGTGCGGCGGCTGAAGCCCGCGGCCGTGGTCGGTTTCGGCGGCTATCCGACGCTGCCGCCTTTGATTGCGGCACGGCTGCTCGGCGTGCCCGGCATCATTCATGATGCCAACGCCGTGCTCGGCCGCGCCAACCGCTTTCTCTCCAAGCGCGTCAATGCGATCGCGACCTCGCTGCCCGGCGTGCTCGATCGCGATCCCTCGCTCGCGGGAAAGGCGACTACCGTCGGCACGCCGATGCGCCCGGCGATTCTTGCCGCCGCCGCGCAGCCGTTTGCGTCTCCGGAACCGAACGGGCCGCTGCGCTTGCTGGTGGTCGGCGGCAGCCAGGGCGCGCGGGTGATGAGCGACATCGTGCCGGGCGCGATCGAACGGCTCGAGCCGGTGCTGTGGAGCCGCATCGCCCTGACGCAGCAGGTGCGCGAGGAAGACATGGCGCGGGTGCGGGCGATCTACGACCGGCTCCAGATCAAGGCCGAGCTCGCGCCGTTCTTTACCGACCTGCCGGCGCGGCTGGCGTCCAGCCATCTCGTGGTTTCGCGCTCCGGCGCTGGCACCGTGGCGGAACTCGCCGCGATCGGCCGGCCGTCGATTTTGGTGCCGTTGCCAGGGGCGATCGACCAGGACCAGTTCGCCAATGCCGGCGTATTGGCGAAGGTGGACGGCGCTTTGCGGATTCCGCAAGGAGAATTCACCCCCGACCGGCTGGCCGCCGAGATCTCTGCCTTTGCCGCCGAGCCCGCCCGGCTGACCGCGATGGCTGCCGCTGCCCGCCAGGTCGGCCGGCTCGATGCCGCGGAACGGCTGGCCGATTTGGTGATGAAAACGGCGGGAACTTGACGTCCACGTCGGCCCAAAAAGCGCTTGTCATGCCCCGCGAAAGCGGGGCATCCAGTAAGCTGCGGCGCCTGATTTGAGCCTTGGCTCTTCGGAATACTGGCTTCGCGGAACACTGGATCGCCCCGCCCCAGTGCGCAATTGCGCACAAGGCGGGCGACGACGGCCAAGGACGTACTCATGAGACTGCCGCGCGAGATCGGACCCATTCACTTCGTCGGGATCGGCGGCATCGGCATGAGCGGCATCGCCGAAGTGCTGGTCAATCTCGGCTACACCGTGCAGGGCTCGGACGCCTCCGAAAGCGGCAATGTCGCGCGGCTGCGGGAGAAGGGCGTCAAGGTCTCGGTCGGCCACAGCGCCGAGAATGTCGACGGCGCCGACGTGGTCGTGGTCTCGACCGCGATCAAGCGCGATAATCCCGAACTGATGGCGGCCCGCGCCCAGCGCATCCCGGTGGTGCGCCGCGCCGAAATGCTGGCCGAACTGATGCGGCTGAAAAGCTGCGTCGCGATTGCCGGCACCCATGGCAAGACCACAACGACGTCGATGGTCGCGGCGCTGCTCGATGGCGGCAATCTCGACCCGACCGTCATCAATGGCGGCATCATCAACGCCTATGGCACCAATGCGCGGCTGGGAGCGGGCGACTGGATGGTGGTGGAAGCCGACGAGAGCGACGGCACGTTTTTGAAACTGCCGACCGACGTCGCCATCGTCACCAATGTCGATCCTGAGCATCTCGATCATTTCAAGACCTTCGAGGCGATCCAGGACGCGTTCCGCAATTTCGTCGAGAACGTGCCGTTCTACGGCTTTGCGGTGATGTGCATCGATCACCCGGTCGTGCAGAGCATTGTCGGCCGGATCGAGGATCGCCGCATCATCACCTACGGCGAAAACCCGCAGGCCGATGCGCGGCTGATGGACCTGACGCCGATCGCCGGCGGATCGAAGTTCAAGATTGCGATCCGCGACCGCAAGACGGAGGCCACCCACGAGATAACGGACATCGTGTTGCCGATGCCGGGCCGGCACAACGCGTCGAATGTGACGGCAGCGATTGCGGTGGCGCATGAACTCGGCATCTCCGACGAAGCGATCCGCACGGCAATCGCGGCATTCGGCGGCGTCAAGCGGCGCTTCACCCGCACCGGCGAGTGGAACGGCGTCACCGTGATCGACGACTATGGCCATCATCCCGTCGAGATCGCCGCGGTATTGAAGGCCGCGCGCGATTCCTATGGCGGCAAGATCATCGCCGTGGTGCAGCCACACCGCTTCACCCGCCTGCAATCGCTGTTCGAGGAATTTTGTACCTGCTTCAACGATGCCGATGCGGTCATCGTTGCGGAAGTCTATCCGGCCGGCGAGGCGCCGATCGAAGGTATCGACCGCGACCATTTTGTGCTCGGCCTGCGCGCGCATGGCCATCGCGAGGTGATTCCGCTGCCGAGTTCGACGGAACTCGCAAAAGTCGTCCGCGGCATCGCCAACCCCGGCGACCTCGTCGTCTGCTTAGGGGCCGGCAACATCACGCAATGGGCCTACGCACTGCCCAGCGAATTGAAGGCGTTGGGGTGATGATGACTACTGTCGCAGTGGAGTGTAGCCATGAACGTCAGCGTGTGCGGCCACCACCCCTCTCCCCAACCCTCCCCCGCAAGGGGGGAGGGAGCCCTGCCGCCAGCGCGTCCCTCACTTGCTCTATTCCACCGCGAACTGGAAAGTACTCCGGAGAAGCCTTCGGACACCGTGAGGTGAGCACGCTGTTCAGGCTCCCTCCCCCCTTGCGGGGTAGGGTTGGGGAGAGGGGTAAGCCCCGGGCGTTGGTGCAAGCCGAAACGCGATACGTTCTCAAATCATATCGCGAGGCGATTGGCGCGACATGACCTTTCCCGACATCACGCCCGATCTGAAAGCCGCGCTGCCGCAATTACGTGGGCGGCTGTTGGCTAACCAGTCGCTCGCAGAATTGACCTGGTTTCGCGTCGGCGGGCCGGCGCAGGTGTTGTTCACGCCGGCGGATGAAGACGATCTCGCGTATTTCTTAAAGCTGCTGCCGAAGGAATTGCCGGTCTATGTCGTCGGCGTCGGCTCCAATTTGATCGTGCGCGACGGCGGTATGCCGGGCGTGGTGATCCGCTTGTCGCCGCGGGCGTTTGGCGAGACCAGGCCCGAGGGCGATATCGTGAGCGCGGGCACGGCTGCGCTCGACAAGCGCGTGGCGGAAACGGCGGCAGCCGCAAATATTGGCGGCATGGAATTCTTCTTCGGCATTCCCGGCAGCATCGGCGGCGCGTTGCGGATGAATGCCGGTGCCAATGGAAGCGAGACCAAGGACGTGCTGGTCGAGGCGACCGGCATCGGCCGTGACGGCACGAAGCATGTCTTCTCCAATGCCGACATGAAGTTCGTCTACCGCAACAGTGGCGTCGACCCCTCAGTCATTTTCACCTCTGCGCGCTTTCGCGGGCAGATCACGGACGCCGAAACCATTCGCGCGCGAATGAACGAGGTGCAGAGCCATCGCGAAACCGCGCAGCCGATTCGCGAAAAGACCGGTGGCTCCACGTTCAAGAATCCGCCCGGCAACAGCGCGTGGAAACTGATCGACGCCGCCGGTTGCCGCGGGCTTCGCGTCGGCGGGGCGCAGGTCTCGGAAATGCACTGCAATTTCCTCATCAACACCGGCAACGCCACCGGGCATGATATTGAAACGCTGGGCGAAACCGTGCGCGAGCGCGTTAAAGCGAATTCTGGAATCGAGCTGCACTGGGAAATCAAGCGGATCGGGATTTCCGCATAGTCGTCATTCCGGGGCGCGCGCAGCGCGAACCCGGAATCTCGAAGTGGTATGGGAGAGAGAGATTCCGGGTTCGATGCTTCGCATCGCCCCGGAATGACGAAGCAGCGGGGTAGCGAGGCAGCATGCGAACGACCATTCTCTTTGGCGGCACCAATAAAGAGCGGCTGGTTTCGGTGGCGACCGCGCAGGCGCTGCACCGCGCGTTGCCGGAAGCCGATCTCTGGTTCTGGCATGTGGCGGATACCGTTCACGAGGTCAGTTCGAAGGCGCTGCTCGAGCATTCGCGTCCCTTTGAGGATGAATTCAAGCCGGGCAATCGCGGCATCGCGCTGGAAGCGGCGCTCGACAAGGCGACCGCGGAAGACCGTGTGCTGGTGCTCGGGCTGCACGGCGGCCGTGCCGAGAACGGCGAGCTGCAGGCGATGTGCGAAATGCGCGGCATTCCCTTCACTGGATCGGGCTCGGCGTCTTCGAATCTCGCTTTTGATAAGGTTGCGGCGAAACGGTTTGTGGCGATTGCCGGTGTCGCGGCTCCGGCCGGCGTCGCCCTGGAAAACCTTGACGCAGCGTTTGCCGAATACGGCAGGCTGATCGCAAAGCCGGCGCGAGACGGTTCGAGCTACGGCCTGATCTTCGTCAACGCCAACCAGGACCTGGTCGCGGTCCGCAACGCCGCTAGAATCGAAGAATATGTGATCGAGCCCTTCATAGCCGGCGTCGAAGCAACCTGCGGCGTGCTGGAGCAATCGGATGGCACGGTGATGTCGCTGCCGCCGATCGAGATTGTGCCGGGGGAGGGCACCTTCGATTACACGGCCAAATATCTGCTCAAATCGACTCAGGAGATCTGCCCGGGGCGCTTTTCTCCTGACATCACTGCGCAACTGCAGGATCACGCGCTGCGGGCGCACAAAGCGCTCTCCTGCAGCGGCTATTCCCGGACCGACTTCATCGTCTCGGCGAATGGGCCGGTTTACCTCGAAACCAATACCTTGCCCGGGCTGACTGCGGCCTCGCTCTACCCGAAGGCGCTCAAGGCCCAGGGGATCGAGTTTCCGGATTTCCTGCGTGACCAGATCGCCTTGGCCGAACGGCGCAGCCGGGAGCGGGTGTGACCGGCCCCGGCCGGTCGTTAACGGGGAACACGGCCCGACCACTAAAATTGTTTCAAAATCCTAACAGTTGGCCGGCAAACTACTCAAAAGACGCACCAAAACGTTTCAGCACCCCCGCGTTTTTACACTTTGTTTACCAGTAAGTCCGAAGGTTAACGCTGGCGGCGCATGTGGCGCTTGGCTGCCGGGGTGTGCGCTGTTCCGAGTTCCGGTCAGCCCTTAAGTCCGGCAACGCCGAGACGTCATCTGGGCCAGGACCCGCAAAAAGCTTGCGGGAACAACACTTGGACAGGCTCGTGCAATGGATGGTGCAGGACGCCTCACGCGGTCGGTGAGATCGGTGGGGCCCCAGGCTGACCTGAAAGCAGCCGCTATTGGAGCGGTCGTGCTGCTGCGCGAGCGGCTGGGTCGTCGCGCCCGGCTCCCGGCGAAGCCCACGATCGATCGCGAGCCGCCGAATCGCCTGGTCCGTCTAGTTGAGCGTTATCTGCCGAATCGTCTCGGCGTTACCCTGACCGTGCTGATGCTACTCGGCAGCGCCGGTCTTGGGATCGTCAAGGGCGGTCATGTTGACGAATTCATGGTTGCGGTCAGCGATACCCGCAACGCGCTGGCCAATTCAGCCGGGTTCCGCATCACCGAGGTTGCCATCAATGGCCGCAAGCAGTTGAGCCAGGACGAGGTGCTCGCGATCGGCGGCGTCAACGGCCGCTCATCGCTGCTGTTCCTCGATGCCGCCATCCTGCGCGACAAGCTCAAGGCGAATCCGTGGATCGCGGACGCGACCATCCTGAAGCTGTATCCTGGCCAGTTGCAGATCGACATCGTCGAGCGCACGGCGTTCGCGCTGTGGCAGCAGGACGGCCGGCTGTCCGTGATCTCCGAGGACGGCGCGGTGCTGGAGCCCTACGTATCGCGCCGCTTCGTGACGCTGCCGCTGGTGGTCGGCAAGGGCGCCGATGTCAGGGCCCGTGATTTCCTCGCGCTGCTCGATCGCTATCCGCAGGTCCGCTCGGTGACCAAGGCTGCAATCCTGGTCGGCGAACGGCGCTGGAATTTGCGGCTGAAGGACGGCCTCGACATTCGCTTGCCGGAGAACGACGTCGGCAACGCGCTTGCCATGTTGAGCAAGCTCGACAAGGAGGACAAGCTGTTCTCGCGCGACATCGTCGCCATCGACATGCGTCTGCCGGACCGGTTGACGGTGCAATTGTCGGAAGACGCGGCCAAGGCCCGCGAAGAACTGTTCAAGGACAAGAAGACCAAGAAGAAGGCCGGTGATTCAGCATGACCGGCCTCGATCGCAACCAGACCCCGAAGACACGTCCCGTCGACCACAAGCGTACGGCGATGGTGGCCTCGCTCGATATCGGCACCAGCAAGATCGCCTGCATGATTGCGCGGCTGAAGCCGTCGCCGCCGAGCGACGCGCTGCGCGGCCGTACCCACGCGGTGGAACTGATCGGCTACAGCCAGATCCAGTCGCGCGGCGTCAAGGCGGGCGCCGTGGTCGATCTCGCCGAATGCGAGCAGGCGGTGCGGCAGGCGGTGGCGCTGGCCGAGCGCATGGCCAAGGTCCGCGTTGAATCAATATTGCTGTCGATTTCCGGCGGCCGGCTGCAGGGGCAGCTTGTCGAGGCCGCTGCTGACATCAGAGGCGGCGCGGTCACCGCTGATGATGTCACCCGGGTGACCTCCACCGGTATGCGCCACGCTACCGGCGAGGGCCGCACGGTGCTGCACGCGCTCCCGGTCGGTTACGCTCTGGACGGCGTCAAGGGCATCCGCGATCCCCGCGGCATGGTCGCGCGGCAGTTCGGCGTCGACATGCAAGTCGTGACGGCGGATGCCACCGTCGCCCGCAACCTGATGCTGGTGGTCGAGCGCTGCCACCTCAACGTCGAAGCCATGGCGGCGAGTCCTTATGTCGCAGGCCTGTCCGTGTTGACCGACGACGAGGCCGATCTCGGCGCCGCTGTGGTCGAAATGGGGGCCGGATCGACCACGATTGCGACCTATTCCGGCGGCCGCTTCGTGCATGCGAGCGGATTTGCGCTCGGCGGGCAGCACGTGACAATGGATCTTGCACGCGGCGTCGGCGCATGCATTGCGGATGCCGAGCGAATCAAGACGTTATATGGCACCGTGCTGACCGGCGGGTCTGACGCGCGCGAGCTGATGTCTGTACCGACTGCGGGCGAGGAACACGATGCGCCGCAGATCGTATCGCGCGCCACGATTGCCAACATCGTCCGGCATCGCGCCGAGGAGATTTTTGAAATGGTCCGGGACCGGCTCGCGGATTCCCCCTTTGCGGCAGAGCCGAGGGCGCGGGTTGTGTTGAGCGGTGGGGCTTCTCAGCTCACCGGCACCGTCGAACTTGCCACGCGCATTCTCAACCGGCCGGTCCGGATCGGCCGTCCGCTCGGTTTCGGCCGGCTGCCCAACGAGGCCAAGAGCGCTTCGTTCGCGGTTCCCACCGGCCTCCTGGTCTATCCACAATACGCTCATCTTGAACACGTCGAACCGCGGCATACGCGGCAGCTCAAGACAGGGACAGACGGCTATTTTGGAAAGGTCGGACGATGGCTTCGCGAGGGCTTCTGATGACCGGTCCTGTGACCAAACGATTTTCACCAAATCCCGCGGCCGCCGGCCGGGGCGAACCAACGCGCGCGTCGTAGAGAGGCAACCATGGCACTCAATCTGACCCCCCCTGACATCAGCGAGCTGAAACCGCGGATTACCGTCTTCGGCGTCGGTGGCGCAGGCGGCAATGCCGTCAACAACATGATCACTGCCGGGTTGCAGGGGGTCGATTTCGTCGTCGCCAACACCGACGCGCAGGCGCTGACCATGTCGAAGGCCCAGCGCATCGTGCAGATGGGCACCCAGGTGACGCAGGGCCTCGGCGCGGGGTCCCAGCCTGATGTCGGCGCGGCGGCGGCGCAGGAAGTGATCGACGAGCTGCGCGACCATCTCTCGGGCGCCAACATGGTGTTCGTCACCGCCGGCATGGGCGGCGGCACCGGCACCGGCGCCGCTCCGGTGATTGCCAAGACCGCGCGCGACATGGGCATCCTCACCGTCGGCGTCGTCACCAAGCCGTTCCATTTCGAAGGCCAGCGCCGCATGCGCACCGCCGAGTCCGGCATCGCCGAGCTGCACAAGGTGGTCGACACGCTGCTGATCATCCCGAACCAGAACCTGTTCCGGGTCGCCAACGAAAAGACCACCTTCGCCGACGCCTTCGCGATGGCCGACCAGGTGCTCTATTCGGGCGTCGCCTGCATCACCGACCTCATGGTGAAGGAAGGCCTGATCAATCTCGACTTCGCCGACGTAAGGGCGGTGATGAGGGAAATGGGCAAGGCGATGATGGGCACCGGCGAGGCGACCGGCGAGAAGCGCGCGCTGACCGCGGCCGAAGCTGCGATCGCCAACCCGCTGATCGATGATTCCTCGATGAAGGGGGCGCGCGGCCTGTTGATCTCGATCACCGGCGGCAAGGACCTCACGCTGTTCGAAGTCGACGAAGCCGCCACGCGGATTCGCGAGGAAGTCGACCAGGACGCCAACATCATCGTCGGCGCCACCTTCGACGAATCGCTCGACGGCATCATCCGCGTCTCCGTGGTCGCGACCGGCATCGACCAGTCGCAGATTGCGCGCAACGCGGGCACCGCCGCCGCTGCCACTGCCACCACCACCGCAACCACCGCCTCTGCCACGCCGTCTTCGCCGGACAACCGGCTGGCCGAACTGACCGCTCGCCTGCGCGCCGACAATGCGCGCCTGGCCGAACGCGCCCAGAAGCTCGAGCCGGCGGCTGCGCAGCAGGCAGGTGCTCCGGCACCGGCTCCTGCCGCTACGCCGGCACAGCGCGGCAACGTCGAGCGCGCGGCGCTTGCCGCGATTGCTGCGGCGGTTGAGACGCCGCAACAGGCCCCGATCCAGCCCGCCTCCTACGGCGACGTCACGGTTCGCCCGATCGCGCAAAAGCCGACGCTGTTCCCGGATCACAAGGAGGCCGCCCGCGTCGAGCCGGAGGCGCCGGCGCCTGAAACCTTCATCCCGCAGGCGGCCGAACGTCCGCCGGCCCGCACGCCGCGGATGCCGAAGTTCGAGGACCTCCCGATGCCCGCCCAGGCCGAGATCCGGCACGCTCGCGGCGAGCCCGAGGAGGAGCACCCGCAGAAGACGCGGCTGTCGCTGCTGCAGCGGCTCGCCAATGTCGGCCTCGGCCGCCGCGACGAAGAGACCGAGCCGCCGATCGCGGCACGTGCCTCGGGCCCGTCGATGGCGCCGCTGCCGCCGCTGCCCGAACGCAAGCCGCAGCGCACCGTCGCCCAGCAAATGGCGAATCACGAGCCGGTATCGGAGTATGCAAAGCGCTCGGCGCCGCAGGGTCTGGACGCCCATGGCCGCCCGGCACCTGTTGCACCGGCGCCACAGGGCGACGACCATCTTGATATCCCGGCCTTCCTCCGACGCCAGGCCAACTGAGCTTTTGTTACAATCGAGGTGATCCAAGGGGCCCCGCTGGAACGGTCGGGGCCCTTCTCTTTGGCCTAGTGCCGAGGTCCAGCGGACGCGCCAACCAACTGATTTTAAATCATTAATTATCCATTTCGTGATCAGGTATCGAAGCTCGAACAGCGTCCGGCCGCGTCGGAGTTTGGTTAACCCTTGGCGCGAATGCGGCAGAGATAGGGTAACAATCCGTAAAGAAGCGTGAGTTGTGCGCCTTAGGGCAATGACTATGGTCTGCCGTGACTTTGGGGATGCCTAGAACGCGAATCGACGCTAGCGCGCGGTTCCCGTCTTTAGGTTAAGTCGGGTAGTGGGCAGTTATCGATGAAATTCAGTCGCCAAACGACGCTTCGGTCGCAAGCCACCGTAACGGGTGTTGGCGTTCATTCCGGATTACCTGTCAGCCTCACGCTTGGACCTGCTCCTGTGGATGCGGGTTTTGTTTTTGTCCGTACCGGCCTGGACGAAGCCGATCGTGAGGTTCCCGCAGTAGCCGCCGCCGTAACTGCCACCGATCTTGCTACCGTTCTTGGCGACCGCGAAGGTCCGCTGGTTTCCACCGCAGAACATGTCCTTGCTGCCCTGCGCGGCATGGGTGTCGACAACGCCATCATCGAAGTCGACGGCCCCGAAGTTCCGATCATGGACGGCAGCGCGGCGGCTTTCGTTGCCGCTATCGATCAGGCCGGCATCGTCACCCAGTCGGCCTCCCGCCGCTTCATTCAGGTGCTCAAGCCGGTGCAGGTTGCGATCGGCGACAGTTTTGGCGAGTTGCGCCCGCATGGCAACGGGTTTCGCGTCGAGGTCGAGATCGACTTCAACAACGCCATGATCGGCTGCCAGAAATATTCCATCGATCTCAGCCCCGAAAGCTTCCGCCGCGAGATTTCCCGCGCCCGGACTTTTGGCTTCATGAACAACGTCGCGCGGCTCTGGAGCGCCGGTTATGCGCGTGGTGCCTCGTTTGAGAACACGGTGGTGTTCGACGAAGCCCGCCTGCTGAACACCGAAGGGCTGCGCTTCAGCGATGAGTGCGCTCGCCACAAGGCGCTGGATGCGGTCGGTGATTTGACCCTGGCTGGTCTGCCGCTGCTCGGCGCCTACCGTTCAGTACGTGGCGGCCACAAGCTGAACCACGCCGTGCTGACCGCCCTGTTGGCCGATCGCAGCGCCTGGCGGGTGGTCGAGGCTGAACCGGCACGCCGTCCCCGCGCTTATGTCGAGGCCGGCGCAGGCATGGTGGGCGGCATGATAGCCCCGGCCTATGGTCCCGACGTTTCCTGACTTTCGTCTTTGCAAAAGCTCTGAATTTTGAGCTGTTTTGCGCCGCTTGGGCGCGTTTTCCGTGGTAACCACGGTGGTAACGTGGCCGTTCAGCCGCCTTAATCCGGGCGAATTGGCTGCGTATTCGGTTGGTCGAGGACCATTTTTCGGCTAGAGAAGCCCGCGGTAGCACCACAAGGCGCCACGGGCCTTAAAGAATTGGGCACCGAGCGTATTGGGCTCAAGAAATTTGGGGCACGGGGAATATGACGTCCATGGCTGCGGTTCACGGACGGGCGGGCTCACTCATCAGTCGCATCACGGGGCGTCAGGTCACAAATTCCATGTCGGCACAGCGTATGACGCTCGAATCAGGCCAATCACTCGGGCGCTCCAGCCTCGCTCGCGCCGGACGCTCGCTACGTCTGGCTGCAGGGTTGATCGTGCTTGCCATTCCCTTGAGCGGCTGCGGCACCGGCGCGCTCTGGGACAAGTTCACGCAAAAGGACGACACCTTCAACGAGGAGCCGGCGGACAAGCTCTACAATGAGGGCTTGTACCTGATGAACCAGCGCAAGGATCTGAAGGCGGCATCCAAGAAATTCGAGGAGGTCGATCGCCAGCATCCTTATTCCGACTGGGCACGCAAATCGCTCCTGATGTCGGCCTACTCCTTTTACAATGCCGGCGATTACGATAGCTGCATCGGCGCAGCGACGCGTTACGTCACGCTGCATCCCGGCAGCCCCGATGCGGCCTACGCGCAATATCTGATTGCGGCTTCGCATTACGACCAGATCCCGGACATCTCTCGCGACCAGGGCCGCACCGAAAAGGCGATCGCGGCGCTGGAAGAGGTGATTCGCAAATATCCGACCTCGGAGTACGCCAACTCCGCCAAGGCCAAGCTCGAAGGCGCGCGCGACCAGCTCGCCGGCAAGGAAATGGACGTCGGCCGCTACTACATGGAACGGCGCGACTACACCGCCGCCATCAACCGCTTCAAGACCGTGGTCACTCGCTACCAGACCACGCGGCATGTCGAGGAAGCGCTGGCGCGACTCACCGAGGCCTATATGGCGATCGGCATCGTCGGCGAGGCGCAGACGGCGGCAGCCGTACTTGGGCACAATTTTCCTGACAGCCGCTGGTACAAGGACGCCTATAATCTTGTAAAGTCGGGCGGTCTCGAGCCGAGCGAGAACAAGGGGTCCTATATTTCCAGGGCCTTCAAGAAGTTGGGTCTCGGGTAGTGGAGCGGATTTGACATTCGCTCGATACTTGCCGCGACTTCGTGAAGCGAATGTCAAATCCATAAAGCTCCACTACCAGCTTGATATTTGCTAGTGGTCCTTTTGATTCTAACATTCGCAAAAGTGGCTCCCCGGCGGGGAGCGAATGTTAGAACCGGACCACTAGGAATTGACTTCGCATGCTGGCGCGTCTGTCGATCCGTGACATCGTCCTGATCGAACGGCTCGATATCGAATTCTCCCGTGGCCTCGCGGTGCTGACCGGCGAAACCGGCGCGGGCAAATCCATCCTGCTCGATGCCTTTGCGCTGGCGCTCGGCGGCCGCGGTGATGCGGGCCTGGTTCGCCATGGCGCGGAGCAGGGCCAGGTGACGGCCAGCTTCGACGTTCCCAAGGGCCATCCCGCGACAGCGATCCTTTCCGAGAACGGCCTCGACGACACCGGCGAAATGATTCTTCGCCGCGTGCAGCTCGCTGACGGCCGCACCCGCGCCTTCATCAACGACCAGTCGATCAGCGTGCAGACCCTGAAGGCGGTAGGGGCGGCGCTGGTCGAAATTCACGGTCAGCATGACGAGCGCGCGCTGGTCGATGCTTCGACGCACCGGCAGTTGCTCGACGCGTTTGCCGGGCTGGAAAAAGAAGTCGCCGCGCTGGAGACGCTGTGGGAGGCGCGGCGCACCGCCAATCAGGCGCTCGACGAGCATCGCGCCAGCATGGAACGCGCCGCGCGCGAGGCGGATTATTTGCGTCACGCCGCCGACGAACTCAAAGCGCTGAAGCCGAAGGACGGCGAGGAGACCGCGCTCGCCGAACGCCGCACCACCATGATGCAGGGCGAGAAGATCGCCAGCGACCTGCGTGAGGCGCAGGAGGCGGTTGGCGGCCACAACTCGCCGGTGCCGGCGCTGGCGGCGGCCGTGCGCCGCCTCGAGCGCCGCGCCGCCAATTCGCCGGCGCTGGTCGAGCCGGCGGTGAAGGCGATCGACATCGCGATCAACGCGCTGGAAGAGGCCGACCAGCATCTCAGCGCCGCGCTGGTTGCGGCCGATTTCGATCCGGCCGAGCTGGAGCGGATCGAGGAGCGGCTGTTTGCGCTGCGCGCCGCCTCGCGCAAATATTCGACTCCGGTCGATGGACTGGCGGCACTGGCGGCCAAATTCGTCTCCGACGTCGCACTGATCGACGCCGGCGCGGATCGGCTGAAGAAGCTGGAAGCGGCGGCTGCCGAGGCCGACCAGCGCTACGGCGCGGCGGCGGCGAAGCTGTCTGCAGCCCGCAGCAAGTCCGCCGAAAAACTCAACAAGGCCGTGAACGCCGAACTCGCGCCGCTGAAACTCGATCGCGCGAAATTCATGACGCAGGTCGACACCGATGCGAAGTCACCTGGGCCGCAGGGCATCGACCGCGTCGAGTTCTGGGTTCAGACCAATCCGGGGACAAAGCCGGGACCATTGATGAAGGTCGCTTCCGGCGGCGAGCTGTCGCGGTTCCTGCTGGCGCTCAAGGTTGTGTTGTCCGATCGCGGCTCCGCGCCGACGCTGGTGTTCGACGAAATCGATACCGGCGTCGGCGGCGCGGTGGCGGATGCGATCGGCGCGCGGCTGTCGCGGCTCGCCGGCCAGGTTCAGGTAATGGCGGTGACGCATGCGCCGCAGGTCGCGGCACGCGCCAACCAGCATTTGCTGATTTCCAAGGACGCGCTCGACAAGGGCAAGCGCGTCGCCACCCGCGTCAACGCGCTCGCCGCCGACCACCGCCGCGAGGAAATCGCCCGCATGCTGGCGGGGGCGGAGATCACGGCGGAAGCGCGGGCCGCGGCGGAACGGCTATTGAGGGCGGCCTCCTAGCCGTCATTCCGGGGCGATGCGAAGCATCGAACTATGGGGCGCCCTTGCGCCCCTGAGAATCTCGAGATTCCGGGTTCGGTCCTAACGGACCGCCCCGGAATGACGAACTCAGTTGCAGATCGACTCGTACAAGTCATTCCATTGCGGATTGTCCTTCTCGATCAACTCGACTTTCCAGCTCCGCTTCCACTTCTTCAGTTCTTTCTCACGAGAAATCGCCGAGATCGGGTCGTCGTAGATTTCGAACCAAACCAGCCGTGTGATATTGTACCGGGAAGTGAAGCCGGGCCACGGCCTTCGTTCGATGCTCATAGATCCGGCGCACAATGTCATTGGTCACGCCGATGTAGATTGCTCCATCTCTGCGGCTTGCGATGATATAGACGTAGTAGCTCATGACTATCGCAGATTGCCTATTTACAACTAATCATTCCGGGGCGAGGCGCCGCATCGAGCCCGGAATCTCGAGATTCCGGGTTCGCGCTTCGCGCGCCCCGGAATGACGGGGACTTAGCTTCCAGCATGATAGCAAAATCCAAAACAAAAGCCCTTACCGACGTCGGCAAACTCACCAAGGCGCAGGCCAAGGTGGAGCACATGCGGCTGGCGCTGGAGCTCGAAGAGCACGACAAGCGCTATTACCAGGAAGATGCGCCCAGCATCAGCGATGCCGAATACGACGCCCTGCGGCAGCGCTTCAATGCGATCGAGAAGCGGTTTCCCGAGCTCGTTACAGCGGAATCGCCATCGCAAAAGATCGGCGCGACGCCATCGGGCCGCTTCAGGAAGGTCCGCCATGCGGTGCCGATGTTGTCGCTCGACAACGCCTTTGCCGAACAGGACGTGCTGGACTTCATCGGCCGCATCACGCGATTCCTGAAGCTGCCGGACGACAAGATCAACTTTTCCGCCGAGCCGAAGATCGACGGGCTGTCGATGTCGCTGCGCTATGAGGGTGGCGAACTCGTTACCGCAGCTACCCGTGGCAACGGCGCGGAAGGCGAGGACGTCACCGCCAATATCCGCACGCTCGAGGACGTGCCGCAGAAGCTGAAAGGCCGCAACGTTCCTGATATCTGCGAGGTGCGCGGCGAGGTCTACATGACCAAGAAGGCGTTCCTTGCGCTGAACGAGCGCCAGAAGGCCGCAGGCGATACCATTTTTGCAAACCCGCGCAATTCGGCTGCAGGCTCGCTGCGTCAGAAGGACCCCTCCATCACCGCCTCGCGCCCGCTCGGCTTCTTCGCCTATTCCTGGGGCCAGATGAGCGCGATGCCCGAAAAGACTCAAACCGACATGATCCACTGGTTCGAGCGCTGCGGCTTCAAGACCAATCCGCTGACAAAACTCTGTCACTCCGTTGAGCACTTGATCGCGTTCCATCACGAGATCGAGGAGCAGCGCGGCGAGCTTGACTACGACATCGACGGCGTCGTCTACAAGATCGACCGTATCGATTGGCAGGAGCGGCTCGGTTTTATCTCGCGCACGCCGCGCTGGGCCGTCGCGCACAAATTCCCGGCCGAGCGGGCCATGACGGTGCTGCGCGACATCGATATCCAGGTCGGGCGCACCGGTTCGTTCACGCCGGTCGGCAAGCTGGAGCCGGTCGGCGTCGGCGGCGTGATCGTGCAGAACGTCACGCTGCACAATGAGGACTACATCAAGGGTATCGGCAACAAGGGCGAAGTGCTGCGCGAGGGCCGTGACATCAGGCTCGGCGACACCGTCGTGATCCAACGCGCCGGCGATGTGATCCCGCAGGTGGTCGATGTCGTCATCGACAAGCGGCCAAAGAACGCCAAGGAATTTCACTTCCCGAAGAAGTGCCCGTGCCCGCTGCATACCGACGTGGTGCGCGAGGAGACGGCGACCGGTGAGGAAGGTTCGCGCGCCCGCTGTACCGGCGAGTTCGCCTGTCCGTTCCAGAAGATCGAGCATCTGAAACTTTTCGTGTCGCGCCGGGCGTTCGATATCGACGGGCTCGGCGAGAAGCAGCTTCAGTACTTCTTCGACCGCGAATGGGTGCGGGAGCCCGCCGATATCTTCACGCTGCCGAAACGCAACGCCAGGCTGAAGCTCGAGGAGATCGAGGGCTACGGCGAAACTTCGGTGCGCAACCTGTTCGCCGCGATCGAGAACCGCCGCCGCATTTCGTTGGAGCGCTTCATCTACGCCCTCGGCATGCGCCATGTCGGCGAGACCACCGCGCTGGCGCTGGCGCGCGGCTACGGCTCGTGGGACGCCTTCCACGATGCCTGCCTCAAGATCGCCAAAGGTGACGAGGACACCATCGCCGAGATGGATGCGCTCGACCAGATCGGCGACACCGTGATCAAGAGCGTCGCCGCCTATTTCGGTGAAAGCCATAACCGCGGCATCGTCGAGCGGCTGGTCAAGGAGCTCAGCGAGATCATTGACGCCGAGAAGCCCAAGAGCAATTCGGCCGTCGCTGGCAAGACCGTGGTGTTCACCGGCTCGCTGGAAAAGATGACGCGGGATGAAGCCAAGGCCACAGCCGAGCGGCTGGGCGCCAAGGCCGCCGGTTCGGTGTCGAAGAAAACGGACTACGTCGTTGCGGGGCCGGGCGCGGGTTCAAAACTCGCGGAGGCCAAGAAGCACGGCGTGCCGGTGCTGACCGAAGATGAGTGGTTGAAGTTGATCGGGGAGTGAGGGGCGTTCTCCCACCGTCATTGCGAGGAGCGAAGTGACGAAGCAATCCATGGCGCCGCAAGCGGATAAGTGGATTGCTTCGCTTCGCTCGCAATGACGGCTGAAGCACAGCGTGATCGTTTGAGGCACCGTCATTCCGGGATGGTCCGAAGGACCAGACCCGGAATCTCGAGATTCCGGGTTCGGCTCTTCGAGCCGCCCCGGAATGACGTCGGGTCACAACATCCCCGACTCTTCCTCCTCCGCCTTCTTCATCAGCTCCTCGCTGACCACGACGTCTCGCCGCGGCACAATGAAGAACATCACCGAGATGCAGGCAATCGACAGCGCGAAGATCGCCGCCGTCAGCGGCAGCGTGGTCGTGGAGTGGCCGCCGAGATAGGCGCCGAATTGCGAGACCAGCGCGCCGATGCCCTGCTGCAGAAACCCCATCGCGCCGGAGGCGGTGCCGGCGGCCTCAGGACGCGCGCTGATGGCGCCGGCCGCGGCGTTGTTCATGACGAAGGCGTTGGCGACCATCACGATCATCTGGGTGCCGAACAGCCAGAGCGGCGCCTGGTTGATCCCGCCAATGCTCAATACGAGGTTCAAGAGGGCGCCGCCGAATTGCACCGCGAGCCCGAACCAGATCAGCTTCTCCAGCGAATGCCGCGGCGCGAAACGGACGCAGAACACATTGCCGATCAGATAGGCAAATCCCGTCGTCGCGAACCACGCGCCATATTCGGCCGTGGTTCGGCCCATCTGCGTCACCACGATGTAAGGTCCGCCGCCGGCGAACATGAAAATAATCTGGGAAGCCAGCACCTGGCACAGCACATAGCCGATGAAGGCGCGGCTGCGGATCAGCTTGCCGACGTCGCCGCGGAAGCTGCTGCTCTCGCTGCGTTCGCCGCGCGTCTCGGGCAGCGCCAGCGCGATCAGGACCGCAACGCCGAGCGAAGCCGCCGTGATGAAATAGAAAATGGCGCGCCAGCCGAACGCGGTCTCCAGGAGGCCGCCGACCAGCGCGCTGAGCATCTGCGCCATCATCATCACGGCGACCACGAGGCTGATCATGGAGCTGATGCGGTCGCGGCTGTAGAGGTCGCGGATGATGGCGCGGCTCACCACCATGCCGGTCGCGCCGCCCAGCGCCTGCAGGAAACGCGCGGCAATCAGTTGCGGCAGCGTCTGCGCCAACGAGCAGCCGACGCTCGCCGCCACCATCAGCGCAAGGCCCGCGAGCAGCACCGGGCGGCGTCCGAACTTGTCCGACAGCGGTCCCATGATGAGCTGCGAGCAGGCGATGCCGACCATGTAGAGCGACACCGTCATCTGTACGACGGAAATGTCACCACCGAACATCGTCGCTAGCACGGGCAGCGCCGGCACCAGCATGTAGAGCGAGATCGGCGCGACGCCGGTCATCGCCACCAGCATCAGCAGCATGATCTTTGAGGTCGCGACGGCATTCGCCGCCGCGTCGGGCGGCTTGCCCACGACGCCGTGCATTCAGTTCAGATCCTGTTTTGCTTGGATCGGACTCTTAACCAGATGGCTCAGCGCGAACAGGGATGTTTTGGCATGCGGCCATGCTGAATTGGGGAGGCGGGTAAGAGGCTGGGCCGCTGGATTCTACTTTGCATGGGGTTGTTTTCGCGATTTTTTGTCCGGCACCCGCGCCGTATCGCTGTAGAGGTGGGCCTCGGGGTACCGCGCGCGCCAGAGCCGGAATCTCGAGATTCCGGGTTCGCGTCTTCGACGCGCCCCGGAATGACGGATCAAATCGGCAGCAGCGCTGCCGTCGCTTCGTCCAGCCACAGTTTCGTGGCATTGTCGTCGAGGTGCGGGCGCACCGCGCGGTTGACGCGCTCGTGGTAGTCGTTGAGCCACTTCAGCTCCGTCGCGCTCAACATGTTCACGTCGATCAGACGTCGGTCGATCGGCGCCAGCGTCAGCGTCTCGAACGCGTTCACCGGCTTCTCGGCGCCGGGTATATCGGTGCCGATGACGAGTTCGAGGTTCTCGATCCGGATGCCGTAGGCGTCGGTCTTGTAGTAGCCAGGCTCGTTGGAGAGGATCATGCCGCGCTTCAGGGGCGTGGTGCCGAGTTTCGAGATGCGCGCCGGGCCTTCATGCACCGAGAGGTAGCTGCCGACGCCGTGGCCGGTGCCGTGCTCGAAATCGAGGCCGGCCTGCCACAAAAATTGTCGCGCAAAGGAGTCGATCTGCGCGCCGGTGGTGCCGTCCGGAAACACCGCGCGTGCAATCGCGATGTGCCCACGCAGCACACGGGTGAAACGATCGCGCATTTCGTCGGTCGGATTGCCGATTGCGATGGTGCGGGTGACGTCGGTGGTGCCGTCCTCATATTGCGCGCCGGAATCGATCAGCAGCAGATCGCCGGGCGAAATTCGCCGGTTGCTCTTGCGGGTGACGCGGTAATGCACGATGGCGCCGTTCGGCCCGGTGCCGGCGATGGTCGGAAACGAAACATCTTTCAGCGCGCAGGTCTGGCGACGGAACGTTTCCAGGGCCTCGACGGTGTCGATTTCGGTCAGCGCGCCCGACGGCGCCTCGCGGTCGATCCAGGCGAGGAAGCGCGCCAGCGCCACCGCGTCGCGCTGGTGCGCGGTCCGCGTGCCCTCGATCTCGGTGATGTTCTTCACCGCCTTCAACAGGCTCACCGGATCGTTGCCGCGTACCGGTTTTCCGCCGGCGCCTGCGATCAGCCGGCTCAGTGCATCCGCGGCGGTGGCGGCATCAAGCGCGATCGCGGCGCCGCTGCGCGCAAGCTCAGCCAGAGCAGGCACCAATGCGTCGGGTTCGCGGACATCGGCGGATTGTTCGAGGTGGTCGCGCGTCAGGTTGGACAGCTTGCGATGGTCGATGAAGATGGTGGGGCGGCCGTCCTTCGGCACCAGCGCGTAGGACAAGGGCAGCGGTGTGTGCGAGACGTCGGCGCCGCGGATGTTGAAGGTCCAGGCCACCGCGTGGCTGTCCGACAGCACCAGCGCGTCGACGCCGAGCTTGTTGATCTCCAGCCGGATGCGCTTGAGTTTTTCGGCTTCGATCTCGCCGGAAAACTGCACGCCGTGAGTGGTGACGCGGCCGAGCGGCGGGGCCGGGCGCTCGGTCCAGATCGAATCCAGCGGGTTGGTTTCGACCGCAATCAGTTCCGCGCCCGCCTTGGTGCAGGCGGCGGCCAGACGCTCGGCTGCCGCCGACGTGTGCAGCCACGGGTCGAAACCGAGGCGGTCGCCGGCCGCAAGGTGCTTGGTCAGCCACTGCTCCGGCGGCGGATCGGCCAGCGGCTCGATTTGCCAGGCCTTGCGGTCGACCTGCTTGACGGCCTGCAGCGTATATCGGCCATCGACGAAAACCGCGGCATCGCGCGTCAGAACGATCGCCATGCCTGCCGAACCAGTGAAGCCGCTCAGCCAGGCCAGCCGTTCTTCGGAGGCCGGGACATATTCGTTCTGTTGCTGATCGGCGCGCGGAACCACGAATCCCGTTAACTTCCGCCGCGCCAGCTCCTCGCGGAAGCGGGCCAGCCGCGCGGTCAGCGCCACGCCGCCTTCGGGTTCTTCGAATGTCTGGAAATGGGCTTCGAACATTGCCTGGTCACTTTAGGGTTGGGTGGAGCGGTCCGCAATGCGGCAGTCTCCGCCACAATTTGGCATAATCTGTGCTTCAATATGTCGGTCCGCGCTAGTCGGACGGAGCGGATTGCGGTGTAGCCGCTCAGCTCAAGATACCGGGAGAAGCTCCAGGAGTGTTTCAACTCAACGAAGAGGGGATACACCATGCCTGCTTTCACGTTTGAGAAGATTTCACCGCCGGAACGTCGCGGCCCCGCGCCGCCCGTCGCCAACAAGAAGCAGCGCGGCGTCATCGTCCAGATCCTCGACCGGTTCGCGGAAGCGCGCGTCAAGCGGTCGTTGAAGAAAGAAAAGGGCGTGATCGCCCGCAACCGGCAGAGACCAGCGGATTAGAATTCCTTGCGCAGCAGGAGGCTGCTCCAGCCTTCGATGCGCAGATGCCGCACGGGAACCAGCCCGCGGGCGCGATAGGCGGCGATGACGGCGGGCGCCTGATGCGTCAAAAGCCCTGAGAGAATGACCAGCGCGGACGGCGCCAGATGCCGCGCCATCGGCCCGGCCAATTGCCGCAGCGGATTGGCCAGAATATTCGCCAGCACCAGATCGAACGGCGCGGCTTGGGCAAATTGCGGCGCCGAGAAGCCGGTGGCGCGCACCGCCCGCACAAGATGTCCCGATACATTCAGCCGCGCATTGTCGCGCGCGACCTGCACCGAGGGCGGATCGATATCGCTGGCCAGTATCTTTTCGTGCAGCGCTTTCGCCGCCGCAATCGCCAGCACGCCGGTGCCGGTGCCGAGATCGAGCACGCGGCGCGGGCGCCAGGCTTTCAGAACATGATCGAGCAGCAGAAGGCAGCCGCGCGTGGTGCCGTGGTGGCCGGTGCCGAAGGCCAGCGCCGCCTCGATCTCGATGCCAAGCTTGTTGGGCGAGATCCTGTCGCGGTCATGCTGGCCGTGGACCACAAAGCGCCCGGCGGGCACGGGAACCAGGTCCTCGAGGCTGGCCTTGACCCAATCCTTGGCCTCGACCGTGTCGAAGGCGATGCCGGCTGCGATTTCCGCGTCGGCCGCATTGGCCACGAGTTCGCGGACCAGCGGCTGATCGGGCGGCTCGCCAAAATGCACCGTGACGTCCCATCGGCCATCCGGCCGTTCGAACGCGGCGATTGCCGCCTGGCCCTCAAAAAAAACCTCGGTCAGGGCGTCGACGACGCCCTTGGCTGTGTGCTCGTCGCCGACGGCAAAATGGACGCGATGTGTGGGGGCGAGAGAAGTCATTGAAGAACCTGGCGAAAGCGGGGAAGGATACGATTGGGAATGGGCGTTTCGTTCAAACTTGAGCAAGTTTCATGTCGCATCTTTCTACCGCCTGTCCACAGCCGAGCGGGGAAGTTGCCAACCGGTTGTCAACGGAAACATACCGATGTCTTCCACAGCCGATGCCGCGGGTTATCAACAAGCAATCCACAGGCTTCTCCCGCCATTACCCACCCGCTTTGCCGACATTGTCCACTGCATTCTATCCGAACAGGGCGCGGTGATCGCTCAGGATCACCTTCGCGGCGTTGTGGCCGGGAGCGCCGGTGACGCCGCCGCCGGGATGCGCGCCCGAGCCGCAATGGTAGAGGCCCTTCAGCGGCCCGCGATAATCGGCATGGCCCAGCATCGGCCGCGCCGAGAACAATTGGTTTAGCGTCAGCGCCCCATGAAAGATGTCGCCACCGAGCAGACCGAACTGGCGCTCGAGATCCAGCGGCGACAGCACCTGACGGCCGATCACGCTTGTCGCAAAGCCCGGCGCGAATTTGTCCACCGTCGCAATCATGAGGTCGGCGACCTCATCGCGGTGATCGTCCCATGACTTTCCATTCGGCAATTCCGGCGCGACGTGCTGGCAGAACAGGCTCGCGACATGCCGGCCCTCCGGTGCAAGGGAATCGTCGAGCGTCGAGGGGATCAGCATTTCCACCACCGGCTCGCGGCTCCAGCCGTGCTCTCGCGCGTCCTGCCAGGCGCGATCCATGTAACCGAGGCTGGGTGCGAGAATGATGCCGGCAGTGAGATGATCGCCGGCGCCGGGCAGGGCGGTGAAGGAAGGTAGGGCGTTCAGCGCGACATTCATCCGGAAGGTGCCGGATGCGTTGCGCCAGCGCGCGATGCGTGCGAGGAATTCCGGCGTCAGCGCGCCCGACGGCACGAGCCGCGTATACAGCAATTTCGGATTGACGCCGGACACGACGTATTTCGCGCGGATGGTCTCGCCATTGTCGAGGATGACGCCTGCGGCGCGCCCGCCCTCGACGATCACCTCGCGCACGCCGGCCTCCGTTTCGATCTCGGCGCCATGCCCGCGGGCTGCGCGCGCCATGGCTTGCGTGATCGCGCCCATGCCGCCGATGGCGTGGCCCCATACGCCCTTCTTGCCGTTCACCTCGCCGAACGCGTGGTGCAGCATCACATAGGCGGAGCCGGCGGCGTAGGGGCTGGCGTAATTGCCGACGATGGCGTCGAAGCCGAACAGCGCCTTCACCAGGTCGCTCTCGAAACGCTCGTCCAGCATTTCGCCGGCCGATCGCGTGAACAGGTCGAGCAGGCTGCGCTGCTGTTCGAGCGAGAGCTTGCGCAGGATGCCGGCCGTGCCGACGGCGTTGAAGGCCTCGCGGATCGCGCCGATCCCAAAGCCCTCGACGAGGTTCGGCGGCGCGCGCAGCACGAATTGCCGCAGCACATCGGCGATAGCTTCCAGTTCGCGCGAGAAGGCCTCGATCGTGACGGCATCGCGCTCGCTGAGTTTAGCCACCGATTGCCGGGTGCGGCCCTCGCCGGTCAGGAGATAGCTGCCGTCGGGGGCAGGCAGAAAATTCTGCGCGCGGCGCTCGACGATGCGCAGGCCGTGTTCGGCGAGTTTCAGGTCGGCGATGATCTGCGGATTGAGCAGGCTGACGGTATAGGCGGCCACCGAATTGCGGAAACCGGGATGGAATTCCTCGGTCACCGCGGCGCCACCGACCGCCTTGCGGCGCTCGACCACTCTCACGCGCAGGCCGGCCATCGCGAGATAGGCCGCGCAGGTGAGGCCGTTGTGCCCCGCACCGATGATGACAACGTCCGTCTCGTTCATGCCCAGCTTCAGCTTCAAGAAGGTTTGATCAGGATGGGCGCGGCGCGCCCTATCCGTGCTTTCTTATCCCGCATTGCTCGCCGTGTCGCCCTGTGCTCCATTGCGCCCCTCCGGCGGCCCTGCCGGGCATCCCGCCACCGGCGCCCGCCGGTTTCCAGCCGGAGTTATGATGACGTCTCCCGATCTGTCCGTTTCAGCGGACCAGCCTTCTGAAAGCCGGAACCGGCTGGTCCTGGTCGTTTACACCGCTGCGATTTTCGTCAGCGCGCTACTGCTGTTTTCGGTGCAACCCTTGTTCACCAAGATGGTGCTGCCGCGGCTCGGCGGCTCGCCGGCGGTTTGGTCGGTGGCGATGGTGTTCTTCCAGTCGCTGCTGCTCGGCGGCTATGCCTATGCGCATTTTTTGATGCAGGCGCGCAATCGCACGATTCCCGTGGCGGTTCATCTAGCGCTGCTCGCAGTTGCGATGCTGACGATGCCGCTGTCGATCGCAGGCGGGTGGGGCGATCCGCCGAATTCCGGCTATGCGCTTTGGCTGCTCGGCTTGTTTGCGGTCTCGATCGGCCTGCCGTTCTTCGCGCTCGCGGCCAACAACCCGCTGCTGCAGGCCTGGTTCGTCCGCACCGGCCACCCCAACGGTCCCGACCCGTACTTCCTCTACGCTTCCTCGAATGTCGGCAGTTTCCTGGCGCTGTTGTCCTATCCGGTGCTGCTGGAGCCGATGTTCACGCTGCGCACGCAGAACCTGATCTGGACCGGTGGATACGGCCTGCTCATCGTGCTGATCGCAACCTGCGGCGTGTTGCTATTGCGCTCGCCGGCGAAGGCGGCGGAACTGAACATGCCGGCCGACGATAGCGCCGCGCCGGCACCGTCATGGATTTTGCGCGCCCGCTGGATCTTCCTTGCCGCCGTCCCGTCGGGGCTGCTGATCGCGGTGACCGCGCATATTTCCACCGATGTTGCGGCGGCGCCCTTGCTGTGGGTGCTGCCGCTGTCGCTCTATCTCTTGACCTGGGTGCTGGTGTTCCAATCACGCCCGCTGTTGCCGCACAAGTTCATGCTGATGCTGCAACCGTTGGCGATCATGGGGGTGATCCTGCTGTTGGCGATAGGCGGCGAGCAGAACCTGTTGCTGACGCTCGGCGGCCACCAGCTTTGCTTCTTCATTATTGCGATGGCCTGTCATGGCGAGTTGGCGCGCACCCGCCCCGCCGCGAAATATCTCACTGGTTTCTATGTCGCGCTGTCGTTCGGCGGCATGGTCGGCGGACTGTTCACGGGGCTAATCGCGCCGTTCACGTTCTCCTGGGTCGCGGAATATCCGATCCTGGTGGCGCTGGCGGTGCTGTGCCGGCCGCCGGCCGACGAGCGGTGGCCGCAATGGACCCGCTGGTTCTGGCCGCTGCTGGCCATCGCTGCGGTGGCGCTGATCGCGCCGTCCTACAGCAGCGGCAAAATTTTCACATGGCTGGATACCAATCGAGTCTACGTGGTAGGCGCAGTTGCGGTCCTCTCGATGATATTGGCGATCCTGCTCAAGGCGGATCGCTGGAAGCTGACCGCCGTGGTGACGTTGGCGCTGGTGCTGATCCGGATGTATCCCTCCGACGACGGGCGGGTCGAGACGGTGCGCAGCTTCTTCGGCGTCCACAAGATCGTGGTGACGCCGAACGGCCAGTATCACGTGCTGATGCACGGCACCACGATCCATGGCGCCGAGAAATTCAAGAACGACGACGGCACGCCGGTCACCGGCCAGCCGGAGCCGATCACCTACTACTACAGGGACGGCGGCATCGGCCAGGCGATCACGGCGATCCGTGAACGCAAGGGCGCGCCGCTGCGCGTGGCCGTGATCGGGCTCGGCTCCGGCACGCTGGCCTGCGCCTCGGAGCCCGGCGAGGAGTGGAAATTCTTCGAGATCGATCAGACGATGGTCGATACCGCGCGAGACCCGAAATATTTTACCTATATCCAGGTCTGCGAGCCGAACATGCAGCCCGTGATCGGCGATGCGCGGCTCACCTTCGCGCGCGAGCCCGACGGCGTCTATGACCTGATCATCGTCGACGCCTATTCGTCGGATGCGATCCCGGTTCACCTGGCGACCGTAGAAGCCATGGAAATCTACAAGTCCAAGCTGGCGCCGCAGGGGGCGGTCGTGATGCACGTCTCCAACCGGCATCTGGAGCTGTCGAGCGTGGTCGTCGGCATCGCCGACGCCAACGACTTGAAGAGCTGGGTCTACAGCGAGGATTCCGGGCGCGATAGCGAATACATCTTCTCGACCTCGGTCGTCGTCTCGGCGAGGGAAGAGACTGACGTCGGCAAGCTGGCATCGTCGGAGCAATGGACGCTGACGGAAGCCAGGGAAAACCAGCGGGTCTGGACCGACGACTATTCCAACATCCTGGGCGCGGTATGGCGGCGGCTTAGGAAAGGCGAGGAATAGGCGAGTTGCAGCCGGGCAGGGTGCGCCTATGATCATGGTCGGCCCCGAACCGATGGAGCGACGATGGCCAATTTCACCCCCGTATCGGCCGCGATCGGCGGCGTCCTGATCGGGCTTTCCGCCGTCCTGCTGATGTTGTCGACCGGCCGGATCGCCGGGATCAGCGGCATCTTCAGCGGCCTGTTGAATTTGCGCGGCGAGGACAAGGGCTGGCGCGTCGCGTTCATCGCCGGGCTCATTCTGGCGCCTATCCTCGCCGGCATGATCGGTTACGGAATGGCGCAACCAAAGCTGCCATCGAGCTGGGCTGTCATTGTCGCGGCGGGCCTGCTGGTCGGATTCGGAACGCGGCTCGGCGGCGGCTGCACCTCCGGTCACGGTATCTGCGGCATAGGGCGGCTGTCGCCGCGCTCGATCGTCGCCACGATCGTCTTCATGGTGACGGCGGTTGTCACCGTCGCGATCACTCATCATGCGTTGGAAGGCTGAGCCATGTGGATCATCGCTCCCTTGTTGTGCGGCCTGATCTTCGGCGCGGGCCTGTTGATTTCGGGCATGGTGCAGCCAACGAAGGTTCTTGGCTTTCTGGATATCTTCGGCGCGTGGGATCCGAGTCTCGCGGTGGTGATGGCAGCGGCGCTGGCCGTGTCGATACCCGGCTTCCTGCTGGCTGACCGCAGTGCGCGGCCTTGGTTTGCCGGGCAATATTTTCGGCCGGGCAAATCGGGAATCGATCTGCCATTGGTTGCAGGCGCGGGGCTGTTTGGAATCGGTTGGGGCCTCGTCGGGTTATGCCCAGGGCCGGCGCTGGAAAGCCTGGCGACGTTGTCGCCCGGAATCATCGTCTTCGTCGCCGCGATGGCGGTAGGGATGATTGCTCACGACGCTTGGCAACAGTCGCGGTTGACCGCGCAACGCGACCGTTTGCTGGCGAGCGCGACGGACGGCTGAGGACGTTCTGCGACCGCGATGAACTCGCTCGTTAATCCTGGTAGGTCAACAGCCCGCGCTGCTGATAATATTGCTGCCGCGGCTGGTAGTAGTAGCCCTGCGGCGCCGGCACATAGCCGCGGTTATCGTAGTATTGTGGCTGTTGCTGCTGATAGGCCTGGGTGGTGTCGTAAACGCGGCGGCCGGGCGCGGGATATCGCGCTTCGTTGGAAGATCCGTCGGCCGGATAGATATAGCCGTCATCGGCCCGCGCCTGTGGCGCCACGCGCTGCTGCTGCGGCGTGATCACGACGGGGGCGCCGGCTGCGGAGTCGTATTGCTGCTCATATTGCGGCTGCGGGGCGCGGCGCGCGACGGCCGTATTGCCGCGACGCGGATTGCGCGCCAGCGCCACCTGGGAGGAGCCGGTCAACGTCACCGTCGTGTTGAGCACGCCTTCCTGCTTCACCAAATCCCAGAGCTTCGCGGCATTTTCGCGCGACAGCCGTACGCAGCCATGCGAGGCCGGGCTGCCGAGACGGCTCACGGAATCGGTGCCGTGGATGGCATGGCCGATCTTGGTGAAAAAGATCGAATGCGGCATCGGCGCGTCGTCGAATTCCTTGGAGTAATGGTCCTCTTCCATCCGGAAGGCGCGGAAGCTGCCGTTCGGCGTCTCATAGGAGGGAAGGCCCGAAGACACCGGCCAGCGGTACCGCTCGACGCCGTCGACGGCGACGGTCATCTGCTGGTTGTCCTTGTCGACTGTTATGGCGATCTTGGCGTGGGCGGTGCCCGAGGCGAACAGCGTCAGGGCGGTGACGGCAATGAGGAAGGAACGCATTTTACCTTTGGCCTCCAGGCCCCTGATGATGCGCCGGCTCTCCGTCCCCGGCATCCAATATGCCCGGAAACCGGCACTGGTTCCAGTGGCCTGCGTCCGCAATCGTTAACGCCTCCCGCGGCGCAAACAAGGCGTCAGGGCGGCGCAATCGGCGGCAAAGTGCTGACATTTTCGCGAGCAACCGGGCGCTGCGCGTCTCGTCATCGACAGAGTTGGAGGCCATCATTCCGGGATGGTCCGTTAGGGCCAGACCTCAGGTGCGCAATTGCGCACCGGGGAATCTCGAGATTCCGGGTTCGGCTCTGCGAGCCGCCCGTGTCAGTTCTTCAGCCGGTACCCGGTCCTGAAGATCCACCACACCAGTACCATGCAGATCGCGAGGAAGCCGAGCGTCATGCCGAGGCTCAATCCCACGCTGACGTCGGCGATCTCGTAAAAACTCCAGCGGAAGCCCGAGATCAGGTACACGACCGGATTGAGCAGCGTGACGGTGCGCCAGCCCGACGGCAGCATGTTCACGGAGTAGAAACTGCCGCCTAGGAACGTCAGCGGCGTCACGATCAGCATCGGGATCATCTGCAGCTTTTCAAACCCGTCGGCCCAGATGCCGATGATGAAGCCGAACAGGCTGAAGGTCACCGCCGTCAGCACCAGGAAGGTCAGCATCCACAGGGGATGATGGATGTGCAGCGGCACGAACAGCGCGGCGGTCGCCATGATGATCAGGCCGAGGATGATGGATTTGGTCGCGGCCGCGCCGACATAGCCGATCACGATTTCGATATAGGAAACCGGCGCCGACAATATTTCGTAGATGGTGCCGACGAATTTCGGGAAGTAGATGCCGAACGAGGCGTTAGCGATGCTCTGGGTCAGCACCGACAGCATGACGAGGCCCGGCACGATGAAGGTGCCGTAGCTGACGCCCTCGACCTCGGTGATGCGCGAGCCGATCGCGGCGCCGAACACCACGAAATAAAGCGAGGTGGAAACCACCGGCGAGACGATGCTCTGCAGCAGCGTGCGCCACGTGCGCGCCATTTCGAACAGATAGATGGCGCGGATCGCACGGTAATTCATGGTGCCCTCACCAGGCTGACGAAGATGTCTTCCAGCGAAGACTGAGTGGTATCGAGGTCGGAGATGTGGATGCCGGCATTGCGGAGGTCGCTCAGCAGGCTGGTGATCCCGGTGCGCTCGCCCTTGGTATCGTAATCATAGGTCAAGAGTCGGCCGTCGTCGGAAAGATGGAGTTTGTAAGGCGCGAGCGCGGGCGGGATGGCGTCAATCTTCTGCTGCAAGTGCAGCGTGAGCTGCTTCTTGCCGAGCTTCTGCATCAGCCCGGCCTTGTCCTCGACCAGGATGATCTCGCCCTTGTTGATGACGCCGATGCGGTCGGCCATCTCTTCGGCTTCCTGGATGTAATGCGTGGTCAGGATGATGGTGACGCCGGAGGCCTGCAGGCCGCGCACCACGTCCCACATGCCCTTGCGCAATTCGACGTCGACGCCCGCGGTCGGCTCGTCCAGGAACAGAATCTGCGGCTCGTGCGACAATGCTTTTGCGATCATCACGCGGCGCTTCATGCCGCCGGAGAGCGTGATGATCTTGGAATCCTTCTTGTCCCACAGCGACAGGTCCTTCAGCACCTTTTCGATATGCGCCGGGTTTTTCGGCTTGCCGAACAGACCGCGGCTGAAGCTGACCGTCGCCCAAACGGTTTCAAACGAGTCCGTGTGCAGTTCCTGCGGCACCAGGCCGATCAGCGACCGCGCCGCGCGATAGTCGCTATTGATGTCGTGGCCGCCGACGGTAACGCGGCCCTCGCTTAGGTTGGCGATGCCGCAGATGATGCTGATCAGCGTGGTCTTGCCGGCGCCGTTAGGCCCAAGCAGCGCGAAGATCTCTCCGCGCTTGATATCGAGGTTGATGCCCTTCAGCGCCTTGAAGCCAGAGCCGTAGGTTTTTGAAAGATTGGAAACGGATATGATGGGAGGTGGCGCGAGCATGACAGTCTGAAACGGAATGTAGCCCGCGTCGAAGCGGCGCTTTGGCCGGGTCGAGGCGGGGAGGGGTGGGAACCGGGAGATAGGAACGTTTTGCCACCTATGCAATCGCGCGGGGAAAAATTATCGCCCCTACACCCGCTCCACGAAACTATCGACCACCTTCTTCTCGCCGGCCTTTTCGAACGCAATCGTCAGCTTGTTGCCGTCTATCTTCACCACGTGGCCATAGCCGAACTTCTGATGGAAGACGCGATCGGCCAGCGAGAATTCTGAAACCGTGCCGGTGGATTTCGCGACCAACTCGCCTTCGATCACGATCGGGCCGCGCTTGTTGCGCGAGAAGCCGCCTGAAAATGACGACTGGCTTTCCTCAAACCCGCCGCGGGCCTGACCGCTGCGGCCGCCCTGGTTGCGGTTGCGATTGGCCTGCGCGCGCTGCCAGCCCGGCGTCGTATAGCTGGAGCCGAAGGATTCGACATTGTCGAAACGCGACGGGCCGTAGCCGCCGGCACCGCCCCAGCCGGAGCCGCCTTTCGATTCCGTGATCTCGACATTGGCCGATGGCAGTTCGTCGAGGAAGCGCGACGGGATCGTGGTCGTCCAGGTGCCGTGGATGCGGCGGTTGGTGGCGAAATAGAGTTTGGCGCGGCGGCGGGCGCGCGTCAGGCCGACATGGGCGAGGCGGCGCTCTTCCTCGAGGCCGGCGCGGCCCTGTTCGTCAAGCGTGCGCTGGCTCGGAAACAAGCCTTCCTCCCAGCCCGGCAGGAACACGTTGTCGAATTCGAGCCCCTTGGCCGAATGCAGCGTCATCAGCGACACCGCCTCGTCGCTGGCCTCACCGTCGCGGTCCATCACCAGCGAGATGTGTTCGAGGAATCCTTGCAGGTTCTCGAATTCCTCCATCGAGCGCACCAGTTCCTTCAAATTGTCGAGCCGGCCGGCGGCGTCGGCGGAGCGGTCCTTCTGCCACATCTCGGTATAGCCGCTCTCGTCGAGCACGATTTCGGCGAGCTCGGTATGCGCGGTCACCTCGCGCTGGGCGCGCCAGCGGTCGAATTGCAGAATGAGATCGCGCAGCGCGCCACGCGCTTTCGGTTTCAATTCGTCGGTTTCGACCACGGCGCGCGCGGCTTCGAACAGCGGCATGCGCCGCTTGCGGGCGTGGTCGTGCAGCAACTGCACGGTGGCGTCGCCAAGCCCGCGCTTCGGGACATTGACGATGCGTTCGAAGGCAAGGTCGTCGGCCGGCGAATTGATCACGCGCAGATAGGCCAGCGCATCGCGGATTTCGGCGCGCTCGTAGAACCGCGGACCGCCGATCACGCGATAGGGCAAGCCGAGGGTAACAAAACGATCTTCGAATTCGCGCATCTGGAACGAGGCCCGCACCAGGATCGCGACCTCGTTGAGGTTTTCGCCCGCGCGCTGCAGCTCCTCGATCTCCTCGCCGATGGCGCGGGCTTCCTCTTCCGAATCCCAGGAGCCTGTGACCGTGACCTTCTCGCCGTCGACATCCTCGGTGCGCAGCGTCTTGCCGAGCCGGCCTTCGTTGTGCGCGATCAGATGCGAAGCGGCGGCGAGGATGTGGCCGGTGGAGCGGTAATTGCGTTCCAGGCGGATGACTTTTGCGCCGGGAAAATCGTGCTCGAAGCGCAGGATGTTGTCGACCTCCGCGCCGCGCCAGCCATAGATCGACTGGTCGTCGTCGCCGACGCAGCAGATGTTTTTGGCCGGGGAGGCGGGGGCGCTCTTCTCCCTCTCCCCGTCCTTCACGGGGTCGAGACGAGCGGAGCTCGCTCTTAGAGGGTTGGGGTGAGGGGCCGTCTCCACGAGCTCAGTCTGCGGAGAGTCCCCCTCACCCGGCGCGCTCTGCGCGCCGACCTCTCCCCGCAAGCGGGGCGAGGTTAGATCCCCCGGGATGATCGCCGACAGCGGTGCGCCCGGGCGCGAGGGCGCCTGCGACAGCAGCCGCAGCCAGAGATACTGCGCGACGTTGGTGTCCTGATATTCGTCGACCAGAATGAACTTGAAGCGGTTCTGGTATTGCCTGAGCACATCAGGGTTTTCGCGAAACAGCCGGATGTTCTCGAGAAGCAGATCGCCGAAATCGGCGGCGTTGAGGATTTTCAGCCGCTCCTGATAGCTGGCGTAGAGCTTGCCGCCTTTGCCGTTGCCGAACATCGCGGCTTCGCCCGATGGCACCTGGCTGGCCGCCAGCCCGCGGTTCTTCCAGCCGTCGATCAGCCCGGCCAGCATGCGCGCCGGCCAGCGCTTGTCGTCGATGTTCTCGGCCTGCAGGAGCTGCTTGAGCAGGCGGACCTGATCGTCGACGTCGAGCACGGTGAAATTGGATTTGAGCTGTACCAGCTCGGCGTGGATGCGCAGGATGCGCCCGCCGATCGAGTGGAAGGTGCCAAGCCACGGCATGCCTTCGACGGCCTGGCCCAGCATCTGGCCCAGGCGGAGCTTCATCTCGCGCGCGGCCTTGTTGGTGAAAGTCACCGAGAGGATTTCATGCGGCCGCGCGCGGCCCTGGCTCAGGATATGGGCGATGCGCGTGGTCAGCACGCGGGTCTTGCCGGTGCCGGCGCCTGCCAGCACCAGAACCGGCCCATCCAGCGTCTCGACCGCCTCGCGCTGCTCCGGATTGAGCCCGTTGAGATATTGCGGGCCAGCGGCGGCCCGCGCACGCGCGGCGATGCCGCCAGCCGCAGGCTGGTGCTCGGGGACGCCGTGATGGGGCAGTTTGCTCGGCTCGGTCATTTCTCGAATCGTCTTGGCCACACGATGGCACCGTGAGGCAGCAAAGGGGAGCCTTCATAGCAGGGATCAAGGGCCATATAGGGCCTGTCCGGCCGTTTTGACAGGTTTTATGCGGTCGCGGTTGCTGGCCCGATTTCGAGGCTTTGCGGCGATTTTGTTCCGCTCGAAACGTCAAATTTCGCGCTTTTGCCGCCCGGAACCATCATTCCCAGCCCGGATTGGTCCCACAGGCGATGTGCGACGCCTCAATCGCCGCCATCGAAGGAGCAACGGGCAATAGAGGTCGTGACATGCTGAGTTGGGTCGTTACGTTTCTGATCATCGCGCTGATCGCGGGTGTTCTTGGCTTCGGCGGTATCGCCGGCGCTTCGGTCGAAATCGCCAAGGCGATCTTCTTTATCGCCGTAATCCTGTTCCTGATCTCGGCGGTGGTCGGACTGGTGCGCGGACGAAGCAATGTCTAGTCAGCCGGCACGGCTGCGCAAAAATTGACGGCGACGGCCAAGGTGGGCCGTCGCCGCAGGGGCTCTCCCGATTCCGTCAGCGTTTGACGATGACGATTTCCAGGTACTCGCTCGGCAGCACCATCGTGCCATCCTCGGCGCGGTTCATCGACGCGATCAGCGTCAGGATGTCGTCGGCGAGGCGGCGCTGGTTGGTTTCATCAAGTGCGGCAAAGGCTTTCAGCGTCGGGCCGTAGTAATTCCTGAACACGTCGAGAAAATGCAGCGGCGAGCGGTAGCGGAACATGAAGTGACGCTTCTCGGCCTTGATAGAAGCGGCCGACGTTCCGAACATCTCCGTGATGCGCGCCTGGGTGCCCCACAGCGCGGGCGATTTCGCGCCCGCCGGCGGCGGCAGATATTTGCCGAGCGTCTTGAACAATTGCCCGATAAAGCCCTCCGGCGTCCAGTTGGCGAGACCGATCTTGCCGCCGCTCTTGCATACCCGCAAAAGTTCGGATGCCGCGCGGTCCTGGTCCGGCGTGAACATCACGCCGAAGGTCGAGAGCACCGCGTCGAAGGTCGCGTCACCGAAGTCCAGAGCTTCTGCGTCCGCTTCCTTGAACTCGACTGACAGGCCTTCGGCTGCGGCACGCGACCGGCCGCGGTCGAGCAGGCTCGGCACATAATCGGTCGAAACGACGTCGCACCAGCGGCGCGCCGCGGCAAGCGTCGCATTGCCGTTTCCAGCAGCGACGTCGAGCACCTTCTGGCCGGCCCGGAGGTCGAGCGCCTCGCACAGCTCTTCGCCGACGATCTGCAGCGTGGTGCCGACAACGGCGTAGTCGCCGGACGACCAAGCGCCGTGTTGCTTGGTTTTCAGGGCGGAAAGATCGATCTGGCCGGGTTGCAGGGTTTGAGCGGCGGCGGATGTAGCCATGTTCTACTCCTTTGAGCGGGTCAATTTGCCGATTTCAGCGTGCTGTCGGCTTAGTCCCCGGGCCCGCCGGATGCCTATCCAGTTCGCGACATGGCTATCCGGAACGTGAACCTTTCCGCTGTTCCCAGGACTCAACCACCAGGGGCCTTCGGAGTTGTGGATGATTGCTGGCCAGACCGCTTTACCGGCGACATCGCCGCTGCCGCGCGGCGTCAGGCGTGCGCTGGACGCGATGCGTGGCAATGTCGGCCACAATTGGCGGCTGACGGAGCTTGCCGCGATCGGCGGCGTATCCGGCAGAACCCTGCAGCGGCAGTTCCTTAGCTTTGTCGGCAAGACCCCGCGTGCCGCGCTTCGCGAGATCGGGCTCGAATGCGCCCGTCGCGAGCTGTTGCAGGGTACGCCTGATATCAAGATCATGGACGTGGCGCTGCGCTGCGGCTTTCCGCATTTCGGGCGGTTCTCGATTGCCTATCGCCACCGCTATGGCGAAACGCCATCGCAGACATTGAAGCGGCAGGAGGTGCTCACCGACGCGCTCGGTGCGATGCCCTCGCTGTTCTTGCCAGCGCGGGACCGGCCGGCGGTCGCGTTGGGCCCGATCGAGGCGGCAAAGGAAAATCTGGTCGTCGCGGCTGACATCGCCGACGATCTCGTCACCGCATTGACCCGCGCCGGAATCGCAGTTGCAACGCGGTCGATGGCGGCGCGCTATCATTTGGGTGGTGCCATCAGGGGATCGGGTGCGCAGACGCACCTGACGATTAGGCTGATCGACACTGAAACCGGCGGCCAGCTCTGGGCGCATCGCGCCGATGGCGTCCTGCGCGGCGAAACCACAACGACGGAACATCTCGTAGCCAGGATCGCGGCGGCGCTGCAGCCATGTTTGCGGCTGGCCGAAATCGATCGCGCGCTGCGCAAGCCGGCCAATTGCCTCGGTGCCCAGGATCTGGCGCTACGGGCGATGCCGGGCGTTCTCTCGCTTGATGCCAATGGCAATGCCCGGGCCCTCGAATTGCTCGAGCGCGCGATGGATCAGGACCCCAACCATCCGCTCGCCATCGCGCTGGCGGCCTGGGCGCATGTCCAGCGCGTGGTCTATCACTTCACCCATGCGCCGCTGCAAGAGCGCGCCCGAAGCCTCGAACTGGCGCATAAGGTAAGGGCGCTGGGCGGCGATGCGACTGTGCTGGCGATCCTCGGCAACGCGCTGTCGCTGCTCAACGAGTTCGATGCCGCCGATCTCGTCACGCGCAAGGCGCTTGCGATGGACGGCGGATCCGCCTGGGCTTGGAGCCGCAGCGGGTGGATCGACGTTTACAAGGGCGATCCGCAATCGGCGGTCGAGCGCTTCAAGATCGCGCTTGATCTCGCTCCCCACGATCCCCTGGCCTTCAACAGCATGGTCGGGATCGGCTGCGCGCTTTTCACCGCCGGTCAATACGCCGAAGGTGCGGCTTGGCAGGAGCGCGCATTGGTCGAACATCCCTCGGCGAGCTGGGTGCATCGAACGCTGTGCCCGGCCTATGTGCTCGCCGGGCAGGCGCCGCAGGCCCGCCGCAGCCTTGGTGCGCTGCGCCAGCACTACCCCGATCTCACGGTAACGGAAGTGCAGCGCGGCATGCCGCCGCTGCCGCCAATTCAGTGCGATCTGGTCGTCGGGGCGCTGCAGGAGGCCGGGCTGCCGGCCTGAATGAGTCGCTATTTCTGGGGCATCGCGACCTTGCGGCCGATCCCCTCGGGCCGCGGCACGGTGGCATGCGAATCCATCACCGCCAGGATGCGCGCGCGAATGTCGGGCGGGAAGGGCGCTACTTTCCGCTGCTTCATGTCCATATGCAGCGTCATGTTTTCCGAAGTCGCGGAGAGCCAACCTTCGGTCGCGTGGCGCAATTCCTCGAACGTGTGCAACCGCTTCTCGTCGGCACCCAACAGATAAACTGAAATCTGAACGGGGTCGCCGAGGTGAATTTCGCGCAGGTAGCGCACGTGGGCTTCCGCAGTGAAGGTCGAGCAGTGGCGCGCCTTCATGTAGGCGGGCCCGATCCCGAGCTGCAGCCACATTTCGTCGATGGCGCGGTCCATCATCACGTTGTAATAGGCCATGTTGAGGTGGCCGTTATAATCGATCCACTGCGGCTCGATCTGCATGACCGAGGACAGGAACGGAGCCGGCGGCAGCGGCATATCTTTCAGGTTTTCCCTGGCGGCGGCAGCGGTCGTCATCATCCATCCCGTTGTCGTTTCGCTATCTTGACCCCATTTATATCCTTTGCCACGGTCCGCTCAAATCCGGGAGGAACTGACGTGGCGATGACGATATCGGGTAGTATGAAGCGGCCGGAGCCGCAGGCGCTGGCAAGCGCGGTCGAGGCGCTGGCGGCGCGGTTCGGCAACCGGCTGATCACCTCGCAGGCGGTGCGCGAGCAGCACGCCCATACCACCACATGGCTGCCGACCCAGCCGCCCGACGCAGTGGTGATGGCGCAGGAAACCGCCGACATCCAGGACGTGGTGCGGATCTGCGCCAAACACGGCGTGCCCGTGATCGCTTTTGGAACCGGTACCTCGCTGGAAGGCCAGGTCAATGCGCCGGCCGGCGGCATCTGCATCGATCTGCGCGACATGAACCGGATTCTCGAAGTTCACGCGGAGGATCTGGACTGCGTGATCCAGCCCGGCGTCACCCGGAAGGCGCTGAACGAGCACCTGCGCGACCAGGGATTGTTCTTTCCGATCGATCCGGGCGCCGACGCCTCGCTCGGCGGCATGACCGCGACGCGGGCGTCCGGCACCAACGCGGTGCGTTACGGGACCATGCGCGAGAACGTGCTGGCGCTGAAAGTGGTGCGCGGCGATGGCGAGATCATCACGACGGGCACGCGGGCGAAGAAGTCCTCGGCCGGCTACGACCTGACGCATCTGTTCGTCGGCGCCGAGGGCACGCTCGGCATCATCTCCGAGCTCACCATCAAGCTCCGCGGCATCCCCGAGACGATCGCAGCCGCGGCCTGCTCGTTCGAGACGGTGCGCGGCGCCTGCCAGGCCACGATCCTGGCCATCCAGACCGGCATTCCGCTGGCGCGGATCGAGCTGCTCAACGCCGAGCAGGTGCGCGCCTGCAACGCCTATTCCAAGCTGACCCTGCCGGAGACGCCGCTGCTGCTATTGGAATTCCACGGTAGCGACATCGAGGTCGCCGAACAGTCCAGGAATTTCGGCGAAATCGCCAAGGAATGCGGCGGCGGCGATTTCACCTGGACCACCAAGCCTGAGGACCGCACAAAGCTCTGGCAGGCGCGGCATGACGCCTATTGGTCCGTCAAGGCGCTGCGGCCCGGCGCGGGCGTGGTGGCGACCGATGTCTGCGTGCCGATTTCACGGCTTGCGGATTGCGTTACCGAGACCGAGGAGGATCTGAAACGGCTGAACCTGCTGTCGCCGATCGTCGGCCATGTCGGCGACGGCAACTTTCACTGCTCGCTGGCTTGCGACGTCGACAACAAGGAAGAAATGGCGCGCGGCGAGGAGTTCATGCATCGCCTGGTCGAGCGCGCGCAATCGATGGGCGGCACCTGCACCGGCGAGCACGGTATCGGGCAGGGCAAGCAGAAATACCTCAAGGCCGAGCTCGGCCCCGAGGCGATCGACGCCATGCGCGCGCTGAAGCAGGCGCTCGATCCGCAGAACATCTTCAATCCCGGCAAGATCGTGCCGGTGGGGTAGGCGGACTCGTTGACGCGGAGCGGACGTCAGCGGCGAGGCACTTCATCGAAAGGATGTTCTTTCCGCTTCCTTGACAACCCAGTCAACAAACAGTGCGACACGCCTGTCATTCGCCAGGGCGGCAGGCCAGCGGACGATGTGCGCCTTGCTGGACGTCATATCCCAGTTTGACGACACGACGCGGCAAAGCCGCTTTTCCGCGAGTGCATCATGAACAAGCAAAGACCTGGCTAGAACGACGCCGCTGCCCTGCAAAGCGGCGGTGATTGCTGTACCGAGATTATCGAAGCGAAGCCCGTGCTGAACGGGAGCCGTGACGCCCAGCCGTTCGAACCACACCGGCCACGACCATTCCGCGCCGTCGTTCCGGCCAACGAGGCCCTTGTGCAGGATTGGTAAAGTGCCGAGCACATGCGGCTCTCGCAACGGGCGCCCGCGCGGCAGCAGAGACGGGATCGCGACCGGGAAAACCATCTCGTCGAACAGCAAGCGCTGCGTCGACGTGGCGCGCGCGCCAGCTTTAGGAATCCATCGGATCTGCACGTCGAGATCGAGGGCGCGCGCTTGAACATCGCTTTCGATGATGCAGAGTTCGATCGCAATATCGGGATATGCGGACGCAAACGCCGTCAGACGCCGCACCAGCCAGTAGTTCGCAAGAGCGGAGCCCAGTCCGATCTTGAGTGTCAGCGGCCGCACCGACGCACGCGAGCGGGCGCGTAGCTCTGCCATCTCGTCAAGCATCCGCCCGAGTCCCTCGGCCAAGGTGGCGCCAGCAGCGGTCGGCAACAGGCCGCCACCTGTACGATCAAGCAACCGCGTGCCCACAAAGCCCTCGAGTTTCTTCAGTCGATGGCTGATCGCGCTCTGCGTGAGCCCCAGCTCACCGGCCGCGAGCGTCATGCTGCGATGGCGCAGCGCCGCGTCGAACGCAATCAGGCCATCAAAAGGAGGAAGGGCACGCATGCCGGCACTATGAGGGATATTCATGGCGATGTGAACAATTGGCGTTGGCAAAAAGCGGCAATCCAAGACACGAGTAGCCGCACGATGACACAGCCGATAAATATCGCAGACAGCGACTCCGGTCGGTCTGCACAATCCATGATGCCGGCCCTGCTCTTAGGGGTGGCGCCCTTCCTGGCCAATTTTGATGTGACGGCGGTAGCCATCGCGTTGCCGACGGTCGCGCATGAACTCGGGTTCGACGTTGCTGGGTACGCGTGGGTCATGGATGCCTACAGTTTGGCCTTCACAGCCTGCTTGTTGTTTGCGGGAGCGTTGGCTGATCGGTATGGGCGACGGCGGGCGATGCTTGTCGGCAATGGCATCTTTGCTCTCGCGTCTTTGGCGTGCGGGATGGCATGGGACGGGCCGACGCTATTGAGCGCTCGCGCACTGCAGGGAATCGGGGCTGCGTTCATCGTGACCGGCGGCCTTGCGCTGATCGCCAGTGTCTATGCGCAGGCAAGGGCGCGCACAGATGCGTTTGCCTTGCTTGGTGTCATGTCCGGCGTCGCCATGGCATTTGGCCCGACGGTTGGCGGACTTGTCTCATCGTGGATCGGCTGGCGCTGGATTTTCCTCATCAACCTGCCAGCCTGCGCTTTGGTCGCGTGGGGCGTACCACGGTGGGTCGCGGAAGCACGCGAGGCGGTGCCCCGGCGGCTCGACATCCTGGGCGTCGTATTGTTTACCTCCGCGCTTACTGCGCTTGTCGAAGCGCTGTTGCATGGCCGCACGTCGACGTCACATTTGGTGGCGGGTCTCGCGCTGAGTGCGGTGTTCTTGGCTGTATTCGCCGTACAGCAGGGAAACCGCGCCGACCCGATCCTCGATCCCGGCATATTCGTTCAACGGGCCATGATCGGAATTGCGATCCTCCTGTGCGCCGTATCGATCGGCTACTGGGCGATCCTCGTCTACTTGCCACTCTTCTTTGCTGCCGCTTTCGGCTGGCCCTCGGAAGTGGCCGGCATCGCGCTGCTGGCGGCCACGTTGCCGATGCTGTTCCTGCCGGCATTGGGCGGCCGGCTTGTCGATCGTCTCGGATGGCGGCTTCACTTCGCCCTGGCGCTCGCAATTTTGGCAGCCGGCAATGCGACCATTGTGATCGCGCTGCTCTCGGATGGTTCAGTGCCGCCGCTAATCCCGACTTTCTGCGGGATCGTCGCGATTGGGGTCGGCGTCGCTTTGGCTCACCCGCAACTGTCCCGCGCGGCCGTGTCGCTTGTGCCGCCGGATCTTGCGGGCTTCGCATCTGCCGTGACGGTCGTCATGCGCCAAGCCGGTTTCGCGGTCGGCATCGCAGTTCTCGGCGCGGCGCTTCACAACCAGGGATCGGCGATCAGCTACATCTGGCTGTTCTCGGCAGCGGCAATGGCCTCAGCGGCGGGGCTGGTCGCGGCGCTCGTCCTACTGCCCGCACCAGCGGCCGCGTCAAAAAAGTAGCGGCGCGGGAAATTATTGGCGCGGCCTGGCTGCGCCCGCGCTCCGCCACCCTCGCGTGAAACCGCAGGTGGCGGACAGGAGGTTGCAACGAGGTTGTTCAATCAAAGATTGTACATTGTGGCGGCCGTCGCAGTTTGGTTCCAAACATAGCCTCGTTTCAACACAGCGCCGCCAGACTTAAACATTGTCGCGCCCGAACTGACCTCTTCAGCTTGTTCCGCAACATGTGTTGCGTGTGTCTTGCGTGATGAGGTGCGTTAATGCGTTTTATTTCCTGGGGGATTGTTGCCGCTTGCGGCTTTTTACTGGCAGGTCCGGCGGCGAGGGCTGCCGAAATCCGTGTTCCGGACCTGCCTTCGCCTCACTACAACTGGACCGGGTTCTATGCGGGCGTTTACGGCGGCGGTGCGTATGCGGCGTGGGCCGCCGATTACTGCCGAAACGGTGCGTGCCGCCATGCGGAGGGACAGGCGGGCGGCTTCGCCGTCGGCGTTTACGGCGGCTACAATTATCAATTCGCCAACCGCTTTGTCATCGGCGCTGAATTCGATTGGGGCAAGTCCACCTCGTCACAGGACGAGCTCGTCTTTGGCGACAGTGCGTTGCTATCGAGATTCGGCGCGTTCGGCTCCGCACGCCTGCGCGCCGGCTACGCGTTCGACCGCCTGCTGGCCTTTGGTGCGGTCGGTGTCGGCGTGGCCAGCATCAGCAACGGCTATCGCTATACGGTTCAGAGAGGGTGTGACACGCTGGAGCAGGCGATCTGGGACGAGCAGGTCAAGGCAGGGCTGATAGCAGGCGTGGGCATCGAGTATGCTTTCACCAAGCATCTGGTCGCGCGCGGTGAATATCTCTATGCCGATTACGGCAGCGCCACGATGTCGAGCCGCGACCGCACCCGGGCTGAATTCCGCAACGAGATGCACTTCGTGCGCGTGGGCGCCAGTTATCGGTTCTGATGCTTCGCTCAGGATGGTCCGGCGGAGATTGCTGCCGGATCATCATGTCGCGCTCATCTAATGCTTTAGCGTACGGGCGGCGCGGTGATCGCCTTGCGGATTGCAGCAAGCGGCGCGGTGTCGTCGAACTCGAGATCTTCGCCAATCCGCTTCAATCCGAGGTCGCGCCACAGCGACGCGAGATCGGGCGTCACCGGCTTCGGCCCCATCTCGTTGTGAAGCCGGGTCAGCACGTCCACGCCAACGGCTTTGTCGGCGGTTGCAAGGATGCGCTCGATCGGCCAGTCCTGTTCGTGGTTGCCGCCGGCGGCGAGCACGCCGCGCATCGCGTCCTGCAGGCCGAGGCGATTGTTGGTGGCCTTGCGGATTTCGATGTCGGCTAGCAGGCAAAACATCGCGCCGCCCCAATATTTCCGCCCCCAGGTGCCGGTGTTGTCGAGGCCCTGGTCGCCGGCCTGCGGCAGCCCCTTCGGCATGTCGCGCATCATCGCCTGCCAGATTTCGCGCGCCGCGAGGTCGCCGGCCTGCACCCGCGCGACCGGCTCGATGTAAACGGCCAGCCCCTCCGACAGCCACGCGTAGCGGTCGGGGATGTCGGGCAGGGCGGTATGCACCATCTCGTGCACCATCACCCAGTCGCGCCGCAAAATATCTTCCGTGGAGTCGCGGCCGAGCGGAATGCGAATGGCGGCGCCGCGATAGCCCCACGTCGTGCCGCCGCGAATGCGCCCACCATCGACGGGCACCAAGAGCAGCCGGAGCGAGTTGACGGGAAATCGCCCGTAATAGGTCGTCACGGCCCGAGCCGACATCCTGATCCAGTCGAGCAGTTTTTCCCTAGGCAGCATGAAGTCGCCCGGCGCGAGCGCGACATGGATGATGCCGCCGGGCACTTCAATATCGGTTTTGGGCAGCCGGTCGAAAGCGTCGTAGGGCATCCGGTCGCGCATATATTCCGATTGCGCATCGGCGCGGAACGAAACGGCGCTTGCCAGCATCGCGGTGATGACGGTGGCGGCTACGGTCCAGCGAAAGGCGCTGGCGACCTTCATCTCAGCACGGTCTGGACCGCGGCCGACCGCTCCTCACCTGGGCGTTGCGCGATGAACGAGGCGGCCTGTTCGTGGAGATCGCCGAGCATGGCGGCGAGCAAGGCTTCGCCCTTGGCCAACGTCGCCCGTGTCGGATCGCCATAGCTGCCGGAGCGGCTGTAATTTGGCGAGTACGGATCCGACGGCGTCAGTGCGCCCGGCGTCTCCTGGTTCAGGGCAGGGCTGGCTTCGGCGCGCGTCATATCGACCAGACGCGGCGCCAGCGCCAGCATCAGCGACGTTTCCAGTTCATCCGCATGGCTGCCATGGCTCTGCTCGGCCAATTGCCTGGCTACGCGCGGATAGCGCGGGCCTTCGTGGATCCACAGATGCCTGATCCGCTCGCCGTCGAGGCGCGCCAGTGCGCGATCGACCGGGGCTAACGTGCTGATCCCGGTATTGAGCACCAGCAGCTTCGGGATTCCGCTGGCGAGAATCAGCCCCGCAATCTCGCGCACCAGCGCCTCGAAGGTCGAAATCGACAGGCTGGTGCTGCCGGCATATTCGACGAAGGCGGGATAATGGCCGTAGGTCAGCGTTGGCCAGATCAGCGCGTCGATCTTTTCCGCCATCCTGGCTGCGAGCCATTCGGCCTGGATGCGGTCGGTGTTGAGCGGGAGATGGAAGCCGTGCTGCTTGGCGGCGGCGCCGATTGGCAATATGGCCACCGCGCCACTACCGATGCGCCGCGCGACTTCATCCCAGTGCATGCGCTCGATGAAGTGGCGATCGGTGTCCATTCCCATTCGCCGAGCGCTCCCCTTCATGAGCCGACGGAAACATCCGTCAAAAGTCCCGCCGTGATCCAGCCGTGCAGATAGCCGGCGCCGCGGCCTGCCGCGCCGTCGGGGTCGTCATAGGTCGCGAGCATTTCGCAGAGCACGCCAAACGGAATGCCGTTCGCGGCCTCATCCCACATCATCGCCTCTTCCGCCGAAAGCTCGCGGAACATCGGCGTGACGTCCTGACGCCAGATCAGAAGATGCGCCGGCTGCTCCAGTACAGTCGCGTCCGGCGGCGTTTCGTCGTTCTTGAGCGCGAGCCAGATCGCAGCCGCATTGGTTGCAAGATCGAGCCTGAAGACACTGGGATGCGGCTGAAACCTCAGGCCCGACCATGCCTCAGGCGCAAAGCGTGCCATGTCGGTCAGTTCGACCACCTTGCTTTCCGCGGCGTCGAAGGCGTCGTTGAGCGCCTTTTCCAGCGCGGCAAGATCGGACAATACGGGATGGTCCGAGTAAGGCTTCGCCGATTTCAAAAACTCCGGCAGGCCTTGCGAGAACCAACGCAGGTTCGGATGCGCGGACGGGCGCGCCTTGACATAAGCGTGCCCCATCTCGTCGAACATCTCGTCGCCGAGATAAAGGTGCAGCAGTTCGTGGTCGTTGCGCATTGCCTCGACCAGCCGCGAACCGTAGGCATAGCGATAGACGCCGAACAGCGTTTCGCGCTTCTCGCGCGGGCTGTCGAGGATTTCAGCCAGCACCGTATCGTCGCCATCGAGGATGCCGCGCTGAAACTCGGCTTGCTGTCGCGCAAAATCGCTCATTCCGCCTGCGTGCACCTCGGCAAGATTTTTTCGGCCATCTCACGGGTCCTGATAACCTCGAGCAACAATTCATCGAGCGGCGGGATGTTATCGTCGCGCTCGATCATGGTCGAGACCCGGCCAAAACGCTTCAACGCCGCGGCATAGAGATCCCAGACATCCTCGCACACCGGATGGTCGTGGGTGTCGATGATATGGGTGCCCATGTGGCTGTGGCCGGCCATGTGAAACTGCACCACGCGATCCGTCGGAATGCCATTGAGGAAAGTTATGGGATCGTAGTCGTGGTTGAAGGCGCTGACAAAGACATTGTTGACGTCGAACAGGAGCCAGCATCCGGAGCGGCGCGACAATTCGGAGAGGAATTCCCATTCCATCATCTCGGAATTGCTGAACTGCACGTAGGTCGAGACGTTCTCGAGCACGATGGCGCGGCCGAGAAAATCCTGCACCAGTTGGACACGGCTGACGACGTGATCGAGCGCTTCCCTGGTGTAGGGGATCGGCAGCAAATCATGCAGGTTCTTGCCGTGCACGCCGGTCCAGCACAGATGGTCCGATACCCATTTCGGCTCGACGCGCCGGGCGAGATCCTTCAGAGCCTGCAGATATTCGAAGTTCGGCGGGGCGGTTGAGGCGATCGACATCGACACGCCATGCATGACCACGGGGTAGCGTTCGCATATCCGGTCCAGCGTGCGCAACGGCTGGCCGCCGGGCAGCATGTAGTTTTCGCTGATCACTTCGAACCAGTCGATCGGCGGATTACCGCTCAGGATTTCGTCGTAGTGCTGATGGCGCAAGCCGAGACCGAAGCCGAGGAAGGGCGGCTTGGCCGATGTCACCTGGCGGTCTGCAAGCGCAGCCGCCGAAGTATCTGGCAATCTGCTTGCGACGTTCATCTCGTCTCCGCTCGAACGGCACCGCAAACGCGCGGCGTGTCCCAAACTGCACCGTCAACCTAGCATGGATGCGAGGCCCGGCCTACACCGGGCCTCGATCGGACCGTCCCCTAGTTCTACTGCGTCATAGCTGCTCAAACTCCTCATCCTGAGGAGCCCGCGAGAAGCGGGCGTCTCGAAGGATGTAGGCCACGAACGGGGCCTCATGGTTCGAGACGCGCTTCGCGCTCCTCACCATGAGGGGCCGATGACGCAGTATAACTAAGACGGCATATACTTGCCCTTGGCGGCGTCGCACTTTTCCTTGGTCATGGCCGAGAAGCCCTGCCCCTTGCAGGCGTTCTGGCCCTTGCATGCGTTGGCCGCGCCCTTACAGGCGCTTTGGCCCTTGCAGGCATTGGCGCCGACGCACTTACCTTCGCCGGCGGCATAGGCCACGGTCGACACGGTGGCGCCGGTCAGGAACAAGGTGGCTGCAGCGGCAGCGAGGGTGGCGCCGGACTTCGAAGTCATCTTCATGGGTTCCTCCAAGGAAGTGTGAGGGTGCATCGCCCGCAAGCCGCGACAGTTCCGGCCGGCAAACTGCGCCCGGAGATAGCTACGTGGCGGGTCTGGATTTAGTTACACGCGAGGCCGACTTTATTTTGGCCGCAGTGTCGAAACAACGAGAGCCCGGCAAACGCCGGACCCTCGTTGCACCTGATCGGAACGATCAGCCCTTGACGAACTTGGCGCCCATGGCGGCGCAAGCCTTCTCTGAGGTCGCCGAGAAGCCCTGCCCCTTGCAGGCGTTCTGGCCCTTGCATGCGTTGGCCGCGCCCTTACAGGCGCTTTGGCCCTTGCAGGCATTGCCGGCCATGCACTTGCCCTGGGCGGCGTTCGCAGGCGTCGACACCGTCGACACCACCGAGCCGGCGAGGAACAGAGTGGCGGCGGCTGCGGCGAGCGTCGCACCGGATTTGGAATTCAACTTCATGACGATCTCCTCGATGATTGTTTGCAGACAGGACGTCGCGCGCATCCGTTGACCGTTCGTTCACGGACCCCCACAACGCAAGCGATGTGACGGATGGCAACCAGGTCGCGGCGGGCTTGCAGAAAACGTCACGCCGCCGTGACCCGACTGTTCATCCATGCCAGCTACGGTGCATCGGGCGATTTGGTTACAGAGTTTCAAAAAAATTTTCTTTTTTTGCGGTTGGTGCGATGCTTCAGCAGATTGGCCGGAATGTCGGCAGTTGATTGCACTGCACAAAGAGATCTAGGGCGCGGACTCTCTAGCCCGCAACCAAATGCGGATTGATGCGAGCTTGACGAATGCCAGATAGTTGGCCGCGAGTTTGTCGTATCGGGTCGCGACACGCCGACACTGCTTGATCTTGTTGAAGAACCGTTCGATCAAGTTGCGCGCGATACAGATATGGGCTGAAGCAGATCGGGTCTTTGCGATTTCGTTTCGGCGGAATGTTTGCCCATGCACCTTGCTGGCGGGCAAGCTCCCTGATCCAGTCTGCATCGTATCCGCGGTCCGCGAGTAACATCGTTTGTGGAAGCAAGGCGCTGAGGAGAGCGGAACACAGCCGATTGTCATGCGCCTCACCCTGCGTGAGAGCGAGATGGACCGGCAGGCCATTGCTGTCCACCACCGCGTGAATCTTGCTGGTCAGGCCACCGCGTGAACGTCCCATATCTTGCTGATTGTTGTCCGCGATACAAGCTCCGTGCTGGTGCACGCGCACGACGGAGGTATCGATCATCTGCACCGCCGGATCATGACCAGCGGCCAGCGCATCCATGATCTGGTCCCAGACTCCCGCCCGCCGCCAGCGAACGATGCGATTATAACAAGTGGTGCGGGGACCAAAGGCCGCTGGCAGGTCGCGCCAGGGCGCGCCCGAACGGAGGACCCAAAAGATGCCATTGAGCACGCGACGATCATTTACACGCCGAACGCCACGCGGTTTGTTCGGCAGCATCGGTTGATGGCGGTCCATTCATAATCGCTGAGTTCGTAGCGCATGATTCGAGGCTCCCGTTTCGGAGCTTGAATCATGTCCACGGCAGCGTGATCAACCCGCAATGGGCCATCGCTGCGTCGCTAATGCCCCTGAATCTACTTCCGCTTTCGGCGGCATAGCTGACATGGCCGGACTTGCTGCTGGCTCGACCCGGTCGCGAATGACCCCAAGCCGACATGGCGCCGCCGCAGCTGCTGCACCTGATCGGGGAGGAGAGGCGCGCTTGGACCTTAGCGAAGGCAGTGCCCGTCGTCATGATGCTCGCGTTACGGGACTCGCCAGCCGTGGAACCCAGCGCGGGACGTTGGCCCGAAAGTCCTCGTACTGCGCGCCAAACGTCTGCTTGAGCGTTGGTTCTTCGTACACCAAGACGAAGACGTGGAAAAAGAGCCAGAGCAGCGCGGCATACCAGAGGAGGCGCCAATCGCCGAATAAAAGTGCTTGACCAAAAATGACAGCAGCGACCCCGACGTAAATCGGATTTCGCACGTAGCGATAGAGACCCGTGACCACCAGCTTCTGTGTCGGCGCGATCGGGGCTGGCGTTCCCAGCCCCTGCAGTGCAAACCGCGCGAACGAATCCACAACTCCGGGCACTCCGGCAATGATCAACATAAGTCCGATGGCGCGGGTCAGTTCAAAGCCGAAAAAAGCCGGCCGGAACTCCCAATGTGTGATCCACCATGGGACGAACCCCGCCAGCACCAAGGGCGCGACGACGAAGAATAGAGCAGAGCCCACTACCGCGATCGTTTTCGGCATGGCACCTCCTTCCCGTCCTGTCGCAAGGCGGTCGGCAAAATTGAACCGTTTGCATCATAGCGCCACGGCGAACACGTAGTGCCCATCTTCATCGGCCACGGCGCGCCAGCCCCGACATCGAGGCGCCGGCTCACGCACGCAAACAACTATCTTATCGTTGAATCGCGACGGCCCTGCGAAAGCGTCTCGACCAAGCCCACAGTCCAGCACATCGGGCATCCGCGTAGCGCGACGAGGGCGGCAACGCCCACGCCCAAAGATAGCCAAGGGTGCGCGGTCTGGTGGACGATGGCCCAAGCGAGTAGCGCCGCTGCAGCTGCGCCGCGCATCAGGTGTGCGCCCAGGAAGGCGCTCCCGAACATGCCGACTCCACGAAAGTAATTCATGTGCTCTCTCGTCCGCTGTCCTTTGTGCCGAGCAGGTATTCGCGCACCAATGTGCGGGCGCGGCGCAGGCGGCTTTTGGCCGCTTCGCGCGTCACGCCGAGCCGCCCGGCGATTTCCCAAATCGTCAGATCTTCGAGATCTCGCAGCAGCAGCACTTCGCGATGGGACGGCGAAAGCGACTCGATCGCATTGACCAAGTCTATGCGCAACTCGTCCGGCGGGACCTTTGCGAGCTCGCGTGACTCTTCCCGGCTGGCGAGCTCCTCGACTCCGCGCATCAGCATCAGCGCCGGCAGCATGCAAAGGCGCGCGATGACGGTCAGCAGCCAGCCGGCGAGTGCGGCTGGACTGCGGATCGTACCCACGCGCCGGTACACGACGATGAGTGCTTCTTGCACCACATCTTCGATAACCGAGGTGCGGTAGCAAAGGCGCCGGGCGTAGCGTCGAATGTCCGGCTGCAGCGCCACCAATAGCTGTGTCAGCGCGTGCCGGTCACCCGACTGTGCCGCGAGCAAGAGATCGTCTGATACGCGCGCCAAGGCAGTCACCCCTTCAGTGGCTCGCGCCCGGCGACGGCGCAGGCAGGGCAATAGCCTAACACGCCGGTGACCAGCGTCACGACACCCGCGCCGCTGAGCAGTAGCCCGAGCGGCGAAGCGTGTAGCGCAACCACGCCGCAGATGAGCATCAAGCCCCCGCCGATCAGCCTGGCCGCGCGCTCCCACCCGCCAACGTTCTTCCTATACCACATGGTTCTGTGCTCCGGTTCGTGACGCGCCGCTATGGCGCATTCACCCAGACAAGAGGGCGCAAACCCGGCGCCGGGGTCGCGACACAAAAAATAATTTGAGGGGGTGGCAGCTTCAGCAGGCTGGCGTGGGCGTCGGGTGCGGGCCTGGGCCGCTGAGGAACGCCGGCATCGGGTCGCCGGGGTGTGGACATATGATCCGGCAAAACTCCCGCCCGCGCCGAAGAGGTGATCGAATAGGACGCTATTTGCTGCACTGCATTAGTCGCCAATGGCGCTTCGCGTCGCTTCGCGTCGCTTCGCCGCGCTGCGGAATCTAGTCGCTATCGGGGCATAGCGGACTCTAGCAAGCCGACTCCCCGGCAGGTTTATGGGTTCGCGGCCTAGTTCACCTAGCCCCGCGCCGGCTTCAGCTTCGCCATCTGCGCGACGGTGGCCCGCAGCTCCTCGGCGTTGAAGGACGGAAACGAGCAGATGCGGTTGCTGCAGGCGAACGCCGCGGGTTCGCCGAGATCGGGATATTCGACGTCGGGGTTGGGCAGCTTGCCCTCGCGCGGATCGAGCCACTCCAGTCGCTTGTAGCGGGCCGGCAGCGCGCGAGCCAGCGCATGCAGGTTTTTCGCGCGGGCGTCATCCTTGTGTCCGACGATTGTCAGGTGGGTTGGCTCCACCGCGAGCTCTTCGTCGGCGAGCAGAACGCCGGGCAGGGGACGCATCATCCCGGCCGAGGCGCCGGCGAGATAGCGCATCGCATGCGCGGCCTCTTCGCGATAGGTCTCGTTGCCGAAATAGCGGTTGAGCAGGTTCATGAATCTGACGACCTGCACTTGATCGTCGATCAGCTTGGCGGGCTTGGCGAGCACGCCGGTTTTGCCTTCCGCTGTCTTCGAGGTCACGAAGCCGCCGGTCTCATCGTGGAAGGTCGCGACGAATTCGCCGGCCTTGGCGGCTCTGGTGAGCCAGTCGCGGTTTCCCGTGGCGGCATAGAGATCGAGGAAGGCCTGGCCCATTGCCAGCGTGTCGCCGATGAATGGCCCGCCGCGATCTTTCTCGCCATGACGGAAGCCGCCATCGGGGAGCGCGCGGTTGTCGATCACCCATTTCGCCGCGCGTTCTGCGATCGCCAGCACCTTCGGATCGTTGGTGACGTTATAGTAGGCCGAAAGCCCCGAGATCGCCCAGCCGTTTTCGCGCGCATACAGGTTCTTGTCGATGCGCGGCATGCCGAGCTTGCGCCGCTCGCCGTCCGATAGCGCGTAGTATGTGTGCCCATCGGTATCGTGATCGAGATCGGCATCCTGGCTGACATAGAACGCGCCCTCGGGGCTCTTGAGAAACTCCGCGAGATAGCGTTCGATGTTGCGTGCGGCAGCAAGATATTTCGGATCCTTCCACAGCGCATAGGCCTGGCTGTATTGCCGGAGATATTGCGCCTGAAACGACATGATCTTTTCGAAATGCGGATGCGTCCAGGAGCCCGCTTCGGAATATTGGTAGACGCCGCCCCAGACCGGATCGATCAGCGCGATCGCGGCGTCAAGCGTCTGCCGGGCGCCCTTGGCCGCTATGGCGTCGCCGGACTCGGCACGGGTGATCGCAAGGTCCATGCTGTCGGCGTCGATGTATTTCTGGTTTTCGCCCCAGCCGCCGAGCTTTTCCTCGTAGGATTCGTCGACATTCTTCATCAGCGCGGCGCGCTGTTCCTTGTCGAGGAAGGCGGAGGTCGATGGCTTCACCTCAAAGGCTTCGCCGACTGACGGTCCGGGCGAGGGATCGTCGATGATCGCCTTGAGCAGCGCCTGCATGCGCTCCGGCTCGATATAGCCCCTGATCTTGGCGATCTCGGTGCCGTCGGGGCCGAACACGATGGTCGCCGGCCAACCCCAGTCGCCATAGCGGGCTCGACAGATCGGGGTTGGCGTCCTGATCGACTCGCACCGGCAGATATTTCGCGGCGAGCAATTTCCTGACCTCGGGATTGGCGTAGGTCGTTTTCTCCATGACGTGGCACCAGTGGCACCACACCGCCTCGAGATCGAGAATGACGAAACGCTGTTCGGCCTGCGCGCGGGCGAACAGATCGTCGCTCCAGTCGCTCCATTTGGGCCCGTCCGAACTAAACGACGGCAATGCCGCCAGCGCGGCAAGTGCGAAGGCGGCAATGCGGACGAATTTCATGGTAGCTCCCGGAAGCGTGGCGTTTTCTCCAGCTACGCAGGCGGCAAGATTAGGGCTCAAGCATTAGCCGATGTCACGGGATTGTGAGTGTCAGGTTGAAGCTTTGGGGTGGCCGCTGGCATTCACCAGCAGCCGGTCCAGTGACGCCGCGCCGGGACCGGCAATCGCAAGCCACATGAAGCCGGCGAAGTAGGCAGCTTCCTCGAACCCGAGCAGCGTCTCCAGTGAATCGACGTCGCCCCATTTGGCCGACTTGATGGCGACGACCATGACCACCGCCAGCATCGCAGCCGGGATTCGCGTGAACAGACCGACGATCAGCATGGCGCCGCCGAAGAATTCGACGCCGGACACGAAGGGGGTGAGAATTGTCGGGAAAGGGATGCCCCAACCGGCAAAGTTTTCGGTGACCTGCGCCAGATGATTGAGCTTGCCCCAGCCGGCCAGCATGAAGGTGTAACCGACGATGAGCCGCATGATCAGGGGGCCGGCCCAGGAAAAATGCGAGGCGATCTGCGCCGGCACCAGGATGAGCAGATAAACGATCGAATACATGTGAATCCCCCCGTTGAGTATTCGGCGATGCCGCGACCTGGCTTCTTCAATCCAGTGCGCGCAAGAAGCCGCGGCCGCGAGCGCGGCAATCTGGTCCTGACAGGAAGGACGCAATAGCCGGCCCGCTTGTTACGGGGCCTTAGCCGAAATTTTGCAGGGCGGGGAATGTCTCGAGCAGCCAAATGCTGACGTTGGAGACGGCGCCGGTCAGGAAGCCGATGCCGGTGATCACCATCAGGATCCCCATGGCATGCTCTACCTTGGCGAGGTGCCGCTTCATCCGCGCAAACAGCGAGGAGAACTGCTCGATCATGAAAGCTGCCAGCAGGAACGGGATTCCGAGCCCGGCGGAATAGACCGCGAGCAGGCCGGCGCCCTTGGTGACGGTGGCCTCGGCGGCTGCGATCGACAGGATCGCCGCCAGAATGGGGCCGATGCAGGGGGTCCAGCCGAAAGCGAAGGCGAGCCCCATGGCATAGGCGCCCCAGAGGCCCACCGGTTTCGGCATCGGCATCCGCCCCTCGCGCATCAACAGTCCGATCCGGGTCAGGCCGAGGAAGTGCAGGCCCATGATGATGATCACGATGCCGGCCACGATCGAGAGCTCCGCCGACCAGGCGCGGATCAGGCCGCCGATCAGCGAGGCGCTGGCGCCAAGCGCCACGAAGACGGTGGAGAAGCCGAGCACGAACATCAGCGCCGAAGCCATCACCGCGCGCTTTGATGCCTGCGTCGGTCCGGCATTGGCGACCTGCTCGATGGTCGCGCCGGTGAGATAGATCAGATAGGGCGGCACCAGCGGCAGCACGCAGGGGGACAGAAAGCTGACGAGACCGGCAATCAGGGCCGCCGGGATGGAAACATCGTGCATCGCATGACCTTCGAGAACTGCCGCAAGGCATAGCGCCGTCTTCGCTTGTACGGAACAGGCAATTGATAAGTTTCGTCGCCATTACGGCTCAACTGCGGTCACAGAGCCGTGTCCGGGGCGCCTAAATTGCCTCGCTGGCGAAACAGACGCTGGTATGGTCCCGTATTGCAGTAATCAGACCGTCAACGAGACCCGCATGCGCCTCGGCATTCGCACCGCCATTTCCGCCCTCGTGCTGACGTCGATCGTCGTCAGTGCCGTCGGCGTGCATCTTTTGTGGTGGCGCACCGCCCATCAGGTCAGCCAGACGCTTGCCAACACCATCAACGACCAGATCGTTTCCGCGGTCAGCGACGAACTGCAGTCGGTCACTTCAGAGGCGCGGTCGTCGATGCTGTCGGTGCGAACGCTGCTGGCCGAAAAAGTGTTCGACCCGCGCGACGCCAGGAAACGCGAGATCGTCTTCCGCTCGCAGTTGCTGTCGCAACCGACGATCTCCTGGGTGGCATTTGGATGGCCGGACGGGTCGTTCTTTGCCGGGCACAAACTCGGCGACAACGTCATCGAAATGCTCGAAATCACGCCCGACCGCAATTTGCGCATCAATCGCTACGAATTCGTCGGTAACGATCTTCGGCTCAACGCGAGCTGGTTCGAAGACACCGACTATTCCGTGACTGAGCAGGAATGGTTTCGGGTCGCAAAAGAGACCAACGACGAACACTGGTCGACGCTGACGACGCATCCGCGCGGGGAGCGGCTGGCGGCGGCCTTTTCTGCCCCGATCGAAATCGATCAGAAACCGGCCGGCGTCGTTGCGATCATCATCGAGCTGACTCGCGTCTCGAACTTCCTGTCGCAGCTCACGGTCGGCAAATCTGCAGGCGCCTTCATTCTCGAGCGGGACGGCAAGGTGGTGGCCTCGCCCGACGCTGATGCCAGCGAACTGGTGGCGCTGAAGACCGATCATCCGCTGTTTCCGGTCGCAGTCGATGCGATCCGCAATGCCGGCAGCGCCTACGAACCCGGCGAGGGCCAGCCGTTCAACACGACGGTGACGCGCGACGGCAAGGCCTATCAGGCCGTGATCACGCCGATTTCGTTTCCGGGCTGGTCGCTGGTGACGGTGGTGCCGGAATCGGAATTTCTCGGACCGGTTCAGATGACGATCCGAAACCTGCTGATCGGGCTTGCGGTCCTGATCGTTTTTGCCGGGCTATTGTCGGCATGGCTCGCCCAGCGCCTGATCGCAGCTCCCCTGATCAAGGTGGTCAACGAGATCAGGCATGTCGAGCGTTTCGATCTCGACAAGGTGCAACGGCATCCGTCGCGGCTGGCCGAGATCGGAAACCTGTCCGGCGCGATCGGCGACATGGCGCAAGGGCTTGCCGCTTTCCGCAAATACATCCCGGCCGACCTGGTCAAGCGGCTGATCAGCGACGGCAACGGCGCGCGGCTTGGCGGCGCGGTGCGGCCGATGAGCGTGATGTTTATCGATCTGGCCGGCTTCACCGGCATATCGGAGCGGATCGGCGACCGCATCATCCCGCTGCTGTCGCGCTACTTCGATTGCGTCTCGGCGCAGATTCAAAACCAGAACGGCACCATCGACAAATTCATCGGCGACGCCGTGATGGCGTTCTGGGGCGCGCCGTCGCCCAACCCCGATCATGCCGTCGATTGCTGCCGGGCCGCCTTGGCGTGCCGGCGCGCGGTGGAAGAGGCCGGCCTCGTCGACGACCATGGCCAGCCGGTCAGGATCCGCATCGGCATCAATTCCGGCGACATGCTGGTCGGCAATATCGGATCGGAGGTGCGGCTGAACTACACCGTGATCGGCGATGCCGTGAATATTGCGAGCCGGCTGGAGAGCACCAACAAGGCGTACGGTTCCACGATCATCATCGGCCCCGAAACGCGCCGGCTCGCCGGGAAGAGCATAGTGGTTCGCGAACTCGACCGGCTGGCGGTCTATGGCCGTGCGGGCGGTTTGCAGATCTATGAATTGCTTGATATGGCCGGCGATATCGGCGCACCCGCCTGGGTGGCTTCGTACGAGGCCGGCCTTGCCGCCTGGCGCGCACGGGATTTCTCGGCAGCGATCGGCGCGTTCGAGAAGGTGCTGGAAATCCGCGAGCACGATGCAGCGTCGGCGACGATGATCGAGCGCTGCAGGCAGCAGCTCGAAAATCCGGTCGGCGAAGATTGGGACGGAACGACGGTGGCGCGAACCAAGTAGCCCGACGCGGCTTTTGTCGCCTTGCCTTGCGGGGGCGGCTTGGCCATAGATGAGCGGGCCTTGACGCTGCATTCGCTTAGCGATCGACAGGGAAGCCGTTCCGCGTTGAAAGTGCTGTTGACCCATACGCCGCAGTCGCGCGCCCAGTACTACGGCGACCGTAGTCTTGCCGGGCTGCAGGCCGTCGCGCAGGTGAAACTGCATGAAGCAAGCGACGCGCTCGACGCGGCTGGCCTGATCGCGTCCGCCCGCGATGTCGATATCATCGTGGCCGACCGGCTCACCGCGGGTCCGGGCGAGATATTTTCGAAGCTGCCAAAGCTGCGCGCCTTCGTTCGTTGCGCGGTCGACATCCGCAACGTCGACGTCGAAGCCGCTTCGGCCGCCGGCGTTCTGGTCACACGGGCTGGACCCGGTTTCATTCAATCGGTTGCCGAACTCGCGCTCGGCTTCATGGTGGATCTGTCGCGCGGCGTTTCACGCGCGACCGCCGACTACCATGCCGGCAGCAAGCCGGAGGTCACATGGGCCGGCAGCTGGCCGGCAGCCGCCTCGGCATTATCGGCTATGGCAGCATCGGCCGTTACCTGGCTGATATCGCCAAGGTGTTGGGCATGGAGATCATGGTCGCCGATCCCTTTGCGACGGTGAGCGACGCCGCGATCCGGCATGTGCCGCTCGACGTACTGCTGGCGAACTCCGATTACGTCGTCTGCCTCGCGGTCGCCAACGAGCAAACCGAAAACCTGATCGGGCAGGCGGCGCTGGCCCGCATGCAGCCGCACGCCTTCTTCATCAACCTGTCGCGCGGCAATCTCGTCGACGAGGCGGCGTTGTCAGCAGCGCTCCGCGAGAACCGCATCGCCGGCGCCGCGATGGACGTCGGCCGCGCGCTGGACCAGATGCCATCGCCGGAACTCGCAAGCCTGCCGAACGTCATCGCGACGCCACATATCGGCGGCCTGACGCCGCCGGCGATCGAGAGCCAGTCGCTGGAGACGGTGCGGCAAGTCGAAGCCGTCATTGCGGGCGAGGTGCCGGTCGGCGCGGTCAACGCCAATCACTGGAAGTGGCGAGCCTGACTCAAGCGCGAGGCGACCCGAGCCTTCGGCGCCGCGCGCGATGCGTACCGTGGTCGCCGCGAACGAGCAACTACGGCTAACCACCGCCAGCGCTGCGTTGTCCCGTCTCAACCGAAACGATGAGCGCAACGCACCGGCTGGTACATTTGCTGGCTGCTGTCCGCGCCGCGGTCGCGGTCGCGGAAGGCGTTCAATTCGTCAACAAGCCGGGCAAAATCCGATTTGGAATGCATGGCGTCACTGAAGGTATCTAGCGCTAGAAGCGTGTTGAACGACCAGATCGTGCGATACAGCCCACTGTGCTTCTCGCTTGTTGCTGAAACTGCATAGGTGCCTCGGTAGCGAACGCCGTCTGGCTGATACTTTACAATGTCTGCCTCATTGCGGATCAGCCACGCTTTGAACTCTTCGTGCTTGTCGAATGGAACCTCATAACCCCATTCAATCACAAGCGCACCCAGCAGAGTGCTGTCCGCAACGAGCTGGCTAAGGTCCGCGCCCTCTCCATGCTTGAGGAGGTCGCAGAACGGGAAAAAGCCGCCCGATCGCACCTCCGGCTCGATTGGCTTGACGGTCGGAGTGGTCAGCCGCTCACCGGCGACAAGGTCGGCTACCACCCGGGTCGGATCGACGTTACTCATTCAGTCCTCCTCAATCTGTTAATTTCAACTCAATCAGGCCCTGGTCATGCAAATTCTTGATACCAATCCTAAGATGGCGATCGGCCTCGCGCTCGGACATCTGAGCCGCCACGCTTTTTCGATACCTCTGCGCGACGTGGTCGGGACTGCTGCCGTCGCAGAGCTCAAATATGAGCCAAGCATTGAGGTTCAGCATGAAAAGTTTCGGCGGATTGGGCCGAAACACCACGCAACTCTTCATCTCTTCAACAGGGCGTACCCGGAGGTTTGGGGTGTGGCTGTAGCAGCCATTCGGGGAGGACACGCAAGTCGACTCCATGATTGAGCGTTCGGTCAAATGGATCCGGCGCGTCCCACGCGCCGTGGAATGCGTAAGCAGTAGAGCGACATCCGCCGTGGGATCCCTGGCTCGACGAGCAGCTAGGGCATGTCTCCTTAACCCGACCTAATCTCAACTCGCGGTACAGCGGATGGTCCCAGGTCTCCATAAAGGAGACATTCCTGATATTTCCGTAGTCAACATATTCGCGAAGATAGGCGCACCCTATCGAGGCCCCGAATGCATTGACCGCAGCCATTTGCCAGCACGAATTGCCATCATTGGGATGCCATGACTGCATCAGCTTCATGCCGGCGGGCAATCGCAGCGAGTCGAGCGCCGCATGCATTTCGTCAAGCGACAGAGAAAATTCGTTCCAGCGGTACTTGAAGCGGCCGAGCGGATAAGGCCGCAAAACGCCGACCGTCCTCACACCGAGCCGGTGGGCTAGATCAATGTAGCCTTGCAGGTCCTCGACATTCTTGCGGTTAAGGATCGTGAGTAGCTGTGTTTCAATTCCTGCTTCCACCAGGTATGTGACGGCTTCGCAGGCGCGCGCATGACTGCCTTGTGTGCCTGTAAAATAATCATGCACCTCGGCATGTGGGCTAAGAATATCAACGAGCACGATACCGACGCCGACCTCCTTGAGTCTGGCGGCGATATCGCGCGTTATAAGTGTGCCGTTGGTCCGAACCTGAGTGAAGAAACGGTTCGATGCGGAAGCGAGGAAGGGCAAGAAGTCTGGCCGATGAAAAGGTTCGCCTCCTTCAATGTAGAGATAGACCACGCCCAACTCGGCAATTTCATCAAGGAAGCGACTCCACTCCTCACTGTTCAGCTCGGCCGACGCCTTCTCCGGTGAACAATCGGCATAACAATGTTGGCAGGAGAGGTTGCAGGTTTCGGTGTAGCAAATTGTAAGCTTGAGAGGCTTCTGAAGCGCAAAGGGATTTTGTATGGGAGCCATGACGGCCGACCCTGTTTCTGCGACGCGATCCGATGCGTCGTGGGCCTATCTCGCGCAAGCTTGGAATGCTAAGCTGGCATAAGACATACTAATTGGCAAGCCTTAAGCCTGCAGTCACTCATATGCAATGCCCTAGTTGCGGTCGTTCGAATCCGGAAACAGCGCGCTTCTGCTCCCAATGCGGCGCGAGGCTGCATCTAGTCTGCGAGCGCTGTGGCTTTGAAGGCCCAGCCGAATCTCGATTTTGTGGCGGGTGTGGTGCGCCACTTCCAGCTCTCCTGGATGTTCAGCGCCGGGATCATTCCACATCGACTGGGGCATCTGGCGCGACCCATGATCAGCGTCCCGAGCGACGCCAGGTCACCGCGCTTTTCATTGACATGATCGGCTCGACCGATCTGTCAGTTCAGCTCGACGAGGAAGAATTCAGGGATGTCATCTTCAGCTATCGCGACACCTGCGCAAACGCGGTACGACGCTTTGATGGCACCATTATCCGCTATATCGGAGATGGGCTACTTGTATGTTTCGGTTTTCCTGTAGCGCACGAGGATGATCCAGTCAGAGCTGTACGCGCAGCGCTGTCGCTACTGAACGACATGCGTCAACTTAACAGCCGGGAATCGTCGTCCAAGCCGCTGATCCACCTGCGCATGGGCATGCATACCGGCATTGTCATTGCCGGTGATTTGCGATCATCCGGAACGTTCGAGACAATGGGTATCCTCGGCGACACCCCCAATATTGCGTCCCGACTGCAGCAAATCGCACCTCCGGATACATTGGTAATCTCCGAAACGACCGCTCGGCTGGTCGGCACCCTGTTCGAACTTCAAAACCTTGGTTCGCACCACATCCGCGGTACACAGGAATCAACTAACCTTTACCAGGTTGTCGCTGAAAGGTTGGATCACGGTCGTGATGCGCTGCGCGCTGCCCATCCGATGGTTGGACGCGGTCAGGAGCTTGCCCTTCTGCAGGATCGCTTTGCGCAGACGATTGATGGAGAGGGACAACTGGTCCTCATTGCGGCTGAAGCTGGCGCGGGCAAGACGCGCTTGGTGCGCGAGTTCAAGGAAGCGCTTGCGGGCACGAAAGTATCATCCGTCACCTGCTATTGCTCTGCGTACAATCAGTCGAGCGCACTCTATCCAATTATTGAGTTGATCCGTCGCACCTTGAGCTTGGATAGTCTCGGCACCGTCGAGGGTAAGCTTGCAAGTATTGAAAGAGCCTTTGCCGGATTGGAGTCGGTAACCCCCGATGCGGTTGGGCTGATAGCTGAACTTCTCGAACTGCCTGTGTCGTCACCGAAGTACGAGTTGGCCCCTTCCCAGCGTCGCGAGCTTTTGCTTGAGGTCCTCACACACTGGTTGCTTAGACAATCTGAACAGCTACCCGTCCTGTTTATTGTTGAAGATCTTCATTGGGCTGATGCTTCGACCAGCAGTCTGCTCGCCCGGCTAATTCAGCAAATATCGGCCCGGCAGGTGATGGCAATCTTCACGTTCCGGCCGGAGTTTAAGGCTGAATGGATGCTGGAAGCGCAGGGCACGCGTCTCGGACTCCGGCGACTCTCTCCGATTGAGGCTCGAACGCTGGTCAATCAAATCGTCGGGGCGGCGACCGTCCCGGCTGATGTGATCGAACTCATTGTTACAAAGACAGGTGGTATCCCGCTTTTTATCGAGGAGCTAACTAAAACGGTGCTTGAAGGCAATGTGTCCGCAAGCAGCGAGGATTATTTGCGACTTGCACCTGCCGTAGACAGCATTCCTTCGACGCTGCGTGGTTCACTGGCTGCCCGGCTGGATCGTCTTAAAGTAGCGAAGCCACTGGCGCAAATTGCTGCGACACTCGGGCGTGTCTTCGATGGGGAAGTTCTAAGTGCAGTAACTGGCGAGAGCCAGGCGGCACTTCGCGATCAGTTGGCTGAACTCCTGCGCGATGACTTCCTGCAACAGCACGGAATGCTCGGTGAAGCGAAATACTCGTTCCGGCACGCGCTCATTCAAGACGCCGCGTACGATTCGTTGCTAAAAAGCGAGCGCCAAGCATTGCACCGTAAAATTGCGGAGGTTCTGTCGAGTCAGTTTCCAGCAGTTGTTGCCGCAACTCCCGAAGTAGTTGCCCAACATTACGCAGCCGCGAACCTCTTTGAACCTGCGATATTGCATTGGGAAGCAGCGGGAAAAAAGGCCGCGGAGCGCTCAGCGAACGTGGAGGCCGCCAGCCATTTTGCGAGTGCACTGGCTGCGCTGCGGCGCCTTCCTGACACAGCCGAGCGCGCGCGCCGCGAGCTCTCGCTAGAGATTAGTCGGGGATCCCAACTCCTCGCTACGAAGGGTAATGCTGCGCCTGAAGTCGAAACGGTATTCTCCCGCGCTTGCGAACTGAGTGAACGGCTCGGCGAGCATCACATGCTCTTTAGAGCGCTCTACGGTCTTATGATGTTCTGCATCGTTCGAGGTCAGCTCGAGAAGGCGAAGACGCTGGGCGTGCGTCTGGTCGAACAAGCAGAACTGGCAAATGACCGCGATCTTCTGCTGCAGGCAAAGCGGCCGCTTGGGCTGACTCTTTTCTATCTTGGCCAATTCGCAATTGCAAAAGCAACTCTTGAGGAGGCGCTCCGGCTCTATGATCCGGACCGGCACCATCATCACCGTTTTGAGTATGGTTCGGATCCTGCTGTTCTAGCCCAATGCAATCTCGCGTGGACTGAGTGGTTTTTGGGCTTGGCAGACAGTGCCGTAGCGGACAGTGCTCAGGCGATCGATAGAGCTGTTCAACTCGATCATCCACACAGTCTTGGGTTTGCGTTGAGCTTCGAAGCTTCGATTCGACAGGCGCGGGGCGAACCAGTCGAGGCCCTCGAAGCCGCCGAGCGAGCCATCAACGTTGGGCGTAAATATCGCTTTCCATATTGGAGTGCGTGGGGCCAAATGCTGCGGGGCTGGGCTGTCGGCAAACTCGGCGACTTCCGGGAAGGCGCGGCAGAAATCGAACAGGGCCTTGCAGACTATCGTGCAACAGGCGCGGAGCTGATGCGTCCATATGGACTCATGTTGCTCGCCGAGACAGTTGCGGCAGCCGGCGATGCGCAGCATGCACTTCATTTGCTCGGTGAAGTTGCCGTGACCATATCGACGAAATTCTGTGAACCGGAATTACACAGACTCCGAGGCGAATTTATCCTTGCTGGAAATCGGGGGAATCCAGAAGCTCTCGATCTTATCCGAAAAGCAGCCGACCTCGCGCGCGAAATGGGTGCTCAGGCGCTGGAATTGCGCGCGCTACTCAGCTTGGCGTCGGCTATACAGGGCACTGAACGCGCCGCTACCTTGGAGAGGTTAGGCCAGCTCTACGGCCGAATGGCCGAGGGATTGGGCACTGCAGATATGATTTCGGCGGCTCGCCTGCTTAGTCAAACAACCGGACAGAATACGAACGCCTGATCCGAGGCTCGAAGAACAACACTCCGCACAGTGATGATTGCCCCTCACTCAGGCGACGAAAGGTAAATAGCCATGGAGGGCCTTTCGGAACAAGGCCTTGTTCACAACAAGGCCGAACCACTCCAATCGCGCCAACAGAAAATCCCCCAATGCGTCTTCCCTTCTTCTACGGCTGGCTGATCGTTGTGGTCACGTTCGTGACCATGGCGATCGGCGTCAATGCGCGGACGGCGTTCTCGCTGTTCTTTCCGCCTGTTATCGGCGAGTTCGGATGGGATCGCGGCGTCACCGCCGGCGCGTTTTCGTTCGGCTTCGTGGTTTCCGGCGGCGTCAGTCCGCTGATCGGCCGCATGATGGATCGCCTCGGGCCGCGTGCGGTGATGGAGCTCGGCGTTGCGCTGATGGGCGGCGGGTTGTTGCTGGCGCCGCTGACGACACAGCCCTGGCATCTCTATCTCACCATCGGCGTGCTGGTCGGCGCGGGCAGCGTGTGCCTCGGCTATTCCGGCCAATCGCTGTTTCTGCCGAACTGGTTCATTCGCCGCCGCGGGCTCGCCATGGGGCTCGCCTTTGCCGGCGTCGGCATCGGTTCGGTAACGCTGCTACCGTGGGTGCAGCACATGATCGAGCAGACCGGCTGGCGCACCGCCTGCACCGCGATGGGTATTCTGGTGCTCGCCGTGCTCGCGCCGATCAACCTTCTGCTGCGAAAACGGCCCGAGGATATCGGGCTATTGCCGGATGGCGACGCGGCGCCGTCGGCGACATCGGCCGCCCCTCGCTCGAACGTCGTCGACCCCGTGTGGGCCGCCACCGACTGGACGCTGCGCCGCGCGCTGCGTACCGCGCGATTCTGGTGGATTTCGCTCGGCTATTTCGGCGGCCTGTATGTCTGGTACGCGGTGCAGGTGCACCAGACCAAATACCTGCTCGACATTGGCTTCAGCGCCAACGTCGCGGTATGGGCGCTCGGCGTCGTCAGCCTGCTCGGCATCCCCGGCCAGATCTGGCTAGGGCATCTTTCCGATCGGATCGGCCGCGAATGGATCTGGGCGATAAGCTGCGCCGGGTTTGCGATCTGCTTTGCAGCGCTGATCGTCCTGAAGTTCGCGCCGGTCCTGCCTTTGGTCTATCTCATGATCTTCACGCAAGGCGCGCTCGGCTATGGCCTGACCTCGATCATGGGCGCGGTGGTGCTGGAAATCTTTCAAGGCAAGCAATACGGCAGCATCTTCGGCACCATCATGCTGGCGGCGCTGGCCGGAGGCGCGGCGGGCCCATGGGCAACCGGGCTGCTGTACGACCTTTCGGGCAACTACACGTCGGCGTTTGTGCTCGGCATCGCCGTCAGCATCCTGTCGGCAGTAGCGATCTGGCAGGCATCGCCGGGCAAGGTGAGGGCGGTCGCCGGACAAATGCACAAGGCGCCAATCAAGCACGACCCGGCGTAGCCGCGGCGATGCGAAGCATCGTCCGGAGCGCGCGGAGATATTTTCGTCTCATGCCGATGAAATTCCCATCGCCCGCTGCAGGTCGCCGATGGCGCGAAAAAAGCTGTCGGGTGGCGTGGTCTCTGGGTCGATCAGGCGGTGCAGACGGAAGCCGTCCTCCAGCGCCAGCACCAGCGCGCCGGCCCAGGTCGGATTGAGAATGGTGGTGCGGCCGCTGTTCCTGGCCGTGGTTTCGATGATGTCGGTGACAAGCTTTCGCCGGGCGCGCAGCCGCTTGGCAAGTTCGGGCCGGCGCTTTTCCGCGCGCGCCACGAACAGAATCATTTCCATGTGCAGCAGGGGCGAGCGGCCAAGCGGATCCTGCTGGCTTTTATTCATGGTTTTGAGCGCGTCGATGAAATCGGCAAGGCTCCTATGCCGCTCGAGCAGATCGCGGATGCGCCCGATAGATTGCTCAACGTGATCCTCGAGCATGGCGATGATCAGTTCGTCCTTGCTCTTGAAGTTCGAATAGAATGCCCCGCGCGTGAAGCCGGCCGCCGCCGCAATCGCCTCGATGCTGGCGCCGCCAATCCCCTGTTCCTCGAACACCCGCGCCGCCGCCTCGAACAGCTTTTCGCGGGTGTCGTCCCTTGTGGGTCTGGTTCGCACTCTTGACATCTGTCCAGTTTAGGCGAGAATGCAACTCAATACAATAATGTATCGAGTTTCGACCGATCGGCCCGGGGGAAAACGCGCTGAATGGCGCACAGCCAGCAGGAGGTCTCCATGAACGAGCATGTTCAGACTGCCAGTAGCGCGCCGTTGTTCAATCCGCTGGCCCCGGAATTCATTCGCAACCCCTATCCGCATTACGAGCGGATGCGCGCCACCGATCCCGTGCATCTGACGCCGCTCGGCATGTATGTCGCGAGCCGCCATGCCGAGGTCAGCCTCGTCATGCGCGACAAGCGGTTCGGCAAGGATTATGTCGAGCGCACCGTCCGGCGCTACGGCCCCAAGATCATGGACGAGCCGGTGTTCCGCAGCATGAGCCACTGGATGCTGCAGCAGGATCCGCCGGACCACACCCGTTTGCGCGGCCTGGTGGTGAAGGCCTTCACCGCGCGCCGGGTCGAGGACATGCGCCCGCGCATCCAGCAGGTCGTCGACGAGACGCTCGATCGCATCATCCCGCAGGGGCAGATGGACCTGATCGAGGATTTCGCGTTCCGCCTGCCGGTCACCATCATCTGCGACATGCTCGGGATTCCTGAGGACCACCGCGAGGCGTTTTATACCGGTTCACGCGACGGCGGACGGCTGCTCGATCCGGTGCCGCTGTCGCCGGAGGAGATCAAGCAGGGCAACGCCAGCAACGCGCTGGCGGCGATGTATTTCCAGCAACTGTTCGATCTCAGGCGCAAAAGCCCGGGCGACGACCTGATCACCCAACTGGTGCAGGCCGAGGAGGACGGCAGCAAGCTCACCAATGAGGAACTGACCGCCAACATCATCCTGCTGTTCGGCGCCGGCCACGAGACCACCGTCAACCTGATCGGTAACGGCTTGCTGGCACTGCACCGCAATCCAGACCAGCTCGCGCTGCTCAAGGCGAGGCCCGAGCTCATCACCAACGCCATCGAGGAATTCCTGCGCTACGATTCCTCGGTGCAGATGACCGGGCGGGTAGCGCTGGAGGATATCGACGATCTCGGCGGAAAGCGCATCCCGAAGGGCGAGAGCGTGCTGTGCCTGCTCGGTTCGGCCAACCACGACCCGGCGGTCTATCCTGATAACCCGGAGCGGCTGGATATCACCCGGTCCAACGTGAAGCCGCTCTCGTTCGGCGGCGGCATCCACTTCTGCCTCGGGGCCCAGTTGGCGCGGATCGAAGCCGAGATCGCGATCTCGACCCTGCTTCGGCGCATACCGGACCTGCGGCTCGATGACGCTGTCAATGCGGAATGGCGGCCGACCTTCGTGCTGCGCGGCCTGAAGCGCCTGCCGGCGAGCTGGTAACGCCCCGACGGGCGGTTTTGGCCCCTGGCTTCGTCGATCCGGAGCCGGGCTGGGCTCCTGTCAGTATGCCGCTGTGACTTCGCCGTACTTCTCTCTATATTCCGGGCTGCTCCGGGGCCGGGTTCGACGTGGCGTGGCCTACGCCGGGGCCGTTCAAGAGGAGACACCGTGCAGACGACGCTGCTCGGCCTGGCCATTGCCTTTATCATTGCGCTGATCGCCGCGCTGGTCGGGCCGTATTTTATCGACTGGAACCAGTTCCGGCCGCAGTTCGAGGCTGAGGCGAGCCGAATCATCGGCGCGCCGGTGCGCGTCGGCGGCAAGCTCGACGCGCGCCTATTGCCGGCGCCATCGCTGCAACTGCACTCGGTCGTGGTCGGTGGCGTCAACGATCTCGGCAAGGTTCGCGCCGACAAGCTCGACGTGGAATTCAGCCTGGGCTCGCTGATGCGCGGCGAAGTGCGCGCCACCGAACTGACGATCAACCGCATGTCGCTCGATCTCGGCCTCGATTCCAGAGGACGGATCGACTGGCCGGCATCGGCCGGGACGTTCAATCTGGGTTCACTGGCGATCGATCGGGTCAATCTGACCGGCCGCATCGCCCTGCATGATGCGGTCAGCCGCTCTACTCTCGAACTGAACGACATCGCTTTCAGCGGCGACGTGCGTTCGCTGGCCGGTTCGATCCGCGGCGACGGCAATTTCATGCTGTCGGGCACGCGCTATCCGTTTCGAGTCTCCTCGGGGCAGGGCCCTGACGGCAACGGCACCCGCGTTCATCTCAACATCGATCCGGGCCAGCGTTCGCTCGCCATCGATCTCGACGGCCTGTTGAACTTCGATTCCCGCGCGCCGCGGTTTGAGGGCGCGATAACGCTCGTCGCTCCTCCCGGCCAGAAGGGCAAGGGCAACGATCCACCGTGGCGTATCGCGGCGAAGGTCAAGTCCGACTATTCGGCGGCGCGGCTGGAGCAGGTCGAGGTGACCTATGGCGCCGAGGAACGCGCACTGAAGCTTGCGGGCGGCGCCGACATCCGTTTCGGTGCGGCGCCGCTGTTGCGCGCGGCGCTGTCGGCACGTCAGCTCGATGCCGACAGGTTCGTTGCCAAGGAAAATGGCAAGGACAATTCGACTGAGCCGGCTCGCGCGCTGCCGGCGCTGCAGGCGCTCAGCTCCGTCATTCCGCATCTGCCGATCCCAGCGCAAATCGAACTCGCCTCCGAGCAGGTCATTTTGGGCGGGCGCCCCCTGCAGGACATCGCTGCCGAGCTGGAAGGCGATGCCAAGTCCTGGCACGTCCACAGGCTGGAGTTCCGCGCGCCCGGAGCGACCAGGGTTTCGCTTAGCGAGGCCGGCGCGAAGAGCGCTGTACCGGACCGTTTCAAGGCCGCGCTCAGCGTCGAATCCTCCGATCCCGACGCGCTCTTGACCTGGCTGCAGGGCCGCGGCGACAGCGCTTATCGCAGCCAGAAGCCGCTTCGCCTGCGCGGCGACATCACCGTCGCGCCCGAAGGCTTTGCCATCGACACCATGAAGGCCGACATCGACGGCGGTACGGTGGAGGGGCGGGTGGCGGTATCGCACCGGCAAGCCGATCATGGTTCCCGGATCGATGCCGAGCTGAAGGCGGCGCGTCTCGATCTCGACGCCGCCACGGCTTTTGCGCGGTCGCTTGTGGGGCCGCAAGGCGAGTGGCCGGACGAGGGCAAGCTTTCGCTTGATATCGGCCGCGCCACCTCCGCCGGCCAGGAGCTATCTCCGCTGCTCGCCAGGCTGGCTTACTCGCCGGCGAAGATATCGCTCGAGCAGTTGAAGATCGGCGAACTTGAAAACGTGACGCTGGACGGCGCCGGCAATTTCGACCGCGTCAACGCAACCGGATGGTTCGCGCTCAATTCGAGCGCTGCCTCACTCGGCCGGCTGACCAGCCTGATCGTTCCCTTTTCACCGCCGCTGGCCGCGCGGCTCAATGCGATGGGGACGAGCCCGGGTCCAGCGCGCCTGAAACTGGCGCTCGACCTCACCAAAAATGCCGGGCTGTCCGATCGCGTCCAGGCGCGCGCCACGGCCGAACTCGACGCGCCGCTGCTCAAGGGCACCAGCACGATCACCGCCAGACCTGCCGTCGCGGCGATCCAGGGCATCGATCTCGCCGCGCTCCAGCGCAGCGAGGTCTGGGTCGATTCGAAATTGTCGTCGGAGCAAGGTCGCACCTTGCTGGCGTTGCTCGGCTTCGATCGCGCCGTCACGGTGGGCGATGGCCCCGCGCAATTCGAGAGCACCGCGACGGGCGCGTGGGGTGCGCCGTTGCGGCTCAAGGCAAAGATCGCGGGAACGGGGCTCGATGCCGAAGCGGAAGGCTCCGCCGAACCATGGGCGCCGGAGGCAAAGGCCGTTCTCGGCCTGAAGGTTCGTAGCGCCGATTTCGCCCCGCTGCTCGATCTCAAACCGGGGGATACGCTGGCGCAGAACATCGGCCTGTCCTCGCGCGTGCAGCTCACCGGCAACAAGCTCACCTTGGACGATCTCGACAGCACCGTCGGCGGTTCGCGCCTGCGCGGCCGCGTGGCTGTGACGCTCGGCGAGGAGAAGGAGATCGAGGGTGAGATCGGCGCCGACCAGCTCGCGCTGACGCCGGCTCTTGCCCTGGCGCTCGGGGCCGCCGGACACGATGCCACCGAGCCGCTCGGCCCCGGGATTGCGAAGGGTTGGCGCGGCAGCATCGCGTTTCAGGCGTTGCGCGGCCTGCTTCCAGGCGGAAGCGAATTGCAGCCGGTGAGCGGGGTGGTCAAGAGCGACGGCAAGTCGCTGACCTTCGATGCCATCAAAGGCAAGATCGGCGGCGGCGATGTCACGGCCACGATCGATGCAAGGCCGGGCGCGCAGGGAATTGCCTTGAACGCGAGCGTCCAGCTTTCCGGTGTCGACGGCACGGCGCTGCGTTATCGCAATCTCGCGATGCCTGCCGGCCGCGCGTCGATGCAGATGACACTGACGACCCAGGGCCGCAGCGCCTCGGCGCTGGCGGGCGCGCTGTCCGGCAGCGGAACGCTGACGATGGAGGCGGCCAGGATCTCAGGCCTCGATCCGCGCGCGTTCGAAGTGGCGGTCCGCGCCAATGACAACGGACAGGCCAAGGATGACGTCCGATTGAAGCAGATCGTCGAATCCGCTCTTCCGGCCGGCGCGTTTGCTGTGCCTTCGGCGCAAATCCCGTTCACCGTCAGGGACGGCCGGCTTCGCGTCGGCGCGACGACGCTGGACGGCAATGGCGTGCGGGCCATCATCTCCGGCGGATACGATATCGCCGCCGATCAGGCCGATATCCGCGCCGCCCTTTCGCTGACGATGACGACCGGGCGTCCGGAGATTCAACTGCTTGCCGTGGGGACGCCCGATGCGCTGAGCCGCAGCGTCGACGTTGCCCCGTTGTCTTCGTGGCTGGCGGTGCGTGCGATCGATCACGAAACGCGAAGGCTCGATGCCATCGAGCGCGGCGAGCCGCCGCCGGCAGCGCCGCCACCAATCGTGCTGCCTACGGAGGGGCAGTTGCCGATTCCGGAGGCGGTGCCGAGCGCCCCGGTCGTCGCGCCAAAGGGGCGCGACCCACGGCGACCTCCGGCGAAGAAGACGACCGCGCCGCGTCCCCCCGTCGTCAACGCGCCGCCGGCGCCTGTCGCAGGCCAGCCGCAGGTTGCGCCGCTGCCGCCGCCGATCGACGTCCGGCCCGCGCCCGGCGCCGCCAAGCCGAAGCCGCGTCCGCCGCTTGCGCTGACGCCGCAGTTCGCCAATCCGCCGCCGCGCCCGAACTAGGGCGCGGACTCATTAACGCGGCCGCTTTGCGGAATAAGCCGGACACGGTCGTACGAAGTCAAAATTCGCCTCATCCAGCCGCCGAGGTGAGCACGCCGTGCCCTCCGATGGTCTCGTAGAGCGTTTTAGTCTAGCATGAAGCTGGGGCAGAACTTCATCCGGTGTGGAGATCGTGCGGTCCAACCGCGAAGCTCCAGCGCGTACAGCGGGCGGAGCCGCCTCTTTGCGCGGCGTCGCGTCCCCGTGGGCCGTGCTGGCGTGGGCCTCGCTGCTGGTGGCGATCGTCGTGTCGTTCAGGCCGGCGGTCCCGATCATCTGGGGCGACACGCCGTCCTTTGTGGAATCTGCGTTTCGCACGCTCGAGGCAGGACGGCCGACCGTGGCGGGTGGGCGCGATCCGGGCTATCCGGCGTTCCTGGCCGCGACGTTCGCGTTTGGAGGCGACCTCGGGACGATGGTGCGCCTGCAGCAGGCGGCGTGGGTCGTCCTGATGCTGGCGCTTGCAGCAACTGCCCAGGCGGCAACGCGCAACGCCGGTGGGCTCGTGCCGATCATCCTCGTGGCGACGTATCCGGGCCTGCTGCTGTTCAGGAACGTCCTCACCGCAGACCTTCTCTTTGCGGTCTTCCTCAATCTGGCAGTGGCTGGATTGCTCGTTGGTACCTGCGTCGGCAAAGCAGCGCGGTGCTGGGCGGTCGCGGCCGCCATCCTGTGCGCGGCGCTCGCGGCGTGCTTCAGATCGCAGGGAGTCCTGGTCCCAATCGCCGCCGCCGTGGTCGGCATCTGCCTCGCCCGGCCAGATACGTCCGCGCGCCTTGCTGTGATTGCCGTGTCCGTCGTGGCGGCGCTGGCGCTCCTCGCCGCCGGTTCCCGGTTCGGGGCTTCCAACTCCGACCAAGCCTCGGCCGTGTTCGTCTCCAAGACACTGTTCTGCAATCACCTGAACATCGCGCTTGCAAGCGATGCAGCGCGACGCGAAATTGTGTCGGCGGCCGGCGACCGCGCCGACGCCACGATGACGCGGCTTGCCGCCGACTTCGCCGCGGAGCCAGGTCGCTGGCCCGTGCTCGGGTTCTTCGGCGACGCGTGCCTCTTCGACACCGCCCTGGATCGAGACCTCGCCGATGATACCGGGAATGCCGTCGGCGCGGCCGCAGCCTATCGGCGCATCTTCCTGGCCGCCGTGCGCGACCGGCCGCTGGCTTACGCGGGCAAGTTCGTCCGTCAGATGGCCTATGGGGCCTCGGTCGCATGGCCGCCCTACGGACTCGACCCTGCCATAGGGGTGTCGACCGACGACGTGCCGCATGTGTCCGACATCATGATTCGGCACGGCCGGGCGGTTCAAGCGACCGATCTGCAAGGCGAACCAGTTCGGATCGGCCTCCTGTCCGATTTCCCAGGCATCTCCGCCTATCTGTACAGGGCATTGTCCATCGCCTTCGTTATCGCCGTCATATTTTGGGCGGTGGCCGCTGTGCGGCGCCGGCGCTCCAGGTTCCTGACACGTGCAGGAATCGTGATGGTGATGTGGACGGCTTCGATCGCGGCCGCCGCCGGCGCCCACACCCTCGACGTCTGGCGATACCTGATTCCCGCAGTGCCGATGGTGGGGCTCATGCTGTCCCTTTTAACCGTCGAACTGGCCGAAACGGTCGCATGCCGAGATTGTCGACTGTTCGCTTACGGTCTCCGCCGATCAGGAATAGAATGAGCCGACGTGCGCGGGCGCTCGTGCCCGTAGACGGGCCGGCTAGATATCGTGGCAACTCTCCGTCACGCCCGTTGGCAAAAAAGCTGAGGTCTGCCACACACGACGAATTCCATGACTGATCTCGAGCGTTTGGAAGGTGTTCCTGGCCGCTACTGGCACCGGCTCGAAGACGGGCGCATCCAATGCGATGTCTGCCCGCGCTACTGCAGGCTTAACGAAGGCCAGCGCGGCCTGTGCTTCGTGCGTGGCCGGCAGGATGACCGGATCGTGCTCACGACTTACGGCCGCTCCTCGGGATTCTGTGTCGATCCAATCGAGAAGAAGCCACTGAACCACTATCTGCCCGGAACTCCAGTATTGTCCTTCGGTACCGCCGGGTGCAACCTGACTTGCAAGTTCTGCCAGAACTGGGACATCTCCAAAGCGCGCGAGTTCGACCGGCTCCAGGACACAGCCTCGCCGGAAGATATTGTCGAGGCCGCGATTGCCACGGGCTCGCGCTCCATCGCCTACACTTATAATGACCCCGTCATTTTCCTCGAATATGCCGTCGACGTCGCAAGGGTGGCGCGCCGGCGCGGGATCAAGAACGTGGCGGTCACAGCGGGCTACATCGACGCGGCGGCACGGGAGGAGCTTTACACCTTCATGGACGCCGCCAATGTCGATCTCAAGGCGTTCACCGAGGCGTTCTACAATCGGCTGTGCACCGGGCATCTCGGTGCCGTCCTCGAGACGCTCGAGTATCTGAGGCACAGGACGAAGGTCTGGTTCGAAATCACAACGCTGCTGATCCCGGGTCACAATGACAGCCCTGAGGAGCTAAAAAAGCTGAGCGAATGGGTGATGACAAGGCTAGGATCTGACGTGCCCTTGCATTTCACCGCCTTCCACCCTGACTACAAGATGCTGGATCTGCCCCGGACGCCGGCCCTCACCCTGACGATGGCTCGCGACATCGCGCGCAAGGTCGGGCTGCAGTTCGTCTACACCGGGAATGTCCATGACGAGAGTGGCCAAAGCACGTACTGTCCGGGCTGTGGTGAGCGGATCATAGGCCGAGATTGGTATGACATCACCACTTGGCGGCTCACCGGCGACGGCCGTTGCGGCATTTGCTCCACCGCAATCCCCGGCTTGTTCGAGGCACGCCCGGGCAACTGGGGACAGCGGCGCGTCCCGATTCGGATCGGCAGACTGGAACGCTCTTGAGTGAGATGATGCCGGCGTCGGGGCGCCTCACAGCTGCGCGTTAGCGGGAGCCTGATTAGGAGGTCGCGATGAAGATTGACAGCACGATATTTGGCGCGATTACGATTGACGGAAGGACGTATGAGCACGACGTGGTCGTTCGCCTTTCCGGCGAAGTTGTGAAGCGGAAAAAGAAGCTATCAAAGAAGCTGTATGGTACCTCGCACGTGCTTTCAAAAGACGAGGCAAAGTTCCTCTTCGAGAAGGGGTGCGACCAGGTCGTCATTGGCTCGGGTCAGATGGGTAACGTGCACCTATCGCCGGAAGCTGAAGCCTATTTCGAAAGAAAGGGCTGCGAGGTCGTGTTGAAGCCGACACCCGAGGCAATACGGATGTTCAACCGGTCGCGCGCAAGGAGAATCGGCCTCTTTCACGTGACCTGTTGAAGAAATGCCCTGGTGAAATCGTGAATCCACGTTGGATCAGCCGGATCGGCGCCCCGCTCATCGCTCTTGTTTTGACCGTTGCGTCGTCGGTTTCGACGGTGCACGCCGTTGAGGATGCTCGCAAGATGAGCGTGGTGTCCTTCGGTCTTTTCGGCGATCAAGGCGTGTTTAGACGCGAGGCGACCGGCGCAGCACAGGTCGTAGCAGGCCGTTTCGAGAGCGCCTCAATCAACGTGCAATACAATTCGAAGAAAGGCGGAGGTGCCACGATTGAAGGCCTAGCCATGTCCTTGCAAGCGGCAGCCAACGGGATGGACGCCGACAACGACATTCTGTTTTTGATCCTCACCTCGCACGGCTCCCGCGCCGGCCTTGCAGTTAAAGCGGGGCGGCTTGTGCAAATGCTCACTCCGTCTAAGCTCGCCTACATGCTGGCGCGGACCGGCATGCGATACAAAGTGGTGGTCATCTCGGCCTGCTACTCAGGGGTCTTTATCCCTCGTCTCGCGAACCCCGATACGCTAGTAATCACCGCGGCCGATGCCGACCATCCATCGTTCGGCTGCCGGGACAAAGCCAAGTGGACCTATTTCGGCAACGCCTTTTTCAATATAGCACTCCGGCAAGCCAGGAGCCTGAAGGACGCCTTTGTTGTTGCGCGCTCGCTCGTCAAAAAGCGAGAAGTGCGCGAGCGCTTCGAGCCGTCGAATCCCATAATGGCAGGCGGCGAAAACGTGCACCCGTTGCTCATTGCGCGTCCTTGAGCGACCGCCCGCTTTCACGGCCGATGCCTGTCTGCCGAAAACCTCGTCCGTATTGATCTACTGACCCAAACGCGCCGCATGTCTGCCAATGGCACATCGCGTCATTTTCGCCGGTTGCGCAGAACCGCGACGCTTCAGAAGCAAGTTGGACATCAACTTCGTTGCGTCACGCCACGGGGTTATGAGTACACGGCCTAACCGAGCACGATCTCCCGGTTAATCCCGATCGCCTTCAGAAACGCCTCATCGTGGCTGACCACAGTTAGCGCGCCGTCGAATCCATTTAGTGCACTCTCCAACTCCTCGATCGAGGCGAGATCGAGATGGTTGGTCGGCTCGTCCAGCAGCAGGAGCAGGGGCGGCTGCGGTCGCGCGAATACGCAGGCCAGGCCAGCGCGCAGCCGCTCGCCGCCGCTCAGCGTCGCCGCGATCTGCAGCGCTGCCTTGTTACGGAACGCAAACCGCGCCAGCGCGGCGTGCGCGGCGTTCGCCGAGAGTTCTGGATTGAGGCGTCGCAGATTGTCGAGAATGCTTAAGCCGGGATCGAGCAGGCCGACATGCTGATCGAGCACGGCAATACGGTCGGTGAGGCGGCTGATATCGCCGCTCGCCGGTTTCAGCTCGCCGGTGAGCAGGCGGAACAAGGTGGTCTTGCCAGAACCGTTGGCGCCGCGGATGGCGATCCGCTCGGGTCCGCGAACCTCGAACGACAGCGGTCCGAACAGACGGCGCTCCGCGAAAGCCATCACCACGTCCCTCAGGGTGACAAGTTCGCGGCCGCCGGGCAGATGGGTACGCGGTAGATCGATCGAAAGCGGCGTCAGGATCTCGACGTGGGCCTTGGCGATTTCCAGCGCCTCGGTGCGCTCGCCGAGCAGGCGGCTGGCGAGCCCGCTTTCGCGCGCGGCGCTGTTCTCGGCGCGCTCTTTCTCGCGGTCCATGAACATGTTGTCCTCGATGCCCTTGGCGCGCCAGGCGCGGCCGGCCTTGTCGCGACGCGCCTTCTTTTCCCGCGCCTTCTGCACTGCGCGCTGGGTGTTGCGCAGGGCGTCCGAGGCGCGGTCGAGGTCATCGGTGGCGCGGGCACGCGCCGCCTCACGCGCCTTGGCAAATTCCGGCCACGCGCCGCCGAACAGCGTGTTTCCGACCGGCGTCAGTTCGACGATGCGGTCGACGCGTTCGAGCAGCGTGCGGTCGTGGCTGGCGACGAGCACGCCGCCCTGCCAGCGTTCGAGCATCTGCGCCACGGCCTGCCTTCCGTCGGTATCGAGATTGTTGGTCGGCTCGTCCAATAGCAGCAGATCCGGTGCCTCGATCAAAAGCCGCGCCAGCGCCACCCGCGTTCGCTCGCCGCCGCTCAAGGAGGCGATCGGGCGATCCAGCGGCAGCGCCGGCAGTCCGGCCTCGACCAGCGCCGCCTGTATCCGCGCTTCCAGCGTCCAATCCGCTTCCGTCGCGTCATCAAGCGATCCTTCGCCGCGTTCGAGCCGGCGCAGGCGGGCGAGGCCGCCGGCGACGCCAAGCGCCTCGTCGGTCGTCAGCCGTTCGTCAGTCAGTTGTGCGAGCATGCCGATCGAGCCGATGCGTTGCAGCGATCCGCCGGCAGGTTCGATCTCGCCCGCAATCAGGCGCAGCAATGAGGATTTGCCGCAGCCGTTGCGGCCGACGAGGCCGGTGCGCTCGCGCCCTATGGCGAGCGTCAATCCGTCGAACAGCGGGCGTCCGTCAGGCGTGGCAAGGGAGATAGAATCCAGAACGAGAAAGGCAGGCATGGAGAGCTTCCGAAAATGGACTGAGGTCGCGAGGCGCGGTCAGCTTTGCGATGTCCATTTCTCTCTCCAGGGGGTCTCTACGCTTCTTCAGCCGGTTTTCGCCGGGTTCCGTCGGTCTTTTGCGGGGACTGCAACGACCGTCGATTAGATACGCATTGCCGTCATTCGTCCAGCCAGGCAGGGCACAAACGGTTTGCGCGGGCCTGGCGGGAATACTTCATTCGCGGCGGGGTCTCTACCTCCGGCTGGACCATGGATGCGCTCACGCAAGGAAACCCGGAGGTTTGCATGATGAAGTCGGCAATCAAGTTCGCTACGCTGGCGTTGTTTTCAATGGCTGTGATCGCATCGCCGCCATCCGTTCCGGCCTATGCCGCAGGAGGCGGCGGTGACCCGCCTTCGGCCACCCCGCCGCCGCCGGACACCAGATCCGCTCCCAAATCGACCTCGAAGTCGAAGAAGAAGCCACCCAAACAGTCGAGCGCCGACGATGATGCGTTCCGGAATGCGTACCGTGCCGCGCATGCGACGATCTATGAGCGCAACGACTTTGCCGGTGCTATCGAGCAGCTAAAGGCGCTCGGCCGTGACGATAATGCTGATGTTGCCAATCTGATCGGCTATTCATATCGCAAGCTCGGCGACTACGGGCTGTCGCAGGTCTGGTACGAGCGCGCGTTGAAGGCGGATCCGAACCACGTGCTGACCTGGCAATATTACGGCCTGTGGCAGGTCGAGCAGGGCAATCGCGACCAGGCGTCGTATCATCTGACGCGGATCGCGGCGATTTGCGGCACGGCTTGTGAGGAGTATCGATCGCTGGCCGCGGCGCTCGAAAAGCCGCCCGGCACCGGACTCGTTTATTGAGCTTATGACGTGACAGGGCGGGTGCGTTGCGACGCGCTCGCCTGATCGAGGCTTACGCCTGCGGCCGCGGCGCGTCCGGCGCGGCGGCCGGCATGGCGCGGGTACGGAAATAGTCGAGCACGAAAAGACGGATCGCCGAGGACAGGTTGCCCTGCTGGCGGTTGCTGTCGATCTCGCCGACCAGTTCGGACAGCGTCATGTTCCGCAGGCCCGAGATTTCCTTCATCCCGTTCCAGAAAGCTTCTTCGAGGCTGACGCTGGTCTTGTGACCGGCAACGACGATCGAGCGTTTGACGACGGGCGACTTCATGATGCGTCTCCGTCCTCGAGCTTGTGCTGGTCCAGAAGATCGCCGGCGCGATCCTTGCGACGTTCATCGAGCGTGCGTTCGGCCTTGGTCCGGCCAAAGCGTGCGCGGTTGGCATCGGCTTGCTTTGCCAATTGTTCCCGTTCGGTACGCTTCTTGAATCGCTTCAGATTGATCACGTCTCCCATGCTCGCCTCCATCATCCGGCGACTCGAAGGCATGATGATTCATGGGGCGGAAAAACGTCGCGTCGTGCGCAAGCAAATTTGATGGTCATTCGGAATCCCCGTCTACCGGCTCTGATAGCATCAAAAATACATTTCGCTCTGCGAAAAACCGAATAATTCCTGCTCCTACCATGCGTCAACACAACGGCGATAGATGGTCCACTTCATTCTTCAGGTATCATCCATAATTTATATCTCTGATCCGTAGTTTCCCGGGGGGCGATCAGCCCGGCCGTGTCATTTTGTCCGGCTGCACCAGGCGTTCGAATTCGGCGGCGTCCACAAACCCGAGGCGCACAGCCTCTTCCTTCAAGGTCGTGCCGCGCGCGTGCGCCGATTTGGCGACCTTCGCCGCGTTATCGTATCCGATCCTGGGAGCCAGTGCGGTGACCAGCATCAGCGAGCGTCCCATCAATTCGCGGATTCGCTTTTCGTCGGCGCGGATGCCCACCACGCAATGTTCGGTGAACGAGCGCGCCGCGTCCGACAGCAGTTGAATGGAATGCATCATACAATATGCCAATACGGGTTTGTAAACATTCAGTTCGAAATGCCCCTGGCTGCCGGCGACGGTGACGGCGGTCTGGTTGCCGAACACCTGACAGCAGACCATGGTCATCGCCTCGCACTGAGTAGGGTTGACCTTGCCGGGCATGATCGACGAGCCCGGTTCGTTTTCCGGCAGGATCAATTCTCCGAGACCCGAACGCGGGCCCGAACCCAACAGGCGAATGTCATTGGCGACCTTGAAAAGGCCGGTCGCCACCGAATTGATCGCGCCATGCACCAGCACATAGGCGTCGTTGCAAGCCAGCGCCTCGAACTTGTTGGGCGCGCTGGTGAACGGCAACCTTGTGATTTTCGCGACATGCCCGGCGAACAGCTTTGCAAATTTCGGCTTCGAGTTGAGACCGGTTCCAACCGCGGTGCCGCCTTGCGCCAATGGGAACAGTTCCTTCACCGCGGCTCGCAGCCGCGCGATCCCGCTCTCGACCTGCGCGGCGTAGCCCGAAAATTCCTGCCCCAGCGTCAATGGCGTTGCGTCCTGGGTGTGGGTTCTCCCGATCTTGACGATCTTGGCGAACGCCTTTTCCTTCTTGCGCAATTCGCGATGCAACTCGTCGAGCGCCGGAATCAGGTCGGAGACGATGCGTCCGGCGGCAGCGATATGCATCGCCGTCGGAAATGAATCGTTCGACGACTGACTCATGTTGACGTGGTCGTTGGGATGAACCGGCTTCTTGGCGCCGAGTTCGCCGCCCAGCATCTGGTTGGCGCGATTGGCGATCACCTCGTTGAGGTTCATGTTGGTCTGGGTGCCCGAGCCGGTCTGCCAGACGACCAGCGGGAAGTGATCGTCGAGCTTGCCTTCGATCACCTCGCGTGCGGCGCGGATGATGGCGCTGGCTCTGCGAGCATCGAGCAGTCCGAGCTCCCGGTTGGTTTGGGCGGCGGCGAGCTTGACGAGACCGAGCGCATGGACGATTGCGATCGGCATGCGGTCATGGCCGATCTTGAAATTCTGTCGCGAGCGCTCGGTTTGCGCGCCCCAATAGCGGTCAGCGGGAACGTCGATCGGACCGAAGCTGTCGGTCTCGCTACGGGTAGATTTGTTTCCGGATGTTTTTGCTCGAGCCATGCGTATGTCCGTTGCGCGCCGTGAAAGGGCGGAACGCGTACACTACAGCGTAGCGGAGTTTCTCGCGCTTAGATTATTTCTTGCGGAAACGATCCAGTCGCACCACTTCAGCGCCTTCGCTCGTCTTTGCCGGCTCGTCCTCGACTTCCGCAGCGGGCTCCGGCGCGGCGACGGGCAGGGCGGACGGCGCGGAAACCGCCGGCACCTTCGCCGCAGGCGCTTCTGCCGCCGTTTCCGACGGCTCGAATTGCAGGCCGAACTGTACCGACGGATCGAGGAAGCTCTTGATCGCCGCGAACGGCACCACCAGCCGCTCGGGGATGCCGCCGAACGACAGGCCGACTTCGAAACGATCTTCCGTCACCACCAGATCCCAGAACTGATGCTGCAGGATGATCGTCATCTCTTCCGGATATTGCGCCAGCAGCCGCGGCGACAGCTTCACGCCGTCGGCGGTGGACAGGAAGGTGATGAAGAAATGATGCTCGCCGGGCAGGCCGTGTTCGGCCGCGTCAGCCAGCACGCGGCGCAACACTCCGCGCAGCGCGTCGCGCGCCAGCACGTCATAACGGATGTGATCGGTCGCCATGGTCGTCCTGTCAGGTTTTATGGCCGCCGGTCCCCCGACTCGCCCCTTTGCCCCCATGCTACCCCGGCGGGAGCCGCAGGTCAGCAGGCGCGACGGATCGAATTTGCAGCAACGGCTCCCGTCGGCCGGAAATGAAAAGAATTAAGTGGAGGCTTCTGTTGCCAGGTGCCTCCGAACCCCGCCTAGCGGAGCTTAACCCGCTAGGACTTTAGAGTGGTCTTTCAAACTGCGTTACGCAGCCTGAGCAACCGGAGCATAGTTGTCGTTTGCAACTATTGCATAGCCCGATAACGGCGGAACAATACCGGGAAAAAACTCGTCCTTTACGCCCTCGTCGATCCTGGTTCGCCCCCGCCGAAACCCATCACGGGAGGGTGGGCTTGGGTGGAGGCGCCGGGTACTGCCCCCGGGTCCGAATGGTTTATTGCGACGGTCATTTATTTCCATAGCCGGCGAACCGGCACCCCCAATATAGGGTGCAGGTTGGGAGAAAAACAGGGCCAAAGGCGCTGAACAGGAAGGGAACATGGCCCCCAACTTTCGGTTTGCTGTCGCTCAGTTGCGGTTTCGCCACGGATTCGACGATTCCAAAATGTGCGGTCACGTTCATTGCGCGGATTATGCGCAGTTCGCCGCCGTCCCGCGCTCGCACCGCGCGGATCGTAACGTGATCGGCAATTCACCTCGCGTGTGTTGCAGTGCTCCGACCGCAAAAGTTGCGATCTGCGCGCCCCTTATAGGGTTTGATGGCGGTTTTGGCCGCTCCGTTTACCGTCGGCGCTGGAGTGTTTTGGGTTTTGCTGGCGTTGTCTGAGGAAAGTCGCTAGGCAGTTTCCGGGACAAGTATCCAGGTTATCCGAGCAAACGGGCGAGAAGCCTGTCTTGGGGAGGAGAGATATCCATGAATGCTACGCCGGGCCATGCGCCGGTCAAATCCATCATGCCGAATTGGGTTCGCAACCCGCAGGAATTTGTCGGCGGAATTGCCCTGATGGCGATTGCCGTGTTCGCCCTTTGGGCGTCGAGCGACTTGCAGGGCATGCGCGGATTTTCGTTCGGCGCCGGTACCGCGCCGCGGATGTTCGGATTCTTGCTGCTGGGACTAGGCGCCCTCATTACCGTCGTCGGCGTTGTCACCGAAGGTCCCCACCTTGCGAAATACCATTGGAGGGGACCGTTTTTCGTGACGATCGCGATTTTGACGTTTGCCTTCACGATCCGACCCATGGGAATGATCTTTGCCGCCATGGCCGCCTTCTTGATCGCGGCATGCGGGTCACCAGAGACCCGGTGGAAGGAAACGCTGATCGTTGCCGTCTGCCTGACGACGTTTTGCAGCCTGCTGTTTCCGTACGCGCTCGGACTGCCGTTGCAGCTCCTGCCGACTTTCATGATCCGGTGAGGGTGCGATGGGAGATATTTTCACAAATCTTGGACTCGGCTTCGGCGTCGTTTTCCAGTTCGTGCAGTGGACACCCGCCTTTCTTGGCGGAATTTCCATTCCGATCCCGGTCAATATTCTGCTGTGCCTGATCGGCGCACTGGTCGGTACGCTGGTTGGTGTGCTGCCCGGCATCGGCACCATCGCCACGGTGGCCATGCTACTGCCGATCACCTTTGGCCTGCCCCCGGTAGGCGCGCTGATCATGCTGGCCGGCATCTATTACGGCGCGCAATATGGCGGCTCGACCACGTCGATCCTGGTCAATATTCCAGGTGAGGCCGGTTCTGTGGTCACCGCGCTCGACGGCTTCCAGATGGCGAAGAGAGGCCGCGCCGGCCCGGCGCTCGCGATCGCCGCGATCGGATCGTTCTTCGCTGGCTGCGTCGCGACCGTGCTGATTGCCCTGCTGGGCGCGCCGCTCACCAGGATAGCGCTGGCGTTCGGACCTGCCGAATATTTTTCACTGATGGTGCTCGGCCTGATCTTCGCGGTTGTGCTCGCGAAAGGCTCGGTGCTGAAGGCGATCGCGATGATCGTGCTCGGCCTGCTGCTTTCGATGGTCGGATCCGACATCGAGACCGGTGCGTCTCGCATGGCCTTCAACATTCCCGAACTGGCTGACGGTCTTGGCTTTGCCACGCTGGCGATGGGGTTGTTCGGCTTTGCAGAGATCATTCGCAATCTCGATGCCGGCGGTGAAACCGATCGCAAGCTGGTCCAGGAGAAGGTGTCGGGACTGATGCCGACGCGGAGGGATCTCAAGGAGACGACCCCTGCGATCTTGCGCGGCACCGTGCTCGGGTCGATTCTCGGCATTCTACCGGGCGGCGGCGCCGTGATCGCATCATTCGCGGCGTACACGCTCGAGAAGAAGGTCGCGAAAGATCCCTCGAAATTCGGTCATGGCGAAATCCGCGGCGTCGCAGCACCCGAGAGTGCCAACAATGCCGCAGCTCAGACATCGTTCATTCCGTTGCTGACGCTTGGCATTCCGCCGAACGCGGTGATGGCGCTGATGGTCGGCGCAATGACGATCCACGGCATCGTGCCCGGTCCCCAGGTGATGCAGAAACAACCGGATCTGGTGTGGGGTATGATTGCCTCGATGTGGGTCGGCAACCTGATGCTGCTGATCATCAACCTGCCGCTGGTCGGGATATGGGTGCGGCTGTTGCGCGTGCCGTACCGGTTGATGTTCCCTTCGATCGTAGTTTTCTGCTGTATCGGCATCTACTCCGTGAACAACGCGCCGACCGACGTCATGATCGCTGGCGCGTTCGGATTGGTCGGCTACTGGCTGATCAAGCACGATTTCGAGCCGGCGCCGCTGCTGCTCGGGATGGTGCTCGGCCCGCTGATGGAGGAAAACCTGCGCCGCGCGCTCCTGATTTCGCGCGGCGACTGGTCAGTCTTCCTGACGCGCCCATTGTCGGCGGTACTGATGGCGATTGCAGCCGCGTTGCTAATTCTTGCGGTGCTGCCGTCGCTGCGCAAGAAGCGCGATGAGGTGTTTGTGGAATCGGAGAACTGACCTGCGTCGGTGCGCCGCAGCCCGAAGTCTGGTCGACTTCGGGCTAATTTTCTATGCCATGGAAAATGCCGGCCGGCGGGCTCGGCATTGCAACGGATCCGGGAGATCAAAATGAATTGGTACGGTCGCTCGCTTGCGAGCGGTTTTCTGGCAGTGCTTGCGGGACTGGGCTTGTCTTCGCAGGTTCAGGCTCAGACTTATCCGACGCGCAACATCACCATGATCGTGCCGTTTGCGGCGGGCGGACCGACGGACGTCATCGCGCGCATCGTCACCGGCCATATGGCGCAGACGCTCGGTCAAACCATCATCATCGAAAACGTGGTCGGCGCCGGCGGCACCACCGCCACCACCCGCGCCGCGCGCGCCGCCAATGACGGCTATACGCTGATCACGGGGCATATGGGCACGCATGCGGCTTCTGTGCCGCTTTATCCCAAGCTCGCCTATCACCCGGAAAAGGACTTCGAGCCGGTCGGACTGCTCGCCGGCACGCCGATCCTGATCCTGGCGCGCAAGGATTTTGCGCCAAAGGACCTCAAGGAATTCATCGCCTACGTCAAGGCGAACGAATCCAAGGTCAACGCGGCGCATGCCGGCGTCGGCTCGGTCTCGAACGTATCGTGCGAACTGCTGAACTCGGTACTCGGGGTCAAGCCGATCGGCGTTCCCTTCAATGGCACCGGTCCGGCGATGAACGCGCTGGTGGCCGGTCAGGTCGATTACATGTGCGACCAGATCGTCAATGCCGTGCCGCAGATCAACGGCGGCACCATCAAGGCCTATGCCGTGGCGACGCCAGAGCGTAACCCCTCGCTGCCCAATGTTCCCACCACCGCCGAGGCCGGCCTGCCGGCCTTCCAAGCCCAGGCGTGGAACGCAATCTTCGCGCCCAAGGGAACGCCCCCGGATGTCGTCGCCAAGTTGAACGCGGCGATCGTCAAGGCGCTCGACGACGAGAATGTGCGCAAGCGCCTGCTCGAACTCGGCAGCGTCATACCGCCTGCCGCCGATCGTACGCCAGCGGCACTGGGAACGCTGGTAAAGAGCGAAATCGCGAAGTGGACGCCGGTGGTCAAGCCGGTGAATTAATCCGAACAATCAAGGCCGTAGGTGAGGGGCGGGACGCGGGTTCCGCCCCTTGTCGTTTGTTCGGAGAGCGATCATTTTTCCGGGTATAATCATTGCGCGAAGCCGAATCGGCGTGTCGATCGAATGTCCCGGCCGCTAAATTCGCCGTTCCGACAAAGGCCTGAAGCACCAGCCATGAACCAGTACCACGACCTGCTCGAACGTATCCTCAGCGACGGTGCGGAGAAGCACGACCGCACCGGCACCGGCACGCTGTCGATCTTCGGTCATCAGATGCGGTTCAATCTCTCGGCCGGTTTTCCGATGCTGACCACCAAGCGGCTGCCGCTGAAGGCGATCGTGCATGAATTGCTCTGGTTCCTGGCCGGCGACACCAACATCAAATATCTCAGGGATCACGGCGTTTCGATCTGGGATGAATGGGCCGACGCCAACGGCGATCTCGGCCCGGTGTACGGATCGCAATGGCGCTCGTGGCCGGCGCCGGACGGGCGCAGCATCGACCAGATTTCCAACGTCATCGACATGATCAGGCGTAACCCGGATTCACGGCGGTTGATCGTGACCGCCTGGAATCCGGCCGACGTCGACAAGATGGCGCTGCCGCCCTGTCACTGCCTGTTTCAGTTCTATGTCGCGAACGGCAAGCTCTCCTGCCAGCTCTATCAGCGCTCAGCCGACGTGTTCCTCGGCGTGCCCTTCAACATCGCATCCTATTCGTTGCTGACCATGATGGTGGCGCAGGTGACCGGCCTGAAGCCCGGTGACTTCGTGCACTCCCTGGGTGACGCGCATCTCTACTCCAACCACCTCGAGCAGGCACGTCTGCAACTGGCGAGACCGACGCGGCCGTTGCCCGTCATGAAGATCAATCCTGACGTGAAGGATATCTTCGCGTTCCGCTACGAGGATTTCGCGCTCGAAGGCTACGATCCGCACCCGCACATCAAGGCCGAAGTGGCTGTATGACCAGCGGTGTGAGCACCTGATGTCGCTGACGATCCGCCGCGCGCGCCCGGGCGAAGCAGGGCTTGTCCTGTCCTTCGTTCGCGAACTCGCCGAATACGAAAAGCTGCTGCACGAAGTGGAAGCGACCGAGGCTGGTATCGATGCGGCGCTGTTCGGCGCCAATCCGCGCCTGTTCTGCGAGATTGCGGAATGGGACGGTGAGCCGGCGGGCTTCGCGGTCTGGTTCGTGAATTTTTCAACCTTTAGCGGTCGCTCCGGGATCTATCTGGAAGATCTGTTCGTCCGCCCGACGCTGCGCGGTAAGGGAATCGGCAAGGCGCTTCTGGTGCATCTCGCGAGGGAATGCGTGGCGAACGGCTGGTCGCGCTTGCAGTGGGCGGTGCTCGACTGGAATACGCCGTCGATTGAATTCTATAAGTCGCTCGGTGCGGTCTTGATGGACGAGTGGACGGTGTGCCGGGTCGGCGGTCCGGCGCTCGCGGCGCTGGCGCGACGGGAGCGGTAATGGAAATCGTTCTCATCGTCGCGGTCGCCGAGAACGGCGTGATCGGAGCCAGCGGCGCCATTCCGTGGCGGCTGAAATCCGACATGGCGCGCTTCAAGGCGCTGACCTCGGGCAAGCCCGTCGTCATGGGCCGCAAGACCTTCGTCTCGATCGGCCGGCCGCTCCCCGGACGGACCAATATCGTCGTTACCCGCGACGCTGGTTTTCGCGCCGATGGCGTGGTGGTTACCCATTCATTCATCAACGCGAAGGCGATCGCCACCGGTGATGCACTGCGACGTTTCGCCACTGAGATCGCCGTGATCGGCGGCGCGGAAATCTATGCGCAATGGATGGACAGCGCCGATCGCCTAGAGATTACCGAGGTGCATGCCCGGCCCGATGGCGATACGCGTTTCCCGGCAGTGGATGCAACCGCATGGGAAGAGGCGGCACGCGTGCGGAATCCGGCCGGTCCGGACGATAGCGCCGATTTCTCCTATGTGACATTTCGTCGGCGCCGACAGGGTTAACCTCGCTAGCCAATGTTTACATTGACAATTATGGCGTCAAGCATAGCTGCTTCGTGCAGGAAGCTTGCGTTGTAAGGGACCTAGCGGTCCCCTATAAAGCCGGGCTGATAGGCGAGGCTGGGCATCCTGCCCAAAACAGGCGGACCCGGGCCCTCGCGGAGGAGAGTTTGCATGCCGTGGAAGAATCAAGGTGGGGGTCCATGGGGCCCGGGTCCGAAGGGACCGTGGGGTTCGGGTCCGCAGTCGGGCGGGCCGAGGCCACCCGATCTTGAGGATCTGCTGCGGCGCGGTCAGGACAAGCTGCAGCAGCTTCTGCCGGGCGGCTATTTCAGCGGCATGGGCATCGCGCTGGTGCTGGCTGGCGCGCTGGTAATCTGGGGATTGTCCGGATTCTTCCGCGTGCAGTCGGAAGAACTCGGCGTCGTCTTGCGCTTCGGCAAGCATGTACGCACCGTCGAGCCCGGGCTGAACTATCATCTGCCCTATCCGATCGAAACCGTGCTGCTGCCGAAGGCGCTACGCGTCTCCACCATTTCGGTCGGCATGAGCCTGATCGACGATCCGGCGCGGCGCGGCCGCACCATGCGGGACGTGCCGGAAGAAAGCCTGATGCTGACCGGCGACGAAAACATCGTCGACGTCGACTTCACGGTGCTGTGGCGGATCAAGCCCAACGGCGTCGGCAATTTCCTCTTCAACATCCAGAATCCCGAAGGCACCGTGAAGGCGGTGGCCGAAAGCGCGATGCGCGAGGTGATCGGGCGTTCGCAGATCCAGCCAATCCTCACCGGCGCCCGCAACCTGACTGAGCAGGGCGTTCACGAATTGATGCAGAGGACGCTGGATACCTACGGTTCCGGCGTCCAGATCACGCAGGTGCAGATGCAGAAGGTCGACCCGCCTGCGCAGGTGATCGACGCGTTCCGTGATGTTCAGGCCGCGCGCGCCGACTTCGAGCGGCAGCAGAACGAGGCGCAGACCTATGCCAACCGCGTCCTTCCCGACGCCCGCGGCCGTGCCGCGCAGATCCTGCAGGTCGCCGAGGGTTACAGGGAACAGGCGATCGCCGAGGCCAAGGGCCAGAGCGCGCGCTTCATGAAGGTGTACGAGGAATATAACAAGGCCAAGGACGTGACGCGGCAGCGAATTTACCTGGAGACGATGGAGCGGATTCTCGGCGGATCCGAGAAGCTGGTCTATGACGGTGGCAACTCGGCACAGAGCATCGTGCCCTATCTGCCGCTCAGCGAATTGACGCCGCGCCGTCCGCCGCCGACGGCCGGTCAGCAGCAGCCGCAGCAGGGAGGCACGCGATGAGGTCCCCTGTCACAGGTATTGTCACCCTGATCCTGCTGTTGGTCGTGGTGATCGTGGGTTACAGCTCGGTCTTCACGGTGTCTCAGACCCAGCAGGCGCTCGTGGTCCGGCTCGGTCGGCCCGTTGACGTTGTGTCCGAGCCGGGCCTGAACTTCAAGGCGCCGTTCATCGACACCGTCATCACCATCGACAAGCGCATCCTCGATCTGGAAAATCCGTCCCAGGAAGTGATCGCTTCCGACCAGAAGCGGCTCGTGGTCGACGCCTTCGCACGCTACCGGATCAAGAATCCGCTGCGCTTCTATCAGAGCATCGGCACGATCCAGGCGGCCAACATCCAGCTCACCACGCTGTTGAACGCGGCGCTGCGCCGCGTGCTGGGCGAGGTCCCCTTCATCAACGTGGTGCGCGACGAACGCGAGGGCCTGATGGCGCGCATCCGCGAGCAGCTCGACAGAGAGGCTGACCAATACGGCATCGAAGTCGTCGACGTGCGTATCCGCCGCGCCGACCTGCCGGAGGCCAACAGCCAGGCGGTCTATCAGCGTATGCAGACCGAGCGGCAGCGCGAGGCGGCCGAGTTCCGCGCCCAGGGCGGCCAGAAGGCGCAGGAGATCCGCTCGAGGGCCGACCGCGAGGCGACCGTCATCATTGCGGAGGCCAACTCGACCGCCGAGCAGACGCGCGGCGCGGGTGACGCCGAGCGCAACCGGCTGTTCGCCGAGGCCTATGGCCGGGATCCGGATTTCTTCGCCTTCTATCGTTCGATGTCGGCCTATGAGACCGGGCTGCGCTCCAACGACACCCGTTTCCTGCTGCGGCCCGATTCCGAATTCTTCCGCTTCTTCGCCAATCCGTCGGGCCATCCGCCGGCGGCAGCCGCGGCGGCCGCGGCGCCGAAGCCTTAAGCGGCCGGCCCACGCAATACGCCCGTTACGGCGAAGCGGGGGGTCGCTTCGCCGGCATAAAAGCAAAAGGCGCTTGAATAGCGGGGGGATGCCATCCGATGAGGTCCATTGCGTTCGCCGACTTCCTCATCGGTGTGGGCATCCTCTTTGTGCTTGAAGGCCTGATGTTCGCAGCCAGCCCGGCCTGGATGCGCCGGGCGATGAAAAGCGCATTGGCGACGCCGGACAATATCCTGCGGATCGTGGGCATCGTTTCCGCGGTCGTCGGCCTGCTTCTGATCTGGTTCGTGCGGCGGTAAGGTTCCTCCGTCATTCTCCGATGCGCAACCGCGCATCGTAGATGGTCCGAAGGACCAGTCCTCAGATGCGCAATTGCGGATCGGGGAATCTCGAGATTCTCAGATGTGCAAATGCACATCTGAGTCCGCTTCGCGCCCTGGAATGACGGTAATTGACGGCCGCAACTAGCTCTGGCGCCAACGAAATCGTGAGCCGCGAGCCGCCCGTTTTCCGCCGGAATGTCAGGCGCAGATGCTTGCGCCGAGGACCCGTTCGGGCGCACTGTGGGCCCCAAATTTGAGCCTTTGGAGACGAGCCGACATGACCGGTGCCAGACCCGCCTTGAAAAGCCGCCTGCGCCTGATGGGAATTGCGATCTCGCTCGGTGCCGCCAGCATGCTGGCTTCAGTGCCGGCCAGCGCGCGCGGGCCGGACGGTATCGCCGACATTGCCGAGAAGGTGATCGATTCCGTCGTCAATATTTCGACCTCGCAGAGCGTGGAAGCCAAGGGCGGCAGGGATACGATGCCGCAACTGCCGCCGGGCTCGCCGTTCGAGGAATTCTTTGACGACTTCTTCAAGAACCGGCGCGGCGGCCTGCCCAAGGGCGGCGACAAGAGCGGCGAAATGCAGCCGCCGCGCAAGACCAATTCGCTCGGCTCCGGTTTTATCGTCGATGCCGCCGGCATCGTCGTTACCAACAATCACGTCATCGCGGATGCCGACGAGATCAACTTGATCATGAACGACGGCACCAAGATCAAGGCCGAACTGGTCGGCGTCGACAAGAAGACCGACATTGCGGTCTTGAAGTTCAAGCCTGTGAAGCCGGTGACTGCGGTGAAGTTCGGCGATTCCGACAAGCTGCGGCTTGGCGAGTGGGTGATTGCGATCGGCAATCCGTTCAGCCTCGGCGGCTCGGTCACGGCCGGTATTGTGTCGGCGCGCAACCGCGACATCAGCCAGGGGCCATACGACAGCTACATCCAGACCGATGCCTCCATCAACCGCGGCAATTCCGGCGGGCCGCTGTTCAACCTCGAAGGCGAAGTGGTCGGCGTCAACACGCTGATCATCTCGCCGACTGGCGGCTCGATCGGCCTCGGCTTCGCGGTGCCGTCGAAGACGGTGGCCGCCGTAGTTGATCAGCTCCGGCAGTTCGGCGAACTACGCCGCGGCTGGCTCGGCGTGCGGATCCAGCAGGTCACCGAGGAGATCGCCGAAAGCCTCAACATCAAGCCCGCCCGCGGCGCGCTGGTCGCCGGCATCGACGACAAGGGGCCGGCCAAGCCTGCCGGCATCGAGCCCGGCGATGTCGTCGTCAAGTTCGACGGCAAGGACGTCAAGGACCCGAAGGATCTATCCCGTGTCGTCGCCGATACCGCCGTCGGCAAGGAAGTCGACGTGGTCATCATCCGCAAGGGTAACGAGGAAACCCGCAAGGTTACGCTCGGCCGCCTCGAGGATACCGAAAAGGTGCAGCAGGCCGCCGCCAAAACCAAGGAAGACCCTGTCGAGAAGCCTGTGACGCAAAAAGCGCTCGGCCTCGATCTTGCCGCGCTAAGCAAGGACCTGCGCACGAAGTACAAGATCAAGGAGAGCGTGAAAGGCGTCATCATCACCGGCGTCGACGGCTCCTCCGACGCCGCCGACAAGCGGCTCTCTGCCGGCGACGTCATCGTCGAGGTGGCGCAGGAAGCGGTCGCCAGCGCGGCAGACATCAAGAAGCGCGTCGATCAGCTCAAGAAGGACGGCAAGAAATCGGTGCTGCTGCTGGTGTCGAACGGCGAGGGCGAATTGCGGTTCGTGGCAGTCGGTGTGCAGTAGGGATTGTTAGATCCGCGTAAACCTGCTGCTGATCAAAACGCGATGTCGTCCCTGCGCACGCAGGGACCCATAACCGCCAGCGCGGATTGTATCAAAGGCAACTGGCCCCATCGCATCATGGACGGGCCGCGGCGTATGGGTCCCTGCGTGTGCAGGGACGACGCAAGAGTTCTTATCCCCCTACAAACTCCTCGCGCCGATAGCCTTGCGCATACAACAGCGCGGTGAGATCGCCGTAGTCGATCCGCGCGGCGGCAGCGGCGGCGACCGCCGGCTTGGCGTGATAGGCGACGCCGAGGCCCGCGGCCTGGATCATGCCGAGGTCGTTGGCGCCGTCGCCGGCCACCAGCGTATCGATCTCGTCGAGATCGAAGGATTCGCGAAGCTCGATCAGCGTAGCCAATTTGGCGGCGCGGCCGAGGATCGGCTCGGCCACCTCGCCGCTGAATTTGCCGTCCCGCACCTTCAACTCGTTGGCGCGGTTTTCCTGAAATCCGATCTTGGTCGCGACCGCATGCGTGAACAGCGTGAAGCCGCCGGAGATCAGGCAGGTCCAGGCGCCGTTGGCGCGCATCGTGGAAACCAGCTCGCGGCCTCCCGGCGTCGGCGTGATGCGTTTTGCCAGGACTTCATCGACCACGCTGACCGGCAGGTCCTTCAGGAGCGCCACACGCTCGCGCAGCGCCGGCTCGAATTCGATCTCGCCGCGCATCGCGCGTTCGGTGATGCCTGCGACATGCGCCTTCAGTCCGGCGAAATCGGCCAGCTCGTCGATGCATTCCTGGCCGATCATGGTGGAGTCCATGTCGGCGAGAAAAAGCTTCTTGCGCCTGAACGCGGCAGGCTGCACGACAATGTCGATCGGCAGGTCACCGCGCGCCTGTTGCAGGCGGGTTTCGATCGCTTTGATCTCGTCCGGGCTCTTGACCTGGCTGTCAAAGGGAATGTCGACTGCCACTTCGTCGAACAGCCATTGCGCCGTTCCCGGCGAGGGGAGAACGGCCAGCGCGCCGTCGACGATGGTGGAGTCGAGCGCGGGGTTGGCCGGATTGCAGATGAGGGTGGCGACCAGGGACATGCAGGCTTTTCAGCTAGATTTGAGCAAGGCCGTGCTTATCGCAGGGCCGACCGCCAGCGGCAAGTCGGCCCTGGCGCTCGAATTGGCGCAAAAGACCGGCGGCGTCGTCATCAACACCGATTCGATGCAGGTCTACCGCGATCTCCGCGTCATCACGGCGCGGCCGACGCCGGAGGAGGAGGCGCGCGTGCCGCACCGGCTCTACGGCCATGTCGACGCGTCGGTCAATTTCTCGGCCGGAGCGTGGGTGACGGATGCGGGAAAGGTGCTCGCAGAGGCGCGCGCGGAGAAGCGGCTGCCGATCTTCGTCGGCGGGTCCGGCCTTTATTTCAAGGCATTGACGCGCGGTCTCTCCGCGGTGCCGCCGATCCCGGCCGAGGTGCGCGAAGCCGTACGCGCCCGGCTGGAACGCGACGGCGTCGAAGCGCTGCACACTGAGCTGATGCGGCGTGATCCCGTCTCCGCCGAGCGCCTGAAGCCGCGCGACCGCACCCGGATTGCCCGCGCCCTGGAAGTCGTGGAAGGCACCGGCCGCACCCTGCCGGACTGGCATCGCGAGGGCCTGCCGCCGCTGCTGCCTCGGAGCGAGTTCTCGGCGCTGTTCCTCGCGCCTGAGCGCGAAAAACTATACGCGCGGATCGATGCGCGGTTCGGCGCGATGCTGGCCGCGGGTGCGCTGGAGGAGGTCGCAGCGCTCGCCGCCCGAAAGCTCGATCCCCTGCTGCCGGCGATGAAGGCCCACGGCGTGCCGGCGCTGATCCGGCACCTCAGGGGAGAAATCACGCGCGAGGAGGCCGCCGAAATCGGCCGCGCCGACACCCGCCATTATGCAAAACGGCAGTTCACGTGGTTCAGGCATCAACTGCCGGAGTTCGAATGGGTGACGCCGGAGGCGGCGAGGGGGTGGCCAGGCATGCAGACCTCATCCTGAGGAGCCGCGAAGCGGCGTCTCGAAGGATGGGCCACGGGCCTCATGGTTCGAGACGCGCGAAGACGCGCTCCTCACCATGAGGGGAGGACGGCGCATGGCTGCACGCATAAAATTCCCCCTCGCCGAATGCCCGGAACACCGCTACACTGCCTAAATCGCGCCGAAAGCGTCCGTCCCTTGACTTCCGGGGGCCGAACGGTATAACCCGCGCAACCTTCGGGAAGTCCGAGCCGCCAAATGCGTAACATTATTACCAAACTCCTTATCGTCGTCGTACCCAGGCACACCGCCGGGGATGGCTAGCGGCCATCCAAATTCAGGCGGTGTGCATGGGGCCTCTCGGGCCCTTTTTTATTTCCCAAAACAGACAACCGAAAGAAGCCGCGCCGACCAGCGCATCCGGAGCAAACCATGACCGACAAGAGCAACGACCCCAATCAGATGACCGGCGCCGCGATGATCGTGCGCGCGCTCATCGATCATGGCGTCCAGCACATCTTCGGCTATCCCGGCGGCGCCGTGCTTCCGATCTATGACGAGATTTTCCAGCAGAGCGACGTCGAGCACATCCTGGTGCGGCACGAGCAAGGCGCCGGCCATGCCGCCGAGGGCTATGCGCGCTCGACCGGCAAGCCGGGCGTGGTGCTGGTGACGTCGGGCCCTGGCGCCACCAACATGGTGACGCCGCTGACCGATGCGCTGATGGATTCGATCCCGCTGGTGTGCATCACAGGGCAAGTGCCGACGCACCTGATCGGCAACGACGCGTTCCAGGAATGCGACACCGTCGGCATCACCCGTCCCTGCACCAAGCACAACTGGCTGGTGCGCGACGTCAACGATCTGGCCAAGGTGCTGCACGAGGCGTTCTACGTTGCGACCACGGGCCGTCCCGGACCCGTCGTGGTCGACGTGCCCAAGGATGTGCAGTTTGCGCTCGGCACCTATCATCCGCCGCGCAAATCCGACGTGCATGTGTCCTATACCCCGCGGGTGAAAGGCGATGCGGCGCAGATCCGAAAAGCGGTGGCGCTATTGGCTGCCGCCAAGCGCCCGGTGATCTATTCCGGCGGCGGCGTCATCAATTCCGGACCCGAAGCCTCGAAGCTGCTGCGTGAGCTCGTGGATGTCACCGGCTTTCCGATCACCTCGACCCTGATGGGCCTCGGCGCCTATCCGGCCACGGGGAAGAACTGGCTCGGCATGCTCGGCATGCACGGCACCTACGAGGCCAACATGACGATGCATGGTTGCGACGTCATGCTGTGCGTCGGCGCCCGCTTCGACGACCGCATCACCGGCCGGACTGACGCGTTCTCGCCGGGTTCGAAGAAGATCCACATTGATATCGATCCGTCCTCGATCAACAAGAACATCCACGTCGACGTGCCGATCATCGGCGACGCCGGCAACGTGCTCGGCGATTTGCTGCAGGTGTTCAAGGCGGAAGCGAAGAAGCCAGATATCAAGGCGTGGTGGCAGGAGATCGCCAAATGGCGCGCGCGCAATTCGCTCGCCTACAAGAAGAGCAATGACGTGATCCTGCCGCAATACGCGATCCAGAAGCTGTTCGAGGCGACGCGCGGCCACGACACCTACATCACCACCGAGGTCGGCCAGCATCAGATGTGGGCGGCGCAGTTCTTTGGCTTTGACGAGCCGCACCGCTGGATGACGTCGGGTGGACTCGGCACGATGGGCTATGGCCTGCCGGCAGCGCTCGGCGTGCAGGTCGCGCATCCCGACAGCCTCGTGATCGATATCGCCGGCGATGCCTCGGTGCAGATGACGATGCAGGAGATGTCGACGGCGGTTCAGTTTGAGCTGCCGATCAAGATCTTCATCCTGAACAACCAGTACATGGGCATGGTGCGGCAGTGGCAGCAGCTCCTGCACGGCAACCGGTTGTCGCATTCTTACTCCGAGGCGCTGCCGGATTTCGTCAAGCTCGCGGACGCCTTCGGATGCGTCGGCATCCAGGCGATCAAGCCCAGCGATCTCGACGGTGCGCTCAAGGAGATGATCAAGGTCAAGCGCCCGGTGCTGTTCGATTGCCGCGTCGCCGCGCTGGAAAACTGCTTCCCGATGATTCCATCCGGCAAGGCGCACAACGAAATGCTGCTGCCGGCGGAAGCAACCGATGAAGCCACCGCCGCGGCGTTTGCTGGCGGCAAGGCGCTGGTGTGAGGATGCGAGGTAAGAGATTGCTGTGAGGACGCGAGACAAAAATTCCGCTGTCATCGCCCGGCTTGCCGCCTCCGCTAGAGCTTCGGCGAGCCAGGACCGGACAGCCTCGGCGAAGCCTTGGCGTAGCCGGGACCGGGCGATCCAGTACGCCACGGCGTCTCCGTCAATCTCGGGGCGTCTCTGGAATACTGGATCCCCGCCTTCGCGGGGATGACAAAAAGAGAGAAGGTTGACGAGAACCCATGTTTGACCTCAGAGAGCTCGAACGCGCGCACGAGATCGTGGGGCAGGCGGTGCCTCCGACGCCGGCGCATGCCTGGCCGCTGTTGGCAGAGCGGCTCGGCACAACGGTGATCGTCAAGCACGAGAACCACACGCCGATTGGCGCGTTCAAGGTGCGCGGTGGGCTGATCTATCTCGACCGGCTGAAGCAGGAGCGGCCGGACATATCGGGGATCATTTCCGCCACGCGCGGCAATCACGGCCAGAGCCTTGCGTTCGCGGCCTCCCGCCACGGCGTGCCAGCGGTGATTTACGTGCCGAAGGGCAATTCGGTGGAGAAGAACCGCGCCATGCGCGCGTTCGGCGCCGACCTCGTCGAGCATGGCGAGGATTTTCAGGCGGCGGCCGAAGAAGCCCAGCGCCGTGCCCAGTTCGCCGGCCTTCATATGGTGCCGTCGTTCCATCCGGATCTGGTGCTCGGCGTCGCCACCTACGCGCTCGAACTGTTCCGGACGGCGCCTGACCTCGACATTCTCTATGTGCCGATCGGGCAGGGCTCGGGCATCTCCGGCTGCATCATGGCGCGCGATCTGCTCGGGCTGAAAACCGAAATCGTCGGCGTGCAGTCGACCGAAGCGCCGTCCTACGCACTGTCGTTTGCGGCTGGCACGGTGGTAACCACCGAAACCAGCAACACGCTGGCGGACGGCATGGCGACGCGCAATCCCGATCCGGACGCATTCGCCATCATCCGCAAGGGCGCCGCGCGCATCGTCCAGGTCACGGACGACGAGGTCGCAGCCGCCGTCCGCGCCTACTGGACCGACACGCACAACCTCGCCGAAGGCGCCGGCGCAGCCCCGCTGGCCGCCGCGCTGCACGAAAGGCAGAAGCTCGCCGGCAGGCGCGTCGGCTTGATCCTGTCTGGCGGCAATATCGATTTTGATCTGTTTCGAAAATGGATCGGCACGGATGCCACTACAGCCGCCCAACGGGCGATGGCGTGACGAGAGGATATGTAAGGGGACCACAATGAACCAGCCCGCATCCGCCTACTTCCTGGAAGAGCGCCACGATCCCAACGAGACGCATACGCTCTCGGTGCTGGTGCAGAACGAGCCCGGCGTGCTCGCGCGCGTGATCGGTCTGTTTTCGGGCCGTGGTTACAACATCGACAGTCTCACCGTCTCCGAGACCGAGAGCCACAAACATCTCTCGCGCATCACCATCGTCACGACGGGCACGCCGACGGTGATCGAGCAAATCAAGCACCAGCTCGACCGTATGATCCCGGTCTATCGCGTCGTCGACATGACGATTACCGGTCGCTCGATCGAGCGGGAGCTCGCCATGGTCAAGGTGCGCGGCCGCGGCGACAGCCGGGTCGAGGCGCTGCGGCTGGCGGACGCGTTCCGCGCGCGCGTGATCGACGCCACGACAGAGAGTTTTGTGTTCGAGATCACAGGCAATTCATCCAAGATCAGCCAATTTATCGACCTGATGCGCCCGCTCGGCCTTGTCGAGGTGGCGCGCACTGGCGTAGCCGCGATCGGGCGCGGGCCTGAGGGGATGTAAACATGCTGGCGCGTGACTGGTATTACACTCAAAGGCGGCGGCTCGGGCTCGATTCGGCGGTCGCCTCGATCTACGACCGGCATGACGACAGCGACGATCGCGCACGGGCCGCGCTCACCATGCTCGGCGTGCAGCGCGGCTGGCGCGTGGCCGATATCGGTTGCGGCAACGGTGTACTGGCCTGCGAAGCGGCGTTGATGGGGGCCGAGGTCGACGCAATAGATATTTCGCCGGCGATGCTGGCGCTCGCCAATATCCAGGCCCGCGACCGCAAGGTAGCGATCCGCACCCAGCCGGCAGGCCTCCTGAGCTTTGCCTACCAGCCGGATTCCTACGACCTGATCGTCAGCGAATTCACGTTGCACCATCTGCCTGACTTCTGGAAGGCGGTGGCGCTGGCAAGGATCTATGCCGCGCTGAAGCCCGGCGCGAATTTCTACCTGCGCGACATCGTGTTCGTCAGCATGCCCGACGGCACCGAGCGCGATGTCGACCAATGGGCCGATTTCACCATCAAGAATCACGATTTCCAGCGCGAAGGCGTGGTCACCCATATGCGCGACGAGTACTCGACCTTCGGTTGGGTGATCGAGCGCATGCTGACCGATATCGGCTTCACGCTGGAATCGGTTGATTATCACGCGCCGCTGCACGGCACCTATCTCCTGCGCAAGCCAAAGCCGGATCAACAGAGCTAGAAAAAAATGAAACCGGCCGATGTTTGCATCGCCGTGCTGGTAGCGGTGATCTGGGGGCTTGCTTTCGTGGCCAGCCGGATCGCGCTCGACGAGTTTTCGCCGGAATTGATGACGACGCTGCGCTTTTCCATCGCGGCCTTGCCCTGCCTGTTCGTGGCGCGGCCCAAGGTTTCCTGGACGGTGCTGGTCGCGATCAGCTTCACCCTGTTCCTCGGCCAGTTTCTTGCCCAGGCCTTTGCCATTGCGCGCGGCGTTCCGGTCGGTCTCTCCAGCGTGATCGTGCAGAGCCAGGCGCTGTTCACCATCGGCTTTGCCGCGCTGTTGTTTCGCGAGCGGCCGAGCGCGGGGCAGACAGTCGGCATTGCCATCGCCACCGCTGGCCTACTGATGATCTGCGGCACCGTCGGCTACGATTTCAGCGTCAGCGCCTTCGCGATATTGATGATCTCGCCGCTCAGCTTCGCGGTCGGCAACCTGCTGCTGCGGCATGCGCAGGGCGTGCCGATGTTCGACCTGTTCGCGTGGCTGTGTCTAGTTGCCGCGGTTCCGCTGTTTGCGTTGACGCTGGTCAGCAACGGCCCGCAGCCGACCTGGCATGCGCTGACCCACATGTCCCTCACCGGTTTGTTGTGCATGATTGGCCTCGGCGCCGTCTCCACCAGCATCGCCTACTGGCTGTGGGGCCGGCTGCTGCGGGATTACCCGGCGGCGCAGGTGGTGCCGTTTGCGCTTTTGGTGCCGTTCGTCGGTTCCGCTGCATCGAGCGTCGTGTTCGGCGAGACCTTTGGCCCGCTACGGCTTGGCGGCATGGTCACCGTCGTCGGCGGCATCGCCGTCATGTTGCTGTCCAAACCTACCAGGGCTTCAGAAAAACAAGTTCTGCCAAAGATCGCATGAGGCCCCCATGTCGCAATCCCTGCTGATCGCCTTCATCATGTTCGCCACCGTGATGTTCTTCACGCCGGGGCCGAACAACATCATGCTGCTGTCGTCGGGGCTCACCTACGGATTCCGTCCGACCATCCCGCACATCATGGGAATCACGGTCGGTTTTGCCTTCATGGTCGGCGCGGTCGGCCTCGGGCTTGGGACCATCTTCATCGCCTATCCGGTGCTCCAGACCATCCTGAAATATGCCGGCGTGGCCTACCTGATCTATCTGGCCTGGGCGATTGCGATGTCCGAGCCGCCGTCCGCGGATCAGGACAGCCGGGGTCGTCCGATGACGTTCTGGGGCGCGGTGATGTTCCAGTGGGTCAACGCCAAGGGCTGGGTCATGGTGATCGGCACCATCACCGCCTATGCGGCGATCGCCGCCTATCCCTGGAATATCGCGATCCAGGTCGGCTTAAGCCTGCTCCTGGGCATCCTGTCCTGCACGGCCTGGGCTCTGTTCGGCACCGCCCTGCGGCCGATCCTGACCTCCCGCCGGGCGGTGCGCGCCTTCAACATCGTGATGGCGGTGCTGCTCCTGGCCTCGCTCTATCCGGTCTTCATGGACGCATGATGCCGCAGCGGGCCATGCATAAACGGGTTTCCCCTTCGAGTGAAAATGCTCTAGACAACGCCGGAAATTCGCGGGCGACCGGCGGTCCCACCTGTCCAAATGCCTGATTAACCGGCCCTTTTTGGCCATCGATTGAGGAAACGACCATGCGTGTTTATTACGATCGCGACGCCGACCTGAACCTGATCAAGGGCAAGAAGGTCGTCATCGTCGGCTATGGCAGCCAGGGCCACGCCCATGCGCTGAACCTGAAGGACTCCGGCGTCAAGGAAGTGGCGATTGCGCTGCGCCAGGGCTCGGCCTCGGCCAAGAAGGCCGAGGCCGCCGGCTTCAAGGTGATGGAAGTCGCCGAGGCCGCCAAATGGGCCGACCTCGTGATGATGCTGACCCCGGACGAACTGCAGGGCGACATCTACCGCGAGCACCTGCACGACAACATGAAGAAGGGCGCGGCGCTGGTATTTGCGCACGGTCTTAACGTCCATTTCAACCTGCTCGACCCGCGCGCCGACCTAGACGTGCTGATGATCGCGCCGAAGGGCCCCGGCCATACCGTGCGCTCCGAATATCAGCGCGGCGGCGGCGTGCCCTGCCTGATCGCGATCGCCAAGGACGTTTCCGGCAATGCCCATGACCTCGGCTTGAGCTATGCCTCGGCGATCGGCGGCGGCCGCGCCGGCATCATCGAGACCACCTTCAAGGAAGAGTGCGAGACCGATCTGTTCGGCGAGCAGGTGGTGCTCTGCGGCGGCCTGGTCGAGCTGATCAAGGGCGGCTACGAGACGCTGGTGGAAGCCGGCTACGCGCCGGAGATGGCCTATTTCGAGTGCCTGCACGAGGTGAAGCTGATCGTCGACCTGATCTATGAAGGCGGCATCGCCAACATGAACTACTCGATCTCCAACACCGCCGAGTACGGCGAATACGTCACCGGCCCGCGCATCGTCACCGACGAGACCAAGAAGGAGATGAAGCGGGTGCTCAACGACATCCAGTCCGGCAAGTTCGCCCGCGACTGGATGCTGGAGAACAAGGTCAACCAGACCTCGTTCAAGGCGACCCGCGCCAAGCTCGCCCAGCACCCGATCGAAGAAGTCGGCGCCAAGCTCCGCGACATGATGCCGTGGATCAAGAAGGGCGCGCTGGTCGACAAGACGAAGAACTGAGTGCCTGACCCTCATGGTGAGGAGGCGCGCAAGCGCCGTCTCGAACCATGAGGCCACAGACGGGCCTTCATCCTTCGAGACGCCTGCTTCGCAGGCTCCTCAGGATGAGGGGCTGGTACTTAAACACCAAATCTTAAAACTTGCTCGGCTATATCCGGCGAGATCGCAACAGCGGTCTCGCCGTTTCCTTGAAGGATTGATGCTTCAAGCACATTCTTCAACACGCCGCGTCGAGTGCTCCAGCCAAGCCAAAACGAAGAGCTGACGCTTCATGCATATTCTTGGTGCGAGGCTGTTCAACAATTACATTAGCGATGGAAAAGTGAGCGTTTACCGAGTCAAAGCTCGGTCGCTTAATCTGCATTCTCGCGTGCGAAACGATATCCGCCGTCGTTGAACAGCAGGAGCGCTCCTGATTTTCCGCGCTCTTCGAACATCTCATGTGCTGGATCAGCAGCGAACCGGACTTCGATCTCGTATCCTGGCTAGCAACGCGCGTTCCGTCATCGGAACGTACAGCACTCTCCAGCATTGCGTGGCTTTTATTTGGCGGGGAAGTCGACGCCGCGAAGCGTCACGATCGCCACCGCACACGGTGTCTCCGTCCCGTCGGCCAGCGACGCCACGTCGACATGCGCCACGCCAATCGTGCTTCCGACCTGGATTGCGCGGGCGCGCGCGACCAGTGACTCCCCCTTTGCCGGAGCCAGATAGCTAACCTGGAGGTTGACGGTCACCGCGAACCGGCCGGGCGGCATGGCCGTGGTGACCGCCCCGCCGCCGGCATGGTCCGCCAGCCCGGCGATGACGCCGCCATGAAAGAAGCCGTTCGCCTGCACGAGACCGTCGCTTTTCGCGAGCGACATCACGACATGGCCGGGTTCAGCGTGCTCGACCCTGGTGCCGACGGCCTTGGTATAGCCGGGCGCATAGGTGACCCGTTCGACCAATTCGCGGATCGCATCGTGCGCAGACATCTGCGGTTTCGGATGATCCATCGGTCTTTCCCGGCTGCATTGATCGGCGCCATGCTCGGACCAGCGCGAGGCTTAGGCAATCGCGATTGCTCCGATATCAAGCTATAGATATCCTCTATGGATGGACTTCAAGCAGATCAGGTATTTCGTGGCTGTCGCCGAAGCGGGCAGTTTCAGCGCTGGCGCGCGCCGGGCGTTCGTCACGCAGCCGACGCTGTCGGCTGCGATCGCTTCCCTCGAGGCCGAGCTGGGATTCGCACTGCTGGAGCGTCATGCGCGTGGCGTGAGGCTCACGCCGAGGGGCGAAGAGGTGCTGGAGACCTCGCGATCGATTTTGCGCCAGGCTGAACGGCTCAAGGCGGCGTCCGGCGGCAGGCCGTCGGGTAGGCCGCTGCGGCTTGGAATTCTGCCGACGATTGCTCCGGCATTTGTGGCGCAATGCATTGAGCGGTTGCGGGCAATCGAGCCGGGGCGGTCGTGGCGGACCGAAGATGCGCCCCTTGCCAAGCTGCGGCAGCGGCTTGCCAATGGCCGTTACGATGTCGTCCTGACGGCGCTCGGATCGGCCGCACGCGGCCAGCGGCAATTGGAATTGGCGGCAGATCGGCAGGCGCTGGCCGTTTCGGCCCGTTCATTTCCGCGCGGGCCAGTCTCGCCCGAGATATTGGCGGGCCAGCCCCTGATCGTGCGCATGCACTGCGAGCAGTTGCAATCGGCATCGCGCATTCTCGATGCCTGGAAGGTGCGGCCGAAGGTCGTCGCCCAGACGGATAGCGATGCGCGGGCGCTCGCGATGGTGGCGGCGGGCCTCGGGTTCTGTCTGATGCCGGACAGTTTCGAGCACCCCGAGGTGCGGATGCTTCGCCCCGAGGGTGTCGATCTACCCCGGCGGCTCGGCTTTGAATGGGTCCGAGGCGGCGCCGACGGCTGGCTGGATCGCGCGCTGGATGGCTTGTGACCGGTTCGGACCTTGCGCGCGCCGCGACCACGGCGCACAGGCAAGACCCAATTCGACCGCTCAATGCGTCCGGATAATCGGTTCTTTCTCGATCTTGTTGTGCAACTGCCAGAAGCGGACGGTGCGCTGGGCCGTCTCCATCGACAGCTTGCGGAAATCGCGTTGCGCGATCTCCAGCGTCTGCTCGCTGATCGGAGGCTTTACCGGCCGGTTGCGCAGGATGGACTCGACCGTTGGCCAGTTCAGGCGTGCTGACCGGCAAGGAATCAGGATCAGGTCGGCCCGCGGCCCTTCCATCAGCTTCGCCGTCATCTCGATCGGCATGTCGTTGAGAACGGCAAGCGCGACCGTCACTTCGTCGAACTTGTTCGTTTCAGCGAATTTGTACACCGCCGCGTCGTCGAGCTCGTTCAGCCCCTTCATCAGCTTCACGAGTTCCTCGGCGACTCCGAAGCTGCGGCTCGGTGGCGGAGCCTCGCGGGCGACCTCGTTCAGGACCCGCTTGATCTCTTCCTGGAGCGCGGGTGGCGCGATGGCCAGCAGGCGGGCGCGGACCGCTTCCTTGGCGCGACGCAGCAGATCGCGCATGCAGTTTGGCGGCAGATCGCCGCGAAGACCGAGGATCTCGACCAGTTCGTCGTCGGCTGAGGCGCGGGCGACGATGTTGGAATAGCCTTCATCGGAAAACTGCGCACCGGCATTGTTGGCGAGTTTGCGAATCACCTGGTCTTCGCCGCGATCGACGATGACATCGGTCACGACGGCGGGCAGGCTTGCCCGGCCGGAAATGGCGAGCAGGTGATCCTGTCCCTTGCTGCTGGCGATCTCGACCAGCACGTCGGTGCCGAGCCGGCTGGAATGGGCCAGCACGCTGCCGGCGACCTCGATCTCGTCGTCCCAGGCGAGATGCTGGATGACTTCGAACGGGGCGTAGTCGAGCGGCGCCAGCCGCTTCGAAAGTTCGGCCTTTGCCCGCGTCTCGACGCGCGCGATCAGGAGGCAGAGCACGTCGTCGAAGACCTTGACCTGGTCGTCGCTGAGGCGTTCGCCGTCATGGAGGAAGAGATCGGTGACCTGCCGCAGGGTCTCCACCCGCTTGGCGGATGAACCGCCTCTGACGGCATCTTCAAGTTCGGCAATGATCGAGTGCGCCGGCTGTTGCACCATTGTGGGCAGCCTGTCTGTTGTTGAAGGGTTCGCGCCCACAATGACAAGCCGAGCCTTACACTCACGTTAAAGGTGCGGACCAGGTAGAACACAGATCGACTGTATCTGAATCGGGCAATGCATCGGCCGCGGTTGTTGCGGAACAGGCGCATGTCGAAGCAGGCCGCGCATTGCAAATTTTGCGTTCTGAATTGCTTTACCAATCCGATCGGGACGTATGCTGCGATTTCGCGCGATAAATCGCCGATGTCGAACCGATCGGCCATCTGCCGCGGCTTCCGGTACCCCGGTCCGGCTGCTATCCTCACCAAACCGTTCCCGGGAAAACTCGAATAGCAATCTGCCGAACAAGACGCCGTCAAGGCTGGCTGCACCCCGCGGAGGAAGCCCACCGAGCCGAAGCTTAAGCATTCCTTCACGACGAACTTCATTAACCTCTTACAAAGGCCTAGGTCATGAGATCTGTTGTCATCACCGGCGCGTCCACCGGCATCGGCTGGGCCAGTGCAAAGCTCTTGCTCGACCGCGGCTTCCGCGTGTTCGGCAGCGTGCGCAAGCAGGCCGATGCCGACCGCCTCAGGAGCGAGTTCGGGGCGAACTTCACGCCGCTGATCTTCGATGTCACCGATGAAGCCGCGGTGCTGGCGGCGGCGCGCGAGGTCCGGGGCGCCCTCAGCGGCGAAACGCTCGCCGGCCTCGTCAACAATGCCGGCATTGCGGTCGCGGGTCCCGTGCTCGAACTCGCCGCGGGCGAATTCCGCCGCCAGATGGAGGTCAATTTCATCGGGCCGATCATTGCGACCCAGGCATGCGGGCCGCTGCTCGGCTCCGATCCGAGCTTGAAGGGGCCGAAGGGGCGGATCGTGATGATCTCCTCGGTCGCCGGCAAGAACGGCAATCCGCTGACCTCGGCCTATTCCGCCTCCAAGCACGCCATCGAGGGGCTGTCGGAGAGCCTGCGCCGCGAACTGATGCTGTTCGGGATCGACGTCATCGTCATCGCGCCGGGCGCGGTCAAGACGCCGATCTGGAGCAAGGCCGAGGAGGTCGATATCTCCGCCTACAAAAACTCGCCGTACTTCCCGGCGCTGCAGAAGATCCGCGCCTTCATGCTGCAACTCGGCGCGAACGGATTGCCGGCTGAGCAGATCGCCGAGAAGGTGTTCGAGGCGTTGACGCGGCCCAGTCCCAAAGTGCGCTACGTCATCGCGCCGGATCCGATGCGCCAGTTGATGGCGGCGGTGTTGCCCAAGCGCACACTCGACCGGATCATCGCCAAGCGCCTCGGGCTGACGCCGCAGGGATGAGCAAAGGCACCAGCCACCAGTGACGACAGGAAAGAGCAGAGCCGAGCTGACGCAGATCGCCGACGCGGCGCTTCGCAGCCAACCGGGATGCGAAACGGCGTCCGTCCCCGCCGTGCGCGGACTTCCCAACATCCGAGAGGGGCGGAACTGGGAAATCCCCAATGTCGTTCTCGGCGACAGCCTGATCAGCGACGTCGACCGCGCCGTCATGTCAGTGCACCGGCGTCTCGGACGGAAGTTTTACCTGAAGGACGACTAGCCCGCCCGCGCGGTCGTGCGTGCACGCGGCGCCATCGCGATCATCCGCAGCGCGAACACGGCCACGAGCGGAATCAGGAACAGCGCGTAGAGCGGCATGTCGGGAATCCGCTTGCCGAACGACACCATGAACTGGAACAGCAGGTAGTAGCCGCCCACGAGATGCAGCCGGCGCCAGGCGCATGCGCCGATCGCAGCGGCCGTGCGATCGAACGAGGTCGCGGCCATCGCGACGATGAAGGCATACCCGATGCCGCCGAAGATGTAGGACGCGATCGAGGTCGCCGCCGCATAGCCTATCGGGTCCATCACGGCGAAGCAGGCAATTGCGGCCGCATGGATGGCGTGCGAGGCGGCAAAGCTGACGCCGAGATAGCGGCGGTTGCGGCGCAGCCATCGTGTCCACGCGTTCGGCCATAACAGCGCCAGCGCGCCGGCTGCGAAGGCGAGGCAGAACAGTAACAGCGAGGTGCGTGCGGTGAAGCGGATCACCATGCGCACGCCGTCGACCTCGAAGCCGCGCATGCCGGCGATCCAGATGCTCATGGCCAGCAGCGTCAGCGCGAGCAGGGCGAACAGCCGCCAGCCTTCGAACCATTTTTGCTGTGTCGGCATGTTTTGCTCCCCCGGTTTGCGCCGTCCGCTTCGCTCGCAATGACGCGGCTGGTGATGTAATCACCAGTTACATTTGCTGTGCGGATCAGGTCAATCGTGTAATCAGCGCTTACATTCACGACCTGGTGATGGTAGGAGACGGCATGCGTCCGTCAGCCAAGCCTTCCGTCGCAAAATCCCCCACCACCAAGCGGCGCCGCCGTGCCTCGGCGCCAAAACCCTATCACCACGGCGACCTCCGGCGCGTCCTGATCGACGCCGCGCTGCAACTGGTCGGCGAGGGCGGCGCGGAGGCGGTCAGCGTCCGGGAGGCCGCCCGCCGGGCCGGCGTCTCGCCGGGGGCGCCGTTCCGGCATTTTCCGAGCCGCGACGCCCTGATCCAGGCGGTGGCGGAGGAGGCGCAGCGGCGGTTCCGGGCCGAGATCGAGGCCGCGCTTGCCGCGGCACCGGCCAGCGACCCGCTCGGCCGCTTTCGTTGCCTCGGGCTTGCGTACCTGCGCTGGGCGATGCGCAACCCGACCCATTTCGAAATCATTTCCAGCCGCCGCTTGTTCGACCACGACCAGGCGGCCGCTATCTCCAGCGACAATGCCGAGCTGATCGCGCTGACCGAGCAAACGCTGGCCCAAGCCTTTGCGGCGGGCCAGCTCCGCAGCGCCGACCTCAAGCAGGTTCAGATCGCCGGGCGGGCGCTGGTCTATGGTTTTGCCCGGATGAATATCGACGGCCATTTTCCGCGCTGGGGCGTGGCCGGAGCCGAGGCCGAGCGGACCGCCGAGGCGGTGCTGGATCTTTTTATCGAGGGGATTGCGAAGCGGAGCTAACTCACTCCGTCATTCCGGGGCGCGTCGAAGACGCGAACTATGGTGCGCAAACGCGCACCCAGCGTCCCCGTATTCGTCCCGACGTAGTTCGCCCGAGGGCAAATTCATTGCCTGTTCATGACGATTCCACTACGTTTTTGTGACACGGCTCAGGTTCCGGATGGGTCGTGCGTCTCCTGGTCGTCGCCAGCCAAGGCTTTGCATTACGCCGGGTCATGTTGCGTACCTCCCATGGCGCCCGCGCCAAATCCAGGGCCCTCCGCCGCCACCCTTGTCGCCGGCCTTGCCGCCATCGGCCTCGGACGCCTTTCGGCCGTCGCTGCACCGCACATGGCGGCGCTGGCGATCATGCTGCAGACCGAAGCCGATTTCGGCGGCCGCATGGGCTTCGTGCTGGCGTGGGGCACTCTGAACTTCTTCTTTGTTGCGCTGCTGCGGCGTCCCGCGCTGTCGGGTGCGCTGTCGCTCACACTGGTCGTGGTCCTGGTGCTGCTGTCGCGGCTCAAGCACGACGTTGTGCAGATGACCGCGAACTTCGTCGACCTGATGGTGATCGACCGCGACACCGCGGCGTATCTGTTCACGATCTTTCCGAACTTGCGCTGGAGCGTGGTCGGCGCATCCCTTGTCATCCTGCCTCTGATGTACGCGCTGTGGTGGCTCGATCCGTTCCGCATCCGCCGCCTGCCGGCCACTGCCGGCCTCCTGGCCTGTCTCGCAAGCCTGGCCGGTTATTCCGTCGTCTGGCCCGATGAAGCCTGGCGCGGCTATTACGACGATGGCTATCTCTCCAAATTCGCCCGCTCGGGCGTGACGGCGGTTTCCGACTTCGTCAATTACGGTTTTATGGAATCGGAAGCCGCGACCGCCGAGCGGCTGAAGGTGCCGCTGGTCGATTCCTGCCATGTGGCCGGTCGCCGCCCGCACATCATCATGATCCATGACGAGTCGAGCTTCGACATCCGCCAGGCCGCCGGTGTCAAAGTGCCGCCGGGCTATGGCAGCCATTTCAAGTCCTTTGACGGCCGCGAGCGCAAGTTCGTGGCCGAGAGCAGCGGCGGCGCAAGCTGGATGGCCGAGTACAACGTGCTCGCCGGCCTGTCATCGCGGTCGTTCGGCCGCTTCTCCTATTTCGTCACCCGTATCGCCTCGGGCCGGGTCGAGCGCGGATTGCCGCTGGCGCTGCGCCGCTGCGGCTACAGCACCATCTCGCTCTATCCGGCCTACGGCGCCTTCATGGGCGCGCGTGGCTTCCAGACCTCTACCGGCATCCAGCACTTTTATGACGCACGCGCGCTCGGCGCGAAGGGCATCGAGCCCGACAGCTTCTTCTACGACAAGGCCGTGAATCTGATCGCCGAGCAGCCGGCCAACACGCCGCTGTTCACCTTCGTCTATCTCGCCGCCAACCATTTCCCCTGGGAAACCAAATTCCGCCCCGACCTGCTGCCGTCCTGGCGCGCGCCCGGCAACGAGCCTGTGGTCGACGAATATCTGCGCCGCCAGACATTGAGCGCCGGGGATTATGCGGCGTTCGTCGCCAGCCTGAAAAAGAAGTTCCCGGCGCAGCCATTCCTGATCGTGCGCTACGGCGACCATCAGCCGGAGTTTTCCTCGAACCTGCTGGATCCCGGCCTGGATGAAGCCAGGGTCGCCCGCAAGTTCGATACCCACGACCCGCGCTACTTCACCACCTATTACGCGATCGACGCCGTCAACTTCGAGCCGGTGAAGAGTTCCGCGATCATGGACACGATCGACGCGCCCTATCTGCCGCTGGTGATCCAGGAGGCCGCCGGCATTCCGCTCGACCCCTCGTTCAAGGAGCAAAAGAACATCATGCTCCGCTGCAAGGGTGTATTCTATGCCTGCAAGGATGGCGCCGAGGCGCGCAGGTTCAACCGATTATTGATCGACGCAGGTTTCATCAAAGGGCTTTAGAGACGAGACATGTCGGCCGCCGCTGAACGGGGAATGAGCGAAAGCATCCGCGCGGAATCGCGCGGCGCCCGGTTCTTTGTCCCGGCTGGCCTGATTATCGCCGTTCATCTGGCGGGGCTCGTGGTCCTGCTCACCAGCGAATACGGTCCGTTTGCGATCACGCTGGCGCTGCTGGCGTGGATTTTCGTCAATTGCTCCCTGCTGCTGGTGCTGCCGCGACCCGGGGTCTGCGCGGCGATTGCGCTTGCTCTCATCGTGATCCTGATCGAACTGTCACGCTTCAAATTCGGCATCCTGCAGCTCACCCTGACGTTCCTCGACTTCCTGATCATCGACCGTGATACGTTTTCGTTTCTGCTCTCGGTGTTTCCGCGATTGCAGACGCAGTTGATCGTGGCGGGGATCGTTGCCGTGCCGCTGTTGTGGCTGGTCTGGCGTTTCGATCCGTTCCGGGTGCGGCGCCGCCTGGCGTTGATCGGTCTGGCCGCGAGCATTGCGTCGATCTCGGCGATGTCGGTCGCATGGCCCGAGCAGCCGTGGGAGCCATTCCAGGGCATCAACCACATTTCCAGTCTCGCGCGCTCGGGCGTGGTGGCGGTGTCGCGGCTGGCTTCGACGGGATGGATCGACGCCGATCCGCCGGCAAACGCCCCGCTTCGCCTCGCACCGGAAGCGCATGCCGCCGGTCTTTCGGCGCTGCCGCCTGACGCGGCCTGTGATGCCGACGCAAAGCGGCCGCACATTATCATGCTGCTCGACGAGTCGAGCTTCGACGTCACCTCCGCGCCAGGCATCAAGGTGCCGGCGGGATACGCCGACTACTTCAAGTCCATCGACGGCAAGCAGCGCACCATGATGGCGGAGGCAACCGGCGGTCCGACCTGGTACACCGAGTTCAACGTGCTGACGGGCCTGTCGGCGCGGTCGTTCGGCGATCTCAAGTTCTACGTGACGAGGATAACCGCGGGTCGCGTGACCCGTGGACTGCCGCAGGCACTGCGGAACTGCGGGTACAAGACCTTCTCGCTCTATCCGACCTATGGCAACTTCCTTGGCGCGCGCACCTTCCAGAAGGGAGCCGGCGTCGGCCATTTCGTCGACATGGCGGATATGGGCGTGAACCAGGACATGCAGCCCGACAAGTTCTATTTCGATCAGGCGCTAAAGGTGTTTGCACGCGAGCAGCCGCAGCAGGCGCCGGTCTTCATGTTCGTCTATCTCACGGCCAATCATTTTCCCTGGACCGACGTCTACCGGCCCGATTTGACCCCGCCGGGCTGGACGCCGCCGGGCAACACGGCGGAGGTCGACGAATACATTCGCCGCCAGACCATGACGGCCAACGACTATCGCGAATTCACCGCGCGGCTGAAGCGCGACTATCCGGACGAATCCTTCCTGGTGCTGCGTTTCGGCGATCACCAGCCGGCGATCTCGCAAAAGATGCTGGAGCCCGGCATCGATCAGGCGACGCTGGCGAAACGGGTGATGGCCGCCGATCCACGCTACTTCTCTACCTATTATGCTATCGACGGCATCAACTATCAGCCGCGCAACCTGTCATCGGCACTCGAAACGCTCGACGCGGCGTACATCCCTCTCGTGCTGCAGGAAGCCGCCGGCATCCCGCTCGATCCGACCTTTACAGAGCAGAAGAGCATCATGCTCCGCTGCAAGGGAGCCTTCTATGACTGCAGGAAAGGCGCGGAGGCGCGCCGGTTCAACCGGCTTCTGATCGACGCCGGCATGATCAAGGGGCTTTGAGGCTCCGGTCATCCGACGCGTGCCGACGGACCATATCCGTCTTGCGAGCGGCCAGTCTCGACGCATCGGCGGTCGGCTCCCTCCCCCCTTGCGGGGGAGGGCTGGGGAGAGGGGTAAGCCACGAGCACCGCCGTTGCCGCCACCCCTCTCCCTAACCCTCCCCCGCAAGGGGGGAGGGAACGCAGCGCGCTTGGGGTGATGGTGTGGATTGAAATTCAGAGAGGCTCGCCACCGTCGTTGCGAGCGAAGCGAAGCAATCCATTTCGCCCCAAGTGGAGGCGTGGATTGCTTCGTCGCTGCGCTCCTCGCAATGACGGGGAGGGAGCTCGGCAGCCTCCTACCTCTTCCCCACCTTCTCCCACAGCCACTGCGCTACCGCATCCGGCGAGCTCGCGGCATCGTTGCCGGATGCGCGCAAGTTTGCTTCGCGCATGGTGGCGATGTCGATCTTGCCGAGCAGCGGGGTCAGCGCCTTGCGTAAAGCCTCGTCATTGGCGCGCTTTGGCGCGAGCAGCAGGATCGCATCATAGGGCGGGATTGCGTGCCTGGGATCGCCGAGCGTCACCAGATCGTATTTCGCGATGAGCCCGTCGCTGGTGTAGCCGGCGATGACATCGACTTCGCCGGAAGCGACCGCCGCATACATGAAGTCCGGCTGCATCTGCCGTTGGCCGCGGAACGACAGGCCGTAGGCTCTGCGCAGCGCGGTCCATTCGGGGCGCGAGAAGAATTCATAGTCGCCGGCGATCGACATGTTCGCCGCGCGCGAGGCGAGGTCGGCGATGGTGCGGATGCCCAATTGGTCTGCGCGTTTGCGCGGCATCACCAGCGCATAGGCGTTCTCGAAACCGAGCTCGCCGAGCAGTGTGATGTTCTGCTTCGCTAGTATCGTCTTCAGCTCGGCCAAGAGCTCCTGACGCGGCTTGATGTCAGTGCGGTGAAACTGGTTGGCCCACAGCGTGCCGGAATAGTCGATGTAGAAGTCTATATCATCAGCCGCCAGCGCTTCGAAGATCACGTTGGAGCCGAGACCTTCGCGCGTCGTTGCCGAAAGCCCAGCCTCCTTCAGCCGCTGCACCATCAAGGCCGACAGGACATACTGCTCGGCAAACGTCTTGGCTCCGATGATGTAGTTCGTCTGCGGCCGCACCAGGTTAGGCGCCAGCGTAGCAACGACGAGCGCCGCAATGCCGACGCTGCCCAGTGTCGCGCGAAAACGGCTGCGGTTGCGCAAGCCGTTTTCGATCAGCGCCAGCAGTTGATCGACCAGCAGCGCCAGCACGGCGGCGGCAACGCAGCCGAACAGCACGAACACCCAGTTTTGGGTCTGCAGCCCTGCAAAGATGTAGTTGCCGAGGCTGGTCTGGCCGATCGGCGTCGACAGCGTCGCGGTGCCGATCACCCAGACGGCCGAAGTTCGGATGCCTGCCATCATCACCGGCAGCGCCAGCGGCAATTCCACCGTGAACAGCGATTGCCGCGGCGTCATGCCGACGCCCTGCGCCGCTTCCAGGATTGCAGCGTCGACGCCCTGCAGCCCGGTGATGGTGTTGCGCAGCACCGGCAGCATCGAATAAAGCGCCAGCGCCAGCACCGCGGGCAAAAATCCGAACGCGGAAAAACTGACGCCGAACCATGACAGCGACAACGCCGCGAGCGCCAGGAGCAGCGGATAGAATAGCGCCAGCAGCGCCAGCCCCGGCACCGTCTGCACGATGCTGGCAAGCCCGAGCAGCGCGCCGCGCATCACCGGCCGGTGGCGTGCGATGATCGCGAGCGGCAGGCTGACAAGCAACCCCAGCGCCAGCGCGGCGACGCTGACGCGGACGTGGTTGCCGAGATAATCGGGCAAATGGCCCAGCGCCTCGCCCCAGCGCGGATCGGCGAAGATGCTCATGCCGCACCCTCGCGAGGAAGCAATGCGCTTAGCCGCTCGGTCTGCCGCCGCGGCGTGCGCAAGAGTTCGCCGACGTAAGCGTCGCCGGATTTGGAAAGCTCTGATGGCGTGCCCTGCGCCAACAGCCGCCCGTCGCACATGATCGCGATGCGGTCGGCGAGCAGGATCGCTTCCGTCATGTCATGGGTGATCATGACGGTGGTCAGGCCGAGTTTCTTGTGCAGCTCACGAAAATCGTCGCCGAGCGCGTCGCGGGTTAAGGGGTCGAGCGCGCCGAACGGCTCGTCCATCAGCATGATGCGCGGGCGTGCGGCGAGCGCCCGCGCCACGCCGACGCGCTGGCGCTGGCCGCCGGAGAGTTCATGCGGCAGCCGGTCGCGATATGGCGTGCGGTCGAGCCTGACAAGGTCGAGCAGTTCATCCACCCGCACGGAAATCTCGGCGGGCCGCGTGCCAAGCAGCTTTGGCGTGATGCCGATATTGCCGGCTACGGTCAGATGCGGAAACAACCCGCCGCTCTGAAAGACATAGCCGATCCGCCGCCGCAACAGGATCGGATCGACGTTGCGGACATCCTCGCCTTCGACCGTGATGGTGCCAGAGTCAGCCTCGATCAGGCGATTGGCGAGCCGCAATAGCGTGGTCTTGCCCGAGCCGGAGCCACCGACGATGGCGAGGAGTTCGCCCTCGGCGACGTCGAGCGAGACGTCGTCGACGGCCACCACGCGGCCGGCGTCGAACGTCTTGCCGACATGCGCATAGGCGATCAGTGGCATTGTGGGCATTCGGCGCGGTCCCCAACCTTGGCGGTTCCTGAAGGATACAGTGATAGCCGATAAATGGCCCAGTCGCGAATGTGCGACTTCAAGTCCCGCTTTGTTGTGAAAGCAATTGGTTCGAGATGGTCGACGGTTTGCCCGGTCCCTAGCTTCAGACTGACAGGATTTTCAGCAATACGGATTCAGTCAGCGGGAGAACACATTCTTCAACTGCACCAGGAATGTCACCACCCACGCGCCCGCATACATGCCAGCAAGACCAAGTGCCGTTCTGCGATCAATCAAAGACAGGTTGGTCCACCACCATATCCGGTAGAGCCATAGTCCTGCCGTGCCTAGACCAAGCAAGCAGACGAGCATCTTGAGAAAGGACGAGTTCGCGATACCTAAAGCGCCAAACAAAAGCGTTGCCGGAACGAGAAACATGGTGCAGGCGGATATCAAAGTCTCGTTCATGGCTCCCTAAGACATCTACGAATCGCAGGCTACATATGCAGTTTGCAGCAACCTGTACCCATCTGGAAGGCATGTTGGGGCGACCGATCCGCGTTGCAGCGCCGCGTTGAACTTATCGTTTGTAACGGCTAAGGCATCCGTTCAAATCTTTGGGGAAGAAAACATGGCGGATACCGCACAGCCGGCAGCGGTCGCGCTTGGCGATGCGACGGTGGCGTTTCGCGTGGCCGGGGACCGCGTCTATACGGCGGTGGAGCAGGCCAGCCTGTCCGTCGCCGATGGCGAGTTCGTCGCCATCGTCGGGCCGACGGGTTGCGGAAAATCGACATTGCTCAACGTTGCGGCCGGGCTTTTGAAGCCGGCGGCGGGATCGGTAAGAATCTTCGACCAGCCGCTGACCGGGTTGAACCGCGATGCCGGCTATCTCTTCCAGGCCGATGCGCTGTTTCCCTGGAAGACCGCACTCGACAACGTCGCCATCGGGCTCGAGATCAAGGGCGCGCCGCGCGAACAGGCGCTGCAGCGCGCGCAGGGTTGGCTCACGTCGGTCGGACTCGGCGCCTTCGCCAACCGCTATCCGCACATGCTGTCCGGCGGACAGCGCAAGCGCGTCGGTCTCGCGCAGGTCTTGATACGTGATCCAAAAATATTGCTGATGGATGAGCCGTTCGGTCCGCTCGACGCCCAGACGAGGCAGATCATGGGCAATCTCTTGCTCGAGTTATGGAACGCCGACCGCAAGGCGGTGCTGTTCGTGACCCATGATCTCGAAGAGGCGATCGCGCTGGCTGATCGCGTCGTGATCATGTCGGCAGGACCAAGCGCGCGCATCATCGGTGACTGGCGCGTAAAGCTGCCGCGGCCGCGCGACATTTCGGAAGTCCGGATGGAGAAGGACTTTCACGAACTGCACCGGGAGATCTGGAGCGTGTTGAAGGACGAAGTGATGAAGGGCTACGTACAATCGACGCGAAGTGCGGAGGCAGGCTGATGTCCCGCTCGACGCTGCTCCTGTTGCAATTGCTGGTCGCCGTCGTAGCTCTGGCGGTGTGGCAGTTCCTCACCACCGTACCGGTGTTCGGAAAAATCCTGCTGCCGCCGTTTTTCTTTTCCAACCCGATCGATGTCGGCAGCCAGATCGTCAAATGGTTTTCGTCCGGCGTGATCTGGAAGCACCTGATCATCACGCTCTGGGAATCGATTCTCGCTTTCGTGATCGGCTCGGTCGCCGGCGTGCTGGTCGGCTTCTGGTTCGCGCGCCAGCCGCGCGTCGCCGCGGTGTTCGACCCCTATGTGAAGATGATCAATGCGCTGCCGCGCGTGGTGCTGGCGCCGATCTTCACGCTGTGGCTGGGGCTCGGCATCTGGTCCAAGGTCGCGCTAGGCGTGACGCTGGTGTTCTTCATCGTGTTCTTCAACGTCTATCAGGGCGTCAAGGAAGTCTCGAACACCGTGCTCGACAATGGCCGCATGCTCGGCATGAACGAGCGGCAGTTGATGCGGCACGTCTACTGGCCGTCTGCGCTGTCGTGGATGTTCTCCTCGCTGCACACGTCGGTGGGTTTTGCGGTGGTCGGCGCCGTCGTCGGCGAATATCTGGGTTCGGCCGCCGGCCTCGGCTACCTGATCCAGCAGGCCGAAGGCGTGTTCGACGTCGCCGGTGTCTTCGCCGGAATGTTCGTACTATCGGCGTTCGTCATCCTGATCGACATGGGCGTGACGCTGGCCGAACGGCGGCTCTTGGTGTGGCGGCCGACGGCGGCGGAGGGCAGAGGGTAGGTCTCGTAGAGTGGGCAAAGCGAAGCGTGCCCACCATCAAGACTGCGATGCGGATGGATGGTGGGCACGGCGCGAAGAGCGCCTTTGCCCACCCTACAATTCTAGCGCACCATCCCGGAATGACGGTGCAGCTTCTCAAGCGTCGCCCGCTGCTCTATCTTGCCGCCAACGAATGGAGGAACACATGAAGAAACTGTTCGGCCGGCTGGCCGCTACGCTGCTGGCATTGACGCTGACCTCGGGATTTGCCGCAGCGCAAAGCAAGGTCACCATCGCGGTCGGCGGCGGCGCCTGCCTGTGCTATCTGCCGACGGTGCTGGCCAAACAGCTCGGCGAATATGAAAAGGCGGGCGTGGCGGTCGAACTGGTCGACCTCAAGGGCGGCTCGGACGCGCTGAAGGCCGTGCTCGGCGGCAGCGCCGACGTGGTCTCGGGCTATTTCGACCATTGCGTCAACCTGGCCGCCAAGAAACAAGAATTGCAGTCCTTCGTGATCTACGACCGCTATCCCGGCCTGGTGCTGGTCGTGTCGCCCGCGCATACCAATGAGATCAAATCGATCAAGGATCTGGCCGGCAAGAAGGTCGGCGTCAGCGCGCCGGGCTCCTCGACCGATTTCTTCCTAAAATATCTGTTGAAGAAGAACGGCCTCGATCCGACCAGCGCCGCGGTGATCGGCGTCGGCCTCGGGGCCACCGCGGTGGCGGCGATGCAGCAGGGCCAGATCGACGCCGCCGTGATGCTCGATCCCTCCGTCACCGTTTTGCAGGGCAGCCATCCGGATTTGAAGATACTGGCCGACACCCGCACGCAAAGGGACACGCTGGCGGTGTTCGGCGGCGAATATCCGGGCGGTGCGCTCTACACCACGACGGCCTGGATCAAGTCGCACGAGAAGGAAGTGCAGGCGCTCACCAACGCGATCATCAACACGCTCAACTGGATCCATTCGCATTCGCCGGAAGAGATCATGGCGAAGATGCCGGAGGGAATGGTCGGCAAGGACAAGGCACTCTATCTCGCCGCGCTGAAGAACACGATCCCGATGTACTCGCAAACCGGTTTGATGGACCCGAAGGGCGCCGATGCGGTGCTCGCCGTGTTCAGCGAAGGCTCGCCGGAGATCGCCAAGGCCAATATCGACGTGACCAAGACCTACACCAACAAATATGTCGAGCAGGCCAAGAAGACCACGGGCGCCAATCCGAAGTGAAGAAGGGATAGATCGGCGTGAAATCGAGCGATGTGACGCGATGAATGGCGTAACACCTCCGGTCATTCATCGCGTCACCGCGCTTGACCTTCCCGTACAGTCATTCGCCTGGCCGTTCGCGGAAGCGCGGCGCGCGGACATCGATGCGCATTTTTCCGAGAAGCGGCGCGAAAAGCCTGCACTGTGGAATGGCCGCGTCCTGCTCGGGCGCAACCCGGTGTTTTCAGGCGACCTTCTGAGCGCCAGCTATTTCGAAACCGACTTCGCCAGTTTTCTGGCGTGGCGCGACTGGGGCTTTCCTGACGCTTCCGTGTTCAACGGCTTCGGCATGGGCGCGCTACTCTGCGCCGACGACGCCTTTGTGCTCGGCGAAATGGGTCCGCACACGGCGAATGCCGGGCGCATCTATTTTCCGTCAGGCACGCCGGACCTCGACGATATCAGGGACGGCGCGGTCGATATCTCCGGCAGCGTCACGCGCGAGCTCGAGGAAGAGACCGGCCTTGCCCCCGGCGAATACGACAGCGAGCCGCATTGGCATTGCTTCTACACCGGGTCTGCGCTCGCGATGATCCGCGTTCTGCGCGTCAATATGCCGGGCGACGCGCTGCGCGAGCGGATCGAGCGCAATCTTGCCTCGCAGCGTCAGCCGGAACTGTCGGCCATTCACGTCGTGCGCAGCGCGCGCGATCTGAATTCGGCAATGCCGCGTTTTGTCACGGCATTCATCGAGGCGCAGCTCGCATTCCGGCCGTGATGCGCAATGCGCTTGACATCTGGTCGCGCTACCAATGTGATAGGCGCCAACCAAGAACAAGAAAATGCAGTGCACAAAAAATAATCCAGGGAGGATTCCATGCCGGGGCGCAAAACTGCACGCCTTCTCGTCGGGCTGTCTGCCGCAATCGCGGTGCTGGGGATGGCGGTTTCCGCCGAGGCTCAGGAAAAGAAAATCAAGATCGGCGTCATCTACGATCTGACCGGCCCGCTCGCCGGCGGCGGTTCGGAGCTGCAATATATCGGCGCCAAGATCATGCTCGACCAGTACGCCAAGACCGGCGTCGAGGGTTACAAGGTCGAAGCGGTTTATGCCGACGCCCAGAGCAAGCCCGACGTCGCGATCAACGAGGCGGTGCGGCTGATCGAGCAGGAAAAGGTCAACATGCTGCTCGGCTTCTTCTCCTCGGCGCAATGCGTGCCGGTGGCCGCGCGCGTCGAGCAGCTCAAGAACTTCATGTGGATCACGACCTGCATCTCATCTGCGGTGCTATCAGACAAGAACTTCAAATACGTGTTCCGGCCGCAAGCCTCCGGTGACCAGTTCGGCATGATGACGATGGATTTCATCGCGCAGAATTCCAAGGCGAAGCTCGGCAAGGAGCCGAAGGATCTGCGCGTTGCCATCATCCACGAGGACGGCGCCTACGGCGTCGACGTCTCCAAGGGCAACGAGGCCGGCGCCAAGAAGGCCGGCTTCAACATCGTGCTGAAGGAAGGCTATTCCGCCACGGCGCCGGATCTTTCTTCGTTGGTGACGAAACTGAAGCGCGCCCGGCCCGACGTGGTCTTCCACACCGGCTACAACCCCGACATCACCTTGTTCGGCCGCCAGGCGCGCGAGCAGGGCTTGAAATTCGCTGCTCTGGTCGGCCACGGCGCAGGCTATGGCGTCTACGAGAAGCTGAAGGAAGGCTTGGGCTCCGACGTCAACTACGTCTTCAACACCGATCCGATCTCGATCTGGCTCGCCAACCAGAAATCGATGGATCCGAAGCTGCCGCCGGTCATCAAGATGGTCGGCGAGGAGTTCGACAAGGCGAAGCCCGGCGTCGCGATCCGCTCCGCGCATGTCGGCATGGCGGCATCCAACACCTATCTGTTTCTGACCGAGGTGCTGCCGCGCGCCATCAAGAAGTATGGCGGCGTCGATCCCGATGCGTTGCGCAAGGCAGCCCTCGAGACCGATATTCCCGAAGGTGGCACCATGTTGGGCTTCGGTGTCAAGTTCCACGGCGAGGGCAGCCAGATGGCCGGCCAGAACGAACGCTCGTTCCCCGTCGTCATCCAGTATGTTGACGATAAGTCGTATGTGGTGTGGCCGAAGAGCCAGGCGCAGCGCGAGGCCGTGTTGCCGCTGCCGAAGGGAACCACGTTCAGCAACCAGTAAGAGCCGGGCAAACGGCTAAGTGGAGGTTCTGGAGTGCTGACGGTAGACGGATTGGTGAAACGCTTCGGCGGCTTCACCGCTGTTAACAACGTGTCGTTCCGGGTCGAGCAGGGCGAGATTCTCGGCCTGATCGGCCCGAACGGCTCCGGCAAGAGCACGATTTTCAACATGCTGTCGGGCACGCTGATCCCGACGGCAGGATCGATTGTGTTCAATGGAACGGAGATCGCGGGCAAGGCGCCGCACCGCATCATCAACGGCGGCATCGGCCGCACCTTCCAGATCCCGCGGCCGTTTCACCGGCTCACGATATTCGAGAATGTGGCGCTGGCAGGCTATTACGGCCAGGGCCGCCACAGCCGCGCCCGCGCGGATGAGGCCGCCGAACGCGCGCTGGCCATGGTCGGCCTGCCGACCAACCGCCACGCCGGCGTCGATGGCTTAGGAGCTGCCGGCCTGAAAAAACTCGAACTCGCCAAGGCACTCGCGACGGGGCCGAAACTTCTGCTTGCCGACGAAAGCCTCGGCGGGCTCGACGAGCACGAGATGGATCAGGCCGCCGACATGCTGCGCAAGATCCGCGACGAGCTCGGCATCACCATCATCTGGGTCGAGCACATCATGGGCGTGTTGATGCGGGTGGTCGACCGCGTAATGGTGCTCGATCACGGCGAGAAGATTTCGGAAGGCCTGCCGAGCGCGGTGGCGAGCGATCCAAGAGTGATCGAGGTCTATCTCGGCACGGATGCGGATTCGAGCCAGGCCGCGGCTGCCGCCGCCGAAGCGCGGCGCAGGGCAGGGGTCTAGCGCATGCTTGAACTCAGATCGGTCGATGCGGGTTACGGGACCTTTCAGGCGCTGTTCGGCATCAACCTCGACGTCAGGGCTGGCGAGGCGGTCGGCGTGATCGGCCCCAACGGCGCCGGCAAGACCACGCTGATGCGTGTGATCTCCGGCCTGATCCGGCCCACCAAGGGCACGATTTCGATGGAAGGCCGCGACGTGGTGGCGACGGCGGCGCATCGCATCGTCGATCTCGGCATCGCGCACGTGCCAGAGAACCGCCGGCTGTTTCCCCGGCTCACCGTCGACGACAATTTGAAAATGGGCGCCTACATGCCGGGCGCGCGCGCCAAATATTCCGAGCGGCTGGAATTCGTGTTCGATCTGTTCCCGCGCATGAAGGAGCGGCGCAGCCAGATGGCCGGCACGCTGTCGGGCGGCGAGCAGCAGATGTGCGCGATCGGCCGCGCGCTGATGTCGGATCCCAAATTGCTCCTGCTCGACGAGCCCTCGGCCGGGCTTGCGCCGGTGGTGGTGCAGCAGGTGTTCGAACTGGTGAAGCGAATTCGCTCTGGCGGGTTGACGGTGCTGATCGTCGAGCAGAACGTGCAGCAGGTGCTGAAGGTGGTCGATCGCGCATACCTGCTGGAGGCCGGCACCATCCGCGCGTCCGGCACGTCGGAAGAGATGCTGTCTACCGACACCATCAAGCAAGCTTATTTGGGCGTATAGGGCAAAGCGGCGATGCAGGCATTCCTCGACACCTTCGACATCTTTCTGCTGGAAGCCGTGGTCAACGGCATCCTGCTCGGAGGCGTGCTGGCGCTCTTGGCGCTCGGGCTCAATCTGATCTTCGGTGTCATCGACGTCACCTGGATCTGCTACGCCGAGCTGGTCATGATCGGCATGTACGGCATGTACTACATGGTCCAAGTGTTCGGCCTGCCGTATTGGGCCGCAGCGCCGATCGCGATCCTGCTGGTCGCAGCGCTGGGCGCGCTCCTGCATTACCTCGTCATCGAGCCGCTATTGACCGCGCCGCCGATCAACCAGTTGCTCGCGACCGGCGGCGTGCTGTTCATCCTGCAGAGCTTTGCCACCGTCGCCTTCGGCATCGATTTTCGCAATCTCGGCATTCGCCTGCCGGTGTTGGCGATCGGCGACATGCATTTCAGCTATTCGCGGCTGCTCGCCTTCGTCGCCGCCCTGCTCGGCATGCTGGCGATCTACTTCTTCATGAAGCGCACCTATACCGGCACGGCGATCCGCGCGGTCGCGCAGGACCGCCAGATCATGTCGCTGATGGGGGTCGATACCAAGCGCATCTATCTCATCACCTCGGCACTGGGCGGCGCACTCGCCGGCCTCGCCGCCTGTCTTCTGGTGCTGCAATATGACGTGCATCCCTTCGTCGGGCTGTCGTTCGGGCCGATCACCTTCCTGATCTGCGTGCTCGGCGGGCTCGGTAATTTCGTCGGCGGCTTCATCGCGGCGTTCGTGTTCGCCCAGATCATTTCGCTGGGCGGCCTGTACTCCGACCTCGAATGGGGTTACGTGCTGGCGTTCGCCTTCTTCATCGTCATGATGTTCATCCGGCCCGCGGGCCTTTTGGCGAGGCGCTCGTGAATTCCCGCTACATCGCCTGGGCCGTTGGACTGGCTGCGCTGATTGCGCTGCCCTTCGTCTATCGTGAGCCTTATCACCTGCACATCCTGGTGCTGATCCTGATCTGGTCGTTCGCCTACACTTCGTGGTCGATCATGGGCCGCTTCGGGCTGGTTTCGCTTGGCCATGGCGGCTTCATGGGCGTCGGCGCCTATGTCACCGCGCTGTTGTGGAACCACCTCGACATCACGCCCTGGATCGGCATTCCGCTCAGCATGGTGGCGGCGGGCTTGCTGGCGCTGGTGGTCGCCTATCCCTGCTTCCGCTTCCGCATCACCGGGCACTATTTCGTGCTGGTGACGCTGGCGCTGTCCGGCATCGTGCTGCAGGTCATCACCGCGACGCGTGATTACACCGGCGGTTCGCTCGGCTACACGCCGGACCGCGCGCCCAGCGGCCGGGGGCTGCTGGCGCTGCAGTTCGACGACAAGACGACGTGGTATCTGATCGCGCTCGGCGTCTGGGTGGTGGGCCTTCTGATCTGGCGCTGGGTCGACCGCAGCATGAGCCGCTACGCCATGGAGGCGATCTCGGAGGACGAGGACGCGGCGGCTGCGGCCGGCGTCAACGTGACAGCCGAAAAGCTCAAGATCACGCTGATCTCTGCCTTGATGACCGCGCTCGCCGGCGCGCTGTACTGCCAGTACCAGATGTTCATCTCGCCGGACACGGTCAGCGGCATTGCGGTGTCGCTGCAGATGGTGTTCGCCGTCATCGTCGGCGGGCTCTATGTCTCGCTCGGGCCGACGATCGGCGCCATCATCACCATCCTGCTCGCGGAAGGGCTGCGGATCGGCTTCGGTACCAAGGCGGTCGGCTGGGACAACCTGGTCTACGGCGTTTTGCTGGTGGTCTTCATCATCTTCCTGCCCAAGGGCATTCTGGGTAGCATCCTCGACAAACTGAAGGCGCAACCGAAGAAGCCCAAGACCACATGAGCAAGAAGCCGCAGCCGTCGCTGGCAGATGAACTAAAAACCTATGTGGTCCCGTTCCGCTACGATGGCGCGGGCGAATTTCATCTCAAGTCGCACAAGACCAACGAGAAGGGCGGTCTCGACAAGGAGGGGGCGACCAGGATCATCGAGGCCAATCGTAAGCGACTGAACGATTTCCAGGAAAAACTCTACGCCCAGGACCGCTGGTCGCTGCTGCTGATCTTCCAGGGCATGGATGCCGCCGGCAAGGACAGCGCGATCAAGAGCGTGTTCGAGGGCGTCAACCCGCAGGGCTGCGAGGTCACTTCGTTCAAGCAGCCGTCGACCAAAGAACTCGACCACGATTTCCTGTGGCGCAGCATGATCGCGCTGCCGGAGCGCGGCCGGATCGGTATCTTCAATCGCTCTTATTATGAAGAATGCTTGGTGGTGCGGGTGCACCAGGAAATTCTCGACCGGCAGAAGTTGCCGCCACAACTCGTAACCAAAAACATCTGGAAGGAGCGCTTCGAAGACATCTCCGCGATGGAGCGGTACCTCGCGCGCAACGGCACCGTGATCCTGAAGTTCTTCCTCAACGTCTCCACGGAGGAGCAGCGCGAACGCTTTCTCGAGCGGCTGGAGGATCCCGCCAAGAACTGGAAGTTCTCGCTCGCCGACATCGGTGAGCGCAAGCTGTGGGCGAAATACCAGGCCGCCTATCAGGAGATGATCCGCCACACCGCATCGCAGGCGGCGCCCTGGATCGTCGTCCCCGCCGACCACAAATGGTTCGCCCGCGTCGTGATCGGCTCGACGATCGTCAGCGCACTCGACAGACTAGATTTGCATTTTCCAAAGGTCGACAAGGCCGACCGCAGCGAATTCGCCAAAGTGCGTGAGGCGCTGCTGGCGGAGGAGGGCGGGGCCAAAAAGCAGGATGGGTAGAGCTGCGCTCATTATCCTGCGTGAGGCGAGCACACCGGTCAGGCTCCCTCCCCCCTTGCGGGGAGGGTGGGGAGAGGGGTAAGCCCCGGGCGAGATGGTCGATGAGCACACACCGGCTTTTCAATTTCGGTCGATCGTGGTGGGACTCATATTGAGAGAGCCCGTCGTGTGGCACCCCTCTCCCTAACCCTCCCCCGCAAGGGGCAGGGCTGTCCGGGGAAGATCAGCCATAGCAGAACTCCATCTGGTTTGGGGAGGTTGGAGGTTTGCGAATGCTGGGATTGATGGGTGGGGGCTTGTCGATGGTGGCGATGGATCGACGGG
>NZ_AXAU01000018.1 GCF_000472965.1 Bradyrhizobium murdochi | reverse complement strand
AAACCATCGACACCTTCCGCGCGGAAGCGTTCGACCCATTTGGCGACCGTCTTCGCTGTGGTGTTGAACTGACGGCCGGCCGCGGCCTTGCTCAGCCCGCCGTCGACTACGCTCCGCGCCATCGCCTCTCGACCTTTCGGTGTCAGAGGCGCATTCTTATGGGTGTCCATTCGGTTCTCCCCTCAGAATCTGAAGCTTCAGCAACCTCAGCTTCCTCGGTCAGGGCCGAATGGACAACCTCCTGAAAGCTCACATCTAGGCAGCCGTCTCAAAACCGAAACCGTCGCTGCCGAGATGCTTCTGGAGATGAGATGCTCGACCGGCGCCGAACGAGGGGCAGAGTGCCCTTACAGTGGTGATCCGGGAGCGGAACCCTTCGGGGCTCGATCACGCCATCGTGCTTGCCGATCCACGCGACTTCCGCGAGGATGTCGAAGCTTGGTCGGCGAGCGAACCCGATACCGGGTTGTGAAAGGCCTCCCGGATCAAGGCATCAGCTTGCCCGACCATGCAGCGTTTCGTCTTTCCAGCACCAGTTTGCTTTTGCGCGAGGTGACACGATGACCTCACCTGATTCGCAAACCTTGATCGACGCTGCGAGGACCTACGAGGCACTGTTCGTTCCGGCACTCTTTCAGCAATGGGCGCCGATGGTGGCAGATGCTGCCAGGATTGAGCGCGGCGATCGCGTTCTGGACGTTGCCTGCGGCACCGGCGTTCTGGCGCGCGAGGCGGCAAGGCGGACCGAAAGCTCAGCTCGTGTCGCCGGACTCGATCCAAACGCAGGAATGCTGGCCGTGGCGCGAGACCTAGCGCCCGGCATCGACTGGCGCGATGGAGCGGCCGAGGCGCTGCCGTTTCCGGATCGTTCGTTTGATGTCGTCGTGTGTCAATTCGGCTTGATGTTCTTTTCGGATCGCGACAAAGCAGTCCGGGAGATGCTGCGCGTGATGGTGCCTGGCGGCAGGTGCGCGGTCGCAGTTTGGGATGTCATCGAGCACGCCCCCGCATTCGCTGCCCTCGTGGACCTGCTGGATCACGTCGCCGGAAAGCCCGCCGGTGACGCGCTTCGCGCACCGTTTGTGCTGGGTGACAGGCAGGGGCTCGCCGTGTTGTTCAAGGGTGCCGGAGCCAGCTTTGTAGATCTTACGACCTGTACCGGCACAGCACGGTTTCCCAACATACGCGAATTCGTAGAGGCGGAACTCAGGGGGTGGCTGCCCGTGATGGGAGTTGTGCTGCCGGAGCCGCAGATCAATCGCATCCTGGCAGAGGCGGAAATAATCTTCGCTCGCTATCTCACGGCCGATGGGCTTGCTTTCGGCATATCGGCGCATCTCGCGACCTGCAGACGACCTTAGGCGGTGGAGGATCGCGACTTGCTTCGATCCCGAGGACGCAGATCACGCAGACCAACTCAAGTGCAAAACTTCACTCATCCAATTTCTTGCTCACTTCAGGATCGAGCTTGCTTCGATCGATAGACTGATAGAACGTGATGGGTCTGCATTTTCCGTCGAAATCCGCGAGGACAATGGCTGTCCACGGGCTTGTGTTCTCGCCCGAACCCTCGCGGAGGTCCGGCATGACCTTGCGAGCAGCGATCACATACCACGCGCGACCGGCCGCTGCGGCCTTCGCTGCCGCCGCGAACTCATCCAGTATTCCGCGCAGATTTTTGCGCATTTCCTCTTCACTGTCCCCGCGCAGGTATTTTCGAGACGACCTGCCCGCCTCTCCGTACTCATGATGAATGTTCAACTGCAGTCGGGCATCATCCACTTCGATCTTGGTGACCCGTATCACGGCTCCGCCTTCGCGAAGATAGTCTCGCACCCGAACGTCGCAGGCCAAAAATCTGTCCGTGGGTGGCTGAGTGACGCTAGCTGCAGGGGGGACGGTGGTCTTCTTTTTTCGAGGAGCAGCATCCGCAGGCATCGTGGCGATGGTGGCGCTGAGGAGCGCCGCGGCAAGCACGACCGGAAAAAAGGCATTAAAAAAGGCATTCATGAGTACGCTGCCAATGCTGAGCTTCTAAAACGCATTGGCCGCAGCGTTGGTTCCGCGGCCGGGAGCGGTGCCGGAGAAGCGGCGGGGCACGCCATCGCATGGCTGCGCTCAGCCGTAGATGATCTCTTCGTTGCCGATGCAATCGGCGGCAATGGCTTGGGCCGACCGGATGTTGTCGAGGTAGCTCGAAGGACTAATCCCGACATGCGCATCGCCGTGACCGGCGGTACCTGAGGTCCCCCACTGTCTTTCCTGAATGACCGGCATCTCTCCGCGGCCAAAGCGAGCTAGCGGGAACTTTTTCCGCAAAACAGCCTTGTTTAAATACTGTCCTACAAAAAGGGACCTTACGGAGGCGGTGTTTTTGACCGTCGGCAGGTCATGGACTCGATTCTGATCAAGATCTTCGCCACGGCGCTTGCCTTCAGCCAGGTCACTACCCGGCCGGATGGGGTCAAGACGGAGTTCGATGCGGTGCGCGACCGCTCCGAGGTGGCGCAGCTTTTGAGTGCCGGCTGCGCCCACATGCGCAAGGCTTTCGACATCGAGGACATCAACCTGGACGATCTGATTGCCACTGCCATGGATGACAAGGAGGCGTTGAGCGGCGAGATCAAGGCGCTCAAAGGACTCAATCTGGCCGATCTCCACGTGGCCTACCGGGAGTTCTGCAAAGTCGAAAAAGTGGAAGGATCTCCGGTCGATCTCGGTCAGGTCATCGCTTTCTACAACAGCGCGGCCAGGGATCTGCCCGACGCCGAGCAGCTTAAACAGCTCAGGCTTCCCGGCACCAGCGTAATTCTCGATAACAAGAGCGAGCGCGTTGCCGAGATTTACGCGCCGAACAATCGCCGCATCTGGGTCAAGCCTGCGGATATCCCGGAGGCGGTGCGCAACGCATTCATCGCCGCCGAGGACAAGCGCTTCTTTCAACACAGCGGCCTTGACGAGCGCGGACTGGTCCGCGCCTTCATCGGCAACTTCACGAAGCCGGGTCGGCCGCAGGGCGGCTCGACCATTACGCAGCAGGTCGCCAAGAACCTGCTGGTGGGCAACGACGTCACTTACGAAAGAAAATTGCGTGAGATGATCGTTGCCTCGCGGATGGAGCGCGTCCTGACCAAGGCGGAAATCCTCGAGCTCTATCTCAACTCGATTTATCTCGGGCGCGGAGCCTGGGGCATCGAGATGGCGGCGCGCAGCTACTTCGGCAAACCAGCCAAGGCGCTCTCCGCAGTGGAGGGCGCGCTGCTCGCCGGGCTCGCCAAGGGGCCGAACTACTTCAATCCCGACCACCACCCTGAGCGCGCGCGCGAGCGCCTTACCTACGTGCTGGGCCGCATGCAGGACGACGCCATGATCGACGCCGCCTCGGCGCAAGCAGTATTTCCGCAGCTCGTCGAGTACCGGCCGACGCGCCGGGACTTCGGCTTTCACTTCGTCGATCACATTGCCCGCGAGGCTAAAGCGGTCGCGGGCCTCGATAATCTCACCAATTCCTCCTACACGGTGCGCTCGACCGTCAACTCGGCCTTGCAGCGCGTCGTCGAAGCGACTTTGCAGGAGGGCCTCGCGCGATACGAGCTGAACACCGGTCGTTACAAATTTGAGGGACCCGAGGCGAACATTTCCGATGCTGTCCGTCTGAGGGCGGCTGACGTGAGGATCACGGAGCCAGCTTGGCTCGTGGCGTTGAAGGCGACGCGGCTGCCTCTCTATGACGTTCACTGGCAATCGGCGGTCGTACTAGAGAATACGCGCGGCAAGCGCGGCCATGCGATCAACGTCGGTCTGACCGACGGAAGCATCCTGCCGCTGAACACCTGGAGCGCCGCGATCGGGCGCGGTCTCAAGCCGTACGACGTGGTCTATGTGCAGGTGCGCGAAGCCAAGGGTAAGCACAAGGGTAAGCAGGCGGCGCGTGCCGATCTGCGCATTCGACCGACCGTACAGGGAGCGGCGCTCGTGCTCGGGAACGAAAGCGGCCGCATTCTCGCGATGGCGGGCGGGTTTTCGTATCCGGCAAGTCAGCTCAACCGCGTCGTCCAGAGCTTGCGGCAACCTGGCTCGACCTTGAAGCCGCTGACCTACCTCGCCGCTCTTCGGAAGGGATTGCAGCCCAACACGCTGGTGATGGACGAACCCATTACGCTGGCACCGATCGGCTCGACGGGCTACGCGCGCCAGCGCGGTTTCTGGTCGCCGAAGAACTACGACGGTGGCGCTTCGGGCGCCATTACACTGCGGCGTGCGCTGGAAAACTCCCGGAATCTCGCCACCGCGCAACTGCTCGCGACCGGCCTCGACGACAGCGCCGAGCGAGGCCTCGACCGAGTCTGCGAGCTCGCGATGGAAGCGCAACTCTACAAAGACTGCATGCGCTACTACCCGTTCGTGCTCGGTGCCCAAACCGTGCGGCTCATCGACCTTGCGGCGTTCTATGCAGCGATCGCCAACGAAGGCGCACGGCCCCAGCCCCACGCGATCGAAACGATCGAACAGGACGGCCGCGCAATCTACCGGCACGATCCGCATGCGGTGGACTGGATCGGCTCCGCCGACCGCGCATCGTTTTACCAGTTGAAATCAATGCTGCAGGGCGTGCTCGCGCGCGGGACCGCGCGCGCGGCGAAGCATCTCTCGCCCTATGTCGGCGGCAAGACTGGCACCACCGATAATTCGGCCGATGCCTGGTTCGTCGGTTTCACAAATGACGTCACCGTCGCCATCTGGGTCGGCTATGACAACAGCGACGGCGGGCGCCGCACCCTTGGGCCCGGCCAGACCGGGGGAAAAGTGGCGCTGCCGATGTTCGAGCCGATCGTGCAGGCAGCTTGGGAGCTGCACGCTCCCAAGACGGCGTTGAACGGCCCTTCGCGCGAAGCCATGCGCCAGCTCGCTACTCTGTCGATCGATCCTCATACCGGCGATCCTGTACCGGCCGGCTCCGGGCGCGCGTTCACCGAGTACCTCAAGAGAGATCCGGCGGGCAGAATTGATGATACGCAATTTCGGATCGTCTCGCGTGCAGAAAGCTACACCTATCGCGGCGGTCGTGACGAAGACGACGGGCCATTCCAGCAGTGGTCCTACGGCAACCGCCTTTACGGCGATAACCGGCTACCCTTTCCATTCCCGAACTGGCGTCTTGGTCCGCGCGAATATCCCTCCTGGCGCGGATATCCCGATGACGAGGACCGCCTCCCGCGACCGCCGCTCCGAGTCGATCCCGATTATTTCTGGCGGCGGCTGAATTGAGCATTGCCATGAGCCTCCACCGTGCCGCTGTCCTGATCGCCGCCTGCGTGGCCACTTGCACGAGCGCGGCCGCGCAGGAATTCCAGGTGGAGGACGTGCCCGCAGCCGCCAGCGTTCCGATCGCACAGATCAAACCGCGCACGGTCATCTTCGCCGACCAACGCAACGACAAGCTCGCCGATTCCTCGACCGGGCTTATTGCTTTCGACGATTGGGCCCGCTCACGTCCGGTTCAGCGGCGCTTCCTCTCGCTCTTCCCGAGCTTCGTTGAGCCCACGCTCAAGCAACAAACGAAGCTGAAGCTCTCGGTCTACCAGGCGGAGGCGCGGTTTCGACTTCCAAAGCCGGCAGCGGCATTGGATCTGTCGCGATATGCGAATGTCGCGTTCCTCGAGCAGATCGATCAGGCAGTCAAGCACCGGCCGATCACGGCGAGCGATGCTGTTCCCAACAAGGACGCAGGCGCTGCGCACAACCGTCCGCCGGATCGCCGCTGGTGCGAGGACGCGAAGGCGGTTTGTGTGCAGTCCCGCTACATGTTCGAAGGAAAAATTCCGGCAGGGATTCAGCTTGCCAACAAGCTGCGCGAGGAGAGCAAAAAGCCGATTCCGGATTTCATCGCGTTCCAGAGTGAGATCATGCTGGTCACGCAGCCGCACCTTGCCGAGCTGCCGAGCTTGACCGGGCTCGACTCCACAGTCACCAGCGCGCTCGAGCAGAACATCTTTTGGGTCAACCAGGTCATCCAGTTCGGCAAGCTGCTTGCGGTTCTGCAACAGCATCCGACCGAGCGGGAAGCCGCCATCGCGACGGTCTACATCCTGATTGCGGTCAGGAACGACGTGCTGAACAAGCAAAAGGAATACAGCAATACGCCGATGCTGCGAAACCTCGTGCCCGCGCAACTGCTCATGGGCAACAGCTCCTTCAACAGCGGCGATTCGCTGAGCGCCGGCCTGCCGAAATACGCCAGAAGCCGCATCAAGGCGATCGCCGAGATCATGGAGCGGGAATGAGCAGATCGCGCGCGCGAACTAGTTAGTACTAGCCCCTCATGGTGAGGAGCGCGAAAGCGCGTCTCGAACCATGAGGCCCCGTCTGTGGCCTACATCCTTCGAGACGCCCGCTCCGCGGGCTCCTCAGGATGAGGGTTGAGCGCTGTGACGCAGTAGAACTAGACTGGCGCCTCACGCGCATCTTGCGCGATCAAACCTGCCTCAGGTTTGTTCTTGCAATATCGCGGCACCGAGTTCGTCGAAACGAAACAGTTGATAGATCCGCTGGCCATTGTAATCGAGCATCCTCAGATCGTCTGTTTCGTGCAAATCGCTCTCGACCGCGTGGAAATGTCCGCCATAGCGCTCCTTTGCGAGATCAAGCGGCACATCGAAGGCGACGAACTTGCCGATTCCCTTGGCTTTGAGCCTGCTCAGGAACTTCGGATCGTGCAGCGATTCGTGGGACGTGAGGACCAGCAATGGACCACCAGCCGTAAGCAGCAGAAAGGACCTCATCGATCGACTCCCTGGTCGTTGGTTTCACCAGCATCGCGGTCCTGCAATGTCGCGGTTACGTCGGGCTGGTGCTTGTCGACAGATACATAAGAATGGGAATGACGACTGAGAATAGGAGCGCGTAGGACGGGTCGAGCTTTTGTGAACCCCATCACTGCGGGTGACGCTGGAGAACTCCCCTTGGAAGGTGCGCGCTCCCAAAATATCGAAAACAACCCCATGCAAAGTAGCAGGCGGCCGCCGGCATTCGACAAAGCAACTTGACGCGTCGGGCAAATCAGGGGCATTCTTTCATTATTCTGAAATCCTGTACGCGCCCGTCGCCCCGCAATAGCGGACGCGTCCGTTGCGATTGCAGCCCAAAAGTCCCCACCCACAATTGAAGCACCGGACCGCCGCGGCGAACGATGCCTGCGCGTGGCCGAACCGCGCGCTTGTCGCGCGCCTGCCAGGAATCTCGACATGAACACCGCTCCTGATATCACTGTGCCAACGGCGATCGCCGCAACCGACCAGACCGACGCTGCCGCAGCCCCGCGGATCAAGCTTCTGTCGCACGGCTTCTCCATTGACCATCCAGATCAACAGCTCGGCGAACAGCTCATGGTGAATGCGCTCGGGGTTGCCGATCGCGAAGCGATGCATGGCATCCTCCGGCAACTGGTAAAGGCCAGCGTGAGCGGCGAGAGTCCCGACGAGGTCAACCTCTCCTTCATGATTTCGATGGTGAAGAGCATTCGCCCCCGGGATTCCGTCGAGGCCATGCTGGTGGCGCAGATGGTTTCGGTTCATGTGATGGCGATGCGGTGCGCCCATCACCTTGCGAATGCGGACGATCTCGCTCAGCACGACAGCGCCGCGCGCGCGTTGGGCCGGCTCGCCCGCACGTTTCCCGCCCAGATCGAGGCGCTCAACCGCTATCGGAGCCAAGGCGAGCCCGCCATCACCGTGCAAAACGTGTCGGTCGGGGATGGCGGCAAGGCCATTGTCGGCAACGTCACGCAGCATGCGCGCGTGATCGTAGCCGACAAGAACGAGGCATCCGCGGCGCGGAATTCGCCCAAGGCCGCGGGCTCCAGGCGACGGCCCGCTTCCGCTTGTTACAAGCGGGAAGCACAGGCATGAGCGGCCACCTCCGCAATACCGGCCCGATGCTGGCGAGCCCACGTTGTGGCGCCAAAACCCGCGCCAGTGGCGCGTGCCGCTCACCGACGGTGCACGGCAAAAAGCGCTGTCGCATGCACGGCGGCGCACCCCGATCCGGCGCCCCAAAGGCAAACCAGAACGCGGGCAAGCACGGCCTGTTCACCAGGGATGCGATCGCCGAGCGAAGGCAGATACGGTCGTTGTTGGGTGAAGCGTGGAGGCTGCTGGATGAGATGAAGTGATTTGTTTTCGCGAACGGCGCGCAAACCAAAAGCGACGGATCAATCGAGTCCGATGGTGGAACGGCTCAGATGTTGATTGCTCGGCGATCAGATCGCATTCCGGAGAGGATTGACGATCTCGATGTCGGCAAAGTCCTTCTCGTTGTCGGTGACGACGATGCAGTCGTTGGCCTCGGCAATCGCAGCGATGATCGTGTCGAGAGCGCTGCGCGGCCTTCCCTTCGCCGTTCCCTCAGCCATCAAGCGAGCCCAGATCAGGCCCGCCTTTTCATCAAATGACAGCACGCGGCCAGCAAAAAGCGCCAAAGGCCCTTCCGGACCGGAGAACCGGGCAAGCTGGTCACGCTTCCGCCCGGCGGGCTTTTCCAATATGCCGCGCCGGATTTCCGCGACGGTGAGCGAAGCAATGAATAGATCCTCGTCGACCTGCTCTCCCATCCAGGCCAGCAGCGCTTCCGAAGGCGCCGGCTTTGTGACGTTGCTGATGATGTTGGTGTCAAGGAGATAACGGCTCACAGCTCAACCTTGCGCCCGGTTTCGAACTGACGAACTGGAGCGATGTCGCTACCTACGAGAGGCGAACGGCGAAGTGCCTCAAGAATGCCGCCTTTCCTGGGCGGCTCACCAGAAATTGTCTGACTGACTGCGGCCCGCAGCCGTGAGGCATCCGGCCCGTTTTCCGCCAAGCGTCGCGCGAGCGATCGGATGAGGTCGCGATCACCGTCGAGCCCAAGAACCTCGAACCGGGCCATTCCGCGCTTTTGAAGACGATTCCGATAGTTCCTGGTCGCGCGCTTCTGAGACTTGCTGGCCACAATGCTCTCCACGGATATATCCAGAATATAACCAGACTTCAGATGGACCGCGAGACCGGCGCGTGGCTCGCCGACGCCGCACGGCAAAAAGCGCTGCCGCATGCACGGCGGTGCACCGGGATCCGGCGCGCCAAAGGCAAACCAGAACGCGCGCAAGCACGGTCTGTTTCACCAGGGATGCGATCGCCGAGCGAAGGCAGATTCAGGCGCTGTTGGGTGAAGCGCGGAAGCTGCTGGAAGAGATGAAGTGATCGGGTTTCGCAGAAGGGTGCGCCACGCGTTGGCAAGCTTGCCCTTGTCTTGCACCGACAGCATTCGATTTCTAGCTAGCCATACCTGCCGTTCAAGCGTTGGGGATTTCGGTGATAGTGCACTCAAACTCTGGGGTTTTATGCACTGTCACCGTAATTGCCCGTTCACTTCATGCAGTTCGCGTTCCTGATCCGGCATACTCGCGCCTGACATGCTCCATCGCCCTATTTCACCGCCCCCACCGTAAAGCCGGCCACGAAGCGGTCGACGAAGAAATTGTAGATGATCGCGATGGGGACGCTTGCGATCAAGCAGGCGCCCATCATCGAGCCCCAGAAATAGACGTCGCCGCGCACCAGGAAGGTCGGCACGCCGACGCTGACGGTGTAGCTCGAGGCGGAGGTGATGAAGGTGACGCCGTAGACAAACTCCTGCGTCACCAGCGTGAAAGCGAAGATAATCGAGGTCAGCACGCCGGCGAGCGAGATCGGCATCACCACCTTGACGAACGCGCCGAACCGCGAAAGCCCGTCGATCATCGCCGCATCCTCAAGATCGCGCGGGATCGCCTTGAAGAATCCCATAAGCAGCCAGGTGCAGAACGGCACCGTGAAGCTCGGATAGACGAGCACCAAAGACCACAGCGAATCCTGCAGGCCAAGCGTCGCGATGATGCGCGCGAACGGAATGAACAAAATGGTCGGCGGCACGAGATAGGTCAGAAAGATGGCAATGCCGAGCGTCTGCGCCCATGGACCGGTCATGCGCGCCAGCGCGTAGCCCGCCGGCACCGCCAGGGCCAGCGTGATGAGGACGACCGCGATCCCCACGGCGCCGGTATTGATCAGCCATTGCAGATACTGGGTGTCCTGAAACAGCACGGCGAGATGCTCAAGCGTCGGCGGCTCGTTAAACAGGAACGGGTTCTTGCTGACGTCGTGCAGATCGATCGTGGTCTTGAACGTCGTCATCAGCATCCAATAGAACGGAAATGCAAGGAAGGTGATGAAGAAGACCAGGATGCCGGCATGTCCGCCAGCCCTGGCGATGCGCACCAGCTTGAACGGGCGGCGCGTCATCACGTCACCTCCGAACGCCGCGCAAGCAACAGGAACACGATCGCCACCGCCACCAACACCGGGAACAGGAACAGCGATACCGCCGCACCTCCCGCAAGATCGCCGCCCTGAATGCCTGTGAAGAAGGCCCAGGTCGCGAGCACCTGGGTCTGGTCATAGGGGCCTCCGCGGGTGAGCAAGAACACCACGATCATGTCGGTGAAGGTGAAGATGATCCCAAACAGAACGGCGACGAGCGTGATCGGCAGCAGCAGCGGGAATGTGATCTGCAAGGTGCGGCGCCAGAACCCGGCACCGTCGACAGCGGCGGCGTCATGGATGTCCTGCGGAATCGAGGTCAGCCCGGCAAGCAGGATCACGGTGGCGAGCGGCACGATGCGCCAGATCTGCACAATAATGATCGAGACCATAGCGAGGGTGGGCTGGCCGAGCCAGATCGGCCATTCGTTCGGCCCGAGGAGGCGCAAGGCCTGCCCGGTCCAGTTGATCACCGAATAGATCGAATCGTAGATCCACAGCCAGCCGATCGCACCGAGCGAGATCGGGGCGACCCAGGGCAGAAGGATCAACAGGCGCACCAGCCACTTGCCGCGAAAATCGGCGGACAGCGACATCGCCAGAATATTGGCGAAGACAAGCACGAAGACTTGCGACACGATGGTGAAGATCAGCGTGTTCTTGAGTGCGGTCCAGAAGGTGTCGGTCGCCACCACGCGCCGGAAGTTCTCCAGACCCACGAAGCTCATGCTGCGGCTGCCGACGGTCACGTCTGAGACGCTGTAGAACAACGAGAGAAAAAACGGAAAGCCGACCAGAAGAACGATATAGAGGATCGCAGGCGCGAGCATCAGCGGCCACAACAGGCGCTCGTTGTCGGCAAGCCGCGTGCGCCAGCCCGCTTTCGCGGTGAAGGTGTTAGCGGTTGCCGTCGTCATCGCCCCTCCCGTCGATGTGCCGGCCGCTGTTCCGGTCGAAGCGATGGATCTCGCGCTTGCGCACCACGAAATCGTAGCGCTCGCCTGCGACGACTTCGGCGCGGATGTTGTTCGGCAGCTTCGAGATTACGTGCGCCTCGGCCGTGCGGCCTTCGAGCACGCCATAGACCAGCCGGTCGGCGCCCAGATATTCGACGCGGGTGACGCGGAAGGGGAAGGCGACGCTATCTTCCGAACTGCCGACCTCGCGCGGCAGAAACGCCTCCGGCCGAAAGCCGACATAGGAGGCGCCCTCCTCCACCAGATTCATCGGCGGCGAGCCGATGAAGGTCGCGACGAAGGTGTCCATCGGCTTGCCGTAAATCTCCTGCGGCGTGCCGATCTGGATCACCTTGCCCTGGTTGAGCACCGCAATGCGATCGCCGAGACCCATGGCTTCGGCTTGATCGTGGGTGACGTAGATGGTGGTGGTGGCGAGGACGCGCTGGAACTGCTTGAGCTCGTCGCGAGCGGAATTCCGCAACTTGGCGTCGAGATTGGACAGAGGCTCGTCGAGCAGGAACACCACCGGTTCACGCACCACCGCGCGTGCGAGCGCCACGCGCTGACGTTCGCCGCCGGAGAGCTGGCGCGGCTTGCGATCGAGGAAGCGCTCGATCCCGAACATGCGCGCGGCCCATTCCACCTTTTTGCGGATCGCGTCCCTTTGCATGCCGACCGCGCGGAGTGGAAACGAGATGTTCTTCGCGACCGTGAGGTGCGGATACAGCGCGTAGCTCTGAAACACCATCGCGACATTGCGCGCGCGCGGCGGTAGGTCGGTGACGACGCGGCCGTCGATGACGATATCGCCCGCAGTTGGCTGTTCGAGTCCGGCGATCAGCCGCATCAACGTGGTCTTGCCGCAGCCGGAGGGGCCGAGCAGGACGAGGAATTCGCCTTCGCGCGCGAGGAGGTCGATGCCGTCGACCGCGCGCACCTCGTCAAAATGCTTCGATATGTGCCGTGCTTCGACCGTCGCCATGCATGCCTCTCGGCGCTCGCGTCGGCGTCAAACGGGGCCCGGCCCGCCGCCGGGCCCTCGCCGATCACAATGCACGCGGGATCAGAGCATCCCGCGATCTTTCCACTTTGCCCAGATCGCCGTCATCTTGGTATCGAGTTTCTTCAAGGCGTCTTCGGGCGTCTCTGCACCAGTAGCCGCCTCGGCGAAGGCGGTGTTGAGCAGCCATGTCTGGTACGTGTCGGAAATGGGCGCAGTGGAGTAGCCGGGGTAGCCAATGTTGGTTGCCCAATCGAGCACGTCCTCGAGCACCGCGTACTTGTCCGGCGGCACCGCCTTCTTGTCGTTGGAGATGAGCTGCTTGAGGTCTGGCACGGTCTGAGGGAAGCACGGGAAGTTGTAGAACTCGCTGGCCAGGAAGGCTTCCTTGAAGTTGGCAATGTAGTCGACCAGGAATTTCTGCGCGCCCGGGATATTCTCCGCGAACTTCCAGATCACGTAGCAGTCCATCACATGCTCGAGGCCCATGCGGCGCACCGGACCCTTGGCGGCCTTGGCCACGGCGATCTTCTCGTGAATCGCCATCTTCTGGTTCTCTCCGGTGCGCGTCACCGAGATGGCGTTGAGCACGAGCGAGGAGCGGCCGGCGAGCATCTGCCGGTTGTTGGAGGAGGCATCCCAAGCCAGAACTTCCGACGTCATGCAGTCCTCAAACAGCCCCTTGACGAAGCACAAAGCCTCCAGCGTGTTCTTGGAATTGATGGTGAGGTTACCGGCCTCGTCCTGCTCATGCGCGCCGAACGAATACATGATCGCCCGCATGGCCACGCCGGTGTCGATCTCGGCGGAAAGACCGATGCCGACCGGAATACGGGTCTTGTCCTTGATCTTCTTGCCGCCGACACGGATGTCGTCCCAGGTGTCCGGCTTCATGCCAATGTCACCCCAGAGATCGGTGCGGTAGTTCACCGGGTCCGGCACGTAGCTGTCGGAGAAGGCGAAATATCTCTTGGTCTTCGGGTTGTAGGTACTCTTGATTCCGAGATCGATCGCCTTGCCGTTCACCTTTTCGCATTCGGCATAGACCTCGTTCATGGGTACAACCTGATCCTCGAACACCGAAGGCGGCATGAGGAACATGAAGAGGTCGTGGCCTTTCTGGGCCGACACCTCGGCTGCGGCGCGCGACTCGAGAAGAGCAAGATTGATGTTGTCGACGATCACCTCGGTGTCGTTCTTCTTGCCCCATTCCTTGGTGTAGGTGTTGTTGAACCACCGGTCATAGCCGGGGACGAAGTGGCTCCATTGCAGGATTTTCAGTGTCTTGGCGGCCCGTGCAGGCGTGACATGGAAGAACGGGCCGATACTTGCGGCGACGCCCGCGGCAGTCGCCGTCTTGATCGCATCGCGGCGCGATAGCCCACGATGAGGCTTCTGGCTTTCCATGGATGTCCTCCCTATCGGTACGTAAGCGGACTTGCCGCTCGAGACCCCTTGGCTGCGGGGTCATTTTCATTCCGGCGCGTCCTTAGAACGGGACGGGCCTTCAGGCAGTGCCAACCGATAATTCCGGACTTGCTCAAATATTTACGTGTCGAGGATGCTCCTTTCGCCGGTTGCTGACAAGCAACAGCCGACCGCAGACACGCCTGCTGCGGCGCCGCAGGACACGCTTATTGTCTCTGATGTGGGCCGCCCGGGCTGCCCTCGACCGTGTCAAGCGCCCCGCCTCGACGATCGACGATCACTGTCGATCCACTGGCCGTTGCCGGTTTTGGCCGGGCCATGCGGAAAATCATTCCCCTGCCGGAAACGAGTGCTCAAGTCCGGAACTGGTCCGCTTCGCACGTGAACGTGGGCATGCGGAATCCACGCACGTCACTTGGCTCGGGCTGCGTTCGCCTCCATCGCCTCGGCGATTCTAAACCCATCAATGAATTGGAGCTGCCATGCCGTGGCATCCGGCATCCAGACCGCCCTATGGATGCACTCCTGATCAACTCAGCTTGCCAAATCGGCCAAATCGTCTTTGTAGATCAATGCGCTGCGGGATAGCTGGCGCTCCCTAGGGGAATCGAACCCCTGTTTCAGCCTTGAGAGGGCATAAAACAACGGTAGAGAGCGTTCGTAGACGTTCGTGCATGTCCAACGATATCAGAAAGTTAAGCGAATTTTGTCCCGGCTTGTGCCTCCCCGTACACCAAGGTATATTTCACGGATATTTGACGATCTGGGAGCAACGGCTTTGGCGAAAACCCTTAAGGAAGCGCCGATCACCACACGCAATGCCAGGGCTCGCTTGCCTGCCGGCCTACACTGGCGTGGCATCGACCCGGAGATCCACCTCGGCTACCGCAAGGGCAAGCGCGGCGGCGGTTGGCTGGTACGCTGGCGGAATGGCGCGGGGTACCGCCAAGCGCCGATCGGCACGGCGGACGATGCGATTGGGGCCGGGACGCTGGACTACAATGCCGCCATCCGTGCTGCGCGCGCGGCGGTCGAGGCAGCCCGCGCGGAAGCGAAAGCCAAGGCAGACGGGCCCCTTCTGACAGTCCGATCGGCCGTCGAGACCTACATTGCGGCTCGCAACGCCCGTCATAGCAGGCGCGCCGGGCGCACAGTGCGGTCGGATGCAGGCCACCGCCTGCCGCGCTATGTCATCGGGCAGAAAGCCAGAGGAAAGCAGGAAGTCGTCCCGGCAGCACGGCTGGCTGACGTGGCGCTACATGCGTTGAAGGAAAGCGATCTGCTGACGTGGCGCACCAATCTGCCGGCAGAGTTGAAAGAGACGACCAAGCAACGACTCATCAACGATCTGCGCGCTGCGCTCAACGCGGCCCACGCAGCCAATCGGAAACGCCTCGACGCACAATTTGCGACTGTGGTGAAACATGGCCTCAAGGCTGTGAAAGCCGACGACGACGAGGATATTCCGATAGCGCGTGAAAATCAGGTGCTGACCGATGGACAAGTTGCCCACCTGCTTCGTGCAGTGCAAGAGATCGACGTAGAGGAACAGTGGGAAGGCGACCTGTTTCGCCTCATCGTGGTGCTCGCCGCAACCGGAGCGAGATTCAGCCAGGTAGTCCGGATGCGCGTCGGCGACGTTCAACGCGCACAGAGCAGGCTTATGGTGCCTGTCAGCCGGAAGGGTAAGGGCAAGAGCGGCGCAACAGCCGTTCCGGTTGGCACGGATGTGCTTGACGCCTTAGTGCCGGCGGTGACTGGACGGCGGAACGCCGCACTGCTGCTGGAGCGGTGGCGGCACAAACAGCGTCCGGGCTCGATCGAGTGGCACCGCGACGGGCGTGGCGCGTGGCAAAGCGCGAGCGAGATCGTTCGTCCATGGAGTGCGATCCGGCAGCGCGCCGGCATGCCTGAAGTGATCCCCTACGCGCTACGCCACTCCAGCATCGTGCGCGGCATCCGAGCGAACTTGCCGATTCGACTGGTGGCGGCGCTGCATGACACATCCGTCCAGATGATTGAACGGCACTATGGGAAGTGGATCGTGGACGGCTTGGATGATCTGGCAGCCCGCGCCGTCGTGCCGCTTGTGCCGGATGGCGAGACCGCGAACGTGGTGAAGTTGGCGGATCGAACCGGATAGTCCCGCAAGCTCCTCAAACCTCCTCGAACAGTGGGTGTCACGGCAACAACCATTGGTACGTAAATCGGTTCGCGGCCACACAAACACAGGAGCCGCGACGCGGCCGTCGTCGAGGAACCGCACGGGCCCGTCCCAGTGGTTCGAGGCGTAGCGGAAAGTCTGAGCAAGCGTATCGCCGCAGCGATGCGCTCGAGAAGCGGCGAGAGATGATGGAGGCCTGGGCCAACTGGTGCGATCCTAGCCAAGGCAATGTCATTTCCTTCTCGGCAGCGAGAACTAAAAGCCTGGGCTGAGACAACCCCCATTTTCCCGTAGCTTTTCCACAACTGTTCCCTGTAAGCGAAGGCACGCTCAGTGAAAGCGTGATTCGTTTGGGGATCGAATCGTCTTGGTCAGTAAAGAAGCCCGCGACGCTCGGCGCCGGGAGGAACTCATCCGCACTCGGAAAGGACGAGGGCGTCCGCCTGGGCTTACGCCAATCAGCCGCCACAATAAGCGATTCGAAAGCGCCTTGTGGCTAACCCTCAGGGACCATCTCAAATGCTCCTACGTTGACGCCGGTCGCCTTGCGTTCGTTATGCTCCAGCTCGAACCACGTTTCCAGGTTGAAGAACTCGGACATGGTTATGTGGCTTGGCAGGGCGCCTGCCGGATTGCGGATGACGATTTCGACCGGCGCTACCACGATATGCAGAAAACAGCTCGAATCCTTCTCGCCCGCAGTAAACGATACCGAGAGCATGACGACTGGCTTTATTGGTCCCAGTTGGCGCTTGCCGTTCTTTTGCGAGCACCATTCGGCAGCCAAGCGGCCCTATTTGCGAACTTGGAGTTGCATCGGCTTGGTTGGAGCGATGTGCTTGCCGGCATTTGCAAGCGGATCGATCAGGTCCCGGCAACCACCAGACCCGCCGATCCGAAGCTAATAAAACGGTTTCTCCGACATGCGAGCCGTCGCGGGCTGGCAGTCGCAAGGAATTAGCCTACAGCTTCAGGCGGTTAGAGGAGATTTATTTTCACGCAGCGATCACCTGCAAAGTTGGGCACAGCTCCACGCACTTCGGCAAACGGCCGAAGACTCGAAAAGGAGCTGAAAATGTCCAAGAACGACAACAACGCTAGGGTTACTGCCCGTCTTCTCACCATCCCGGAGACAGCCTCCGCGCTGCGGATGAGCCGCAGTTCTATCTATCAACTGATCCGGAACAAGCATCTCGAAGTCATCAAGATCGGACGATCGACGCGGGTGCCCGCAGCCGCGGTGGACGAAATCGTGGAACTGTTCCGGAAGTGTAACGCGGCGGGGGTCATGTGATGGAGGCGAGTATCTAGGGGGACGTTCCCATGGATGCGAAAGAGTCTAACCGCGAAAAGATGCAGTGGCTCAATGCCATCAGTCTTGAATGCGAAGTCAATTCCACGGCATTTCGAGTTGCCTACCTCATCGCTGATCATCACAACCGGGTGGCTGGGTTTGCCTGGCCATCTCTCTCCCGATTGGCCGAACAGATTTGTCTGTCTAGCAAATCCGTTCAGCGGGCCGTGGGCCAGCTTGAAAGAATGGGATGGCTCGAGGTCGATCGGAAAAGAGAACGGTCCAATCACTATCGCATGAGTTGGCCTACCGGGCGAAAGCCGTCACTTAGGAAAGGTAAGGCGAAGGAGACGGACAAAATCGTCGCCGAAGGAGGACAAGACTGTTCCTTGGAAGGGGACAAGAATGTCCGCCAATCCTACTTAAATAAATATCCTAGAACCTTCTCAGGCCGGCTCGGCGAGGGAAAGCAGGGGGTGCGGTTTAACGATCGAGGCCGATACGAAATGGAGATCGTCAGACGGTATGGGGACAAGATGGTCAGCGTGCTGGAGACGCTGAACGAGGTCGAGCCGAGAGCGGTCGATAATCTTTGCAGGAAGGAGCGAGATGGACGTTTAACGCCTGCCGATATTGCTGCGGCTCGCCTAACTGCCGCACAACGAGGTCTTCGCGAGAGGTGAGAGGATGAAGAGGGTTTTGACTTTCCCAGCTGATAGAGGAGGTGGATTGCCGCACCACCTTTCCGCTCACGAAGTTCGGTTTAAAATTCTTGAACCGAACTACATCCTGGTCCCATGCGAGATTACCATAGCAGTTTCGCGCATCTGCGGCTGTAGATCGCAATTGTGGATGTCTTGATTGGGTACCTCTAATGAGTCCATCTTTCCGGCGCTTAGTAAGTTGTCCATCAATTGCTGCGCGAACGGCCCTCGTGTCGTTCGCGTAGAAGCCGGGACGTCCGAACTCGCCGAATATGCAACCGGGACCAACGGGGGCAGTGTGGCGAAAAGTTCGCAGATCTGCCCGCGCAAACAGGAAATCTTGCTGTATTGTGCCGTCCCCCTTCGGCTTCCCCGCCTACCCGACGGGCCACTTCCACTCTTAGATCATATCCCAAAAGCGCAGGCATGGCCGCCTGTTCGTTCAACGATCCGGGGCTAGTTAGCCGGCCCGACACGTCGCAGCTGATTGGGCGACGCTAACGAGCGAGTTTAGAGCGGACATTGTTTCGTACATTTAGGGGCGCCGCATCACTCCCGGTCATTTCTTTGGGGAATTCCCTTAACGCGCAAGTACTTCAAACTGGATAGCCGGAAGCGCTTTGTGTACTGCGTCGCAGGGACGGTTTTTGATCAGCCTTGATCATGATCCGCGCTTGGCACCATAGGATCAAACCAAACCCCAGCGGCGCTCTGCGCATCGAGCTTGGGAACCAGCTAATGAGAACGGAAATGAGCAAAACTAACGGCGAGCGCGAGAGCTTGTTTTCGAAGCAGACGATCGAAACCGTTATGCATCGATGTCTCGAAGCGGTTATGGATCGGTATCCCCGGCTGACCGCAGATGGCTTCATGAATCTGAAAGATGCGACCTTCGCAGACCGCCGAGAGGACCTGAAGGGCCAAGCCGACGGGTTCTGGGCGGCGCACGCGTGGTTATCGCAATTTGATCGGATGAAATCACTGTCCGTCGAAGGCGGTAGCAAAAGTTATGGACTTAAGGAGTACCCGGAGCGAAAATATCAGGTCTACATTTCGAATGGCGCTTTCATCGCTGCAGCCCTGAACCTTGGATTCCCGATCCAAGAGAAAGGCCTAAATGCGTTCATCGGCATAAAACGTACTCCCAAATTCCGATCGGCTTTGCTCCACGGGTAGATGTAACTACGAAACTACTAGGATCGCTGTCATTGTCCGCCGATCTTGAGATGATGTTGCGGCGCGCTTTCGGCGCTTGCCCGCGACGGGTTCTTCCTGGCCCACTCCCCCGTACGGCCCAAGCGCGCCGCATACTTCCGCTAGCGAAAATTGCAAAATCTGACCGAACTTACCGAACACACCGAACGCGTGTTCGGGAGCGGGCAGTAAATTTGCCAGCCCTTCAACAGTGACCGGACCAAAAGCGGGCGCAGAGGCGATGGCAGCTTTTGACCGGTTCTGTTGAAAAAGTCCTCTCCAGGGTTGAGACGAAATTTCTAAGACCCGCTGGTGCGCTTTGCGTTTTGGGACGCGGGGGGACCGCTTCGACTTGAGCGGATTCATTCAGCCGCCTTGCCACACACTCTGAGAGAGCATCGCCAGCCGAAGTCGGCCATAAGCTCGCTTTTGCGGAAGTTTTCCTGACGCGGCATTTTCGACTTTTTCAATACAATCGACCCAGAGGCGACCTTCGCCGGACGGATCAGAATGAAGGCTTTGCGGCCATGTCGGGCGTTAGAAGCCGCGCGACCGACGTCTGGAAGCAGACATGCCGGGATAGGCGCCAATGCTTATTCAGCGTGGAAAGCTGAAGTTGTGTCGCGAGACGATTTGGTCGGTCAGAGCTCATAACCGGACGGGCCTATAGCGCACGTTTTCACCCGCGCGAAAATGCAAACCGACATTACGTCAAACATCTGGGGTCGTGCTCACCGACGGCCAGGGATTCCCTTGCGATGGGTAATACCACTCGCGGTTGTCGTTGCCGAGAAGAACAAAGACATTCCAATCATTTGGTCCGATCTCGTCGAAGTCGAAGTGGGTCTGATATGCGAGCTGTGGAAGTACCCACTCGTAGAAGATACTTTCCCGTCCCTCGGTGCCATTCTGGTGGAGGTCAACGGCGATCCTGAAGGGCATGACGACGTATTCGTAGCGGCGCTCGGTCCGGCCAACGCGAGCGAGGACCAAGTAGCGGGAGCCAAGTACTCGCTTTCCCGTATCACTAGCCATTGGAACAAGGTCGACCGGACTCATATTGGGAACCTCATTAAGTTTCCAATTGAGGAGCCAAGGCACAGGCGCTCCATCTCTGAAGTCGAGATTCTCCTTCAATGGACTTACCAAGCGGAGAGCCGCGAACCGACCGAACGTCCGGAGCGCTGCGGTCGACTCCTCCAAGGATGCACCGAGCGAACGAAGGCGGTGGATCAACCGGTCAAGTCCCTCTTCTGTCGCGGCCATGCGCGTTCTGATACGCCAGATGCGCGCAGCCAGGCTCGCGTGCTCCGCGGCGGCCCACCGTTCCCGCTGAGTCAGGTCAGGAAGCTCCATGAAGTGCGGGTTTTGTGACATGAATGCCATGAAATTAGCATCCCGCTCTTCCAGCACTCGGATCATTTCCATCCAGGTGAGGTGATAGGCTATTGGACCACGCACGTTGGATGACAGCAGACCAGGGACGGCAGACTCATTGATGTCCGTCGCGGTCCGGAAGGTCAGCGAAGGGGCCCCGTCCGGCTCGGGAGCCTGAAGAGGCAAAGGGCGGCTCGCCTCCACGAAGGCGGCGAGGTGCTTGCGGACCGAGGGTGCCGCTAAGTGCTCCCTGTGTTGCGGTCGGGTGATATCGACGTGGTTAACGAGGATGTGAACGGGCTTATGGCCTGGGTACCCGAGCTCGACGCTCGCGGGCGGTACGATGAGCAGACCGGAAAGCGGCAGCTCCTCGGCAAACGAAACGACCGTTGGGCCGTTTTTGGCGAGGAATGCGTTGAACCAGTGATTTAGCCCGGCTAGATGAGCCTCCGAGCTGCTCATATTCTCAACCGGTTTCGAGATTCTGAGGAGCGCTTTCGCGATGCCGCCCAACGCTGACAGGTAGTTGGGGACGTAGGAGCCCTGGTGGGGCGTCGCGAGAAACACGATCAGCCGAGCGGCCCTGCCGAATTGCTTGTACCTTTCGACGCCATGCGTATCGGCGATATGCAGCATCTCCTTTACAAGGAGTCCGCCCATGCTGTGTGCAATTAGGGCAAGTGGCCGGTTACCCACGTCGGCGGCCCAAAGGCGCTCGAGCAAGCTTGTGGCACGTCGCTCGATTGGCATCGATGCGCCAAACCATTCGGATGCGTTCGCTTCGTATCCGAGCACCCAAACGGCAGCCTCGGGATGATCCTCGGTCACCCAGTCTGCCCAAGACACAGTCGCCGGATTGTCGCCGTGTCTCCAATTACCTTTGGCCCGTTCGCTTAACGTCTGATTGCCCGATGGGGTGATTTGCAGGCCGTGGACAAAGACGATGTCGCAATGCGTTCTTCCTCTCGCCTTGGTCAGCAGGTCCAGCGTGACATCCTCGCCCATTCTGTCACCTCTAGCGGAACTTTTCCGGCTCTTTGCGAGGATGATCTCAACAGGGACTGGCAAACGCAACACCCGCGTTGTTCCAACCGCGCTTGGGTGAGACCGCGCCGAAGTCGGCTTAGGGTCGCAACCGGCCGCGAGCGCGACGTCCGTTTACACGCATGGCTCGCCCCAAAAGCAGTCGGGCCGCTTTCGGCCAACTGCGGTCGTTCCAAATGGATGCTTAAGTGTCTGCTCCTGGGCCTCTGGCGGACGAAGGGCGTCAAGCGCAGTGCGTCTGCTCTTAGTTGCAAGCCGACTCCCGATCAACGCCTCGGCGGCAACGCACGTTCGAGCGCCGAGATCGCGGGTCCTTCTCGGGCCCCACCCCCTCACGGCCCAAGCGTGCCCCGAAAATCCTCCAGCCGCAGACGTCAGATTCTGGGTTGACACGGTTGACATGGTTGACACCCAACCTTGTCAGGTTGACAGGGCTGTCAGGTCAGAAATGCCCCGTTGCGGCTGGCGAACTTTCGGGGCGCGCTCGGGTCGTACAGGCCGGCATACTCAGAAGGACTCGAGCGCTTGATCCGTTGCCGCCGTCCGCCGTTCCCCTCAGCTACACATCAATTAAGCGGATAGCTGAACGACTTTCCGCAAAGCTTTCGGTAGAGCCAAGGGGACCGGATCAAACATTCCCCGGCGGTGCCAAACGAAGGCTGATCGACTGGTTCCAGGTAGCCAATGTAGCTTGGGACGAGAATTCCGCGCCGAACAGCTCTGCGCCGATCCGGTCGAGCCGGTCATACTCGCTGTCAGACGCATATGCTTCCGTGAGATGGAGCCCGCGCCCTCCGAGTGCCCGAGAGTAAACTCGAGCAATCCGATCCCGCTCCGCGGCGATATCCTGCCCCGGCCGGGCCTCCGCAAGTACGCGAAGGAGGAGTTCAAGAGTCGTCAAGGTCGGCTCGACCGCGATATCAAGCGAAGCTACCGAAATATCCGGCACAGGTCGCGCCACCATTTCAACGTAACCTCCTGCCCCGTCAACTGCGACCCACCGTCCTTTCAGCAATGCACGCGCATCTGCGATTCCGCTGATCAGCGGCACACCCACCTCGCGGCATAGAATTGCAACATGGCTGAGCGGCGATACATCTTGCTCAACGATCACGCCGTCATAGCCGAAGACGAGATCGTAGGAGTCTGCTCCGATTCGATCTATGACAGCGATGCGCTTTCTGGCCTTTCCTGTTGGAAGTGGACCGTCAATGGCAAATCCTATCACATTTCCACCCGCGCAGGGCCGCCCAAAAATGCGGTTCTGGCCCGCACCTCGCTGGACATCCAGATCCCGCGCTGGCGTTTTTCCTGTCAATGGACGGCACTGCAGGAGCAAAGGACTGCCCTGCGTCGGTATAGCGAATTCGATGTCGACCTCCGAGTGGAGCCGCTCTTCCAGCTTTGTGGACCAACGCCGCAAAATCTCCAGCGCATCGTCGACTCCGTCGGCTGCCTCGGCGCCGGACCAGCACCCGGCTTCGTAGCGCGCCTGGAGAGTTGCAGACTTGCCACCTACCAGCGCATCCGGGGCTACGTCCGTAAGCTCGGCACGCGGTAGCGGTACGCCGGTTATCGGATCCGCGCTGACGTATAGACCGTACCAAGTGGCTGCAATCTGGCGCTGGATCAGGATCGCAATCGAGAAATCGACCGGCTCCGCTCGCATCCGGAGCAGGTAGTCGATGGCAACCGGCGAAAACACAGATCTCCAACAGTCCACTATTGCCTTGGCAAGGGACCGGGGGGAAGTAAGATCCAGAGAACTGGCGAAGACGCCGGGAAATGCTGCAACGCGCCCGTCCTCCATCGCAGCTGACGATCGGCAGACGAGTCGCGGGGTATCAAGACGATCGTGGGCCGCTGCAGCGTCGATACGGGCGAACTCTTCTAAGACGTCGCCGGCAAGCGCTCCGCGAATTGCGCCGGCGAGCTGGCGAGTGTGCTGTGGATCCAGCCGCAAAGCGTTTTCCTCTAAATAGCGGACTTGGCTAGCGACTTTCGCCGCCTGCATCGCCGCCCAGAACAAATCCGCTGGCAGCACCCAGCCACCAGCGGTTTGAAGTCCCTCTTTTTGAGCCCATCCAAGCAAAGCCGCCTTGTGTCCGACCCGCCGGATCGGTTCGTCAGCGCAATCCTCAAGACGAACAAGGTGGTTTAGCTCGGTCATTGCGTGCCTTTACGCTGGGTTCTGCGCAGTCTGTCAATTGGATCGTCGGACCGGTCCGCCTCCGTTAGCGCGGCGGCGAGATCGGACAACCGAATGTGCGCAATCTCCAGGCCAGCTCGCCGGGCTGCATCCCGCAGGTCGCGTAGCAACCGCATTTTGCCCTGCCTGTTCTGGTCTTCGTGCTGCCCTACAGCCCGTAAGAGCAGCACAAGCGAGACAAGCCAAGCAGTGTCCTCGCCTGCGGTCGCCGCCTTAAGTTTCTCAGCGAAAATCTGGCGTGCATGAGCCTTGCGAGCCTGATCAAGGGCAAGCGCCGACCGAACATGTCGCTGCGCCGACTCTAGTGCCGCTTGCCCTCCGCCAAGCCCCGCGAGCCTCCGATCAATCGCCTCAAAACTCTCATGGAGTTCGAAATCGACATCCTCAGCCAAAAGGTAGCCAAAGTCGCGCTGGTAAGCCCGCAGTCGGCGGTGGTAAGTCTCGGCAGGAGCACGCAGCCTGAGTAAGGCAAGGGACAGTTCCCTCCGATGGAGCTTCAACCACATCGAGGGCAGATCAGGTGAGAGCAACGCGTTGAGCAGGCCCTCCTCCGAAAACCAGCTCGCCAGGCGCGTTCGAATGTCCGCGGGAAGGCAAAATTTCAGAGACCCTAGCGCTTGGTCAACTGACGAAGCGTCCAGATATTCAAGCAGGTTGGCATGGGTCGGTAGTCGTGATCCGCTTAACTGACGCGCGAATTTCGCTGCAGCAGCGTCGAGCCTCTGGCGGGCAGCGATCATCCGCCGCAGATATCCCAGCCCGCCATCCGGCCCTTCCTGCAGCCGCGCGCGGACTCGAGCGTTTGTCATCAAAAGGGCTGCAGCGTCGACGAGCAGTTCGGTGCCGTCTGAAGTGACATTCGCTGGGATAAGTTCGGGTCCGGCATCAAGCGCTTGCGCAGTCTTGCGCAGCCGCATCTGCAGCATCTCTCTAGTTACCCCGCTAAGATAATTGGAAAGATCGAAGCGCAGGATTTCTCCCTCAATCGTCACGGGAGAAAGGTGGAGAGTTAGATAGCGGTCGAGGGGGCAGCCTTCTACCGCAGTCACAGGACCCGCCGGCTTCAGTCTACTCATGACAACGTATTTGATTGGGATCGCAATAGGGTAGTGCAGCTCGATAAAGGTAGCGTCTCCAGTTCTTGCGCGTAGAGATCCATCGCGGCTCCTGCGTCTAAACCCGCGGCCCGTTGACGCCAGACATGGTTTTCCGTCAGGGTGCAGGGCAAAACCCGGCCTAGAGCATCGATGTAAAGGACGGAGCGGCCTGCGCCGCATACCTCGCCACCGCAACCGCGAAACTGCGTGGTTCTGATTACCAACCGCCCGGCGTAGCGGGTGCGGGCCGCATCGATTCGCTCGAATAGCTGTGAGTGGTGGTCTCTCTCAATCCGGAAGTCGCGGCAGTCCTCGCGGAACCGTCCAGGTGATGACGGATCTTTGAAGACGTTTATAATGCTAATTCCCGGAATTCCGCGCGCGGCAACCCACTCGAGGATCTCTTCTATCTCGTCATAGTTTTCGATGCTGACGGCTGTGATGACGTTGATCTGCGCGGGCGGGAGCCGATCAATTGTGTGGCAGAGCTTGGTCCAAGCGCCCGCGCGGCCGAAAATCCTATCGGCCTTCTCCGGCCGGACGGAAAGAATGCTCAGTGAGACTTCGAGGCTTCGATCGGTCTCGATCATCCGAAACACGGTCTCGTTTGTCACGGTACCATTTGTCAGCAGCTTGACGAGCACGCCACCGTCGAGCAGGCGCTGCATCACTTGGTCGATTCCCTTGAAAACCAAAGGCTCGCCTCCTGAGACGAGCACCTTGGATACTCGGCGCGCGACGAGTGAGTCCGCGATCCGAAGGGCCTGATCTAGCGAAACTTGGCTGCGTTTCATCTCGACCAGGCAGAAATCACACCGCAAGTTACAGGAACTAGTAATTTCCCAGAGGACACGAACCCCAGAACTCGTGATCGAGCGGTAACAGCATATCTGATCCTCGGTTCGAAGGATCGAAGTAGCCCGTTCCATCAGAGGCCCTCGTTTTCGCAACTGTCAGTTGTGTCATCGAAGCGAGCTCAGTACTATAAGTGACAAGATACCGGGGCGCAATGATCGAGCTGCGGGGTCGTGGAGAAGGGCATGGGCAGCAAGTTGGCACTACTCGGCGGCGTGCCCGTCGTGACTGAACCGACGAATTTCGAATGGCCGCCGATCACCCCACAGGATGTCAGCGTCGTCACCAAGTTACTGGTGCGCGGCGAGATCTCGTACTACGGGCGCGAGGGCGAGGTTGCTGCCTTGGAAGCAGAATTCTCTAGCCGAATCGGTGTACCCTTTGCGCTCACCTGCAGCTCGGGCACGGCAGCGCTTCATTCGGCCTTCTTCGGCCTCGGACTGGAGACCGGCGACGAGGTGATCTGTCCTACATTCACGTTCCTATCCACAGTGATGCCGCTATTTGTCGTCAACGCGCTTCCCGTTCTAGTCGATTGCGAGCCGGATACCGGAAACATCGATCCCAGCAACATCGAGGCGGCGATCACCCCGCGGACCAAAGCTATCGTAGTTGTCCACCTCAATGGCCATGTGTGTGATATGGGCCCGATCATCGATATCGCTCGCAGACGAGACCTAAAGGTCGTAGAAGACTGCAGTCACGCTCACGGCGCAACCTGGAATGGCGCCGAGGTTGGCGGTCTTGGTGATGTCTCAATATTTAGCCTCCAGGGCAGCAAACTGGTGGCGGCTGGGCAGGGGGGGATACTTCTGACGTCCGACCGCGAAATCTTCGAGCGAGCGGTCCTGCTGGGCCATTTCCGGATGCGGGCCTTCGAGGATGTGACGAGCGACTCTTACCGGCCGTTTGCCGCAACGGGTTATGGCCTGAACTATCGAATGCACCCCCTCGCGGCGGCCCTTGCGCGCCGTCAATTCGAGGAACTCGACAAGTACATCGAAGGTCGCAACGCAAACCTCGGCGACCTTACGAAAGGGCTTGCCGGGATCCCTGGCGTATCGCCTCCTGCCCACAAGGCGTTCGCGACACGTCATTCCTACTACAATTACAAACCGCTCTACGATGAGGAGCCACTTGACGGGCTTGACCGGAAGCTCTTCATCAAAGCGCTACGCGCGGAGGGGGCTCCTGTCGAAGAATCGACGTCTCTACCGCTTCATCTCGAGACCCTGTTTCAGGTGAAAGATGACGGCAGTCGAACTTATGGACGGATTTCAGGTCGACGCGTCTATGCGCCCGGAACATTTCCCAACTCGGAAATCTATGCAAGACGCGCCATGCGCATTCCGCCTTACACGGAACCGCGACCGCGCTTAATCAGTCAGATCGTCGAGGCATTCGAAAAGGTTTCGCGTGGCCGAGGCGAGCTACTTGATCACATCCGCCGCAACAGCGCATAAGGAACGATCTCAATGGCCGCTTGTCCCGAACTGGAAGGGTAAGCTTGCAAGATGTGCCGAGCATGACGATTCCGGCGCGCCAGAAATCGCCTGTCGGTAGAACGCGATTGCATTCCTCACGCGCATTCTCGAGGCGGTATTACGCCAATCGCGGTTGTCGGTGATCGTGCACGGTAGCACTAAGCCCATCGAATCGACGTAGAAGATCGAGCGCCCGGCGAGGCATTCGTCGTGGTTGTTCACGGCGAACTGCGTGGTGCGTATTGCTAGGCGTCCGCGGTATTGCGAGCGCTTGCGCCCGATTAAGTCAAACAACATACGGCGCTCATCTTGGCCGATCCGTAAGTCACGGCAGTCGTCGCGGAAGCGGCCGGGACTCGTCGGATCCTTGAAGATATCCGTCAAGCTGATGCAGGGCACACCAGCATCAGCTACCCAGTCAATAACCTCTCCGACTCGCCCTACATTGAGCTGGCTCACCGCGCAGATTGCGTTTAGCCGGGCTTTTGGAAGCGCTTCAATCGTGCCTGCGATCTTGGCCAGCGCGCCCTTAGACACGAATATTCTGTCGGCTTCGTCGGCGTCTACGGTAGGAATGCTGAGCGAGACCTCGATTGAGTTGGACTGGCGGATAAGCCGGAATACCGCAGGATGTTCAACCGTGCCATTTGTGAGAAGCTTTACAAGGATATCATGCGCGACCAAATGGCGAATGACGTTTTCAATCCCCGGATAGAGGAGTGGTTCGCCGCCGGAGAGCAGAACCTTATCGACTCGCACGGCTATCAAGTCGTCCGCAATTTCAAGCGCGCGAGCCAATGGAAGATGGCGGCGCTTAATCTCGACGAGACAAAAATCGCACTTCAGATTACACGCACTCGTCAGTTCCCAGAGAACCCTTGTTCCCTGGCTTTCGACAGCGCGATAAACGCAGAACTGGTCCTCGTTGCGAACGATGGATGTGGTTGCCATCTCTGCTCACTTTCTTTTCTCCTGGCCACTACGCATCGCAAGATCAGGCTCAGGGAACGCCGATCGATCGACCCCGCTCCTCCGATTCCTGCAGTACGATGGGCAGAATGCGCTCGAAGTCCGCCTCCGCACCCGAACGAAATATCGCACGATAGTGCGACTGGATTGGATGTCCTTGCGTTCGAAACCTGGACATGGTGGCGCCGGGCAGTGTGGGCGAATTCAATTGGCCAATCGCCAACCGCGCCGCAAATTTCGCGACATACTGCGCCTCGGTGTTGCGCCCCACTAACACTAAGTCCTCAGCGTCGGCCAAAGTTCGCGAAACATAGCTTGCTTCCGCGAAGGCAGGCGCGTAGCCCATGCGCAAAAGCGCCTCATGGGAAGGGAAGCCGCATTCTTGATGTACAGTTTCAACCAAGGTTCTGACGGCCGCGGTCGCTGCGCGCGCAGAGGCCTCCGCATCGGACTCAATGCGATATGCGCTAATCATCGCATCGACAAGGCGCTCCTGTCCGGCATGAAGCAGATCGGCGAGCACCCACTTAGCCTTCTGATAGCGCCGCGGTTGGGCGAGCAGTGCGAGCATGGATAGATTGTCGAGACAGCCGCGAAGAGCGTCTTCGCACCACGACAGGTCGTTCCGCTCCGCGCCGATGCGTGCCAGGACGGAATAGACGTCCCGTAATGTCGCCTCGACCTCAGCCGGCCGGGGCCGCAAAGCTAGCGCGCGGCGCGACAATTGTGTAGCAAATCCGGTCGGATCGTACACAGGGACGCCGCATCCGATACGCGCTGCCTCCCTGAGCTCCCATATCCAGCCGTCGCTACCAGTCTTCGCAAAGGCTTCCGCTGACGTAATCCGTTCAACATCAACGCGTACGTTCGAGACGATTTGGGTCTCGAAACTCGTGCTGTGGTTACTTGAAGGTGTGATGAGAATAAGGTCGAGGTCGGCGGTCGCGGAGCATCGCTCGAATGCGGTCGAGCCAACCACGATGGCAGCCACCACCTTGTCTTTTCGGCTGGATTGATCGGCCACCTGTCGAGCGATCTGTAATCGCTCTGTTAGGAGCGATGGCGGCGTCAAAAATTCCGGCAGCCTGGTAGCTAATGCCGCTGCTGAGAAAGGAGGCGGATCAGTCGGTGCCATGACCCACTCAAGCCTCCGATTTCTGGGCTAGCCGCCGTCTTGCTTGTCGGCTCCCTCTTCCTTGATTGCCTTGTCGATCCGCTGCATCGTCTTGGAGTCAACGCTCAGAATGGGATTAATGGCTGTCTGCTTGGCAAACTTCGACAGCTGACGCAGCGACAACTTCACGGGACGCGGGCGGATGGTTGCTCTGAGCTCATAGCCACTCGCGAGAGTAACCGGATCATCCGGTAATTTGAGAGACGGATCAGGATTGCCCTGTTTCGCCAATGCCGACTTGAAGGCCATTTCGGCCCGAAGCATGTCTGTTCCGGACAGTCCAAGGTTCATCGTTCTATTCATTACTTCAAGCGCGTGGAATATTTCACCCATGACAAATCTCCAAGGGTCGCCGAGCAATTTAAGAAACAACCTAGAATAGCTAAACCGCACCCAGACCGCAAGCCATAATCGCTGGTCCGCCCCTTGATCATTACAATTGCTCAGACCCTCCATGGAGGAGCTCGGCGCCGGATGCTCCTCAACTCTAGCTTGTCTCCATCTCGGTTGATACAGTCTCATGCAATTCGTTGGAATATGCTCTACAAAGTCTGGAGAACTTGCCATGACATCGCAGGGCGGCAGGAGCGCGCCGACACCACGTCACGCCCCTTACAATGAGTTCGATCATTATCTTGGAAGCTCAGCACCGACGAATGAGTTCGGAACACATCCGGAGACCGCACCGGCCCTTAAGAACATCGGCTGGACCCTCGGGAACGACTGCCCTTACCGCTGCACGCACTGCTACAGCATGAACGCTCGCCGCAAGGGCAGCGACATGTCGGTCGGAATGATCGACAGGATCGTAAATCAGCTAGCGATCAACGGCATCGAAACAGTGAACCTCGGCGGCAACGAGCCACTCTTCACGAATGGGCTCGATCCCAAAAAATCCCACTTGCCCTACATTGTCGAGACGCTTCACAGACGGGGAATCGAAGTTGGCCTAACGACCAGCGGCATTACTCTGCTTTATCTGTTTAGGCACCATCGGCCGACATTCGATCTACTTAACGATGTCGACGTTTCGTTCGACTCCCCGTTCGAGGCTGAGCACAACAAGAATAGGGGCGCCAATATCTATCACCAAGCAATCGAATGTCTCAGAATATGCCAGGAGCACGGTAAGCCGCACACATGCATCATGTGCGCGATGTCTTGGAATTTTTCACCGGCTCATATTGATGCGCTGGTGGCGCTTGCCAGGAGATTCGATGCGAACGTGCGTATCAACCCGATGAAGCCGGTCAGGGCGGAACACCTATCGGTCGCGTTGCCGGCCAGACTTTATTACGACGGCTTCTCTCACCTTATGCGGCTTTGCGATGCTGTCGACCTGGGTGAGCCGCCTATCGCAACAGTGACAGGCTACAGGGGCGCGCGACGTTGTCCATGCGGACGGACGTCATTCCGGATCCATTCGATTACGCCGAACGGCGAGGTGCCGGTCAGTCCATGCGTGTACCTTCATGACTACAAGTCGACGCTTGATCTTCTACGGCATGATCTTGTCGATATCATTCAAAGTCCACAGTTTCGCGTCTTCCGCCAGCGCAACGCCAATCCCGACTATGTTCGCGGCTGCGCCGGATGCGTTCACTCCGCATCCTGCGGCGGCGGCTGCTCGGCGCGCTCGTACTTGCATCAGTTGCACCACACCGGAGAAAAAACGATGCTAGCGGCAGACCCTTATTGCCCGGCGAAGGAGTATGGCGGCCAATTCTTTCCCCGGGATCCCCGATTGATCTCAGACCAGCGACTGGTCCATATGGACTACCTCTGCACATGGATCGGACGCCCTAAGAATGAGGACGGCCCGCCGGACTCTGTGTTGGGAGATTTCAGGATCTGACCGAGGTTATTGATGCAGTCGAAAAGCCCTGCCGTTAATAAACTCCTTACCGCCACAAGCAGTATTCCTGTCTGGCCAGGCCGGTACCATGACCTTACGCTCGCCGAAGCCGCTGTCTTGTCGACAGAGCCAATGCAGCGGCTGCGCCGCTTGAGACAGATTGGACTAGCCTATCACGAATTGCCGCTCAGCGAGCATACGCGCTTCTCCCACAGTCTCGGCACCTCCTATTGGGCAATGCGAATGATGGACGGCGTGGCATTGCACGACGACGCCGTACTGAACAAGATGGAGACGCGGCTCGGCCCTGATTTTTCGCTCCGATTGCTGATCAGGCTGTTCGCTCTAGTGCACGACATCGCATTGCTTCCGCTTGGCCACACGATGCGGTTCCAGCTCAACCTGTTCGAAGAACACTCATTCTTTGATCAGTCCATGCGCAATTGTCTGGTTCGTGTCGTTGACCAGTGCTCTCATCGTTTGGCCGCTGCCGCGAGCGACGCGGCGGAACGTCAAGCACTGGTCGCGGCTATTGAGGCGCATTTTGAATTGGTTGCCGCGGTCACGCGAGCCCCCAGGCTCGTGGAAGGCGCTGCGCCCACAGCGCTAACGCCGGAACATTCAACGGACAGCATCGTTGCGAACATTCCTATCCTGACATTTATCTACGACCTTGTTCACGGAGTGTACTCGGCCGACCTTATCGACATCTGCGTGAGGGACATGTTCGTCGCGGGCCGGACGTGGGAGATGCCAGTAGCCCTCTTGTCGGCCGGTCGCGCGCTCTGCTGCAAACCCGATGATACCTCTTGGCCGCCCAAAGCAAGAGCGAACGGCCACGGCTTGCGCGAGATCTTCCGCTACGGCGTGAACGCGACGAAAGAGGGTTCAGCGGAAACCGCGATCCTGACCGATTTGCTGCATGTACACCAAACGCGATTCGACCTGGCGGAGAAGGCCTTCTATTCACGCAGGAAGTGCGTTGCGGATGCAATGCTGGACAAATGCATTCGAAGATTGCGAGACTCGAATGTGGTCGGTCTAAGGAAGTTGCTCGACCCGCCGACACTTCTCAGAATGGGAGATGACGCTCTGATCGACGGTCTCATTGAGCTTGAGAAAAATTTGGAGAGCAACCATAGATCTCTCGCTGCAGACATCCGGGACGGCGCGCTGTTTGAAGAGATTCTGACGGTGGACGCGACCCGCCACCCTGGGTTCAACGAGATGTTCGGACACCTGCAATCGCCATCGGAGCGGACCGCGTTGGAGGCGCGTGTCGCGGAGCTACTTGTCGGTCTGAATGCGGAGGATGTCGTCGTCGGCATCCTTCCGGCACAGATGCAGAGCAAGACTCCGGACACGCTGGTGAAATGGCATGACGAGCGGGTCCTGCCATTTCATGACCTCGCCTCGGAGATCAATTTTCCGGTGGCGGCGACCTCACTCGCCGATCAGTATCAGCGGCTTAGGCGCGTCGTTATCAGCGTGTCAACAAATCAGGCAAAATCCCACCGGGTGGTCGAAGCGTCCCGGATTGCGCTTTCCCAGCGTCATGATCTTTTCGATCGGGCGCATTGACTGTGAGGTATAGCTAGGCGCGCATGAACTGCGCAAATACAATTGAAACTGCTCCAAGCTATATCCGCTAGCCGCCTTCGGCAACTCTTGTCCCAAGTTGTTGTTCCACCAGCATAACGATGTCGCTCCAATGCAGTGAAGTCACGAAGGCTGAGGCCGCGCGCCGAGATTGTTGTGAGAGCTCCGCATACATGTCCCGGTCTTTCGAAAGCGTTGTGAGTATATCTATCCAGTTGCCGGCGCTCTGAATTGGCAAACGCAGGCGACGAGTTCTCCAATGGGCGTCGGCTTCGATCTCAACGGGTGACACCGGAATCATGAAGTCGACGCCGAGCTTTGCTTCTTGCAAACCTCCGTGTGCAGAAGCGATCACCACAATCCCTCTCAGCATTGCTTCTATGACAACATGACCAAGCGCCTCATAGCAAAGTGATGGGACTAGCAGGATCTTGGTCGGCAAGTAGATCGAGTCCACTTCTCTGGAAAAAGGCAGCATCGTGACATTTCCTGCATCGTGCAGGATTTTAAGATCAGATTGGGTGGTGCCCCACCCAGGAACCGCCGCGAAGCGCATATCACGCAAGTTGGCTACCAAATCAGCAAATATCGTTAGTCCTTTTAATACCGACGCATTTATCAAGGTTATGGCATGTGCCGATGGTCTTGTGGCGTAGTCTAGTTCCGGCAATTCGTAGACTGGAAAGTATACGTGCCGCACCTCGCGACCCGTAACTGAGCTGATGACGTCGGCCACAAAACGGCTGGGGGCAATCACCAGTCGAATGTTTAAGAGCGCTTCGACAATCGAATGATTTGGGGAAATGGAATAGGGTCCAATAGGTAATAGATGGACCGTCTTAGGGCAATAGATTAGCCGCTCCGGAGCGGCGCGCGCTAACTCGCTTAGTAGCGACGCGCAGTGGGGATGCTGGCCGTCAGTGATAACCAGGGCATCTGGCTGCCACGCATCCAAGAGATGCCATAGTTGACGTACCGTGTTCCCGCCTTCAACCGAGATACCCCGATAATCAATGCCGCTAAGCCGAAAGCAAATGTTGTCATCTACAAGTACCTGCCGCCAATCGGTCAGCTCCGGAGCCGTGTGTAGGGATGCTAGCTGTTGGGCAAGCGGCCATTCAGCCGCGCCCGCAGATGATGACGCTACAAAAATAGCCACTTGGCAATCATGCCCGGCGCGCGCGAATGCCTGTACCATGCCGCGCATCTCGCGCGCGCCTCCATGGCGGATCGGAAAGAGGGAGTCAAATGCGACGAAACAGATCTTCACGGGATAACGCACGCTAGTATAAGTTTGCATGAAGGGTGTCGCCGTCGCGTGGCAACGGCGTAGCCCGCGAAGGTTTTGAAGCAATCAGCTAATGGGCACAAGGATAGCAATCGTAGTCTACCCCTTCTTTGACGTACGCCGGCCTGCGCTTGGACCTACGTCCTTAAAGCGAGTAGTTTACGATGCAACCGGTGTCGATGTCGACCTGCATTATCTCAACATCGCGTTCCGCGACAAAATCGGCGACAAACTCTACGATTGGATCCTCGACCTACCCACTACTTTGCTCGCTGGCGATTGGGTCTTTTCGGAAGCCTTGTTTGGAGCGAATCCACAAGCCGACGGCGCTTACAAGGATTTGGTCACGAGTTCCGCCTTCATGACTAGAGGTGGTGAAAGTGACCCGTTTGCGCGACTGTTGGAGGCTCGCTCTCAAGTGTCCGCCTTCAACGATTGGGCCTTGAAAGCAATCGATTGGGATAGCTACGTGTTGATCGGCTTCTCTTCAACCTTCCAGCAGCACGTAGGCTCACTTTCTTTCGCAAAGCTGTTGAAGGCTTCCAAGACAAATATCCCCAATGTGTTTGGCGGAGCCAACTGCGAAGGCGAGATGGGAGAAGGTACGCTTTCTGCCTTTCCTTTCGTGGACTATGTGTGTAGCGGCGAGGGAGAGATCGTCCTCGTCGACTTGGTGGCCAAGCTCATGCGAGACGCTTCTTTGCCCCGCCGCCGGCTCATGAGGTCAACCACTCTGCAGCGGCTTGATGATCTGCCCCAACCGCGATTCGAGGACTACTTCGAGCAGCTGGATCGATCGCGCTTTGGGCGGCCAAGAGGGGTATTCGTGCCTTTTGAAACATCGCGCGGATGTTGGTGGGGCCAAAAGACTCATTGCACGTTCTGTGGGCTGAATGGCGAAACGATGCGATTTCGGCAGAAGACGCCAGGTCGGGCCGCTTCCGAGATTAGAGAGCTTTGGAGCCGTTATGGCGGCACGCATGTGGTCCTATCAGCCACCGACAACATCATGCCGGCAGGTTATGTTAAAACCGTCTTGCCGAAAATCGAGGATCTCGGTGCAAACTTGTTCTACGAAGTTAAGGCCAATCTCGATCAGCACGACTTACGGCAGCTTCAACGCGCCGGGATTCGCGCCATACAACCTGGCATTGAACAATTGTCAACGCGTCTTCTGCGGCTATTGCGCAAAGGTACCACAGCATTGAAGAATTTAGCGCTGCTCCGGGATTGCGTTCAATTCCGGGTCCGGCCGCTTTGGAACTTCCTTGTCGATATTCCAGCAGAAAGCGAGTCCGACTATGAGCCTCTGTTGGAGCTACTGCCTTCCATCTTCCATTTGCCACCGCCCGGCTGGGGTAAGGTGACGCCTATTAGATTTGACAGATTTAGCCCGTATTTGGAGCGCAGCGCCGAATACGGTTTAGGTGAAATGAAGCCAGTTGCAGCGTACGCCCCAATTTACCACGCACTTGACGAACGCTCGGCGAAGAGGATCGCCTACTATTTCGCTGAAACCGCTCCGGTGTTCTGGCGAGACCAACCCGTGAGGCAACGGGTTTGCGAACTAATTGCAAAGTGGCATGATGTTCATGGTGTCTCAGCATTGATCGAAATTGGGACAGACCACAGTCTCCTGATCATCGATCTTAGAGCGGGTTCGTCAGAGCAGGTTTTTCGCTTGCCACATCCTTGGGATACCCTGTTTTTATCGCTGAGAGAGCCTACTTCACGAGCCCGGATGATCGAGAGGGCATCAATGTACTTCGCACTGACTCCACAGGAGATCGACTTATTCTTAGATAGCCTTGCGAGGTACAAGCTGGTCGGAATTGAGGACGATTACTTGGTATCGTTATCGGTGGGAATTGAGGACGGATACGAGTTTCCGCAGGGTGTTAGGCAGCGCGCCAAGGATATTGTGGAACTCACCGCGGCACACGAAAGCTGGACCGTGATCTCAGGTAGCCAGCTTAACTCTATCGAGGGCAGAGAGAAATCATCTAGCAAGTTTAGCGCGCTGTAGTATTCTTCGGTCTATCGGCCCAACATTTGGCAGATGGCAATGTCCAAAAATGATGAGACTGACGACGCGCCGGATTCCAATCGGCGACTTTTGCTAGGCGCCGTTGCCTTTACGGCAACAGTCGCTCCTCTGAGCATTGCTGCCCCGGCCATCGCGGCGGATTTAATTCGGCCTAGCCAAGCGCGCATAGTGATCAGGAATCTCGCGTCTGAGTCTATTAAGGACCTTGCCCAGGCGAGTAGAATTCTTCGGAAGATCGGCAGCCAGGTTAGAATACTAAACCAGTCTGCAAGCGAGAGACTGATCGGAGAGAACGAAGCGATCGTCAATCTCAGTTACGTCCTGGGCGTCCGGGGCTGAAAGCGCCGCTCGCCTTTACCTTCGTCGTCGAGCATGTAACGCCGTGCCTTGTCCTGCATGGCTAGAGCCGATGCCCGGAAAGTAACAGCTGCATTGCTTATTGAAACACCAGCAGGGTGGTCCATTCCATGAGCAATTGCCTGTTGAAGGCGATCCGACTGATACATCTCCCGCCAGTCGATCACCAAATTGGGCCAAGGGAGCATTTTTCCGAGCTCGAGCAAGCGCTTGTCCTGGGCGACGAGGATCGGTACGGCACCAGACAAGATACCTAGAACGATTCCGTGATAGCGTGCCGACACGACCGCGTGGGCACGGGTCAACACCGCAAATAGCTCCTTGAAACCCGCACTGCGGGGCATGTATTGAGCAGCGAGGCGACGCGCCACGCGCTCACAGACGTCGTCATCGATGCTCGCAAAGCTTACCAGGACAAGAACTTTTTCCCTAGCGAAGGGCCGCAATGCCTTTGCTAAGGCCACTTCGTAAGCTGCGGCATTCGCGAACCGGTATCCCGGGCAGACAACGATGAGGTCGCGGTTGGCACTTGCACGGACGCCATGATCCACAGTCCCTTTGACATCAGGCGCACTAAGATCAAGCGCCCATACCGGGTCTGTTCCTAGCCTTGCTACTATCCCTCTCGCTTGCAGCCTACGGTAGCTTAGCTCATCACGAGTGAAAATGAGTGCTTCCGTAGACGCCTCGCTCAATACGGCATAGTGCTCCCGAAGCAGAGCGCCTACACTGCAGCCGAACACGACAGCTCGCTTGTTCATATCCGCGGCGAGACGAAGCGCTTGAGCATAAAGTGCAAATGGCTTCGGAAAGAATGCGCAACCTTCCGAAATAGCAACCAGATCGGACGTCGATACCGCCGAGGTCAGAGCAGGAAGAAAAGTTTCGCCGAGCAAGACTTGCCGAGCTCCCGGCAGAAGGTATGCTGAGCGGGACATATCGAATGTGCAGAGCGTCATATGGGAAAAATCATTGGCTTTCCGCGTTTGCAGCATTTGCGCGACGATCACAGATCTCAGGTCCGCACCAGCATTGTTGAGTCCATTATAGCCGACGATTAGGACCTTCTGGCTCATTGAGTCTTGCTCCACGGTTCGAGCTTGGGATCACACTGTACTGCTTGATTGCAGTTAGGTAATCATAGCAAAGTATCATCTGCGCTCGATCAGCATACGACAACCGGCTGGTCGACGCGACAACACCGCGAGCAGATCAGCTAGAGTGGCTATCATGGAGTTTAAGGAAACATTCATTGAGGTTCTCCGGCAATCCGGAGCGCTGGCAAACGCCATCTCGGACGTGCACGACTTTCTCATAGTTCGTATGGAAGCCGAGAGGCTCGCGCTATCTCCTCCAACCGATTTGGAATTACAGGGAGAAGCCGATCGATTCCGTCGATCACGCGGGCTGTTGACGACGGAACAGTTCAACCGGTGGTTCAGCTCACAAATTGCTTTCACCTGGGCTGACTTTGAAAGCCTGATCTCATATGAGGTGTTGCGCCAAAAGGTAAAAGCTCGCGCAATTTTGAATGCAGAGACGGATGAGATCGCAACGTTTCGGCAGGCTCTTCAAGTCGTCTCGTTAACAACGATTGTCATAGGTGAGGAAGGCCTTTGCCGGGAATTGAAGTCGATGATTGAAGATGAAGACGAAGACATCCACTCGCTAGCCGAAAGATACTCACGCCACCCCATTTCGGCTCCGTTTGGTGGACGGATGGGACCGAGGCGCCTCCTGGAGCTTCCCACCGCCGTCTGGAGGCCTGTCACCGCAGGTAGCGTGGGGAGCCTTGTCGGTCCCATGCTTGTGGAGGAAGACTGGTGGATTTCAAGAATAGACGGAAAAGTGGAGGTGGAATTGGACGCGGCAGAGCAAGAAGTAGCCGATGAAGCATGGTTCCGCACTTGGCTCGACAAAAAGCGCTCTGCCCTATCGTTTTCTATTCAGGTCCAAGAGGACGGATGATCATGTACCCTACTACGACTGAGCCGCCCCGTGTGAGTAGCCTAGTCCGCTGTTCTGTCCACCGCGGCAAGGTTGGCTTTGTCCTTGACCTTTCATCGGACATTCCGGCGCACCAGTGGTGGATAGAACAAATCCGATGGGGCTGGGAGCAAGGAGTGTTCGATTTTCTGGACGAAACCATGCGCGAAGGGGACAGCTTCCTCGACATTGGCGCCTCAATCGGGCCCTATGCCGTGTTCGCCGCAATGAAAGTCGGTGTACGAGGACACGTCATCGCCGTCGAGCCGGATCCCGTCGCCCTCGCGTTCCTTCGCCATAATCTTCAGCTTAACGGCTGCAACCAAGTCGTGGTTCTCGCGGCGGCGCTGAGCGATCACGATGAACCGATCGGTATCAAGAAGAGCAATGTGTGGGGAGATTCAAGCACTAGAGTTGCATTCCCAGATGAAATTCCAGATCATATCGTTCCGGGTTTCACCTTTAAATCCATTTACAGACATCTCAACTTCATTCCGACTTTCACCAAGATAGATATCGAAGGTGGAGAACGGCTCCTTTTAGATCCTGACACTCTGTCTATGGCGCTTTCGACAGAGGCTCTGATACTCGAGGTGCATGCGCATGCTCTGGGCGACGCTGCCGCGCGTTTAACGCAGCTCCTGAGAACTGCGTGCCTCAAGACCAATATGGATGTCCGAGAAATCGATCGCCGAACTGAGGATAACTATCACCTTGTGGCACACCGACGGACAGGGCGTGCATGAGAGCGCCGGCAACGGGTTGGTTCATCAGATCCCGTCTGATAGGCGAGCTGCCATTGGCCGACGGTCGGACTGTCGTTACGCATCTGCTAGCCCGCAGCCGCATGCTTCTGGGGCCCGGCGCTTACCGCTTTCTTCGATCGTTCGACCTGCCAAGGGAGATTAGCGCCGAATTGCTCGATGCTGATGCGGACCGTACCAGCATGGACGTCGAAGCGAGATGGTTTTCCGACCTTCGATCATCATTGTTGCTTAGGCCGTCAGGAAATGAGGAGGCTGAAAGAATACAGCGCGTTTACCGCATAGCCTTGTGGCGGCAAGATGCCTACGCATCCGTCTTGAGCTCGCTCGCCGGATCGCTCACGTTCGATCGTTCCAGTGTCGCATGGCGAAAGATTGACGACGAAGTTACCGTCTCAGAGAGTACCTTGCTTAAACTCTCCGCATGCCTCGCCAAACTCGATCTGCCCGACGGCGGAATGCTTGCCACTCATCCCCTGGGCTCGCCTGTGGAAATGGAAGGCGCACTTTGGAACTTGGCCTCAGCATTTGACGGCAGCAAGACCGTGGGAGAAATCGCCGAGACATTCGGACAAGACTCAGAAGTCGTATCGGCCGTGGCTCGGTTCCTGTTAGTAAAACGTCTAGCATTCGAGAATTCATTGATGGAAGTGAAGCTGGCCGACGAAATAGGCGGACGCTCGCTCGATGAGTGCAAGACTATCTACCCTGCCGAGAACCGATGGCGGCAGCGATATCAGCCCTATCAACTGGACTTGCTGGCTCAGGTTAAGGCGCTACTAAGAGTAGCTACGATTGGGCCATGTCAAATGCAGCTTCACGCGGAGGCATTGGAAAGCGTCGGCCATCAGGCCGGACTTTGCCTTACCGTCACTTCCATGCTGCAACCTGGTCCGGAATTGCAGGAGAAGAATTGGGCGGCTGTGATCTGCTCGGCTGCTTCCTTCATGGCCCGATTTCTAGAAGCGACTTGGGCATCACCGTCGCGCGTCCGGCAATGTATACCCGAACTATTGGCAAGGGTCGATAACCTGATCTTCGAAATCAGGCAGCACACGAATGCACCCGTTCTTCTATTGGGCCTTAGTCGATCGGGTTTGTCCAATGACAGTTCGTGGACGGAAATCAGTGCGGCCATCGCCGAAGGCAACCAACAGCTGGCCCGCTACATGTCCGATAGGGACGGTGTGGTGCTCATCGATCAGGAGGAAATTACTGCCAGATCCGGGGGAGCGTATTGGGACGATCTGTACACGGCCTCGCCGCATCATTCGGCGATAAGCTCCTGGAGCTGGGTGGTAATGAAGCCCCACGTTACGGATCAATCGATCGACAAGGATTCAATTCCCTCAAGCCCACCGGTTGCTCCTGGACAAGCCGACCCGGCGGGAACTTTGGCAGAAAAGGTTGTCCGGCTTATCCTGGGGTTACACGCCCGGCCTATTAAGTTGCTATTTGTCGATCCGGACGATTTGCTCTGGCCCGGAACTCTCATCGCACGCCCGCATCCGCTTGGACGCATCCCGCATTATTTTGCGGACGTCGAGCAGTATCTCTATTCAGGAATCCACGAAGCTCTTTCGATTATAAGACGACGAGGCGTGAAACTTGTACTAGCAACAGAGACGCCGCGTTCGCGGCTCGAGCAGTTGTGGCGCATTGATGTCCCCGTCGAAAATGTCGTGCGTTTCACGGACGTTTCGAACATTGTGAATCCTCGCAGCCTCGATGCGGTCGCGACTACCCTAGACCGGTTAGGGGTAGCGCCCGAAGAGGCACTCTGGTTATCACGCTCCCGACCTAAACCTATGTCGAGGATGCATGCTTACAGAGGTGATATTTGGCATATCAGAAGCTTTCTATTGGACAACCCGCTACTCATGTCGCCAGAGCGCCCGGATTTAGTCCGGGAAATGCCCGCCGAAGCGGTGAGGTCTGCATCCCCCAATCAAACTAGTGTTAGCGACGCGCTTAATACGCTTATCGCGCGCTCACTTGGCTGCAGCACAACGAAGCTGACTGATGCCAGCGACCTCCGAAATCTAGGCCTAGATTCAATCGGTGCTGTTAATCTTCTTAATAATATCGAAGAGCATTTCGGTATCGAGCTGGAGGATGCCGATTTTACGGAGGCTGTTGCCTTCAACGGGGAAGCTCTTCTCGGATCGGTTGTAAGAGCGGTGAATCGCTTAAGCCAAGTGCCCCGCTACGTTACAGAAGTAAACGGTCTTGAAGCTAAGGAAGCCTCTAGCTTGGGCGAATTCGTTCGCCACGCGCTCGTTTCGTCGAGACAGGAATGGCTGTTTAAGATCTTGAGAAGCAATGATATGGGCGATTGTGATTATCTCTCACCTCGTACACTCCTTCAACGCGTCGAGCAATCCGCGGCGTGGCTCCGCAACGAAGGACTAAAGCCGGGTGACATCCTCGCCATCCAAACCGAAGATCTATCACTTCAGATCGAGATGCTCTTAGCAAGCTTGATCGCTGATATCCTCCCGGTCGTTATGGCTCCACCTAGAGTGCTGGACGCTTCAACGCTGGCCGAATGGACATGTTCTTTTTCTTCCCTGACCCGAACGGCCGCCCTATTCAGCGACAACGAAAAGGTCACCCGCGCGCTAGCCTGGGTTCGACCTCATCTCAAACTGCTGCCGGCTGCCAGCGCAAGAAATTGCCATCAAGGAATTTACCTCAAGCCTTCAAATACCGACGTCGACGCGCCAGCGATTGCGCTCCGGTCCTCTGGATCCGCTTCACATGGCCACACTTTCATCCACAGCCATCGCGCGATCTTGACTGGGTTGAGAGAGCTAGCTGAAAGGCTGAAACTAACTCAGAATGACGTTATTGTTAACTTTGTCCCAATCCATCACTCGATGGGACTTTTGAATACGGTGCTGCTTCCCCTACTAGCAGGAGCGCGCGTCGTTACGATGAATCGCTCTATCTTCGCTACTGCTCCTTATACGTTTCTCCGTGAAGCGACGAAGGAGCGCGCTACCTGTGCTTTTGTCAACAACGCAGCTCTCACACATTTGGTCAGAGCAGCCAAGCCACGATTGCTTCGGGAAATCGACCTTAGACATTTTCGCCTAATCGTGGCGGCCGGAGAGCCGGTGACCGCCCTCGTGTTCCAAAAATTCGCAACGATGTACGAAAGCGTCGGACTTAGAAGAGGCGCGCTGTCTTCGGGCTATGGCATGGCGGAAGCCGGTGGGCCTATCGCGCACGGGGCTCCGGGCCATCCGCCAAAGGCGCTATCCGGCAGCGACACAATCACAACCCATGGAAATCTGCCAGCAGCTTCCGAAATCCTATCGTCTGGAAGGCCCCTTCCGTCAGTCCAGATACGAATCGTCACGGAAAGCGGGTCGATCGCACAAGACGGCGAAATAGGTAGGATTTTTGTTCGTGCTCCGGGCATCGCCCTGAATATCGATAGAACTTCGGAAGCGGGCGTGGTGACACCTGACGGTTTCCTCGACACTGGGGATCTGGGAAGCATGAACAAAGAGGAGGTTTTCGTCATCGGCCGCCGCGACGACACTATTTTGGTTTCTGGAGTTAACAACTACCCAGCGATAATTGAGGCTGCTGCAAGCAAGGTGCTTCCGGACACAGTAGAGGCTGCGCTGTGTTTCGGCGAATGGGACGCTGAGGGCGGCACCGCCCGTCTTGTTCTGGGCGTCGAATGCCAAGGCGGCCAACTCACTGCTGAGAACGAAATGCGCATCCGTGAATATCTATTAATCCATTGCGGCGTTGTCGTTAAAAGTATTCGCGCGTATAAGATTGGAACGTTCTTGCGAACTCCTTCCGGCAAACTCTCGCGAAGCGCGACCCTCGGAAGGCTTGGGCATAGCAGCTGAGAACAACAGTGGACGGGTGTCTACGGTGTTAACTGTTCAATCCTGCTGGACCCTCGCGGACACCCAACGATCCCATAGCTTAGATTGTTTTAGCCGCGGTCCTTCGTTGATTGAGCTCTCTGATGAACTGAAGGTGCAATTGCGGGAGGCCGCGGGGCTGATTCGATCCGAGCTAGCAGACACTCCCGTTCCTGTCGAATACACACTCAAGCCAATTTTTCAGCCACGCCCGAACGTTAACCGAGGCCATTACAGTCGACGAATGCTACCATTCGCGGAAGCTCTGGCGAAGGTCTTGGCGTCTCCTGCGCGGGGGCCAACCTACTACATTTCGGGTCTCCCACTTTCGCGCTTTCCCATAAGTTTGGCGAAACCAGTGTCGCTAATTGCGTCGGTCTTGCACACTCCTCCGTTCGAGTCATTTTTGTTCATAGGAGGTTTGAACTCCGGCTCTTTCCTTCACTACGATCTCACCCACAATTTGATGATTGGGATCGAAGGAGAAAAGGAGGTCCACCTCATTGACCCAAGGCGCGCGAACGGGATCAAACCCTATAGCGCAGTCCATCAATGCCGACGCTATGCTGCCCTGCCAAGAAACCACGATGGCCTGGCAAGATTGCCTGAAGGTACTAAGACCTTGGTGGCACGCGTGGGTCCCGGGCAAGTGCTGGGAATTCCTGCGCATTGGTGGCATCAGGTGCGCAACTCTGATCTGGCGATCAGCGTAAGTTTAGCTTTGCATAGGCCGTGGTATGATAGGCTAGTCTGGGCGGATTTGCGATGCTATATCGGAGACCTCGCAAATAAGTCCAAGCTTGTGGCCGAAAACACAATACGAAAAATGCAGGACTACCCGAAAAGCTCGTCGTGAGATGTCTTTTTAAGGCGGTGGTACCGAAAGTCCCATAATAAGCGCAGCATGGGTTCAGTAAGCGTTGTGCCTTTGCGAAGGGGCGTGCGACGTCAGGCCACGCGGCCAGAAGGGTGGCGGCATTTTTCTGCGACGGCTCGCTATGTATGCCGCGCCATCTGCTGCTACGAAAGGATACCGGCTTGCGGACTGCCCAACAATCCCCTGCCCTAGCTTTCTCAAGAGGCTGTCCTCGCAGGCTGAGACGTCGATGTAGATGATCTCGTATATGGTTTCAGGCCGCGCACCTGATGGCGTCCAGCAAGACGGGTGCATGAATTCGATCTTAGGTATAACGAAAGAATGAGCCCCGGCGTGTCCGATGAGGCTCGCACAACCAAGGCGTTTAGTGATATCCTTGGCACGGTTGACCTACCGGGACTCATCGGCAGGGTAGCGAGGACGACAATGATCGGTCCTAGTCTATTAGAAGCAGGTATTTATACGGTGCCCGCCGCTGCGGAGCTTGTCCAAGCTCCACAGCGAATGGTGAGGATTTGGGTTGGCGGCCACAAGCGTAAACAAGCTCCGATCATCCTAAATGAACTGGGTCGCGTTGACGGCAAGGTGGCTGTTAGCTTCAGCAATCTAATGGAGCTTCGCTTTGTCGCGTTATTTCATGGCGCGGGCGTGAAGCTCCGTGACATACGCGCGATAATGAATCAGGTGAAGGACACACTTGATCATCCCCATCCCTTTGCAACGCGTACTGTGTTTAGAACCGATGGCCGGAAAATTGTAGCTGAGATTGGCCGGAAGAACGGCATCGATAACATCTATGATTTGCGCAGCAAGAACTATGAGATGCATCCAGTCGTGATGAAGTCTCTAAAGGATGACGTGATTTATGATCCGGCTGGCGACGCCGTGTCTTGGCGCCCGCGCCGGAAAATTGCGCCGAATGTTGTCATCCATCCCGTATTTTCTTTTGGGCAACCAATTCTACAAGAGAGCCATATTCCGACGGCTACTCTGGCAGCCGCAGCCAAGGCAGAGAAAAGCACTAAAGCGGCGGCGTGGATGTACGAGATACCTGAGAAGCAGGTTCGGGAAGCTGTTAAGTTTGAACAAGATCTTCATAGGGCTGCTTGAAGATAGCGTTTGACGAGCACATACCCCCGGTTCTGGTGAAAGTCTTTCAAGAATTCGCCAGCGATAGGCATTTGCTCAAACTAAACGCAGACCTCGTCCTACAAAGCGTAAAGCTTTACTACCCGAAACCAGAAGATTCAGACTACCTACGGCGCAATGACGCTCCCTGGGTGAAGCGGTTCGCGGCCGCTGGTGGAAAGGTCGTGATCTCTGGCAATACCCGGATGAAGATTGTCCCGCACGAGCGATTGGCCTTAGTTGAAGAAGGCATGGTCGTCATCTTCTTTGACGGCGGTTGGAACAATTGGAATTTTTTCAAGAAGTGCTCGCTTCTTATTCATTGGTGGCCGACGATCGTTAAGCAGTTGAAGACGGCTAACCCAAGTTCGTTCTGGCATGTCCCGGCTGTGTGGCCCATTAAAGATGGGAGCAAGCTGAGGTCCGTTTCCAATGAAGACCTTAAGCTTCTCAAGATCGACCGGCAGAAAGCCGCTCAAGGCAAAATGAGATCCGCGCGAGACTCAAAACGGGCCAAAGCTTACCGGCATCCTGATCTATTTGCAGATTCGCCAGTGACCGCTAACGAGAGCCCAAATGAAGCAGAAACCACAGAAGCTAGATGATCCATAACCGTCGCGCGCTTTCATCGAAAAGGCTCGCGAGATCGAAGCAGATGAAAATCGTTCGGCTGCGGACAAGCTGATGGAACGACTGGCAAAGACGAAGCCGCATCCAAAAACCTCAAGACCAAATGAGGCTAATGCACCGCTGGCCTGCTGAAACGCTTCTACGGAATTCTCGTCTGGACATCATAATTTGCGCTATCGTTTGGCTTGGAGCTTGGGCGCGGGGCAAGGTGAGTTAAGATGCTGGCCGAAGAGGCCACCAACTAAGGCGTTAAATGCGTCCCTATACCACGAAAGAGAAAGCCAAAATAGCAGCCGGGGCCATCATGGCTTATCATCGTTAGATGGCTGGCTGTGTTTTGGCTGGCGATGCTTTCTACGCGTTAGCGGCCGCCAACTGAGGCGGCCCTAAAAGAAGTGAACTTCGAGCCTTGCAACAAGATCTAGACCCACATCAGATAGCTCATCCACGATCCCCCAAACCCTACGCGGTACCCAACACCCCAGCCGTACTTCGATAGTCCATGGCCATGCGATCGCCAGCGCCCATCCCTGGAAGCGGCTTCTCGCGAGTGGCCGTTGCGCATCGATCGCAATTTGACCGCGGCCGACGATCGACTAGCCTGCCTCCGCCTGACATTGCTCGCGCCGAACACTGCGAGGCGATACTGGGCGGAGGCAGCAGCGTTGCCAGACTACAGCTGGATTACGGTGTCCCTATGCTGGCCACAATCCGCCCACGGCAAGCGTAGGATAACGCTAGCAAGTTCAGTGATTTCTCTAGCGTATTCTGGCAACTTCTGGCATCCACTACCATCCATTCATGGGCTGCGCTCTGATGCCGGACGAAATTCTAACGCTGCCCGAGGTGGCCCAATTGCTAAAGGTCGCCGAAAAAACCGTCTACACAATGGCCCAAAAGAACCAGTTGCCAGCCTTCAAAGTGCGCGGGCAATGGCGGTTCAAGCGCGTCGACATCGACCGCTGGATCGAGCAGCAGAAAGAAGTCTGCCGTGATGAAGGCAGGAACTGACGTGGCCGCCTCGCTTTCGTCCGAGATTCACGACGTTTTGCTCAAGACGCAGGACACCTATTACAAGTTGATCCTGGCCGTCGGGCCAGCACGTACGGGCAAGACCGCTGCCCTCACGGAGCTGGCCGCGAAGCACAAGTGGCCACGAATCAATGTCAATCTCTGCTTATCGGAGAAGCTTCTTGAACTGACGCATCGGCAGCGGGCTGTCCGAGTCGCGGGCATTCTTAACGACACAGTGCGAGACGAGACCTCCAACGTCGTTTTGCTCGACAATATCGAGCTACTTTTCGCTCCGGAGCTAGCGCAAGATCCCCTCAAGCTGCTTCAGTCATTATCTCGAAACCGGACGATCGTCGCTGCGTGGCCGGGCAACTTTGATGGTTCCTCACTGACATATTCGGAGCCCGGCCATCCCGAAGCCCGGCGATATCTCACACCCCAAGCGGTGATCGTAAAGGCCAGCGAAACTAATCTGCCGGACATTGAATCGTCTGGGAAGGTGACAAAATGAAATACTCAGATCTTATTCAGTTCGAACCAATTGAAACGGTGGTCCAGCTCCGCGAAGCAGATACCGCCGCTGATGCCCGTCGTCTAGTCGAAACATTTGTCATCTCCGACCGAATGGCCGATCTGCTCAGCGAGCTTGTGATTCCGCAGCTGCAGTTCAGCAAGCCAGCAGACAACAAGGGCATTCTTGTCGTCGGCAACTACGGTACGGGTAAATCGCACCTGATGGCCGTTGTCTCGGCGATCGCCGAGCATGCCGATCTCGTTTCCCGAATGACCAATCCAAAGGTCGCTGAAAAGGCCGCTGATGTCGCCGGCCGCTTCCGCGTCATCCGCGCCGAAATCGGTTCCACTACGATGTCTCTTCGGGAGATAGTGTGCTCGGTTCTGGAGGACGGATTGGCGCGGCTCGGAGTCATCTACGAATTTCCGTCCACCGATGATCGACATGAGAACAAATCCGCATTCCAGGAAATGATGGCCGCGTTTCAGGCCGCGCACCCCGATCGCGGCCTCATCCTCGTCCTCGACGAACTACTCGACTATCTGCGCTCACGCGCTGACCAAGCCCTGAGTCTCGACCTTTCCTTCCTCCGGGAGCTTGGAGAGGTCTGCAAAGGCTCTCGTTTCCGCTTCATTGCAGGTGTGCAGGAAAGCCTGTTCGACAATCCGCGCTTTCAATTCGTCGCCGACACGCTTCGGCGCGTTAAGGATCGCTTCGAGCAGGTCCGCATTGCTCGTGACGATGTCGCTTTTGTCGTGGCTGAGCGAATTCTGAAAAAGGACGCTAAGCAGCAAGCGCTGGTCCAAGAGCATCTGAAGCAGTTCGCGCCACTCTACGGCTCGATGAACGAACGAATGGAGGAGTTCGTTCGTCTCTTCCCCGTGCACCCGGCCTATCTCGACACGTTCGAACGCGTCTACGTGGCCGAAAAGCGCGAGGTGTTGAAGACGCTCAGCGCCGCAATTCGCCGCATCATCGGTCTGGAACTCCCAGCAAACGACACTGGACTCATTGCTTTCGATTCCTACTGGGGCGTGTTGCGAGACAATCCGTCATTCCGATCCGATCCCGCCATCAAAGAGGTCATCGACCGCAGTGGTGTTCTTGATGCGCGCGTCCAGCAAGCTTTCACCCGACCGCAGTACAAGCCAGCAGCGATCCGGATCGTGCACGCGCTTTCGGTCCATCGTCTGACGACGTCCGACATCTACGCACCGATTGGAGCGACGGCGGAGGAGCTGAGAGACGATCTCTGTCTGATGCTGCCCGTTCCCGAAAGGGACGCCGGGTTCCTGCGCACACTAGTTGAGACAGTGTTGAAGGAGTTGCTGCGAACGGTGAGCGGTCAGTTCCTGAGCTTCAACAAGGAAAATGGGCAGTACTTCCTCGACTTGAAGAAGGATGTCGATTTCGATTCCCTCATCGAGAAGCGAGCCGAGACCCTCGGCGATGCACAGCTGGATCGCTACTACTTCGATGCCCTGCGGCGTGTGGTCCTCGAAGACCCGGATGCCGCGCCATACGTCACCGGCTATCGCATTTGGGAACATGAGATCGAGTGGCGGGAACGACGCGCGGGCCGAAGCGGGTATCTGTTTTTCGGCGCTCCAAACGAGCGCTCGACTGCGCAGCCCGCACGCGATTTCTATCTCTATTTCCTGCAGCCCTTCGACACACCCTATTTCAAGGACGAGAAGAAGGCTGATGAGGTCTTCTTCAAGCTGAAGGATCGCGACGACACGTTCGACCGGATGCTGCGCCTCTATGCCGGCGCGCGTGAACAGGCTGCCGATGCCTCGGGCAGCAACAAGAGGATCTACGAGGACAAGGCCGGCGACCATCTCCGTACCCTGACATCGTGGCTCCGCGAACATATGCCGATGGCTGTCGAGGTCGTGCATCAGGGACGGTCCAAGACGCTGCAGGAAGTCGTCCGTGGCAAACTTCCGCCCAATGCGACGGTCAAGGATTACGTCAACACGGCGGGCTCGGCGCACTTGGCGCCCCACTTTGCCGATCGAAGCCCGGAGTATCCCATCTTCAGCGTCCTGGTCACGCGCCAGAATCGCGACCAGGCTGCTCAAGAGGCGCTACGGTGGATCGCCGGTGGCATAAAGAGCAAGCAGGGCACGGCAATTCTCGATGCTCTGGAATTGTTAGACGGCGAGACGCTCAAGCCGCGCAACTCTCGCTACGCCAAGCAGGTGCTCGACGCCTTGAGCCGGAAGGGCCAAGGCCAGGTGCTCAATCGATCCGAGTTGGTCGCGTCGGAAGCAGGCGTCGACTACTGGACGAAATTTCGCATCGAACCTGAGTTTCTGAGCGCGGTCCTGGCCGCGCTCGTTCACAGCGGAGACATCGTCCTCAGCCTTGCCGGCAAGAAGGTGGACGCGGCCGGCATCGATCAATTCGCAAAGGTTGGCATTACAGAGGTCACCGAGTTCAAGCACATCGATCGCCCGCGCGATCTGCCGCTGGGGCCACTCCAGGATCTGTGTGATTTGCTCGACGTGCCCAAGGGCCTCATCGTCAATCCTGCGAACCGGGATGACGGCGTGGCCAAGATTCAACAACGCGCCGGCGAGCTACTCGGCAAGGTCGTCGCCGCCCAGGCACGGGTCCCCGAACTGATCTTCTGGGGCCGCCCCATTCTCTCCGATCAGGAGCAGAAAGACTGGAAAGACCGGCTCGGCAGCCTGAAGGGGTTTCTCGAGTCGCTGCAGCCGTTCAACACGTCCGGCAAGCTGAAGAACTTCCCGCACGACTCGGCGGCGGTGCTCGGCCAGAAGCCGGCGATCGACCTCTCTCGCGAAGTCGACGAGCTTGGCGCAGTTCTTCAGCAGACCAACCCGCTGACCTCCTATCTCGGCAAGGCGGAGGCGCTGCTCGACGCCGGTCATCCGTGGCAGGATGCTGTTCGAACCGCACGCGCCGATCTCATGGCCAAGATCGCTAGCCCCAAGCAGCGCTCGGAAGCCGATTTCAAACGATTTTTGACCCAGACGCTGGGCGATCTGAAGACCAAATATCAGGATGCCTATCTGGCCGCGCATGAACGTGCTCGCCTTGGTGCCAACGACGACAAGCGCAAGGCGAATCTCGCCAAGGATTCACGCCTCGCTCAGATTCAGAGAATCGCCAATGTTGAAATGATGCCGACGCCGCAGCTGCGGGATTTCGAGAACAAGCTGTTTGCGCTGAAGACCTGCTTCCAGCTTGGGCGTCCAGACCTGGACAGCGATCCCATCTGCCCGCATTGCGGCTTCCGTCCGGCGGAAGAACCGGGAGGCGGCGCCAGTGCCAAGAAGGCGCTGACCGACCTCGACGAGGTGCTGAACGCCATCGTCCGCGGGTGGACGGACACGCTACACACCAATCTCGAAGACCCGACCGTGGCTGGAAATATCGAACTGGTCAGCGATCCCGTTGGAAAGCGTGAGCTTCAAAGCTTCCTGAAGAGCAAGACACTGCCAGATCCCGTTAGCCCGGCTTTGGTGACGGCGCTGCGGGATGTTCTTGGTGGCCTGCAGCCGGTGACATTCGGCAGCGGCGATCTGCAAGCCGCACTCTCCGAAGGTGGCCTGCCATGTACCATGAGCGATTTGAAGGAGCGCTTCGATCGCTACGTCGCCAACCTGACCAAGGGCAAAGATGCGTCCAAGGTCCGTATTGTCATCGAATAGGTAGGACCAATGTCAGATGGAGCCACCACGCCAGATTCTTCGGCCTTCCGACGGGCCTCTCTGATTTACCCGCAGCCGGTGGCCATTGCTTGCGGGCGCGTGTTGCGTGGCAGGTCTCATTCGGAGCGATTGGATGCATGTTTGCGTGCCGGTGAAGTGCTCACGCGTTACATCGCAGCAGTGGCGCTATCATCCTTCGCTGCACGCGAGGGCGGCGACGGTCTAAACATCTCTGTCTTAGACGGGAATTTGGCGTTCGGCCACTTCCTGTCCACTGCACAGCAGATAGCTAACATCGAAGTACCTCACCCCTTGGGTCCCTATCTGGCTGCCGGGTTCAAGCCAAAGAAGGGGCAAGTGACAGGAGTTACATACTCTGCGCTGGAGGCGCTGCTGAACCTGCGAAACGAGCTTGGTCACCAGCTCCAAACCATCAACTCTCCCAAGGCTCAAGCGTTGCTCGAAGAGCGCAAGCCAGACGCACGGCTCGCCGAAGCACTGAAGGGCGTTGATGGGCTGCTGATGCTTCCACTGTTCGTCGTCGAAGATCAGCAACTCGTCCAAAAGGTGATCCGAGCCCGCCGCCTTCTGCTCATGGGGGAGTCTGCCGACCCTTCACCGGACGAGGTTGAAGTCACCGAAGGGGTCGACGAGCTTGGTGTTCCATATGTTTCAATCAACGCAACTCTTCTGAGGCTTCCGCCCATCCTCGTTTGGGCGCTTGTCCAACAGCGGGCGAATACGCGTCTTCTCTTTTTAGACAAAGTAGGTCCGCAGACGAGCCGCTATAAGACTGTGGAAGGTGACGAGATAGGTGGGGCGTCGGACCGCGCTGCAGAAATCTCCGCGCTGTGTGGGGGAAAGAAACGACAAGGCGAACGCGTCGAGCTCCGCGATGGTCGGCATCTCGCGCGCGAGTGGGGTGAAAGGCGTCGCCTGATTGAGGACACCGGAGCACGAGGCGAAGGGCTTATTCCATGGGATCATTTCGATCTCGGGACCATCAATTGGTTTGTCAACCGTCTAACGCCAAAGGCAGACGGCTCGCCAGCCGGAGTTATTTGCGAACGCCTGCTCGACGGCCGGACATCGATTAACGCCCACGAACGGCGACAGCTTGTGCTGCTGTTCGGCACGCCTGCGTCCGCGCGTGAGGAACTTCGCCGCGATGTGATGGATCTTCAGGTTATCACCGACCCCCAAAAACGATGGGATGATCGCCTGCTGATCGAGCGCGCCAATCTGTTTGAGACGCTGCGACAGGCGATCGACTTCCTGGCCCGAAATCTCCGGACCATCGGCCTCACCGTGGAGGGACTAACGAACACCACTGGCGCGCCGGACTATATCGCCATTCGCGAAGCGCTCGTGAACCAATTTATCCATCAGGATTATGCTGATCAAACCGCATGTGCACGGGTAGTAGTTCGACCACACGAAACGGTTCTCTTTAACGTCGGCCATTCGCTGGTCGATGTAGCTCGCCTGGAAGAGGGTGGCAGCAGTCAGGCACGTAATCCCCTCGTAGCGAGGGCAATTCGGCTAATCGGCTTTGCGGAGATCGCAGGTTCTGGCTTGCGTCTTCTGCACAGTGCATGGCGCGGTGCTCACCGACCACCTCCAAGAATCGTCTCGGACCGCGATGCAAACAATTTCACGTTGACCCTTGATTGGCGGCCTCCTGCTAAACTGCATGATGAATTGTGGCACCGCCTCGGTGTGAAACTAACGTTGAGCCAGGCGAAGATTCTCAGACTCGTAAAGTCACAGCCACACGCGACGATAGAGACGCTGAGTGAAGCCAGCGGCATGGAGCCGGACGCTGTGCGTGCTGATCTTGACCATCTTGGGTTCCAAAAACTGCTGGAGTGTCACGGCGGTCACTACACCGTGGCGGAACATCTGCGGGAGATCATATGAAAAGGCGGTCCAAAGGAAACGGTGATCTCTTCATTGAGGAGTCAGGGCAACTCCGTTTGGTCGACAAGTCGGTGGAGCAGCAATCGTTGGAGAAGGGCAAGGTCGAATGCCTCGGGATGACCTTCGACAGCGAGGATGCCCGCCGGGGCTATTTCACCGAGCTGCTGCGGGAGAAGCTGGCTGATCCGGAGTTCCGCAAAACTCCCGGATTCCCCAACGGGACCGATGAGGACATCATCCGAATGTCCGATCCGCCTTGGTATACGGCTTGCCCTAATCCCTTTCTCACAGACTTCGTACGCGCATATGGCAAGCCTTACGATCCGAAAGAGCGCTATGAGCGCGATCCGTTCGCGGTCGACACGAGCGTCGGGAAGACTGATGCGCTCTACAAGGCACACGGCTACCACACGAAGGTGCCGCATCTCGCGATCGTCCCTTCGATCCTTCACTACACAGAGCCCGGCGATATCATCCTGGACGGTTTCGCCGGCTCGGGCATGACGGGTGTCGCCGCCCAGTGGTGCGGTTCGGCGCCGGCGGAATATCGTAAACAGATCGAGGCGGTGTGGTCGAAACAGGGACTATCGAAGCCGACATGGGGTGCACGCCGGTCGATCTTGAATGATCTGGGGCCGGCAGCCACGTTTATCGCCGCGAACTACACGTTGCCATTCGATGTGGCAGCATTTTCCCGAGCCGCGCAACGTATACTCACCGAAGTCGACAAGGAACTCGGTTGGATGTACGAGACACTCCACTCAGATGGAAAGACCAGGGGCCGCATCAACTTCACAGTCTGGAGCGAGGTTTTCAGCTGCCCAGAATGCGCTGGCGAAGTTAACTTCGTGGAGGAGGCTCTCGATCCGTCCACAAAGCGTGTCCACGATCACTTCCCTTGTCCGCACTGCACCGCTGTCCTGACAAAGAGCCGCTTGGAAAGGCTGTATGAGACGAGGTTTGATACGGCCATTGGAAGGAATATTAGGACCCCCAAGCGCCGAGCGGCCTTGATTGACTACTCAGTCGGCAACGCCAGGTACGAGAAGATCCCTACATCCGATGACGCGGCGGTGCTTGACAGAGTCGCGGCCATGCCTTTGCCAGCAGAGGTGCCCACGCAGGCAATACCCTACATGCACATGACTCATGAGCGCGCCCGTATGGATTCTGCTGGCGTTACTCACGTGCACGATTTCTTCTTGCGTCGCCAGGCTCAAGTGATGGCTCTCGCCTGGCGGAAGGCGTCTTCAGTCGAAGACTTTCGCATTGCCAATATGCTTCGGTGGTTCCTTGATCACGCTATTTGGGGGATGTCTATTCTTAACAGGTACAAGCCAATCCAGTACGGTCGTCCTGGAGGATCACAGGTTAACAACTATCTGGATGGCGTATACTATGTACCGTCCCAGATTGCGGAGTGCAGTCCTTGGTACAATCTTAGCCCCCGTGCGAAACGGTTACCGACGGCTTTTTCCGAGGGCTCATCTCATTCACGAGGGGTATTTGTCAGCACCGGAACGTGCGCGCGTCTAGGCCTTCCGGATGATTCAGTGGACTACATTTTCACGGATCCCCCGTTTGGCGAGAACAAATATTATGCAGATCTGAATTACCTCGTTGAGTCGTGGCACGGCGTTTGGACAGATGCCGCTCCTGAAGCAATTGTGGATCGCGCCAAAAAGAAGACCATCGCTGAGTACCACGAGTTGATGCGCGCCTGCTTCGATGAATACGCTCGCGTCCTGAAACCTGGACGCTGGATGACAATCGTATTCAGCAATTCATCAAATGCAGTATGGCGGGCCATCCAAGAGGCGCTCGGAACCTCCGGCTTTGTGGTAGCCGACGTCAGGATGCTCGACAAGCAGCAGGGGTCCTTTCGTCAGGTCACGAGCACCGCGGTCAAGCAGGACCTCGTGATATCCGCCTATAAGCCGACCGAGGCTTTAGCTGAACGCTTTGCGTTAGGAACGTCGTCGCCAGAAGGTGCTTGGGCTTTCGTGACCGAGCATCTTGGCCACGTTCCGATTTTCTCCAGTGTTGAAGGCGTCGCTGATGTGGTCGCGGAGCGCACTGCGCAAGTGCTTCACGATCGGATGATCGCCTTCCACGTGCAGCGCCAACTCTCGGTGCCGCTTTCGACCGCGGAATTTCTCGGAGGCTTGACTCAGCGCTATCCCGAGCGCGACGGCATGTACTTCCTGCCAACGCAGGTTGCTGAGTACGACCGCAAACGAAACACGGCCGCCGAACTACGTCAGCTGAGCCTATTCGTCATCGATGAGGCGAGCGCCATTCAATGGGTGCGCCGCGAGGTTCAGGACAAGCCGCGCAGCTTCCAGGACCTCCAGCCCGCGTTCATGCGCGAAATCCAGAACTGGGCGAAGCACGAGCAGACGGTCGAGCTCAAGGAAATTCTCCGACAGAACTGCATCCATTACGACGGCAGTGGACCGGTGCCGAACCAAATCCATTCGTACCTCTCCACGAACTTCAAAGAGTTTCGTAATCTCGCCAAGGATGATCCGGCGCTGACCACCAAGGCGGCGGATCGCTGGTACCTACCTGATCCAGGAAAGCAAGGTGATTTGGAGAAGCTGCGCGAGAAGGCGCTGCTGACTGAGTTCGAGACGTACAAGCAGGCGAAGGAACGAAAACTGAAGCTATTCCGCACTGAAGCGGTGCGTGCCGGCTTCAAGGCCGCCTATGAGGGACAGGACTACAAGACAATTGTCAGCGTCGCGGCGAAACTACCGGAGAACGTGCTGCAAGAAGATGAAAAGCTGTTGATGTACTACGACGTCGCGAGCATGCGTCTCGGTGATGAGTGAGGCGACGTATGCAGGCGGGCGAGTGGTGGCACAGCATTGACCATGATGAACCCTGCCGAGTCGTCGATACAGACACTCTTTGGGGGCAAGCAACATGCCTGGTCTGGCTGCCGCGACGGGGGACTGCCGTCCGGGTGCTGCAGAATCGTCTCGATCCTCTGCAGTCAAGTGAATCTCATCTTCTCGATCGCCTTTCCTATGTTAGCGCCGCCGCTCGCATCGCCGATTCTCTGGAGCGGCACGCATTGGTCGCTCCGCTGGAAGGTACGGTCATCCCGCTGCCCCACCAGCTCCGCGCTCTTCAGCGCGCCATCTCCGGGGATCGCATTCGCTATTTGCTCGCCGATGAGGTTGGGCTCGGCAAGACGATCGAGGCAGGTCTGATCCTGCGGGAGCTGAAGATCCGTGGGCTTGTGCGGAGAATTCTTGTCGTCGCCCCTGCTGGATTGGTCTTGCAGTGGCAATCGGAAATGAAGAGCCACTTCAACGAGGACTTCCGGCTCATTCTTCCCAGCAGCCTGAGCGCGCTCCGTCAGGCGGGCGCCATCGACGAAGACGAAAACCTGTGGCGCTTGCACCAACAGGTCATCTGTCCGCTCGACTCGGTGAAGCCGATCGACTCCCGCCGTGGCTGGAGCCAGGAGCAGCTAGCCCGCTACAATCGTGAACGGTTCGAAGACCTGGTCTCAGCCGGGTGGGACCTGATCATCATCGATGAGGCCCATCGCATTGGCGGCAGTACCGAGCAGGTCGCCCGCTTCAAGCTGGGTGATGCCCTTTCGCAGGCGGCGCCATACCTGCTGCTACTGTCGGCGACGCCGCATCAGGGGAAGTCGGACGCCTTTCGCAGGCTGATCGGGTTTCTCGACGCGGACGCTCTACCCGGCGACGACGCGATTTCGCGCGAAGCGGTAGCCCCCTTCGTCATCCGTACTGAGAAACGCCGCGCGATCGACGCCGAAGGGAACCCGCTTTTCAAGCCGCGCTTCACGCAGCTGGTACCAATCGAATGGGGGGCGGCGCACGCGGAGCAACGGGCGCTCTATGATGCTGTGACGGAGTACGTTCGCGACGGCTACAACCGCGCGATGAAGGAAAAGCAAACCGCCGTCGGCTTCCTGATGATCCTCATGCAGCGGCTGATCACGTCAAGCACCGCGGCAATCCGCACCTCCCTGGAACGAAGACTGGCCGTGCTCGATCTGCCTCAGGGCCAGCTTTCGCTGTTCCCCGAGGACGTGGGAGAGGACTGGTCCGCGCTGGATGGACAGCAACAGCTCGACACTATCCTGAAGACGCGGCTGAAGGGGATCAAGGACGAGCGTAGAGAGGTGGAGCTTCTTTTGTCGGCTGCGCGACGCTGTGAAGCCAGTAGACCCGACGTCAAGGCTGAGGCGCTGCTCGAGCGCATTCAGCAGCAGCAGCGCGAGGAAAATGACCCAATCCTGAAGGTGCTGATCTTCACGGAGTTCGTTCCGACCCAGGTTATGCTTGCCAATTTCCTTGAGCGCCGCGGTTTTACCGTCGTATCTCTCAACGGCGCGATGGACTTGGAGGACCGGCGGCAGGCGCAACGCCGCTTCGCGACCGACGCGCAGATCCTCATCTCCACCGATGCTGGCGGCGAAGGTCTAAACCTGCAATTCTGCCATGTTATCGTGAACTATGATCTCCCGTGGAATCCGATGAAGATCGAGCAGCGGATAGGCCGCGTCGATCGTATTGGACAGAAGCATATCGTGCGGGCGATGAATTTTGCGCTCGAAGGCACCGTCGAGCTTCGCGTGCGGGACGTGTTGGAAGAAAAGCTGGCGAGAATTCTCGAAGAGTTTGGTGTCGACAAACTCGCAGACGTGCTCGACTCCGAAGAGGGCGGCGTCCCATTCGAGGAGCTTTTCGCTCAGGCAATCATCGCGCCCGAGGAGGCCGAGCGCCGTGCATCCGCCCTTGCTGATGAGATACGCCGTCGCGCGGAGGAAGCCCGAGCCAGTTCAACACTGCTTAGCGCAACGGAGCGGTTGGACCCTTCGACGGCTCAGAAGATCGCAAACCATCAGATGCCATATTGGACCGAGCGCATGACTCTAGCCTATCTGCGCAGTCAGGAGTCGACCGGCGCGTTCGTCAAGCCGGCCGTCATCGGCCACGATCTTCGCTGGCCCAATGGAGATACATTCCCTGCGGCTGTATTCAGCCGTGACGCCGCGGATCAGCCAGGTGCCACGCTTATTTCACTTGAAGACGAGCGGGTACGCGGACTCACGAATAGTCTACCCATTTTCGCACCCGGCCAACCGATACCCAGTATCCTGGTCCCCGACGTTTCCAACAAGACAAGCGGCTTCTGGTCATTGTGGCGGATCAGCCTGCATACGCCTGGTGGGCGGGAGCAGCGCTTCCTCGCACTGTTCCTGGCAGAGGACGGCCGCGTGTTTGGCCCGACGGCGCGCACCATCTGGGAACGGTTGATTGACCTGCCGGACAGCTTGAGCCAAGCGGGTGAGGAGATCTCAGGTTCCGCCGCGGTGGATGCGTTTGATTCCAGCCGCAAGGCTGCAGAAGCGCAGGGTGCCTCAGTCTTTGAGGAGCTCGCCGCTGCTCATCAAACGAGCATCATGCGTGAGCGTAAGAAGGCCGCGCACGCATTCGCATCGCGTCGCCGTGCAATCGAGCGGCTCGGGCTACCTCAGGTCCGGGCTCACCGCCTTCGGACCTTGGAGGAGGATAATCAGGCATGGAACCGAGAACTCACGACGCGGGAAGCTGCGCTCCCTGATCTCGCGGCAGTCCTCATCGCTCGCGTGGCGCCGATGGGTGGCAATTCATGAGCACCTCGTCGCCTAGCGGCACATGGCGCGAGCCTATTCTGGCGCAGTTCAGCCACGACATCGCCAGTGTCGCGCGTTTGACCGTCGTGGCGGACCCCGACGAGCTACTGACTGAGCAGGGTATTGTTGACGGTATCCGCCAGCGCGGATTCGAGATCGTGCCATTCGAGGACCATGTCGCATTTCGATACGCCTATGAGCGACGTTTCCGGGAGATTTGGGACAACGGCAACGAGACGAACCTTGTCGTCGTTTTGCGAGCGGCGCGTTCGGACATCAGTGGACTTCCTTTTGACCTGCTTCAGCAGGCGGAACGTGACCGACGGTTGCTTTCGTTCAGTCTCGCGGAGCTGTTCCCTTCACTGGCACCTCATGTCCTTTCCGAGCTCGATCGGAATGAGCTCGATGCCGTGTCTACCGCCCAGCAGCTTTTCAAGCCAGAGGCTATGGGCGAGAACGCGACACGGGATTTTCTTCTGAGAAACGTGTTTCGACTCGATCCTGCGCAAATTCAAAGCGATGCAGACCTGCTCCGCGCCCTTCTGCGGCGCCACTACAGCGGCAAGATAGTTCCGAAGTCGTTGGACGAGCGGTTGATCCACCTGCTGCGGTCCACCGGGCGATGGCACGATTGGCCGCTCGATCAGATTTTACCTAGCCGCGCGAGCTATCTAGAGTTCTTGCAAGAGAGATGGCCCATCTTCTTGCAGCGTCGGTTGGACTGGCAAGAAGGTGGACTGCGCGAGGAGCCCGAACCCTACGATCTAAAGTTCTCAGGTCCAAAGCATCTCCCCTTCGACCACGACGATGTGCGGGTCTACGTCGACAATCTCTTCACGGACGGTTTGCTAATCCCGACGAACAGAGTTTCCCGATCGCTTGTCGACGGAACGTGGATGGCTGTCGGTGTGGCGGGATCCGAGTCCGCCGACCACACATCGCGCTTCCGAAGGCTCCTTGATCTATCGCACTCCAACAGTCCATTGCTGAGCAGCGATCACCATGACTGGGTGCAGGCTGCAGTCCGGTGGGCCGAGATTGTTGCGTTGCGTTGGTCCCTGCACGGAGATGTGGCGTCCGAGGACAAGGATCGCTTCAACGCCGCGCACCAACTGATTGAGCAGAGCTTTTACGCGTGGATGGTCACGCACTACGCCTCTCTGCACAGCCTCTCTTACCTGCCGCGGCCGGTCATGGTTCATCAGATTCCAAAGTACATGGCGCACCGGCTTACCGCGAAGGGAAGCACGACGAAGCTGGCCGTTGTTATCATCGACGGTCTGGCCATGGACCAGTGGGCCGTTGTCCGTCAGGAAATGCCGCATGGGAAATGGGTGACCGAGGACTTCGGCGTCTTCGCTTGGGTGCCGACGCTTACGTCAGTGTCGCGCCAGTCGATCTTTGCGGGCGATCCTCCGTTCTTTTTTGGGCAAAGCCTCTACACGACGGGCAAGGAAGAGCAGCACTGGTCTCGTTTCTGGGAAGATCGCGGTCTCCGGAAAGGCGACGCCGTCTATGCCTGTCAGGGAACGTTGGAAGACGACTATGCCTTCATCGCCAGGGTTAGCGGGAAGCTCGACGAGCCGCGCTGCAGGATCGCAGGCATCGTAGTCGGGACAATCGATCAGATGCTGCACGGCATCGTCACCGGCACCGATGGCATGCACGCGGGGGTCCGTCATTGGGCCAAGAGAGGTGCCCTCTGGCGTCTCCTGGACGCTTTGCTCGATCGTGATTTTGAAGTAATCCTAACTGCCGATCACGGAAACGTTGAAGGCATCGGGATCGGAAAGCCCAACGTTGGCGCAACTGCCGACGAGCGCGGCGAGAGGGTCCACGTGTTCCGGGACGTGCTGCTGCGATCCAACACGTCGGTGACTTATCCCAGTGCTCTGGAGTGGCCGAGCATCGGATTACCTGAGGACTATCATGTTTTGATCGCCCCACCGCTACGCGCCTTTATTGCTGACGGAAGAAGAACGGTGGCCCACGGCGGGATCTGCATCGAGGAAGCCATAGTGCCCTTTGTGACGGTGGCTAAATCGGTATGAGTGTTAGAAAAAAGACTAAGATCGGTTTCGATCGAACGATACATCTTGAATGGCTTGATATTGCCGCCGCGCGACTCTCAAGGGGCGAGGATGTGCCGGAAATTCGTAAGGTCCTATGGGAATTTCTCGAAGATCTCGTTCCGGGCAACACCAACAGCAGTGGACGCGGAAAGACTCTAACGGTTTTGACCCGCATCTGGCTAACTGTAGGCGATCAGGTCGGGCCGTTACGCACCACTGCTCTTAAGCGCCTGACGTCGGCAGGTGGTGAGAACCGTGTGGCCATTCACTGGGCTATGGTCATTGCTACGCATCCGTTCTTCTTCGATGTCGCCACGCACGTTGGAAAGCTCCTGGCATTGCATGGTCAAGCTAACAGAACGCAGATCAAGCGCCGAATGACGGAATCGTGGGGTGATCGCTCTACGTTGGAGCGCACGATCCAACATGTCCTCAAGTCCATGACTCAATGGGGGGTGCTACATGCGGGATCGGAGAAGGGATCGCTCGTCACTTCTCGTACCCCGATTCAGACGTCCGAGGAGATCGCCGAACTTTTGATCCATAGTGTCTTGTTGAGCCAGGGGCGCGGCATGTTGCTATCTCAGTTAGCTAACAACCCAGCCCTCTTTCCGTTCAAGCTGCAGCTGAACGCATCAACGCTCAGAAAGCACCAAGGCCTCCGACTCCAGCGTCAAGGCGATCAAAGCGACTTCGTCGAGTTGGCCTGAAATATTGTGGAACCGAATGTAAACACGACCCCCTGCTGAAAGTGAGCCTTCATGCGCCGGTAAAAGGCGATCAACTGGGATCGGGGTCCAGCGCGGCCGAATAGCACCCCCGCAGAGTAATCGGCCCAGTATGTGTTGTGTCAGCCTGCGTCAACACGAACACGCCGCCTCCAAGTTTCCTCCATCTTTCGCAAAAGTCGTAGTCCTCTGTCCGGAACTCATTTCCAACGACACCGAGCCGGAAAAACTCGATCTGAACGCCATCAAGGTCGTACTGCTTACATTTTGGCTGCATGATTTCGAAGACACCATTGCGAATCAACGCTAGGCCCAAACCAACACGGCTAACTTCTGTGATGTCTTCGTTTCGGGTATTGGAATGCGGGACTACAGCGTATTTGCCCGCTCCCTCGAGCCATTTCGACACTGACTCGTGAGGAGCCCGCGGCGCTTCCGGCAACTCTCTCTTGAGATAGGTACACGCGACGAAATCGCGTTCGGCTGCAATCATGTCTAAGACAAGTTGGGCGTGGAATCCGATATCCGCATCCACAAAAAGGAGGTGCGTAAAACCTTCCCGGAGCACCTTGGTGGCAAGCTTGTTCCGTGCGGCAGTTATGAGCATGCCAGGCACGAATTCGATTAGGTGGTCGACATCGGCTTTGCTTAATTGTTCCGACACTTCGATCAGAGACAGAGCGCATTCATGGCGCACATCGCCTGAATAGGTCGGCACTCCGATCAGAACTCGCGGTCTTCTGGCTAATTTGAGGACCATGAGGCCTAAGCACAGGATTTACGAGGATCTTCAATTATAGATCTAAGCAATCGGCCGGAGCGAGCGGAATTCGAGCTTGCGGTACTAGGCTGGACGCGGCTCAGATAGTAGGGAACGTCGTCCCTAGCGAGACCGGCATGTTGGCGCGTGGCGACTCAGTGGCGACTCCTGCACACAAAGGGCCGCCCTTACCGAGCGGCCCTTTGATTTTATACTGAAATATCATACACTTGTTTGGTTGCGGGGGCAAGATTTGAACTTGCGACCTTCAGGTTATGAGCCTTGCAATGAGCGCCAGAGAGGGATTCGAACTCACGGTGGGACGGCTTCCCGCACGCACCCACGCTTCAAAGCGTGGGCCTTAAGTCACTCAGTCATCTCTGCCGATGCATGCTTGAATAAGAAGTCGCGAGCATTTGGGGCGGTCAGGGCGTTGTAGTCGAAGGTCGGCATCACGGGGGCTGGCGAGTTATGTTGAACCAGCGCGAAATTCGGTGACGTACAGCGATGTTTATTTTACGGATATTCGACGGCCACGTCGATCATCATCTAAGCCATTGATTTTATGGCGCTCCCTAGGGGAATCGAACCCCTGTTTCAGCCTTGAGAGGGCCGCGTCCTAACCGCTAGACGAAGGGAGCGTGTGCTTCAGGGAATAGCCTTGAAATGTGCGGTCGGCAAGGCAAGTCTGAAGCCTTCGCACCGGTGGTTAACCCTGTTGCTTCGGGTCCTCGGGCCGACCCGGTGCACACCCGATCCGGCCTGCCTTAGGGTTCGCTAACGAATTTGAGCTTTCCGGCCGGTTTCAGCGTCTTGGCATCAAAAGTGCGGATTTCGGTCACCCCGCTTATATCCAGCGTCAGCACCAGCCGCTCGCCGGCGACCGCGGTCGAGACGATGCGGGCGCCCTTGGGCAGGGTTTCCGTGATATCCGCCGCGCCAGGGGTGGGGCTTCCCTCGCCGCGGTAAAGACGGTACCCGACGGCGATCAGGACCACGGCCACCGCAAGCGCCGAGGTCAGGCCCGCGATCAGCATCATCCGCCTGACACGCGCGATCAGCGCGGCCTGTTCGGGGGTCGGTTCGGGCGCAACGGTATCGGTCATGCAAGGCTCTTTAGAGCATGATCCGGAAAAGTGGAAACCGGTTTTCCGAGAGGATCATGCGTCAAACATGATGGAACAGAGATCATCGAACGGCGGTCAAAGGCTGGAGGTCACCGTCGGCGGCGACGAGGGGTCGCCCCGCCTCGACCGCGTGCTCGCGGTGCTCCGCCCGGAACTGTCACGCTCGCGGCTGAAAGCGCTGATCCTGGCCGGTTCCGTCACCGCCAAGGGCGCCCCCATCCGCGACCCCGCTTATCATGTCGCGGCCGGCGATACGATCACAATCGACGTGCCCGAAGCCGCTCCGCCTGAGCCTCTGGGCGAAGATATCGCGCTCGATATCGTCTATGAGGACGACGACATCATCGTCATCGACAAACCGAAAGGTCTTGTCGTGCATCCCGCCGCCGGCCACGAGAGCGGCACGCTGGTGAACGCGCTGATCGCCCATTGCGGCGCCAGCCTTTCCGGCATCGGCGGCGTACGGCGGCCGGGCATCGTGCACCGGCTCGACAAGGACACGACGGGCCTGATGGTGGTCGCCAAGAACGACCACGCCCATCAATCGCTGACCGTGCAATTCGCCGATCACGGCCGCACCGGTCCGATGCAGCGCGGCTATATGGCTTTCATCTGGGGCGTACCCAACCGACAGCGCGGCACGGTCACCGCCCCGATCGACCGGCATCCGTACGCCCGCGAGAAGATGGCGGTGCGCCCGGGCGGACGCGAGGCCGTCACTCATTGGGAATTGCAGGCGGCCTATCAGGGGCGCGACGGCAAGCCGGTCGCTTCCCTCCTCGCTTGCCAGCTCGAGACCGGACGGACCCATCAGATCCGGGTGCACCTCGCCCATGTCGGCCACCCCCTGATGGGCGATGCCGTCTATGGCCCGCACTTCAAGACCAAGGCCCGCCACCTCGGCCCCGAGGGCCAGGCGGCGCTAGCCGCCCTCGGCCGGCAGGCCTTGCACGCATATCTGCTTGCCCTGGAACACCCCCGAACGGGAGAACTTTTGCATTGGGAGGCGCCTCTGCCGGAGGATCTCATCCTTCTGCAAAGCGCCCTGGAAGCGGCCCTATGACGCAGGCCTTTCAGGAAAATTAAGCTATACCAATAGGTTATGGCTGCCACACGGGGACGTGACGTCAGCATTCCTTCCCTATTTGTTCGATTTTTGCTATGTTGCATGTGCGTTGAATATCCAACGCGGAACATCGCAGCGTGATTGGCTTTAACACAGCGGTCACCTGCCGGGCCCGCCGCTATCGGGGGCCTGAACCACTGGAGGGCGCTCAAATGGCCCGTACAGCTACGCTGCCGGTTCTCAATGGAGAATCGGGTCTTTCTAGATACCTCGCCGAGATCCGCAAATTCCCGATGCTGGAGCCCCAGCAGGAATACATGCTCGCCAAACGCTGGCGCGAGCATGACGATCGCGACGCGGCACATCACCTTGTCACCAGCCATCTCCGGCTCGTGGCCAAGATCGCCATGGGCTATCGCGGCTACGGCTTGCCGATCTCTGAAGTCGTTTCAGAGGGCAATGTCGGCCTGATGCAGGCGGTCAAGCGGTTCGAGCCCGAGAAGGGTTTTCGTCTCGCCACCTACGCCATGTGGTGGATCAAGGCCTCGATTCAAGAGTACATTCTGCGTTCATGGTCGCTCGTGAAAATGGGAACCACCGCGAACCAGAAGAAGCTGTTCTTCAACCTGCGCAAGGCGAAGAGCAAGATCTCCGCGCTGGACGAGGGCGATCTCCACCCCGATCAGGTAAAGCTGATCGCCAAGCGTCTCGGCGTGACGGATCAGGACGTGATCGACATGAACCGCCGTCTCGGCGGCGACGCGTCGCTCAACGCGCCGATCCGCGACGACGGCGAAGCCGGCGAATGGCAGGACTGGCTGGTCGACAACTCGCCCAACCAGGAAGCCGTGATGGCCGAGCACGAGGAGTTCGATCATCGCCGTCAGGCGTTGAACGGCGCCATCGGCGTGCTCAACCCGCGCGAACGCCGCATCTTCGAGGCGCGGCGCCTGGCGGAAGAGCCGATGACACTGGAAGACCTCGCGGCCGAATTCGGCGTCTCGCGCGAACGCGTGCGGCAGATCGAGGTCCGCGCTTTCGAAAAGGTGCAGTCGGCCGTCAAGGGCACGATTGCCCGGCAGGAAGCCGAACTCGAAGCCGCGCACTGATCGCGGCAGAGGTATGCGGCAGAGGTATCAAGTAACGAAAGCCGGCGGCAACGCCGGCTTTTTGTTTTGGCACTCTGTTTCCACTAACTCGGCCGTCGTCCTCCGCGAAAGCGGGGGACCCAGTACTTCGCGGCGGTCGTGAGACACGGCGCAATAACCGCGGTCTCTGGGATATTGGATCGTCCGCCTTCGCGGAGATGACAGCAGTGGTCTACTCGCCCCACTCCCGCGCCATCTTGGCCAACGCGCAGCCTTCGCAATAGCGGGCGTCTTTGAAGTCGATCCAGTTGTGCGCATAGACGCGATCGAGGGGAATGCCGTAACGCACGCGCAGCACCTTCACCAGGATTCGCCACGCCGCTACTTGCGCATCCGTCGGGCCCCGCGTCACATCAGGATAATTGCCGGCGAATTCGACGCCAACCGAATTGCTGCCGACCACCTGGCGATAGGTCGGACCGTTGTCGATGTATTTGTTGTCGTTGCGGTTGGCGCCGTCGCCATGCGTCGGAACGAGATGTTCGCCGACCGCCCAGTACACCGTGCCGTCGGTTTCGACCCAGACCATCACGCCGCGCCGCGTCGGGTTCTTCGATTGCGCCAGCGCGCCGCCGCGCGCGGAGCCGGCCGGCCCCTCGGTCTGATGCACGATGATGTTGCGCCAGGGATGGGTCTTTGCGGGATCGCCCCATGGCGCCAGCCAGACCATCTTCAAGCCGGGAATATCTGGCATGCCCGACGAGCGCGCGATTGCGGCGAGGTCGGGCGATTGCGCGGAGGCGCAAGCAGGAAGTGAGAGAGCGAATAGTGCCGCCGCGACGAGGCGAAAATTCATGACCGAGGTCCAGTGACGAACCTTGGTAGCACGCCTCAGGCCCGCTTGCGGAGGGCCACGTCCGCGGCCGTTTCGGCCTCGGGCACCAGCGGCGGCGCCGGATCGTAGACAGCAAAGCCGTTCCGGCCGGCCTTCTTGACGTCGTACAACGCATGGTCAGCGGCGGCGATCAGGCGATCCGGGAAGCCGCCCATCTCGCGGGTCCATTGTGCGACGCCGATCGAGACGGCGATCGGAATGTCGTTGCCGGTGCATTGTTCGGCATCCGCGCGGCAGACCTCCAGCACGCGGCGCGCGATCATCGCGCCCTCGCGCAGCGTCGAGGACGGCAACACGATGCAGAATTCGTCGCCGCCGGTGCGTGCCAGCATGTCGCCGGGCCGCAGCCGGGTTTGCGCCATCAGGGTGAAATGCTGCAGGCAGGCGTCGCCCACGGCGTGACCGTAGGTATCGTTGATGCCCTTGAAGCCGTCGAGATCGATCACCAACAGCGCGAAGGGCTGGCCGCTGCGCTCGGAGCGCGCACATTCTTCCGTGAGCCGCTGCACAAGGTAACGGCGATTGCCGACGCCGGTAAGGTCGTCGAGCAGCGCCAGATCCGCGACCTCGTTGCGCAGCCGGTCCATCGCCATCAGCAGGAAGCCGAAATTCAGCGACATCGACAGGAACACCAGCACCAGGATGACGACCGACTGCGCCGGGGTGAAATGCATGTAGGAGAAGCCGGGCCCCATGCCGGTGACCGCGCCGGTCAACCGAACCGCGAGAATGGTCATGATGATAATGGTGACGACGCCGGCCAGCCGGGCGCCCGGATTGATGCGCCCTTCGTGCGGGGTCAGCAACAGCTTCAGGCCCATCGCCATGGGCAGGACTTGGGCGATCGTAAAGACGGTCATCCGCGCTGGCACGCTGTCGTAGACGAAGATGAAAAAGGACAGACCGACAAAGGCAAAGCCGGTGGTCAAGGCGGTACGAAGCCACGAAACCGGCCGGGTGAAGAATCTCTGAATTCCCATCGTGGCAAGGCAGATCGCCAGTACCAGCGTGGTGCCGGCGAATAGCAACGGCACGAGAGAATCCGGGAAGACTACGCGCAGCGTCGCCATCGCAGCGCCCGCCGCCGCCGTGAACGCCGAGCCGGTCCAGAACCGCGCGGCCTCGAACGACGGATAACAGCGCATGACGTAGGCCCAGATCAGGCCCAGCGCGAGAAAATTGATGACGAACACCGTCCACAGCGTCGGAACGCTCAGCATCGCGAACTCAGGACGCGCACGCGTCCCGTCTCCCCTGTTGTCTAGTCGGTTCTGCCTTCTCCCACGACAATCCCCGTCGTCTTACGGGACAAATGCATCTGCGCCGCTTAACGGACCCTGATGGCCGCCGGCCAATCCAAACCGTGGTTTTGAATTGATGAAGATCGCGCGCGTTCGGACATCGTTAAGCATGATGCGCGCGCATGCGAGCGGCAGCGGCGATGCTCGTTTCGGCGAAAAATCGTATCAAAATGCATAACAACTGTGGATAACGTGATGACACCGCCATGACAGCACGCGGCAGCGGCCTGCGAATCTGCTGGGATCGTGTGCGAGGATGTTGCGAGGCTGGCCCTCCGCCAAGCATGCCTCGGTGTCGCGTTTCAATCCATGAAAACCTTGAGAGGATACTATGGCTAAGAAAGCGAAGAAGGCGAAAAAGGCGAAGGCCAAGAAGGCCAAGAAGTCGAAGAAGAAGTGAATTTCGGCCCGGGTGGAGTGCTCAGCTCCGCCCGGGCTCCCAACTCCGGGTTAGTTTTGGAGAATGGCGGGCCGCGGGTCCGCCTTTTTATTTGCGGCTACGAACTCGATATGGATCGCTTGCTGCGCTTCAATGACGGCCGCGCGAAAAGATCTACCGCTCCGCAAGCGCCAGCTTCGCCCCGAGCGCGGCAAATCCCGCCGCAAAGCTGCGGCGCAGCCATGCCATCACCTTCGGCCGGGTGATGACGCGGTCGCGCATCGCGGCCGCGAACAGGCCGTAGAGCGCGAACACCGCAAACGTCATCGCCATGAACGCTGCGCTCAATTCCAGCATCCGCGCCAGCGGATGCGGCTCGTCGAGCGCGACGAATTGCGGCAGGAAGGCCAGGAAGAAGATCGAGAGCTTTGGATTGAGGATGTTGACCAGGACGGCGGTCACGATAACGCGCCGGCTGGAGCGCGCCTTCGCGGCCGGACGCGTGTCGATCGCAAGCGCGCCCGTCTCGCGCAGCGCCTGCCAGGCCATGTAAAGCAGATACGCCACGCCGCACCATTTCAGCGCGGCAAAAGCCAGAGCACTGGTGTGCAGCACGGCGGCGAGCCCGAGCATGGCGGCCAGCATATGCGGCACGATGCCGAGGGTGCAGCCGAAGGCGGCCGCGATACCGGGCCGTGCGCCCAGTGTCAGCGCCACCGCCAGCGTGTACAGCACGCCGGTGCCGGGGGACGCGACCACGATCAGCGAGGTCAACAGGAACGACAGGGTCATGCCCTGCCATTAACACGGCAGCATCGGGCGCGAAAGCAGGGCGGCGGCGCTCACGGGCGCGGTTCGCCGCCGTGCTCTCGTGCATAGACCATGCGCTCCGCCTCGCGGATCACGTCGAGCGGCGCCCAGGGCTTGGCCCAGAACTGCACACCGTCGGGCAATTCCTGATGCAGCGGCTTGCCCGAGGTGACGATCACGCCCATTTCGGGATTGTACTTCCGTGCGATATGCGCGAGTTCGACACCATCCATGTTGCCGGCAAGCTGCACGTCGGTCATCATCAAGACCAGACTGCCGGCAGCGCGCTCCAGCACCAGCTCAGCGGCCTCGGCGCTCTCGCATTCGATCACATCGACCTCACTCTCCTCCAGCAGCAGGCAGATCATGTTCCGCTGCATCGGGTCGTCTTCGACAATGAGGGCCGTTGCGCGATGGGGTTTGGATTGTCCCATATGAACCTCCTCTCAGAATCGCGTCGGCTGGTGATGCCGCCCCTCTGTCGGGTATTCGACACTAAGCGCGGAAACCGCTTTATGGTTCGGTTCCAATTTGCGAAAGTTTGCAGGAACCTACCTAACCTCGACCTGCAAGGAGTCCGATCCGACATGACTGCGATATCTGGACGCGCGGCCGCCGTGACCGGCGCCGCCAGCGGCATCGGCCGCGCGCTGGCGCTGGAACTGGCCGCGCGCGGCTGCGATCTCGCGCTCGCCGACCGCGACGAGGCCGGGCTTCAGCAGGTGGCCGCCGAGATCGGAAAAGCGAACAAGCGCAGGGTAACGATCCACCGCGTCGACGTCGGCGAGCCCGCCCAAATCCAGGAGTTTGCCGACGCGGCCATCGCCGCGCATCCGGAGCTGAACATCGTCATCAACAATGCCGGCGTCGCCCTGCTCGGCGCCTTCAACGAGGTCGATCAGGCGCAGATGGAATGGCTGATCAACATCAATTTCTGGGGTGTGGTGCACGGCACGCGCGCGTTCCTGCCGCATCTGTCGACGCAGCCCGAGGCGCACATCGTCAACCTCTCCTCGATCTTCGGCATCGTCGCCCCGCCCGGCCAGACCGCCTATTGCGCCGCCAAGTTCGCGGTGCGCGGATTTTCGGAAAGCCTGCGACACGAGCTCGCGATGGCGAACAGCCCGGTGAGGCTCTCGGTGGTGCATCCCGGCGGCGTCCTGACCAACATCGTGCGCAACTCCCGCACCGGCAACGGCATCGCCGACAATGCGCGCCGCGCCGAATCGATCGAGCGTTTCGACGCGATCGCCAGGACCACGCCGCCGGCCGCGGCGCAACGCATCATTCTCGGCATCGAGAAAAACCAGCCGCGCATTCTGATCGGCAACGACGCGAAGTTCATGGACCTCTTGCAGAGGTTTCGCCCGGCGACCTATTGGGCGGTGCTGGCGAAGCGGATCGAGAAGATGGGCGCGCAGGCGGCGAAGTGATTTCATTTGTGAGTGACACTGTCGACGCTCAAAGCTGTCATCCCCGCGAAGGCGGGGATCCAGTACGCCGCGGCTTATCGGCTCTATCACTATCGTCTCTGGAATACTGGGTCACCCGCCGGAGCCTGTCATCGGGCGCGCATTCGCGCGACCCGTTGGCGGGTGACGACAAGCGGAATCAACGCGCCACCAGCCGGTCCGCAAAATACCCAATCGTCTTGCGGTAGATCGTCGCCCTGTTCCACTCCCGCATGGCTTCGAAATTCGCAGTGCCTTCGCCGTAGGGCGCGCCGGCCTTGAAGCCCGACACGTGCAGCAGGTTCGCGGTGGAGGCGAGCACGTCGGGCACGCTGTGGCGCAGGTCGACATGGCCGTTGCCGTCGAAATCGACGCCGTATTTGATGTAGGACGACGGCAAAAATTGCGTCTGGCCGATCTCGCCGGCGAAGGCGCCGATCAGGTCGCGTAGCGGGAGATCGCCGCGCTGCACGATCTTCAGCGCGGACAAGAGCTCGCCCTGAAACAGTTCGGTGCGGCGGCAATCATGGGCCATGGTCATCAGCGTGCGGATCACCGGCATCTTGCCGATGTCGCCCTTGCCGTAATCGCTCTCCAGCCCCCAGATCGCGACGATGATCTGCGGCGGCACACCGAACTTCTGCTCGATGCGCGCCAGCAGTGACGCGTGCCTCAGCAGCATCTGCCGCCCGATGTTGATGCGTCCGGGGCCGACGCGGGTCGAGACATATTGCTCGAACGTCTTGTTGAAGGTGCCGCGCTGGCGGCGGTCGAAAGCGAGCACCGCCGGATCCTGCGTGATGCCGGCAAACGCCTGGCCGATCACCGCTTGCGACACGCCGGCCGCCTGCGCCTCCGCCGCCATCGCGGAAACGAAGGTGTTGAAATCGCCGCCACAGCGGGCGGCGTAAGTGGGGGTGGAGAAGATGACGGCGCCGAGAAAAATGGCCCAACGAAAAATGCGCATGCGAATCCCTTGTTCATTCCCGCGTCCGTTATGCCATGGGAAAACGGCGAGCGAAACTCGTCGTCCCCGCGCACGCCCATACGCCGCGGCCGATGTTGTTAAAGCGAACTGGTCGACGGCTTGGCTTCAACAATTGGCGCCTGTGGTTATGGGTCCCTGCGTGCCGCCTTCGCTAAAGCTTCGGCGAGCCCAACGTCAAACCCCGGCGAAGCCTTGGCGAAGACGGGTCGCAGGGACGACGGCGATTGGCTTCGGTGGTGGGAATGCCCTCTACTCGCTACTCCCCGCCGTCGATCTGGCGGCCCATCAGCGCGATCGCCTTCTGATAGACGCCGGCGGCATTCCAGGCCTGGATGGCGGCGAAATTCGGCTCGCCCGGCTGATAGCCGGCGCCCGCGCGCCAGCCATGCGCCCGCAAAAAGTTCGCGGTCGACATCAGCGCGTTGGCCGAGTTTTCGAGATTGCCAGTACCGTAAGCCAAAATGGCTTTTGGCATGAACTGCGTCTGCCCGACTTCGCCATGCATTGAGCCGCGCTGGCTGGCGGAGAGCGCGCCGCGATCGATCAATTGCAACGCCGCGTAGAGGTGCTCCGTAAAATATTCCGAGCGCCGGCAGTCATAGGCGAGCGTCGCGATCGAGGCGAGCATATTCTGATTGCCGCGCTGGCTGCCGAACCCGGTCTCCATCCCCCAGATCGCGAGCAGCGGCCCCGGCGGCACGCCGTAGCGGCTCTGAATGGAGGCAAACAGCGCGGCCTGCGATTGCTTGAGCTGGCGCCCCCTGGCGACGATGGTGGTGGCGCCGCGCTTGGCGAGAAACTGATCGAGCGAGAGTTTGAAACTGCGCTGGCCGCGGTCGGCATTGATGGTCGTCTGCGCATAGTTCGTCGCCATCAGGGCCTGGATGGTCGAGGCGCTGATGCCCTTGGCGCGGGCCTCGCCGGCGAACTCCTGCTTCCAGGCAGCGTAGCCCGCGGCACTAGTGCCGCATTGGGCTGCGTGAGCTTGGGAGCTTAAGGATGCGAACAATGTGACGGTGACGCTGAAAGCAAATGCGATACGAAGCATGGAAAGACCATTCCTGAGAGAGCACTGCAAATACGCATCGGTTTCTAGCACGTCCGCAGCCGCGCTTCGAGAGTTGCGGCAGATGCATGGGCAGAATCTGCTAACCCTTGGCCTCTCGAAAACGGCCATGATTGCGACTAATTTGAATAGATCGATATGCCGGCCGTTCGTTGAACCGCCGCGTCGAATTGGTGGCGCCGTAGCGCCAACGCGTGGGCGAACGCCCGACTTGGCCCTTCCCAAGGACAATGGCCATGACCAGGTCCAGCGGTTTCAAAGTCGGAATGGGAATTGTGATCGCCGCGCTCGCGGCAATCCCGAAGACGGCCGCCCAAACGCCGACGCTTTCCGTAGACCCTTCACGATTGCCTCGTCTCGGCACCATCGACGAGCGTTTTCAATCGTACAACGTGGAGATGGTCGAGGTCACCGGCGGACGGTTCTGGAGGCCTTACAAAGCGAGTGCCTCGGCGCCATCTGCTCGGGGCGCCGATAACGCCGAAAATATCCCGGCGGGCGCGAACCCCGACCGCTACGCGTATCGAGCGCCGATCGACCTGTCGAACCGCCGGCTGCGTATATTGGCGGCTGCGCTGGCCCCAGCCTACCTGCGCGTCAGCGGCACCTGGGCCAATAGCACCTACTTTGCAGAAAGCGATGCGACGCCGCCGACGCCGCCTGATGGCTTCCGCGCGGTGCTGAGCCGCGAGCGCTGGAAAAGCGTCATCGACTTTGCTCGCGCCGTCAGCGCAGAGATCGTGACGTCGATGGCCATAAGCCCCGGCGTCCGGGACGCTGCAGGCCGATGGCGGAGCGATCAGGCGCGTCGCTTGTTCGCCTACACCAGATCTATCGGCGGCAGAATTGCCGCCACCGAGTTCATGAATGAGCCGACGCTGGCCGCCATGGGACGCGCGCCGAAAGGATACGATGCGGCGGCCTACGGGCGGGATTTTAAAGCCTTTGTTGCATTCATCAGGGCCAGCGAACCGGATGTGATCGTTCTGGGCCCCGGTTCGATCGGCGAGGCGACAGCGTCGCAATCACCCCCGCAATCCAGCTCCGATTTTCTCCGTACACAGGATCTGCTTGCTGCATCCGGTCCCGGCATCGATGCTTTTTCCTATCATCACTACGGCGCCCTCTCGCAACGATGCTCCGGGATTCCGGGCCAGACCACACCAGAGGCCGCGCTTTCGGAAAGCTGGCTTAAGAGCACGGAGCAAACGCTCGCGTTCTACCGATCGCTGAGGGACGAGTTCGCGCGTGACAAGCCGATGTGGCTGACCGAGACCGCCGAGGCCGCCTGCGGCGGCAATCCCTGGGCTTCCACTTTCCTCGATACGTTCCGATATCTCGATCAACTGGGCCGGCTTGCCAGGGCCGGCGTCCAGATGGTGGCGCACAACACGCTGGCGGCAAGCGACTACGGCCTGCTTGACGAGACGACGTTGCGGCCGCGGCCAAACTACTGGGCGGCGCTGCTTTGGCGCAGGCTGATGGGCACGACCGTTCTCGACGCCGGCGTGCACGATGGCGTGCACCTCTACGCGCATTGCCGACGAGACGTGCGTGGCGCCGTCACACTGCTCGCCATCAATACGGACAGGACGAGCGCCGCAAAGCTGCGATTGCCCGCGGCCAGCGAGCGTTACACGCTGTCGGCAGATGATCTGCAAAGCGCCGGCGTAAAGCTGAATGGAACGGTCTTGGAGCTCGGCCCGAATGACGATCTTCCGCCGCTTGCGGCGGTGACATCGCCGCCGGGTTCGATCGAGATCGCGCCGGCCACGATTGCTTTTCTCACGGTCGAAGGTGCTGGAAACCCGGCATGCCATTGAATTTTTCCCGGATGCCGGTCGCACGCTTGCGCGGCGGATTGATCAGGCTCACCAGCGTGTAGCTGATGATCAGCAGCAAGAACCATGATCCGAGCTTATTGATCGACACCATCGACCAGCCGTGCCGCTGTGACGGATAGAGCCAAATCTTGGTGAACGTGCCGATATTTTCCGAAAACCAGATGAAAAGCGAAACCAGCACGAGCCCGAGCAACAGCGGCATCGAACGGTGATCATGCCAAACCCTGAAGTAGACGCGAGTGCGCAAGAGCAGCCAGGCGGCCCAGGCGAACAGCAGCCAGCGCAGATCGATCATGTAGTGGTGGCTGAAGAAGTTGACGTAGATCGCGATGCTGAGCACGGCCATCGCGACGCGCCGCGGGTGACCTGTGAACTCGAAATCGAACAGCCGCCATGCGCGGCACAGATAGCTGCCGATGCAGGAATACATGAAGCCCGAGAACAGTGGCACGCCGCCGATCCGGAAGAAATTGGGCTCCGGATAGATCCAGGAGCCGACAGAGGTCTTGAAGATTTCCATCGCCGTTCCGACGACGTGATAGATCAGGATCACCTTTGCTTCCTCAAGAGTCTCCAGCCGGCCCGCGAGCAGCGCGGCCTGAACGGCGATCATGCAGAGAAACAGAAAGTCGTAGCGGGCAAGCGGCGCGCTTGCCGGATAAAAGAGCCAGGTTGCGACCATCAGGAAAACGGCGATGCCGCCGAACAGGCACGCCCATGCCTGCTTCACGCCAAAACGGAGGAATTCGTAAAGCGCTGAAGTCCAGCGACGGCGGGCCATGAAGCGGCCGAGCCGACGCTCGCCCGCGATGAAAGGGCGCAGCGGCGGCCAGATCGCGGCGGCGCTTGGGTTGGGATGCGGGGAAACGGCAGGCGCTGTTGCGAGGTCATGCACGCGGCGGAGCGTGGCTAGGGATCGCGATCAAAGCTGGGCAAAGATTTGCAGATTTCTCCGAGATAAAGTGCAGTTTCATTCTGCGTTCAGCCGAAGGCAGAGCATGGTGCTCGCCAGCGCTGAAATGCCTAGCAGCACGAGCACACCGGAGAATCCGCTCAGCGCGAACACGATGCCGCCGAAGGTTACCCCGACCGTTCCGCCGAGAAAGCTGCACGAATTGAGCATGCCGGAGCCCTTCCCCGCCTGCAGTGGTGGCAGTGTCGCAAGTCCGAGCCGCGGCGCCGATGCGTAGACAAGTGCTATCCCTGCGCCGGCGACAAACACGCCGGGCATCAGCAGGGCGAACTTTGCGTGCGTCTGAAACGACAACCAGATGATGGCGCAGCCGACGGCGAGGAAGAGCGATCCGCCTGTCAGCATGCGCCGCATACCGATCCTCATTGCAATCAAGGGAGCCGCGCGCGCGAAGGCAAGCAGCGCAATCGAGAGCGGCACAAGGGAAAGGCCCGCCGCTACGGCGGACATGCCAAGCCCATCAACGGCCTGCGCAAAGAGGTTGTAGTAAAGCAGCAGCGTCATGATGTCGAACATCACGAGAAACAAGAGGCCGGCGGCAATCGCGAAATTCCGGTTCGCAAACAGGCCGAAGTCGACCAGCGGCTGAGGGCGCCGCGTCTGCGTCCGCAGCAATAGAGGAAACGCGATCACCGCCAGCACAAGCGGGACGATGGCAGACAGCGGGTTGGTGCGGACATGTGCCAGCGCCTGCAATCCCGATATCAGCGTCACCATGAAGAGTGCGAGAAGGCCAAGTCCGACCCAGTCCATCGAAATCGCGCGCCGGCCGCCGGCGCCGGGATGCCGCAGCAGCATCAGGCCGGCGGGCACCATCGCAATGACGTTCAGCCAGAAGATGAAGCGCCAGCCCGCGTAATGCGTCACGGCTCCGCCGACGAGCGGCCCGATGCTGAAGCCGAGCATCAGAAAACCGGTCCAGGCGCCGATCGCCTCGGGACGCCGCTCGTCAGGTGCGGCTTCGGTCACCGCCGCAAGCGTGCCGGCCACCGCAAACGCGGCTCCCAGCCCTTGCAGCGCCCGCGCGCCGACCACCACGAAGCCGACCGGCGCCAGCGCGATGAGCAGCGACGCAAGTGCGAACACGGCTATGCCGGCAATCGAGGACCTTCGCGCGCCGAGCTGATCCGCCGCGCCGCCGCCGACAATGATGAAGATGGCGGCGGTCAGGAGGTAGGCATTGACCACCCATTCGAGCTCCGCCGGACCAAGCTGCAGGCTGCCCTTCATGTCGGGAAGCGCCGCCATGATCGCCGTGCTGTTGTCGCCCACCGCCAGCATGGCAAGGCAGCAGGCCATCACTACGGGCTTGAGGTTGCTCTTCGCGTGGGAGGTTGCCGGCATCACCACCGCCCCTTCCGTTCGTTCCGGGCGAACAATATGCCGGCAAAGCGGTCATAGATAAATCGCGTCCACGCCGTCTCGCAAGGCAGACCGGCGCGCAGCCAGGATGATTGACAGCGGCGCCTCTATCGAGGACAAGCCGCGCATGCCAAAGAAACCCGGGACCAATCCCAAAGGCGAGTTCGCCTTTTTCAATGTCGTCTACGAAGACGACTCGCAGCGCTCCAACCGGCGCGTGCCTGCCGAGTTGCTCGGGGGGCTCGACGGCGACGAGCCGGCGCGCGGCTACATCATGGAGCAGGACCGCGAGATCGCCGAGAAATCCGGCCGCCCGCAGCTCAAGATCAAGAGCATCAGCCGCGTTGGGGCGAAGAAGAAGTAGGCTCGCAGGCAAGGCCCCGATTGCATCAATCAACGTCGCGACCGCCGGAGAGCGTGTTGTCCACGTGCTCAATTACAAGCGAGCAAGCGGCACCCCTCTCCCTAACCCTCTCCCGCAAGGGGAGAGGGAACCCTACCGCCGATGCGTCCCTGACTCGTGCCAATTACATGGGACAGCCAAGATGCACATCAGGGATAGCCGATGCAATGTGAGGTGAGCACACTGGTACGGCTCCCTCCCCCCTTGCGGGGGAGGGTTGGGAGAGGGGTGGCCCCGGGCGCTGGCGTGAGAATTTGGCGCGACCTGAGCAAACAAGAACGGCGGGCTTTCGCCCGCCGTTCTTGTTCGATGGATGCCCGGGTCCCGTCTTCACCGAGGCTTCGCCGGGCAAATGACAGGCAGTACTAGTTGTCGAGGAAGCTCCGCAGCTTCCGGCTTCTTGACGGGTGCTTCAGCTTGCGCAGCGCCTTGGCCTCGATCTGACGGATACGCTCTCTCGTCACCGAGAACTGCTGGCCGACTTCTTCCAGCGTGTGGTCGGTGTTCATGCCGATACCGAAGCGCATGCGGAGCACGCGTTCTTCGCGCGGGGTGAGCGAGGCCAGAACCCGCGTGGTGGTTTCGCGCAGGTTGGACTGGATCGCCGCGTCAATGGGGAGGATCGCGTTCTTGTCCTCGATGAAATCGCCGAGGTGCGAGTCTTCCTCGTCGCCGACAGGCGTTTCAAGCGAGAGCGGCTCTTTTGCGATCTTCAGGACCTTGCGGACCTTCTCCAGGGGCATGCCGAGCTTTTCGGCGAGCTCTTCCGGCGTCGGCTCGCGGCCGATCTCGTTGAGCATCTGGCGGCTGGTGCGCACGATCTTGTTGATGGTCTCGATCATGTGCACGGGGATGCGGATGGTGCGGGCCTGGTCGGCGATCGAGCGCGTGATCGCCTGCCGGATCCACCACGTGGCGTAGGTCGAGAACTTGTAGCCGCGGCGGTACTCGAATTTATCGACCGCCTTCATCAACCCGATATTGCCTTCCTGGATCAGGTCGAGGAACTGCAGGCCGCGGTTGGTGTACTTCTTGGCGATCGAGATCACGAGACGCAGGTTGGCCTCGACCATTTCCTTCTTGGCCTGGCGCGCCTCGCGCTCGCCCTTCTGCACGCCGTGCACGATCTTGCGGAATTCGCCGATCTCAAGACCCGTCAGCGCCGCCAGCGACTGGATCTCGTGGCGCAGCTCCTTGATGCGGTCCTTCTCGTGATGGACGAAATTCTTCCAGCCCTTGGCCGATAGTTTCGAGACACGGTTGAGCCAGCGCGGATCGAGCTCCGAGCCCTGATAGTTGCGCAAAAAGTCTTCGCGCGCGACGCCGTGGCTGTCGCCGAGGCGCAAGAGGCGGCCCTCGAACGAGACCAGCTTCTTGTTGATGTCGTAGAGCTGCTCGACGAGGCTGTCGATGCGGGCCTGGTTGAGGCGCAGCGACTTCACCTCGACGATGATCTCGTCCTTCAGCTTCTTGTACTTGCGCTCCTGCGAGGGCGAGAGCGACTCGCTCTGAAGCTGGTTGGCGATGTCCTGCTCCTGCAGGCGGCGCAGCTTCTTGTATTCGGACGCGATCTTGTCGAAGGTCTCGACCACCTTCGGCTTCAGCTCGGCCTCGATCGCGGCAAGCGACATCTGGTTTTCGAACTCGTCGTCGTCCATGTCGCCTTCGGCGGCGGCTTCCGCCGGATCCTTCTCTTCCGTCTCCACATCGCCCGCGGGCGCTGCGCGGAACGGGGTCGCCGACGGGGGAGCAGCCGGCGGTGCGACATGCGCGGGCGCGGCCTCGCCGTTGGCTGCCTGGCCGTCGCCTGCGGGGGCGGCGATCATCGCCGGGTTCATGTTGTTCTTGGCGTCGGGGCCGGCATAGGTGGCTTCGAGATCGATGATGTCGCGAAGGAAGATCTTTCCTTCGTTGAGCTCATCGCGCCAGATGATGATGGCCTGGAAGGTCAAGGGGCTCTCGCAGAGACCCGCAATCATCGCCTCGCGGCCGGCCTCGATGCGCTTGGCGATCGCGATTTCGCCTTCGCGGGACAGCAATTCCACCGTGCCCATCTCGCGCAGATACATGCGGACGGGATCGTCGGTGCGCTCGCCGGGTTCGGACTTCTTGACCTCGGTGACAGCCTTGGCCGTGACCTCGACAAGCTCGTTGTCGGTGTCGTCGTCGGCCTCTTCCTTCTCGGCCTCCTCGTCGGCCTCTTCGGCCTCGGAGACGTTGATGCCCATGTCCGAGAGCATCGACATGATGTCCTCAATCTGCTCCGGCGAGGTGGTGTCGGAGGGCAAGACTTCGTTGAGCTGATCGAAGGTCACGAAGCCGCGCTTCTTGGCCTGCTTGATCATCTTCTTGACCGCGGCATCCGTCAGGTCGAGCAACGGCGACGGCGCGTCGGGGCTATCCTTCTCAGGGGCGTCCGCTGCCTTGTCGTCTTTTTCCTTGTCCTTAACCTGCAGCGTCTTTGCCTTGGTGGCCATTCATCAAGCTCCCGAAACGCGCTTCATGCGGGCGTGCGTCGCCGCCCGCGCTCTTCAACTCAATTCCTCGAGATGACGTCGTTCGATCGTCACCTTGCTCTGTTCATTCGCCTTCGCATGATCGGTCGAAAGCGGCACCCGCTTTTCCGCACCATGGTTACGACGCGCAAAGGGCGGCGCAGACCATCGCCACCCCTGCCTTCCGCATCACCGGTTCTGTCTTTCGTAGCCCGAAGGCCCTTAAGCTTTGCTTAACCCTGTTTTTGCCGCCAAATCATGGATTTGGCGAGTCTTTTCGCGGGCTCAGCCAAGGCCGTCCGCATCATTTTTTATCGTCAAACGCTTTTGCGGAACCGGCCCGAAAGCTCGCCAAAGCCCTCAATCAGGGCCTCGGTGCCGTCGAGGGAGTCCAACCGGGCGCCGACATCCTTCAGCCATGCCAGATTGGCCTCGCTGGTCTCCTCGGCCAATGCCAGTTCGGCATCTTTCTTCTCCCTAAGTAGGGCGTGCGTTTTCTGATGCAAGACAACGAGTTGCTGCCAGGTGGCCAAAACGTCTTCGCGGGCCGCGCCAGGGCGGGCGGCCCACACCGCCGCGGTCGTGATCGCCCGCTCAACCCGTTGTAGAACCTCGCTTAATCCGCGGGTCGCGAGATCGGCGCGCATTTTTTCGGCCTGCTCCTCGACATCGGGGGAATGGTGATGGTCGTTGGCGAAGGCGGCGATAATGCCGGCGCGGAGCTTGTTGGCCTCGGGATGCGCCAGTTCCAGGGCGGCCACCTCCTCCAGATGATCGTGTAGCAGCCAAGGATGGTTAATCAGGGATTGCAGGATCAAGGCTTCGCGGCGGGACATCGCGCTGCGCTGGCCGCGCATGATCGGGCTGGTCGCAAGCTGGGGGCTCGCCGCCTGGTAGGGGCCGGGGGCGATTCCTGAAGCTATCCCCGGCGGGCGGCCGCCGCGGGGGGCGAATCGGCCGGCCGGGCCCGCTCCGCGCGGGGCAAACGTGCGGGGTGATTCGGGGCGGCCGGGCCGGAAATTACCCCGGCCGTAACCGCCGCGGCCGGCATCGGGCGCAAAGGTGCGCTGCAGGCGCTCGGCGAGATCCTGGCGATAATAGCGACGCACGACCTCGTCGCGGATGCCGTTAGATAGTTCGTTGATACGCGCCTCCAGCGCGGCGCGCCGTTCGGGAGTCGCAAACGTGCCGCCCTCGATCTCGCGCGACCAGATCATATCGGCGAGCCCGCGCGCGGCGCCGATCACCTCTTCGATCGCAACCCGTCCCCCGGTGCGGGCGAGGTCATCGGGGTCCTGCCCCTCCGGCAGCAGCGCAAAGCGCAGGCTTTTGCCGGGCGCGAGATTGGGCAGCGCGAGGTCGGCAGCGCGGTACGCTGCTTTTTGCCCGGCGCGATCGCCGTCGAAGCAGAGGATCGGCTCGTCCGCCATCTTCCAGAGCAGTGCGAGCTGGTTTTCCGTCAAGGCCGTACCAAGCGGCGCCACCGCACCAGCAAAGCCCGCGGTGACCATGGCGATGACGTCGACATAGCCTTCGACCACGATCAGCGGCGAGCCGTCATGCGCCGCCTGTCGCGCGGGGCCAAGGTTGTAGAGATTGTCGCCCTTGTGAAACAGCGGGGTTTCCGGCGAGTTCAAATACTTTGCCGGAACGTCCTTTTCCAGCGCGCGGCCGCCGAAGGCGATGACGCGACCTCTGGCGTCCGCGATCGGAAACATCACCCGGTCGCGGAAGCGGTCGAAGGGAACTGGCTTGTCCTCGCCGGAGACCAACAGCCCCGCTTCCACCATGTCGTCGGTGGAGATGCCCTGCGCGCCCAGATGCTCCTTCAGCGCAAAGCGCTCGCCCGGGGCATAGCCGAGGCGAAACTGCACTTGCGTCGCCGCCGAAATGCCGCGGTCGCCGAGATAGCCGCGCGCCTTGGCGCCGTGGCGCGAGGCCAGCGTGTCGGCAAAGAATTTTGCCGCGAGTTCCATCACGTCATGCAGCGTCTTGCGCCGCTGCTCGTGGCGCGCGGCATCCGGCGTTGCCGCCGGCAGCGGCAGGCCGGCCATGGCGGCGAGGCGCTCAACAGCCTCCGGAAACGAGACGCCTTCCGTCTCCATGACGAAGTCGAAAATGTTGCCGTGCTTTCCGGTAGAGAAGTCGTGGTAAAATTGTTTCTGGTCGTTGACCGTGAAAGAGGGCGTCTTCTCCTGCTGGAACGGCGACAACCCCTTAAACTCCCGCCCCGCCCTCTTCAATTTCACACGCCGGCCCACGACTTCCGAAACCGGAAGCCGGGCGCGCAGTTCGTCGAGAAATTGGGGCGTGAAGCGCATGGATCAGGTAGCTGCCAGAGTCGTGGGGCTGTGCCAACCGATTAGGGATACAGGGACGGGCCGTTAAAAGGCGAGGGCTGGCCGGTTTCTCGCCGCTATTCACAGCCCCTTCTGTCATTCCGGGGCGATGCGAAGCATCGAACCCGGAATCTCGAGATTCTCTGGTGCGCAATTGCGCACCAGAGTTCGCTTCGCGCCCCGGAATGACAGCGGAAGCTTGAATCGCGTGCAGTTCCGCGCTTCCATGTCCCGTATGTTCACGGTGTTCCGGGGTGGCAGGAGCGGGGCGTGGCGGGTGACGCGGTTTGCGCCGGTCAAGGGCGCGTCGCTCTCGCCGACGCCTTCGCTGTCGGTCGTGCATTCGCTGTCGATCACGCTGCCGATCCTGCCCTCGCCGACCTCATGGCGACTCGCCGGCTTCGCCAGCCATCTGCGCTATACCGAGCGCGCCGAGAAGACACAGCTTGATGCCGTGCGGGCGGAGATCGGCCGACCTGAGGCGACCAATGCGGCGCTGATCCCGATCAAGAAATCGGCGGCGTGGTGGGAGCTGACGCAGGAGGAGCGGCGGCAGATCTTTGAGGATAGATCTCACCACATCGCGGCGAGCCTGAAATACCTGCCGGCGATCGCCCGCCAGCTCTATCACAGCCGCGACCTCGGCGAGCCCTTCGACTTCCTGACCTGGTTCGAATACGCGCCCGCGGATGCCGACGCGTTCGAGGAGTTGGTCCGCACGCTGCGCGCGACCGAGGAATGGCACTATGTCGAGCGCGAGGTGGATATCCGGCTGGAACGGGAAAGGCTTGATGCGGGGTGAACGGCTCGCGTGCCCGGATGCAGCGCCTCGTGCCCCGGATGCTGCGCAGCACCGAAAGCGCGTTCACGCGCGTCTCGACGCGCTATGGTGATGCGCTGCTGAGCCGGGGCCCACGCTTGCGGCATAACGGAAGCGTGGGTCCCGGCTCTGCGGCGCAGCGCACTGGACAATGCTTCGCATCGCCAGGAACGCTGCACCGCGTCCGGGACACGAGAGCTAGTTCTCCAGAAACCTGCCCGAGGCGATACGCGGCAGGCCGGTGACCGGCCAGTTGTAGATATAGGTCCACGCCTCGCCGGCGGTGCCGTCTTGCAGCGACAGCGGCAGCATGCGGCGGATGTATTCGGTCGGTTCCGGAAACCCGGCGCCGCAGGCCTCATACATGTCGAGTTCGGCCAGCAACGCGTCGCGATCGCGCAGACGATAGAGCTCACCGAACACGACGTCGTTGGCGTCATCCGACAGCACCAGCCCCGGATAATGCTTGATGAGATAGAGCCGGCCGCGGCAGGTGGCCGTGCCCAAAAAATCCGCACTGCGCGACAATAGTTGCGCCATCGGATGGTCGAAGCCGCGCATCAGCGTGCCGTAAACGAACAGTCGATCTGAAATCATGGAATTTCTATGTCATTGCGCGCGAAGCGATGCAATCCGCCGGGCGGTCTATCGCCAAAACCGTCTTGTGGGGAAGCATCCGGAGCGGCATCGTTAAGCCATCATCGATTCGGATACGTCTCCTCGACCAACAACGCTCAAGGAAGATACGTTGAACGACGCCGCCGGCCCCGCGCTGCTCCTCAGCGCCGAGGATGTTCCTCCAGTCCACGAATTTAACACCGCAGGCCGCTCGCCGTTTCTGCTCACCTGCGATCACTATGGAAGGCTCATTCCGCGCGTGCTCGGCGACCTCGGCCTGCCCGAGAGCGAACTGACGCGCCATATCGCCTGGGACATCGGAATTGCCGGCGTCGCGGAAGCGCTTTCAAAACATCTCGATGCCCATCTGATCGTGCAGCGCTACTCACGGCTCGTCATCGACTGCAACCGCCCGCCGCACGTCGCGAGCTCGATCCCGCGCATCAGCGAGGCGACCACGATTCCCGGCAATGAAGGCATTTCGCGCGAGGCGGCCGCAATACGGCGGGCGCAGATCTTCGATCCCTACCACCGGCGCATCGACGAGATCATCGACCAGCGCGGCAACGCTGCCATGGCGACGGTGCTGGTGTCGCTGCACAGTTTCACGCCCGTCTATGCCGGGATTGCACGGCCCTGGCACATCGGCACGCTCTACCACCGCGACAAGCATCTGCCGCCACGCTTGCTGCAAGCGTTGCGCGCCGAGGGCGATCTGGTGGTCGGCGACAACGAGCCTTATGCGGTCAGCGACGACACCGACTACACGATCCCGGTGCATGGCGAGGCGCGCGGGCTGATGAATACGGGGATCGAAATCCGTCAGGATTTGATCTCGGATCCCGCGGGCGAGAAGGCATGGGCGGAGCGGCTGGCGCGGATACTTGGGGAGGTTGAAGTGACGCTGCGGGCGCAGCAGTTAGCTTGATTGCGCTGATTGGCCCGACGAAGCGCTTACCGCGCCCGCGTCAGTGCCAGCCAGATGCCGCCGCCGATCATGAAGCCGCCGGAGACGCGCGAGACCAGCCGCGTTCGCTGCTTGGAGAAGAACATCCGCGCGCGTCCGGCCAGCAGCGCATAGACCGCGTCGGTCGATGCCGCGATCACCATGAAAGTGACGCCGAGCACCGCCACCTGCGGGAAGTGGTCCTTCTCCATGTCCACGAACTGCGGAAGAAACGCGCCGAAGAACACCAGCACCTTCGGGTTGCTGAGCAGCACCAGAAATCCCTGCAGGAAAAATCCGCCGCGCGGCGGCGGTGGCGGCTCGTCGGCGTTGACGCCTTCCGCAGGCGACCAGATCAGCTTGATGCCGAGCCATATCAGATAGGCGGCGCCCGCAAAGCGCACCCAGTCGAACCAGTAGCCCATCGTCGCCATCAGCGATGTCAGCCCGATCGCGACGGTGCCGATCACGATCGCCATAGCAGTTTGCACGCCGGCGCAATTGATCAGCGCCGCGCGGGTGCCGTGCCGCAGGCCGTTCGCGATCAGCAGCGTGACGACGGGACCCGGCAACAGCGCAAGCGCAATACAGGCGGCGACAAAGGCGAGATAGACCTGAAGGGACATGTGGGTGAACTCGGTGGGAGAGCGGTTACGTCATTATGCATGACGGGGGCGAGAGATGGAAGCCGCGCTTCTGCTCCCTCTCCCCGCTCTTTGCGGGACAAGAACGAGCGGCGCTACCGTCCCTCCATCGCGGCCATCACCCACCGCGTCATTTCATTTTCGCCAAGCAACGCCAGCGCCTCCCGCCGCACCCTCATCGCGTCGGCCTTGCCATGCGCGACTGCGACCAGCAGGTCGCAGCGGCGTGACACTGCGACGCCGATGGCGGTATGCCGCGTGCCGCCGGTCATTGTGAGATCATAGGCGCGGCTACGTCCCGGCATGTCGGCGACAGTGATGACATCGCCCGCTTGGATCGGCGTAAAGCGTTCGCTCAGCAGGTCGAGATCGGCGACGCGGTCGACTTCGTCGTCGTCGGCGACGCCGCGATCGCAATTGCAGAAGCCGATTTTCGGCCGAACGTATACCTCGATGCCATCACTACACGACGCGCCGCGGCAACGAAAGGCGCGTCCCGCGGGCCAGCCATCGCGCGGGAACGACCAGGCGATCTCCTGCCAAGAGCCTTTCAGTTCGCCTTGCTGTTCGCCTTGGCGCGGCACGATGTGCTGGTAGGCCGCAGCGCCCGACAACGCGCCGAGCGCGGCGGCCGCAACAACGATGACCGGCCAGCGCCGCATTGCCGGCACCCTCACGGCAGGCCGGCAACGGCGCGCGCCGGGCCGGTCAGTTCCAGGATGTGCAGGCCGGTATTGGCGCGGTCGACGATGTAGATGTAGCCGCGTTCGTCGGTTTCGACATTGTTGGTCTGGATCGCGACCTTGCAGCGATCCTTGCCGTCGATCTTGACGCAGCGCTTGTCGGTCGCGGCCGTGATCGACGGGATGAAATAGCCGACCTCCTTGGGATGATAGGGATCGCGAATGTCGAGCGCGCGAACGCCGGCATTGAAGAAGGCGATGAAGGCCATCTTCTTGTAGAAGACCTCTGCCATGCTCTCGTTGGAAGAATGCGCGCCGAACCGCCCGCCCCGCTCGCAGAACGTTCCGCTCGCCTCCGGCACCGTGTAGCTCGAGATCATCATCGGCGCCTTCTCGACCGTAACGTCAGCGAACCACACCATCTGCCGCGGCTCGTTGCATTCGTTCAGGATCGACTCATTGACGATCATCACGACGTCGCGGGTCTTGCCGTCCTTGTCGCGCGCGAATTCCGCGATCGGCATGCCCGGCATCGGAAACGCCGTATGCGCGCCGATGAACGGCGACATGGTCAGCCGCGCAATTTCCGGCGAGCGCAGATTGTCCGGGGTTGGCTCTTTGGGCCCGTTAAGCAGTTTCTCGCGATCGACGATCTGCAAAATCCCGCCCTTGTTGGTGCCGTAGCCGAAATAGACCCGCTTGCCGGAAGGTCCCGTCGAGATCGGCCCGTGCAGTTCGGTCGGCACTGCACCGGTCGAGCCCGGTTCCTGGCCGGGCAGACCGAAATCGCGGATTTTCTGCGGGTGCGCGGGATCGGAGAGATCATAGACCTGCGTCATGCGGCGCGTGCGCCAGTCCGGTGCGCCCGACACCAGGAAGGCAATGCCGGTGTCGCATTCCCACCAGCTCTTGTGCGTGTCCTTCAATCCCGCAATCCGTGTGATCAACACGGGATTGGCGGGATCGGCTACGTTCCAGATTTCATGCGCCTCGCCGCCAAAGGTCCGCAGCATATAGACCGCGTTGCGATCGCCCTTCGGCAGCGCCCTGCCGTCGCAAATTCGCACCATCTGCGCGCCGCCGCCTTCATATTTGCCCTCCTGACCCGGAAGGTGGCGCAGATATCTCGGCTGTGAAGGATCGGTGACGTCGACGATCGACGTGCCGTTCGGCTCAGTCTTGCCGGTCTGCGGATTGAGCGGCGCGGGAATCTCGTCGCTGCCGCCGTGATGGCCGATATAGGCGATCCAGCGGTCGCCCTGATGGTGGATGGTGGGCTGGTAGGCGCTGCGCGCCTGCAGGTCGCTGGTTCCAACCAGCTTCATGTTGAGCGCTTCAGGCGGCGCCCCAATCACTTGTTGCTGCGCGAAAGCGATGCCTGGCGATGCGAGGAAACAGATCGCGAAAGAGGCTGCGAGTTTGAGGCGACCACTCATGTTCCACCCCGACTGTTTAAGGCCAGTCTGCGCTGGCTGACCGCACGATAACACAGGCTGTGGGCCGCGCCCAACACACGCTCTTGACATGCAACCTTTTGGTTGCCTAATATCTACCCCATGGATGAGGTCTTCAAAGCGCTTGCCGATGCGTCGCGGCGCTCGCTGCTGGACAGGCTTCACGCCAGAAACGGACAGACGCTGAACGAACTTTGCGACGGCCTCGACATGACGCGGCAGGCCGTCACCAAGCACCTTGGGATTCTCGAGGCGGCCAACCTCGTCACGACACTGAGACATGGCCGCGAGAAGCTGCACTACCTCAATCCGGTTCCGATCCATCAGATCGGCGAACGCTGGATCAAGAAATTCGAGCGCGGGAAACTCGCCGCGCTCTCTGAGTTGAAACGACGGTTGGAGAAGCGTGATGAGTAAGCCGGAATTCGTCTACGTCATCTATATCGAGACCACGCCGGAGAAATTGTGGGAGGCACTGACGTCCAGCGAGTTCTCCAAACGCTACTGGTTCGGCACCGAACTGAAATCCGACTGGAAGGTTGGTTCGCCGCTGGCGCTGGTCATGAACGGCACCACGACCGATACCGGGGAGATTCTCGAGGCCGATCGGCCGCGGCGGCTCTCCTACACCTTCAAGCACGTGACCAACGAGGCATACCGCAACGAGAAGGCTACGAAGGTGGTCTTCACTATCGAGCAGCACGGCAGATCCGTGAAGCTCACGCTCACGCATGAAGGTTTTGCAGAGGGCAGCAAGCTGTTGGACGGCATCTCCAAGGGATGGCCGGCCATTCTGTCCAGCCTCAAGAGCCTGTTGGAATCCGGCACTGCGCTCGAAATTCCGGTTTCCGCTCTCGGCATCGAAGGTGCGTCATGAACGTCAAGAACTTCAAGCCTGCCATTGTCTACACCATCTACATCGCCTCGACGCCGGAGAAAGTGTGGGAGGCACTGACGCAAGCGGAGTTTTCCAGGCAGTATTTCTCCGGCCAGGCGGTCGAGGTCGATCTCAGGGTCGGCGGCGCCTTCATCATGCGCACGCCGGACGGCGCGCTACATATCTCGGGCGAGGTTATCGAGTGCGAACCGCTGAGGAAGCTCACCGTCACTTTCAACGTCAACTGGCCGGCGCTGCTCGAAAAGCTCGGGCCGACGCTCGTCACCTACGAGATCGAGCAGGCCGGCCATGTAGTCAAGCTGACGATGCTGCAATCGCATGACCGGGAGATCAGCGACGACATCCTGTCCGGCGGACGTACAGGCTGGCCCGCAATCCTGTCGAGCCTGAAGAGCCTGCTGGAGACCGGCAACGCGCTGACGATCCAGATGCAGCCGCCGGAGCGGATGCTGGCCGCGCTGAAGGAATTGGGGATCGGGACGCCGTAGGCGGTGGCCCTCCTCCCCAATATTAGCGTGCTGATTCTGGCGCACGCCGTGCGTGCTATTGGCGACGACTCGTGGTACCCTGCAGCTATGGCGAAACAGAAGAACGTTGCGACAAAAGGTGCGAAGTCTAGGCGGTTCGTGCTCGGAAGCGATCGCTTTGCCAAGATCAGCGAAGTCGAGGGTATCGAGCTCACGCCGGCAATGAAAAAGCGCGCCAGCGATGCGCGGACCAAAGGCCTCGCGGCGGAAGAATATCGCCAGGCAATCATTCGCAGCCATCGCAAGGGCTGACCGACCGCATGTATGATGCGATCGAAGATCCCTACACCTACAAGAACTCGACCGTGCTGGTGAACAAGCTCGACTTGCGGATCTGAGCGCGGAACGAAGCACCGATGAGCCTGCGCACACGTCTATTGATACTGGTTATCGCCGCGATGCTGGTGCCGGCCATCCTTGTGGGACTGCGCTTCGTCCAGAATCGCGCAAGCGAAATCGACGCCGCACGCGCCAACCTGTCGGCAACCGCCAACGATATCTCAAGCGACCTCGACGAGAAAATTCAGGGCACGGCCCAGCTTCACTATGGTCTCGCCCGCGCCCGCGATCTCGATACGCGCGACAAGGCGGCTTGCTCCGCCTTCCTGTCCGCCGTGCGCGAAGAGTATCCGCGCTACACCGGTATCTTGACCATCAATCCGGACGGCAGCCTGTTCTGCGACTCGTTGCGAACCGATCGGACGCTCGATCTCAGGGATCGCGAATATTTCAAGCGGGCGCTGGTTGCACACGGCACCGTCACGCTCCAGCCTGTGTTCGGCCGGTTGACGGGGACCTCCGTGTTGCAGATCGCCTATCCCGTTCGCTCGGATACAGCAGAGCTGAAATTCATCCTGCTCGCCTCGTTCAATCTGAAGAAATTCGCCGATGACCACGACAAGCGGCTGTCGAACGACAATCAGATTCTGCTCGTCGACAGGAACGGCACGATCCTCGTCGCGCCCGAGGGCAAGGACTGGACTGAACTGACCGGCACATCGATCGCAACTTCGGAGCTGTTCCGGTTTGCGGCCTCGCCGAATGATGAGCCGTTTCGCGAAGTAACTGGGCGGGACGGCCGAACCCATGTCTGGACCGCCGCGCGCTCCCCCTCGGTGCGCGATGCCGGACTTTACCTTATGGTCGGGCGGGCCAAGGACGGTCTGGTGGCCGCAGCCAATCGCCGCCTCTACGAGGACCTGGCGATGCTTGCGGTGGCCTCGCTGCTGTTGCTCGCAGGCGTATGGGTTCTGGCGACGATGAGCATCGGCCGTCAGGTCGGACGCCTGGCTGCGATGGCGACGAAGCTCGGAGTTGGCGATCTGAGCGCGCGGATTGCTCCACCCCATCCACGCGGCGAGCTCGGCGGGCTGATGACATTGCTCAACGGGACCGCTGAATCGCTCCAGCATCAGCGCGCCGCCATCGACGAGCTCAACCAGAAACTCACCCAATCCCAGAAAATGGAGGCGATGGGTCAACTCACCGGCGGCGTGGCGCATGATTTCAACAACCTGTTGACCGTCATTCTCGGCAATGCGGAGCACCTTGCCGAGAAGCTTGCGACACACAAGGAATTGCAAAAGATCGCCGAGAGCATCGCGACCGCTGCCGAACGCGGCTCGGACCTGACGCGCAGCCTGCTCGCGTTTGCGCGCAAGCAGCCCTTGATGCCGAAGCACATCGACATCGGCCAGAAGATCGTCGGCATGGAGCAGTTGCTGCGCCGGACGCTTGGAGAGCATATCGAATGTGAATTCCGGCTTGATCAAGACCTGTGGCAGGTCAGTGTCGATCCCGGACAACTGGCGTCGGCACTGCTCAATCTGGTGCTGAATGCGCGCGACGCCATGCCGCTCGGCGGCAAGCTGACGGTCGAGGTGCAAAATACGTCACTCGGTGAATCCGACGTGGACGTCAACGGCGAGGCGCGTCCCGGCGATTATGTGATGATCGCCGTGACGGATATCGGCACCGGCATGACGGCTGAAGTCGCCAGCCGCGCCTTCGAGCCGTTCTTCACCACCAAGGAGGTGGGGAAAGGTACCGGTCTCGGCCTGAGCATGGTTTACGGATTCGTGCAGCAATCCGGCGGGTCGATGCAGATACGCTCCAAACCGGGGCACGGCACCGCGGTCAAGCTGTTCTTCCCCCGCGTTGGGACAATTCAGACGACCGCCGCGCTGTCCACCGGTCAGCCGGCCGCGCCCACCGGCAGCGAGACCATTCTCGTCGTCGAGGACGACGACATGGTGCGCCGCTATGTTGAAGGCGAATTGAAGGCGCTCGGCTATCGCGTCATCGTCACGCCCAACGCGCGCGCGGCGCTCGAAATATTGCGCGGCCCGGACAGCATCCATCTTCTGTTCACGGATGTCGTGATGCCCGGCGGCATGTTCGGAACCGAGCTTGCGAAGCAATCAGCCCGTCTGCGGCCTCAGTTGAAGATCCTTCTGACTTCCGGCCATAGCGAACATCCGGTCGAGGCGATCGATGGGGCCGGCCGCTACGTACGGATTTTGAACAAGCCCTACCGTCGGCACGATCTGGCATCGATGCTGCGTTCGGTCCTGAAGGCGCGTTGACGGATTATCCTCACCGTCGTCCCTGCGAACGCATTCTTTCCTAAAACCTTGGCCGCGGACCCTGCGTTCGCAGGGACGATGGCGAGGGTTGTGCTCCCGCCCTCATTGATGCGGGCATTGCAGCCGGTGTATGCAGACAGCGTATTGATCCTGGTCAAGCCTGCCCGGATGACGTCACCGCCGCGCAGGTGGCTCCCCGCCCACTCTGCAGCGGCCGGTACGCGGGATTGCGCTTGTCAGGATCGGGACATCAGCAGCAGGGCGACAACAAGATTCACCACGAACAGTATCGCATCGATGGCAAAAATCCGAAGCATCGGGCCCCTCAACACGGGCCAATACGCCACCCCGACCCGCCCGCCGCGCATCAGGACCGGGAGGTTGTAGGCGAACTGGCTGAAGTGACACGCGGCAAAGAACAGGAATAACGCAAGCTGCGCGTCGTAGGCCTGAAAGAAGGGCGGCCGGAACGCCAGGAGATACAACGACAGAAGACCGATCGGCAGATTGATCGCGCCCAGAAATGCCACGCTGGCCGACAAGGTCGGGGCGATTGGATTGCCACGCTCCTCTCGGGGAACCAGTATCTTCAGCGTATTGCCCTGCGCGATGCTGAACTGCATGAAGGCGGCGCCGAACCAGAGCGCATTAAGGAGCAGAACAGAATCCGAAAATCGCATGGCTACTTTCCGTAGAAGGCCTCGCTGCGCACCACACGGCCGGCTTTGTCGAAGTCCATGAACTCGCTGGCGCGGCTATCGCCCAATTGCCACCACACTGTCAGGCGCGCAATCGTGTCGTCCCAGCTCCAGTTCAGGATTTTCAGGTCTGCGCTCTTGATGCCGCCGTAGGCTCTCTGCCAGTAGGCGCGGATGTTCTCGGCGCCGGCGACTACCGGGGATTCCGTCAATTTGAGCGCCAACGGGCTGCGCATCTCGGCGTTTTCGGCGAAGTGCGAAACGACCGCGTCGATATCGACCTTGCGCCAGTTCGCGCACCACGCCTCGACAAAGCGTCCGGCCGCCGCGCGGTCCATTGCCTGTTCCCTCATGCTCGCGCCCTCCCTCGGTGCAACTGCCGGGAAGAGATGACACAGGGCGGCCCTAACGTCAACTATATTGACGTGAGAACATTGTCAGTTGTTGTCGGCAATGACCCCCATGACGGCCATCCAGGCGGCAGCGCCGGGTGGGCCGACACGATCGAACGCCTCGCGCAGAACCTTGCGCTCATGGTCCGATGCCCGTTGCTCAACGCGTTTTCCTGCTTCCGTCAGCCGCAGCAATTTGGAGCGATGCTGCTCGGGCGACCGCTTCGATGTCAGGAGTTTACGCTGCAGCAACAGGTTTAGCGGCCGGTTCACGGCTTGCTTGGATATGCCGAGGATCTCGATCAGCGCGCCGATCGAGATGTCAGGCTGTCGCGCAACCACGTAGAGAATGCGATGGTGCGGACGTGAGAGGCCGACCGTGGCGAGATACTGGTCGGCCGAGAGCGTCATGCCGCGCCAGCCGTAATACATGAGCTCCAGCGCCGCATCCAAATCGTGGAGCTTCCTGAGCGAGGCGCGGTGCAGGCCCGCGGCGTGAGAAGTATTTTTTTGCATGTACCTACCGCGTCGAATTGACAGAAAAAGGATCTACCCCAGCGCCCGCAACTCGCGCCGCAGCACCTTGCCTGTCGCGGTCATCGGCAGCGTGTCGGCGAACTGCACGAAGCGCGGGTATTCGTGGGCGGCAAGCTGCACTTTCACGAACTCCTGGATTTCGCGCGCCAGCGCATCGCTCGCGGCAAAGCCCGGGCGCAGCACGATCCAGGCCTTGATGGATTCGGTGCGGATCGGATCGGGAATGCCGACCACCGCCGACATCGCCACCGCCGGGTGCTTCATCAGCGTGTGCTCGATTTCCGACGGGCCGACGCGATAGCCGGCCGTGGTAATCACGTCGTCCTCGCGGCTGACGTACCAGAAATAGCCGTCCTCATCCTGCACGCCGAGATCGCCGGTCAGCAAGAATTCCCCGGCATATTTCTTCGCGGTTGCTTCCGGATTCTTCCAGTACTCGATCATCGTGCATGGGCAGGGCTGGCGCACGCCGATGATGCCGCGCTCACCCCTCGGCAATTCCTCGCCGTGATCATTGACGATGCGGACGTCGAAGCCGGGTGTCGCCTTGCCCATCGAGCCGGGGCGGATCGGAAACAGGTTCGAATTGCTGCCGATCACGAGGTTGCATTCGGTCTGGCCGAACACCTCATGCGCGTTGATGCCGAAGGTTTCGCGCACCCAGCCGAGCAATTCGCCGCCGAGCGATTCACCGCCGGTAAAAATGCTGCGCAGCTTTACGCCGGAATTTTTCACGCCGGCCTGCCGCATCAGTTTCAGCGCGGTCGGCGGCAGGAACGTGTTGCGGATGCTTAAGTCCGCCATCATCGCCATCGCCGCCTGCGGCTCGAATTTGCGCGCGCGATGGCCGACCAGGGGAATGCCGTGATACCAGAACGCCAGCAGGCCGTTGATCAGCCCGCCGATCCAGGCCCAGTCGGCCGGTGTCCACATCAGGTCGCCGGGCCGCGGCAAGAAGTTGTGGCACATCTCGACATTCGGCAGATGGCCGAGCACCACGCGATGCGCGTGCAGCGCGCCCTTCGGATTGCCTGTGGTGCCGGAGGTGTAGATGATCAGGGCGGGATCGTCGGCTGCGGTGTCGACGGTGGCAAACTCCGGCGACGCGGCCTTCAGCGACGACCAGAACGGCTTTGTTCCGGCAGGCGCGCGGTCGCCAATGACGTAGACGTTCTTTAGTTCAGGAAGACGATCGCGTATTTTCGCTAATTTCTCCCAGCCGCTCTCGTCGGTAACGACAGCCTTCGCCTCGGAGTTCGACAGGCGGAACTCCAGCGCGTCCTCGCCGAACAGCGCGAACAGCGGGATCGAGATCATGCCGGAACGAAACGCGGCGAAATGCGCGATCGGCAGTTCAAGAGATTGCGACAGGAACACTGCGACGCGGTCGCCGCGCGACAGGCCGTCGGCTTTCAGCACGTTGGCAAAACGGCGCGACTGCTCCGCGACGTCGTCGAAGGATGTGCGCGTCGTGGCGCCGCCCTCGTCGAGATAGATCAGCGCCAGCCGGCCTGAGCCATCGGCATGGCGGTCACAGCATGCGGTCGCCATGTTGAAGCGAGCGGGGATGTCCCAGCGGAAGTTGCGGTAGAGCTCGTCGTAGGTTGAGGCTTCGGTGAGCATGTTGGGCGACCCATCCCTAACGTCCGTCATGGCCCGGCTTGTTGCCTGCCATCAACGTTCTTGTTGCTTACCGCGAGTTTAAAGACGTTGATGCCCGGGACAAGCCCGGGCATGACGCGGAGAGACGTTTTGCAGCCCTGACTTAATTCTACCGCATCATAGCTGTTCAAACCCTCATCCTGAGGAGCCCGCGAGAAGCGGGCGTCTCGAAGGATGCAGGCCGCAGATGGGGCCTCATGGTTCGAGACGCGCTTCGCGCTCCTCACCATGAGGAACTCATGAAGCAAGGCTAAGGTGCCCGCGCCTTCTCCATCGCGAGCTCTGCCTCGAGGCTTGCGAGGTCCCGATAGATCGAGGCGACGGCGAGCACGCGGCCGTTGCGCTTATACTGCAGCAGGCAATCCTTGCCGGGGATGTCGCCGTCGACGGTGATTTCGTCCCACTTCTCGGCGTAACCGACATAATTGATCGGCACATCGTAGTGCTGGCTCCAGAAAAACGGCACCGCATGGAACGGCTCGCGCTGCCCGAGCATGTTGCGCGCCGCGGTCTGGCCCTGACGCTCGGCCACCACCCAATGTTCGACACGAATGGTCTCAAGGGAATGCGGATCGGGCCAGCGCGCAATATCGCCCGCGGCATAGATCCCGGGGATGCTGGTTTCCAGATAGGCATTGACCGTGACGCCGCGATCGATCGCCAGCCCCGCCTGCTCGGCCAATTCAAGGCGCGGACGCACGCCGACGCCGACGATCACGATATCGGCGTCGATCGCGCCGCCGCTTTTCAGCGTCGCGCGTTTGCCGTCGATCCCGGTTACGGTGTCGCCGAGATGGAAGATGACGCCGTGCTCTTCATGCAGGGCACGAACGAAGTCGCCCAGCTCTGGCCCCAGCACACGCTCCATCGGCCGCTGCTCGAGGCCTACGACATGAACCTCGATATTTCTGGCGCGCAGCGACGCCGCAACCTCGAGCCCGATAAAGCTGGCGCCGATCACGACGGCGCGTCGCGCGCCGCCGGCCGATGCGATGATGGCGCGGGAATCGGCCAGCGAGCGCAGCACGTGGACGTGTGGCTGATCTGCGCCCGGTATCGGCAGGCGCACCGGCTCCGCGCCGGTCGCCAGCAGCAAGCGGTCATAGGGGATGGTCTCGCCGCCTGATGTGACGACATGGCGCGCGTTGGGATCAATTGACGTGACCTCGGTGTTGAGCCGCAGGTCGATCTTCGCCTCGGCGTAGAAATCATCCGGCCGCAACGGCACCCAGTCCTCCGGCGCGCTGCCGGCGAGATAGTCTTTTGACAGGTTCGGCCGGTCTACCGGTGCCGCTGCGTCATTGCTCAGCATCACGATGCTGCCGCGATAATCCTGCCGCCGCAGCATTTCGACTGCGGCAAAGCCTGCCGCGCCACCGCCGACGATCACGATTTTGCCGGGCGCATCGACGGCGCCCTTCACCTGCGGCTTGGGCTGCTCCCGCTTCTCCCGAACGAAGATGCGACCGTCTTGCTGCTCGACCTTCCAGACCGCGACCGGACTGAGCGCCGGCGCCCGGATCGCCTCGCCCGTGCGCAAGTCGAAACAGGCGTGGTGCCAGGGGCAGCGGATTCCCTGGCCAGTCACGAGGCCTTCGGCGAGCGGACCGTGATAATGGGTGCAATGGGCGCCGATCGCGAAAATTTCCGGTCCCGAACGCACCAGCAGCACTTCATCGTCGCCGACATGGCCGAGCAACATCTGGCCCGCGAATTCGGACGGGGCTATGCCCTTTGACAGATCGGGACCGGCGGGCAGAGCTTGCTGGTCAGCCATGCCTTCCTCCACTCGCGTTGCGCTACGTCATCGCTCCGAGTTTGACTCAAACGATGTTTCATCAGCGCGAAGGTTCCCGAGCGTAAAAAATTTATCCTGATAGCGCCGCCTTCACGAGGCCGCTGGCCTTGCCGAAATCCATCTGGCCGGCGAATTTCGCACGCAGCACGCCGATCACCTTGCCCATGTCCTTCATGCCGGCGGCGCCGGTCTCGGCAATGGCGGCCGAGATCGCGGCCTTCACCTCGTCGTCCGACATCTGCTTCGGCAGATAGGCTGATATCACCGCGATCTCCTCGCGCTCCTGCGCGGCAAGCTCGGCGCGGCCGCCTTTGTCGTAGAGCTCGACCGATTCCTGGCGCTGCTTGATCATCTTCTGCAGCAAGCCGAGCACGTCGGCGTCCGACAGCGGCGGCTTGCCCTGCCCACGCGCGTCGATATCGGCGTTCTTGATGGTCGAATTGACCATGCGCAGCGTGGAGAGCTTGCGCTCGTCCTTTGCCCTCATGGCGTCCTTGACCGCATTGTTGATGTCGTCGCGCAGCATGATTTCCTCGCTGAGAATGCAGAGAATTAGGTCTCGCACAGAGACGCTCGGTTAATCCTCCCGGCCTATATAAGGACTGGCATGAAGGTCGAAAAGCAGTTTGCTGCGCTGGTATTGTGTCTTGTGGTGCTTTGGGCAAGCCGTTTTGCCCCCCTTTCGTGCGAAGCTCTTGGCGATCATCGCGTTGAAGCACCGTCGTGGCTGGCGATCGCCGCTGTGGGCGTACTCCTGACCGTTTGTATGTATCCGCTCGCGCACGACGCGGTTTCTTTCCTGACATGCCGGCTGGGTTGGGAGGCAGGCTTCGATCATCTCAAGATCTATCCGGGCGACCCTCCTGCGCCGAACGCGCGGCCTATATCCCTGAAGACCAAATTGCTCCTGCTCTACCCGCTTGATCTTGCTACCGTGATCTTCTTCCTGCTGCCTTTGTGGACGAAGGTCGCCTACTGCGGCTAGGGAACGCGCGGGACCAGCTCGAATTGGTCAAGCCAGATCGTACGTTTCAGGCCGATTTGGCCCAAATCGGCTGGGGCCGGCGGAACTAGCGGTCAAACATGCCGTAAACGCATGTGAATCCCGCGCTTTTCTTGGCCTTCCGGCTTTGACGCGCGGGGGTGCTTGCGACTATGAAGTGCGCTCATGACAACATCTGAAAATGCTTCAGCCTGGCCGGACCATAAACCGACCGCGCTCCTCGTGCTTGCCGATGGTACCGTGCTGGAGGGATTTGGCCTCGGCGCGGAAGGCCACGCCGTCGGCGAAGTCTGCTTCAACACCGCGATGACCGGTTACGAGGAGATCCTCACCGATCCCTCCTATGCCGGGCAGCTCATCACCTTCACCTTCCCGCATATCGGCAATGTCGGCACCAACGACGAGGATATCGAGACGGTGAACATGGCGGCGACGCCGGGCGCGCGCGGCGTTATCCTGCGCACGGCCATCACCGATCCCTCGAACTACCGCGCCACGCGGCACCTCGATCAATGGCTGCGCGCCCGCGGCATCATCGGGCTGTCGGGCATCGATACCCGGGCGCTGACGGCGCTGATCCGCTCCAAGGGCATGCCGAACGCGGTGATCGCGCATGCCAAGAACGGCGTGTTCGACCTGCACGGCCTGAAGGAAGAGGCGCGCGAATGGCCCGGCCTGGAAGGCATGGATCTGGTGCCGATGGTGACGTCGGGCCAGCGCTTTACCTGGGACGAGACGCCGTGGGCCTGGCAGAACGGCTTTGGCCGGCAGAGCGAACCTGAGTTCAACGTGGTCGCGATCGACTACGGCATCAAGCGCAACATTTTGCGGCTGCTGGCCGGTGAAGGCTGCAAGGTCACGGTGGTGCCGGCGACGACCTCGGCCGAAGACATTCTGGCGATGAAGCCGGACGGCGTGTTTCTTTCCAACGGCCCGGGTGACCCGGCCGCGACCGGCAAATATGCGGTGCCGGTGATTCAGCAGGTGATCCAGTCCGGCACGCCGACGTTCGGTATTTGCTTGGGTCATCAGATGCTGGGCCTGGCCGTCGGCGCCAAGACCAAAAAGATGCATCAGGGCCATCACGGCGCCAATCATCCGGTCAAGGACGAAACCACCGGCAAGGTGGAGATTACCTCGATGAACCACGGTTTTGCCGTCGACCAGGCGACCCTGCCCGAGGGCGCGATGCAGACCCACATCTCGCTGTTCGACGGCTCCAATTGCGGCATCGAGCTCAAGGGCAAGCCGGTATTCTCCGTGCAGTATCACCCGGAAGCCTCGCCGGGGCCACGCGACTCGCATTACCTGTTCAAGCGGTTTGCGGATCTGATGCGAGAGAAGAAGCGGGCGTAAGCCGCTCTCGTGCCCCGGATGCTGCGCAGCGCGCCGCTCTTGCGGCGTGAAGCGCTGCTGATCCGGGGCCCTACCTTCCATCCATCCCCAAAATGGGTCCCGGCTCTGCAGCGCAGCGTACCGGACGATGCTTCGCATCGCCGGGAGCACGCTGCGCTGCGTCCGGGACACGTGAGTTGCCTGCATCAATCCGATTTTTTATGATGACCATCATTGTACTCAAACCTGCAGGCACAATTGGATGCACGATGAACCCGCCGCCACCAATGTCGAATACGGCGTGGCACCGACCGACGTCATGGCCTCGATGTCCGGCCTCGACTTCGTGCGCGCCATCTTTGAAGGCAAGTTGCCGGCGCCGCCGATCAGGCAGAATGTCGAGCCGTTCGATTCCACCGCCGAGAAGGGACATGTGGTGTTCTACAGCGTGCCCGGCTTCCGGCATTACAATCCGATCGGCTCGGTGCATGGCGGCTATGCCGCGATCCTCTTGGATTCCGCGATGGGCCTTGCCGTGCATTCCGCCCTTCCCGCCGGCAGCGGCTACACCACGCTGGAATTCAAGATCTCTTTCATCAGGGGCATGACAAAGGACACCGGCCCTGTGCGCACCGAGGGCAAGACGCTCAATGTCGGCCGCCGCGCCGCCACCGCCGAGGCGCGGATTGCCGACGCCAACGGCCGCCTGCTCGCGCATGCGACGACGACGTGTCTGGTTTTCGAGATTCCGAAGGGAACGTGAAGCGCGGAGGGCGGTTTTGAAGGTGTAGAATTGTAGGGTGGGCAAAGCGACTTGTCCGCCGTAGCTCAACGAGCGAAGGCGGGAGCGTGCCCACCATCTTGCACGCGGTAAGACTCGGTGGGCACGTCGCTAGCGCTCCTTTGCCCACCCTACAAATCCGCCTTGTGGAGAACACCCATGTCCATCGTCAGCGCCGATGTCGAGCCGCTCACCTTCGTGTTCGAGGATGATGGCCTCGTGCCCAATAATCCCCTGCCGTTGCTGGTTTACAAGGGCGCGGTCTATGTCGCCAACGATCACCCGGAAAGGACCATCGAGGCGCTGTTCGGCGGCAATGGCTGGGGTGCGATGTGGCGCAACGGCGTTTATGACTACGCACACTACCACGCCACGGTGCATGAGGCGCTCGGCGTCGCCCGCGGCCGGGCCCGCGTCCGCTTCGGCGGCAGCAACGGCAAGGAGCTCGAAATCACGCCGGGCGATGTCGCGATCCTTCCCGCCGGCACCGGGCATCAATGCGTGTTCGCCAGCCCTGATTTCTGCGTGGTCGGCGCCTATCCGCCGGGACCGCCGATGCAGATCACGCGCCCGACGCCGGAGAACCACGCCAAGGCGCTGAAGACGATCCCAGAAGTGAAGCTGCCGAAGACCGATCCGGTGCTGGGCGAAGACGGGCCGCTGGTGCGGCTATGGAAGCGCGGCACGCGATGAGGCGGGGCGCCGTCATCCGCGCCTGGCAATCGGGACATTAGGTTCGGACAAAGCCTCCGGCATCGGCTCGCTCGATGCTGGCCGCCATGCAGCATAAAGGCACTGTCGCGCAGGCCCGCTTAAATTGATTATCGGAATCGCGCAGCAGCGCGTTCTTTGCGCGCGTCGATTAGCGCGGCGTAATCCACCGCCCTGTGTAGGGAACATGGCGGGTTACGCTTCGGCTAATTCTACTGCGTCATAACTTCTCAGCCCCTCATCCTGAGGAGCCCGCGAGAAGCGGGCGTCTCGAAGGATGTAGGCCACAGACGGGGCCTCATGGTTCGAGACGCGCTTCGCGCTCCTCACCATGAGGGTTTATGACGCAGTAGGGCTAACCCGCCCCACTCCGGCCACTCACGCCACGTTGGCGCCTTCCTGGCGGCTGGCCTCGAACAGGAACCAGGTGCGGCGCTCGGTCTCGTCGATGAAAGTCTCGAGCAGGCCCGCAGTGCCGGAATCCTCATGCTCGTCGGCAAGCTTGTGCGCCTTGCGCATCGCCGCCGCCACATGCTTGTTGTCTTCCATCAGTTCGCGCAGCATTTCGCGCGGCGGCACGTAGTCCTCGTTATTGTCCTTGATGGTCTGCAGCTTGGCGACCTGCCCGATCGAGCGCAGCGTGGTGCCGCCAAGTTTGCGGACCCGTTCAGCGAGTTGGTCGGTGGTGGCAAAGATCGCTTCCGACTGCTCGTCCAGCAGAAGGTGATAGTCGCGGAAATGACGGCCGCTGACGTGCCAGTGGAAATTCTTGGTCTTCAGATAGAGTGCAAACGCGTCCGCCAGCAGCGTATTGAGTGAGGCGGAGATCTTGTCCACGGCGGCCGGCGGCAGGTCGGTCGGCGTATCGAGGTCGGCGGATACCTTGTCGGATTTATTGCTGGTTTTGCTCACGTTGAACCTTCCTGTTAGGAATTGGGCACGACGGCATTGGCAGCGAGCGCCGGACCGTCTAACGCCCCACCTAGGTACCGGTTCCGTTGCCGGAACCCCCAGTTTTGCCGGACCCGACTGCGATGGACGAATGGATCGACTACTACGACTCCACGCATACGATTTATGTGAGCAGGCTGCATCGCGACCTGCATTTCCAGATCATCGCACGCGATATCATCGGCTATATCGCTTCGCCCGACTCGGTCGTGCTGGACTATGCCTGCGGCGAAGCGCTGTCGGCTGCCAAGGTGGCGGACGCCTGCGCAAAACTCTATCTGGCCGAACCGGCGCCCGGCGTCCGCGGCCGGCTGATCGCGCGGTTTGCGCCGAACACCAAGATCCGCGTCCGTTCGCTCGAGGATCTCACGCGAATGGCGGAAAGCTCGGTCGATCTCGTCGTCATGAATTCGGTCGCGCAATACATGACGCCAGGGGAGCTGGATTCGGCGCTTGCCGTCATTCGCCGGTTGTTGAAGCCCAACGGACGGCTGGTAGTGGGTGATGTCCTGCGCCCCGACGTCGGCATGTTCAGAGATGTGCTGGCGCTCTTGAAATTCGCACGCTCTCACGGTTTCCTCAAAGACGCCCTGTACGGACTCGCCAGCACGGCGCTGTCGGACTACCGCCAACTGCGCACGCGCGTCGGGCTGCAGCGCTACAGCGAAGACGAGATGATCGAGAAGCTCGCCACCTCAGGCTTCACCGCCTCCCGCGCGCATCAGAATATCGGCCACAACCCGTGGCGGATGACGTTCGTCGCGCGGCACGCATTCCAACGCCATTGAGCACGACGCGCGCTAGGGTTGTTAACCCTAAAGCACGGTAAGGATGGTTCACCGCGCCGTGATGGGCAATGATTGCTACGGCCCGGTGGCGGAAGCGTCGACGCGGGAGCAGTGCAATGCTCTTTATCCTGGTTCAAATCCAGGCCGGGCCTCCACGCTTCGCCCTGACGGGCTACGCGTGGCGCAGCCACGCCGGAGACCGGCGGGGCAAAGCGTGTCCGGCGTAGCTTGAGCAAAGCGAAAGCGTAGACGGACTGGCCTCCTCGCTTCGGACCGAGCGCCAAATCCCTGAATTCCCCGTTGATGGCCCGTTTTTGGGGGTTTCGCGGGTGCGGAATCTGGTCTAAAGACCACCCGCGCGCGAGGGTGACCCGCGCTCTTGGCTTAGGGGACGCGCGGCTGCGCGCCCTTTTTTTGTGCCCAAAATCCAGTCTGAGAGCTGATGCCCAAAAGAACTGATATCTCCACCATCCTGATCATCGGCGCCGGTCCCATCGTGATCGGCCAGGCCTGCGAATTCGATTATTCCGGCACCCAGGCGGTGAAGACGCTGAAAGAAGAGGGCTACCGTATCGTCCTCGTCAATTCCAATCCGGCCACGATCATGACCGATCCGGAATTGGCTGATGCGACCTATATCGAGCCGATCACGCCCGAAATCGTCGCCAAGATCATCGAGAAGGAGCGCTACGTCATCCCTGGCGGCTTTGCGCTGTTGCCGACCATGGGCGGCCAGACCGCGCTGAACTGTGCGCTGTCGCTGCGCCGTCAGGGCACGCTCGACAAATTCGACGTCGAGATGATCGGCGCCACCGCTGACGCGATCGACAAGGCCGAAGACCGCCAGCTCTTCCGCAACGCGATGGAGAAGATCGGCCTTCAGACGCCGAAATCACGGCTCGCCAATGCCTCGGCGCTGAAGAAGTCCTATCGCGACAAATACCTCGCCGAACGCGAGAAGCTATCCGGCGACGCGCTGGATGAGCTCGAACGGCAATGGACGATCGGCGAAAACGAGCGCCGCAAGCGCTATCAAGAGCATGCGCTGGGCGAGGCGATGATGGCGTTGTCCGAAATCGGACTGCCCGCGATCATCCGCCCCTCCTTCACCATGGGCGGCACCGGCGGCGGCATCGCCTACAACAAGGAAGAATTCCTCGACATCATCGAACGCGGGCTCGACGCTTCCCCGACCAACGAAGTGCTGATCGAGGAATCCGTGCTCGGCTGGAAAGAGTTCGAGATGGAGGTGGTGCGCGACAAGAAGGACAATTGCATCATCGTCTGCTCGATCGAGAACCTCGATCCGATGGGCGTGCACACCGGCGATTCCATCACCGTGGCGCCGGCGCTGACGCTGACCGACAAAGAATACCAGATCATGCGCGATGCCTCGATCGCGGTGCTGCGCGAAATCGGCGTGGAGACCGGCGGATCCAACGTGCAGTTCGGCGTCAACCCCGACGACGGCCGCATGGTGGTGATCGAGATGAACCCGCGCGTGTCGCGCTCCTCGGCGCTCGCATCAAAAGCCACCGGCTTTCCGATCGCAAAAGTCGCCGCCAAGCTCGCGGTCGGCTACACGCTCGATGAAATCGCCAACGACATCACCGGCGGCGCCACGCCCGCCTCGTTCGAGCCGACCATCGACTATGTCGTGACCAAGGTCCCCCGCTTTGCGTTCGAAAAGTTTCCCGGCGCCTCCGCCACGCTGACGACCTCGATGAAGTCGGTCGGTGAAGTCATGGCGATCGGCCGCACGTTCCAGGAGAGCCTGCAGAAGGCGTTGCGCGGGCTCGAGACCGGACTGACCGGGCTCGACGAGATCGAGATCGAGGGGCTCGGGCGCGGCGACGACAAGAACGCGATCCGCGCCGCGTTGGGCACGCCGACGCCGAACCGCATCCTGCAGGTGGCGCAGGCGATGCGACTCGGCTGGTCGAACGAAGACATCTTCAATTCCTGCAAGATCGATCCGTGGTTCCTCGCCGAGATGCGCGGCATCATCGACATGGAAGCGAAGATCAGGACGCACGGCCTGCCGCCGAACGGCTATGGCATGCGCATGCTGAAGGCGATGGGCTTTTCCGACGCACGGCTTGCCGTGCTGTCTGAATCCACCGAAGCCGAGATCACCGCGAAGCGTCACGCGCTCGGCGTACGCCCCGCTTTCAAGCGCATCGACACCTGCGCCGCCGAATTCGCCTCCCCCACCGCCTACATGTATTCGAGCTATGAAGCGCCGTTTGCGGGCGCGCTGGCCGACGAGAGCGCGCCCTCCGACCGCAAGAAGGTCATCATTCTCGGCGGCGGCCCGAACCGGATCGGCCAGGGCATCGAATTCGACTATTGCTGCTGCCACGCCTGCTTCGCGCTCGACGATGCCGGGTATGAAACCATCATGATCAACTGCAATCCGGAGACGGTGTCGACCGACTACGACACCGCCGACCGGCTGTATTTCGAGCCGCTCACGGCCGAGGACGTGCTGGAAATCGTCGCCACCGAGCGGCAGAACGGCACGCTGCACGGCGTGATCGTGCAGTTCGGCGGCCAGACCCCACTGAAGTTGGCGCGCGCGCTGGAAGCCGCCGACGTGCCGATCCTCGGCACCTCGCCCGACGCCATCGACCTCGCCGAGGACCGCGACCGTTTCAAACGCGTTCTCGACAAACTGAAGTTAAAGCAGCCGAAGAACGGCATCGCCTATTCAGTCGAGCAGGCGCGGCTGGTCTCGGCCGATCTCGGCCTGCCGCTGGTGGTGCGTCCGTCCTACGTGCTGGGCGGCCGCGCGATGCAGATCATCCGCGAGGAAACCCAGCTCGACGATTACCTGCTCGGGACGCTACCCGAGCTGGTGCCGGCCGACGTCAAGGCGCGCTACCCCAACGACAAGACCGGGCAGATCAATACCGTGCTCGGCAAGAACCCGCTGCTGTTCGACCGCTATCTGTCCGATGCCACCGAGATCGACGTTGACTGCCTCTGCGACGGCAAGGACACCTTCATCGTCGGCATCATGGAGCATATCGAGGAAGCCGGCATTCACTCCGGCGATTCCGCCTGTTCGCTGCCGCCGCATTCGCTGGATGCGAAGATGATCGAGGAGCTCGAGCGGCAAACCCGCGAGCTCGCACTCGGCCTCGACGTGGTCGGGCTGATGAACGTGCAATATGCGATCAAGGACGGCGAGATCTACGTGCTCGAAGTCAATCCGCGGGCGTCGCGTACCGTTCCGTTCGTCGCCAAGGTCGTCGGCACGCCGGTGGCGAAGATCGCGGCACGGATCATGGCCGGCGAGAAGCTCGCCGATTTCAAGCTGAAGAAGAAACAGCTAGGCCATGTCGGCGTCAAAGAGTCGGTCTTCCCCTTCGCGCGCTTCCCCGGCGTCGATACCGTGCTCGGTCCGGAGATGCGCTCGACCGGCGAGGTGATGGGTATCGACCGCTCGTTCGAGGTGGCGTTCGCAAAAAGCCAACTCGGCGGCGGCACCCGCGTGCCGCGCAAGGGCACCGTCTTCGTCTCGGTGCGCGAGATCGACAAGACCCGTATCGCTGAGGCGGTCCGGCTCTTGCACTCGCTCGGCTTCAAGGTGATGGGCACCTCGGGCACCCAGCGCTTCCTCACCGACAAGGGCATTCCGACCGAGAAGGTTAACAAGGTGCTGGAAGGGCGGCCGCACATCGTCGATGCCATCACCAATGGCGACATTCAGCTCGTTTTCAACACCACCGAAGGGCCGCAGGCGCTGGCCGACAGCCGTTCGCTTCGGCGGGCTGCCCTCTTGCATAAAGTGCCGTATTACACCACTCTTTCGGGTGCTGTGGCGGCCGCCCAGGGCATTCGCGCCTATCTGGGCGGGGACCTTGAGGTCCGCACGCTACAGAGCTATTTTTCCGAAAACTGATCGTTCGGCGGGCGAAAATGCCCGCGAAACGATCGGCAATAAGCCGGCATGGCTGGAACCCACCGCCCGTTTGCATTGTAAGGCCCCTAACGGGGCCTAAATCAACGGGCTGGCGGGTTCGTGTGTCGAGTTCAAGGGCCTGATCGAAATCGAAAGCGTGGCTTGTGCGCGCAACTTTTGGCGGCTCGCACGAGGGAAGGACGGAAAGAGATGATGGACAAGGTTCCGATGACTGCTAGCGGATATGCCGCCCTGGAGATCGAATTGAAGCAGCGCCAGTCGGTGGAGCGTCCGCGCATCATCGAGCATATCGCCGAGGCGCGCTCGCATGGCGATCTCTCCGAGAACGCGGAATATCACGCGGCCAAGGAGGAGCAGTCGCACAACGAAGGCCGCATCGCCGAGCTCGAGGACAAGCTCGCGCGCGCCGACATCATCGACATCTCGAAGCTGTCCGGCGACACCGTCAAGTTCGGCGCGACCGTCACGCTGGTCGATGAGGACACCGAAAAGAAGGCAGTGTGGCAGATCGTCGGCGAGCCGGAAGCCGACGCCAAGAAGGGCCGCATCTCGATCACCTCGCCGCTGGCTCGCGCCCTGATCGGCAAGAAGAAGGGCTCGACCGTGGAGGTCGTGGCTCCCGGCGGCGCCAAGGCCTACGAGATCACCAAGGTCGAGTGGCGATAGAGCGCGATGACGTTCTTCGAATCGTCATCCCGCCCTATCTCATTTGTTCGAGCATGACCTCCGCGCAAACGCGTTCGGCGTTTGTCGCGAGGGAAAACCGGTATCCACTTTTCCGGATCATGCTGTAGTCACCTGCAAGTTACTGTTGCGACAAAGCCGCGTTTCCCACGCGGCTTTTTTGTTGCCGCCTTCCTGACGGGAATGTGAGTAGTGGTGCGGCGGATTTCAGAATATCCGAATCCCGGACGATGTTTATAGACTATAACTAACTGGAGCGGGGGCGTGCCGGCGTTGCGAAGCATCGGCATTCTGCGGCGATGAGCTGCAGGCTGCTGCCGAGGCGGCATCGTGCTGCGCTGCAATCGCAACAATGTCGCGAAGCGGCGCGGTGAAGGGGAATGATTCAATCTCAGGGGTGTTGTGTCGGCATCACACGCGATCCGACAAGACCGTGTAATCTCGTGGCGCTAAGCTTTTAGCGCGTCAAACAAAGGGGGACTAGAACATGGAACAAATCGACAAGATGCTCGCGAAATGGCAACCGCCGGCGCTGAGCCTGTTTCGCTTCATCACCGGGCTATTGCTGTTTCAGTACGGTGTCGCGAAGATTCTGAAGTTTCCGACAATTCCGGAGGGTAACGCTGCCGCGTTCCTCAACAAGGTGCAGTTGATGTCGCTATCGGGAGCCGCCGGTATGATCGAGTTGATTCTAGGCGGGCTCTTGCTGATCGGACTGTTCACGCAGCCCGTCGCCTTCATCCTTGCCGGCGAGATGGCCTTTGCCTATTTCATCGGTCATGCGCCGAGGGGCTTCTTTCCGCTCATCAACGCCGGCACGCTTGCGATCCTGTTCTGCTTCGCCTGCCTTTATCTTTCGACTGCAGGCGGCGGCCCGTACAGCGTCGACGCGATGCGGAAGAAGTGACTGAGCGTCAGCTCAGTCATTCCGGGATGGTGCGTAAGCACCAGACCCGGAATCTCGAGATTCCGGGTACGCGCTGTGCGCGCCCCGGAATGACTCTCAACCTCACCCCGCGACCTTCACATCGAGCGGCACCGCCGCTTCATATTTCGAATTGTGCAGCACCAGTGACGTCCTGACGTTGCGCACATGCGGCGCGGCCGTCAGATGCGTGACGAAATCCTGAAACGTCGCCATATCCGGCGCGACGCATTTGAGGATGAAGTCGACCTCGCCCGACAGCATCCAGCATTCCCGCACCAGGGGCTCGGCGCGGACGAAATCCTCGAACGCGCGCAAATCCGCATCCGCCTGGCTGGACAAATGGACGGAAGCAAACACGGTGACATCGAAGCCTAGCCGACGTGGATCCAACAGGCCCCGATAGCCCTGGATGTAGCCTTCTTCCTCCAGCGTGCGGACCCGGCGCAGGCAGGGCGGCGGCGAGATACCGACGCGCTTTGCCAGTTCCACGTTGGTGATTCGGCCGTCGGCCTGGATTTCGGCAAGAATTCGAAGGTCGATTTCGTCAAGATTCTTCGACACGCGCGTCGGGTTCCCTAATTCTGGCCGCGTGGGCTGGCCTTACTGGCAACTCTCTTAGCGCACGCCGTGCGGCTTGCGCAATTTTATTGCGCGCATGACGCCATATTTCGCGATTGTTACTTCAGTTCCGGGGAAAATTCGCTGGGATGAATTGCAAATCTTGCATAGCTACCCAGATATCTTAGACTTGGATTTGACACTTTCAGCGCCGCCGCGACCTCCTTCTAGGCGCTTCCTGCTCAAGTCATAAACAAAGCCCGAATAAGAGAGGGATCCGCCGATGCCTGCGCCTATCCATGCCAAGGTCGTCATTATCGGTTCCGGCCCCGCCGGCTACACCGCGGCGATCTACGCGGCGCGCGCGATGCTGGAGCCGGTGCTGATCCAGGGCATCCAGCCCGGCGGACAACTCACCATCACCACCGACGTGGAAAACTATCCGGGCTTTGCCGACGTCATCCAGGGCCCCTGGCTGATGGAGCAGATGGAGAAGCAGGCGGCCCATGTCGGCACCAAGATCGTCACCGATCTCGTCAACAAACTTGAACTGGCGCAGCGGCCGTTCCGACTGACCTGCGATAGCGGCGACGTCTATCTGGCGGAAACCGTGGTCCTCGCCACCGGCGCGCAGGCGCGCTGGCTCGGCATTCCCTCGGAAGAAAAGTTCAAGGGTTTTGGCGTCTCGGCCTGCGCGACCTGCGACGGCTTCTTCTACCGCGGCAAGGAAGTGATCGTGGTCGGCGGCGGCAATACCGCGGTCGAGGAAGCGATGTTCCTGACCAACTTCGCCTCGCAGGTCACCATCGTGCATCGCCGTGATCATTTCCGCGCCGAGCGCATCCTGCAGGATCGCCTGTTTAAGAATCCGAAGATCAAGGTGGTATGGGACTCGGCGATCCACGAGATCTGCGGCGCCGAGAACCCGACCAAGGTCACCCATGTGCGCCTGAAGAACGTCAAGACCGGCGCACTCACGAAGGTTGCGGCCGACGGCGTCTTCATCGCCATTGGCCACGCGCCGGCAACCGAGCTTGTCAAAGGCCAGATCAAGCTGAAGCCATCAGGCTATGTCGAGGTGGCGCCGAACTCGACCGCAACCTCGATACCCGGCCTGTTCGCCGCCGGTGACGTGGCGGACGAAACCTACCGCCAGGCGGTCACGGCTGCCGGCCTCGGCTGCATGGCAGCCCTCGAGGCCGAACGCTTCCTGGCTTTGCGCGCGAGCGATCGCGCAGCGGCTGAATAGTCATGCCTAGAACACGAGACGGATTTGACATGGACTGGGACAAGCTGAAGGTCTTTCACGCGGCGGCGGAAGCGGGAAGCTTTACCCATGCCGGCGAGCAATTGGGGCTCTCGCAATCCGCGGTGTCGCGGCAGGTCAGCGCACTGGAGCAGGAGCTTGCGGTTTCGCTGTTCCACCGCCATGCGCGCGGGCTCATCCTCACCGAGCAGGGCGATCTTTTGTTCCGCACGGCGCATGACGTCTTCATGCAGTTGCAGGCGGCGCGCGCAAAACTCACCGACAGCCGCGAGCGGCCGAGCGGCGACCTCAAGATCACGACGCCGCCCGCGCTCGGCATCAACTGGCTGATCCCGCGGCTCGACGAGTTCACCGCGCTTTATCCTGATATCCGCATCTCGCTGATCGTCACCGACGAGGATCTCGACTTGTCGATGCGCGAGGCCGACGTCGCGATCCGGACCCGCAAGCCGACCCAGCCCGACCTGATCCAGCGCAAGCTGTTCTCGATCGGCTTCCATGCCTATTGCTCGCCGGAATATATCAAGCGCTTCGGCACGCCGCGGACGCTGGACGACCTCGACTCGCACCGCATCATCATGCTCGGCGATGCGCAGGTGCCGCCGCATCTGCAGAACCGGAGCTGGCTGATCGATGCCGGCCGCAACGGCTCGGGCCCGCGCGAAGCCTACTTCAAGGTGAATAATATCTTAGGGCTCGTTCGCGCCTGCCAGCAGGGGCTCGGCATCGCCGCCCTGCCCGACTATCTGGTCGAGGAGAACAACCGCCTGGTGCAGTTGTTCGGCGAAACCGATTCGATCGCAGTGGATACGTATTTCGTCTATCCCGAGGAACTGAAGACGGTCGCACGCGTGCAGGTATTCCGCGACTTCGTGGTGAGCAAGGCACAGCGCTGGCCCTCCTAAGCGGACGACGTTTCGTCATTCCGCTTTCCGGATTAGCCTATTTTATAGAGGCCCCGCTCTTCGCATGACTGACATGCGGCTCGGACGGTTGCTGCAAGGCACTGATGAGGATCATAGTGCTCAAATGCTGAGCGGTCGCGTCGCGCATATGTCCCCCTCCTCCAGTGACGCGGCGGTTCAGTAATCCCTCTTGGAAGGTGATTGTGTCGGCCTCACGTGGCCAATACCTCAAGCCGGGCTCTTTCGGGCCCGGCTTTTTTTTGCGTCAGTGTCATGTTCCCGCACAGATTGACATTGAGGTTCTCGGCCTCCATCATCCGCACATGATCACGAGTTCGTGCGCAGCACTGTCGTCGAAAAAAGGTCCCCATCCGGGGACCCGAGATCGACGCGCGCGCTAGTCTGTCGCGAACCCACGATCCCGAACCCCGCCGTCTGGACGGGGTTTTTTGTTGGTCCCGTCTCCGGCGCTTACCCCCAAGGAGATGGAACGATGACTGCCCCTTCGACCAACGACCTGGCAAGCCGGCTGCAAGGCCTGTGGCTGCCGCTGATCACGCCGTTTCGCGACGGCGAACTCGACGAGGCATCGCTGCGCCGGCTCGTCCGACATTATGCGACTGGCCCCGTCGACGGCTTCATTCTCGCGGCGACGTCGGGCGAAGGCATGTCGCTCCGCGCAGACGAACTCGAGCGCCTGGTGACGCTGACGCAGAGCGAGCTCTCCGCCAGCCAGCGCCACTTTCCGATCCTGCTCGGCCTGTCCGGCGCCTCCACCGCGAAGATGCTCGATGCGCTGGATGAGACGGCGACCTGGCCGATCGACGGCTATCTGATCGCGAGCCCCTATTATATCCGGCCGACGCAGCGCGGCCTCGTGCAGCACTTCGCTGCCCTCGCCGATCACGCCTCATGGCCGATCGTGCTCTACAACATTCCCTACCGGACAGCCGTCAGCCTCACCAATGAGACGTTGCTGCAACTCGCGGAACATCCGAACATCGTCGGCATGAAGGATTGCGGCGCCGACCGCGCGCAGTCGATTGACCTTCTGGCGAGACGGCCAGCAGGCTTTCGCGTGCTGACCGGCGAAGACGCCGAGTATCACGACGCGCTCGCCGACGGCGCCGATGGCGCGATCCTGTTGTCGGCGCATCTGGAGACCGCGGCCTTCGCATCGCTGCGGACGCTGCTCGCGCAGGGCGACCGCGACGGCGCGCGGGCGTGCTGGAAGGAGCTCTCCCGGCTGACCCGGCTGTTGTTTGCCGAGCCGAGCCCGGCGCCTGCAAAATACTGGCTGGCGCGCAGCGGACTGATCGACAGCGCCGAGGTTCGCCTGCCGATGGTGGAGATAAGCGCCGAGTTGGCGGCGTTGCTCGACGAGGAGATCGAGCGGCGCAGGCCGCAGCTTTTGCGGCGAGCTTAAACATGCGATTGGCTCCCTCTCGCCCGATGGCGAGAGGGAGAAGCCGATTGCGCTATAAGCCCCTCATGGTGAGGAGCGCGAAGCGCGTCTCGAACCATGAGGCCGGCACTGTGGCCACATCCTTCGAGACGCAGGCTGCGCCTGCTCCTCAGGATGAAGGTTTGAGCAGCTATGGCGCTGCCCTAGCTGACCAGCAGGCGATAGGCCATCACGGGCGCGAAGCCGAGCAGCATCGCCTAGGCGGCGAATGACGACACCAGAAGAACGTCGTGCATGCTCTTGGCGTACTCGGCAATCGGAAATTTCTTGTCGTGCGTGCTCATCGCTTTCCCCCGTCGTTTTTCTGAGCGGGAGATCCATACGCTTAAAATTCTAATGTTACGGGCGAGGCTTCGATCGACTTTGACGCCGTGCGGTCAGGGAATGTTAACCAGGCATAGCGGTGGTTAATCGGCGGTAGCAGGTGCGGTCAAATGCAAGCGAAATCGCAAGCGGGTTTTTAAAACCGTTCGCGTATCAACATCCCCATACAACAGAAAAACGCGGGGGCGCGTCGTGCATTTCGAGAACAAGAGCATTCCTGGACAACAGGGTTTTTCAACCGAGGACATTCTGTGGGCTGTCGGCATCTGGTCGGTGATCCTGACGCTGTCGCCGGTCGTTGTGTTCTACGTCCTGATGGTGGCGTAAGAACACAAAAAGAAAAACGCGCGGAACACCGCGCGTCTTTGGCAGTCCAAAAAACAAAGCGGCGTTGTTACGCCGCCTGCTTGTGCATGGCGCCCGATGCCGACGCCGTTCCGCGGATCGCCTTGATCGAACGTTCGATCGCGCCCCACAGCCTGCTGATCTCCGCAGCCGCCCGGCCTTCCGCGTAATATTCGCGGGCGCCTTCGCCCTGGCTCAGCGCCATGATCAGATCGGCGCGGTTGGTGATCTGGCCGCTCCACACCGGCGCGCGGAATTTCGCCAGCGCTTCGCGCGCGAGGCTTACGATGCGGCTCTCGGCGCCGTCGCGTTCGGCAGGCGCACCGTTGATCACGACCGCGTAGGGCTTGCGCGCCGAACGGCAGGTCTGAATGGTTTCCTGCACCGCGTTGACGTCGAACACGCCGGGCCGCGCCGGAATGATCACCATGGTGGCGTTACGGATCGCATCGTCGACGACGGCCGACAAATTCGGCGGCGTGTCGATGAACACCCATTCGATGCCGTCGCGCTTGGCGGCAGCGACGATGCCGCTGACGGAATTCACCGCGGGCTTGATCGGCGGCTCGTTGGTGCCGCGCAATTTGTGCCAGAGCGTAAGTGAGCCCTGCGGATCGGCATCGACAAGCAGGATGGGCTTCGTTGCCTTATGAACATGGGCAGCGAGGTGAGCAGCCAGGGTACTTTTTCCCGAGCCCCCTTTACGTGATGCAAAAACAATTACGTTCATACCTTGGCCTCCAGTTGACCCCAGAAGCCGAAAATGAATCAGCGCGGTGATTCGTGAAAGAAAAATTTATCGCCCGCCGCGATGAAGCCACTTAATTGCCAATAAGGCTGGTTTTTGAGTCACACCGTGCAACCCCGGTGACCTTGAGAAGGAATCGAAAGCCCATCCTGCCTGGCTCACTGCGCGCCTTTTGCGCGCTCTCGCTCGAGTTTTGCGCGCTGACGTTCGAGCCATTTGCGTTCGATCCATCCAAGCCCCAGCGACAGCGGCTTCTGCAGCGGCGGGATGTCCTGCGCGAACAAAAGGAGTCCGAGCGGCAGCATCCAGAGCCCAAGCACCGGCAGGAAGCTGAGAAAGCCGCCGACGACCAGCAATATGGCGAGCGGTACTCGGACGTAGATCGACGACGGCTTGCGCACCCAACCTACGAACTTCGCCGGCCCCGGCGGCAACTTCCTCTCGAACCAGGCAAAATGCCGGTCGAGTTCTCTACTGTGATCTATCAATGAACCCTCTCCTCGTTCCCATGGGAGATGTTCATTGCAGACGCCGCAAACAAGGCGTCAGTCTGCCGCGCGAGGAAACCTTAAAATGGCGTAATCCGCGTCAAGTCGCAGGTTTCGCCGGCTTTTTGGTTTTGCGCGGCTTGGCGCTCACGGCCTTGCGCGGCGCTGCCGGCCGGATGATAGTCGGCCGGCCCACCGGCCGGGCCGTGATTTCATCGGGCTCGGGACGGAAGTGCGCCCGGCAAGCCGGCGAGAGCTGCGACTTGTTGCGCACCATGCAGGCGGTGACACGGCTGATGTCAGGGATATCCGGACTGCAGAGCCGGAACGCGTCGCCGGTGCAGGCCTGCTCCTGTTCGGGTGTGTAGGTCTGACTGACGGCGGGCGAGATCGAAACCGCGAGTGCGGCGGCAAGCAACAATCCGAGCTGAAAATTTTCGATCCGAAAGATCGCCATGAATTCCCCCAAAGCCGCAATGATTTACGGAATAGTGGGTGAACGGTTGGGGCTTGGCAAGCACGGCTGGACAACGCGCCACAGCACAAGTGTCGCGGCAGGCGAGCGGCAATTCAGGGAAGTGAAAGCTGGTACAGTTGGGTGGGCTCGAACCACCGACCTCCTGTTCCACAGACAGGCGCTCTAACCAACTGAGCTACAACTGCATCCCTCACGCGGAAGCCCCAAAGAGGGGGGCGCGAATTGGCCGGAAACTAGGTGCAACGCCGGCCTTTGGCAAGGCCGGGAAGCGTCCGATTATATAGTCGTTTTGGACGCGTGTTGCGTTCATTTGCGGTCGCGCCCGGAGCCCGGAAAAAAGTCTCTTAGGACAGCAAAAAGCCCGGGCCGCTTCGCCCGGGCTTTTCGTTGGCGATGCGGGCCCGATCAGGCGGCGGGCTTGTAGTACTTCGAGGCGGAGGCCTTGATCGGCTCGACGGTCTCGGTCGCAACCTTCTGGCCGAGCTCGGCAAGCTCCTTGGCCTGCGCGGTGAAGGCCTCGTACTGCTTCTTGGCGTGCGCAGTCCACAGCTCGAGCGCCGCCGCCGGCGTCTTCGCGCCGAGCAGCTCCTGCGCGAAATCGAGCGAGGACGAGGTGTTGGCCTTGAAGAACTCGATCAGCTTGGCGTTGTACTCGCTGGCGCCCTTGCTGGCGGTGGTGAACACGGCCTCGATGGTGCCATTGTGGGTCTCGGCTGCATCCTTGAACTTGGCGTAGTTGTCGCGGGCCTGCGAAACGCCCTTTTCAGCAAGTGCGCGCATCTGCTCGGGAACTTCGAAGGGAATGATGGAGGCGGAGAAGGGATCGGTGGAGCTGGTCACGGGTTGCATCCTTCACAATGGGGTTAATCGATGTTCCCCTGGCGGGGTGCCGGGCGGATGACCGGAAGGAACGCCAAAAGGGATCACGTACACACACGCACTCACGGAAGTTTGCCCATCCACGGGCTCGCCCAATAAGCACCCATATCGTGTCAAATTTGTGCAACGCACTGCAATTTCTGGTGCGACGCCGCATGGGGAACCCGCACCGGATGCGCTTTCCAGCCGGTCCATTTCGCGGTTGCAATACTGCCTGCTGCGGGCCGCTCAGGCTTTCGGCTTCGCCGCATCCATGGCGGCCTTGCCGACGATCTGGCTCATTTCGCTGGCCTGCTCCGCCAGCACACGCATTTGCCCCTGCACACATTCGTTGTGCAGCCGCGTTACCTCGGCCAGATCCTTGGCCTTCAGGAGCGACTGAGCGTAATCGAGCGAGCCCTGAACGTTCTTCTCGGCATAGGCGACAGCCTTCTGCCTGATATCCTTGGCGCCCTCGCGCACCGTGGCATTGCGCTCCTCGATGGTATCGGCGGTGGTCTGCGCGGCGGCGACGAATTTCTCAAACGTCTTGCGGGCCTGCTCCAGGCTCGCTTCCGCCATCGATCGCACTTCCTTGGGTATCTCGAAACGGTCTCGCACGTCGTCGCTCATGGTGCGCTCCTTTGCACGGGGCAGGGATTGCGTCCGGATTCCGCCAAGGGGTCATAAGGGCCGCGGCCGGAACGGATGCGACGCCCGGGAGGTTCCTGATGGTGGCCCCTGACGGCCGCTTGCAGCCCACCCAACGTGGCCGGCGGCCAAAGGGTTCAGCCGGGTTAAGGTTATCCGCCGCTTAAATCGCTGCGGGCCCGCCGGGTCGTGGACCTACCGCCGCCGGCTTGCGATAGTAACGATCCCTTAACGTTATCGGCATTTTGGTGCCGATCGTGACGCCGGACGGTCATGTAGTTGCGATGAAGGATGCGGAATTTCAGTGGCGGGCGCAGAGCGATCCGCGATTGGCGGCCTATGCGGCGAGCCGCCTGCCCGCATGGCTGTGGACGGCCGACGGCAGGCAGATCGTGTGGGCCAATCCCCCCGGTGCCCGCCTGTTCGGCGCCGCGAGCGCCGCAGCCCTTACTGAGAAGACCTTCGGACCGGCCGACCGGCACCGGCGGCAGATCGCGCGGCTTACAGGACGGCTGCTTGCCAACGGCGCCATCCGCCTGGAGCGGTTACAGGGGTTTGGCGCGGCGCCCGGCATGCTTGCGACCTGCGGCTGTTCGCGGTTCGACTTTCCCAATGGCAGCCATGGTGTCCTGATCGCCGCCGGCGACATCGCGCTGATCTCGCCGCGGCCGGCGCGGGCGCATGAGCCGCCCGAGATCGAGATGCAGCCCGAGGCCACAGCGTCAACACCCGCCCCGCAGCCGAGCGCGCCCGTCATGGAGCAAGCCGCGCCGCAGCCGGCTCCCGATTACGAACAGCCGGCGCAATCGGGCGAAGCGCCCGCCGAGTTTGCATTGTTCGATGCCTTTGCCGAGCCGGCCGCCGCGGAGGAGCCGGCCGCGACTGAGCCCGCTCCACGCACGCCATTCCCGGCGCTCGAAGCATTCGCCAGGCAGCCGACCCGCCGCCTGCCGTTGCGCTTCACCTGGCAGATGGATCGGGAAGGCCGCTTCACGCTCGGCACCGACGAATTCACCAGCCTGATCGGCCCGCGCACCACGGCCGGCTTCGGCCGGCCATGGCGCGAGATCGCCGAGAACTTTGCGCTCGATCCCGACGGGCGGGTGATGAAGGCGTTCGCCACATGCGCGACCTGGAGCGGCATCGTGCTGAACTGGCCGGTCGATGGCGGCGGCACCCTGCCGGTCGAACTGTCCGGTTTGCCGATCTTCGACGGGCAGCGGAATTTCATCGGCTATCGCGGCTTTGGCGTCTGCCGCGATTTCGACGCGCTCGCCCTGCTCGCCGCCCTGCGCCTGGCGGAATTGTCCGGCGAGATGGCAATGCCGCAAGAACCGCCCGCCCCGGAATTTCCCAGCCCGACGGGCGTTGCACCGCCTTTGGTCGACGATTTGCCCGAACCGATTGCTGCCGAGACTTCACATCAAAACGATTTGGAAACGCCCGTGGAACCTCCCAAGGAAACCATCGAGGAAAGCGTCGAGGAAAGCGTCAGGGAAAGCGTCAACGAAGCCTTCAAGGACACCGTGACGGAATTGCCCACAGGCGCTCCCAACGTGGTGCCATTCCGCGTCCCCGGCGAGGCGAAGTCACTATCGCTGACGCCGGTCGAGAACAGCGCCTTCGACGAACTCGCGCGGCAATTGTCGGCGCGGCTCGACACCGAGAATGGTAACGAGGCGGTGCCGAACGTCACCGGTGAAACGATCTTTGAACCAACCGTCGCATCGTTCGCGCGCGAACCAGCCGGCGAGCCGCCCGAATGGCTGGCCTCGCCCGAACCGCCCGCGCATGGCGAAGCCGCGCGCGACAAGGCGCTGCTCGATCTCTTACCCGTCGGCATCCTGATCTACCGGCTCGACCGCCTGCTATATGCCAACCCCGCTTTCTTGACGCAGATGGGCTATGCCAGTCTGCATGCGCTGGAAGATGCCGGCGGCCTCGACGCGCTCTATGTCGAACCCGGCACGTCGAATGCGTCCTCGACATCGGACACCGGCAGGCCGGTGACGATTTCCGCAAGCGGGTCTGCGGATGCAGATGCGCCGTCATCGGCGGCCGAGGCCCGCCTCCACACGATTTCATGGGACGGCGATTCGGCACTGGCCCTGATCTTCTCGACCACGCGCCACGAGGGCGCGGCGATCGCGGCCGCCATCTCGCAAGCCGAGCCGGTAGCGGAGCTGGACATCCCCGAACCGTCCGATGTCGGCCATGCCAATGCCGAAGAACTCGCCGCGATCCTGGACACCACAGCCGAAGGCCTGCTGATGTTCGATGCCGAGGGCAACATCCATGCAGCCAACCGCAGCGCCGAGGCGCTGTTCGGCTATGACGGCGACGAACTGGTCCAACGCAATCTCGCCGATCTCTTTGCGCCGGAAAGCCAGCACGGCGTGTTCGAATATCTCGCCGGTATCAAGGACTCCGGCCTCGAAAGCCTGCTCGATCACGGCCGCGAGGTGCTCGGCCGCGAAAGCAAGGGCGGCATTATTCCGCTGTCAATGACCATCGGCCGTACCCGCCCAGACGGCCCGAATTTCTTCGCGGTGTTCCGCGATCTCTCGCAGGCCAAGAAGACCGAGAGCGAGTTGCGCGAGGCGCGGCGGCTGGCGGAACGCGCCGCCAATGCCAAGGCCGACGTGCTGGCCCGGATCAGCCACGAGGTGCGAATGCCGCTAAACGCCATCATCGGCTTTGCCGAAGTGATGATCGGGGAGCGCTTCGGCGCACTCGGTAACGAGCGTTACCGCGAATACATGAAAGACATCCGCGCCGCCGGCGAACACGTGATCGCCATCGTCAACGACCTGCTCGATCTCTCTCGGATCGAAACCGGCAAGCTCGATCTCGCCTTCACCAACCAGAATCTCAACGAGCTGGTCGAGAGCTGCGTGGCGGTGATGCAGCCGCAGGCAAATCGCGAGCGCATCATCATCCGCACTTCGCTCGCGCACACGCTGCCGCCTGTGGTCGCAGACGCGCAGGCATTGCGCCAGATCACGCTGAACCTAATCGGCAATTCGATCCATCTCGCCAATGCCGGCGGCCAGGTCATCGTCTCGACCGCGCTGTCCGATTTCGGCGAGGTGATGCTGCGGGTCCGCGACACCGGCAACGGGCTCAACGACAACGAGGTTGCCGCCGCCCTCGAGCCGTTCCGCACGCGGGCGCCGTCGGATCAGTCCGAGAGTGCGGCCCTCAGCCTGTCGCTGACCAAGGCGCTCGTCGAAGCCAACCGCGCCAAATTCCAGATCAAGACCGGCGGCCGCTCCGGCACGCTGATCGAGATCGTGTTTCCGCCCGCGGTGGTGCAGGCTTAATCTTACTGCTCATAGCTGCTCAACCCCTCATCCTGAGGAGCCCGCGAGAAGCGGGCGTCTCGAAGGATGTAGGTCACAGACGGGGCCTCATGGTTCGAGACGCGCTTCGCGCTCCTCACCATGAGGGGTTACAGGCGTCCGCACCCCGCAAGCGTCGATTACGTCGCTATTGGCGAGAGAAACGCTGGAACGCTGCGACCATCGCGGCGCAAATAGTCGGCCATCGGTCGAACGACCTTGATGACGGCCGGTCTCATCGTCATGCGCTGCCGCCATTGCAAAAGTCTCGGCGTTTCGCCGGTCATGTCGGCACCCATGCGGGCACCGAAGAGCTGCGCCATATAGAACGCGATATCGGCAAAGGAATATTCGCCGGCGAGAAACTCGCGGTTGCCAAGGACACGCTCCATGGTTCGATAATAGGCAGCGGCGGCCTCGCGCGCGGGCGTCCCGGCGGGATCGCCTGGCCTATTCCAGAGCGGCATCAATTTGATGATATGCGGGAAATAGACCTCGTCCGATTCATGCTCCAGCCGGCGAGCGAAGGCTCGCGCGGCAGGAGCAGCGGGCCACAGCGCAGGGCTCGGCTTGATGTCTTCAAGATACTCGAAGATCTGGGTGGAATCGAAAATCTCGAGATCGCCATCGATCAGCACCGGGACCTGGCGCTTCGGATTGATGCGCAGGACTTCCGGATGCTTCGGCGCATAACCCTCCTTCTGGGTGAAGGGGACCATGACCAGTTCGAAATCGATGTCCTTCTCGTGTGCAGCGATCTGAACCTTTGCGCCGAACATGCTCAGGGCCGCGGAGAACAGCCGCATCTTGCGGCCGCTGCTCCGATCGGCTTCTCGACCGGATTGAGCATTCTCGTGCATCGACCTCCCCCTCAATCATCAGCGGCGCGTTCGACCCCGAGGCCGTGGCCGCCTTCGTCATCGCGTCTTATTCAGGCGCCATAGCCAAGCCGACACACAGCACGGCGCCTGTTCGGACGTGTGCCGAGCAATTGGCGTTTCACTTTCGGCCAGGCAAGTGCCGAAGGCCAAAAAAGCACGCGCTGCAAAGCCCTGGCGAAATCTTTGAGATCCGGTCCGCCAACACAAAGGTCCTTCTGGACAGCGGCGGGTTTTCCGGCTGATATGCGACGAATTGACACAATCGACCAACAATAACGGCTCCGCGTGAGCCTGGAGGAAATCCCATGATGCCGTTTCATACGCGCCTGTTCGGCGCGGTCGTCGCGTTGACGCTTGCAGCCACAGCGCCTGCCCTCTCGCAGCAGCTCGAGCTCAAGATCATGGCGCCCGCAGCGCCCGGCGGCGGCTGGGATCAGACCGCGCGCGCGATGCAGCAGGCTTTGGTCGCCGCCAAGATCGCCCGCAGCGTCCAGGTCACCAACGTGGCAGGCGCCGGCGGCAGCGTCGGCATCGCGCAGTTCGTCAACGGCGCCAAGGGCGACGGCAACCAGATGATGGTGAACGGCTTCGTCATGGTCGGCGCGCTCGCCATGAACAAGTCGCCGGTGACGCTCGAACAGGTGACGCCGATTGCCCGCCTCACCGAGGAGATCCAGGTGATCGTGGTGCCGGCGAATTCGCCGCTCAAGACAGCGCAGGATCTTGCCGCGGCCGTGAAGGCCGATATCGCCAAGGTAACCTTTGCCGGCGGCTCGGCCGGCGGCGTTGATCATGTGATGGCAGCGTTGTTTGCGGGAACGATCGGCGCCGACGCCAAGAAGATCAACTACATTCCGTTCTCCGGCGGCGGCGAGTCACTGGCGGCCATTCTCGGCGGCAAGGTCACGGCAGGCATTTCGGGCCTGAGCGAATACGAAGGCCAGATCAAATCCGGCAAATTGCGCGCGCTCGGTGTGACCTCGGAGAAGCGTATCGCCGGCATCGATATTCCGACCTTCAAGGAACAAGGGATCGACCTCGTGCTCGCCAATTGGCGCTCGGTGGTTGCGCCTCCCGGCATCACGCCGGAACAGCGCAAGACATTGAGCGAAGCGGTCGAGAAGATGGTCCAGTCGGATGCCTGGAAGGACATTCTCAAGCAGAAGGGTTGGGATGACGCCTATCTTTCCGGCGATGCGTTCGCCGACTTCCTGAAGAAGGAAACGACGCGCGTCACCGACGTGCTGAAATCGGTCGGCCTCGTCAAATCATGACGGACAGCGCTTCCGGCGATCTTCCGCAGCGGCCGGCCTCGCGGCGCATCGATCCCGCCGGTCTGGTCATTGCCGCGGCGCTCGCGGTGCTGGCTGCGGTGCTGGTATGGGACGCAAGCCGTCTGTCATCCACTTCGATGTATGGCATGGGGCCCGAGGCGATGCCGGTCGTCATCGCCATCGGCCTCGGCATTCTCGCGATCGCCAACCTGATCGACACGCTGCGCGGCAACCTGCCGCCGCGCGAGAGCGCCGATCCCAAGCCCGTGCTGCTGATCCTCGGCGGACTTGCGCTGCTGATCGCCATCATCGGGCTCGGCGGCGGCTTCATCCTGGCGACATCCGCGCTGTTCGTCACCACCTCGGCGGCGTTCGGGCGCCGCGCCATCCTCGCCGACCTCGCCATCGCGCTCGTGATGACCACGCTGATCTATCTCGCCTTCGATCGGCTGCTGACGTTGAGCCTGCCTGCCGGCCCTCTGGAAAGACTGCTGTAATGGAAACCTTCGCTGCGCTTGCGCATGGCATGGCCGTCGCCGTCCAGCCGATGAACCTGCTCTATGCGCTGATCGGCGTGTTCCTCGGCACTGCCGTGGGCGTGCTGCCCGGTATAGGTCCGGCACTCACCGTCGCGTTGCTGTTGCCGGTCACCTACAAGCTCGATCCCGGCGGCTCGCTGATCATGTTCGCCGGAATCTATTACGGCGGCATGTATGGCGGATCGACCACCGCCATCCTCATCAACACGCCCGGCGAGAGCGCGTCGATGGCGACCGCGCTCGAGGGCAACAAGATGGCCAAGGCCGGCCGCGGCGGTCCGGCACTGGCGACATCGGCGATCGGCTCGTTCGTCGCGGGCACCATTGCCACCATCGGCCTGGCTTTTCTCGCACCGTGGCTGGTGGATTTTGCCGTGCGCTTCGGGCCTGAAGATTATTTCGCGCTGATGTGCGTGGCCTTCGTGACGGTGTCTGCGACCTTCGGCGATTCGCCGATCCGCGGGCTGACCAGCCTGTTCATCGGGCTGACGCTCGGGCTGATCGGCATCGACAAGCTCACCGGCCAGGCTCGGCTCGCATTCGGCATGCCCGAACTGCTCGACGGCGTCGAGGTGACGACGCTGGCCGTCGGCCTGTTCGCCGTCGGCGAAGCGCTTCACGTCGCATCGCGCCGCCATCACGCCGAGGAAAAGATCGAGCCGGTGCGCGGCTCGCTGTGGATGACAAGGCAGGACTGGATGCGATCGTGGAAGCCGTGGCTGCGCGGGACGATGTTCGGCTTTCCGATCGGCGCACTTCCCGCCGGTGGCGCGGAAATTCCGACATTCCTGTCCTACTCGACCGAGAAACGACTGTCGAAACACCCGGAGGAATTCGGCAAGGGCGCGATCGAAGGCGTCGCCGGGCCGGAAGCCGCCAACAACGCCTCCGCCGCCGGCACCCTGGTGCCGCTCTTGACGCTCGGACTGCCGACCTCGGCGACGGCTGCGATGATGCTGGCGGGCTTTCAGCAATACGGGTTGAACCCGGGACCGCTGCTGTTCGCCGAGCGGCCCGATCTGGTGTGGGGCCTGATTGCGAGCCTGTTCATCGCCAACGTCATGCTGCTGGTTCTCAACCTGCCGCTGGTCGGGCTATGGGTGCGACTGCTCGCGATCCCGCAGCCGTGGCTGTACGCCGGCATTCTCGTGTTCGCGACCATGGGCACCATCGCGGCGAAACCATCGGTCGTCGAGCTGTCGATGCTGGCCGCGTTCGGCGTGTTGGGCTTTCTGATGCGCCGGTTCGACTTCCCGATCGCACCTGTCGTCGTCGGTCTCATCCTGGGTCCAATCGCCGAAAGCCAGTTGCGCCGCGCGCTCGCGATCAGCCTCGGCGATCCCATCGTGCTGCTGCAGAGTCCGATGTCGGCGACGCTGCTCGGGATTGCGCTGACTGCGCTAGTGGCGCCGTTCGTGCTGAAGGGGCTCGGCCGGTTCAAGGCGAGCGAGGATTAGTCACCGCCATAGCAAGGACGGACTTCAGATCTTCGCGAGCATGGCCGCTTTCAGCTTTGCGATGCGCGCTTCATCGCGCTTGTAGAACGTCCACTGCTTGACGCGCTTGGCGCTCACCAGTCCTGCTTGCGACAGTATTTTCAGGTGCTCGCTCACCGTGGGTTGGCTGACGCCGAGCTTTTCGGCAATCAAGACCCCGCACACGCCGTCCTTGACGAGATCGCCGTCGACCTGCTCGCGAAAATGCGTCCGGGGGCGTTTCAGCCACTCCAGGATCAACAGCCGCCGATCGTTGGCGAGCGCGCGAAAAGCAGACTCGACGTCGTCTTGTAAAGAAGGCATATTGCTAATTAGCTAAATGACGAATTCCTGTCAATGAGCGGGGAGTGTCTTATGGACGTGCCGGTAGATGCCGTAACCTCTGAAACGATCGCACAATGCGAGCGGCTCATTCGCCCCTTCATCCGGCGGACGCCGGTCGTCGAGGTCGATGGCGCCGAGTTCGGGCTTCCCGGCCGTCCGCTGACGCTCAAGCTCGAGCTTCTGCAGCACTCCGGCTCGTTCAAGGCGCGCGGCGCTTTTGCCAATCTGTTAACCCGCGATGTGCCGCAGGCCGGCGTCGTCGCGGCGTCGGGCGGCAACCATGGCGCGGCAGTCGCCTATGCCGCGATGAAGCTTGGGAAGCCGGCCAAGATTTTCGTTCCGAGCGTCTCGTCGGCTGCGAAGGTGCAACGCATCCGCGACTACGGCGCCGACCTCGCGATCGAAGGCGACCGCTATGCCGATGCGCTCGCGGCAAGCGAGATATGGGCGCACCAAACCGGCGCACTGCCGGTGCCGGCCTTCGACCAGAAGGAAACCATCACGGGACAGGGAACGATCGGCCTCGAGCTCTCGGAGCAGGCACCTGACATCGACACCCTGCTCGTAGCGGTGGGCGGCGGCGGGCTGATCGCCGGGATCGCTGCCTGGTATGCCGGCCGCATCAAGGTGGTCGGCGTCGAGCCGCTTGCATCGCCCACATTGACCAGGGCCCTTGAAGCCGGCCATCCGATCGATGCCGAGGCTGGCGGGCTGGCTGCGGATTCGCTTGCGCCGCGGCGTGTCGGCGAACAGGTCTTCCCGATCGCCCAGAAATACGCGCGACAAACCGTGCTGGTTTCCGACGCTGCGATCGCCGACGCACAGGCGACGCTTTGGCGCGCCTTGCGCATCGTTGCAGAGCCGGGCGGCGCAGCAGCATTTTCCGCGATCCTGTCGGGCGCCTACAAGCCCGCCGCCGGCGAACGCGTTGGTGTCATCATCAGCGGCGGCAACACCGCCGCTGTCGATTTCGACCTCGCTATGCGTAGCCGATAGGTTGTGCCCCTGGCGATCTGCGTCCCGACGTGCTTCACAGGTCGCATGGTGCGACGGCTGCCATGTTTGGAATTGCTCTAAATTGTAGCGTGGAATCCTTCTAAATCGAGCCGTTCGCGACATCCGGTCGCTGACGGCACCACCGCCGCTGCGCTACTGAGACGGGCATCTTCATCAGCTTTGTCGGGCAGCCCCATGATCAATATTCGCGCTACCGCCGCAACCGCAGCGTTGCTTTGTTTTACCGCGTTCGGAGCCTCGCCGGCGTTCGCCGACGGCGAGGTCAACGTCTACACCTACCGCGAAACCAAGCTGATCCAGCCTCTGTTCGATGCCTTCACCAAGGACACCGGCATCAAAGTCAATATCATCTCGGCGAGCTCTGGTCTCGAGCAGCGCATGAAGGCGGAAGGCGCCAACAGCCCCGCCGACGTGCTGCTCACGGTCGATCTCGGCCGCCTCGACGATGCTGTGCAGGCCGGCGTCACCCAGCCAATCAAGTCGGTCGTGATCGACGAGATCGTGCCGGCGCAGTATCGCGATCCGAACGGCCACTGGGCAGGCATCTCGATGCGCGCGCGGGTGCTCTACGCTTCGAAGGACCGCGTCAAGCAGGACAAGATCACCTACGAAGAGCTCGCCGATCCCAAGTGGAAGGGCAAGATCTGCATCCGCTCCGGCCAGCACATCTACAATAACGGACTGTTCGCGGCCTATATAGCCAAGTACGGCGAGGCCAAGGCCGAGGAATGGCTCCGCGGCGTCAAGGCCAACCTGGCGCAGAAGCCTTCCGGCGGAGACCGCGAAGTCGCGCGCGATATCGCGGCCGGCAAATGCGACATCGGCGTCGCCAACACCTATTACTGGGCGCTGATGATGAACAACGATCCCGAGAAGAAGCCGTGGGCGGAAGCAACGAAAGTGGTCCTGCCCACCTTCGAAGGCGGCGGCACCCACGTCAACCTCTCCGGCGTGCTGCTGGCCAAGCAGGCGCCTAACAAGGCCAATGGCATCAAGCTGATCGAATGGCTGGTCGGTGAAAAGGCGCAGCAGATCTACGCCGATTCAAACTACGAGTATCCGGTTCGCGCCGGCGTCGCCGTCAATCCAACGATTGCAGGCTATGGCAAGCTCACCGCCGATCCGATGCCGATCGCCAAGATCGTCGCCAACCGCAAGGCGGCCTCGACGTTGGTGGACAAGGTCGGGTTCGATAATTGAACGGCTGCTATCTTCTTTGAAGTAGAATCGTGAGCACGCACTACGCACCGCTGCGTTCCCTCCCCCCTTGCGGGGGAGGGTTAGGGAGAGGGGTAAGCCACACGGGCAGCATCGCTCGCGGCCACCCCTCTCCCCCGCCCTCCCCCGCAAGGGGGGAGGGAGCCCACCTGCACAAGCGGAGAGGCCTTAGCCCGCTTCGTGTGTCGACGTGAGGCCCGCCACGCGCTCGGGCCGCATCGCGGCAGCGATTGCGGTTGCGACCGCCATCCTCGTTGCAGCTCCCGTCATCTCCATCATTGTGCTCGCGCTGCAGCCGGCGCCTGACGTCTGGCAGCACCTGATCGAATACGTGCTGCCGGCTACCCTTCTCGACACCGCACTGCTGCTGGTTGGCGTCGCCGCCCTGTCGCTTGCGATCGGCACCGGCACGGCGTGGACGGTTTCGCTGCATGAATTCCGCGGCCGGAAAATGCTGCTATGGCTGCTGCCGCTGCCGCTTGCGATCCCGACCTATCTCGCCGCTTACGTCTATGTCGACCTGTTCGAGCCGCTGGGCCTGGTCCACAAGACGCTCGCGCACTGGCTTCCGCTGCAGGACGCAGTGCGCATGCTTCCGAATTTGCGCTCGCTGCCGGGCGCAGTCGTTGTGATCGCGCTAGTGCTTTACCCCTACGTCTATCTTTCGGCGCGCACGATGTTCCAGTACCAGAGCGCGGAATTCGCCGAGGCCGCGAAGACGCTCGGCGCCAGCCGCTGGACCACCTTCTGGCGTATCTCGCTGCCGATGGCACGTCCGGCGCTCGCGGTCGGCGTCGCACTGGTATCGCTGGAAACGCTGAACGACATCGGCGCCAGCGAATATCTGGGTGTTCGTACCCTCACGGTGTCGGTGTTCACGACCTGGCTCAACCGCGGCAGCCTCGCCGGCGCTGCGCAATTGTCCTGCTTCATGCTGGCGATCGTAGCCGGCCTGATCGCGGTCGAACGTTACGGACGCCGCAATGTCACGACGGAGTTTTCCGCCGAAAGCCCGCGGCTCACGCCGCGGACCCCACTCACCGGCATCAAGGGCGGATGTGCATTCGCGGCCTGTCTGCTGCCGGTGGTGCTGGGATTCCTCGTGCCGCTATTGTACCTCGCGCAGCAGAGTTTCAAGCGCGGCCTTTTTGCCAATTTCGACGTAGCGCTGTGGCGCGATGCATTCAACTCGATAGCCTTCGCAAGCCTTGCCACGTTGACCGCGCTGCTGCTCGGCTTTGCGACCATTCTCGCGTGGCGCTGGCGGCCGAATAGGTTGCGCTTCGTCGCAATGAACATCGCGCAGACCGGCTACACGCTGCCGGGGCTGGTGCTGGCGCTCGGCCTGCTCGCGCCGGTGCTCGCCATCGACAACGGACTGAACGCGCTCGCCGGATGGCTTGGCCAATCGCTGCCGGGATTGATCGTGGTCGGCTCAGGTGCTGCCGTGGTGATCGCCTATGTGATCCGGTTTCTGGCGGTGCCGACCGGATTCATCAAGGCAGGGTTCGAGCGGATCCCGCACGACTACGACGACAGCGCACGCGCCGCCGGCGCCGGCCAGACCACGACGATGCGGCTGATCCATCTGCCGCTCCTGCGCCCCGCTATGGTCGGCGCGGTCATCGTCGTGTTCGTGGATTGCCTGAAGGAATTGCCGGCGACGCTGCTGTTGCGGCCGCTCAATGTCGAAACGCTGGCGACCTCGATCTACCAGTACGCCAGCCGCGGCAGTTTCGAGGAAGGCGCGCTTGCCGCGCTCCTGATCGTTGCCGCCAGTATCGGCCCGGTGGCGTGGCTGACGCGGTTTTCGGACGTACCGGCCGGCCCGGCCTGAGCGGACGTGTAGGGTGGGCAAAGCGCAGCGTGCCCACCATTTCGAGCGCGGTGCGGGATGGTGGGTACGGCGCGAAGAGCGCCTTTGCCCACCCTACGCGACCGTTCTCAAATCGCGCACGCAAACCGCCGGAAGCCCGGCGAACCGGTCAACGCTTCGAACGCGGGATCGCGTTTTTCTTCGGCGAACGAAAATCCAGCCTTCGCATAACATCGCTCCGCCGCCTCGTTGCCGATCAGAAACGAGATCGAGGCGTGCGCGAATCCTGCAGCCCTTCCGGCCGCGCGCGCGTGATCGATCAGCGCCTGCACCAGCCCGCGTCCGCGATAGGCCGGCAGCGTGGCGACATGCTCGATCAGCCAGTCGCCCTCGCCGCCCTGAACCCAGCAATTCGCTCCATAGGCGCCGCGCCGGAAGATTACCTTCAGATCGGCGGCGCTCAGCCCTATCGCGGCCGCCACCTCCTTGATCGCCGCCCGCGCGGCGGTCTCGGTGCCTTCAGCGGGCAGCGCGCAGAGCGATGCCGCCGGCTCACCCTCGACCTCAGCGACGATGAATTGGGTGATGTGCCACCACGATTGCGTCTGCGCGAGCGCGATGCATTCGACAAACGCAAGGCATTGCGGCTCGTCCCAGCCAAGCGCGATATCGAACCAGCCGCGCGGAAACGGGCCGCGCTGCGACGACAGAATGTTGCGGGCAATGAAGCCTGCGTCGTCAGGACGCGCGGGACGGATCGCAGCTCGCGACCGCCCCGCCATCACGTCAGACGTTCTTCAGCGCGACGCGGAACTCGGCTTCGGTCTTGGCCTTCACCTCGTCCAGCGTAACGCCATCGGCGAGCTCGATCAGCGCCATACCGTCCTTGCCGTGCTTGTCGATGGTGAAGACAGCAAGATCGGTCACCACCATGTCGACCACGCGTTCGCCGGTCAGCGGCAGCGTGCACTTCTTCAGGAGTTTTGGGCCGTCCTTGGCGGAATGCTCCATGACGACGACGACGCGCTTGACGCCGGCGACGAGGTCCATCGCGCCACCCATGCCCTTCACCATCTTGCCGGGGATCATCCAGTTGGCGAGATCGCCGTTCTGCGCCACCTGCATCGCGCCGAGGATCGAGAGATCGATATGGCCGCCGCGCACCATGCCGAACGAATCGGCTGAGGAGAAATAGCTGGTCGACGGCAATTCGCTGACCGTCTGCTTGCCGGCGTTGATCAGGTCGGCGTCCACCTCGTCCTCGTAGGGGAACGGGCCCATGCCGAGCATGCCGTTCTCGCTCTGCAGGCTGACGTCGATGCCTGCAGGGATGTAGTTCGAAACCAGCGTCGGAATGCCGATGCCGAGATTGACGTAATAGCCGTCGCGCAATTCCTTCGCGGCGCGCGCCGCCATCTGTTCGCGGGTCCAGGCCATCAGATTTCTACTCCCGTTGCCGCCGCGGACGCGCTCGACGGGCGCGGGCGAGTGTTGCGGAACTCAATGCGCTTCTTGGCCGTGCCGACCTCGATGATGCGTTTGACGAAAATGCCGGGCGTGTGGATGTGGTCGGGATTGAGTTCGCCGGCCGGAACCAGGTGCTCGACCTCCGCCACCGTGATCTTCGCGGCGGTCGCCATCATCGGGTTAAAATTCCGCGCGGTCTTGCGGTAGATCAGGTTGCCGGCAGTGTCGCCCTTCCAGGCGTGGACGATGGCGAGATCGGCGAACAGGCCGCGCTCCATGATGTATTTCTCGCCGTCGAACTCCTTCACTTCCTTGCCCTCGGCGATCAGCGTGCCGACGCCGGTCTTGGTATAGAAGGCCGGGATGCCGGCGCCGCCGGCGCGGATGCGCTCGGCCAGCGTGCCCTGCGGATTGAACTCGAGTTCCAGTTCACCGGCGAGGTATTGCTGCGCGAACAGCTTGTTCTCACCGACATAGGACGAGATCATCTTTTTGATCTGCCGCGTCTCCAGGAGCCGGCTCAGCCCGATGCCATCGACGCCGGCATTGTTGGAAACGACCGTCAGATTCTTGACGCCGGAATCGCGGATCGCGTCCGACAGGGTTTCGGCGATACCGCACAGACCGAAACCGCCGGACATGATCATCATGCCGTCCTTGAGAACGCCGTCGAGTGCCGATTTGGCGTCGGGGTAAACCTTGTTCATGAATGTTTGACCTGATGGAGGGAACGGCGGAAAGCCGATATTATCGGGATTATTAGGCGAATTCTTCGCGGTGCGTCAATGACGGGTGGATTATGCCGCCGAACTGCCCACCGAGCGCCATGCCGGCCTTGAAAGCGTCAAGAAAAGCCTTCAAGTTGCGTGGGTTGGCACGGGCTTAACGTTTGCGCCGCCCGCCCTAATCAACTGAGATGCTTTAGCATCAACCCGAGCTCGGTTTAGCCAGATCCGGATATGTCACTGACGATGGCCCAAGGAATGAAGCGCCTCGGGATACCGGTTGCGGCGCTGTTCGGCATGGCCGTGCTCGCCCTGATCGGAACCTCCTGGTTCATCAACCGCGACGCGCTGCGACAGGCGGTCGAGGCGCAGATCCGCGCGGTTACCGGGCTCGATCTGGTGGTCACCGGCGCGATCGACGTATCGGTGTTTCCGGGCAGCTATGTCTCGTTCCACAATGTCGGACTGAAAGGCGGCGGCACCACCGACCCCGCGCTGCAGGTCGATGTGTTGACCGCAAATCTGCGCCTGCTGCCATTGCTGCTGCGCCGCTTCGAAATCGCGGATGTCATGATGTTGCGGCCGCATATCCACGTCGTCAGGGAGGCCGGCGGCCAGAGCAATTGGACACCGTTCGTCGAACGCATCGCACGCACGATGAAGCCCGGCGCCGAAAACCAGGTGTCGTTCTCGGAAATCAGGATTCAGGACGGCGTGCTCAAATACGAGGATGCCGCCAACCGTGTCACCGAACAGCTCGGCGACATCGATCTCTCGCTGGCCTGGCCATCGATCTCGCGCTCGTTCGCGGCGACCGGACAATTCGACTGGCGCGGCGAACGCGTCGACGGCTCGATCTCGGCCAGCGATTTCGTCGCGATGCTCTCGGGCGACCGCTCGGGTCTGAAGGCGCGACTGGTCAGCGCGCCGCTGAAGCTCGCCTTCGACGGCTCATTGGCCAACCACACCAGCCTGATGATGGAAGGCACGGTTACCGTCGACAGCGTGTCGCTGCGCAACGCGTTGCGCTGGATGGGACAGCCGGTGCCCGGCAGCGGTGGGTTCGGCCGCTTCGCGCTGAGGGCCCGCGCCAACGTCGTCGGCGCCTCGGTTGCGCTGACGAATGTGAATGTCGAACTCGACGGCAACGTCGCCGAGGGTGTGATGACGGTTGCCAATAACGGCCGCCAGACGCTGCAGGCGACGCTCGCCGCGGGCAACCTGGATTTCACGCCCTATATCTCGACCGTCCGCCTGCTTGCGAGCGGCGCGCGCGACTGGAACCGGCAATTGTTCGACCTCACCTCGCTCTCCGCCACCGATCTCGATATGCGCCTGTCGGCGGCGAGGGTGACGGTCGGCCCGACGAAACTCGGTCGCACCGCGTTCGGCGCCAATTTGCGCGGCGGCGCGCTGGCGCTCTCGGTCGGCGAAGCGCAGATGTATGGCGGCATCGCCAAGGGCTCGTTCGGCATCGCGCGTTCGGACGCGATCGCCGACGTCAAGGCGCAGTTCCAGTTCACCGATGTCGATCTGCAGACCTGCGCCAGCGAATTGTTCGGCATCACCAAGCTTTCCGGCCGCGGCAATCTCGGCGTCTCGTTGATGGCATCCGGCTCGAGCCCGTTCGGCCTCGCCTCCTCGCTCGACGGCACTGCCACGCTCACCGGTCATGACGGCGCGATCGCCGGCTTCAATGTCGAGCAGCTCCTGAAGCGGCTGGAGCGCCGGCCGCTATCCGGCGGCGGCAATTTCCGTTCCGGCACGACACCCTACGACAACCTCACCGTTTCGGTGCACTTCAACGACGGCATCGCCACCGTCGAGGACATCCGCGTCAACGGACCGACCACGCGCCTGACGCTGACCGGCACCGCTTCGGTGCCGAGCCGCGAATACGACCTCAAGGGCGTCGCCAGCCTGACGTCGGCCGCCGCCGGCGATAAGGGCTTCGAGCTGCCCTTCGTCGTGCAGGGCCCGTGGGATGATCCGCTGGTGTTTCCCGATCCGGAAAGCCTGATCCGCCGCTCGCCGGGCGCAGCGCCCCTGCTCGATGCGGTGAAGGATCGCAAGACGCGCGATGCGGTGCGCTCGGTGATCGAGCGGTTTACCGGCGGAGGGTCGCGGCAGCCGGTGCCGGAGCCGGCAGCGGACGCGCCGGCCAATGCACCGGCGAAGGCGAATTAGACTAGCCTCGAACTTTCTATCTGAGCCAGCGTAGCCAATGGATCGCGCGAACGCGCGCCCGATGACAGGCTCCGCGTCCGAGGCGTGTTCTGAAATCCCGCCTATCGCTACGCTCATGCGGGCTACTACTTGAACCGTCTTCAGGGAATGTTGTTGCGGCGATCACCGATGCTATGCGGCCTGTTGAGGAAATAATCCCGATTGCCCAGCGCCGCCTCGGCATATTGATCGATCGCGACAACGATTGCCTGGACGTGGGCATGGCACCATCCTTCCCGCGTCGCCCTGATCCGAACCTCCGCCAGGGCTTTTAGCCACGGCGGGTTATCTGCGTTGGGATCGTACCATCTGAGCGGTCCTGACATCGCTGGCCTCTGTTGATGAAATCTTCCAACTCCGCCCGCTTGCGCGCGAGCAGGAGCTGCGCCCGCGCGCTACCCAGGCCGGATTGATTGAGCTGACGAGCAAGCTGATCCAGTTCGGCAATCCGCCGGCGCAGGGCTCGAATGGGATCATCGCTCACGGCGGCCGGGCGCCCCGATCGCAGGCTTCCTGGTGACCGCACGGACATCCAGCTTCAGCCGCTCATCGACATTGAGCAGCCGCTCTTCGCCGCCGAGCCGGTTCCGCTCGCCGATCAGGCCGACCATGGTGACCCGCATGGCCATCAGACGCGTTGCCGCTTCCGAACAGTCCTCATCGCGGTTGAGCTTTTTGCGGATGTTATCCTCCGCGCTCTGCATCTCCGACCGTAAGAGCTTGATTTTTCTGCGAATTTCATTCAATTTGTTGTCCATGGGCCACCTCGCTGCGGTAGAACCCCATAAGAACAAATAAAGAACAAATTTCAAGTTAAGAGTTCTGATCGAATCGAAGATTCTTTGGGGTTTCAGATGTCCCGGCTACCGGACCAGGTGGATGCGCCGATGACGCCGCGCCAATTGGCGACGCTGCGCACGCTGAGCGCCGAGGCCTGTCAGCCAAAACTGTTCGAGAAAAACCTGACGGCCAGGGAAGCCGAGCGGCGGATTGCCGCGCTGAGGGCGGAGATCGAATTGGCGAATTCGTTCTGAGCTGCCTGCCCGGTCCCCTGACCGGAACGAAGGGACATGGAGCGCCGCCACAGCCCCAAATCGATGCGCCGCCTTCAATCCAAAGCCGACCTAAGTCCGGTTTGATCCAGGAACATTGCTCTTCGCTGCGTGCTTATCCCTGAACGAAGGAAGGCCGTTATGCGGTGCCGCGTGCAGGCACGATGTCTCGCCCCCACGCGCGCTGAGATCGGCCGCACGACGGCTACCGCACAGAGATGGATGGAGGAGACCCGGATGAGCGAGCCAACCGAGCAGGAAATCAAGAACCGCGCCTATGAGCTCTGGGAGCGCAACGGCAGGCCCAAAGGCAAAGAGGAGGAATTCTGGCGGCTTGCGGAGCAAGAGCTGCGAAATGAGGACAAGTCGTCGCCCGTCCGCACGCCCGACACCCTGTAGAAACGCTTACGTTCTCGCAAAGCAGGCGTGACTTCTCGACGAGGAGTCGGTCATGAAGATTGCCGTTGTAGGAGGGACCGGACTGATCGGATCGGCAATCGTGGCTCACCTGTTCTCGCGTGGTCATTCCGTCGTTTCAATGAGCAGAAGCGGCAGCCATCCGGGCACTGGAGCCGCCCGGGTGGATATCTCCGAGGCGAAGTCGCCCGCATACTGGCTGCCGCATCTCGATGGCGTCGAGGCGGTCGTGAATTGCGCAGGCGTACTCCAGGACAGCCCCGGCGATTCCACCTCAATGGTGCATCATCACGGCATCGCAAATCTCTTTGCCGCTTGCGAGCAGCTCCAGATCCGTCGCGTCATCCATTTTTCCGCCATCGGCGTCGATCGCGAAACCCCGAGCGATTTTTCCCGATCGAAATTGGCCGGCGACAAAGCGCTGATGGAGCGCGATCTCGATTGGGTCATCTTGCGGCCTTCTGTGGTGATCGGCCGCGCGGCCTATGGCGCCAGCGCGCTGATGCGAGGCCTGGCGGCGCTGCCCGCCATTCCTGTGATGCCGAACACGGGACAGCTCCAGATCGTCCTGCTTGAGGACGTGGTACGGACCGTGGAGCATTTTCTCGACCCGGCGGCGCCCGCGCGGCAGGTTGTCGAGCTGGTCGGCCCGCATCGCTATTCATTCGGCGCGGTCGTTGCGCTGATCCGCCGCTGGTGCCGCTGGCCGCCGGCGCGGGAGCTTCACCTGCCGCAGTTCGCTTCAAATCTCATTTACAAGTTCGGCGACATGGTTTCGTATCTCGGCTGGCGGCCTCCCGTGCGCAGCACCGCCGAACGGGAGATCGGGCGCGGCGCCGTCGGTAATCTCGAAGACATGCAGCGGCTCGGGCTGCATCCCAAAAGCCTTCCGGAATTCTTCGCCGCTGAACCGGCTTCCGTGCAGGAACGCTGGTTTGCCGGCATGTACCTGGTCAAGCCCGCGATCTTTGTCGTCCTATCCCTGTTCTGGCTCTCGACCGCATTTGTCTCGCTGGGGCCCGGCTGGGGTTATGGCATGGGCCTGATGGGCGAAGGCGGCGTGGAAGGGACGGCTGCGGCGGTGACGATCATCGCGGGCGCCCTGGCCGATCTGGTCATTGGAATTGCGATCGCCTACAGGCCGACCAGCCGCTACGGCCTCTATGCGGCCATCGCGATTTCCTTCGCCTACGCCATCATCGGCACCATCCTGGTGCCGCGGCTCTGGGCCGATCCGCTGGGGCCGATGCTGAAGATCTGGCCGATCATCGTGTTGCATTTCGCGGCGCTGGCCGTGCTCGAGGACCGGTGATGCTGTACTTCGTCCTCAAATATCTCCATGTCGTCGGCGCCGCCGTGTTGCTCGGCACGGGCGCGGGCATCGCCTTTTTCATGCTGGCGGCTCACCTCGGCGGCAAGCCGGCCGTGATCGCAGGCGTCGCCCGCATCGTCGTGATCGCCGACTTCATCTTCACCGCGACCGCCGTTGTCGTGCAGCCCATCACCGGCACGCTGCTCGTGCTGAACGTCGGCTATTCGTTCTGGGACGGATGGATCGTCTGGTCGATCGTGCTGTACGTCATCACCGGCGCGCTGTGGCTGCCGGTGGTGTGGATGCAAATGCGCCTGCGCGACCTCGCCGTGATCGCAGCGGCAGAGGGCAAGCCGCTCCCGAGAGAATATCACCGGATCTTCTGGTTATGGTTTGCCTTCGGCATTCCGGCGTTCACTGCGGTGGCGATCATAATGTGGCTGATGATCGCCAAACCGCAGATCGGGTTCTTCTGAGATGCGCCGGCAGACGATTTTACCTCTTTTCGATATCTCAAAATTGAGATATGAAGGAGAGTGCCTTGGCAAGTCGAAATCCTTGACGAAACCGTCGCTGCGGAGATTGCCGCCCTTCCGGCTGATATGCAGGCGCGATTTCTGCGGCTTGCCGAGCGCATCGCGTCAGCCGGGCTCGAAAGCTTGAGCGGGCCGCACGTGAAACACCTTGAGGGAAAGCTCTGGGAGTTGCGGTTGAGAGGTCGAGATGGAATTGCTCAAAGGACATCACATGACCATCCAGTTCGAAAAGCTGAAAGCCCGCCTGCTCGCCAATCCCAAGGTTAAGGCCGAGTATGACGCGCTCGCGCCGGAGTTCGAGATCGCTGCAGAGTTGCTCCGTGCTCGACTACGCGCAGGCTTGTCGCAGGCCGAACTGGCGGCCCGGATGGGTACCAGCCAGTCCACCATTGCCCGGCTTGAAAACGGTCACACGCTTCCGAGCACCAAGACACTTCTGCGTTACGCCGAGGCAACCGGTAGCAAATTTCACGTGCGGCTGTCGGCGGCCTGACCACTCAATCACGGCGATTGCCGAACCGCCAAACCGCTGACGACAGAATCGTCTCCGGGGACCGAACTCCGCGTCACGAGATCGCGCTTTCGCACCTACTGTCGGCCATGCTGCCCGGTAAGGACGCAAAATGGTTGAACCAAAATGGTTGAACCAAAACGCCCACGCGTGCGCAGACGTCTTTGCCGCATTTGCGCCCTGAATATTCCCCTACAGAAGTTTGCATCGCCCCATCTGGATCGCGCCGCGCGCATGGGCTAGTCTTTTATCCAACCGGTTAACAAGCCGGCGTTTTCAGGGAGAACAATGTGATATCCAGGAGATCAGTTTCGCTCGCGGTCGCAGCCGTCGGCCTGTTTTACGCCACGGCGCCCGCGCTCGCCCAGCAGAAGACCATCACGGTCTGGTTCGGCAAGGGCTTTTACAAGTCCGAGGATGATGCGCTCTTAGAGGCGATCAAGAAATTCGAGGCCAAGACCGGCATCAAGGTCGAACTGTCGCAATACGCCATTCAGGACATGATCCCGAAGACGGTGGCGGCGCTGGATTCCGGCACCGTGCCTGATGTCGCCTATTCCGACAGCTATGACGTGCAGGCCCAGGGCAAGTGGGCCTATGAAGGCAAGCTCGAGGATCTCTCCGATATCCTGCTGCCGATGAAGTCGGCGTTCGCGCCCAACACGCTGGAAACCACCTTTCTCTATAACGACCAGACAAAGAAGAAGGGCTATTACGGCTTTCCGCTGAAGCAGCAGAGCATGCACGTCCAGATCTGGAAGGACATGCTGGAACAGGCCGGCTTCAAGGAAAGCGACATCCCGACCAAATGGGAAGACTATTGGTCGTTCTGGTGCAACAAGGTGCAGGCCGCCAGCCGCAAGGCCACCGGTCAGCGCGTCTATGCCGTCGGCCAGCCGATGGGCGTGGAATCCACCGACTCGTTCCAGTCGTTCTACACCTTCATGGACGCCTACAACGTCAAGCTGGTCGATGATGACGGCAAGCTCCTGGTCGACGATCCCAAGGTGCGGGATAACCTGATCAAGGCGATGAAGGATTACACCGACACCTACATCAAGGGCTGCACGCCGCCCTCCTCCACCACCTGGAAGGATCCGGACAACAACGTCGCCTTCCACAACAAGACGATCGTGATGACGCACAACTTCACGATCTCGATCGCGGCGAAATGGCTCGACGACGCCAACAACCCGGCGCTGACGCCGGAGCAGCGCGCGCTGGGCAAGAAGAACTACGATGAGACCATCATCACCGCGTCCTTCCCCAACAAGCCGGACGGCACGCCGATCAAGTATCGCTCCGACGTGAAGACCGGCCTGATGTTCACGGTCGCCAAGAACAAGGCGGAGGGCAAGGAGTTCATCAAGTTCCTGCTGCAGGAAGAGAACGTCCGGCCCTATATCGAAGGCGCGCTCGGTCGCTGGTTCCCGGTGACGACGGCCAGCCAGCAGAGCCCGTTCTGGCAGGCTGACCGGCATCGCAAGGCGGTATACAATCAGTTCACCGGCGGCACCACGCCGTTCGACTTCACCAAGAACTGGAAGTTCACGATCTTGAACAACGAGAACGTCTGGGCCAAGGCGATGAACCGCGTGGTGAGCGAGAAGGTGCCGGTCGACAAGGCCGTCGACGAACTGATCGCCCGTATCAAGCAGGTCGCGGGATAGTCTTGCTCCTCCCTCTCCCCGCCCTTCGCGGGGAGAGGGTTGGGGTGAGGGGCTCCCTCCGCGGGTATCGCTCGTGGTAAGTCCTGTACCCCCTCACCCGAAGCCTTCGGCTTCGACCTCTCCCCGCAAGCGGGGCGAGGTTAACGAACACACCGGCCGCAGCTTGCGGCCGCTCACCTTTGTAAGTACGGACGACTATGGCAATCACGCTTTCGGGCGATCAGGCAATTCCAAGCCCGCCGCTATCGGCCCGGCTGACCACCCCGCAGGTCTGGGGCATCGTGCTGCTCGCCCCCTATCTGCTGGTGTTCCTGGCCTTCGTGGTCTACCCGGTCGGCTACGGGCTGTGGCTAGCGCGGCATCCGGCGAGCTATGTCGCGCTCTATCACGACCCGATCTTCGCGCGCGCCGCCGTCAATACGCTGATCTTCCTGCTGGTCGGCATCAATCTGAAAATGGCGATCGCGCTGTTCCTGTCCGGCTTTTTCGCCCAGCAGCGCACCTGGATCAAATGGCTGTCGGTGCTGTTCATCCTGCCCTGGGCGGTGCCGTCGATTCCGACAATTCTTTCCGTGCGCTTCATGCTCAACCCGGAATGGGGCGTGATCAACCAACTGATCTTCAAGTTCACTGCCGAGGACGGTCCGAACTGGCTGAACGATCCGAGTGTCGCGCTCGCCATGGCGATCGGCGTGCACATCTGGAAATCGTTGCCGTTCTGGACGCTGATCCTGATGACCGGGCGACTCGCGATCTCGCACGATTTGTATGAGGCTGCCGCGGTCGACGGCGCGAGCTGGTCGCAGAAATTCCGCTACATCACCTGGCCGTCGATGCAGACGCTCTACATCACCTGCACGCTGCTCTCGATGATCTGGACGCTGGGCGACTTCAACAGCGTGTATCTGCTCACCGGCGGCGGCCCCGCCGACCTCACCCATGTGCTCGCCACGCTTGGTATCCGCTATCTCCGGCTTGACCAGCTCTCGCTCGCGATGGCGTCGATCGTCTGCGCGCTGCCGCTGGTGCTGCCGCTGGTCTACTTCATGATGAAACGGTTGTCGCGATGAAGCTGCCCACACTCCGCGAAGTCGGCACCGAAGCAAAACTGCTCTTGATCGGCATTCCCGTGTTCATCTGGACCATGGTGCCGATCTATCACATGTTCCTGTTCGCGATCTCGCCGAAGGAAGACGCGTTCTCCGGAAAACTGTGGCCTGATCATCCGACGCTGAACAATTTCAGCATCGTGTTCCATCAGCAGCATTACTTCCTGCGCGATTTCTGGATCCAGTTCTGGAATTCGGTGGTGATCGCGCTTTCAGCGGGCGCGCTGACGCTGTTGATCGCAACCGCAGCCGCCTTCGCGATCTCGCGGCTGCGCGTCCCCGGCGGCCGCTGGGTGATGAATCTGGCGCTGTTCACCTATTTCATCCCGGCGGCGTTCCTCGCCGTGCCGATGTACCGCACCATGGGCAACTACGGCCTCCTTAACAATCACTGGTCGCTGATTCTCGCGATGGTGACGATCGCGTCCCCTTACGCGATCTGGGTTTTGAAGCAAGCGTCCGACAAGCTGCCGGGCGAACTTGACGAAGCCGCCACCATGGACGGCGCCACCACGCTGCAACTGTTCCGGCTGGTGTATGTGCCGCTGATGATGCCCTCGCTGGTTGCGATCGGAACCTACGCGATCCTGCTCGCCTGGAACGAATATCTCTACGCGTTCCTTCTGCTGTCGAAGGATACCGAGATCACGCTCCCCGTGGCGCTTGGCAACTTCCTGGCCGCCGACGACTCGCCGTGGGAATTGCTGATGACCACCGGCTTCATCTACGCGCTGCCGCCGGCCGCGATCTATTACGCGTTCAGGCGGTATATGGTGGGCGGATTGACCGCGGGCGCCGTGAAGTCGTGACGCGGCTATAGGGGCGCGGCGCTCTCGCCGCGCGCGCCCGACAGTTTCGAAGCGAGCGAAGCGATCACGATCAGCACCGCGATCAGCGCGATCACCATGGTGCAGATCGCGTTGATCTCTGGCTTCACCCCCAGCCGCACTTCGGAATAGATCCGGATCGGCAGCGTTGCCGAGCCGGGACCGGTGGTGAAACTTGCGATCACGACATCGTCGAGCGAGAGCGTGAAGGCCAGCATCCAGCCTGCGGCGATGGCAGGCAGGATCAAGGGTAGCGTCACCCGAACAAACGCCTGTACCGGATCGCAGCCGAGATCCATCGCGGCTTCTTCCAGGCTGCGATCGAGCGAGGCGAGACGCGACTGCACCACCACGGTGACGAAGCACATGGTCAGCGTGGTGTGCGCGATCGTCACGGTCCAGAAGCCGCGCTCGGCGTTGAGCGCCACGAACAGTAGCAGCAACGACAGCCCTGAGATCACCTCGGGCATCACCAGCGGCGCGTAGAGCATGCCGGAAAACAGCGTCCGCCCCCTGAAGCGTTCGCCGCGAACCAGCCCCACTGCCGCGAGCGTTCCGAGCAGCGTTGCGATCGTGGCCGATACCGCGGCGACGCGAAGGCTCATCCATGCCGCATCCAGCATGGCGCGGTCGTTTAAGAATTCATGATACCAGCGCAGCGACCAGCCGCCCCACACCGTGACCAGCCGCGAGGCGTTGAAGGAATAGATGACGAGAATCACGATCGGCAGATACAGGAACGCCATCCCCAGCGCGAGCGCGGTGATGTTGAATGGCGACATCCTGCCGACACGTCGCGCCATCATCGACCGCCCTCCAACGTGCCGCGCTGCAGCCGGTCGTAGAGCAGTAGCGGCGGCACCAGCAACACCAGCAAGGCGACCGCGGCGGCGGCGGCGACCGGCCAGTCCTTGTTGGTGAAGAACTCCAGCCACAGCGTCTGGCCGATCATCATCGACCCGGAGCCGGCCAGAAGATCGGGGATCACGAACTCGCCGATGATCGGGATAAAGCACAAGAGCGCGCCGGCGCCGACGCCCGGCAAGGACAGCGGGAACGTCACCAGCCAGAACGCCTGCCGCGGCGACGAACCGAGATCGCTTGCGGCTTCCAAGAGCGAGGGGTCCATCTTCGAAAGCGTCGCGTACAGCGGCAGGATCATGAACGGCAGATAGGAATAGACGATGCCGAGATACATCGCAGTATCGGTCGAGAGCCACACCACCGGCGACGAGACCAGATGCAGCGTGAGCAGAATTTTATTGAGCAGCCCGTCATGCTGCAAAATATTGATCCAGGCATAGATGCGGATCAGGAACGAGGTCCAGAACGGCACGATCACCAGCATCATTGCGATCGGCTGCCAGCGCTGCGGCAGCCGCGCCATGCCATAGGCGATCGGATAGCCGATCAATAGCAGGATCAATGTCGAGGTTACAGCAACAACGACGCTGCGCAAATAGGAGCTGATGTAGAGACTGTCCGAGGCCAGCAGCCTGAAATTATCGAACGACAACTGCGCGAAGGCCGCGTTGATAGCACTCCACCCTTCGGAGAAATCGAACACGGGCACATAGGGCGGTTGCGCGATCGCGGTCTGCGACAGGCTGATCTTCAGCACGAACCCGAACGGCACCAGAAAGAACAGCACCATCCACAGGTAGGGCGCGATGGCGGCATACCGCGCCGGCCGCGCGAAGATGCGGCGCGTGCTCATCGTTCCAGCACCACGCAATCGTCGGGCGCGAACCACGCTATCACGCGCTGGCCGGCGCTCAACGTATCGATATCAAGCCGTGCAGTATTGGCGATCGACGAGCGCACCACCGCGCCGGAATCGAGTTTGACCTTGTAGACGGTCGAGCCGCCGAGGTAGCTGACATCTGTGACGACACCTTCGAGCTGGTTGATCGCCTGCGCGTTGCCCGCGTCCAACTCAGGGCCGCGGCGCAACAGCTTGACCTTCTCGGGGCGTATCGCAACCGAGACCACCGTCTCGCCGACCGGATCGTGCGGCTCGGCGACCATGATAGCTCCGCCGTCGCGGGTCGCAATCGTCAGTTGATGATGTTCGCGCGAGCTGACCTCGCCATCGAACAAATTGACATCGCCGACGAACTGGGCGACCCAGCGCGAGGCGGGCGCCTCGTAGAGATCGCGCGGGCTGGCGACCTGTTCGAGCCGGCCGGCATCCATGACGCCGATCCGGTTCGCCATCGTCATCGCCTCTTCCTGGTCGTGGGTGACGACAATGAAGGTCATGCCGAGGCGGCGCTGCAGTTCCATCAATTCGAGTTGCGTGCTCTCACGCAGCTTCTTGTCGAGCGCGGCCAACGGCTCGTCAAGCAGCAGGACCTTGGGCCGCCGCGCCAGCGAGCGCGCCAGCGCCACGCGCTGCTTCTGGCCGCCGGAAAGCTGATCCGGCCTGCGCTTCTCTAGCCCATCGAGCTTGACCAACGCGACCATCTCGCCCACGCGGGTATCAATGGCGGCGCGCGCCATCCCGGCGCGCTTCAGGCCGAACGCGATGTTGTCTCGGACCGAGAGATGCGGAAACAGCGCGTAGTTCTGGAACATCATGTTGACGGGCCGTTCATGCGGCAGCACCGGCGCGATATCGCGGCCACCGAGCAGGATGCGGCCCTCGTCCGGGGTCTCGAACCCGGCAAGCATCCTGAGCAGCGTGGTCTTGCCGCAGCCACTCGGGCCCAATAGCGCAAAGAACTCGCCCGCCTTGATGTCGAGCGAGAGCCGGTCCACCGCGCGGAAATCGCCGAATTTCTTCGATACGCCTTCGACGCGGAGCAACGGCGTGTCGTCAGCCGGCGCCGTCGGCGTCGCCTGGGCTACGGCCGTATTGATTTTCGCTGTGTCGACCTCAGGCGATTGCCCGCTCATGCCATTTGCCTGCGCCATCATGGCCGCACGCTAGCGGCGGATCGCCATCCGCTCAACCGGCCCGGAACAAGCAGCCACAATATTCTGGATGCAGCTCCCGTCTCTGGTAAGGTTCGAAATTCGCAAAAAGTCGGCCGCCGCGCACGATGGGAATGATCGGGAGAGATTGATGACCGTTCGGAATTTGGTGACAGCGACGGCGATCTCTTGCCTGCTCGCCAACTCGGCCGCCGCCCAGGAAGCCCTCGTCACCTACAAATCGCTGAGCCCCGAGGTGGCGCTCGATCTGGCGCGCGCGACGCTGGCGGATTGCCGCAAGCGCGGCTTTCAGGTGACGGTCGCTGTCGTCGATCGTTTCGGCGTGACGCAGGTGCTGCTGCGCGACCGCTTTGCAGGCGCACATACGGTTTCGACCGCTTCGGGCAAGGCATGGACGGCGGTGAGCTTTCGCACCAGCACGGCCGAACTCGTCGCCAACAGCCAGCCCGGAACGATGCAGTCCGGAATCCGCGATCTGCAGGGCGCCGTCATCATCGGCGGCGGGCTGACGGTCGAAGCGGCGGGTTCGCTGGTGGGCGCTGTCGGCGTCTCCGGGGCTCCTGGCGGCGACGCGGACGAAGCCTGCGCCAAAGCAGGCATCGATGCCATACGCGACAAGCTCGATTTCTAGACCTGACGATGTCATCGCGCTCCTAGGACAAGACAAGAACGATGAACCGCGACAGATATGACCTCCCGCTGACAACCGCCTCGGATCGCGCCGCGGCGCATTATCGCGACGGCGTCGACTGCATGCTGTCGGCGTGGCACGGTGCCGAGGACGCCTTCGACAAGGCGATTGCCGAAGATCCCGGTTTTGCGCTGGCGCATATCGGCCGCGCCCGGCTGCATCAGCTCAACATGGAGGGCAGCAAGGCGCGTGCGGTCGCGGTGCAAGCCCGCGAACTGGCCGCCGGCGCGAGCCCGCGCGAAAAAAGCCATGTCGAGATCATGGCCGCCGTGATCGAGAGCAAGCCGAAGGTCGCGGTGAACGGCGCCGAGGCGCATCTCGACGAATATCCGCGCGATGCGCAGGTGCTATCAATCCTGCTCGGCGCGTTCGGTCTCTACGCGTTCTCGGGCCGTCCCGATCACGATGCGGCCAAGCTCGCGATCTGCGAACGCCACGCACGCCATTATGGCGAGGACTGGTGGTTTGTCAGCTACCTCGGTTGGTCGCACACCGAGGCGGGAAATCTCTCCACCGGCCGGATGCTGTCCGAGCGCGCGGTGGGGCTGCGATCGGCCAACGCCAACGCGGCGCATGGCCTCTCGCATGCGATGTTCGAGCAGGGCGACATGGAGGCCGGCCGCCGCTTCCTTTCGCAATGGATGCCCGCGCATGACCGCCAGAGCTTTCTGCATGGGCATCTGGCCTGGCACGTCGCGTTGACGTTGCTCGACGCCGGCGATCTCGACGGCGCGCTTGCGATCTACGAGAAGCATATCAAGCCGGCGGACCGGCCGTATCCGCCGCTGAACATCTTCACCGACGGCGCCTCGCTGCTGTGGCGGCTTGCGCTGGCCGGCCAGACCGGGCTGGAGGCGCATTGGCGGGATATCGCCGCCTATGGCGAAAAGTACTTTCCGCAAGCCGGCGCACATTTTGCCGACGTTCATTTTGCGCTGGCCACCGCAATGACCGGCAGCGATGCGCTGGAAACGCGACTGGCGCAGCTCGAAGCACGCGCAGCCGACGGCAAGCTGTTGCCAGGGCAGGCCGCCATCGACCTCTGCCGCGGCATCCGGGCGTTTGCGGAAGGCGACAATGCGGAGGCGATCCGCTTGCTCGAACCGGCCCTTGCCGAGTTGACGCGGATCGGCGGCAGTCACGCCCAGCGCGAATTGTGGGAGGACACGCTGATCGTGGCGTATCTTCGCGCCGGTCGCGGCGAAGCGGCCGCGAGCCGCATCTCGGCCCGGCTTGACCGCAGGCCTTCGGCGCGTGACGAGGCCTGGTCGCGGCAAGCGCAGCAAAACTAGGCGAGGCAGGCTCGCCCGACCATCAGCCACGTCGCTCGATGGCAAACACCTCGATTGCCGCCGCGCGGCCGCGCAAGCGAACCTTGCCGAGCGCTTCGACGGCGAAAACCGGCTTCAGCTTCATGTGGCGCAGCAGGTCGGAAGACACCAGCAAGTTCCGGCCAACCTCCTTGCAGTGCTCCTGCAGCCGCGCCGTCACGTTCACGGTATCGCCGAAATAGGCAAGCTGACGGCGCGAGCTGCCGCACTCGCTGATCACGACGTGACCGGCATGCAGGCCGGCGCGGAAGCTCGGCACCATGCCGAACTCCTGCCTGTAGACGTCCGCTTTTTGAGCGATGCTGTCGGCAATCGCGAAGAAGCAGTCGATGCAGCGGCCCGCCGACATCCTGTCATCGAGCGGCCACGTCACAATGACTTCATCACCGACATAGGCGTGAACCTCGCCGCCATGCGCGACGATCGCGCCGTCGATGTCGAAGAAGAATCGGGTGAGCAGGCCCTGCACGCGCAATTCTCCCATCGTCTCGGCGAGCGAGGTCGAGCCTGCCAGATCGAGAAACATCAATACGCGGGCCTCCCGCACCGGGCTTCGGTAGCGCCCGAGCGCTACATTAAAGAGTACGCGACTACCAACCAGCCGTGTCAGTTCGAAGATTGACAGGACGAGCAGGGACGCGAAGAAGCTAAACGCAACGACAATGGGAAACTGGTCAATCAGCCACTTCGTCTCGATCCATTCCCAGTACAGCGCCACCTGTAAGACCAGCGCCGCGCTCGCGACCACGATGGCCATCGTGGCGGAGCGCACCGCCAGATCCATCAGCAGCGGCCACTTGCTGATCCACTCACTTCGCCGCGACGTGAAGTAGAGATGAACGCCCCACGCGGCCAGCGTTATGCCCATCCCGTGCAAGCTGCTCCGGAGATAGTACGACGGCGTTGCTTCAGTCGGATCGTCGATGAAATAGCGATAGGCCACTCCCCCGAGCAAGCCGATGATCGCCAGGACAACAGTTGGCCTGATCACGCCCCGCATGTCCGATCCATTCCTCACATAGCCGCCGCCATGAACGCCGCTAGCGCCTCGCGGTCCGCGGGCGGCATGGTGAGGCCAAGCTTCGAGCGCCGCCACAAGACATCGTCCGGAAAACGCGCCCATTCCTGCTGCATGAGATAGCGCACTTCGGCGCCCGTCAATTCTGGTCCGAAGGCCGGGCCGAGGTCGCCGCGCTCTTTGGCGTCGCCAAGGATCTCCTTGGCGTTCGTTCCGTAGGCGCCGACCAGGCGCCTCGCCTCTTCCTCGCCGAGAAACCGCCAGCGCTCGCGCACCTCCTCGACCTCGTTGTCGAAGCGGTCCCAGGCAAAATCGCCGCCGGGCAGCGGCGCCGTTGCGGTCCAGCGCGGCGACATCGGATAGAACGGCGTCAGCTTCGTGACCGCCTGCTCTGCGCGCAGCCGCGACGTCGTGACGTCGCCGCCAAACACGGTGAGCAGCGGCGCTTTTCCGCGGCCGTGGTCGAGCGTCATCGCCCCGTCGCGTCCGCTCGCGGCGTTCCGCACCACGTTGGCCCCGGAAAGCGTACGCACCACGTCCACCGTCTCGATGCGCTCGCGGAAATAGCGGTTCGCCGCATCGCAGAGATAGGCGACGTCACCGGCCGCCATCGCAACGATGGCGGGATCGCCCTTGAAAGCATGGCTGGCGGTGCCGATCAGGGTAAAATCGCGCTCATAGGGGCTGGCGAAAATCAGCCGTCCATCGCTGTTCTGGAATACATAGATATTGTCGCTGTCGAACAGACGGCGGACCACGATTTGGTCCATCTGCTCGGCGGCAACCTTCGGCGGCGGCACGCGCAACACCATCTCGGCGACGGACGACGTCCAGGCGCCGCTGGCGTTGACGATCGCCCTTGCCGTGATCGCCTGGCGAAAGCCGCGGTCGATCGTCACCAGCCGCCATTCCTTGCCCCGTTCGGCTCGGGTGCAGCGCGCGCCGGTGCGAATCACCGCGCCGCGCGCCGCGGCATCGACGGCCGTGAGCACCACCAGCCGGGAATCGTCCACGACACAGTCGGAATACTCGAAGGCGGTGCCGAACGGCCGCTTCAGCGCGTTGCCGATCGGATGATGCGTGACGTCGACAGTCGCCGAGGCCGGCAGACCGCTGCGCGAGGCCAGCCGGTCGTACAACAGAAGCCATGAGCGCAACTGCCAGTCCGGGCGTTCATCCGAATGGGCGGGAATCGCAAAGCGCATCGGGCGCACCAGATGCGGCGCGATCCTGAGCCAGATATCGCGCTCGGCGAGCGCTGTGCGAACCCGCAGGAAATGCCGGCGCTCAAGGCTTGCCAGATCACCGTGAATCAGCCGCGGCGAGGCCGACGAGGCGCCCGCAGCGAGATCGCCCTGCTCCAGCAGGATGACGCGCAAGCCGCGACCGGCGGCGTCCCGCGCGATGCTGACGCCGTTCAACCCGCCGCCAATGATCGCGAGATCGTAGTCCGCCATACGCTATGGGTGACTGGAGAGAAGCTGACTTCACTACACTAGGGCATGATGGCTAAAAGTGGATGCCGCTCCTGGAAATCAATCAAGCGCCGCTCAGCCGGTTGCGCCGATCGATGCGAAGAAGCGCTCCGGTCCCTCCAGTTCCACCAGCTTCTTCTTTTCGATCAGCCAGAACCGGTTTCCGACCGTGCGCATGAAGTTGCGATCATGTGAAACCAGCAGGCAGCTTGCCTGATGCTCCAGCAACTCGTCTTCCAGCGCCTCCTGCCCCTCGATGTCCAGGTGATTGGTCGGCTCATCGAGCAGATAGAAGTTTGGCCGGGCAAGCCGCAGCAAAAGCATGCCGAGACGCGCCTTCTGTCCGCCGGAAAGCCGGCCGATCGGACGGCTCTGCATCGCAACCGACAGGCCTGCGCCGGCCAGCAATGTGCGCGCCCGCTGATCACCAACGTCGAATCGGCTGACGATCGTGCGCATCGGCGTGTCTGCATCGGCAAGATCGGCAAGATCCTGGCCGCAATATCCGAGAGCAAGCGACTGCGTAACCTTGATACCGGCCTGCATGGCTTCCGGGCTTTCGATCGCCTGACGCAGCGTCGCGACAAGCCGGGTCTTGCCCGCCCCGTTCGATCCCAAGAGCACGATCCGGTCTCCCTTGCAGACGAACTGCTTGCCGGTCTTGAACAGCAACCTGCCGTCCGGGGCGGCGACGGCGGCATCGTCCAGCGCAATCAAAACCTTGGCATGCGTTCCGCGATTGGCCAGCTTGATCGTCCCCGCGGATCGCTCCAGGTGCGCGGGCTTTGCTGAATCTTCCAGCTCCTCGGCCCGCTGCTTCAGTTGCTTCGTCTTTTGCAACAGGAGGTCGCTACCGGAATTGACCCCGATATTGTTGAGCTTTGCAGCGCGCTGGCGAAGCTGCTGGGCCGCCTTTACGTCACGTTGGTAGCGCCGCTCATCCGATGCATCCACCACCTCGCTGAGCGCGGCGCGGGCCCGCGTATAGGGCAGCGAAAATATTTGTGACTGCTCGGGTCGCAAAAATACCGTGCGGTTCGTGGTGGCGTCGAGAAAGGCACGGTCATGGCTCGATATCACGATCGGCATATCGCGCGGCAGCGCGTTCAGCCAATCTTCTAGCTGACGGATCCTGGCGAGGTCCAGATGGTTGGTTGGCTCGTCGAGCAACAACACGTCGGACTCGGTCACCACGACGCGGGCAAGCAAGGCAAGCCGCTGCCAGCCGCCACTCAGTTGCTTCAGCGGCCTCCGCCGCAGCGCCTCAGGCACCTCCAGCGACTCCAGGGCCATTTCGACTCGCCAGCTTTCGCTTGCCCGTCGGTCGACGGGCAGCGCCTCGAGCACCGCCGCATCAAGCGGCGTATCCATCAGCACCGCCGGCACCTCCTGCTCGACATAGCCGATGGTCAGTCCTCGCGATCTGGTGACCTCGCCTTCCCCTGGCTCCATCAGGCCGGCAATACAGCGCAGCAGCGTGGATTTGCCGCGCCCATTGGCTGCGACGAGCCCGATACGGTCACCGGCACTAACAACAAGGTTCAGTCGGGAAAACAGCGGAGCATTCAGCGTCACGCCGAGATTGCGGATGTTGATGACGGTCATGATCTATCCCTGGTCTTGCCGGCGATCACGACGTCCGGGGCATGCAGCCATCACCGGATGTTGGTGTCGGAGCGCGGCGAGTTACCGAAATGCAGGCGCGAGCGAGCAGACGTTCGACGCCGCATTGCGACGGGGCAGACCAGGAAGGGATTTGCGAAAGGTCTCTGGTCAGCCCTGCAAACGCATTTGCAGGGCGTTGACGGGGCCACGCTGGCGATAGTGCCGGAGAAATTTCGTCACCGCGCAGCCCTCCTTTCTCGATTCAGATAGGCCGTCAAAGTAGCCGGGCCTGCAAAAGAAGGCAAGCAAAGGCATCATCGAGCTCAAATCCGAAAAGCCCGAAAGCTTACGCGCTCGATGGCATCATTGGGTCGTGAGACATAGGTGACGCAGTTCAGCGGAATCAGGCGCTGGCGAGCTTGCGCGCAGTCTCGACGGCATTTGCGGCACTGCGGCCGACCAGCCCGGCGTAGTGCCCGATAGGTTGGGGCTTGCCGAGGAAATAGCCCTGCACCGCGTCGCAGCCCTCGTCGGCGAGGAAGCCGAGCTGTTCCTGGGTCTCCACGCCTTCGGCAACAATCGACATTTCGAGGCCGTGGCCGAGATCGATGACGGCGCGCACGATCGCCGCCGATTGCGGATTGCGCCCGAGATTCATCACGAAGGCGCGGTCGATCTTGATCTTGTCGAACGGGAAGGCCTGCAGATAGCTCAGCGAGGAATAGCCGGAACCGAAATCGTCCATCGAGATGCGCACGCCGAGCGCCTTCAGCCGCCGCAGCAGTGCCAGACCGCGGTCAAAATCCTCGATCAGCACGCCTTCGGTGATCTCGAGCTCGAGCCGGTCGGGCGCGAGGCCAGTCTCGAGCAGGATCGAATGCACCAGGCTGACCAAATCGCCATGCATGAATTGCGCCGGCGACAGGTTGACGGCGATCTGCATCGGCACCGGCCAGGAGGCAGCCTCCCGGCAGGCTTCGCGCAGGATCCAGACGCCCATTTCGACGATCAGGCCGCTTTCTTCGGCAAGTGGAATGAAATCGCCTGGTGACACGAAGCCGCGCACCGGATGTATCCAGCGCGCCAGCGCCTCGAAGCCGATGACCTTGCTGTCAGCGATCGTCGAGCCCGCCGCGGCCTGCGGCTGATAGTACAGCGACAATTCGCCGTTCCTGATCGCCATCGAGAGATCCTGGTGCAGCACGCGGCGGTCGCGAATCTGCTGGTCCATCTCCGGTTCGAAAATGCTGATCGAGCCACGCGACTTCTGCTTGGCGCGGAACAACGCCGCGCCGGAATTGGCCAGCAGCGAAGCCGCATCCGAACCATTATGCGGAAATACCGAGATGCCGGTCGTCACCCCGGTACGCACCGACTTACCGTCGATCACGAACTCGTCCGACATCGTCTGCGCGAGTTTTTCGGCAAGCGCCTTGCCCGCCTCCGGCTGTTTGCCGTCGATGATCAGGCCGAACTCGTCGCCGGAGAGCCGGGCCACCACGCCACCCCGGGCGCAGGCCTGGATGCGGCCCGCAACCTCGATCAGTAGCTTGTCGCCCATTGCGTGACCGAACACGTCGTTGATTTCCTTCAAGCCGTCGAGGTCGACGCACAGCACCGCGAATTCCTCGTCCGTGCCGGCACAGGCCTCGATCATCTGGGCCAGCGCCTGCAGGAAGGCGGCGCGGTTCGGCAGATCCGTCAGGCCGTCATGGTAGGCCATGTGCGCCATCCGCGACTCGGTCTGGCGACGATCGGTGACGTCCTCATGGGTCTTGATCAGATATTGCGGCTCGCCGGCCTCGTCGAGCACCGTCATGCGGCGGGTCAGGAACAGCCGCAGCCCGTCCTTGGTGGATATCGGGTGCTCCTCGGTGAGCAGGCCGCGCTTCTTGATCGCGGCCTCGTCGCGCGCGATGATCAGCTTGGCTTCGCGCGGATTGAAGATGTCGGTAGCGGTCAGGCCGGTGGCATCCTCGCGGCGGCGATTGAGAATGGTCTCGGCGCTGCGGTTGGCGAGCAGGTAGCGCCCATCGCTGACGCGCTCCACGATCAGCGATACCGGGATGTTGTCGACCACCAGCTCGAGAAACTTCTTGGTGTTTTCGAGTTCGCGCGACAGTGACCGGCGGTCGGTGACGTCGTCGAACAGCGCGATCAGGAATTCCGGCTTGTTGTTCTCGTTGCGCGCGACCACGCGGTTGGAGGAGAGAACGCGTTTGTTATCGCCCCGCTCGACGACATATTCGCTGCGCTGGTAACCTTCCGGCGCGTTCAGCGCCGCCTGGTCCGCCGCCTCGATGCTCTTTGCGGTTTCGGGCGTGAAGATCTCGTCGGCGCGCTTGCCGATGATGTGATCGCGGGAGAAGCGCGAGAATCGCTCGAACGCACGGTTGGCGAAGATATAGCGGCCGTCCTCGATGTTCTTGGCGGCGACGCAGACCGGAACGTTGTCGAGCACCGATTCCAGAAACTTGGTGGTCGATGCCAGCTTGCGCGACAACTGGCGCTGCTCGGTGCAATCCTCATGCGTTCCGATCGTCCCGCCATTGGGCAGGCGGAAAATCTTCGACAACACCGATCGGCCGTTCGGCAGTTCGGTGACGACACCTTCCGGGCGGCGTGCAAGGTTGCCGAACTCTTCGACGGTGAGATTGAGCAGTCCCCGCTCGCGCCGCAGTTCGAGCATTTCGCGGCCGGTCATGCTGCTCGAAATTTCAGTGCGGCTCAGCCCGTACATTTCGAGGAAACGGTCGTTGCAGAAGACCACGCGGTTTTGCGCGTTGGTCATCATCACGCCCTGGTTGAGATTATTGAGCGCCGAACTGATGAACGCGCTGCGCTGCAATTGCGCGCGCTTCGCCCCGCGTAGCGCCGACAAAATCCAGATGCCGATCGCGGCCAGGAAGGAGGCGACGACGATCCCGCCGATCAGGAACTCCCAGACCATGGTGGAATCGAATTCCCCGACATAGCTCGCCGGCGCAAAGCCGCTGGAGGATGCGGCCCCCCACGCCAGCCCGCACGGCGCAGCAATGGCGAGCAGACAGACGAGGGCCTGCGCCGGAATCGAATTCTTCCGTCCTGCCTGCCGGTTGCTGTCAGCCATTACCCACCCGAGGTTTGCGGGCGGAGTGTCTGGCTTGACGGGTTTGGATCGGGTAAACGACTACCCGCACAATTCTAAAATATGACCCAAATTACGGCAATTGGCCCGACATGATTAATGCTTCGTTAATGGGACTGCATTTACTGCGTATTTCGAGGCAAACCAACGGGTTGTTCGGCAGCTCCACCGAACGCAACGATGATTGCCGAGCGTGGAGAGCGCCGATTCCTGCGCCAGATTTCCGGGCCTGAAGCTGACATGGACAAGGTCGATTGCGTCGTCATTGGAGCGGGGGTGATCGGGCTTGCGATCGCACGGCGCCTGGCCCAGGCGGGCCGCGAAGTGATCGTGCTCGAGGCCGCCGAAGGCATCGGTACCGTCACCTCCTCGCGCAACAGCGAGGTGATTCATGCCGGCATCTATTACCGGGCCGGCAGCCTGATGGCGCAGATGTGCGTCAGCGGCAAGCGCGCGCTCTACCGGTATTGCAGCGACCACGGCATTCCACATCGCAATTGCGGCAAGCTGATCGTGGCGACGACGCCGAAGGAAACCGAGAAGCTGCAATCGATCCGCGCGCATGCCGAGGCCAATGGCGTCGACGACATGCAATTGCTGACGGGCGAAGCGGCGCGCGAACTGGAGCCGGCGTTGAATTGCAACGCGGCGCTGTTGTCACCGTCCACCGGCATCATCGACAGCCACGCCTACATGCTGGCGTTGCGGGGCGATGCGGAAGAAGCCGGCGCGGCTTTCGCATTCCACACCCCGCTGCTGCACGCGCGAACCAACGCCGGTCATATCGAAATCGAAGCCGGCGGCGATGCGCCGATGACCCTTGCGTGCAACCTGCTCGTCAATTCGGCCGGATTGGGCGCGCCCGCGGTGGCGCGCAGCATCGATGGCATGCCGATCGAAATGATTCCCTGTGCTTATCTCGCCAAGGGCAATTATTTTAGCTGCAGCGCGCGGGCTCCATTTTCGCGCCTGATCTACCCAGTGCCGGAGCCCGGCGGGCTGGGTGTGCACCTCACGCTCGACATGGCCGGACAGGCCCGGTTCGGCCCCGACGTCGAATGGGTCGAGAGTATCGACTATGCGGTGGACCCTGCCCGCGCCGAACGATTCTATCCCGCGATCCGGCGCTATTGGCCGACGCTGCCGGACGGCGCGCTGATGCCAAGCTATTCCGGAATCCGGCCGAAAATCGTGCCGCCGGCCGTCGCCACGCAGGATTTTCTCATCCAGGGTCCCGCCGATCACGGCATCGCCGGACTGATCAACCTGTTCGGCATCGAATCGCCGGGACTGACGTCATCGCTCGCGATCGCCGATCACGTCGGCGCGCTGGCGGAGCTGTGACGGAGGCCGAAGCATCACCGACAGGCGGACGAGCGCATCGGCGCCCATCCGGCCGTGTGGGGATTTTCGATACCTTGCTGGACTACTTAGTGGAGGGTTTCGTCGGCGGTTTGCTTCAGCCGCTCGATCTGATCCTTGACCATCAACTTGCGGCGCTTCAACTCGACAATTTGCAGGTCGTCTGTGGAAAGGTGCACGAGCGCTTCGTGCAATTCATTCTCGAGAATCTTGTGCTTACGTTCAAGCTCAACAAGATGCGCCTGTAGTGCCATACGAAATCTCCTCGGTGGGTGAAACCTCAGATTCGATCCGGACGCGCGAGTGTACACCAGCCGCCGAATCTGTCGATGGGTATCCAGAATCGGGCCTGTCATATTTTCGGATTTATCTGTAACCAATCGTGACTATGGAACCCGATCGGCTTGCGGAGCGGCCTCGCAGGGACGATATTCACCGCCATCCGAAGAATCCGTTCGCAACCTGATCGCGCTTTCAGCTAACGTACACCATGACCGACGATGATGAGCGCGAGCTTGAAACCGAGCTCGCCAGGCTGCAGCAGGAGCATCGCGATCTCGATGCGGCGATCGACGCGCTGCATCAGTCGCCGGCGCCAGACTTGTTGCGGCTGCAGCGGCTGAAGAAACGCAAGCTGCAGTTGCGTGACCGCATCGCCTTCATCGAAGACCAGATCACGCCTGACATCATCGCCTGATCGTTGCGCTTGCCGCGCTCCGCTCGTTCGGCGCGCAAGAGCAGTCCGCCGTCGCAGATTCTTTTCCCCGACATCCACACGCCGCGGCGCGATGGCTTACCGGGCGGCGAGCAAAAAAGGGCCTCCCGGCTGGCGGATGCGGCTTGACTCAACTAGAACAAAAAGAGAACATGCCTTCCTGCCGCCAGCCTCGGGAGTCCAGCCATGTCCACCACGCCGCCCCTGTCCGACAACAACCGTTACGAGCAGGCCTGCGATCAGGCGATCGCGATGTGCGACGGCAATCTGCGCTCGACCATCAAGGCGCTGATCATGGCGAACGAGTATCTGGAAATCGAACTGGAGGAACTGCAGGCCGCGATAGCGGCCGGCAATGTGCCGGCCAAACGTGCGAGTAGCAACGCGGCCTGATCTGGAACGATCACACTGGAGCGATACAATGGCCGATGTCACCTATTATGTCGCAATGCCATTCCTGCAGGACGATAGCGGCTCGCCGGTGGCGGGCGCCGCGGAAGAATGCCAGAGCCCGACCACTGCGTTGCGGCGCGCCGAGACGATGTCGCGGATGGCCGGCAGCATCGGCGCCGTTGCTTTCAGCCGCAGCGGCGATCCCATGATGGGTGAATTCGGCGATGCGAAACTGCTGCGCAAGTTCGGCAACGTGCCGGACGACCTCAGCGGGCTTTAATTAGATCGTTGATCGGAATTTGTGGGGTGGGCAGAGCGCAAGCGTGCCCGCCAGCTTTCTTCCATGCTCGTCCGTTGGTGGCACGGCGCGAAGCGCGCCTTTTCTCACGCTACGCCTTCGCCTCATGCCGCCGCAGCGCCTTGCGCACATACATGGCACTGTCGGCCGCTTCCAGCGCGCGGCCGGCTTCGGAGTGGGTATCGAGCACCGAGACGCCCGCGGAGGCGCCTGCGGTAATGGTGCGGCCATCGAACACGAAGCTGAGGCGATCGATCGCCTCCTCCAGCGCGGCCGCCTTGGCCCTGGCGTCGGTCTCGCTGAGATTCCACAGCAGCAGCGCAAACTCGTCGCCGCCGAGCCGGCCCACCACGTCGGAAGCGCGCACCTGCGCCAGCAGCGCCGCGGCAATGGCCTTGAGCACTTGGTCGCCCGCGGCATGTCCGAAGGCGTCGTTGATCGGCTTCAGCCGATCAACGTCGAGCACGACCAGGGCACCGCTGGCGCGATAGCGCTTCATATAGGCGATCGCGCGACTGAGCTCGCGCTCGAAACCGCGCCGATTCGGAATGCCCAACAGGAAATCGGTATCGGCGGAGGCCTGAAGTTCCTCGATCTGCGCCTGAGTTCGGGCGAGCTCCGCTTTCAGCCGGCGAATCGTCGCCTTGGTTTCGTTGGAAGCTGCCGGCGGCCGGGATGCTGGTGGCGGCGATCGCCGTGGTGCGGATTTTCGCCCGGAAGCCGCGTTTTTGGGGCGTTTTCCGGCCCTGGAGGCGGTCGCCCTGGTTTTCTTCTTCATGGCCTTCCCTGTGCAGGCACGCTTATGAAGGCTTGCCGGGATTCACCAAGACAGGATAGTCCATTCCTGATCCCTTGCCACGCCTTGGATGAGCCCCGGGCCGACCCTATAATCGGCCTATGTTTATGGATTCCCGAACAGAATTGACGAGATGACCGCACCGATCGCCATCATTATGGGCAGCCAGTCCGACTGGGAGACCATGCGCCACGCCGCCGAGACGCTGGCGGCGCTCGGGATTGACTGCGAAAAGCGCATCGTCTCGGCCCACCGGACCCCGGACCGGCTGTTCGCCTTCGCCAAGGGCGCCAAGGCTCAAGGTTTCAAGGTCATCATTGCCGGCGCAGGTGGCGCGGCGCACCTGCCCGGCATGGCGGCGGCATTGACGGAACTCCCCGTGTTCGGCGTTCCCGTCGAATCCAAGGCGCTGTTGGGGATCGATTCGCTGTACTCGATTGTGCAGATGCCGGCCGGCGTTCCCGTCGGCACGCTGGCGATCGGCAAGGCCGGCGCCATCAACGCCGCCCTGCTCGCGGCAAGCGTGCTAGCGCTGAATGACCCGGCGCTGGCGACGCGATTGGCCGCTTGGCGCAAGCAGCAAACGGATGCGGTCAAGGAGCGCCCGGAGGGTTCGGCGTGACGGTTTCAGACAAGGTGAAGCTGAAGCCGGGCGACACCATCGGAATTCTCGGCGGCGGACAATTGGGCCGGATGCTGGCCATGGCGGCGGCGCGCCTCGGCCTCAAATGCCAGGTGTTTTCGCCGGACCCCGACTCGCCCGCCTTCGACGTGGTGCTGAACGCAACCTGCGCCGAATATGCCGACGTCGAGGCGCTCGAATTGTTCGCCAACGATGTCGACGTCATCACCTACGAATTCGAGAACGTGCCGGCCGCCACCGCCATGGTGCTGGCTGCACGCCGTCCGGTATTGCCGGCGCAGAAAATCCTCGAAACCACGCAGGACCGGCTGATCGAGAAAGATTTCGTCAAGCGGCTTGGCATCGACACCGCCGACTATGCCAACGTGTCGTCTGCGGAAACCCTGCAGAACGCCATTGCCCGCATCGGCCTTCCCGCCGTGATCAAGACCCGCCGTTTCGGCTATGACGGCAAGGGCCAGGCGATCATTCGTGAGGGTGACGACCCCGCCCGCATTTGGGAAGAACTCGGCACCAAATCCGCGATCCTCGAAGCCTTCATTCCCTTCGAGCGCGAGATTTCCGTGATCGCCGCGCGATCGGTGGATGGCCATGTCGAATGCTACGACGTCACCGAAAACGAGCATCGCGATCACATCCTGAAATTCTCGCGCGTGCCGGCCGCGATATCGGATGAGCTGGCCGCACAGGCGCGAGCCGTTGCCGAGAAGATCGCCCATGCGCTCGACTATGTCGGTGTGCTCGCGGTCGAGCTGTTCGTCGTTGCCGGAAACGGCGGACCGCACGTGTTGGTCAATGAGATCGCGCCGCGGGTGCATAATTCCGGGCACTGGACGCTGGACGGCGCCTCGATCTCCCAGTTCGAGCAGCACATCCGGGCGATTGCCGGCTGGCCGCTCGGCAAGCCGGTTCGTCACGGCCAGGTCACCATGACCAACCTGATCGGCGACGATATCCTCGACTATGAGCAATGGCTGACGATTCCCGGCGCCACGGTTCATCTCTACGGCAAGGGCACACCGCGGCCGGGCCGCAAGATGGGCCATGTCACTGAGGTGGCTCCGGCAAGCAAGAAGTAGCTCGCCCGCCGGGCCCGTTTGCTAGATCAGGCGGTCTTCAAGCCTTCCACGACGCCGGCCGGCTCCTCGCTGAGCCAGCGATAGATCGCGCCGCCGAGCGCACCGCCGATCAAGGGCGCAACCCAGAACAGCCAAAGCTGCGCCAGCGCCCAGCCGCCGACGAACAGCGCTGGCCCCGTGCTGCGCGCGGGATTCACCGACGTGTTGGTGACGGGGATGCTGACGAGATGGATCATCACCAGCGCCAATCCGATGGCGAGCGGTGCAAAGCCCGCAGGCGCCTTGCCGTGGGTGGCGCCCATGATGATGAACAGGAACATCATGGTCATCACCACTTCGGTGATGAAGCAGGCCACCATGCCGTACTGACCGGGCGAATGCGCGTCATAACCGTTGGAGGCAAAGCCCTTGGCCAGATCGAAGCCGGGCGCGCCGCTTGCGATCACATAGAGCAACGCCGCGGCAGCGACAGCACCGATCACCTGCGCGATCACGTAAGGAACGATCTGCTGTGCCGGAAACCGTCCGCCGGCCGCGAGACCGATCGTGACGGCGGGATTGAGATGACAGCCGGAGATGTGGCCGATCGCATAGGCCATGGTCACGACGCTCAGGCCGAATGCCAACGACACACCGACCAGGCCTATGCCGACCTCCGGAAAACCGGCGGCGATGACCGCGCTGCCGCATCCCGCAAAAGTGAGCCAAAACGTGCCGATCGCTTCAGCGGTATATTTTTTGGTATTCATACTCGCCTCCCGCATGTTTTTGCGTAGCTGGATGCTACGGAGGCGCCGTGAAGGGCTCGTTATTTGAGGAAATCGGCGTCTGTAGACCTAATCCCCGCCGATTTTCCGGGCTTTTCCGGGCCGGAAACCGGCTTCTCAGGTGGACATATGCGGTTTTGTCTGCTACATGCCCGCGCTCAGGGTTGAGGGCCAGGCCTTTCGCCAGCCTTTCGCTTTACCAGAATTCCTATCCGATCAATTGAAAGAGGATGCCGCGTGCAGGTTCTCGTCCGCGATAACAATGTCGATCAAGCCCTCAAGGCGCTGAAGAAGAAGATGCAGCGCGAGGGTATCTTCCGCGAGATGAAGCTCCGCGGCCATTACGAAAAGCCCTCCGAGAAGAAGGCCCGTGAAAAGGCCGAAGCCGTGCGCCGCGCGCGCAAGCTGGCCCGCAAGAAGCTGCAGCGTGAAGGCTTGCTGCCGATGAAGCCCAAGCCGGTGTTCGGCGCCGGTCCCGGTGGCGACCGTGGTGGCGCCGGCGGCCGCGGCCCGGGCGCAGGTCCGCGCGGACCGCGCTAAGCAGTTCGCCAGATTTGAATGAAAAACGCGGGCCTTGGGTCCGCGTTTTGTTTTTCGCGATCTTGTTCCTCAAAATTCGGGCGCGCCGGAAAATCGGCGCTCTCGCGCGCGGCCTGCTCGATAACCCACATCGCCGTCGACGCTGTTGCGGCCATTTTGACCGATGCATTTTGCGAGCCATCGGGTTACCTATGCCATGTTCGACGCGCGAGTATTCCGCCGCATGGCCGTTACCGACTGCAATGCACTTCCCTACGCTTCGCGCTTCACGGTCGCATCCGTCGTGCTGCTCGCGATCGTTCTCGGCCTGCCCCTCGGCGGCTGTTCGTTCGACCTGGGATCGTGGGGATCGGACAAGGAAAGGCCACAGGCCGTCGAGCAGAAACCGACCGGCACGATCAGCGGACAAAGCGTCAGCGATGCCCAGGGCCACGCAACGCGCGGCCAGACGCTCGCCAAATCCGGCAAGGCCGAGGAAGCGCTCGCGGAATTCGACCGCGCGCTCGCACTCGATCCCTACAGCGTGCAGGCGCTGTACGGCCGCGGCCTGATCTATCAAGCCGACAAGCAGCATGAGCAGGCGATCGCCGATTTCACCGCGGCCAATGGCCTGACGCCGCAACGGGTCGAGCCGCTGCTGGCGCGGGCGAGCAGCTACCTTGCCATCGACAAGACAAAGGAAGCCGCTTCCGATCTGGACGAAGCGGTGCAGGCCGATCCCAACAGCGCGCAAGCCTGGTCGGCACGCGGCGTCACCTATGAGCGCCTGGGCGATAAGCCCAAGGCGTTCACATCCTACGGCCGTGCGCTCGCGCTCCGCCCCAAGGACGAAGCCGCCCGAAGCGGGCTCGCGCGTACCGGCGGCTAGATGTGAGCTTTCAGGAGGTTGTCCATTCGGCCCTGACCGAGGAAGCTGAGGTTGCTGAAGCTTCAGATTCTGAGGGGAGAACCGAATGGACACCCATAAGAATGCGCCTCTGACACCGAAAGGTCGAGAGGCGATGGCGCGGAGCGTAGTCGACGGCGGGCTGAGCAAGGCCGCGGCCGGCCGTCAGTTCAACACCACAGCGAAGACGGTCGCCAAATGGGTCGAACGCTTCCGCGCGGAAGGTGTCGATGGTTTGCGCGATCGCTCCTCACGGCCTCATTCATTGCCAAGCCAAACG
>NZ_AXAU01000017.1 GCF_000472965.1 Bradyrhizobium murdochi | reverse complement strand
ATTGCCGCGGATGCAAACGATATCTCGGTATCCCTCAAGGACGTGTATTTTGTCGGACCGTTTGGCTACGACGACATTCTCTTTCAGGAAGTCAATGCGGACATAAACATTACTCAGTGGGAAAATGTCCGCTCCGCAACGATCGTAAATGGTGAACTCGTTCCAGGTCCACTTATCCCACCGCCTTTCCCAGTGGAAGGCGGCGGCGGCGGGATGACAACGATCGACCACTTTTCGAACGACAGCGGCGCATCCGGTGATGGCATCACCAACGACAACACGCTGACTGTGAGCGGCAGCGCGGCCGCGAACAGCACCGTGAAGGTGTTCGACGGTGCGACCCAGATCGGGACCGCCACGGCCAACAGCAGTGGCGCCTGGACCTACACGACCGCTGCGCTGACGGACGGCAACCATAGCCTCAAGGCCACGGCCACCACAACGTCGGGCACCAGTTCGACGTCATCGGTGCTTGCCGTGAAAATTGACACCGCGGCGCCTACGGCCCCGACGATGGCGACGCCAACCAACAACGCCAACGGCGGCCTGAACCTGACCGGTACGGCGGAAGCGAACAGCGTCGTGAAGGTGTTCGACGGCACGACCCAGATCGGGACCGCGACGGCCAACAGCAGTGGCGCGTGGAACTATACCACCGGTGCCCTTGCGGCCGGTTCGCACAGCCTCACCGCAAAGGCGACGGATGCGGCAGGCAACACCGGCGCGGCGTCTGCCGTGGTCACGGCCAGCACCGGCACCTCGGCACCCCCGGCTACACCGGCGACGCCGACCATCGCGTCGTTCTCGAACGACACCGGGAAGGCCGGCGATGGCATCACCAGCGACAATACCCTCCAGCTCAAGGGTACCGCGGCCGCCAACAGCACCATCAAGATTTACGATGGCTCGACCCAGATCGGCACGACAACCGCCAGTTCGACCGGGAGTTGGGACTACATCACCTCGGTCCTGACCAACGCCAAGCATGTGCTGACCGCGACCGCGACCAATTCGAGCGGCCAGACCAGCGCCGCGTCCGGCGCGGTGACCGTGACGGTGGATACGGTGGCGCCGACTGCCCCGGTCCTGAGCAGCAACGCCATCGTCAATACCAATCAGGTCAAGCTGTCCGGGACCGCGGAGGCCAACAGCACGGTCACGGTCTACGACGGGACCACGGCGGTCGGAACGGGGACAACAAACTCGACCGGGGCCTGGAGCGTTACGACAAATGCCTTGTCGACTGGCACGCACACGCTGACGGCCAAGGCTGCCGACGTGGCAGGCAATGTGAGCGATACGTCGCAGTCGATCAGCAGCGTGATCAGTGGGACGTCGCCAACGCCGACACCAAGTACGTCGATCGAGTCGGCTGGTGCGACGAGCCTCGTTGAGAGCGGCAATAAATACTACCTCAACAGCAGCAGCGGTGGGACCGGTCCTGCACTGAAATTCGGCGGCGCGCCGGTGACCGAGGGCATGTGGGCGGGCTGGGCGCCGATCGGCGCCGAGCAGACCGCAACGGGCTACAATGTAGTATGGAAAAACGGCACCGGTCAGTACAATGCTTGGAGCACTGACAGTAGCGGCAATTATATCACCAATACTCTCAGCTTCGTGTCAGGGACCAACACAGCGCTAAGATTGCTCGAGACCTCGTTCCAGCAGGACCTCAACGGCGACGGCACAATCGGCGCGCCCACCGTGGTGATCGAGTCGGCCGGCTCNACCAGCCTGACCCAGATCGGCAGCAATTATTTCCTCAACCATGCCGGTCCTGGTCCGGTCTTGAAATTTGGTGGCGCGCCGGTGACCGAGGGCATGTGGGCGGGCTGGGCGCCGATCGGCGCCGAGCAGACCGCAACGGGCTACAATGTGGTATGGAAAAACGCCGGTACCGGTCAGTACAATACTTGGAGCACTGACAGCAGCGGCAACTATATCACCAATACTCTCAGCTTCGTGTCGGGGACCAACACCGCGCTAAGATCGCTCGAAACCTCTTTCCATCAGGACCTCAATGGGGATGGTTCGATTACTGGTTCAAGTGGGAATGCGCCGATTTCGTCAGTCGCCTTGACCACCATGTACAAGAACTGGAGTGACATCGTCACCATCAAGGGCGTCGCCGATCCCAATAGTCAGATCAAGCTGTACGACGGCAACACGTCGATTGGAAAAGTTACTGCGGCGGCCGATGGTACTTGGTCCTTCCAGACATCGTCGGCCGTGTCCGACACGTTACACACCTATACTGCCAAGCAGATCGATAGCAGTGGCCAGATCGTTGGGACTTCGGGCAGCGCTATTCTCGGCTCGACAGGCAGCAATACGCTGAAGAGCACCTCAGGTAATGACATCCTGGTTGGCGGCGGTCAGGCCGACACTTTCGTGTTTGCCGTAAATTTCGGCCGCGACGTCATTAAGGATTTCGCGGCCAGTGGAAGCCCGCAGGACACGATCCAGTTCAGCAAGACGGTGTTCGACAGTTTTGCGAGCGTGCTCTCGCACGCGAGCCAAGTTGGTCAGGATATCGTCATTTCCAGTGGAAGCGATACGCTCACACTGAAGAATACCAAGCTGAGTGCGCTGAGTAGTCAGGACTTCCACTTCGCCTGAGCAAGGTTTGTAAAAGGGAGTTAGTATAAATCTGCCTTGGGGATATCACCTCAATAAGGGCATGGTTCAAGGGGCAAGTACCATGACTGATTTCGCACGGCGGGCGGAAATCTCCCCGCCCCAGAAGTTAGACGAGATAGACGTATCGAATTGGGCGGTATTTGTCGCCGCCTTGGGGATTCTGGTGGAACGTGCGCGCTCGCGCTTGCGCATTTCAGAGTTGATTGGATCGGCAGAGCGTCTGGTCGAAGCAATTCGACAGCGCATATTCCCGCGGTGGCGCTCGACGCGTGACTACGATGAACCGCGATCTGAGATGAAGACCTTCTTGGGGTCTTGCCGGCGGATTTTTTGGGGCCTGGCAATGTTCAGTGGCCTGAGCAATCTTTTGATGCTCACGGGCTCATTCTTCATGCTCCAGGTCTATGATCGGGTGCTACCCGGACGGAGCATACCGACATTGGTCGCGCTCTTGTTCCTTGCCACAGTGCTCTACGTCTTTCAGGGTGGGCTGGATCTGGTCCGAAATCGAATAAGCGCGCGCATTGGCCGCTACTTCGACGAAACGCTTGGGGCGCGAGTCTTCGATTCGATGGTTCGTCTTCCGCTGAAGACCCGGGGCGACGGCGACGGCATGCAACCCCTTCGAGATCTTGATCAGGTCCGAAGCTTTCTTTCGGGAGGCGGACCAACTGCGCTGTTTGACCTGCCCTGGATGCCCATTTATCTCGGCATCTGCTTCCTTTTTCATTTCTGGATCGGCGTGACCGCCCTGATGGGTGGGCTGTTGCTGGTCTCCATAACAGTATTGACTGAAACGCGAACGCGCGGCCCGGCAAAGGCATCTGCGCAGTTGGCAGTTTCACGCAGTGCGCTTGCTGCGGAGGGGCGACGAAACGCCGAAGTTCTGCAGGCCATGGGCATGAGGCGGCAGGCTGCGCAGCGTTGGCAGGCCACGAATACCAAATACCTTGCCGCACACGAGAGAACGAGCGATGTGGCGAGCGGGCTCGGTGGGCTGTCCAAGGTGTTTCGTTCATTTCTCCAGTCGCTTGTCCTTGCCGTTGGCGCGGTCCTTGTCATCAATCAGGAATCTACGGCCGGCATCATCATTGCTGGATCGATCCTGACGGCGAGGGCACTTGCCCCGGTAGAGACGGCGATCGCCAACTGGAAAGGATTCGTCGCCGCGCGTCAGTCCGGACAACGGCTGGATCAGCTGCTTGAACTTCTGCCAAAGGAGAAGGAGCCGCTCGCGCTGCCGGCGCCGACCGAAACGTTCGTGGTGGAGCAGCTTTATGTCGCGGCGCCGGATTCAGACAAGCTGATCCTTAATGATGTTTCTTTCCAGCTGCGAAAGGGCGAGGCCGTCGGAATCATCGGGCCGAGCGGTGCCGGCAAGTCGACGTTGGCCCGTGCGCTTGTTGGTGTCTGGCCACGGCTTCGTGGCAGGATCAAGCTCGACAACGCTGCGCTGGATCAGTGGTCCTCGGAAGCATTGGGTAAACATATCGGCTATCTGCCGCAGGATATCGAACTGTTCGAGGGCAGCATCGCCGTTAATATTGCGCGATTCGATCTAAAAGCCACCCCGGACGCCGTCCTGGAAGCGGCACGGATTGCAGGCGTGCATGATCTCATCCTTTCATTCCCGGAGGGCTATAGTACCCAGGTTGGTGAGGGCGGAATGTCCTTGTCCGCCGGCCAGCGACAACGGATCGGGCTTGCGCGTGCCTTCTACGGCAACCCCTTCCTGGTGGTGCTTGATGAGCCGACCTCAAATCTCGATGCAGAGGGGGAGGCAGCGCTGACCGAGGCAATCGTCAACGTGCGGAACCGCGGGGGCATTGTCGTAGTCGTTGCCCATCGTCCAAAAGCGCTTGAAGCCGTCGATCACGTATTGGTAGTGGGCGATGGAAGAGCGCAGTCGTTTGGTCCGAAAGAGGAGGTTCTCAGGACCGTGCTGCGGACACCCGTCCCGCTCAAGGTGGTGGCGGATAGCCAGGGAGGCGGCAGATGGACAGTGCGGTGACTCCGGCGCTGCACTCGATTCAGCGGTACATGGTCGTCGGGATCATCATGACGGCGTTCGTGACATTTGGAATCGGCGGCTGGGCGGCAACTTCGCAGTTATCCGGCGCCGTGATCGGACAAGGCGTCGTCGTCGTCGATTCGAGCGTGAAGAAAGTTCAGCACGGCACCGGCGGTATTGTCGGCGAGCTGCGGGTGCGGGACGGAGACAAGGTTAGTGCGGGTGACATACTAATTCGTCTCGATGAAACACAGACACTGGCTAACGCGACGATCGTCACCAAGAGCCTCGACGAACTGCTCGCTCGCCAGGCTCGCCTCGAAGCGGAACGGGACAGCGTCGACCAGATTGCATTCCCAAAGGCGCTGCTGGAAAGGATGAAAGACAGCCGTTCCGAAGCCGGGCGGGCCATCGCTGCCGAACGGGCGTTGTTTGACCTTCGCAGCCAGGCCCGGAACGGGCAGAAGTCGCAGCTCAAGGAGCGGCGGGCGCAGCTACAGGACGAAATCAAGGGCTATACAGGACAAGCCGAGGCCAAGCAGAAGGAAGTCAATTTCATCCTTGGGGAACTGGAGGGAGTTCGCGGCCTCTGGCAGAAGAATCTCGTGCCGATCGCTCGGCTCAACGCGCTGGAGCGCGACAGCGCTCGTCTGGAGGGCGAGCGTAGTCAACTGGCCGGGATGATCGCGCAGGCAAAGGGCAAAATCGCCGAGGTCGAACTTCAGATCATTCAAATCGATCAGGATTTGCGAACCGAGGTTGGCAAGGATTTGATCGAAACCCGCTCAAAGCTGTCCGAACTTGCTGAACGCAAGATCGCTGCCGTGGACCAGCTCAATCGCATTGACATTCGAGCACCCCAGTCCGGCCGAGTTCACCAGCTTGCGGTCCATACTGTCGGAGGCGTGATCGCCCCGGGCGAGCAGATCATGCTCATCGTGCCGGATGCCGACGCCCTCGCAGTTGAGGTTAAGATTGCTCCCCGAGAAATTGATCAGGTCTATGTTGGTCAATCGGCAACGCTTCGGTTTGCGGCCTTCAATCAGAAGACAACCCCCGAGATAGATGGGGAAGTCGCCGTGGTCTCAGCAGACCTCACACAGGAACAGCGGACCGGCGCGAGCTATTACACGGCTCGGGTTCTGCTCAAGCCCGAGGAACTGGCAAAGCTCGGATCGGCCAAGGTGGTGCCGGGCATGCCCGTCGAGGTTTTTATCAAGACGCCGTCGAGAACCGCGCTGTCCTATCTGCTCAAGCCCTTGCAGGATCAGGCGCAGCACGCGTTGAAGGAACGCTGAACGTTCCGTCCAACTGAATCTCGTCACTCGCCAACTGGGTAACGGCAGCGTTCTCGATGACGACGCAGGTAAGCCGTCCTGTTGCGTAGGCTCCCGTGTCAATATTGATCCGGTTCGGCCGCAGATCGGGCTCGCTCACCGGTGTATGGCCGTGCACCACAAATCGTTCGAACGGCCCTTCCCAGGTGAGAAAATCATCGCGGATCCAGAGCAGATCATCCTCCGTCTGCTCGTGGATCGGAACGCAAGGACGCACGCCGGCATGGACAAAAAGAAAATCGCCGCAGCTAAACAATAATTCGAGTGAGTTCAGAAAATCGAGGTGCTCTTTCGGAAGAATATCCGCGAACTCGATCGCCAGCCTGATCTGCTCGTGGCGATCAGGATTGATGCTCGGTTTAAGACCATAAGACAGCAGGGTTTCGAGGCCGCCGTACTGTCGCCATTCATCCAAGCTTCGTGGATCGCCAAGGAAACGCGGCAGGAAAATCTCGTGGTTCCCGCGCAGAAAGATTGCTTCGCGAGTCCGCTGCCATTGCAGTAGCAAATCGAGCACATTTCGGGAGTCTGGTCCTCTGTCGATGTAGTCACCGAGAAAGAGGGTAATTGGGCGGGGGACCGGACGTTGCTTGCAATCGGCATCGATGGCGGCCAGCAGGCTCTCCAGAAGATCGGAGCGGCCGTGTATGTCGCCCACTGCATATATTCGGATACCCTCGGGGAGTGCCGCACGCGTTCGGCTACCCTGGCCAACCGCGTTGGTCGAGACGTCAGCCTTCGATACGGATTGCGCGCGTCGTGAACCCCAAGCTCGACTCGCCGGCGCCGAGACGTGGGCGGCAGCAAGGCGGTCAATGTAAGAGCGCCACAACGCCCATCTGCGAATACGCGTCGATTCGGAGCTACGGGGCAGAGGCGGTCTTGACCTTCCGTCTAGGAGACCGGCCACCACGTCCTTTTGTTGTCGTGCCGTTTGCTCGCACTCGAGTTCGCTGCCCGAATCAGGCGTCATGTGATCGCTTTGGTCGTTTGCAAAATAGCGCCCACTAAGCACATCCATTCGCCTATGATGAAACGTCATCGCTGCGATTGAAACGAGTAGAACCACTTCCAAGCCAATAATGACAAGGAGCTCTTCGAACATAAATAGGCAAGCTTTTAATTTAAATCATGGTATAATATATTTAACTGTAACTTGCCTAGAAGTCGCTTGCAATATAATATCTTGATTAACTTGGAAGGTGTTTAACGTGGTTCGCTGGTTGTTCGACCAGGTCACTTGGGATGGGCAAGCCCTCCGGGTGCCCGCAAAAACAGAGTCCGGCCAGGTAGTGTGCAAGGTGCCGCGTAACACGATCCATATGCTGCGTCTGTATTCCGACGCGATTGGTCGCGAGATACATGTTGACCGGCAAAGGATCGCCGAGAAGCTCGCCCCGTTTTTGGCTGCGAAGCTGTTGCAATCCACGAACGTCGAAGCCGTAGAGCTATTTCCTTGGGAAGTCCGAGATTGAAGAGTATCCCCGAGAAGGCTGCCGCGCGTTCGGAAAAACTTTGACCGGTTTAAGAACACGCAAGAAGACGGATTCCTCTGATAGGTCACCAGGGCCATGACGCCGAGCGCAACCACCGCCAACTTCGCCATTCCCATGACATGTCAGAACGCGTAATTTCAGGTCGAGATCCCATTCATGCGTAGGCGGAGAGCGCAGAAGCCCAATGGACTCAAAGTTTGATCATCGAATCACCGAAGAACAGGCTGACGAATGGTTGGCACTCTGTCGGCGCTTTTTTCAACTTCTTGCAGCTCGCAAGAAGCGACAGTTCAATAGAAGAGTGTCGATCGGGGATTTGCTTTCCGACCGCCATGACAACGCTGCTTCTTATGGGTTCGGAGAGGGCACGACAATGTATGATAATGTGCTCGTTCGGAGCGACGTCATCGTCGGTCGAAATACTTGGATCGGCCCGGGCTGCATTCTGGACGGAACGGGTGGGGGCCTTGAGATCGGCGATTGGTGCTCCATTTCCGCTGGTGTTCAGATCTACACACACAACACCGTGAATCGCTCGACCTCGCTTGGAGCGAAGCCGATCGACTACGCGCCGACAAAAATCGGTCACGGGGTCTACATCGGCCCAAATGCCGTCATTCAGATGGGGGTCACGGTAGGAGACAGGGCGGTGATCGGCGCAAACTCGCTGGTCAATCGGGATATCCCACCAGGAGCCAAGGCGTTCGGCTCTCCCGCACGACTTTACAGCAGTGAAACATCTCAGCCGAAACCCGAGCGGCCCGACGAGTGAACAAACTCCTCAATGTTTGGCAACAATCCGTCGATCTGACTGCTGTTGCGCAGCGAGACGTCCATCGGAGCAGGGCGATCGAGGACTAAAGTCCAAGTCGCCGAGGCTCCGGTGAAGCAAGCAAATTCTCCTTGTCAGGCCACAAGTTGCGGACGGAACAGAACGTCGACGCCATAACTCGTGGAGTTGTAGCTATTCGTCGGGAAAAGGGCGCCTGATCCATAAGCGTACACGCCGTTCCCTCCACTTGTGGCAGACGATGGTGCGGTCAGCGGTCCGTTGCTAACTGCCGAGTTAAACAGGCCGGGATCGGCGGCGTAGTTTCCTGACGTGTGATAGGACGCAACATACGTCGTTCCTGCAGTGATTGTCACCGGTGTGGCGAAGTTCACCTGCTGCCAGCCGCTCGCGGTCTCGTTCGTGAAGGTGGCGCTGGCGAGCAGGGTACCGGTGCTGGTCCAGAGATGCGCGACATGGGTGCCGGTGTTCGACGCGCCCTTGTAGAAGCGCAGCCCTGTGATGTCGCCGGCGCTGGACGACTGGAATTTGAGCCCGAGCTCGACTGAGTTCGGGTCATTAACTGATACCAAGCTCGGTGTCGGATTGGAGCTGAACAAGCTTACGATGCTCGCAGATGCCGCGTTGACGGTCAAAGAGGCCGTTGCGTTGGCCGTCCCGCCGCGGCCGTCAGAGGTGGCATATGTGAACGACGCCGGGCCTGTATAGCCGGCGTTGGGTGTGAAGGTGACGGTGTTGGTCTGGGCATTGAAGCTCGCGGTGCCGTTGGAGTTGGCTCCTGTGCTTACGCCCGTGATTGTCAGGTTATCGCCGTCCGGATCGGTGTCGTTGGCGAGCAGCGCCGACGCCGCGATCGTGATCGTGGAGTCTTGAGTGACGCTGAAGCCGGAGTCGTTCGCCGCGATCGGTGCCTGGTTGGCACCGCTGCTCGCGGGGCTGAACAGCACGTCCACCCAGTAGTTGGTGGCACCGAAGGTGCTCGTCGGGAACAGGTTTCCCGTGCCATAGGTGTAGACGCCATTGTTGGCAGCGGGTGCCGTGAGCGGGCCATTGACGCGCGCGGTGGTGAAGTAGTTGCCGGTCGACGTGTAGTGGCCGTTGCTGTGGAAGCTTGCCACATAGGTCGTGCCGGCGGTGATCGAAACGGGATTGCTGAAGGTGACCGTCTGCCAACCACTGCTGGTTTCGTTTGTGAACGTGGCGGTCGCCAGCAGCGTGCCGGTGCTGCTCCACAATGAACCTGCATGGGTGCCAGTGTCGCCGGCGCCCTTGTAGTATTTGATGCCGTTGATGGTGCCGGCTGCAGAGGACGTGAACCGCACCCCGAGATTGACCTGGGCCGCGTCGGGATCCGAGAGAGCCGCCGGCGTGTCCGAACTTGAGAACAAGCTCACCGATGGCGTGGTCACTGTCAAATTGGCTGTTGCAGTCGCGGTGCCGCCGCGCCCATCGGAGATGCCATAGCTGAAGGATGCGGCGCCGGTGTAGCCGGTGGTCGGCGTGAAGGTGACCACATTGGTCTGGGCGTTGAAGCTGACGGTGCCGTTGACGGCGCCGCTCACACCCGTGATGGTCAGCGGATCGCCATTCGGATCTGTATCGTTGGCAAGCAGAGCTGATGCGGCAATGGTCAGAGCTGTATTCTGCGTGGTGCTGTAGCCGCTGTCATTGTTGGCAACCGGCGGCTGGTTAGTTGCGGTATTCACTGTCAGACTGACCGTTGCAGTGGCCGTGCCGCCCTGTCCGTCGGCGATGGCGTAGCTGAAGGACGCGGGTCCGGTATAGCCAGTGGTCGGGGTGAAGGTAACTGTATTGGTCTGGCTGTTGAAGCTGACCGTGCCGTTGACGGCGCCCGTTGCGCCTGTGATCGTCAGTGTACCGCCGTCCGGATCGGTGTCGTTGGCGAGCAGCGCAGCCGCCGCGATCGCCAGCGCGGTGTTCTGCGTGGTGGTGTAGCCGCTGTCGTTGTTGGCAACCGGCGGCTGGTTGCTGCCGCCGCCGCTCGGCGAAAACACGACATCCACCCAATAATTTGCGGCGCCATAGGTATTGGTCGGGAAGATGCCGGTCGTGCTGGTGCCGCCATATGAATACACCCCGTTGCCGCCGGCGATCGTCGTGGTGGAGGGTGCAGTCAAGGGGCCGTTCGTGACAGCCGTTGTGAAGTAATTGTTGGTCGCCACATAGGCGCCGGTCGTGTGGTAGGAAGCAATGTAGGTGGTGTTGGCGGCGATAGAAACCGCGGACGGCAGGTTCACCGTCTGCCAGCCGCTGGCTGCCGTATTGGTAAACGTCGCGCTGCCTAGAAGAGTGCCTGTTGCAGTCCAGAGATTAACGAGGTCGCTGCCGGTGTCGCTAGCGCTGCGGTAGAATTTGAGAGCCGTAATCTGACCGGCCACGGAGGAGGTGAACTTCACCCCGACCTCAAGCTGTTGCCCGTCATTAAGGCTGGTCTGTGCGGGTGTATTTGACGCACTGAACAGGCTAACCGGAGCCGCACCGGGCGGCGCCACGGCGAAGCTGACAGTGGCCGAAGCTGTGCCGCCGCGCCCGTCGGAGATCGTGTAGGTGAAGCTTGCCGGACCGGTGTAGCCGGCATTGGGCGTGAACGTGATAGTGTTGTTCTGCGGATTGGGTTGGGTGTTGAGGGCGACCGTACCGTTCGTCGCTCCGCTCACCGCGGTGACGACCAGTGAATCACCATCGGGATCGCTGTCGTTCCCTATCAGGGTCGATGCCGCGATCGTCATGGCCAAATCGCGTGTCGCGGTCGGCCCGGCGTCATTCGCGGCTACCGGTGCGCTATTGGCGGTGGACGGATTGAACATGACGTCAACCCAGTAATTCTCCCCCGAAAACGTGTTTGTCGGGAACGCGCGGTTACTGCTGTAGGTGTAGACGCCATTGCCATTGGCGAAAGCGGTCAGTGGACCGCTTGTCACATTGCTCGTGAAATAGTCAGGGCTGACGGAGTAATGGCCCACATTCGTGTGGTAGGAAGCGACGTAAGTGGTGTTCGGCGTCAGTGTGACCGGATTGGAGAAGGTCACGCTCTGCCAGCCGGATGCGGTTTCGTTTGTGAAGGTAGCGGTTGCCAGCAAGGTACCTGTACTGGTCCAAAGTTCGCCTGTGTGGGTGCCCGTATCCTGGCTGCTCTTATAGAAGCGGATCCCGCTTACAGTACCGGCCACCGAGGTTTGAAACTTCACGCCTAGCTCGACCGCGCTTGCATCCGTGACGTTGACGATAGCAGGCGTTGCCGAGCCCGAGAAAAGCGTAATGTAAGATGGAGCAGAGACGACTACGGTGCGACCTGCTGAAGGCGTTTCCAGATTGATGGAATCGTCGACCGCGCGGCTCTTAATCGTGTAGGTCCCGGCAACCTGCGGCGACCAGGTATAGGTCCAGTTCTCGTCACCGATTGCATTGTACCAAGTCAATCCGCCATCTGTTGACACTTCCACGGCCCCAATCACGCCGCCGCCGAGGTCCGATGCCGTGCCGGAAATCGTGACCGTACTTTGCGCGGTGAAGCTTGCGATCGGATTGATAGTGGAGGTTGGAGCGGTGGCATCGGTTGAGGCGGTCGTGGGGACCAGCCCCGACTGAAGCGTTCCCGGCTGGATGCCCATGTCGGCCAGAAGGTTGACCATCGCCTGTTGGACGCGAGGATCGCTGGGAGTTGGTTGCAGGTCGTGATTGTCGCTCAGGCCCCACGACCAGTAGACCGTTCCGGCGCCGAAGACCAATGCGCCGCTCGGCGCGCGATAGAGGGTTAAATTATGTGTCGAGACGCCAGGTCCGACTGTATTGCCGTAGTCGAGTAGATAGGTACTGACTGGAAGCGTTGTCGAGGAGAGCCGGACTAGGCCGGCCGGATCGAACCCGTTGTCGGGTGCTTCATCCCACTCATAGCCGAGATAGTTCTTCGTCAGCGTCGCTGTCTGCCCTGGCTGAAGATTGGCAACGCTGGTATTGCGCCAGAAGCGCAGGTTGGCGTCGTCGTAGGGAATCGTGATTGCCTGCAGAGCATCGGGTTGGTTGACGCCGACGTCATCGACCTGGAACATCTGGCCGATCAAGGCATTCTCCGGAATACCACCGCCGACAGCCGGCGGGCTGAGGCGCGGATCACGGAAGGTTCCGGTCCACTCATTGCTTGGATCGATTGACGCTGACGGTGACCACGTCTCCTTGTAGGAGATCAAAGTGCGGTAGGCGGTGGCGTCGTTGCTTATGCTGTTGCCCCAGCGCGTGCGCCAATACATCTCGTTGCCGCTCCAGAATGCCAGATTCACGCCGGCATCGCGGGCCGCCTGGACATTGGCGCGTTGTTGTCCCGACCAGTATTCGTCGTGACCAACGTCGAGATACATTTTGTGGTTAAGAAGCAAGCTGCCGTAACGGTCAGCATCGACGCCCGCCATGTAAGAGACATCGTAACCGTTCTGCTCCAGCCAGTAGATCGCCGAGTACTCGGCCCCGAACAGATAGTCTTGCGGCCCGGCGGCCTGACCAATTCCGCCACGGGTGGCAATCGGACGGTTGTAACTCACCGCGTACGCGCGTCCTGCGCCTTGACCCGTTGCCGGACCGTTGCCGCCATAGAAATTTGCTCCGCCCCAGCCGTTATAGGCCTGCCACGTCGTGTCCGAGGTTTGGAAGATGATGTCGCTGGTGCTGCTGTCATCCCTCACGATAAATGGGATATGATTTGCGCCTTCGACTCCGTCCTGGCGCACGAGCTTCGCAATGTAGACGCCGGACACTGCATCCGCCGGGACATCCCAGGATGCGGAAACAGACCAATTGCCGGCATCGACTAGGCCGGTGGTCGCGTCACGCAGCGGCGCAGGCTGATTTTGTACGCCCGTGTGCTGGATCGTGGTGACCAATCGAGCCCCCATGCCGCCATAGTAGCCGAGGCGATAGATCTCGATCCGGTAGTTTGATGAGTTCGTATTGATCTTGAAGTCAATTCTGTTGCCATTATCGACGCTGATGTCGGTAGCAAAACCTTCGATATTCGAACTCCCAGCGCCGTCGATATCCCACACACTTTGCGGGGTTCCCTGCTTCTGATTCTCAAGAACGATCGGGTTTGTGGATGTTGCGGCGGCGGCCGCGAGATTGGGCGATGCCGTCGGAGTCGGACTGGAAACCTTTGCAGTTGTAACCGAACCCGACAGAACACCGAGTTCGCCGTTCCCAGTTTCGGGATTAGTCTGGCTGCCTCCTACCAATGTCCAATCTTTGATTGGAGCAACATTCTGTAAAGACATCTCCGCGCTGACTGAGGCTCCCATGATCCCGGCTTTGCCGGTCAACAGGAAATCCGCTCCGCCTGACACTCGGCTATCATTCACTTGGCCGCTCAGATGCACATGTGCCGCATTGGCCGCCAGCTGGTCGAGCACCCGCGTTGGAGCAAGGAAGTAGCCGCAGCCACAAATGGCGGCAACCGCCGGAGGGGGCGAAGATGACCCAATGATTGTTGGCGCCAAGGCCACGGAAGGGGCGCTGCCTAGGAGCACAACGGGATCTGGCATCGCTGGCTCGGCTGTCGCAGCGGCTGTTGCCCGCACTTGCGCTGTCAACCCTGCGAAGCGTGCCTCGGCAAGTTGAGTGAAAGTCGAGGCGGCGGTACCTAAGCCGGTCCTGCCCAGACCTTCCCACCCTTTCCGCGCCGCGAGTAGCAACTCGCTCTCAGTGTCCAAATCGGATGCGCGAGCGTTTCCTCGCAGGAGAGTGCGTGGCCAGGTCTGCAAACCGAGAGCAATACGGCCCGAACCGAAATATTCGTAGAAGGACCTCATGATATCCTCGCCCGAGAGAGGGGAATACGTATGACAGGTTGCAGCCTTGACGACTGAATAGATGCCGAAGCAACAGCTTTAATGGATGGGCCACTCTTGGATCGCTGGACAGCGAGGGTGCGCTCTACAGTGATCCTGAACGAGCACGCATGCTGGGTCGGCGAGCAACAGTGCTTGATCTGCCGCTCGGCCGCGATCGCGCTGCTATCCGCAATGGTTGCTAAGACCATGGCTCTGCCGGCAATGTTTAATTTCCATCCTCAATTAAACCGCAAGTATTAATGCGATTAATATATTTAATATCAAATCTCCCCCGTGTCGAGTAACAAGTTTCGGCTATTAACCGGATCTCGATCCAGGTCGCCCCAAGCGGTAAATGGTTTTGATTTTCAAGTAGTTAATTCCAGAACAACTCTCGTTCTTAATGGTCATTCTGATAGTTTTGAGATGGAATAGATCAACCAGAGGTTTGCAATGGCTTCCAATCAGACCGCTGCCGCGGCGCGTACGTTCCGACAACGCTCCCGGAGAGGACGCGATACAATGGCCTGTTAAGGATGCGCACCCTGCTCTCGGCCCCCACCAAGAGCGGCTCGCCAAGCTGGAACTAGCGTTGTCACATCGGTTCGCTGTTGGGCGATGACAATCGCATGCAGTGCATCGCTTGCGAGGGCCGAGAGGCTCGTAAAGGTGGCGCTTGTTGTTGGACGGGCGAGAATCGTGAATCGCTTGGTGATCCAAGCGCCTTCTCAAGACCTAGGCGATTAGACGGTGACGATAAAGATTGCAGCCGTCGCCATTGTGGTGGAGATGCCAGTTGGGCAGGCCATCCTCGCCGCTGGGCGTCTCGGACGCCGGCAAGCATTGAGCTCCAGCTAACGAAGGGACACGCCGATATTATTGGTGTGATTAGGATAATGCCACGGTGGAAATGGGTCGCTCAGATTACGCCAGCTCTGCGGATCGAACCCGTTTTCCGAATGGAGAAGGCAGGCATCCAGCAAGGCTCGGATTTGCGCTTCGTCCATGTCTGAACCGATGAACACGAGTTCCTGACGGCGGTCACCCCAAGCGCCATCCCATCGGCTGTTGAGTTGTTCTTGAAATTGAGGGTTGCTTGGCCAGCTCGGCTTCGGGATTGTCGCCCACCAATAGCCCATGGGCTCGCACCGACGCTGCATACCGGCAACGGAGAGAAGACCCACCCAATCCGGACGTGTGGCAAGCCAGAAATGTCCCTTGGCGCGTATCACACCCGGCCAGGGCTTGTTGAGAAACGACAACAGCTTAACGGGATCGAAGGGACGTCTTTCCCTGTAAACGAAGCTGGATATGCCATACTCCTCGGTCTCCGGCACATGAGAATCGGGGCTGTATAGCTCTTTATACCAGAGCGGGTGAGTCGCAGCCTTCGCTTCGTTGAAAAGGCCGGTGTCAAGAATCGCCTTGAGAGGAATTTCTCCGAAGTCAGTCTCGAATTGGCACGCCTGGGGATTTAGTGCGGCGATTACCTTGCGAATTTCCGCACGCGTTGCCTCAGTCGCTTCTGACACTTTGTTGATTACCACCACATCAGCAAACTCGATCTGCTCAACCAAAAGATCGACGAGCGTCCGCTGGTCGTACGTATCGCGCAACTCGCCGCGGTCGCGCAGCAGATCGCGACTGCTGTAGTTGGCGAGCAGGCTCAAGGCATCCACGACGGTGACCATCGTGTCGAGTCTCGCAACATCGGAAAGGGAGACGCCGGCCTCGTTGCGAAACGAGAACGTTGCCGCAATGGGAAGAGGTTCAGCAATCCCGGTTCCTTCGATCAGAAGATAATCGAATCGCCGTTGTTCAGCCAATCGCCTGACTTCCAATAGGAGATCGTCGCGTAACGTGCAGCATATGCAACCATTACTGAGCTCAACGAGCGACTCGGTCGTGTGTGAAAGGTTGGCACCACCGTTGCGGACCAGATTCGCGTCGATGTTCAACTGACTCATGTCATTGACGATAACCGCAACGCGTAGGCCTTCGCGATTCATCAGTACGCGATTAAGCAACGTTGTCTTCCCTGCGCCCAAAAATCCGCTGAGCACCGTCACTGGCAGCCTATCTATCTCGCTCGATCTCCCCTTCATAAGTATTCCTAGCCTATGACCTTCGGACGGAACAGAACCTCGCGCGGGATGCAGTTCAAATACGTTCGCAGCTCGCTCCGCGATTAAATGTCGGCATTCATTTAATATGCCCCCTGGATCGTGTAAAGTTTAATCGCTTCCAACAAATTAAATTACAAGCCGACGTCCGGTACCCTGCTGTGAGGCCATTTTGGTCAGCGGAGTGTTTCGCCCAAAGCAGCCAATGGCTTTATTTAACAAATCGCGAGCAGGCCAGAGGCGGAACGCTTATGGCTGATCTGCCTAGGCTGCGACGCGCGTTGCCGCTATGCATGTTTCGATGCATATGAGCGCAGCGAGCAGAGCGCAACGGCAGAAAGGCGAGGGTTGCCTCCGTCCTCTCCAACTCTTGCCAACATTACGAGTCAGCAGAGCGGATCAGTAGAGCAAAGGAGCATCGAGGACTGGCCGTGACTATCAAGAATATCGTCATCCCCTTGGAAGTTGAGTATCTCCAGGAGGCTGCAAAACAGCGCGGCGTCTCGCGCACGCGACTTGTGCGGGCTGTGATGGAGAAGGTGGTTAAGGATGAACTGGTCGCGGATATTTTGGGGGATAACGGAGTACCGGCCGAGGCGGCCCCGACCAGGTATCGACGCTTTCGAGCTACTCAGTAAATCCTATCCTTTTCATTGATATGAAGCCGTACGCTACCATCATGCTGGCTGCTTAGGGTTCAGAATCCGCCACTGCGATCACAACCTTCGACCACCGTTAAGACGGAATGGACAATCCGGAGGCCACGTCATGCGCATTTAATATGTCGCTCGCAGCGGAAGTTTCGCGGCGGGCAGGAAGGGTTGAATGGCCGTATATCGGATAGGGGGAGAGACACCGGTCAAACCCTGTTAATCGCTTGATAGGCGTGAAACCGTTTGGCACTCTTTGGCGTGTCTGCTCTAGATCGGGGTCTTATGAAAAAATTGTTCGTTGCCGTGGTTACCACGGCGCAACGGCTCGCCGGCATTTAACGGGCCGACGCCAGTTGCTGGAAAGAAACTGGAGCTCCTTCTTTAGGCCGGGGTTGGAGCTGTTCCCCCGCGTTTGGGCTACCGTCGCAGCCGCCGTTGCCGTAGCCCTTGTTACACTTCGGCCTCGCCATGGCCGTTTGCCCCGCCAGCAAAAGGCAATCGCTCACAACTTTTTTCGGTAGCATCAGCTTGGAGAGCGCGACACCGTGATCCATCGGAGCTGGAGTCTTCATGAGCGCTGAAATCAAGCCTTATCGTATTTCGATCGGCGATGCCGTGCTTGACGATCTCAAATCGCGGCTGCGCAACACGCGGTGGCCGGAAGCCGAACTCGTCGACGACTGGAGCCAGGGCGCGCCGCTGAAATGGGTCAGGGATATCTGCCGCTACTGGGCCGAGGAGTACGATTGGCGTGAGCGCGAGGCGCGGCTCAATCGCTTTGCGCAGTTCACCACCGAGATCGACGGGCTCGACATTCATCTCCTGCACGTCCGATCGCCGCATCCGGACGCGATGCCGCTGATCATCACGCATGGCTGGCCGGGCTCGGTGGTCGAGTTTCACAAGGTGATCGAGCCGTTGACCGATCCGACTGCACATGGCGGCAATGCTGCCGACGCGTTTCACGTCGTCTGCCCGTCGCTGCCCGGCTTTGGGTTCTCAGCCAAGCCGAAGACGACCGGCTGGGGCATCGATCGCATTGCGTCAAGCTGGGCGGTGCTGATGGACGGCCTCGGCTACGGTCGCTACGGCGCTCAGGGCGGCGATTGGGGATCGGCGATCACCACCGCGCTTGGCGCGCAGGATCCGGAACACTGCGCGGGCATTCACATCACGCTTGCGATGTCAGTTCGGCCCAATGTGGAGGGACAACCAACGCCTGAGGAAGCGCGGGCGTTGAAGGGCATCCAGTATTACGCCGATTGGGATTCAGGCTATTCCAAGCAGCAATCGACCCGGCCGCAGACGCTGGGATATGGTTTGACGGACTCGCCGAGTGGGCAGGCCGCGTGGATCCTGGAAAAGTTCTGGGCCTGGACCGATTGCGACGGCCATCCCGACAATATCTTGGGGCGCGATGAACTGCTCGACAACATCATGCTCTATTGGGTGACGGCTACGGCAGCTTCATCGGCGCGCTTATACTGGGAAAGCTTTGGCGCGAAGCGCCGCGCGGCTCATAGGGTAACCGTGCCGACCGGTATTGCCGTCTTTCCCAAGGAGATCGTCACGCCGGTGCGAAAGTGGATGGAAGCGAGCTACACGAATATCCAGCACTGGAGCGAAATGCCGAAGGGCGGTCACTTCGCGGCTTTCGAGCAGCCGGAGCTGTTCGTACGGGAGCTGCGCGATTTCTTCCGAACGTTGCGCGAGCCGTCGGCTTCCTGATCGGTTGGGCTCCCATTCGATTGAAACGGCCTCGCAACCCAGTTCCGATAAGACGGGTCGGTGCCATCGGCGGATTCAGGATGACGGATAAGCACCGTTCGCTGTGTCGGCGATCTCACGCCTGATGGCGACTGCCTAGCGCCGTCACGATCGATTCCGGGTTATTGATGCGCTCGATCAGCATGTCGATGCGATCGCCGCCCCAGAACAATTCGCCGTTGAAGATCATGGTCGGCACGCCGAACACGCCGAGCGCTTCCGCCTCGTCGATGATGCGGTCGTGTTCGGCCCGCGCGGGGCCGTGGACGTAAGCTTCGAATTCTTCTGACGACCCGCCGAGCGAGGCGATCACGCCGGAAATATCGGAGAGTTCGTCGATCTCGAGATCATGACTCCAGAACCGGCGGAATACCGTGTCATGATAAGGGCGGAACAGGCCGTGGCGCTGGGCGAACAGCATGCCGGCGCTGGCATGGAAGGCATCGTAGATGCGCCGCGGACCCTTCATGACGAGGCCCTGTGCGTTGGCGTAGCGGCGCGCGTCCATATAGGCGTAGCGCACCTTGCGCCAGAAATGCGGTGTGCGCTCTTCCACCGTGCCCATGAATTCCGGAATGCGCAGCGTGTAGGGCAGCCATTCGAGTTCGACGCCGTAGATCTCCTCGAGCTCGAACAGCCGCTTGTTGGCGACGAACGCGTAGGGGCTTTTGTAGTCGGTGTAGATGCGGACGCGCAGTCTATTCATGGCGTTTCCCTGTTCCATCGGATCAGTATCTCCGATCCGAATAGAGCATGGAACCATGCGACGCGGTTTTGACATTTCAAAATGAATGAGCCCGCCAAAACGAATGGGCCCCGGTGCATGAGAGCATCGCGGGGCCCTACATCTTCGTTATAGGCGAAGGATCTCTGGTAGACACCAGCATATTCTCAGGATCCGGCTTGCGCGTGGCCTTTGCGCTCCAGTCCCGCGGATAGGTTTGGATTGTTGAAGGTGCAATGAGGCTGGCAGCTGCTTACGACCTCAACCGCACCTGGACCTTGCGCTGAGCAAGGTCACCGGTCTGATCCGGTGGCGTCATGCTCCTCTCCAAGAGTTGGCCAACGGACGATACGTCCGCTTCCGCTGCGTGTCGTCTCGGTCATCTAACCGAATCGCCAATGCCTGCGGAGCGGGGAGCCGAACGCTCCGCGACTCCTGCAGGTGCAGCGTGCTAAATGCTGCGGCAGTTAGAGTCAGGTGTCAAGTTACACATCCGCCGGGTTCCCGCGGGCATTGGATGTCAGCCCTTCGTGTGGCGGTAATCCTGTAAATCAGGATCGTGGGTCATCGCCCAGTAGTCCACGAAACGCCATGGCATTGCCGAGAAAACCCGACCTTGCTTGTTGCGGTAATAGGTCGTCATCCCGGGATGCGTCCAGATCAGTTGCTCGTGCTCGGCATCAACTTTCTTGATGTACCGATCGTGCGCTTCCGGATGAACGTCAATCGCAGTGATGCCTTGCTCGATCATCTCGATGAGGCACGCCGAGATGTAGCGGCTCTGGCACTCCGACTGGAAGATCACGCTGCCGCCATGCGCCGGACCCGAATTGGGGCCGAGCATCACGAAGAGATTTGGAAAGTCCGGCACCGTGAGCCCGAGATAGGCGGTCGGGTTGTCGTTGGCCCAGGCTGCCTTCAGATTTTTTCCATCGCGCCCCGTGATGTTGAGGCGAGCCGCCATTTCCGTGACCTTGAAGCCGGTGGAAACGACGATGATGTCCGCGGGCCGCAACTTGCCGTCGGAGGCGACGATGCCGTCGCGCGCGAAATGGTCGATCCTGTCGGTGACCAGTTCCACATTCGGCTTCGTCAGGGTCTTGAACCAGTTATTGTCGAGCAGTATGCGCTTGCCATAAGGCGGATAGGTCGGCACGCATTTCTCGATCAGATCGGGGCGGTCCTTCAACTCCGAGTGGATGAAATTGGTGAGCTCTTCGCGATGCCGGTCATTGCCTTTGTTGACGGCGCGCTCGGGATGCGGCCAGTCGGGGTCCTTGCGCAGGAAGGGCAGCAGGCCGTCGCCGTATCGCCAGAACATGTTGAAGCGGTACCACTGCACATAAAACGGCAGATGCGCGAGCAGCCATCGCGCGCCCTCGGTGATGGGATCGGAATAGCCCGCCACCGGGCGCGCCCATTGCGCGGTACGCTGATAAACGGCGACCGACGCCACACGGTCGGCAATCGACGGCACCAGTTGCATGGCGGTAGCGCCGGTGCCGATGACGGCGACGCGCTTGCCATCGAGCTTGATGTCGTCGGACCACAGGGCGGAGTGCAGCATCACGCCCTTGAAATCTTCCTCGCCCTTGAAGGGCGCAGGGTGAGGGTCGTTGAGCTGACCGATCGCACTGACCAGCGTGGTCGATTCGAAGATCTCTTCGCCATTGGCGGTCCTCAACGTCGATATCCAGCGTCGCTTGCGCTCGTCCCAGCGCGACGATGTCAGCTCCGTGTTGAGGCGGAGATGCTTTCGGATGTCGTATTCCAGCGCCACCTTCCTGAGGTAGTCGAGCAATTCCTGGCGCTGGGCGAAATAGCGCGTCCACGGATTACGCCGGCCGAATGAGAACGAGTACGAGTGGTTGGGCGTATCGACGCCGCAGCCGGGATAGCGATTGACATACCAGGTGCCGCCGAGTTCGTCGTTCTTCTCGACGATGGTGTAGTGGATGCCGAGCCGGCCAAGGGCGACGCCGAGCGCAATGGCGCAGACGCCGGCGCCGACGATCAGCACGTGCTGCTGCGCCAGCTTTTCGTTCGATGGCGGTTTGGTCCAGCGCGCTTCCCGGGGAATGAAGCCCATTTCCTCGCGCATCAGCGGCGCATATTCAGGTGCCACATCTTCGCCGAGCGTCGCCCGCATCATCTTCACCATCAGCTCATTGCCGGGATCGGTGATGACGGGTTTCGGTTCACCGTTTGCGAACAGCTTCAAGACGGCCGCGCGGATCTCGGCCTGGATTTCCGGGGGCATGCCGGCCTGCGGATCCGGAATCAGGCGGACGTCGCGCTTGGGCCGGTAAGGCGGTTCCAGCCAGCGCTCATCGCCGGTCATGTGGACCAGCACCATCAGCAGGACGCGGATATCGCCCTCGGCGATGGCTGATGACAGATCGAGTTTCTTGCGCGGCAGCTCGATATTCATGCTGGTGTCCTTGTTTACGCGCCTGGTGCTTCCGGCAAGCCGCCATAGGCGGCCCAGGTGGTGCCGGCGATATAGCCGGCATCGACAGGAAGGTTGATTCCGGTGATGCCGCTGCTCATTGGTGAAAGCAGCCACGCAATTGCCTGCGCGACCTCGACTGGCTCGACCAGTCGGTTCATCGCGGTCGGGTTTTCGAGCCATTTCTTGTTCAGCGCACCCGAAGCGATGCCGGCTTCCAGCGCCGCCGTGCGGGTGAAGCCGGGCGAGACCGCGTTGACGCGGACGCCACTGCGTCCCCATTCGGCCGCCAGCGTCTGCGTGATCTGGATGACACCGGCCTTTGCCGCGGTATAGGCGTGGATCGGGCCTGAGGTCATGCCGGCAACGGAGGCGACGTTGACGATTGCGCCGCGCCGGCGCTCGGCCATCTTCACGCCAACGCTGCGGGCGACGAGAAAGGTGCCGCGCAGGTCGATATTGACCTCGCGGTCCCATTGTTCCATCCGCACGCGTTCGATTTTGTGCATCTTGCCGAACACGCCGGCGGCGTTGACGAGACCTGTGATCGGGCCGTGCGCGGTCTCGATATCGGCGATTCCGCTGACAACAGCGCTTTCGCTCGCGACATCGAAGGGCGCGGGCCACAGGATGGTTTGCGTTTCCGCGAGTGGTTCGGGCGCAATATCGACAATAACGACCTTCTGGCCTTGAGCCGCGAGAAGCGTTGCGGTCGCGGCGCCAATGCCGCGGCAGCCGCCGGTGACGAGAACGATGCCTTCAGCGGTCATGGCTGTTGCCTTTGTCCGGTGTGAACAGCCCGCGCGTGACCAGCTTTCGGTAGGCGGAGATGACGTGGTCGGGCGCGGCCGTTACCGCGCCGCCGGTGTATGAGTATCGCCGGCTCAGGTAGCCGCGCGCGCCCATGAACATGTGAACGATGGCTTCGAACTCCTCGTCGCTGAAATCAACGATGGCGCCGGCCGTGCGCGCGCGCTTGAGAATGCGCACATAGGCGGTCGCGATATTATCGAGATGCTTCTGGTAGCCGACCGGTGCGAAATATTCGGCCTCATTGAGGATGCGCAGGAACTCAGGCACCTCGCGGATGAAATCGAAGAAGGCGCTGAAGCGCTCGATCTCCTGCCTTGCGGCATCTGCGGTCCCCGTGCGCTCGCGGATGAAGTGAACCATGTCGATGCCGATCTTCGGCAGCAATTGATCGAGCAGTTCCTGGCGGTTCTCGAAATGATTGTAGAACGTGCCTTGGGCCACGCCGGCTGCCTCGGTGATGCGGGCGACGGAAGCTTCGGCGTAACCGTACTTGCCCACGATCTTGGTGGCGGCGTCGAATAATCTGCGCTTGGTCCAGGCGTTGCGTTCGACGCGGTTCAACTTCGTGACCTTACCGGATGCGGCTTGCGATGATTGCGTCATGCGTGGGTTTCCAGTTCGGCGCGCAGTACGCGCTTGAGCACCTTGCCCGAAGGATTGCGCGGTAGATGATCGCGGATGATGAGTTGCTTCGGTACCTTGAAGCTGGCGAGGCGCGTGCGGCAATGTTCGATGAGATCAGGCAATTCCAACATGGTGTCATCCGTGAGCACCACGACCGCGACCGGCTTCTCGCCCCAGCGCTCGTCCGGCATGCCGATCACGGCGACCTCGCGCACCTGCGGCAGCTCGTAGATGACGCGCTCCACCTCGGAGGAGGCGATGTTCTCGCCGCCGGAGATGATCATGTCCTTCTTGCGGTCGGTCAGATAGAGAAAGCCCTCTTCGTCGAGATAGCCGATGTCGCCGGTGCGAAACCAGTCGCCGAAGAACGCGGCCGCGGTTTTCTCGGGATCGTTCCAATAGCCCCGCGTGACCTTGGGGCCGCGGAGGCAGATCTCGCCGTTCTGGCCTGATGGCAGCCGGTTGCCGGCGTCATCGCGAATTTCGATTTCGACATGGGCAATGGCGCGCCCCGTCGAGCCGATCTTTTCGATCTCGCGGCCGGCTTCCATGAAAGTGTCGCCGCCACAGGTCTCCGTCAGCCCATAGGCGTCGATGTAGCGGGCATTTTTGAAGTACGCTGAGAAGGCGCGGATGCGCGCTTCCGGGGTTTTCTCGCCGCCGCCGATCGCCCATCCCAGGCTGGAGACATCGTAGCGGTCGCTGGTCGGGCAGGTGAGGATCGCGGTCGTCATCACCGGTGCAAACCAGGCGGCGTTCAGCTTCTCGGCTTCGATCGCGGCGAGCGCCTGCTCGGGCTCGAAGTTGCGGTGGATGGAAAGCAGGCCGCCATGCCAGAGCACCGCAATACCCGGCAGGTCGAGCGCGCCGACATGGTAGAGCGGACCGACCACCAGCAATCGCGTTTCGGCATTCAGCCCCAGAACCAGCGTCTGATCGGCCGATTTCCAATATAGATTCTCGTAAGTGAGCATCACGCCTTTGGGGCGGTCGGTTGTGCCTGATGTGTACATCAGCCGCATCAGGTCGCGCGGCTGCCGCACCTGCATCGGGGCAGGCGCGATATCGGGCGCAAGGCGTGTGACCGTGGATTGTGCTGACGCATCGAGCAGAACCACCGGTGCGCCGCCTGCGGCAATGCTTGCGAGTTCTTCGTCCGCAATCAGGATGCGCGCACCGGAATTAGCGACGATGTAACCGACCTCGTCGGCAGACAGGCGGTAGTTGATCGGCAGAAACACCGCGCCGATGTGGCTGGTCGCAAATGCCAGCTCGAGAAACGCCGTGCTGTTCTGCATCAACACCGCGACGACGTCGCCGGGGCCGATGCCGCGCGCGGCGAGCCAGCCGCCAACCCGCCGGATGCGGTCATCGAACGCGGCGTAGGAGACGTCCTCGCCGCGGTATTTCAGCGCACAGCGGTCCGGCGTCCGCCTGGCGTGAAAAGCGATGAAGGTCGAAAGGTTGATCATTATCAGCTCGAACGGTCGGTTTCCGGAATCGCCTCTCCAAAGATGAATTCTGACTCGTAATTCATATTTGGCTTGACGTCACCCCCCTCGCTCTGAAATCCTCAGATCATACGGAGACGCCACGATCTCCGGGAGGGATTGGGAACGCCAACCCCACAGGGAGGAAGCAATGACGAGAACCCGCAAACCGGGCGTAAGCCGACGTGCGACGTTGGCGATAATGGGCGCCGGTGCCGTATCAATCGCGACGCCATTTGGGACTCCTTGGGTGGCGCGCGCGCAAGCCAAGACCATCAAAATCGGCATGCCGACCATTCTCTCCGGGCGCGTCGCGCAGCTCGGAACCTCGTCGCGCAATGCGGTGATGCTGGAGATCGAAAAGGTCAACGCTGCTGGCGGTCTGGCTGGCCGGACCATCGAGATGGTGATCCGCGATTCCAAGGGGCAGCCGCAGGAAGCAGCCCGCGTCGCACGCGAACTCGTCAACACGGACGGCTGCGAAATTCTGATCGACGCGGAAGCGTCGTCGGGCGCGTTCGCCGTGCACGAAGTGGCGCGCGATCTTGGCGTGCTCTGCCTTCACACCAATTCGGAAACTTCCGCGCTGACCGCCGATCCCAAGCAGCACATTCCGAACGCCTTCCGCACCGCGCGCCAGGGCGTGCATGACTCGATCGTCGGCGGCAGCTACGCTGCGACGATCGCCAAGGCCAAGGGGCTGAAGAAATGGGCGACCTGCTCGCCCGATTACGCCTATGGCCGCGATACCACGGCCGAGTACGTCACTTATCTGAAGCGTTTTGCGCCTGACATCGAGATCATTAGCGAGTCCTGGCCAAAGCTGTTCCAGCCTGATTACACCGAGGTCGTGACAAAGATCCTGCAGGCCAGGCCGCAGGCGCTGTATTCCTGCCTGTGGGGCGGCGACCTCACGTCCTACATCGACCAGGCCAACATCTACGCGCTGTTCAGTCAGATGGAAGTGTTCGCAGTCAACATGGCCGACTACACCGCGCTGACTGTCGTGAAGAACCTGCCGAAGGGCATTCACTCGGGTAACCGTTACATCAAGACATATCCTGCAACCCCGGAGAACGCCGCGTGGGGCGACGCCTATAAAGCAAAATACAACGAATATCCGACCAACTGGTCGTGGGAGAATGCGACGGCGATCATGCTGCTCGCGGAAGCGTCCAAGAAGGCGAATTCGGCCGATGGCAAGAAGATTGCGGAGGCGCTCCGCGGCCTGAAGATCAAGTCGCCGTTCGGCGCCGACGGCACTGTCACCATGCGCGCCGAGGACCAGACGCTGGTAGGCTATGCGATCGGCTGGGGAACCACGATCCCGCAGGAGCCCTACGTGCCGCAAGTTCAAGCGGGCGACTGGAAGACGATCTTCGAACTCGAAGCCGAGTGGAAGAAGAGCAAGGGCTACACCTGATTGACCGCGACGGCGGAGGTGGCGCAAGCTGCCGCCCGTCCGCCGCCGAATGATCTTCGCGTGCTGTTCCGGCGCGCTGGAATGGATGTGTTCCCTTGGACCTCGACGCGCTTACCGGCTGTCTCGCCAGCTCCGCCTGTCTGGTGACGCAAACCACCAGCGGCTTCATCATCGGCATGTTGCTGTTTCTCGTCGCCGTCGGGCTGACGCTGATCTTCGGCGTACTCAAGGTCGTCAACTTCAGCCACGGCGCCTTCTATATGTTCGGCGCCTATTTCGCCATGACGGCCTATCAGTTCTCCGGCAGTTTTGCGCTGGCGATGCTGTGTGGTGCGGCGGGTACGGCCATCCTCGGTCTGATCTTCGAACGCGTCTTCATGAGCCGGGTCTACGGCGCAGACGTGTTGATGCAGCTTCTCGTCTGCTACGCCTTCGTGCTGATCTTTGATGACGTGGTGCGGATGATCTGGGGGCCCGAGTTCAAATCGATGGGCATGCCGGCGGCGTTCCAGGTGGTGCCGCTGTTCATCGCCGGCGGGGTGGTGCCACCATATTATCTGCTCCTAATCGGTGTTGCGCTCGCGGCCGCCATGATCCTCGGGCTCGGCCTTGCCCGCACCAGGATCGGCAAGGTAATCCGGGCTGCCGCCCATAACCCTGGCATGGTATCCGCGCTCGGCATCAACACCGGCCTGATCTACGGCGGGGTGTTCGCACTCGGCGGCATGCTGGCGGGACTTGCCGGCGCACTTGCGGCGCCGGTGCGTTCGCTGACGCCGGGCATGGGATTTTCGGTGCTGATCGAATCCTTCATCGTCACGGTGATCGGCGGCATGGGCTCGATCCTCGGTGCGTTGATCGGTGCGCTCCTGATCGGCATGATCCGCTCGTTCGGCTCGCTCGGCTTTCCGCTGTTTACCGAAGGGCTGATGTACCTGTTCATGGTGATCGTGCTGGTGTCGCGGCCGACCGGCCTGTTCGGCAAGGAGGTCGCATGACCGAATTGCAGGCCGAGCAGGGCGCGCAGGCACTCGAGGTCTCCCATGAAGCAAAGACGCGGCGCAATCGGGATGCCCTGATCGCGCTTGCGGTCTTTGTCTTGCTGGCGCTGTTGCCGGCGGTCTTCAGCAGCAAATTGCTGCTCGACTTCGTGATCCGCTGCGCCGCCTACGGGCTGTTCGCGACGTCGCTGAACCTTCTGGTCGGTTACACCGGCCTGATTTCGTTTGGCCACGGCATGTTCTTCGGCCTTGGCGCCTACGGCTTCGGGTTGATGATGCAGAAGACTGGTGTTCCCGTCCCGGTGGCTTTCGTTGCCACGCTGGCTATCACGTTTGTCGTCGCCCTCGTCATCGGTGCCATCTGCGTGCGGCTGAAGGAAATCTATTTCGCCTTCGTAACACTGGCGTTCCAGATGCTGATCCACTCGACGATCCTGTCCTGGGTATCGCTGACCGGCGGCGATCAGGGATTACGTGGCGGCATTCCGCGGCCGCCATTTTTGGGCATTGATCTGTCGAACCAATTGCATCTCTATGTCGCGAGTTGCGCGTTGCTGGTGATCGGGCTGTTCTTGATGCATCGGATCGCGCAGTCGCCATTCGGCTACACGCTGCGGATGATCCGCGACAACGCAACGCGTGCGAGCTTCATCGGCATCGACGTCTGGCGTGCCAAACTGACGATCTTTGTGCTCGCGGCGCTGTTCGCCTCGACCGGCGGGATCATCATGGCGCTATTCGTCTCCGGGGCCTATCCGGAATTCGCCTATTGGACTATTTCGGGCGAGGGCATTTTCATCAACATGCTCGGCGGCGTGACCACATTCCTCGGGCCGATGGTCGGCACGGTGCTGCTCCTGATCCTCAACGACACCGTCACCCGCCTGACCGATTATCACGGCCTCGTGCTGGGGATCGTGATCCTCTTCTTTGCGATCGGCCTGCGGAAGGGCCTGATGGATTTCGTCGTCGAATGGTACGCGCAACGCCGTAACGGCGACGGGGAGCGGCGATGACACGTGGAGCTATTGCACAGTCATTCCGGGGCGCGCGCAGCGCGAACTACGATGTGCAAGTGCACATCGGAGAATCTCGAGATTCCGGGTCTGGTCCTTGCGGACCATCCCGGAATGACGGGGTGAGGGAGCGCACTTAGATCATGCTGGAGATACGCTCCCTTTCCAAGTCTTTCGGCGGCGTCAAGGCGACGGACAATGTCACACTCGACTTTGCAGATGGTTCGCTCACCGCCGTGATCGGCCCCAACGGCGCCGGCAAGAGCACGTTCTTCAACCTGATCACCGGCGCGCTGACGCCCGACGCTGGCCAGATATTGCTCAACGGCCTCGACTTGGCCGGGCGCACGCCGCCTGAGATCGTTCGCCACGGCATCGGCCGCGCGTTTCAGGTTGCGAGCATCTTCCCATCGCTGACGGTGCAGGAGACGATGCTGGCAGCGGTCTGTGCCGATCAGCGTAAAGCCAGCGTTCTGCACCGTCGCTTCCCGCTGGCCGAGACCCGCGACCGCGCCGAGCATGCGATGGAATTGCTGGGACTGGCCAACAAGCGAAACCGGACTGCGGCGACGCTGTCGCATGGCGACCAGAAGCTGCTCGATATCGCACTCGCGCTGGTGCTCGATCCCAAGGTGCTGCTGCTCGACGAGCCAACCGCCGGCATGGGCACCGAAGAACGCTGGCGGATGATCGAGAAGGTGAGGGAGCTCTGGGAGACGCAGAAGATCACGGTGGTGTTCATCGAGCACGACATGGATATCGTGTTCAAGATCGCGCCCGAGATCGTCGTGCTCTGCTACGGCCGCATTCTTGCAACCGGCAAACCGGATGCGATCCGCCGCAACGAGGCGGTGATCGAAGCCTATCTCGGCACCGAACACCATGCGGGGATCACTGTATGAGTGCGCAGCCGGTCGTGCAGGTCGAAGATCTCGACGTCTATTACGGCACCAGCCAGATATTGTTCGGCGTCGGCCTGTCGGTGCGGCAGGGCGAGACGATGGCGCTGCTCGGCCGCAACGGTGCCGGCAAATCGACCACCATCAAGGCCATCATGGGGCTCGCGCCGGCCCGCCGCGGCACGGTCACCTTGCAAGGCAGGGTTGTCTCCGGGCTGAAGCCGCATCACATCGCGCGCGCCGGCCTCGGCTTCGTACCGGAAGATCGCCAGATCTTCCCCGAACACACGGTCGAGGACAATCTGGTCATCGGTGCCAAGAAGGGTCCCAATGGCGAGGACGAATGGCCGATCCGGCGTATCTATGACGTGTTTCCGCTGCTGGAGCCGCTACGGCACCGGATCGCGGGAAGGCTGTCCGGCGGCGAACAGCAGATGCTGGCGATCGCGCGCACGCTGATGGGCAATCCCGCATTGCTGCTGCTGGACGAGCCGAGCGAGGGGCTGGCGCCGATCATCGTGCAGCGGATCGGCGAACTCTTGCGGCAGCTCCGTGGCACCGGAGCCACTGTGCTGATCGCCGAGCAGAACATGCATTTTTGCCTTGGCCTTGCGAGCCACGCGACGGTTATCGACAAGGGCCAGATCGTCTACACGTCCGGGATCGAAGAGCTGAAAGCCAACGACAATATTCGGCAGCGCTATCTCGCGCTGTAGCTTTCAGCCTAGCACTATCGACGATCTGGTCGAGGCCGGCGCGGTGCGCCGGGTCAGGGGAGGCACGGCATGAGTACCGATCTGGTTCGTTATTCCGTATCTAGCAATATTGCCGAGATCATGCTGGATCGCCCGCCGGTCAATGCACTCAGCATGGACCTGATCGATGCGTTGCTGGCGGCGCTTTCGAAGGCGAGGGACGACGAAGCGGTGCGCGCCGTCATCATTGGCAGTGCGCACAAGGTGTTTTGCGCCGGGCTCGATCTGGATATTGTTCGCGGCAAGCCCGGGATCGAGACCAAGAAATTCCTCGAACGGCTGTACTTCGCGCTCAACGATATCCAGTATCGCATGGGGAAGCCGACGATTGCTGCAGTCGACGGCGCGGTTCGCGCCGGCGGCATGACGATCGCGATCTCCTGCGACATGATCATCGCCGGGGAAGGCTGTACCTTCGGCTATCCCGAGATCGATGTCGGGCTGATCCCGGCCATTCACTTCGTGCAATTGCCGCGGCTGGTCGGCAAGCACCAGGCTTTTGGGCCGCTGTTTCTCGGCGAGCCTTTCGATGCCGCAACTGCCTTTCGCATGGGGTTGCTGAGTGAGGTCGTTCCGAAGGGAACCGCGCTGGATCGGGCGCGGGAGATCGCGCGCAAGCTTGCTGCCAAATCCCCCATCGTCATGAAGATCGGGCGCGATGCTTTCATGCGGGCGGTCGACGCCGATTTCCGCCGCTCGGTCGAAAATGCCGCCGAGAGCTTTGCACTCGTTGCAACGACGGAGGACTGTCAGGAAGGCTTGAATGCGTTCGTCGAGAAGCGAACGCCAAACTACAGGGGGCGCTGATGGCTGGATTGTATTTCGAGGAGTTCGAGGTCGGCCGCGAATTCCATCACGAGTTCAGCCGCACGGTGACCGAGATGGACAACACGCTGTTCAGTCTCCTGACCATGAATCCGCAGCCGCTACACATCGACGCGCATTTCGCCGAGAATACCGAATTCGGCCAGCGGCTGTTCAACAGCCTCTATACGCTCGGCATCATGATCGGCATGAGCGTCTACGATACCACGCTCGGCACCACGATCGGCAACCTCGGCATGACCGATGTGAAATTTCCGAAACCGGTATTCCACGGCGATACGCTCAGGGCGCATACCAAAATCATTTCCAAGCGTGAGAGCAAGTCGCGGCCGAACCAGGGCATTGTCGAGTTCGAGCACACCATGACCAATCAGCGCGGCGAGGTGGTGGCGAGCTGCCGCCGGACCGGCCTGATGCATTGCAAACCAAAGGCGTAAACTGATGCGATCGTTCCTGTTCGTTCCCGGCGACAGTCTGCGCAAGTTCGAGAGCGCCAAGAAGACCGCGGCCGACGCGCTGATCCTCGACCTTGAGGACTCGATTGCGCCGGATGAGAAAGTCGGCGCGCGGCGGATCGTGGGCGAGATGCTCGATGCCCGGAATCCGAACCAGAAGATGTATGTCCGCGTCAACGCGCTCGATACCGACTTGACGCTTGGCGACCTGGCCGCCGTCATGCCGGGCCGACCTGACGGCATCGTGCTGCCGAAATGCGCCGGCGCTGCCGACGTGAACCGTCTGTCGCTGTATCTCGATGCCTTCGAGGCCGCCGCCGGGATTGAGCAGGGATCGACGAGGATCGTCACCGTAGCGACGGAGACGGCGAGGGCGGTGCTCAAGTTGCTGGATTTCGAGAACATGAGCCCGCGGCTGTGGGGCATGATGTGGGGCGCTGAGGATCTCGCCGCGTCGCTCGGTGCGTCGCGCAACCGGACCGGCGGCCGCTTTCATGGTCCGTTCCTGCTGGCGCGCGATCTCTGCCTGATCAGCGCGGCCGCAGCGGGCGTCGTCGCTATCGATACCATCGCCACCGACATCAACGATCTCGACGCGCTCCGGGAAGAATCCATTGCCGCGCGACAGGATGGGTTCCTTGCCAAGGCGGTGATCCATCCCAAGCACGTCGATGTCGTCAATGCCGCCTTCATGCCGACCGATGAGGAAATCGCTTGGTCGGAGAAGGTCGTGAAAGCGTTCAACGACAATCCGACGTCAGGTGTCGTGAAGATCGACGGCAAGATGATCGACAAACCGCATCTGCGCGCCGCGGAGAAGATTTTGGCGCTGCGAGGACGGTAGCGCGCTCATCTGCGCAGTCCTTAACAAAGTATTGCCTTAACAAAGTGTTGCCATCGCGCCCTCAGCGCATATCGGCATCCTGTTTTCGGACCTAGTCGCATTGGGCGAATTGGTGTTTTTTACAACCTCGCCCGATTCGAAAATTGCTGCCTATCGAGATTGCCGTGACACCGCCCCCCGCCGCAGCCGCCAGGCTGGACAGCGTTCATCTGCCTTTGCCCGAAAAGAAGTCGACGATCCGCAAGGCGCCCGCGCGCGCCGATCGGCCGTTCAAGGGCATCGCGCTGGTGCTGGCCTCGACGGTATTTCTCGGCACCTCCGACGTCACGGCGAAATATCTGTCCGCGACCCTGCCTTCGATCGAGATCGCCTGGATCCGCTTCCTGGTGTTCGCGATGATCATGACGCCGGCGATGCTGCCGGGTTCCCCGCTCTATGCGCTGCAGACCAAACGCCGCGGCCTGCATCTGTTGCGCGGCGCGGCGCTGTTGGGCTCGTCGCTGTTCTTCATCTCCGGCCTGCGGTTTCTTCCCATTGCAGAGGCCTCCGCCACCGGCTTCGTCGCGCCGCTGTTCGTCACCGCGCTGTCGATCATCTTTCTCGGCGAGAAGGTCGGCCTGCGCCGCTGGATCGCGACCGGCGTCGGCCTGGTCGGCGTGCTGATCATTCTGCGTCCCGGCACCGGCGCGTTTCACCCCGCGGCGTTCTTTCCGCTGGTCTCGGCGCTGGCCTGGGCCTGCACGCTGATCATGACGCGGATGATGAGTGGCACCGAGCGCGCCATCACCACCATGACCTATTCGTCGATCGCGGGCCTGCTCATTCTTTCCGCGCTGGTGCCGTTCGTCTGGGTGACGCCGACCTGGCACGATATCGCCTTCGGCATCCTGATCGGCGTCGCATCGACCGCGGGGCAGTGGATCGTGGTGCTGGCGTTCCGCTATGCCGACGCCTCCGTGCTGGCGCCGTTTTCCTACACGCAATTGCTGTGGGTCAGCGTGCTCGGCTTTCTGATCTTCGGCGAAGTCCCGGATGCCTACACGATCACCGGCGCCGCCTTCATCGTCGCTAGCGGCCTCTACACCGCCCATCGCGAGCGGGTCCGCCGGTCGCAGCTCCTGACGGTCTCGGGCGAGGCGTCGCCCAACGCCTGATCCTGCCTTTCGTAGGACGCCCAAAACGTGGCGCGGGTGCCACAGCGACGCCGCAAAACGCTCGGTTGTGGCGCAGATCTGGCCGATTCAACCCCGCATCCGTAATTCTACGGCGGAACCCGTGTTAGTGGGTTCCGATGGCGCCAGCAGAGCGCCTGATAAAATGGGGTTCGGGCGTTGCTTTTTCAGTTGCCATCGTCGGCGCACGGCCGACGCCGCCGGGATGCGGCTGCGTGGGCAGTCGCGATGTCGGCGTTTCTCTTCGGTGCGTGCCTGTCGGCGGCACCCGCCAACGCGGCGTGTGCGCCCGATCCGGCGACGAGCGGCCAGACCGTCACCTGCAGCGGCAACACGCCCGGTGGCTTTCAGGCCGGCGGCGGCGTCAACAATCTCACCGTCAGCGTGCTGGAGGGGGCGAGCGTCAGCCACGGCGGCGGTGGCTCGGCCATCGGCGTCAATGACTTCAATACCGTTACCAACAGCGGAACGATCACCGGCGGGACATTGAGCACCGGCATCTTCGCCGGCGTGAACAACACGATTGTCAACGCCGCCTCCGGCGTCATTACCATGGCCGACCTAAGTCAGGGAATCTTCGTCGCCGGCAACAGCATGGTGACGAACGCAGGCCAAATCACGATCACCGCGCCCGGGCCGGCGGACGGCATCCTGGCGATCAACGACGACAACACCGTCAGCAACCTCGCCGGCGCAATCATTACCATATTCGGCCAAGCCTCCGGCATCTCGATGCAGGGCAATCGCGCCATCGTCAACAATGCCGGCACGATCAACGCGGGTCCCCTCAGCGTCGGAATCGATGTGTTCGGCAACGATGCCCTGATCACGAGCAGCGGCGTGATCAACGTCGCCAACAGCACCGCCGGGATCGTGGCGCAGGGCGATCGCGCCCTGATCACCCATTTCGGCACCATCAATGGCAGCACCGAGAGCGCCGGCATCGCCTATAACGGCTCGTCCGCCACGATCAGCAACAGCGGCCGTATCCTTCTCGGCGACGATACACTCGGCATTGTCGCCGATACGGTCGGCATCGTCGTGCTCGGCGATTCCAATACCATCACCAACAGCGGCACCATCACCGTCGGAATTGGCTTCGCCGCCGTAGGAATCGACGTCAGCAGTTTCAGCGGCAGCAACTCCATCATCAACACCGGAACGATCAACGTCGGCGCGGACGCGACGGGTATTTTACTCCAGGGCACCGGCACGGTTTTCAACTCTGGCACGATCAATGCAGCGGCTGGATTCGCGGCGATCGAACTCTGCGGCTGCGGCAACAGCACCCTGACGCTCGGGCCCGGCAGCGTCATCAACGGCCTCGTGATCGGCAACGGAACAGATACGTTGCAGCTCGGCGGTACCGGCAAGGATACCTTCAACCTCAGCCTGATCGGGGCGGGCCAGCAATATGACGGCTTCTCGATCTTCAACAAGGTCGACAGCTCGAACTGGACCGTCATCGGCACCGGCGCGCAGAACTGGAACGTGCTTGGCGGCACGTTCTCGGTCAACGGCGTCATCAATGGCCTCGTGACCGTGAACGCCGGCGGCACGCTCGGCGGCACCGGCACCATCGACAATGTCGTCGTCAATGGCGGCGCGCTGGCGCCGGGCAACTCGATCGGCACTCTCAATGTGGCGAGCAGCCTGACGTTCTCGGCGGCCTCGAGCTACATGGTCGAAATCTCGGGTACGAGCAGCGATCTGACCCGGGTCACCGGCGTGGCGACCCTCGGCGGCGCCACCGTCGTGGTCATTCCGAGCGGCACGGTGACGAAGCAATACACGATCCTGACCGCGACCGGCGGCGTAGCGGACACGTTCAACCCGGTTGTGTCAGGCGTTTCGCCGAACCTGAACCCGAGCCTCAGCTATAACGCCAACAACGTCTATCTCAATTTCGCGCTGAACTACGGTGGCGGCCTCAACGTCAACCAGCAGAACGTCGCCAACGCGCTGGCCAATTTCTTCAATACCACCGGCGGCATTCCGGCCGGTTTCGCCTCGCTCTCGCCGGCCGGCCTGACGCAGGTCTCCGGTGAGCTGGCGACCGGATCGCAGCAGGCGACTTTCGATGCCATGAACCTGTTCCTGTCGCTGATCTCGGATACGTTCGTGGCGGGCCGCAATGGCGGCCTCGGTGGCAACACCGGTGCAATCCCGTTCGCCGAGGAGAGCGCGCTCGGCTATGCCGCGAAGAAGCCCCGCGCCGCGCGCGATGCCTTTGCCAAATTCCCGACCAAGACGGACATCGCGCGCAACGATCTGTTCGACCAGCGCTGGAGCGTCTGGGGCTCCGCCTTCGGCGGCGGCAGCAACACGTCAGGCAATGCCGCGCTCGGCTCGAACGACGCGACCGCGCGCGTCTTCGGCTTTGCCGTGGGTGCCGATTATCGCCTCTCGCGCGACACGCTGGCAGGCTTTGCGCTTGCCGGCGGCGGCACCAATTTCAGCGTCTCGGGGTTCGGCTCGGGGCGCTCGGACCTGTTTCAGGTCGGCGCCTTCGTGCGGCACAATATGGGTCAGGCTTACGTCACCGCCGCTGCCGCCTATGGCTGGCAGGACGTAACCACGGAGCGCACCGTCACAGTGGCCGGCTTCGAGCGCCTGCGCGCCGAGTTCAACGCCAACGCTTATTCCGGCCGCATCGAGGGCGGTTACCGCTATACGACGCCGTGGATGGGCATCACGCCCTATGCCGCCGGCCAGTTCACCACCTACAGCCTGCCGGCCTATGCCGAGCAGGTGCTGGCGGGTGCCGGCACCTTTGCGTTGAGCTATGCGGCCAAGGACGTCACGGCCTCGCGCAGCGAACTCGGCGTTCGCACCGACAAGTCCTACGCCGTGCAAAATGGTGTCCTGATCTTGCGCGGCCGTGCTGCCTGGGCGCACGATTTCAATACCGATCGCAACGTCACGGCGCTTTTTCAGACACTGCCGGGCGCGGCCTTCGTCGTCAACGGCGCGGCGCAGGCGCATGATTCCGCGCTCGTCACAGGTGCGGCCGAGATGAAATGGCTGAACGGCTGGTCGGCTGCCGCGATCTTCGAGGGACAGTTGTCCGACGTCACCAGTTCCTACGCCGGCAAGGGCGTTGTCCGCTATTCGTGGTGATCCTCCCGCTAGCGTTTTCGAGCGAAAGCCTGCCCCGCACTTGCTGCGGGGTGGCCCCCGGTTCGCGTGAAGAAAACGCGTCAAAAAAATAGCGCATCGGTTCTGATTTCAATTAGAACCGATAGTGCTCTAAGGTGAGCAAAAATCACCGGGAGGATCTTTGTGCGCGCAGCCATTTTCCGCAACGGGGAAATTGTCGTCGACGAGATGCCGGAGCCGAAGCCCGGTGCCGGGCAGGTGCTGGTGAAGTCGCTGGCCTGCGGCATCTGCGGCTCCGACCTGCATGCGCGCAAGCACGCGCACCACATGGTGGAGCTCGCCAAGCATTTTCCGGGCCGCAAGCCGATGGACCTTTCGCGCGACGTCGTGTTCGGCCATGAATTCTGCTGCGAGGTGCTGGACTATGGTCCTGGCACCACGGGCAAGTTCAAGGCCGGCACCAGGGTTTGCTCGCTGCCGGCGCTGCTGACGCCGGAAGGCCCGAAGGGCATCGGCTATTCCAACGACAATGTCGGCGCCTATGCCGAGCGCCTGCTGCTCAGCGAAGCCCTGCTGCTCGAAGTTCCGAACGGCCTCGCCGCCGAGCACGCCGCGCTCACCGAACCGCTCGCGGTCGGCGTTCATGCCGTGGCAAAAGCCAACATCGCGGGAGGCGAGGTGCCCTTGGTGATCGGCTGCGGCCCGGTCGGGCTCGCCGTCATCGCAGCGCTGAAGATCAGGGGATTGCACCCGATCGTGGCCGCCGATTACTCGCCGGCACGCCGCGCGCTCGCCGAAAAGCTCGGCGCCGACGTTGTCGTCGATCCCGCACGCTCGCAGCCCTACGCGACCTGGGCCGAGCACGCCCAGATGTCGTCGGAGGAAAAGGCCGCGCGCCCACCGCTGCAGGCGCTGTTGCCGGCGCTGAAACCCGCGCTGATCTTCGAATGCGTCGGCGTGCCTGGCCTGATCCAGCAGGTGTTCGAGGGCGCGCCGCGCGATGCCCGCATCGTCGTGGTCGGCGTCTGCATGGAGACCGACCGCTCCGAGCCGATGCTCGGCATCCTGAAGGAGCTCAACGTTCAATACGTGCTCGGCTACACGCCCGAAGAATTCGCCTATTCGCTCCGCCTGATCGCGGAAGGGCAGGTGGACGCCGCCTCGATGGTGACCGCCACCGTCGGCATCGATGGTGTCGCCAAGGCCTTTGCCGATCTCGCCAACCCGGAAGTGCACACCAAGATCATCGTCGAGCCGTGGCGGTGAGGTGCTCGGGGCGGCGTGGCCGCGCTTAAACCCTCATGGTGAGGAGGCGCTTTGGCGCCGTCTCGAACCATGCGGCCCGCTGGTGGCATTCATCCTTCGAGACGGCGCTGACGCGCCTCCTCAGGATGAGGTCTGGGAGCGTGCCGTAGGGTGGGCAAAGGCGCGCAGCGCCGTGCCTACCATTCATCCACGATCTCGTTCGATGGTGGGCACGCCCCGGGCGCGCATTCGCGCGACCCGTCGCTTTGCCCAGCCTACGGCGCTGGACGCTTCGGATATTCCAACTGCATCGCGACGAAGTCGGCGGTATCTGTTCCGTAGCGCGCGGCAATGCCCGCAAGCGCGTGGTCCAGCGCTTCCGCTGGCTTGCGATCTGCGACAGACGGCAGTAATCGCGCCGCGGGCCAGTTCGCCGCGACCTGGTCGGGAAGTATCCGCAAGCCGCCGCGACTCTGCTGCGCGCCGGCCGCACTGGCGAACGTCACCGCCTGTGAGCGATAGGTTCGTGACCAGGCATCTGTGACGAGCGCCAGCGACACTTCGTCGACGCCACTCTTGAGCTCGATGCCGAGCCGCTCATGCGCCCAGAACGCGGCCGTGTTGCGGATAGCCGTCAGCGCAAATGGGCGCGTGAACTTGAATGCGTCGCTGTTGTGGCGCACATCCCACTCGGCGAGGCCGATCTCGCGGCCGACGGCGCGCGCCTTGTCGGGGCCGGCAATCGCCTCGATCAAGGTGAGCGACATCGGCATCGACGCCGTGATCCCGGTGGTCGTCGCCACGCCCTTGTCGACCACCAGCCGCCGGTCTTTGACGTAGCGCATAGTGGGATGCTTGCTGCGCAATTCCTTGACGGAATACCAGTGCGTCGTGGCCTGCCTGTCGTGCAGCAGCCCGGCATCGCCGACCACTTTGGCGCCGACGCAGACGCCAATCACGATTGCACCCTTGGCCGACTGGCTTCGGATCCATTGCAGCGCTTCGGGATCGTCGTCGCGGCTCATGGCGGGGACGATGACATAGTCGGCGCCGTCAGAATGCTGCGCATCGAACTCCGCCACGGTCGCCTGCGGTTCGACCTTGAGCGTGGGATAGAGCGTCACCGGCCCCGGTCTCGTCGCCAGCGTGACGACATCGGCGACGTCGGCGCGCTTGAGAATGCCATAGGGCATGAGATAGTCGGTGGTCTCGGTGGCGTCGTTGATCCCGATAATGGCGATCAGCGGGCGCTGCCGCTTCGGCGGCTTCAGTGCCGCGATCGTCGCATCGCGCTCGTCGGGCGCGATCGCCGGCGGGGCCGCGGCCGAGGGCGCCGGTGGCAACGAGAAAATCCAGGCTCCGCCGATCACGGCGACAAGCGCGACTGCGCCGAGCGCACTCCACAATACACGTCGCGAATTCATCGGTTTGCCGGCACGCGCCTCACTCATATCGACCAACCGCACTCTACAGCCGCAGTCATCCGCCTGAAATGACGTAAATCCGGCGAAAACGGCCATGCGCGGAGAGATGCGAGACGACAATCTCGTGTCCCGGACGCGGCGCAGCGTCCGGGGAACGCAAGGTGAGAGATCGCGGCCGGGATTCTCCCGGTTTTCGGGAATGTCCATCCGGCGTGGCAGTCATTGTCTCATGCCGGGTGAGGCCGCAGCTTTGGGGGTGAGCATCACGGCCTCTGGACAAGGAGGGCTTCATGCCGTCGGACAGACGTATGTTCTTGGGCGCGGGCCTCGGCGTCACCGCTGCGCTCGCTTCGCACGCCAGCGCCTTGGCAGCATCGGCACAGGCGGCGTCGGCAGACGGTCCGCATCTGCCTGCCAATGTCCGCCTTGAGCCGGAGGTGCGCGCCGCCGCAGCCCATGATTTTGGCCGCCTCATTCACAAGCAACCGCGCGGCGTGCTCAGGCCCACATCGAGCGCCGACATTGCGGGCCTGATGCGCTGGGCCAGAGGCGCTGATGTCAAGGTGGCGGCGCGCGGGCAGGGCCACTCGATCTTTGGCCGCTCGCTGTCCGAGGACGGCGTCGTAGTCGATATGAGCGCGATGAACGCGATCCGCGAGATCCAGCACGATCGCGTCGTGGTCGATGCCGGAGCGACGTGGAAAGATCTGCTCGACGCGACCCTGGCGCAGGGACTCACGCCGCCAGTGCTGACCAACTATCTCGGCCTATCGGTCGGAGGAACGATCGCGGTGGGCGGCATCGGCGCGACGTCATCCCGGCATGGCATGCAAACCGACAACGTCATCGCGCTGGACGTGGTGACGGGTAATGGCAATGAACTGAGTTGCTCGGCGGCCGCTAACGCCGATCTCTTCGACGGCGTCCGCGCCGGCCTAGGCCAATGCGGCATCGTTGCGCGGGCAACGCTGCGTCTGGTGCGCGCTCCCGAGCGTATCAGGCGCTTTCAGCTCTTCTACCGCGATTTGTCATCGCTGACGGCGGACCAGCGGCGCGTGCTGACGGAAGGGCGCTTCGACCAGTTGCAGGGGGCCATTCTTCCCGATGGCAGCGGCGGTTGGCGGTACCAGCTCGACGGCGCGATACCTTACGGCAGCGGCTCGGCTCCCGATGACAAGGTGGTGCTTTCCGGATTGTCGGATGAGCGCGGCGCCGCCGTCATCGCCGACCTGACCTATCGCGAGGATGCCCTGGCGTTTGGAAAATTCGAAAATCTGCTGCGCTCCAAAGGCCAATGGTCCAATCCGCAGCCCTGGTTTTTGACGTTCCTGCGCGGCAGCAACGTCGAACGGGTCGCCGGCGATATTCTGGCTGGCCTGAAGGGCGATGCTGTTGGTCCGTTCGGGCGGATAACTCTCTACCCTTTGCTCACGCGGGCGTTTCATACGCCGCTGGTTCGCCTGCCGAAGGAAGACATGGTCTTCGTCTTCAATCTCATTCGCATCCCCGCAACGAACGATGTGGCGGTGGCGGAGCGGATGGTTGCGGAAAATCGTACGCTCTACGATCGCATTCGCGAAGCCGGCGGCGTTCAGTATCCGGTCGGTGCCTTCGCCATGTTGCCTGGCGATTGGGAGGTTCACTTTGGATCAAGCTGGCCGCAGTTTCGCGAAGCCAAGCGGCGCTACGATCCACAACATCTGCTGGCGCCCGGATATAATGTATTCTGACGTGCGGATTAGTCCCTCATGGTGAGGAGCGCCAACGGGTCCGCGCATAGCGCGGCCCGATGAGAGGCTCCGCGCGTCTCGAACCATGAGGCCCGGCTGGTGGCCTACATCCTTCGAGACGCCGCTTCGCGGCTCCTCAGGATGAGGGATTGAGAGCTAAAGCAGATCGGTCTTCAGGCTGCTCGCCAGAAAATCCGAGAAACGCCGGACGCGCTCCAGCGGCGCCCGTGTCGGCGGCCAGACCAACTGGATCTGCATTCCTTCGGTTTCGAATTCCGGCAGAACGATCGTGAGCGCGCCCTGCGCGACGAGATCGCTGATCTGCCACAGCGGCAGCCGGGCAAGGCCGGTGCCTTCGCGCGCGGCAGCCCGGATCGAAGCGGCGCTGTTCGAACGAAAGCGGCCGTGCACCCTGATCGACTGCAGCCGGCCGTCGATCCGAAACGGCCATTTGTCGATGACCTCGGCGCCGGCCCGCAAGATGCAGGCGTGCTGCTCGAGCTCGCCTGGATGCTGCGGCCGGCCATGCTCGGCGAAATAAGACGGGGCGCCGACGACGACCACGCGCAGTGTATGCAATCGGCGGGCGATCAGGGATTCATCGGCGGAGTCGCCGATCCGCACGGCAATATCGAGGCCGTCAGCAACGAGATCGACCTGCTCGTCGGAGGCGCGAAGCTCGACATCCACGTTGGGATAGAGTTTTAGAAAACGGCTGACGATCGGCGCCACATAGGACGACGCAAACAGAATGGGCGCACCGATTTTCAACGGCCCCAGAATTTCGCCGCGCAGATTGGCTGCCTCGGCCCGCGCCTCGATGATTTCGGCAACCGCCGGCTTGATGCGTTCGTAAAATACCCGCCCAGCCTCGGTTGGCTCCGACCGCCGCGTGGTGCGTTTCACGAGCTCGACGCCGAGCGCGCGTTCCAGCGCCATCAGCGATCGATTGAGCGATTGCAACGGGCGCCGAAGATGACGTGAGGCCGCCGCCTGGCTGCCCTTCTCGATGACTGCGAGGAAGGCTTCGAGATCGTCCAACCGTTCCAATTCGATATACCGTGTCTGATATACCGCCCCTTCGGATGCTGCATCGAACATCCAGCGATTGCAAGGTTGGCAGGGACGGCCAGGCAAATCACTTCTGATTTTCCGAAATCGTGTCAAGCCCGTGAATCAAAAATATTTCGCTTCACGCGAGAGGCAAATCAGCCGCATATTCCGCCCGTCTCACCCGATGGAGGGGCGGCTCGCGATCGTCACGACCGTGCGGTGAGATGCGATGGACGCTGATGGCGCGCTGGACGTACGCGCCGGAAGCGTACGGCGAAGTCGTGTGGTTCGGGCGCCGCGGTGCTGGCGTTAAGTCCTTAAGAAGCGAAGCTTCTCAGGGGCGACGGAGGCAAAAGAGCCGTTCTCCGGGAAGAGCACGAAGTAAGCCGTAAAGCCATTGCGCAGGGAAGGCCGGGATGCTCCCGCTGTACCTGTATGCTCGTGTGCGCTTTTGCTATGCGCAATTGCACACGAGACCGCGGGTGCAGCCAGCACCCGGTCTTCCCTGCGCCCTCTATCTTCAGAAGGGCAAAAGAAGATGCAAACCTCGGGCACATCGTGCCGCGAGAACGCGGAGTCATATTTTGTATCGCAACCATCCCCATCTCCGTCGTCCCTGCGGACGCAGGGACCCATACGCCGCGGCGGATGTTGTCTTGCGGGGATGGTCGACGACTTTCCCTCAACGATCAGCAGCGGTGGTTATGGGTCCCTGCGTTCGCAGGGACGACGGCTACACCGGCAGCGCGATCGAATACTTCACCTGGCTCAGCGCAAAACTCGACTCGATGGATGCGATGCCGTCGAGCCGTGTCAGCTTGGTCTTCAAGAACGCTTCATAGGAGGAAAGGTCGGCCGCCACGACGCGCAGGAGGTAGTCGCGATTGCCGGTCATCAGATAGCACTCCAGCACCTCGTCCCACTTCGAAATCGCCTTGGCAAAGCGGTTGAGGTCTTCCTCCTTCTGCCGCGCCAGCTTGATCGAGATGAAGACGCTGACATGCAAACCCAACGATTTCTGGTCGACGGTCGCGATGTAGCGGGTGATGACGCCGCGCTCTTCCAGAAGCTTGACGCGGCGATGGCAGGGCGACATGGACAGGCCGACCTTGTCGGCGAGCTCCTGCATGGTCATGCGGCTGTCGGACTGCAGCAGGGCAAGAATCTTGCGGTCGATGGCGTCGAGGGAGGGCATTGGGATGAACTCAGGGTTTGGAGGCGGATTGTGGGAAACTATCCCAATATCGGGCTGTATGTCGCAGGAAATTGAGAATTTTGGTAGCCCACCGCCCGCTAAAATCGGCGCATACTGAACACCTCCGGAGCATGGCCATGCCGATCGAGCCCGCACGCCTGGAAATGCTGACCGCGCTGGCGCGCAAGGTTTTGTGGTTGTCGTCATGGACAATCCATCACGCCAATCACGTCAGACCTAACGTCGATGGCTTGAAGGTCGGTGGCCATCAGGCGTCATCCGCCTCGCTCGCCAACATCATGTCGGCGCTGTATTTCTCCGTGCTGCGGCCGCAGGACCGCGTCGCGGTGAAGCCGCATGCGAGCCCGGTGTTTCACGCCATCCAGTATCTGTTCGGCCACCAGACCCGCGGCAAGCTGGAAAATTTCCGCGGCTTCAAGGGCGCGCAATCCTATCCGTCGCGCACCAAGGACGCCGACGACGTCGATTTCTCCACCGGCTCGGTCGGCCTCGGCGTCGCGCAAACCCTGTTCTCCTCGCTGGTGCAGGATTACGTCACTGCTCACGGCTGGATGAAGGAGCGCCCCGAGGGGCGGATGATTGCGCTCGTCGGTGACGCCGAGATGGACGAGGGCAATATTTTCGAGGCGCTGCTCGAGGGCTGGAAGCATGCGCTGCGCAACACCTGGTGGGTGGTTGATTACAACCGCCAGAGCCTCGATGCGGTCGTGCGCGAAGGGCTGTGGGCGAAGTTCGAGACGATGTTTCGCAATTTCGGCTGGGAGGTCGTGATTGTAAAATACGGCCGCCTGATGCAGGCGGCATTCGCCGAACCCGGCGGCGAGGCCTTGCGGCGCTGGATCGATAATTGCCCGAACCAGATGTACGCCGCGCTATGCTTCCAGGGCGGCGCGGCGTTCCGCAAGCACTTGCAGGACGACATCGGCGATCAGGGGCAGGTCTCGCAACTGATCGACCGCCGCAGCGACGACGAATTGCTGGCGCTGATGTCCAATCTCGGCGGCCACGACATGGCCAGCATGATCGAGGCGTTTGAATCGATCGATCACGATCGGCCGGTCTGCTTCATCGCCTACACTATCAAGGGCGTCGGCTTGCCGATGCAGGGCCACAAGGACAACCACGCCGGCCTGATGACGGTGGCGCAGATGGAGAAGTGGCGCCCCGCGCAGAACATCCGCCCTGGCCATGAGTGGGACAAGTTCGAAGGCCTGTCGCAGTCGCCGGCCGAACTCGAAGCATTTTTGGCGGCAGCGCCCTTCAACGAGGAAGGCCGCCGCCGGCTGACCGCGCCGGTGATCGAGGTGCCCGAGCGGCTTACCTTCAAGCCGGCGGCGCAGATGTCGACACAGCAGGGTTTTGGGCTGGTGCTCAATGAACTGGCGCGCGGCGATACCGAACTGGCCGCGAGGATCGTTACCGCATCGCCCGATGTCACGGTGTCGACCAATCTCGGCGCCTGGGTCAACCGCCGCGGACTGTTCGCCAAAGCCGAAAACCACGACCTGTTCCGGCAGGAGAAGATCCCGTCCGCCTATACCTGGGAGTTCTCGCCGAAGGGGCAGCACCTCGAGCTCGGCATCGCCGAGATGAATCTGTTCATCGTGCTCTCGGCCCTCGGGCTGTCGCATCAGATCAACGGCGAGCGGCTGCTGCCGGTCGGCACGTTGTACGATCCCTTCATCGAGCGCGGCCTCGATGCGCTGAACTACGCCTGTTACCAGGACGCGCGCTTCATGGTGGTGGCGACGCCATCCGGCATCACGCTGGCGCCGGAAGGCGGCGCGCATCAGTCGATCGCGACGCCCTTGATCGGCATGGCGCAGGACGGGCTGGCTTCGTTCGAGCCGGCGTTCGTCGATGAACTTGCCGTGATCATGGGGTGGGGCTTCCGCCATATGCAGCGCGAAGACGGCGACGGCGGTTCGGTCTATCTGCGGCTGTCGACCCGCACGGTCGACCAGCCGCAGCGCATCATGACGCCGGCCTTACAGAGTGACATCACCGCGGGCGCTTACTGGCTGCGCGAGCCCGGCGCCAATTGCGATATCGTGATCGCCTATACCGGCGCGGTCGCGCCCGAGGCGATCGAGGCGGTGGGCTTGATCGGCGAAAGCCACCGCGATGTCGGTTTACTGGCGGTAACCTCCGCGGACCGGCTCCATGCGGGGTGGTCCGCCGCGCGGAACTTGCGCCGTGACCGCCGTGGCATCCAGCATCTCAGTCATATCGAAAAGCTGCTGGCGCCGCTGTCGCGCGATTGCGGCCTCGTCACCGTGATCGACGGCCACCCGGCGGCGCTCGGCTGGCTCGGCAGCGTCCGCGGCCACCGCACTGAAGCGCTCGGCGTCGAGCAGTTCGGCCAGACCGGCACTATTCGTGACCTCTACCGCCACTACGGCATCGACGCCAACGCCATCATCGACGCCGCCGAAAGCCTCACCGTAGGCGCGCCGGTGCGGCATCGGAAGATGGCGGTGTGATTTCACCCTCCCCCGGAGCGGGAGGGTCGACGAGCATTGAGCGCAGCGAAATGTGAGACGGGGTGGGGTGATCTCTCCACTCGGGCACTGTTGGATGTGGAGAGACCGTCACCCCGCCCCGCCGCGCGTTGCACGCGCGTCGACCCACGAGCGAGCTTTGCTCGTCTCGGACCCCTCCAGGGGAGGGTAAGCAAAGAGGTACGCACCTTGCCTCCCTCCGCTCGCCGTCCTTATATCCAGCGCCTGCCGCATCGCGGCATCCCGCATATGGCGGGTTCAACTGCCCTGGCTTTCGTGCAAGGATGCCTGCCGAACGCTTCCGTTCCTCCCTCCATTGCTCCGAGATTAAAGAGGTTTCCGATGGTCAATCGCATGCAGTTCTACATCGATGGCGCCTGGGTCGATCCTGTCGTCAAGAAGTCCACGCCCGTCGTAAATCCGGCGACCGAAGAAACGATGTATGAAGTTGCGCTCGGCTCCAAGGCCGACCTCGACAAGGCCGTTGCCGCCGCCAAGCGCGCCTTCGTGACCTATTCGCAGACCAGCCGCGAAGAGCGCATTGCGCTGTTCGAGAAGATCATCGAGATCTACAAGGGCCGCATGAAGGAGATCGGCGCCGCCGTGTCCGACGAGATGGGCGCGCCGCTGCCGATGGCCGAACGCCTGCAGGCCGGCGCCGGCCTCGGCCACATCGCCTCCACGCTCGAGGTGCTGAAGAACTATCATTTCGAGGAGACGCTTCCTTCGGCCGTCGTCGTGCGCGAGCCGGTCGGCGTCGTCGGCATGATCACGCCGTGGAACTGGCCGCTCAACCAGATCGCCTGCAAGGTCGCGCCCGCGCTCGCCGCCGGCTGCACCATGATCCTGAAACCTTCGGAATTCACGCCGACCTCGGCCCTGATCTTCGCCGAAATCCTCCATGAAGCGGGCGTGCCGAAGGGCGTATTCAACCTGCTCAACGGCCTCGGCCCCGAGGTCGGCGCCGCGATGGCCGAGCACCCGGATATCGACATGATCTCGTTCACCGGCTCGACCCGCGCCGGCGTCGACGTCGCCAAGCGCGCAGCGCCGACCGTGAAGCGCGTCAGCCAGGAACTCGGTGGCAAGTCGCCGAACGTCATCCTCGAAGGCGCCGACCTCACCAAGGCCGTCACCGGCGGCGTAATGCACATGTTCAACAACTCCGGACAGTCGTGCAACGCGCCATCGCGGATGATCGTGCCGCTATCGAAGATGAAGGAAGTCGCCGCCATCGCCAAGGGTGTCGCCGACAAGACCAAGGCAGGCGATCCGCGCGCCGAAGGCACCACCATCGGCCCCGTGGTCAATCGCGGCCAGTGGGACAAGATCCAGGCGCTGATTAAGAAGGGCATCGACGAAGGCGCCACGCTGGTTGCCGGCGGCCCGGGGCTGCCTGAGGGCGTCAACAAGGGCTTCTATGTCCGCCCGACCATCTTCGCCGACGTCACCAACGAGATGACGATCGCCCGCGAGGAAATTTTCGGACCGGTGCTGACGATCATCGGCGCCAAGGATGAAGCCGATGCGGTGCGCATCGCCAACGACACGCCCTATGGTCTCGCCGGTTACGTCTCCGGCGATACGGTAGAAAGCGCGCGTCGCGTGGCCCGCCAGATCCGCGCCGGCAACGTCAACCTGCAGGGCGTGCCGAACGACCGCACCGCGCCGTTCGGCGGCTACAAGCAGTCCGGCAACGGCCGCGAATGGGGCAAGTACGGCCTCGAAGAATATCTCGAGGTGAAGGCGGTCGCCGGCTACAACGCGGCGTAATTGATGCGGCGCTCGCGCCGATCGTGAAAGATGCCGGCTGCGGAACCGCGGCCGGCATTTTTTTGACCAGAATCGTCGGCAAGCTGAAGCCAAGTCAATGCGCGCCGATACAGCGACGATCTAACAAGAAGAGTGTGGAGGATGCCCGTGAAGAAGATTGCCGTTGCACTCGTCGCGCTGATGTCGCTGACTGCCGCTGCGGAGGCGCAGACGCCGAAGGATCTGATCGCGGCCCTCAAGGTAAAGTGGAACACGCCGACCGAGCCATTCAAGATGATCGGCAACGTCTATTATGTCGGAACCGACGGCCTCGCGTCCTATCTGATCACGTCGCCGCAGGGCCATATCCTGGTCGATACGGTAATGCCGGAATCAACGACGCAGATCAAAGCCAACATCGAGAAACTCGGATTCAAGATCACGGACGTCAAATACCTCCTCAACACCCACGCCCACATCGATCACACCGGCGGCCTTGCCGAGATGAAACAGGCCACCGGCGGCCAGATGGTCGCCGGCGAAGCCGACAAGCCGCTGCTTGAAGGCGGCTACTATCCGGGCGCGCGGGAAGACACTTCGCTGGCGTTCCCGCCCGTTAAGGTCGACCGCACGGTTCGCGAAGGCGACACGGTCACCGTAGGTGACGTCACGTTGACCGCCCGCGAAACCCCCGGCCATTCGCCTGGCTGCACGAGCTGGTCGTTCTCGGTGAAGGACGGTGATGCCTCGCGCTCGGTCCTCATCTTCTGCAGTGGCACGGTGGCGCTGAATCGCCTCGCCGGCAACCCGACCTATTCCGGAATCGTTACCGATTACCGGAAGACGTTCGCGCGGGCAAAGGACATCAAGCCGGATGTGCTGATCGCGCCGCATCCGGAAATGTACAAGATGGCGGAAAAGCGCGCCAAGCTCGCCGAAGGTGGACCCAATCCGTTCGTCAGCCCCGGCGAGTTCGATGCCTATGCGGCGACGCTGGAGAAGGTGTTCGAAGACGCGCTTGCCAAGCAAACCGCCGCCGCGCAGGAGAAGAAGGGGTAAACCTATCCCCCCGGCGCGCCCTGCGTGTTCACATAGAGCGCGTAGATCGACTGGCTCGCGGCCATGAACAGGCGGTTGCGCTTCAAGCCGCCGAAGCAGAGGTTGGCGCAGCGTTCCGGTAGCGCAATGCGGCCGATCATGACGCCGTCTGGCGCGAACACCACGACGCCGTCGAGTTCGGGATCGCCCATGCCCCAGCCGCACCACAGATTGCCGTCGATGTCTATTCGGAAGCCGTCCGGCGTGCCTGGGCCGGCATCGACAAACACGCGCTTATCGGAAAGCTTGTCGCCGGAAGGCGCGACGTCATAAGCGAGGATCTTGCGGTTGGGCACACCACGGGACTCGATGATGTAGAGGATTTTTTCATCCGGCGAGAAGGCAAGCCCGTTCGGTCCCAGCACGCCCTCGGCAACGATGGTCGCCTTGCCGGTCGCGGCATCAAGCCGATAGACATTGGCGTCGATCTCGGACTCGGCCTTGTAGCCCTCGTAATTGCCGAGCAGGCCGAACACCGGATCGGTGAACCAGATCGAACCGTCGGACTTCACGACGACATCATTCGGAGAGTTCAGCCGCTTGCCGTCGAAGGAATCGATCAGCACCGTGATCGAACCGTCATATTCGGTGCGCGTCACCCGCCGCCCGCCGTGCTCGCAGGTGACCAGGCGTCCCTGACGGTCGCGGGTGTTGCCATTGGCGAAATTCGACGGCTTGCGGAAGATGCTGACCGCGCCGGTCTCCTCCTCCCACTTGATGATGCGCTGGTTCGGAATGTCGCTGCACAGCAGATACCGTCCGTCGCCGAACCACACCGGCCCTTCGGCCCAGCGCAACCCTGTGGTCAGCCGCTCCACCGCCGACAGCTTGAGCCAGTATTTTTCGAACCGTGGATCGAGCGCGCGGATAGCCGGATCGGGATAAGAGGTGGCCGGGCGCCAGCCGGCTGAATGCGATGTTGCATCGGACATTTGCTGTTCTCGTTGGTGCGTTCCCAGAGCGTTTGGGTTAGCTATCATTACCTGCTAATGACCGCAAATCGATCGCGAGACTAAGAGGAAACAAATGCCACGCATATTGATGACCGGCGCGGCCGGGGGGATCGGCACATCCTTGCGCAAGCTGTTGCCGCCGATCTATCCGGACCTGTTGCTGAGCGACTTGAAGCCGCCGGCCGATCTCGGCAAGGACGAGAAGTTCAAGCCGGCCGATCTCGCCGACATGGCGCAGGTCGAGGCGATCTGCGAAGGCATCGACGGCATCCTGCATTTCGGCGGCTACTCGGTCGAAGGTCCCTGGGATTCGATCCTGCAATCCAACATTATCGGCGGCTACAATCTGTTCGAAGCGGCGCGGAAAAAAGGCGTCAAGCGGGTGGTGTTCGCCTCGTCGAACCACGCGGTCGGCTTCTATCCGCGCCATCACCGGATCGGCACCGACGTCACCGCACGGCCCGACAGCCGCTATGGCGTCAGCAAGGTGTTCGGCGAGGCCGTGGGCGCGCTCTATGCCGACAAGCACGGGCTTGGCGTCACCTGTATTCGGATCGGCAATTTCGGCGAGATGCCGCTGGATCACCGCCGCCTGTCAATCTGGCTGAAGCCGGAGGACCTCGTGCAGCTCTGCCGCATCGGGCTCGATCATCCCGACATTCACTTCGAAATCTTCTACGGCGCCTCCTACAACGAGCGCGCCTGGTGGGACAACCATCGCGCCTACGAGCTGGGCTATCGGCCGGCTGGCCGGGCCGAGGATTTCCGCGAGCACGCGATGGCCGAGCAGGCCAAGCTGAAATCTGATCCGGTCGGCGATTACTACCAGGGCGGCACGTTCTGCAGCATGGAGTTCGACGGCGACGAGAGCCGGATCGTGGATTGGAGCAAGCGCTAGCGCTTGCCCTCATCCTCGGCGATGCAGCCGAGATAATCCGACTTGCTGAACTGCATATGATCGACGCAGAGCTGCGCCAGCGCCCAGCTATCGCGGCCCTTCAACAGCTCGATCATCAATTCATGCTGCCGGCGTGACAGTGCCAGTCCCTCCCTGTCGGCGAGATTCTTGGCGCGCATCGGCAGCGTCAGGTTCATGTAATCCTGCAGCGAGCGCACCAGATACGGGTTGCCGCAGGCGGAAAACAGCGCGACGTGAAACGCGTCGTTGGCCTCGTGGATGCCGCGCAGATCCTGCGCGTCGGCTCTGGCGCAATATTGCTGCTGCAGCTCGTTCAACTGCTCGATCAGGCTGGCCGGGGCGGGCAGCGCAATCATCAGCGCCGCCTGCCGCGTCAGCATTTCCCGGACCTCGTAGATCTGGCGCACCTCCTCGGCCGAGTAGAACCGCACGGTGGCGCCGATGTTTTTTTCACGCAGCACGATGCCTTGGCGTTCGAGTTGGAATAGCGCCTGGCGGACGAAATGCCGGCTGGCGCCGTAGCGCTGCATCAGCGTGTCCTCGACCAGCCGCGAGCCCGGCGCGAAGCGGCCGAAGATGATGTCCTCTTCCAGCCGGCGGATGACTTCCGCCTGTTCCTCCTCGCGCGTCGGCGCGGAAGTTTCCGTCAATGATTCCTGCGGCTTCATCGCAAGGCCTCCCGGCCCGACAGCCCATAGCAATCCTCGACGCGGGCTTGATCTGATATGCTCGCCCAGGCGATGAGATGCTGGCGGCTCATCATGCCGGCGCCGACGATGCCAATGCGCAACGGTTAGTTCATGAGCGCGTTTCCAGTTTGGACGGAAAGTCAGCACGCAAGCGCATTATTGTCAATAATACCGCGGTATGTTGGCCGATACCCCCGCCCACGGCGCAAAATGATCAAACATTGACAATAATCTGCCGGGCTCCTTAAGTGCCCATCCACGACGACAGGAAGAAGAAAATGGCCGACGGACTTCGCAAGGGACTGACGAGTTATGGCGATGCTGGCTTCTCGCTATTCCTGCGCAAGGCCTTCATCAAGGCCATGGGCTACTCGGATGATGCGCTGAACAGGCCGATCGTCGGCATCACCAACACCTACAGCGACTACAATCCCTGTCACGGCAATGTTCCGCAGATCATCGAAGCGGTGAAGCGCGGCGTGATGCTGTCGGGTGCGATGCCGATGGTGTTCCCGACGGTTTCGATCGCCGAGAGCTTTGCCTATCCAACCTCGATGTATCTGCGCAATCTGATGGCGATGGATACCGAGGAGATGATCCGCGCGCAGCCGATGGACGCCGTGGTCGTGATCGGGGGATGCGACAAGACGTTGCCGGCGCAGATCATGGCCGCTGTCTCAGCCGATCTGCCGACCGTCGTCATTCCGGTGGGCCCGATGGTGGTCGGGCATCACCGGGGCGAGGTGCTCGGCGCCTGTACCGATTGCCGCCGGCTCTGGGCGAAATATCGCGCGGGCGAAATCGATGACGTCGAAATCGAAGCCGTCAACGGCCGGCTGGCGCCGTCGGTCGGCACCTGCATGGTGATGGGTACCGCCAGCACCATGGCGTGCATCACCGAGGCGCTTGGGCTGTCGCTGCCGATGAGCGCGACGATCCCGGCGCCGCATGCCGAACGTTTTCGTTCGGCGGAGGCGAGCGGCAGGGTCGCGGCCGAAATGGCGAAAGCCAAGGGACCGAGGCCGAGCGAGATTCTGACGCCGGCATCGTTCCGCAACGCGCAGGTCGTGATGCAGGCGATCGGCGGCTCGACCAATGGCCTGATCCATCTCACCGCGATCGCCCATCGCTCGCCGCACAAGATCGACCTCGAGACATTCGACAGGCTCGGCCGCGAGGTGCCGGTGCTCGTCGATCTGAAACCGTCGGGCGAGCATTACATGGAGCATTTCCATCATGCCGGCGGCGTGCCGAAGTTGATGGCGCAACTTGGCGATCTCATCGATCTTGACGCCAAGACCATCACGGGTCAGACGCTGCGCGAGGTCGTTGCTCGTGCGGAAGATGTGCCAGGACAGGACGCCATCCGTCCGCGCGACAATCCGATCAAGGCCGAAGGCGCAATGGCGGTACTGCATGGCAACCTCGCGCCGCGTGGCGCCGTCATCAAGCAGTCGGCGGCGAGCCCAAAACTGCTGCAGCACACCGGGCGCGCCGTGGTATTCGAATCGGTCGAGGACATGACGCTGCGGGTCGACGACCCCGATCTCGACGTCAACGCCGACGACGTGCTGGTGCTGCGCAACGCCGGCCCCAAAGGCGCGCCGGGCATGCCGGAAGCGGGCTATCTGCCGATCCCGAAGAAGCTCGCGCGTGGCGGCACCAAGGACATGGTGCGGATATCGGACGCGCGGATGAGCGGAACGGCGTTCGGCACCATCGTGCTGCACATCACGCCGGAGTCGGCCGTGGGCGGGCCGCTGGCGCTGGTGAAGAATGGCGACATGATCCGGCTCGACGTCGCCAAGCGTAGCATCGACCTGCTCATCGACGAGGCGGAGCTGGAAAAGCGGCGCGCGGCGCTGGCACCGGCCGTGACGCCCGATTGGGCCAAGCGCGGCTACGCGCATCTGTTCAACGAGACGATCCTGCAGGCCGACGAGGGCTGCGATTTCGATTTTATGCGAGGGCAGGGAAAGAACTAACTTGTCGAAGCCACGATGTCGTCCCTGCGCACGCAGGGACCCATACCGCGTTGCTCTCGCGGTTAGAACAAGACGGCTCACGCCTTCGAAAACAACGAACGCTTGTGGTTATGGGTCCCTGCGTTCGCAGGGACGACAGCTAGTCTACTTGCTCGGCGCCCTCATTTCGACTTGCTGGTGAACTTCCTCACCGCTACGCGAAATTCGTCCGTTTGCATGGCGTCGATGATCTTCGCCTCCTCGGCGTCGAGCTGCTGCTTGGTCGGCGTAACCGCGGCCTGATAGATTAGCGACTTGGTGCCGCTAATCGCCGCCGGCGGGTTCTGTGCCAGCCGCTCGGCGAATTTGCGCGTTTCAGCCTTCAACTCTGCCGCCGGAACGACGCGGGCGACCAGGCCCCAATCATAGGCCTGCTGCGCAGTAAAACTGTCTTCGGCCAGAAATATCTGCAGGGCGCGGCGGGTGCCGACGGTGCCGACCATGCCGACCGTGCTGCCGCCATCCGGCGAGACGCCAATCTTCGCATAGGCCGGCGTGAAGCGGGCGTCATCGGCTGCGATGCAGAGGTCGGTGACGAATGCCAAGCCCATGCCGGCGCCGGCGGCGGAGCCGTGGACGCTCGACAACACGATCTTCGGCATCCGCCGCACCGCTTCGATGAAGGCGTGGTAGTGCTTCAACAGTTCCCCGACCACGGGCGCAATGGTGTCGTTGGCGGCGGCGGCACCGATGGTCTGCAGATCGCCGCCGGCCGAGAAGGCGCGGCCTTCGCCCTCGATCACCAGCACCCTTATGTCGTCATTGCCCTCGACCTCCGCGCCGAGTTGCTCGAGCTTTTGCGCGATCGACAGATTGATCGAGTTGAAAGCCGCAGGGCGATTGAGCGTGATCGTGGCAATCGGGCCCTCGATCCTGAGCAGGGCAGGGGCGGCGGTATCATCGGAAGTCGACATGGCAAGGCCTCCGGGGGCGCGCGGATGGGCCGAGCATTTAAATAGAGAAGGCAACAGGTGACAATCCCCGGCCAAGCCCGCAAAATGCGGCAAGGGCCGCCGTCGCCCTTGCGTCTCGTCGTTCCATGAGGTCAGATAGCGCCCGTCATCGTTCGGGACGGACACGAGCGCCGCTCCCAAGGGACGAGGCAGGCAAGCCAAAATCACTGGAGAGGAAACGACATGGGTCATTCCCGTGCGCTCGAACGTAGGATGTCCCTATGACGGCAGGAGCGGTTGTCATCATCGGCGCGGGCCACGCCGGCTATCAGGTTGCGGCCTCGCTGCGCCAGCACGGCTTTTCGGAACGCATCGTGTTGTTGAACGATGAAGGCCATCTGCCCTACCAGCGGCCGCCACTATCAAAAGCCTATCTGAAAGGAACCGGCGGGCCCGACAGCCTGATGTTCCGGCCGGAAAAATTCTATCTCGACCAGAAGATCGACCTGATCTCCGATCGCGCGGTGTTGATCGACCGCGCCGCCCGCAAGGTCGCGCTCGCCTCCGGCGCTTCGCTCGACTACGGGCATCTGGTGCTGGCGACCGGCGCGCGCAACCGTCTGCTCGACATTCCCAACGCCAATCTCGACAGCGTGCGTTACTTGCGCACGCTCGACGAAAGCCAGTCGCTGCGCGACTACATCACTGAAGGCCAACGCGTCGTCGTCATCGGCGCCGGATTCATCGGGCTGGAGTTCGCGGCGACGGCGCGGGCCAAGGGCCTCGAAGTCGACGTCGTCGAACTTGGCCCGCGCGTGATGGCGCGCGCGGTGACGGCGGAGATCTCGGAATTCTTCCAGGCGCGCCATACCGCGGCGGGCATTCGCATTCATCTGGGCGTGCAGGTCACCAGCATCGAGAGCGACGGCCACAAGGTCACGGGCGTCAGCCTTAGCGATGGCCGGCACATGAAAGCCGACCTGATTGTGGTCGGCGTTGGCGTGTTGCCGAATGTGGAACTGGCGGCGGACGCCGGCCTTCCGGTTGCGTCGGGCATCATCGTCGATGAGCACCTGCTGACCGCCGATCCCACTATCTCGGCGATCGGCGACTGCGCGCTGTTTGCGAGCCCGCGTTTCGGCGGCTCGCTGCGGCTGGAGTCGGTGCAGAACGCTACCGACCACGCGCGCTGCGTCGCGGTCCGGCTGACCGGCGATGCCAAGCCGTATGACGGTTTGCCATGGTTCTGGAGCGATCAGGGACCCGACAAGCTCCAGATTGCGGGACTGACGACCGGCTACGACCGCGTGGTGGTGCGCGGCGATCAAGCCCAGGCGGCATTCTCGGCGTTTTGCTACAGGGGCGGGCAACTCGTCGGCATCGAGTCCGTCAATCGCGCGGGCGATCATATGTTCGGACGGCGCCTGCTTGCCGCCCATGGCTCGATCACGCCCGAGCAGGCTGCCGACGCGAGCTTCGACCTGAAGGGTGCGTTGACTTAGCCCACCCTACGAAGTCAGGCTACGAACGCAAAACCGCCGTCACTTCCGCCGCCGTCGGCATCGACGGTGCGGCGCCCATTCGCTGCACGCAGATCGATGCGGCGGCATTGGCGTATTCGAGCGCGTCGTGGATTGCCTTGCCGTTGGCAAGCTGCGCGGCGAGGGCGCCGACGAAGCAATCGCCGGCGCCGGTGGTGTCCACGGCCTTTACGGCCCGTCCCGAAATCAGCGAGGGTTCGCCGCCTACAAGCGCGAGCACGCCGCGCTTGCCGAGTGTAACGCAGATGGTTTTGTCGAGGCCCGTTGGCAGGCGCCGCGCCGCTTCGACGAAACAGATGGGGTCGTCAGTGTCGTGAAGCTCGATCTGCGCGAGAAGCCCGAGCTCCGTTTCGTTGAGAACAAGGATATCGACGAGATCGAGCAACTCGTGGCTGCAGACGGTCGCCGGCGCCGGATTGAGGATGGTGGTCGCGCCGGCCGCGCGTGCCCGTTTGAAGAAGGCGATGATCGTGGTTTGCGGAATTTCGAACTGACTTACGGCAACGTCGCCTTTGGCAAGCACGGGGGCTGTGACATCCCCGGCACTGACCAGCGCGTTGGCGCCGGGTACGACGACGATGGTGTTGTCGGCGTCGGCGATGGTGATCACGGCCGTTCCGGTATGGACATTCGCAGTGTCCTTGACCAGAGCGAGGTCGACGCCTTGGGCGGAGAGAAACTGCCGCAATTGCTGGCCGAACGCATCCGCGCCCAGCCGGCCGATCAGCGTTGACGGTGCGCCGAGTTTTGCGGCGGCCACGGCCTGGTTGGCGCCCTTGCCGCCTGGAAAATAATGCACCGCTTGGCCTGCGACGGTCTCGCCGACCTTCGGATGGCGGTCGGCCGTCGCCACCACATCCATGTTGATGCTGCCGGCGACGAACACGCGCCCCATGCGTACTAACCCCTGTTCGCTTCTTCAGGCGCTGACCTGAAACTCCCGCGTGATCGCCTCGATGTCGGCGAGCGTCGGCAGGCCGGCCTCGTTGCCGAGACGCTGGACCTTGAAGGTTGAGGCGGCGCGCGCAAGCTCGAAATGCTCCTGCCAGCTTTTAGCGGGATTGGCGAGATAGGAATAGACATAGGCGCCGTGGAAGACGTCGCCTGCGCCGTTGGTATCAATAACGCGTTCGGGTGTAACCGGAAGTGCGGGAAGGCGGCGGACGGCGCCGGTCTCGTCATACCAGAGCAGGCCCTTTTCGCCCATGGTGACGCCGCCGATCCGGCATCCGCGGCTCTTCAGATAATCCAGCATGGCCTCCGGCGTCTTGTCCATCTGTTCGCACAGCCGTTCGGCCACGATGGCGACATCGATGAATTCCAGCAACTCATGGGTATTGGTGCGCAGGCCGCCGCCGTCGAGCGATGTCAGAATGCCGTCCTCGCGGCAGAGTTTGGCATAATGGATTGCAGCGTCCGGCTGATGGCCGTCGACATGCAGCGCGCGGCAACCCTTCAAGTTCAACATCGGGAAGGGATGAATGTGCTCGTCGTCGCGGCAGCGTACGATGGCGCGTTTGCCGTCTTTCGGCATGATGAACGACAGCGACGAGGAGTTGACCTTGCGCGGATGGATCGAGATTCCATATTTCGCGGCCATGTCCTGAAACATGCGGCCGAGCCAGTCGTTGGCCATGGTCGCGATCAGGTCCGGCACGATCCCAAGCTTGGCGCAGCAGAACGCCGCCGTCACGGCGTTGCCGCCAAACGACACCGCGTAGGCCGAGGCCACATGTTTTTCGTCGCCGGTCGGCATGTGGTCGGTGATGAAGGTAACATCGATATAGGTCTGTCCGATGAAGAGGGCCTGCATGCGTTTTCCGTCATATCCTGCAGAGTGTTGGGCGAAGATGCTCCCAGCGCGGCGCACACACATTAGCACTGGTTATCGGATGCATTCGCTGAAATTATTCGCAACCGTGCCGTCTTTGCTGCTTGAGATCGGAGTATAGAGGAGACTGCGACCGTCCTTAAGGGGGGCTTGGGCATACCGTCGTATAACGGCTGACGGCTGCCCGGGTTTCCCCAGCAGCGCGACAAAAGTGGAGAAAATGATGACGGTTTATTCCGGTCCCGTGTTCGACATGGCCGTTAATCAGTTTGGCGTCATAGCCAACCATCTGGAAATCCCGATGGATGAGCGCGGCCGCATCCTGATGCCGAAGCGGGCGGTTACTGTCTCTTGCCCGATCCACCGCGACGACGGCACGGTCGCAGTATTCGAAGGCTATCGTGTCCAGCACCATCTCACCCTCGGTCCGACCAAAGGCGGCACGCGGTTTGCACCCTCTGTCGACATCGGCGAGGTCGCGGCGCTCGCGATCTGGATGAGCTGGAAGTGTGCCCTTGTCGGTTTGCCCTATGGCGGTGCCAAGGGCGGCGTCAATGTCGACCTCTCCACCATTTCCAAGCGCGAGTTGGAAGGGCTGTCGCGGCGTTACATGCAGGAGATGATCCCGTTCGTTGGTCCGCATACCGACGTGATGGCGCCGGACATGGGCACCAACGAGCAGGTGATGGCCTGGTTCATGGACACCTATTCGATGTACCAGGGCCAAACCGTGACCGAGATCGTGACCGGCAAGCCGGTCTCATCCGGCGGTACGCTCGGCCGGCGCGAAGCAACCGGGCGCGGCGTGGCCTATCTCGCCAAGCGGGTGCTCAAGGAGCTATCGATCAATCCGGGCAGCGCGACCGCCGTGATCCAGGGCTTTGGCAATGTCGGCTCCTATGCCGCGCTGGAACTACAACAATATGGCCTGAAGATCATAGCGGTCAGCGATCACACCGGCGCGCTGCATGATCCAAAGGGACTGGATATTCCGGCATTGATGCGACATGCGGGCGCGCATGGAAGTATCGCCGGGTTCTCCAACGAGCTGACTTTCGATCCCGAGCAAATCCTCACGCTGCCCTGCGATGTGCTGGTGCCTGCGGCGATGGAGCGGGTGATCGATGCCAGGGTCGCCGAGAACCTGAAGTGCCGCGTGCTGGCCGAGGGCGCCAACGGTCCGACCACGCCGGAAGCCGATCTGGTGCTGGAAATGCGCCAGGGCGAAGTGTTCCTGATCCCCGACATTCTCTGCAATTCCGGCGGCGTGGTCGTCAGCTACTTCGAGTGGGTGCAGGACCTGCAGCAATTATTCTGGGAGGAAGAAGAAGTGACGCGGCGCGATTACGCGATCCTCGATCGCGCCTTCGACCAGATGCTGCAGCGGGCCAAAGCCGACAAGATCCCGCACCGCACGGCGGCGATGGCGATCGGCGTCGAGAAGGTGCGCGCCGCCAAAAACGTCCGGGGACTTTTTCCGTGATCACCGGCCTCGATCACGTCGTCGTTCTCACCGGCGACATCAACGCAGCCTCCGCCGCATACCAGACCTTGTTTGCCCGCGCACCGGCCTGGCAGAACAGCGGGGACGGCGCCGACCGCGTGCTGTTCACGCTCGACAACACCACGCTGGAATTGATGGCGCCGAGCGGCGACGGCGCCAACGCCGACCGGATTCGCAGCGTGCTTGCCGCGCAAGGCGAGGGGCTCGCAAGCATCTGCTTCCGAACCAGCGACATCACCAAAATGCATCGCAGACTCGACCGGCTGACGCTGAAGCCGGACGTGATCGCCGACGTCGAAAGCCGCGACGCGATCTCGGGCGCTGTGCTGTCGTGGAAGCGCACACGCGCGGCAACAGATGCCACGCGCGGCGTCCGCATGTTTTTCCTCGAGCGTGACAAGGAGCGCCCGCTGTCGGTTAGAACAACGCCCGGCTCGATCACGGCGCTGGACCACGTCGTGGTCTCGACGTCGGACCCGGAACGGGCCGCAGCGCTCTACGGTGCGCGGCTCGGCCTCGACATGGCGCTCGACCGCTCGCACCCCGATTGGGGCCGGCTGATGTTCTTCCGCTGCGGCGACCTCATCGTCGAGGTCACGCACCGGCCGGGCAAGGAGACGGATACGTCGCGGGACAAATTTCAGGACAAACTTCAAGACAGGCTTCGTGGCCTGTGCTGGCGCGTCACCGACATCGACGCCACCCGCGCGCGGCTTGTCCAGGCCGGCGTCGACGTCTCGGAAGTCCGCACCGGCCGCAAGCCCGGAACGCAGGTGATGACGGTACGGAGCGGCACATGTGGTGTGCCCACGCTGCTGGTGCAGCCTTCGGCGGGGAAGCCCGACTGAAGCTTACCCTACTTGGAGGGGGAGGGTGAACAAGCTTCATTCTCAAACGCTTCCCTGCATGCTACAGCTTGCCCGACGCGACCAACGGGCGATTGATTTGGCAAAGGCAAAACGCGTTCAGAAATGGCAGCGCGACCCCGAGGGGATGCGGCTTCGCATTCTCGAGGCCGCCAAGCAGGAATTCGCCGCCCATGGCCTGGCCGGCGCGCGCGTCGATCGCATCGCGGCCAACGCCGGCGCCAACAAGCGCATGCTGTACTACCACGTCGGCAACAAGGAAGACCTCTACCTCGCGGTGCTGGAAGGCGCCTATGAGAAGATCCGTTCCGAGGAGCGTGGGCTCGATCTCGAACACCTCGATCCGCCCGAGGCGATCGAACGGCTGATCGATTTCACCTGGAATTATTTCCTCCGCAACCCGGAGTTTTTGGCGCTGCTCAATACCGAGAACCTTGCAAAGGCGCGCCATCTGAAGCGCTCAACCAAGGTCAAGTCGATGCACTCGCCGTTCGTCGAGATGATCCGCACCGTGGTGACGCGCGGCGTCGAAAGCGGCGATTTCCGCGTCGCCGTCGATCCCGTCCAGCTCTATATCTCGATCGCCGCGCTGTGCTTCTTCTATCTCTCCAACAGCGCGACGCTTTCCGTGATCTTCGGCCGCGACCTCCTGAAGAAGGAGGCGAGGGACGAGCGTCTGGCGCATATGGTGGCGCTGGTGCTGGCGGCGCTGACGGGGAAATCGACCGCGGATTTCGGCAAGCCTGCGACATCTGGCGTGCGGCCGCCGGCGCATCAGCCGGTCTAACCGTCGTTCCTGCGAACGCAGGAACCCATAACCACCGATCTTGACTGTCGTGCCCGGGACGGCGGCCCCAGCGTTCGCAAAACAGACGCCTGTGTGGCTGCGTTCGCAGGGGCGACGGCGTTCTGGGGTTCATACGCCAGGGTACGTTCGCGGGACGACGGCGATAGTCCAAATTGCCGCATAAAAACCTGCTTGCCAGTATTTATCCAACGGGTTAATTTCCCCCGCCCATAAGACGATGACCAGGGAGCGGAACGTGGCCGAGCTGAAGCGCGAGAGTGGCGTGTCGAAAGCGCTGAACGCGGCGTGGGTGCGGCCATTTTTGTTTCTGCTGTTCATCGTGGTGATGTGGGACGTCACCATTCGCCTGTTCCAGATTCCGGCCTACCAGATCCCGGCGCCGGGCGATGTCGTGGCGGTGCTGCGGACGGATTGGCCGGAACTGCTGCGGCAGGCTTGGCCCACCACTTACGCCACCATATGCGGCTTCCTGTTGTCGGCCGTGTTCGGCATTCCCGTCGCCATGCTGATCGCAGGATCGAAGACGGTGGAGAGCTATGTCTATCCGCTGCTGGTGTTCTCCCAATCGGTGCCGAAGATTGCGATCGCGCCGCTGTTCGTGGTGTGGTTTGGCTTCGGCATCATCCCGAAGGTGATCTCGGCGTTTCTGCTCGGGTTTTTCCCGGTGGTGGTCTCCGCCGTGCAGGGTTTCAAATCGGTCGATCCCGACATGGTCGATCTCGCCCGCGCGATGCAGGGCAGCCGCTTCCAGGTGTTTCGCGCCGTCAACCTGCCGCATGCGATGCCGGCGATCTTCTCCGGCCTGAAAGTCTCGGTGACGCTTGCCGTCGTCGGTGCCGTCGTCGGCGAGTTCGTCGGCTCCAATTCCGGCATCGGCTACGTGATGCAGCGCTCGATCGGCACCTTCGACCTGCCGACGATGTTTGCGGCGCTGGTGATCCTGGCGCTGCTCGGCGTCGTCCTGTTCTGGATCGTCGATCGGATCGAACGCTTCGTGATTCCCTGGCATGTCAGCCAGCGCGAGGACATTGTTTTTGCTTCCTAAGCCAAACTAACAGGCGGCCTATCCAAGGGCTGCATCACCAAACGGGAGGATGACCATGATACGCGTGATAACGGCGATCTCCGCCGCCCTGATCTGGACCGCGCTTTCGGTGCTTCCGGCATCGGCCGCCGACAAGGTCGTGCTGATGCTGAATTGGTACGTCTATGGCGAGCACGCGCCGTTCTATTACGGCAAGGCCAAGGGCATTTATGCCGCCGAAGGCATCGATCTCGAGATACAGGAAGGGCGCGGCTCGGCGGCGACCACGCAGGCCGTTGCGGCCAAGACTGCCAATTTCGGCTATGTCGACGTGCCCACCATGATGCGCGCGGCTGTGAAGGGTGCGCCGATCGTGGCCACCGGCGTGCTGCTGCAGACCAGCCCGATGTCGGCGATGGGCTTTGTCGAAAAGAACATCACGAAGCCCGAGGACATCAAGGGCAAGACGGTGGCGATCACGCCTGCGGACTCGATGACGCAGATCTGGCCGCTGTTTTTGAAGAAGACCGGCCTGAAGGAAAGCGACTTCCAGACGGTGGCCGGCGACGGCCAGACCAAGCTCAACGCCGTCATCAACGGCCAGGCTGATCTGTTGCTCGGCTATGTCATGGACCAGTCGATGAAGATCAAGGACGCGACGGGTAAGGACGTCAACGCGATCAAGTTCGCCGACTACGGCATCAACATGGTCTGCTCGGGCGTCGTCGCCAACACCGATTTCGTCAAGGCCAATGCCGATCTCGTCAAGCGCTTCATGTCGGCGACGACCAAAGCGGTCGAAGCCGCCGAGAAAGATCCGAAGGGGGCGGCGCAGTCGATCCTCGATGACAACCCGAAGGGCGGCAAGATCGAGACGCTGACGAAGGGTTTTGAGCTGACGATCCCGCTCTACCGTACGGCTGAAACCAAGAACAAGCGGCCGTTCCAGGTGACCGACCAAAACATGACCGACACGGTCAATCTGATGGTCGAATATGGCGGGTTGGATGCCAAGGCCAAGGACAATCCGAAGGCGTTTTATACCAACGACTACCTGCCGCAGGGCGGTTCGTGAGCCGACGCGTGCGATCGGGCAATTGAGGCCTCGTGGTTCGAGACGCGCGGCGTTGCCGCGCTCCTCACCATGAGGGTCTCGCACCGCATCCTCGGGCCTCAAACCTCATCCTGAGGAGGCGCGAAGCGCCGTCTCGAAGGATGAAGCCCGAGCTGGTGCGGAAAGGACTTCTCTAGATGGACTCAACTTTATGAATCCTGCGACCAAACCAACCGAGATCGACCAACCAGCCGCACATCTGCGCCTGGTATCGGATCGCGCCGGCGGCGCGGCGTCCGGGATCACGCTATCCGGCGTCTCAAAAACCTATCGTTCGCGGGACGGCGACGTGCCGTCGCTGCGGCCGCTGGATTTCCACATCAACGAGGGCGAGTTCTTTGTCGTCGTCGGCCCGTCCGGCTGCGGCAAGTCCACGCTGTTGAAGATGATTTCCGGGCTGCTCGCGCCGTCGACGGGGGAGATTCTGGTCGAAGGCGAGCAGGTTACAAAGCCGCACGGCAATGTCGGCATCGTGTTCCAGAACGCGCTGCTGCTGCCCTGGCGCAACATCCTCTCCAACGTGATGTTGCCGATCGACATGAAGAAATTGCCGCGCGACGAGTATCTGCCGCGGGCGAAAGCGCTGTTGAAGCTGGTCGGCCTCGAAGGGTTCGAGAAGAAGCTGCCGTGGCAATTGTCGGGCGGCATGCAGCAACGCGCTTCGATCTGCCGGGCGCTGGTGCATGATCCTAAGATCATGCTGATGGACGAGCCGTTCGGCGCGCTCGATGCCATGACGCGCGAGAAGATGAATGTCGAGCTGATGCGCATCCAGCGCGAGACCGGCAAAACCGTGCTGCTGATCACGCACTCGATTCCGGAAGCTGTGTTCCTGGCCGATCGCGTGCTTGTCATGACCGAACGGCCCGGCGCGATCGCCGCGATCTACGACGTGCCGCTGCCGCGCCCGCGCTCGCTCGACGCGATGGCCGATCCCGCCTTCACCGAACTGGTGCAGCGGATCCGCAAGCACTTTTTCACGCAAAGCGCGCTGGACTGAAAGCTGGCTCGATGCCGTTACGCTTGGCCGTACGAGACATCTCCTTTTTCGAACGTCCGGTCACCTTCGTCCGGCCGTTCCGATTCGGCGCGGTCGTCATCAACGCGACCCCGCAGGCGTTTGTGCGCGTCGAGATCGAAGTCGAAGGCAAGGGCAGGGCTGTCGGCGCCTGCGCCGAGTTCTTGGTGCCAAAATGGTTCGACAAGCGGCCGCATCTCGCGCCAGAGCAGACAGTCGAAGAGCTGCGGCGCTCGCTTCTGATCGCACGAGGCATCTATCTGGCGCATTCCGGCTTCGAGACTGCGTTCGGCCTGCATGCGGCCTGCATCGGCGCGCAGATCGACGTCTGCGCGCGAGAAGACATTCCGCCGCTGGCGGCAGCCTACGGGCCGGCCGAGATCGACAAGGCGGTTCTCGACGCGCTGCTGCGTTGCACGGGAACCAGCTTCTTCGACGGCATGGCCGACAACATCGCAGGCGTGGATGCACGCCTTTCGCGCGATCTCGGCGATGATGACGTGTCGCGCTTTTTCGCAGGCCGAAAACGGCTGGAGCGCGTCGCGATCCGGCATACGGTCGGCATGGACGACAAGGTCGAAGGCGAGGGCGGCGTTGCCGACTTCAGAGAAAACGCCGGCGCGCGCTACTTCAAGCTCAAGCTAAACGGCGACCCCGCGCATGATGCCGATCGGCTGATCCGGATCGGCAATGAACTGGCGACGCTGTCGTACGATTACCGCGTCACGCTCGACGCCAATGAACAGTACGCCGACCTCACTGCATTGAATGCGCTTGTCGAGCAACTCGACCGCGATGCCGCGCTGCGGCCGATCGCGCAAAAGCTCCTCTATATCGAGCAGCCGATGCCACGCGACATCACGCGCCAATCGCCGCTCGGCGCACTCACGCGGTGCGATTTCATCATCGACGAGGCGGACGATTCCTACGACGCCTTCCCGGTGGCGCGGGCGCTCGGCTATCGCGGCATCTCCTCGAAATCCTGCAAGGGCATCTATAAGTCCGTCATCAACGCCACGCGCGCGGCCAAATGGAATGCCGCCGGCGAGAAATGCTTCATCGCCGGCGAGGACCTGACCTGCCAGGCGGGCCTTGCCGTGCAGCAGGACCTCGCGCTCGGTGCACTGATCGGCGTCACCCATGCCGAGCGCAACGGCCACCATTATGTGGACGGTTTTGGCGACACGCCTGCCGCGGAAGCGCAGGCGTTTCTCGCGGGCCATCCCGATCTCTACGCCCGCGACGGCAATAAGATTCGTCTCGCGATCCATGACGGCGACCTCCTGACGGGATCGCTGACCACACCTGGCTTCGCCACGGCCACGCATCCGGACTGGTCCGCGATGTCGCCGCTCGCGCAGCCCTCGCCCAGAATTCCTTTGGAGAAAGTAGTATGACGACCAAACGCCTCGGCCTGATCATGAACGGCGTGACCGGCCGGATGGGACTCAACCAGCATTTGGTCCGCTCCATCATCGCGATCCGCGACCAGGGCGGCGTGCTGCTGTCGAACGGCGACCGCATGCTGCCGGACCCGATCCTGATCGGTCGCGATGCGGACAAGGTCGAGCGTCTTGCGAAGCGCTTCAATGTGGAGCGCTGGTCGACCGATCTCGACAATGCGCTGGCCGCGAAGGACGACACCATCTTCTTCGACGCCGCGACCACGCAGGCGCGCCCCTCGCTGCTGACCAAGGCGATCGAGGCGGGCAAGCACGTCTATTGCGAAAAGCCGATCGCGACCAACCTGGAGGAGGCGGTCCAGGTGCTGAAGCTCGCCAAGGCCAGGGGCATCAAGCACGGCACGGTGCAGGACAAGCTGTTCCTGCCGGGCTTGAAGAAGCTCGCCTTCCTGCGCGATTCCGGCTTCTTCGGCCGCATGCTGTCGGTGCGCGGCGAGTTCGGCTATTGGGTGTTTGAAGGCGGCTGGCAGGAAGCGCAGCGGCCGTCGTGGAATTACCGCAGCGAGGACGGCGGCGGCATCATCCTCGACATGGTCTGCCACTGGCGCTACGTGCTCGACAATCTCTTCGGCGATGTGGAGAGCATCTCCTGCCTCGGCACGACCGACATCCCCGAACGTTTCGACGAAAAGGGCAAGAAGTACACGGCGACTGCCGATGATTCCGCCTATGCGACGTTCCGCCTCAAGGGTGGCGTGATCGCGCATATCAACATGAGCTGGGTGACGCGGGTCTACCGCGACGACCTCGTCACCTTCCAGGTCGACGGCACCCACGGCTCGGCAGTGGCGGGCCTGACCGATTGCGTGATCCAGGCGCGCCAGGCGACGCCGCGGCCGGTGTGGAATCCGGACGAGAAGCGCACCCATGATTTCTATGCCGACTGGCAGAAGGTTCCCGACAACGTTGTCTACGACAACGGCTTCAAGGAGCAGTGGGAAATGTTCATCCGCCACGTCTGCGAGGACGCGCCCTACAAATACACGTTGCTGGAAGGCGCCAAGGGCGTGCAGCTTGCCGAATGCGCGCTGCAGAGCTGGCGCGAGCGGCGCTGGATCGACGTTGCCCCGATCAAGGTGTGAGGAGGCTTAAGCATGAACAAGCCAGTCCTGCCGATGTCGTCGCTGTCGCTGAAGCTGCCGACGGCGGATCGCAAAATCGAGGATTATCGCCTGGCGGCATCGCGAACGTTTCCGGCGAAGCTTGAAGGCACGCTCAACCGCGTGGCGTTTTCTGCTGCCCATGTCGTGGCGGACCCACTCGCCGACAACGACCCGTGGCTGACATCTGCCATCGACTGGGACCGCACCATCGCGTTCCGCGAGCATGTCTGGGATCTCGGCCTTGGCGTTGCCGAGGCGATGGACACCGCGCAGCGCGGCATGGGGCTGGATTGGCCGACCTCGCTGGAACTGATCCAGCGCTCGGTGAAGGCTGCGAAAGCGAAGGGCAATGCGCTGGTGTTTTCCGGCGCCGGCACCGACCACCTCGCAGTGGAAGACGCAAAATCGATCGACGACGTGATCCGCGCCTATGAAGAGCAGATCGCGGCCGTCGAAAAGGCCGGTGGCCGCATCATCTTGATGGCGTCACGCGCATTGGCAAAGCTTGGCCGCAGCGCCGACGACTATGCAAAGGTCTACAACCGGGTGCTGTCACAGGTTCGCGAGCCCGTGATCATCCACTGGCTCGGCGACATGTTCGACCCGGCGCTATCGGGCTACTGGGGCACCGCCGATCTCGACACGGCGATGGATACGGCGGTTGCCATCATCAACGCCAATGCCGCCAAGGTCGATGGCGTAAAAGTCTCGCTGCTCGACAAGCAGCGCGAGATCGACATGCGCCGTCGCCTTGATCCCAAGGTGAAGATGTATACCGGCGACGATTTCAACTATGCCGAACTGATCGCGGGCGACGAGCAAGGCTTTTCGCATGCGCTGCTCGGCATCTTCGATGCCATCGCGCCGGCGGCGTCCTACGCGCTGTCACGGCTGGCTGCCGGCGACCAGGCCGGTTTCCATGACGTATTGGGGCCGACGGTGCCGCTGTCGCGGCATATCTTCAAGGCGCCGACGCGGTTCTACAAGACCGGCATCGTGTTCATGGCCTATCTCAACGGCCATCAGGATCATTTCACCATGGTCGGCGGGCAGGAGAGCACGCGCTCGACGCTGCATCTGGCCGAACTGTTTCGCCTTGCCGATAAAGCTGGGCTGCTCTCCAACCCCGAACTGGCAACGCGGCGCATGAAGACGGTGCTGGCAACGCGCGGCATCGAACCCTGATGCGTGATTTCTCGAGCGATCATCGCTGGCTGTCGCTGAACACGGCGACCGTCCGCAAGCAGGGCGACCTCGTTGCCATCATCGACGCCTGTGCGCGCCACGGCATCCGCGCCATCGATCCCTGGCGCGACCAGGTTGCGGCCATCGGCCTCGAGCGCGCAGTGCGGGCCGTGCGCGACGCTGGCCTTGGATTGTCCGGCTATTGCCGCGGCGGCATGTTCACGGCGGACGCAGCGCGCCGCGTCGAGGCGCGCGACGACAACCGCCGCGCGGTGGACGAAGCCAAGGCGCTGGGCGCGCCCTGCATCGTGCTGGTCGTCGGCGGCCTGCCGCAATATTCGCGGCCGGGAAGCGCGGCCTCGAAGGACATTGCGGCTGCGCGTACGCAGGTCCATGACGCGATCGCGGAAATGCTGGAGTATGCGAGAGAGGCCAACATGCCGCTCGCGATCGAGCCTTTGCATCCGGCCTACGCCGCCGACCGTGCCTGCGTGAACACGACGAAGCAGGCGCTGGACATCTGCGATCAGCTCGATCCGCAGCGCACCGGCGCGCTGGGCGTTGCGCTCGACGTCTATCACATCTGGTGGGACCCGGAACTGATGCCGCAAATTGCGCGCGCGGGGAAAGATCGATTGCTGGCGTTTCACGTCTGCGACTGGTTGGTGCCAACAAAAGACATCCTCAACGACCGCGGCATGATGGGCGACGGCGTCATCGACATCACATCTGTGCGATCAGCGGTCGAGGCGCAGGGCTTTGCCGGCTATTCCGAGATCGAAATCTTCTCCAACGAGTGGTGGGCAAGGCCGATGGACGAGGTCCTGCAGACCTGCATCGCGCGGCATCGGACGGTGGTCTAGCAGCCGTCACTCGAGAACGCTTGTTCCGCTGTCTCAATGGCGGACAATGTTGTCTCGTATGTGAACTGGCGCGCGTTCTGGTTGTGATAGCGTCACATGAAGAGACAGCGAGCGGTTCCAGATTTAACCTTTTCCGCGGGTATTTAGATTAACAAAGGGTTACCGTTGCGCCTCGATAATCTCCGGCGCTAGCTAGTCGCACGGAGAAAGTCTCCTCGAGCGATGAGCGACAACATGAAAGTCCTTTACGCAATTGCAACACTGGCCCTGCTGTCGACATCGGCGCAGGCCTGGCAGGTCGTGGAACGCTGCACCTACAGCAAGTTCTACGGCAGGGTGTGCACGACGTCCTATCTGGATGATCCGGTGCGCAGCGAGGCGCAGAATCAGGAAGACGCAAAGGCAAGGCGCGCCAGCATCGAGAAGTGGGAAGCGTTCTGCAAGCCGAAGCGCACCTATGATAACGAAGGCGTTGTCCGCCTGGTGTACGCCCGCAAGGGCTGCGAGTTCGGCCGCAGCGAGTAGCACGCTTCTCCTCGCCGCGAGCGGGGAGAATTCGCAAGCCTTACGCCTCGATGAATGGCTGATAACGCGCGCCCGACAGACCGCTAAACTTTTATCGATCAAATTGCGATCCGGTTAGTCACACAGCTTTACGCCGCCTCAATGCTTGTCGGTCATTCCTGACGGACGCATTCATCAAGGGGCAGTGTCCATGCGCGTCTTCATCGCAATCTCGATCGTCGTCGCTTCGGTATCGTCTGCATCCGCGCAATTTGCGATGGACCACGGCCATGCCGCAGATGCCGCTCAGGCCGCCCGCGCGGCGCGGGCCGCAGCGGATGCCAAGGCCGCGGCCATTGCCTCGGGCGCGCCGCTGCTTCCCAGCCAGCAAACCAATTTCTACGTCGGCGGCAGCGGCGTTGTGAAGATTACGCCTCGAACCGCCGAAGAGCTCAAGGCCGATGAAGCCGCCCAGGCTGCCTGGAGGGAACGCTGCCGGCCGACCGTGGTCGAGGACCGCGAGGGCCTGCGGCGCGTGAGATATGCCGAACGGGATTGCGACCTTTCCCGCTTCAACACTGCGGGCAACTAGAACTTCCCGATATCAGGGCCGAATTGAGCCGTCCGCTCCGGACCCATCCGGGTTCCGGCTAGGCCCTCCCGGGCCGAAATGCTAGAGCTTCCCCAACCACCGTTGGGGCGGCATGACTTTCACATCATGGCAGTTCGGCATTTTCGTCGCGATCGTATTTGCGGCGTATTATCTTCCGGCGCTGCGAGCATTTCAGGTCCAACTGCTGGTCTTCGCCAGCCTGTTCTTCTACGGCTATGGCCAACCGGAACTGCTGGCGCTGTTGGCTGTCGCGGTTCTCGGAACATATCTTTTCCTGCTCTTGGCGTTGCGAAACCGGCAGCTCTGGCTGCCGGCCGGCATTGCCTTCAACCTCGCGCTGCTGGCGTTCTTCAAGTACAAACTGCTGTTCATCGATGCGTCACCCAGCCTGGTCGATTTCGCGCCGCTTGATTTTCTTCTGAAGCTGCCGCTGCCGATCGGCATTTCATTTTTCGTCTTCCACAACATCAGCCTCTTGGTCGACTTGACCCGGCAGAAGGGAGCGGCGCCGACGCTGACCGGCGTCTTCCTCTACATCATTTTCTTTCCGCAGCTCGTTTCCGGTCCGATCACGCGCGCGGAAATGTTCATGCCGCAGATCAAGCCGAAATACGTTGCGGACATTCCGTTCGTCGAGGCCGCGAAATGGATCCTGATCGGGTTTTTCTTCAAGCTCTACGTCGCCAACAACCTCAATGAAATGACGTCACACATGAGCTACCCGCTCTACGAGACGTTACAGACCCAGGATCGCTGGCTGCTGGTTTTCCTCTACAGTTATCAGATTTATGCGGACTTCTTCGGCTATTCCGCGATCGCGATCGGCCTAGCCCTGCTGTTCGGTTATCGTTTGCCGATCAATTTCAATCTTCCCTATATCTCGAGCTCGTTCTCCGAGTTCTGGACGCGCTGGCATATCTCGCTGTCGACCTGGCTGCGGACCTATCTTTACGTCCCGCTCGGCGGCAATCGTCACGGCGTATGGCGCACTTATTTGAATTTGATGATCGTGATGGGGCTGGGCGGCCTCTGGCACGGCGCCGGCCTCAGCTATCTGATCTGGGGGCTGTTGCACGGCCTGTTGCTGGTGCTCGAACGCCCCTTGTTGGCGCGTCTGGCATCGATCGACTTTGCGGTATTTCGAGCAGCCCGGATAACCGTCGTTTTCGTCTGCGTCACCATGCTCTGGATCTTCTTCAAATTGCCGAACTTCGATCATGCGGTCGGCTATCTCACGGGCATGTTTACGCCGAACACGAATCCCAATCCGACGAAGCTGTTCTACAATCTGGCGCTGCTCTATTCGCTGCCGGTCATCATTCAGCATCTTGGTCTTCGTCCGCTGTCCGAGGGAAGGCTTCGCTGGGCGGAGCCATATCTCTACGGCGCGATGGCCGCGCTGATGTATCTGGAAGCCGGCCCGGAAACGTCGTTCATTTACTTTCAGTTCTAGAGCATGATCCGGAAAAGTGGGAACCGGTTTTCCGAAAAGATCATGCTGAAATTAAAGAGGAGAGCGGATGACGATTCGAAGAAAGTCATCCCGCTCTAAGAGCGAGGAAGACGTGTCTGCCGTTCGGTGGTTGATAAAATGCGGTGCCGGCGCGGCGATTGTCTTGACCGCTTGCGGCTTTGCTACTGTGCGCTTCGGCAGCGGGCTGCAAATGCCGGCGACGACGACGCGGGACGGCACGCTGATTACGCTCAGCCGTTACCTGCGTGAGCCGTTGCCTGATGTCGTGCTGTTGGGCAGCTCGATCACGTTCCGCCTCAAGGAGGAATATTTTGCAACGCCCAAGTTGAGAAATCTGGCGCTTGCGGGCGGCTCGCCGCTCACCGGGCTGGAGATCGTTGCGAGCCAGCCGCAGCTTCCAGGGCTCATACTAGTCGAAGCGAATGTTCTCGCCCGTCAGACCGACGCTGCGCTGGTCGAACGTTATTCACGCGGCGATGCCGAGCCATTGTTCTTTCGCCCGGTCAGAGCCGCGGTAGCTGCCTATGAGCAGCAGCTTCATACGCCGCTGACGCATGAGCAGGTCGCGCTCGAGCTGCGCAGATTGGTCGGGCAGCCGCCGAGCGATTTCGACAACCGGATCTATGCGGATCGCGCGCTGCAGCAACTCAATGCGGAGGATCCGACGGATGCGGTGCGACTTAACGCGAAACGGATTGGGGAGCTGATCCGGATCGTGGAACAACGCGGTGCGCGCGTGTTGCTGTTCGAGCTACCCTATTTCGAGCCGATCGAAGGCTCGCGGCATGCGGCGATCACACGGGAAATTATTCATGCCGCATTTCCGGATTCCAATCGATGGCTATCCATCGAAGTGAACCGAAGCGAGCTGCGCTGGGCCGACGGTGTTCATCTCGACGAGCGCTCTGCCGTCATCGTAGCGCAGGCGATGGAGCGCGCTTTGGCATTGGCGCGCGCAGCGCAGTGACCGGGTCGTTTTGCTCGAAAGAGCCCAGGCTGTGGCGCTACTTTGATTGAGCCAGGAAGGCGATGATCTTTTTTCTGTCCTCGCTCGATGAGAGGCCGCCATACGGCTTCATGCTGTTGCCGGGCACGACCTCATCGGGGTTGGCAATGAAGCGATCGAGCTTCTCCTCATCCCATACGAATCCTGCCTCCTTCATGGCGCTGGAAAACCCGTAGTCCGGTAGCGATCCCGCTTTCCGTCCAATAATCTTGTGCAGGTTGGGACCCAGCCGATTGTCGCCCTCTCTCATGATGTGGCACGTCCGACAGGCATTGTTGAACGCCTGTTGTCCTGAGACGCCCTCTGCGCCTTGCGGCGCCTGGGGCAGGGCGGAAGGCGATAAAAGCATGCACGCCAGCCCGCCCAACGCACCTATCAAGAACGTCCGACCGTGCCGCAAACGTGCCTCTCGCCGGCTGGATGTCGGCCGGACGAGCAGCGTGACGAAATGCGATTGCCTCATTCGAGTCCTCATCAAGAAGGATGGTTGGCATCTTTCGGTCACTGGCTTGCGACCTGCGGCATTGTATTGAAGCGCGCCTTCTGCTCGTTGCTCAGCGTGGCATAGAACTTATCCAACGCCTCCTGCACCCAATCGGCTGCCTCGAGCATGGCCTTGAGCCGCTTCTCCATCGCGTCCAGCCGGCCGACCGGCGTAAGCGGCACGTCGTCCGGGCAGGCAGCTTGCAGCCCTGCAACCGCCTTCTTGGTCACGTCGCTCAAGCGGTCAAGCGCCTCCTTTTGCTCGCCCGCCGGCCGTACGACAGCCTCGATCCGCTCAATCGGTAGCCGCGTGAGGCTGGATTTCGGATCGCCGCAAGCCTCGGCTTGCGCATTTGCTTGCTGCTGCGGCTGTTGCGAGCGGTCGCCGACGTTCGGGCCGAGTGCGTTGAAACGCGCTTTTTGCTCATCATTTAGCGAATTGTAAAACCGTTCAAGCGCCGGACGCACGATCCTTACCGCGTCGAGCGTAGCCGTCACGCGGTTCGTCATCGCCCGCAGGCGACCGGGCGGCGTCATGGCAAAGGAGTCGGCGCAAGTATCCTTGAACACGTCGGCGGCCTTTGCTGCGGCGGCCTTCAACTCGTCGAGCAGGGCGCGCTGCTCGGGCGTCGGCTGCACGGCGCGCACGATCGATGCAATCGGCCAGGCGGTCACGCCCTCGTCCGGTTCTCTGCACACCTGCCGAAGCGTCTGCTGGCTCACGCTTGCGCGCTTGCCCGCTCGGAAATCGGTGACCGCCGCCCCGGGATCAGGATATCTGGCGTAGGCGGAATACGGGCTGTCCGTACCCCAAAACACCGTATCGACGAAGTCGTCGTAGGCGTACGCCCAATAGCCGGGATCATAGGCGTGAGGCCAGAACGTGTAATTGAAGATGTCGGAATAGGCGTAAGGCCAGAAGACCGGACCGAGCCAGGCCACGAACGCGGCGCGATGGCCGTGCCGCCAGGCGTGCCGCGGAGCCCAGCGGTTCTCCCGGGCGGTCAGCGCCGCACGGGCTTGCAGAGCATCATTGCTGCGGAACTGCGCGGAAAATCGCCCGCGAGCGGCGGCCTGCATGGCCGCGGCAGAGGCGGATCGTTCAGCCGAGGGCTGTGGCCCAAGCCGCTGCAGGCGTGCCTGGTCACGTTCCTGGATGCGCTGCTCGCGCTGGAGCAGGCGGTTTTGAGCTTGCAGCGATCTTTGCTGTTCGCGTTGCGCCCGCAGCCCTTCCGGCCTTTGCGACTGCAATTGCTGGACGCGCTGCTGCAAGCGATCGATGCGGCTCTGCCGCTCCGTGCTCTGGCGCGACAGCATGTTACGCTGCCGCTCCTGCACCATTTGCTGCCGCTGCTGGAGGCGCTGCTCGCGCTGCTGCGCACGCGTTTCGATCTGTTCCTGTCGCGACGGTCGAGCGCCTACGACAGGAGATGCGCCCGGCCGCGATGGTGCGGCGATGCGCGGCTCGGGTCTCGTCATGGCCGGTCGCTGCGCCGGCGCGGCACGCTGGATATCGGGTCGTGGCCCTGCAACGCGCGGTGTGACCGCTCGCGGCGGTGCGGCGATTTGCGGCGCCGCGCGTGGGGCCATTGCTGGACGCTGAGGCGGGGGAGCTGCACGGATCGCCGGAGCGGCGGGTCGCGCCATGGCCGGAGGCGCCGCCGGGCGAGCCATCGCCGGTGGCGCCGCTGGGCGGGCCATCGCCGGTGGCGGTGCAGCCGGTCGGGCTGCGGGCGCCGCCCCGCCGCCTTGGCCAAGGCCTCTTCCTGGTTGGGCAGACGAGCCGGTGCTCACCGCTATCGCGGAGACACCAAGAAAAAATGCTGCGATGCGAGCGCCGCTCGAAAGCATGATCTCACTCCCTCGCTTCGCCGCCCGAGAGCATCAACGCGCAAGCGCAGGAATCGTTCGTCGCCGCTATGACTTACGTTGCGATTTTACGACGCAGGACTGAGTTCGCCTGCGCCTTGGCTGACCGTGCAGGGCACGCTCAGAAATCCACGGAAGCGCACGCGGCCGCCGCGTACCGGTTCGCCGTCGAGCGCATAATCCGGAAAGCGCGCGAGGAAACGCGAGATCGCGATGGCGCCCTCGAGCCGCGCCAACGCCATGCCGGCGCATTGATGCGCGCCGGTGCCGAAGGCCAGATGCCGGTTCGGCGTGCGGCCGATGTCGAAACGTTCGGGATCGGCGAACTGGGCGGGGTCGCGGTTGGCGGCGCCGATGCACAGCGTCACCGGTGTGCCCGCCGGCATCGCGACGCCGCCGAGTTCGAACGGCTCGACGGTCATGCGGTTGCCGAGCTGGTTGGAGCTCTCGAACCGCAGCATTTCCTCGATCGCGGTTTTGATCAGATCGGGATTTTCAATCAGCCGGCGTTTCTCGCCTGCGTGGTTCAGTAACGCGACGAGCCCGTTGCCGATCAGGTTGGTGGTGGTCTCGTGGCCGGCATTGAGCAGGAAGATGCAGTTGTGCAGCAGCTCCTTTTCGGTCAGCCGCTCGCCATTGTCTTCGCCCTGAATGAGCCGCGTCAGCACGTCGCGGTCGGGATTGCCGGGCTTGGCCCGTCGCCGCGCCACCAGCCCTTCGAGATACGCCAGGAAATCCTCGACCGCCTTGTTGCCGCGGGCGAAGGCGTCCGGGCCGATCACCGGCTCCAGCGCGCCGAGAATGGCCAGCGACCAGTCGCGCAAGGGATCGCGCTCGCTCTGCGGCACATCGAGCAGATTGCCGATCACTTCGATCGGAATGGCAGCAGCGAAATCGTCGATCAGGTCCACCTTGCCCTTGGCGGCGATGGCGCCGAGCAGGCGGTCGACCAGCCGGACCAGGTCGGGCTCCATGCCGGCGATCGCGCGCGGCGATAATGCGCCCATGATCAGCCGGCGGACGCGGGTGTGGGCGGGAGGATCGTTGAACACGAGGCTCGTGGTGTGGTGCTCGTAGAGCAGGGAGTCGCCATACTTCGGCGAGAACTCCTTCTTCTTGTCGGACGAGAACGCCTTGGTGTTCTTGTAGGCCGCGACCAGATCGTCGTAGCGGGTCAGGAAGTACGACCCATTCGGCAACCGTTTGATCGGTTCGCTCTCGCGCAGCGCGCGATAGGTCGGGTAGGGGTTGGCATAAAATTCCGGCGTCAGCTTTTCGAGGTCGAATGTGGCCGCCAGTTCGCGCGCATCCAGATTCATGGCTCGCCGCACTCGTTGGAAGACGGAAGGGTAAGCGGGCGTCAAATTAGTCGCATTTGCAACTATCTTAGACGCCGCTTTCAAAGCGTCAAGTCGGCGCTTTCAGCCCACACCATCCAGGCGCCGTGATCGAAAGCGCCTTGATCCAAGCGCCTTGGGGTTGCGACCAATTCGGGATAAGTCTGCAACGCGAGAGCCCGATTTGCCGAAAACTCGTGCTCAAACAAAGCGATGAGGCCGTGTCTTTGACGCCACCCGGTGGCAGAATCCGCCTGGTGCGCTGCAATGTATCCTTGACTTCGTCAAGGTGAGTGATTACTCACGCCCGCATGTCTACCCTGCGCATGACCAGTGATTTGCGGCGGCAATTGATCTTGAGCGCCGCCAAGCGGTGCTTTGCCCGTCACGGCTTTGCCGGCACCACGACCAAGAGCGTGGCGGCGGCTGCGGCCATTTCGGAAGGGCTGTTGTTCAAGCATTTCCCGTCCAAGGCCGCGCTCTATGCCGAAATCCTCGCCGAGGAGTGCGAGGCCGATCCGGATTTCGCGCAACTGCTCGGCCAGCAGCCTTCAACTGCCACACTGGTTGAACTGGTCAAGGGCATGGTTGGCCATTTCATGGAAGTGTCGGACGGCTCGGACCAGGAGGAAGCGCAGCGGCTGCGGCTGATGACGACGAGCCATCTCGATGACGGCGAGTTCGCGCGCTTGCTCTACGACAAGGTCGCCGGCCTGATCGGGCCGGTGTTCACGGCATCGATCGAGCGCGCTGTAACGGCCGGCGACGCGGCGCGGATCGGCAGCGATCCGCTCAACCTTTTCTGGTTCGCGCACCACACCGTGCTGATGGCGGCGCTGACGAGGCTTCCGCCGGTGCCCTGTCTTTCTTACGGCAACGCCGCCGACCTGGAGCGGCAGTTGTGTCAATTCATTCTGCGCGGCATCGGACTTACCGAAGCCGCAATTGCTTCTCATTTGGACGGCGAGCTGTCACCGAATTCGGGACAATCGGTAACTGCAGAAAGTGCATGACATGAATATCGTGACCGAACACAAGATTTCGGGAAAGCCGATAACGGAAAAGCCGCACAAGCGGCCCGTCCGGATGGTGCGGTGGCTCATCATCGTCGGAACGCTGCTGGCCTTGCTGGTTGGCGGCCTGGTCTGGTTCAACTACTTCCGCGGCAAGATGATCGCGCAGTTCTTCGCGACCATGAAGCCGCCGCCGACCAGCGTCAACATCGCCACGGCGAAGTCCGAAACGATTCCGAATCTTCTGACTGCGGTCGGCGATCTCGCTGCCGTGCACCAGGTCAACGTGACCTCCGACGTCAACGGCCGCATCACCGATATCCTGTTTACGGCGGGCGCCAGCGTGAAGGAGGGCACGCCACTGGTGCAGTTGTTCGACGGTCCCGAGCAGGCGGATCTCGCCAACTACAAGGCGCAGCAGCGGTTGGCGCAGCTCTCGCTCGATCGCGCCAAGCAGTTGGCCGAGCGTCAGGTCGGACCACAGGCGACGGTGGATAACGCCCAGGCTGTGTTCGATCAGGCCAGCGCCGGCATCGCCAGGACCGAAGCGATCATTTCGCAGAAGCTGGTGCGGGCGCCGTTCGATGGCGAACTCGGCGTGCGCAGGGTCGAAGTCGGGCAATATCTGACTGCGGGTACGCAGATCGTCTCGCTGACTGATCTGTCGATGCTGTATGCGAACTTCACCGTGACGGAGAAGGACTCCGGACAGCTCAAGGTCGGCCAGATCGTTCGGATCGCGGTCGACGCCTATCCGGGCCGCACCTTCGAGGGCAAGATCACCACCATCGAGCCGCAGATCGCGGCGGACACGCGCAACATTCGCGTGCAGGCGACGATCCAGAATCCGGACAAGATCCTCAAGCCGGGCATGTTCGCGACCACCACCGTAGTGCTGCCCGACAAGCCGCCGGTCGTCACCGTGCCCGAAACCGCGGTCGACTACACGCTCTACGGCGACTCCGTCTACCTCCTCAGTGAAAAGAAGGAAGAGGACGGCAAGACCAGCCTGATCGCGACACGCACCTTCGTGCAGACCGGAAAGCGCATCGAGGGCCGCGCCGAAGTTCTGAAGGGCTTGAAGGAGGGCGACCGCGTCGTGGCGGTGGGCCAGCTCAAGCTCCAGTCCGGAGCTGCCGTGACGATTTCGAACGATCCGGTGCCGGCGATTCCGGCGAAGCCGCCGCGCTACTGATCCATGATGCGGCTCCCTTGAGGAGCCGCGGCGAAAGAAAGATGGGCGGCGGTCTTGTGGCTCGGCCGCGCCCCCGAAATGCTGAGCCCAGCGGGATGACTTTGCGATGGCCTTCACCGATATCTTCATCAAGCGTCCGGTCCTGTCGGTCGTCGTCAGCCTGCTGATCCTTCTGATCGGTCTGCGCGCCGCCAGCGTATTGCCGATCCGGCAATATCCGAAGCTGTCGAACACGGTGGTCAACATCACCACCTCATATCCGGGCGCGTCGGCTAACCTGATTCAAGGCTTCATCACCACGCCGATCGAGCAGGCGGTCGCTTCCGCCGAGGGCGTCGACTACATCACCTCCTCGTCGGTGCAGGGCACCAGCACGATTCAGGTCTACATCAAGCTGAATTTCGATCCGAACCAGGCGCTGACCGAAGTTCTCGCCAAGGTAAACTCGGTCAAATACCTGATCCCGAAGGAATCGAACGACCCGGTCATAACCAAGACGACTGGCCAAACCACGGCCGTGATGTATCTGGGCTTCTCCAGCGAAGAACTCTCAGGGTCGGCGATTTCAGACTATCTGACGCGCGTGGTGCAGCCGGTGCTGTCGACGGTCGATGGTGTGGCGTCGGCCGACATTCTCGGCGGCCAGACCTTTGCGATGCGGCTGTGGCTCGATCCGATACGAATGGCGGGCCGCGGCGTGTCGCCGAGCGACGTTTCCGCGGCGATTGCCGCCAACAACTTCCAGGCAGCAGCCGGTCAGTCCAAGGGCTATTTTATCGTCTCGAACGTCCAGACTAATACCGACCTGCGGAACCTCGAGCAGTTCAAGAAGATGATCGTCAAGTCCAAGGACGGCGGCTTCGTGCGGATCGAGGATATCGCAACCGTCGAGCTTGCGGCGCAAAGCTCGGACGCAAGCGTCGCGTTCAGCGGCGAGCGCGCGATCTTCATCGGCGTGCAGGCGACCCCGCAAGGCAACCCGCTGACGCTGGTCAAGGGCGTGCGCGCGTTGATGCCGGAGATCGAACGCAACCTGCCGCCGTCGATGAAAATGAAAGTGGCCTACGATTCCACCAAGTTCATTCAGTCGTCGATCGACGAGGTGAAGAACACGCTGATCGAGGCCGTGCTGATCGTGGTGGTCGTGATCTTCCTGTTCCTGGCCTCGTTCCGCTCGGTCATCATTCCCGTGGTGACGATTCCGCTGTCGCTGATCGGCGTCTGCAGCCTGATGCTAATGATGGGATTCAGCTTCAATCTTCTGACGCTGCTGGCAATGGTGCTGGCGATCGGGCTCGTGGTCGACGACGCCATCGTGGTGGTGGAGAACATCCATCGCCATCTGGAGGAAGGAAAGACGCCCGTCCAGGCGTCGCTGCAAGGCGCACGCGAAATCGTCGGCCCCGTGATCTCCATGACGATTACACTTGCCGCCGTGTACGCCCCGATCGGCTTCCTCGGCGGCCTGACCGGTTCGCTGTTCCGCGAATTCGCCTTCACGCTGGCGGGCTCGGTGATCGTATCGGGCGTGATCGCGTTGACGCTGTCGCCGATGATGTGCTCGGTCCTCCTGAAGAGCGCGGACGAGGGGCGGTTCTCGAGGCTGGTCAACAGGGTGTTCGGTTCGATGACACGCTGGTACGGCCGCCAGCTCGACCGCTCGCTCGACTATCGTCCGATCACCGGCTTGTTCGCGTTGACGATCCTCGGTCTGGTCGGGTTCCTCTACATGAACACCTCCAAGGAGCTCGCGCCCGAGGAGGACCAGGGCATCGTGTTCTCGGTGACCAAGGCGCCGAAATACGCTAACATCGATTATGTCGACTTCTACGGCGACAAGCTCGACAAGGCTTTTGCCAAGTTTCCGGAAACGGACCTGCGCTTTGTCCTCAACGGCATCAACGGCCCGCAGGGCGGCATTGCCGGCATGCTGCTCAAGCCGTGGGACGAGCGTGAGCGATCCTCGATAGCGCTGAAGCCGCTGGTGCAGGCCGAGATCAGCAAGATCGAAGGCGTCCAGGCGTTTGCGTTCAACCTGCCGCCGTTGCCGGGCGGACCGGGTGGCCTGCCGATACAGATGGTGATCAATTCGACCGCCGGCTTCCAGGCCGTCTATGACCAGATGGCGAAGCTGAAGGATGCCGCACGCAAGAGTGGTATGTTCATCGTCTCCGACAGCGACCTCGAATTCAATCAGCCGGTGGTTCGCGTCTCGATCGACCGCTCCAAGGCGAGCGACCTCGGCATCAACATGTCGCAGGTCGGCGCTACCTTGCAGACGCTGTTGGGCGGCAATTACGTCAACCGCTTCAACCTCGAGGGACGCTCGTATCAAGTGATCCCGCAGGTGTCGCGTGACAAGCGGCTGTCGCCGGAATCGCTTGGCGGTTACTACGTCCCGACCAACACCGGGCAGCTAGTGCCGCTGTCGACCATTGTGTCGATCGAAACCGCCACCGATCCGAATGCGCTGACGCATTACAACCAGCTCAATTCGGCGACCTTCTCCGCGGTGCCGATGCCGGGCGTGACGGTTGGGCAGGCGGTGGATTTCCTGGAGGGCGAAGCGAAGAAGATGCCTGCCGGTTTTGGCCACGATTATCTGGCCGACTCCCGGCAATATGTGCAGGAAGGCAATCAGCTCGCGATCACCTTCGGCTTCGCGCTGATCATCATCTTCCTGGTGCTGGCCGCGCAGTTCGAAAGCCTGCGCGATCCGCTGGTGATCATGATCAGCGTTCCCATGGCGATCGTCGGTGCGCTGATCCCGCTGTTCTTCGGCGTGGCGACCATCAACATCTACACCCAGGTTGGATTGCTGACGCTGGTCGGCCTGATCACCAAGCACGGCATCCTGATGGTCGAGTTCGCCAACGAACTGCAGCTCAAGGAAGGCCTCGACAAGCGTTCGGCGATCGAAATGGCTGCCCGCATCCGGCTGCGTCCGATCCTGATGACGACGGCGGCGATGGTCACCGGTCTGATCCCGTTGCTGACTGCCACGGGCGCGGGCGCTGCCAGCCGGTTCTCGATCGGCCTCGTGGTGGTAGCCGGCATGTCGATCGGCACGCTGTTCACGCTGTTCGTGCTGCCGGCGGTCTATGTCTGGTTGGCCACCGATCACCAGGCCAAGATCGGCTCCAGGCGGACCAAGGAGATCGCGGATTTCGATCTTGGGTCCGCGCTCAAGCCGACCTGAGCCTTTGTAACCGCAGAATAGCAAGCGGCGGCAGCGGGAAACCGTTGCCGCCGCTTTTTCATGCCGGGAGATGCGACGCCGGTGTGTCTCCATGCTAAAAGATAGAAAAACAGGGAGGCAACATGACAAGCGACTTTCCCGCCGGCAACTACCGCTTCATTCCCGCCGTGTTCCAGTATTCGGGCGGTGTCGCAGCCAATCCCGGATTTGAGATCGAGCGGGTGCGTTTCGACAAATGGCTGCCGCTGGCCGAAGGCTTTGCGCGGATCGCAAGGTACATCGAGGCGGCGGGCAGGCCGCTGACGTCGTTCTGCGCCTGTGAATTGCGCTCGCCGGCGGCATTCACCGACGAGGGATTCCGCAATTTCAACCTGCATTACGTCAAGACGCTCGGCGAATGGGGCATCTATGACGGCACGACCAATCCGGTGGCGCGCAGCAATGTCTGCCCGGAGATCGATCCGCCGGCCGAACCGTCATTCTACGCCTTTTCATTCACGCGGCCGAGCCAAAGCACGGCGCCGAGCTTCGTGATTGCGGGCAGCGGCGAGTCGCAGGAGGGCAATGCAAGCTATGCCGAACGCACCGTGCGTTACCGCGACGTCAGCCCCGAGGGAATTGCGGAGAAGATCCGCTACGTCGCCGGCGTGATGGAGCGGCGCATGGGCGAGTTCGGGTTCGGCTGGAGAGACGCGACAAATGTGCAGACCTACACCATCCACGATTTCCATCACGTCTTTGCCGATGCGCTGGTTCGCCGCGGCGCCGCGCGTTCGGGTTTGACCTGGCATTTTGCCCGGCCGCCGGTGATTGATCTGGAATACGAGATGGATTGCCGAAGGGTGATGCGGGAGTTGGTTATCTAGACCCTCATCCTGAGGAGCCGCGTAGCGGCGTCTCGAAGGATGAGGCCACAGTGGGGCCGCATGGTTCGAGACGGCGCGGAGCCTGTCATCGGGCCGCGCTTCGCGCGGACCCGTTGGCGCCTCCTCACCATGAGGGTCTTAACTACCTCTCCCTCGGATCGAGCGCGTCGCGCAGGCCATCACCGACCAGATTGAACGACAGCACCACGAGAAAGATCGCCAGTCCCGGCCAGACCGCCATCCACGGCGCATTGGTCAGGAAGCGCTGTGCGGCATTGAGCATGCTGCCCCAGGACGGGGCGGGCGGCTGCTGGCCGAGGCCGAGGAACGACAGCGCGGCTTCGGCGATGATGGCAGCAGCTATCGACAGCGTCGCCTGCACCAATAGCGCCGGCATGATGTTCGGTAAAATGTGAAACAGCGCGATGCGCCAGCGCGGATTGCCCATGGCGCGCGCGGCCTCGACATAATCCTCGACCTTGACGCTCATCACCTGGCCGCGGGTCAGCCGCACGAAGATTGGCGTTGCCGAGATGCCGATCGCGATCATGGCGTTGCCGAGGCTGGGCCCTAAGAATGCCGCGAGCGCAATCGCCAGGATCAGGAACGGGCAGGCCAGCATCGCATCCGTGATGCGGCTGATCAGGGCATCGATGAAGCCGCCGCGATAGCCCGACAGGAGGCCGAGCGGCACGCCGATCGACAGCGCGATCCCGACCGAGATGGCGCCGGCCAGAAGCGAAGCCCGCGCGCCGTAGATCACCCGGGCGAGAATGTCCCGGCCGAGCTCGTCGGTGCCGAACCAGTGCAGCGCGGACGGCGGCTTGCGCACCAGCGACCAACTTGTCGCGATCGGCTCATAGGGCGAGATCAGCGGCGCAAATAGCGCGAGCAACATGAAGGTTGCGATCACGACAAGCCCGGCCACCGCGCCCTTGCGCTTGAACAGCCGACGCAGCGCGCGGCGCGCCGGGCTCTCCAGCTCGTCGGAGGCGGCAACCGGCAACGCATTGAGTGTGGTGTCGGCCATGGCTTTAAGCCCGCAGCCGCGGATTGACGAGGACATAGGCGATGTCGGCAATGAGATTGAGCGTGATGTAGATCGTTGCCGTCGTCAGCACGACGCCTTGCACGACGGCATAATCGCGGTTGAAGACCGCGTCGACGATCAGCTTGCCGAAACCGGGAATCGAGAAAATCTGCTCCGTCAATACCGCGCCCGACAACAGCGTGCCCAGCTCTAGCGCGCCGAGCGTGATCACCGGCGTCAGCGCGTTGCGCATGGCATGCTTGAGAATGACCGAGCGCTCGAGAAGCCCTTTGGCGCGGGCGGTGCGGACATAATCGCTTTCCAGCACCTGCAGCATGGCGCTGCGGGTATGCCGCATCAGGATCGCGGCGATCGCGTTGCCGAGCACGAAGGCCGGCATGATGGTGGAGGCGATGCTGGCGCGCCAGTTTTCGGTCAGCGGCACATAGCCCGATGCCGGCAGCCAGCCGAGCTGGATCGAGAACAGGAAGATCAGCATGATGCCGAGCCAGAAATTCGGCGTCGAGATCCCCCATAGCGCAAAGAAATTGGCGCCATAGTCCCAGGCCGTGCCTTTCTTGACAGCCGAGATGATTCCGGCCGGAATGCCGATCAGGAAAGCGATCACGATCGCCATCGACGCAAGCTGCATCGTCACCGGTAGCTTCTGAGCGATCAGTTCGCGCACCGGCACCTTGTTGCGAAGCGACTCGCCGAAATCGCCGGACAGCACGCCCTTCACCCAGTAGACATATTGCACCGGCACCGGCTGATCGAGCCGGTACTGCTCCCGGATCTGCGCGATCACATCAGGATCGCGTTCCTCTCCGGCCATCACCAGCGCCGGATCGCCCGGCAGCAATTGCTGCAGCGAGAAGATCAGGATCGAGACGAAGAACAGCGTCGGGATGAGCTGGACGATCCGCCGGGCGAGGAAATTCAGCATGGCACTATCCGTGTCCCGGGCGCAGCGCGGCGTGCAACGCTGCGCTGCAGAACCGGGACCCACCTCGTTGAGATCGGGAACGTCGGATCGATGGGTCCCGGCTCTGCGGAGCAGCGCTGCCGCGCTGCACCGCGTCCGGGACACGAGAGCGTGTAGGCGCGCCTCACTTCAGCCTCAGCCCGACCACGCGCACCAGCCCGTCCGGCATCTGCTTGTAGCCTTCGAGCTTCGTCGTATGCGCGATCAGGATGCGGCGGTGGTAGATGTAAAGCAGCGGCTTCTCCTCCAGCACGATCTTGGCCAGCTTTTCGTAAATCGCCTTGCGCTGCGCCTGATCGGTGACGAGGCGGCCGTCATCGAGCGCCTTGTCGGCCTCCTTGTTGGACCAGGCGCTGTAGTTCTGCGGCGCGTCGCTCTTCTGGAAGACATAGGAGTTGCCGTCCGGGTCGATCCGACCGCTCCAGGCCAGAAGAAAGGCCTGGTATTCTCCGGCCTCGGCCTGCTTCAACGACGTCGCGAACTCGGTGACCCTAAGCTTCATGTCGAAGCCGCTCTCCGCCGCCATCGCCTGGATCACCTGAGCCGCCGCTTCGGTTTCCGCGCCCTTCGAGACCATGAAATCCACGCTGACCGGTGGCGTGACGCCGGCTTCCTTCAACAGCGCCTTGGCCTTGGCGACGTCGCGCTTCGGTATCGGAAAGGCTTTCTGGTAGTAGGGATGATCCGGGTTGATCCACTGATTTCCAGGCTTGAACTCGCCGTTGGACACCACCTGGCTGATCGCGTCGCGGTCGAGCGAGAGATCGAGCGCCTGCCGCACCTTGGCGGACTGGCTGAGTGGCCCCTTGGCCTTGTCCTTGCCGACGTTCAGCGTCACGCCCTGATAGCCGAGCTCGATCGCGCTGGACAATTTCAGCTTCGAGTCCGCCTGCACTTCCTTGAGGTCCGTCGCGAGCACGCGTTCGATCAGGTCGAGCCCGCCGGATTTCAAATTGGCCAGGCGGACGGTCGCGTCCACCAAGGGCAGATAGACGATGCGATCGATATGGATATTGTCCTTGTTCCAATAGTCGGCGAATTTCTCGAACACCATGCGGTCCTGCTGCACGCGCTCGACGAATTTGTAGGGACCGGCGCAAACCGGACGCAGGCCGAATTTGTCGACGGCCTCTTTGGCGGCCTTAGGCGATACCATCATCCCGGCGCGATCGGTGAGCTGCGCGACCAGCGGGGAATAGGGCGCCTTCAATGCCAGCTTGATGGTGAGGGGATCGACGACGTCGACACGATCGACGGCTGCCAGTTCCGGTTTGCGGAACGAGCCTTGCATCGTCAGGTGGCGCTCCAGCGAAAACTTCGCGGCCTCCGCATTGAAGGCCTCGCCATCGTGAAACTTGACGCCGGGCCGGAGCTTGATGGTGACTTCCTTGCCGTCGGCCGAGGTCTCGTGGCTCAGCGCGAGTTGCGGCACGATATTGAGCTTGTCGTCGATGTCGAACAGCTTGTCGCAGAACGATGCGAACACGATGCGGCCGACATAAGTGCGGGCCATGGTCGGGTCGAGGATGTCAGGGTCCTCGGCAAGTCCGATCCGCAGCGTGGTCTGGGCCTGAACGGTTGCCGGAAGCGACAGCAGCAGCGCCGCCGCGGTGATTGCCAAACGAAAGATTTTCATGCTGCCATCCCCTTATCCACGATTACACCGCACCTGGCCGTGTCCCTGATACATCAACCCCGACGCGACCTGCACCTTCCGTGCCACCGCTGAAGGCGGCGACCAATTTTTCCAGCACCGGCGAAAATCCGCCATCGGCGGGAACGATGGCCCCGGGTGACGGCAATTCGGCCGTGCGGTGGCACGCCGTCGCGTGTCCCGTGCTGTCGGCGAGCAGGGGCGGAATTTCGGTGCGGCAGCGCTCGATGACATAAGGGCAGCGGGTATGAAAGCGGCAGCCGGAGGGCGGATTGAGCGCGCTCGGCATCTCGCCTTCCAGCACGATGCGGCCGCGCCGCGCCTGCGGTTTGGGTACGGGAATCGCCGACAGTAGCGCACGGCTATAGGGATGTCGGGGCGCGGCGAACAGCGCTTCGGCGTCCGCCGTCTCGACGATACCGCCGAGGTTCATCACGGCGACGCGGTCGGCGATGTGCTTCACGACCGCCAGATCGTGCGAGACGAAGATGTAGGCGAGGCCGAGTCGGTCCTGCAGATCGCGCAGCAGATTGAGGATTTGCGAGCGGATCGAGACGTCGAGCGCGGAGACCGGCTCGTCGCAGATGATCAGTTCGGCTCTACCGCCAGCGCCCGCGCAATCGCGATGCGCTGGCGCTGGCCCCCGGAAAATTCGTGTGGGTAGCGGCGGGCAAAGCGCGGCTCGAGCCCGACCAGCCGCAACAGCTCTTCGACCCGTTCGCGGCGGCGCGGGGCCGGCACCAGATCGTGCAGCGCCAGCGGCTCGCTCAGAATCTGGCTCACCGTCATGCGCGGGTTGAGCGACGCATAAGGATCCTGGAAAATGATCTGCGCATCGCGGCGGAAGGCGCGCAATTCGTTGGCGCCGAGCGCGCCGAGGTCGCGGCCCTCAAAGCGAACGTTGCCCGCATCCGGCTCGATCAGCCGCAGCACCAGCCGGCTGACGGTGGACTTGCCGCAACCGGATTCACCGACCAGCGCCAGCGTCTTGCCTGCCTCGACCGTGAAGCTGACGCCGTCGACCGCTTTTACGTAGGCGGTGGGGCGGCCGAATACCGACCGCGTGGCGACGAAATGCTTTACCAGGCCTTCGACTTCGAGCAGCGCCGTCATCGTCGGCACCGTACGTGGCGCAGCGCAGCGTCTCTTGGCCGTGCGCTGCAGAACCGGGACCTATGTCGTGTGGGACTACAGGTGGTCCCCGGTTCAGCAGTGCACCGCTGCGCTTCGCTTGCGCTGCACTGCGCCCGGGGAGCGAGAGCGGAGGGCAGCGCGGTCATGATACCAGCCGCTCCAGCGGCGCGCGGATGCAGCGCGAGGCATGGTCGGGGCTCACCGTCGCAAGTGGCGGCGGCGCGGCGATGCAGGCTTCCAGGACGAACGGACAGCGCGCGGCGAAGCGGCAGCCGGCGGGCGGGTTCGCCATGTTCGGCACCATGCCGTCGATCGTCGCCAAGTGTTCGGTACGGCGGCCGAGCCGTGGGATCGAGCCGAGCAGGCCGACGGTGTAAGGATGTTGCGGGCTGGCGAACAGTTCATCGACCGGTGCGCGTTCGACGATCTCGCCGGCATACATCACTGCGACCTCGTCGCAGACTTCGGCGACCACGCCGAGATCGTGGGTGATCAGGATGATCGCGGCGCCGCTGGCGGCCTTCAGCTCGCGCATCAGGTCGAGGATCTGCGCCTGCAGCGTGACGTCGAGCGCGGTGGTCGGCTCGTCGGCGATCAGGAGGCGCGGGTCGCAGGCCAGCGCCATCGCGATCATCACGCGCTGGCGCATGCCGCCGGACAGCTTGTGCGGATATTCGTCGACACGTTTCTCGGGCGAGGGGATGTGTACCCGCCGCAGCAGCTCGATCGCGCGCTCGCGCGCCTGCCGCCGCGACCCGCCGCGATGGCGCAGGATGGTCTCGATGATCTGGTCGCCGATGGTGAAGCTCGGATTGAGCGAAGTCATCGGCTCCTGGAAGATCATCGCGAGCCGATTGCCGCGCAGATCGCGCAGCGTATCGTCGGGAATGTCGAGGAGATCAAAACCGTCGAAACGGATCGACCCCGACACCTCAGCGGAACGCCTTGGCAATAATCCCATAACGGCGAGCGAGGTCACGCTCTTGCCGCAGCCGGATTCGCCGACGAGGCCAAGCGTCGCGCCATTGGCCACGCTGAGATCGACACCGTCGACCGCGTGCGTGGTGCGGCCGTCATCGCCGTGGAAGACCACGCGCAGGCCCTCGATTTCGATCAGCGGGCTCGCGGTCATGCCTTGCCCGTCGTCGCCGCTTCGATGCGGGCATCGATGACCATGCGGTCGGTGATCCCCGCCGGATTTGTGCGCGTCGGCAGGAAGGGGCGGAAATGCACCCAGCGCTCGCGGCTCACTTGTTCGAGACGCTCGAGTTCGGCCAACGGATCGGCATGGTCGTCGACACGCAGGTCGAGATCTGACCATTCCTCCTCGCCATGGATCAACAGCGCCGCCGATTGCTTGCCGCGCTTGTCGCCGCCGGCGGCTTCGCCGGCCTTCATCGCTACGATCAGCCGCTGCGCAAAGGGCAGGCTGGCATTGGCGACAAAGGCTTTCGCCGTGTCATCGAGCACGGCCGCACCCGCCAGCATGTTGCCGGCGAGGGAGAAGCCGTCACCCTGGATATGCCCACACCAGTCGATGCATTCGCGGCCGGTATGCGCTGCGATGCGGCCCTTGATATCCATGACATGAAGTTGGCGGGCTTCGTATCCATCGTCGGTAACGAGCAGAATGTCCACCACCTCGCGGGGGCTGCGGCCTTCGCGCAGCAACTTCACGCCGTCGATGCCGTAGTAGGGATTGACCAGCGCCTGCGTTGCGATGCCGCCGATGCCGGGCGCGATATGCGGCACGCGCGCGCCGACCGCAAAAAATCGGGTCGCGACCGCGATGCCGATCTGGCCGGTTTGGGGATCGCGGGCAATGATCGACCAGGTCATCTCAAGTCGCCTCTACCGCCCCGCCGCGTAGCCCTGCATGCCCCTCGGATTGGCGGCGGCGCGGCGGCGACGACCGATCTTGGAGGCCGCGGTGAGGCGGCCTTCCGACCATTCGGGACCGATCTCGACCACATGTCCGCGGTTCTTCAATGTGTCGACGGTCGCGTTCGGTACGCGGCTTTCGAGCACGAGCACGCCGGGACGCGCGGTGCGCGGCCAGAACGAGATCGGAAAATGTTCGGAGTGCCAGGCCGGTGCGTCGATCGCTTCCTGCAGGTTCAGTTTGGCGTGGACATGCCGCAGGAAGAACTGCGTGGTCCATTGATCCTGCTGGTCGCCGCCGGGCGACCCCCAGGCCATGTAGGGCTCGCCGTCGCGCAGCGCCATGGTGGGCGAGAGCGTGGTGCGCGGCCGTTTGCCGGGCGCAAGTGCTGCCGGGTGATCTTCCTCCAGCCAGAACATCTGCGCGCGACTGCCGAGGCAGAAGCCGAGTTCGGGAATGACCGGCGAGGATTGCAGCCAGCCGCCGGACGGCGTCGCCGAGACCATGTTGCCGGCCTGGTCGATGATGTCGAAATGCACGGTGTCGCCGCGCACCTCGCCGAACCGGCCGACGGTCGGCTCGCCCGCGCCCATGGCACCGACCGCCTCGCGATGGCCTTCCGCACGGCGCAGCTTGACGATCGAACCGAAGCCCTCGACCGAACCCGGGATGAAGTCGAGTGAGGCCTTATCCCTCGAGATCAGCTTGCGGCGCTCGTCATTGTAGGCGTCCGACAACAGCGTCGCGATCGGGATGTCGGTGAATTTCGGGTCGCCATAAAACTTCTCGCGATCAGCGAAGGCGAGTTTCGCGCATTCGATCTGCAGATGGATGAAGTCGGGCCCGGCCGGATCGAGCCCGTCGAGCTCAAACCCCTTGAGCAGCGCGAGTTGCTGTAGCATCACCGGGCCTTGGCTCCAGACGCCGGGCTTGCAGACAGTGTAGCGGCCGTAATCATAGGTCAGCGGCGCCTCGACGGTCGGCTGCCAACGTGCCATGTCGTCGGCGCTTAGTACGCCGCGATGCGGTGAGCCGCTCACGTCCATCACGTCCTGGGTGCGGCAGAACTTGTCGATTGCTTCCGCCACAAAACCCTGCGACCAGGACTTTCGCGCGCGCTCGATCTGTGCGACGCGGTCACCGCCTGCGCTTTCCGCCTCTTTGAGAATGCGGGCGTAGGTTTCGGAGAGCTGCTTGTTGGTGAACAGCGTGCCGGGTTTTGGCACTTCATTGTTCGGCAGGTAGACCGCCGCCGATGTCGTCCAGTGCTTCCTGAATAACTGCTCGACGACCTGGATCGTTGCGGAAGCGCGCTCGACCAGCGGGTAGCCATCGCGGGCGTAGGCGATCGCGGGCTCCAGCACGTCGCGCAGCCGCATCGTGCCGTAGTCGCGCAAGAGCAGCATCCAGGATTCGAACGTGCCGGGCACGCACGCCGCGAGGAGCCCGGTGCCGGGCACCATCTCCAGCCCTTCGCTCTTGTAGTGCGCAATGGTTGCCTTCGCAGGCGCCGGACCCTGGCCGCAGATCACCTCGGTGCGGCCGCGCCTGGTGTCATGCACGATGATCGGCACGTCACCGCCGGGACCGTTCAGATGCGGCTCCACCACCTGCAGCGTGAAGGCTGTGGCAACGCCGGCATCGAATGCGTTGCCGCCTTTTTCCAGAATGCTCATCCCGACGGCGGTCGCGATCCAGTGGGTCGACGTGACGACGCCAAAGGTGCCTTCGATTTCCGGCCTTGTGGTGAACGGATCGGGATTGATGTTGCTCATGGGAATCCAATGCCGTGCTGGTATCCTAGAGCATGATCCGGAAAAGTGGACACCGGTTTTCCGAAAAGATCATGCTCAAACAAGAAGATGATCGACGAGCATGCTTCAACTCAGTTGAAGCATGCTCTAGCGCGCGCACTTGACCACAGGCGAGGCTGGATGCCAACCGCTGGGATGCCACGCATTGCACCCATCCCCGTGATCATACCAAGGCTTTGGCCTCAACCGGTTGGTTGACGGCGTGGCAGGCAACCCCGTTGATCAGCTCGGGCGTTTGCCGCCGGCACAGATCGAAGGCGAGCGGACAGCGCGGGTTGAAGGCGCAGCCGGGCGGCGGATCGATCGGATTCGGGATTTCGCCCTTGACCGGAATGCGCTGCCGGCCGGACATCGCGAGATCAGGAACCGCGCCGAGCAGCATTTTGGTGTAGGGCATCCGCGGATTGGCGAACAATTCGCGCCCTTCGGCGATTTCAACAATACGACCGAGATACATCACGCCGATGCGCGTCGCCATGTGGCGGACCACGGCGAGGTTATGGCTGATGAGTAGATAGGTGAGGCCGAATTTGTCCTGCAGGTCGCGCATCAGATTGAGGATCTGCGCCTGCACGGAGACATCGAGCGCCGAGGTCGGTTCATCGCAAACAATAAATTCGGCATCTGACGCCAGCGCGCGTGCAATCGCGATGCGCTGGCGCTGGCCGCCGGAGAATTCATGCGGATATTTCAGGCCGTCATCAGGATGCAAGCCCACGAGATTCAACAATTCGCCGACGCGCAGGCGGATATCGCGCTCGCCCTGGATCAGGTCGAAGGCGCGGATCGGCTCGGAGACGATGGCATCGACCCGGAAGCGGGGATTGAGGCTCGCGTAGGGGTCCTGAAAAATCATCTGGATGCGGCGGCGCAGCCGCTGCCGTGCCTGCGCCTGCCTGGCATTCGTCATCGAGACGCCGTCGATGACGACTTCGCCCGAAGTCGGCGGCAGAAGTCCCACGACCATCCGCGCCACGGTCGTCTTGCCCGAGCCGGATTCCCCGACGAGAGCAAAAGTCTCGCCCTTCCTGATGTCGAACGTCACGCCATCGACCGCTTTCAGGAATTCCGGACGGCCGCCTTCCAGCACGCGGTTGAGCCACGGCTTCGAGACGTCGAACACGCGGCGCAAATTCCTCACATCGACAAAGGGCGGGCTCATGCCGCGGTCTCCTTCGGCGCTTCATGGGGCGCGGTGTCGAAGAGATGGCAGGCCACAGCGTGCGAACCGTGCTTGAGCGGCTCCGGCCGGTCGACGCGGCAGCGGTCGAATACAAAGGCGCAGCGCGGATTGAATGGGCAGCCTGGCGGGATCGCCGACAGCCGCGGCATCGAACCTGGTATCTGCACCAGCCGCTTGTCTTCACCGGCGAGCGTCGGGATCGCGCCCATCAAGCCCTTGGCGTAGGGGTGCAGCGGGTTCTGCACCACATCCTGCACCGGGCCGATCTCGGCGATCCGGCCCGAATACATCACCGCGACCCGGTCGGAAGTCTCGGCGATCACGCCCATATCGTGGGTGACCAGCATCACCGCCGTGCCGTGGTCGCGCCCGAGGCGCTTGATCAGCGAGATGATCTGCGCCTGCACGGAGACGTCGAGCGCGGTGGTCGGCTCGTCGGCGATGATCAGTTCCGGCTCGGCGCAGATCGCCAGCGCAATCACGACGCGTTGGCGCATGCCGCCGGAGAATTCGTGCGGATAGGCGTCGATGCGTTTGTCCGGCGCGGGGATGCCGACCTCGGCCAAGAGATCGATGGCGCGCTTGCGCGCGGCGGTCTCCGACAGATTCAAGTGGGTTCGAATCGTTTCGACGATCTGGTCGCCGATCCGGTAGAGCGGATTGAGGCTTGTCAGCGGATCCTGAAAGATCATCCCGATCCGTTTGCCCCGGATACGGCGGATTTCTTCCGGCGGCAGGTGATCGATCCGCGTTCCCGACAGGTAGATCTCACCGCCCGAAATGCGGCCGGGAGGATCGATCAGTCCGATCACGGCCAGTCCCGTGACCGATTTGCCGGCGCCGGATTCGCCGACCACGCCGAGCACTTCGCCCTTGGCTATGTCGAACGAAACGCCGTTGATCGCGCGCAGCGTGCTGCGGCGGGTGAGGAATTCCACCTCGAGGTTACGCACGGAGAGGACGGGAACGGTCATCGGAGTTTTGGATTGAGCGCGTCGCGCAGCCAGTCGCCGAGCAGGTTGATGGAAAGGATCAGCCCCGCCAGCGCGATGCCGGGGAAGGCGACGATCCACCACTCGCCGGCAAACAGATAGTTGTTGCCGATCCGGATCAGGGTGCCGAGCGAGGGCATGGTGTCGGGCATGCCGGCGCCCAGGAACGACAGCGTCGCCTCGGTGATGATGGCAAGCGCGAGGTTGATGGTCGCAATCACCAGGATCGGACCCATGGTGTTGGGCAGCACGTGGCGCAGCATGATCTTCGGCGCGGGAAGGCCGATCAGTTGGGCGGCCGCGACATAGTCTTTGTTCTTCTCGACCATGACCGAGCCGCGCACGGTGCGGGCGTACTGCACCCAGAAACTGAGGCCGATCGCAACCACCAAGACTGCCAGCGTGCTCACGGCGTCGAGCCGGTTATTGAACACCGATTTGGCGACGCCGTTGACCAATAGCGCGATCAGAATGGCCGGGAAGGTGAGCTGCACGTCGGCGATACGCATGATCAGCCCGTCGACCGCGCCACCGACATAGCCTGCAATGAGGCCAAGCGTGATGCCGAGCGTGCCGGCGAAGATGACGCCGAGCACGCCGACGACGAGCGAAATCCGCAAGCCGTAAAGGATCGCAGAAAACACGTCGCGGCCCTGTTCATCGGTGCCGAGCAGGAACGGGCTTTGGCCCTCGGCAGTCCACAGCGGCGAGATCCGCGAATTCATCAACTGCAGTTGCGCCGGATCGAACGGGTTTTGCACGGCGAGTTGGGATGCAAAGATCGCCAGCAGGAAGAACAGGACCGTTACCGCCGCTGCCACCATCGTCATTCGGGAGCGGCGGAACGAGTAAAAGATGTCGCTGTCGAGCACGCGGTTCAGCCAGCTCGCGTTAGGGCGCGCCCGCTGCGGGCTCGACTCTACTCGGTGTGGTACTACGGCGTCAGACATATCAGTCTCGCTTATGCCGGACGGCGGATGGTCGAGCGCAGGCGCGGATCGACGACGGTGTAGAGGATATCGACCACCAGATTGATGGTAACGAAAATCAGCGACACCATCAGCAGATAGGCGGCCATGATCGGGATATCGACATTTTGCACGGCCTGCACGAACAACAATCCCATACCCGGCCACTGGAAGACGGTTTCGGTGATGATGGCAAATGCAATTACCGAGCCAAACTGCAGCCCGGCGACGGTGATGACGGGAACCAGCGTGTTCTTCAGCGCGTGGCCGAAATGGATCGCGCGCGTGGTCAGGCCGCGGGCGCGGGCGAAGCGGATGTAGTCGGTGCGGAGCACTTCGAGCATTTCAGCGCGCACCAGCCGCATGATCAAGGTCATCTGGAACAGGCCCAGCGTAATCGATGGCATGATCAGCGCCTTCAGGCCGGAGAGGGTGAGCAGGCCGGTGGTCCACCAGCCGATCCGCACCACCTCGCCGCGGCCGAATGAAGGCAGCCAGCCCAGCGTCACCGAAAACAGATAGATGAGAAGAATGCCGATCAGGAAGGTCGGCAGCGAGATTCCGATCAGCGACACCGCCTGGAAGAACTTTGTCAGAATCGTATCGCGCCGCAGCGCCGAATAGACCCCCATCAGGATGCCGAACACCATGGCGAGAACGGTGGCGCAGGCGGCCAGCTCCAGCGTCGCCGGCATTCGTTCCATCAACAGGTTCGAAACCGGCTGACGGAACTGATAGGAGACCCCGAACTTGAATTGCGCGGCATTGGCGAAATAGCGTGCGAATTGCACCGGCACGGGATCGTCGAGCCCGAGCGACTTGCGGACCGCCTCGCGTTCGGCGGCCGGCGTGTCCAATGAGACGATCTGGTTGACGGGATCGCCGGCGAAACGGAACATCGAGAACGCGATCACGCCGACTGCGATCATGACGCCAATGGCCTGGATTGCGCGGCGAAGAGTGAAAGCGAGCATGTATTCCTTTCACTGCTCTCTTGGTGCGGCGGCGAACGTCGCTGTCGCCTGGAAACGAAAGGTCCCGGAAGCTGCTAGAGCCACCGGGACCCGTGTCGTGCCTGACTAATCCTGCTTGGTCGCCCAGTAGAGCAAGACCTGGTTGTCGGCGCGCTGGCTCAGTTTCACTTTCTTCGACACGCCCCAGGCCAGCGCCTGCTGGTGCAGCGGGATGTACCCAAAGTCCTTTGCGCCAACTTCGTACGCTTGCTTGATCAGGAGATCGCGCTTGGTCATGTCGGATTCCTGCAGCACCTTGTCGGTGAGCTCGTCGAGCTTCTTGTTGCAGTAGCCGCCAAGATTGGCCTCGCCGCGGCTGGATTTCGGATCGTCACGGCAGCCCATGATGTCATACAGGACGTTGTGGGAGTCGAGCGTGCCGGGTGTCCAGCCGAGTAGATAGAACGAGGTCTGATAGCCGCCCGGCTTCAGCACCTTGGCGAAATACTGCGCCTTGGGCTGTGCCAGCAGCGTCACCTTGACGCCGATGCGCGCGAGCATGCCGACGACGGCCTGACAGATCGCGGCGTCGTTGACATAACGGTCGTTGGGGCAGTCCATCGTGACTTCGAAACCATCGGGATAGCCGGCTTCGGTGAGCAGCTTCTTGGCGCCGTCGGGATCGAATTTCGGACGGGTAAAGTCGCCGGACAATTTGAACAATTGCGGCGCGATCATCAGCGCCGAAGGCGTCGCCAGGCCGCGCATGACGCGGGTCTTGATCAGTTCGACATCGACGGCCTTGAAGAAGGCCTCGCGCACCTTGATGTCCTTGAACGGGTTCTTGCCCTTGATGCTGGAGTAGAGCAGTTCGTCACGCACCTGATCCATGCCGAGGAAGATGGTGCGGAGTTCGGGTCCCTTCAGTACCTGGGCATTGGGGCTGGAATCGACGCGCGTGATATCCTGGATTGGAACCGGCTCGATGACATCGACTTCGCCCGAGAGCAGGGCGGCGACGCGCGTGGCGTCCGAGCCGATCGGGGTGAAGATGATTTCCTTGAGATTATGCTCGGGCTTGCGCCACCAGTTCGGATTAGCCTTGTACACGGTCTTGACGCCGGGCTGATGACTCTCGACGGTGAAGGGGCCGGTGCCGTTGGCATTGAGCGAGGCAAAGCTCGGCGTGGTGGCGGCAGCAGGCGTCGGTTCGACGGCGTTGTTCGTCTCGGCCCACTTCTTGTTCATGATGTACCAGGTATCCCATTGCGAATTGAGAATGGGATTTGGTGAGGTCAGGATGAAATCTACCGTGTGGTCGTCGACCTTGACGACCTTGGCGTCGGCGGGAATACGGGTCTGCAGGTTTGAGCCCTTCTTGCGGACACGATCCGCCGAGAAGACGACATCGTCTGCGGTGAACGGGTCGCCATTGTGGAATTTCACGCCCTTGCGCAGATGGAACCGCCAGCGGGTCGGCTCCGGGGTCTCCCAGCTTTCCGCCAGCGCCGGGATGATCTTCAGATCCTTGTCGCGAGCGGTAAGGCCTTCGAAGACATGTGCGAGATGCGCGTGGGTGGTGCTCTCGTTCAGCGTGTGCGGGTCGAGCGACTTGAGGTCACCCTGATTGGCATAGCGAAGGCTTTGGGCCGATGCCGGCGCCATTGCCACGGCTAGGATGGCAGCCGTGGCCGCTGCAAGCAAAGTTTGACGTACCGACATTTGTCCGATTTCCCCGCTTTTGATCAGCAATTTCCGCCGGATATTGCCGAGCCATGTTGCCAGAGTCCAGCCACCGCGCAAGCTTCATTATCCCGCACTGCGTGCCGGTTTGCGCGGCGGTGCGGCAATGACTAGTCTCACCTTAAGACGCATGTGCAACCACGTTACATTGAACTTTCGGAGTGCCGGATGGCGGAACTGAAGGCCGACGTACTCGTCCTGGGTGCGGGCATGGTCGGCGTCAGCGCCGCTTTGCACCTGCAAAAACGCGGCCGGAACGTGGTTCTGATCGACCGCCATGATACAGCCGGCGAGGAAACCAGTTACGGCAATGGCGGGTTGATCGAGTGCGCTTCGGTCTTTCCCTATATGTTTCCGCGGGACGTGGGCCAGATCCTGCGCTACGCGTTTCTTCGCGCGCCGCAGGTGCATTACCACTTCAGGGATCTGCCGGTCTTCCTGCCGTGGCTGGCCCGGTATTTCCTCGCCTCTTCACCGGAGCGTGCACTGCACAGCGCAATGGCCGAATTGCCGCTGATCCAGCGCAGCCTGATCGAGCATGAGGCGCTGATTGCGGAAGCCAATGTGCCGGAGCTTTTGCGGCGGACCGGCTGGATCAAGCTGTTTCGTTCCGAGGCGACCCTTGCGGATGCGGTGCAGGATCTCAAGCGCGCCGGGGAGCACGGCGTCGCCGGCGAGGTGCTGGATCGGCTCGCGATATCAGCGCGCGAGCCGCATCTGAGCGGCGATTTCAGCGGCGCGATCCATTTTCCCGCGCCGGGATTTGTGCCCGATCCCGGTGGGCTGGCCAAGGCCTATGCGGCGCTGTTCGGCCGCAAGGGCGGGCGTTATCTGGTCGGCGACGCCCGAACGCTCGAACAGGCGAGCGGACGGTGGCGGGTGGCGACGCTGGAAGGCACTATTGCGGCGCGCGAAGTGGTGGTGGCGATGGGGCCGTGGTCCGACCAGATCCTCGCCCCGCTCGGCTATTCGATCCCGCTTCAGGTCAAGCGTGGTTACCATTTGCATCTCAAGCCGCGCGGCAACGCGGTCTTGAACCATCCCGTGCTGGACACCGATCTCGGCTATCTTCTGGCGCCGATGAACCGCGGCATTCGGCTCACGACCGGCGCCGAGTTTGCCCACCGCGATGCACCACCAACGCCGATCCAGGTTGAGCGGGCCCTGCCGCGGGCGCACCGACTGTTCCCGCTCGGCGAGCCGGTAGACACCAAGCCCTGGATGGGTGCGCGGCCCTGCCTGCCGGATATGCTGCCGGTGATCGGCAAAGCCCCCCGCCATGGCGGGCTATGGTTCGACTTCGGCCACCAGCATCACGGGCTGACGCTCGGACCCGCGACCGGCCGCCTGCTGGCCGAAATGATGACCGGCGAGACGCCGTTTGCCGATGTCAGGCCGTTTGCGATCGAACGCTTTGGTTGACCATATCGAGAATTGAAGGGACCGGGGGCCGGCTCTGGTCCTTGCATGACTCGCTCCGTCGTGTCGATACTGCAGCAAGGGCAGCGCGATAAGGAGCGGTCATGAAAGTTAATGTCGAAATCGATTGCACGCCGCTGGAGGCCAGGCAGTTCTTCGGATTGCCCGATGTCTCGCCGATGCAGACCGCCGTGATGGACAAGATGCAGCAGCAGGTGATGGCCAACATCGAAAAGGTGTCGCCGGAATCGCTGATCCAGAGTTGGTTCACGTTCGATCCCAAGATCGCCGAGCGATTCCAGGAGATGTTCGTGACCATGGCCGGGCTCGGCGGCATGGCCAAGAAGGACAAGTGAGTGGCCATCGCGGAAAGCGGCGCAGCAACGGAAGAGCAGCGGCTTCGGCCGCCAAGCCTGTTTCTGATGCTGGCCGAGACGCGGGCGCTGTTCGAGCTGAATTCGAGCCTGTTACTGTCGCCGCTGTTGTTGCGTGCGCCGAGGGGCGACGGGCATCCGGTGCTGGCGCTGCCGGGGTTTCTCGCCAGCGATCTATCGATGGCGCCGATGCGGCGCTATCTGAAAGAACTCGGTTACGACACCTATGCCTGGGACATGGGCCGCAATTTCGGCGGCATCGCTTCCAAGCGCGGAGCACTGCAAGCTCTCCTGAGGCGCATCTATGAAGCCACGGGCCGCAAGGTCAGTCTCGTCGGCTGGAGCCTCGGCGGCGTCTATGCGCGCGATCTCGCATTGCAGATGCCGGACATGGTGCGCTCGGTGATCACGCTCGGCAGCCCGTTTGCCAGCGATATCCGCGCGACCAACGCCACGCGGCTCTATGAGGTGCTGTCGGGGGAAACTGTCGACGACAATCCGGAAATCCGCTTGGCCATTGCCGGTGACCTGCCGGTGCCGGCGACCTCGATCTATTCGCGGACCGACGGCATCGTGAACTGGCACACCAGCCTATTGCGTCCCTCTGCAACAGCCGAAAACATCGAGGTCCACCTTGCCAGCCATATCGGGCTCGGCGTCAACCCCGCAGCATTGTGGGCAGTAGCCGACCGACTGGCGCAGGCGGAAGGCGAGTTTAAGCATTTTGACCGATCAGGACCATTTGCCATTGCCTATGGGCCCCCTGAAAATGCACAATCCTGAATCCACGCCCTGAGCTAAGGGCATGATCGCGAAAGATCCCGCCCTGCAATTGATGCAGGATGGCTGTCGGTTTTCGGATATGCTCCAATAACGATATGCTCCAATAACAAAGACATTCCAGACGCCAGAAGCGCCGCCAAGGCGCCGCGTTTTCTACTGCGGGAGGAAAATATGGCGGACGCCAAGAAGCTGTCTTCGCTGGACGCGTCGTTTCTGTATCTGGAAACCCCGGAAATGCCGATGCATGTCGGCAGCATGGCGATCTTCCGCCTGCCCGAAGGCTACAAGGGCGACTTCTTCGAAGAGTTCAAGGCGATGATCGCCTCGCGGCTGCACATCGCGCCGATCCTGAAAGCCCGCCTGGAGAAGGCGCCGCTCGACATCGATCATCCGTCCTGGGTCGAGGACGACCAGTTCGACATCGACCGCCACATCTTCCGCGCCAGCCTGCCGGCGCCGCGCGACCGCGCGACGCTGGAGCGCATCGTCGGCTGGATGCATGCCAAGCTGCTCAACCGCGCCCGCCCGCTCTGGGAGTTCTATGTCTTCGAAGGCATGAAGGACAACGAGATCGGGCTTTATTCCAAGATGCACCATGCCTGCATCGACGGCGGCGCCGGGGCTGCGCTCACCAGTATGATCTATGACATCACCCCGGTGCCGCGCCAGGTCGATCCGCCTACCGCGCGCAAGGTGGCACCGGAGCCGCGCGACATCGCCGCCAACCTGATCGATTCCTACCAGCAGCTCTGGACCCAGCCGTTCGACCCGAAGGCGGCGCCAAAGAGCCTCGAGCTGCCGCGCTCGGGCAAAAGCGATCTCGGCTCGATCCTGTTCGACAACGCCATGTTCCAGATCGAGAGCGCGGTGAAGTTCGCCAGCAGCATTCCGACGATGCTCAAGAGCGTGTCAGATGTGCTCGGCAAGGTTTCGGATCCGAAGTCTCGCGATAGTCTGGCCAGCATGGCCTCGCCGCCCACCATCCTGAACAAGGCGATCTCGTCGGAGCGCAGCTTCGCCGGCACCTCGATCTCGCTGTCGCGCGCCAAGGCGCTGGCAAAGACGTCCGGCGGCAAGCTCAACGACGTCGTGCTGGCGCTGTCTTCAGGCGTGGTGCGCCGCTACCTGATCAGCCAGGGCGCGCTGCCCAGCAAATCGCTGACCGCAGCGGTGCCGATCTCGCTGCGCGAGGAGGGCAACGCCGATGCCAACAACCAGGTGTTCGGCATGATCTGCGCGATCGCCACCAATGTCGACGATCCCAAGACGCGGCTGGAAACCATCATCGCGCAATCCACCAAGTCGAAGGAGATGTCGCATCCGCTGCGGGCGCTGATGCCGCAAGTCTCCAACCTTTCGATGCTGGGCGCGCCGATCGTGACCCAGATCCTTGCGCTGCTCTACAGCCGCTCCAATCTCTCCGACGTGCTGCCGCCGGCAGCCAACATCACCGTGTCAAACGTGCCCGGGCCGCGGCAGACGCTGTATGCCGCCGGCGCCGAGCTGCTGCACATCTTCCCGGTGTCGATCTCGACGCATGGCATCGCGCTCAACATCACCGTGCAAAGCTATCGCGACCAGCTCGATTTCGGCTTCATCGCCGGCGCCAACATCATTCCGCATGTCCAGGTTCTCTGCGACATGCTTCCGGTCGAATTTGAAGCGCTGGAGGCGGCGTTCGCGCCGCCGCCGAGCATGACCCGCGCCGCTGAATAGGGGGCCCGCCATGATTGAAATGCCGCCGCTGCAATTCGCCGAGGTGAACGGTATTCGCATGGGCTATTACGAGGCGGGGCCCAAATCGGACAAGCCGCCGGTCATTCTCTGCCATGGCTGGCCGGAGATCGCGTTCTCCTGGCGTCACCAGATCAGGGCGCTGAGCGAGGCCGGCATCCGGGTGATTGCGCCGGATCAGCGCGGCTATGGCGCGACCGACCGCCCCGAGCCGGTCGAGGATTACGACATGGAGCATCTGACCGGCGATCTCGTCGGTCTGCTCGATCATCTCAAAATCGACAAGGCGATCTTCGTCGGCCACGATTGGGGCGGCTTCGTCGTCTGGCAGATGCCGCTGCGTCATCTTGATCGCGTCGCCGGTGTCGTCGGCGTCAACACCCCGCACTGGGATCGCATGCCGGCCGATCCGATCGAGCTATTTCGGCAGCGCTTCGGCGACAAGATGTACATCGTGCAATTCCAGGACCCTGGCCACGAGCCTGACAGGATTTTCGGCAGCCGGGTCGAGCAGACCTTTGACGCATTCATGCGCAAGCCGGTGGCGCGGCCCCCGGGTACGCCGGAGGAACAGCCGATTGCTGGTGTCGGCGCATCGGCGCGACTCAACCTCGCGTTTCCACAGATGATCGCGAATTACGATGCCAAGCACGATCCGCGCACGCCGATCCTGTCGGCGGAAGAAAAGCAGGTATTCGTCGATACCTTCACCAAGACCGGCTTCACCGGCGGCATCAACTGGTACCGCAATTTTTCCCGCAACTGGCAGCGCTCGGAAGGGCTCGACCATACCGTCCGCGTGCCGTCGCTGATGATCATGGCCGAGAACGACGCGGTGCTGCCACCGTCGGCCACCGAGGGCATGGAAAAGCTGGTACCCGACCTCGAGAAATATCTCGTGCGCGACAGTGGCCATTGGACGCAGCAGGAAAAGCCGGACGAAGTCAGTAGCAAGCTGATCGAGTGGCGTAGAAAAAGATTTGGATGAGGATGACGCGTCACGCGAGCGAAAACGCCTTGCGCCGTCATTCCGGGATGGTCCGAAGGACCAGACCCGGAATCTCGAGATTCCGGGTTCGATGCCTCGCATCGCCCCGGAATGACTGTGTGGATGGGGTAAGGCAGGGGAGACACTTCGACAATGGCGTCCAGCAATAAACTCAGTCCGATCCCGCATCCGCCGAAGAAGCCCGTCGTCGGCAACATGCTGTCGCTGGATCCCAACGCGCCGGTGCAGCATCTGGTCAAGCTGTCCAAGGAGCTCGGGCCGATCTTCTGGCTCGACATGATGGGCGCGCCGATCGTGATTGTCTCCGGCCACGATCTGATCGACGAGCTCTCCGACGAGAAACGTTTCGACAAGACCGTCCGCGGCTCGCTGCGCCGCGTCCGCGCCGTCGGCGGTGACGGGCTGTTCACCGCCGACACGACAGAGCCGAACTGGAGCAAGGCGCACAACATCCTGCTGCAGCCGTTCGGTAACCGCGCGATGCAATCCTATCACCCAAGCATGGTCGATATCGCCGAGCAGCTCGTCAAGAAATGGGAGCGGCTCAACGCCGACGAGGAGATCGACGTCGTGCACGACATGACGGCGCTGACGCTCGACACGATTGGTCTCTGCGGCTTCGACTACCGTTTCAATTCGTTCTACCGCCGCGACTATCACCCGTTCGTGGAGTCGCTGGTGCGCTCGCTCGAGACCATCATGATGACCCGCGGCCTGCCGTTGGAAAATCTGTGGATGCAGAAGCGGCGCAAGACGCTGGCTCAGGACGTCGCCTTCATGAACAAGATGGTCGACGAGATCATCGCCGAGCGCCGCGGCAATGCGGAAGCCGCCGAGGCAAAGAAGGATATGCTGGGCGCGATGATGACCGGCATCGACCGCTCGACCGGCGAGCAGCTCGACGACATCAACATCCGCTACCAGATCAACACCTTCCTGATTGCGGGCCACGAGACCACCAGCGGACTGCTCTCGTGCACCATCTACGCGCTGCTCAAGCATCCCGAGGTGCTGAAGAAGGCCTATGAGGAAGTCGATCGGGTGCTCGGGCCCGATATCAACGCCAAGCCGACCTATCAGCAGGTCACGCAGCTCACCTACATCACGCAAGTGTTGAAGGAAGCGCTGCGGATGTGGCCGCCGGCGCCCGCCTACGGCATTACGCCGCTTCAGGACGAGGCCATCGGCGGTGGCAAGTATAAGCTGAAGAAGAATACGTTCATCACCGTTTTGGTGATGGCGCTGCACCGCGACCCCAGCGTCTGGGGTCCGAACCCTGACGTCTTCGATCCCGAGAATTTCAGCCGTGAAGCCGAGGCCGCACGGCCGATCAATGCCTGGAAGCCGTTCGGCAACGGCCAGCGCGCCTGCATCGGCCGCGGCTTTGCGATGCACGAGGCGGCGCTGGCGATCGGCATGATCCTGCAGCGCTTCAAGCTGATCGATGTGCATCGCTACCAGATGCACCTGAAGGAAACGCTGACGGTCAAGCCGGACGGTTTCAAGATCAAGGTGCGGCCGCGCGCGGACAAGGACCGTGGCGCCTTCGCCGGCCGAACCGCTGTCGCGGCCGCTGCCTCAAGCGCGGCGGCGCCGCAGGCGCGGACCCGCCCGGGCCACAACACGCTGCTATTGGTGCTCTATGGTTCAAACCTCGGCACCGCGGAAGAGCTGGCGACGCGGGTGGCGGACCTCGCCGAGGTCAACGGCTTCGCCACAAAACTCGGCGCGCTCGACGACTACGTCGGCAAGCTGCCGGAGCAGGGCGCGCTGATGATCTTTTGCGCTTCCTACAATGGCGCTGCCCCAGATAACGCCACGCAGTTTGTCAAATGGCTGGACAGCGGCCTGCCAAAGGACGCATTCGCCAAGGTGCGATACGCGGTGTTCGGCTGCGGCAACAGTGACTGGGCCGCGACCTATCAGTCGGTGCCGCGCATGATCGACGAGCAGTTGGCGGCGCACGGCGCGCGCAGCCTCTACAGCCGCGGCGAGGGCGATGCCCGCAGCGATCTCGACGGCCAGTTCGAAAAATGGTTCGCGGCGGCAGCACCCGCGGCGATGAAGGAGCTGGGTGTCGATTCCGGCTTCGCCCGCAGCGCCGACGACGCGCCGCTTTATGCGATCGAGCCGGTGGCGCCATCGGCCGTTCACACCATCCTAGCGCAGGGCGGCGTCGCGCCGATGAAGGTGCTGGTCAATTCCGAACTGCAGAACAAGGCCGGCGCCAGTCCTTCCGACCGCTCGACCCGCCACATCGAGGTGGAATTGCCGCCCGGCGTCACCTTCCGCGTCGGCGACCACCTCAGCGTGGTGCCGCGCAACGATCCGGCGCTGGTCGATTCCGTCGCGCGCCGCTTCGGTTTTCTGCCCGCCGACCAGATCCGGCTGCACGTCGCGGAGGGCCGCCGCGCGCAATTGCCGGTCGGCGATGCCGTGTCGGTCGGGAGGTTGCTGACCGAGTTTGTCGAGCTGCAGCAGATCGCGACCCGCAAGCAGATCCAGATCATGTCGGAGCACACGCGCTGTCCCGTCACCAAGCCGAAGCTGCTGGCCTATGTCGGCGACGACGATGTTTCCACCGAGCATTATCGATCGGACGTCTTGGCCAGGCGCAAGTCGGTGTTCGATCTCTTGGAAGAGCATCCGGCCTGCGAACTGCCCTTCCACGCCTATCTGGAAATGCTGTCGCTCTTGGCGCCTCGCTATTATTCGATCTCATCGTCGCCTTCGACCGATCCGTCGCGCTGCAGCGTCACCGTCGGCGTGGTGGAAGCGCCCGCAAGTTCGGGGCGTGGCGTGTACAAGGGCGTCTGCTCGAACTATCTCTCCGGCCGCCGCGTCGGCGATACCGTGCATGCAACGATTCGCGAGACCAAGGCCGGCTTCCGCTTACCGGACGATCCGGCCCAACCCGTGATCATGATCGGTCCCGGTACGGGGCTGGCGCCGTTCCGCGGCTTCCTACAGGAGCGCGCGCACCGCAAGGCGCAGGGTGCAAAGCTCGGCCCGGCGATGCTGTTCTTCGGCTGCCGCCATCCCGAACAGGATTTTCTCTATGCCGCGGAGTTGAAGGCCTTCGCGATCGACGGCATCACCGAACTGCACACGGCCTTCTCGCGCGCCGACGGGCCGAAGACCTATGTGCAGCATCAGGTGGCGGCGCAAAAGGACCGCATCTGGAGCCTGATCGAGCAAGGTGCGATCGTCTACGTCTGCGGCGACGGCGGCAAGATGGAGCCGGACGTCAAGGCCGCGCTGGTTGCGATCTATCGCGAAAAGTCCGGCGCCAACGCCGATGCCGGCCTGCGCTGGATCGACGATCTCGGCACCAAGAACCGCTACGTGCTGGACGTCTGGGCGGGCGGGTAGATTCTTCGTAGGGTGGGCAAAGCGCAGCGTGCCCACCATCTCTTGCACCAGACGTCAGATGGTGGGCACGGCGCTTGCGCGCCTTTGCCCACCCTACGGTTCTGCGGACTATGCTAAAGCTTCCGCATGATTCCCTGGGAAAAGCTCGACAGCGCGCGCATTCCTGGCACCGGCAGCGAACTCCGCCTGATGCGCCGCGGCACGGAGTTCTCCATCATGCTCGGCAGCAACGAGCTGATGAACAGCCGCCTGTCGGGCTCGGAAGCCGCACTCGCGACGCTCGCTGCGAAGCAGATCGAAAACGTCGCTAAACCGCATGTGCTGATCGCTGGATTGGGCATGGGCTTTACGCTGCGTGCGGCGCTCGCCGGGCTCGGCAGTGAAGCGCAGATCGTGGTGGCGGAGCTGGTGCCGGCGGTGGTCAGTTGGGCCCGAGGCCCGATGGCAGAAATCTTTGGCGACAGCTTGGACGATCCCCGCGTCAGCATTCGAGAGACGGATGTCACCGAGATCATCCGGTCGCATCGTTCGAGGTTCGATGCCATTCTGCTCGATGTCGACAATGGACCGGAGGGGCTTACTCGTGAGGCCAACGATGCGCTCTACAACGCTGCAGGCTTGCGCGCGACGCACGCCGCACTGCGACCGGGCGGCATCCTGGCCGTATGGTCTTCGGGGCCAAACGCGGCGTTCGCAAGACGTCTTCGTGGTGCAGGCTTCGAGGTGAACGAAGTCAACATCCGCGCCACCGGCAAAGGCCGCGGCGTGCGCCACGTGATCTGGATCGCGACGAAGAGTTAAGAAAGTAGGGTGGGCAAAGCGAAGCGTGCCCACCATTTCTACCGACTATTCCGATGCATGGTGGGCACGGCGCAAGTGCGCCTTTGCCCGCCCTACTGGCTACGCCGCCTTCGCCGCCGCGCCGTGCGCGTGCCCGGCGATCGCGTTGATGATCTGCGGCCACATCGGGATCGGCAGCGCGTGGCCCATGCCTTCGATCATCAGGAGCTTTGCGCCGGGGATTGACGCCGCGGTATCCTTGCCGGCTTCGGGGCGCACCAGCGGATCGACGGTGCCGTGAATGACGAGCGTCGGAATTTTCAGGTGATGCAGCCGCTCCTTGCGGCTGCCGGAGGCGAGCACCGCCCGCAACTGCCGGCCGACGCCGTTCGGATTGAGGCCGCGTTCATAGGTACGGGCGGCGCGGGCAGGGTCGAGCGCCTCGTCTTCCGGGAACGAGCCGACGCGCAACACTTTCCAGGTCTGGGCGAACCGTTCGAAATACTCCTCCTTAGTCCGCGGCGGCGGCGCCATCAGCACGGCCGAAGCCTCGCGCGTCGGCGGCGGCAGTTTTGGATTGCCCGTGGTCGACATGATCGAGGTCAGCGAACGCACCCGCTGCGGGAACGTGAGCGCAACCTCCTGCGCGATCATGCCGCCCATCGAGGCCCCGACCAGATGCGCCGACTGGATGCCGAGCACGTCCATCAGACCGACCGTGTCCTTGGCCATGTCGATCAATTTGTAAGGTGCGGCCACCGGAATCTTCAGGAATCGCAGCTTCAGCAGTTCGAACGGCGTCAGCCGCTTGCCGCCGGACATGTGAGAGGACTTGCCGATATCGCGATTGTCGAAGCGGATGACGCGAAAGCCGCGCGCGGCGAGCTGGCGGCAGAAATCGTCATCCCAATGGATCATCTGGGCGCCGAGCCCCATGATCAAGAGCATCGGTTCCGCGGCCGGATCGCCAAAAATCTCGTAGCAAATATCGATGCCGTTGGCGCGGGCGATCTGAGGCGGCTGATGGGCGAGCATCGCGTGTCTTCCCTCAAGTAGTATCTGGCTTCAGTAACTATGGCACGGTTTCCCGCACCGCAGAAGACTTCGCAGCGGTTGACCGGCCCGCTGCAACGGTGTGGTATGGGCCAAATACAAGCGAAGCGTGGCAAGCGCTCGTAATCTTTCGGGAGAGGGCGCTTATGGCCGACAAAGGCAACGATCCTGCCGTGATCTGGCAGACCATGATCGGGGAGATGGAGAAGGGGTTCAACTCCTTTGCCAACCAGGCGATGGCCTCGCCCGAATTCTCGAAAATGATGAATCAGGTCGGCGGCGTCAGCGCAGGCGCGCAGAAGCAGCTCGGCGAACTGATGGAGAAATACCTGCTGGCGATGAACCTGCCGAGCCGGGCGCAGCTCGTCGGCATGGCAGAGCGGCTGCAGGCAATCGAGGGCCAGCTCAACGAGATCAAGGCGCTGTTGCATCAGGTGCACCACAATTCGCTGGCGCCGGAGAGCGGCTACGGCACGCCGCGGCCGCCGCGCACCAAGCGTCCACCCGCGGAGGGAGAGCAGAAATGAACGCTCCCGCGGGTCTCGATTTCGCTTCCATCTCGGAGCGGGTCCAGTCCGAGGTGCAGCGCGCGATCCAGCGTAGCATCAAGGGCGTCGAATATTTTTCTACCTCCGGCCCCTCGCTTGGCTCGACGCCAAAGGACATCCTGGCCGCCCGCGGCACCATGAACCTCTATCACTATCGGCCGACAGCGGATGAGATCTACCGCGTGCCGATCCTGATCGTGATGGCGACCACCAACCGCGGCTACATCCTCGACATGGTGCCGGGCCAGAGCTTTATCGAGTTTCTGCTGAAGCGCGGCTACGACGTCTACATGCTGGACTGGACCGCACCGAAGCCGGAAGAAAAATCGTTGCGGATGGAGGACTACGTCCTCGACTTCATCCCCGACTGCGTCCGCCGCGTCCAGCAGGATTCCGGCGAGCAGGACGTTACCGTGATCGGTTATTGCTTCGGCGGCGTGCTGTCGCTCTTGTACGGCTCGATCTTCCATGACGGGCCGATGAAGAATTTGATCTGCTTCACCACGCCGATCGATTTCCGCGAGATGAAGCTGTTCCAGAACTTTTCGGACCGCCGCTATTTCGACGTCGATCGCCTCGTCGACAGCGTCGGCAATGTGCCGCCGGAAATGATCCTGTCCTCGTTCGAAATGCTGCGGCCGGCGTCGCGCACAGTCAGCCAGGTGCAATTGTGGGAAAACATCTGGAACGACGAGTTCGTGAAGTCGTACCGGATGTTCGACCGCTGGGCGACGGATACGCTGCCACTGGCGGGCGAGTATTTCCGCGACATCACCAAGAACCTGATGTGGGACAACAAGCTCTATAACGGCACCATGTCGGTCGGCGGGCGCGCGGCGGATATTTCCAGGATCACGGTGCCGATCCTGCATGCGGTCGCCGAACACGATCACATCGTGCCATATGATGCGGCCAAGCACCTGATCGCCAAGGTCGGCTCGACCGACAAGGAAGAGGTGATCCTCAAGGGCGGTCACGTCAGCCTCGTCGCCGGCGCCAACGCGATCAAGCGGCTGTGGCCGAAACTGGATTCCTGGCTAGGTAAGAGATCAACATGAGCGAGACACGTTCCTATCCGCGCCACGTCAAGACCGATGCCGGCGAGATCGAATTCCGCATGATGGGGCGGGCGGACGAAGCCTCCGTGCTGGCATTTGCGCAAAAGCTCCCGACGCATGATCTCTTGTTTCTGCCGCGCAACATCAGCCAGCCAAAAGTGCTCTCGGCCTGGATCAACGAGATCGAGCGCGGCCAGATCGTCAGCCTGCTGGCAGTGAAGGATGGGACGGTGGTCGGCTGCGGCACGCTGGTGCGCGACCCGCATTCCTGGTCGCCCCATGTCGGCGAGATCCGGATGGTGGTCTCGCTTGATGTCCGCGGGCAGGGGGTCGGCCGGGCGCTATCGCAGGAAACCTTTGCGCTGGCGCTGGGCGCCGGGCTGGAAAAGCTGTCGGTACAGATGACCGTCGACCAGCAGGCGGCGATCGCCCTGTTCGAGAGCCTCGGCTTCCGGGCCGAGGCCCTGCTGCGGGACCACGTCCGGGATGTCGGCGGCAAAAAGCATGACATCGTCGTGCTCGGGCACAATGTGGCGCAGGTTCGGGCACAAATGGAAGCCTACGGGCTGCCAGGGGCGGTTCAGCACTAGCCAGACACAAAATCGCGAAAACAACCCTATGCAAAGTAGATGGGGGCTCCGGTATTAGCCTAAAGTGGAACTTTTGCCGGTTCTCTGGGCGGACCCGCTTATCCATTAGGCTTTTCACGAATTCGTGATATCGCGCTGCAACATTAATGTTGCGATGCACCATTAACTATGGCACAACGCGCGCGCCCCGGGCCAATCCGGACGGGGTGAGCCCATAGCTCAAACCGAGGATGGAGAGACCCCAATGACCACCGAAACCAATTCCGTGCTGAACACCGTCAAGGAAGCCTTCGCGCCCGTCACCGAGGCGTTCACCAAGCTCCAGAACCTGGAAGTTCCGGAAGCCGCCCGTGAGTTCGTGAAGAAGCAGACCGAGACCGCCAAGGAGCGCGCCGCCGACTTTTATGCCGGTTCGGAGAAGGCGACCGCTGCGATCGAGACCGCCGTTGCCGGTTCGGTTTCCGAGGCCGCCAAGATCAGCCGTAACATCCAGCAGGCGCTCTACCAGGACGCGGAAGCGTTCTTCGCCGGCATCGACAAGCTCGCTTCGGCGAAATCGCTGAGCGAAGCTGCCCAGATCCAGTCGGACCTGGTCCGTGCGCGCGGCGAAGTGTTCGTCACGCGGGCGAAGGCCACCACCGAATATCTCGGCAAGCTCGTCACTGAGGGCGCCAAGACCGCGCAGGACAATTTTGCCAAGGTCTATTCCAAGACCGCCTGATCGCGATCCGCTGACAACTGCCGCTCTCGAAGGCCCGCTTTTGCGGGCCTTCTTTTTGTCTGGTCTCCGCATAGATCAGTTTGGACCCTCATGGTGAGGAGGCGCTCTTGCGCCGTCTCGAACCATCAGGCCACGATGGGGCCTCATCCTTCGAGACGCCGCTCCGCGGCTCCTCAGGATGAGGGTCGTCGTCCATCCGAAAGCCGCCATGACCCTTCCCGCCACCTTCGTCATCGACTCTCCCGGCGACGCCATCCGCGCCGCCGAGCTGCGGCGCGTGAAGATATTAGCAACGTCGGTGCTGGCGGCGACGTTTGCGATCTTCCTCGCTGCACGAGCGCTGCTGCCGTTGCATCCGGCCTTCGGCTTCATCGCGGCGTTTGCCGAAGCTGCCACCATCGGCGGCCTGGCCGACTGGTACGCCGTAGTAGCGCTGTTCAAACGGCCGCTGGGACTGCCGATTCCGCACACCGCAATCATCCAGAGCAACCAGCACCGCATCGCCGACAAGCTCGGCGAGTTCATCGAGAAGCATTTCCTGGAAGCAGCTCCCGTCGAGGCCAAGCTGCGGCAGATCGATTTCGGCGCGTTCATCGCCGACTGGCTGCGCGACCGCAAGCGCAGCGAGGATCTCGCACGCTTTGCGCTGCGGCTATTGCCCGAAGCGGTGGCGGCGACGGAGACCTCCGGGCTGATGACGTTCGTCAGCCGCCGCATCACCGCGCAACTGATGTCGATCGATCTCGCGCCGCTCGCCGCCGGAACACTGCGCGCATTCGTGAAGGAGGGGCGGCATTCAGGCCTACTCGATGACATCCTGCGCGCAGTGCATCAGACCATGACCCAGGCCGAAACCATGGCGATGATCCGCGAAAAGATCCGCGCCGAATTGCCGACGCTGCTAAAGCTCTATCGCGCCGACAAGTTCCTGGTGAACAAGATCGTCGCTTCCGCCACCGCCTTCTTCGAAGAAGTCCGCAACGATCCCGCGCATCCGTTCCGCGGCGAGTTCGATCGCATGGTGATGACCTTCGTCGATCGCCTCGGCACCGATCCAAGCTACGCCGAGCGGATCCAAGGGTTGAAGCGCGATCTCCTGGCACGTCCCGAAGTGACGGGTCTCGCACGCCACATCTGGGCCAACGCACGCTCGTTCTTCGAACGCAGCGCCTCGGGCGAGACCCAGGTGTTGGAGCAATATCTGGTGCGCATGTTCGTGAAAGCGGGCGAGGCGCTGGCCGGCGATGCCGAGCTGCGCACAGAGATCAACCAGGGGCTCGTGGCGGTGTTGCGCACCGTGGTCGCCGAACAGAAGAGCGGCGTCTCGACCTTCATCTCCGACCAAGTGAAGTCCTGGGACATGGGGCAGTTGATCTCGCTGATCGAAATCAACATCGGCCCCGACCTGCAATACATCCGCTTCAATGGATCGCTGATCGGCGGGCTAGCGGGATTGGCGCTGTACACCCTCGAACACCTGCTGCGGCTGCTGTGACTAATTCATCACGTCAACGCTTTCGTTATCCGAGATGTGATCTGCACTGCTTGCAAGGGCAAAGCCGGTTCCCTAGCTTTTTGTGGAACTCTATTGCAGTGCCGAACGATTCTACCGCGTTGGCGTCTAACTGAACCGGTGGCCGGCTGCCGCGACGTAAGGGGCCGAGCCCGAGAGGAGATATGATGTCCGTTGCTGCGCAGACGCTTGCCCCGCCATCCAGAACCCTGATGCTTCTGGAGGGGCGTGCCATTCACGAACTCGGCGCGTTTCTGGGGGCACTGCCACTGCTGAGTCTGGCGCCACGCGGCGACGGGCACCCCGTGCTGGTGTTGCCCGGCCTTGTTGCATCCGACACCTCGACACGGCCGCTGCGCAGCTTCCTGCGCACGCGCGGCTATGCCGTCAGCGGCTGGCGTCAGGGGCGCAACCTCGGCCTGCGCCACGGCGTGCAAAACGCCATGGTCGATCTGGTGCAGGAGTTGAACGACACGCATGGCCGCAAGGTCTCGCTGGTCGGCTGGAGTCTCGGCGGTCTCTACGCGCGCCAGCTTGCCAAGATGATGCCGGAGCGCGTGCGCTCGGTGATCACGCTCGGCAGCCCGTTTGCGTCGGGACCGAAGGCGACCAACGCCTGGCGCGTCTATGAGCTGGCGAGCGGCCGCCGCGCCGACGAGGAGGATCCGCGTTTCGGCGGATCGCTGTCGGGCACGCCGCCGGTGCCGACCACCGCGATCTTCAGCCGCACCGACGGCATCTGCGCCTGGCAGGGCTGCATGGAAAAGACGTCGGCGACTTCCGAAAGCATCGAGGTCGAAAGCAGCCATTGCGGCATGGGCCATCACCCGGCCGTGGTCTATGCGGTTGCCGATCGCCTGGCGCAGCCGGAAGGCGAATGGTCGCCGTTCGATCGAAGCGACTGGCGCGGCCTGGTTTATCCAAATCCGCATCGGTAACGAGCGCGAGCCGCGAGCTCCGACAGCCTCGCCCCGCCTGCGGGGAGAGGCCGCCGCGAAGCGGCGGGTGAGGGGGCTCTCCGCGTACTCTTCTCTATCGAATTTTGCGGAGGCAGCCCCTCACCCCGACCCTCTCCCCGTGAAGAACGGGGAGAGGGAGTCGCGGCCGCCGATTGTCGCTCTGCCGCAAAACGCGCTATGCCTTGACGCATGCCGCCGCCGCTTGCCCGTATTATCCAGCAGTTGAAGCGCGAACCGTCGCGCACCGGTTCGATCGTCATCACCGTATTCGGCGATGCCATTGTGCCGCGCGGCGGATCGGTCTGGCTTGGCACGCTGCTGGAATTTTTCGAGCAGCTCGACATCGACGCCAGCGTCGTGCGCACTGCGATGTCGCGGCTGACGGCCGACGGCTGGTTCGAGCGCGTTAAAGTTGGCCGCAACAGTTTCTATCGCCTGGTGCAAGGCGAGCGGCAGACTTTCGATATCGCGACCAAACACATTTACGGCCCGCCAGCCTCCGACTGGACCGGGCGATTTGAGCTGCTGTTGATCGGCAACGGCGGAGATCGCGACGCCGCGCGCGAGGCGTTGAAGAATGCTGGCTTCGGCAGTCCGCTGCCGGGCGTATGGGTGGCGCCATCGGGCGTGCCGGTGCCTGCGGAAGCCGCTGGCGCCATCCGTCTCGAAGTGTCGGCGGAGGACGACAGCGGGCGGCGTCTGCTCAGCGAAAGCTGGCCGCTCGACCGCACCGCCGACGCCTATCAGAAATTCATGAAGACCTTCGAGCCGCTGCACGGCTGGCTCGGTCGCGGCGAGCGGTTGACCGAGGCCGACGCATTTACCGCACGGATACTCCTGATCCATCATTACCGCCGCGTCGTGCTGCGCGACCCGTTGCTGCCGACCGCGCTATTGCCCGCGGACTGGCCGGGCAGGGCCGCCCGAACGCTCTGTGGCGAGATCTATCGCGCGCTGCTTGCCGCGTCCGAACGATGGCTTGATCGCCATGCGACCAACGAAAACGGACCCCTGCCAAAGCCCGGCGGGGAACTTTCGAAGCGGTTTGACGGGCTGTAGATATGTTACAGAAATGTATTGCATATCGTAATTTATGTTATATATTTCCTCCCAACAAATTCCGGGAGGTCCGCCATGTACACGCAGGCGCTCAACACGTCCGACGGCGACGACCGCCACATTGAGGACGCCGCGCGGGCTACGCAGTTTCAGGCGCGCATCGATGCCGACGAGCGCATCGAGCCCAACGACTGGATGCCGGCCGCCTACCGCAAGACGCTGACGCGGCAGATTTCGCAGCACGCGCATTCCGAAATTGTCGGCATGCTTCCCGAAGGCAACTGGATCACCCGCGCGCCGTCGCTGCGCCGCAAGGCGGCGCTGCTCGCCAAGGTGCAGGATGAATGCGGCCACGGGCTCTACCTCTACGCCGCCGCCGAGACGCTCGGTTCTTCGCGCGAAGAGCTGGTCGACGCGATGCTCGCGGGCAAGGCAAAATATTCCTCGATCTTCAATTATCCGACGCTGACCTGGGCCGACATCGGCACCATCGGTTGGCTGGTCGATGGCGCGGCGATCATGAACCAGATCCCGCTGTGCCGCTGCTCCTATGGTCCTTACGCGCGAGCGATGATCCGCGTCTGTAAGGAGGAATCGTTTCACCAGCGCCAGGGCTTTGAAATCATGCTGACGCTGTGCCGCGGCACTGACGAGCAGAAGGCGATGGCGCAGGATGCGCTGAATCGCTGGTGGTGGCCGGTGCTGATGATGTTCGGTCCGCCCGACCAGGTCAGCCAGCACAGCGACACCTCGACCAAGTGGAAGATCAAGCGCTTCTCCAATGACGAGCTGCGGCAGAAATTCGTCGACGCCACCGTGCCGCAGGCGCAATTCCTGGGGCTTACGATTCCCGATCCCGACATGAAGCAGAACGCGAACGGCAATTGGGAATATAGCGCGATCGATTGGGACGAGTTCAAACAGGTGCTGGCCGGTAACGGCCCCTGCAACCGCGACCGTCTGGCGGCGCGGCGCAAGGCGCATGAGGACGGCGCCTGGGTGCGCGAAGCGGCGATGGCCTATGCCGAGAAACGCCGGCAACGGTCGGCGCTGCAGGCAGCCGAATAGGAGAGACGCGATGGCGACGCCGAACATTCCGCTCTGGGAAGTTTTCATCCGCAGCCGCAACGGGCTGGCGCACAAGCATGTCGGCTCGCTGCATGCCACCGACGCCACGCTGGCCTTGCAGGCTGCCCGCGACATCTACACCCGCCGCGGCGAGGGCCTTTCGATCTGGGTGGTGCCGTCGAACGCCATCACCGCGTCCGATCCGTCCGAGAAAGGCATGATGTTCGAGCCGGCGGAGTCGAAGATCTACCGGCACCCGACGTTTTACGACGTGCCCGACGAAGTCGGGCATATGTGAACTCTTTCTCCCCTCATGGTGAGGAGGCGCGCAGCGCCGCCTCGAACCATGACGCCCCAGACCTCATCCTGAGGAGCTTGCGAAGCAAGCGTCTCGAAGGATGGCGGCAACGGGACTCGCAGCCCATCCTTCGAGACGCGCCCTTGGCGCTCCTCAGGATGAGGTCGGAATGTGAATAGACAGGAATAGAGTATGACTGCAGCCAATATCCAGGTCTCCGAAACGCCGCTGGTGCTCTACACTCTGCGCCGCGCTGACGATGCCTTGATCCTGGGCCATCGGCTGTCGGAATGGTGCGGCCATGCGCCGATGCTGGAAGAGGACATGGCGCTCGCCAATATGGGCCTCGATCTGCTCGGCCAGGCGCGCGAGCTTTATTCCTACGCGGCCAAGGTCGAGGGCAAGGATAACGACGAAGACAAGTTCGCTTATCTCCGCGATGTCAGGCAGTATCGTAATCTCCTGCTGCTGGAACAGCCGAACGGCGATTTCGCGCGCACCATGGTGCGGCAGTTCTTCTATGCTGCGTTCGCCGATCTCTATTGGCGCGCGATGATGCGCTCCACCGATGCAACGCTGGCGGCGATTGCGGCGAAATCGGAAAAGGAAAGCGCCTATCACGTCAGGCATTGCTCGGAATGGATCATACGTCTCGGCGATGGCACCGAAGAAAGCCACCGCCGCACGCAAGCGGCGATCGACGAGCTCTGGGCTTTCACCGGCGAGATGTTTTCGGTCGACGACAGCGAGCGCGGCCTGATCGATACCGGCATTGCGATCGACCCCGCCACCTTGCGCCCGCAATGGCTGAAGACGGTATCGGGTGTCGTCCGCGAAGCGACGCTTGTTCTGCCCGATAACAACTGGATGCAGCAGGGCGGCCGCAGCGGGCGGCACAGCGAGCATCTCGGCCATCTCCTCAGCGAGTTGCAATCGATGCAACGGACGTTTCCGGGGGCGACATGGTAACGGCCATCCACAGCGACACTGATCTGCGCCGCCGCGCCTGGGAGGCGGCGTCGCAAGTGGTCGATCCCGAAATACCGGTGCTTACGATCGCCGATCTCGGCGTACTGCGCGACGTCGAGGTTCATGAAGGCCGCGTCGAGGTCGCGATTACGCCCACTTACTCCGGCTGCCCCGCGATGAACATGATCGCGCTCGAGATTGAGTTGGCGCTGGAACGCGCCGGAATGCCGCGCCCGACCATCCGCACCGTGCTGTCGCCGGCCTGGACCACGGACTGGATGAGCGAGGACGGCCGCAACAAGCTCCGGAAATACGGCATCGCCCCGCCGCAGGCATCACACTCGCGCCGCGCGCTGTTCGGCGAACAGCAGGTGGCGTGCCCGCAATGCGGCTCGCAAGACACCGAGGTGCTGTCCGAATTCGGCTCGACCTCCTGCAAGGCGCTGTGGCGCTGCAAGGCCTGCCGCGAACCCTTTGATTATTTCAAGTGTCATTGACCATGTCCGTCGCGCCGCGTTTCCATCGTCTTGCCGTCAACGACCTCCGTCGCGAGGCGGCCGATGCGGTATCGATGACGTTTGCGATCCCGAAGGAGCTGGAAGGCGACTACAGCTTTGCGCCGGGACAATACCTCACTTTGCGTACCACGATGGACGGCGAGGAAGTGCGCCGCTCCTATTCGATCTGCTCTGGGCCTGACGATGGCGAGCTGCGCATCGCGGTGAAGAAGGTCGACGGCGGCGCGTTTTCGAACTGGGCAGCGGACGAATTGAAGGCCGGCGACGAACTCGACGTGATGACGCCGACTGGCCGTTTCGGCGTCGCCCCTGCGCCGGACGAGGCGAGGGTCTATGTCGGATTTGCCGCAGGAAGCGGCATTACGCCGATCCTGTCGATCGTCAAGGGCGTGCTGGCGCGCGAGCCGAACAGCCGGTTCTTCCTGTTTTACGGGAACCGCACCACGTCAAACATGCTGTTCCTCGAAGAACTCGAGGAACTGAAAGACCGCTTCATGCAGCGGTTGTCGCTGTTCCACGTCATCTCGGGCGAGGAGCAGGACATACCGATCCTGCATGGCCGGCTCGATGGCGCGAAAGTGCGCGTGCTGTTGCGCTCGCTGGTGCCCGCCTCGAGTGTCGATCACGTCTTCATCTGCGGCCCCATGGGCATGAGCGAGGAGATCGAGACCACTTGTCGCGAGATCGGCATTGCCGAAGACCGCATCCATGTCGAGCGCTTTGTCTCGGAGTTCGGTGGCAAGCCGCGCGCGAAGAAGGTTGTCGAGCCGTCCGCACCGCCGAAGGCGATCGCCTCCCTGATCATCGACGGCAAGCGCCGCGAGGTGCCGGTCGCCGAAGGAGAGGCCATTCTCGACGCCGCGTTGCGCGCCGGCATGGATTTGCCGTTCGCCTGCAAGGGCGGCATGTGCTCGACCTGTCGCGCCAAACTGGTCGAGGGCGAGGCGCAGATGGAAGTCAACTATTCGCTGGAGCCGTGGGAGCTAAAGGCGGGATTTATCCTGACCTGCCAGGCGCGGCCGTGCTCAGACAAGGTCGTGGTGGACTACGACCATGTGTGACGGCATCGTCATTCCGGGTTCGCGTCTGCGACGCGCCCCGGAATGACGGAAGCGGTTGAATGAACAGATACCGGGATCGTTGACACCTTAGGTGCTTCGTCCCAACACTGACTACGTAAGAGGCCTGATAACAGGCCCGTGCGCACAAGGAAGAGAACGTCGTGGATCTGTCTCGCAGAGCGGGCACACCGCTATGAACGTCGCGCTGTCACCCGACGAGATCGCCCGCGCCTGCGCGGAGGCGATGTGGAGGGAAGACGACGCGAGCAAGGGCCTCGGCATGAAAATTGTCGAGGTCAAGCCGGGGCAGGCGACGCTGACGATGACGGTGCAGCCGCACATGGTCAACGGCCAGCGCATCGCCCATGGCGGCTTCATTTTTCTCCTCGCCGATTCCACCTTCGCTTTTGCCTGTAATTCGCGCAATGAGCGCGCGGTCGCTGCGCAATGCGATATCGCCTTCATACGCCCGGGCAAACTCGGCGACGTGCTGGTCGCGACCGCGCGGGAAGTTTCGCGTAACGGTCGCTCCGGGATCTATGATGTCCGCGTCACATCGGGCGATGTCGTGATTGCTGAGTTCCGCGGTCATTCCCGCACCGTCACCGGGACGTGGCTGCCGGCCGCGGACGAAGAGACCAAACAAAAATAGCAAGCGAGAGGAACACGCCATGGCCATGGCAAGATTGAAATCCAGCGGAAGCGGTTACGGCGCTGAATTGGATGAGGCCGAGCGCGCTTCGCGTGACGAGATCATGGCGTTGCAGACCAAACGGCTCGCCTGGTCGCTCCAGCACGCCTACGACAATGTGGCGCATTACAGGAAGGCATTTGACGCGGCCGGCGTGCATCCCTCCGATTTCAGGCAACTCTCCGATCTCACGAAGTTCCCATTCACGACGAAGACCGACCTCCGCGACAATTATCCCTTCAAGATGTTTGCCGTGCCCCGCGAAAAGCTGGTCCGCGTGCACGCGTCCTCGGGCACAACGGGCAAGCCGATCGTGGTCGGCTATACGCAAGGCGATATCGATGTCTGGTCGGAGGTGATGGCGCGCTCGATCCGCGCCGCCGGCGGCCGCACCGGCATGATCATTCACAATGCCTACGGCTACGGCCTGTTCACCGGCGGACTCGGCGTGCATTACGGTGCCGAGAAACTGGGCTGCACCGTGGTGCCGGTTTCCGGCGGCATGACCGAACGCCAGGTGCAACTGATCAACGATTTCAAGCCCGACATCATTACGGTGACGCCGAGCTACATGCTCGCTATCTCGGACGAGTTCAAGCGGCAGGGGCTCGACCCGCGTCAGGCGTCGTTGAAGTTCGGCATCTTCGGCGCCGAGCCCTGGACCAATGCGATGCGCGCCGAGATCGAGCAGACTTTCGACATGGACGCGACCGACATTTACGGGCTGTCGGAAGTGATCGGCCCCGGCGTGGCGCAGGAATGCGTTGAGACCAAAGACGGCCTGCATATCTGGGAGGATCATTTCTATCCCGAGGTAATCGACCCCGAGACCGGCGCCGTGTTGCCGGACGGCGAGAAGGGCGAACTGGTATTTACCTCTCTGACCAAGCAAGGCTTTCCGATCATCCGCTACCGCACCCGTGACCTGACGCGGCTGTTGCCGGGCACCGCGCGCCCGGGCATGCGGCGCATGGAGAAGGTCACCGGCCGCTCCGACGACATGATCATCCTGCGCGGCGTCAACGTATTCCCGACCCAGATCGAGGAAGCGCTGCTGGCGACCGACTGGTGCGGCGGCCATTTCATCATCGAACTGACGCGAGAAGGGCGCATGGACGAGATGACGGTGCTCGCCGAAGCCCGTCCCGAAAGCTGGGACGGCAGCGGCTTGCAGGCGCACGCCGAAAAGGTCGCGCTCTTCATCAAGAACACCGTCGGCATCACCGCGCGCATCAAGGCGGTGGCGCCGGAAACGCTGGAACGTTCGCTCGGCAAGGCGAAACGTGTTTACGACAAGCGGCCGAAAGCCTAGCTTTCTCCCCTCATGGTGAGGGGGCGCATTAGCGCCGTCTCGAACCATGAGGCCACAGACGGGCCAGCATCCTTCGAGACGCGGCGAAGGCGCCGCTCCTCAGGATGAGGGGCGGAAGCGGAGAACGTGGAGGTCGAAAATGACGGAAGGCGCCTTTCTCTACATCCTCCGCTGTGCCGACGGCAGCTTCTACATCGGAACGACGCGCACGACACTGGAAATAAGGATTGCGCAGCACAACGCGGAACGCTTGGCGGCTATACCGCAATCCGACGACCGGTCACCTTGGTGTTCTCGCAATGGTTCGACCGCATCACCGACGCCATCGAGAACGAACGCAAACTTAAGAAGTGGAGCCGAGCCAAAAAGGAAGCCTTCGTGCGAGGTGATTTCGAAGCCTTGCGGCAGCTTTCCGCGCGGCGGTCGCGGCATCCTACGAAGCCAACGGCGGTTTGACACCCCTTGCACTAATCGGCCGGTCCGTTAGTCATTGGCCACGCAGCTCCCGCCGCCGACAGCGCTCAAGCCAACCGGAGATATCGTGAAGCCGGCTCCCAAGTCAGATAGCCAATTGGTGCAGGCCCGCTGCGTCCGCCTACCGGCAAAAGTCGCCGACGCTGCCTCACTTGCGCCCGTCATCGAGACGCGCGCGCTGTCGCGTGGCGGCAACGAGTTGCTGATCGAGGTCAAGGCGGCGGCGGTCAATCCGTCCGATGTGAAGGCGGCGACCGGGCTGATGCCCTATGCGGTGTTTCCGCGCACACCGGGCCGCGACTATGCGGGCGTTGTCATCGATGGGCCGGATGGTTGGATCGGGCGCGAGGTGTTCGGCTCTTCCGGCGATCTCGGTATTCGCCGGGACGGCACGCACGCTACGCATCTCGCGGTCGAAGCCGACGCCGTGGTGGAGAAGCCCAAGGGCATTTCATGGGAGGAGGCGGCCGGCATCGGCGTGCCTTTCGTCACCGCGATGGAAGGCTTGCGCCGCGCCGGCGTTCCGAAGGCAGGCGAGACCTTGCTGGTCATGGGCGTCAACGGCAAGGTCGGGCAGGCTGCGGTGCAGATTGCGAGCTGGCACGGCGCGCGGGTGATCGGCGTGGTGCGCAAGAGCGAGCCCTACGAAGGCCACGCCAATTCAAAGGTAGAAGTCATCGACGCTTCCGCAACCGATGTCGCGGCGCGCGTGCGCGAACTCACCGGCGGCAAGGGCGCCGACATCGTGTTCAACACGGTCGGCGATCCCTATTTCCAGGCAGCACACCAATCGCTGGCGGTGCGCGGGCGGCAGATATTGATCGCCGCAATCGACCGCATCGTGCAGTTCAATATTTTGGAATTCTATCGCGGCCAGCACACCTATGTCGGCATCGACACCCTCGGCCTGTCGTCGATCGCGACTGGCGCGGTGCTGCGGGAGCTCGGGCCTGGATTTGCCAGCGGGCATCTCAAGCCGTTCCCGATCCAGCCGGCCGCGATCTATCCGCTGGAACACGCCCGCGCTGCCTTCATCGCGGTCGCCGGCTCGTCGCGCGACCGGGTGATCCTGCGGCCTTGAAGCAGGTATTTGCTGGAGGCGCGGGATTCCTCATTCTTTCGTGGGGAATAAATCTGCCGTACCCCGCCCGCGCGCAATGATTTCATTCCGCCGTGGCCGATCTCGGCGGGCGATTCATTCTTCGCATCGTTGCGGCGTGGACGCGCGGACGTTTCCAACATATTAGCAACTGCTGAAATGGCTCCTATTTGAGCGGTAACCGCTGCATCGGCCGCGCGGGAACAGGGAAACACCAGTGCTGGACAGTGCCAATATCGTCGTCATCAGCGGATTGCTGATCGGTCTCGTCTATGGATCGGTCGGATTGTTGAGCGGGTTTTGCTTGCTCAGCAGCCTCAGAGGGTTTTGGGCTAAAGGTGACGGCCGGCTGGTGCGCACCTATGCGCTGGCGATCGGCGTCGCGGTGGCCATGACGCAGTTGCTGGCTGCGGGCGGCCTCGTCGATATCGGCAAGTCGATCTATCTGCAGCCGTCGTTCTCCGCGCCTGTGATGTTCTTCGGCGGGCTGTTGTTTGGTTACGGCATGGTGCTGTCGAACGGCTGCGGCTCGCGCGCGCTGGTGCTGCTTGGGCGCGGCAATCTCCGCTCCTTCGTGGTGGTGGTCGTGCTGGCGATCTTCGCCCAGATGACGCTGAAGGGCCTGATCGCCCCGTCGCGCATCGCAATGGTCGGGGCGTCGCAGACCACGGCCACAGCGAATTCGGTGCCGGCCTTGTTTGCCGCCGCAGGCTTGAGCGCAACGGCCGCGCGCATGCTGGCCGCCTCGGTTATCTCCGCAGCGCTGATCATTTTTGCCTTTGCACATCCCGCTTTCCGGCGGTCGCCGGGCCAGATCGCCGCGGGTCTCGTCATCGGCCTGTTGGCGGCGGCGGGCTGGTTTGCCACCGGCTATCTCGGCGCCGACGATTTCAATCCCACGCCGGTGACCTCGCTCACCTTCATCGCGCCGATCGCGGACGCCCTTCAATATGTCATGCTGTCGACGGGCTCGACGCTCAATTTCGGCATCGTCACCGTGTTCGGCGTCTTCGCCGGCAGCCTCGTGACGGCGCTGTTGACTGGACGCTTTCAGCTAGAAGGTTATCAATCGCCGCGTCACATGCTGCGCTCCGGCAGTGGTGCCGCGCTGATGGGCATCGGTGGCGTCATGGCGTTCGGCTGCTCGATCGGGCAGGGGTTGACGGGATTTTCCACACTGGCGCTTGCTTCGCTGATTGCCTTCGCCGGCATCCTCGTCGGCACCGCCGCCGGTCTCCGCGGCGCACTGCGGGTTCGCCCACTGGCGGCTGCTTAGGCGTTTCGACAGCCGGGCTTTCATCCTTCGAGACGGCGCTTTCGCGCCTCCTCAGGATGAGGTCATCTATCTCCTCATGGTGAGGAGCGCAGCGAAGCTGCGCGTCTCGAACCATGAAGGCCCGGCTACTCCGCCGCCCTCGTCACGATCCGTATCTTTGACGTCAGTGTCCGGTGCACCGGACACTTGTCCGCAATCTCCATCAGCCGCGTGCGCTGACCGGCGTCGAGCGCGCCTTCAATCGAAATCACCCGGTCGATCTGATCCAGCATGCCCTCGCGCGTCTCGCATTCGGCGCAATCCGTTGCGTGAATCTTGCTGTGCTTCAGCGTCACGGTGACGCGGTCCAGCGGCAGCGATTTGCGATCGGCATACATCCGCATCGTCATCGACGTGCAGGCGCCAAGGCCTGCGAGCAGGAAATCATATGGTCCCGGCCCGCTATCCTGGCCGCCGACGGCAACGGGCTCATCCGCCACCATCTGATGGGGACCTGTGGCGACGATCTGCTGGAACTTGCTGTTGCGGGTTTCACGAACTACGACGTTACGCGGCGCCTCGCTCGCGGCAGAAGCAGGCTGCGCCGCGGCGGGCTCGATATAGCGCTCGGCCCACGCGGCGATGACGTCGGCGACATAGGCGCCGTCCCGTTTGCTGCTCAGCAGGTGATCCGCGCCAGACAGCGAGACAAAGCTCTTGGGATGTTTGGCGGCAACGAAAATCTTGGTGGCGTTGTCGATGCCGACCGTGTCATCGGTCGGCGAATGCATGATCAGCAGCGCCTTGTGAAGGTCTGCGATCCGCGCCGCCAGGCTGTGTTCGGCGATGTCGTCGAGGAACTCGCGCTTGATGTGAAACGGCCGCCCGGCGAGCTGGACCTCAACCGTGCCGTGCGTGCGGATGTCGTCGAGGCGATCCTTGAAGAGATGCGTGACATGCACGGGATCGGAGGGAGCCGCGATGGTGACGACTGCCTTTGCCTCCGGTATCTGCCCCGCGGCAGCGAGGATCGCGGCGCCGCCCAGGCTGTGGCCGATCAGGATCGCGGGCGCCGTGCGGGTTTCGCGCAAATGATCGGCGGCGTGGACGAGGTCGGCAACGTTCGAGGAAAAGGTCGAGTTGGCGAACTCGCCCTCGCTGGAGCCGAGCCCGGTGAAATCAAACCGCAATACCGCGATGCCTTTTGCGGTGAGCGCCGTCGCAATGCGTTTCGCCGCCAACACATCCTTGCCGCAGGTGAAGCAATGCGCAAACAGCGCGTAGGCTTGCACCGGTCCGTCCGGCATATCGAGGGCAGCGGCAAGCTGATGGCCGCCTTCGCCGGTGAATTGAAAGCGTTCGCTCGGCACGGCAATCTCCTCAGTGGATTGCGGATCTCTCGGCTGCGGCATTGGCCTTCATGGTTCGAGACGCGCGGCGTCGCCGCGCTCCTCACCATGAGGGTCTCAGACCTCATCCTGAGGAGGCGCGCAAGCGCCGTCTCGAAGGATGAAGCCCCCGAACGGAAAAGCACGTTAAACTACCTTCAATCGCCTGAATAGCGCTGCTCGGCCCACGGATCGCCGCGGTTGTGATAGCCGCGTACTTCCCAATAGCCCGGCGCATCCTCTGCCAAAAACTCAATGCTCTGCAGCCATTTCGCGCTTTTCCAGAAATAGAGATGCGGCACCACCAGCCGCACCGGGCCGCCATGCTCCTGCTCCAGCGGCGCACCGGACCAGCTATGGGCGAGCAGCGCATCCTCGGCGGCGAAATCTTCCAGCGGCAGATTGGTAGTGTAGCCGTCATGGGAGTGCAGCACCACGAATCGCGCTTCCTCGCGCGGCCGGCAAGTGTCCAGGAGGTCACGCGTTGCCAGCCCCTCCCATTGATTGTCGTAGCGCGACCAGGTCGTGACGCAGTGAATGTCGGATACGAACTTGCTCTGCGGCTGGGCCGTGAACTGCGCAAAATCCCAGAAGATCGGTTTTTCGACTGCGCCGTAGACGTCAAGCCGCCAGCGCTCGCGGGAAATATTGGGCGTCAGTCCCAGATCGAGCGTTGGCCAATCCCTGGTCAGATGCTGCCCTGGCGGCAGCCGTTGGTCTTCAGGCCGCGAGGTCTTCCCGGTGAGGAATTTTCCCTCGCGCGCCCAGCGTTCCTTGCTGCGCGTCAGCTTGCTCTCGGGCAGCGGCTCATTCTCATCGGTCATGTGAAGGGCCCCTCATCGGCAAGCGCGCCTGGTTTACCTCAGTGCCCTCGGATCGATCGGCGTCGTGCCGCGCACGCCCAGAATATCCTCCAGCACCTTGGCTCCGGCGAGCAATTGCGCCTCGCCGCGCGGCGGCGCGACCACCTGCAGCCCAACCGGAAGGCCAGTGGCCGTGAAGCCGCACGGCAACGACAGTGCAGGACAACACACCAGCGTGATCGCGTAGACGATGCCGAGCCATTCGACGTAATTGTCGAACTTCTTGCCGGCGCATTCGGCGACGTAGCGGTTCTCGACCGGGAAGGGCGGCACGATCGTGGCGGGGGCGAGCAATAGATCGTACTTTTCGAAAAATTCCAGCGTGCGCGCGGTCATCGCGACGCGCTGCGCCTCGGCGCGTTCGAGCTGTTCGACCGTCAGCTTCAGGCCTTCCTCGATATTCCAGATCACCTCGGGCTTGAGCAGGTCGCGTTTCGTGCGCAGCAGCGCCGCCTTGGAAAGCGCGAAGTCGAACGCGCGCAGCACATGAAAACATTCATGGGCCTCGCGCAGATCGGGATGCGCCTCTTCGACGATGACCCCTAGCTCCGCAAAGCGCTGCGCCGCCTTGTGGGTGACGGCGGCGACTTCCGCGTCGACCGGCGTGATGCCGAGGTCGGGCGAATAGGCGACGCGCTTCGGCTTGTTGCCGGAGCGGACGGCTGCGAGAAACGAATTCGGCAACACCGGCAGCGACAGCGGATCGGCGGGGTGCTCGCCGCTCATGGCGTCGAGCAGCAGCGCCACGTCTTCGACATTGCGCGCCATCGGGCCCTGAACTCCGAGATTGCGATCGATGGCGGCGATTGGGGTATGCGCGACGCGGCCGATGCTTGGCCGCAATCCGACGATGCCGCAGAAGCTCGCGGGATTGCGTAAGCTACCGCCCATGTCGGAGCCGTGCGCCAGCCAGGCCGTGCCGGTCGCAAGCGCGACCGCCGCGCCGCCCGAGGAGCCGGCCGCGGAGCGCGACGTGTCGAAAGGGTTGCGCGTCGGGCCGAACACTTCGTTGAAGGTGTTGGCGCCGGCACCGAATTCCGGCGTGTTTGACTTGGCGTAGATCACCCCGCCATTGTTTTCGAGATGCTCGACCAGAATATCTGACTTCGCCGGAATGTTGTCCCTGTAGATCGGCGAGCCCTGCGTGGTCAGGACGCCGGCGACATTGGTAAGGTCCTTGATCGGGATCGGAAGACCGGCGAGCAGGCCGCGCTCGGCGACGGGCTTGTTCATCAGCGCGCTGGCGTGCTTGCGGGCGCGATCGAAGCACAGCGTCGGCAGCGCGTTGACCTTGCCGTCGACCTCGGCGATGCGCTTTTCCAGCACGTCGAGCAGGTCGAGCGGAGTGACTTCGCCCGATTTCAGCTTGCCGACAATGGCAACCGCCGTCTCACGCACCAGCCCCTGATCAGCCACTTCGATACTCCTGCTTCGGCTCTCGATCGCAGATCGTGCTGTAGAACATTTTCCGGCAAAGTGGAAACGCATCAGTGTTGTGGCCGACCGAAGATATTTGCATGCCGCGTGTCCCTGTCGACCCTCATGGTGAGGAGGCGCACCGCGCCGTCTCGAACCATGCGGCCCGCGGCCCATCCTTCGAGACGCCGCGCGATGCGCGGCTCCTCAGGATGAGGGAGAGTGCGTGGCGAGAGCCTAACCCCACCCCGCCGTATATCCGCCATCCACCATAAAGATCACCCCCGACGTATATCCCGAGCGATCCGACGCCAGGAATGCCATGAGGTCGCCGATCTCGCGCGCATGCGCGGGGCGGCCGAGCGGCATGTTCTTCTGGAATTCCTTGTAACGGTTCTCGTCGCCGAACTGGTTCTTCGCCCGCGTCTTCAGGAGCGTCACATGGCGGTCGGTGCCGACGGGGCCGGGATTGATGCCGACCACGCGGATATTGTCGGCGAGGCTTTTTCCTCCAAGCGCGCGGGTGAATGCCATCAGCGCCGCGTTGCCGGCGCTGCCGCAGATGTAATTAGCGTCGAATTTTTCTCCGGCAGCGCCAATGTCGTTGACGATGACGCCGGCGCCGCGCGCCTTCATCTGCGCGTAGATCGCGCGGGTGAGATTGATGTAGCCGAACACCTTCAGCTCCCAGGCGTGGCGCCATGTCGCCTCGTCGATCTTGTCGATCGAGCCGCCGGGGATGTCGCCGGCATTGTTGACGAGAATGTCGATATCGGCGGCTTCGTTGGCGAGTCTTGCGATATCCTCGCCCTTGCGCAGGTCGACGACATGGGCGGTCGCGGCGATCTGGTGCGCCGAGCGCAGCCGCTCGGTCAGCGCTTTCAACTGCTCGCCGCTGCGGGCGGCCAGCATGACGTCGCAGCCTTCTTCGGCAAAGGCTTCGGCCGCGGCCGCGCCGATGCCCTTGGAGGCGCCGGTGATCAGGACGCGCTTGCCGCGCAGATGCAGGTCCATGGGATTCTCGTGTGGTGAGAGGAGGGTGGAAGACGGTCAGCGAAATTGGTAAGCGGCGGGCGCCGTCTCGGTCAACATTGCAGTGCAGCGTTGCGCGGCAGGCGGGATTGGTCCATTGCAAGACAATCGAATAACCGGCATTAGCGGCCGGGCAAGACAACAAGGAAACTCTCGATGAGCAGCGCAAAAAAGCAGTATCGGATCGCGGTCATTCCCGGTGACGGCATCGGCAAGGAAGTGATCCCCGAAGGCCTGCGCGTGCTGGAGGCGGCAGCAAAAAAACACGGCGTTTCCGTGCATTTCGATCATTTCGATTTCGCGTCCTGGGACTATTACGAAAAGCACGGCGAGATGATGCCGGAGGACTGGAAGGATAAAATCGGCAAGCATGATGCGATCTATTTCGGCGCGGTCGGCTGGCCCGCGAAAATCCCCGATCACGTTTCGCTGTGGGGCTCGCTGATCAAGTTCCGGCGCGAGTTTGACCAGTACGTCAATCTGCGCCCGGTGCGGCTGATGCCCGGTGTGCCGTCGCCGCTGGCCAACCGCAAGCCCGGCGACATCGATTTCTGGGTGGTGCGCGAGAATACCGAGGGCGAGTATTCCTCCGTCGGCGGCCGCATGTTCCCCGATACCGACCGTGAATTCGTCACGCAACAGACGGTGATGACGCGCACCGGCGTCGACCGCATCCTGAAATTCGCGTTCGAGCTGGCGCAGTCGCGGCCAAAGAAGCATCTGACCTCGGCGACCAAGTCGAACGGCATCTCGATCACGATGCCCTATTGGGACGAGCGCGTGGAGGCGATGGCGAAGAAATATCCAGGCGTGAAGTGGGACAAGTACCACATCGACATTCTCACCGCGAATTTCGTGCTGCATCCGGACTGGTTCGACGTCGTGGTCGGCTCCAATTTGTTCGGCGACATTCTCTCCGATCTCGGCCCGGCCTGCACCGGTACCATCGGTATCGCGCCATCCGGCAACATCAACCCGGAAGGTAATTTCCCGTCCGTGTTCGAGCCGGTGCATGGCTCGGCGCCCGACATCGCTGGGCAGGGGATTGCCAACCCCATCGGCATGATCTGGTCCGGCGCGATGATGCTGGAGCATCTCGGCGAGAAGCAGGCAGCGGAGTCCATCGTCGGCGCCATCGAGCGCACGCTGGGCGAGCGCACGCTACGCACGCGCGATCTCGGCGGTAACGCGGATACGGTGGCGTGCGGCAAGGCAGTCGCGGAGATGGTGGATTAGGCAAGACCCTCATGGTGAGGAGGCGCGTAAGCGCCGTCTCGAACCATGAGGCCCCCATCTCGCCCGCGGCCATCCTTCGAGACGACCGCTTCGCGGTCTCCTCAGGATGAGGTTGGAATATATGGCAGCAGAGTATTCTTCCTTCTCCCCTTGTGGGAGAAGGTGGCATAGGCGGCCTATGGCCGCCGTCTCGTAGAACGCCGATGCTTTGCATCGGCTATGGCGCCGGATGAGGGGTTCTCTCCGCGGAGACAGACCCCTCATCCGTCTCGCTGCCGCTGCGCGTCAGCGATCCACCGTCTCCCACAAGGGGAGAAGGAAGAGGGTTATCTCCCCTTCACAACAATCCTTCGGCAGTGCTCCCACGCCGCACGCATCAGATTCTCGCTCGCTTCCGGCGTGCGGAACGCCGAATGCGCCGACAGCGTCACGTTCGGCAGTTTGGTCAGCGGATGATCGGCCGGCAACGGTTCGATGTTGAAGACGTCGAGGCCGGCATGGCGGATCTGGCCCGATTTCAGCGCATCGATCATCGCTTCCTCGTCGACGATGGCGCCGCGTGCGGTGTTGATCAGGATGACGCCGGGCTTCATCGCCTCGATGCAGGCGCGCGAGATCAATCCACGCGTTTCGTCGTTGAGCAACAGATGGATCGAGACGACGTCGCCCTCGGTCAAGAGTTCGTCGAGATCGACGAACTCGACTTTCGGGTGTTTTTTCGGCGACCGGTTCCAGGCGATGACGCGCATGCCCGAGCCGATCGCGATCCGCGCCACCTCCGCGGCGATGCCGCCGAAGCCAATCAGGCCGAGCGTCTTGCCGGTCAGTTGCATGCCGTCGTCGCGCAGCCAATTGCCGGCGCGGATGCCGCGGTCCATTTTCGCAAGCCCGCGCGCGCCTTCCCACATCAGCGCAACAGCGCATTCGGCCACCGCCGTGTCGCCATAGCCCTTGATCAGGTGCACCTGGATCCCGAGTTCGGCGAGCTCTTCCGGATTCATGTAGCTGCGTGCGCCGGTGCCGAGAAACACCACATGCTTCAGCCCGGTGCATTTCTTCGCGATATCGGTCGGCAGCGCAGTGTGATCGACGATCGCGATCTCGGCGCCGTCGAGTATCCCGGGATATTGATCCGAGGTGATATCGGGATTTCGGTGGATCCGCACCTCAGGATCGCCGGGCTGGTGCAGCCTTTCGAAGATCACGGCCAGCGATTCATTTGCGTCAACGAAAACTCCGCGCACAGCTTTCCCCCTCGTTTCTTGATTGTCAGGACGCGACGCCGGCCAGCGCCAGCACGGTATGCATCAGCACGTTGGCGCCCGCCGCGCAATCGGCCTGCGTGGCGTCCTCGAGCTCGTTGTGGCTGATGCCATCCTTGCAGGGCACGAACACCATGGCGGCCGGCATCACGGTGTTGAGGTTGCAGGCATCGTGGCCGGCACCGGAGGTGATGCGGCGATGCGAATAGCCGAGCATTTTTGCGGCGTTCTCCACCGCATCCACCAGCTTAGGGTCGAAATGGGTCGGCGGCTTGCGCCAGATCAGATCGAACTGGACATCGACCTTGCGTCGCGCCGCGATCTCGGCGATCGCCGCGCGCAAATCCCTATCCAGCGCATCCATGATGGCAGCATCCGCGCTGCGGCAATCCACCGTGAAGGCGATCTCGCCGGGAATGACGTTGCGCGAGGGATTGGCGATCACGGCTTCGCCGACGGTGCCGACGGCTTTCGGCCCGTGCTTCTTGGCGATTGCTTCCATCGCCAGCACGATTTCTGACAGCGTCGCCAGCGCGTCGCGGCGCAGCGGCATCGGCGTCGAGCCGGCATGGCTCTCGAAGCCGGTGATCTTGCCGTCGTACCACAGAACTCCCTGGCCGGAATCGACCACGCCGATGGTCTTGTTCTCGGCCTCCAGGATCGGCCCCTGTTCGATATGCAGCTCGACGAAGCCAGAGAATTTTTGGCGGCCCACCGGCGCGTCACCGCGATAGCCGATGCTGTCAAGCGCCTCCGCCACCGTGACGCCCTCGGCGTCCTTGCGCGACAAAATATCGTCGGTGGTGAAGTCGCCGACATAGGCCGCGGATGCCATCATCGCCGGCGCGAACCGTGAGCCTTCCTCGTTGGTCCAGTTGCAGATGCAGATCGGCGTTTCGGTTTCGATGCTGGCATCGTTGAGTGTGCGTACCACCTCCAGCGCCGCCAGCGTGCCGAGCACGCCGTCATATTTGCCGCCGGTCGGTTGCGTATCGAGATGCGAGCCGAGCCCAACCGGCGCCTTCGACATGTCGCGGCCCTTGCGCAGGCCGAACATCGAACCCAGCGCATCCACATGCACTTCGAGTCCGGCGGCCTCGCACCGCTCGCGGAACCAGTCGCGCACCTGCTTGTCCCCAGGCCCGAGCGTCAGCCGCCTTACCCCGCCCTTTGGCGTAGCGCCGAATTTGGCGGTTTCGTGAATCGTGCCCCATAGCCGGGCGGAATCGATTTGCAGATTGGAGCCGATCTTGGTCATGCACTGTTCCGGGAGATCAGGTGGGCAGGCGCTTGTTCATTCTTGTTCGGTTATTTTCAATGACGCGCCTGCGGCGTCGCGTCAACAATGACGCCTCCTCGCGCCAGGCTGGCCGCAAGTTCGACCACGCGCTCCACTGCGACGGTGTCGGGGGAGGCGAGCCAGCTTGCCGAAAACGTCAGCGGCGCCAACTGCAGGTTGGTCGACAGCAATTGTAGCCGCCCGTTTGCCATGTCGTCCTCGACGATCGCGGTCGGTATCAGGGCGATGCCGAGACCCTCGATCGCCATGTGGATGACGGTTGCGAGCGAGGCGCTGGCATGCAGCCGTATCGGCGGCAGGTCAGGGCGGTTGAACAGGGAGCGCACGATTTCATAGGGCTGGGTACGGCGCGAAAACGTGATGATGGGGAACTTCGCCAGATCGTGCAGCGTCAGTTCCTGCTTGCCGAGGCCGAGCGAGGGGCTGGCCGTAAAGCCCACCGGATAATCGCACAGTGCCCGGTTGTTGACCATCGGCGCCGTCAGCGGGCCGAGCACGAAGGCGAGTTCGATCTCCTGCGCCAACAGCCGGGTCCGCAAATTCGAGGTGATGTCGACCTCGATCTCGAGCGAGAGGTTGGGGTAGGCGTAGTTGACGCTCTTGATCAGTTGCGGCAGCCAGGTGTGCACGATGGTTTCGGCGACACCGAGCCGCAGCACGCCGCGCATCGCCGAGCGATCGCCGACCACAGCGAGCATTTCCGAGCGCAGCCCGATCAGCTTCTCGGCATAGACCATCAATTGCCGTCCGCTCGGCGTCGGCAGCACCATGCGACGGTCGCGCTGGAGAAGTTTCACGCCCACCTCGCGCTCGAGCTGGGCGATCCGTTGTGAAATCGCCGGCTGCGTCGTGTTCAGCTTCTGGGCTGCGCCGCGAAAGCTGCCAAGCGTCACCACCCACATGAAAGTCTCAATTGCCTTGAAATCAGTCATGCACCCTCAGCCCGCAGATCGATAATTGCTGTTTATTGAACTTGATTAGAAAAGACGATTAGACATTATCATAGCCATATGCGGGAGTAGATGTCGATAAGAATGGAAGCGGGGACAACGATGACCGGCTTGGCGAGGACGGAAACTACGGGCCGCGATAGGCCAGATTTATCGCCCAGCGTGGCAGCCCGGCATGCGTGCCGCAATGGCATGGCTACTCACACAGCGGGTGTGGCCAACGGCTTCGTCCAGGGCAATCTTGCAATCCTGCCCGAGAAGTTAGCGGCCGCGTTTCACCGGTTCTGTCAACTCAATCCCAAACCATGCCCGATCATCGGCATGTCCGACGTCGGCGACCCCCGCATTCCCGCGCTCGGCCTCGATCTCGATATCCGCACCGACCTGCCGCGCTATCGCATCTGGCGCGACGGCGAGGTGGTGGAGGAGCCGACCGACATCATGGCGCACTGGCGCGATGATCTCGTCGCCTTCGTGCTCGGCTGCTCGTTCTCCTTCGAAGAGGCGCTGCTGGAGGAAGGTCTCCCGATCCGCCATATCGAGCGCGATGTGCGCGTGCCGATGTTCCGCACCAATATCGCCTGCAGCCCCGCCGGTCCGTTTGCCGGGCCGATGGTGGTGACGATGCGGCCGTTCAAGCCAGCGGATGCAATACGCGCGATACAGATCACCTCGCGTTTTCCATCGGTGCACGGTGCGCCGGTCCATATTGGTCTTCCGCAATCGATCGGCATCGCCGACCTCGCCAAACCCGACTACGGGGATCCGGTGCCGGTGGAGGCCGACGAAATTCCGGTGTTCTGGGCTTGCGGCGTGACGCCGCAATCGGTGATCGCAGCCGCCAAGGTGCCGTTCGCGATCACGCATGCGCCGGGACTGATGCTGGTGACCGATCTCATGAACAAGCAGCTTGCCGTGCTTTGATGCAGCCCGTGCTGCTCATTGAGGCTTTACCGTACCCTTCGCCCGTTTCATCGATAGTTGCCGACCCACAAAGGATATCGCCATGAACATCACGCGCCGTAACGTCTTGCTTGGAGCTACTGCTGCCGCTGCGCTCGGCCCGATCGCCGCGCGCGCCCAAACGTCCGAAGTGGTGATCGGCGTGATCTATCCGTTCTCCGGCGCCAGCGCGCAAATGGGCGTCGACGCGCAGAAGTCGTTCGAGACTGCGCTCGACATCATCAACAAGAACCACGATTTCGATTTGCCGCTGGCGAAGGGCGAGGGATTGCCCGGGCTCGGCGGCGCCAAGATCCGCCTCGTCTTCGCCGACCATCAGGCCGACCCGCAGAAGGGCCGCGCAGAGACCGAGCGCCTGATCACCCAGGAAAAGGTCTGCGCCGTCATCGGCACCTATCAGAGCGCGGTTGCCGTCACCGTCAGCCAGATCTGCGAGCGTTACCAGGTCCCGTTCATCTCGGCGGACAATTCCTCGCCGAGCCTGCACAAGCGCGGCCTCAAATTCTATTTCCGCGCCGCGCCGCATGACGAGATGTTCTCGGCAGCGATGTTCAACTTCTTCGATGCCATGAAGAAGAAGGGCACCAAGATCGACACACTGGCGCTGTTCCATGAGGACACCATTTTCGGCACCGACTCCGCCAACACCCAGCTCAAGCTGGCCTCGGAGCGTGGCTACAAGGTCATCTCCGACATCAAGTACCGCTCCAACTCGCCGTCCTTGTCGGCGGAAGTCCAGCAGCTTAAGACGGCGAATGCCGACGTGCTGATGCCCTCGAGCTACACCACCGACGGCATCCTTTTGGTGAAAACTATGGCGGAGCTCGGCTACAAGCCGAATGCGATCGTGGCGCAGAACGCCGGCTTCTCCGAAAAGGCGCTGTATGATGCGGTCGGCGACAAGCTCGAAGGCGTGATCTCGCGCGGCAGCTTCTCGCTCGATCTCGCCGCCAAGCGGCCGATGGTCGGCAAGATCAACGCCATGTTCAAGGAGAAGTCGGGCAAGGATTTTAACGACCTCACCTCGCGCCAGTTCATGGGGCTGTTGGTGATGGCAGACGCCATCAATCGCGCCAAGTCGACCGACGGCGAGAAGATCCGCGAGGCGCTGGTCGCCACCGACATCCCGGGCGAGCAGACCATCATGCCCTGGAAGCGCGTCAAGTTCGACGAGCTGGGCCAGAACAACGACGCCGACCCGGTGCTGCTGCAATATATCGGCGGCAAGTTCGTCACCATCTTCCCGCCGCAGGCCGCCATCGCCGAAGCCGTCTGGCCGATGAAAAAGAATGCCGCGCTTCAGTGATCCCACAGCACCGGTCCTCATCCTGAGGAGCGCGCACTTGCGCGCGTCTCGAAGGATGGCCGCGAGTGCATTGTTGCCGCCATCCTTCGAGACGCTTGCTTCGCAAGCTCCTCAGGATGAGGACCTGTCTTTGGAGCAACAACCATGACCGCCGAAACCATCATTCAAAGCCTGGCGAGCGGCCTGCTCATGGGCCTGCTCTACGGCCTCATCGCCGTCGGTCTCGCGCTGATCTTCGGTCTGATGGACGTCGTCAACTTCGCCCATGGCGAATTCTTGATGATCGCGATGTACGCGACGTTCTTCCTGTTCGTGTTCTTTGCGATCGATCCCCTGCTGTCGGCGCCGCTGGTCGCCGCCGCCCTGTTCGTGTTCGGGGCCGTCGTCTATCTATTGATTGTGCGCTTTGCCGTGCGCGCGAAAGCCAATGCCGGCATGGTGCAGATCTTTTCCACTTTCGGCTTGGCCATCGTCATGCGTGGCCTGGCGCAGTACTTCTTCACGCCGGATTATCGCAGCGTCACGCATTCCTGGCTCGGCGGCAAAACCGTCTCGATCGCCGGGATCTACCTGCCCGTGCCGCAACTGGTCGGGGCGCTGGTCGCGATCGCCGCCTTTGGCGCGCTCTATCTCTTCATCAACCGTACCGATTTCGGCCGCGCGCTGGAAGCGACCCGCGAGGATGCCGGCGCGGTGGCGCTGGTCGGCATCGACAAGAACAAGGTGTTTGCGCTGGGCTGGGGCATCGGCGCGGCGCTGGTGGGCCTCGCCGGCGCGGTCATGGCGATCTTCTTTTACATCTATCCCGATGTCGGCGCCTCGTTTGCGCTGATCGCCTATGTGACGGTGGCGCTCGGCGGCTTCGGCAGCGTGTTCGGCGCCTTCGCCGGCGGCATCATCGTCGGCCTCGTCGAAGCTACGACCGCAATGTTGCTGCCGCCGTCGCTCAAGGCGGTCGGCATCTACGCGGTCTATTTGCTTGTCGTCTTTGTCCGGCCGCGCGGCCTGTTCGGATCGATGTGATGGATACCGCTTTCGCAGAACGCCGCCGCCGCGACCTCATCGTCGCCTGTGTTCTCGCCGCGATTGCGGCCACCGTCCCGCTGTTCGTCAAAGACGTTTACGTCCAGAACATCATGGTGCTGACGCTGATGTGGGGTGCGTTGTCGCAAAGCTGGAACATCCTTTCCGGCTATTGCGGGCAGATCTCGCTCGGTCACGCGCTCTACTTCGGGCTTGGCGCCTATACCACCGCGCTGCTGTTTACCAAATTCGGTGTGTTGCCATGGTTCGGCATGCTCGGCGGCGGCGTGATTTCCGCGCTCATCGCGATGGCGCTCGGCTATCCCTGCTTCCGGCTGCGCGGGCACTACTTCGTCATCGCGACCATCGTCATTGCCGAAATCGGGCTGCTGCTGTTCCACAACTGGGATTGGGCTGGCGCGGCGATGGGCATCGAAATTCCGGCGCGTGGCGATAGCTGGCTGAAATTCCAATTTCCACGCAGCAAGCTGCCATATTTTTACTTCGCGCTGGCGCTGGCTTGCGTCGCCTGGTTCGTCACCTGGTGGCTGGAAGATTCCAAGTGGGGCTATTGGTGGCGCGCGGTGAAGGACAATCCGGAAGCCGCTGAAAGCCTCGGCGTCGACGTGTTCAATTCCAAGATGGGCGCGGCGGCGGTATCCGCGTTCCTGGTCGCAATCGGCGGCAGCTTCTATGCGCAGTTCGTCTACTTTATCGATCCCGAGAGCGTCATGGGCTTTCAGTTCTCGCTGCTGATGGCGTTGCCCGCGGTGCTCGGCGGCATCGGCACGCTGTGGGGCCCGATGCTGGGCGCGGTGATCCTGATCCCGCTCACCGAATTGACGCGCTCTTATGTCGGTGGCTCCGGCCGCGGTGTCGACCTGATCGTCTATGGCGGCCTGATCATTGCGATCTCGCTGGCGCGGCCGCAGGGGCTGATCGGCCTGTTCTCGTTCAAAGGCCTTGCAGGACTGTTCGCGCCCAAGCGCAAGGAGGCTGTCCGATGACGCCTCTTCTGGAAACCCGCGGCGTCTGGCAGCGTTTTGGCGGCCTGATCGCCAACAGCGACGTGTCGATTTCGGTCGGACGCGGCGAGATCGTTGGCCTGATCGGTCCGAACGGCGCCGGCAAGTCGACGCTGTTCAACCTGATTGCGGGCGTGCTGCCGCCGACCCAAGGCTCGATCATCTTTGACGGCGAGGACGTCACCGCGCTGCCGGCGGCCGAACGCTGCCAGCGTGGCATCGGCCGCACCTTTCAGGTCGTGAAAAGTTTTGAGACCATGACCGTGATCGACAACGTCATCGTCGGCGCGCTGGTCCGCACCACCGTGATGCGCGACGCCCGCCGCAAGGCGCATGAGGTGCTGGAGTTCTGTGGCCTTGCCCCGCGCGCCAATGTGCTGGCCAGCGATCTCGTCCCGTCCGAAAAGCGCCGGCTCGAAGTCGCCCGTGCGCTCGCGACCGAACCGAAACTGTTGCTGCTCGATGAGGTGCTCACGGGGCTTACGCCGGTCGAAGCCAAGACCGGCGTCGAACTGGTGCGCAAGGTGCGCGACACCGGCGTCACCGTGCTGATGGTCGAGCATGTCATGGAAATCGTGATGCCGCTGGTCGACCGCGCCATCGTGCTCGATCTCGGCAAGGTGCTGGTCGAGGGCAAGCCTGCCGACGTGGTTCGTGACCCGAAAGTCATCACCGCCTATCTGGGGGATCGTCATGCTGTCGGTGCATGAAGTCACCACTGCCTATCAGGGGCTGGTCGCGATCTCGGCAGTCTCGATCGAGGTAGCAAAGGGCGAAATCGTTTGCGTCGCTGGCGCCAACGGCGCCGGCAAGTCGACGCTGCTGAAATCGATTGCGGGCGCCGAGCGGCCTCGCTCCGGCACCGTAACGTTCGACGGCACCCGCATCGACGGTATGGCGCAGCACATCATCACCTCGCGCGGCATCGCCTATGTGCCGGAAAACCGCCGGCTGTTTCCGCGGCTCTCGGTGCGCGACAATTTAAGGCTCGGCAGTTATCTTTTTCGTAGCCAGTCCGATCGCGAGGCGCCGCTCGATCTCGTCTTCAAGCTGTTTCCCCGCCTCTTGGAGCGCCTCGAGCAGCGCGCCGAAACGCTAAGCGGCGGCGAGCAGCAGATGCTGGCGATCGGCCGCGCGCTGATGACCCGCCCGCGGCTACTCATGCTGGATGAGCCGTCGCAGGGCATCATGCCAAAACTGGTCGATGAAATCTTCCAGGCCGTGAAACGCATCCGCGACGCCGGCATGACCGTGCTGATCGTCGAACAGCGCATGTCCGAATGCCTGGAAATCGCCGACCGCGCCTACATCCTGCAAACTGGCCGCGTCCTGATGCAGGGCAGCGCGGCCGAGATCAGCGTCAATCCCGATGTGCGGAAGGCGTATCTCGGATTGTGATGCCGTAGGATGGGTAGAGCCAACGGGTCGCGCGAACGCGCGCCCGATGACAGGCTCCGCGAAACCCATCAATTTATAACGCGCAGGGATGATGGGTTTCGCTGCGCTCTACCCATCTTACGAGTGTCCATGCTCCGGCAGCGTCAGCCCAAATACCTTCGTCAAATCCTTCACCTGCGTCGGCGACAAATACCGCGGGTTCAGCCCGCGCAGCAGCAGATAGAGCTTCGCCGTCTCCTCCAGTTCCTCTACCGCGAACACCGCTGCTTCGAGCGTGTCGCCTGACACCACCGGACCATGGTTGGCGAGCAGCACGGAGGCGTACTTCCCGGCCAGTCCCTTGATGGCGTCGGCGACGGCCGGATCACCGGGGCGGTAATACGGCAGCAGCGCGGTGTGGCCGCATTTGATCACGTAATAGGCCGTCATCGGCGGCAGCGCGGCGCGGGGGTCGATCTCGGGCAGCATCGACAGCGCCACTGAGTGGGTCGAATGCAGATGCACGACGGCGCGGGCCGCATTGCGGGTCTGGTAAAGCGCGGTGTGCAGCGGCACTTCCTTGGTTGGGGCGTCGCCGGATACCAGCCGTCCGTCGGGCCCGAGCCGTGACATCCGCGCCGGGTCGAGGAAGCCGAGTGAAGCGTTAGTCGGCGTCACCAGCCAGCCGCCGTCATTGAGTTTCACGCTGATATTGCCCGAAGAGCCCGGCGTCAGCCCGCGCTCGAACAGCGAGCGGCCGAAGCGGCAGATTTCCTCGCGGATCCTTGTTTCGCTCATGGATCGACCCCTTTTCCGCCTTGTCTCACGCTTTGGCACCGCGGCCAAGCCGTGATACGCAAGGCCAAGCCGTCGGCCGAATGGCCGCTGAACAGAAACCATCGAGGAACCGCCGCATGCCAGAATCCGCCAAACCGCGCGTCGCCGTCATCGGGCTGGGCTCGATGGGCTATGGCATGGCGACCTCGTTGCGCCGCGCCGGGCTAGAAGTCACCGGATGCGACGTCTCGGCTGACACGGTCAAGCGGTTCGTCGCCGATGGCGGCAAGGGCGCGGCGACGCCGGCGGACGCGGCGAAATCGGCCGACATCGTCGTCAGCGTCGTCGTCAACGCCGCGCAAACCGAGACCATTCTGTTTGGCGCCAATGGCGTCGCGGAAACGCTGGCGAAAGGCGCGGTATTCATTTCCTCCGCCACCATGGATCCCGACGTCGCGCGGCGTCTCGCCAAACAGTTGGAAGAAACCGGCCGGCACTACCTCGACGCGCCGATTTCCGGCGGCGCCCAGCGCGCGGCGCAGGGCGAACTCACCGTCCTCGCATCCGGCAGTCCGGTCGCGTTTGCCAAAGCGCGTCCGGCGCTGGACGCGATGGCCGCAAAGCTCTACGAGCTCGGTGACGCCGCCGGCCAGGGCGCCGCATTCAAGATGATCAACCAGTTGCTGGCCGGCGTGCACATCGCCGCGGCTTCCGAGGCCATCGCATTCGCCGCCAAGCAGGGCCTCGACATCCGGAAAGTCTACGAGGTGATCACGGCCTCCGCCGGCAATTCCTGGATGTTCGAGAACCGCATGCCGCACGTGCTCGACGGCGATTATGCGCCGCGCAGCGCGGTCGATATCTTCGTCAAGGATCTCGGCATCATCCAGGACATGGCACGCTCGGCGAAATTTCCGGTGCCGGTTTCGGCTGCCGCCTTGCAGATGTTCCTGATGACGTCAGCCGCCGGCATGGGCCGCGATGATGACGCGTCGGTAGCGCGGATGTATGCCAAAGTCACCGGCACGCATCTGCCGGGCGAGCCGAAGTAAGAGCAAGATCAAGAAGGGGACCGTCGATGCCGCGTTTCGCCGCCAATCTCTCCATGATGTTCACCGAGGTCCCGTTCCTCGACCGCTTCGATGCGGCGGCAAGAGCGGGATTTGCCGCGGTCGAATTCCTGTTCCCCTACGACCATCCGGCAGACGCCGTCGGCGAGCGGCTGAAGCGCAATGGCCTGACGCAGGCGCTGTTCAATCTGCCGCCAGGCAATTGGGACGCCGGCGAAAAAGGCTTTGCCGCGCTGCCGGAGCGCTTTGACGATCTCAAGCGAAGCCTGGAGACCGCACTGCCTTACGCGAAGGCGACCGGCGTCAAGCGGCTGCATCTGATGGCGGGTATCGCCGATCGCAACAGCACGAAGGCCGTCGAACAATTCTACAAGTCGGTGGCATGGGCAGCCGAGTTCTACGCGCCCCATGGGCTGGACGTGGTGATCGAGCCGATCAATCCGCGCAACGTGCCGGGATACTTCCTCAACGATTTCGGCTTCGCGCGCGACCTGATTACCGAGCTGAAGATTCCGAACCTGAAGCTGCAGTTCGACATCTATCACTGCCAGATCATCCACGGCGACGTCACCATGCGGCTGCGCGAGATGATGCCCATCATCGGCCATGTCCAGATCGCCAGCATTCCCTCGCGCAACGAGCCCGACGGCGAAGAGCTGAACTATCCATTCCTGTTCACCGAGCTCGATCGGCTCGGCTATGGCGGCTTCGTCGGCTGCGAGTACAACCCGCGCGGCAAGACCACCGATGGCCTTGGCTGGTTCAAGCCCTATGCCGGAGCAAAACCGTGAAACTGTCTCTGGGCTGCATCGCCGACGACTACACCGGCGCTTCCGATCTCGCCAACACGCTGACCCGTCAGGGCCTGCGCACGGTGCAGACCATCGGCGTGCCGCCAGACGATCTGGCGCTGCCGGAGGTCGATGCGGTGGTGGTGTCGCTCAAGAGCCGCTCGATCGAGGCTGATGTTGCGGTGGACCGTTCGCGCGCCGCCGAAAAATGGCTGCGCGGCCGCGGCGCCGGTCATGTGCTGTTCAAGATCTGCTCGACCTTCGATTCCACCGATGCCGGCAATATCGGCCCGGTGATGGACGCGCTGCGCGCCGACTGCGGCGAGGCGATCGTGCTGGTGACGCCGGCTTTTCCGGAAACCGGCCGCACCGTCTATCAGGGCAACCTGTTTGTCGGCTCCGTGCCGCTGAACGAAAGCCCGCTGAAGGATCACCCGCTCAATCCGATGCGTGATTCCAATCTGGTGCGGGTGCTGGCGCGCCAGAGCCGGACCCAGGTCGGACTGGTCGATCTCGCGACCCTCACGCGCGGCGCGGAGGCGGTTCGCGGACGTCTTGCGGAGCTGGCGGGAAAGGGTATCGGCGCGGCCATCATCGATGCGGTCTTTGACCGCGATCTGGAAACCATCGGCGCCGTCGCGCTGGACCACCGCCTGTCCGTCGGCGCATCCGGCATCGGACTCGGCCTTGCCCGGGCGCTGGTCGCCTCCGGCAAGGTCAAAGCGGCTTCCGCGGGCGCGGTCTCCGGCGCGCTGGTCGGCGGACCGGCCGCGTGCCTTGCGGGGAGCTGCTCGCAGGCGACGCTGGCGCAGATTGCCAATGCCGAAAAGACCATGGCCGTGCTGCATCTCGATCCCGAGCAGATCATCACGGGGCCGGCAGAGGCGCGACGGGCGCTGGCCTGGGCGAGCGACCGAATCAGCGATGGTCCAATTCTGATCGCCAGCAGTTCGACGCCGGACCAGGTTGCCGCTCTGCAATCTCGGCATGGCCGCGATGCAGCCGGACATGCCATCGAGCAGGCGATGGCCGATATCGCCGAAGGCCTGGTGCGCACCGGCGTGCGGCGATTGGTGGTCGCTGGTGGTGAAACTTCGGGCGCCGTCGTCGATCGACTGAGGATTCCGGGCTTTCTCGTCGGCGAAGAAATCGCTGCAGGCGTGCCGGTTTTGCGCGCGGTCGGCGCCGAGGACGGCGAGATGCTGCTCGCACTGAAATCGGGCAATTTCGGCGGGCCGGAATTTTTCTCCGATGCCTTGAAGCTGATGCGCTGACCGCCTCAAGCCGACATTCATTTCCTGGTGAGAACTATCGCGTAGGTATTTGTACGGACGCGAATTAACTCAACCTGAGGAAGCGTCGGGTTTGATATCCGGCAGGCACCTTCCTTTCCAAATTCCGGGCCTTTTCCCAGACGGCGTCCCGCGCGCCGGAAAACCTAAGAGATTCCACCCATGCTCGCCCGCTATTCGATCCGCACCAAGATCATCACCGTGGTCGCCCTCCTGCTTGTCGCGACGGCGGGCATGGGTCTGCTCGCGGTCAAGAACATGCGCGCCATCAACGCCAACACGGTCGATATTGCGACCAACTGGATGCCGAGTATCCGTGTGCTGGGCGACCTGCGCGCCGGCACCATCACGTACCGCAACGTGATCCGCGAGCACATGCTGTCCGAGACGCTGGAAGAGAAGCTGGCGATGGAAAAGACACTCGCCACCGTCATCGAGAGCAACACCAAGATCCGCGCCGCCTATGAGCCGCTGATCACTTCGGCGGAGGAGCGTGCGCTTTATACCGAATGGTCAAAGCTCTGGGACAAATACCGCAAAGGCACCCAGGAGGTCATGGAGCTTTCGCGCAAGGCGGCTGGGACCATCCCGACCGAAGCCCACGACCTGAATACCACGACCATCAACAAGATCAGCCTCGATGCCGACGCCGTCCTGAAGAAGAGCATCGATCTGAACAATGCCGGCGCGGACAAGGCGGCAAGGGAGGCGGCCGACAGCTACACCGCCGCTCTCATGATGCTGGCCTTAGTTCTCGGCGCCGCCGTCATGATCGGCGTCGGCATCAGCGCCTATCTGGTTCGCGACGTCTCGCACAGCATTGCCTCCATCGTCACGCCGATGCAGGCGCTGGGTAAGGGCGATCTGAGTGCGGAGGTGCCGCACCAGGGCGAGAAGACCGAAATCGGCGCGATGGCCGATACCTTGCAGGTATTCAAGGAAGCGCTGATTGCCAAGAAAGCCGCCGACGAGGCGGCCGCCGCCGACGCCGAAGTCAAGATCGAGCGCGGCCGGCGGGTCGACGGCATCACCCGCAACTTCGAAAGCGTGATCGGCGAGATCGTGCAGACGGTATCCTCGGCTTCGACGCAGCTCGAAGCGTCGGCCGGCACGCTGTCGGCGACCGCCGAGCGCTCGCAGACGCTGACCTCGGCCGTCGCCTCGGCTTCCGGCGAAGCCTCCGCCAACGTGCAGTCGGTAGCCTCGGCGACCGAAGAGCTCTCTTCCTCGGTCACCGAGATCGGCCGCCAAGTGCAGGCTTCGGCGCGGATGGCGACCGATGCAGTCGGTCAGGCTCGCGTCACCAACGACCGGGTCAGCGAATTGTCCAAGGCGGCGGGCCGGATCGGCGACGTCGTCGAACTCATCAACACCATCGCCGGCCAGACCAATCTGCTGGCGCTCAACGCCACCATCGAGGCGGCGCGCGCCGGTGAGGCCGGTCGTGGCTTTGCGGTCGTGGCGTCGGAGGTCAAGGCGCTGGCCGAGCAGACGGCCAAGGCGACCGGCGAGATCAGCCAGCAAATTGCCGGCATCCAGGGCGCGACCCAGGATTCTGTTAGCGCGATCAAGGAGATCAGCGGCACCATTGAAAGGCTGGCGGAGATCTCTTCGGCGATTGCGGCCGCCGTGGAAGAACAGGGCGCCGCGACCCAGGAAATCTCCCGCAACGTGCAGCAGGCCGCCCGCGGCACCCATCAGGTCTCTGCCAACATCACCGATGTGCAGCGCGGCGCCAGCGAGACCGGTGCGGCCTCCTCGCAGGTGCTGTCGGCGGCGCAGTCGCTGTCGGGCGATAGCCAGCGCCTCAGGCGCGAGGTCGGCAAGTTTCTGGAGTCGGTCCGGGCAGCCTGACAACCGGCCGACCGTCGACGAAGGGCCCGGCTCGCGCATCATGATTTTTGGTTAGATCGATTTGGCCGCAGACGCGCTTCACCTCTCCCGCTTGCGGGGGAGGTCGGCGCGAAGCGCCGGGTGGGGGCTCTCTCCACTCGGGCAGTATCTCCCGCGGTGACACCCCCACCCCAGCCCTCCCCCGCAAGCGGGAGAGGGAGCGCACCTTCTTCGTGGTCGCAACTAAACCTAATTTCATCATGCTTCTCGCGAAAAGTGCGCCGGGCTTTTTCGCGTCTGGCGCGAGGATGAAGGGTCTACAACCCGTCTGGATGCCCGTAATTTCACGCAAGCGGAAATTAACCGGTCCCCGCTACGCTGCGCCGCATCTTTCGGGATTCGCGCGCAAAGGTTGCTGGCTCCTTTGCGTCGTCAATTCCGCATCCGGAAAACTGATTCAGAAGAAATTGGGGTCGTCGACATGATCAAGCTCAACCGTATCGGATACAAACTGGGCTTGGCCGGGGCGGTCGGCGTCCTGTTGGCGATCGGCATGGTGGCCAACCAGATGGTCACCGAATCGAGGATCGAGGAAGCTAGCGAGCGCGCCGCCCGGTCGCAGCAGGTGGCCGACAACGCGCTCTCCGCCCATATCGACCTGCGCAAGATTCAGCTTGCCGCCGGCAATGTCAGGCTGGCGAGAACCCCCGCAGAGGTCGAGAAGACCGTTGCCGATTTGCAGCGCTACAAGGCGAGCGGAGCGAAGGAGTTAGAGGCGGCGCTGGCGATGGCGCAGCGGCCGGACGCCAGGGAACGGCTACAGAAGATCAAGACGTTGATGGATGGCTTTACCGCCGCCGTGGAAGATCTCGCCAAGGCGCAGATCACGCTGCTGGCGCAGATCGACAAGCGCTCGGTCATCTCGGAAGAATGGACCAAGGCGGTCGACGCCCAGTTGAAGTTGCCGGCCATGGCGAAGCTGGACAACCGCCTCGAGATCGAGCGTTTGCTGTTTCAGGCCGATGGAAAGGTGAACGCGTTGCGGGCTGCTGCCTGGAAGCTCGGCACAACCGGCGATGCCAACCTGGTCTCGGAGATGGCCAAGACCGAGGCCTCGCTGAAGGACGTGTTCAACAAACTGCGCGGCGAGGCCGATGACCGGGAATTGCTGGTCGTGGTCAGCAACCTTTCCTCGACCGTCAAGCGCTTCCTGGCCGCCAATGAGGAAGCGGTAAAGACCGAGCAGGTCAAGAACGACATCATCGCCAACCGCACCGTCAAGGCCGCCGCAGATGTCGCCGACCTGATGGAAACAACTGTCGAGGCCGCGCAAAAGGATGCCAGGATCTCCAAAGACGAGGTCATGGCCGATACGGAGCGAGCTAACCGCATCAACCTGATCATGGCGATCATCGTCGTCGCGTCGCTGATCGCCTCGGTGGCATTCTCCTTCCTCGGGGTCGCGCGTCCGATGACGCGGCTGAACGGTGCGCTGGGCGAGATGGCCGGCGGCAATCTCGACGTCGAGATTCCCGGCGCCGATCGTGGCGACGAAATCGGCGACCTCGCCAAGACGGTGACCGTCATCCGCGAGAATGCGGAGCACAAGGCGCGCGAGGAGGCCGAAGCCAAGGTTCAGCAGGATCTGATCGCGGCGCAGCGGCGCAAGGCCGAGATGATCAAGCTCGCCGACGATTTCGAAGGTGCGGTCGGTAATATCGTCGAGACCGTGTCGTCGGCGTCGACCCAACTCGAAGCCGCCGCCGGCACGCTGACGACGACTGCCGAACGTGCCCAGGAATTGACCACGATGGTTGCGGCGGCTTCCGAGGAAGCCTCCACCAATGTGCAGTCGGTGGCTTCCTCCACCGAAGAGATGGCGTCGTCGATCACCGAGATCGGCCGCCAGGTTCAGGAATCGGCGCGGATGGCCAATGAGGCCGTCGATCAGGCCCGCACCACCAATGACCGGGTCAGCGAATTGTCGAAGGCGGCGGCCCGCATCGGCGCGGTGGTCGAACTCATCAACACCATCGCCGAACAGACCAATCTGCTCGCGCTCAACGCCACCATCGAGGCCGCCCGTGCCGGCGACGCCGGCCGCGGCTTCGCCGTCGTGGCGTCGGAAGTGAAGGCGCTGGCGGAACAAACCTCGAAGGCGACCGGCGAGATCGGCCAGCAGATCACCGGCATTCAGGCCGCGACGGAGGAGTCCGTCGGTGCGATCCAGGCGATCAGCTCCACGATCGAGAAGCTGTCGGAAATATCCTCGACCATTGCGGCCGCGGTGGAGGAGCAGGGTGCCGCAACCCAGGAAATCTCCCGCAACGTGCAACAGGCTGCCCGCGGCACCCAGCAGGTCTCCGCCAACATCACCGACGTGCAGCGCGGGGCCGGCGAGACTGGATCGGCCTCGACGCAGGTGCTCTCTTCGGCCCAGTCGCTGTCGTCGGACTCCAACCGCCTCAAGCTCGAGGTCGGCAAGTTCCTGAATTCGGTGCGGGCGGCGTAAGCAGCCAACACACCGCAGAGGCCCAGGAAGGCCCGCCCCTCAACTAGGGGCGGGCCCTCTGCCGTTCTGAACCGGCGGGACGCGCTGGCCGCGGGCCTGGTTAAAACCCCGTATATCTACTGAGCACAAAATTAACGGGTAGAAAGCGCCTGACATATACGATTCCGCGCAGTGGGGCTGACGACCACCGTCGTCGCGCGGGAGATCAAGCATGTTTGGAATGATAAGCCGGGCCAAGCTGACGGTTGGCCGAAAGATCTATGCCGTCATCTGCCTGAGCTTTGCCGGGCTTCTCGGCATCACCTTTCTCGGTTCGCGCGAACTGGCATCGAGCCTCAATCAGCAGAAGCAGATCGAGTTGCGCCACCTCGGCGATCTCGCACTCGGCATCATCAAGGAAGAGCATGCCGCGGCCCAGAAGGGCGGCGTTTCCGACGCCGATGCGCAGAAGCGGGCGATGGCGCGGATCGGGGCGCTCAGGTACGGCAACAACGACTATTACTGGATCAACGACATGCATCCGAAAATGGTGATGCATCCGATCAGGCCGGAGATGAATGGCAACGATCTTTCGGCCTACAAGGATCCCAACGGCAAGCTGTTGTTCGTCGATTTCGTCAATACCGTCAGAAAGGACGGCTCCGGCTTTGTTCCCTACGAATGGCCGAAGCCCGGCTTCGACAAGCCGCAACCGAAATTGTCCTACGTGGTCGGCTTCGCTCCGTGGAACTGGGTCGTCGGCACCGGCGTCTACATCGACGATCTGACGGCGCAGACCTGGGCCTCGACCCAGCGCTCGCTGATCATTGCCGGTGTAGTCCTGCTATTTACGCTCGTGGTGTCGATCTTCGTGGCGCGTAGCGTCACCGGTCCGCTGCAGCGGATGACGGTTGCGATGAACGATCTCGCGAGCGGCAACCTTGCCGTCGAGGTGCCCGGCATCGGGCGCGGCGACGAGGTTGGCGAGATGGCCAAGGCCGTCGAAGTGTTCAAGAGCAATGCCATTTCCCGCCAGTCGCTGGAGGCCGAGCAGCACGCGGCCGAGACCCGCGCCATGGCGAGCCGCAAGGCGGATATGAGCAAGATGGCCGACGATTTCGAGGTCGCAGTCGGCCGAATCGTCGAAGCCGTGTCGTCGGCATCCAGCCAACTCGAGGTGTCGGCGGGTACGCTCACCTCGACCGCGGAACGCGCGCAGGAACTTGCGACAACGGTCGCCTCGGCCTCCGAGGAAGCTTCGACCAACGTGCAGTCGGTGGCGTCGGCCACCGAAGAGATGGCGTCATCCGTCACCGAGATCAGCCGCCAGGTGCAGGAATCGGCGCGGATGGCCAATGACGCCGTGGAGCAGGCGCGCACGACCAATGACCGCGTCAGCGAATTGTCGAAGGCGGCAACCCGCATCGGCGACGTCGTCGAACTGATCAACACCATCGCCGGCCAGACCAACCTGCTTGCGCTCAACGCCACCATCGAGGCGGCGCGCGCCGGCGAGGCCGGCCGCGGCTTCGCGGTCGTGGCCTCCGAGGTAAAGGCACTGGCCGAGCAGACCGCAAAAGCCACCGGCGAAATCGGCCAGCAGATCACCGGCATCCAGGCTGCTACCCAGGAATCCGTGAACGCGATCCAGGCGATCAGCGGCACCATCGAGAAGCTGTCGGAGATTTCGTCGACGATTGCCGCGGCCGTGGAAGAGCAGGGCGCCGCGACGCAGGAAATCTCCCGTAACGTGCAGCAGGCGGCCATGGGCACCCAGCAGGTGTCCTCCAACATTACCGACGTGCAGCGGGGCGCCAGCGAAACCGGATCGGCGTCTTCGCAGGTGCTTGCGGCAGCGCAATCGCTGTCGGGCGACTCGAACCGCCTCAAGCTCGAGGTCGGCCGCTTCCTCGACTCCGTGCGGGCGGCCTGATCTCGCACCGACTATTCGGTTCGAAGCCGGTTCCTGATGCCGGCTTCGCGGTCGCTGGCGATCCGAATCAGAAACGCGAATTGCCGGAAGCAGCCCGCTTTCGGCTGCAAGAGGAACGGGAGACATCCGTAGATCGCAAAATTACGATTGCGGCGCGTGCCGATCAATCGCCTTGAGCGAAACTGGGAGCAAATGTGGCGAACGAACTTCCGTAACCGGGAAAAAGTGGTAAGACGCAGAGGCATTGTGACGATCTGATGTCAGAAGGTCTTCAGAAGGTCTGATGCCGGAAGACTGCCATGTGTTCTGCGTCAAAGAAGATGAGCCAGGACTCAACACGCTTCATCCAAAGGGGAGGCGCATCGAGGCACCCACCCGCTATGGTCAAGTTGCGCACGCGATCCCTCTCAATCCCGGCTAGCGCTCTTTTTCGTTGTTGCGACGATCGCTGCCGACGGCTCGGATGACGCCGCGTGTCATTGCTCGATGAACTAGTTGAGTCCGAGTTCGTAAAGATTAACCGGTCTCTGGACGTCGATCGCTTCCGGAACATCGAAGGACTGGGCGATGCCAAGAGCATTCCGATCGACGCTAAGGACTTCGATGCCGCTTTCGCCACGTTGAAGCTGAAGTCCTGTTCGGTCCATCTGCAGCGGACGTTCCCACGAATTCTGCAGATGCAGTATTCCACGACCGGCGCGATCGTCGGCTTCACGATGGAAGATGCGGCTTCGTTGATCATCGACGGCGTCGAAGCCCGCGCGCCGGCCTTGCTCCTGGTCAAGGGTACCGCGACGTGTGAGATCGTAGAACAGCGGGCCAATCTGGTCGCGCTTTTGAATTTTGCTTCCATCGACGATCGCGGCTGGCCAGGCGATGCCGATAGCGCTCAATTGATCGCGACGCTGCCGGATAGATGCGAGACACTCCGGGTGACGGTTCGCGATGTACTGACGCTCGCCTCGCATTCGCCCGACAGCTTCGCGCAGCCGAACGTGATCGAGCACGTTGAAGAATCGATTCTGCAGGCGGTCGATCTGGCAATGGCTGCGGCATCGCCCACACCCGAAGCCAAGCGCCTCAGTCTGAGCCACTATCTGGCGCTGGTCCGAAAGCTCGATGAGTTCGTGGCCGATAGTGCCGGCAAGACGTTGTATAGCGCCGACGTGGCGCGGCAACTCGGGGTCTCGGTGCGGACGCTGCATAACGCCGTGGTTGCCATTCGCGGCATGAGCATGCACCGCTACATGCGGCTGCGGCGGCTGTGGAACGTACGACAACAACTGGTGCGCGGCGCGTCGGTGCAGTCGGTGAAGGCGGTCGCGCTCGCGAACGGCTTCTGGCACATGGGCGAGTTCACCGCGCTCTATCGCGAGTTGTTTGGCGAAACACCGCAGCAGACGCTGTTGGCAGCCCGCAAGCAAACCGACGATCTGGCATGATGGCGATAAAGCGCGCCGCCCTTCCGTAATACTACCAGTTCCCGGATCGTGCCGCCTTAGACACCGGTTAACCATCGTATGAAAGCCTGACGGTCATGGGTGCCGCTCTGTGGCTATGCCGCCGCAGGAGCCCTTCGTTCGCAACGAACCGGCTCGTCCCAAATTGGCCCGGCACTTCTTCACCGTGATCCTGCTCTGCGGGAAACAACGGCAGCGCTGTGATTTCCCCGGGTCGTTTCATAAGGACGCAAAGCCATGTCCCGCTTCATCCTGAACCTGTCGATCAGCGCCAAGCTCGGCATTGCCTCGGGCCTCGGCGTTCTGCTTGTTGGAGCGATGGTGATCAATCAAATGCGGGCAAATGCGGCAATGCGCGATCTCGACGCTGGTGTGTCGGCGCAGCAGGCGGTCGCGCGGGATGCGGTGGATGCGAAGGCATCGATTAACGGTATGCAGACCGGCGTTCGTGATATTCGTCTCGCTGACAGTTCGGCGCACTTGCAAAGAGCCAATGATTATCTGGCCGCCGGGCTGAAATCGGTTAGTCACCTCACCGATGAGATGCTGAAACTGTCGCACGCCGCCGAGAATCGCGCACGCATCGGGAAGCTCAAGACGAGGGCTTCTGACTACGTTAAGGAAGCCCAGCAGATCGTGAAGGTGCGAGGCGAAGTGATTGCCGCAGAGGGAGCTCCCGACGCCGCAGTTCGAATCGCGAAGCTGAATGAGGAGGCAGTCCGCATCGCGCGCGAGGTCACGCTGCCGATCGCGGCCGAACTCGAATCGCTTGCCAGCCAGATCGCCGAGTTCGCCAAGCAGAGCGTAGAGAAGGAAAAGGCCCAAGCCGCCCGCGAAATGACGGCGGCCGAACAGATGTCGATGACAATCAGTCTCTGCACGATCTTCCTGCTGATCGGAACCAGCATATTCTCCTACTTCATGATCGCCCGCCCGATGCGTGCGCTGAGCGTGTCGATGGACGAGCTCGCTGGCGGCAATTTCGCGGTGGTGCTGCCGGGCCTCGGGCGCAAGGACGAGCTCGGCGCAGTCGCCGGCGCTGTCGAGAAATTCAAGGTCGTGTCCGAGCAGAAAGCCCGGGACGAGGCGGAAGCCAAGATCAGGCAGGACCAGATCGCCGCCCAGCAGCGCAAGGCCGAAATGGTCCGCCTCGCGGCCTCCTTCGAGACGGCGGTCGGCGAGATCGTCGAAACCGTATCCTCGGCTTCGACCGAATTGGAAGCTTCGGCCAAAACGCTGACCGCGACGGCGGAGCGCGCGCAGCAGGTGACGACCACGGTGGCTGCTGCTTCCGAGGAGGCGACCACCAACGTGCAGTCGGTTGCATCGGCGACCGAGGAGCTGTCGTCTTCGGTCAACGAGATCAGCCGTCAGGTGCAGGAATCGGCGCGAATGGCGGGTGAAGCCGTCGACCAGGCGCGCGTCACCAACGATCGCGTCAGCGAATTGTCGAAGGCGGCAGCGCGCATCGGCGACGTTGTCGAACTCATCAACACCATTGCGGGCCAGACCAACCTGCTGGCGCTCAACGCGACCATCGAGGCGGCGCGCGCCGGTGAGGCCGGCCGCGGCTTTGCGGTGGTGGCGTCGGAAGTGAAGGCGCTCGCCGAGCAGACCGCCAAGGCGACCGGCGAGATCAGTCAGCAGATATCAGGCATCCAGGGGGCTACTCACGAATCCGTCGGCGCGATCAAGGAAATCAGCGGCACCATCGAACGGCTGGCCGAGATCGCCTCGACCATCGCCGCGGCGGTGGAAGAGCAGGGCGCCGCGACCCAGGAAATCTCCCGTAACGTGCAGCAGGCGGCCGACGGCACCCAGCAGGTTTCGGCCAACATCACCGACGTGCAACGCGGGGCGAGCGAGACCGGCTCGGCTTCCGCGCAGGTGCTTTCGGCGGCACAGTCGCTCTCTGCCGATTCGAACCGCCTCAAGCTCGAGGTCGGCAAGTTCTTGGATACGGTAAGAGCGGGGTGAGGGGGCTACGATGTTTTCGTGCCCCGGACGCAGCGCAGCACGCACTAAACGGTAGGGTGGGCAAAGGCGCGCTTAGCGCCGTGCCCACCATCTATCAACAGATCGCGTCGTGAATGGTGGGCACGCTTCCGCCTTCGCTCGTTGAGCTACGGCGGACAAGTCACTTTGCCCACCCTACATTCTGAGCGCTGCACCGCGTCCGGGATACGAGAACTATCCTACCCGCCACTCCAACACGCCGTCATCGGCAGTCGCGATCGCACCGACCGACCACACCGGCGTCTGGTCCATGTTCAACAGATGCTTGAGCGTCGCCGCGTCACCAGCGGGCACACGCGCCAGCGCCCGCGCATCTTGCTCGGTGCGCAGCATCACGACGCCGTGCTCTACCTCGCCGTTACCCTTGTAGATCACGGTAAAACTCTCGACTTTGCCCCTGCCTGAGGCCTCGGTGACGAAGTCCGGCACCGTGCGGCGGTTGCGGTCGGCCTCGGCCTGCACGCTGGTGTCCTGGGCGAGCCGCCCCTTCGGCGCCTCGCGCGACAACACCAGTCCGTGATGCTTGGTGACAAAGCCGCCCTGGCCGTAGAGCAGGCCGATCTTGCCGCCTTCGCGCAGCTTCCGCACCATCGCGATAGCCGCGTGCGTCATATAGGTGTTGAGCGGCGCGCCGAAGAAAGTGAGCCCGCCGGTCACCGTCGGCTGCACGTCGGGGCCCAAGCCCAGCGTCCGCCGCGCCATCTTGGGCACGCAAGGAAAGCAGCTATAGAGCTCGATGGCGTCGAATTTCCTGCCGTCGCCTTCGACCAGGTCCATCACCGCCTTCAGCACCGCATTCTGCGGATGGCTTTCGTAAAACTGGTCGCGCACCAGATAGTCGCGCGGCTCCTCCGCCGACGCGCCGCCGATCGGATAGACCAGCCGCTCCTCGGCTATGCCGGCCGCGCGCGCTTTCGCTAGCGACGTCAGCAAGACGGCCCCGCCCATGTTGACGGTTGGATTGGCCACCATCAGTTTTGTGTACGGCCACGCGATCAGCCGGTTCTCCGGCGTCGGCGTGATGATCTCTTCAGGAGCAAATCGCTTCTTCAGCCACGAATTTGGATTTTCTGACGCCACTTTCGAATAGGTCGACCACAGCGCGCCGGATTCGGCCAGCGCCTCGCGCGGCGTCTGGCCCCAATGCGCCGAGGTGGCGGATTCATAGAGCGGATAGACGGTGATGGGGCGGAACACCCCGAGCTTCACCGCCATCGGCTTCTGAAACGCCGCACCGCGCTTCGGCTCCTCGACGTCATGGGCAAACGGCGTCCATGGCAGGGCGATGCCGCCGCGCTCGGCCTTGGTTGCGGTGGATTGGGCTTCCGCGCCGCAGACCACCGCCACGCTGCACTCGCCGCGCGCGATGCGCTTTGCGGCTTCGTGGATGTAGCGGATCGGGCTCTCGCCGCCGACCGGGCCGTAATAGCAATGCGCTGGCGCGGCACCAAGCTTTGCTGCGAGCTGCTTCTCGGGATCGCGGTAGCGCCAGCTCAGGAAATTGACGACATCGAGCGAGCCGAGCTCGCCGAGCAGCTTTGCGCCGCTATCGGCCTCCGCGCGCCGCACCGCCTGTTCGAGCAGTGCCAGCGGTTCGAGGCCGGCGGCGATGTCCTTTGGCCGGTCGACGATTTCGCCGACGCCGACGATGACGGGAATGCGGTCTTCGGGGAGGGGGGAGTTTGGCATTTTTTCTGACTTTGCTTCTCAACGTACACAGACCTCATCCTGAGGAGCCGCGAAGCGGCGTCTCGAAGGATGGGCCACGGGCCTCATGGTTCGAGACGGCGCTTCGCGCCTCCTCACCATGAGGGAATGACAATCACTCCTCCATCAGCATGTTCATATGCTCCACCGCGTCGGCAAAATCTTCCTTGAATTCCTGCACCACGGCGCCGGCCGACTTCACGCTGTCGATCAGGCCGACGCCCTGGCCGACGAAGTAGGTCACGAGATCGCGCGCCTGCACATTGCCGGCGGCGGCCGCGCGGTCGATCGAATTGAAGGCGTCGCGGCTGATGATGCTTTGCAGCGGCATCGGCAAGGCGCCGGGGCTATCCGGCCCGCGGTCCCATGCATCGGTCCACACCGACCGCAATTGTCGTGCCGGCTTGCCGGTGCGGCCCTTGGAGCGGACGGCGTCGCGCGAGGATGCCGCGATCATCTTCTCGCGGAAAATTTCCGTGGTCTCCGATTCCACCGTCGCCAGCCACACCGAGCCGGTCCAGGCGCCGGCCGCACCCATCGCCATGCAGGCCGCCATCTGCCTGCCTGTCATGATGCCGCCTGCGGCCAGCACCGGCACGTCGCGGACCGGCTTGATCGCCTTGATCACCTCGGGCACCAGCACCATGGTCGAAACCTCGCCGCAATGGCCGCCGGCCTCGGTGCCTTGCGCAACCAGAATATCGACGCCGGCAGCGACCTGGCGCAGCGCGTGCTCTTTCGAACCAACGAGCGCCGCCACCGGCACGCCATGCTTGCGGCCCATGTCGATCATCTGTTTCGGCGGCACGCCGAGCGCGTTCGCAATCAGCTTGATCGGATGGCGAAACGAGACCTCGAGCACGTCAAGTGCGCGCTGCGCGTCGAACGGCTGCGGCTGGTTGTCGGCGACATTGCTCGTCGTCAACTCGACGCCGTATTTCTTCAGCAGGTTGCGGGTGAAATCGCGATGCTGCGGCGAAATCCGCGCCTCAAGGCTCTTCCAGGTGACGTCCTTCTCGCCCGCGGTCGAAATGTTTTCAGGGATCAGCACGTCGAGCCCGTAGGGCTTGCCATCGGAGTGATCGTCGATCCATTTCAATTCCTGCTCGATCGTCTCGGGCGAATGCGCGGTCGCTCCCAATACGCCAAACCCGCCGGCGCGGCTGACGGCGGCAACGACGTCGCGGCAATGGCTGAAGGCGAGCAGGGGGAATTCAACTCCCAGCATGTCGCAGATTGGCGATTTCATGGTGACCTCCCGGCGGCAGCATTTCAGATGGCTGCTCGGCTTTCCGCGCGACGCTAGCCCATTGGAGCCTTGCATGCCAAGCGGTGTTAGTTCCTCATCCTGAGGAGCCTGCGCAACAGGCGTCTCGAAGGATGAAGGTCACAGACGGGCCTCATGGTTCGAGATGCGCGAAGACGCGCTCCTCACCATGAGGAGCGAACATTCCATCTCGCAAAATATGCAGAGCACGGCCGCCGATTTGCGTCTTGCGCTTTGGCGCTAGCGAGAGAATGCTGCACGCAACCAACATAATTTTCAGGGAGCCCGTTTTCATGTCCGCCATGCCGTCCGCCGCCGCCAAATTGCCCGAGGCCTACGACGTCGTCGTGGTCGGCGCGGGCTTTGCCGGCATGTACATGCTGCACCGCTTGCGCGGACAGGGGATGACGGCGCGGGTTTTTGAGCAGGGCTCGGGCGTCGGCGGCACCTGGTACTGGAACCGCTATCCCGGCGCGCGCTGCGACGTCGAGAGCATGCAGTATTCCTATTCGTTCTCGGAAGAGCTGCAGCAGGAGTGGGACTGGAGCGAGCGCTATGCACCGCAGCCGGAGATTTTAAGATACGCCAACCACGTCGCCGACCGCTTCGATCTGCGGAGGGACATCCAGTTCGACACCCGCGTCGATCGTGCCGAGTTCAACGAGGCGACCTCCCTCTGGTCGGTAACGACTTCGGACGGCAAGACGGTATCAGCAAAATTCGTCGTGCTCGCTACCGGCTGCCTGTCGAACGCGCGGATGCCCGACATCAAGGGTCTCGATCAGTTCAAGGGCAAGGTCTACCACACCGGCCACTGGCCGCATGAAGAAGTCAATTTCACCGGTCAGCGCGTCGGCGTCATCGGCACGGGATCGTCGGGGATTCAGTCGGTGCCGGTCATCGCCGAACAGGCCAGCCATCTGACGGTATTTCAACGCACCGCGAATTTCTCGATTCCCGCCCGCAATGCGCCGCTGACGGAACAAGAGCGGCAGAAATTCCGCGCCAACTATCCCGAGATCCGGCGCTTCGCGCGCGAGGTCGCGAAGAACGGCATCTATACCGAGATGCCCGACCGCGGCGCGCTCGATGACGGCGACAACGAGCGCCGTGCGAAGTACGAGGCGCGCTGGAATCACGGCGGGCTTACCTTCATGTCGGTCTACAACAATCTTGCGCTCGACAAGGCCGCCAACGACACCGCTGCGAATTTCGTCCGCGACAAGATCGCCGGCATCGTCAAGGATCCGGAAACGGCAAAACTATTGCAGCCGAACAACCATCCGATCGGCTCAAAACGCATCTGCATCGACACCGATTATTTCGCGACCTTCAACCGCCCGAACGTGACGCTGGTCGACATCAAGTCGAATCCGATCGAAGAGATCACTGAAAACGCCGTGCGCGTGGCCGGCAAGAACTACGAAGTCGACGCTCTGGTGTTGGCGACCGGTTTTGACGCCATGACGGGATCAGTGGCGAAGATCGATATCAAAGGCCGCGACGGCCAGACGCTGAACCAGAAATGGGCCGCGGGCCCGCGCAGCTATCTCGGCCTGATGAGCGCGGGCTTTCCCAACCTCTTTATCGTTACCGGCCCCGGCAGTCCGTCGGTGCTGTCCAACATGATCGTGTCGATCGAGCAGCATGTCGACTGGATCACCGACTGTCTCGCTTACATGCGCGATCGCGGGCTTGACACGATGGAAGCCGCCACCGAAGCCGAAGACAAATGGGTCGCTCATGTCAACGAGGTCGCCGCCAGCACGCTCTATCCGCAGGCCAATTCCTGGTACATGGGCGCCAACGTCCCCGGCAAGCCGCGCATCTTCATGCCCTATATCGGCGGCGTCGGGCCCTACCGGCAGATCTGCAATGAGGTCGCGGCCAAGGGCTATGAGGGATTTATGATGGAGCAGACGGAGCAGCCGCGCAAGCTGGCGGCCTCGTAAACCGCTCCCGTAGGGTGGGCAAAGCGACTTGTCCGCTGTAGCTCAACGAGAGCGAAGGCGGAAGCGTGCCCACCACCATCTAGCGGCGCGGCATGAATATGGTGGGCACGGCGCAAGTGCGCCTTTGCCCACCCTACAGCTTATACCGCAGCCGCCGCGTCAACGCCTCAACAAACCGATCTACATCAGCTTCGTCATTATAGACGTGCGGCGACACACGCATCCGTCCCAAGCGCGGCGCGACGTAGACGTCCTCACTTGCCATTGCCTCGATTAATCCCGCCGGCATTCCGCCCTTGAAGGCGAGGCTCAATACATGCGGCGCCCGCAGGTGAGGTTCGGGAACGTGGACGCCGGTGCCGCGCACGGCTTGCGTGATCCGCTCCGTCAGCATCGTGAGACGTTGCACAATGGCCGGCGCGCCCCAGTCAGCTATCATCTCCATGCCGATCGAGGCCATTTCCATCGAGATGAAATGGTCGCGCTCGCCCATGTCGAAGTGCCGCGCATCGGGAACATAACTGAGATCGGTGAAATAGACAGCGTTGTCGGCGCGCACGTTGCGGCGGCCGGACGCGGTCTGCTCAAGCGGGATACCGCCTTGATGACGTTTGGCAACATAGAGAAAGGCTCGGCCGTAAGGGCCGAGCAGCCATTTGTAGGTCGGGAAGATCACAAAATCCGGGTCGAGACGCTTCACGTCGGTCGTCAGCACGCCAATGCTGTGCGTTGCGTCGACAAGGAAGGCGGCGCCCCGCCGCCGCAGTGCCGCGCCGACCTTGTCGACATCGATCAACCCGCCGTCCGACCAGTGCACTGATGAGATCGAGGCCAGGCTGACCGGCGGAGCGCCGGATCGCTCGATGCTTCCGAGGATCGCCGCCGTCCAGTCGCCATCGTCAGGTTGCCGAACCGTCTCGACGGTGAACCCTTCTCCCTCGGCCCGCGTATGCCATTCGAGCACCGGCGAGGAATGATCGTTCTCCAGCACGATCACGCGCGTGCCGCGGGCGATCGGCAGCACCTTCGCGGCGGTGGCAACGCCGTAACTGATCGAAGGAATCAGCGCGATATCGGCGGCTTCGGCATTGATCAGCCGGGCGGCAGCAAGGCGCGCGCGTTCATGCTGCTGATTGGCGAAGGAGGCCTCTAGCGTCCACGGCGTGCCCTTGCGGAGAACCGCGGCGCGGCCGGCCTCCAGCGTTCGAAGCGGTAGCGGGCTGTAAGAGGCGGCGTTCAGGTAGCAGATCTGGCGCGGTATCTCGAATAGGGCGCGCTGTGATGGGAGCATGTGGATGGGTCTCTTTGCTGGCGACACCTCCATTATGACCGATCTCGATTACACCAGCCACAGCAGCATTGCTCCGAGTACACTTGCCTCGTGCAATCAGGGCAGGCGTGGCATGGCGCATTCCTCCCCTGACTTTTGCGCGCTTTTTGTTCTGTTGCGGTGCTGATACGAAACCTTACATGGATTGAAGTGGCCGACGCGCGACAGATCACGCAATCGCGAGACGGCCGAAGAAGCCTGGAGCCAACCCGAATGACCGACGCCCCCGTTAACGAGCCCGCCGAATACGTGCCGCCGAAAGTCTGGACCTGGAACAAGGAAAGCGGCGGCCGGTTCGCCGCGATCAATCGCCCGATCGCAGGCCCTACGCATGAGGCGGAGCTGCCGGTCGGCCGCCATCCGTTCCAGCTCTACTCGCTGGCTACTCCCAACGGCGTCAAGGTCACCGTGATGTTCGAGGAGCTGCTTGCGGCCGGCCACAGCGGTGCGGAATACGATGCCTGGCTGATCAAGATCGACGGCAACCAGTTCGGCAGCGGCTTTGTCGCTGTTAATCCGAACTCGAAGATCCCCGCGCTGATGGATCGCAGCGGACCGACGCCGATCCGGGTGTTTGAGTCCGGTGCGATCCTGATGCATCTCGCCGAAAAGTTCGGCGCGTTTTTGCCGGCGAGCGGGCCGGCGCGGGCCGAATGCCTGTCATGGCTGTTCTGGCAGATGGGCAGCGCGCCGTTTCTGGGCGGCGGCTTCGGCCATTTTTACGCTTATGCGCCGACCAAGATCGAATACGCCATCGACCGCTACGCCATGGAAGTGAAGCGCCAGCTCGACGTGCTAAACCGTCGTTTGGCCGATAACGAATATCTCGCAGGAAGCGAATACACGATCGCCGATATGGCGACCTGGCCATGGTACGGCGCGCTGGCTAAGGGCCTGGTCTACGGCGCCGGTGAATTCCTCTCGGTGCACGAATACAAGAACGTGCAGCGCTGGACCGACGCGATCGCCAAACGCCCGGCGGTAAAGCGCGGGCGCATGGTCAACCGCATCTCCGGCGATCCGGCAAGCCAGTTGCACGAGCGGCACGAGGCCAGCGATTTCGATACAAAGACGCAGGACAAGATCGGCGAGCCGGCGCAGGGGTGAGGCTTTGTCTTACCTCGCCCCGCTTGCGGGGAGAGGTCGGATTGCGCAGCAATCCGGGTGAGGGGGACTCTCCGCGAGCGGTGCTCGTGGTGACAGCCCCTCACCCCGACCCTCTCCCCGCAAGAGCGGGGCGAGGGAGGTCAAAGAGCCGCAGGCAGCGGCCAAGACATAGGGCAGAGGAAACCACCATGAGCTTCTTCGAAAAAGGCACAGTTAGCATCCACTACGAGGAAGCCGGCTCCGGCTTTCCGCTGCTGCTGATCGCCGGCGGCGGATTGAACTCGAACATCTCAGGGATTACCGGCGACTATCCGCCCTTCAACGCCATCAAGGAATTCGGCAACGAATACCGCTGCATCGCCTACGACCTGCGCAACGCGCTGCCCGGCCAATCCACCGGCCCGCTCGAGATCGAGCGTCCCTGGGATTCCCACACCGACGATCAGCTCGCGCTGATGGATCACCTTGGTTTTGAAAAATTCATGGTGCTGGGTTTCTGCATCGGCGGCCCCTTGATCTGGAATCTGATCAAGCGCGCGCCGGATCGCGTCGTCGCCGCCGTACTGGCGATGCCGTCAGGCTCGCGTCCCGAAATGCGCGACCTGTTCTACAATAACAACATGACCGGCTGGGCGCCCGAACTGACAGAACGCCGGTCCGACATCACGATGGAGCAGGCGGAAAAATTCCTGACCCGAATGTATCGCACTGATCCCGATTTCGTCTTCACCGTGACGCGCGATTTCGTCCGCCAATGCCAGACGCCGGTGCTGATCCTGCCCGACGATATCCCCGCCCATCCGTACGCGGTCGCCATGGAGAGCGCGATGCTGGCGCCGAACGCCGAAGTCAGCCTGTTTCCGTGGAAGGAGCCGAAAGAGCGGGTGCCGCTCGCGGTGCGCCAGATCCGGTCATTCCTGCGTGCGCATAGGCTAAGCTGAGATTCGTAGGGTGGGCAAAGGCGCTCTAGCGCCGTGCCCACCATCTTCATGCGTGATTGGAATGGTGGGCACGCTTCGCTTTGCCCACCCTACAAATCAAACCACCGTCTTCGCCCCCTCCGCCGGCGGAAACACCACGCGGTCGTCGGTCCGGCAGTAGCGATCTGCGAACATGCGGCCGATCGGATGATAGCGCTCCATGTGCACGCGCATCGCGGCGTGGTCCCATAATTCGTCGCGGATATGGAAGTGGATGCCTTCGCCCATCACCAGCAGCCGGTCGCCGTTGACGTCGATCTCCTTCCAGGTCTTGCACTCCATCGCAAACGGCGCATCCGCCAGCCGCGGTACAGCGATTTTGGTCGAGGGCGCCAGTTTGAGATCGAGATAGTCGGGCTCGCCGACCTCGGGCGGAAAGTCGCCGCTGCTTTCATGCATTGCCCGCGCCAACGGCTCGTCGGTCATGTTGACGACGAACTCGGCCGTTCGGCGGATGTTGATCACGGTATCCTTGACGCGGCCGTCGGGCCGCAGATTGGCGGCGAACATGCAGAGCGGCGGATCCTCGCAGAACACGTTGAAGAAGCTGAACGGCGCCGCGTTGACCACGCCGGCAGGCCCGATCGTCGTCACCCACGCAATCGGCCGCGGCAGCACGAAGGAGGTGAGCACCTTGTAGCGCTCGCGGGGTTTTAAGTCGCTGGGGTCGTATTGCATGTAGAGGGCTCCGCGTAGGGTGGGCAAAGCGCAGCGTGCCCACCACTCAGCGCGGGCGCAAGTAGCGGTGGGCACGGCGCTTGCGCGCCTTTGCCCACCCTTGTATTAGCGCGAAGGATTAAACTGGCATCGTTCCGTGAGGAATGGCCCAGCCTGGGTGGCCACCCGGGCTGGGCCGCCGATTGATCGGATCGATGCCCACCGAAGCCTAGAGGGCTGTCTTACGTAGCAAGATCGCAGTCGGCACTTCATCGGGACCCGGATGGTTGAACGAACTTTAGGTTCGCATCACAAGGGAGGGTCGACGAAGATGGCCAAGCGTACCACAATCTGTGCCGGGATCGATACCGGCAAACGGAAGCTCGACGT
>NZ_AXAU01000016.1 GCF_000472965.1 Bradyrhizobium murdochi | reverse complement strand
CCATGCTGCTCGAACTCGGCATCAAGCATCGCTACACCAGACCCTACCGGCCGCAAACCAATGGCAAGGTCGAGCGCTTCTGGCGAACCCTCGAAGAGGACGTCATCGAGGGCGCAACCTTCGACAATCTCGACCATTTCACCAAAGAGCTGTTCGAGTACCTGATCTACTACAATAACCACAGGCCTCATCAGGCCCTTGCAGGGCTCACCCCGAAGGCCTTTGCAGCCACCAAGACCACCGCGATCCAATCAGCGAATTAGTGAACATCGACAATTGCGCGGTAGCCGCGGTTGGCGGCGAGGTTGGCGATCACCATCGCGGTGTCGGCGAATGCCATCAGCGCCTGGCCCGAGACCGTGCCGCCATTGCGGCACAGCCGCTCCGAGAACGGCAGGCGCAGGATCGCGCCCGGCTGCCAGTCGGCGGCATCGCCGGGCGGCGCAGAGTCAAAGCGCTCGATCGACAGGTTGAGATCCATCACCCATGGCGCAAATACCTCGCCGAGCACGTGCGTTGCTTCCGCGATGCCGAATTCGCCCGCTTGTGGCTGTTGTTGCATGAACGTCCGTTTCCTCATCCGATCTTGTTGTCGGCGCATTGTAGTGGTCATTGCGACGAAGGGAACAGCGGCGTGGGCTGCAAGTCCGGCGCGATCCGCAAAGCGATTGGCGCACGCGCCCGAAACCCTGCAGGCATCGAACCAAAGGCTTGTCCGCGCGTGCTTGGCTTGGCGGTTACGTCGATGGTATCTTTGCCGAAACGCTGAAAGCATCGCAAAGGAGAGCGTCATGAGAATGCTGAGCGCGGCCGTAATGGTGGTGTTGTTGATGGTGCCGGCCCACGCGCAGATGACCCCCAATATCAACCTGATGCCGGAAGTCCAGTCCAAATCGCCGGAGGAAAGGGAGCAGGAAGCGATCAGGGATAAGGCTTACAAGGATTCCTTGCGGAAGATTCCCGACGCCAAGACGTCTTCCGATCCGTGGGGCACGGTGCGCAGCACCGAGGCGCCCAAGGCCGCGGCGCCCGCCAAGAAGAACAAGACCGGCAGCAGCAGCCAGTAGCTTCCCCGCCAAAGCGGCGGGTAGGATTCGTTCGCCGCTACCCCTATATTTGACCTGTCGTCATCGTGTCTGGAGTTACGACATGGTCTTTCGTCCGCGCGATCTCGCGAGCCGGATGGCCGGCCGGCGCAAGCTGGGCGACGGCTACCTGCGCGAGACGTTTACTTTGCCGCGCGACCAAGCGAGGGCGAGGGCGCGCGACTTCCTCAACCGCTATCCCAAGGCAGCCTATATGAGTTCGGTCGAAAGCTGGCGCGAGCTGCCCAGCGGCGACATCGAATTCACGATGCGCCGGCTTGCCAGCGCCGACTAGGCGACCACCAGCTCGCGTCGGAATTAATACCGACTCCAGGATTTTTGCGGGATCCCGATAACCCGGTATTCAGGTATTCCGCCTACGGTTCCCCGCTCAGGAGAAATCATGGCGAGAGACCGCAAAGACCTTGGTGCCCGCAAGTTCGTTCGGGTCGACTTGCGCAAGCGGGGATTCCTGATTCCGGCGCCGGATGCGCCATGGATCGAGTGCTACGTCCTCGACATTTCCGACAACGGCGCCTGTCTGGATGTGGGCGAGCTCGCGGTTCCCAAGGTGTTCGGCCTTTCTCTCACCGCGGGCGGCGAGGTGCGACGGGTATGCACGCTGATCTGGCGCAGGGGTGAACTGGTCGGCGTCCGCTTCGTCTCCGCCCGGGAGCTGCGCAACGGCGTGGCGCCGCCAAATGAACCCGATGTCGCTTCCCGGAAGGCCCACGCCTAATTTACCGCTCGCTTAATCCGTATCCTGCAGCGTCTCGGCCACCAGGCGAATCCGGAATATCGGCTTCCTGGATTCATCCAGCAATTCCATCTGCCACTCGGTGTTTTCGGGCAGCTCGCGGGAAACGTCCGCGATCATGTCACCGCAGACCCCGGTCATTTCCTTCCACGCGGCGTTGTGATCGGCAAATTCCGCACCGTCATTGCTGACGCACGCATCCTCGCCATGTCGAACGCTGAAGAAAAAGATCGGCATGGCAAGCTGACCAAATGTAAAATGGGGCCGCCGTTGGCCCTGAGATCTCCCATTTGCCGGGGAGTGGATTCCTCGCCTATCGAAAGATCAACCCCGGGTTTTTACGGGCCCAAGCACATTGCCGGGCATATAGATCGGGTTGTCGCTCAGATCTAACCTGATGTTGTTGCAGGGAAATTTCTCCGATGGAAGGCCTGTAGAGGCGGCCGCCGGGTTACTCCCGCTCGGCTTTTTTCAACTCCCGGTCGATCCGAAGCTGGACCCGCCGGATGGCAAGCAGATTGAGCCTGGCTTCGGTCTTGCCCGTGACGACCTTGTCGCCGATACGGAATTGCCATTTCCAGATGCCCGGAGCGACCGCCGTCACGGTGTATTCGACGCCCTTGTGGATCATAGAGAAATCCCGCTGCGGCTCCCGACCGCTTCAAACCGGACCTCTGACTTAAAATTGCAATTGTTCTTGCCGCAGGCAATGCCTTTGCCGCGACGCGCACGGCCGAAATCCGCTCGCGGGGCTTCAACCCCATGGGCGTGACCGAATTCCCTTGCCGAATTCCCTTGTCGACCTAATTTCCGCGGCGCGCAAAAAGCGCTGCGCCGCGCAAGCGGAGTATGGTCGCTTGGCGGCGCAGGCCTATTCCCCGAGTGATGCAATATCCCAGGCAAGAGTTTTGTCGGGGCGATGCGAAAAAGGTTCAACGCACCGAGACAAACTTGCGGGCGATTTGCACGTGCGTAGGGCGCGGCCGTCCGCTTGGATGCCGGCTTCCTATTCCTGGCGCGACGGATAAGGCTGCCGCGGCGGAATGTGGGTTCTCGACGGCGCGTCCGGCCGGACGGGCTGCGGCACCCTTGGGGGCTCCGGCGCGCGGCTCAGGTTCAACAGCCAGGTGAGAAGAAGACGGGCGCCATGGTGTTGAAGCGTCGGCAGGATGGGTTCGTAGGCACGGAGGGTCCCAGGGGCGGTCGCTTGTATCTGCATCCGCTGGGCATAGTGTACAGCGCCTTGAAGGACCGTTCAGATGGAGCCGCAAGCACGCTTAAAATTGTAGGCGACGTCACGTCCCGATTTGCTGCTTGGATAACGATGAGGCCGCCTGTTCGGCGGCCTCATCGCGAGAGCTAGCCTTCCGGCTGCTCTACATCGGGCGCCCGGGGGCTGGCGTCGGGCGCCTCTTCACTCCTGGCCCGAAGGTCGGCGGCCTTGTCGAGAAAACCCGCGGCGATCTCTGGATCCGTGGTGGCCATTGCAAATTTAAGAAAGGTTGCAGCTTGTTCCGTAAGGTATTTCTTGCCCGGCACAATATTGGTTCCCCGTCACTACCCGTCGCTACCCTGCCGCACCCGCTGCAATTACGCACTGCGGTGAAATCCGTTCCGGGAAAAGTGCAAAACTAGACTTAAGTCGGGTGCGCTCCGCGGATCGTGCGTTCGGACCGGCTGGGGCGGGGCGCCGAAGGCGGCAATCTCACGAGGCAGTGGGGCGCGGTGTCCTCGCCCAAAAGCTTCCCGGTTTCCTTATGGATGAAGTGGAGCCGGCTGCAGGCGAGGCAAACGACGGACACATACGAATTGGGCTCGTCCTCCGGCGCGGTCGCCGGAAGCCAATGCTGCACCTTCGTGCCCAGCCGTGGGCATGTGAAAGGATATGTCGGCTCGTCATTGGCGAGAAATATGCAGAGGCTGGGTGGGTAGGTCACCTCCGTGTGTTTGCGCAGTTGGGGGACAGTCCGGGCAGCGAAGGCGAGGCGCGGCTATCTTCCTCAAGACGCACCGGGAGATGGGATTGGAGATACCTGGGGTTCCGGTATTGGAAACACCGTGGTGTTACGGACTCCAAAAAAGGGTGCGGAGAACTCTATGCTTGATGGTGCCGGGGCTGCTTTTCATCCCGAACCAATTTGTACCGGCTGGGGGCCGCCGAAAGGCGGCCCTTTCAATTTGCGCGAGACCTTTTTGGGAAGAAGCCGCCAACACCGGCGGCCTCTTGAGCACTAACGGTAGCCTTTGCATTTGGTCTCTTCTTTGTACTCGCCGTTGCGCTCCCACTTGCGTTCGATCTTGCAGGGACCTCGGTAAAATTCCTGCTTGTACTCGCGTGCTTCATTGTAGCTGCGGCCATAGTAGCCGCCGCGATCATAGCCCCAGCGGCCCTTACCGCTTTCGTCTTTCCACGGGTCGGCCAATGCCGGACCGGCGAGCATCGCTACGCCGACAATCACTAGGGCCCATTTCATCGCCATTCCTCCTCCACCGGGTTCCGGCAAACTTAACTAGGCGGGGATAAATTGGTTCGAATACAAAAAGGCCTAACGCCCAAAATCAAAAAGGGACCGCCGCCAACCCGACGGACTCTATCGCTATTGCAGCCGACTTGGTGTCGGCTGGCGGTATCAGCGGCGCAAGAGCGTTTCGATCTCGCGCTAAGATCGGGAGCTTGCTCTGAAGCGAAGGAGGCCGCCTTACTGGCCGCCTCTTTACTAGTGAACTGCTCTTTCAAGAGGGAGGCGTAGTTCTGCGGCGCGCTCGGCGCGCTCCTTTTTCCGAAACTCTATCTCTCGCCGCTCGAAAGCAATCAGCTCCTCTTGCGCCGATTGTAGAAAGCGGTCGCGCGGCGTTACGGCTAGCTGTGTATGTCCCGTCATTACTCACCCCGTGTGCCGCCCCAGCCTATTTGAAAAACTGGAGCCGCAGATCATTCCCGTAAGATTACGGATTTATGACGGCGGCGTGACCGCTCGTGGAGCAATGGGCCACCGCAAAAAACTCAAACCAAGCCAGTGAGGTCGGAAACTGGCCAGTAACCATGGGGTGGCGAAAAGAACATATTGCGAACATAGAACAAAGATGGTACAAGATTTCCCTGACGAAATCGAATCTCAAAAGCCGCTCACGCCGTTTGTCCCGCTCGCGAATCCCCGCCATAAGGAGCACGTATATGTCCGCCACTGCCCTGCGTATCGTTGAAGGATCCTCCATGGATAAGACCAAGGCCCTGTCCGCCGCGCTCTCCCAGATCGAGCGCCAGTTCGGCAAGGGCTCGGTGATGAAGCTGGGCAAGAACGACCGCTCGATGGATGTCGAGACGGTGTCCTCGGGCTCGCTCGGCCTCGACATTGCGCTTGGCGTCGGCGGCCTGCCGAAGGGGCGGGTGGTCGAAATCTACGGGCCGGAATCGTCGGGCAAGACCACGCTGGCGTTGCACACGGTGGCGGAAGGGCAGAAGAAGGGCGGCATCTGCGCCTTCATCGATGCCGAACACGCGCTCGATCCGGTCTATGCGCGCAAGCTCGGCGTCAACATCGACGAGCTCCTGATCTCGCAGCCCGACACCGGCGAGCAGGCGTTGGAAATTTGCGACACGCTGGTGCGCTCCGGCGCGATCGACGTGCTGGTGGTCGATTCGGTGGCGGCTCTAGTGCCGAAGGCCGAACTCGAGGGCGAGATGGGCGATGCGCTGCCGGGGTTGCAGGCGCGGCTGATGAGCCAGGCGCTGCGCAAGCTCACCGCCTCGATCAACAAGTCCAACACCATGGTGATCTTCATCAACCAGATCCGCATGAAGATCGGCGTGATGTACGGCTCGCCTGAAACGACCACCGGCGGCAACGCGCTGAAATTTTACGCCTCCGTCCGCCTCGACATCCGCCGCATCGGCGCAATCAAGGAGCGCGACGAAGTCGTCGGCAACACCACCCGCGTCAAGGTGGTGAAGAACAAGCTGGCGCCGCCCTTCAAGCAGGTCGAGTTCGACATCATGTATGGCGAAGGCGTTTCCAAGATGGGCGAGATCCTCGACCTCGGCGTCAAGGCCGGCATCGTCGAAAAGTCCGGCGCCTGGTTCTCCTATGATAGCCAGCGTCTCGGCCAGGGACGCGAGAACGCAAAAGCCTTCCTCAAGGCCAATCCCGACATGGTCGCCAAGATCGAGATGGCGATCCGCCAGAACTCCGGCCTGATCGCCGAGCAGATCTTGGCAGGTCCCGCCGAGCGCGACGCCGACGGCGAGGAGCCGGCGGACGACGAATAAGTTTTGAGAAACGCTTCAGGGGTTAAGGCCTGAATCGTGACGAACGGGTGCTGCGGACGTTGAGTTGCCGACGTCCTCAGTGCCCGTTTTGTTTTTGCGTTCCCCGAATGCGCAGCGCGACGCTTCTCGATCGGCGCAGTGCGCTGCTGATCCGGGTCTATCCGTTTTGCGCGTGTGTGGGTCCCGGCTCTGCGGAGCAGCGCTAGCGCGCTGCACCGCGTCCGGGACATGAGCCTCACTCCGCCGCTTGCGCGTAATCCTCAACCGGCGGGCACGAGCACACCAGATTGCGGTCGCCATAGACGTTGTCGACGCGACCGACCGGGCTCCAATATTTGTCGGTGCGCGAGATGCCATCGGGGAAACAACCCGTGGCGCGGCTATAGGGGCGGTTCCATGCATCATCGACAATGTCGTGCACGGTGTGCGGGGCGTGGCGCAAGGGCGAGGCTTCGACCTTCCAGCGGCCGATCTCGATCTCCGTGATCTCGCTTCGAATCGCGATCATCGCGTCGCAGAACCGATCCAGCTCCGCCTTCGATTCCGATTCGGTCGGCTCGATCATCAGCGTGCCCGGCACCGGAAAACTCATGGTCGGCGCGTGGAAGCCGTAGTCGATCAGGCGCTTTGCGATGTCATCGACGGTGACGCCGCTCGTCGTCTTCAGCGGGCGGGGATCGACGATGCATTCATGCGCGACGCGTCCCTTGGCGTTCTTGTAAAGCACCGGGAAATGCGGATCGAGGCGGCTGGCGATGTAGTTGGCGTTGAGGATCGCCATTTCAGTGGCGCGCGTCAGGCCTTCGCCACCCATCATCAGGATGTAGATGTAGGAAATCGTCAGGATCGACGCCGAGCCGAACGGCGCCGCCGACACCGGGCCGATCGGATGCGGCACCGCGCCATCGGTTGCGGGGTGGCCGGGCAGATAGGGCGCAAGATGAGCCTTGACGCCGATCGGGCCCATGCCCGGGCCGCCGCCGCCATGCGGGATGCAGAAGGTCTTGTGCAGGTTGAGATGCGAGACGTCGGCGCCGTAGTCGCCGGGGCGGGAGAGACCGACCTGCGCGTTCATGTTGGCGCCGTCGAGATAGACCTGGCCGCCATGGCTGTGCACGATGTCGCAGATCTCGGTGATGTGCTCCTCGAACACGCCATGCGTCGAGGGATAGGTGATCATCACGGCGGCGAGATTCTTCGAATGCTTCTCCGCCTTGGCGCGGAGATCGTCGACATCGACATCGCCCCGCGCGTCGCAGGCGGTCACCACCACTTCCATGCCGGCCATGTGGGCAGACGCCGGATTGGTGCCGTGCGCGGAGGAGGGGATCAGGCAAACCTTGCGGTGCGGCTCGCCGCGCGCGGCATGATAGGCGCGGATCGCGACCAGCCCGGCATATTCGCCCTGTGCGCCGGAATTCGGCTGCAGCGAGATCGCGTCATAGCCGGTGATGTCGCACAGCCATTTTTCCAGTCGCGCAAACAGCGCGTGATAGCCGGCCGCCTGCTCGCGCGGGGCGAACGGATGGAGCGAGCCGAATTCCGGCCAGGTCAGCGGGATCATTTCCGTGGTCGCGTTCAGCTTCATGGTACAGGAGCCGAGCGGGATCATGGCGCGGTCGAGCGCGAGGTCGCGATCACTGAGCTTGCGCATGTAGCGCAGCAGCTCCGTCTCGGAGCGGTGCGTGTGGAACACGGGATGGACGAGGAAGGCGCTGTCGCGCTTCAATTCGATGGGCAGCGTTTCGCGCGCGTCCAACTCGACATCCGCATAGGACAGCTTGCCGCCGAAGGCGCGCCACACCGCTTCCACCGTCGCAGGCGTGGTCGTTTCGTCCACGGCGATGCCGAGCGTGCCGTCACCGATACGAAGATTGATCTTCTCGGCGAGCGCGCGCGCGACGATCTCGCTCTGCTTGGCGCCCGCGGCGACGGTGATCGTATCGAAGAACGCCGGCGAAGCCGGCGCATAGCCGAGTTTTGTCAGCCCCGCCGCCAGCACCGCGGCGCGGCGGTGCACGGTGCGTGCGATATGCGTCAGCCCCTCGGGGCCATGATAGACCGCGTACATTGAAGCGATCACCGCCAGCAGCACCTGCGCGGTGCAGATGTTGGACGTGGCCTTTTCGCGGCGGATGTGCTGCTCGCGGGTCTGCAGCGCCAACCGATAGGCGGGCTGCCCCCGCGAATCCACCGACAGCCCGACGATGCGGCCGGGCAGCGAGCGTTTCAGCGCGTCGCGCACCGACATATAGGCCGCGTGTGGGCCGCCATAGCCCATCGGCACGCCGAACCGCTGCGCCGAGCCGATGGCGATGTCAGCGCCAAGCTCGCCGGGGGAGGCGATCAGCGTCAGCGCCAGGAGATCGGCCGCGACGACGGCGAGCGCGCCCTTCGCACGCAACGCCGAGATCGCCGGCCGCAGGTCGCGCACCGCGCCCGTCGTTCCCGGATATTGCAGCAGGCCGCCGAACACATCGGCGCCTTCGAGATCGGCGAGGGGATCGCCGACGATCAGATTCCAGCCCAGCGGCTCGGCACGGGTGCGCAGCACCGCGAGCGTCTGCGGATGCACTTCCGCATCGACGAAGAACGATTTTGTCTTCACTTGCGAGGCGCGCTCGGCCAGCGCCATCGCTTCGGCTGCGGCGGTGCCTTCATCGAGCAGCGAAGCGTTGGCCACATCGAGGCCGGTGAGGTCGCAGATCATGGTCTGGAAGTTGAACAGCGCCTCCAGCCGCCCCTGGCTGATTTCCGGCTGATACGGCGTATAGGCCGTATACCAGGCCGGGTTCTCCAAAACATTGCGCTGGATCACCGTTGGCAAAATGGTGCCGGAATAGCCCTGGCCGATCAGCGAGGTGAAAACCTGGTTTTGCGCGGCGAGCTCGCGCATATGCGACAGCGCCTCGGTTTCGCTCAACGCGGTGCCGAGATCGAGCGGCTTCTCCTGCCGGATCGAGGAGGGCAGCGTCTGGCTCATCAGCTCGGCGAGGCTGTTCGCGCCGACGTTCTCCAGCATCGCACTGATGTCCCGGGGCGAGGGGCCGATATGCCGGCGCACGAAATCGGTGGCGGCTGCGGCGGTGGTCTTGAGCGGCGCGTTCATGTGGGCCTCGCTAGAATTTGCAAAATTCGGTGTCATCGTCCGCCCTGTGCGCAATCGCGCAGTTGGGGCGGGACGATCCAGTACGCCGTCTGCGATGAACCGCTAGGCCGCGGCGTACTGGGTCGCCCGGTCCCAGTGCGCAATTGCGCACAAGGCCGGGCGATGACAGTGAGTGTGTGGTCGCAAGGTTCATCATCCTCACGCCGTGTGTGACTTGTAGGCGGCCTCATCCATCAGGCCGCCGAGTTCGCTTTTGTCCGCGATCTTCAGCTTGAAGAACCAGGCCTTGCCGCCGGCGTCGGAATTCACCAGCGCGGGTTCGGCGGCGAGCGCCTCGTTGACCTCGATCACTTCGCCCGAGATCGGCGCGTAGACGTCGGAAGCGGCTTTCACCGACTCCACGACCGCGGCGGCTTCGGCCTTCTTCAGGGCGCGGCCGACTTTCGGCAATTCGACGAACACGACGTCGCCGAGCTGCGATTGCGCATAGTCGGTGACGCCGATGGTGGCGACATCGCCCTCGATGCGGAGCCATTCGTGGTCGGATGTGAACAGCGTCGTCATGGAATTTCCTTCAGCGTTTGCAAGTTCAGCGTTTGTAGGCGTTGGGAACGAATGGCATGGCTGCGACCTGCAGCGGCAGGCGCTGGCCGCGCACTTCGGCGAAAACCTGCGTGCCGTTTGCGGCAAGCGCGGTCGGCAGGTAGCCCATCGCAACCGGCGCATTGAGGCTCGGGCCGAAGCCGCCCGACGTGACCTTGCCGATGGCGTCAGTCGAAGCGGTATCCGCAAACAGCGGCGCGCCTTCGCGCACCGGCGCGCGGCCTTGCGCGCGCAAGCCGACGCGGCGTCGCGATGCGCCTTTTTCAAACTGTGAGAGGATTTTTTCTGCGCCCGGAAAGCCGCCTGCGCGGGCGCCGCCGCTGCGGCGGCTCTTCTGCACCGACCATTCCAGCGCGCCCTCGACCGGCGTCGTTGTGGTGTCGAGGTCGTGGCCGTAGAGGCAAAGCCCGGCTTCCAGCCGCAGGCTGTCGCGCGCCCCTAAGCCGATCGGCAGCACGTCGGGGTTTTCCAGCAATGCCGCCACCAGCGCCTCGGCCTGTTCGGCCGGCACCGAAATCTCAAAACCGTCCTCGCCGGTATAGCCGGAGCGGGAGACGAAGCAGTCGAAGCCGGCGACCTTGCGCGGCCCGGTATCCATGAACCGCATTGCCGTCACGTCTGCACCAAGTTTCACCAGCACCGATTCCGCCTTGGGTCCCTGCAGCGCGATCAGCGCGCGATCGGCCAGCGAATCGATGACGCAGCTCTCGGAGAGATGAGCGCGTAGATGCGCCTCGTCCTCGGTCTTGCAGGCGGCGTTGACGACCAAAAACAAGTGATCGCCGAAATTCGCCACCATCAGGTCATCGAGAATGCCGCCGTCGTCATTGGTGAACTGGGCGTAGCGCTGCCGTCCCGGCGCAACCGCCACGATGTCCTGCGGCACCAGCCGCTCCAGCGCCAGCGCCGCATCTTCGACCTTGCCAGATTTCGCCCGCAGCGCGAGTTGGCCCATATGCGAGACGTCGAACAGGCCGACGGCGCTTCGCGTATGCAGATGTTCCTTCAGGACCCCGGCCGGGAATTGCACCGGCATCTCGTAGCCCGCGAACGGAACCATCTTGCCGCCGCGTGCCACATGGAGCGCGTGCAACGGGGTGCGTTTGAGGGAGGATTTGTCGCTTGCCAGCATCGTCAAGGCCCTCATGGGTTCCGGAGACCAGTCTCCAAAAACCCAAAGAAAGCCCCATCTGTCGCTGTGCCTGAGAGTATTATCCCGTCGGCGGACACCCTGGGCGCGTGTTGCCCGGCGTCTCTTTCCAGATGCTATTTCGTCACGCGGTCCGTTTGCCTGAGAGTTTCCGGGGCGGTTGCTCCTTCGGCGCCGGCGCTTAAGCCGATCTCTCCCGACGTGACGTCTTACAGATAAGAGGGAAACACAGCCCTGCCAAGCCTGTCAACGCAGCCGCAACATTATCAACGGGACTTGCGTGCCCATCTTGTGTGCTGCGGCAAGCCTATGATCCGCCTGCACAGTTTCTGGACACCGCAGGCCGCCTTGTCTAAAAGCGTTCCGGGGAGCGCGGCCAGCAAAAGTGGCTCCCGGTTTTGCGTCCGGCCGCGCTCCAAAACCATAAAATTGGGCGCATGATCTTTTCGCCAAACCGCTTAACACTTGGCGGATCATGCGCCGAGGTTAAAGGCTGGTTGCGGCCCATTCCGGCCCTTTTTTCGATTGGATGAACATGAGCGGCGTCAACGAGATCAGGTCGAAATTTTTGGACTTCTTTGCGGAGAACGGTCACGAGATCGTGTCGTCGTCGCCGCTCGTGCCGCGCAACGACCCGACCTTGATGTTCACCAATGCCGGCATGGTGCAGTTCAAGAACGTCTTCACCGGCGTCGAGAAGCGCGCTTACCAGCGTGCCACAACCTCGCAGAAATGCGTGCGCGCCGGCGGCAAGCACAACGACCTCGACAATGTCGGCTACACCGCGCGGCATCTCACCTTCTTTGAGATGCTCGGCAATTTCTCGTTCGGCGACTATTTCAAGGAACGTGCAATCGAGCTCGCCTGGAACCTGATCACCAAGGAGTTCGGGCTGAAGAAGGACAAGCTGCTGGTCACCGTCTACCACGACGATGAGGAGGCGGCGCGCCACTGGAAGAATATCGCCGGCTTCTCGGACGACCGCATCATCCGGATCGCGACCTCGGACAATTTCTGGGCGATGGGCGATACCGGCCCGTGCGGTCCGTGCTCCGAGATATTCATCGATCGCGGCGAGCATATCTGGGGCGGGCCTCCGGGCAGCCCGGAAGAGGACGGCGATCGCTTCCTTGAATTCTGGAACCTGGTCTTCATGCAATTCGAGCAGGTGACGAAGGACGAGCGCGTCGCGCTGCCGCGCCCCTCGATCGACACCGGCATGGGGCTGGAGCGCATGGCCTGCATCCTGCAAGGCGTCGACAGCGTCTTCGAGACCGATCTTTTCAGTCACTTGATCGACGCCGCCGCTTCGGCGCTCGGGCATGGACCGGACGAGAAGAACGTCGCGTCGTTCCGGGTCATCGCGGACCACCTGCGCTCTTCAGCCTTCCTCGTCGCCGACGGCGTGCTGCCGTCGAATGAAGGCCGCGGCTATGTGCTGCGACGGATCATGCGCCGCGCGATGCGCCACGCGCAGCTCCTCGGCGCGCGCGAGCCGCTGATGCATCGCCTGGTGTGGGCGCTGGTGCGCGAGATGGGCCAGGCCTATCCGGATCTGGTGCGCGCCGAAGCGCTGATCGAGGAAACGCTGCGGCTGGAAGAGACCCGCTTCCGCAAGACGCTGGAGCGGGGTCTTGCGATCCTCGACGAGAAGAGCGCGGGCCTGAAGAAGGGCGACATGTTCGACGGCGATACCGCCTTCACGCTGTACGATACCTATGGCTTCCCGCTCGACCTGACCCAGGATGCGCTGAAGTCGCGCGGCATCAGCGTCGATCAGGCGGCGTTTTCGGACGCGATGGAGCGGCAGCGCGTGAAGGCGCGCGCATCGTGGGCCGGCTCGGGCGATACTGCCAGCGAGGCCATCTGGTTTCCGTTGCGCGAAAAGCTCGGCGCCACCGAATTCCTCGGCTACGACACCGAAAGCGCCGAGGGCGTGGTGACGGCGCTGGTGAAGGACGGCAAGGATGCCGACAGCCTGAAGGCTGGCGAGACCGGTGCGATCGTGCTGAACCAGACGCCGTTTTATGCGGAGTCCGGCGGCCAGGTCGGCGACATCGGCCTGCTGACGGGCGAGGGCGTCAAGTTCCGCGTTACCGACACGCAGAAGAAGGCGGGCGATCTGTTCGTGCATCTTGGCACGGTGGAGCAGGGCACGCTGAAGGTAGGCACCGCGCTGCAGCTCGAGGTCGATCATGCGCGCCGGTCGTCAATCCGCGCCCATCACTCGGCGACGCATCTGCTGCACGAGGCGCTGCGCCAGGTGCTCGGCGATCACATCGCCCAGCGCGGCTCGCTGGTGGCGCCCGATCGTCTGCGCTTCGACTTCGTGCATCCAAAGCCGATCACGGCGGAAGAGCTCGCCCGCGTCGAGGACATCGCCAACGAGGTGGTGCTGGAGAATGACGAGGTCACCACCCGCATCATGGCGGTGGATGACGCTCGCGAAGCCGGAGCTCGCGCCCTGTTCGGCGAGAAATACGGCGACGAGGTCCGCGTGGTCTCGATGGGCAAGCAGGCCCGCGCCCACGGCCAGAACGCGCTCGGCTGGTCGGTCGAACTGTGCGGCGGCACCCATGTGCGCCGTACCGGGGATATTGGCTTGATCTCGGTGACCGGCGAAAGCGCGGTGGCCTCAGGGGTACGGCGCATCGAGGCGCTGACCGGACGTCACGCCCGCAAGCACGCCAATGATACGATGGCGATTGCGAAGACGGCGGCGTTCGAGCTGCGCACCAGTGTCGACGACATGCCGGCGCGCATCGCGGCCTTGATGGAAGAGCGCAAGAAGCTGGAGCGCGATCTGTCGGATGCGCGCAAGAAGCTCGCGATGGGCGGCGGCGCCGGCAACGGCGCGGCAGCGGGCGGCGTGCGCGAAGCGGGCGGCGTCAAGCTGCTGGCGCGTGCGGTCGAGGGCGTCGAGACCAAGGATCTCAAGAGCCTGGTCGACGACGGCAAGAAGCAGATCGGCTCCGGTGTGGTCGCGATCGTCGGCGTCACCGAGGACGGCAAGGCTGGCATCGTCGTCGGCGTCACCGCTGATCTCACCGCGCGATTCAACGCGGTGGAGCTGGTGCGCAAGGGCTCCGAGGCGCTCGGCGGCAAGGGCGGCGGCGGCCGGCCCGACATGGCGCAGGCCGGCGGGCCCGACGGCGCCAAGGCCAATGCGGCGCTGTCGGCGATCGAGCAGGCGATGGCGGGGGCTTAGCGGCAAGCTGAGGCGTGAAATCATAGGCGCCTTGGCCGAGATCGCCAGCGCTGTCGCTGCGATGCAATGGCTGATGATGGATCAACTTGCTGAGCAGGCGCCAGCCATCCCGCCTACAAGTGGAACAGCGGAATGAGCTAACGCCATCTGCATTCGTCACTCTGCAGCCTAATTCGTGGTGATGCTGTAGGGAATCCACGTTGATTGAACCCTCGATGTGCCGGGACCTTGCGGGCATCGTTGGTAGTGGCATTCCGGTAACCAACCCGATCGCTGGACTTACGCGACAGCCGACTTTGGGCGTTCGAGCGAGAGGTGCCAGCATGACCTGGTGGATGATAAGGCCATCTCTATTTGCGTCGATCGTCCTCGGCGCGTCGGTCTGCACAGCGTCAGCGCAGGACGCCAAGGTTTCAGTCGACATGGTGGGAGTAGGGAGCATGAGTTGCGCTCACTGGCGGTCTACAGAAGAGCATGTGTTGGAGGGGACGGTCTGGATTCACGGTTTCTGGACGGGACTCAACTACGTTGCTGCGGCGAGCGGCCAAACACAGCCGAGAATCAGCGTCTCATCGATCGTTGCAGAAGTCGAAAAGGTGTGCGCTCGCAAAACATCACAGACCTTAGCCAGCGCTGTATGGACGACGTATCTCGGGGCCAAGCGGTAGGGCGCCGATTGTCCGGGCGCATCACGCGCTTAGACGATCCTGTTACCGCAGCGATGCCGTGCCGCTTCGTCATTCTGACGCGCTTGCTGGAACTCAGAGGCCCGCGAAAAGTTGGCAGTTGGCCAATTGAGCCTCGGTCCTGGAAGGGTGACGATGATCCGCCCGATATGCGCCGCCCTGGCGCTCGCCTGTCTGTCTGTGCCGGCATTTGCCGAAACCTGCATTGCTTCTCGCTATGGCTACGGCGGCGGCAAGACCGCGTCGGGCGAGCGGATGAGTCCCAATGCGATGACCGCAGCACATCGCGCCAGACCATTCGGCTCTCACGTCACAGTCACCTCACATTCCACTGGGCGAAGCGTCACCGTCCGGATCAATGATCGTGGTCCGTTCGTGAAGGGACGATGCATTGACCTGTCCACCGGGGCCGCGCGTGTACTTGGCATGGCCGGGACTACGATGGTTTCTCTCCGCTGAGATTAGACGAACACAAGTGGGAAGTTGCGCCGTGAACAGCGCCCTGTCGGGTTGCGCGATGTCGTCGGCATTGTAGCCGCGCACGCAACCCAATGCAGACGCCAGGCCGGGATAGTGCGGTGCACCGTTCTATTGCTCGACCTGTTGCTAGCAATTCGGCCTCAGGGCGAGCATAGTTGCGACGTCACAATTCCGGATAGGTTCATCGGCGTTGATGATGTGGACGCTCCCGGTCAACGCCGGTGATCCGCGGTTCGGACAACCGGAGTCCCGCCATGTCTGTTACGGCTTCCAGCGAAACACAGCGCCAACACAGCTTCAATTCTGCCGAAATGGGCGCCATCGCTCATCTCTACCGGGGCGAAGTCTACCGTTCGACAATCTGGAGAACGCGGCTCGACAACACGACCAACTGGGCGATTGTCACAATGGGCATCGCCCTGTCGACGACCTTTTCGAGCCCGGAAGCTTCACCCCTGCCGCTCCTGCTCGTAGGCCTGCTCATTGCCGTGTTTCTCGGCATGGAGGCGCGACGTTATCGCTACTTCAATGTCTGGCGCGCCCGAGCTCGGTGGATGGAGACGAATTTCTACGCGCCGATATTCACCGGTGAAGCCCGCGACGATAGCTGGCAGGTGGTGCTCGGGCGCGATTACACGGCGCCCCGCCACCACATTTCGTTTGTCCGTGCGGCGGGACGGCGGCTGCGTCGCAACTACGTCTGGATTCTCGCCGTCCAGGTGATTGCCTATTACGGCAAGATCGCAATCCATCCGACGCCCGCGTCAACGCTCGCGGAATTTGTCGATCGCGCCGCGGTCGGACCGATTCCCGGCTGGGTCGTTCTGATAATTGGCCTTATCTACAATATCGGCTGGCTGGCGTTTGCGCTCGGCACGATGTGGCTCGACCAACGTGAGCACGGCGGCGACAAGGTGGCGATGGGCTAGCAGGCGATGGCCGCGAGCTTAGTCGCGCCTCGTCATTGCGAGGAGCGCTAGCGACGAAGCAATCCATGTCTCCGCTTGTGGCGAAATGGATTGCTTCGCTTCGCTCGCAATGACGCGGATAAGTCTTAGCCCGGCCAAGACGGAAAAGCCGTCAGCCCTTGCGAAGGAACACGTAGTCCGCGGAGTAGGGCACGTTGCGATAGCTGCTTGCCTTGTCGCAGGCGCCTTCGAGTTTTCCGCCTGTCGTGTTGATCCGCTGCACGGTGGTGACGCCGTTGAGCACTCCGGTGCCGCGGCCGGACGTCACTTCCAGCTTCAGCCAGGGAATATCGTTCGCCGTCGCGCCGGGGGCGTTGCCGACGGCCTTGCCGACGACGGCGCTTGAGTCCATGTGCTCCCAGTTCGGGCCGGTGTAGTGCCGGCCGACGGTCTTGCCGTCGAGCAGCAGAGTCGCGATCGGCTCGCGGAACGCCCAGGCAAGCTTGCCGTCGGCGGCAGCCTTGCATTCGTAGACCTGCGCGCCCTCGGCGTGGAGGGTGAGCTCGGTTTTTTCTCCCAGCGCCGCGACGGCGTCGGGAAGAGGGGTTTGGGCGGAGGCAGGGACGAGCGAGGCGGCTAAACAGAAAACCGGAAGCGCGACGTTCTTAAGCAACGACATAGTGGTTCTCCGTCGTTGGCAACGTCGTCATTGCGAGCGCAGCGAAGCAATCCACAGCGGCATAACTGCTTGATGGATTGCTTCGTCGCTTTGCTCCTCGCAATGACGTGGATATGACTTCGCGAATTACGAAGGCGGCTTATGCCGCCATCGCCTTCTCGAGATTGGCAGCAACCTTGTCGAGGAAACCAGTCGTGGACAGCCAGCGCTGGTCGGCGCCGACCAGCAGCGCGAGGTCCTTGGTCATGTAGCCTTCCTCGACGGTCGCAACGCAGACCTTTTCCAGCGTGTCGGCGAATTTTGCTAGCTGCGGGTTGTTGTCGAGCTTGGCGCGGTGGGCGAGGCCACGGGTCCAGGCGAAGATCGACGCGATCGAATTGGTCGAGGTCTCCTTGCCCTTCTGATGCTCGCGGTAGTGCCGGGTCACCGTGCCGTGCGCGGCTTCGGCTTCCACCGTCTTGCCATCGGGCGTCAGCAGCACCGAGGTCATCAGGCCGAGCGAGCCGTAGCCCTGCGCGACCGTATCCGACTGCACGTCGCCATCGTAGTTCTTGCAAGCCCAGACGTAGCCGCCGGACCACTTCAGCGCGGAGGCAACCATGTCGTCGATCAGGCGGTGTTCGTAGGTGAGCCGCTTGGCCTCGAATTCCTTCTTGAACTCGCGGTCGTAGATGTCCTGGAAGATGTCCTTGAAGCGGCCGTCATAGACCTTGAGAATCGTGTTCTTGGTCGAGAGGTAGACCGGGTAGCCGCGCAGCAGGCCGTAATTGAAGGAGGCGCGGGCGAAATCGATGATGGAATCGTCGAGATTGTACATTTCCATCGCCACGCCGGCGCCCGGGGTCTTGAACACTTCCTTCTCGATGACGGTGCCGTCTTCGCCGACGAATTTCATCGACAGCGTGCCCTTGCCCGGGAACTTGAAGTCGGTGGCGCGGTACTGGTCGCCATAGGCGTGGCGGCCGATGATGATCGGCTTGGTCCAGCCGGGAACCAGGCGCGGCACGTTCTTGCAGATGATCGGCTCGCGGAAGATCACGCCGCCCAGGATGTTGCGGATGGTGCCGTTCGGCGACTTCCACATCTCCTTCAGGCCGAATTCCTTCACCCGGGCTTCATCCGGAGTGATGGTGGCGCATTTGACGCCGACGCCGACCTTCTTGATGGCGTTGGCGGCGTCGATCGTGACTTGGTCGTTGGTCTGGTCGCGGTACTCCATTCCGAGGTCAAAATAGAGCAGTTCGACATCGAGGAACGGGGTGATCAGCTTGTCCTTGATGTACTGCCAGATGATCCGGGTCATCTCGTCGCCATCGAGTTCGACGACGGGGTTGGTCACCTTGATTTTTGCCATGATGGAGGGGGCCTTTTCTCGGAAAACCGCGCGTTTGGGGCGGGGTGGGTGATTATAGGCGGGGCTATAGCACCGCAAATCGGCCGGCGGAAGCCGAGCCGTTATGCACTTTCAACCCATCCTTTAGATCGGAACGCCGCCTGCGTCGCCGTCCCGGCCACCACGTACCAGGTCACGAACAGGCCGCAGATCAGGGCGCCCGGTAGGCTGGCGTCGGTCCGCCGCCAGGTGAGGGTCGCGATCTTGGCGCAGATGGCGAGCAAGGGGTTTGAAGTTTCGATCCCGTGAGAAACAGCCACACTAACCCTGTTATTTTGCTTGAGAATTCCGACTGCTTTGGTGAAAAGCGGCCAACGCCGAGGTTTTGAATCAGGCGCTCCGCAAGTCGACCCAAATCTTCAAGACTTGAAGCAGAAAGTGAGTTTGAGAAATGTCCGGCACCGATAAAACCAAGTCTGGGTTGGACTTAGCCGGACCCATTGTGATCCTCGTCGAGCCGCAGCTCGGCGAGAATATCGGTATGGCCGCGCGGGCGATGGGCAATTTTGCGCTGTCGCGCCTTCGGATCGTCAATCCGCGCGACGGCTGGCCGAACATCGCGGCGCAACGGGCCGCCGCCGGCGCGGACCAGATTTTGGAACAGGCGCAGTTGTTCGACACGGTGGAGCAGGCGGTCGCCGATCTCACACTGTTGTTCGCGACCACCGCCCGCGCCCATGACCAGGCCAAGCCCGTTGTCTCGCCGGAAGCGGCGGCAAGCGAGATCGTGGCTCATGTCGGAAGTGGCGGCGGGGCCGGCATCCTGTTCGGCCGCGAGCGGTACGGGCTGCAGAACGAGGAGGTGGCGCTCGCCAACCGGATCATCACCTTTCCGGTCAATCCCGGCTTCGCCTCGCTCAATCTGGCGCAGGCGGTGCTGCTGATCGGCTACGAGTGGTTCAAGCTGTCGACCGGCGGCGCACTGCCGTTCGCGATGCCGGAACGGTCGGAGCCGGCCTCGCAGCACCAGATGCAGGCCTTCTTCGACAATCTGGTTCGGGAACTCGACAAGGTCGAATTCCTCCGCCCGCGCGAGAAGCGCGAAACTATGCTGGTGAACCTGCGCAATATTTTCACCCGGATGGACCCGACCAAGCAGGACATGCACACTTTGCACGGCGTGGTGATGGCGATCGCCGAGGGACGCAAAGGACCGGCCAAGGGCGGCGTGCTCGACGGTGAACAGGCGACAAGGCTGCGGGCGCTGTTGGCCGAGCACGGGCAGGGCCCCGCGGTGCCTGGCGACAGCTCTACCGTGCGCGGCCTAGCACGGCTGCTTCGGCGCAACCCGACCGATGCCGAGCGCATCCTTTGGCAGGCCTTGACCCGCGACCGCCGCTTTGCCGGCCAGTTCAAGCGCCAGACCCCGGTCGGGCGCCACATCCCCGATTTCGTTTCCTTCGTGCATCGCCTCGCGATCGAACTGGTCAACCCGAACGAGACGGAAACAATTGTCGCCGACCGCGCCGGGCGGAAGGCGTGGCTGGAGGCACGGGATTACCGCGTGATCGAGATGCGGGTGGCCGATGTTGAGCGGGATCTGGCGACGGAACTGGCGCGGCTTGAGAAAGCCATAGGGTGGGCAAAGGCGCGTTAGCGCCGTGCCCACTATTTGTCGGCATCGTTGTCTTGAATGGTGGGCACTCTCCGCTTTGCCCACCCTACGGGTCGCTGTCCCTTGGCGCGCAAACGGAGTAAGCTCGCGTTCAAGCGGCTGCAGTCCAATCGATAACGCAAAAGGAGGTGTGCGATGGCGACATCTGACTGGCGTCTCGAAGGCGAATGGATCAAGAACTGCAATTGCGCGTTTGGCTGTCCGTGCGATTTCAACGCGCGGCCGACCGAGGGCTATTGCAAGGGCCTGGTCGGCATGAGGATCACCAAAGGACATTTCGAGAAAACAAATCTCGACGGCATGGTCTTCGCGGCGACCGTTGATTTTCCCGGAGCGCTGCATGAGGGCAACGGCCAATTACAGCCGATCATCGACGAGCGTGCCACACCCGAACAACGCGAAGCGCTTTTCAAGATCATGTCGGGCCAGAACTCCGCCGAAGGCACGCTGTTTCAGATCCTCAGCCTGATCGTAACCAAGATGCACGAACCGCTGTTCGTGCCCTTCGAGTTTTCGTTCGACAAGGATGGACGCGTCGCGCGCATGGTGGCCAAGGGCGTTCTTGAGACCGAGGTCGAGCCGATCAAGAATCCGGTGACCGGACAGCCTCATCGCATCCAGGTCGTGGTGCCCGAGGGCTTCGAACACATCTCTGCCGAGATTGCTTCGGCCAACATCCGCTCGACCGGTGCAATCAAGTTCGACACCAAGGGGTCGCATAGTTCGCTGGCGAACGTCGTGCAGACGCCGGAAGGCGTCGCGGCTTAGCGCGGCTGGGTCACAAGTCCCTCATGGTGAGGAGTGCGAAGCGCGTCTCGAACCATGAGGCCCCGTCTGTGGCCTACATCCTTCGAGACGCCCGCACTGCGGGCTCCTCAGGATGAGGGGTTTGAGCAGTTATGACGCAGTAGAACTAGCGCTGCATCGGAGACGGCATTTCGACGCGCCGGCTCGGTGGCGGAGGTTAAGTCCATGTCCGGGACCTCTGCGCTTGAACAGGCTTTGCGCCACGATCGCCTGATCGTGGCATTCGGCATGGCTGCCGTCGTCGCCTTCGCCTGGGGCTATCTGGTCGCCGGCGCCGGCATCGACATGAGCATGGCCGACATGCCAATGGACCCCGAGCCATGGTCGCCCTCGCAGGCTATGCTGATATTTGCGATGTGGTGGGTGATGATGATCGCGATGATGGTGCCGAGCGCGGCGCCAATGGTGCTGCTGTTTACGGCAATCAAGCGCAGGCAGGCGATCGAAAATCCCGTCTTCACGAGCTGGCTCTTTCTCGCCGGCTATCTCCTGATATGGGCCGGCTTTAGCCTCGCCGCGGTCGCGGTGCAGTGGGCACTCGACCAGGCCGGGCTGCTGTCCGGCATGATGGCGAGCACCAGCAGCATACTCGCCGGGATCATCCTGGTTGCCGCCGGGCTCTATCAGCTCACACCGGTCAAGCGCGCGTGCCTGCGCTACTGCCAAAGCCCGGTGTTCTTTCTCAGCCGCTATTGGCAACCGGGCGCCATGGGCGCGCTGCGCATGGGTTTTCGGCACGGCACCTACTGTGTCGGCTGTTGCTGGTTTTTGATGGCGCTGCTGTTCGTTGCCGGCGTGATGAACCTGGTGTGGATCGCGGCGGTCGCGATCTATGTCGCCTTCGAGAAACTGCTGGCACGCAGCCCGTGGCTCAGCCGCATCGCAGGTGTGGGCCTGATCCTGGCCGGCGGGGTGGTGCTGGCGCGCAGTCTTGTCGTTACGGATTCCGCATCGCTGTAGCTCGCCTCAGACGGCGACAAGCTCCGCAGGGTTACCGGCGCGCTTCGTCTTCTTCACCCTGGAAGGCCCGAACAGATTGGCCGCCGCAAGCCCTGCAGTATCCGCGACGGCGGGATCGCGCGTGACCATGGCGGCGACGATGGCGCCGTCTATTAACAGCGCGAGTTGATGGGCCAGCACCTGCGGCTCGGCCGCGCCCATCTCAGTGGCGAGCTTTTCGATGTGCGCCAGCACCACCTTCTTGTGGCGCAGCGCAATACTGCGGAACTGCTTGGCGTCCTTGTCGTGCTCGGCAACCGCATTGATGAAGGGGCAGCCATAGAAGCGTTCTTCGGCGAACCAGCGCTTCAGCGCCGGAAAAATCCGCTTCAGCTTCGTCTGCGCATCGCCGCCGCCATTTTCCATCGCGCCGATGAACCATTCGCGCCAGGCCTTACCTTCGCTTTCCAGCACAGCGTTGACGAGGTTGGTCTTCGATCCGAACAATTTGTAGAGCGTGGTCTTCGCCGTGCCGGCCTCGTCGATGATCGCATCGATGCCGGTAGCGTTGATGCCGTTTTTGCAGAACAGATGCGTCGCCGCGCTGAGCAGGCGGCCGCGCGCGGACTCCTCGTCGCCTGTGGCCGACGCCGCGACAGCTTTCCGCTTGGAAACTGATTTGCCCATGCGCCGCAGTTAATCGGAGCGCGGCGCAATCATCAAGCCGCATCTTTGCGCCGAAAATAATCGCAAGCACGCGGCAATTGCTTCGCGCCTGAGCAGCACGGCGCTGACCAATTTCCGGGCAGGCGCACTAAGCGACGAGAGACGTTCGGCTTTTGATTTCGGCCTGATCTGGCACGCTTCATGCAGGAAACAGAACGTTCGGTATCCTACCCAAGGGAGAGAAATGATGACCGCGGTCGCTCAAAAAACGGTGCTCACGGGCTGCCTGGCCCCGATCGACAAAAACGGGCTGGAGCAGCTCATCGCCAACGGCAAGGCCAATCCGAAGGTCATCAAGACCTTGAAGTGCAGGACGGTGGCGGAGGGCAAGTTCCGTCACGCCAACTACATCCGCAATCTCGCGCCCTACATCGTCGACGAGCCGCCGGGCCTTTTGGGCGATGACACCGCGCCGAATCCTTCCGAAGCCTCGCTCGCCGCGCTCGGCTCGTGCCTTGCGGTCGGCCTGCACGCCAACGCCGTGCACCGCGGCTGGATCGTCAACAAGCTCGAACTCGAGCTCGAAGGCGACCTCAATATCACGGCGGTGTGGGGCACCGGCGACGTCAGCGAAAAGCCGGTCGGCTTCACCGATGTGCGCGTCAAGGTCGACATGGAATGCGAGGGCATTCCGAAGAGCGAGATCGATGCGCTGGTCGCCCACGTCAAGAAATGGTCGCCGGTCGCCAACACCTTTACGCGGCCGGTCAATCTCGAAGTCAGCGCATAAGCAGTCGCAACAAGCACTGGGGTGCGGAGGATCTCATGGGTTCAGTGGCGGTATCGCGGCTCGCAGTTGCCGAAGATCTCCCCGCGGCATCGATCGTGGATCAGGTCGCGGCGATTGCGCGTAGAGAACTCGCACCCCAGGCCGCGGCCATCGACGAGGGCGCCGTCTATCCGGATGCGTTGCTGCGGCGGCTCGGGCACGTCGGTGCATGGGGCAGTCACCAGCCAGCGAATGGCATGGCCGACCTGCGCTGCGCCATTCAATCGATCGCGGCGGTCGGCGAGGTCTGCGGCGCCACTGCCTTCATGGCGTGGTGCCAGAACACGCTGGTCTGGTACGCCTCGAATTCAAACAATCCAGAACTCGTTGCCAAATTCGCCGGCAAGTTTGCCAGCGGCGAGATTCTCGGCGGCACCGGGCTCTCCAACCCGATGAAGAGTTTTTTCGGCATCGAAAAGTTGAAGCTGAGGGGGCGGAGAGTCGAGGGCGGCTATATCGTGCGCGGCGCGTTGCCCTGGGTGTCGAACCTCGGTCCCGATCATTTCTTCGGCACCATCTTCGAGCGCGAGGATGAGGGCGGCGGCATCGTCATGTTCCTTGCCGATTGCTCCGATCCCGCGATCACGCTGCAGCCATGCAAACCATTTCTCGCGATGGATGGCACCGGCACCTATGCGGTGCAGTTCCGCGACGTCTTCGTGCCGGATGAGCTGATCCTCGCCGAACCGGCGGGACCGTTCGTGAAGAAAATCCGCGCCGGCTTCATCCTGCTGCAGGCTGGCATGGCGCTCGGCCTGATCAAGGATTGCATTCAGATCATGGACGAGGTCGACGCGCCCTTGAGCCATATCAATCGCTATTTGCCGCAACAGCCTATTCAGTTCCGTGAACTCCATGCCGAGTTCGAGAAGGAGACGATGGCGCTGGCGCGCGACCCCTACAATTCCGACGACAGCTATTGGCGGCGCGTGGTGGCGCTTCGGCTCCGGCTCGGCGACGCCAGCGTCGCGGCTGCGCATGCCGCGATGCTTCATTGCGGCGCGCGGGGTTACCTAAAGAGCCACCGCGCCCAGCGGCGGCTGCGCGAAGCCTATTTCGTCGCCATCGTCACGCCCGCCACCAAGCAGTTGCGCAAGATGCTGGCCGGCGACGAGCACTAAAGGGATTTCCGATCGACCCCAACCCGCAACCACGAAACAGGAGAGGCCTGCCATGACGGACGTTCTGATTACTGCCGGCGAACTCGCGGAATTCCTCAAGCAAGAGCCGTGTGTCGTCATCGACACCCGCAATCCCGAGGCTTACGGCGCGGGGCATCTCCCGAACGCCGTCAACGTCCATGAAATCTTCACCTATCTCGCGACTTCGACGCCGGAAGGTATTCACGAACTGAAGACGAAATTCGCCGATGCGTTTGGCGCCGCCGGGCTTTCGGGCAAGGAGACCGCCGTCATCTACGAGCAGTCGATGAATTCCGGCTTTGGGCAGTCCTGCCGCGGATACTATCTGCTGACCATGCTCGGCTATCCCAAGGTCAAGGTGCTGCATGGCGGTTACGATGCCTGGGCGGCGGCAGGCCTGCCGGTGACCGAGGACGTGCCGTCGCCGGTGAAGGCGTCGTTCTCGGTTCTGCCTGAAGCGGGCGACATCCTGATCGACGCCAAGACCATGCTGGCCGCCGTCGGCAAGCCCGGCATCGCCTTGCTCGATGTGCGCGACATCGACGAGTGGATCGGCGAAAGCTCTTCTCCGTATGGGAAGGATTTCTGCCCGCGCAAGGGACGCATCCCCGGCGCCGTCTGGCTCGAATGGTACCGCATGATGAAGCCGACCGCGGAAGGGCCGCGCTTCAAGTCCAAGAACGAGATTTTGGCGGAATGCGCCACCGTCGGCATCACGCAGAATACGCCGGTCTATCTCTATTGCTTCAAGGGCGCGCGCGCCTCGAACACGTTCCTCGCCTTGAAGAACGCGGGCGTGAAGGATGTGCGGATGTATTTCGGCTCCTGGAACGAATGGTCACGCGATCCCGCGCTGCCGATCGAGGAGGGGCTGCCGATGGAGGCCAAGCTCACCACCAAGGCGGCGTGAGGACCGGTTTGATGTTTGCAGCCTGATTCGACCGGATCGGGCTGCAACATCGCCAACAGGTGGAACCGCGCCATCGCGCCGCTCTGGCGTTCCCGATATCCGCTGCGTATAATCGCGGCGCAGTCGGGTGGTCGCGGATGTCGATGTTTTCACGCAAATTCGGTCTCGTATTGGTCGCGGCGACGCTGTGCCTTGGCGCACGCGCCGCTCACGCTCAAGCCTCGCCGGTGAATTACTGGATTCCAGGCTGGCCGATGGGTTTCAGCGGGGATGTGGGCGAGAGCCCGAACGCTTACGGCAATTTTCCGAGCTTCGACTTCCGCGAGGTCGGAAACGGCTCGTCCTATGCGCGCTACAATTTTTCGAACGGCTTTTTTGTCGGCAGCCAGCGTAGCAACATGGGTCTCACTGGCCTCAGCCAGAGTGCGTTCGGCGGGTTCGGCTCGCTCTATAGCGAAGGCGTGCAGTTCGGCTACAGCCTCAAGAATAGCGGCTTGCCCGTCACCTTCTATGCCGGGTTCGACACGCTGAAATACAATACCGGCATCGGCGGCCCGTTCGCGCCGTTCGACTCCAAGTCCGGCACGCTGCCGATCTCCAGCGTGAATGCCGGCGTCGAATTCCAGGCGACGTCGAATCTCAGCCTGTCGCTCGGCGTCGGCTACGTCCAGCAGTCGGGCCGCCTCGACAGCGAGTTCAACTCGCTGCCCGGCGCTTCGTCGTTCTCGGTCGGCGGCCGACGCTACTAGCGCGTGGACTCGTAATTACGTCAGGTTCGCTTTTCGCTGGGAAGGCTACTATCAAGCCAACATTGATGCGTGTCGCCTTTGGGCCCGACGGCAGACCTATTTTGTTGCCAACAGGGGGCTTATCTCGCCACCGTCTGTGGTGCCGAGCATCTGTCCCAATTCTAGCGCAAGCGGCAAGACCCAAAACGGAGAGTCGGGATCGAACGGCGCGGGCTCACCCGTCACGTTGTAGAGCGTCTTGGCGCAAATCTCTTCGAAGGCGTATTGAGCCAGAGCTAACTGATCGCCGCGCTTTTCTGCTGCTAGCGTCTTCTTCCTAATCTCAGAAAACAGGGCGTGCGCCTCCTTGCGCCGCGACCTCTCATTCGCCAGTGTAATCAATTTTCGAAACGTTTCCTTGTCCTTGCACCGCCCCTCAAAGAATACAAGCGGTGCAAGCATGGCCGTGATTATGTCGGTCGGACGCCTAGTCACGTAGATGTCTCCAACTGGTCAAAGGCGGATGTAAACGGCGGTCGGCTTGGCCACAAGCGTCCGTCGAATGTATCGCTCGGCACGCCCATTGCTGGCTAACACTAAACGTTAGGCAACCTTGTATAGCGCAATCTCGTCTGGCTCGGCCAAAACCAGATAGCAGCCATCATCCGACAAAGAGGCAGCAAACCATGCGCCGGAAAAGATCGGAAACTGGATTTCCCCACTTTGTCCAGTAGTCACGTATTTGACCGCGACGAAGTTCTTGTTCGGGTCGAAGTCGTAGACGATTTCATTTGGGCCGACGCGTAAGAGCGGCTGATTCTCTGCCAACCCGTCAAAGACCAAGCCCAAGAAATCCGCTCTGTCTTCAACGAACTTATAGGGCTGAAGATCGGTCACCTCGACGGCAGGATTATCCGATCCGATTGCGATTCGCCAAACCACATCATGATCGCAGATGTAGAACGTTTCCGCTTTCGGGATCGTAAAACCGATGTGCCGTTCTGATAGAAATGGAAGCTTCAGTTTTTTCACAGCCAGAACTTAGTTTGAAGAAGCCGTCATATCTGCTGCCGGTCCACAAGCCGCAAGCCGGGTGCCTTCGGCTTTGCCGTGGGAATCCGAAGTTTACGTGCACGCCCTAATTAGCCGGCCAAGCCGCGCGCATTCGTAATTCCCAGCGCCTTGATGCGCGAGGCCAGCGTGGTCGGCTTGATGTCGAGCATCTCGGCGGCGCCGCCGGGGCCGAACACCTTGCCGGAGCAGGCAGAAAGCGCGGCGAGAATGTTGGCGCGTTCGTGGGCGCGCATCTCTGCCGATGTCATGACGACGGGGCGGCTGTCTGCTTTCACGCGCGCCGCGCCGGGGGAGGGTTGCGCGCCTGATACATCGGGCAGGTCGATGCGCAGGCGGCCGTTCTGGGCGAGAATTGCCGCGCGCTCGATCACGTTCTGCAATTCGCGGACGTTGCCGGGCCAGTCGTAGCGTGAAAGTCGGCGCGCATCGCCCTCCGACAGACGAAGCTCCGATTTCAGCGCCTTGCTCTCGCGCGTCAAAAAATGCTGCGCCAGCAGGGGGATGTCCTCGCGGCGTTCGCGCAATGGCACCGATTCCACCGGAAAGACGTTGAGCCGGAAATAGAGGTCCTCGCGAAACCGGCCGCGTTGCACTTCCTGCTTGAGATCGCGGTTGGTGGCAGCGATCACGCGCACGTCGACCGCGCGGGTGCGCTCTTCGCCGACGCGCTCGAAATTGCCCTCTTGCAGCACGCGCAAGAGCTTGCCCTGCAGCTCCAGCGGGATTTCGCCGACCTCGTCGAGAAACAGCGTGCCGCCGTCGGCGAGCTCGAACCGTCCGATGCGGTCGCGCATCGCGCCAGTGAAGGCGCCTCTGATATGGCCGAAGAACTCGCTTTCAAAGAGTTCGCGCGGGATCGCCGCGCAGTTGACGCGGATCAGCGGCCGGTCACGGCGGCTGCTCGCCTCATGAATGGCGCGCGCGATCAGTTCCTTGCCGGTGCCGGACTCGCCGGTGATCATGACGGCGGCGGTGGTCGGCGCCACCAGCTTGACCTGGCGCAGCGTCTTCTGGATCGCCTCGCTCTGGCCGATGATACCGCGCGGGTTGGTCTCGATGCGGATTTCTTCCTGGAGATAAGCGTTTTCCAGCTCCAGCCGCTCGCGCAGGCGATCGACTTCGGCAAGCGCTGCATGCAGCTTCTCGTCGGCCTCGCGGCGCTGGCTGACGTCGCGGAACACGATGACGGCGCCGACCACGACGCCGCGGTCGCGGATCGGCGTTGAGGTATATTCGACCCAGACCGGCGTGCCGTCCTTGCGCCAAAATACCTCGCCTTCGACCTGGTGCACGGCGCCGTCGCGAAATGCCGCGTAAATCGGGCAGTCCTGATCGGGATAGTGCCGCCCGTCATGATGGGTGTGATGAACGATCGGATGGATTGCCTTGCCGACCAATTCTTCCGCGCCCCAGCCCAGCATGCGCTCGGCGGCCGGATTGACGAAGGTGGTCTTGCCCTCGGCGTTGACGCCGTAAATGCCTTCGCCGGCGGCGCGCAGAATCAACTGATTTTCGCGCTCGATATCCTGGAAGACCCGTTCGACCCGCTGCCAGGTCGCGATCCCGCCGCGCATGTGGTCTTCGGCCGCCGCGTCGACATAGCGCCGACGGCGGGCGTCGAGATCGCTCATCGTGAGCAGCACCAGCGAGCGGCCCTCGCACGGCACGAGTGAGCCGGCATATTCCAGGCGCAGGCTTTGCCCCGTCGCGTGGCGCGGGGTCAGCGCGTTGGTCCAGTATGCGCCCTTGTCGAGCACGGCCTGCGTGAACACGATCAGAGCAGGCAATTGTCCGGCATGCAGCGTGCTGGCCTTGGTCTGGCGCAGCAAGGCGCGGTCATAGCCGAGCAGGGTGCAGGCCGCCGGATTGGCGTCGAGGATCTGGTCGGCATGGGGATCGAGCAGCAGCGCGGGCTCGATCGCGAACTCGAAGGCGGCGGCGCGCAGTTCAGCGTCCTGCGGCGCAGCGGTTGAACCGAGCGCGAGATCCATCAATCATTACTCCGAAAACTCGTAATCGAGCTACGAATTTTCGTGTATCACGAATTTTCGTAATCGCCAATGTCAGCAAAATCCCCGCGATATCAGCGCGGTCGCCCGCGCGCCGGGCTGGCATGTGCCTTGCTTAATTAGGGTGCAACGTCGCGCAGGAGGGCTGATGTCTACCTTCGACAATCCATTCGATCCCAACCATCGTCTTCATGCCGGTGGCTGTAGCTGCGGCCAGCATGTCAGCGAGGCCGAGCACCAGGCCGCCCAACTGCAGGCCCAATCCGCCATCGAGAGCGAGCAGAAACGCTACGAAGGGGTGGTCGCTTCCGCCGTGATGCGCGCGATGTTCCCGCAGGACGTCGCGCGACGCGCGTTTTTGAAGTCGGTGGGCGCGGCAACCGCAGCGGCGGCATTGTCGCAATTCTTCCCGCTCAAGACGGCGACGGAAGCGTTCGCGCAAGGCGGGCCGCTGGAAAAGAAAGACCTTAAGGTCGGCTTCATCCCGATCACCTGCGCCACGCCGATCATCATGGCTGCGCCGATGGGGTTCTATGCCAAGAACGGCCTGAACGTCGAAGTGATCAAGACCGCCGGCTGGGCCGTCATTCGCGACAAGACCATCAACAAGGAATACGACGCTGCCCACATGCTGTCGCCGATGCCGCTCGCCATCACCATGGGCGCCGGCTCCAATCCGATTCCCTACACCATGCCGGCCGTGGAAAACATCAACGGCCAGGCGATCACGCTGTCGATCAAGCACAAGGACAAGCGCAATCCGAAGGACTGGAAGGGTTTCAAGTTCGCCGTACCCTTCGACTATTCGATGCACAATTACCTGCTGCGCTATTACCTTGCCGAGCACGGCATCGATCCCGATGCCGACGTGCAGATCCGCGCGGTGCCGCCGCCGGAAATGGTCGCCAATCTGCGCGCCGACAACATCGACGGCTTTCTCGGGCCCGACCCGATGAACCAGCGCGCGGTGTTTGACGGCGCCGGCTTCATCCACATCCTGACCAAGGATATCTGGGAAGGGCACCCGTGCTGCGCCTTCGCCGCGTCGAAGGAATTCGTCACCACGATGCCGAATACCTATGGCGCGCTGCTCAAATCGATCATTGAAGCCACCGCGTACGCGCACAAGGCGGAGAACCGCAAGGAGATCGCGGCGGCAATCGCGCCGGCCAACTATCTCAACCAGCCGCCGATCGTGCTGGAGCAGATTTTGACCGGCACCTTCGCCGACGGGCTCGGCAACATCGTCCAGCAGCCGAACCGCGTCGATTTCGATCCGTTCCCATGGCAGTCGTTTGCGGTGTGGATCATGACCCAGATGAAGCGCTGGGGGCAGATCAAGGGCGACATCGACTATGCCGGCATCGCCGCGCAGGTCTATCTCGCCACCGACGCCGCCAAGCTGATGAAGGAAGCAGGACTGACGCCGCCCGCCGCCACCACCAAGAGCTTCTCAGTGATGGGCAAGACGTTCGATCCGGCGAAGCCGGAGGACTATCTGGCCGGCTTCAAGATCAGGAAGGCGCCGTGATGAGCGATGCTCTCGTGACCCGGATGCGATGCAGCGCGCAGCACGGAGTGCGTAGCGTTGCTTCGCTAGGCCGGGACCGCCTCGCACTCGGTGGGTCCCGGTTCTGCGGCGCACCACTGCGCTGCGCTTCGTGCTGCGCCGCGCCCGGGACACGGAGCTTGTCGTCATGACCTCATCCCTTCGTTTCCGTGCCGCCGTCGTCTCGATCGTGCTGTTCGCGGCGTTCCTCGGCATCTGGCATCTCGCCACCCGCTCGACGGGCGCTGTCGGCAACATGTCGCCGGAATACGCCAAGTTGATGGGGCTGACGGCCACCCAGGGCAAATCGGCGATGCCGGGACCGCTCGATGTCGGCGCCAAGCTGTGGGAGCATCTCAGGCAGCCGTTCTACGACAACGGGCCGAACGACAAGGGGCTTGGCATCCAGCTCGGCTATTCCATCGCGCGCGTCGGCCTCGGCTATCTGCTCGCGGTGATCGTCGCCATTCCGCTCGGATTTTTGATCGGGATGTCGCCCTTGATCAGCAAGGCGCTCGATCCGTTCATCCAGGTGCTGAAGCCGATTTCGCCGCTGGCCTGGATGCCGCTCGCGCTCTACACCATCAAGGATTCCTCGGTCTCAGCGATCTTCGTGATCTTCATCTGCTCGGTGTGGCCGATGCTCCTGAACACCGCGTTCGGCGTCGCCGCGGTACGCAAGGAATGGATCAACGTCGCGCGCACGCTGGAAGTCGGTACCGTCAGGCGCGCCTTCACGGTGATCCTGCCGGCGGCCGCACCGACCATCCTCACCGGCATGCGGATCTCGATCGGCATCGCCTGGCTCGTGATCGTCGCGGCCGAGATGCTGGTGGGCGGCACCGGCATTGGCTACTTCGTCTGGAACGAGTGGAACAATCTCTCGATCACCAACGTCATCATCGCCATCCTCATGATCGGCATCGTCGGCATGCTGCTCGACCAAATCCTGGCGCGGTTTACGCGCATGGTCACGTTCCCGGAGTGATGGCGATGACCGACAAGTTCATTTCCATCGAGGGCATCGCGCGGCGTTATCCGGGCGCGGGTGGCGGTGAGACCACGATTTTCGAGGATCTCTGGCTGTCGATGAAGCGCGGCGAATTCGGCTGCGTGATCGGGCATTCCGGCTGCGGCAAGACCACGGTGTTGAACATCCTGGCGGGGCTCGACCAACCGAGCGAGGGCGCGGTTATCGTCGACGGGCAGGCCATTGAAGGCACGAGCCTCGATCGCGCCGTGATCTTCCAGAGCCATGCGCTGCTGCCATGGCGCACGGTGCTCGGCAACGTCGCCTATGCCGTGACCTCGAAGTGGCGCAACTGGGATCGCGCCAAGGTGAAGGCGCATGCGCAGAAGTTCATCGATCTGGTCGGGCTGACCGGCTCCGAGCACAAGCGGCCGTCGGAACTATCCGGCGGCATGAAGCAGCGCGTCGGCATTGCGCGGGCGCTCTCGATCACGCCGAAGATCATGCTGATGGACGAGCCGTTCTCGGCGCTGGACGCGCTGACGCGCGGTACGTTGCAGGACGAGGTGCGGCGGATTTGCCTCGAGACCGGGCAGACGGCGTTCATGATTACCCATGATGTCGATGAGGCGATCTATCTCGCCGACAAGATTTTTCTGATGACCAATGGTCCGGGCGCCGTGCTGGCCGAGATCGTGGAAAATCCGCTGCCGAAGGATCGCGGCCGCATCGATCTGCACCGCCATCCGCTCTATTACGCGCTGCGCAATCACATCGTCGATTTCCTGGTCAGCCGCAGCAAGACGTTTGCTGCCACCGTGACTGATTATGACCCGCGCAACGTGCCGGTCGTGCGGCCGGGCAAGCCGGAACTGGTAGTGGCTGCCGAGGCGGAGGATTCGATTGAGGCGTCATGGCCGAGCGTGGCCCGGCCATCCACGTCTGCCTAGGCAATACGAAGCAAAAACATCGATGCCCGGGACACCCCCGGGCATGACGAGTACATAAGGAGATAGGGTATGAAGCGCGAAGATCTCACCGAAAAGCTGCTCGACATCAAGCGCGAGAAGGGCTGGAGCTGGAAACACATCTGCGAAAAGATTGGCGGCTATTCGGAAGTGCTGATCGTCGGCGCCATCATGGGCCAGATGAAGCTCACGAAGCCGCAAGCCGCCAATGCCGGCGAATTATTCGGGCTATCGAAAGCGGAAGTCGCGATGCTCAACGAGGTGCCGATGCGCGGCACCGGCACGCCGATGCCGCCGACCGATCCCTTGATCTACCGCTTCTACGAAATGGTGATGGTCAACGGGCCGGCCTGGAAGGCGCTGATCGAAGAGGAATTCGGTGACGGCATCATGTCGGCGATCGATTTCGACATGGCGTTGGAGCGCGTCGCCAATCCGAAGGGCGACCGGGTCAAGATCACGATGTCCGGAAAGTTCCTGCCGTATAAGTACTACGGCGCGAGCGGCAATGTGCCGGAGTATGGATTTAAGGAGGAGTGAAAGAGGCGAATGGCGAATAGCGAATGATGTTTTCCCTATTCGCTATTCGCCACTCCTTATTCGCGGTCATTTCATCCGAACGCCGCCCGCACCTCTGCGATCGGCGCCATCTCGCGCACAAACGTGAATGCGCCACGCTCCTTCATCTCACGCGCGCACTTCAAGAACGCCGCAAGCGCGTAGCGTTCCATCGCGCCGCCGACGCTGATGCGCTTGACGCCGGCCTCGGCGAGTTGCGGGACTGTCAGCGTCGGATCGGCAAATCCCATCACCAGGTTGAACGGCTTGCTGACCGAAGTCACCACGGTGCGAATGGTGCCGATGTCGTAGAGGCCAGGTGAGTACAGGACATCAGCGCCGACAGCCTCGAACGCCTGCAGCCGCTTGATCGTGTCGTCGAGATCCTTGCGACCGTAGAGGAAATTCTCGGCACGCGCGGTCAGCGTGAACGGAAAGGGCAGAGCGCGGGCCGCTTCGACCGCGGCCTGCACGCGCTCGACCGCGAGCGAAAAGTCGTAGATCGGGCTCCGCGGATCGCCGGTCGAATCTTCGATCGAGCCGCCGACGGCGCCGGCTTCGGCCGCGCGCGCGATCGCCTTCGCCGCTGTCTTCGGATCGTCCGCGCCGCAGTTTTCAAGGTCGGCGTTGACAGGAAGGTCGGTTGCTTCCGCAATCGCTCGGCAATTCTCGAGGATGGCGTCGAGGCTGACGGTCACGCTGCCGAGCGTGTTGGCAAGGCCGAGACTCGTGGTCGCAAGCGCCTCAAAGCCCATCGCGGCGAGAAGCTTGGCGGTGCCGGCGTCCCAGGGATTGGGAATGATGAAGGCGCCCGGGCGCGCATGCAGCGCGCGAAACGCTTCGGCTTTTTCCATCTGAGTTCGCATCGGCAATCTCCGCTTCGTTTGTTGGTCGGGTCTGGTTGGCGACGAAACTAGCGGGCTATCTACCATCAGCCAAATTTGTTATTTCTCTACGTATCATCAGCTTTTTGCATGGATGAAGCATGGACAGCGATGCGCTTCTCACCTTCCTGACTGTTCATCGCCGCGGCGGCATTTCGAATGCCGCAAAAACGCTGCACCGCTCGCAGCCGGCGATTTCGCGGCGCATTGCCCTGCTGGAGCAGGAACTCGGCGTACCGCTGTTCGAGCGGATCGCGGGGCGCACCATGCTGAGCGATGCGGGGCGGGTGCTAGTACCTTACGCCGAGCGCGCGGTGGCTGCGGCCCAGGATGCGGAGAATGCGGTGCGCGCACTGGCGCGGCCGGATTCGGGGCCGGTCGCGCTCGCCGTCGTCGGCACGCTCGCCGGCGGGCGGCTGTCGGCGGTTCTCAAGCGGTTTGCGGCCGAGCATCCGCAGGTCGAATTGTCCTTGCGCACGGCGACCAGCGCGGAGGTCAGTGACATGGTCCGCCGCGGCGAAGTGACCATCGGCCTGCGCTATGACCGCGATCGCTCGCGCGACCTTGACTGTGAATTGCTGTTCTCCGAGCGGCTGCAGGTGGTGTGCGCGCTGGATCATCCGCGGGCCGGCCGCCGGATCGCAAAGCTCGCCGAGCTGCGCGGCGAGCTTTGGATCGCATTTCCGGTCGTACCGGGACGGCGCGAGATCACGGCCGCGCATGTCTTTGCGCTGTTCCAGACCCACGGCCTCGGCGAAATCGACTGGACGCCAGTCGACAGCCTGACCGCGCAGAAGCGCCTGGTCGAAGCCGGCCTTGGCATTGCGCTGTTATCGGAAAGCAACGCTGCAGAGGAACTGCGACACAAGACGATTTCGACGATCGCCGTGCGTGACCTCAAGGCAAGCCATGACGTCGTCACGGTAACGCGCCGCGGCGGCTTCCTGAGCGCGGCGGCGCAGCGGTTGCTGGAGATCGTGCGTGGAGAATACAGAAAGGCGCGAATGGCGAGTGGCGACTAGCGAATAGCATTTTCCCTATTCGCCATTCGCCACTTCCTATTCGCTGCGCTCAGTTCCCCGCCTTCACCTGGGCGGCGGCAACCGCGATCAGTTCGTCCATCTTGATGCGAACTTCCTGCGCGGTGACGGCGACGCCCTTGGCGGTAAGATCCTTCACCACCTTGTCCTGGACGTCCTTGTCGCCGGCTTGCTCGAAATCGGCCGCGACCACTTCCTTGGAATAGGCGGTGGCGGCATCGCCCGACAGCCCGAGCTTCTCCGCTGCCCAAAGGCCGAGCAGCTTGTTGCGGCGTACCTCAGCTTTGAACTTCTGCTCCTCGTCGAGGGCGAATTTCTTCTCAAAACCTTCCTCGCGCTTGTCGAAAGTGGTCATTCTTCGGTTCCAATCCCCGCAAATGGTAAATAAGGCCGCGTTGTCGCGGCCCGATGGACTACCTAGATAGAGGGGGCGAATCGGTAAAACAACGGTCCGTTAAGCCGCAGGCAATCGGGATAAGTTGGGCCCAATCGGGCCGGGTCGATTGTGCTGGATGGGCCAATCGGATAGGTTGCCCATCAGGCGAGGTTCTTGTTCTGTTTCCGGTCGCTTAGTTCAGGACGCCGTTAGGTTCAAGACCTGGCCTTCACGGCAGCTCCGTCGTGGTCGCAAACCCTTGTCATCCGGAGCACACCAATTTCATGGATTTCAACAAAACACGGTACATCCCAATGAGCCGTCGACGCCGTATTTATGAAGGCAAGGCCAAGGTCCTGTATGAAGGTCCGGAGCCGGGAACCCTGATCCAGCACTTCAAGGATGATGCGACCGCGTTCAATGCCAAGAAACACCAGGTGATCGAGGGTAAGGGCGTCCTCAACAACCGGATTTCGGAGTACCTGTTTCAGCACCTCAACGACATCGGGGTGCCGACCCATTTCATCCGCCGCCTCAACATGCGCGAGCAGTTGATTCGCGAGGTCGAGATCGTGCCTCTGGAGGTGGTGGTGCGGAACGTCGCGGCCGGTTCGCTGTCGCAGCGCCTCGGTATCGAGGAGGGCACCCAACTGCCGCGCTCGATCATCGAATTCTATTACAAGAACGACCAGCTCAACGATCCCATGGTGTCGGAAGAGCACATCACCGCGTTCGGCTGGGCGACGCCGCAGGAAATCGACGACATCATGGCGCTCGCCATCCGCGTCAACGACTTCCTCACCGGACTGTTCCTGGGCATCGGCATCCGCCTGGTCGATTTCAAGATGGAATGCGGCCGCCTGTTCGAGAACGAGATGATGCGGATCATCGTCGCCGACGAAATCTCGCCCGACTCATGCCGGCTGTGGGATATCAAGTCGAACGAGAAGCTCGACAAGGACCGTTTCCGCCGTGATCTCGGCGGCTTGCTTGAAGCCTATACCGAGGTGGCGAAACGTCTGGGCATTCTGATGGAGAACGAGCGCCCGGCCGGTTCGGGTCCGGTGCTGGTGAAGAGCTAAAGAAGAACTGGGGCAAATCTCGTGAAGGCACGCGTTACCGTTACGTTGAAGTCCGGCATCCTCGATCCGCAGGGCAAGGCCATCGAAGGCGCGCTGAAATCGCTCGGCGTCGATGGCGTTGCCAGCGTCCGCCAGGGCAAGGTGTTCGACATCGAACTATCAGGCTCGGACAAAGCCAAGGCAGAGGCGGCATTGAAGGATGCCGCCGACAAGCTGTTGGCGAATACGGTCATCGAGAATTACCGGGTCGAACTGCTCTAGGCGCGCATTCATGAAATCAGCCGTTCTCGTCTTTCCCGGAATCAACCGCGAACGCGACATGGCGCGCGCGCTCAAGCTCGTCTCCGGTGAGGAGGCGGCGATGGTGTGGCATGCCGAGACGGAGCTGCCCAAGGGCACCGATCTGGTGGTCGTGCCCGGCGGGTTTTCCTACGGCGATTACCTGCGCTGCGGCGCTATTGCCGCGCGCGCGCCCGTCATGGACGCGGTGCGTAAGTATGCGGCCGATGGTGGGCTCGTGCTTGGCGTCTGCAACGGTTTTCAGATCCTGTGCGAAGCGGGCTTGCTGCCCGGCGTCTTGATGCGCAATGCGCGGCTGAAATTCGTCTGCAGGGACGTGCATCTGCGGGTCGAGCGCTCGGATTCGCCCTTCACGCGCGGCTACAATGCCGGCCAGGTCATTCGCGTGCCGGTCGCGCATGGCGAGGGTAACTATGAGGCCGATGAAGAGACGGTGAAGCGGCTGGAGGGCGAAGGGCGCGTGCTTTACCGCTATTGCTCCGCCGAGGGCATCGTCGACGAGGAGTCCAACATCAACGGCGCCGCGCAGTCGATCGCTGGCATTGTCAACGAGCGCGGCAACGTGCTCGGCATGATGCCGCACCCGGAAAACCACGTCGAAGACATCATGGGCTGCACCGACGGCCGCGGCTTGTTCGCAGGGCTAGCCGCGCATCTGCAAAAAGCCGCGTGAGCTTCTTGGTGTCGCGCCTGACGATTGTCGTTGTGGCGCTATTATGCGCCGTGGCAGCCCACGCGCAGGATTATCCCAAGCGTCCCATCACCATGATCGTGCCGTTCGCGGCCGGCGGCACCTCCGACGTGATCGCGCGTGTGGTTGCCGAGGAAATGACCAAGTCGCTCGGGCAGCCGATCGTGATCGAGAACGTCGCGGGCGCCGGCGGCTCGACTGCGCTGACGCGTGCCGCGCGGGCGGAAGCCGACGGCTACACCATCGCGATCGGCAATGCCGGCACCAGCGCCGCGACCTATACGATCTATCCGAAACTGCCGTTCACGCCGGAATCCTTCGCACCCGTTGCGGTGGTAGCGAAAACCTTCGGCATCATCGCGTTGCGCAAGGATTTCCCCGCCAAGAACCTGCAGGATTTCATCGCCTATGCGAAGAAAAATCCCGGCAACGTCAATCTCGGCCATGCCGGCGTCGGCTCGTCGAATTTCCTAATCTGCAAGAGCTTTGTGCAGGCGGCCGGCATCGACGTGACGCTGGTCGGCTATCGCGGCGCGGCGCCGGCGCTGACGGACGCGATCGGCGGCCAGATCGACGGTGTCTGCGACGCCGCCGCGTCGGTGTCGCAGGCGATCGATGACAAGCTGGTAAGGGGTCTCGTCGTCGGCTCAACGGTGCGGCTTGCAACCTTGCCCGGCCTGCCGACTTCCTCCGAGGCCGGACTTCCCGAATTCGAGGCGCAGGGCTGGAATGGCCTGTTCGCTCCAAAAGGCACGCCGCCTGCGATCATCGCGAAGCTGAACGCCGCCGCCAGGACCGCCGTCGAGAGCGAGGCGGTGAAGAAGCGTTTTCACGATCTCTCCACCGTTGCGCCCGACGCCAACGAGCATGCCAGCGAAGTGCTCGGCCAGTTGGTGACGCGCGACGTCGAGAAATACAAAAAGCTGCTGGAAGAGAAGAAATAGCGCCGGCGATAAGAAAGCCCCGCAGTGCGGGGCTTTTTGTTATCGGCCGGTAGTCGAACCCGGACCCGTCGGCGACAGGGTCGAACCGCTCGGCGAGGGGTTGATGTGGGTGTTCCCTGACGGGTTCACTGCACTGTTTCGGCCAGCTGCTGCACTGCCGGCATCGTTGCTCATGCCGGTGGTGGCATTACCGCCCGTTCCACTGCCGGTGGTCGTTCCGCTGGTGGAGGATCCTGCCGCTCCACCTGCCGCCGTGCCACCCGTGCCCGAACTTCCGCCCGCGCCGCTGCCGCCGGCTTGCGCCAGGGCGAAGGTGTTCGTGAATGCCAGCGCCATGGCCAATCCGATTGTTGCGAGTTTCATGATTGCTCCTTTTCTTGCTGCGTAACGGCGCAACACGATGCGCTCGCATGCGTTCCGGTGTGTCAATCATGGTTGATTGCTGTTCCACCACCGTTCCCGCAGGCCCCAGGCGGAGTGGCTTTCGGTCGCCGAAAAACAATTATCGGCTTGATTCCGCCGACGGCTTCATCAGCCTGTCGGCTTCCCGCGCAGGCGCTCGATCCACTTGCGATAATGGTCGCGCGGGATGGTCATCGCGGCGACGCCGGCCATCACCAACGCGAGGCCGAGCGCCAGATTCGGCGGCACCGGTTCGCCGAGCAGCAGCACCGACAGGCCGACGCCGATCGGAATTCGCAAATAGCCTTGCGCATTGGTGGTCAGCGTGCCGAGCCGCGTCAGGCACATGTAGAACAGCATCAGCCCGAAGGCGCTGGAGAATATTCCCATCGCGGCGGTGGCAATCAGCGCCTCGCGCGTCGGCCGCAGGGTCCAGGGATGATCGACGATCAGGGCGAGCGGCAACAGCACGGTGCCGCCGAACAACAGCGAGCCCGCCGCCACCACCATCGGGTCGTAGTCGGTCAGCTTGAGCCCGAAGATCGTGGCGCAGGCGAACGAGATGGTGGCGACCAGGATGACCATTTCGGCAAACAGGTTGCTGGAGAGCCCGCCGAGCGTATCGAGGCCGATAGTCACGGCCGTACCGGCCAGGCCCAGAATGGCGCCGATCAGCTTGAGCAGCGTCGCCGGCTCATGGCGCGTGACGGCCCAGGTGATGAGGAAAGCGAAGATTGGCGTGGTCGAGGCCAGCACCACGGTCGGCGCTGCCGCCACATATTGCTGCGCCCAGGTGATCATCAGGAAAGGAATGGTCGAGTTGATGGTCTGCTGGAATGCAAACAGCCTCCAGGCCTTGCCGTCCGTCGGTAGCCGCAAACCGCGGGCACGCAGGATCACCAGCAGGAAGCCCGCCGCGATCAGCGAGCGCGCCGAGATGAAGGTGACCGGCGGGATCGAGCCGAGGCCTATCTTGGTCAGCGGATAGGTCGAGCTCCAGCAGCACGCCAGGGCGAGCAGCAATGCATAGTCGCGCCAGCCGCGACGTACCTGTGGCACGTCAGGTGGCAACGGCGGCGGTGCCGGTCGGCTTTTTCCACTTCACCCGCTTGATGGTGCCGGAGAAGGTGAACAGCGAGCGTTCGCCGGATTTCAGTACGCCGCGCAGGAAGATCAGCGAGCCGCCGGCGCGGGTGATTTCACCCTCGCATTCGACCAGTTCGCCCTCGCGCGCGGCGTCGAGAAATTCGCAGGCGAAGGAAACCGTCACGCCCGGCCCCTCCAGCACGGAAGAGGCGATCGCGAACAGGCAGTAGTCGGCGAACGACATGAAGCAGCCGCCATGGACGTTGCGCTGGCCGTTGAGGTGCTTCTTCTCGACCCGGAACGCGCATTGCACTTTGCCGTTCTCGTCCATCCGGTGCCAGAAAGGGCCGTTATGGGTCTCAAAACTGTCGCGGGTCCAGGTCCGCCAGCCCGCAAATTCGCCCTCGGTTTCGACATGCAGGTCGGGACGCTGGTCGAATGCATTTTTGGGGAGTTCGTTCACAAAAAATGACCTTCAATTCGATGTTTCAGCCCTTAAATCCGATCCGGGGACGATGTGCAAACGGCGATCCCGCAAAGCTCCCTTCGCAAAGCTCTGGACAGGGCGGAAATGCGCCATAAAAGGCCTTTTCGCACTCCTTCGATCTTCCTATTAAGGCACCCATGAACGAGCCCCAGATCACCCCCGAACTCGTCGCCACCCACGGCCTGAAGCCCGACGAGTATGAGCGCATCCTCAAGCTGATCGGGCGGGTGCCGACGTTCACCGAGCTCGGGATTTTCTCGGCAATGTGGAACGAGCACTGCTCGTACAAATCCTCGCGCATCCATCTGCGCGGCTTGCCGACCAAGGCGCCGTGGGTGATCCAGGGTCCGGGCGAGAACGCCGGCGTGATCGACATCGGGGACGGGCAGGCGGTCGTCTTCAAGATGGAGAGCCACAACCATCCGAGCTACATCGAGCCGTATCAAGGTGCGACCACCGGCGTCGGCGGCATTTTGCGCGATGTGTTCACGATGGGTGCGCGGCCTATTGCCTGCCTCAATGCGCTTTCCTTTGGCGCGCCGGAGCATCCGAAGACGCGCCATCTGGTGTCGGGCGTGGTGGCCGGTGTCGGCGGCTACGGCAATTCCTTCGGCGTGCCGACGGTCGGTGGCCAGGTGCGCTTCCACACCCGTTACGACGGCAACATCCTGGTCAACGCGATGGCGGTCGGCCTCGCCGAAACCGACAAGATTTTCTATGCGGCGGCCTCCGGCGTGAACATGCCGATCGTCTATCTCGGCTCCAAGACGGGCCGCGACGGCATTCACGGCGCCTCGATGGCATCGGCCGAATTCGACGATGACTCCGCCGAGAAGCGGCCGACGGTGCAGGTCGGCGATCCCTTCGCGGAAAAGCTCTTGCTCGAAGCCTGCCTCGAGATCATGGAAAAGGGTTGCGTGATCGCGATCCAGGACATGGGCGCAGCGGGCCTGACATGCTCGGCGGTCGAGATGGGCGCCAAGGGCGATCTCGGCGTCGAACTCGATCTCAACGCGGTGCCGACCCGTGAAACCGGCATGAGCGCCTACGAGATGATGCTCTCGGAGAGCCAGGAGCGCATGCTCATGGTGCTCAAGCCCGAGAAGGAAAAAGAGGCCGAGGCGATCTTCAAGAAGTGGGGGCTCGATTTCGCCGTGGTCGGCTACACAACGCCGACCAAGCGCTTCGTGGTGAAGCATGGCGGCGACGTGATGGCCGATCTGCCGATCAAGGAATTGGGCGACGAGGCGCCTGTGTATGACCGCCCGCACGTCCCATCCGCGGCCTTGCCGATGGTGCAGGCGCGCGAAGTGGAGCCCCCAGTTGGCATTTCGGCGGCACTGGAGAAGCTGATCGGCACGCCGGAGCTGTGTTCGAAGCGCTGGGTCTGGGAGCAATACGACCACGTCATTCTGGGCAATACCGTGCAGCGTCCGGGCGGCGATGCCGCGGTTGTGCGCGTCGAGGACGGGCCGAAGGGGCTCGCGCTCACCGTCGACGTGACGCCGCGCTATTGCGAGGCCGATCCGTTCGAAGGCGGCAAGCAGGCCGTTGCCGAAGCCTGGCGCAACATCACCGCGGTCGGCGGCCGGCCGCTCGCGATCACGGACAATCTCAATTTCGGCAATCCGGAACGGCCCGAAATCATGGGCCAGTTCGTCGGCTGCCTGAAGGGTATTTCCGAAGCCTGCCGCACGCTCGATTTCCCTGTCGTGTCGGGCAACGTCTCGCTCTACAACGAAACCAACGGCCGCGGCATCCTGCCGACGCCCTCGATCGGCGGCGTCGGCCTGCTCGACGATTTCACCAAATCGGCGACGCTGGCCTTCAAGGCGGCCGGCGAAGCGATCCTTTTGATCGGCGATACGCAAGGCTGGCTCGGACAGTCCGTCTATCTGCGCGACATCTGCGGCCGCGAAGAAGGCGCGCCGCCGCCGGTCGATCTGGCCGCCGAAAAGCGCAATGGCGACGTGGTCCGCGGCATGATCCATGCCGGCACGGCGACCGCGGTGCATGACGTCTCCGACGGTGGCCTCCTGATCGCGTTGGCCGAGATGGCGATTGCCAGTGGCATCGGCGCGCAGCTATTGGCGGCGCCGAACGCAATCGTGCCGCACGCTTACTGGTTCGGCGAGGATCAGGCGCGCTACATCGTGACGATACCGGCAGCCGACGCCGGCCTGGTGCTGGCGAAGATGAAGGGCGCAGGCGTGCCGTGCGCGCGGATCGGCACCACGGGTGGCGATGCGATCGCGGTTGCCGGTGAAACACCGGTCGCTGTGGATGCGCTGAAAACGGCGTTCGAGCACTGGCTGCCGGCCTATATGAGCGGGAAGGCGGCGTAGGCTTGTCGTCATTCCGGGTTCTATGCTTGCGCATCGCCCCGGAATGACGGAGAGGGCTTACAGCACCCTTGTCGCGCCCGGTATCTGCCGCAACGCTCGCGTCAGCGCCCAGCTTGCCGCGACGGTCAGCACAAACCCGATCGTGGCCTTGACGATCGCTGGCAACTCATAATCGAACAGCCAGTATTGCAGCCACAGTGCGATCGGGTAGTGCACCAGGAACATGCCGTAGGCGTCCGCCTGCATCGGATCGAGTAGCTTGGCTGAGCCTGATTGCCTGAACCTTTGGAAAAAGGCCAGGATCAGAAACATGATGGCCACGCTGAAGACAGTGAAGCAGATGGCGTAGAGCACTTCATACCAGTCCGGCAACGGCGACGGGTTGCCCAGTATTTCGCGCTTGATGAAGATCAGCACCCACAAGAGGCAATACGGAACGACCGCCAGCACCATCCAGTCCCAGCTCACCTTCGCCATCCGGCCCTCTGCAGCGAGCAGCCCGCGATCCATTTGCGCAACGCCGATGCCAGCACCGAAAAAGAAGTAGCTCGCATAGAGCATCACGCGCCCGTGCTGGACCGAGAACGGCCCGAACTCGAACCAACTGCTATGTCCGTAGTGAACCAGCCCGGGAATGTAGAACGCGGCGGTGACGGCAAGCATGACCGCGAAGAACACTGCGGGCCGGCGACGACCATGCAGCGAGAGGCGGTTGATCGGATCAAGCAGATTGGGCGATAGCCGATACAAGATGCAGGCCACCACGTCGAAACTGAGCAGGACCCAGAGGAACCAGATCGGCCCGCTCGGCCACGGGCCCTTCGTGATCATATTCCACCAGTATTCCGAAAAGCCGATCTCGGGATGGTGCCGCAGTGAGATGGCGTAGTAGGCGAGCGGAATGACCGTGAAGGCGCAGATCACGAAGGGTAAGCCAAGCCGAAGCAGGCGATCTGCCAAATAGCTCAGCGGTCCCTTCCGGGCGATACCAGACCAGGCGAACAGCCCCGACAGGAAAAAGAACATCGCCATGAAGAAACTGTCAGTGGCGAGCACGATCATGTCGAAGCCGAAGAACGACGTCGGATCGGTATGACCGAAATAGGTATAGGGGATGACGGCGTGGTGGAGCAGCACCACCAGCGTCAGGAAGGTGCGCGCGCGATCAAGCGAGAGGTTTCGCGATTTGGCTTGGGGCACTGCGCTGACGTCGGCATGCCCCACGGTTGAAATCGATGTCATGCGGGCCTCCCGGCCAGGCTATGTGGTCAAATGTTGCCGCGGGGAACCTGATTCAGCAAGGCCCAATCGGGCGCTAGCGAACCCGCATCTCCGGGCTGATCGGAACCGGCGGTGCAACCGGCCGTTAGGTCAGGTGAAATTGAGGGGCCACCTCTGGTACGGCCCGAGAGGTCGCGGAGCACGTAATGACAATTCTTAAATGGGCGCTGATCTTCTTTCTGGTGTCGATCGTTGCCGGCATCCTCGGCTTCACCGGCATTTCGGAGGCCTCCGCCGACATCGCCCGCTTCCTGTTCTATGTCTTCGTCGTGATCTTCCTGGTGCTTCTGATCCTCGGGCTCACGATATTCAGGGTGTAGCTCCACGCCGTCATTCCGGGATGGCGCGAAAACGCCCGACCCGAGGGGGCAATTGCACCCCGGGGAATAGGATTCTCAGGTGCGCAATTGCGCACCATCGTTCGATGCTACGCATCGCTCCGAAATGGCTTCTTAGTACGTCTGACTACGCCACTTCCTCGATCGTCACCTTGTCCGGATAGAACGCCAGACGGCCGGCGATCTCGGTCATGGCCGGGAAGGGCGTCTCGTAGGTCCAGATCGAATTTTCGAGATGCTTGCCGTTGGCGTTGATGCTGAAATAGTTCGCGTCCCCCTTGTAGGGGCAGTGCGTGGTCCGCTCGGTGCGGGACAACAACGCCATATTGGCGTCCTCGCGCGGCACATATTGCACCGCCGGATAGCTGGCTTCCTTCAGGGTCAGCGCGCGGATGGTGTCGGCAATGACCACGCCGTCCACCGAGACCCGGACGCGCTTGGGGTTTGCCGTAATCGTGATCGGATGGTCGGGACCGGGCAATTTCATGATTTTGAGCCTCTTTTTCGGTCAGCCCGAAATGATCGGGCGCGACGCGATCTCGCGGTGTCAAACGCTTCGGCACGGAATATAGTGCCGCCAGGCGTGACCTAGAAGAGCGTACGCGCTAGGCTTGGTTGTCACGGTCGCGCGAGCCGGCCGTGATTCGAAACACCTGACGGAGACATGCTGGAATGCCGATGGATGCCCACGATATCGAGTCGATGATCAAGGCAGCTATCCCCGATGCCGAGGTGACGATCCGCGATCTCGCAGGCGATGGCGACCACTACGCCGCGACCGTGATCTCGGAGTCGTTCCGTGGCAAGTCGCGCGTGCAGCAGCACCAGATCGTCTACCAGTCGCTCAAGGGGCAGATGGGCGGCTTGCTGCATGCGCTGGCGCTGCAGACCGGGGTACCTGGCGGGCCCGGGGCACCTGGCGGCCCCGGGGTACCGGAGAGGTAGTCCCCGGACGGCGGGGGGCATCGATGACAGACAACGCGCACGGCGCGCTGTTTCGCCGGATCGTGCCGCACCAGCATAGCCGCGTCACTTACGCGGAGTTGTTCTTCGATCTCGTTTTCGTCTTTGCGATCACGCAAATTTCGCACACGCTGCTGGCTCACTTTACGCCGCTGGGTGCGCTACAGGTCACGCTGCTGTTTCTCGCAGTCTGGTGGGTATGGGTATTCACTACCTGGATCACCAACTGGCTCAATCCCGAAAAGACTCCGGTCCGTCTCCTGCTGTTTGCGATGATGCTAGGCGGGCTGGTGCTATCGACCTCGATTCCAAAGGCGTTTGACGAGCGCGGCTTGTGGTTTGCCATCGCCTACGCGGGGATGCAGGTCGGCAAGACGATATTTCTCTGGTTGTCGACGCCGCCATCGCGCCCGCGGACCCGCATGAATGCAGTGCGGATCGCTGTCTGGCTGTCGGTGTCGGCCATCTTCTGGATCGCCGGCGGGATAGTCGAAGGCCAGTTGCGGTTGGCGCTATGGGCCGTCGCGCTCGTCATCGAATATATCTCGCCGGCTGTGCGGTTCTGGATTCCCCGCCACGGCGCGTCCTCGGTCGCGGACTGGATGATCGAAGGCGGGCATATGGCCGAGCGCTGTGGGCTGTTCATCATCATCGCGCTCGGCGAATCCATCGTCGTCATCGGCGCGACTTTTTCCGAACTCGCCTGGACCACCGAAAACGTTCTGGCGTTCGTCTCGGCCTTGGTCGGCAGCATCGCGATGTGGTGGATCTATTTCCACGTCGGCGCCGAAGCCGGCTCCGAGCAGCTTTCAAAATCGAGCGAGCCGGGAAGGCTGGCGCGGCTGGCCTACACCTATCTGCACCTGCCGATCGTGGCCGGCATCATCGTCGCGGCGGTGGCCGACGAACTGGTGCTGAAACACCCCGGCGGACATTCCGACCTCAAGACGGTAATGAGCGCGATCGGTGGCCCCTTGCTGTTTCTGTTCGGGACCATCCTGTTCAAGCTGAGCTTTCGCGGCTTCCTTCAACTCTCCCACGGGGCGGGCATCATCACGCTTTGCGTGCTCGCCTGGTTCGCAAGCGAGCTGTCGCCGTTGATGCTGTCGATCCTGACCACCGCGATCATGATCGCGGTCGCGGTGTGGGAAACGGTCTCGCTGCGATCCGATCCGGCAGAATAGTATCTTTAATCCAGCCTGGGCCGCCTCACCGGCATCAATTGCGGCGAGTTGTGCTCATCGACGACATTTCTGAGAACGAGATTTGACAGTTGGACGACGAGAGCCCGGAGCCTCGCATTTTCCTCGCGAAGCGCTGCTCGCTCGGTGTCTGCTCCCTCGTCCCAGCCCGGGTCCGTGTCACTGTGAACAGACGAGGATGCCGAACGTTGCCCGTGGTTGCTGGACGCTGGAAATGCGTTGCCCATGACTGATATCCCCTGGCACGAACTCACCCCAAGCCATGCTGCCGCGGAGGCTCGGCTGAGTCCGCGTCAAAAATTGGACATTTCGAAGGGGAAACGACAGCGCAGATGGACCCTTTTGCGGGCGGGTCAATAAAGATGAACACTTGTTAAGAAGTTTGGCTATACTGAGCTTGGACAGGGTGTGGGGACGCGCGGCGGCGTAAGCACCTTTCCATCAAACCTTGACCAGCGCGATTACTCAGTGCCCACGGGGGTGCCGTGGTGGGAATACGCGCCTATGAAACAAAGCGAAGCAAGAGTACGCATTATTGAAGAGTGGGACCGCTGGATCTTGACGCAGATGATCGAGCCGGACGGACCGACTGGAAAAGATTCTTTGAAATTTTTCCACGAACTGCAGGACGCGGGATCTCCGCTACTGGATTTCCAGTCCCGCGGACAAGACAAGTGGCGGATCATTCACGCGTGGCTGTTGGGTGCAGACCGATTGTCCGATGATTGGATATCTGTCGCTCCCCGCATTGCGCCGACACGCAGGCCGCGACCGGACCGCAGGCGGTCCGTCTGCAAGACGTGAGCTGCAAAGCCCGCGGCTAGAGCCTTTCGGTTCTGATTGAATCAGAACCGGCTCCAGATTCTTGTTTTGACGCGTTTTCTTGACGCGAGCCGGTGTCCACCCCGGATCAAGTCCGGGGCAGGCTTTCGCTTGAAAACGCTCTAATGCTCAGTCCGACGCCACCAGCGCGTGAACGGAGAACATCTGGTCGCGATCGTTCCAGGATTCCCGCACCGACCAGCCGGACTCGCGCGCCAATGCGGTGAAGCGGTCGAAGCTGTATTTGTAGCTCGACTCGGTGTGGATGCTCTCGCCGGGACGGAATGAAAAATTCCGTCCCAGGATGCGCACGCTCTGCGCCTTCTTGGAAATCAAGTGCATCTCGATGCGATGGCGCTCGCGATTATAGACCGAGCGGTGCATGAAGGCGGAGACGTCGAAATTGCCGCCGAGCTCGCGGTTGATGCGGACCAGTACGTTGAGATTGAACCGCGCGGTGACGCCGGCGGCGTCGTTATAGGCGTCGTAAAGCACCCGCTCGTTCTTCTCGAGATCGACGCCGATGATCATCTGTGCGCCTTTGCCCAGAATGTCGCGTGCGCTGCGCAGGAAGGCGCGCGCCTCGTGCGGCTCGAAATTGCCGAGCGTCGATCCCGGAAAGAAGCCGACCTTGGGCTGGTCTGCGATTTCCGCCGGCAGCTCGAACGGCGCGGTGAAATCGGCGGCAACCGGATAAACGCCGAGATCGGGGAAATCCTTGCGCAAGCCGCCGGCCTGCGCGTTCAGGAAATCGCCGGAAATATCGACCGGGACATAGGCGGAAAAATCGCAGCGCTCCAACAGCAGGCGGACCTTGGTGGTCGCGCCGGCGCCGAATTCGACCAGGGCCGCCCCTTCCGGAATGAGTGCGGCGATTTCGTCGCCGCGGCTGCGCAGGATGCCGAGCTCGGTGCGGGTCGGGTAGTATTCCGGCAGCACCGTGATTTGCTCGAACAGCTCGGAGCCCGCAGCATCGTAAAAATATTTCGGCGACAGCCGCTTGGGGAACTGCGAGAGGTCGCCGATCACATCGCCGGCAAAGGCGGAGGTCTGTTCGTCGAACGGGTGCGTTTGGGCCAAAGCGGCGGCATGCACATTCATGATACTCTCCTGAACGCGCTTTCCGGCGCGCTTCGATGATCGAAAATGTCAGGCGTAATCGGCGAGGCGTAACCCCGTGAATTGCCAGCGGTGGTGCGGGTAGAAGAAGTTGCGGTAGGTGATACGGCTGTGGCCGGCCGGAGTTGCAAGCGAGGAGCCGCGCAGCACGAGCTGGTTGACCATGAACTTGCCGTTGTATTCTCCGAGCGCCCCCTCGATGGCGCGGTAGCCGGGGTAGGGGGAGTAGGAGTTGCGGGTCCACTGCCAGACGATGCCAAAGGCATCGTTGAGCTGGCCGGCGCGGGCGGCGACCTCCCATTCCATTTCGGTCGGCAGATGGCGGCCCGCCCAGCGGGCGAACGCATCCGCCTCGTAATAGCTGACATGGCAGACGGGGGCAGCCGGATCGATCGGCTGCAACCCGCCGAGCGTCATGATCCGCCACTCGCCGTCGACCTGGCGCCAGTGGCCGGGGGCCTGCCAGCCCTCGTTGGCGACCGTGGCAAAGCCGTCCATCAGCCACAGCGTGGCCGTGCCGTAGCCGCCGTCCTGCATGAAGGCGAGCCATTCCGCATTGGTCACGAGGTTGCGGGCGAGCCTCACCGGGCCGACCAGGGCGCGGTGCGCGGGCTTTTCATTGTCGAAATGGAAGCTGTCGTCGCTGTGGCCAACCGTGTGGATGCCCTCGTTGAGGGTGGTCCACTCCTCTGCCGAACGGTGCGATGTCGGGAAGCACCAGGATGGATCGTAGGCCGGCGGGATCGGGTTCTGAGCAAAGGCGTGCAGGATGTCGGTCAGCATCAATTCCTGATGCTGCTGCTCGTGATTGAGGCCGACCTCGACCAGCGGGACCAGTTTTGTGAGGCGCTCCTCGCCAGCGGTCTGGAAGAATTTGACCACGGCGGCATCGACATGCCGGCGATAGGCGGAGATCTCGTCGGCGCTCGGGCGTGTCAGATGGCCGCGCTGGTGACGGGCGTGCCGCGGTCCGGCGCTGACATAATAGGAATTGAATAGAAACGCATAATCAGGGTGGAAGGGCTGGTAACCTTCGCAGTGCTCGCCGAGCAGGAATTGCTCGAAGAACCAGGTGGTATGAGCGCGGTGCCATTTGGCCGGGCTGGCGTCCGGCATCGACTGGATGAGCTGGTCCTCGGGGCTCAACGGAGCGGCCCGGCGCTCGGTTTCACCGCGGACGGCCAGATAGGCCTCCACCAAATTCTGGGCGAGGGTGCCGGAATCCGAGAAAAGTGACGGGGTAGGGACGGCGAGTGCTGGTTTCGTCACAGGTGTCTCCGGTGAGAGGAGAGAACGTTAGTCTGGCAAACTGGTTCCTGACGGGCAGTCCGTCCTAGATAGGGGTTCCGGTGCGGGAAAAAAGCCTGCCCGCGCTATGACATTAATGCCGTCAGACTATGGGCTGCGGTCGCCCCGGGCGCCCCCAGCCGGCCCCGCGCATGCCAGCTCTTCGCCATTTTACTTTGGATGCACAACGGTTTGGGCTACATATATGACAGTATCCGGGTTACATGGACGAGCCGGCCCGTTACGCGACGCCGCAGGGGGCTGAGCCCCAAAAGGAAGCAAATATGAGCATCGAACAATTCATCGACAACGAAGTGAAGTCGAACGACGTCGTGCTGTTCATGAAGGGCACGCCGCAGTTTCCGCAGTGCGGTTTCTCGGGCCAGGTGGTCCAGATCCTCGATCATATCGGCGTCGGCTATAAGGGACTGAACGTCCTGGAATCCGCCGAGCTTCGCAACGGCATCAAGGAATATTCGAACTGGCCGACTATCCCGCAGCTCTACGTCAAGGGCGAATTCGTCGGCGGCTGCGACATCATCCGCGAGATGTTCCAGGCCGGTGAATTGCAGCAGCTCTTTGTCGACAAGGGCGTCACCGTCAACGCGGCGGCTTCCGCCTGAGCGGCATCGCGCGTCAGGTCGGCCAAGCGCGACTGGAAGTCATTGTTGCCGACATCACCACGCTCCGCGTTGACGCCATCGTCAACGCCGCGAACTCGTCCCTGCTCGGCGGGGGCGGGGTCGATGGCGCAATCCATCGGGCGGCCGGACCTGAACTGCTTGCCGAGTGCCGCACGCTGAACGGCTGTGCGACCGGCGGCGCCAAGATCACCCGGGGATACCAGTTGCCGGCCAGGCATGTGATCCACGCCGTCGGGCCGGTTTGGCACGGCGGCAATGTTGGAGAGGACGGGCTGCTCGCTTCCTGCTATCGGCGCTCCCTCGAGCTCTGCCAGGCCAACGGGCTCTCCTCTCTGGCCTTTCCCGCGATCTCCACGGGCGTCTATCGCTTCCCTGCCGACCGTGCTGCGCGCATCGCCGTCACAACCGTCGTCGATGGACTGGCCGCGGCGCCTGCCGTGACAAGGGTTATCTTCTGCTGCTTCGCCCGCGACAGCGCTCGGTTGCATGAAGAGGCGCTGGCAGCCTTTGGCAGCCCTTGCGCCGACTGACGCCGCAGCTACACTCCTGCCTGAATTCCGGAGGGGGGTTCCAATGAACTCACGTCAAATGCTGCGCGCGCTTGCCTGCGGCGCGCTGATGCTGGCGGTTACGCCGCAAGTCCGCGCCGAAGGCACCTTCGACATTCCCGCCGGCGCGCGTTTCAACAAGGACAAGCTTACGAAGATCACCGAATTCTTCAAGAACGAGGTGGCGACCGGCAAGATCGCGGGCGCGAACGTCCTGATCCAGCAGCATGGCAAGGCGGTCTATCACGAAACCTTCGGCGTTCAGGACGTGGAGTCCAAGAAGCCAATCAATGACAAGACCATCTTCCGCCTGTTCTCGATGACGAAAGCGATCACGTCGGTCGTGGCCATGCAATTGGTCGAGGACGGCACGATCAAGCTCGACGATCCCGTCTCAAAGTACATCCCGTCCTTCGCGAACGTGAAGGTCGGCGTCGAGAAGAAGAACGAGGATGGCACCAAGACGCTCGAGCTGGTGCCACTGAGCCGGCCGATTAACGTCCGCGACCTGATGGTGCATACGTCGGGGATCACCTACGGCTTCTACGGCGACACCCTGGTCCGCAAGGCTTATGCGGCCGCCAATATCTATGACGGAGATTTCGATCTGGCCGGGTTCGCCGAGCGGATCGCCAAACTGCCGCTGCACAACCAGCCGGGCGCGCTCTGGCAATACGGCCATTCCACCGACATCCTGGCGCGGGTGATGGAAGTCGCGTCCGGAAAATCCCTGTTCACGATCATGCGCGAAAGGCTGCTCGATCCGCTCGGTATGGTCGACACCGGCTTCTACATCACCGATCCGGAGAAGCGGGAGCGGATGGCGCTGCCGGTACCCAACGACAGTAACTTCCGCGTCGGCCGCGACACCAACCCGACCAATGTCAAGAAGATCGAATTCGCCAGCGGCGGCATGTACTCGACGATGGCGGACTACCGCCGCTTTACGCAGATGCTGCTCAATGGCGGCACGTTCGAGGGCAAGACCTACCTGAAGCCCGAAACGTTCAAGCTGATGACGACCGACTATGTCGGCCCCGGGTCTGGGGTCGAGCGGGACTATTTCTATTTCCCCGGGGACGGCTTCGGAATGGGCCTAGGCCTTGCGGTGCGCACCGATCCCGGTAACGCCAAGCCGCCGCCGCCGGGATCCCTTGGCGAATTGAAATGGGATGGCGCCAGCGGCTGCTATTTCGTGGTCGACCGCAAGCAGGACATGTTCTTCGTGCTGCTCGAGCAGACGCCGACGGAACGCCAGCGCATCCAGCGGACGCTGAAGCAGTTGGTCTATGAAGCGCTGGAGAACTGACGGCGTTATCGGGCGTTGCCTTGCTGCGGCGGCGCTTGTGGTTTTCCTGGTCGGCGGCCAACCGCAGGAGGCGCGGGCGGAGCCGAAAACGGCGGCCGCGCCAACGTTTTCGCGGGCGGCCCTTGACCGGATTGGTGACCACGTTCGCAACGAGGTCGCGGCCGGCAAGATTCCGGGTGCGGTGCTTCTGATCCAGCAGCACGGCAAGCCGGTCTACCTTGAATGTTTCGGCGTGCGGGACCCTGCGTCCAGCCAGCCGATGATGTCGGACAGCATTTTTCAGATCTATTCGATGTCGAAGGCCGTCACATCGGTCGCCGCGATGATGCTGGTCGACGACGGGAAACTGGCCCTCGACGATCCCGTGTCCAAATACATTCGCGCCTTTGCGGATGCGAAAGTCGGTGTCGATCTCTCCGATGAAGCAGGACAGTACCCGCTCAAGCTCGAGCCGCTGAAGCGCCCGATCACGATCAGGGATCTGCTGCGGCACACGTCGGGCATCACCTACGGCTTCTTCGGCGAAACCGCGGTGCAGAAACTCTATGCCAATCCGCGATTATACGCCGGCGACTTCGACAACGCCGAATTCGCTGATCGCATTGCGACACTGCCGCTCGCCGATCAGCCAGCAACGCGTTGGAACTACAGCCACTCGACCGACGTACTCGGCCGCGTCGTCGAGGTGGTCTCGGGGCAGACGCTATTTCAATTCGAGAAGCAGAGATTGTTCGATCCGCTAGGCATGTCCGAGACCGCATATTATGTCGCAGATAAAACGAAGTGGCCGCGCATCGCCCAGCCATTTCCGGTCGATCGCTTTCGGGTGGCCGGAATCGGGGACCCGACAGTGCCGCGGCGGTGGGAATCCGGTGGCGCGGGTCTGGTCTCGACGGCCGCCGACTACGCCCGATTCCTGCAGATGCTGCTGAACGGCGGCGAACTGGACGGCAGGCGGTACCTGAAGCCCGAAACAGTCGCGCTAATGACGTCGGATCAGATCGGTCCTGAAACCAGGATCATTCACGATCCCTTTTATTTTCCGGGACCGTCCAGCGGCTTCGGTCTTGGCTTTGCCGTGCGCACCTCGCCGCCGCCAAACACGACATGGCCGCTCGGCGAATACCGGTGGGATGGCGCAGGCGGCAGTTTCTATTTTGTCGATCCGCAGGACGACTTGCTCGTTGTCTTCATGGTGCAGGCTCCGACGCAAGGCGGGCGAATTCAACTGGCACTGAAGACGATCATGTATGAGGCGCTCGGCAAGGGCCAGCGCAGGGATTGACTATCCCCGGACTAGACTACCGCATTTCGTGCGATCGTCTCGCGATAGAACGACGCGCTCAGCTTGGGCGTACGACGCTTGGTATTGAAGTCGACGTGGTAGATGCCGAAGCGCTGCTCATAGCCATCAGACCATTCGAAATTATCCATCAGGCTCCAAAGGAAGTATCCGAGCACGGGCACGCCCTCGGATGTCGCGCGCTGTAGCTGCGTGAGATAATTGCGCAGATACATGATGCGGTCGACGTCGTAGATGGTCCCGTCCGGCGACGGCTGGTCGCTCCCTGACGTTCCGTTCTCGGTGATATAGATCGACTTCACGTTCCACAGTTTTGCGACATGACGCGGCACCCAGTAGATGGCCTCGGGGCCGGGCCTGAGCCAGCTCGCTTTCATGTGCGGAAACGAGGCGGGAAACGGCGCCAGCGTGAAGCCGCGCTCGTTGTCGGCGGCAACAACATAATGGTCCGGCATATAGACATTCAGCCCGACGAAATCGATCGGGGATGAAATGACGCGCAGATCCTCGGCAGTGAATTTCGGCGCGTCTTGGCCGGACCGCGCCAGATACGCGTCGGTGTATTTTCCCTCGAGCATCACGGTCAGGTAGCCGGCGTTGAGCTCGCGCGTCGCGATCTCGGCGGCGCGGATGTTGGCTGGCGTTTCGATGGCAGGGATGCAGCTCACGGCATTCTCCGCCGGACCGACCTTCGTTCCGGCACGCCCATGGGCGCGGATGGCCTGAACGGCGAGGCCATGTCCCAGCGCAACATGGTGACGAACCTGGTTCAGTCCTGATTGAGGCAGTTTGAGGCCGGGCGCGTCGGCACCAAGGCCGTGGCCGAGATGAACGAGCCTTGAGCACTCGTTGATCGTGAAGAAATGCTTCACGCGATCACTCAAGCGGGCAGTGGCATGGGCGGCGTAGTCCGCGAATGCCTTTGACGTGTCGCGCGAAGTCCAGCCGCCGAAGCGATCCTGCAGCGCCTGCGGCAGGTCCCAATGATACAGCGTCGCAAACGGCTCGATGCCGTTGGCCAACAATTCGTCGACAAGGCGGTGATAGAAATCGAGGCCCTTTGGATTTGCCGGTCCGGTCCCATCCGGGAAGACGCGCGGCCATGCGATCGAGAACCGATAGGCTTTTGCGCCCAGCGATTTCATGATCTCGATGTCTTGCTTGTAGAGACGATAATGGTCGGTCGCGGTGTCGCCATTGCTGCGATCGGAAATGGTGCCGGGCGTGTGGGCAAAGCGGTCCCAGATCGACGGCCCGCGGCCGTCTTCGTTGACCGCACCCTCGACCTGATAGGCCGAGGTCGCCGTGCCCCACAGGAAGCCGCTCGGGAAATCCGACGACGGGCGCTGATTCTGTGTTCCGGTCGCTTGATCCGATTGCGCCGTACTGGACTTGGCTGACAGCATCGACATGCCAAGAGCCGACCAGCCTGCAAGCCTGCCAAATTGTCGCCGGGAAAATCTCTTGAATGCCATCATTTTACTCGTCGGGCGCGATCAATTTTGCGCAAACAAAACTCACTTTGGAAGGGCTCAATATCGCTGCTTCCGTGCTCTCGCGCAATTGTACACATGGCGCGACCTTCGGGTCGACATGCCTGCCGCGCAAGGCTAAACAGGCACATCCATTCGTCCTATTAGGGGAGCAGGACCAATCGGCTTCCGCACGCCGCTGGCGCTTTTATTTCTATCGCTCGGCATCGTTGTCGCGGTGTGGTGGTGGCTAGCCACGCCGGTAGCGCTGACGCGCGCGCCGATCGATGATGCATCGAAGCTGGAATGCGTTTCCTACGCGCCGTTCCGCAACGATCAGACGCCGCACGATCCGACACTCATCGTCAAGCCGGAGCAGATCGCGGAGGATCTGCAGGAGCTTGCCAAGGTCTCCAAATGCATCCGCACCTATTCCATCGACAACGGGCTCGACAAGGTGCCCGAGCTTGCGTCCAGGGTCGGATTGAAGGTTCTGCTCGGCGTGTGGATCGGGCGTGATCGCGCGAAGAACGCGCAACTCGCCGACATTGCGGTCTCGCTGGTCAAGGATCATCCTGGCACGGTCGCAGCGCTCATCGTCGGCAGCGAAGTGCTGCTGCGCGGCGACATGACCGTCGGCGACCTTCGCCAAACGATCCAGTCGGTCAAGCCGCGCGTGGACATTCCGGTGACCTATGCCGATGTCTGGGAATTCTGGCTGCGCTACCGCGAGGTAGGCGCCGATGTCGATTTCGTCACCGCCCATTTCCTGCCCTATTGGGAAGACGTTCCGCCGCGCGCCGAGGATGCGGCCGCGCAAATAGATGAGATACGCAAGCAAGTGGCGGCAGCCTTTCCCGGCAAGGAGATTTTGATCGGCGAAACCGGTTGGCCAAGCCACGGGCGGATGCGCGACGGCGCGCTGGCGTCCCGCGTCAACCAGGCACGTTTCATTTCCGAGATTCTCGAGCGAGCACGGCGCGACAATTTTCGCGTCAATTTGTTCGAGGCCTATGACGAGCCGTGGAAGCGCCGCTGGGAAGGAACGGTGGGGGGCTATTGGGGACTGTTCGACGCGGCAGAACGCAAGCTGAAATATCCGGCCGGCGTGGCCATCAGCAATTACCCGTTCTGGAAGCTGCAGATGGCAGGCGGGCTGCTGCTTTGCCTCTGTGTATTCGCAGTTGCCGGGTTCACGCAGAAGCGCCAGCCGGCGCTGCCGCCGTTGGCATCGTGGGCCGCGGTTGCCGCATCCGCGACCGCTAGCGGGATCTTGCTGGGCATCAGCATCGACAAGATGCTCCAGGAAAGCTACGGCCTCGGCGGTTGGCTAGTTCAGGGTTTTCTGCTGACGGCGGCAGTGACAGCGCCGCTGCTGGCCACCTACGCGCTGATGTCGGGGCGGGGGCTGCCGGCGTTTCTTGAAGTGTTGGGGCCGCGCAAGGGCCTGACCCCATTGTTCATGAGCAACATACTGGGCGTGACGCTGATCGTGACGACGCTGATTGCCGCGCAGACCGCGCTCAGCCTGATATTCGACGCGCGCTGGCGCGATTTCCCGTTCGCCGCCCTGACCATGGCCGTGGTGCCGCTCTGGACATTGGCGTTTCTCAACGGCTCGAAATCCGGCGAGCGGCCGCTCTCTGAGGCCGTGTTTGCCGGACTCTTCGCCTTGGCCGCGATCTATATCGTCTTCAACGAAGGTTTCCAGAACTGGCAGGCCATGTGGACGGGCGCAGTGTATCTGCTGCTCGGCAGCGCGTTGTGGCGGGCGCGCATATCAGCCGTTGCCTGAGTTCACGGCCTCGGGCTGACGCTTCTCACGCGCCGCGTACGATCTCGCGCACCAGGGCGACCGTCTCCTCGATCATCGCAGCACTGACGTCGAGATGCGTACAGGCGCGAATGCGGCCGTCCATCATCGCGAGCAGCACGCCGCGTTTGCGCAAGGCTTCGACCATCTTATCGCCCGCGATGCCGGCTCTGTCAGGCTTGAAGAACACCAGGTTGGTCTCGGGCTCTTGCACCTCGATGCCGTCGATCTGCGACAGCCCTCGCGCCAGCGCGCGCGCATTGGCATGATCGTCGGCGAGGCGGTCGACGTGATGGTCGAGTGCATAGACGCAGGCCGCGGCGCAAATGCCGGCCTGCCGCATCGATCCGCCGAGGCGCTGCTTCCAGCGCCAGACGTCGTCGATGAAGGTGCGCGACCCCGCAATCACGCCGCCGATCGGCGCGCCGAGGCCCTTGGAGAAATCGATCCAGGCCGAATCCCAGCCCGCGGCCATGTCGCGCGCCGATATTTTCGTGGCGACGCAAGCGTTCAACAGCCGCGCGCCATCCATATGAGTGATCAGTCCATGCGCCTTGGCGATCTCGACGATTTCATCCAGCGCCGCCTTCTTCCAGATCGTGCCGCCGCCGATATTGGCGGTTTGCTCGACGCTGACGACGGTCTGCGGCGGCTGGTAGCGCGAGCGCGGGTGCAGCGCGGCGCGGAACGTTTCGGGCGTGAATTGCCCGTCATCGCCCGGCAGCGGCATGATCTGGAAACCGCCGAGCGCTGCGTGTGCGCCGCCTTCGCGTGCAATGATATGCGCGGTGGCATGGGCCAGAATTTCATCGCCCGGCCGGCAATGGGCGAGGGTGGCAGAGACGTTGCACATGGTACCTGACGGCATGAACACGGCGGCTTCCTTGCCGAGCAGGTCAGCCACGCGCTCGCACAGCAAATTCACCGTCGGGTCGTCGCCGATTTGCTCGTCGCCGACTTCCGCCCGCGCCATCGCCTCGCGCATCGCGAGCGTCGGTCGCGTCTGGGTGTCGGACAACAGGTTGATGCGGATGGGATCGGCGTTGGGATCGCGCGGGGCAGGGGTGTAGTGCATGGCAGTTTCTCGTCTCTTTTGACTTGATGGCGGGACAGAAATTATCTGAATCGCAGATTTTCGCGAGAGAGCTGATTGATCGCAGTGCATCCCATCAGCTTCATTCCCCGCTCGAGTTCCGACCGCATCAGGTCGAGAGCCCGCTCGACGCCGGCCTGGCCGGCCGCTGCGAGAGGATAGAGATAATAGCGTCCAACGCCTACAGCCTTGGCTCCAAGCGACAACGCCTTCAAGACATGGGTGCCCCGCTGAATTCCGCCGTCCATGATCACGTCAATTCGATCGCCGACGGCATCCACGATTTCGGCCAATTGGTCGAATGGCGCGCGCGAACCGTCCAATTGCCGGCCGCCATGATTGGACAGCACGATGCCGGTGCAACCGATCTCGACGGCGCGCCTGGCGTCCGCCACCGACATGACGCCCTTCAGGCAGAATTGCCCGTTCCATAGCCGGACCATTTCAGCCACGTCATCCCAGTTCATCGAAGGGTCCAGCATCTCGGTGAAATATTTGGAGATCGACAGCGCGCCGCTGCCCATGTCGACGTGCTGGTCCAGTTGCGGAAGCTTGAACCGCTCATGCGTGAGATAATTGATGCCCCAGGCCGGCTTGATCCCGAACTGGTACATCCCGGCAAGTGTCAGCCGAAATGGAATCGAAAAGCCGGTACGCTTGTCGCGCTCGCGGTTGCCGCCCGTGATACTGTCCACGGTGAGCATCATCACCTGGACGCCGGCTTCTTTCGCGCGTTGCATCATCGCACGGTTGAGACCGCGATCCCGATGATAGTAGAATTGATAGACCTGCGGCGTGTCGTGCGCCTTGCGCAGTTCCTCGAGGCTTACCGTGCCCAGCGAGGATACCCCGAACATCGTGCCGTACTTCGCCGCAGCGGCGGCAACCGCGCGTTCGCCGGTATGGTGGAATAGGCGTTGCAGCGCGGTCGGAGAGCAATAGATCGGCATCGCGAGCTTCTGGCCCAGCACCGTCACCGACATATCGATGTGTTCGACGCCGCGCAGCACATTGGGTACCAGGTCACAGCGCTCGAAACTTGCGGTGTTCCGGCGATGGGTCACCTCGTCGTCAGCCGCGCCATCGATGTAATCGAAGATAGGGCGGGGCAGCCGTCGTCGGGCCAGCCTGCGGAAGTCATGAAAGTTGTGGCAGTCGCGCAAGCGCATGTTGGACCCGCATTGATTCAGCCCACGGCGAGGCTCGGCGTTGAGACGACGCATACTCGCATACAAAAAGGCCCCGGCAAAACCGGGGCCTTTGATATCTCGTAACTGAAAACCGATCAGCGCGAATAGAATTCGACGATCAGATGCGGCTCCATCTGCACTGCGAACGGCACGTCCGACAGCGCGGGGATGCGGGTGAACTTCGCCGTCATCTTGGAGTGATCGGTCTCGATGAAGTCGGGCACATCGCGCTCGCCGAGCTGGCTTGCTTCCAGAACGGGAGTGAGCTGCTTGGAGGATTCCTTGACCTCGACGACGTCGCCGGGCTTGAGCTTGTAGCTCGGAATATTGACGCGGCGGCCATTCACCTTGATGTGGCCGTGGTTGATGAACTGGCGCGCGGCGAACATCGTGGCTACGAACTTGGCGCGATAGACCACGGTGTCGAGACGGCGCTCCAAGAGGCCGATCAGGTTCTCACCGGTGTCGCCCTTCATCCGGCCGGCCTCGACATAGATGCCGTGGAACTGACGCTCGGAAATGTTGGCGTAATAGCCTTTAAGCTTCTGCTTGGCGCGGAGCTGGACGCCGAAGTCGGACAGCTTGCCCTTGCGGCGTTGGCCGTGCTGGCCGGGGCCGTATTCCCGGCGGTTCACGGGGCTCTTCGGGCGGCCCCAGATGTTCTGGCCCATACGGCGATCGATCTTGTATTTCGCCTCACTGCGCTTTGTCATCGCGTCCTCTGCTTAAGAGTTTGAGTTTTGAGGAAACGCGCCCTCCTGTGCACCGGGGTTGCCGGGGCCGACAGGTCCGCCTCGAAAGCTCGGGGAGGACCACGGGTCGCGAAACGCATCGCGGGCCGAAACCGGCCCGCGAGCAAGCGGTTCTTAGGGAGAAACCGCCGTTCTGTCAACGAAAAGGGCCGTCAGGTCGCGACCGCGCGGACCGGTTTGGGCTCGGTTTGCTGGCGATTGGCCCGCAATTCGGCTGATATTTCGCCGTTCAGCACCTGTTCCAACCGGTTCAACGCCCTGGCCATCGGGGCGGCATCGGTAATCCGGTGATCCCAGCGCAAGACGACATCGACGGTCTGGTCGGGCTTTTCCACCCCATAGCTCAGCACAAAGGGTCCGGGGCTGATGGCATGGAGCTGGCCCGCGCCATAGGCGGCCACCGAGGTGACCCCAAAACTACCGAAATAATTGGCCCGCTGGCGGCCGAAATTCAGCCCGACCGCCCAGAACAGCCGCCGCAGCGGCAGCGGCAGCCGCGTGGTTCGCAGGATCTTCCGGAACGCCGGCACCTCGTCGATCGGCGCCACCTTGGCGTGCCGGATCAGGGCGTCGACCTCGGCAAGCGGCATTTCGTCGGGCGCGGCGACCTTTTGTGGCAGCACGCAATCCTGGCCATTCTCGATCCGGGCGATCGCCACCATCGCGACGCTGCGCGGCAGTTCGTAGAAGGCCGGCATCGGCCATTTGACGTAGAGGGTGCGCAGGATCGGTTGTTCCTTGGCCACCAGCGCGAACGCCTTGACGAAAATCGCGGCCCAGCCCGGCCGCTCGGCGGCCTGCGCGCGGGCTTCCTGCAGGGCTCGAATATTGAGGGGACGCGAGAGCGAAACAAAGGGCACGCGGTTCGAGGCGTGCATGAGGTCGGCGACCAAGCGGCGCGGTAGTGTGATTTTTCGAACCGTTCCGCGCATCGCTCCGCCCGCGTTTCCGCAATAGATCAATCAAAAAGCCGGCACGCCGCCCTGGCAACCTGCCAGCACCTCATCTAGCACGAACAAGGCGTTTTGACGCCATGAGGTTCGCATCCGGATCGCCCCGATTTGCCGGCGCCGCGGCCCGGAGGAACCCGGTAAACCCCGAGAACTTTGAAGGGCTTGCCGCCGTCTCGGCACCTATCGCTTAATCCCTTCAAAGCTTGCCGCGATGCCGCGCTGGAACAGCGACCAGTCGAAGCCGAGCGCCAGCGCGACGTAGCCGCGGTCGATCATCTTATTGGCTTGCTCGGCCGTGCGCGCGACGCCGCCGATTGGTACGCCACTTCTGAGGATGCCTTCCTCGGCACGCTTCGTCAGCGCCACCACCTCGGGATCATCGGGCAGGCCGCGCTTGTTGATGGAGGTGGCGAGGTCGCCGGGGCCGATCACGGCGACATCGATGCCAGGCGTCGCCATGATCTCGTCAATGCGCTCGACCGCTTCGACATGCTCAATGGTGACCATGCAGATCATGTCGTCGTTCGCGGTCGCCATGTAATCCGCCATCGACACGCCCCAGCGGAACGGCGCATGGAATGGGCCCCACAGCCGGTCGCCGTTCGGTGGATAGCGCACGCTGCGCACGGCTTTTTCGGCCTCAGTGCGGCTGCAGATCATCGGAAAATTGATGCCGAGCGCGCCGAGGTCCATCGGCGCTTTCGCCAGCCATGGCTCGTTGGCGGCAATCCGCACCATCGGCACGCAGGGCGTGCCAGAAGTCGCCGTGATCATCGCATGCGCCGAGCCGAGATCGATCGGGCCGTGCTCGAGATCGACGATGATGAAGTCGATCCCCGAGCGCGCCATGATCTGCACGGTCTGGATCGAAGGGATGGTCGCGATCGCGCCGAAGGTCGGGCGGCCCTCGCGCCACAATTGGCGAAGGCGGTTGAGCGGCGCAGGCTTTGCGGTGGTCAAGCGGAAACTCCCTGCTGAAACGACCGAGTCATCATTGGGCGAGGGGACCATAAGGTCAAATTCACAACGCATCGAGCCAGATTGTTTTTGAGCCGTGCCATGAACTCAGGCGCCACAGGCGAGCAACGCAATGCAGCCCCAAGGACAGAGAGACTAAAGAGCCAGCGCTGGGCTTATCTGTGCTAATCTTCTTGCAGCACATGGTTGCCTGGGTTTCGGGGAGTGGATTGTGAGGCGACGTGAGTTCATCGCGCTCCTTGGCGGCGCGGCGGCAGCGCGACCACTCGGTGCGCATGCGCAGCGCCCGAAAGCGCGCGTCCTCTATTTCACTCACTCTGCCGGCTACCGGCATCAGGTCCTACAGCTTTCAAAGGCAATCCTGACTCAGCTCGGAAGCAATTCGGGTATCTTTGAGGTCACTGCAACGGAAGACCCGTCTGAATTTTCGACCGAAACCCTCGCGCGCTACGCCGCGGTGATGTTCTTCACATCCGGAGAACTTCCGATGAGCGACGCACAAAGGATGGCTCTTCTCAACTTTGTGAGTTCGGGCGGCGGGTTCATCGGCGTTCATTCGGCGACGGACACATTCTACACGTGGCCGGACTATCTCGATCTGGTCGGCGGCTACTTCAATGGTCATCCCTGGCATCAGGCCGTGACCATCAAGGTGGTTGATCCCAGCGACCCTCTGGTGGCGTTTCTAGGGAGTTCATTCCAGATCGAGGACGAGATCTACCAGATCAGCGACTTCGACTACCGTGGATCAAGTGTGCTTCTGCGCCTTGACCCAAACTCGGTGGACCTCGGCAAGAGCGGCGTGCATCAGCGATTCTATGGTTGGCCTCTCGCATGGACCCGCCTCTACGGCGAGGGGCGCGTATTCTATACGGCGCTGGGCCACGAGCCGTCAGTCTGGCAGGAATCCCGCTACCAGCGGCTCCTCACCAACGCTATCCTCTGGTCTGTGCGAAGGTAACGAGCGAGTATCGACACGGCCGCCGCTCATTGCTTCTATTGGGCCAACGCATGCCACAATTCGTCTGCTGCGTGATTGCGACAGTCGGGCGATCTGAATAATCTGATCTCTATCGGTATGTCGAACTGCGGTGGCCCCGCGCCAACGAGCCGTCCCTGTTCCAGATCGTGTTTTGCCAATGTTCGCGGAAGCCACGCGACCCATGGCCTTCGCGCGCCATCGTCATCAGCGTCGCGGCGAGATGTGAGGTAAAGCCGGTCTCCATTTGCGCGATCGCATCCCGGCTCATCTGATGGGCGGAGAGGATCCGGCCAAGTCCGGAGGCATGGCTATACGCGAGGAGACGTATCGGTCGAGCCGATGTGCCGGAGAGCGGCCATGCAGGCCGCCCGTCGGAATAGGGCGCGCAGAGCGGGACCAGACAATCATCGCCAACCCGCACGCTCTGGAAGCGGTCGGGTTCGAAACGCGTCGGCGCCTCTGGATGATAGTGACACAGCAGGAAATGCACCTCTCCGCCGAGCATGATCTCTTCGCAAGCTTCCATGCTGTCCGAAACCAGGTTGAGGGCGCCGAGGGCCTCAAAGCGCAGGTGGTTCCGAATCCATTCGGGGAAAAACGTGAAGGAAAGCGCGTGCGTTGCTGCGATGGACAGAGCGATAGTATTTCGCTCGCCCACCGATCGGGTATCGCGTCGGGCCCTGTCCAAACCACGGATCATGTCGGCAGCCAGCGGCTGAAAGTGCTGGCCGGCTGGCGTCAAGCTGGCGCCTTGAGCGCCCCGCACGAAAAGCGGGGTGCCGATCCAGTCCTCAAGCGCGCGTATGCGCCGGCTGAAAGCCGGCTGTGTTACGTTCCGCGCGTCGGCTGCGCGCGAGAAGCTCTTCAGTTCTGCCAGCGCCAGGAAGTCTTTGAGCCAGTCGAGATCCATGTCGATGCCGTTTGCGCATAACGCGAACCGATCATGGCATTGGCCAATCCGCCCTGTCCAGAAGTACCCCATCGAAGCAGATCGCCCCAAGGAGAACATCATGCGCATCATCGACGTCTGCGAGATCACCAAGCCGATCTCGTCGCCCATCCGCAACGCCTATATCGACTTTTCGAAGATGACCGCGAGCCTCGTCGCTGTCGTGACTGATGTCGAGCGCGATGGTCGCAGGGTCATTGGCTACGGCTTCAACTCGAACGGCCGGTACGGCCAGGGCGGTCTCATCCGCGAGCGCTTTCGCAACCGCATTCTGGAAGCAGACCCCAAAAGCGTCCTCAACCAATCCGGCGATAACCTCGATCCGCACAAGCTCTGGGCGGTAATGATGAGCAACGAGAAGCCCGGGGGTCACGGCGAGCGTTCAGCTGCGGTCGGAACGCTCGACATGGCGGTCTGGGACGCGACGGCCAAAATCGCGGGAAAACCGCTGTTCCGGTTGCTCGCTGAGCAAAAGGGGCGCGAGGCCAACCCTCGCGTCTTCGTCTACGCAGCCGGCGGCTACTACTACCCCGGCAAGGACAATGCGGCGCTGCGGGCAGAAATGCGCGGATATCTCAATCGCGGCTACAACGTCGTGAAGATGAAGATCGGTGGCGCATCCATTGACGAGGATCAGCGCCGCATCGAGGCGGTTCTGACCGAGATCGGCTCCGAGGCTCAACTGGCTGTCGACGCCAACGGCCGTTTCGACCTTCAGACCGGCATCGCTTATGCCAAAATGCTCCGCCAGTATCCGCTGTTCTGGTATGAGGAGGTCGGTGACCCCCTCGACTATGCCCTTCAGGCAGCGCTCTCGGAATTCTATCCCGGCCCGATGGCTACCGGCGAGAACTTGTTCTCGCACCAGGATGCGCGCAATCTTCTGCGCTACGGTGGAATGCGCCCGGACCGCGATTGGCTGCAGTTCGACTGCGCCCTGTCTTACGGCTTGGTCGAGTATCTGCGCACGCTCGACGTGCTGCATCAATTCGGTTGGTCGCCGTCCCGCTGCATTCCGCACGGCGGCCATCAGATGTCGCTTAACATCGCGGCAGGACTGGGGTTGGGCGGCAATGAGAGCTATCCCGACCTCTTCCAGCCGTACGGCGGCTTTCCGGATGGGGTGAAAGTCGAGAACGGTCACATCGTCATGCCCGAGCTTCCCGGAATCGGGTTCGAGGGCAAGTCGGACCTTATCAAGGTCATGCGCGATCTGGCTGAGTGAGCGTAACGCGATCTGCGGTGTCGTTGCGATCCTCGCCATCTCCGATGAGGTAAGAGGCGAGCTCCGCAGCGATGTCCGCAACGCCGAATTATCATTCGGCGAGGGACCATAAGGTCACATCGACGTTTTCATCCGCCCGGGTATAGTCCCCTGCACAATAAAACCTAAGGGAGGAGACAATGATGAGGACAATTCTGGTCGCCGCTGCATTCGCCGCCCTGGCCACCGGTGCATCCGCTCAGGACAAGCGCCCTGACTACGGCACCGCGGTCAATGCCGCAGGTGCGAAGAAGATCGCAGCCGGCGTCCTCGCCGAATGCCAGAAGAACGGGTGGAACGTGGCTGTCGCTGTGGTCGATAATCACGGATTCCTCGTGTACTTCGAACGCATGGACAACACGCAGACGGGCAGCATGGACATCGCCGTCGGTAAGGCGAGGTCCGCGGCGACCTATCGGCGCCCGACACGCGTTTTCATGGAGGCGATCAACAAAGGCGCGCCGTCCACCGCTACACTTCCCGGTGTCTTCGCCTCGCCGGGCGGATTGCCGATCATGGTCGATGGCAAAGTCACTGGCGGCGTGGGAGTGAGCGGCGTCACCGGCGATCAGGACGAGCAATGCGCCAAGGCCGGACTCGGGACTACATAAGGAATTGCATCCTGCACTCCAGCGTACCGTGACACGCGCCCAGGCGACCTACGCCGGGACGCGCCCGCCGAAAAATGGCATTAGCGCCCGGCTCAGCGCGTGCCGCCGCTGGGAGGTGAATATCATCTCGGCCCCGGCCTGATCGCTTTGGCGGCCAGGCGACCCGAGCAGCTCGGACACGCGCCGGGCGATCGCGGGTGCCGGGTCGATCCAGTCGACCGGCCATGGCGCGAGCTGTGTCAGACGGTCGAGCAGCAGCGGAAAGTGGGTGCAGGCCAGCACGACGGTGTCGGTGCGATCCTTGCCATTGCCGACAAAGCAGGGGGCAAGCTCCGCCGCAATATCTTCGTCGCGCACGTCGTTTCCGCTGAGGGCGGCTTCGGCAAGGGAAGCTAGTTCTGCCGATCCCACCAGCGTCACTTCGCAGCCCTGCGCGAAATCATCGATCAGGCGCCTGGTGTATTCGCGCTTGACGGTGCCCTTGGTGCCGAGCACCGACACGCGCTTGGTCTTCGAGCTGGCGCAGGCTGGCTTGATCGCCGGCACGGTGCCGACGAACGGCACGCTATAGGCGTTGCGCAGGTGCGACATCACGAGCGTGGAAGCGGTGTTGCAGGCAATCGCCACCAGGACCGGAGCGTGGCGTGTGATCAACTCGCCGACCAGCGGCACCACGCGGGCGATGATCTCTTCCTCGCCGTGATGGCCATAGGGAAAGAACGCGTCGTCGGCGACATAGACGTAGTGGGCGTCGGGCCGGGCACGGACGATCTCGCGCAGGACCGTGAGGCCGCCAAGGCCGGAGTCGAAGATGAGGATTTTCGGCGGGGATGACACGCTGCGACCTTAGCCGATCTGCGGTTACCGTTAGGTTGCCGGCGGCGGTCGTAGAGGTTGTCGACGGCGGTTGCGACAATTTGGAACCATCTAAATCGGCTTGGCAAGGCCGGAAAACTGCTGGGGGCTACCCAGGACGTCCTGCAAGCGGGGACGCTCGCCGCCAATAGGTCAGGTGGACTGAGGAAGGCGCGCGATGACTTTGATTTCAAAATCGAAGCCCGCTAGCCAGTTCACGCCCACCGCAGTCCAGTTCGGATAGGGCGGCTCACCGATCTCCTTCAAGCGAACTGCATTGACCGCCTCCCACTGCGTGGCCGGATCGGTGTGGAACGTGGTTACGTCAACGACGTCGTCAAATGTGCAACCGGCAGACGTCAGCACGGCCGAGAGATTGTCGAAGGCAAGCTGGACCTGCTTTTCGAAGACCGGCTCGGGCGATCCGTCATCGCGGCTGCCCACTTGGCCCGAGACGAACAGAAAGTCGCCCGAGCGGATCGCCGCCGAATAACGGTTGATCTCGTAGAGTGCCTGCCGGCCGGCAGGGAAGATCGCATCGCGTTTGGCCATGACGTCACTCCTGTTCAAAGGCAAGCCAGACCTCCACGGGTCCGGCTGTTTGCATCCCACTCGAGCGATAAATTGACATACGCTCCGTATGTTTCTATAAACCACATACGCGGCGTATGTAAACTAGCATACGGAGCGTATGTGATTTGCGGAGATAGCGGTGGCCGCGAAGCGACGCGCACAGATGGTGGAGGAAACCCGGGCCAAGCTCATCCAGGCCGCCCGTAAGGCTTTCGCGACCAAAGGCTATGCGGCGGCGTCGATGGACGATTTAACCGCCGAGGCCGGCCTGACGCGCGGCGCGCTCTATCACAACTTCGGCGACAAGAAGGGGCTGCTGCAGGCCGTGATCGGCCAGATCGACGCGGAAATGCTGGCGCGAATGCGCGCTGTACGAGATCAGGCGGAGACCCGGTGGCTCGGCTTTCTCGCCGAGGGCGTCGCCTATATCGAAATGGCGCTGGAGCCGGAGATCCAGCGCATCATGCTGCTAGACGGGCCGGCCGTGCTCGGCGATCCATCGCTATGGCCCAATCAGACTGCGTGTCTTCGCTCGACCACGCAAACGATCCAGGCGCTTATCGACGAAGGAACGGTGAGGCCGATGGATGCGGAAGCTGCCGCGCGGCTGATCAATGGCGCGGCGCTCAACGCCTCGCTCTGGATTGCCGCAGCCGACGATCCGCATGCCGTCTTTGCAAAGGCTATCGAGGCTTTCCGATATCTCGCCCTTGGTTTGCTGCAGACCGAGAGATGACCGTCAAGCGTTCGGACGGCGTGCGTTGTCAGCTCTCGCCGAACACGCGCTTGAAGATCGTATCGACGTGCTTGAAGTGATAGCCGAGGTCGAACTGCTCCTCGATTTCGGCATCGCTCAGGTGCTTCTTCACGTCGGGGTCTTTTTTCAGCAGCGTCTGGAAGTCGCCTTCGCCGCGCCAGACCGGCATAGCGTTGCGCTGGACGTATTTGTAGGCGTCCTCGCGGCTGGCGCCTTTCTGCGTCAGCGCGATCAGAAGCCGCTGCGAATGCACGAGACCACCGAGACGGTCGAGGTTCTTCTGCATGTTGGCGGGATAGATCAGCAATTTCTCGATCAGGCCGGCAAGCCGCATCAGCGCGAAGTCCAGCGTCACGGTGGCATCCGGCCCGATCATGCGCTCGGCCGAGGAGTGCGAGATGTCGCGCTCGTGCCAGAGCGCGACGTTTTCCATCGCCGGCATCGCATAGGCGCGCACCATGCGCGACAGGCCGGTAAGATTTTCCGACAGCACCGGGTTGCGCTTGTGCGGCATCGCCGACGAGCCCTTCTGGCCCTCGGAGAAGAATTCTTCCGCTTCCAGCACTTCGGTGCGCTGCAGGTGCCGGATTTCGATGGCGAGCCGCTCGACCGAAGAGGCGATCACGCCAAGCGTTGCAAAATACATCGCGTGACGGTCGCGCGGGATCACTTGCGTGGAAATCGGCTCCGGCTCCAGCCCCATCGCCTTGGCGACATGCTCTTCGACCCGTGGGTCGATCTGCGCAAAAGTGCCGACGGCGCCCGAAATCGCGCAGGTCGCAACTTCCTTGCGGGCGGCGACCAGCCGCTCACGGGCGCGGGAGAATTCCGCGTAGGCATAAGCGAGTTTGAGCCCGAACGTCACCGGCTCGGCATGGATGCCATGGGAGCGGCCGATGGTCGGCGTCATCTTGTGCTCGAAGGCGCGCTTCTTCAGCGCGGCCAGCACCTTGTCGAGGTCTGATATCAAGAGGTCCGCGGCGCGGGTAAGCTGCACGTTGAGGCAGGTGTCGAGCACGTCGGAGGAGGTCATGCCCTGGTGGACGAAACGCGCCTCGGGACCGACGATTTCGGCCAGATGGGTCAGGAAGGCGATGACGTCGTGCTTGGTCTCGCGCTCGATCTCGTCGATCCGTGCCACGTCGAAGGTGGCGTGCTTGGCCTTGGCCCAGATCGTCTTCGCCGCCTCCTTGGGGATCACGCCAAGTTCCGCCTGCGCGTCGGCGGCATGCGCCTCGATCTCGAACCAGATCTTGAAACGCGTCTGCGGCTCCCAGATGGAAGCCATTTCCGGACGGGTATAGCGGGGGATCATCGACAACTCCGAAGCGGGCAGGCGAGGCGCGCGAGGCGGCTCCCGGCCGATTTGTTTTTACGCCGTGCTTTAGCAAATCGGGCCGGGGGAGGCCACCCGTAGGGCGGCCGCGAGCGGGGAAAACCGGGCCGCCGCTACAGGCTGGCCAGTCCGCATTCCACAGCCAGGCGGACCAACTGCGCGTCCGTCCGCATGCCGGTCTTGGTCTTGATCAGATAATGGTAGTTCTGCACGGTCTTGATGCTGAGATTGAGATTTGAGGCGATCTGCTCGGTGGTCGCGCCGGCGGCCAACTGCCTGAGGATCTCGATTTCCCGCTCGCCCAGTTGATCGAGCACCGATCCCGAGGGGGAGAGGTTGTCCAGCGCCAGCACGCGAGCAATGTCGTCGCTCATCGCCTGTTCGCCGTGGACCAGCGAACGGATCGCCCGGATCAGCGCTGATGGGTCGGAGCCCTTGGTGACGTAGCCTTTCGCGCCGGCATTGAAGGCGGCCTTCACCTGCGCCGCCTCGCAGTGCATGCTGAAGACGAGAATGCGGGTGTCGGAGGATCGGGCGCGAATGTTCCTGATCGCCTCAAGCCCGCTGGCGCCCGGCATCGATATATCCATGACCACGACGTCAGGAGCGTGCGCCTTGAACGCGCGATAGGCGTCGGCGGCGTTGTCGGCCTCGGCCACCACCTGGAAATCGTCCTGGTGCTCCAGCACGCGCCGGTAGCCTTGCCGGACCACGGGATGGTCGTCGACGAGCAGGATCGAAATGCCTTTGGTCTGCGACGCGTTCATCAGGCTGCAAGCGGGATCGTGGCGGCCACGCTCACCCCGCGGTTCGCATCCGCGATCGACAGCGACCCGCCGAGCGCGGCGACCCGCTCGCGAATGCCGGTCAGGCCGAAGCCGGGAGAGCGGGCCAGTTTGGCCGCATCGCCGCCACCGTCGTCCTCGACGTGGACCAGCAGCGCGTTTTCCGCGCCGGTGCGCCGCTCGATCCGCAGCACGATCACCCGCGCCGAACTGTGCCGCAAGGAATTGGTCAGGCACTCCTGGGCGACCCGATAGGCGGTCGCAGCGACGGCGCCGCGGACGTCGGCGAGATCGCCCTTGAGATCGAGCTGGATCATCGGCTGCGTCGCATTCCGCGAGCGCCAGCTATCGACGAGATCGACGAGGCAGGCCTCAAGCCCGAGTTCCTCGGCGGGCGGATGGCGCAAGCGGTTCAACGTATCGCGCAGGCACGCCATGATGCGATGGGTGGCTTGCGAGATCATCCGCGCGTCCTGCGCAACCTCGCTCCTGTCCGTTTCCCGCGCGCTGGTTGCTTCGATCGTATTGGCGAAAGCGAGGATCGCCGTCAGGTTCTGTCCGAATTCGTCATGCAGTTCACGGGCAAGCGCCCGCCGCTCGTCGCTGCGGATTTCGAGCAGGCGCCGGGTCAGCGCGGCGCGTTCCTCCATCGACTGCGCGAGGCGGTCGCCGAGATCGCCGACGGCCTGTCCGATCATGGCAAGCTCCATCGATCGGAAGCGGGGCAGCGACGTGCTGTATTGCCCGCGCGCCATCCGCTGCAGCGCGGCGACGATCCGCTGCGCCGGCGCAAGCGTATGCGCAATCGCAAGCGAGGCGAGCAGCGCGATCGCCACCGCCATCAGCAGGGCGACGTGGATGTTGTCGAGGATGTGCTGCCAGGCGAGTGCGATGGCGGCATTTGGATCGGCGGCGGCCGATACGCTGCCTGCGTTGGCCGCGCGGGTGCTGATCGGCCGGACGACCGCGGCGTGATCCCCAAGCAGTGTTTGCACGGTGGCCGCGAACCAGCGCGGCGGAGATTGGCCGATCCCCTTGCTCTGTCCGCAAAGCGGCTTCTCGAACGCGCCTGCCGGCTCGAGCCGGACGCAGATGCCCGGCGAGATCAGCCCCATCGTTTCGATCGTGCGCCATTCCGGCACCGGCAGCAGTTGCTCGCGCATTCTGTTGCTGCGCAGCATCAATTCGCGCCAGTAGAGCGCTTCCAGCGCCACCGAGACACGCTCGGCGGAAGCGGCCGTGGCACGATCGACGCTGCGATGCGCGTCGATCGTCGCCCAGATAGTCGCCGCTCCCAGGCACAGGATGACCACGAGAAACAAGCGGGCGACGAGCTGAAGCACGAGGCGCATGCGATCACTCCCGAAGGTGCGGATAAGCGTAACAGCGCCGCCAACCCGTGCCAATGCAGTGAGTTCTAATTCGGGAAAATTTCCCAACCAACCGTGGGCATATGTCTTTGGACGCGGTCGTGACCGCTGATCTATCAAAGCCGGGGGCCTATTTCGCAGGTGGCCTTGGGCCGCGGCGCGCCATTCCAGGGAGCTGACGCAGCATGAGTGCAACGGCTGGCGCCGAGACCGCATCATCCGGCGCGGATACGTCGGAACGCAGCGTTCTCCTGTTGTGGATGATTTTCACCGGGCTCTCTGTTTTCGCCGTGGTGCTCTTGTGGCGATACGGTCTGCTCCATCTGATGATCATTTCAGACCGTACCTACATTTCGAGCGTCATTGCCGTCCTCTATGTCGTCACCTGCTTCCATTGCTTCTGGCGGACGCGCGCGATCGCGCGTGAAGGCGAGATGACGCGACGCTGCCGCGCAATCCTGTCGGTCCCGGGCGGCGCAAGGGGGCTGGACGAGGATGCGCGGGCGCTACCGGGCGGGCTGGTGACGGATCACATCCGCAGCCTGGTGCAGAAGGCCAGCGCACAGGCGGCCGGGCGCATCGACCAGACGCTGCTGCTCCGCTCGCTCGCTGACCGGCTGCGTGGCTCCAACGGATTTGGCGCGTTCGTGTCCGACACGCTGATGAAGCTCGGGCTGCTCGGCACCATCATCGGCTTCATCATCATGCTGGCGCCGATCGCCACCCTCGATGCGGCCGACAAGGTCGCGATGAAATCATCGATGGGCCTGATGAGCGACGGTATGGCAGTGGCCATGTACACGACGTTGGCCGGCCTGATTGGCTCCATCCTCGTGAAGATCCAGTACTACATGCTGGATGCCGCGACCCAGCGGGTATTTTCCGATGCCGTCATGCTGACCGAGACGCACGTCACTCCGGCCCTGGAACGCCATCTTGGAACGCCGGCATGATGGACGATTTCGGTCTCTATCCGCGCGAGGAGGCCTTCGATCCGCTGGGCGTCATGCTGTTCAAGGCGCTTCAGGTGATTGCGTTCCTGTTCTTCCTGGCGCTGCTCGCAGTTTCACCGGACGCGAAGGACGGCAAAATCGACTCCAAGGCCGAGTTCATCATCACGATGGACTGGCCGGACAATCATCCCGACGATCTCGATCTGTTCGTGCAGGATCCTGCCGGCAACATCGCCTGGTATCGCCACCGCGAAGCCGGTTTCCTCACGCTCGATCGCGACGACCGCGGCGGCGCCAACAATTTCATCATCGTCAACGGCAAGAAGATTGCGTCGCCGATCCGGGAAGAGATCGTCACCGTGCGCGGCATCGTCGCCGGTGAATACACCGTCAACGTCTCGCACTTTCAGGCGACGACCGGCCAGCCCGTCGCGGTGAGCGTGAAAGTCCAAAAACTCAATCCGACCGCACAGGTGATCTTCGACAACAAGCTGACGCTCGACCACACCGGCGAGGAAAAGACCGCGCTGCGCTTTTGGCTCGATGCCGAAGGCAAGGTGCTCGACGTCCAGCAGCGGCAGAAGTCGCTGATGGAGACGTTCCGCAACGTCCGCGCCAATGGCGCGGATCTCGATCCGAAAACCGGCGTCAGGATGCCGCGTCGTGAATAGCCTGCAAGAGGTCGTCCTCACGCTCTCTCTCAGCTATGCGCTGATCGGCGCGCTGTTGCTGATTGTCCTGGTCTATGGGCGCTTGCCCTGGTCGGCCAAGGCAGTCGCCGTGGTGGTGACGAGCGCGTTCTACATTGCGAGCTTCATGGGCGTGCGCGGCCTATTGGGGTGGGCCAGCGTCGACAGGCTGCCCGCAAGCTTCAAGCTGTTGCACGCCCGGATCGTGGAGCCGCACTCGCTGGAAGGCGATCCGGGCTCGATCTATCTTTGGGTCGAAACGCTCGACGACGGCAACCGGCCGAGCGGTGTGCCAAGGGCCTTTCGCATTCCCTATAGTGAAAAGCTCGCGCAGAAGACTGACAAGGCGGCCAGTGAGATCGCCGCCGGCCGGCCGCAGGGTGGCCGCGCCGCCGATTTTGGCGATGGCGGGGGCAGGCTGCTCGAGGCCGCCCGGGAATACATCATGCCCACGGCGATCATCGATACGTCGGGAGGTGATCCCTCCACGGGTGGAGGATTGGCCGCGGCGCCCCGCGACGGCGACGGAGTGTCGTTTACGCCGCTGCTCCCGCCGCGGATGCCGCCCAAGGACGAGCAGTAAGCTTGGGGCGGGGGTCTCCGGAGGGTGGTCAATCACGGATGATTGACTAACAGATATTGAAATCTGTCAGCGAGACATGCTATATCCATTGCCGACGCCGGTACTGGGCGTCACCCGGCTCGTTGGCCCTGAGCCCGGGTACTTGCAAAGGACTACGCCATGACTGCCCATCTCATTCATCTCACCGCCCAACTCCAGCGCTGGCTCAATCAGAGCGTCGCCCGCCATCTGGCCGCCCAGGCCGAGCGGCTGGAACCGGTGAAACATTAATCCGCCAAAGGATTTACAACGCGGATTGCAAGGGGATTAGAATGACCCGTCCCATCGTTTCGCAGGTGCGCGCATGAACGAAGTCGTGGTTTTGACCCCCGAACGGATCCTGGAGGTCACCGAGGACGTCTTGCGCCGTTACGGGCTCGCCAAGGCAACGGTGGTGGACGTCGCCCGCGCGCTGGATGTCAGCCACGGCAGCGTCTACCGCCATTTCCCCAGCAAGGCCTCGCTGCGCGAGGCGGTGGCCAAGCGCTGGCTCGACCGCCTCAGCGCGCCGCTTCTGAAGATCGCTGAAAGCTCCGGCCCGGCGCCGGCGCGGCTGGAGAAGTGGCTGCGCACGATGTTCTCGATCAAGCACAAGCGGCTCAGCGACGATCCTGAGATGTTTGCGACTTACCTGGCGCTGGCGCGCGAGGCCTGCAGATCCGTGAGCTGCCACAAGGACTGTCTGGTCGATCAGATTGCCCGGATCCTCTCCGAAGGCGTGAAGCGGGGTGAGTTCGAGGTCGCAGACGTCAAGGTTTCGGCGCGCGCCATTTTCGATGCCACCAGCCGCTTCCACCATCCCGCGCATGCCGAGGAATGGAACGAGCCGGGTGCCCCGGCGCGGATCGATGCGCTGCTAGCGCTGCTGCTTAAGGGGTTGGAAGCGCCGCGTTAGCGCTGGCGATCCTTCTGAAACCGACTTGCAAGACAAAGCCCGTTTTCCCGCGAGCCGTGATGGCTCTGGTTGAGCGGCGCCGGATGCGCAAGAAGCCGTAATTCGACGTTTTCCAGCAGATATCTGATCAATTCTGTTCCCATCGGAAATCCACCCGCGCGAAAGGCATCCTGCCGGTCGACTGTTCCGCATATGATGCTTTGGCAAATCTCATGGGTCCGGTTATCTCTTGGGGACTGGAGCAAACGCATGAAGCAGTGTCCGGGCCAGCAGAAGCGCGGAGGTGCGAGCAAATCCGGCGATCTCGATCTGGCCCGTGAATATTATCGACAGCGCGCTTGGGCCGACGCTTACCAGGCGTTCTTGCGGGCCGACCAGGAAAGCTCGTTAACTGCCGAAGCTCTCGAACTGCTGGCGATGGCCGCATACCTGGTCGGCCGGGACGAGGATTATCTCAAGGCGCTCGAACGGGCCTACAATGCGCACCGCGATACTCCCCGGCGGCTTCGCGCTATCCGTTGCGCGTTCTGGCTCGGCTTTCGCCTGCTAATGCGCGGCGAGATGGGCCGTGCGAGCGGCTGGTTTTCCCGTGCTCAACGTTTGCTGGAGCGTGACACGCGCGAATGCGCCGAGCGGGGCTATTTGCTGCTGCCGGTCGTCGAGCAACGCCTCGAATCTGGTGAGTACGAGGCCGCGTTCGTCGCTGCAGCCGAGGCCGCCGCAGTCGGCGAGCGCTGTGGCGACCCGGACCTCGTCGCCTGTGCCCGCCACCAGCAGGGCCGCATACGACTGCAGCAGGCGCAGCTCGGAGCCGGACTCGCGCTCCTGGATGAGACCATGGTCATGGTCACTGCTGGAGAGCTATCGCCGCTGGTGACTGGCTTGATGTATTGCAGCGTGATCGCGGCCTGTCAGCAGGTATACGCATTCGATCGAGCCCGCGAATGGACAGGCGCCCTGGCGCGGTGGTGCGAGGGCCAGCCCGATATGGTCGCCTTCGCCGGGGTTTGCCAAGTGCATCGCGCGGAGATCCTGCAGTTACAGGGTGCCTGGCTTGAGGCGATCGAGGAAGCGCGGCGCGCCTGCGCGCGGTCGCAGGGCTTCGACCGGCGGGCTGCCGCCGGAGCGCTCTACCAGCAGGCAGAGGTCCATCGTCTGAAAGGGGAGTTTGCAGCGGCTGAAGAGGCGTTTCGAGGCGCGAGCCAGCTTGGCCTGGAGCCCCAGCCGGGCTTAGCGCTGCTGCGCCTTGTGCAGGGACGCACCGATGCGGCCGCCAGCGCCATTCGCCGCGTCGCAGGCACGACGGTGAACCGCCTGAAACGCATGGGTTTGCTGCCCGCCTATATCGAGATCACCTTGGCCGCCGGTGACGTTCAGGACGCACGCAACGCCTGCCGAGAACTCGAGGACATTGCGCGGAGCTTCGATACGAGCGTGCCGGATGCAATTGCCGCGCAGGCCTGCGGAGCGGTGGACCTTGCCGAAGGGGACGCGCGGTCCGCACTCGGTTCGCTGCGCCGTGCCTTCGAGGTGTGGCAGAAGATCCCGGCGCCCTACGCGGCTGCGCGCGTGCGCGTGCTGATCGGACGGGCCTGCCGCGCCCTCGGAGACGAGGACGCTGCCGATCTGGAGTTCGACGCGGCCCGGACCATTTTCGAGCGTTTAGGTGCCGGCCCCGATCTCACGCAGATCGGCTCACTGACGAAGGGCGTCGCTTCCAGCAATGTGCATCGCCTGACCCCGCGTGAGCTTGATATTCTCCGCCTGGTCGCCGCCGGCGAAACCAACAAAGCGATTGCTGGCAGGCTCTCCCGAAGCGAGAAGACGGTCGACCGGCACGTCAGCAACATCCTCGCCAAGCTTGATGTTCCCTCGCGGGCCGCGGCGACGGCCTTTGCGTGCCGACACAAGCTGATCTGAACACTGAGATTAAGGTCGAAGGTTTCTTCGATCAGCTTCGGACGGTCAAACAGGCGAGCCGGACGCGGCTTCCGGGTGCAACGACGCGAGCCTTTCGCCTGCAAACGCCTCTCCCGTGGGCTTGAGCTTCTCGGGTTCTTCGAACGCGCCGAGATGAAAGTGCGTCTCATTGGGCCGTCGCTGGTTCGCGCAGGTCAGGGTCGAGCCGCACCTTGCGCAGAACCCGCGCTCCACGCCCGGCGATGAATTGTATTTGCTGATCGCTCCGCTTGTTACCGTGACGGCTGAATCGTCGAAGGCAACGAAGACGGATGCCGGCGCTCCGGTATGGCGCCGGCAACTCTCACAGTGGCACCACAGGACCCATTTCGGGCGCCCAGCCGCACGGAAGCGCACGGCACCGCAAAGGCAACGTCCCTCGAATGTATCGCTCATATCGTTTCTCCTTCCCGCCGGCTTCGACACGTCGCGATCGTGCCATACCTACGGCGCCCGCGAATGGGGAGGATCACCCATACGTTTGTAAGGCCCCGATTGGGGTGTTCTCCCGAAGCGCCGGCTCGCGTTTCTCTCTAGCACCAGCCATGGCACGCCGCGGACCCGCGATGCGCCGAGCCCGCGTCTGATTTGTCAGCACAAGGAGAGAGCCGCGATGACCAAGGCATTCGACGCAATCGTAGTGGGCGCCCGTTGCGCGGGATCGCCGACCGCAATGCTGCTGGCCCGGAAAGGATATCGGGTTCTCGTGGTCGATCGCGCAACTTTTCCGAGCGACACGGTCTCTACGCACATCTTGCATCCCCTTGGCGTCAGTGCCCTGTCCAATTGGGGCCTTCTCGATCGTCTGACTGTGACCGGGTGCCCGCCGATCGACAGCTATGCTTTCGACTTTGGTCCTTTCACGATTGTGGGCGCGCCAGGCTCGAGTGAAGCTCCGGTAGCGTACTGTCCGCGCCGCACGATGCTCGACAAGCTGCTCGTCGATGCTGCGGCTCAGTCCGGCGCGGAAGTTCGCGAGGGTTTTGCCGTGGATGAAATCTTGATCGAGGACCGACGGGCGGTCGGCATCAAGGGCCGCTCGAAGCATGGCGGCCCTATCACCGAGCGCGCTGAAGTCGTCGTCGGCGCCGACGGCAGACACTCGTTCGTGGCCGAAACGGTCCGGCCAGAGCACTATGACGAGAAACCCATTCTGCTCGTCGCATATTACACCTACTGGAGCGGACTGCCGATGTTCGGCAAGTTTGAGCAATATATCCGTGACGGGACCGGATTTGCCGCCGCTCCAACCCATGACGGGCTGACGATGGTGATCGCCGGTTGGCCATACGCAAGGTTCGACGATTGCAAGAAGGACATCGAAGGGAATTACCTGAAGACCATCGCGTTGGCGCCGGCGTTCGCCGACCGCCTGCGCGAAGCCAAGCGGGAAGCGCGCTTCGCCGGTGCGGCGGTGCCGAACTACTTTCGCAAGCCCTACGGCCCCGGCTGGGTGCTCGTGGGCGACGCGGGCTACAACCGGGATTTCATCACTGGACAAGGAATCATGGACGCCTTCCATGACGCCGAGCTCTGCGCGGTCGCGCTCGACAGGGCCTTCTCGGGAGCGCAACCGTTCGACGCGGCGATGAGCGAGTACCATCGCGCGCGCGATTCACGGGTCGCGGCAATGTATGAATTCACCTGCATGCTGGCGACGCTGGAACCACCGCCACCGGATATGCAGCACCTCCTTGGCGCGATTCACGGCAATCAGAGCGCTATGGATGCCTTCGCGCGGATGAATGCCGGAACAATATCACCCGCTGAGTTCTTCGCGCCGGAGAACGTCAAGGCGATGACCGCCGCTTAGGGTAGGTCTTGAGCATGCTCAGTCGCGGATCATCGCGATCAACTTGAAGTCCTTGTCGAGCTTGATGTCGTACTGACCGTCCTTGCATTTGGCATCATCGACTTCAAAGTAGCCGCTGGCCTCGGTCTCCTTTTCCATCTTGCCGCCCGTGCAGCCAAGGACTTCCAAAGCAGCCTTGATTTTCTCGGCCTCTGCCGGTGTCACTGGGGTGTCAGCAAGCGCGAAAGTGCTGCTTACAAGTGCTACTGCGAACGCCGTCAAGAAGGGCTTCATCTGTGCATTCTCCAATCCAGCAGATAAACCAGCTTAAGCCAAGTCTGTTCCAACCGAAAGGCGTCAGGAGAGGCTGACCCATCACGCCATGGGCATCGCGGGCTAGAATTGAGCGGTGGCCTAGCTTGCTTGCGCGGCTCTTCTAAACGTTAGCACATGGACCGCAGTAACGATGACTGAGAACAGCAGCAAACCAATTTCGGCGCCGTGAGCCCTTTTCCGAAGCGTAAGTTGAGGCGCCCCCAAATTAGCAATCGAACTGCGCAAGCGGCTCGTTGTTTGATATCCATCAAGGCGCGCGCAGGCACGGGCGCGATGATGGATCGGGAGGAGACGCGTGCGGCTGGCCATTTTTGCCGATATCCACGCCAACCGGCAAGCGTTCAGCGCGTGCCTCGATTTCGCGCGCGCCCGCGGCGCGGAACGGATTGTCTGTCTCGGCGATGTGGTCGGCTATGGCGCCGATCCGGAATGGGCGGTCGATACCGTGATGGGCCTGGTCGATGACGGCGCCATCGCCGTGATCGGCAACCACGACCACGCGATCAGCACCCCGTCGGAGACCATGAACGCCGAGGCCCAGGCCGCGATCGAGTGGACCCGCGGCAGGCTCAGCACGCCGCAGCGGCGTTTTCTTGCTGAGCTGCCGCTGACGCGGCAGGAAGACGATCGCCTCTACGTACATGCCGAGGCATCGCATCCGGCACGATGGCATTATGTACGCAGCAGTACGGATGCCGCGCGCAGCATCGAGGCGGCCAAAGCCCATGTCACCTTCTGCGGGCACATCCACCGGCCGGCGCTCTATTCGATGTCATCGGCGGCGAAGATGACGGGTTTCGTTCCGACATCCGATGTGCCGGTGCAGTTGCTCGGCGGCCGGCGCTGGCTCGCTGTACTCGGCTCGGTCGGGCAGCCGCGCGACGGCGATCCTGCGGCTGCGTTTGCGATGCTCGATACCACCTCGCGCGAGATTACCTATTGCCGCGTGGCGTACGACGTCGAAGCGGCAGCCGACCGCATCCGCGCCAACGGGCTGCCGCACTGGCTGGCCGATCGCCTGCTGGTCGGGATATGACGGCGATGGCGAAGCCCGCAATTGCGCCCGGCGCCCAACTCGACGGCTTCAAGGCCGCCACGATCGGCAGTGGCGCCGGCGGATAGCGTGTAGCAGGTGGCGCGTGCGCTCAGTCGAGGGGCTGAACGGGTGGCAGCGCTGTTTTGGCGGAGCGCGGCGGGTTCGGCACGGGATAGCTGGTGAGGCGGGCGCTCCGTTCGGCCTGACCGGCGGAATTGGATGCGGGGCCTACCGCTTCCGCCCTGGCGCCTCGCACGCTGTCCCTTGAAGCCTGTCTACGGTGCCGCGACGAGCGCGAGCCTTCCAGTCCCCACGAGCGCGATATCGAAGGCCCGGCCGTATAGCCGACGAAGGCGCCGGCGACAGCCCCAATCGGGCCCAGCACGACGGCGCCGGCCACGGCGCCGAGGGCCGCGTCGCCTGCGCGCTGCGCGAGCGCGGCAGAGGGCGCGAATACCAGGAGCATTGCGGCTGTGATGAAGGCCTTGATCATATTTCTGTCCCGTCCGTGGAAGGCGGGATGCTGGTCCGCGTTTATGGCGAGATGCGTGAAGCTTTGTGGCCGGAGCGTGGACTTTCGGGTTCCATGGCTGCTGCCCGTCGAGTGTGGCTTTCCTGCCGGCTATCGCCGTCGCCCTGCGTTCGCAGGGATGACATTGAGGCTAGCTAGACCGCTTCGCCGCGCGCCAGCGCCGCCGCGTTGCGGATAGCGGATATGTTGGCCTTGTAGCTGTCCACGGTGCCGCCCTTGAACACCGCGGAGCCCGCGACCAGCGCATTGGCGCCGGCGGCGGCCAACTGCCCGGCGACATCAGGACCGACGCCGCCATCGACCTCGATGTCGATCGGACGGCCCGCGGCCATCGCCCTGACGTCGCTGACCTTGCTAAGCGCGGATTTGATGAAGGCCTGGCCGCCGAAGCCGGGATTGACCGACATCACAAGCACCAGATCGATCAGGTCGATAACATATTCGATCGCACTCGCCGGCGTGCCCGGGTTGAGCGAGACGCCGGCCTTCTTGCCGAGCGCGCGGATCGCCTGCAGCGAGCGATGCAGATGCGGGCCGGCCTCGGCATGGACGGTGATGTGATCGCAGCCGGCCTTTGCAAAGGCCTCGAGGTAGGGGTCGCAGGGTGAGATCATCAGATGCGCGTCGAAGATCTTCTTCGTATGCGGGCGCATCGCCTTGATGACATCGGGGCCGTAGGAAATGTTCGGCACGAAATGTCCGTCCATCACGTCGAGATGGATCCAGTCGGCGCCCGCTGCGTCCACCGCGCGGACTTCCTCGCCGAGCTTGGCGAAATCCGCCGCCAGGATCGACGGTGCGATGACCAGGGGACGCGACGCAAATTGCTGGGACATGTGCGCTTTTCCCGAAAGGCTTGCGAGAGTGCGGAATGGCTCCGCGTAACATGCAGCACGGCCGGGGGCAATGCGCGGCGCCGCCGTCTCCTGTGGGCGGAAAAATCTGCCGCGGCGGGCAGCTATTGCCGGGTTTGCCGATCAGACGGGATACGGAAAAGCCCGGTTTTATTGGGTTTTCTTCATGGCATGGCGCTTGCTGAGGAAAACGGAACACGAACTGTGGGCCGCTTTACGCGCGGCATTGTTGGAGTTCCGCCATGTTCTTTGCTCTGGGCGCCGCGTCATCGGCCATCGATGCCCTCAAGGCGCTGACGTCGTCCAAATCGTCTGCGCCAACCACCGGCCTCAGCCAGAACTTCGCAAGCTTCGGCCAGTCATCCCCGACTACGCCGGCATCGATCGCTCCAGGGTCCGGCTCGGGCAACGGCCTTTCGACGATATCGCCGGAAACCATGAGCGCGCTGCTTGACGCGCAAAGCCAGTCCTCGACGGGATCGGCCACGGCTTCGAAAAGCCGTCACGCCGCGCTGAAGGACCTGTTCGGGCAGATCGATGGCGACGGTGACGGCAAGATCAGCAAGACGGAATTCGAAGAGGCGCTTGGCGCCGGTGGCACCAACCTTGCGCAGGCCGACAGCGTGTTTGGCAAGCTCGACCAGGACGGCGACGGCTCGGTCAGTCTCAAGGAACTGGCGTCGGCGCTCCGGCCTGAGAAGGAGCATCACCGCCGCCCGGACGAGACGAACGAGTCCGACGCATCCAATTTTGATCCGCGCTCGCAGATGCGCCAGGGCGCAATGACCACGACGGTCAGCAACAGCGACGGCTCGGTGACGACCTCCTTGACCTATGCCGACGGATCGAAGGTAACGATGACATCGCCTGCGTCCGGCAGCTCATCCACATCAGCGACATCGTCCTACAATTTCATCGAGCAGATGATCCAGCGCGAAGCCAAGGCGATCGCATCGGGCGCCACCGCATCGCTTTCGCTCAGCGCCTGACGGGATTAGCTGTAACCCCTCATCCTGAGGAGCCCGCGAGAAGCGGGCGTCTCGAAGGATGTAGGCCACAGACGGGGCCCCATGGTTCGAGACGCGCTTCGCGCTCCTCACCATGAGGGGCTTGCTAACCGAAACGATCCCTCCACGCCGGTAGCGCGCCGGCGAAGGGCAGTGCAGTCGCAGCATGGACGCCGCGCGCGATTGCGCGCGCAACCGTGTTGGCGGCCACCATGCCGAGTTCGGTGAGGCCGAACAGCGGATCGATCGGCTTCTTGCCGGTCGCGGCGGCAAACACCACGTCACCGTCCAGCGGCGCATGCACGGGATAGATGGCGCGCGCCATGCCGGTTTGCGCGATCATCGCGAGCCGCCTGGCCTGCGGTTTGGTCAGCACCGCATCGGTGACAACGACCACCAGCGTGGTGTTCTGCGACGGAGTAGCTGACGGCGCGCCCTTGAGGCGGGCTCTCAGCATATCGGGCGTGAACGAGGGCGGCAGTCCTCGCCCGCCAAACTCGTTGTCCTGCTCGAACGGCGCGGCCCAGAACCACGGGCCGTCGCCGATCGTCACGCTGCCCACCGCATTGACCACCGCAAGCGCGCCGATGGTCACGCCGCCGTCGGTCTGTGCCGAAGCGGAGCCGAGGCCGCCCTTGAAATTGGCAGTGGTCGCGCCGAGGCCGGCGCCGACGCTGCCGAGGGCGAAATCGTCAGCCGCCGCGTTGGCCGCGGCGTAGCCGAGATCGCGATAGGGGGGAAAGCGTCCCCATGCCTTGTTGCCGCCGTTGAGCAGATCGAAGCAGATTGCTCCCGGAACAATCGGGATGACCGCGTCACGGATGCGAAAGCCGCGCCCCTGTTCGGCAAGCCAAGCCTGCACGCCGCCGGCGGCATCCAGTCCGAGCGCCGAGCCGCCGGCAAGCGCGATGCCGTCGATCGCCTCGACGGTGCTCTCAGGGCTGAGCAGCGCTTCTTCGCGGGTGCCGGGGCCGCCGCCGCGCACGTCGATCGAGGCCACGGCGGCCGTGTCGAACAGGATCGCGGTGACGCCGGAAGCGATGCTTGCGTCGTGGGCGTGGCCGACGCGAACGCCGGAAATATCGGTAAGCAGGTTTTTCAAAGCGCCGCTCCGTGGGGCTGCATCCGCCTGAGGCGTTCCATCCACGGATATATCAGCCGCAGCGCTTGCTTCAACTGGCAAGCGCCAGCCGGATCATCCGCGCAAGCTCGGATTTGCGATACGGTTTTGCCAATAGCAGCACGCCGGAATCCAGGCGGCCGTGATGGACGATGGTGTTTTCGGTATATCCCGAGGTGTAGGGCGTCTTGAGGTCAGGCCGGCGCTTCAGCGCTTCGTCGACGAGCTGGCGGCCGTTCATGATGCCGGGCATGATCACGTCGGTAAACAGCAGGTCCACGTTCGGGACATCGTCGATGATGCGCAACGCATCGGAAGCGTTGGCTGCCTCCAGGGTGGTGTAGCCCAGGCTCTCGATCTGGGTCATCACATAGCGCCGCACCAGCGCATCGTCCTCGACGACGAGGACAGTTTCGGTGCCGCCCTCGATATTTCCCGAGACCAGCGCTTCCGCCGCGGTCTGCTGCAATCCCGTTGCTCGCGGCAAATAGATCTTGACGGAGGTGCCGTGGCCTTCCTCGCTGTAGATCTTGACGTGCCCGCCCGACTGCTTGACGAAGCCGAACACCATATTGAAGTTGTTCGAAGATACGAGCTTCGACCTTGCGATCGTCGACATCTTTTTGCAGGGCACCGACGGCTCCGATCTGATTGCAGCGATGCGCGCCCGCGTGCCGGGCCTGCCCGTCATAGCGATTTCGGGAATGACCGCGCTGGACTTTCTGTCCGAAACGCCAGAACTTTCCGACGTCATCTGTCTGCAGAAGCCGTTTCGTCCGCCGGATTTGATGCGTGCGATCGAATTGGCGATGGGACCGGCCCGGCCGCAGGGCGCTCCCGTTGCGGGAGCAGCGCGTTAGCAGTCTTACCGCTCGGCGCGTCGCAGACCATTGCCATCAACAGTAACCTCGAGGAGCGAAACCGGATCGGCGCCAAACTGCCGTTGCGACAACGGAACCGACAGGCGGCACACGAGGCCTTCCGGGCGCCAGTCGAATTCCGCCCTGCCACCAAGCTGCGACTCGATGCTGGCGATGACGCTTCTGGTTCCGAACCCTCGCGACACCGGCTTCTCGACATGTGGCCCGCCAGTCTCCGACCATATGATCTTGAGAACGCCCGCCTGGTCTTCCCAACACACCGACAGCCGGCCCGACAACGCAGACAGCGCGCCGTACTTCGCCGAATTGGTGACGAGCTCGTGCAGTGCCAACGCAACCGTCTGGGCCGTCGCCGGCTCGAGATGGATCTCCGGGCCGGACAAGTCGGTCTGGTCGCCGGTGGAATAGGGCGCCAGCTCCTCCTCGATCAGTTTGCGTATTTCGGCGCCTTGCCAGCTCGAGAGCGAGAGCACGGTGTGCACGCGCGCAAGGGCATTGATCCGTCCTTCGACGGAACGGACGTAGCTCTTCACATTGTCGCCGCGCGTCAATCGGACGATGGATTGCGCGAGCGCCAGCGCGTTCTTGGCGCGGTGGTCGACCTCCCGCGCCAGCAGGCTTTGCCGCTCCTCGGCCTGCTTGCGTTCGGTGATGTCGACGGTAACGCCGCTGACGCGGACGACGCGGCCGCCCTTGTCGGTGCTTGCCGCCGCCGTTCCCGCGCACCAGCGCACCTCGCCATTCGGCCGGATGATGCGGAATTCCGCTTCGTATGATTTCGCGCCCCGAGCGAAGCTGGCCCACGCCTCGTGCAATTCATGAACGTCGTCAGGGTGAAGCAGCGCCTGGATATTGGCCGGCGTCAGTTCGAACTTGCCGGGATCGACGCCGAGGATCTGATACTGGCCTTCGTCCCACATAAAGTCGCCATTGACCCAGTCCCAGTCCCAGGAGCCCATCTTGCCGGCCGCGATCGCCAAACTGCGGCGCTGCTCGCTTTCCAGAAGCCTGGCGTGCGATTCCTCGAGTTCGGCAGTGCGCGCACGAACCCGGTCCTCGAGTTCGACATTGAGCCGTTCGAGCTGGCGCGTCTTGCGATAGAGCTCCGCGAACACCTTGATCTTGGCGCGCAACACTTCGGGCACCACAGGCACCGGAACGTAGTCGACCGCGCCCATCTCATAGCCGCGCAGCCGGTCGATGTCGCTGACCTGGATCGCGGAGATGAAGATCATCGCCGTCTTCTGGAAGCGGGGATGTTCGCGGATCATGGCGGCGAGTTCGAACCCGTCGAGTTCCGGCATGCAGACGTCGACCAATATGATGGCAACATCGTTCTTGAGCAGGAACTCGAGCGCTTCGCGCCCGGACGAGGCCTTGACCAGGTTCTCGCCGAGTTCTTTGAGGATGACCTCATAGGCGAGCAGCTTCGCAGGCTGATCGTCAACCAGAAGAATGTTTACCTTCTCTTGATCCATCATCTGCTTACGCCGGTCAGCGGTGCAACCACATTCGGATGGCGAGCAGCAACTGCTCGGTATTGACGGGTTTGGCGAGATAGTCCGAAGCGCCGGCTTCGAGGCATTTCTCGCGGTCGCCCTTCATCGCCTTGGCGGTCAGCGCAATAATCGGCAGGCGGCTGAAGGACGGATTTTCGCGGATGACACCGATGGTCTGATATCCGTCCATCTGCGGCATCATGATATCCATCAGCACGATTGCGATATTTGGGGTAGACTCGACCAGCGCAATGGCCTCGTGGCCGGTCGTCGCGGTCAGCACCTTCATGCCGCGCCGTTCGAGCACACTCGACAGCGCGAAGATGTTACGGGCGTCGTCGTCTACCAGAAGTGCGGTCTTGCCAACGAGATCCTCATCGGAGCTATTGAGCTTTTCGAGCATTCTCTGCTTTTCGACTGGCAATTCCGTGATCACACGGTGCAAAAACAGCGACGTTTCATCGAGCAGGCGTTCCGGCGACTCGACGCCCTTGACCACGATGCTCCTCGCCATGGTGTGAAGTTCCGCGTCTTCCTCGGCCGAGAGTTCCCGGCCCGTAAACACCACGACCGGCACGTTCGATAGCGTTTCGTCGTTGCGAAGCTGGTCAAGCACCTCGAACCCGCTCATGTCAGGCAATCGCAGATCGAGCACGACGCAGTCGCAGGGCTGGTTCCGCAACGTCGACAAGGCATCGGCGCCGGTGTCGGCGGTGAGGATCTCGATGTCGTCATGGCCGAGCAATTCGGTGATGCTCATCTGCTCGGCGGCATTGTCCTCCACGATCAGCAGGCGCTTGCGGCGGGGCTTGGCGTATTCCTTGATCTGCGACAGTGCCGCGCTGACGCCCTCGGTCGTCGTCGGCTTGTTGACGAAGGAAAACGCGCCGCGCGCCAGCGCATGCTGGCGGTCTTCGTCGAGCGTGATGATCTGCACCGGAATGTGCCGCGTCAGCGGACTGTGCTTGAGCTGGCTCAGCACGGTCCAGCCCAGCATGTCAGGCAGGAACACATCGAGCGAAACCGCTGTCGGCTGGAACTGCTTGGCGAGCTCGAGCGCTTCGGCGCCGCGGCTCGCAACCAGCACCTTGAAACCCTTGTCGCGGGCCAGATCGATCAGCACCCGCGCATAATGCGGATCGTCCTCGACGATTAGGAGGATGTTGTCTCCCGGCGCGAGATCGAGGCGATCGTCCGGCAATTGCTCGACGACGCGCTCCTGCGTTGAGGTGGCTTGCACCGCCGGCGCCGGCGTGAACGGCGACGGAGCGGCGACGCGCGACGCGATCGTCGGGCCGGAATATTTCAGCGGCAGATAAAGCACGAAGGTGCTGCCTTTACCGGGTGCGCTGCGCAGATGGATTTCGCCGCCGAGCAGGCTCGCGAGCTCGCGGCTGATCGCGAGGCCGAGACCGGTGCCGCCGTATTTCCGGCTCGTGCCGGCGTCCGCCTGCTGGAACGCCTCGAAGATCAGTTTCTGCTTTTCCAAGGGAATGCCGATGCCGGTATCCGTCACCTCGAAGGCGACGACGGCGGGGGCGTGATTGAGGATCGGGTGTTCGGCGCTCCAGCCGCCGACGGCAGCCGACACGCTCAGTTTCACGCCGCCTTCCGCGGTGAACTTGAATGCGTTCGACAGCAGGTTCTTCAACACCTGCTGCAGCCGCTTGGAGTCGGTGACCATGCTGCGGGGAAGGTTCTCGTCGACATTGATGTTGAACGAGAGGTGGCGGTTTTCGGCCTCGTGCTTGAACGGGCGGCCGACGGTCTCCAACAGGCTGGACGTCAGGATTTCCTCGGCATCGACCGTCACAGTGCCGGATTCGATCTTCGACAGGTCGAGGATGTCGCTGATCAAGTTCAGAAGATCGGTGCCGGCGCCGTGGATGGTGCGGGCGAACTCGACCTGCTTCGGCGACAGATTGCCGTCGGGGTTTTCGGTGAGCTGCTGGCCGAGGATCAGGATGCTGTTGAGCGGCGTGCGCAGTTCGTGCGACATGTTGGCGAGGAATTCGGACTTGTACTTCGATGTCAACGCAAGTTCCGTTGCCTTTTCCTCGAGCGCGCGCCGTGCTTGTTCGATTTCCTGGTTCTTTCGTTCCACCTCGACGTTGCGTTCGGCGAGCTGCTGGGCCTTCTGTTCGAGCTGTTCGTTGGTCTGCTGCAATTCCTTCTGCTGCGTCTGCAGTTCACCGGCGAGCTGCTGGGATTGCTTCAACAGGCCTTCGGTCTGCATCGTGGCCTCGATCGAGTTGAGCACGATGCCGATGCTGTCGGTGAGCTGTTCCAGGAAGGTCATCTGTGACGTCGTGAACGACGAGATCGAGGAGAGCTCGATCACGGCCTTCACCTGGTTTTCGAACAGCACCGGAAGCACGACGATGTTTTTCGGGATCACGCGTAGCAGTGCCGAATTCACCGGTGCCGTATCGTGAGGGATGTCCGACACCAGCCGCTGGCGCTTGTCCATGGCGCATTGGCCGATCAATCCTTCGCCGAACTGAACGATTTGCGGATGCGGATTGGCGCCGTCGCCGGCGTAGGCCGAGAGCAGGTGCAATTGCGGGCTCTCGGCGTTCTCGACCTGGTAGATCACGCCCATATGCGCGTTGACGAGCGGCGCCAGTTCGGTCAGCAGCAGCCGACCGACGGTGGACAGCTCGCGCTGGCCCTGCAACATGTTGGTGAATCTTGCGAGGTTTGTTTTCAGCCAGTCCTGCTCGGTGTTCACCTGGGTGGTGAGCCGCAGGTTGCCGATCATGGTGTTGATGTTGTCTTTGAGTTCGGCCACTTCGCCGCGGGCGTCGACCTGGATCGAGCGGGTCAGGTCGCCCTTGGTCACGGCGGTCGCCACCTCGGCGATCGAGCGCACCTGCGAGGTCAGGTTGGCGGCGAGCAGGTTGACGTTGCCGGTGAGGTCCTTCCAGGTGCCGGCCGCGCCGGGCACGTTGGCCTGGCCGCCGAGCCGCCCCTCGACGCCGACCTCGCGCGCCACGCTGGTGACCTGATCGGCAAAGGTCGCGAGCGTCTCGGTCATGTTGTTAATGGTGTCGGCAAGGGCTGCGACTTCGCCCTTCGATTTCACTGTCAGGTTCTGCTTCAGGTCGCCGTTGGCGACCGCCGTCACCACCTTGACGATGCCGCGGACCTGTTCGGTCAAATTCGCCGCCATGAAGTTGACGGTGTCGGTGAGGTCCTTCCAGGTGCCGGCGACGCCCGGGACCTGCGCCTGACCGCCGAGCTTGCCCTCGGTGCCGACCTCGCGCGCCACGCGGGTCACTTCGCCGGCAAAGGCGTTGAGCTGGTCGACCATCGTGTTGATGGTGTTTTTCAGTTCGAGGATTTCGCCCTTCACGTCGACGGTGATCTTGCGCGACAGGTCGCCGCGCGCCACGGCGGTCGTGACTTCAGCGATGTTGCGCACCTGCGTGGTGAGGTTGGCCGCCAGCAGGTTGACGTTGTCGGTCAGATCCTTCCAGGTGCCGCCGACGCCGGGCACCACGGCCTGGCCGCCGAGCCGTCCCTCGGTGCCGACCTCGCGCGCCACGCGCGTCACTTCGGCGGCGAAGGAGCGTAGCTGCTCGACCATCGTATTGAGGGTGTCCTTCAGCAGCAGGATCTCGCCGCGGACGTCCACCGTGATCTTCTTGGAGAGGTCGCCGCCGGCGATCGCAGTTGCGACCTCGGCGATGTTGCGGACCTGCGCGGTCAGGTTCGAAGCCATGAAGTTGACGTTGTCGGTCAGGTCCTTCCAGGTGCCGGCGACTTCAGGCACCTGGGCCTGGCCACCGAGCTTGCCTTCGGTACCGACCTCGCGCGCCACGCGCGTCACTTCCGACGCGAAGGCGTTGAGCTGGTCCACCATCGTGTTGACGGTGTTCTTCAGTTCGAGAATCTCGCCCTTGACGTCGACCGTGATCTTCTTCGACAGGTCGCCCTTCGCCACCGCCGTGGTCACCTCGGCGATGTTGCGGACCTGGCCGGTCAGGTTGCCGGCCATCGAGTTGACGTTGTCGGTGAGGTCCTTCCAGGTGCCGGCGACGCCGGGCACGTTGGCCTGGCCGCCGAGCCGTCCCTCGGTGCCGACCTCGCGCGCCACGCGGGTCACTTCGCCCGCGAAGCGGTTGAGCTGGTCGACCATCGTGTTCAGCGTTTCCTTGAGCTGCAGAATTTCGCCGCGCACGTCGACCGTGATTTTTCGCGAGAGGTCGCCGCCGGCGATCGCGGTCGCCACTTCTGCGATGTTGCGGACCTGCGCAGTCAGGTTGCCCGCCATCGAGTTCACTGAGTCGGTCAAATCCTTCCAGGTGCCGGCCACTTCAGGCACCTGTGCCTGGCCGCCGAGCTTACCGTCGGTGCCGACCTCGCGCGCCACGCGCGTCACTTCGCCGGCAAAGGCGTTGAGCTGATCGACCATCGTGTTCAGCGTTTCCTTCAACTGAAGGATTTCGCCCGAGACGTTGACCGTGATCTTCTTCGACAGGTCGCCCTTCGCCACCGCGGTCGCGACTTCGGCGATGTTGCGAACCTGAGCGGTGAGGTTGCCGGCCATCGAATTGACGTTGTCGGTGAGGTCCTTCCAGGTGCCGGCGACGCCGCGCACGTTGGCCTGGCCACCGAGCTTGCCTTCGGTGCCGACTTCGCGCGCGACGCGCGTCACTTCGCCGGCAAAGGCGTTGAGCTGATCCACCATCGTATTGATGGTGTCTTTCAACTCCAGAATTTCGCCGCGGACGTCCACCGTGATCTTTTTCGACAGGTCGCCATTGGCGACCGCGGTCGTCACCTCGGCGATGTTGCGGACCTGCGCGGTCAGGTTGGAGGCCATCGAGTTGACGCTCTCGGTGAGGTCCTTCCAGGTGCCGGCGACGCCGAGCACGTTGGCCTGACCGCCGAGCCGTCCCTCGGTGCCGACTTCGCGCGCCACGCGCGTCACTTCGCCGGCAAAAGCATTGAGCTGGTCGACCATGGTGTTGAGCGTTTCCTTCAACTGAAGGATTTCGCCCGAGACGTTCACGGTGATCTTCTTGGAGAGGTCGCCGCCGGCAATGGCGGTAGCGACATCGGCGATGTTGCGAACCTGCGCCGTCAGGTTGGAAGCCATGAAGTTGACGTTGTCGGTGAGGTCCTTCCAGGTGCCGGCCACACCAGGCACCTGGGCCTGACCGCCGAGCTTGCCTTCGGTGCCGACCTCGCGCGCCACGCGCGTCACTTCCGAGGCGAACGAGTTGAGCTGGTCGACCATCGTGTTGATGGTGTCCTTGAGCTCGAGGATTTCGCCGCGGACGTCGACCGTGATCTTGCGCGAGAGGTCGCCACGGGCGACCGCGGTAGTGACGTTGGCGATGTTGCGGACCTGTGCGGTGAGGTTGCCGCACATCGCGTTGACGGAGTCGGTCAGATCCTTCCAGGTGCCGGCGACGCCGGGAACGATTGCTTGGCCGCCGAGCTTGCCGTCGGTGCCGACTTCGCGGGCCACGCGCGTCACTTCGGAAGCGAAGGAGCGGAGTTGGTCCACCATCGTGTTGATGGCTTCCTTGAGCTGCAGGATCTCGCCGCGGACGTCGACGGTGATCTTCTTCGACAGGTCGCCATTGGCGACCGCAATGGTCACTTCGGCAATGTTGCGGACCTGGCCGGTCAGGTTATTGGCCATCGAGTTGACGCTCTCGGTCAGGTCTTTCCAGACGCCGGTCACTTCCGGCACCTGGGCCTGGCCACCGAGCTTGCCCTCGGTGCCGACTTCGCGCGCGACGCGCGTCACCTCCGAGGTGAACACGCCGAGCTGCTTGATCATCGTGTTGACGATGGTGGCAGACTGCAGAAATTCGCCGCCAAGCGGGCGGCCGTCGACGTTGAGTTGCACGGTCTGCAGCAGATCGCCCTGTGCCACCGCGGCGACCGCGCGCGTGACTTCGCGGGTCGGCCACAGTAGATCGTCGATCAGCGTGTTGACGGAGCCTTCCATGTCCGCCCACGAGCCGCTCGAGAGGTCGAACTTGACGCGCTGGCGCGTCTTGCCCTCGCGCCCGACGACCTGGCCGACGTGCTCCAGTTGCTGCGCCATTCGCTGGTTGGAGGCGACGATTTCGTTGAAGGTATCGGCAATCTTGCCCTCGATGCCGAGATGATCGCCTGTCATGCGTACCGAGAAATCGCCGGCACGCATTGCCTGCAACGCGTGCAGCAGGTCCTGCATCGGATCGGACGTGCCGTTGGTGTGGGGTGGTTTGGATTTGGCGACCCGGCGAGCGGAGGGAGATGCTCCAGGGGAAAGATCACTCATGGTGTCTCCTCGGCCAGTTCGCGCAAATCTCAAAATCTCAAAATCTCATTGGCTGAGATGCAATTTCACGAAATAGACCCGCTGCCCTGCGGCAGATCAAGCTGGAATAACGGTTAAGGTCGTGAAATCAATGACATGGAACTCAGCCCCAACTCTCCACAATGCCGTGGGAACCCAATTGTTCCTCTCGGTTAAAAATTATTTGGAACCGAAAATAAAAACGCCCCGGTAGGCCGGGGCGTTTGATGTTGTGATCGGCGCTGATCGCCGAAGGGATCAGGAGGCCTTCGGATGGATCTCGGCGTAGTTGCCCTTGGCGTCCCACTTGTAGACGACGTAGTCGATCACCTTGATGTCACCCTTGGCGTCGAAGCCCAGCTTGCCGAGCACGGTGTCCCATTCGCCGGCCTTGATGGTTTCCATGACCTTCTTCGGATCGGTGGTCTTGGCCTTCGCCGCCGCCTGCGACCACACCTGCATCGCAGCGTAGGTATAGAGGGTGTAGCCTTCGGGATCGATGTTCTTGCCCTTGAACTTCTCGACGATCGCCTTCGCGGTCGCCTTGTTGCGCGGATCGGGACCGAAGGTGAACAGCGTGCCCTCCGCGGCCGGACCGGCGATCGAGGCGAACTCCTTGTCGTTCAGCGCGTCGCCCGCCATCAACACCGTCTTGAGGCCCTGGTCGCGCATCTGGCGCAGAATGAGGCCGGATTCTTGATGATAGCCGCCGACAAACACCAGATCGATATTGTCGCGCTTCAGGCGCGACACGATCGCGTTAAAGTCCTTGTCGCCCTTGTTGTAGGATTCGAACATCTTCTCGGTGACGCCGGCCTTGTTGAGCGCCTTCTTGGTTTCGTCGGCGAGACCCTTGCCGTAAGTGGTCTTGTCGTTGAGGATGGCGATGTTCTTGCCCTTGTAGTTCTTGACGATGTAGTCGGCGGCAACCAGGCCCTGCTGATCGTCACGGCCGCAGACGCGCGCCACGTTCCAGAGCTTGCGCTCGGTGAATAGCGGGTTGGTCGACGCCGGCGTAATCTGCAGCACGTTGCCGTCGGCATAGGCTTCCGATGCCGGGATCGACGACGACGAGCAGAAGTGGCCGGCAACGAACGGGATCTTGGCGCTGGCGAACTTTTCCGCGACAGAGCGTGCCTGCTTCGGATCGCAGGCATCGTCGCCGATCTGCAGCGCCAGCTTCTTGCCCAGCACGCCGCCGGCGGCGTTGATATCGGCCACGAATTGTTCGGCGCCGTTCTTCATCTGCCGGCCGAATGCGGATTCGCCGCCCGTCATCGGGCCCACCACTGCGATGGAGATGTCCTGCGCCAGCGCCGTTGTCGACAGCGCCAGCGATGCGCCCAATGCCAGGCCGATGAGTTTCAGTGATTTCATGAGGTGTCCTCGCAGGTCAGTCGATTTCAGGAAGTACCCGGCAGGCCGGGTACCAAAACCACGCCTATTGTCGGCTGATTTTACGGCGAAGTCATCGGCAAATTTCGGGCAAATCCACCGTCGGTTCGCCGCATCTTGCCGCAGCACGCACCAAGGGTGCGCCGGGGGCAGGTGGGACCGCTACTCCCGGCGGCCGCCCTCCAGATAGGCGGCGCGGATTTCCGGGCGCTGCAGCAATTCGCTGCCGGTTCCGGACAGCGTGATCAGGCCGTTGACCATGACATAGCCGCGATGGGCCAGTTTCAGCGCGTGGTTGGCGTTCTGCTCCACGATCAGCACGGTCAGGCCGTCCTGCCGGTTCAGGGTCCGGATCGCATCGAAAATCTGCCGCGCGATCAGGGGAGCCAGCCCCAGCGACGGCTCGTCCAGCATCAACAGGCGCGGCCGGCTCATCAAGGCCCGGCCGATCGCCAGCATCTGCTGCTCGCCGCCGGACAACGTGCCGCCGCGCTGGGTCATGCGTTCCTTGAGCCGCGGGAACAGCGCGAAGACACGTTCCAGGCCGCTCGCCCGATCGGCCTCGCTTGAGTCGGTGGCGTCGGCGCCCATCTGCAGGTTTTCCGCCACGCTCATGCGCGGAAAAATCCGGCGGCCTTCGGGCGACTGGGCAATCCGCAGCCGCGCAATCTCATGCGTCGGCACGCCGGTAATGTCCCGGCCGTCGAATTCGATGCGGCCGGCGCGGGCACGGGGCCGGCCGAAAATCGTCATCATCAACGTCGACTTGCCGGCGCCGTTGGCGCCGATCAGCGCGACGATCTCGCCGGCGTTGATGTCGAGGTCGACGCCCTTGAGCGCCTCGATCTTGCCATAGGCCGCCCGCAGCGAGCGGATCGCGAGCAGGGGGTGAGTCATGACTCGCTCTCTTCTTCGTCGGGCGCGAGCTTGTCGGTACTCCCTCCCCCTGAAAGGGGGAGGGGTGGGGTGGGGGTTGCAGCCGCTTGCGCAAGCCTCTCGGTTTGCGTCAGGAGATCGCTAAGCACGCCCTCCAGGTTCGCAAGGACATCGTTGTTCCAGTAGCGAACGACGGTAACGCCTTTCTCGGCAAGCCATTGTGTTCGACGATCGTCGGCTTGCTTACGCTGTTCTGCGTGTTGTCCGCCGTCCACTTCGACAGCGAGCCGAAGACGGGAGCAATAGAAGTCGACTGTGTACGGCCCGATCGGATGCTGCTTTCTGAATGAAAGGCCATTCAGTTGGTCACGGCGCAGCGCACGCCACAGCCGCAATTCCGCGTCGGTCATGTTTGCGCGGAGAGATCGCGCCCTAGCGGTCATATCTTTCGTGCGGGAAAAGCGTGACCCCCACCCGCCCGCTTCGCGGTCGACCTCCCCCTTCCAGGGGGAGGTGGGGGACTTGTCGCGCGGCTCGCTCACGTCCCGCTCTCCATCACCGCGATGGCTTCCTCCTCGTCGGCGCCGAGATAGGCCGCGATCACCTTGGGATCGTCGCGGATCTGGCGCGGCGTGCCTTCGGCGATCTTGATGCCGTGGTCCATCACCACGACGTGGTCGGAGATTTGCATCACCACGCTCATGTCGTGCTCGATCAAAAGGATCGAGGTGCCCTGGTCGGCGCGGATCGAGAGCAGCAATTCGCTTAAAGCAGCGCTTTCGCGCGCATTCAATCCCGCAGCCGGCTCGTCGAGGCAGAGCAGGGCGGGCTGGGTGCACATTGCGCGCGCGATCTCCAGGCGCCGCTGGTCGCCATAGGGCAGGTTGCCGGCGGCATCGTCGGCGCGATCCAGAAGACCAATGCGGTCGAGCCAGATCCGCGCCAGGTCGATCGCGGCCTGTTCGGCGTGGTGCCAGGACGGCGCGCCGATCAGGCCAAGGAACGTCAACCCGGAGGCGCGCATCAGCGCGTTGTGCTGTGCGACCATCAGGTTTTCCAGCGCCGTCATCCCGGGAAACAGGCGGATGTTCTGAAAGGTGCGCGCGACCTTGGCCAGTTTGGCAATCCGGAAATCGTTCAGCCGCTCGAGCCGGATGGCGCGGCCGTCATCATGGGTAAGGCCGATGGCGCCCGAGGTCGGCTTGTAGAAGCCGGTGATGCAGTTGAAGACGGTGGTCTTGCCGGCGCCGTTCGGCCCGATCAGCGCGGTGATCTTGCGCCGCTCGGCGTCGAAGGAGAGGTCGTTGACGGCGACGATGCCGCCGAAGCGCATCGACAGGCGATCAACGCAGAGAATCGGATCGCCGCTCATCCGTGTCCCTCCTTGACGAGGTCGGACGAGATCGCCTGGCTATGCTTGAGGAATACGGTCGGCGCGCGATGGCCGACCAGGCCGCGCGGCCTCCAGATCATCAAGAGCACCATCGCCATGCCGAACACCAGCATGCGGTACTGGTCGAGCCCGCGAAACAGCTCGAAGCCGCCGATCATGGTGAGCGCCGCCAGTGCCACGCCGAGTTGCGAGCCCATGCCGCCCAGCACCACGATCGCCAGCACCAGTGCCGATTCATGGAAGGTGAAGGATTCCGGGCTGATGAAGCCTTGTCTTGTGGCGAAGAACGCGCCGGCAAGACCGCCGAACAACGCGCCCGTTGCAAATGCCGTCAGCTTGGTCGTGGTGGTGTTGATGCCGAGCGCGCGGCAGGCGACCTCGTCTTCGCGCAACGCTTCCCAGGCGCGGCCGAGGGGCAGGCGGCGCAGGCGGATCGTGACCCAGTTGGTGAGCAGCGCCAGCGCCAGGATAATGTAGAACAGAAATACGATGCGGTGCGTCGGGGAGAATTCGATGCCGAGCAGGGCCGCCAGCCCGTCATCGGCCGGCGTCAGCGGAATGCCGAACAGGGTCGGGCGCGGAATGCCGGTGACGCCGTTCGGCCCGCCGGTTAGGGTCTGCCAGTTGATCAGGACGAGGCGGATGATCTCGCCGAAGGCCAGCGTCACGATGGCAAGGTAATCGCCGCGTAGCCGCAGCACAGGAAAGCCGAGCAGCACGCCCCAGAACGCCGCCAGGATTCCGGCGAGCGGCAGGCAGATCCAGAACGACAGCCCGAAATTGGTCGCTAGCAGCGCGTAGGAATAGGCGCCGACCGCGTAGAACGCGACATAGCCGAGGTCGAGCAGGCCGGCGAGCCCGACCACCACGTTCAGCCCCCAGCCGAGCATCACATAGGTCAGCACGAGGATGGCGAGGTCGAGAATGTAGCGCTCGTTGTAGAAGAGGACCGGCACCAGGAACGTGAACACCAGCAGCGCCGGCGCGACCAGGCGTCCTGCAAGCGACAGCGCGCTTTGCACCGAAGGTGGCACTACCCTGACGGCGTCGACCGGTCCCCACCATCGCCGCAGCAGCTCGACGAGGATGCTGCCGCCGAACACGGCTGCGACCATGACGGCGAGGTCGTCGAAGCGCGTCCAGTAGACCAATTGCCCTTGCGGGCCGGCCTCGGTACGCACGCCGATCATCAGCGAAAACAGCACCAGCGCCACGAACGCGCTGATCAGCGCTTTCTTGAGGATGAAGGCAGCGCCAGGGGCTCGCGAGGTTTGGGCGGCGGGGGGTGCGCTCACGCTGCGGCCCATCAGACTTTTTCGACTTCAGGCCGGCCAAGCAGGCCGGTCGGAAGGAAGATCAGGACCACGATCAGGATCGAGAACGCGGCGACGTCCTTGTATTCGACCGAAAAATAGGCCGACCACAGCGTCTCGATCAGGCCGATCAGGAGACCGCCGAGCATCGCGCCGGGCAGCGAGCCGATCCCGCCGAGCACGGCCGCGGTGAACGCCTTGATGCCGGCGACAAAGCCCATGAAGAAATCGACCAGCCCGTAATAGAGCAGGTACATCATGCCGGCCACCGCAGCGAGCGCAGCGCCAATCACGAACGTCATGGAAATGGTGCGGTCGACGTCGACGCCGAGCAGGGAGGCCATGGTCTGGTCCTGTTCGCAGGCACGCATGTCGCGGCCGAGCCGGGTGCTCGACACCAGCCAGGTGAACAGCGCGAGCAGCACGATGGTGGTGACGACGACGATGATCTGGATGTTGGAAAGCTGCACGACAAAGCCTTCGGAACCCTCATGCAGGGTATAGCCGCCGGTGATGATCGGCGGCACCGGTTTGACGCGTGCGCCCTGGGCGACCTGCGAATAATTGGTGAGCACGAATGACATACCGATCGCCGAGAGCATCGGCGCCAGGCGGAACGAGTGCCGCAGCGGCCGGTAGGCGATGCGCTCGACCGTCCAACCGTAAAGCGCGGTGATTGCCATCGACACCAGCAGCACGACCAGGAGGATGAGCGGGATGGCGGTAAGCCCGAACGAGACCAGGATCAGGAAGGTGATCAGGGCGATGAAGCCGCCGATCATGAAAATATCGCCATGGGCGAAATTGATCATGCCGACGATGCCGTAGACCATGGTGTAGCCGATGGCGATCAGGCCGTAGATCGAGCCGAGCACTAGGCCGTTGATCAGTTGCTGGGCGAAATAATCCATGCGCTGCCGTTTGTTGTATGAAGACGCGGCGAGAGCTCCGGCAGCCCATGACGACGCGTCGTGGCATTTTCTAACAGTGGGAACTGGGGGCGGCAACAGCGCCGGCTGCGGCTTATTTGGCTTGTACAGAGCTAGTTTTTGCGCAGGCGGTTCCGGCGCCACACTCCGGACACGGCAATGCCTTCCGATGATCCCACCGGAACCGCTGTTCCGCTGAAACCGACGCCGTGGCTCTCCGTTGGTTCAGGTTACGCCTCAGCAACGGAGATCCCTCGATGAGCAAGATGAACCAGAACCCGGGCCAGCAGAACCAGAACCCGGGTCAGAAGCCCGGTCAGCAGCAGGGCGGCGGCCAGAAGCCGGGCCAGCAGCAGCAGGATCCGGGCCGTCAGGGCCAGAAGCCCAGTCAGGATCCGCGGCAGATGCCAGAGTAACCAGAGTAGGAAGGCACATGCCAGACAGAAAAGGCCCCGCCGAAAAAGTGGGGCTTTTCTTTTTGTGCGCTGCCACCTCCGTGTCCCGGACGCGGCGCAGCGCCCCTTGGCGGTGCGCCGCAGAGCCGGGACCCAGATGCAGCCGCCTTGGGTCCCGGCTCTGCGTCGCGTCACTTCATGCCGCGCCGCGTCCGGGACACGGGATAGCGCCGGGCTAGCTCCTCAGCAAACCCAATTCGGTGATGATCGCGTTCGCCTCCTTGACGGCGTGGTTGGCTGCCGGCACGCCGCAATAGATCGCCTGCTGGAGCAGGATTTCCTTGATGTCGTCGGGCGTGAAGCCGCCTTCGGCGAGCGCCGCGCGCACATGCAGGCGGAATTCATCCCACTGTCCCAGCGCCACCATGGTGCCGATCACGAGCACGCGGCGGGTGCGGTGGTCGAAATGCGGCCGGGTCCAGATGTCGCCCCAGGCATAGCGGGTGATCAGGTCCTGAAAATCGGTATTGAACGCGTTGCGGTTCTTGATCGACTTGTCGACCCATTCATCGCCGAGCACCTTGCGGCGCTGCGCCATGCCGTCGTCGCGGCGTTGGTTGTCGTCCATGGTAGATCTCTCCCCCGCCATTGCGAGGAGCGAAGCGACGAAGCAATCCACGTATCCGCAAGCGGTGATTGGATTGCTTCGCTTCGCTCGCAATGACGTCTCTGGTTAGCTACCGTTGCGTCAGAAAACCGATCACCGCGTCGGTGAAGGCGTGCGGTTGCTCGACATTCGAAATATGCGCGGCATCCAGCAGCGTCATGCTCGCGCCGGGAATCCGGCTGCGCATGAATTCGGCATCCGCGACCGTCGTCGACATGTCGTGACGGCCGGCGATCACCAGTGTCGGGCTCTTGATCTTGGGCAGCAGTTCGCGCTGATCGAGCGTCGACAGCGCCTCGCAGCAGGCGATGTAGCCCTCGACCGGCGTGGTCAGCATCATAGCCTTCATGTTGGCGGTGATCTGCGGCTCGCGCTCACGAAAGTCCGCGGTCAACCAGCCGGCAATGACGGTATCGGCGACGGCGGCGATGCCGCCTTCCTTCACCGCCTTGATGCGCTCGTGCCAGCGCGTCGGGTCCGGGTAATAGCAGGTCGTATTGGACAGGATGATCTTGCCGAATCTGTCGGGCGCGTTGGCGCCCAGCCATTGCCCGACCATGCCGCCCATCGAGAGGCCGCACCAATGCGTCCGCGCGATGTTGAGATCGTCGAGGATCGCCAGCACGTCGCGGCCGAAGCGTTCCAGCGAGTAGGGCCCGGGCGGCACGCTCGACTTGCCATGGCCGCGCCGGTCGTAGCGGATGACGCGGAACACCTGGGTGAGCGCCTTCATCTGCGGCTCCCACATCTGCATGGTCGAGCCCAGCGAATTCGACAGCATCAGCGTCGGCCCGCCGTCGCGGCCTTCGACGGATACGTTGAGCAGGCAACCGTCGGCGTTGATCATCGGCATGGCAGTTCTCCGGCTTCTTATTTGTCGTCCAGCGAAGCGAGCAGGCGGTCTATCAGGGCTTGCGAGGCGCCCTGATAGGCCATCGGCTCGAACAGTTTTGCAATCGTGTCGGCATCAAGCTGTGCGGTGACGTTCGCATCCTCTAGCAGCACATCGCGTAGATGTTTCTTGTCCTTGACTGCCTTCCTGCTGGCAGCCTCGACCAGATGGTGCGCGTCACTCTTGCCGATCTTTTCGGCCAACGCCATCGCCACCGCTTCGGCCATGATCAGCCCGTCGGTCGCGTCGAGATTGGCGTGCATACGCGCGGCGTCGACTTCGAGCCCTTCCGCGATATCCACAATGGCCGACAGCGCGCCCGAGGTGACGAGCAGTAGCGTCGGCAGTGTCGGCCATTCCGCGTGCCACGGACCGGCGCTGCGCTCGTGATCCTGCACTTGCGCAGCAAATATTGTCGCCGCAAGATTGGGCGCCTGAGTGGCTGCTGCGAGCGCGCTGGCTGCCGCCACCGGATTGCGCTTGTGCGGCATGGTGGAAGAGCCGCCGCGGCCTTCGCCCGAGGGCTCGAACGCTTCGCCGACATCGGTCTGCATCATTAAGGAGACATCGCGCGCGATCTTGCCGCAGGTGCCGGCGATGATGGCCAATACAGAAGCTGCTTCGGCGATGCGGTCGCGGTGGGTGTGCCAGGGCGCGTCCGGCAGTGGCAGCTTCAGTTCGTCGGCCAGTTTTTCCGCGACCGCTAATCCCTTGTCTCCGAGGGCCGCGAGCGTGCCGGCGGCGCCGCCGAATTGCAGGGCCAGCGACTCGCTGCGCACGCGCTGCAGGCGCAGCTTCGAGCGATGCAATGCAGCGGCATATTCGGCGAGCTTTAGTCCGAACGGCATCGGCAGCGCATGCTGCAGCCAGGTGCGGGCGACCACCGGCGTGTGGCGGTGCTGTCGCGCCAGTCCGGCAAAGCCTGCGATCGCGCGATCGATGTCGGCGAGCAGCGCATCGATGCCGGCACGAAGGCCGAGCATGGCGGCGGTGTCGATGACGTCCTGGCTGGTCGCACCCCAATGCACATAGCGCGCAGCGGCGGCATCCAATTTGGCGACATTTGCGGTCAGCGCCTTGACCAGGGGGATGGCGAGGTTGCCGGCCTTGGTCGCCGCTTCAGCCAATGCGGCGATGTCAAATGATTCGGCTCGGCACGCGCTGGTAATCGGGTCGGCCGCGCTTGCCGGAATCACCCCGGCTGCAGTCTCGGCGCGCGCCAGCGCTGCTTCGAAATCCAGCATGTTTTGCAGGCTCGCCATGTCGTCGCAGACGGCGCGCATCGCCGCGCTCGAGAGCATCGGGGCAAGCAAGGGGGAGAGGGACGTGCTCATTGACGAGACCTAACCATTCCGGCCAGTCAATGCCAATGCCCCTTGTCGGGTTCGCGCCTGCTGCGGTTGCGAATATGCATCGCCCATTGCGCCAGCGGCCTTCCCTTTGGCCCGGGCGTGCTTTACTTGGGGCTATCAGGTTGACGCGATCCAGGAGGGCACCCCCATGGCCATGACGATGAACGGCGAAGTCCAGCTTCCGGCGTCGCGCGAGGCCGTGTGGGCCAAACTGAACGATCCGGAAGTGCTGAAGGCTTGTATCCCCGGTTGCGAGGAGCTGGAAAAGACTGATGAAACCAGCTTCCGCGCCATCGCCAAAATGAAGGTCGGGCCGGTCTCGGCCCGCTTCAAGGGCAAGGTCATGCTGAGCGATCTCGACCCGCCCAACGGCTACAAGATCTCCGGCGAAGGCGAGGGCGGCGTTGCCGGCTTCGCCAAGGGCGGCGCCACGGTGGCGCTGACCGAAAAGGATGGCGGCACACTCTTGAGCTACAACGTCGAAGCGCAGATCGGCGGCAAGCTGGCCCAGCTCGGACAGCGCCTGATCAACGGCGCGGCCAAAAAGCTGGCCGACGAGTTCTTCGCCAATTTCGGCAAGGCCGTGCAGGGCTGATTCTCGCGAGTCCGATCCCGCGAGGCCCCCTCCGATAGCCCCGTCAAGTCACTCAGGCCATGCCCCAGAAGAGGGGCTCGTTGGGGCTCCTGAGGTTGCTCATTATCGGGATGGCCCATATTATGGGCTTTGGAATGACTATAAACGTCTGCGTTGCCCGCTCCGGCAGTGCGGCCCAAGAGAGTGGTGATGGCCAAGATTTCCCTGATCGTGAACGGTAATCCCGTAAACGCCAACGTCGATCCGCGTACCCTTCTGGTCCAGTTTCTGCGGGAAAATCTCCGGCTGACGGGCACCCATGTCGGCTGCGACACTTCGCAGTGCGGCGCCTGCGTCGTGCATCTCGACGGCAAGGCGGTCAAATCCTGCACCACGCTTGCGGTGATGGCTGATGGCCACGAGGTCAAGACCATCGAGGGCCTGGCGCCCGACGGCGCGCCGCTGCACCCGATGCAGGAAGCTTTTCGCGAGCATCACGGATTGCAGTGCGGCTTTTGCACGCCTGGCATGATCATGACCGCGGTCGATCTGGTTAACCGCAAGGGCCACGACCTTTCGGACCATGTCATCCGCGAGGAGCTCGAAGGCAATCTGTGCCGCTGCACCGGCTATCAGAATATCGTGACCTCCATCGCTGCCGGCGCCAAGGCAATGGCCAAATCCGCTTAACCGACATGCCCGCTCAATCGACAAGTTCGCCTAATCGATTTCATCGCGAATAGCGATCAGGAAGTTCTCATGTACGAATTCAAATATCATCGGCCAGCGACCGTGCGGCAGGCCGCCAATCTCCTGGTGAAGAACGAAGACGCCAAGGTGATTGCCGGCGGCCACACGCTGGTGCCGGTCATGAAGCAGCGGCTCGCCAGCCCGCCGCATCTGGTCGATCTCTCGCACATCGAAGGGCTCGATGCGATCGAGATGAAGGGCCGTTCGCTGGTGATCGGCGCGACCGCCACGCATGCCGATGTCGCGACGTCGCCCATCGTCGGCGAGGCCATTCCGGCGCTCGCCGAACTCGCCGGCGGAATCGGCGATCCCGCGGTGCGCCACAAGGGTACGCTCGGCGGCTCGCTCGCTAATAACGACCCGACGGCGGATTATCCCGCGGCCGTGCTCGCGCTCGGCGCCACCATCGTCACCAACAAGCGCCGGCTGAAGGCGGAGGAATTCTTCCAGGGCCTGTTCACGACCGCGCTCGAAAGCGATGAAATCATCACCAAGGTAATGTTCCCGCTGCCGAAGAAGGCGGCTTACGTCAAATTCCGCAACCAGGCCTCGCGTTATGCGCTGGTCGGCGTGTTCGTCGCCAGGCGCCCGTCCGACGTGCGCGTCGCCGTCACCGGCGCCGGCTCTGAGGGCGTATTCCGCGCCACCCAGTTCGAGGAAGCGCTGAAGAAGCGTTTCTCGCACAAGGTACTGGACGGCATTTCGGCATCGCCCGAAGGGCTGAACAGCGATCTACACGGCAGCGCTGAATATCGCGCGCATCTGATCGGCGTGCTGACGCGCCGCGCCGTCGAAGCCGCGACGGCGAAGTAGGCTTGCCGGTTATTTTGCCGATTTCCGGCGCATCAAGATTGGCCATCGCATGAGTGCATCGACGCTGCCCAAATCCGTCGATGGGATGCTGGAGCTATTGACTTCGCGCGGCTATCTCGCGGAGCGGTCGCTGGCGACGGTCGCCTATCTGTCGCTGCGCATGGGCCGGCCCTTGTTTCTCGAAGGCGAAGCCGGCGTCGGCAAGACCGAAATCGCAAAGGTCCTGTCGGCCGCGCTCGGACGCAAGCTGATCCGCCTGCAGTGCTATGAGGGGCTCGACGTCGCCTCCGCGGTCTACGAGTGGAGCAGCGCGGCGCAGATGATCGCGATCCGGCTGGCAGAGGCCGCCGGCGATACCGACCGCGAGCAGTTGTCGTCGGATATCTTTGCCGAGCGTTTTCTGATCAAGCGCCCGCTGTTGCAGGCGCTGGAGCCCGATGTCGCCGGCGCGCCGGTGCTCTTGATCGACGAACTCGACCGCGCCGACGAGGCGTTCGAGGCGTATCTCCTGGAAATCCTCAGCGACTTCCAGGTCACGATCCCCGAATTCGGCACCATCAAGGCGCCGCATCCGCCGATCGTCATCATCACATCGAACCGCACCCGCGAGATCCACGACGCGCTGAAGCGCCGCTGCCTCTATCACTGGGTGGATTACCCCGAGGCCGAGCGCGAGCTTGCGATCGTCAAGTCGCGCGTGCCGGGCATTTCCGCAAAGCTGTCGCAGCAGGTCGTTCACTTCGTGCAGGCGCTGCGCGATCAGGATTTTTACAAGTCGCCGGGCGTTGCCGAAACCATCGACTGGGCGACTGCGCTGACCGAGCTCGACGCCCGCTCGCTGACGCCGCAACTGGTCGGCGACACGCTCGGAGCGCTGCTGAAATACCAGGACGACATCGCGCGCATGCAGGGCGATACGCTGCAAAAGGTTTTGAAGGACGCGACGAGCGAGACATAGCTGTCGTCATTCCGGGGCGCACGCAGTGCGAACCCGGAATCTCGAGATTCCGGGTCTCGTCCTGCGGACCATCCCGGAATGACGAGAGTGGAAACCGGGTTGACCATGACCACCATCGACCACCTCAATCCCCCGACCGGCCACATGGCCGACAATGTCGTCGGCTTCGGCCGCGCGCTGCGCGCTGCCGGCATTCCCGTGGGACCTGGTGCCGTGATCGACGCCCTCGACGCGCTGCAGGCGATCGAGATCGGCAACCGTGCCGATGTCTACGCCACGCTGGAAGCGATCTTCGTCAAGCGCCACGAGCATATGCTGATCTTTGCCCAAGCCTTCGACCTGTTCTTCCGCGCCGCCGAGGACTTGAAGCACATGCTGGATTCGGTGCCGTTGCCCGATCACGCCAAAAAGAAGCCGCCGCCGGCCTCGCGCCGCGTGCAGGAGGCGTTGGCGCAGCCCTCGGCGCGCGATGAGGTACCGCAAGTCCAGGAGCAGGAACTGCGGCTGTCGGTCTCCGACAAGGAGATCCTGCAGAAGAAGGACTTTGCACAGATGAGCGCGGCCGAGATCGCGGAAGTGACCCGCGCCATTGCCAATATGAAGCTGCCGCAGGCCGAGTTGCGCACCCGCCGCTATCAGCCCGATGCCAAGGGCCTGCGGCTCGACATGCGCCGAACCTTGCGCAGCAGTCTCCGCACCGGCGGCGAGATCATCGATATCCGAAAGCTCGGCCGGATCGAAAAGCCGGCGCCGATCGTGGCGCTGCTCGATATATCCGGCTCCATGAGCGAATATACCCGCCTGTTCCTGCATTTCCTCCATGCCATCACCGACGCGCGCAAGCGTGTCTCGGTGTTCCTGTTCGGCACGCGACTCACCAACGTGACGCGGGCGTTGCGGGCGCGCGATCCCGACGAAGCGTTGGCGAGCTGTTCGTCTTCGGTGGAGGACTGGGCCGGCGGCACCCGCATCGCTACCTCGCTGCACTCCTTCAACAAATTGTGGGGGCGCCGCGTGCTCGGGCAGGGCGCCATCGTGCTCTTGATCTCCGACGGGCTGGAGCGCGAGGCGGATGCCAAGCTCGCCTTCGAGATGGACCGGCTGCACCGGTCCTGCCGCCGCCTGATCTGGCTTAATCCATTGCTGCGCTACAGCGGCTTCGAGGCCAAGGCGCAGGGCATCAAAATGATGCTGCCGCACGTTGACGAATTCCGCCCGGTGCATAACTTGACCTCGATGGAAGGGCTGATCGAGGCGCTTTCGGCGCCGCCTCCGCCGCACCACATGAGCCGCATCCGCTCAGCAGCTTGAAAGGGCATCCCATGCTCAATCGCGACGAAGACATTCTGCAGGCCGCCGAAAACTGGCAGAAGGCCGGTCACGGCGTGGCGCTGGCGACCGTGGTCGAGACCTGGGGCTCGGCGCCGAGGCCTGCGGGCTCCAGCCTCGTCATCAACGACGACGGCACGTTTTTAGGCTCGGTCTCTGGCGGCTGTGTCGAAGGCGCCGTCGTCACCGAGGCGCTCGACGTGATCGCCAGCGGCAAACCCAAAATGCTGGAATTCGGCGTTGCCGACGAGACCGCCTGGAATGTGGGGTTGTCCTGCGGCGGCACTATCCGCGTCTTCGTCGAGAAGGTTGGCCAATCGTGAAGCTGGAAACCCTCACACAGGTCAATGCCGAGCGCGCCGCGCGCCGGCCGGTCATCGTGGTCACCGATGTCGCCAATGGCGATCAGCGGTTGGTGAAGGCCAAGGACATCGCGACCGATCCCTTGAGCGCCGAGCTTTCAAAGCAGCTCCGCATGGGCAAGAGCGGCATGATCGAATCCGGCGGCAAGAAGCTGTTTCTCAACGTTTATGCGCCGACCGCACGGCTTGTTATTGTCGGCGCAGTCCATATCAGCCAGGCGCTGGCGCCGCTGGCGCGCTCGCTTGACTACGACGTCACGGTGGTGGATCCGCGCACGGCGTTCGCCAGCCCCGAGCGCTTTCCCGATGTGCCGCTGATCGCGGAATGGCCCGATGTGGCGCTGCCGCCGCTCAACATCGATCACTACACGGCGTTTGTCGCGCTGACGCACGATCCGAAGATCGACGACCCGGCGCTGCTGCACGCGTTTGAACGCGAGTGCTTCTATATCGGCGCGCTCGGCTCGCGAAAGACCCACGCCAAGCGCGCCGAGCGGCTGAAGGCGCAGGGCGCTGCGGATGCCGATATCGCGCGCATCCATGCGCCGATCGGCCTTTCGATCGGCGCGGTGTCGCCCTCGGAGATCGCGGTCGCGATCATGGCCGAGATCACCGCCGAGCTGCGGCTGCCGAAAGAAACCGCGAAGGTGCAGGCGGCATGAAGTTCGGTCCCGCCAGTCCGGCCGATGCGATTGGCGGCGTCACTGTGCATACGCTGCGGCAGGGGCCGCTGGTGCTGAAGAAAGGCACCACGATCGGGCCTGCCGAAGTCGAGGCGCTCGACAAGGCAGGCGTCAAGGCAATCGTCGTGGTGCGGCTGGAGCAGGGCGACGTCTCCGAAGACGAAGCCGCCGCCAGCATCGCGCAGGCCGTCGCGGGCGAGGGCGTCAATGTCGAGCGCGCCTTTACCGGCCGCGCCAATCTGTTCGCAGCACAGGCCGGCGTCTTGGTGATCGACCGCGCCGCGGTCGACCGCATCAACGGCGTCGACGAAGCCATCACCTTTGCGACGCTCGCAGCCTTCAAGCCGGTGGTCGAAGGCGAGATGATCGCGACCGTAAAACTGATTCCGTTCGGCGTCGAAGCGAAGTTGCGCGACGCGGCCGTGGCCGCCGCAGGCCGCGACGTGCTGCGGATTGCGCCTTATGTCATCAAGCGGGTCGGCGTGGTCTCAACGCTACTGCCAGGGCTCTCGCCAAAAGTCATCGACAAGACGCTGCGCGTGACGGCGGAGCGGCTGGCGCCGGCCGGTGCCAGCATCATCGCCGAACGGCGCGTGCCGCATGACGAGGCGGCGCTGGCTTCCTCGATCAAGGAATTGCTCGGCCTCGGCGCTGAACTGGTGATCGTGTTCGGCGCCTCCGCCATCGCCGACCGCCGCGACGTGATTCCGGCCGCAATCAGCGAAATCGGCGGCGCCATCGAGCATTTCGGCATGCCGGTCGATCCCGGCAATCTGCTCCTGATCGGCAGCGCCGGCGGCGTGCCGGTGCTGGGCGCACCGGGCTGCGCACGTTCGCCGGTCGAAAACGGTTTCGACTGGGTGCTGATGCGGCTTCTCGCTGGGCTGAAGGTCACGCGCGCTGAAATCACCGGCCTCGGCGTCGGCGGCCTGCTGATGGAAATCGTGACAAGGCCGCAGCCGCGCACGGTTGCCGATACCGAGGCCAACCGCAACGTCACGGCCATCGTGCTTGCCGCCGGCCGCTCGACCCGCATGGGCGGTCCCAACAAGCTCTTGGCCGAGATCGACGGCAAGAAGCTGGTGCGGATCGTGGCCGAGCAGGCGCTGGCCTCGAAGGCAACGGATGTGATCGTCGTTACCGGCCACCAGGCCGAATTGGTCGAGCAGGCACTGGCAGGCCTCAATGTAAAATTCGTCCGCAACCCGGATTTCGCCGGCGGACTGGCTTCATCGGTGAAGGCCGGCATCGCCGCGGTGCCCGACAGCGCCGACGGTGCCGTCGTCTGCCTCGGCGATATGCCGCTGATCTCGGCAAAACTGATCGACCAGTTGATCGAGACGTTTGCGCCGGACCGCGGCCACCTGATCGCCGTCCCCGTCAGCGACGGCCGCCGCGGCAATCCCGTGCTGTGGTCGCGCCGCTTCTTCAGGGAATTGATGACGCTGGAAGGCGACGTCGGCGCCCGTCACCTGATCGCCAAGCACACCGAGGCCGTGGCCGAAGTGCCGGTCGAGGGAAACAGCGCCTTCCTCGACATCGACACGCCGCAAGCGCTGGAGGCGGCAAGGCGATCGTAAAGCAACCACCGCTGTCGTCCCAGCCTGAGCCGGGACCCATAACCACCGCGGCCGATTGTAGCGACGAGCTGGAGCCACAGCTTGGCCCAAGCCACGTCATCCTGTGGTTATGGGTCCCGGCTCAAGGCCGGGACGACGACGTGGATAGACCGACGCTTCCATTCTCAATCAACCGTTCACCAACTGGAAACTCCCTCGGCTTAGATTCTTCCCGTTACCTCGGGGGAGGGGATTTTGATCGTTTCGACTGTCGCGGCACAGCGCCGCGCGCTGTTCGTCGTTGCATTGACACTGATATTGGCCGTCTCGAGCTACATCACCAAGGCATGGGCGGCCGGCGCGTTTGCGGTTGGCAAATGCGGCGCCTACGGCCAGGCCTACGATTATCCCGCTGAGGAAACGGCACGTGCCGCGGCGCTGAAGCAATGCAAGGGCGCCTGCACCGCGGTCACCATGAAGCGCGCCTGCGCCGCGTTCGCCATCGACCTGACCAACCCCTGCGGCCCCCACGGCTATGCCGTGAAACCGAAAATCACCAGCTCGCTCAACGCCGCGACCAAGAAATGCTACGAGTTTGGCGGCAAGGAATGCGTGATCCGCGCCTGGGCCTGCGACGCCAAGGGGTGATAGGTTGACCCTCATCCTGAGGAGCGCGGAACGCGCGTCTCGAAGGATGAAGGCCGGCTCGGGCCTCATGGTTCTCCCGGCGATGCGTAGCGTCGTCCGGAGACGGCGTTGCGCGCCTCCTCACCATGAGGAGCTGAACTCATCCGAACGCTCAAACATGCGGTAACTCACAATGCAATTCGACACCAAGATCGCGGTCGTGATCCGGACCGATCTCGAGGCCTGGCAGAAGCTCAACGTTGCCTCCTTCCTCGCCGGCGGCATTGCCGCAGCGTTTCCCGAATGTATCGGCGAGCCCTATGGCGACGGTTCCGGCACCAGATATCTGTCGCTGATCGGCCAGCCGATCCTGATCTACGGCGCTGACCGTCCGGCGCTGTCCCGCGCGCTCGAACGGGCGCTCGCCCGCAACGTCACGCCCGCGGTCTATACCGAGGACATGTTCAAGACCACGCATGATGCCGCCAACCGCGAGGTGGTTAAGGGCGTGATCCGTGCCGAGCTCAACCTGGTCGGGCTCGCGATGCGCGCTGAGCGTAAGGTGGTCGACAAGATCGTCGACGGATTGAAGTTTCACAGCTAGGCGTTTTCGAAAGCCTGAGCTATTGGCCCGGGTTGCGCCAGGCTGGCCTCGTTGAAGAGGTAATAGAATAACGAGTGACCCCAGGGCAGCCACTGCGATTGACCTACCAAGTCAGACTGCATCTGCCCGACTAACCCGGCGGCGCAATTTCAAAGAAGAGCTGAGGAACATCTGCCGTAACAGGCTTGTTCGTTCGTCGGGGCAGCACGAGGAGGCTACCATGAGGACACCTCAGCTCTCCGCACTAATGTTAGCTGTTCTTACCTTCAGCGCCGGCGCCGCGGAACCTCAGAAGCTGTGGGAGGCGAGTGGCTTCAAGAACCCCGAATCGGCGGTCTTCGACCGAACTGCGGGGGCGGTCTATGTGTCGAACGTCAACGGCGATGCGATGAAAAAGGATGGGAATGGCTTCGTTTCAAAGCTCGGGCCGGATGGAAAGGTCGTAACAATCGAGTGGATCAAGGGGCTCGACAGTCCGACCGGGCTCGCGCTTGCCGATGGCAAGCTCTACGTCGCAGATGTGGACCGGATCGCGGAAATCGACCCCGCCAAGGGCGAAGTCGTAAACCGGTTCGAGGCACCCGGATCCAAGTTCTTGAACGACCTCGCCGCCGACAAGAGTGGACGGATTTACGCTTCCGATATGGTGTCAAACAGCATTTGGGTGCTCGACGGCGGCAAGCTGTCTCTCCTGATGCAGGATGACGCGCTCGAAAATCCGAACGGGCTCCTCGCCGAGGACGGCCGGCTTGTGGTTGCGTCGTGGGGCAAGATGGCCCCGGACTTCTCGACGAAGGTGCCCGGCCGCATGAAGGCGGTCGATCTCGCGACGAAGAAAGTGTCCGATCTGGGAAGCTCGGCACCAGTCGGCAATCTTGACGGCGTCGAACCCGATGGCAAGGGCGGCTACCTCGTCACCGATTGGATGACCGGCGGGCTGTTTCGCATCGCGAGCGATGGCACAGCGACGCGCCTCCTTCCGCTCGCGAAGGGGAGCGCCGATCTCGGGATGGGGCCGGATGGTACCGTCATGATCCCGATGATGATGGAAGGCACTGTTGTGGCTTACAGGGTCGATACACGCTGAGAATAGGCGTGCGCCTGGCCTGAGCCGAGCTTCTGATGAAGTGCACTGCGGCCACGAATGGTCAGATCACGCGTGATGCCGCCAATCGCGAGGTGGTGAGGGCGGAGATCCGTGCCGAGCTCAACCTGGTCGGGCTCGCGATGCGCGCCGAGCGCAAGGTGGTCAACAAGGTCGTCGACGGGCTGAAGTTTCATTATCTAGAGCAGTCGACCGACAAGTTCAGAGCGGTCGGCGGGCGTCGTTTTGATGCGCACCATGTCGCTTAGTCTTCGTCCGGCTCGCGTACGATCGGCGCTTCGTCGGCGCCCTCTTCTTCGTCCTCGTCCTCTTCCTCTTCCTCTTCGTCCTCGCCGTCTTCATCAGGATCTCGAGGCGGCATCGTGTTGTCCACGATCACGAAGGGATTCCAGTCGATCAACCTCGTTGAACGTTCCTCGGGGATGTGTGGGGTCATGTTGTTGCTCCTTGGATGTGACCGCGTGACATTTTACCCCTTCTCGCCTCTTGCGTGAGGGTTGGGGCACATCGTTTGCGGAGCATGCCAGCGATGGTCCGCATGCGGCGGCTCTATTCGCGATGTCGAGCTAAGAGGCGCGCATCTCGTTCACGCCACTGAAAACCGACGAACGGACATCGTTCCGACTGCGCGTTCCTACACCAAGCCGTGGCCATCCTGCGCCTCAACTCTGCAATCCGACAAATCCACGCAGCTTCTTGACCGTCTCGGCAGCTTCGTTGGCTTCCTCGGTGGTCAGGACGGTGATCTCGCCATTGCGCCTGTGCATGACGCTGTGGTGGATTGGCGCGCCTGAAAGGCTGTCCACGTCTGACTTCACCGCGATGTCGTCGATTTCGGAGAGCGGGAACTCGACTGGCTTCTTGTTCCACAGCAACATTTTCTGCTGCAGGATCGCCTTGCCGGAATCCTTGTCGAAAGTAAGCGTGGTCGAGCCTGCTTTCAGAACGAGCTTGCTCGGAGCTTCTTGGATACTAGTCATGGCAGGTCTCCGCTGTTTCCAACTTTGACTTGGCGCTATCGGGCGATGCCTCGATAGAGACGATAACCTGCCCCTCAGCGACCGGTGATGATGATTGCTGCCAGTAAAGAAGTGCGAGCAATGCATGTCTGACGACAAGCGTGTCCCGCCTTTCTTGTGCGGCGGTCGCATTTTGCGAATCTCGCAAGGTTTGTCGGCCGTGTCGAGCGGCAAATTGACGCCAATGCCGGACGCCTCGAAGCGCACGATCCTGCGCGGCGGCTCCAGGCCGTCTTGCGGCAAGGCCGCAAAACGCGAATACTCCCGCCAGCCGGGTTTCCTGAAGGGAACTGCGGCCAAAAAGCCCGGCATAGGGCAATGAGGGAGGATATCATGGCGCGGGAGTCCGGGCGCGATGCGCCCAACGGCAACAATTTCAATACCAGCCGGCGCAGATTTTTGGGCAGTTCAGGACTGGCTGCGATCGGCGCCGTCATCGGAGGCGCGACGCCGCTGTCACGCAACGGCGGCGGAATCCCTCAGGCCCATGCGCAGGCCGCTCCGGCCGCATCCCCTCCGGCCAAGGGACCGCAATACCTGAAATATCCAGGCAAGCACGAAGGCCTCGTCGTGCTCGGCGAAAAGCCGCTGGTTGCCGAGACGCCGGAAAGCCTGCTCGACGACGACACCACGCCGATCGAGAAGTTTTACATCCGCAACAACGGGCAGATCCCCGAGGAGGCGAAGGATCCCGACGCCTGGAAGATCACTATCGATGGTGAGGTTAACAACAAACTCGAGATCACGCTCGGCGAGTTGAAGTCAAAATACAGGGCCGTGACGCGGCGCATGGTGCTGGAATGCGGCGGCAACGGCCGTGCGGGCTTCTCGCCGCCGGCGCGCGGCAACCAGTGGAACAATGGCGGGGCGGGCTGCGCCGAATGGACCGGCGTGCCGCTCGCCGATCTGCTCAAGAAGGCGGGCCTGAAGCCATCAGCAAAATACACCGCACATTATGCGGCCGATCTTCATCTGTCGGGCGACCCCAATAAGCCGAGCCTCTCACGCGGCGTGCGGCTGGAGAAGGCGATGGATCCCAACACGATGATCGTGTGGGCCATGAACGGCAAGCCGCTGCCGAACATCCATGGCGGGCCGGTGCGCCTGGTTGTTCCAGGCTGGTCAGGCTCGGCCTCGCAGAAATGGCTGACGCGCATCACCATCCGCGACCGCGAGCATGATGGCCCCGGCATGACGGAGTTTTCCTACCGCACCCCGATCAAGCCGATGGTGCCCGGCGGCAAGGCCGATCCGGCAAACTTCCGCATTCTGGAATCGATGCCGGTGCGCTCGATCATCACCAATCCGGCCAACGGCGCCAAGTTCGCGGCCGGCACCAAGGAGCTGAAGCTGCGCGGTGCCTCCTGGGCCGGCGATCTCACCGTCAAGCAGGTGGATATCTCGACCGATTTCGGCGCGAGTTGGCAGCGGGCCACGCTTGAGAAACCGAAGAACAAGTATGACTGGCAGCGCTGGACCGCGACCTTGAAACTGCCGAGTGACGGCTATTTCGAGATCTGGGCGCGCGCCACCGATTCCAAGGGCGCGATGCAGCCGCATCAGGCCGGCTTCTGGAATCCGCAAGGCTATGGCGGCAACGCCATGCATCGCATCGCCGTGCTGGTCGGATGATGCAGCGCTTGGTGTGGTTCGCGATGGCCGGCGCGCTCTGGATCGTGCCGGCCATGGCGCAGACAAACTTTGCGCCACGCGAGGAAAGTCCGGAGGAGTTTCCCGCAGGTCCCGGCCGCGACGAGACCTTCTACGCCTGCACCGCCTGCCACGGTTTCCGTCTGGTGGCGCAGCAGGGCATGACGCGCGCGCAGTGGGAGGATTCGATCAACCTGATGATCCGCCGCCACAACATGCCGCCGCTCGACGACAAGGACCGCGAAAAGGTCCTAAGCTATCTCGAGACGGCCTATCCGCCGCGCGCGCCCACGGGCCGGGGAGGCTGGGTGAACCCATTCGCGAAGTGAGCGCTCGCGACTCACACTCCGCCCAGTGATCTCGCAGATCAGATGATTCGCTTGGGCCGGCGGACATGCGTATTTGATATTACAGCCATGTGATTGCGTCAGGCATTTTGCGCGGCGAGGTGCAAAATTGATGCATGAGTGCGAGGTATTTGATCTCGCATTTGTTGGCACCAGTACCTATCTCTCGTATCAGGGAAGGAAATTCGCCCAAGGACAACTCCGATAAAGGAGCCATCCATGGCGAACGTACTCACCACTGGGGCCTGGTTTTCTGCCCCGACCGGAAAACCCTCGTTTTTCACCCGATTGTTGCGCGTTCAAATCGAAGCCCGTCAGCGGCGGGCTGACCGTGTCGTTGCGCAGTACCTTGCCGCCCGCGGGTTCAAACCGACTGAGGACGCCGGGCATCGGACCGGGCGTCTGCTTGCTAAAGCGGGGCGGCAGCCATGATCACACTCATCCTCGTGCAGTTGGCAACCAGGCTCGCGCGCCTTGGGAAGGAGGGTCTTGAGGCGTGGCACGAAGCTCAGCGCCTTCGCCGTCTCCTTCCGGGCCCGACCGAGGAGTAGCCCGGTTGGCGTGAACAGACGCGAAAGCAAAAATCCGAGCTTCGGTTCTGGTTCGACCAGAACCGAAGCGCGAGCGACGGTCATGCGGGTTACGAACTGTGATAAGCCGCTACCTCACCGCGATCGGCGACACCGTGGAGCCCGAGCCGCCCTGAATTTTGAGCGGCTGCATCACAAAGGCGAATTCGCCGACGCCCTTTTGCGCGAGCTCGTCGAGCTTGAGATTCTCCAACAGATGGATGCCGTTCACCACGAGCGCGATCTGGTGCACCGGAAGCGACAATTGCTTGTCGGGGTTGGGTGAGACCTCGACCGGCCAGTTGTCGGCGCCGAGCAGCATCGGGTCCTTTGCGGCTAGCCAGAGCGCGGCCGGCACGCCGATGCCCGGGCAGGATTTCACGTAGCGCGGGTTGTCCTTGCCGTAGAGCTTGCCCCAGCCGGTGTGAATGAGCACCGCGTCGCCGGGCTGCAGCGTCAGGTTTTGCTTCTTCAGGGCACCCTCGAGATCTTCCACGGTGATTTCGTAATTGTCGCCCAGCATCTCGACGCCCTTGAAGCCGGCGACGTCGATCAGCACGCCGCGCGTGAACAGCGTGCCCACATTATGGATTCCGAACTTCTTGAATCCGGTGCGATCGCTATTCTCGTCGACCTTCTGGCAATTGTACCAGCTATTGAGGTGGGTCTGGTGCGCAAAGCCGTCGAACTGCGTGCCGACCTGGCCGAGCTCGGTAATGATAATCTCTTCGTTCGAGCCACGCATGTTGGAGAACTGGTTCATGAACGTGCGCTTGGTATGCATATCGAAGCGCCGCGTTCCGAAGAACGCCATGCTGGGACCGAGCACGTGCGCGAGCTCGATCACCTCGCCGGTTTTGATCAGCTTCGCCGCGTTCATCACGGCCGCGGGCTTCTGGTGATTGGCCGAACCGCGCTCGTCGGCCGCGCCCCATTTCGACGGACAGCGCTGGCTTTCGGACGGAACGGTCCAGGTTGGCGCTTGCGCGTAGGCAGCGGCGGAGAACGCAAGCGCGATCGCCGCACCCAATGTGAATGCTTTCATCGGTAACCTCCCAGGAGAGGGCGCTCTGGAGACGGCACCCCTGGGATAAATAATGCTGGTCCGATTGAGGCGGTTCAAGCGACAATTCGCCTGATGACGGTGAGGTTGTGCTTTCACGCATGCCTCGAAGTCCGTTATGATGAGATCAAACGGACGCGGAAGGCGCTTTGTCCCACGCCAATCGACTTTCCTTTAAGGGAGTAAGCACATCATGAAACGCCGTACCTTCCTCAAAGGCAGCGCCGTGGTCGGCGCGACGACGCTGGTTGCGGCGCCTGCGATCGCGCAAGCAGCGCCCGAGATCAAATGGCGTTTGACTTCGAGCTTTCCGAAGTCGCTCGAAACCATCTTCGGCACGGCGCAGACTTTCGCGAAATACGTGGCTGATGCCACCGACAACAAGTTTCAGATTCAGACCTTTGCGGCCGGCGAGATCGTGCCCGGCCTGCAGGCGCTTGATGCGGTGAGCTCTTCGACCGTCGAGATCGCGCAGACGCCGCTCTATTTCTACATCGGCAAGGAGCCGGCGCTGGCCTATGCGACGGGCGCGCCGTTTGGCATGAACCATCGCCATCAGCATTCCTGGTGGACGTTCGGCGGCGGCGCTGATCTCTGCAACGAGGCGCTGAAGCCCTTCAAGGCGCACGCGATTCTGTGCGGCAATTCCGGCACGCAAATGGGCGGCTGGTTCCGCAAGGAGATCAAGACGGTCGACGATCTCAAAGGCCTGAAATTCCGCATAGCAGGCATGGGCGGCCATGTGCTCGCAAGGCTTGGCGTCGTGCCGCAGCAGATCGCGGGAGGTGACGTATATCCGGCGCTCGAGCGAGGAACGATCGATGCCGCGGAGTTCGTCGGTCCCTATGACGATGAGAAGCTCGGCTTCTACAAGGTGGCTAAGTACTACTATTTTCCCGGCTGGTGGGAAGGCGGGGCCATGCTTCACATGGCCGTGAACGACGAGAAGTGGAATGCGCTTCCCAAGCCATACCAGGCGATCCTCAACCAGGCCGCTTCGGCAGCCGGCGCGTGGATGATCGAAAAATATGACAGCGTCAATCCTGCGTCGCTGAAGCGGCTTGTCGCCAATGGAGCGGAGCTGCGCGCGTTTCCGCAGCCGGTCATGGAAGCCTGCTACAAGGCCACGCAGGACCATCTGAACGAAATCGCCGAGAAGAAACCGCTGTTCAAGAAGACCAAGGAGAGCCACGACGCGTACATGAAGGAAGTGCTGTTCTATACGCAGATCGCGGAGAACTATTACGACAACTACCTGCTCAGCAAAATGCGCAAGGGGTGAGGGCGCCGATCGGTCGGGAAGTGGAATTGCTGGTCGGTTTGGCGCCAGTAAGCCGTCTGGTCATGGCGCTCGTTTTGGTCCGATCAACTCGAATTGAGACTTCTGCTCATCACTCAGTGTGGCATAGAAGTCTTCCAGAGCGTCGCTCACCAGATTGATGGCTTGTTGCATGGTACTGAGCCGACCATCCATCGCGGCGAGGCGAGCGTGTGGGGTGATCGCATCTTTCGGCTGACATTCATAGCTTAGCATCTCGACAGCTCTGGCGCTGGCACGCTGCAGCCGTTCAAGCGCGTCGCGTTGGGCATCGTTCGGGTGTAGCGTGGCTTCGATCTCGCCGGCCGGCCATTGCAACGCGGCTGGCAGGGACGCTTCGCAGCCTTGGTCCGGCGCCGCCTTCATGGCCCCGTTTGCGGACGCCGTCTTGAGCTGATCGTCAGCGAGTGCGTTGAGCCGTGTTTTCTGCTCGTCATTCAGCAGATCATAAAGTTCCCCCAGCAGCGGCTCCATGGATATCACTGCAGTGAGAATAGCCGCTGTGCGCTGCTGCATCAGGGCCAATCGGGCCGGCGCGGTTGATCCGGGCTGCATCGGGCAAGATGCCTGAATGATCTGAGCGGCCGAGTTGGACGTGTCGGCAAGACGGTCCAGAGCGGCCCGTTGCGCCTCGGTCGGCTGAATCGCCCGCTGAATCTGATCAATGGCGAGACCGCTAATCTCGTGGCCGGCATCACCGCAGAGCTGCTGCAGCGGCGGGATCCTTCGTTCTCTTCGGCCGGAAGAATCCGGTGCCATGTAAGCTGCTAGTTCGTCACTGCCGTAAGGCCCAAAAATTCCGGCATAAATGTCGGGGTAGCCGTAGTCCCAGAAGCCGATGCCATCGCCGAAGATGGCATAACCATAAATATCATTGTAGGCGAACGGCCAGAACAACGGCCCAACCCAGCCATATCCGCCATGGCCATGCGACCACCACCCGTCTGTAGTGTCACGGTCACCATGCCAGTGAGCAAGCGCGGCAGTCGCGGCGATCTGCCTGCGTGCCGCGGGGTCGGTGAATAGCCTGCCAACAACCAACCCCTCCTCGCCGGAGGGCTGGTTCGTAGCGGACGGGATGTTTTGTAAAGCGACCGGTGCGCTTTTTAGAGCGACGGGAGCGTTTTTGATCCGACGGGCATGCACCCGGCGGTGATGCTTGGGGCGGCCAAGGAACAGCCCTGGCGCAAGCACGCGGGCGAATGCGGATTTCACGCTGCTCAGTGGGCCGAGAGCAAAATGTCCGCGCCCTTTCGCAGTGGCGGCACTCGACAGCGCGGTCACCAGTACGACAGCGATTACTGTAACGCCGAACTTCGACATGGCACCTCCCGTGCCAAGCCTTGGCCGCATCACTTATGACGCCGCACAGGACCGAAAGTTCCTTGTAAGCAATCATGCAGACCAGGCGTCGCGCTTGTCGCGTAGATCACTGCCTTGCCCACGCAACGCGCCGCAAGAATGCAAGCCCATATCCATCCGTCGTCCCTGCGAACGCACTGGCGTTCGTTTTTGCAAAGGCGGCTGACTCATCACGCAATGGATAAGCCGCGGCGTATGGGTCCCTGCGTTCGCAGGGGCGACCGGCGAAGACGTGGGGCAAGAGGCGGGCCCTCACAACTCCCGCGCATTCGAAAACGCAAACGAGGACACCCGCCGCGTGATCGTCCAGGATCAGCGTCCGCGTGATCGGCGGCTCGGCGCGCTGGCTGGAGTTTTCGCGCTCGCAAGTGACGCAGGGAAGGGCTGCGGCCTTAGCGGATACCCCACATATGCGGGATGTGATGCTTCCTTGCTGACACGCAAAATCCTTGCGCCGGCATCTCGCGGACTTCGGTCACGTCCATGTGAAAGCCTCGGCTCCGTTTGAAATTGACAATGACTGACCAGTCAGTCATAAATGAGGCATGACAAATGAAGCCACCAAAAGCGCCAGGAAATCCGCCTTGAAGCCGGCCGATCGCCGGGCCGGGGCGAGGGCACCGGCCTCCTCGAAGCCCAAGCCGGCCTCCAACCGCGCCGAGCGCGCTGCCGAGCGGCGCGGGGCCATCATCGCGGCGGCGATGGACGAATTCATCGCGCGCGGCTTTGCGGCGACACGGCTCGACGACATCGCAAAACGCGCCGGCGTCGCCAAGGGCACGATCTACCTGCACTTCAAGGACAAGGAATCGATGTTCGAGGAATTGATCCGGACCGCGATCGTGCCGCTGGTCACCCGCCTCTGGGCGACGCCCCCGCAGCCCGGAGCATCGGTGCGCGACATGGTGGAGGGCTTTGCCAAAACCTTTATCGAGGAGGTGGCCGCCACGCGACGCGGCGACCTCGTGCGGCTGATCGTTGCCGAAGGTCCGCGATTTCCAGAAGTAGCCGACTTCTATTACCGCGAAGTGGTGTCGCGAGGCCTTGCGGGCATGCGCGCGCTGATCGAACTCGGCATCGCGCGCGGCGAAATTCAACACAAGAACCTGGCGCGGTTTCCGCAAATCATGGTGGCGCCGGCGCTCATCGCCGTGATCTGGCAGAGCCTTTTCAGCAGACATGCGCCACTGGATGCCCTCGAAATGTTTCGGGTGCATCTCGATCTGATTTTTGGCGAACGGAGAACGGCATGACTTCGTCGCGAACGATAACGATCCTGGCCGCGCTGGCGCTGGCCGCAGTGCTCTCCGGCTGCCAGGAGCGCAGGGATCCGGGCTTTCAGGGCTGGGTGGAGGCCGACATGATCTTCGTAAGCCCCGACGAAAGCGGCCGTGTGACAAAACTCAATGTGCGCGAGGGCGACGAGGTGAAGCCCGGCATGCAGCTCTACACCGTCGACGACGATTTGCAGCAGGCCGACCTCAATCAGAACAAGGCGACGCTCGCCAATGCGCAGCAGACCTATGACCGCGCGGCGTCGCTGAGCAAGACCGGCTCCGGCACGCAGGCCAACCTCGATTCGGCAACCTCGGCGTTGCGCGTCGCGGAAGCCCGCGTCAATACTTCGCAGACTCGCCTCGCGCGGCGGAGCGGCTTTGCGCCGGTCGCCGGTACCGTCCAGCAGGTCTATTTCCGCGAAGGCGAGATGGTGCAGGCGCAACGGCCCGTGCTGTCGATCATGCCGCCAGGCAACATGAAGATTCGCTTTTTCGTGCCGGAGACGGAGCTGCCGAAGCTTGCGATCGGCGACGAGGTCAAGGTGACCTGCGACAATTGCGCGCCCGATCTCACCGCAAAAATCTACTTCATCGCGACGACGGCGGAATACACCCCGCCGGTCATCTACAGCCTCGATGAACGCAACAAGCTGGTCTACCTGATCCAGGCGCGGCCGAGCCGGCCCGACGCGCTGCGTGTCGGCCAGCCGGTCAGCGTATTCCTCAACGCCCGGACGCCGGTAGCGGAGAAGAAATGAGTTCGGTTTCGACGACATCTGCCGCGGATATCGCCATCAAGGTCGACGGGTTGTCGAAATCGTTCGGCGGCCGCGAGGTCGTGCATGACCTCTCGATGCAGGTGAAGCGCGGCTCGATCTACGGCTTTCTCGGGCCGAACGGATCCGGCAAGACCACCACGATCCGCATGCTGTGCGGGCTGCTGACACCCGATGCCGGCGAGGGCACCTGCCTCGGCTACGACATCCGCCGCGACGCCGACAAGATCAAGCGCCTGGTCGGCTACATGACGCAGCGCTTCAGCCTGTATCAGGATCTGTCGGTGCGCGAGAACCTCGAATTCGTCGCGCGGCTTTATGGCATGCGCGACGCGCGGGGCGCTGCACGTGACATGATCCGGCGGATCGGCCTGAGCGGCCGCGAGGAGCAGCTTGCCGGCGAACTTTCCGGCGGCTGGAAGCAGCGGCTCGCGCTCGGCGCCTGCACGCTGCCCAATCCGCAACTCCTGCTATTGGACGAGCCGACGGCCGGCGTCGATCCCAAGGCGCGGCGCGATTTCTGGAACGAGATCCATGCGCTGGCCGCCGAAGGGCTGACGGTGTTGGTCTCGACCCATTACATGGACGAGGCCGAGCGCTGTCACGAGATCGCCTATATCGCCTATGGCCACCTCTTGGCGCACGGCACGGTGGACGAAGTGATCGCGAAATCGGCGTTGTCGACCTACACGGTTTCCGGCGACGACCTCAACGGGCTTGCGGCCGAGCTCGCCGGCAAGCCCGGCATCGACATGGTGGCGCCGTTCGGCACCAGCCTGCACGTCTCGGGGCGCGACAAGTCCGCGTTGGAAACAACCATCGCGCCTTATCGCGATAAGAGGGGATGGCGCTGGGAGGACAGCGAGCCGTCGCTGGAAGACGTGTTCATCGATCTCATGAACCGCTCAAAGGACAATTTCCAATGAGTGTAACCGATGCTGCCAGCCAAAATCGCGGCGTGACGGAGCCTGCTTTCGGCTTCTGGCGGCGCAGCTTTGCGATGCTGGTCAAGGAATTCATCCAGCTCCGTCGCGACCGCGTCTCGTTCGCGATGATCGTGATGATCCCGGTCATGCAGCTATTGCTGTTTGGCTATGCCATCAATACCACGCCGCGCCATCTGCCGACGGCTGTGCTGATCCAGGAGGACAGCGATCTGGCGCGCTCGGTGCTGAAGGCGCTGGAGAATACCAAATATTTCCGCTTCACCCGCGAAGTACACAGCGTTGCCGAATTCGACGATCTGCTGCAGTCCGGCAAGGTGCTGTTCGGGGTCGAGATCCCGCGCGGCTTCGAACGCGCGGTGCGGCGCGGCGACCGTCCGGCGCTGCTTGTCGCGGCTGATGCGACCGATCCGGTCGCGGCCGGCTCCGCGCTGGGCACGCTCGGTGCAGTGGTGCAGACCGCGCTCGCGCACGACCTTCACATCGGCGATCCGCCCGCGATGCCGTTCGAGATCAGGGCTCATGCCCGTTACAACCCGGCCGCGGAATCTCGGCTCAACATCGTGCCGGGCCTTGTCGGTACCATCCTGACCATGACCATGCTGATCTTCACCGCGCTGTCGGTGACGCGCGAGATCGAGCGCGGCACCATGGAGAGCTTGTTGTCGATGCCGATCAGGCCGGTGGAGGTGATGTTCGGCAAGATCATTCCCTACGTGATCGTCGGCTTCATCCAGGCCTCGCTGATCGTCGGCATCGGGACCTTGCTGTTTGGCGTACCGATTCTCGGCAGCGTGGCGCTGCTGGCGGCACTGACGACGCTGTTCATCACCACCAACCTGTCGATCGGCTACACCTTCTCCACCATCGTGCAGAACCAGTTGCAGGCGATGCAGATGTCGATGATGTTTTTCCTGCCGAGCATTCTGTTGTCCGGCTTCATGTTTCCGTTCGCGGGCATGCCGGTCTGGGCGCAGTATCTCGGCGAGGGACTGCCACTGACCCATTACATCCGCATCGTCCGCGCCATCATGTTGAAGGGCGCGGCTCCTTCCAACCTGCAATACGACACGATTGCACTCATTGTACTGATGCTGGTGGCAATGACGATCGCGGTGACACGCTTCCGCCGCACGCTCGACTGAGATTATATGCGCATCGTCATTCCGGAGAAGACAGTGAAGTTCTGGGGCAAGGGGAAGAGCGATCAAGAGCTGGCGGTGTCGGCCGACTTCCAGCGCGCGCTGACGCAGGAAGTGATGGCAACCGAGCTGCTGCGCATCAAGGCACTGATCGCAACCACAACGCTTTTGGCGCTCATTCTCTGGACCGTCTACCTGGTTGCGCCCGAGGCGGTGAGCCGCGTGTGGCACGGCAATCTCAAGCCGCACTATCTCTATTCGGTCATGGTGCCGTTCATCCTGTTCGAACTCTGGGTGCATGGGGCGATCACCCGCCACATGCGTCAGGGGCGCGACCTACCCATATTCCGGCGCTATCTGGGCGCGCTGATCGAGACCTCGATGCCGACGATCGCGCTGGCGCTGCACATCAACAGCATGGGATCGGTCGCGGCGCTCGGCTTCGTGACGCCGATGGCCTATTTCATCTTCATCATCCTCTCGACGCTGCGGCTGGACTTCTGGCTCTCCACCTTCACCGGCGCGATCGCCGCCGTTCAATTGTTTTGCATGGCGATCTTCTATCATCCGCCCACGGGCGACGCCGAGCCGAGCATTTACTACCACGCCGCGCGCAGCCTGATCATCCTGATCTGCGGCATGCTCGCCGGTGCGGTCGGCCATCAGTTGCGGCGGCAGTTCGAGGCGAGCATCAAGGCGGCGACCGCGCGCGACCGCATCACCAATTTGTTCGGCCAGCACGTCTCACCGCAAGTGGTCGAGCGGCTGATGGCCGAGGGCACGAAAGCCGACAGCGACATCCGCCGCGTCGCCGTGATGTTCGTCGATTTCCGCAGCTTCACCGCCGGCGCGCGCACGCGCACACCGCAGGAGGTGGTGGATCGGCTCGACGGCGCCTTTGCCGTCCTGGTCGACATTCTCGATCGGCACGGCGGCATCGTGAACAAATTTCTGGGCGACGGATTCATGGCGTTGTTCGGCGCGCCGCTGCAGGCGCCGGACCCGGCGCACCGCGCGGTCGCCGCGGCGCGCGAAATGCTGGAAGCCAATGCGCGGATTAACGAGGCGGCAAGCTGGCCGCTGCGCATCGGCATCGGCATTCACCTCGGCGAGGTGGTCGCCGGCAATATCGGCTCGCCGCGGCGCAAGGAATACACGGTGATCGGCGACACCGTGAACTTCGCCTCGCGGCTCGAAGCGCTCAACAAGGACTTCAACTCGCAGTTCCTGATCTCCGAAGCGGTTCGCGACGCGCTGGGCGAAGCGTGCCGCGATGCCGTCTCGCTCGGCGAGGTGGAGGTCAGGGGCTATGAGCGGCCGATGGCCGTGTGGCGGTTGGCATAGGGAGAGAAAGAATGCAAAGGCGTTATATCACTGTAGACGTTTTCACCGACCGCGCCTTCGGCGGCAATCCGCTGGCCGTCGTGCTCGATGCCGGCGGGCTGTCGACCGAACAGATGCAGGCGATCGCCACCGAGTTCAACTATTCGGAGACGACCTTCGTGCTGCCGCCGCGCGAGAGAGCGAACGACGCGCAGGTTCGTATCTTCACCGTGAACCGGGAGATACCCTTTGCCGGCCACCCCAATGTCGGCACCGCCTTCGTGCTGGCGACGTTGGCGGAAAAGCCGCCGGCGCGGCTATTGTTCGAGGAAAAGGCTGGCCTCGTGCCGGTCGAGATTCTGACGGATCATGGCAAGGTCGTCAGCACCGAATTCACGGCGCCGCAGCCGTTGAAACGGATGTCGCATGTCAGTGTCGAACAAGCAGCGGCCTGCCTCTCGCTGTCGGCTGACGACGTCAAGACCGACCGTCATCCGCCGCAGGTCATCTCGGTCGGCCTGGCCTTCCTCGCGATGGAAGTTGCCTCTCGCGAAGCGCTGCGACGTGCCAGGCCAGACGCCGCGGCGTTCGCCAGAACCTTTCCGTGCGACGGCAGCGACGCCGTTTACTTCTATACGCGTGAGGTGCCGGCCGGTGAGAAGCCATGCGACTTGCAGGCACGGATGTTTCATCCCGGCGCCAGCGGATTGTCCGAAGACCCGGCCACCGGCAGCGCGACGGCCGCCTGCGCGGCGCTGCTTGCCGATCTCGACCCCACCAAGGACGGCGAACTGAAATTGCGGATCGGGCAGGGCATCGACATGGGCCGGCCGAGCCTGTTGCTGACGCGCGTCCGCAAAGAGAATGGCGTGATTTCATCCATTCACGTCGGCGGCAGCAGCGTGAAGATGATGGCGGGCACGTTCCGGCTTGAAGGAAACGAGTGACGGATCACGAGGTCTACAATTGCGGCGCGACCAGATTTTCCACCTTCACGCCGTCGCGATCCTCGATGATCTCGGCAATCCATTGGCGGTGACAATGAGAATGGTCGCGCTCATAGCAGAGAATGCAGACGGGTCCCGATTGCTTCACCAGCGCCGAAAGCTCGTCGAGCTCCTCCTTGGCCTGAGCGGTCTTCAGGTGCTTGGAATAGATCCTGTGAAGGAGATCGAACTTGCCGCTGCGCGCCGCCTCGCGGCCCTCCTTCGGCGTTCCCAGCCCCTTCAGGTGCAGATAGGAGATGCCACGCTCGTCGAGGCCGGCCGCGAGCTGAGTTTTGGAGAAGCCCGGCCGCCGCGAGGAAGCAACGGCGCGGACGTCCACCAGGAGCTTGACGCCCGACGCTTCCAGCTCGTCGAGCACAGCCTTCGCCGGCGTCTGCTCATAGCCGATGGTGAAGAGGCGCTTGGTCTTGCGGGCCATGTCGATATCCGGTGCGTTGATCTGTCATCGGGAAAGCTAGGGTCGTGCGCGGATGATTTCCATATGCCGCGTTGCCGCCGGGCGCGGCATGTCGCATAGTCCCTGCAAAGAGCCTGTCGAAGGCCGCACGCACGGGGGGACACGATGAACCGATTTTGCCGGACGCTGGCAGGACTGCTCGCGCTTGTCGTTTGTGGCATTGCCGCAGCGCACGCCCAGACAAGCTATCCCGATCGTCCGGTGAAGATCATCGTCCCGATCGGGCCCGGCGGCAGTTACGATCTGGTCGGGCGGCATCTGGCGGATGCGCTGTCGAAGCGGATGGGGCAGGCCTTCGTGGTCGAGAACAAGCCCGGCGCCGGCACCGTCGTCGGCACGCAGGCAGCAAGCCAGAGCGAGCCGGACGGCTACACGCTGGTGGTCGGCGGGCTCTCCAACATGGCCTTCAATTCGGCGCTGTATTCCAAGCTCGGCTACGATCCGCGCAAGGATTTCGTACCGGTCGCGCTGGTCTACAGATTCGGTTACGTCATGGTCGGCCGCAAGGATTTGCCGCATAGCAAGCTCGCGGACATCGTCGCCGCCGCAAAGGCCAATCCCGGCTCGATCTCGGTCGCGACGGCAGGCGTCGGCACCGGTCAGCAACTGGTAGCGGCTGCCTTCATGAAGGCTGCGGGCGTCAAATTCCTGGAGGTGCCCTACAAGGGGTCTCCGCCGGCCTTCACCGACCTGCTGGCCGGCCGCATCGACCTGTTCTTCGACTCAATCGCCGCCGGGCTGCCTTATGTGCAGTCCGGGCAGGCGCGGGGCATTGCGGTGCTGTCGTCGAAGCGCAGCCCGCTGGCGCCTGATGTGCCGACCATGTCTGAGGCGGGCGTGCCCGGCCTCGACGTTGATTCCTGGCTCGGCATTTTCGCGCCGGCAAAGACGCCGCCGGACGTCATCGCCAAACTGCGCCGGGAAATCCGTGCCTCGCTGCCCGAACTCAAGGAGCGTTTCGAGAAGAGCGGCGGCGAGCCGTGGGAGCTGCCTGACGACAAGGTCGATGCGTTCGTCGCGTCCGAATACGAAAACTGGACGAAACTGATCCGCGAGGCCGGCATCAAGCTCGACTGAGCGTTTGATTATTTGACGCGCTCGATCAGCTCCATCGCACCCGCAGGCGCACGCACCTTGCCTTCGTGGATCACATACGCGAACACGTCGCGCGGTATCTTGTTCGGCCTCGCCTTGTCGACGCGCGGCAGGTCGTCGGGCTCGCCGCCGGCGGCCCAGGCCTGAAAGCGCTTCGCCCAGGCGTCGAGCTGCTTCGGCGGATAGCAGGTCTTCAGTTCGTCATTGCCCTTCTGCAGGCGCGCATAGACGAAATCGCTGACGACGTCGGCGATCGCGGGATATTTGCCGTGCTCGGCGAATACGACCGGCGTCTCGAATTGTCGCAGCAATGCGATGAATTCCGGTACGCAGAAACTGTCATGCCGCACCTCGACCACGTGGCGCAGCCCGCGACCGTCGAGTTTGCGCGGCAGCAGTTCGAGGAATTTGCCGAAATCGGCCCCCTCGAATTTTTTGGTCGGCGCGAATTGCCAGAGCACCGGGCCGAGCCGGTCGCCAAGCTCCATCACGCCGGAATCGTAGAAGCGCTTTATGGAGTCTCCGGCCTCGGCCAGCACGCGACGGTTGGTCGCGAAGCGTGGTCCCTTCAACGAGAACACGAAGCCGTCGGGCACTTCACGCGCCCATTTGCGAAAACTCTCCGGCTTCTGCGAACCGTAATAGGTGCCGTTGATCTCGATCGAGGTCAGCTTCGAGGCAGCGTAGGAAAGCTCCTTCGCCTGCGCGAGCTTCTCCGGATAGAACACACCGCGCCACGGCTCGAAGGTCCAGCCGCCGATGCCGATATAGATGCTGCCGCTGCTGGTTGCGGTCGACTTGGAGGCCTTGCTCACTGGAAGACTCTTCGGACAGGGGGAGGGCTGACGGATGTTAGCCAAATCGGCTCTGGTTGGCCAGTTGTCGCAGCCGGCGGCAAAGCTTTCGGAATACAAGCGCGCGGTCTCGTGGGGCCCTTTTCAAAAAAAGAAGCTCCGGAAAACCGGAGCCTCTCCCTTTCGCTCTACGCAAAAGCCGTGGTTTCAACACGCCCAGGGCTTGTTATGGCTTGTTATGTCTCTCCGGCGCCTTGCCGACCAGGCCCTGAAATGGCTGCAGCGATTGCTTGGCAAGCCGGTTGTGAAGTTCGCAGATCTTCTGCGACTCGGCCACTGACGTCTCGTAAGCCCGCTTCACAAATTCGCTTTGAACCGTCATCGCCTTGTCGAGCGAGCGAACGCCGCTGAGCTGTTCGACAAAGGACCCGAAATCCTCGAGCGATTTCCTTGTGTAGTCGCGATAGGCGTTCGCGATGGTCTGCAGGCTGACCGGCGCAGGCTCCGCCGCGGGTTCGACTGGCGCGGGCGGGATCGCTGCGGCCTCGGCTGGCGCGGGCTCGGCCGGCGAGGGCGCCGCGGTCGGCTGCGGCTCCGGCGATGCGGCGACGGCTGGTTCGGCGACGGCCGGCTGATCGACCTTCGGGCTTTCCGCCTGAGCCGGCTCCGGCTGCAGCGGCGGATCCTGATCCGGGCTTTGCAACTCAACCGGCGCCGGGCTCGCTGTTGGGCTCACCGTCGGCTTCTCTTGGGGAGCGGCCTTTTTGCCCCGCTCTCCCTTCCGGTTGCGCCGTCCGGATTTCCCGGTCGGCTTGCCCTGATCTGTATTCGACATCTGCTTCCCCTATTCCCTGTCAAATCAAAGGTCGAGACTCCGCCATGTTTGCGATCTAATCGCGGTTCTTGCTTGTCAGTTGCGCGGCACTCGCGTGGTCAGATTTTGAAAGTGGACTCGATGGCCGATTTTCTCAATGGTCGACGCAGGGACTATTCCTCCACGCGCTTTTTCCATGATATCAGTTCCCGGTCAGGCGTAGGGGAACGTTGAGTATGAATTCGCAGTCATTCGCCGGTCTTTTGGGAGCCATCGTCGCCTCGATCGTGATGGTAGTCGCCGTCGCCTACGGGCCGATCGGCCAATATGGAAAGCCCGCCAAACCGGCCAGCATCCAGCAACCGGCACCGGTGCAGCCGGTTCCTGCGCCAGCGCCGCGTGGGCCGGTGATTCGGGAAGTGCCGAATTAGGAGAGGCGGATCGCCCCTTGCGGAACGCGGGCGGTGTTCCCATGTTGTATTGAACGGCGACGTTGACGCTTCAAGGCTCCGGCGCTCGAACGACCATGAATAGTTTGGCTGCGCCGGATGTACGCGCGCCCGCTGTTCGTGGTCGTTGGCATTTTAGGCTCTTCCTTAAGCCCGTTTTCCCCGATTGAGTGGCTGTTCCGGAACCCTTGGCATGTGAGGCGGCTGCGGATATACGCTGGCTGCCATGAATGACGTCATCAAACCGGGCCCCGAAACCCCGTCGCAGGCCGGTTTGCCTGAGCTTTCGGTCGTCGTCCCGACATTCAACGAACGCGACAACGTGACGGTGCTGTACCGGCGGCTGGAGGCGACGCTGGCCGGCATCGCCTGGGAAGTCGTCTTTGTCGACGACAATTCCCCCGACGGAACCTGGGAAGTGGTGCGCGGGCTGGCGCGGAAGGACTCCCGCGTCCGCTGCATCCGCCGGATCGGGCGACGCGGACTGTCGGGTGCCTGCATCGAGGGTATCCTGGCATCGAGTGCGCACTATGCCGCGGTGATCGACGCAGACCTGCAGCACGACGAGGCGCAACTGCCGAAGATGGTCGCGCTGCTGCGGAGCGGTGAGGCGGAACTGGTGGTCGGCAGCCGCTATATCGAGGGCGGCAGCGCCGACAGTTTCAACAAGCAGCGGGCAGGCGCCAGTCAGCTTGCGACCGAGGTCGCCAAGCGCACGCTGAAGGTCGAGATCGCCGATCCCATGAGCGGCTTCTTTGTGATTCGCCGCGATCGTTTCGAGCAATTGGCGCCGCAACTCTCGACCCAGGGCTTCAAGATCCTGCTCGATATCGTCGCCTCCGCGCAGGGCAAGCTGCGCGCCGTCGAAATTCCCTATACCTTCGGCTCGCGCCAGCATGGCGAGAGCAAGCTCGATTCCATGGTTGCGCTGGATTTCCTCGGGCTGGTGCTCGCGAAGCTGACGCATGACGTGGTGTCACTGCGTTTCCTGTTGTTCGCGATGGTCGGGGGCACGGGCATTGTCGTACATCTCGTGGCGCTGTTCATTGCGCACGAAATCTTCAATACCCGGTTTGCTGAGGCGCAGGCCATTGGTGCGCTGGTCGCGATGACCAGCAATTTCATTCTGAACAATTTCCTCACCTATCGCGACCAGCGGCTGAAGGGATTTGCGATCCTGCGCGGCCTGCTGCTGTTTTATCTGGTGTGCGGCGTCGGCCTGCTTGCCAATGTCGGGGTGGCGTTCTCGATCTTCGAGCAGGAGCCGATCTGGTGGCTCGCGGGGCTTGCCGGCGCGCTGATGGGCGTGGTCTGGAATTACGCCATGTCCGGTCTATTCGTCTGGCGCAGGCGATGATCGATAGCGTTTTCGAGCGAAGTGGATACCCGGTTCGCGTGAAGAAAACGCGTCAAAACAACAAACTGGAGCCCGGTCCTGATGCAATCAGGTCCGGTAGGACTCCAAGATGACCTCGAACGAGGCGCGGGTTGCCCTCAACACGGGTCTGGCGATCCTGGCGCTGATCGCGCTACGCCTGATCGCTGCCGCGTTCACGCCGATCACCTTCGACGAAGCCTATTACTGGATGTGGTCGAAGCATCTGGCCGGCGGCTATTACGATCATCCGCCGATGGTCGCCGTGGTGATCCGGCTCGGCACCCTGATCGCAGGCGATACCGAATTCGGCGTGCGGCTGGTCTCGATCCTGCTGGCGCTGCCGATGAGTTGGGCTATCTACCAGGCCGGCGCCATCCTGTTTGGCAGCCGGCGCGTGGCGGCCTCGTCGGCAATCCTTTTGAACATCACGCTGATGGCCGCCGTCGGCACCATGATCGTGACACCGGACGCGCCGCTGCTGGTCGCTTCCAGCCTCCTGCTGTTTGCGCTCGCCAAGGTGCTGCAGACCGGTCGCGGCGTGTGGTGGCTCGCAGTCGGCGCCGCCGCCGGTTGCGCGCTGCTGTCGAAATACACTGCGCTGTTCTTCGGACCGGCTATCCTGATCTGGCTGATCGCCGTTCCGAAACTGCGGCACTGGCTGATCTCGCCCTGGCTTTATCTCGGCGGGCTCGTCGCGCTCTTGATGTTTGCGCCGGTCATTCTATGGAACGCCGGGCACCACTGGGTCTCCTTCATCAAGCAGATGGGGCGCGCGCGGATCGAAGATTTCCGTCCGGTCTACATCGCCGAGCTGCTTCCGACGCAGATCGCATTTGCGACGCCCTTGGTGTGGGTCCTCGGCGCGATGGGGCTTTACGCGCTCTTGCGCCGCCGCGCCGGTGCGCCGCCGGCGCGCGCGCTGGTCAACGCGACGTTCTGGATCATCGTCGCCTATTTCGTCTGGCATTCGCTGCATGCGCGCGTCGAGGCGAACTGGTTTGCGCCTGTTTACCCGGCGTTTGCCATCGCCGCCGCCGTCGCTGCCCATCTGGTCGAGTGGGAGCCGCGCTGGCAGCGCCTGGTCGATTTCTGCCGGCGTTGGGCGGCGCCGAGCGGCGTTCTGTTGTTCGTGCTGCTGGTCGTGCAGGCCGACACCGGTGTGCTGTCGGGCTATCGCCGCGATGCCACGGTGCGCAGCGTCGGCGTCGGCTGGCGCCAGACGGCCGATGCGATTGAGGCGGCGCGGGCACGAACGGGCGCCACCTGCGTGCTGGCCTCTGACTATGGCACCACCGGCTGGCTCGCCTTCCATCTGCCGAAGGGCACTTGCGTGGCGCAGCAGAGCCACCGCTTCCGCTGGGTCAACATGGGTGAACCCGACGCGGTGCAGCTCGCCGGTCCGTTGCTCTATGTCCGCGAGGTCTTCAAAGACGATGCTCCGTTGAAGGGCAAGTTCGCCCGCGTCGAGAAGATCGGCGAGGTCGAACGCAAGCGCGGTCCGTTCGTGATCGAGACCTATGCGCTTCTTCTCCTGCAGGGCCCGAAGGGCGACGTGTTTGACCGCACGCCGCCGCCGGAACTGCAGTAGGCCGCGAAGCCGGTCACTCCGCGGCGTCGGGATGCGAGCGTTGATCCATCGTGGGATGTTCGCCGTGCCACAGCCATACCGTGAGGGTGCCCGACCTGCCGCGGATCTGCGCCTCGACGGGGCCGGCGAGGCTCCCGGTTTTCAGCCGGGCGCCGGCGCCTTCGGCCGCGACGCGTAGCGTATCGCTCAGCGCCAGCCTGACATCATGGCGGGCCGCCACCTCCATCAGACGGCTCGCCACGTTCACGGTGTCGCCGGCTGCGGTGATGTGCTGATGGTTGCGGCCACCGAGCCGGGAGGCGACAATCGGCCCGAAATGCGCGCCGATCTTGAAGCCGATTCGATGCGCGATTGCCGGCGGCAATGCTTCAATCCAGCGTTCGGTCTTAACGCAGAGCGCAATCGAACATTGTGCCGCGCGCGTAGCGTCATCCTCAGCCGGCTTCGGCAAGCCGAACAGGATCATGGCGCCGTCGCCGAGAAAACTCGTGATCATGCCGCCGCATCGCGTCGCTTCCTTGTCGACCAGAGCGTGAAATTCCTTCAATAGCCCCCGCGTGGCATCCGGATCGAGCGTTTCGCTGAGCGAAGTAAATCCAGAGAGATCGACGAACACCACCGCGGCATTCTGCCGGACCGGCGCCAGCAGGAAGTCAGGATCGCGTGTCAGCCATTCCTGCAGGCCCGGCGTCTGGAATTGTTCGAGCAGTCTGTTTTGTACGGCGAGATACTGGGCGCTGCGCCGGCCAGACCATAGCTGGACCGCGCCGAACAGCATGAGCGGCGGCGCTGTTGCGGCAATGGTCGTCGCGGCGTCGAGCCAGATGCCGTGCGCGAAAGCAATCGTGTTCGCGGTCGCCCATGCCAGCACGACCGCGCTGACCGCCACGAGACCGATCGGGTTTCGCCGCCACACCAGCAAACCGACCAGCAACATCGGGAGCAGGATCGCCGTGATCGCCCCGGCTATGCGAACCGTTTGGTTGCGCACGAGGCCGTCCCCTGCGACCAGGTGCGTAATCGCAGTGGAAATGATTTCCACCCCAGGCATCAGTGAATCGAACGGCGTCGGAAAGAAGTCGCCGGCGCCGGTCGCGGTCGCGCCGAGCACGACGATGCGGCCCTGAATCGCTTCCTTGTCGATCTGGCCGTCGACCAGATTGGCGGCGCTGATCGTGCGAATGGTCTGGCGTGGGCCGTAATAGGAAATCGGCAGCGCATAGTGGGAGGCGGTTGGGATCGGCCGATCGCCGAACCTGAGGCGGTCGGGCTCGATCGTCAGCGGTTGGTGGATCGCGATCGATGCGACACGGAGCGGAAACGACAACTCGATCTTGTCGCGTGTCCGGAACAGCATCGGGACCGAGAGCGGCGTGCCGGTCTGGCCCGTTGCAACATTGGCGATACCGACTTCCGCGCGGTCGGCGAATGCCGGCAACGGCAGCAGGAAGCGGCTGGCCTTTGGCAGGCCAGCCAGTGGGCCATCGTTCTCCGCGGAAGGCTGAACGGTGTTCGAAAATACCGCAGCCGCTGCAAGCACCGTCGGACTAGCCGCGAGCGATTTCGCGAGCGCCGCATCGCCGTCGGCCGGTCCCTTGTCGATCAGCAGGAGATCGATCGCGATGACCTTCGGCTCCAGCCGCGCGATCGCCTCGACGATTTTGGCTATCTCTGCGCGCGGCAGGGGATAGGTGCCGACGAGTTTGACGAGGGTGTCGTCGATCGCAACGATCGTGACGAGGTCCGGCGGCGCCTTCACGCCGCGCGCCAGCGTGCGCACGTCGATCAATGCCGACTCGAGCCGGTCGAGAAACCGCAAGTGACCGGCCGAATGGCCGAGCCATATCGCGCCTGCCCACAATCCCGTGCAAAGCAACACAACCAGAATATGAAGGCGTCGACGGCTCATCCGTTTGGCTTCTATTGTCCCAATCTTGCCATCAGGGCCGCAACGCGCGGAGGCGGCCAGCGCTTGATGATCAACTCGCCCGACGGCTCGACATCGACGCCATCACCGGCGCCGAGTACGACGCTGCCGCGGCCGGCGGGCCGCGCCACGCGCACGCGGCCATCGACGACGAAGACCGATGTCTTTGCACCTTCGGCGTCCACCGTCCATTTGGTACCGCGCACCGCGGCAATCGCCTGCGGCGTCATCACCTCGAACCTGACACGGCCCGGCTTCTTCGGCACTTCGAGCAGCAGGGCCTTGTTACTGAGTTCGACGGAATCGACCTGGCCATCACGGTTGCGATCCCTGAGTTCGAACTTCGCGCCGCTTTCGGCCACGATCGTGATCGCGTTCTGGCAATGCAGCGTTTGCGTTCCCTGGGCCGTAGATGTGGACGTGCAGCCTGATTTTGCCGGCTGCGCCGCCGCAGGTCCGGCGAACAGCAGCATGCCTGCGAAGGCGATCGATCCGGCGCGTGCCAGCATTGTCATGGCGGCTCCCTCTTGGGGGCGGCGAAACAGAGGAATAGGGCGATACGGTACCGTATCAAGCGCCGCGATCCAATGCAAAGCCAATAGACGATAGTATGTCGGCCTTCGGCGGGTAAGGTTCGGCGAAGTCTTCCGATCCGGCAGTTCAGCAAAAAGATCCGGTAAATCGGCACGGAAACGGCTCGAAAGTGGACCGAAACGGCGGCTGGAACATCGAAATTTCCGTTGCGGAGATGTCGGACCGACGAGGCGCGAAACGTCTTGTAACCACTCGACCACAACCGAGGTGTTGCCATGTCCAGTACCGCACTGAAACCCGCCGCCGACCTCGCCCGCGGAAACAGCGTGCGTTTTCCCAACGAGAGCGCCGAATATCGTCGCGCCCGCGACCAATTGCTGGCCGAGGAGATTGAACTGCGCCGTCACATCGAACGGGTCGCCGAACTGCGCCGGGCGTTGCCGCCGGGCGGCGTGGTGACGAAAAACTATCAATTTGAAGGCGAGGGCGGCAAGGCCACCCTGTCGGACCTGTTCGGCGACAAGCAGACGCTCGTGATCTACAGCTACATGTTCGGCCCGCAGCGCGAGCAGCCATGCCCGATGTGCACGTCCTTCATGAGCACCTGGGAAGGCAAGCTGCCCGACGTCGAACAGCGCATCGCCTTCGTGTTCGTGGCGCGCTCGCCGATCGCGCGATTGATCGAGGCGAAGAAGGCGCGCGGCTGGACACGCCACAGGATCTATTCGGATGGGTCGGGCGATTATACGCGCGATTATGTCAGCGCGGCGGATGCCGATGCGCCCGGCTACAATGCGTTCACCCGGCGGGACGGCAGCATCCGCCATTTCTGGTCCGGCGAGATGGGACCATCGACCGCCGATCCCGGACAGGACCCGCGCGGCGCCCCCGACTTCGATCCGCTGTGGACCATTCTGGATACCACGCCGGAAGGGCGCGGCAAGGACTGGTATCCGCGGTTGAGCTATTAGCGAGGTGCTCACGCCTGACGCCGACCCATTTACAAATCCAGAAATAGGTGTAAGTGATCGCGTGCTTCCGCCGATCCATGGAAAGATGATGCGTCGTATCGATACCCATTCGTCACGTTGTGCAGGCCAGCCGGTCGTCCGGCATGGTCGTGCCTTGGCGTGCGCAATTGGCGTGCATTCGATCGACGCATCGTATCCGCAAGGAAAACTACCAGCCCTAACGCGGCAGCGGGTCTCCCTCTGCCGCCGAGGCAGGGAATGATCCGCGGTATGCCACTCGTGGCAAGCTCGACCTTGTAATTCCTCCCTGCCTGCAAAACCAACTGACCTGCGTCGCGACTGATGCCGGTCCTTCCGAAGTCCTGAACGGCCAGCGGAACGAAGTAATGCAGTGAAGGAGAGTGAGATGCGATCCGATCCCTACCGGGAGCGCGCCAGGGCGCTGGCCGTTGAAGCGGGGCTCGACCCCGATGCGAAGATCGATCGGCCCGGCCAGCGGCCGATGCCGACGTGGTGCCTGTTTCGCGATGCCGCGCGCAAGGAGAAGCTTGCGCGTGACGCGGAGGCCGCTGCTTCCGATATCGCGCAGAGGCCGCAGGCGGCGCAATACCAGAACAGCCCGCTCAAGATCTTCGGCAAGCACGACGACGCCACGATTGCGCAGATGCGCAATTGCATGTCGGTCGGCAACGTGGTCGCCGGCGTCATTTGCGCGGACGGTCATCTCGGCTATGCCCAGCCGGTCGGCGGCGTGATCGCCTATGAGAAGCAGATCAGCATCTCCGGCGTCGGCTTCGACATCGGCTGCGGCAACATGGCCGTGCGGCTCGATATGCCGTTCAGCCAGATCGAAAACAATGTCGGCACGATCCTCAAGGACGTGCGCAACGTGATTTCGTTCGGTGTCGGCCGCACCAATGACGAGCATGTCGAGCATGAGTTGTTTGACGACGATGACGCATGGCGCGAATCCGACATGGGCTCCTACCGGCAGAAGGCGGTCTCGCAACTCGGCACCGTCGGATCGGGCAATCACTATGTCGACCTGCTGCGCGACGAAGAGGGCTTTGTCTGGATCGGCGTGCACTTCGGCAGCCGCGGCCTCGGCCATACCAGTGCGACCCGCTATCTCAAGGCCGCGGGCGGCAAGGACGGCATGAATGTGCCGCCCGCCGTCATCGACGAGGACAGCGAGATCGGGCGGCGCTACATCGCGGCGATGCAGCTCGCCGGCCGCTACGCCTATGCTGGCCGCGAATGGGTGATCGAGCGCGTGCGTAGGACCATCGGCGGCGAAGTCACCGACATGGTGCACAACCATCACAATTATGCGTGGCGGGAGAATCATGGTGGCAAGGATTTGTGGGTGGTTCGCAAGGGCGCAACCCCTGCATTTCCCGGCCAGCGCGGCTTCGTCGGCGGATCGATGGGCGACGACGCGGTCATCGTTGAAGGCGTCGAGAGCGAGGAGGCGAAGGCCTCGCTCTACTCGACGGTGCACGGCGCGGGCCGTTTGTTTGGCCGCAGAGAGGCCAAGCGTCGATTCACGCGGGCGGAGATGGACGCCTGGCTGCAATCGCGTGGCGTGACATTGATCGGCGCCGACCTTGACGAAAGCCCGATGGCCTACCGCAGGCTGCCGGAGGTGCTGGCCGAACACGCCGGCTCGATCAGGGTGCGGCATACGCTGCGTCCGTTCGCGGTGGCGATGGCGGGCGAGAACGAGTTCGACCCGTTCAAGGATTGAGGCCGAACTTGGCCCGTTATGGGACATCCGGCGCTTACGTCACGCCGGGTGTCCCTGATTGGGACCAACGCCCGTATCATTGCGAAGAAATTTCTCCAATAGTTCCATGTATTTGAGCTCGCCTTACATCCGCCCGCGTTTAAGCCGGATTTAACTAAAAGTCGCCTTAATGACGCTCTGTGCCTCTGCGAGATGCTGCCCGGGGACAAATCCGGACGCGGCATCAAAGGGGGACTTGGTGGAACTTGTTGTTCTGGGCGTTGTGTGAATGAGTAAGCGTACGCGTGCGTTCGGTCCTGCGGCCCGCAGCCGCAGGAAATCCTCCCGCAAAGGCATTCCCCAATATTTTCTCGGCGGTGTCGCGATCGCGGGCCTCGTGCTGGGCTGCGCCTGGACCGTCTACACCAACGTGCTCGGCGCCAACATCTATCCATCCGTGAACAACGCCGGCTTCGAGGCGCCCGCCGCCAATAACCCGAGCACCGTCGCGGCGCATGCGGTGCGGCCGGCCTTCAACGAGATCTTCGCATCGCTGGAGCAACGCCCGCTGGTGATGCCCGCCCCGGAGAACGTCGCGAGTTCGCTGATGTTCAACGAAAGGTTCGCAGCCGCCGCCGCGCAAGGCGCGCCCTCGAGAGCGGCCGAATTTAAGCCCGTCGAACCGACGAAACTGGCGGAAGCTTCTCCGCCGGCCGAGGCGCCGAAAGCCGTTCAAGCTCCGAAGCCCGTGGAAGCGGCAAAGCCGAAGATTTCCGCCCCTGCTACCAAGCTCGCCTTGAACGCTCCCGCGCCGGCCCCAGCAGAGACCGAGGCCAAGACCGCGAAGGCATCCGGCTCTACCGTTCGCGACATGGCGCAGCGCGCCAAGGCCGCCGTGATGTCGATTGCTTCCAACGACAAGCAGGCCATGGTCGAGAAGCTGTGGGGCAAGCAGCCGTCGAACTCGCTGCTCGCTTTCGCATCGGCCGACGCCAACGTCACCGGCAGCATCATCGATACACGAAGCCAGAACCCGATGATGGGCGGCTCGCCGCCCTATGACCGTCAGACCGCGGTCTACATCATTTCGGCGAAGACGGTGTATCTGCCCGACGGCACGCAGCTTGAAGCGCATTCGGGCCTCGGCTCGAAGATGGACGACGTGCGCTATTCGCATGTGCGGATGCAAGGCGTGACGCCGCCGCACATCTACGAAATGAAGCCGCGCGAGGCGCTGTTTCACGGCGTACCGGCACTGCGGCTGACGCCGATCGGCGGCGAAGAAAAAATCTTCGGCCGCGACGGGCTGCTCGCGCACACCTACATGCTCGGGCCGAGCGGCCAGTCCAATGGCTGCGTATCGTTCAAGGACTACTACGCCTTCCTCGACGCTTATCGGAATAAGGGCATCCGCCGTCTCGCCGTGCTGGCGAAGCTTCCGTAGGCGGCGCTGCGGCCGCCTCAACGCAGATACGAATTTCAAACAGCCCGCCGAAATCATTCCTGGCTCGCAATGACGTGTTGATAGCGACGCAACACTCGACTGTCGTCCCCCGCCAACGGGTCGCGCGAATGCGCGCCCGATGACAGGCTCCGGCAGGGATCCAGTACGCTGCGGCTTATCGGCGTACGTCTCGCACGCATTCAGCGTCCATCGCATCTCACCGCACGTTCGTGACGATCGCGAGCCGCCCCTCAATCGGGTGAGACGGGTGGAGTTATGCGACTGATTTGCCCTCTACGTTAAGCGGAATATTGTTGATTCTCTCGATTCCCGGGCTTGACACGATTTCTGAAAATCAGAATTGATTTGCCGACAAAAATGGAACGATCTTTTTGATCGCGCAACTTACCGTAGGCCGGAATGGAACCATACAGGCCCCGTAAGCTTACGGTGTTACCCATGCGCATTTGACGGTTGCGTCCGGCGGCCCATTTGCATCTAACTTCTTGAGACACCGCGAGCGGTCTGCCTCGCGCTCGAACGTTTGGAATTTGTTGTTAGAGCGAGAGCATGTTTGAGTGAGTATGCGTAAAGAAGGCATTTTCAGGCTTATGTTACAGCTCCCGTTCCACGACGCTCCAGACGGAGATGGTCGCCGACGCCTCACCAAGGGTTTCCCGCAGTGACGCCTCGCCGCGGAATGGGAAATCGCCTTCTTGCAACATTGCCGGCGTCAGACTTCGATTTGCTGGAGCCCGAGCTTGAGACGATCGCGCTCAATCAGGACGCGGTCCTTTCGCGGGCGGGTGACGCAATCGAGCACGTCTACTTCCCTCATAGCGGCGCCATTTCGCTAATGATCGACATGGCGGACGGACACACGGTCGCCACCGCCGTAGTCGGGCGCGAGGGGGCAGTAGGCATGCTTTCGGTGCTCGGGCCGTCACCTTCAGATATGACGGCGATCGTTCGTGCGGCGGGCACCGCCTTTCGGATCCCCGCATCGCGATTCCACGCCGCTTTCAACCGGAGCCCCGCGATCCGGTACGCTGTCCAGATTCACGTCAGGGCGATGCTGATGCAGCTTCAGCTCGGCTCGGCCTGCAATGCGCTTCACCCGGTCGAGGCGCGCATGGCTCGCTGGTTGCTCCAGCTTCGCGACCGCGTCGACCATGATGTGCTCCCGCTCACCCAGCAGGCGCTATCGCAAATAGTCGGTGTGCGACGCACGACGGTGACGCTCCTGATGCGCAACTTGCGCGCGCGCGGAGCGATCAAGTCCGATCGACGAGGCATGATCGAGATCGATCCGGCGCGGCTCGCGGCGGTCGCATGCGAATGCCACAACGTCATACATCTCGAAGTCGAGAACATGTTCGCGCTCCATTCGGCCCGATCTCGCGCGGCGGTTCTGCCCGAAGATCGGCGCATTCCGGGAATTAAAACGGGCGAGGCCATGTGAGCGCGTTTCTGCGCGACCACTCGACCTCCCGCGTCGCGACTTGCTGCTGCGGCATTCCGGAACGCAACATCGAAGGGGCGGATTCTCCGCCCTATCAGGTTCTCTGCCGCCAATCGCGGTCGAGTGCCGACTCGGATGCCGCCTCGAGCTTCGCAATCTCTCGCAACGCCTTCGCGGTCTGGCGCAACTCGTTGCGCTCAGGGCCCGGCTTCAGCCGTCGTGCCTCGTCAAGAAATTCCTTTGCCTGTAGCAACCAGGTGGATGTGTCGGTTGAGATTTGCATGCGCGCCATGGTGTCCCTCCATCGCGATCATCACTGTGTCGATGCTTACGCCGGGGAGCCGGCGCTTCGATGCTGCACACGGATGCTCGGCTCGTCGACCCAGGCTTCACGGGCAAACCAGGCGTGATCGGCGTGGCAGATCACGCAACGGGTCCGTGCGAAAAACACTGCGCTGCGGCTAAAGCTCTCGCGATCAGTCTTGATGCCGGTGGGAATCGCATGTCCGGTTCGCGGACATTTGACCATGACCATTCCCATATCGCCCTCCCTTGAGATTGGCTTCTATTGTCGTTTGAAAAAAGTACCGGCCGGTTGGAATGCGCCTGTTGTCGGTGCGGGTTACTTGGGGGGCATCGCGCACCGCGTCTGATGGAGCATCGGGGTAGTGGGCCGCGTGCTCATCGCTTGGCTTGTTCCAACCGGCCGGATCCCTCCTTGACGTAATCCTGGATGTGGTTGAGCGCCGGTCTTTTTTAGCCGGTTTGATGTAGAACCTTGGTGAAGTGCTTCCTGATCGGCTCACCCGTTTCCGTCGCAAGCTTCTGGGCAAGTACCCACAATTCCCTGTTCTGGTCAGAAGCAGTGTCGAACGCCTTGCGCGCTTGCGCTGCGGACAAGGTAACGACATCGCTCGGCGACTTGCTGCCGACGAGATGGGCGAAGAAGTCGAGCGCAGCGGCGGCATTGGCGTTGGAGATTTCGAACACCTTGAGCCCGTAGTCGGTCGCGCCTTTGGCGTTGCTCGAATAGGTCTCGCGCACCGCTTCCGTCATCTCCGCCGACGCGGCCTTGATCTTCTCGTAGTTTTCCCGTGCGCGGGCGAAACCCTGCTCGGCAAGCTCGCCGCTTACGCCGGGCCAGCCGATCTTCGAGAAATCCGGCAACGGCATGCCGAAGACATTGGTTCCGTTTAGTGTGACTTTCATTTCGCTTTCACTCACAGAGCATTACTCCTTCGCGAGCGAAAGCGATCCTCGCGACGCACGCTCGCGTCACGAGAGCTCACGCTCCGTGGTTGGACCAGATTTTGGATGAGCTTTGATTTAGCCCCGACCCGATACGACTTTGCCCAGAAGGAGCGGGGATGTCGGTTCGGTTTGCGACTCTCGCTCAGATTTTTTTTGAAGTTGTCAACCTAAACAAACGTATGTTTGCTGAGCGCTGTGCATAACCGGGATATCTCAAGCGGCGGGAAGGTTTTGCTTCAGCGTGACGTTGCAGAAACAGCGCGCCGTTGCGGTCCGGATCCGCCCAAAACAAAAACCCCGGCATTTCTGCCGGGGTTTTGCATTTCTCGTATCGCCTGAGTGGCTGGATCAGAAATCCATGCCGCCCATGCCGCCGCCCGGGGGCATTGCGGGGCCGCCGGCGTTCTTCTTCGGCAGTTCGGCGATCATGGCTTCCGTGGTGATCAGGAGAGCCGCGACGGAAGCCGCGTTCTGGATCGCCGCGCGGACCACCTTGGTCGGGTCGATGATGCCCTTGGAGACCAGATTGCCGTATTCGCCGTTCTGCGAGTCGAAGCCGTAGGAATACTGCTCCTTCTCGAGGATCTTGCCGACGATGACGGAGCCGTCTTCACCGGCGTTGATCGCGATTTGGCGGGCCGGCGCGGACAGCGCCTTGCGCACGATCTCGACGCCGGTCTTCTGGTCGTCGTTCTGGGTCTTGAGGCGCTTGAGCTGCTCGGTGGCGCGGAGCAGGGCAACGCCGCCGCCCGGCACGATGCCTTCTTCAACCGCCGCACGGGTCGCATGCATCGCGTCATCCACGCGATCCTTGCGCTCCTTGACCTCGACCTCGGTCGCGCCGCCGACGCGGATCACCGCGACGCCGCCCGCGAGCTTGGCCAGGCGCTCCTGCAGCTTCTCACGGTCGTAGTCCGAGGTGGTTTCCTCGATCTGCGCCTTGATCTGCTGTACGCGCGCCTCGATGTCGGCCTTCTTGCCGGCGCCGTTGACGATCGTGGTGTTTTCCTTGTCGATCATCACCTTCTTGGCGCGGCCGAGCATCTGCAGCGTGACGTTTTCGAGCTTGATGCCGAGATCTTCCGAGATCGCCTGACCACCGGTCAGCACCGCGATGTCCTGCAGCATGGCCTTGCGGCGATCGCCGAAGCCCGGAGCCTTGACGGCCGCGACCTTCAGACCACCACGCAGGCGGTTGACGACGAGGGTGGCGAGGGCTTCGCCTTCGACATCTTCGGCGACGATGACAAGCGGCTTGCCGGTCTGCACTACGGCTTCGAGCAGCGGCAGCAGCTCGTTCAGCGAGGAGAGCTTCTTCTCGTTGATCAGGATGTAGGCGTCGTCCATTTCAACGCGCATCTTGTCGGCGTTGGTGACGAAGTAGGGCGAGATGTAGCCGCGGTCGAACTGCATGCCTTCGACGACGTCGAGTTCGGTCTCGAGCGACTTGGCTTCCTCAACCGTGATCACGCCCTCGTTGCCGACCTTCTTCATGGCGTCAGCCAGGAACTTGCCGATTTCGGCGTCGCCGTTGGCGGAGATGGTGCCGACCTGGGCGATTTCCTCGTTCGAGGTGACCTTCTTGGAGTTCTTGACGAGGTCGGCGACCACGGCTTCCACCGCCAGGTCGATACCGCGCTTCAGGTCCATCGGGTTCATGCCGGCGGCAACCGACTTGGCGCCTTCACGGACGATCGCAGCCGCGAGCACGGTTGCGGTGGTGGTGCCGTCGCCGGCAGCGTCAGCCGACTTGGAGGCAACTTCGCGCACCATCTGCGCGCCCATGTTCTCGAACTTGTCGTCGAGCTCGATCTCCTTGGCGACGGTGACGCCGTCCTTGGTGATGCGGGGAGCGCCGAACGACTTGTCGAGCACGACGTTGCGGCCCTTGGGGCCGAGCGTCACCTTGACGGCGTTGTTGAGGATGTCGACGCCGCGCAGCATGCGGTCGCGGGCATCGACGCCGAATTTGACTTCTTTGGCTGACATATTTGGTTTCCCTGAGTTGGTCTTTGTTTCTCACCCTGTCGGGGAGGCGCCTTGCGGGCGCTCCTCAGGGTGAGCGTGGCAGGCGATGTCTTAGGCGGCCTTCTTCTTGGCGGAAGTGACGTCGAGGACGCCCATGATGTCGGACTCCTTCATGATCAGGAGTTCCTGGCCGTCGATCTTGACCTCGGTGCCCGACCATTTGCCGAACAGCACGCGGTCGCCGACCTTGAGGTCGATCGGGATCAGCTTGCCGGCTTCGTCGCGGCCACCCGGGCCGACGGCGACGACTTCGCCCTGGGAGGGCTTTTCCTTGGCACTGTCCGGAATGATGATGCCGCCAGCGGTCTTCTCTTCGGCGTCGATGCGTTTGACGACGACGCGGTCGTGAAGCGGACGGAAGTTCATGCAGTCCTCCTAAACGTCTGGAAATGTTGTAGAATTGTGGAATTTTGGCAGTCTGGACCAGCGAGTGCTAATCCGACTGCGGCTGATTTAGGCCAGTATTCTTCGGGGGACAAGGGCTTCTAGCAGAAAAATTGGCACTCAAATATGTCGCCTGCCAATTTTGTTCGGCATGATTAATGCGACCGGGGAAGCCTCCGCGCCCCGTATTAGCACGTGCGGTAAGCTGCTGCTAACGCGCGAATTTTCAACAATTCATTAAACATTTAGGCTTGTGATGGGTTGGTATCGTGCGTCACATTTCTCTCATGTGAGCGCATCTCCGCCGGGGTGGCTCGGTGTGTGGCCACCACGTGAAATGCGCTTCCAGCAATGGAGGTTTGGCATGGTTTCGCGGGTTGGAGTTGCTTCCGACGACTTCCGGAAGCAGGTGCTGGGTTACGGGCTGACGACGGCGCAAATTCTGTATCGGATGCCGGATCACCCTTCATTACTGCAGACCTATGTCTGGCAGAACTACGATCTGTTTCCGAAATTCCCCGCGCTGAAGGACTTCCTCGCGTTCTGGCAGGAAAAGCTTGATGGCCCGCTGTTTTCCGTAACGGTCGCGCATTCCAGGCTGATCAAGCCGACTGAGCTGCGTGCGGTCGACGGTGTGTTCAGGCTGCATTGAATTTCAGGTCTCGTAGGGTGGGCAAAGGCGCGACAGCGCCGTGCCCACCATCTGATACTCCGCTCGGGATGGTGGGCACGCTGCGCTTTGCCCACCCTACAAAAATTTTCTGTGTTAGCCTCCTGCCATAACGACAAGGGAGGCACACATGGCCAAGCAGAAGGCGGCATCACGGCCTGCGGCACAGCCCGCGGTGAAAAAGAAATGGTCGGGCCACAAGACATCAGCCAAATCCCCGGCACGCAAAACCCTCAAATCCAAGGGACGCGTATCGAAAGCCAAGGCGACCAAGAAGGCCCGGCCGAAGCAGCGCGTCGCCATCAGCCATCACCGCGAAGAAGATTTCAAGGCCGACGGCCTGCGCACTTACGCAAAGTACCGCGACCTCGGGATTGCCGACGCCACGCACGGCCTGGCGCAGGCGCATGTCATCCGTCTCATCGGCCCGTGCAACCCGGCGGAAGTTTCAAAACTGCATTATCACGACGTCGAATTCCAGATGGTCTATGTGCTCAAGGGTTGGGTGAAGACCTACATGGAGGGGCAGGGCGAGACGCTGATGAAGGAAGGCAGCGCCTGGACCCAGCCGCCGCGCATCAAGCATCTGATCATGGATTATTCCGACGATGCCGAGTTGCTGGAGGTGATCCTACCGGCGGAGTTCAAGACGGTGGAATTGACGGGGTAGTGCGGCATGCACGTCGTTCCGGGGCGGCTCGTAGAGCCGAACCCGGAACCTCGAGATTCCGGGTTCGCGCTGCGCGCGCCCCGGAATGACAGAAAGACGGCTAGGTCATCACTCCCACCACCGCCCCCATCAAACACGTCGCCAGCGTACCCGACACGATCGACTTCAATCCCAGCGCATTGATCTCCTCGCGCCGCTCCGGTGCCATGGTGCCGAGGCCGCCGATCATGATGCCGAGGCTGGCGAAGTTGGCAAAGCCGCACATCGCGTAGAGCATGATCAGCCGCGAGCGCGGATCGAGCGCGTCCGTGCCGAGTTTCGAGAGGTCGAGATAGGCGATCAACTCGTTGAGCACGGTTTTGGTACCCATCAGGCTTCCGGCCGTGACGGCTTGCGGCCAGGGCAGGCCCATCAGCCAGCACACCGGCGCCATCACAAGCCCCAGCAGCCGCTGTAGCGAAATTTTGGCGCCGCCGATCTCGGGCAACAGCCCGAGGATCGCATTGACGAGATAAACCAGCGCCACCAGCACCAGGAGCATCGCGACGATATTGAGCAGCAGTTCGAGTCCTGCCGCCGTGCCCTTGGTGATTGCATCCATGGTCGAGGACGCATGCATGTCGGGATCTCCGAGCGAGCCGCCAGTGCGCTTATCGGAAGTCTCCGGCACCATGATCAGGCTGATCAGGATCGCGGCCGGCGCGCCCAACACGGATGCAATGACAAAATGCGCCGCCGCGTCCGGGATCAGCGGTGCCAGGAACGTAGCGTAGAGCACCAGCACGGTGCCGGCGATGCCGGCCATGCCGCCGGTCATCACCAGGAACAATTCGCTGCGCGTGAGTTGCGCCAAATAGGGACGGATAAACAGCGGTGCCTCGACCATGCCGAGAAAGATATTGGCTGCGGCCGATAGCCCGACCGCGCCGCCGACGCCGAGCGTGCGCTCCAACAGCCACGCCATGCCGCGCACGATCGGGGGCAGTACGCGCCAGTAGAACAGCAGCGTGGTCAGAACGCTCATGACCAGCACGATCGGCAGCGCCTGAAATGCCAGGATGAAATCCGCGCCCGGCGCCTTGAGATCGAACGGCAGCGCGCCGCCGCCGAGATAGCCGAACACGAAGGAAGTGCCAGCGCGCGTCGCCGCCGCGATCGTGCCAACGGCGTCGTTGATGGCGCCGAAGGCTCTTGCCACCAGCGGCAGCTTGAGCAGCACCAGCGCGGTAATGATGGTGACGGCGAGGGCGATCGCCACCTGACGGAGCGACACGGCGCGGCGGTTCTCGCCGCAAGCCCATGCGATCGCCAGCAACGCCAGCACGCCAAACGCCGATTGCAGTTGCAGCATGAATCCCCCGAAAGCCCCGGCAGGGATTATGGGGGCAAGGGCGTCAACTGCGCAATGCGCTATCGGCCAACGGCAGCGAGGCGGCCGCTTTGCCCGGTACGGCTGCCGTGAACAATCTTTGCAGCAGATAGGCGGCGAAGGCAGGCGCGATGAATCCGGGTCCCGGAATTTGCAGGTTGCCGAACAGCAATTGCAGCGCCGGGGTCCAGAAAACGAGCTGGGCCAGGTGGCGCCCGGTTGCGTCGAGCTTTCCTTCCGCGAGCAGCGCGATGCTTGCGAAGCTCAGCGGCAGCAGATCGTAGCTGCCCAAATAGGGTGAAGTGGAGGCCGTGCAGGCCAGGAACAATGCCTGCAACAGCCTGGCATCGCCGCCTCTGCGATAGCGGAACGCGATGGTTACGGTCACGACGGCCGCAAGGGCGAAAGCAAACTGGATCGCTTCACCGGCGCGATTGCCGACAAGTCCGCGCACGTTCATAAAAATACTGGCCTGAAACGGCATCGCGGTGCCGGCAGGATCGCTCAGCACTTCACGCTGCAATGGCAGCGCCTTGGCGATGTAGTCGTGCCAGCTCTCCGGACCGCCGATGGCGACGCTGATCGCGAACAGTGCAATTGCCGTCATCGCAGCCCACAGGAAGACCCGCCAGCGGCCCGACGCGATTAGCGCAAACGGAAACAACACGCCAAGCTGGGGCTTCACCGTGAGCAGCCCGATCAGCACGCCGGCGACGACCGGTCGCCTATCGAGCGAAGCGAAGATCGCGAGCAGGGCTGCAGTCGTGAGTAACGAACTCTGGCCCGAGATCACGCAAAGCAATGCGGCCGGCGAGACCAGGACCACCACGAGAATACGCGCGTCGGCAACCTCTCGGCGCCCCGCGAGGTAGAACGCGAGAAAGCTGGCCACAAACCAGGCGATCAGGGCCGGGAGATAGGCCAGCAGACCGAACGGCGCCATCACGACAAGAGCTGTCGGCGGGTTCGGCCAGTTCTGTCCGGGATAGCCGGGGCCGAGCAGCTTGGCGAGTTCGGCATTGTAGGTCACAAGATCGTAGAAGCGGGCTGGATCGGCATCCAGCACCGCGTGCCCGTACATCCACAGGTTCAGGAAATCGCGCCCCAGCACCAGCGTGACGTTGTCGCGAGGAAACGGCCAGGTCCAGTTGGTGGTGCAAGCATAAGCCAATAGCGTCAGCGTAAACAGCGCGCTGCCGAGCAGCAGCAGACCTCGCAGAAATTCCGCGTCTTCCGGATTGTCGGCTTGCGGGATGAGAGCGCTGAGAAACCGCGCCGCACACGAACGATCTGGATTGGACAGGCTCTCGTCCGGCATCGGGATTTGCCCCCCATGAATGTCTCAACGGCCGGAATCCGGACCAAAATGCAGGCGGTAGACCAAATTAGGACATGCAACTTAAGTTTTTCTTTAGAGGAAGCCGGCAAAAGTGCGGCATGGTCTGCACCGGGCGCTTGGCGCCCGTTAACCGGTGCGACAGCGGATTCAACCGATGAACTGCGTCGTTATCCCTGCGTACCGTGCGGCAGCCACGATTCTGCCGGTTATCACGGCGATCGGTCCCGAAATTGAGATGATTATCGTCGTCGATGACGGCTGCCCCGAGGGTACGGCGCTCGTGGTCGCGAACCGGTGTTCCGATCCGCGGGTCGTCTCATTGATGCACGATACAAACCGGGGTGTCGGCGGCGCCTTCCTGACGGGGATGCGTTACGCGATCGCACATGGCGCTGATATCATAGTGAAGATTGATGCCGATGGACAAATGGACCCGTCGCAGGTGCCGGCGCTGATCCACCCCATCGTCAGCGGGCAGGGCGACTACGTCAAAGGCGACCGCTTCTTCTTCCTTACCAATGCTGCGTCGATGCCGAAGGCCCGGCTGATCGGCAATCTCGCGCTGTCGTTCATGGCAAAACTGTCAAGCGGCTACTGGACCATCATGGATCCGACCAACGGCTTCTTCGCCATTCATGCCCGCGTCGCAGAGCTGCTCGACGATGAACGGATCACAAAACGGTTCTTCTTCGAGACCGACCTGCTGTTTCATCTTGGCCTGATCCGCGCCAAAGTCGTCGAATTTCCGATGCGTGCGTCCTATGGCGGGGAAGTTTCGAATCTGCGCATTTCGCATCAGCTCGCGCCGTTCCTCAGCGGGCATATGCGCAATACCTTCCGCCGGATTCTGTACCGCTACTTCTTTCGCGAATTCTCGTTGGCGTCGATTCAGCTTGTTGCAGGCGCCGCGCTGTTCGGCTTCGGTCTCGTGTTTGGATTGTACCACTGGTGGGCGGCGGCGGATCAACTGGTCCCGACCGGAACCATCATGATCGCAGCACTGACCTTCCTGATCGGATTCCAGCTTATGCTGTCGTTCCTGAATTACGACATCAGTTCGAGCCCCCGAGAACCGCTGCATCCGTTTCTGACCCGGGTTCCGAACCTCGCGCCTGTGACCGGCGAACTGGCCAAAGCAAGCGCATCAGAGACGAGCGATGCCGGCCCGCAGCCGGTCCGCCGGCAGGCATAGCGCGTGATACACACGATTTCGCGGGCGTCCGATCGCGCGCCAACGTCGAGCGCCATCAGGAACTGGACCGGCCCATCAGCTTCGACTGCATCCGAACCAGGGCGTTGCTCAGCCTCGCGGCTTCCTCAAACCGCGTTTCCGGATAAGGCGCCCTGGATGTAGGATCAAGCACGATAGCCTCGGCTGCTTCAGAGAGCCGGCGCAGCGGCGTCCTTAGCCATTGCGCCACGAGATAGAGCAGCACCAAAGCGGCGAGGGCACCAGTTCCGAGCATGACCCAGAACGATCTGGTCAACTCGCGTGTTGCTGCTGTCGCAGCGTCCGCGTTCTGGCGAACCAAAAGCGACCAGCCGAAGCTCGGGAGATCGGCAAAGCCGGTCATCGGAACGATCGCGGTGAAGTAGTCCTTGCCATCAGGCCAGCGCTCACGCAGAAACGCGGTATTGACGCGATCGGTCGCCAGCGCAGAACTGATGTTTAGCGGCTTGTTGACGAGATCTGGCGGGCCAAACAGGACGACTCGATCACGCGAAAGCAGAACTAGCTCGATGCCAGGCGCCTGCAACTCTGCCATACCCTCCACAACCCAATTCCAGTTTAGCTGCGCTCCGACCACGCCGGTGACGGAACCGGCATTGTGCACAGGCGCAGCAAGATCGATGGAACGGCTGGATTCCATGGACGCCGGCGGCAGGTGCGCGCGATCGTGTGCTCCATTGACATCGATGGCCGCAGTTACATCAAGGCCTCGCCTGAACCACGGCTCTTGTGCGACGCGTTCGCCCTCGAGCGTTCCGTCGGTGGCCGCCACCACTTTCCCCTCGAGATTTGCGACGCCAAGCCAGGAATAGCGGGTATCGAGCCTGCTCATGAACTCGATTTGCTGGCGGGCACTTGCCGGATTGGTCGAATCGATCAGGATAGCAAGCCGTGCGACATCCATGGACAATCCGTGGAGCCGCCGCGCCACCAGGTTGGCGCTCAATTCGCCGCGTGTAGTCAGCTTCTCAACCTGCAGTTCTTCGACCCGCCGCTGCAGGGCAGCGGTACTGACTGTCGCAGTCACAACCGCGGGCACCAGCATGAGCATGGCGCCTCCGAGGAACACAAGCGTACGAAGGCTCAGCCGCCTGCCTGCCATCACGCCTCCTTAGTGGGTTAAAGCCCGAGCCAACTCGCGGATCATGCGGACAACGTCTGCCCGATCGGGTCCCGGAACGGCTCGAGCCGTATGAAGCTTCTCGATGATCTGCGCACGCTGCATCGTGGTGGACGAGAACTTCAGCCGGTAGCCATCACGTGTCGGCGCAAGGACGAGTGCCTCAACGTCACCGATCCCAGGGACCGTCAGTAACCCTGTCGTCCCTAACGATAGGCCAAATGGACCGCTGACTCGTCCGCCCTCGGGACCGAGATTGATGAGCCAGCCACGGTGCTTCTCGCCTCCGATGGTCAGAGTGGTAGGTTCGGTGACCTGTCGCTGCGGCCGGTTATATCGTGGCCGTTCGATGCACACGGCGGTGGCCACGAGCAGGACCAGAATGTTGTAGACCGTCCAGAACATGACGACGGCAAGACCGTCATTGGCTGTCGACGACGTATTGAAGATGAAATCGGAGTTTAGCGGCACGACCAGGCCGCCGACGGTCAACCCCAAGAGCATCAGGAACGGTCGCATCAATGACCATTGGACGACGACTTTTGTCCGGTTGCCGCCCTTGGCCGTCACCGAAAACTTGTGGGGGCCCTTCGTCAAGATGCCCAGCGCCAGGGCCCTGCAGACCGGCCAGGCGGCGATTAGCTGCGCTGTGTCGTTGAGGACTGGAATGAACAGCCCCTTGGAAAGCCAGTTCAAGGTCACCAGGACGGCCAAATAATACGGCAGGTAATAGCTGACGATGTCGACGAGCGATGCGTTCACGATTGTGATGCCGAACCACCAAAAGAGCAGGGGACAGATCAGGCTGGCAATTCGGAACGGAAAGGTGCTGATCCAATAGAGCAGTGAATCCAGTATGCCGATCCGGTATATCAAGCCCAATCGATGAGAGCCGGTCGGATTGTACGAACGACGAACAATCTGCATGAGGCCAAGGCACCAGCGGCTGCGCTGGGCGATATATTCCTTGAGGCCCTCCGGCGCCAAACCCTCGGTCAGCGGCTCGTTCAGGTACACCGTCCGCCATCCATTTTCCGCAAGCTTCAGCGTGAGCAGGAAATCCTCGGTCACGCTTTCGGTCGGAAGCCAGCCGATCTGCTCAACCGCCCGAAATCTCACCACGGACGAGGTGCCGCAGCAAATCGCGATTCCCCAGGCATCACGCGCCGGTTCGACATTGTCGAAGAAGTGGCGTTGCTCGTCCGGATATGCGGAGCTGATGCCAAGGTTGTGCTGGATTGGATCGGCGTTGAAGTAATGCTGAGGCGTTTGAACAAGCCCGACGCCTGGATCGTGAAACAACGCCAGCGCCCGCTCTATAAAGTCGACGTGCGGGATAAAGTCTGCGTCGAGCACGGCGACAAAATCGGGGCGGTCCGGATCCCGAGCGCGTTCGGCAAGCGCATGGTTGATGTTTCCGGCCTTCGCATGCGCGTTATCGGAACGCACGATGTATCCGACGCCGTGGCGGTCGCAGGCTTGCCGCAGCCAATCCCTGCGGCCATCGTCGAGCACGAAAACGCGATACCGAGGAAACTGGACGGCCTTTGCGCCGACAATCGTCCGTTCGAGCACTTCCGGCGGCTCGTTAAACGTCGTGATGAAGATATCCACACGCGGCGCTTCTCCAGGCAACCACCATCCGGCGTGCCGGTTCGCTTCCGCCGTACGTTCCCGCACCCGAAAGAGGATGAAAAATGCTATCGACGAAGACAGCACCGTCAGCGCCTCGAGCGTGGCGAAGCCCCAACTGAAGAGCGCATCGTTCGTCCAACCGAGTGGCGCCAGGGTGTTGGTGAACCGCCAGGCCACGTAGCGCCACGACAAAACGGTCGCTCCCCCGAGCAGAAGGGCGCGCCAGTACCATCGGCTTGGATTGAGCAGCGGCAGCACGACCAGGCGCAGCCCGACGATGACCGCGGCTCCGGCAAAGGCCGCCAGAAGTGGCGAGAGCAGAAGCATCAAAAGCCGTAGCGTGTGAGAAACTTCCGAATGGTAGCGATGTGGCCACTGGAAAAGATCACGCGGCCGGTCCGGCCGATCGCGCAGCCGAGATCCGGCTGTCGTGTCAGTTCAGGCACCGTCACCGTGACGTCGAAGCGCTGCAAATGCTGCGGGCTGGGACCCACGGCGAGATTTGGATAAAGCGACGACGCCCCCGATCCGCCAAGCCGGGTAATCGTTCCGTCAAAAATCCGGTCGTCCCCGAACAACCGAAACTGCACCGGCACTCCGACCGACAGGGTGGCGTAAAGGGCCTCGGAGACGCCTGCCGTGACGACCAGACTGTTGCAGTCGACCAGCTTGACAATATCCTGGCCTCGACGTGCATGCTCGCCATCATCCACCAGAAAATCCCAGACGACGCCCGGGACCCGGGCGTTGAGGACAGCGGACGTCAGGCGGTTGACACGGAGACGCTCGGCGTCGATCTGTCGGCCGTACTGCACGATGCGAGCCTTGATTCGTTCCTCGTCGACGTAGAGCTCGGCCAATCGCAGGTCGATTTCGTGGATACGTTGCGCCGAGAACGGTGCGTCGTTGTAGGACTCGCCGATGAACACTCCCGCGTGGGCCGCTGCAAGTTCGGTCTCGAAGTATTTGCCTCGCTCCCTTGTACTCTGCAGCTCTTGCTGCACGACATCGAATGCCGCACGAGCCCGACCCAGGTTCGCAACCGTCTGTACGCCGCGGATTTTCAGCTCGTTGGCGCGGTTGAATTCGGCGTCTGCCTCGCGCAGTCGCGCACCTGCGGCATCCTGGGCCGCCTTCGCCTCGGCTATCCGTACTTCAATCTGACGGATTCGGCCGCGTCGGTAGTCGGCAGACTGCGCCTCGAGGCCGGCTCTTGACAGCGACAGGGCGACCCTCTGCGCAGCGATGCGCTGGAGCTCGATCTGCTGGCCGTCGCGATCGCGTTCAAGCTCGAGAAGGCGGGCGGTGTCGAACCGTTCATCGGTAACACGCGCCACTAGTTCCCCGGCATTGACTCGCGATCCGATGCTTCGCACGGCGAGCGCTACTCTGCCTTCGATTGGGGCGCGAACGACGTAAAGTCGCGCATTGACCGTGGCATCTTCCGACGTTCCGGCAAAGTGCTCGCCGACCAGAACGTACAGCCCCCCGGCGAAGAAAATCAGACCGATGATCAGACGTGCGAGTTTCATGAGCGACCGCGAGCTGTAATCCAGCTTCTCAAACTTTCAACGTCCTACGGCCGATGTGCTGCGCCGGCACGGTCATGAAGACTAGCTGAGCGAGAGTTGATGCGGACCGAGACTTGAGAGGAATCGTCCAGCGTTGGCCTTGTGGTAATCGAGTCCTGATCTGCTATCCATCCGGACGATTACGGAACAGCAGTGTAAAGTCTTTTCAGAACGCGAGTATGGGCCAGCGACATCGCCGTGGCGGCAGGGGCCGGCACGGCTGCGATCGCACTGTTGTGGATGAAGTTGTCTTTCGCCGCTGCGGAAGCTGGACGGCTGGAGTAGGGGCTACGATGCCTCAGCGTGTCGTCCTTGCGAATGCAAGGAGGACCCATACCGCGTGATCTTCGCGTTGAATCCCGAACAGTAGACGTCTCGTAACCCAATCACCGCCGCGGAGTATGGGTCCCCGCTTTCGCGTGGACGACGCCGCTGGGTCTGCTCAGCCCCGTCCGACGAACGGCATCTTGGTCGCCATGACGGTCATGAACAGCACGTTGGCATCTAACGGCAGGCCGGCCATATAGGCCACCGCATCGCCGACCGCCTTCGCGTCCATGCGCGGCTCATGTTTCATCGTGCCATCGGGCTGCATCACACCGGGGCCGGCGACCATGCGGTCGGTCATGGGGGTTGCGGCATTGCCGATGTCGACCTGGCCGACTGCGATGTCGTACATGCGGCCGTCGAGGTTGGAAGCCTTGGTGAGGCCGGTGATCGCGTGCTTGGTCGACGTATAGGCCGCGGAGAACGGCCGCGGCGCGTGCGCCGAGATCGAGCCGTTATTGATGATGCGGCCGCCGCGCGGGGTCTGGTCCTTCATGATGCGGAAGGCGTGCTGGGTGCACAGGAACGGGCCGGTCAGGTTGGTGTTCACCACCGCCTGCCACTGCTCGAGGCTCAAATCCTCGAAATTGACCGGCGGCGCGCCCATGCCGGCGTTGTTGAAGAGAACGTCGAGCCGGCCATAGGTATCCTTGACCTTTTGAAACAGGGCCGCAATCGAATCGGGCTTGGTCATGTCGGCGGAAACGCACAGGCTTTTGCCGACATTGTCGCCGAGCTTCTTGGTTTCTTCCAGCATCTCCATGCGACGCCCGGCGAGCACCACGGTGAAGCCGGCATTCATCAGCGCCAGCGATGCCGCGCGTCCGACGCCGGTGCCGGCGCCGGTCACGAGCGCGATCTTGTTGGTTGCTTCGGCCATTGTTTCCTCGCCTTCAGTTCTTGGTTTCTGTTTCGGATTTGTAGGGTGGTCTCGGAATATTCTGGTGTGCCGCCCGCAAGGCCGCCGACCAGCGCGAACGCAGGTCGTGGAAATAGGGCTCGCCGGCCTCGATGCGGTGGTTGAGGTCGGCCTCGCAAGCATCTGCGCGCACCACCAGCACGTCGATCGGCAAGCCGACGCCGAGATTGGAGCGCATGGTCGAATCCATCGAGATCAGGCCGGTCTTCAGCGCCTCATACAGTTCGACGTCGTAATGCATCGCACGATCCAGCACCGGCTTGCCGTATTTGTGCTCGCCGATCTGCAAGTAGGGCGTGTCGGTGGTGCATTCGATGAAATTGCCGGCCGTGTAGACCATGAACAGCCGCATCCGCGAGCCCTTGATCTGGCCGCCGAACAGGAAGGAGACGTCGAAGGAGACGTCTTCGGATCGCAGCGCCTCGCCTTCGGTGGCGTGCACGGCGCGGATGGCGCGGCCGATGCGTTGCGCGGCCTGGAACATGGTCGGCGCGTTGATCAGCGTTTCGAGTTCGCCGGTGTGCGGATCTTCCATGCCCTCGGTGAGCGTTGACAGCACCGACTGGCTGATCGCCAGATTGCCGGCGCTGGCGACCGCCATGATGCGCTCGCCGGGTTTCGAGAAAATATGGAGCTTGCGGAAGGTCGAGACGTTGTCGAGGCCGGCATTGGTGCGCGTATCTGCGATCATGACGAGACCGTCCCGCACCAGAATTCCGCAGCAATAGGTCATTCCAAGTCCCCGAACGCGCCTGATTTTCGGCGCCAACTAGTAGCCAATTTCGAGGAGCCATCCAACCCCAATTCCCCGTGGCGCGGCATGCAGCCGGCGGCGTAAAAGCTCTAAACCGTAGGCGGGGGAACGCGTGCGGAAATCCGTGCTGATTGGCTCGATTGCAGCCTTGTTACTGCTAGGCAGCGTGGGCGCCCAGGCAGGTCCCTGGGAAGGCGGCATGATGGCCTACAACCCGGGGCGCGCTTAGCGCGAACCCGGGATCTCGAGATTCCCCGATGCGCAATTGCGCATCTGAGATCTGGTGCTTGCGCACCATCCCGGAATGACATGCAAATTCACGACTGCGACTGGCTTTGCCATTGTCCCGGCCGCCCGGCCTGTTCGACCCTGACCGCCACCGTCAGCGTCTCCGCTCCGCCGCCATAGCGGGTGCCTCGCACCGGTGCGGCGCCGAGGTAATCGAGCCCGATCGCGACGCGGGCGTGGGCGTCGGTGGTGCAGATGCCGTTGGCGGCGTCGAACCCGATCCAGCCCAAATCTGGCACGTAGGCTTCCGCCCAGGCGTGGCCCGCCGGCTGGTGCACCATTCCGTCGGAGCGCAGGAAATGGCCGGAGACGAAGCGCGCCGGAACGCCGCCGGATCGGGCGCAGGCGATGAAGATGTGCGCATAGTCCTGGCACACGCCGCGCTTGAGCGCGAACGCCTCCGCCGCCGAGGTGCCGGAGTTGGTAGGATCCTCGTCGAACGTCATGTGCTCGTTGATCTGCACCATCAGCGCATGCAGGAAGCCGAGCACGTCGCCATCGGACTCCGACCGTAGCTCGCGGGCAAAGATCGCCATCGCCGGATTGACTTCGGTCAGCGCGGTTTGGCGCAGGAACAGGCTCGGCGGAAAGCGCTCGTCGGTGCCGCGCAGCACGCCGCCAGTGTCATGGGTCTCGATCAGGCCCTCGACATTGATGGTGAGGTCGGCGATCGGCCCGTGGGTGAGCACATGCGTGACGTTGCCGAATGCATCCTGGTGCATGTCGAGGCGAGAGTCGGTCGAGACGTCGATCTGCCATTCGGCGACATACTGCCCGTCATGGCTGCCGGGCGTCATGCGCAGGATTTGGATCACGCCCGTGGCCGGCGGCTCGTAGCGATAGCTGGTGGAGTGGGCAATTCGCAGGCGCATTGTGCGTCTCTTCGTTCGTGCCGTCATTCCGGGGCGATGCGAAGCATCGAACCCGGAATCTCGAGATTCCGGGTCTGGCGCTTGCGCGCCATCCCGGAATGACGGTGCCTGGTTATATCAAATACTGCTTGGTGATGATCTCACCGAGCCGCGCATTGTCCGCGATGAACTCCTGGATGAACTCATGGACGCCGTGCTGGAAGATATCGTCCATGTGGCTGTGTTCAAGCCGGTTGCGGACGCCGCGGGCATGGCGCTGGGCGGCGCCTTGGCGACCATAGGCGACGCCGATCTGGTCGAGATTGCGCACCAGATTGCTGTAACAGCTCGCCAGCGAGCGTGGCAGCGTGTCGTTGAGGATCAGGAGGTCGGCGATCAGCCACGGCTTTAGCGTCTCGCGGTAGACCCAGTGATAGGCGGTCAGCGCAGAGACCGAGCGCAGGATCGAGGTCCACTGGTAATAGTCCAGGGGACCGCCGACGTGCTCCTCCTCGGGCAGCAGCACGTGATATTTAACGTCGAGAATGCGCGCGGTGTTGTCGGCGCGCTCCAGGTGCAGGCCGAGCCGCGAAAACCAGTAGGCGTCGTTGCGCAGCATGGTCCGGTAGGCCGAGCCGTCGAACCGCAGCGAGGTCTCCTGCACGAAGCGGAGAAACCGCGCCAGTTCCTCGCGGCTCGACGTACCCTTGCCCCAGACCTCCTGCAATTCGATCCAGGCCGAGTTGATGGTGTCCCACATCTCCGATGTCAGCGCGGTTCGCACCGAGCGCGAATTGAGCCGGGCGGCTTCGATGCAGTTCTTGATCGAAGAGGGATTGGAAGGCGAGAACGCCAGATATTCGACGACGTTCTGCTCGGTGGCTTCCGGATAGGCCTCGTAGAAGCTTGCGCTGACCCCGGCCGTCAGCAGCGCCGATTCCCACTCATTGGTCTTGCCGATATAGGCGGCGGGCAGCGCAGTGACTCGCAAGGTCGCATCGATGGTGCGCGCGATATATTCGGCGCGCTCGACATAGCGGGCGAGCCAGTACAGGTTTTCGGCGGTGCGCGACAGCATACGAAAATTTTGCCCTCTATTCGTCCAGTATCCAGGTGTCCTTGGTGCCGCCGCCCTGGCTGGAATTGACCACCAGGGAGCCTTCCTTCAGCGCCACCCGCGTCAGTCCGCCCGGCACGATGGTGACGTGATTGCTGCCGGTCAGCACAAAGGGGCGCAAATCGACATGGCGCGGGGCGAGGCCGGAGGCGGTGCAGGTCGGACAGGTCGAGAGCGCCAGCGTCGGCTGGGCGATAAAGCCCTCCGGCTCGCGCTTGAGCTTGTCGCGGAACGCCTCGATCGTCGCCTTCGTTGCGGCCGGGCCGATAAGCATGCCGTAGCCGCCGGAGCCGTGCACTTCCTTCACCACCAGCTCGCTCAAATTGTCGAGCACATAGGCGAGGTCCTTCGGCTCGCGGCAGCGCCAGGTCGGCACGTTCTTCAGGATCGGCTCTTCGCCGAGATAGAACTTTACGACCTCCGGCATGTAGGAATAGATCGCCTTGTCGTCGGCAATCCCCGTGCCGACCGCGTTCGCCAGCGTGATATTGCCGGCCGCATAGGCCGACATCAGCCCGGGCACGCCGAGCGCCGAATCCGGGCGGAAGGTGAGGGGGTCGAGGAAATCGTCGTCGACGCGGCGGTAGATCACGTCGACACGTTTGAGCCCCTCGGTGGTGCGCATGAACACCTCGTCGTTCTTGACGATGAGGTCGCGGCCCTCGACCAGCTCGATGCCGAGCTTGTCGGCAAGGAAAGAGTGTTCGTAATAGGCGGAATTGTAGACGCCGGGCGTCATCAGCGCGACCGTCGGCTCGGCCGCGGCGGAGAGCGGCGCTACCGAGCGCAGCGCCGACAGCAATTCGTCCGGGTATCGCTCTACAGGTGCAACGCGGTGGCGGGCGAACAGGTCCGGAAACAGCCGCATCATGATTTCGCGGTTTTCCAACATATAGGAGACGCCCGAGGGCGTCCGCGCGTTATCTTCCAGCACGATGAAATTGTCGGCGTCGACCCGGACGATATCGATCCCTGCGATGTGGACGTAGACGTCGTGCGGCACGCTCTGGCCGTTCATCTCGGGGCGGAAGACCGGGTTTTGGAAGATCAGGTCGTCGGGAATGATGTTGGCGCGCAGGATGTCGCGGCCGTGATAGATGTCGCGCAGGAACATGTTGAGCGCGCGCACCCGCTGCTTCAGGCCCTTCTCCAGAACGGACCATTCCTTCGCCGACATGATCCGCGGGATCACGTCGAAGGGGATCAGCCGCTCCTGGGCCTCCGCATCGCCATAGACCGCAAAGGTGATGCCAATCCGGCGGAACAACAGTTCCGCCTCCTGACGGCGATATTCCAGGGCGTCAGGAGGCGTCTCCTTCAGCCAGCGGGAGAGCTCCCGATAGGCCGGGCGGAGGTCGCCGCCGGGCCCGTTCATTTCATCGAAGGCAACTGCCATAAGTCCTGACTATCTCTCGAAGCCATGCGGCACGGTGCATGAGTTCACGGGATGGTAGCAAGGCTCGGGCCAGCGCGATATGCATTGGCTTGCGGCATTTCGTGTGGGTAGCCGGCCGCGCTGCCCTAAAAAAGGGCTGCCGGGTGCTTATTTCGGCAGCAAACCCCCGTGACTTCAATGCGTTGCTTGCGCAAAGTACGGGGCAGGTGGGGAGAAGTCATGAGCGAGATCGTCACGGCGGGTATTCTGGTCATCGGCGATGAGATCTTGTCCGGCCGTACCAAGGACAAGAACATCGGCTTCATCGCCGAATACCTGACCAATATCGGGATCGACCTCAAGGAGGTCCGCATCGTCGCCGACGACGAGACCGACATTGTCGACGCCCTTCATGCACTGCGGCATCGCTACACCTACGTCTTCACCACCGGCGGCATCGGGCCGACCCATGACGACATCACCGCCGACAGCGTTGCCAAGGCCTTTGGTGTCGGAATCGGGCATCATCCGGAGGTTGTGGCGCGCTTCCGCGAGCGCTGGAGCGAGCAGGATCTGAACGAGGCGCGGCTACGCATGGCGCGTGTGCCCGACGGCGCCGAACTGATCCAGAGCGCGACCATTCTGGCGCCCGGTTTCAAGCTCGGCAATGTAATAGTCATGGCCGGCATCCCCTCGATCATGCAGGCGATGATGGACATCGTCGCGCCCAAGCTGAAATCGGGGGTGCGGATGCTATCGGACTCGGTCCGCGCCAATGCCCGCGAAGGCGACATCGGCGGGCCGTTGCGGGAGATCGCCATCGCCCATCCCGACACCATCATCGGCAGCTATCCGTTCATGGACGAGGACAAGAAGCCGAACACCAACCTCGTCGTTCGCTCCCGCGATCCCGACAAGCTCAACGCCGCGATGACCGCGGTGAAGGAGATGTTGGCGGCATTGAACGTCACCACCCGGTAGCAGACAGGGCCAGGACAAGACGAAGCGACAAGACGAAGCGACAAGGCGAAGCAGCGTGGCAGACAACAATTACGAACCGAGCGCCGGGGCGAAGGCCGGCCGGCCCTTTCCGGTGTCCTGGGACCAGTTTCACCGGGATTGCCGGGCGCTGACCTGGCGGCTCAACGAGGTCGGGCCGTTTCACGCCGTGATCGCGATCACCCGCGGCGGCCTGGTGCCGGCTGCGATCGTGGCCCGCGAGCTGGGCTTGCGCGTGATCGATACGGTCTGCGTGGCGAGCTACGACCACGACAAGCAGGGTGATCTGCAGGTGCTGAAGGGCGTTTCGCCCGATGTCGCCAAACTGGGCGGCGGCACCGGCAAGGGGCTGTTGATCGTCGACGACCTCGTCGATACCGGCACCACCGGCCGCCTGGTGCGCCAGTTGCTCCCCGATGCACATTTCGCCACCGTCTACGCCAAGCCGAAAGGCAAGCCGCTGGTCGATACTTTCATCACCGAAGTGTCGCAGGACACCTGGATCCATTTTCCCTGGGACACCGCGCTGTCGTTCCAGCCGCCGATCCGTCCGTAGGGCGAATAGCGAATTGCGAATGGCGAGTAGGGAAAGCTACCATTCGCTGCTCGCCATTCACTACTCGCGCCCTTCACATGCCCCTCCAAAACCGCGTCACCCCCACCGGCGAGATCATCGCCACCCCGCATCGCGGTATGTTCACCGGTAACCGCGGCATCATCCACGACCCCGCGACCAAGACGCTATTGAAGAAGCGCTGGTCGAGCCCGGCGTGGATCACCTGCGTCTGCGAGTTCAGGGGTTGGCGGCGGCCGGTGATGGGCCGGCGGAGCTGGACCGAGCTGTTCTTTCTCGACGAGGCGACCGCCTTCGCCGCCGGCCACCGCCCATGCTTCTTCTGCCGCCCTGACGACGCCAACCGCTTTCGCGCGGCGTGGGAAGAGGGCAATGGCGCGAAGAACATTCGTGCGCGGGTGATCGATGCAGTGCTGCATGGTGAGCGGCTGGAGCGCGGCAAGAAGCGGCTGCATCCGCTGCCGGTGCCGGTTCAGCAGTTGCCTGACGGCGCGATGGTGCAGCGGGGCGCCGAGAGTTTTCTGGTCCTGCAGGGCAGGGCACTGCAATGGTCGACGGCGGGATATCGCGAGGCGGTCGATGCGCTCGATGACGCATTGCTGTTGACGCCGCCGTCAACGCTGCGTGCGCTCCGTACTGGATATCGGCCGGTGCTCCATCCAAGCGTACAGTGCGTTCCCTCCCCCCTTGCGGGGTAGGGCTAGGGAGAGGGGTAAGCCGCAGCGGCGGTGCGTGTGGCTTACCCCTCTCTCCAACTCTCCCCCGCAAGGGCAGGGCTGTCCGGGGAATGATTCACTATGTCGCGGTGCATGCTCGGCGAGACCGAGGCAAATCGGCCTTTTCTGGTTGTCGAGACACAGAAGGCCGAGCATGCGATTTCGCGATAGCATTTTTGGAAGGCTCCTTGAACCGATCAATCGGCGGCAGTTTCAGACAGTTGTGGATCGTCTGGGCGGGGATGCCTACGACAAGTCATTCAAGAGCTGGGATCATCTGGTGGCGCTGATCTACGCGCAGCTGAGCAGGAACGACAGTCTGCGCGGGGTGGTGGCGGGCTTCAATGCCAATCCG
>NZ_AXAU01000015.1 GCF_000472965.1 Bradyrhizobium murdochi | reverse complement strand
CTAGAGCGGGATGGGTCTAGTTTGAATCGATTGAGGATTCCCAAATCAGCTTGGTTCTGATTCAACATGCTGGCTGGAAGGAGGCCAGCATGGATGGGGCGAGCCTATTCGGAAGATCTTCGCGAGCGGGTGGTCAGGTCCGTCATCAAGGGCGGCTTGTCGCGGCATCAGGCGGCCGCCCAATTTGGGGTGGGTGTCAGCACAGCGATCAACTGGGTACGGCGCTTCCGCGAGACTGGCAGCGTCAAGCCGGACCAGATCGGTGGCTATAGGCCAAAGAAGATTGCGGGAGCGCACCGCGAATGGCTGATGCAAAGGTGCCGGGAGGCGGATTTTACCGTGCGCGGGCTGGTGGCCGAGCTCACCGAGCGTGGTCTCAAGGTCGATTACCGCACGATGTGGGAGTTCGTCCACGCTGAGAAACTCAGTTACAAAAAAAGACGCTGATTGCCGCCGAGCAGGACCGTCCCGATGTCGCGCGTCGGCGGGCGCAGTGGACCAAGTATCGGGATCGGATCGATCCCACTCGCCTGGTGTTCATCGATGAGACCTGGACCAAAACCAATATGGCGCCCCTGCGGGGCTGGGCGCCGCGCGGTCAACGCATCACATCCAAGGTGCCGCACGGCCGCTGGCGCACCATGACCTTCATCGCCGCTTTGCGCCACGATCGCATCACCGCTCCGTGGTTCATCGAGGGACCGATCAACGGCGAAGCCTTCCTTCTTTACATCGAGAAGGTTCTGGTTCCGACGCTGCGGCACGGTGACATCGTGATCATGGACAATCTGGGCTCGCACAAGGCTAAGGCCGTTCGCCTTGCCATCCGCGCCGCCGGCGCCCGGCTCTTCTACCTGCCGAAATACTCGCCCGATCTCAATCCGATCGAGCAGTTCTTCGCCAAGTTCAAACATTGGCTGCGCAAAGCCGCACAGCGAACCACCGAGGCCGTCTTCGATGCGATCGCTCCGATCCTCGATACCGTCTCACCGGCCGAGTGCGCCAATTACTTCGCCAACGCCGGATATGAACAAACCTAATCTCATCATGCTCTAGTTGGTCCATCTGGATGTGGCAAGTCGACGACGCTTCGCATGATCGCCGGTCTCGAGAACATCAGCGCCGGGACTATCCGGATCGGAGACAAAGTCGTCAATGATGTGCCGCCAAAGGATCGTGACATCGCGATGGTATTTCAGAACTATGCGCTCTATCAGCACATGACGGTGTTCGACAATCTGGCGTTCGGGTTGCGAAACCGGAAAGTCCCGGAAACGGAAATTACGAGCGAAGTCACCCGCGCGACGCAAATGCTCGGTCTGGAGCCGCTCCTGGCACGCAAGCCGTTTCAACTCTCCGGCGGCCAGCAGCAGCGTGTGGCTCTTGGACGGTGTATCGTACGTCGGCCACAAGTCTTCCTGTTCGACGAACCCCTCTCGAACCTCGATGCCAAGCTGCGTGCGCAGATGCGGATCGAGATCAAGGCGCTGCGCGAGCGCGTGCCTACCACATCGGTCTATGTCACCCATGATCAGGTTGAGGCGATGACGCTTGGTGACAGGGTTGTGGTCATGAAGGACGGCTGGATTCAGCAGATCGGCACGCCGCTGCAGATCTACAATCGACCGGCCAACCGGTTCGTCGCGAGCTTCATCGGGGCGCCTGCAATGAACTGTCGAGCTTGTCGAAGAACTCGGTGTCATGTCTGCGCAGGCGAAGGAGTTCAAGGTCGAGTTGCCGCTCGAACAGGCGGCGGTCCTGCGCAAGTATGGCGCCAAGACGGTGACTCTAGGTATCCGGCCCGAGCATATACGTTTTGGCATTCCTTCAGACAATGCGGGCTCATCCTTCAGCGGCGTCGTCACCGTCACCGAGCAACTTGGTTCGGAACAGGTGATCGCTCTCACCGTTGCGGACAGCACGATCATGGCATCGCGTATTTCGCCAGAGACGGAGGTCAGCCCTCATGCCAGCGTGCAGATGTGGGTGGATGCCAAGGCGCTGCAATTCTTCGATGATAAAACGGAAATGGCGATTAGATAGTCGTCTGTACGCGTCATGCACTTTGAATATCGAACAGCGGAAAGGCAAGAACAATGACTGTGATGCAGGCGAACGTCGGCGATAGCGTTCGATTTTCGAAGACGGTCGGAGAGTCCGATATCTATCTCTTTGCAGGTCTGACCGGTGATCTTTCGCAAAATCACGTCGACGACGAATTCATGAGCCATTCGATTTACGGCAAGCGCATTGCCCATGGCGCGCTGATGGTCGGATTCATTTCAACGGCCTCGACCCGAATGATTGAAGAAAGCCTGCGAAAGGGCATTGATACGACACCCGTATCGCTCGGCTACGATGGCGTGCGGTTTCTGAAGCCCGTCTACATCAACGATACGGTGACAGTGACCTATACCATCAGCGAAATCGACCAGGAGCGCCGCCGCACGCTTGCCAATGTGGACGTCACCAACCAGCATGGCGAACTCGTCGCCGTAGGTAAGCATCACCTCAAATGGACGCGCAACGCGACGAAGCGGCCTACGTTCTAGGCGATACCGAAGGCGATCGCACGTGTATGTGGAAAGAAGAGGTGGCCGGAAAAGGCAACTGGAGGAAATGGTGAGAAAAGCCAAGCCGCGATGGGAAGAGGCAATCGAACGGATGCGCTGCCGAGTCGATCAGACGCTGGAGAGCCTGCAATCGGAGTTCCCGCACTGGGCCGAGGCCGCGACGGGAAAATGGACCACGACTGTCGACGGCGACTGGACCGGCGGCGCGTGGCCGGGCATGTTGTGGTTGTTTGCGCGACGAACGGGGAGCTCCAGGTATCTGGATGCTGCCAGGCTGTGGAGCAGCCGGCTCAAGCCGCGGGCGCATCTGCAAACTGCGTTCAAGGGCTTTGGGTTCTACTACGGCGCTGCACTTGGCGACCTCCTGTGCGCGAACAACGATGCCGCGACATTGGCGCTGGATGCTGCCCAATCGCTGAAGGGCCAATATGAGCCGAGGCTGGGCCTCATTCCGCTTGGTGGTGACGCCGAGGAGTCGGAGGACGTAGGCAATTCCTTCAGCAGCATCGATTCCTTGCAGGCGGTTCCGCTCCTGTTCTGGGTGGCGGAGAAGACGGGGGAAGCATCGTTCGCTGACGTCGCCGCGCGACATACGACGCGGGTGCTGGATATTCACATGCGGCCCGACGGTTCGATCGTGCAGTCGAGCGAGCTCAATCCAGCGAACGGCAAGGTCGTCCGCCATTTTACTCACAAGGGCTTTAGCGAGAGCAGCGTTTGGGCGCGGGCGCAGGCCTGGGGCCTCGTCTATGCCGCGGTCGCGCTTGCCCATCGTCCGCAGGAAAAGCGCTGGATGCAGCAGCTGATCGCGGGCGCCGACTGGTGGCTGTCGCATGTGCCGCCCGGCCTGGTGGCGTTCTGGGATTTCGATGATCCTGCGATCCCCCATTCGGAGACCGATACGGCGGCCACTGCAATCGTTTGCTCGGCACTGCTCAAGCTGGGGCGACTTGCGCCGTCCGCCGACCTCCGCGCGAAATATCGAGACGCAGGCGAGCGCACAGCTAGGGCTCTGATCGACGGCTATCTTACGCCAGTCGGGGCAGGGGAGGACCGTCCCCAGGGCATGCTGGTCGGCGCCTGCTTCAACAAACGACGCGACGCCCGCGCGCGGGACTCCGCGACCAATGCTGAGACGATCTTCGGCTCCTATTATCTGCTGGAGTCGCTGAACGTCCTCGATGGTTTGATCGACGCTGAAAAGATCTAAACATATCGATAGATTTCACCTCTCCCGATGCGTGGAGCCATGTTATGAGAAGTTCAGACTCTCCGGTCTACAGCGGCTTGTTCCCGGTCGCTCCTACTCCGTTCACGGAGGACGGTGACCTCGACCTCGAAGGACAGAAGCGTCTGCTGGACTGCATGATCGACCAAGGCGTCGACGGCATTTGCATTCTGGCCAACTATTCCGAGCAGTTCTTGTTGTCGGACGAGGAGCGCGATGCGCTGGTCGATCTCTGCCTGTCGCACGTCGCTGGTCGCAAGCCGGTGATGGTGACCTGCAGCCATTTCAGCACCCGGATCGCGGAGGAGCGGGCGCGCTATGCGACCGAGCGCGGCGCGGGCCTGTTGATGCTGATGCCACCCTGCCATGGTATGGGCCGGGCTGTGGGGACGCTGACACGTGCCGACGCAGATCGAGCGAGATCCTGAGGATTGCACATGATACCGCTGAACGCTGCATCAGTTCTGCCAGATGACGGCACCGCCGGGACACTGGTCGGCCGGGTCTGGCTGCCTTCTGGGGGCGGGCCTGCGGTGGTGGCTGTTTGGGAGGACGGCGTCTACGACTTAACCGCGCGGTTTCCGACCGTGAGCATGCTGGCCGAGGAGGCTGATCCGGTTGGCGCGATTCGCGAGGTCCCCGTCACTCGGATCTCTGATCTCGATAGCATCCTGAGCAACACGCCTCCGGATAGCCGCGACCTAGGCAAGCCTTGGCTTCTGCCGCCGATCGATCTTCAGGTGTTGAAGGCCGCCGGCGTGACTTTCGCAGTCTCAATGCTGGAGCGGGTGATCGAGGAGCGGGCGGTCGGCAATCCCTCGGCGGCCGCGGAAATTCGCGCTGAGATGGTCCGCCTGGTCGGCGATGATCTTTCCAAACTCAAGCCAAGCTCACCACAGGCGATGCGCTTGAAGGAGGTACTGATCGAACAGCAGGCCTGGAGCCAGTATCTTGAGGTCGGAATCGGGCCTGATGCTGAGGTTTTCACCAAGGCGCCGGTGCTGTCCTCAGTCGGAACGGGAATGGACGCTGGGCTTCATCCCAAATCGGCCTGGAATAACCCGGAACCGGAGGTCGTTCTCGCGGTCTCCAGCCGAGGCAAGATTGTCGGCGCTGCACTTGGCAATGACGTCAACTTGCGCGATTTCGAGGGGCGTTCGGCGCTGTTGCTGTCCAAGGCCAAGGACAACAATGCATCCTGCGCAATTGGACCGCTGCTGCGGCTGTTCGACCGGACCTTTTCGCTCGACGATATCCGCAAGATGGACATTGCAATGAACGTCACTGGCAACGACGGGTTCATTCTCGATGCGCATTCATCGATGGGCAAGATCAGCAGAGACCCTGAGGATCTGGTTGCCCAGACCCTCGGGCTCGCGCATCAGTACCCGGACGGTTTCGTGTTGTTCCTTGGCACGATGTTCGCGCCGGTAAAGGACCGCGATATTCCTGGCCAAGGCTTTACCCACAAGCGCGACGATATCGTCACCATCAAATCGGCAAAGCTCGGAACGCTCGTCAACCGGATGCGTCCGAGCGACGAATGCGAGCACTGGACTTTCGGCTTAACCGCATTGATGAAAAATTTGGCTGCTCGGAGACATCTATAGTCTGATGCCGCACCGAGAGCGCATGATGTGCGCTCCCGCCGTCTACTCTGCTGCCTCGCCCCGAGCGCGAACTGCCCATCAGGTTTCCGGAATTTCGATCTTCTGAACGTGGCGCAGCCATGCAACTCGATAGAATTGATGCTCGTCTTCTTGACCTCGTACAGCGCAACAATCGCCTGACCAGTGAAGAACTCGGCGCGAAGGTCGGTTTGTCTGCATCCGGAGTTCAGCGCCGACTGAAGCGCCTACGATCACAACGCGTCATAGAAGGAGACGTTTCAATCGTCTCGCCAAAAGCAATCGGACGGAACGTGAGCCTGTTGGTTCTCATTTCGTTTGAGCGCGATCGGACCGATATCGTCGATCGCTTTAAGCAGACAATCCGCAAAATGCCAGAGGTGATGAGCGGATTCTACGTTACTGGACAGACTGACTTCGTTCTCCTAGTAACAGCAAATAGTATGGAAGAGTACGAGCAGTTTACTCGGCTCTTAGTAGATGAAAACCCAGACATAAAGCGCTTTGAAAGTATGGTCGTTTTGGACAGAGTCAAAGCCGGATTCACTTTACCAATGGCTTCTATCGCATGCTGGTGACCAAGCTAGGCTAGAGCGCAGCGGTTTGAGGTCCAGCCGGAGAGGCCAGCTGGCGGCCGAGCTCAAGCCGTGCGGCTGTAATAAAGCGCGTGTGCAACGACGGCTGAATGTTGCGATCGTTCAGAAAGTGTAGTCGATGGATTGGGAGCGGGTTTGGATATTCCTGGAAGTGGCGCGTGCTGGGCAGATCAGCTCGCGAAAAGCCAGTTCATCTCACGCGAGTGTCGGGACAGCCGTCAGCGGTCGGAACTTACCGGGCAGCATGACGCGGCACAGGGCCTCGGTGAAGAAGAAGTCGCCGAACATGGTCGCGCTGCGCACCCCCTCATTGTGCGGCTTCGAGTAGCAGGAATTCTTTAATAAGCCGCGATGCGACCCCTCTCGCGCGAACTCATCGCGGCACAGCGCTTCCAGCATCGCCAATCCCTTCTCAGTCCACGCTGAAGCTGCGGTGCCATCGGGATGCAGCCGCCCCAGTTCGAGCAACGCGGATGAGATCACGGCCGCTGCTGCCGTGTCCTTAATGTCGGCGTCGGCCTCCGCCGCATCGAAGTCCCACGGCGGGACCTGACGTCCAGCGAGCCGCTTCATATGGTAATTTGCAAGTTGTTCCGCGAGGTCCAGATATCGGCGCTGCCCGGTCTCTCGCGCGGAGTTGACATAGCCGTAGATGGCCCAGCTCTGACCGCGGGTCCAGGCGGATTCGTTGCCCGCTCCCTGGAACGTATAGCCGCGCTTCCGCGTGCCGCTCACCACGTCGTACTCCACCGCATGATAGGTGGAATGATCGGGGCGAATGAAAGCCTTTGCGGTCATGTCGGCATGCGCTTCGGCGGCCAGGCGATAGCTGCGATCGCCACTGTAATTGGTTGCCCAATACAGCAGCGAGAGATTAGCCATGGTGTCGATCGCTGAACTGCATTGCCCGCGGGGGTCGTCCAGCGGACCCCAGGAGGCGAGATACGCGCCGCTTCGCGTGGTGATAATCCGTGCCCGAAGCTTGTCAGCCGCCCTCATCGCGAGATCCGCATACCAGTGATCGTCAGTGATCACGTGCGCGGGGATAGCGCTGCTGTCAAATATGAAGCCGATATCGTGGGTGTTGGGGTCGTCCGCGCGCTGAGCCACTAGCCGCATGCGTTCGCGCGCCCAGATCAGGTATTTCGTCTCCTTGGTATGCAGATAGCAGGTCAACAACAGGCCCACCCAGAAGCCGCACAGCCAGTTGCCGTGGCTCCAGGCTTCGCCCTTATAGCCAGCAGACAGCGAAGCCGGCAGCTTAATCCAGGAGCCGTCCGGTGCCGTGACATGCGGAAATTCGACGCCCAACGTCGGCTCGTCTTCGGCCACTTTGCGAGCCATGACGTCCAGGACCTCGGTGAACAGTCGCCGCTGTGCGGCAGTGAGCTCGATCGAATTGTTGGTGGTGTCGGGCATGCTTCTTTCCGAGAAAACATAGGTTAGGTGAGATCTTCGTGGCGGACCGCCAAATGGGTTGGAGGGCAGCCATTTTGGTTGCTCGGCGATCGGATCAGAGGTTTAGCGTGGCGAGGCTTTGGCGGAATTCGATCGGCGATCGGGTGGTGTGCTTCTTGAAACAGCGGCTGAAATAGGCGGGGTCCTCAAAGCCGAGACGATCGGCGATCTCGGCCACGCTGATATCGGAGTGCAGCAGCAGCCGCTTGGCCTCTAACATGATCCGCTCGCGAATGAGCTGGGCCGCAGTTGAACCAAGCGCTTGGCGAGTGGCTTCGTTGAGCGCGCGCTCGGTTACCTTCAGAAGCCTGGCATATTCCGCCGTCTCGTTGATGGTGCCGAAATTCTTCTCCAGCGCGCTCTTAAAGCGGCGTGACAGGAGCAGGTTTCGGGACGACAGGTCGGCGATGGCGGAAGGTACGGCTATACGCGACGTCTTCATGAGGAAGATCCGCAAATAGGACCAGATCACATCCTCATGCCCGGTCTTCTCCGCCGTGTATTCTTCGATCATGGCGTCCGTGATTTGGCGGAGGCTCTCGGCCTGCATATCGTCCAAATAAAGCGCATTGTTGAGATTTTCGAAACTGTAGATCGGAATGTCGGTGAGCGAATGCCGGTTGTGGACTCTGAAAGCGAAGAATTCCGGGCTGAAGCTGATGGTGTGCCCGATCGCGTCTTCCGAGAGCGTGAAATCATGGATCTGCCCTGGGGCCATGAAGAACAGGCTGTTCGGCCGGACTTCATATTTGACGGAGTCGATGATGTGGCAGCCGGTGCCGCGGGTCACCCAGACGATATGATAGAAGTCGTGCCGATGCGGGTAGGGCAGCGTCGATTTCATCTTCTCCAGCGGTGCAAAATGGATGTTGAGCGACTTGATCTCGGAGCCGTAATCGTAGTGCTCTATCTTCACGACCGGCAGTGAACAACACGGTTTCCGGTGCGCTGGCTCGCCTCGTGAAACGAAGGAGCGGACTGCCGCCGGTCGTCGGCCCAGTCTCGCCGGTGATCCTTCTACGTCATCCATCGGCTCTGAGGACGCCATGGTTGGTAATCGTTGAGTTCTGAAAACGATTTCAGTCATTTTTATAGCATCAGTCGCGTTAATATGCCAGCCCCGTTTTCTTGAGGATTCGCCGTCTGGCGAATTTCTGCTGCAGTGGAACGAAGGCCCTGTCTGAAACGCAGATACTTGTAAGCCGAAAGTCCGCTGAGGACTGCCTCGCCCGTCTGTTTGCGGACCATCGTATCCAGGATCAGGATCCGCTGAGAGATAGCCGAAAGCGTCCACTTCCGTTTCGGTGAAAGTGCGGGTCACCGCATGCGTTCGGCCAATCTCGAACTTGCTGAAGCTCGGTAGCCGCCAGGTTTCCGGCTTGGTTGTGATGATCACGAGGCGGCCTTATTGGTAATGGCTATCCCGCCGTCAGACAATGCGTCGATCTCGTCCGCTGCATAGCCAAGCTCGGCCAAGATTTCCCTGGTATGTTCGCCTTGCCGCGGTGGCAATCGACGTAGCGGTGGCGCTTCGCCATCGTAGCGGACCGGATGCGCCAAGAGCCGCACCTCGCCCGCTTGAGGGTGCTCGATCGTCATGATCATGTTGTTATGTGCGACCTGCGGATCGGTTTCGACCTCCTCATAGTCATTCACCGGCGCGTACCAGATGTTGTGCGCATCGAAGATCTCCATCCACTCCGCCGTCTTACGGCTCTGCACGCGCTCATAGACGATGTGATGGATCTCGTCGCGCCGACGCATCGGATCCTTAGGGTCGTTGAAAGCTGCTAGCTTCGGATGGTCGAGCGCCGCTGCCATCTGCGATATAGGTGTTAGCGAGATCGCGATCCAGCCGTCCGCGGTGCGATAGATCCCGTACGGAGCGGGGTGGAAGCGGCTGCCCAGCGGCGGGTCCGTGCGCGCCCAGAGCCGGCCCTTGTTGAGGTAATAGGTAAACGGCTCAATCTGCAGATCGAGGGCTGCATTGAGAAGGTTGCTCTCCACCAGCGCGCCGCGTCCGGTGCGCTGACGCGAAAGCAGGGCCGAAACGACGCCGAACGCTGCAAGCGCGGCGGCGTGCTGATCGACAATTGCGGAGCCAACCGGGGTCGGCGGCGCGTCGGCCCCGCCCGAGAGCATGGTCATGCCGCTCATCGCCTGCAGCAACATGTCCTGGCCAGGCCGTTTCAAGTAGGGGCCGGACGATCCATAACCCGAGCAGGAGCAGTATACGAGGCGGGGGTTGACGGCCTTCATGTCTTCATAGCCGAAGCCAAGCCGCTCCAGGACGCCCGGGCGGTAGTTTTCAACCAGCACGTCGGCTTCGCGCACCATGTGCAACACGATCTCTTTCGCCTTTTCATTGCGAAGATCTAGCGAGAGGCTCCGCTGATTGCGGTTGCCGAGCAGAAAGAAAATGCTCACGCCTTCCTTGAAGGCATCGAATCCGGACCAGCCGCGCTCAAATGCGCCTCCAGGAGGCTCGATCTTGATTACGTCCGCCCCGGCGTCAGCCAGCATCTGCACGGCCGCAGGCCCCTGCAGAAAGTGCGTGAAACTCAAAACCTTAATGCCCTCGAGCATGGAAACCTCATGGCTGGACCCAGCAGTTGTTCTCAAACGTCAGCGCTCACGCTTTGCTTTCATTCGCGCGAGATGATCGTGCGCTGCATTTCGGATGTGCCTTCCACGATTTTCAGCACCTTGGCATCGAAATTTGCCATCAGCGGCGAATTGGCGACCGCAATCGACACGCGATAGCTCCTCGAGCACGATAATGAAGGACAGCCATTCGCCGCCGCCACCGCCATACACGCAGGGTAGGGCAGGCCGGCAAGGCCGAGCCTGCAAGCCTTATTTCGTACAAAGATACTTCTTCTTTCCACAACTGCTGGGACCAGGGCGCGATCTGGCTTTCCGCGAAACGCCGAACGGAATTGCGGATCATCGCGTGCTGATCGTTCAGCGAATGGGGCATGCTCATGGGATCACTTGGATTTCTCGGAAGGCGAATTGTCGGTGAGCGCTTTTTTGGGCTTGCGGCGCGCGGCAAAGGCGCGCAAACCCGTGCGGGCGGCAGTGGTGCCGAAGTTGACGGCGTAGTTCGCGGCCTCCAGATCCAGTCCCGCATTCAGCGGGATCTCGGCGGCGCGGTTGACGCTGCGCTTGGCCATTTCCATGGCGAACGAATCGTGCGTCGCTAACTGTTCGGCAAAGGCCAGCGCCGCCGACTTCAGCTCTGGCGCGGAAGCGAAAACATGAATGAACCCAAACTCCCGGCATTCCGCGGTCGTATAGTGGCGCCCGGTCAACACCATTTCCTTGGCGCGCCCCAACCCCATCTTTCTGACCGCGAGCTGCGTTCCGCCCCAACCAGGGATGGTATTGAGTGTAATCTCCGGAAAGCCAAACCGCGCCGTATCGGACGCGACGATGAAGTCGCACGCCAGCGCGAGCTCGAAGCCGCCGCCCAATGCATAGCCATTCACCATGGCGATAGTCGGCTTTGCGAATTCATATAGCCTGAACAGGACGCGCTGACCACTTTGCATGTCGCGATAGGCCTCGACACCATTCATCTCGATAAGGCCACCGATGTCGTTGCCAGCCACAAAGGCCTTTTGACCCGCCCCCGTGATCATGACGACACGGGTCGCGCTATCCCGCGCAGCATCGTCAAGCATGTGGTCCAGCTCGTGCATCAGCGCCGGCGTGAACGCATTCATCTTGTCGGCGCGATTGATGGTGAGCAAGCGAACGGCGCCGAGCTGCTCCATCAGCACCAGGCTGTCGCGGTCAGCTGTTTGCATCAAAGGACCTTCAGGTAGTTGTTGCCCGAGGCCGCGGTAGTGCCGCTCTCTGATTCGTGACCTCGTAGTAAATATGCAGGTGTCGCGCTCCTCATCATTCTCACGCACCACCAGCTTTGCGGTGACGGTGTCCCCGAAATAGCCCGGGGCATCGAAGGTGACGCCATATCGGTAGGCACTGCGCTTCCGGAGCCTTTGCTACCATATATCCCGTCACGGTGGAGGGAAGGCCGACCGAGACCGTTCCCTGCGCGATCCGCTTCTTGAGGCGCGTATTTTTGGGGTACTCCTCAGTGAGGTGTACGCCGCAGAAGTCGCCAACAATGTCTGCGAATGCATATACGTCATATTCGGCCACGGTCTTCGCGACGTCGGCGCTATCGCCGATCACATAACAGTTCATGATAGGTCGCTTGGCCATGATGTTGGATCTGATCTTTAGAGCTGCCACTTCCTGATCGTCCCGACATCTGCGAACCTGGAAGTAAGCTTCGGCTGCCGTGGACGTGTGGGCTTACTCTTCCAAATGTTAGAAGCGACCCTGTACCGGCGTTAGGACAGTTTGTGCGAATGCTTGGATTTTTCGGCAATCGCGTGCAGAGGGGGGCTCGAAGGGGTGCGCACTTGTCACCGCAGAAGCGATTGTGCGTCGCGGCGATGATCGGCGCGCTATCCAGATGCCGATGTCACGTAAAAAAGTACAAGAAATTCGGAAATGCGTCCTAACGCGTTGCGCTCTGTTCGCCAATACTTTCGCTCAATTGAAGTCTATCGTCGTATATCAAAAAAAGCGCGAAGAGGGAGCGGCAGCGTGAAACATTTGGCGTGACGCTTTGGGTCCATCCTGGGTCAAGGCGCCAGCGGACCGTCTGCCCGTGATTACACATGGCGCGGTGCAGGACATTACCGACCTCGCGATGATCGGGCTGGCATTGTCTTCGCCCTCTATGGCGGCGAAGTGCTCTCGCTAATCAGGACGGAGAACGCGTGGTCGGTGCCGACCTCGATGGTCTACCCTAGTTTTGCCGTTCCGGTCGGCGGTGCACTGCTCATTTTGCATGCGCTGGTGCAGATGGTTGTGTCGCGCCTGTCGCCCGGTAAGTAGAGACACCCGTCGGTGCGTCGGAATATCGAGCCGCATCTAACAGTTGGGGAGGCGCGATCGTGTGGGGTCTTCATGTTGGCAACGTCCTTCTTGGGCTCGGTGCGCCGGTTGCGATCTCCATTGCAATTGCGAGCGCGCGTGCCGTCGGGTCGACTGGCGCGCCACTGCTGGTCATTCCACTGCAGCTCTTTGCCAACCTGTATAATGTCGGCCCGCTGGCGGTTCCGTTTTTCATGGATGACAATCGCTACGAACTTCGCGGCCGCACCGACATCGATCGCGGCAGGCGGATTGTGCGCGGTGGTGGCGGATTGCGGCTCTTTGCGATGCGACTTTTGATTGTCGGACTTGGGCTGACGCTGATGCCCGGATTCGCCGCCGCAAGCGACGCGCTGAAGGTGACGAATGCCCGGGTTTCCGCATCCGATCAGATCGGTATCGATCTGCCGCTTTTGCTGACAATCAAGAACGATGCAGCCGAAGCTGACGCTATCTTGCGCGTCCGCTGTCCATTCGCGAATTTTTCGGAAAAGCACACTGTTGATCGCGGCGAAGGGGCGCCCGCCATGCGTGCGATTAAGTCAATTCCGATTCCGGAGAACGGGACGCTCGAGCTCAGGCAGGATGGATACCACGTCATGCTGCTACAGACTCGCCACAAACTTGTCGACGGCGAGACGTTCACATGCGCCGTCGTTTTCCAGAAAGCCGGAACAAAAGAAACGGAGGTGCAGGTTTCACGAACGCCTTGATCTCAGTGGACCGTCGAGCCCGCTGATAAGGCTTCTCAGCCGAATGCCCGGACGCGTGCCGGACGTTCGATCAACATATTATATCAACGGAGGGCACTACTCATGGAGCGATTGTCAGATCACGCAAGAATATCGACGCGAGCGCGGCTGGTTGCGGTTGCAATCGCCGCGGGAGGCATGCTGGCTGCAGCGCAGGTCTGTGCCGCGGATGAGGTCACTCAGGAACGGCTGCTCAATGTCGGCAAGGAGCCGGGCAATTGGCTTCATCATCATCAGAATTATTCGGCTCACCGGTTCTCTACTCTAAAGGAGATCAACCGCGATAACGTGAAGAACCTGAAGGTCGCGTGGACCATGCACCTCGGCGGGGTCGAAGGCGGTGGGATCTGGAGCCATGGCGGGCTGGAAGGCACTCCCATTGCCGAGAACGGATTCCTGTACGTGACTGATGGCTGGGGCTCGGTCTACAAGATCGATGCTCATGGTGGCCGTGGCGTGCTGGTCTGGAAGATGGATCCCAAGACGGACCGTGACTGGGCTGGTGCTGTGGCGTGCTGCGGCGTCGACAATCGCGGCGTCGCGCTGTGGGGTGATCTCGTCATTTCGCATACGCTCGATGGTCGGCTGATCGCGACCAACAAGGAAACCGGCCAGGTTGCGTGGCAACGGACTGTGGCCGATCCGGACAAGGGCGAGGTCATCACCGGCGCGCCACTGATCGTCAAGAACATGGCGATCACGGGAGTTGCCGGCGCGGAGTACGGCATTCGAGGCTGGCTCGCCGCCACCGACCTCGCCACCCAGAAGGAGGTCTGGCGCACCTACACAATCCCGGGCAAGGGCGAGCCCGGTAGCGAGACCTGGAAAGACAGCAACAACGCGGCCGCCTCCGGCGGCGGTTCGACTTGGGTTACCGGCAGCTACGATCCCGCCACGGACACGATCATCTGGGGCGTCGGTAATCCCGGGCCTGACTGGGACAGCGCCTATCGGCCGGGCGACAACCTCTACACCGACAGCTCGCTCGCCCTTGATGCCACGACCGGCAAGATCAAGTGGCACTACCAGCACACGCCGAACGATCCCTATGACTACGACAGCGTGGCAGAGAACGTGCTGGTCGACATACCCGGACCGAGTGGCCCGCGCAAGCTCGCGCTCGAAGCGGACCGCAACGGCTTCGCCTACGCGATCGATCGCACCACCGGCAAGTTCGTGTGGGGGGTGCCGTTCGTTAAAAAGGTCACTTGGACCAAGGGGCTCGACCCGGAGACCGGCAAGCCGATCGAGTACGATCCGAACAAGCCCGTGCAGACCTACATCGCATCGGTGACGCCGAGCCGCACCAACATGGAAACCGACATCTGCCCCGGCAACATGGGCGGCAAGAACTGGCCGCCGACGGCCTATAATCCCGACCTGAAGCTTTGGTACATCCCAGTGATCGAGAGCTGCAATCGCGTCAAGGTCGAGGTGATGACGCCGGAGAAACTGAAGCCGCGTGAGTTCTGGACCGGCGGCGGCACGAGCCAACCGTTCAAGATCACCGGCAGCGTGACCGCGATCGATGTGACGACCGGCAAGATCGCCCAAAAAATGGAAACGCCGTTCCCCAATCTGGGTGGCATGTTGGCCACTCCCGACCTCGTCTTCACCGGTCAGCCGTCCGGCGAAGTGATGGCCCTTGACGCCAAGTCGCTGCAGAAGCTTTGGGAGTTTAATACCGGCGGCGGCGTTAACGCGCCGCCCATGACCTTCACCGTGGAAGGCAAGCAGTATTTCGCGATCCTGGTCGGCCTGGGCGGCGCCTGGGACAAATGGTTCATCGATTCGACGCGCGAGCTGAAGAAGATTCAGCCGGGGTCGATGCTCTACGTGTTCGCGCTCTGACCTGCTCGCAAAGGAGGGTCCGTTAATCCGGACCCTCCAACCTTTTCGAAAAGAGACGGTATGATGGCTTTCAACGCATCCCCGGCGGCGACGAGTGTCCTGCTCGTGAGCGTCGTCGCGCTGAATCTTTCGATGTCAGGCCTCGCCTATGGTCAGGCGGCGCAAGCAGCAGTGTCGGACCCGACCAATGCCGGCAAGGCCGTATTCAGCAGGGCCAATTGTGTGGGCTGCCACAAATGGCACGGCGATGGCGGCGGCGGCTACGGCGGTGATGCGCTGTCGCTGCGCAAGACCGAGCTGACCAAGGAGCAGATCATCGAGACCGTGGCTTGCGGCCGGCCCGGGACGGGCATGCCGTTCTTCGTGCGAGGCGCCTATGACACAACCAGCTGCTACGATATGACGCGGCAGGATGTCGGTGAACGCATGCCGCCCGAGGGCGGCACGTTTCTGCGACCGAACGATATCGCAGCGGTTGCTGACTATGTGATCGCCCACGTCAAGGGCGCGGGCGAGCCGACCTACGCTCAATGTACGACCTTCTTTGGCAACACGTCGCGCGTATGTGACATCTACAAGGCGGGTGCGGAATCATCCAGCAAGACGGGGACTGAGGGCTCGAAATGAAATCGGCACGTCGCGCCGTGATGTCGGTTGGGGTCTTTCTTGCCGTTGGGATGCAAGCCGCTGTCGCGCAGGTCGAGCCCGAATATGACATTCGCGATATCACCGTTGGCAGGCCCGTCCATATAGTATCGGACGCCGGCTACGCGAATCTGTACTGCGCCAGGGATCCAAAGGCCAAGCTGCCAGCTTGGTCCGCGTGGGATGAGTGCCCGACCGAGCGCGATGGGTTGCGAGCAATTCACTTCGAGTTCGATCCTGAGACAAGCCGAGAAGGCACGCTAATTGCGGGTCATCCGGTGCTTTTGACCGTCTTCATTGACGGCAAGGGCATCGTATCGGGCCTCGATATCGAAACCGATCCGAATGCAAGACTGTATGCTCGGAAGAAGGCCTTTCTACTCGCTGCGCAGGTCAGGTCTCGTTACGGCGGCGAAGGGTGGACATGTACCGAAGGGAAGGCGCAAGCCGACGAGCAACCGGTCGGCGGTGTTTTCATCCGCGACACATGCAGAAAGTCACTGCCGGACCGGTTGCTCACCGTCGAGCGCAACTTGTTCAGACGAGCCGGCCGAGACCTGAGGGACTTCGTTGATCGGACGTATGTTCGGATTACCCGGGAGATGCAATAGGGCTTCTCTGCCGAGCCGGTACCTTGTGGTTTCCACTTCTTCAACTTGCGTCATCGGGCTTGGAGAGTTGCCGAGGATGCAAGAGGGCGTGTGCTCGATGCGCAGGCCAAGCTCAGCCTCTCCAGGAAACAAGAGATGAAGTGGAACGCGCCGAAGATCGTAGAACTGCCGGTGGGCATGGAAATCAACATGTACGCCTGTGCCAGCGCGGTCGGTAGGCTTCGTTTGAGGTATTTCGCTTGTTGCCCGATCGGCCCGGTGCAGGTCAGCGGCGGGCGGGTGCCGTAACTGTGGGAGTTAGCGCAGCTTTGCGATGCTGCCACTCGTTTTCACCGGAATGCAGTCAGTTCAATCGCCTCGAATTCGTCACGTAAGAAGGTTTTTGGCAAATGGCAAAGTTAAACATCAACGGCAGAGATCTCTCCGTGGATGCGGCACACGATACGCCGCTGCTCTGGGTCATCCGCGAGCAATTGCAGATGACGGGTACGAAGTTCGGCTGCGGCGCGGGTCTCTGCGGCGCCTGCACGGTTCACGTCAACGGCGAAGCCGTCCGTTCCTGCCAGACCATGGTCAGCGACGCCGTCGGGAAAAAGATCACCACCATCGAAGGGCTTTCCGCCAAGGGCGATCATCCGTTGCAGAAGGCGTGGATCGCCGAACAGGTGCCGCAATGCGGCTACTGCCAGTCCGGCCAGATCATGCAGGCGGCAGCCCTGCTCTCCAAGAATTCCAACCCCACCAAGGATGAAGTGATCGCGCATATGGACGGCAATCTGTGCCGTTGCATGACCTATTCGCGCATTCAGAAGGCGATCATGCGCGCCGCATCCGAAATGCGTACCGCCTCCAACGCCCGTACCGAACGGAGGGCCACATGAATAAGCACGTGAACGTCATCGAGCGCGCGCCCACCGATCTCAGCCGCCGCTCGTTCCTGGTTGGCTCGGCCGCCACCGGCCTCGTGCTCGGCTATGCCGCCGTGCCCGGCATCGATCAGGCACTCGCCGCGCCCTCCAATTTCGAACCCTCGGTCTGGTATTCGATCGCGCCCGACGGCATCGTCACCGTCACCTGCGGCAAGGCCGACATGGGCCAGCACATCGCATCCACCATGGCACAGATCGTTGCCGAAGAGCTCGGCTCGAACTGGAAGGACATGCGGGTGCAACTTGCGTCCAACGATCCGAAGTTCAACGACCCGGTGCTGGGGGCGCAGATCACGGGCGGAAGCTGGAGCACGATGATGAATTTCGATGCGATGAGTCGCGCGGGCGCCGCGGGGCGGATCGCACTGACGGAAGCAGCAAGCGGCATCATGGGCGTGCCGGCCGGCGAACTGGTGGTGCGTAGCTCCACCGTCTCGCATCCGAAGTCGAAGAAGTCGATGAGCTTTGCCGAGATCGTCAAGAGCGGCAAGATCACCAAGACCTTCACGCCGGATGAGCTCAAGGCGATCAAGCTGAAGACGCCCGATCAGTACACCATGGTCGGCGTGTCGGTGCCGCAGCTCGACATCCCTCCGAAGGTCAACGGCACGGCCAAATATGGCATCGACGTCATGCTGCCGGGCATGGTCTACGGCAAGATCGTCACTCCGCCGATACGCTATGGCGCGACCGTGAAGTCGGTCGACGATTCCGCTGCAAAGAAGGTGCCGGGCTTCATCAAGGCGGTGACGCTCGACGACAAGACCGGCAGCACGACCGGCTGGGTGGTGGCGGTGGCCAATACCTATGCCAACGCCCGCAAGGCGGCGGACGCGCTGAAGATCACTTATGACAATGGGCCGAACGCCCAGCTGGCAAGCCAGTCGTTGCTCGACGAGGCCAAGCGGCTGCAGGCGCTCGACGATTCCGGGCAGTTCTTCGTCAAGGACGGCGATACGGCGGTGGCCTTCGGGACCGCGGCCAAGGTGCTGGAGTCCGAATACACCACCAGCATCAACATCCATGCGCCGCTCGAGCCAATGACCGCGACCGCCGAGTTCAAGGGCGACATCCTGCACATCTATTCCGGCAACCAGTTTGCGACGCGCACCGGGGCGATCGCGGCCGCAGCGGCCGGGATCGATCCGAAGTTCGTCGTGATGCACCAGATGTGGCTCGGCGGCGGCTTCGGCCGGCGGCTCGATGCCGACATGATGGTGCCCGCGGTGCAGGCGGCGAAGGTTGTCGGCAAGCCGGTCAAGGTCATCTACTCGCGCGAAAACGATATGACCATGGACTATTCGCGCCCGCTGACCTACCAGAAGGTGAAAGCCGGGTTGGACGCTGACGGCAAGCTGATCGCGCTCAATCACGATGTGGTCTCGGCCTGGCCGACCGCGCGCTGGGGAATCCCGGATTTCCTGACGCCTTCGGTCGACAAGAAGGGACCGCTCGACTCGTTCACCGTGAATGGCGCGGACTTCTTCTATTCCGTGCCCAATCACAATGTCCGCGCGATCAAGAACGAGCTGGCGCACACCGCCACGCCGTCAGGTCAGCTGCGCTCGGTGGCGCCGGGCTGGACCTTCTGGGCGGTCGAAAGCATGATCGACGAACTCGCCCATGCAGCCGGACAAGACCCCGCCCAGTATCGCATTGCGCTACTGGACGGCAAAGGCAAGAACGACGGTGGCGCGCAGCGGCTGCGCAACACGCTGCTTGCGGCAATGGGCATGGCCGGCTACGGCACCACCAAGCTGCCGAAGGGCGAGGGCATGGGCATCGCCTGCGTCTCGTCGCAGGAGCGTAACACGGCAAGCTGGACCGCCTGCGTCGCCCATGTCGCGGTGGCGCCTTCGGGCGAGGTCAAGGTCAAGAAGCTGACGGTCGCCACCGATGTCGGCATGCAGGTGCACCCTGACAACATCCGCGCCCAGGTCGAGGGCGCGGCGCTGTGGGGCCTTTCGATCGCCATGTACGAGAAAGCGACGCTGAAGGACGGCGGTATCGAACAGACCAATTTCGATACTTATACGCCGCTGCGGATGAGCCAGACGCCGGAAGTCGCCGTCAACGTCATCGCCAATGGCGACAAGCCGACCGGCGTCGGCGAGCCGGCGGTGACGGTTGTGGCGCCCGCGCTCGGCAACGCCATCTTCAACGCCTGCGGCGCGCGCATTCGCTCGCTGCCGATCACGGCGGAAGCCGTGAAGAGCGCGATGAAGACGTAAGCCCCAGTCACAAGCACCCGACAGGGACGACTCGCCGGGGGGCCTCTCCGGCGAATTTTTTTCGAATTGCACTATCTGAAGCGGACAACCGAATAGATCGGTTAGTTCGGTTCCCGTATTCCGAGGATCCCCGCAAATTGTCCTGTTTAACGGGGAATTCGACTAAGGAGACTGGCTTCGGCCGGCCGCACGCACCAGCGCTTGCTTGCCAGGTTGATCGAGGGCGGCCTGGCACGCCGGCTGCCGATCCGCATTGGTTTCGGTATGACAAAACTTTACCAGGCCGCCACAGTCAGCTGTTTGCATCAAAAGTCCTTCAGGAAGTGCTGCCTGACGCCACGACAGAGCCGTTCTGGTTGGTGACCGCGTGGCAGTAAAGATGCAGGTGTTGCGCTCCTCGTCCTTCTCACGCACCACCAGCTTTGCGGTGACGGTGTTCCCAAAATAGACCGGGGCATCGAAAGTGACGCCATATCGGTAGGACACTGCGCTTACGGAGTTTTCGTCCATAGCATGCCATCGCACCATACGTGCTCAACCTGTCCCCATTCGCAGGCGGCTGCGGCATCCGGGAAAAACCCACGTCCATGGAGGTTAGCACTTGTATTGCAAAGCAGCGGAATGCCCGTGAGTTTTTCGTATTCCACGAGAAGTTCGGCGATTTTGTGCTGAGAGGTTCTGCAAACGGTCTGCAATCGCGCAGATTGGTCGAGATGTACAACAGCTGGGATCTTTTCGCGCCATTCTGCTCGTGTCTGGTGATCGAAAAGCATGTAAGGGTCCGGCGTTCCAGGACTGAAAATATCCGGCGCACGATCCTCCAGGCATATCGGCGCCACCGGCCGGAAGTGTTCGCGAAGTTTGATATCATTGAGATAATCCTTCATTCGCGGCGAAGCTGCGGCTGCGAGAATGCTTCTGCTACCCAATGCCCGTGGTCCAAGCTCGGCGCGGCCGGCAAGGAAAATTACGGGCTTGTTGTTGGCGAGAATCGTCGCAAGTTCACGCATGCTACACGGCGCGCCCTCCCATTCTGGCGGGACATCGCGAGCTTGCAGGGCTGGACCACTATAGACCGACCATTCCAACGGCACGAAGCCCTTGTCCGCCGCTAGTGCGGAGCAAGCGGCGCCAATTGCCGAGCCACTGTCATTCGGAAAGGGCGGCACCCAGACGGCATCGAACAGGCCGCTGGCACGTAGTGCACTGTTCCATTTGATATTGAGACCGCAGCCTCCGGCTATACACAAATTGCGCGGCGGCAAACACGAATGCCGCTGCAAAGCAGTCGCCATTTCGCGGAGGAGCAGACGCTCAAGAAAACAATGAAACGATGCGAGCACATCTTCGGGTGCCTTGGCCTTCAACAGGAGCGCGCTGGCCTCGAAAAAGTCATGCACAGCCCCAAGTGGGGAGCCCACGCCACGCGAGGCCTCCGCGCTGTAACGATGGACAAGCTCAGTGTTGGCCGCAAAGCGCTCCTCATAGAGCTTCTGAAATACCGTGACGATTTCTTCATCAACAGACCCGAGCGCGATGTAGGCCATCAGCTTGCCGGCAACACCGAGGTCCCAGTCGGTGCGGTTCGCCTGCTTAAACGGTCCGAAGTGATGGCCCGCGGCAGCATAGACTTGGCCAATCATCGGGAATAGGCATCCGAGAAACCGGGCTGCGCGGCGTTCTACATAATAGAGACGTGGAAAAGTGCCGCCGTCCCACACCAGGCAGAACGCGGGTTGTCCGGCTTTGGCAAAGGGACTAGTGCAGTATGCTGATGCCACATGCCCTGTGACGTGAGGATAACTTTTATAAGGGAAGACCGTGTCGCCGAGCATCAGGCCAAAGCCGTCGCGCGAAGTGAGAAAGCCTTCGGTATGGCGCTCAAAATACGTCGCCCCTTTTAGAGTGATAGGCGCCGCCCCACTGAGGACGTGGAACTGCGAATCTACCTTCCCCCACCAGCCGTCGATGACGAACTGATCGACATCCCCCACGTCCAGACCGTGCTCCGCCAAAGCGAGAACAACTGCATCGAGATTGTCGATGCGTTGATACCGCGGATTGTTGCTCCGCTTTTCCTGCTCGACACAGAAGACAAGCCGTCCATCCTCGACAAGAGCGATCGCTCCGTCATGCGTCAGCTTGATACCGCAGATGCGCATAGTTTCTCCATAGCTAACGCTGACGAATTCGATTCGTATCGAGTGAACCAGACGCTGAAAGCATGCAAGTAAGCAGCCGGTGAACGAGTCTTCCTGGCGCTGCTCGCGTCGAGCTCAATCAATCTTTCGTTCCAGATGTCTAAGGTCGTCTCCCAGCGCGAGATCCGATTACAAGACACTTCGCTACCGCATTGCATGATTTGGGCCACCGGGATTCAGAGGAATCCAACGCCGTTCCCGGCTCAAACTCGCGTTCGCAATCAGCTTGGCGGGTTCCCAACATTGGCACGTGTGTTTTCGGACAGGAGCATGCGTGACGCCCATCAACCGTGAAGCGTTCTCCGAAGTAGGCCGCGAGCCGGATTTTCCGTCTCGGGCGATTTATCCGATTTGTCAGGTCAGGAGTTGAGGTGCCGCAACACCCGACCTTCCATGCACCGATCTTCGAGAGCTATCGCGTAGACGCCAAACAGGGGAAGGAATCTGGTTTTGCTTTTCAGTAACCTCGGCATCGACCGATCGTTCGACTGTCTCGTTTCTCGGCATGGCCCCTGAAAGATCAGGAGCGTCTCGGCTATTGGCATGAATATGACGCGAGAGAAAGCTGTCAAAGATGCAGGCACCACATCGCGAGCGGCGGTTCGCGCAACGGAAGGGTAGAAAGGGCGTTTCGCCGACGTCAAGACGCTTTGTCGAAATCCTTGGATTCCTAAGAAGCCTCATCGATGGCTGTCGCATGGATTTGTTGTTGCGCTGCAAGTATTCGTCACCGACGCCGTGAGGATAATAAAACAGCCATATAGCGTTTCCGCGAAGTCATCCCATTTGATGCGCCTGGTAAAGCACCGAAATATTTGTGCGGTGAACGTCGTGTTGCTCGTTTCTGACTCCCGCTTCCAAGTACATCTCGTCAAAAAGTACAAGAAATATGGAAAAGCGTCCTAACGCGGAAATTGGCAGATCGCCATACTTCCCCCAATCGGCGTCAATCGCCGCTTCATAAAAATACCATGGGGGGAGACACCGTGAGCAGCGCATTGCACAGTATTGTTGGATCGTTCTCAGTCTGCATCTTTGTCTGCGCGCTTGCGGTCGTTGCCGGTGCGCAATCGGCCGACAAGATCGTCATGATGCTCGGCCACACGCTGGCTGCGGACAATCATTATCAGCTTACGGCGCTGGAATTCGCCAAGGCTGAGACGAGCGGCGGGATAGGGATCCAGATTGGTCCGCGGTCGCAACCCCGCGGCGAAGTGCAGATGATGCAAGAGCTGCAGGCATGATCGCGCGTGTTGCACGCTCGACCGAACCGCCGTCGATTGATGCGGCCGTGAACAGACAGAAGCCGATGGGCGGAATATGCCAGAGCGTTGGATCGTCACTGGCCAATTTGCCAAGGCGCCGCTTACTTGATTGCCAAATATGACGCGACTGCGCCAGACGCGATCCTATCCTGAAGTGTCCCCATCGATATTCGTAACCGATTTTCACCAGCCGAGCGAACCGGACAAATGCACGATATCACTCACCCCACTGCTGCCCCGATCCAGCCAGAGAAGCTAGTTGTCACTAGGAGAATGACGGTCGGTCTCGGTGGAGGCGTAGCCCTGGAGGCGTATGACTGGAACATCTACGGCGTGATGGCCGCGTTTCTGTCGCCGCACTTCTTTCCTTCCGGTGATCCGATCACCTCTCTGCTCGCGGCGCTCGCGGTGTTTGGAGCGGGATTCCTCGCGCGGCCGCTCGGGGCTGCCTTGCTTGGTCCAGTCGCAGATCGGATCAGCCATAAGCGAGTAATGATGATCTCGGTGACGGCGATGGCGCTGTCCTCATTGCTGATCTCCATCTTGCCGACCTATGACGATATCGGCGTCACGGCAGCTGTGGCGCTGCTTCTTATTCGAATCGTTCAAGGACTTTCCCTTGGCGCCGAGTCGGGTGTCGCGAACGCGATCGCGATCGAACTAGCGCCACCGGGCAAGGAAGGGCGTTACCTTGGCCTGATCGGTGGTACGTTCATTCAGCTGGGCGCAATCGGGGCCAGCATGGTCGCCTTTCTGGTGAGTGCCTCGGTGGCACCTGAGGTGATGCGCGAGTGGGCGTGGCGTATACCCATCGCGTTTGGCGGCGTGCTCGGCTTGTTTATCATTTATCTGCGGACAGCCATGCCGGAGACTTTGGTCAATCGCGCGATGCATCGCCAAGATGAGTTGTCGCGCATTCAGGAAACGACCAGCGGCATATGGAAAACGCTCTGGAGCGTTCGGCTCTCGTTGCTCGCGGTCATTCTGGTCATCGGATCGGTGCAGATCGCTAACTACGCATGGATTGCGGGTCTGCCCAATATGGCCAATACGGTGTTCAAGGAGAACAGCACCTGGGTGTTCGGAATCCTGACGCTGATGGGGCTAACCTGGATGGTCACCGCCCCGTACGTGGGCGCCTTCGCAGACAAGATGCGACCCTCCCGCGCGTTCACGCTGCTGCGCCTGCTGCTCATCCCGTGCTTCTTTCTTACATTGGTCTATTCGGAGAAGAGCATCTCCACTTTTTTCATCGTGATGGTGTTCGGCGGAGCTATCGTAGGCTTCAACATGGGGCTTTACAACTTCATCGCCACCACGCTGATGCCGCGTGCCGTTCGGACGACGGGGGTAGCGCTCGGCTATGCTTTGGGCGTCTCGTTGTTTGGCGGGACTTCACCTTATCTCATGGTGTGGTTGCAACGCGAGCACATGACCTGGATATTTCCCGTCTACGGATCATTGATAGCGCTGCTGAGTGTAGTGGTCTATCGCATCGCCAAGAACCGCGGCCGCGTCTACATCGGCAACTGAACCCGTCTGTCTGCCTACTCCGCGCGCCGCGGCAAGGCGAGCGGAGGAATTCTGTTGGAGCCAAACCTTGTCGAGAAACGGATATCTCTCCGAGCGCACGAGTATGCTGGCGCATATTGCGCAGACCCGAGGCGCGACAACTCAGGGCTGCCGCACTGGGCGCGCATTGGGCACGGAGAATGGACGTTCACGCCCGATGGCGCTTGGACAGGAGGGGCGTTCGTCGGCGAGCTTTGGCTCGCGGCTATTGCTGAAGCAGAGCGGTCCCCAAATGCCGACGGGAATTCAGCGCTGCGCCGGATGCTGCGGCGCTCCTTGCAATGGACAGTCTTCTAGGGCTTTGGCTTCTATCACCGTGCCGCACTCGGAAGCATCATTCCTCAGAAATAAAGCCGGGCGCGAACTTGCCCTCCAGGCGGCAAGGTCGAAGAGGCCAGTGCTGTTGGGGCTGCGGAGAGCAGCAGCCACTCGCCCTAGGCGACAAGCCTGGTTTACTGAGCCTTGGCCCAGCTGGGCAACTCTCAGGTGGAGGCGGTCGCCAACGCTTACATGCGGCGGCTGCTCGAAATCCATGTGCGTCCGGATGATTTGGTCACCCCATCATCCACGCTCGACCCTCCCACCGGTAAGGTGGGCAGAACGCACACACACACACACGCAAAGGCTACATCGACGTCAGCATGGGACGTGCGTAGGTATGGGCTATGCTGTACACCGGCTATGCCGCCATGGTTCGCCCGACGGAGCCCCTGTGGCCGCGTGCTGGACTGGCGGATCGACCATGTTTCCGTGGATCTGGTTTGGGACTTCGACGATCCGGCAATCCCGAACACCAGCCGAGATACCGCGGCCACGGCCATCGCCGCGGTATTGGCATTATGGCTGTCTGGCCTAGCACTTGGGCTCACGAGGCGCCAAGTACCGATATTTCGCGGAGCGTACCGTGACGAGTTGATCGCGCACAGCGTCGGCTCCGGCATACGAGCGACCGCCTGGAATTCTTACAAATGGATGCGTTACCCAAAGAGCAGTCGTGCGCGATATCGACACTGCAGAGAAAGTCGAGTTGATCTTCGATAGCTACTTCTTCGAAGTCTTGCATTCTGACGGGGCTAGCGCCGGCTGGCCGGATCTACTGAATATGCGCCGAGGCCGCAAAGTCCGGGAGCTGTCTCGGGAGCGACTGCGGAAAACCGGCGGGTTGCTCTCAGGTAGGAATGTCGCCGACGTCACCGAGGTCCCAAAGAAATGCTTTTACGTTACGTCGAACTGAGATGCTTCGTGTCCACTGTAGGCGTGGTCTACAGCGTTACCTCAGCTGACGGAAGTACACGAGCTATCGTCTCCGCCAGAAGTGTTGCGAACACCCGTGTTCTCCTTGCATTCAGGGTCCCGCGCACACGCCACTATGACAGTACCATCATCCATTTGCTTGCCCTCGACGCTCAATCGGAATTCCGATCGCCAGTGACCTCTCGTCTATTTTGTCCATACGTCATGCGACTTCATCCAGTCGAAAAAGTTCAACGCTTTGCTGCCAAATCAATAGGACTCGGCGACGACTTCCCAGAACTGGAGTCCATCGAATGAAAACACCCTCATCGCCGCACTTCACGCCCGTGGATCTGAAGCCATATTTCAATGCCAGGCGCCGGGAGCTGGACGAGCGGCTCGGCAAGCGCGCGGGCGACACCGGCTGGATCGACTCATTGCGGGGGCCGCAGACGCATCGCGGCATCCCGTTTCTATTCGGCGACGATGCAGGGCCCGATGTGCTGGCCTTGCGGACTGGGGAGGGTCCTACCGAAATCTCACTGTTACCCACATTGGCCAGCTACGTGCTCTTTGTGCATGTGGTCACGGACCATCAACCCGTGAGGCCTGAAGGGTTTGGCGAGATCGGGCCAGCCGCGCACTCTGCGGACGGCAACCCGCTCGGCAATCGGGTGTCGACGTATGCGCTCCGATATGCCGACGACAGCGTCGCGGACGTGCCCGTGCTGCGGCGGTTCGCAATCCAGCAGAAACACATCGTATGGAGTGCGAGTGCATTCGGGGCCGTGCCGTTGCGTGGGCCCATCGTGCACGCGAGCACCGGAGAAAACTTCGCGCTCGGGCGAGCGGCGGGCACTAGCTTCATCAACAGCGAGGCTCGCACCGAATCGGGACGCATGGATCGTGAAGGCGAGAACTTGTGGCTTTATGCGCTGCCAAATCCGCATCCAGAGAAGGAGCTCGTGGGCCTGAGCCTGCGTCCGGAGCAAGAGGCTTCGCTCGTCTATGCGGTGAGCACGACACAGCTGTCGAGGCATCCGCTGCGCCTGCAGGGCCGTCGCAAGCTGAGGATGCGGCTGCCGCCCGGGGTGCATCTGAACAAGCTCGGCGAACTAGATGTCGACCATCGCGGCGAGCAAATCGGCATGGACCTGGGCTCGGTCATCTCCGCCCGCGCCGTACTTGAGTACTCCAGAACGGATTGGCTCGGTGACAAGCCTGACGTGCAGCCTGTGCGCTCCAATGACGAGATCATCGTCGAGTACTCCGCGCACCCCGACGCAAGGCTCTACCTGCGCTCCGACGACGGCCGCTTGCATGTTCAGGACCTTCAATCGCTGGGCGCCATCGGTAACGCAGCAGGCACATCGCTGGACGCGGTGCCCATCGAGCAGGCGACGCGACCCGTCAAGATCCGCATCGTTGAGAAGGTCAGCGGTGTGCGTGTCGCCGCACGCCTGCATCTCCACGGCGCGCACGGGGAGTATCTGCCGCCCAAGGGACACCACCGCAAGGTGAACACCGGCAGGTTCGAGAACTTCGCCGGCGAGCTGGCGAACGGCCTAAACCAGTACGCCTATGTGGATGGCAGCTGCGACGCAGACCTGCCGATTGGGCCCGTGTACGTCGAGATCAGCAGGGGCTTCGAGGTGCGGCCTGTGCGTCGCATCGTCGAAGTCACCACGGATACGGAAAGCCTTACCTTCGAGCTGGACAGAGTGCTGCGCTGGCGCGAACAGGGCTGGGTCAGCTCCGATACGCACGTCCATTTCCTGAGCCCGCAGACAGCCCTGCTAGAGGGCAAGGCGGAGGGTGTCAACGTCGTCAACCTGCTCGCGGCGCAGTGGGGCGAGTTGTTCACCAACGTCGCCGATTTCGACGGACGCACGACGATCGGGGCGAAGGATTTCGGCGGCGACGGAGAGTTCCTCGTCCGCGTCGGCACGGAGAACCGGATGCAGGTTCTAGGGCACATCTCGCTTCTCGGCTACGAAGGCGAGATCATCAATCCGCTCTCTTGCGCCGGACCGAACGAAGCGGCGATCGGCGATCCGCTGGAAGCGATCATGGCTGACTGGGCGGAGCGTTGCCGGCAGCAAGGGGGACTGGTCGTGATGCCGCACTCGCCCAACCCGCAGGCCGAGCGGGCGGCCGATATCGTGCTCGGCTTAATCGACGCGATGGAGATGATGTCGTTCAACCCGCTAACCGCGCAGATCAGCGCCTTCGGTCTGGCCGACTGGTACCGGTACCTCAACATTGGCTACCACCTTCCGCTGGTGGCAGGTTCCGACAAGATGGACGCGTCCGCGCTTCTCGGCGGCTCGCGGACCTATGCGCAGCTGGGCGCGCGCGATTTTACGTACCGCAACTGGATGGATGCTGTGCGCAGCGGCGACACGTTCATCACAGTCGGGCCGCTCGTGGACATGACGGTAGAAGGGCGGCGTCCCGGGAGCAAGATCGCGATTCCCCCTTCAGGCGGCACTGTCAGTATCGACTGGCGGATCGAATCGGTCAGCGTTCGCCCGACGCGTGTGGAGTTGATCCGCAACGGCACTGTCGTCGATGAAGTGCGATGCGGCGACTTGTCGTGCAACGGCCACCTCGAGCTGGGCGTCACCGAGTCCTGTTGGGTCGCTATCCGTGTTCGAGGCAGTGTCGCCGGGCGCGAGGCCGACATTGCGGCCCACACCAGTGCCGTGTATGTCGACGTCGGTGACAAACCCGTCTTTGCGACCGCGGACGCGGTCTCGGTCCTCGCGCAGATTGAGGGATCAATCGCCTACGTGGATACGATCGCACCCAAGACCGATGAAGCGCGGCACTCAAGGCTGCGGGCTGTCCTGGAGCTTGCACATCATCGCCTTCATCACAGGCTTCACGAACTCGGCGCCAGCCACGAGCATGTGCCGATCCATTCGGTTCACGTTGACCGCGAGCATTGATGAAACAAAAACGTAGGATAAAAGGATTCTGCTGTTCGTTTTCGCTTGTCTGTGTTGGCGTCGTCGCGTGGGCGCACCCGGACCATGGCACGTCCGGCTATGTCCCACTGGCATGCCATCGACGATCGATTTAGGCTACGAAGAACATTGGACGCTCGGACAGATAGTGAGATGCTAGGTAGCCCGCAGTGAGATAACCATCGATCACCGCCCTTTGCCGTATTCGCCTGAGCTGGTTCAGATTGTCTGAAAAAAATCTCCTATGGGCCTGTTTCCCCACTGATGCAGCGAAAGCTCGCGGGGAGCGCCACAGGTTTAACTTAATTCCATAAGGGTCTGATCCGGCTTGATTTTCCGGCTAGATCCAACGAGTCCGGACGTATGGAATTGTACGTGGACGTCTACATTTCAATTGTCAGCGAGTGGTGACATACGACGATGTAGGCGAACGCTGACGTTTGGATCGCCGTGCTCATACAAAGCCCAGCCGACATCGGCGCCACCATTCGCGACAGACGCAAACGTCTCAAGCTCCACCAGTCCGGCACTGGCCAAGCGCATTGGAGGGTAATCGAGATCGAGCATGGCCGCCCCCGCGCTGAATTGGCGCTCTTGCTCTCCTGGCCGGACGCGCCGTTCGTTTTGCGCACCTCCGGCGAGATCGACGCTTACCCGGAAAACGCAAAGATCTGGGGGATTCAGGAAAAGGAGCTGGATCCAGACGACGGAGGCGAGAACTTCCCGGACGAGGAGGTCGACGCCTCTCAATTGTAGCGCCGGCCCGAACGCTTCGCACTGATGGTCAATCCTCGGGCGGAGGCTCAATTGGAATACCAAAGCCCGCCTTTACGCGCGTCCGATCGAGGTTTTTTTACTTTGAATCGGGGGCGGCGCAGAAAGGCCGCCCTGCCTTAAGCTACTGTTGCAGAGTGGTGTTGTCATCATGGCGGTGATGAGTTCCTGTAAGCCGCTGCTGTTTGCGCCCACGTCCATAGCGGCCTCTTGCTGACGGATCACGCGCCACAAAAAGTTCGCCGGCTCTTACCCGCCATGGCTCGTTCGCGCCCTGCCGCCAAGCGGCGGCATTCCTCGCGAGGTAAAGATCGCTCAGCCTGCCATCCTCCCCTGACGCTGCGGGCCAGAGGCTGCGGGTCGGTCGTTGCGGCGCTCAGAGATCGCCATCGAGGCCGCGCTGGTCGCGGTCCCCCGAGAGTTTTAGCGGGACATTCGCGTTTGTCCCCGTTCCGCCTGTGAATTTCGGCGCGAACCCGCCGTCATTCGCCGCAAATCAGCGGGGACATCGGGGTAGAGACGATTTGTCCCCGCCCTGTCCCCTCGGCATCCCAAGCCGGTTTCTCCGGGATCAATCGGGGCGAAATGACCTGCTGGGGCAACTTCCAATGATGGACAATTACCTTCCGAGCGCGCGGGTCGGCGATCGATCGTATCGGTAGCCGCATTGGCGTTGCTCGCGTTGGCGCTATGCGGACTGATCTGGGGTTCTGGCAACCATGCGCCGGGCTGCGACTATGTCGCGCCTTGGTGCAATCGGCAGCGATCGGACGCGCCGCGGGTTTTGCGCGACGTGTCCTGTTCGCAATCGGCGTGGTGGCTGTCTACATCGCCGATATGCGTTCCCCCCGGATCGCAAATGATGAAGTTTAAGATTGCGCTTGCCGTCGCCCTGGCGACGGGCTCCTATTTTTCGCTGGCATACTATTTCAAGGCTACCTACGTCGAAGAAGTCCCCAACCGCGACGATATCGCTCCCATCTATCTAATTTTGCCGACGGAGACGCCCGGCTCGTTCTTCGCCTGCTTATGGCTTCCTGTCCATGTCAAGCGAGTGATCATTTACGAGCGGGGCGTTCCGATCGGCTACTCCAACGCGATCTATGATAATCCGTTCAGAACCTATTCCTCTGCTGGCAGGCGATGGAAAAACGTCGAGTTCAACACCAAAGGCGAACACGTACGCCGATGGGTCATGTGGGACAACGAGACAGGCCACTGACGATGCCGTCGGAAGCCTGATCGATCAGCATTTGCACGCCGCGATACCATTTCTGCCAGGTCGGCACCGGTGCCGGCGCGATCAGTCTGGGCTCGAGCTGCTCGTAGGATAGCGCGGTTGCCTCGGCGATCTGTTGCAGGATGTCTCGCTGGAAGGCTTCGTAGTCCGAATCGGGCCGGGTCGGCGGCACGCTCGCGCGTCAGACAAGAGAAGTGTGTCGAAATCCGATTCGCCGGTAATCGACACCTCCATTCTTATCCCTGCTCATCCACAACGGCACTCGATGCGCGGCAACGTCTTGCCGGCGCTCCAAGAAAAGGGGTGTCGATGCCTTATATCGATTCAGGTGGAATAAGGCTGTATTTCGAGGAATATGGGCGGGGCTATCCAATCATTTTCGTTCATGAATTCGAATCCGACCTGCACAGCTGGGAAGCGCAGATCCGTTATTTTTCGCGTGGCTACAGGTGCATCGCCTACAACGCGCGTGGATATCCACCGAGCGACGTTCCTGACGAGTCTGCCATATACGGCTGGGAGGTCGCCGTGGAAGACATCGGCATCGTCATGCGCGATCTCTCGATCGGGCGCGCCCACATAGTTGGATCTAGCATGGGCGCCTATGCTGCTCTGCTGTTTGGGTTGCGGTACCGCGAAAAGAGCAGCGCGATCGTCGCAGCCGGAGCAGGGGCGGGATCTCCAGCCTCGGATCGTGAAAGGTGGTTGAAGAACACGTCTGTCCTCGCGCGCGCATTGGCGGCGCGAGGTATGGATGCCATGGCAGAGAAAATGGCGCGCCACTTCACTCGAATCCAACTGAAACACAAGGATCCGAAGGGCTGGCAGGAGTTTGTAGACCGGCTCAAGCAGCATTCGGCGCAGGGTATGGCCAATACCTTGCTCCAGTGCCAAGCCGTGCGACCGTCTTTGCACAACTTCCGCGATGAATTTTCACGTATGACGGTCCCGGTGCTGCTCACCGTGGGTGACGAAGACAAGCCATGTCTAGAAACCGGCCTGATGCTCAAATCCACAATTCCCGCCGCCGGCATTTGGGTGTGCCCCAATACGGGCCATGCCATCAATCTCGAAGAACCTGCGGCCTTCAACGCGCAAATAGAAGCGTTCTTCAGCGCGGTCGAGCGAGGAAGCTGGGGTCATACCGGCCTGCGGACACAGTCCGGCTGGGGACATGAGAACTCAACGGCCGCTCGATTGAATTTCGACGGAGCGCTTCCATGAAGTCATGGATCGCTATCTACCTTTCCGAGCCCGTCGCCGCGCGGCTAGCAGTCGCAGCGCAACGTCCCGGGGCCACCAAATCGGAGATCATTGAGGCTGCCCTCACTGATTTCTTCGGGCCAGATCATGACGTCGATGACCCCTCGGTTGATCGCCGGCTGAACGCCATCAACCAGAACCTCGAGCAGCTTCATCAAGAGTTGCGGATTGTGAGTGAGGCTGTTGCGCTTCAGGCTCGATTTCTTCTCGCCGTCACGCCTCCGCTTGCAGCCGCCGACCAACCTGCCGCCTGTACCCTGGGACTGGCGCGCTTCGACGAATTTGCTGCACAGGTGACAAGGCGGGTTCATCTAGGAACGTCGCTTATCAAGGAAACAATTGAGCGGGTGAATTCGACTGATCCGACGCATCTTGCAACACAACCGGTGAGGCAAGAAGGGTCGGCCCGCTCCACACACCAGGAACCAAACGGCGTTGCGGCGTCTGTCCCCGGCAACAAACCACAATCTCCGCCTGTTGCTCGAAGCGCAGCCTTCGATCGCGAGCCCGATACAAGAGCAGAACAAACAATGGCTGGCGCGATATGGCGGCCGTTTCTGGCGCCATGGCGTGCTACGGGGCCGCAGCGGTCACGAGCCTTCCCCACAGATTGGCTTTTAGTTTTACGCGTCTTCTTACCCTTCGTCGCAGCTTACTATCTTTCTTTTCTCTTTCGCACCATCAACGCGACCATAGCTGCACCATTGACCTATGAGTTTGGTCTGGGTGCCGACGACCTCGGTCTCCTGACGTCCATCTACTTCCTGACCTTCGCGGCCGCCCAAATTCCTATCGGGATATTAGTGGACCGATACGGTCCGCGGAAAGTCCAGAGTGTCGTGCTGATGGCCGCAGCCGCCGGGGCAGCGCTGTTTGCCGTCTCCGACAACTTTTGGCTTCTTCTTCTAGGCCGGGCGTTAATCGGCTTTGGCGCTTCTGCAGCATTGACGGCCGGATTGAAGGCCGTCGTTCTCTGGTTTCCCGCCGAGCAGGTGCCACTGCTCAATGGCCTAATGATCATGCTGGGGTCCTTTGGGGCCGTGACGGCAACGTTGCCGGCCGAACACCTGCTCGGGTCGATCGGCTGGCGGGGATTGTTTGAGCTCCTAGCCATTGCATCGGTTGGATGCGCCCTTGCAATTTTCCTTCTTGTGCCAACGGGCACGTGGTCATTCGCCGCGAAGGGGACTACCATTGGACTACGAATGATTTATTCAGACCCGCGCTTCTGGCGTTTGGCGCCGCTCTCTGCGACCTGCATTGGTACGGCCTGGGCGTTACAGGGGTTGTGGGCTGCCCAGTGGTTCGCCGATGTCGAGGGCCTGGACCGATCGGAATTGCTGCGCAATCTTTTTTTCATGGCAATCGCATCGAGTGCGGGCGCCCTGGTTCTAGGTGTTGCGGCTCAAAAGCTTCGTCGGCACGGGATAGGTCCACGACCGCTCTTGGGCTTGGTCGCAGTTCTGTTCTTCATAGCCCAATTGGCAGTAATCCTGCGAGTACCCTTGTCATCATCTGTTCCGTGGATGATTGTCGCTGCCTGCGGGGCGGCGACCGTCCTTAGCTACGCGATTTTGGCCGATTTCTTCCCAAAAGAGCTTGCTGGACGTGCCACCGCGGCGCTCAACGTCTTTCACATCGGTTGCGCCTTTCTGATCCAGTACCTGGTGGGTTTCTTGATTCAGTACTGGACACCTCAACAGGGCCATTATCCAGAAGTTAGCTACCAGATAGCCTTTGCAGTCAACCTTGTAGTTCAGCTCGCAGCATGGTTCTGGTTTATTATCCCGGTGCCTCTACGAGGCAGTGGTGCCGGGAGCAAGCGACCGCTGTAGTAGCTCTGCAAGATGTGGACGAAAGCGGCGACACTGATATCCGCGGTCCGTGTGGGCGATCCTCAACCTGACGTTCCCGGTTGCTGCGAAGTACTATTGCGAGGAGGGGACAGCCAGGGCCACTCAACTTCAGCCAACGTCTTCAAGTGGAGCTAGTCTTCTTGCGTCAGCCATGTGATAAACTGCTCAACAGTTTTGGCTTAGCGCGCTGAGGGGTTAAATAGGCCGTAGAACCCAAAGCCAATGATGCGTGATTGAGGAAAAAGAATTCCAAGGCGCCGTTCTGCAATGTCGAGCGAAACGAGAGCCTCCGGCACAAGAGCAATACCATAGCCATTGATTGCCACCTCTATGCAGAGGAAGAAGTAGTCAAAGACTCGGCCACGCGGCGTCTGACTGACATCTATACCAGCCTTACGGAACCAGTCCGGCCAAGCCGAGATACGGCTCTTCATGTGCAGCAGCGGCTCCGCCTCAAATCCTTCGCACTTTCAATCCGACAGCAGCGCTGGCGAGCCGACCGCCACGGCTTCGTCATGGAGAAGATGACGGCAAGCTAATCCGGCCTTTTTCATAGGATAGCACCGGATGACAAGATCACTCTGGTCGACGCTCGACTCGAACTCATCGGTGTGAGAGGTTTCAAGCCGGATTTCGATACGCGGATTCCGTCGCTGAAAGGCCGCGATACGGGGGATCAGCCATCGTATCGCAAACGATGGCGTCGCGTTGATGCGGATGCAGTGTGCAGAGCCGGAGCTGGCAAAGTCCTCCGAAGCAACGGCCAACAGATCGAGGCTCTTGCGTACATCATAAGCGTAAGAACGTGCTGCAGGCGTCAATTCAATGCGGTTGCCAGCCTTCCGCACCAATTTACAAGAGAAATATCCTTCCAACAGCCGCAACTGTTGGCTGACAGCGCTGTGGCTGACATTCAGTTCAGCGGCAGCTTGCGAGAAGCTTTCATGTCGTGACAATGCCTCAAAGGCACGAAGAGCGGTGAAAGGTGGAATTTTGCGCATGCACAGGCGTTAGATTCTCTAACATTTATCCCATAAATGATACTTTCCAGATGACGAAAGCGCGGTTATCTCGCGCGATTGAAGATTTTTCGACGAAAACCACAACAAGATTGATTGTAGGAGATTCTTCAGCTGTTGTAAGGCTGCGTTGCAATTTAGTCTGTTGGCGGGGCTCACAATTTCGCACGGCTTTTCCGAGTTCGCCGAGATCCTGTCCGAATGGGTTGCATAGAATGATGCCGGTACATCCGCGGGCAGGGCCTTTACGTTCGCCTCCACCTCGGCCAGCCGGTCTCGACCCCGTGGGTGTTCTGGCGGGAGCTCGCGCGACCTGGTAAGCCGAGCAGCTTCTTCGCCAAAGGCGGTGGTGGGGTCATTAGGAAGCACGTTTGACTATGCTAAAATGGTAGAGCCGGAATGAGCCCGGTCGAATGCATCTTCCAGGAATTTATTGATGCCATCCAAACCGCAACCAGCGAGGATGAATTTGAGCGCGTCGCAACGCGGCTAACACAGAGGCTTGGCTTCCAGCGATTTGCCTACCTGCGATTGACCGGCGAGACGCCGATGTTGATCTCGTCATATCCCAAATCCTGGACCAGCCGGTACTTCCAACTTGGATATCAGCAGCTCGATCCTGTGGTACGCCGCGCGCGTGCCGAGCACGCGCTGTTCAGCTGGGGAGGCGAGGCGTCAGCGCTGGCCGGAAATCGCGAGCAGCGCCGGTTCTTCGATGAAGCGACGACCTTCGGGATTAGATCAGGCATCACTGTGCCCATCAGGGGTGGATTTGGCCGGATGGCTGCATTTACGCTCGCGACGGGCGACCGCGATCTTCACCCCGAGCGGCTCGTGGCCGACGGGAAGGATCTCGTACACCTCGTCGGGTTGCACTTTCATTGTTATGTCGCCGCCAGACTTGACGTACTCTCTGCCAGTAAACTCGCCGCAAGCGAACTCACTCAGCGCGAGCGCCAATGCCTTGCATGGACCGCGCGCGGAAAAACTGTCGCCGATATCGCGGTTCTCGTCCAGATTGCACCGCGAACTGTCGTGTTTCATCTTGAGAACGCGCGCCGCAAACTAGGTGCAGCATCTATTGCTCAATGCGTCGCCGAGGCGCTGCGGCGCGGTTTGTTGTCCTAATCATCCACACCCTCCCATTTCGCGAGATGCACAACAGACCTGGTGCTCGTCGCGCCGGGCATGTTGTATTGCGTTCTGTCCAAAAAAGTCTAACGTAATCAAATTGAACAAGAGGTACCTGTAAAATTTGACAGGCGATTAGCACCTCTCTTTCTGGTTTTGAGGCCTCCCGACAATTTCAGGAGGTCGCTATGCATGCCATCGCAATTCACACCTCTCAATTTGGTCGTCATCTGGAGTTACTTGCGGCGATGTATCGGCTGCGGCGCCGTGTCTTCAAGGACAGGCTCGACTGGTCAGTGTCGGTCTCGGGTGAATTTGAGCTCGATGTGTATGACACTCTCGGGCCGACTTATCTCGTTCTGATGGCCGACGCGGGGGAGCCGGTTGGTTCGGTTCGTCTGCTTCCGACGACCGGACCAACCATGTTGGCCGATACCTTTCCCGTTCTGCTCGGCGGGACGCCAGCGCCGGCTGACGAAAGAATTCTCGAAAGCTCACGCTTTTGCGTCGACACCAGTCTTGTTGCGGAGCAGGCGGCCAATAGTCTCAATCGCGCAACGTTTATCCTTTTTGCCGCCATGATGGAGGCAGCACGCGGCGCGCGCGCAGACAGCATCGTGACAGTCACTGATACACGTATGGAGCGCATTCTCCGCCGTGCGCGCTGGCCATTGAGACGGATCGCTGCTCCGCAGCAGGTCGGATCGACCATGGCGGTCGCCGGCTTTCTCGACATGTCAGAACAAACGCTTCACAGGATGTACGAACAAGCCGACGTCAATGGCCCCGTGCTTGTGCCAGCGGATCTTGTTGACGCGGCCGCCTGATGCCCCGCGAGCAGCATCCAGCAAAAGTAATTTGATACGTAAATGCTCGCGGACCCACGACATAGTCGGGTGGTTTTGATCAATATGACGCGCGGCGAGACGCCGGCTTCGGCCGGACTTGCCCCGCGGCATGTCAGTTTCTCATTGCTGCAGACGGGCCTGGAGATGTTCGCCGTCGCGTCGACCCTCATCGGCGAATGCCAGCCGTTCGGGATAAAGGGTCAGCAACTCGTGCACTCGATGGTGCAGCCGGACGTTGACGCTCTTTCCATTTGGCACGATCGGCGGTTTACGGACAATCTGGCTTCACGCGAAACCGGTATCATTTTCTTTGGGGGAGGTTGGCTCGAAGAAGATATCTTCATTGCCGCACTGCAGGCGGTCGAGCGTGGATATGACGTACGCCTCCTCTCGGACCTTATTGCAACGCGTGTCGACGCGGATCGATCACTCGCTTTGGATCGGATGGCGCTTCATGGCATCTTGGCGACCACGGTGCGCCAGATGCTGCTGGAATGGGCGGTATGTCTGCATGATCCGCTTTTGACGCAAAAAGTTCAGCAGCTTCTATTATGATCTGGGGGCCATCCCACCCCCCAAGCGGGGCACCCGTTCTTGTGGTACTGGTCTTGCGGGCGCAGATGCGCAGCATGGAGAGGCGCTGGGCATCCAAGAGCGAGACAAAGTCTAGCGCTGCATTCAGCACCTGCGGTTTGCCTGAGATTCAGGTGAGAGAGCAGGTAAGACGAGCTTCATCGCACGTGCGAGGGGATCCGAGAGGGCTCGCGCTGGCAGCAATGTAGAGGAAGGACACCGCGTAGTCCGATAAGGAGGAATTTTCTTTGGATGAGCTCGACAGGATTGCGAGTCCTTTTGCGATGCCGGAGATGCGATCATGAATATCCGGGCCTCCGGTCAACACAAGGACGATGTTCGCCAGTGAACAGTCGCGAACCTTGAAGCCGATCAGATCATCCTTTCGTATTTTTCGCGAACGCTTCCCGAATCATCATTCATCACTGAAGAACCATGCGGCTCGAAGCTTATCGCAAGCGAGCGCCGCGTCGTGCTCGTCAGATCCTCTCGACAGAACCATGGAATTCGTTTAGGGGACAAGGCTAAGCTTGCGCATCACCTCTGACCGGGCAGTCGGTGTGAACCGCACGGGACATGCCAAGCCTCGAACGCCATCTAGATCTTGGTGGTCAGGTCATCGCTAGAATGGCCGATAGCTTGATCTTCAGGCCCCTTTTTTAGCCTCGGCAGCTGCTTGTGGGCTCGGACGATGGTAGAATCAACGATCAGGTGTTATATTGAGCTAGCAGCGCGGGCGGTAGGGACAGCGCCTCCATTTGGCCCTAAATACGCGGCGCCGAGTCGCCCGAGCTGCGTCTACTTAGTTGCTGGCATTTAGGTTTCAGTTTCAAGATCATTCCCGGCGTCCGACTGAATTTGAGCGGGAGCGGGGCAAGCGCCTCGCTCGGCCCGCGTGGGCCCCATTACACCGTTGGACAGCACCGCACGAGAACAACAGTCGGTGTGCCCGGATCAGGAATTTCGTGGTCCACCTATCAGCCTTACTCCACAGGCGGACCGCCTCCTCCACTACCGGATATCAACAATACAGCTGCGCGACAGCCAACGCCCTTCGATGATCCCGGCACTACTGTCATCGATAGCGCGCCTATCGATCAATTGGTTGCAAATTCGACAGTTGAGATTGCGCAGACACTGGCAGCCTGCGAATCGCGATGGCGAACGTACAAGGTATGGATCGCCATCGTCTCGTCGCTGTTTGTCGTCGCTGCCACCATGATCGGCGGTTCGGGGGCGGCCATTCCACCAATAGCCGCATTCACGATGGCTGCCGGATCGGTACTCGTTCTTGGATCGCTCGTCCTTCACGGACGCCAGTCAAGCACTTTGTTGCTCGACTACGAGCTATCTGCGGATCAATCCGAGCGGTTTGAGGCTTTGACCCACGCGATTAGTGAGATGGCGCGTTGCGGTCGCATTTGGAATGTTCCATTAGAGAAACAGGAAGCCGACTGGGAAGGAAACGCGGGCGCATCGAAGTTAATAGAACGAAAGCAAATCCACTTGGCCACCGGTAATCCGCCGCTTGTCACCACCAACATGAACTTTCTCAAGCTCCCAGCCGGGAAAGAAACGATATATTTGACGCCCGACGTAATTCTGGTCACCGCTGGTAATGCTGTCGCTGGATTTAGCTACAGCGATGTTGAAGTCACTTTCCGACATACTCGTTTTATTGAGGAGGAAGCGCCGCCCATGGACGCAACTGTCGTGGACCAGATCTGGCGTTACGTGAACCGCAAGGGAGGTCCAGACCGGCGGTTTAAGAACAACAGGCGGTTGCCCATCTGTCTCTATGGCGAGATCGATCTCCGCCCAGCCGGTCGATTGAACGAGCGCATTCAATGCTCGCGCGTAGATGTAGCCGAGGCGTTTGTGTCATCAATCGCTGCAATGTCAGCATCCGTGAAAGGATGAATGGTCTAGGGCCTATTGGGGGCCCTGACGTCGGACCTCTGCTCCACTCAGCGAATTTTCTTAGATTATTGATTTCGACGATTTTATTCGACCGCTAGCCGAACAAAAAATGCTGGACTACAGGACCACACGACCTAGAGGCCAACGGTCGCTGATCCAAGGTCTGGCGGAATTTTGGTCTAGAGAACTCAGCGAGGTGGAAGGCCGAAACAGCATAACGATCAATCCATCGACTACTGAAGCGACCGCGTTCTTTTGACGTTCGTTGTTCCGCTGTGCGGCAGACGCTCATGTACGAGCCGAAGGAGCAAGCTGGGCGCGGGAATCACTCTGCGGCGGGTGCGAAGGCGTTGAGTTCAACTTGGCCGACCGCTCCGTCCGTCTCGCTCTGGGTCGTGAGCGGCTTGGCAACATTTCTCAGGATTGTGGCGCGGCAGTTGGCTAGCATCTCCTTCGTGTACTTCTCGCCGAAGTAATCCAGAACGAAGGTCCCGCCATAGTCCGACTCATCGACGACACCGGTGGTGAGGCCGTCGAGGATTGTGCCGACTTCGCGGATGCGATCGGAGTATCGGGCGCGGATAACGTTAACCGCGTTCACCGAGTGAACTGCCTCGTCGGCAGTCACTTCCCTTAGCCAACGAACGAATCTATCGCTCCCAAGTCCTGCATAAAAACCCTTATCCGCAGCATAGGCATGGCAGGTGCACATTTCATCAAAGGCTATCATAACCATCACGGAGAATTCGTCTTTCAGGTATTCATTGATTGCACTAAAATTGTGCGATCGAGCGTCCAATCTTTCCCAAAGATCCTTTTCGGATCCATCAGCGACGAGCTCCATGATCTGTATAAAGCCCTCGGCGTGACGCTCCTCGTCCATGGCCCAGGCATCAAAGAATGCCGCCGCTTCCTCGGTAGCGATCAAGTTGCGGACGGACAGCTCCTTTTTCAGATGCCTCGCGTCATATTCAGTATACAGTTCTGGCCACAACTTTCTCCAACGCGCGCGCAGAACTGATGGCTCGGCGGTGAACATCACCGGCGTCAGAGCATTGAACAATTCTTTGGGACTCCAATTCCGTCGAACCGGCGTGATCATCCGACTCCTCCGAATCACGAACGCTACGAGCGGTCTGGCAGACGCATTTTTTCCTCCCGAACGCTCGCAAAGCATATTAGCTACACACAGATGCTGTCGCCTGCTTGTTTTGGTGGGATGCAATTCCAGGCCGCACCACTTCAGACTAGCCAGAAGCGTCGCCTTAACTGGCTCATTAGAAGCCCAGCGCGGCTGTCATTGATCTCAACCAACTCGATCACCAATACGAATCCGAGTGTACTGTTGAGGACAGCGTCGCATGGCTTTTTTCACAAACCGCTCACGTCAACTGCTGGCGGGCGCTCCGGCAAGTATCTTCGATTAAATCAATGCAACGGTACTTCGCGGCGGTGTTGACTCTCAACATGCGGCCTCATTTAGGCACCAGCCTGGCGCGCCGCGCAGCATCGAAGTGCGGTCCCTCCTGAGCAGCCAGCCCTCTTGGAAATGCCAACAATCATAAAAACCTTTGTGTCGAGGCACTGAGCGACCCATGAACAACTTGGCGTCTAACTCTGGAATAGACCACGCGTGCCTAGGCGGCACGGCAGGTGCGCGAGGCTGTTCATGACAAACTGTTTTCCGCTAACCGCGATCGCGCAAGCTGGCCGCGCAAGGCGGACCGCTGACATCAGTACTAACGGAGGAGGGGCGGATTACAAACCTTCGTATAGCTTTCCAAACCGTTTCAATATCGAAGGTTTACGTACGTAGAATTGAGCCATCAAACGCAATCGTTTTAGTCTCGTCGAGAATCGGGCCCGAGCGTCCTGAATGGCTCTCGCGCACGGAAGCAAGACGAGGTCACCGACGATTATGAAGTTCTATCGCAGGACGGCACGCGGTCCGTCGATTTGCACCGAGTGTCGTCGATCGCTGGGATCACGCTACCAGCGAGATATCTCCACCAATGAGCCTTATTGCGACTACGATTGCTATCTTCGCTACCGGACAAAGAGTCTGTTTGCGCCATCGCTCGCTGTCGCACGGGACCATGGACTGGCGCCTGAGTATTTGGCTCACCTCGAAACCCTCAGTTCGTTTGCTGCGCTTGCTCCGCTTCCTACTGGTATTTGATTGTGCTCGCCAAGGCGGCGCTGGGCGAACCGATGTTGGTTGAAACTTCTAAGACCTAGCACGCGTGTGCATGCGGCGAGGCTAAACTGCTCCGACAGCGAATTCCAGAGTTGAACCGCTAACGGCGTCGCCATCCGCAATGACTATTGAGTACCTTCAGACCAGTGAATTTGGTTAAGAAATTTCTGCGGTTTTGAAGATGATTTCCTTGAGGCTGGAGGGCATTGATCGGCATGTGCGGGATTGTCGGCATCCTCGGGCGCGGCCCAGTGGCGGGGCAGCTGGTCGAGTCACTCAAACGACTGGAATATCGTGGCTACGACTCCGCAGGCGTCGCGACGCTTGAAGGCGACCATCTCGAGCGCCGGCGTGCCCAGGGCAAGCTGAAAAAACTCGAGGCGCGGCTACGCGGCGATCTGCTGTCGGGTCATGCCGGTATCGGTCATACGCGCTGGGCCACCCATGGCAAGCCGACTGAGCGCAACGCCCATCCGCATATGACGGACAATGTCGCCGTCGTCCATAACGGGATCATCGAGAATTTCCGCGAGCTGCGCGCTGAGCTAGAGCAGAATGGCGCTAACTTCGCCTCGGAGACCGATACCGAGGTGGTGGTGCATCTCGTCGAATCCTATCTAAAGCATGGCTACTCGCCGCAGGACGCAGTGAAAGCGTTGCTGCCGCGGCTGCGCGGCGCGTTCGCGCTGGCATTCCTGTTCAAAGGTCATAACGATCTCATGATCGGCGCGCGCAGGGGGTCGCCGCTCGCGATCGGACATGGCGACGGCGAAATGTATTTGGGATCGGATGCTATCGCGCTCGCGCCCTTCACCGATAAAATCACCTATCTTGAAGACGGCGACTGCGCCGTGCTTACCCGCACGATCTGCGTCATCTATGATTCGAAAGGCGCCGTCGTCCACCGGGACAAGCTGAAGTCCGGCGCGTCATCGCTCCTGGTAGACAAAGCGAATTATCGCCACTTCATGGCTAAGGAAATTCACGAACAGCGGGAAGTGGTCGGGCAGACGCTCGCGCGTTATGTTGATATGACCGCAAAGCGAATCGCGCTGCCGTTCGAACTGCCATTCGACTTCAATGACATTAGGCGCATCTCGATCACGGCTTGCGGTACCGCAAGCTATGCCGGTCACGTCGCCAAGTATTGGTTCGAGCGGCTGGCGCGTATACCGGTCGAGATCGATGTCGCCTCTGAACTCCGATACCGCGAAGCGCCTTTGCGCAAGGGGGATCTTGCGATCGTCATCTCGCAGTCTGGCGAGACCGCCGACACGCTGGCCGCGTTGCGCTATGCCAAGGCGCAGGGGCTGCACACGGTTTCTGTGGTCAACGTGCCGACGTCGACGATTGCGCGCGAGAGCGAAACCGTGCTGCCGACACTGGCGGGTCCGGAAATCGGCGTCGCCTCGACCAAAGCTTTCACTTGTCAGCTGATGGTGATGGCCGCCCTTGCGGTCGCCGCAGGCAAAGGGCGCGGAGAATTGTCCGACATCGATGAATTGAAGCTCGTGGGTGAGCTGATCGAAGTTCCGCGGCTGATCGCTGCGGCGTTCGCGATCGAACCGCAGATCGAGAAGCTCGCGCGCGATATCGCCAAATCGAGCGCTGTGCTCTATCTCGGCCGCGGCACGTCGTTCCCCTTGGCGCTGGAGGGCGCGCTCAAGCTGAAGGAAGTCTCCTATATCCACGCCGAGGGCTATGCCGCCGGCGAGCTCAAGCATGGCCCGATTGCGCTGATTGACGAGAGCATGCCGGTGGTGGTGATCGCTCCTTACGACCGGGTTTTCGAAAAAACCGTCTCAAACATGCAGGAAGTCGCCGCTCGTGGTGGCAACATCATCCTGATGACCGATGCGACAGGGGCTTCGGAAGCGACGGTGGATTCGCTCGTGACCCTTGTGCTGCCAGACATGGCGGCAACCTTTACACCCATGGTCTATGCCGTTCCGGTGCAGCTCTTGGCCTACTATACCGCTGTCGTAATGGGAGCGGACGTCGATCAGCCACGCAATCTCGCGAAATCGGTGACCGTAGAATAGGCGGGCAGGGCGAAAGTCGCGGTGGTCGTGAGCCTCCAGCGAATAGGCCTTCGTGTTTGGTTGTATCCGTTCTGTGGAAGCCAAAACCGAGCAGATCTTCGATTTCTCTCCTATCCATCTTTGCCGATCGTCGTTGTTGCGTGCGTCCATATCGCCTTCCGGACATGAAGGGTTCGCACCTCGAAATGCGATAATGACCTCAAAAGTACAACTGAAGTTCAGCTCCCGGACCGGGATTCACGGATGGCGATCTATAGGAACTTTGTCTGCCGTGCATCGGTAACTGAAGGTCCGCTTGAATTAGTCGGCTACACCACCACAGCCGGGCGCTGCTGATCCGGCGGGCAGCGCGGCGAATTCGACGAGATAGCCATCCAGGTCCCTCCGCAAATTCGGCCTCGTGAGCTCTTACTCATGTTCGTTGCGGCAAGCTTCGTGACCTTGGCGCTTTTAGTGTGGGCCCGACCGCTCCATCGCTGGCTGCAAGCGCTTTCCCATCGTCGGCGGCCATGTTCGATATCCGCGGTGTGCATCATCAGTATCCACGGTGTGCAATTCCTATGGCAAGGCCGCGAATTGAAGGTGCGGCATCCATTCGTTCTTGTCTCTACGAAGAAATAAGGGGATTCCCCGAACTACCGAAGGTCGGAAGGCCAATTTGCTCATAAACTACCGCTTCGCGACGATTCACACAGTGCCGCTGGCGCGATTTGAGCGACTCACGCTAGGCTATTCTCCTCCACAATCGCAATGCGAGACGAGACACGAAATGGTTGCTGCCGCCCACAAACTGCCCACGTCAGGCTACGCGCTCGAAGTGGATGGTCGATTGAAAGCCGAATTTATGACCAAGGTCGGAGCAAAGACAGGGGCAGAAGATCTGAAGAAGCGCTTTCCAATGCTTCAGATCAGAATTTACGATGCGCAGACGATGACTCGAGAAGAGGTATCGCTTCCACCAGCTTAGGTGCTCATCGAAAGGGTTTTTTGGTGTGCGTGCGGCAGGAACTAACTCCGACCCGCACAAGTGTCGGCCCCTATGGCTTGGTCCCCGGCGGTCGTCCGTGAAGAGCTGTCCAAGCCATTGAGCGGCAGTCGATTTTGGAGCGGAGCTCTCAGGTTGTTCTGCGCGTCATCATTGCGCCTTCTGCGAAGAAGGGTACGGATCGGAGTCTCGCGTGGCGGTGGCCCGCTTGCACAGCTGGCGTCGGTTCAGTTCGCCGCCGCCCGCGTCTACAACTTGATGCATCACATTCGTCCCGCTTCGGGATTCGCTTTCAGGAGCGGGTCTCAGACGAATCGGAGTTGCTGAGGTAAAGTCGAACGTTGGGCTAACTTCACTGATCAGTGCGAACTGCTAGAGTCCATCGGCACTGAGGATCTGCTGTCCTGCCCATCCTGGCGACGTGCAATACGGCGAGGAAGGGCGGGCTCCTTAAAGCGCAAGCGATCCCATCGATTCCGCCTTAGATGATCGGGGCTTAGACCGATCGTCTATGAGATGAAGTCGATGGGCAGCTAGTGTCCTGAGTCACAAGTTCGCAATCATAGGTTCGCAGTAGATTCGCGTCGCTGTGCCAGAGATGGCGGTTGCAACAGCGACGGAGGATCTGATGGCAGCCCAGCAACTTGCGCCCCTGATATTGAGCGATGGCGAGCGTGCCGAACTGCAGTCGCTGACGATGCGGCGGAAGACGGCGCAGGCGCTGGCTCTGAGAGCGCGGATCGTGCTGACCTGCGCGGAAGGCGGTCAGAACACGGAGGTGGCGGCCAAGCTGGGGCTGGACCGGCAGACCGTAGGCAAGTGGCGGGGGCGCTTTGTGGAGCGGCGCGTGGACGGGCTGCATGACGAGCCGCGCTCCGGGGCGCCGCGCACCATTGACGACGCCCGGATCGAAGCGGTGATCATCAGGACGCTGGAGAGCTGCCCCGAGAACGCCACCCATTGGAGCTCCCGCGACATGGCGAAAGCCAGCGGGCTGTCAGTGTCGACGGTGCAACGCATCTGGCGGGCCTTCGGGCTCCAGCCGCACCGGATGCAGACGTTCAAGCTCTCGACCGATCCGAACTTCGTGGCCAAGGTGCGCGACGTCGTGGGTCTTTACGTCTCGCCGCCGGAGCACGCCATCGTTCTATGTGTAGATGAGAAGTCCCAAATTCAGGCGCTGGACCGCAGCCAGCCGATGCTGCCAATGCGTCCTGGCCAGCCGGCCCGAAGGAGCCATGACTACAAAAGGCACGGCACCACATCGCTGTTCGCCGCGCTCGACATTGCGACCGGACGGGTGATCGGCAAGTGCTACGGACGCCACCGAGCCGCTAAGTTCCGCAAGTTCCTCGACGAGATCGAGGCCGCCGCGCCGCGCGAACTCGACGTCCATCTCGTCATGGACAACTACGCCACACACAAAACCCCGCTGATCCGAAAATGGTTGGCCAAAAGGCCGCGTTGGCACGTACACCTGACCCCGACAAGCTCGTCGTGGCTCAATCAGGTTGAGCGCTTCTTCGCGCTTCTCACCGATAAGAAAATCCGACGCGGCATCTATCGCAGCGTCGCCGCCCTCCGGGCGGACATCGCTTCGTTCATCGACCGACACAACGCCGACCCGAAACCCTTCCGATGGACCAAATCCGCCGATGACATCCTTGCTTCCATCGAGCGCTTCTGCCGTTACAATGCTCCGGCAGAACACGGCGCAATGTTGCGAACTTCTGGTTCAGGACACTAGATTACTCTCCGGCATCTTTGTTGTCCCGAGGCATCTGAACGGAGGCGAGGGCAGAAGATATCGCGAAGTGGAAGCAACGTGAGACCGTCGCCCGCGAGTTGGGGCGCCAGGCCAGGGTCCGGGCACGTCGATCCGCCACACAGTCAGCCGGCGCGGGTGAAGGCCAAGCTCGTCCAGTGTTTTGATTTCCATAAGCGGTCCTGTCTGCTAGTTAGAGATGCAAACTGTGCGTGTGGCGCAGCGGCGACCACCAGATCCACAGAACCGACGCCGCGCCCAGCACGCTACTAGCCAGCAACGTGGCACGCAGGCCCAATGCGGCACCCGCCGCGCCGCCGACCAGCGCGCCCAGTGGCGCCAGTCCCCACACGACGCTCCGGATGCTCGCGTTCACCCGGCCCTGCAGCCGGTGCGGGGCCAGCGCATATCGAATAGGGACCTGCTGCACGTTGTAAATCCCTTGACCAACCGACAGCAGGAACTGAGACAGTGCCACGCACATTAACGCGGCCCACCACGGCCGGGTGAGAAGCGCCGCCAAGCTCATGCCTCCAGCGCTGAGCGCCAGCGCGACCATCAGCACCGGCCCGAGGCCGATCGCGCGTCCCGCCCACGGTGCGGTGACCGCGCCGACGACGCCACCGAGTGCACCGATGCCGAGCACCATGCCGACAGTCCCGCCCTCCAAACCCAGATCTTTCGTCAGGTGCAGCAGGAAGACCGCCGAATATGCGTTGTACCAAAAGATGAAGGTGCCAGTGGCCAACGTGACTGCCCGCAGAATCGGGGTGCCGAACACGGTGGTTAGCCCTTCGGCCATTTGGCCAAATAGCTGGGTCGGCCCGGCCGCTGAGCCGGCGGCCGCGCGCATCGGCACGAGCGACAGCAACGCGGCGGCGAGCAGGAAAGAGGCCGAGTCGGCCAGGATCGCGGTCGGCGCGGAGAACGTGCTCACCAGCCAGCCGGCCAGGAACGGACCGACTGCCACCGCGCTTGCCTGGCTGAGCTCTAACAAACTCTGCGCCTGGATCAGCCGAGTCCGGTCCACCACCGTGGGTACGCACGCCAGATAGGCCACCTCGGCGTTCACCGCCGCCACCCCGACCAGCGCCGTTGCCGTACACAGCTGGACCATTCCGAGGTGTCCGAGGCCGGCCAGCAGGGGAATCGTGGCCAGCGTTGCCGCCATTACCAAGTTGGCGATCAACAGGATCCACCGGTGCGGGAGGCGGTCCACGATGACGCCGGCGAACGGGCCCGCCACCAGGTACGGCGCCCGACCGCAAGCCAGCAGCAGCCCGGTCTGCACGGGTCCCGCGCCCAGCAGAGTAATCGCGGTAAGCGGCAGCGCTAGCATGGTCACTTGGGAGCCCAGCAACGACACGGTCTGGCCAACGAGTAGCGCCAGGTAGCCACGCGGCAGTCGGAGCAGGGCGGCGGAACAGTGGACGCGGCTCACGCTTCGACGATCGAGGTCGGGGCCGATAGATAGCCCAGCCGGGCCAGTTCACTGCCGGCGATCCGCTCGAACTCCGCGATCTGAGCGCGCGTCAGATCCTCCGCGTAGCGACCGAGCCGCCCCGAGTGCAGCGGTTTGCCGGCGGATTCGGCCGCCGGGTGGCCGTACGGATGGTCGAAGAGCGCGTGCTGATACTCGGCGTGCCGCAGCACGGCCTCGTTCCAAGGCAAGCCGAGGTGGTCCAGGATTTGGGTCAGGGTGGGTCGAGGACGACTTACCAGATCCTCGTAGCGCAGCTCGAGGTAGCGGTCTGGCGGCGCGACCCGATGCGGCCGGGTGACCACTTCAAGCCAGCCCCGCGCGGCTTCGGCGGCGGTCCGGTAACCCCAATCCGGCACGGTTTTCAGGTGCGAGGCGGCCAGGTCCCGACCGTCGCGCACAATGTGCACAAAATGCGCCCTCGGCCACAGCCGGGCGTAAGAATCGACCTGAGCGATCTTGCGCTGTAGTTTTAGTCCCCACCGCTGGGCTCCGGTGTGAGCCCTGCGGAACTCACCGATCTCGTTGATCAGCCGGCACCGGTCGGCGAACGACACAATGTCATTGGCCACTTCGACCATTACTTTGCTGACCAGTTCGCGCACGTCGTCGAAGTCCAGGCCAAAGCGTCGGCACTGCACCGCGAAGTGTACGCCGTCGTACCAGAATGGATCGATCGTGCTCTTTGTGGTGCCGGTGACCTTGGGGTCGCTGGCATCCAGCAGGTCAATCGCGCGCAGGATGTGCGGACCAAGATTAGGCGGCTCCAGGAAGTCGATCTCCGGCCCGATCACCAGATCGGGATGCGAGTCCAGCACGACGCTCAGCAAGGTCGTGCCGGACCTGTTGTCGCCGCCGAGCAGAACCGGCGAAGTGGGAAATGGGTCGGCCTCGGGCATAGCGGTGTTCCCTGTTTGACAGCTGGTGTTCATGGGTAGGTGGGCGCAGTGAACCAGCGCCGGACAGAATCCGGGGTGGCCACGAAGTGATCACCGGCGAACCGCACGGCGGCGGCCACCGGATCCGGGTCGTCGCCAGTGCTATCCACTCGCGCCAGTGCCACCGGCAAAGCCTGCCCGGCGGCTTCGATCGCGGCCCGTACGTCAGCGTCGGACAATGCCGCGGATGGCATGAACCGGCCGCCGTACTGCATGAGGAAGCCTCGCGACCACATCTCCTGGAAGAACGCGTGGCCGAGTTCGGCGTCGGCAAACATGACGTCGAACATGGTAGGCCAGGCGAACGCCCACGCCTCGACCTGCTGGCCGACGAAGACCTCGTTGAGCCCGTTGATGAGTTGCTCGCCAACCTGACGCATCCGCGCCAGTGCGGTCCCGTCGCGCAGCGCGTCTAGGGTGCTCAGCGCGGCCGCGAACGGGGTAACCTCGCGCTGATAGGTGTTGCCCAGGTAGGTCTTTTCGGTGGCGTTGAGCACGTCAGCCCGACCGGCCACCGCAGATAGCGCCATGCCGTTCGCCAGTCCTTTGCTCAGTGTGATCAGGTCGGGCGTGAGGCCGACTGCAGTGTGATATCCGCCGAGGGCGTAGCGGAAACCGGTCATAACCTCGTCCAGGATCAACAGGGCACCGTGCTGGTGCACCAGCGTCTGCAATCGCCGGTGGTATTCGGCAGGGAAGAAGTTGACCTCGGGAGTGATGATCACCGCGGCGACGCGCTGGAGGCTGAGCAGTTTCTCAAGCAGGTCCAGGTCGTAGCGGAACTCCACGCTGTCCGGGTCCCGCCTGGGCAGCCCCATCGCTGGCCGGTCCTGTAAGTGCCAGTCGTGCCAGCCGTGATATCCGCTAGTAAGCACCAGGTTGACGCCGGTGTGCGCGCGAGCGAGGCGGACTGCGGCGGTGGTGGCGCATGAGCCGGTGCGGAAGAACACGGAGCGTTGCGCGACCGGAAAGATTTCCGCGAGCCGTTCGGCCACCTCGACCCGGTGTACGGACAACGGCCCCGGTAGGATGCCGCCGGTGCGGCGCATTTCCGTGGCGACGTGCGCGAGCACAGGTTCGTATCCGGCTCCCAACGGCGCGGCCCCGCTGCATGAGGTGAAATCCACGTATTGTTTTCCATTAACATCCCAGACATGCGCGCCGGACGCGCGGCTCATCACCACTGGAAAACGCCGGTTGAGATCCCATTTCTCCGACGCGGTGATCCGCAGCGCGCGGCGGAGCGCAGTTTTTTGCGCGTCGGTCGCGGCGACGGTGGCACTGGGCGTGCTCATGGGCATGAATGATCTCCGGTTGATTCTCCGCCCATGGTCGGTCAGGCGAGCTGCGTGGCTATTCTTCGAGCGATCCGCAGCGCGTTCGCCTGAATAGTGAAGGTCGGGTTGACGCCTCCGGAATACGGAAAGAACCCGCCGTCCGCGACATAGAGATTGTCGATGTCGTGCACCCGACCCCAGCGGTCGACTACAGACTCTGTTGGATCGACACCTGCTCGACAGCCGCCATGCAGATGCCCGCTACCGGACTGATAGTTGGAATCCTGGTAAGCGACTTTTTTCACGCCGGCTTCGGCGAGCAATTCCGACGCGCGTCGGGACAAATAGCCTAATCGGCGTTTGTCCAGCGGATGGGTCCAGTACTCAAGAATAATTTTCTGCAGACCTAACCGATCTCGACTGTTGGCCAGTCGGACCGTGTTTTTGCGCATGGGCTGATCGGCCGCCAGGAAATGAAGCCGTAGCGCTATATTGCCGTCACAAATCGCCTGCTCGGCACGACTGGCTTCGTAGATCATTCCGCCCAGCCCGGAGGGCGCCTCGTCGTCGAGGTAGTGATCCGACATTGCGACCGTGGAGAACGGGCCGCCCGGCGACCGCGCGGGCAGCCGGTCCAGCGTGGTGTTGCCGGACACGTAGCCACTGATTTTGAACGAGATCCCGCTGCCGACCATGCCAGTGGCATTGCCGATGCCGTTGGGCGCCGCGGACTGCGCCGACCGTAGCAGCAGGGCGGCAGACTGCACCGCGTTGCCGGTGAGCACCACGCAGCGGGCGCGGACCCGAGCGCGTTGACTGGTCACGGTGTCCAGCCATTCCACCGAGTCCGCGCGGCTCACGTTGCCCAACTCGATACGCACGGCCTTGCTGCCTAGGGCGACTGTCAGTGCACCGGGCGGCAGGGGCACGTCAGAGAATGGGGACCGCGCATCGGCCCTCGCACCGGTCGGACACACGTGTTCGTTGCAAGGCCCGCAGCCGTGACACGCCGGGCGGCCGCCATAGGGCAACGAGTTGATAGCCAGCGGGGTGGGGAACGGCAGCCGGCCTAGGCGTCCGCCCGCCTTGGCGATCAACAGGCCCTGTGGGCTGTACTCGTGCGGCGGCAGCACGGCGGGATCGCTGGGCGGTTCGAGCGGGTCCGCGCCAGGGAGCCGGGCCACCCCCATCCGCTGTTCGAGCTCCTCGTAATAGGGGCGTAGTTCGGCGTAGTCGATCGGCCAGACTGGGTCGAGCGCGTCCGCGGCCACATGCGCTCGCGCGTCAAAATCGATGGTCCGAAAACGGAAGGCGATCCCGGCGTACAGCGTCATTCCACCGCCGAGCGCCGACACGGTCCAGGGGCGCCCGAACGGCGTCAACGTTCCGGCAGGAGAGGGCACCAAGGCGTTATCGAAACCACTTTGGACAGTCGCCAGTGAGGCGCCGGGGGAAAGCGTCCGGCCTTCTTCGAGGACGAGCACTCGGAATCCGTTTCGAGCGATCTCGTGGGCGACTATCGAGCCACTGGCACCACTCCCGACGACGCATACGTCAACGGCATTGGCCGTCATGTCTTACCTGGCCGTTCTAGCCGCAACTATCGCGTCCTGTGATATGCTCCCAAAACGGCCCTGCATCGAACTGTCGCGAACTTCTTTGACCTTGGTCTGTTCTTTCCTCGGCATCAGCGCTTTTCTCCGTAAATCCAAGATCCTGTCGTGCCGTTCATGTTCATTGGCCTATTGCCCTACGGTGAGATAGAGCAACGGCCGTGCCAGCGCTTCTCGCGCGCATTAAGCGCCTGATTGTGCTTTGAAACAGTTCGCGATGCGCAAACGGCGCACGGTGTTTTGAATCTCACAGGTTGTGTGTCGCTGTCAGAAAGCGGACAATGATCGAGGGGCTGCTGCATCCGGACCTTGCCCCACGGACTTAGTCCAGGTTGAAGGCACTTCCTTTTTTGGCAATGCGCGCGGCGTCCTGGGCGACCTGCGGTGGGCTACCGCCGACTGCTGTAAGAGGTTTTCACGATCCATGCCGCGCTTATAGCAAACTAACTGAGGTCGCCCGTCCATGGTGCTGAGGTCTATGGTCTCGCGCGCTGAGAGCCACAAGAACTTGACCCTGCGCCCGCAATCGGGCAACGCCCGCGCGTGACCGACGTGCGCCCATGCGACGCATTTTGATCGGATCGAAAATTCGCACTTAGAGTCAGAACGCCGCGATACTCGCGCACGATTTCGATGTCAGCAACATAAGCTTCGTCCCCTTATCGAGTAAGCCACTCGCCGGGCATGGACGGAGGCCACACCGGTTTCCACGACCTGGGCTTTGAGAAGGATGGGACTCTGGATCGCATTCGCGGTCGAGACGCACCCAGATGGCCGAGACGTGGAGATCTCCAGAGAGCCAAGAGTGGCGGCCTGGATTGCCGTGACGGGTTTGTAGCCGCGAGAGAGGCTCGCGGTGCCCGTCGCGGAGAACCGCGATGTCCAGGCACAACCAAGTTTCGCAGAGCAGCCCCAGCCGGACCAATCTTTATGACGAGATCACGAATAGACTCATTGCCGAGCTAGAGGCGGGGTGTGTGCCCTGGGTGCAACCGTGGGGAACGGCCGCGGCGAAGGCGCCGCTTGCCATGCCTCACAATGGAGCAACACATCGGCGATATAGCGGCATTAACATCCTGATCCTCTGGGGCGCTGTGGTCGAGCGGGGCTTCTCCGGCCAGAGCTGGCTCACCTTCCGGCAGGCATTGTCGCTGGGTGGCCACGTCCGCAAAGGAGAGCGAGGAACGACCGTCGTCTATGCTGACCGCTTCGTGCCCGAAGAGGAGAGGAAGCGGGCGATTGAGGCGGCCGACGACGCCCAAGCGATTCCCTTTCTGAAACGTTTTACGGTCTTCAATACCGACCAATGTGACGGGCTGCCAGCCGAGGTGTCGACTATGGCGCCTCTCCCGTTACCTCACATGATCGAGCCGCAAGTCGAAGCGCTGATTAGGGCCAGCGGCATCGATCTTCGAATCGGCGGTAACCGAGCCTTCTATTGTCCTTCTGAGGACTACGTTCAGGTGCCATTTCCGGCTGCCTACTTTGAGCCGATCAATTGGCACCGCACGGCTCTGCACGAGTTGGCTCATGCCACCGGCCATTCCTCACGGCTCAACCGGGATCTAACCGGAAATTACGGCACCAAGAAATACGCCTTCGAGGAAATCGTCGCGGAGATATCCGCTGCATTCTGCTGTGCTTCGCTCGGCATCGTGCCGACCGTGCGGCATGCGGACTACATCGGTTCGTGGCTTGAGGTGCTCCGCGAAGACAATCGCGCAATCGTCCGCGCAGCTTCGCAGGCCAGCAAAGTCGCGGATTATCTGCTCGCGTTCTTGCCTGATCTCGCCTTGAGCCCGGCGGAAGAGCCTGCCCACTGCGAGGCCGCCTGATGCCGTTCGATGCTTCCGAACTGGCACACCGCCTCGCGCGCGAGACCGAGGCGGTGTGCCACCACTATCTCTCCAATGGTCGGCGCGTGGGGCGCTACTGGCTGGTCGGCGACGTCCGCAACACGCCAGGTCGCTCGATGTTCGTGCGGTTACAGAAATCACAGAAGGGACCTGCGGGCAAATGGACCGACGCCGCCACGGGCGAACATGGTGATCTCCTCGACATCATCCGCGAAACCTGCGGCTTCATAGAATTCCGCGATGTCGTGGACGAAGCAACGCGCTTCCTTAAGCTGCCTCGGCCGCACCCGGATCTCCGAACGAAGCCCGTCCGCGCTACAGTAAAGGCAGGATCACCGGAAGCGTCGCGGCGGCTGTTCGCGATATCTCGGCCGATCGAGGGGACCCTCGTGGAGGCATATTTGCGCGGACGCGCCATTTTCGGGCTGCACTACGGAGCGAGCCTGCGCTTCCACCCACGCTGCTACTATCGGCCGGATGAGGACGCGCGGACCGAGATTTGGCCTGCAATGATTGCCCGCGTCACCGATCTCGGCGGCCGGATAACAGGCGCGCACCGGACCTGGCTTAATCCTGAGGGTTTTGACCCGATCCGGCTCGGCAAGGCGCCGATCGACACACCACGAAGGGCAATGGGCGATCTGCTCGGCAACGCAGTTCGTTTCGGTACGGCGGATGATGTGCTTGTCGCGGGCGAAGGGATCGAAACCATCCTGTCGCTGCGCTACGCACTGCCTACCTTGCCAATGGCCGCCGCACTATCGGCCAATCACCTAGCTGCCATGCTGCTACCGCCGACGCTGCGTCGCCTCTACATCGTCCGGGATGCGGATGCGGCGGGAGACGCGGCGACGGCGGCCCTCAGGCAGCGCTCGGAGGCTGCTGGTATCGTGGCGACCGCTTTGTCTCCTCGGTTGGGAGATTTTAATGACGATCTCCGCACATTCGGCATTCACGATCTTCGAGCGGCCATGCGCATTCAACTCGCGCCGCAGGACGTTACCCGCTTCTTGGTTATGGCGGAGAAGGGATAAGAGCCGGCGTAACCAGCGACATCGTCACGGGAGGTCGATGGGAGGCCCATAGTGCCGAGGAGAGGCCGCGCCCTGGCCTTCTAGAGGGCGATCGGACAGCATTCGGACCGGACCGGCAATGGCTGCGCCCGGCTATTTTCCGCCGGCGGTGTTCACCCCGCGAAGAAAGCTTTGCGGGGGCCCGGCCACGCGCCTTTGCATCGCGAAACAAAATAGCCGGACTTCGCCATCCTCCGCTGTCGCTGCGGCCCTTCGCTTCGCTTCGGGTTCTGGTCCGTTCCGCCCGCTGTCAGGTGATCGCCACGAAGGCCGCGATGGGCGCGGCCGATCCGGGCAAAGGACCTCGACCATGACATCCGATCGCAACGACCTAGATTTCGAAGCAACGCACGGCTCATCCCCGATTGATCACGTCATTAGCGAACTTCAGCTCTTTGGCTACCGTCCTTTGAACGACGAGCCAGACCCGAGGCCGCTTCCCGAAGGCAAGATGATCGCGGGTGCGGTCGCCGATATCTTCGACGCCCTCGTCGCAACCCTAAGCGACACTCGCCTCGAGCCGGATATCGATGACCTGCTCTGGTCGACGGTCAACCTGTTCCACCGTGCAACAGAGCGCATCGAGCGCGAGCTCGACGCCAACGAGCAAGCGCAGCGGAAGAGCCAGCGTGAGCAGGACGGCTCGGAAATCAGATCGGTCGAACTCGAGCGGCTCACGGCCGAAGGCATCACGCTGGTCGAACGTCGCAACTGCATGGAGCTCTTCCGCGATCAATCCATCGAGCGCTTCCAGGTCCATACCGGCTCGCACTGGCGTCCTCGCTCTGGATCGCTGGTCAATCATCGCAAGCTTACTGCGGCGATGATCGACTCCAGGGATTTCATCGCCGCCAAACACCGGGCGGAGACCGAACTGTTGCTGCCGGCCGGCCCTAAAATTGCCCTAACCGGTGGCCTCGACTTCAATGACCATCATCTGGTCTGGGATCGACTTGACAAGGTCCACGCTAAGCATCCTGACATGGTGCTGCTGCATGGCGGCTCGCCGAAAGGCGCCGAACTGATAGCCGCCAAATGGGCGACCAATCGCAAGGTGCCCCAGATTGCTTTCAAGCCCGACTGGACCAAGCACGCAAAGGCCGCACCGTTCAAGCGCAATGACGCGATGCTTGAGATCTTGCCGATCGGCGTCATGGTCTTCCCCGGCACTGGCATCCAGAGCAATCTCGCCGACAAGGCGAAACGACTCGGTATCCCGGTCTGGAAGTTTGGGGATGGCGGCGCGTGAGCGCCGTCCATGCCGATTTCGAAATCTCCCTGCATAGGGCAGGCGTCGTAACCGACGCAATTGCGCCCCCGAGCACATTCGCGACCTCGAATGTGGTTAGACAGTGAGCCGCACTTCTAACTAGTTCCGGCTTGAGTAACCTCGCGTCCAGGTGATCGTGGAAGGCGCGAATTGCTCTCGGACTTCCTCAATACTTCGCATCGGTCTATTCTGCTCACATCTTTGCTCTCGCTGTAGACTCCCTTTCATTCCTGGTTAGTTTCACTGCCGGCGTGATGGTATTTCATAGTGCGGGCGCCATCGGCGCGTTGCTCGTCGGCATTGCTCCCGCCGCGATGATGCTCCTCATCGGTCAGATCACCTTTGCCACCGCGCGGTCATTTGTCTTGCGCGCAACCATCGCGGCAGTCTTTGCCATTTCGGCCGCCGTTGCCGTTATTATGTGATTCTCGGATATCGTATGTTGGGGTGCCATCCCCGCTCTGGCACACGAGATCTTTGGCTGCATCGGTTCGATCTTCATCGGTGACACGGGGCGGGCGCGCATGACTGTCTTGGCCGAGCTTGCCCCGCTTCAGTCAGTCAGGGTAGGGCGAACCGAACGTCAACCAGTTCTCGCGGCCAAGACGGCTATAGCCCTTCGGCTCGGCGCCCAGGGTTCTCCTCAACATTAGGCGCGTCGAGATCGCCAATGATCGGCATCGCAGGGAGAGGCGGTCTCCTCAGAGCACTACACAGCCATTATGCCAATCATCGGCAACTCTGTTAGTGTCGGGGCGGGCGTTCTCTAACGGCTGTTTCGGGGCGGCCGACGCCCGACTTTTCCCGCACGTTGTTTCCTTTCTTCGCCTGAACCTCTCGACCTCTTGTACAGGACGGCCGACGTCCGCCGCCTCGTCTCCTTAAGGCTGTTCAGCGCACGGACGCACCTTGCCTCTTGATGGCTTGATCTGGCCGAAGACCGGCTCCGCCTCGATCGTCTGAGCCGCAACGCCGCCGTTAAGACTTTCTTCCCCTGGGCTGACGCCCATTCCTCGCGAGCCAAGAAAGTCTTCCGGCTAGCGTCCTCCGCTACGCTCCGGCCCGCGAGCGGGTGCGTCGCCGATCGTCATTCGGCCTCTCGATCACCATCGAGGCCGCGGTGGTCGCGGGCTCGAAAACTCAAGGAGAAGTGACATGGCTAACATCGGTTCCTTTAAGAAGGTCGGCAACGATTTTCAGGGCGAGATCGTCACGCTGAGCGTGCAAGCGAAGGGCGTCCGCATCGTCGCCGAGCCCAATCGCACCAACGAGAACGCGCCCAGCCATCGCGTCTATGTCGGCCGGGCCGAGATCGGGGCAGCCTGGTCGAAGCGGTCAGAGGAGGGCCGCGACTACCTTTCGCTCAAGCTCGATGATCCTTCGTTCAACGCGCCGATCTACGCGAACCTGTTCGAGGATGAAGACGAAGGTCATACTCTGCTCTGGTCGCGGCCGCGGAAGAACGGCGACTGAGGTTCTCGCCACCGAGCCCCGCCCGACCCACTCGGGCGGGGCCTTTTAGCCGTGCGACGCAAGCCGTTAATCTTTTGTTTACCTGAACTTAGGCCAACCGATTCGGCGCGGGGCCTCAATTCGTGCCCGCGAGTTTGCCTCAGCCGAGTCGGTGAAGAGTCAACCTTACGGGCAACAAATATACTGCATCGCGATCGACGCGACTCACCCTATTTCTCGGCCACTACAAACGTGTTCACCGCTTCACGGAGCTGACGATGGCGAGTCCGTTCATGGTGTTTCCCGATCCACCAGCGGTGACGCTTAAGCGCACTTGCCTGGCGCAAATGATCATCAGCCTTGCCGCGCTGATGTCGACTGGCGTCCTGCTATCGGAGGTCGTGACGGTGATGAATGGGTTTCATTAAAGGCCTCGCCAACTCAGGGCAGAGCTGCCGGAAACGACTGTAAGAATTTGAGGGCCGGACTGCATGGTGCCTAGCGCCATGCGGTCCAGCCCAACCATTGATCGGTCCATTCAGACCAAAGTGAGTTCGACGAGTGCAAACGTTGCCGCAGCAGGCATCTTGCTCGGAACGAGCAGAAGGTCGTCGAAGACTTACTTCTTCATCTTCTTCTTTTTGGCCTTTTTCACAGTGGTCTTCTTCGCCTTCTTCGCTTTCTTGGCCATGTGCCCCTCCGTTAAATATCAAATGAGCTCGCTTACTGCGCAGACCGGAATCGGGCTGCACACGAGAAAGCGTACCACGGAATTTGCAAGATTGACATTGAGACGTCTTGTTCGTGACGCTACCGCGTTCGAGTGTCTGCCGCGGGGTCACCACGGGGGCGAGAGAAGGGTTCTCGCAACCACGGCCGATTCGCATTACGTGATCCGGTGTTGGGCGATCCACAAAGACACTAGCAGAAACTTGCGCGGGCATGATCTCGACTCTGGCGGACTGATGCAATCGGCGCCCGAAAGTACCCGCTGGGCCGTTCTGTTGCCCCATTTGGCCGAAACGATCAGCGCTCCGATGTGCTTTCTAGCTTGGGGCAGGCCCTGAACCATCCCGTCATGTCTTCGCACCGCCGTGCGCGCGATGGCGTCGCTCGCCTTGATCCGGCGGGCTATGACGCATGCGACTGGGCGTGGGAGTTCTTGCGCCGGAACAAAGACTATATCGCCGAGTGGCGAGGCTCCGTTCCTCGACGTCTGCCGTACATCAGACTTAGCGATGGGACGTGGCTGTTGCGGCTGCAGCGACGCTTTCCGCGCGCCGAACGATGGGGACTTTATGCCTTTGCCGACCCTGCGCTATGCGCCCGGCAGGCACCGGTGTTCTGGCACGTCGGTGCCCTGAAGCGGGTGATCCGCCTCAACGCCCAAAGGCAGAATGGCAACGAAAACACGCCGCCGTCCACGCTTGCGGACTTCAAGTTCAATCGAACGGCGGTCATCGGTGTCGACAAAGTCCCGTTGGTGTTGGTGAAGGGAGCGGGCGTACATGTCCCCCTCGAAATCCGCGGTCTTCCTGCCCTAACTGCGCCATTTGCGCCGGTCTTCGAGCTCCATGGCCTCGGCGACCTCTCCGCGCAAATCGAGCTTCTGAAGCGCTTGAAGCGTTTCACCGAGCCTGGCCAGAGGACAATACAAACGCCGCCATTCGCAAGCGACGAACGTATGCATCACGCCCTGATCGCGCTCGATGAAAGCCTGGAGGGCAAGACCTACCGCCAGATCGCAATCACGATCTTCGGGGAGAAAAAAGTTGCGGAGGAATGGTACGGGCATAGTCAATTCTTGAAAGATCGCACGCGACGGCTTGTTGCCAAGGGAACCGAATTGATGAAGGGCGGCTATCGCGATCTCCTGAGCTAGCCGCTTCTTGTCGCGGCTGCTTGACGAGACTTGCTTTCGCAGGATGGCGAAACAGACCCTGCCGCATTCGCCACTCCCAATCAGGTTGCTAATGTGACGACGCTTCTTCTCACGCCTCGTGCTTGACGAGGTAGGTGAGAAGGAGCCTCGGAAATGACTAACAGTGACGACAAACGGTCCGATAAGCCGTTTCTCAATACAGTAGAGGCTGCCGCCTGGTTGCGCCTCACCAAGAATACCCTTGAAAAAATGCGGGTGAACGGCAGAGGGCCCGCCTACCGCAAGCACGGACGCTATGTCCGCTACCACATCGAAGACCTCATCGAATATTCGCAAGCCAATAAGCGGAGGTCAACCTCCGATGCTGATTGATCGCGCAAGCCGCTGGCGCCAACTGGCCGTGCTCTCGGCCATGTGCGCCAGCATCATCGCAGTGCTGATTTCCTTCGCGAGCGGTATGCCGCTTTTGATCTACAATGCCTCGGGCAGCGCGCCACTCGGCTTCTACTATCTGGAGCAACGTCTGCCCGCGCACGGTGAACTGGCGCTGTTCAGACCGCCGCCGGCTATTGAGCTCCTTATCATCGCGCATGGCGTTTTGCCGGGCCCGGTGCCCCTTTTGAAGCAGGTGGCTGCGGCGGGCGGCGATGAAGTGTGCCGCGCCAAAGCACCGGTCGAATCGGTTTTGGTCAATGGAAGGGTCATTGTAGAGGTGCTTCAGAACGATCGACGGGGACGGCCCCTGCCAACCTGGGAGGGCTGCTTGCGGCTTAGTGAAGGAGAATTTTTCTTGCTGCAGCCGCACCCTCATTCGTTCGACTCGCGATACTTCGGCCCGGTGCTGCGCTGCGACATCCTAGGCGTGGCGCATCCGCTCTTGACCTGGAATCCAGATATTTGAATTTCCATGACAGCGATGTGCGTGTCAGAAAAGGGCGCGCACCTTTCCCTGGTATGCCGCTGAGCCTTCGTTCGGGCAGATCGCGAATCTGCGGTGAAGCAAGCTCTTCCATTGAGATCAACGGGTGAACCAGCGAAGCGGGAGGGCAAGATAAAAGCACTGGAGCTTGAGGAGGCCTAAGCCGTTGTCTGCACATCCCAGTTTTGTCGACACCGAGTTGAGCGTTGTCGCCAAGTTCTGCTCAAGTCGATCGCGTTGCTTGCTGATTTCGTCTGCGTCTTGGCAGTCGCTTGCCGGCTTCACATATCCGGGGTCTTAACGAGAGCCAGCATCATGCACGGCGTCGACGACGAATTCGAAGTAAAGCTCGGCCGGATCGGCAACCGCAAAGCCAGGCGGGCAACCAGCTATCTTCGGCGTGTCCGCCAGGCGGCCGAGAAGGCCGGCGCCAGATCGCAATGTAAGTCGAACTTCTCGGGCGGCCGGATCAGCCGCGGATACGCCCAAGGTGCGATGCTGGCCGGACGGGCGAGGGCGAAGGGCCAGCGACGCGTCGTGATCAAGGCGCGCATTGTGCGCATCAAGACAGGCGATCCTGGGGCCATCCGGGCGCACTTGCGGTACGTTCAGCGCGACGGCGTTACGCGGGACGGTGATCCAGGCGAGCTCTATGACGCGACCAACGACCGCGCCGACGGCAAGGCCTTCACGGAACGAAGTGCCGGGGATCGCCACCAATTCCGGTTCATCGTGGCGCCTGAAGACAGCGCGGAACTCCCCGACCTGGAGCCATTCATCCGCGACCTGATGCGGCAGATGGAGAGTGACCTCGGCACCAGGCTTGACTGGGTCGCGGCGGATCATTTCAACACGGGCCATCCGCACAGCCACATCGTCCTGCGCGGAAAGGACGACGAGGGACAGGACCTCGTGATCGCCCGCGATTATATCGCTCACGGCTTGCGGGCGCGGGCCGCCGATCTCCTCACGCGGGAGCTCGGTCCAGAGACCGAAATCGAGGCCGTGCGCAAGCTCCAGCAGGAGGTTACAGCCGAGCGGCTCACGCGTCTCGACCAGGCCATCCTGCGCGATGCGCCGGATGGCGCTCTCGAACTCAACGCGATGCCGGCGCGGGATCCGGTTTGGCAGGCCGCGCGAATGGGCCGCCTGCAAACGCTCGAGCGGATGGGGTTGGCGGAAGAGACTGGCCCCGGCCATTGGCGGATCGACACCGGCCTCGAGGCAAAGCTCAGGCGCATGGGCGAGCGTGGCGACATCATCAAGACCATTCATCGCGAACTTGCTGCCGCTGGAATGGCGCGAGCTGTAGGCACCTACACCACCTTCGACCCGGGCGAGGGCGGCCAGCGCCTGGTCGGACGCATCGTCGGCGACGGGTTTTCGGATGAGCTCAGAGAGCGCCGTTATGTCGTGCTCGATGGGATCGATGGGCGGACGCATTACGTGGAGATCGGCAGCCTCTCCGCTCGGGATGAGCCTCCGATCCGGAATACCATCGTGGAGCTCTCCTCTCGACGCGCAGAGGCGCGCGAAATCGATCGAACCATCGTGACGATCGCGGCCGCCCATGATGGGCGTTACAGCGAACGCATTCACCGCGAGTTCGATCGTCAGGCCTCGGGCCAGTTTGTCGCGTCGCATGTGCGTCGTCTGGAAGCGATGCGACAGGACGGAATAGTGAGCCGGCTTGGCGATGGCAGCTTTGTGGTGGGCGAGGACCATCTCGATAGGGTGGTTCAATATGAGAGCCGCCAGCGCTCTCGTATTCCCGTGCGGATTGCAGTGCTGTCATGGCAGCGGCTTGAGGATTTGCCACAGGCGGTGGGTGCAACCTGGCTCGACCGTCAACTCGTCGCCAGGACGCGCGAGGTGCTTGGGCACAGCGGGATGGGTAGCGAAGTCGAGGCGGCAATGCGGACGAGGCGGCAATGGCTGATCGAACAAGGACTCGCGCGCGAGCAGGATGGCCAAGTGCGCTACGCTCGGGATCTGTTGCGGACACTCGAGGCCCGTGAGCTCCGCCAGACGGCTGCGGAGATTGCTGCGCGAACGGGGCTTGAACATCGCGACGTCAAGGCCGGCGACAATCTCACCGGCGTTTATCGGCGCATGCTGACGCTTAACAGCGGTCGCTTTGCGTTGATCGAGCGATCCCACGATTTTGCGCTTGTGCCCTGGCGGCCGGTGCTGGAGAGGGCGCGTGGGCAAACGGTCACCGGCAGCGTCGGCGGCGAGGGCATCTCGTGGTCGATCGGGATCAAGCGCGGTATCGGACGGTGAAGCGAGCCCCGGCTACTTACGCTTGGGTGTCCGTGGCGCGGAGGATGTTTTGCTGCCGAGGGAGCCAGTTTGCGGGAAACGCTCTACGTCCGACGTTTTGATCAGGACAGCGCCTGGCTCTTCGACCGGAGAGGCGACATACTTGGCGCGAGCGATCTCCTCGATCCTCGACCTGTTCTTGAGGAAGGCTTGCAGGCGACCTTCCTGTCCAAGGCCATCGGCGCCGAAATGGTCGTCCAGCGCTTCGCGGCTGATCGCGCAACTGACCGGCTGATCGAGGGCCTGGCCCGTGAAGGTCACGACATCGCGGCCGAAATCATAGCGGGCGGGGGGATTCTCAAAGGAGAGATCGATCCCGGGAATAGCCGAGCGGCGGAGGCCGATAGTCTTGAGCACGGTGTCCCGAACCGGGGCGGCAAGCAGGCCAAGACCTTCGATAAGCAACTGGCGCCATTTCGGGCCGCGGCCATAGGCCTCCTCCCATGCGAGCTTCACCTCGTAGGGTCGCTTGTCCGCCAAGGCCGCGAGCAGCGCTTCCGCCTGCTGGAGATCCTTGTCGCGTTTCGCAAACCCTTCCGGACGCCGGCGGGAAACGATCAGCTTGTGGACTGCGTAGCGGGCCGGGGCTGGCACGTGCACGTGGATCCCCGCGCCGTGCAGGATGACCGCAGGCTCGGGGTCGCGGATCAGGAAATCGAGGAAACGGAGCGGCTGGGCGTCCGTGTGAAGGGCCGGCAGCTTCTGGGGCTTGGCGGTCTCCTTGCCTTCGTGAGGAGTGAGAAAGTCGACGCGCAAGCCGCCCCTGGCGGCATAACTGGTCACGCGTCGGCCATCGGCCGTATGAGGAACGGGACGAAAGGTCTTGTCGACCTCCTTCAACACCTCCAGCACGGGCGGCGTGGAGTCTTCGACCGCCACCGAGACATTCTTGAACTGGGCGATGTCGACGTCGCCGGTCTGGAGGGAGCCGACGGACAGGCGAACGCCGAGCATTGCGGCATAGGTTTGATAGGCGACGGTTCCAACGAGCACGCCGCGGAGGCGGAAGACGCCGGCCTTGGCGAGCGCTGCGATGATTTCGCCGATCTCGGGAATGGGGCGGGGAAAGCCGAACGACCTGACCAACGTGGAGACGAGAGCGCGGCGCTCGCGCTCGTCCTCGCGAATGTCCTTGTGACGGGCGATGCGCTCCAGGAGTTCTGGCGTTTCCGGGCCGACATAGCGTTGGGACCGCTCGGCGCCGGTGCCGGCCTGAAAGTACCAGTATTTCCGGCCCTTGATGGTCTTGGCCGTGAACGCACCGTCCTCCGCGAAGGCGTCCTGGAAGGCGGCGTTGGCGCTGCGCTCCAAAAGCTCGGCGTAAGTCGTCTGCCCAACCAGGGTGGGGGCCGGCATGGTCCGCTCCGGATTTATACTCATTTTGCAGATTGAGTATAATGCTAATGGAACCCGGCTGTCCAGCGTTCTTATACTCAGTTCGCAAGTTGAGTATAGCCAAAAATAACCATGATTTTGGACCGAATCGAGACCCAATCGGCTGCTGCGGTGTGGCTCTGGGCCTTGGTGACGGAGCGTCCGGGCCCTCGGTGGATCGCCGTCCGCTCGAAGCATCGTCCAACTCGAGCCGGCTCTTCACCTTCTGTTGAAGCGCCGGATCATCCACGACCAGATTGGACGCAAGTCCTTCTGACCGCAGTACGCATGATCGACCTTGCTCTGTCTTCCCGCGAGCAATTTTTATTTTCATTGAACGCAAAGCGCTTTCGCCCCTTTCATCGCGCCGCTCACGTTGCGTGGGTCGATGGGGCAGCGAATGTTTCCAGCAAAAATCTATGTCGGGCAGATCACGATCGTGTTCGCCATCGTCATCGGCTCGGCCTGGGGAGCGACGCAATGGACCGCGGCGGCTCTAGGCTTTCAGGAGCGGCTGGGCGCGCCCTGGTTCGTCGTTGCCAGCTATCCGGTCTATCTGCCTTGGCGATTATTTGAATGGTGGTTCGCCTACGAAGCCTACGCCCCGGAAATCTTTGAAGAGGGAGGCTGCATTGCCGCGGCCGGCGGGATCGCAGGCGCACTGTTTGCGATAGTCAACTCGGTGTGGCGTGCGCGGCAAAATCAGCTCGTGACGACCTACGGCTCGGCACGCTGGGCGATGGCCAAGGAGATCAGGGAAACCGGCCTCTTTGCTGCCAAGGGCGTGTTTCTGGGGCGCTTTGAAAGCAACTATCTGCGTCATGACGGACCGGAGCATGTCATGTGCTTTGCGCCGACGCGCTCAGGAAAGGGCGTAGGGCTTGTGCTGCCGACGCTGTTGTCATGGACTTCATCGGCGGTGGTCCACGACATCAAGGGTGAGAACTGGGAGCTAACGTCCGGTTGGCGCTCAAGCTTCTCGCACTGCCTGTTGTTCAATCCGACGGACGCGAGAAGCGCCCGCTACAATCCGCTGCTCGAGGTCCGCAAAGGCGCGGCCGAAGTGCGCGACGTCCAGAACATCGCCGACATCCTCGTCGACCCGGAAGGCGCGCTGGAACGCCGCACCCATTGGGAGAAGACCAGTCATTCTCTGCTTGTCGGTGTCATCCTTCATGTTCTCTACGCGGAAGAGCAGAAGACGTTGACACGTGTGACCGAGATCCTGGCCGATCCCGCGCAGTCATTCGAGAAGACGTTGCGGATTATGATGGCCACAAACCATCTCGGCACCGAAGCTGAGCCAAAGGTCCATCCGGTGGTCGCCTCGACCGCTCGCGAACTCCTCAACAAGTCTGAGAATGAGCGCTCCGGCGTCCTGTCGACCGCCGTCAGCTTTCTCGGGCTCTACCGCGATCCAATCGTGAGCCGGAACACCGAAGGCTGCGATTGGCGCATTGCCGACCTGGTCAGTGCCGACAAGCCGGTCACTCTCTATCTTGTCGTGCCGCCATCTGACATCAGCCGCACCAAGCCACTCATCCGGTTGATCCTCAACCAGATCGGCCGCCGCCTGACCGAATCCTTGAACACGAAGGTGGGTGAGGCCAGGCATCGTCAATTGCTCTTGATGCTGGATGAATTTCCAGCGCTTGGCCGGCTCGACTTCTTCGAGAGCGCGCTTGCCTTCATGGCCGGCTTTGGCATCCGCGCCTATCTGATCGCCCAATCGCTGAACCAGATCGCCAAGGCCTATGGCGAGAACAACGCGATCCTGGACAATTGCCACGTCCGCATCGCGTTTGCCGCAAATGACGAGCGTACGGCAAAGCGTATTTCGGACGCGCTCGGCACAGCAACGGAACTCAGGGCACAGCGCAACTATGCGGGCCACCGGCTCGCGCCCTGGCTCGGCCATGTCATGGTCAGCCGTCAGGAAACCGCACGGCCGCTGCTCACGCCGGGCGAAGTGATGCAGATGCCACCCGACCAGGCCATCGTGCTGGTTTCAGGGCTTGCCCCGATTCGGGCGCGTAAGCTCAAGCACTATGAAGACGCAAACTTCGTTGGACGTCTGCGGTCACCGCCTCAGCTCGCCACGGCCGAGTATCGCGACCGGCCAACGGCACGTCCAAATGACTGGGCCTGTCAGGTTCGAGGCGTCGATCTTCGGCTAGCGACCCTGCCGTACCGCGATCTCATGCAACTAGGCGCCGAGGAGGGCGGGCTCAAGCAGCAACTGCCGCTGTTTGAGGAAACGGCCCCCCGCATGGAGGCGGCACGCTTCGCCGAGGAGCGGCTGCTCGATGATGACGCGGACGTAGCTGCGGATCGCAACCAGATGCAGCGCGCGATCAACGGCTCAAGCACCATTCGCAGCGCTCATGCCGTTACCCGCGATGACGACGATCTCCTTCCTGCGTTCTGACGAGTATTCCCATGAAACCCAAACTGTCAGCCTATGTATCCGACAGCGTGGCACAGCGGCTCGAGCTGGCAGCCAAGCGACCCGGAACCAACAAATCGGCGATCGTCGAAGCCGCGGTCGATCGCTTCCTCAATCCGGAGCGCGACACCAGCGGCGATGCAGCGCTGATACGCAGGCTCGACCGCATGAGCCGGCAGCTCGATCGGGCCGACCGTGATCTCTCGATCATGGCGGAAACCATCGCTCTGTTTGTTCGCTATTACCTGACGATTACGCCGCCGTTGCCGTCCGGCGATCAGGATGCGGCGCGGGCGCTGGGACGCGAACGGTTCGAAATGTTCGTAGTCCAAGTCGGCAAGCGCGTTGCGTCGGGTGGCCGACTGGTCGCTGACGTCATGGAGCAGGTCTCGACGTCAAATCCGGACCTCTTCATGCGACATCTGGAGGAAGGAGCGCCTCTCGGCGCCAACAAGGATAGCTCCTCAACCGAATCCCGCTCGCAGCACGCGACGGGTGAGCAGCCGGGGCCATCTCCGGCACGGCGGGAGGAGGTCGGCTATGTCTGATCTTCTCTCGCCCGAGACCCGCGAGCGACGCCGCGGCATGTTGCGGACCGCGATGGGACAAGCGATCGCGCTGGCCCTGGAAGAGCCCGACGTCGTTGAAGTGCTGGTCAATCCCGACGGCAGGCTTTGGCTCGACCGACACGGGTCAGGGCGTGCGGATACCGGCGTGGTCCTGACTGCGCAGGAGGCAGAGCGGATTATCCGCCTGGTTGCAAGCCATGTCCGGGCAGAAGCAAGCGGGTCATTCCCCATCATCTCGGCCGAGCTTCCCGAAACTGGTGAACGGTTTGAAGGCGTTCTGCCGCCGGTATCGCTTGCGCCGTGCTTTGCCATCCGCAAACCCGCAACGACCACCTTCCGTCTCTCGGATTACGTCAAGGCGCAGATTGCGTCACCTGTGATGGCCAAGGTGCTCGCCGCTGCGGTCACAGAAGGCAAGAGCGTTCTTGTCGCCGGCGGCACGGGTTCTGGCAAGACGACGCTTGCCAACGCGCTTCTGGCCGAGATCGCCCGCCTCGATGAGCGCATCGTCATCATCGAGGACACGCGCGAGCTTCGCTGTGAGGCCAAGGATGCCGTGACGCTTCGAACCAAGCCGGGCGTCGCAAGCCTTGCCGATCTCGTACGCTCCACGCTCCGCTTGCGTCCTGACCGCATCATTGTCGGCGAGGTAAGAGGGGCCGAAGCCCTCGACATGTTGAAGGCATGGAATACGGGTCACCCGGGCGGCATCGCGACGGTTCACGCCAATTCTGCGCGCGCGGCACTCTACCGGATCGAGCAACTGATCCAGGAGGTTGTTGCCACTGTGCCGCGCCGGCTCATTGCCGAGGCGATCGATCTCGTCGTCTTCATCAAGGGGCGTGGGCCGGCGCGCCGGATCGAAGCTCTCGCCGAGCTCAAGGGCCTCGATCCCTCGGGCGACTACGTCCTAGAGACGCCGCCAGGCCTTCCCAACAGCTCCCATCGTCCCTGATTCCTCACGGAGAGTACGACATGATTTGTTTTGCGGCCTTCAACTGCACGTTCCTTCTCCTTCGCCGTGTTCAAAAGCCTCTACTCATGAAGCTTGGGACAGGTGCAGCTTGTCTGGTCTTCACCACATCGATTGCTCACGCGGCTGGCTCGGGCATGCCATGGGAGGCTCCGCTCGAACGCATCCTGGAATCCGTGCAGGGGCCGGTTGCCAAGATCGTCGCCGTTATCATCATCACCGTCACCGGTATTTCGCTTGCCTTCGGCGACACCTCCGGCGGGTTTCGCAAGATGGTCCAGGTCGTGTTCGGCCTCTCGATCGCCTTTGCAGCGAGCTCCTTCTTCCTTTCCTTCTTCTCGTTCGGCGGCGGAGCCCTGATCTGATGCGCCCCGACGGCTTCGAACTCGTGCTCCATCGTTCGCTGACCGAACCCATTCTCATCGGTGGCGCACCGCGTGCTGCGGCCATCCTGATCGGCACCCTGTCGGCCGTTCTGGCGCTCGGCTTGCGGCTTTGGATCGCTGGCCTCGTGCTCTGGCTTGTCGGTCACGGCATAGCTGTTTGGCTTGCCAAGCGGGATGCCGCCTTTGTCGAGGTCGCCATCCGCCACACCAAACATAAGGGCTGGCTCGCATGTTGAATTTGAGAGAATTCCGCGCAAACGCCTATCGGCTGGCCGATTGGCTGCCCTGGGCATGTCTGGTGGCGCCCGGAGTTGTCCTTAACAAGGATGGCAGCTTTCAGCGCACCATTCGCTACCGGGGACCTGATCTCGACAGCGCCACCGAAGCGGAGCTGATGAGCGTGGTCTCGCGGGTCAACAATGTCTTGAAACGCTTTGGCTCGGGCTGGGCGCTGTTCTTTGACGCTACGCGGATCGAGGCCTCGGAATATCCGCACTCACAGTTTCCAGATGCGGTATCCTGGCTTATCGATGAGGAGCGTCGCGCCGCTTTCGAAAGCACGTCTGAGGAATCATGGGACGATCCTTCGCGGCCGCGCGGGCAGCATTTTGAAAGCGTGCTGCATCTGACCTTAATGTATCTGCCACCCGCCGAACGCGTGTCGCGTCTGGAGGGGTTATTCCTGGAACGTCCGAGGGAAAAGCAGGCTGCTGGACTGCGACAGCCTCAGCAACGCGCTCAAAAAGATTCTGAGGCGAGGCAAGAGGGTGATTCACCAAACGAGCACGTCTCGGAATTCGACGTTGAGCCTGGACAGCCTCGGCCATCGCGGGGCCATACATACCGGGATCACCTTGAGCGCTTCGTTCAGGAAACCGACCGAGCGATCGATCTCCTGTCTTCCGTCCTGCCCGAGATCTGGCCGCTTGGCGACGAGGAGACGCTGACCTACCTGCACAGTTGCGTCTCCACCAAGCGCCATCCGGTCGCTGTCCCCGAAATCCCGGCCTATCTCGATTGTTTTCTGAGCGACGAGCCGTTGACCGGGGGATTATCGCCAGCGATCGGCCGAAGCCACCTTCGTGCGCTGACCGTCCTCGGCTTCCCGGCCGTGACCTTTCCAGGCTTGCTCGACGAACTGAACCGGCTTGGCGTTGCTTATCGCTGGACGACGCGGTTTCTACCGCTCGATCGCACGCAGGCCCAAGCGACCCTGTCGCGGTACCGCCGCCAATGGTTCGCCAAGCGCAAATCCCTGGCTGCAATCGTGAAGGAGGTCATGTTCAACGAGCAGGCCGCGCTCATTGACACAGACGCCAGCAACAAGGCGATCGACGCGGATGCTGCGCTCACGGAGCTTGGCGACGATCTCGTGGCATTCGGTTACATCACGACGACCGTCACAGTTAGCGATGAGGACGCGCGCGCAGCCGACGACAAGATCCGGCTTGTCGAACGTGTGATCAATAGCCGCGGCTTCACCACGATCCGGGAAAGTGTCAATGCGGTCGAGGCCTGGCTTGGCGGTTTGCCAGGACAGGCTTATGCGAATATTCGCCAGCCGATCGTCCACACGCTCAATTTGGCCCATATGTGCCCGCTGTCGGCCGTGTGGGCCGGACCGGAGCGATGCGAGCACCTCGATGGGCCACCGCTTCTGATTGCCAAAACCAAGGGAGCGACCCCCTTCAGGCTTTCGCTGTATGCCGGAGATGTTGGGCACACCATCGTGGTCGGGCCAACCGGCGCGGGAAAATCGGTGCTGCTCTCGATGCTCGCACTGCAATTTCGCCGTTACCCGGATGCGCAGCTGATCACGTTTGACAAGGGACGGTCCGCTCGCGCCACGACACTCGCCTTGTCGGGCGCCTGGTATGAGCTGGGAGCCAAGGGCGGCATCGCGTTTCAGCCGCTGAAGGATGTTGCGGAGGAGGGGGCACGGCTTTGGGCGCTCGACTGGCTCTGCGGCGTACTTGCCCACGAACGCGTCACCGTAACGCCTGAGGTCAAGGAAACCGTCTGGTCCGCGCTCAAGAGCCTCGGCACCGCGCCCATTTGCCAGCGCACGATGACCGGACTCGTGGCGTTGCTTGCACGCGATGCCCTGCGTCAGGCGCTGCAGCCATACACCCTTGAAGGACCTTACGGCCGCTTTCTTGATGCGGACGCCGACCGTCTGTCGAGCGCCGACGTTCTGACCTTCGAGATGGAGGAACTGATGGCGCTGCCCGAACTCGTTGCGCCCGTTCTCACCTATCTTTTCCACACCCTGGATGCACGTTTTGACGGTCGCCCAACTTTGCTCGTGCTCGATGAAGCCTGGGTTTTCCTGGACGATCCGCTGTTCGCAAGCCGAATTCGTGAATGGTTGAAGACGCTGCGCAAGAAAAACGTGGCTGTGATCTTTGCCACCCAGTCGCTGGCGGATATCGCCGACAGCCAGATTGCGCCCGCGATCATCGAATCCTGTCCAAGCAGGATATTTCTGCCAAATCCACGCGCCCTCGAGCCGACCCAAACCGAAACCTATCGGCGCTTCGGCTTGAATGACACCCAGATCCGCTTGATCGCAGAAGCCTTTCCCAAGCGCGACTACTATTTGCAGTCTCGCGCAGGCAACCGCCTGTTCGAACTAGGACTCGGGCCGGTCGCGCTTGCACTCGTTGGAGCATCCTCGCCGGAAGACCAGCGTACCATCGAAGCGGTCTTGTCCAGGTCCGGCCCCCATCACTTTGCCGAGCGCTATCTCGCTGAACGAGACCTGCACTGGGCTGCGAACCTGATCAGCACCTTCGAACAGGCTCGCAAGGCCTGACCCCGAACCCGCAATCTCAACCTCTGGAGTGACTCATGTTCGAAGGCATCTGCCGCGTACCCGCTCGCTCAACTTTAAGAGCAATAGCGGCAATCGCATTATCCATGATTGTGGCCGTGAATGGATCACGACGGCTCGGCGCGCAAGGCATCGTGTTCGATCCTTCGAACTACAGCCAGAATCTCCTGACTGCCGCGCGAGCTCTTGAGCAAATCAATAATCAAGTCAGGAGCCTCGAAAATCAGGCGCGGTCGCTTCTCAACCAAGCCAAACACCTAGCGGCTCTTCCGACCAGTGTTGTCGGGCAGCTCACTTCGACGATCAACCAGATGAACAGCCTCATCGCTCAAGCGAAAAGCATCTCATTCGACGTTGAAAAGGCTCAACGGGATTTTGCGCAGTTCTATCCTCGTCAGTATGGGGCGGCCATCTCGTCCGACAAGATGGTGCAGGATGCCAGCGCTCGCTGGGATAACAGCTACGAGGGTCTGAAACAGACGCTCGCAATTCAAGCGGCTATTGTCAGCACCCTGGAGCTGGATGGCCAGACCCTTCGTACGTTGATGGCGAACTCGTCGGGGGCGATCGGCTCACTGCAAGCCCAACAGTCGGGCAACGAACTGCTGGCGTTGCAGGTCAAGCAGTCGTTGCAGACCCAGGCGCTGCTGGCGACCCAAGCGCGCGCGGACACTTTAAGAGCGGCCGAGCAACAGGCATCCGTTGCCGCCGCCAAGGAACGTTTCATTCGTTTCATCGGCGACGGGCGCGCCTACAATGGCCGCAAGTAGGAGAGGGCGTCATGGCTGATCTCTCCGTTATCGATCGCTTTACCGAGACCTTCTCGCGATACATTGACTCCGGCTTCGGTCTCCTCGCAGGCGATGTCTCGTTCCTGAGTTCGACCCTCGTCGTCATCGATCTCACGCTTGCCGGCCTTGCCTGGAGTGTGCGCGCTGACGATCAGGTCTTGGTGACCCTTGCGAAGAAGGTGCTTTATGTCGGCGCCTTCGCCTTTATCATCAGCAACTTCAAGAGTCTGGCCGATATCATTTTCACCTCGTTCTCGAGCATCGGTCTGAAAGCGTCGGGTGGCACCCTTAGTGCGGCCGACCTAACCCGGCCAGGGTTTGTCGCTGCCGCTGGGTTTTCCGCCGCGCATCCGCTTCTGGAGGAGACGGGCCAGTTCTCCGGATTCGATGTGCTGACCAATCTGCCGACGATCCTGATCCTGCTGTTTTGCTGGATTCTGATCGTGCTCGCATTCTTTGTGCTCTCGGTGCAGCTCTTCGTCACGCTGATCGAGTTCAAGCTGACAACGCTCGCGAGCTTCATCCTGGTGCCGTTCGCGCTCTGGGGCAAGACCGCCTTTCTGGCCGAGAAGACCCTAGGCAATGTCGTCGCTTCCGGTGTGAAGGTGATGGTTCTCGCCATTATCATCGGCATCGGGTCAACAATCTTCGGTCAACTCGCGAGCACACTGACGCGGCCGATCGATATTGCCTCGGCCATGAGCCTGTTGCTTGCGGCGCTTTCTCTGTTCGGACTTGGGATCTTCGGTCCGGGTATTGCCGCGGGACTTGTTTCGGGAGCGCCTCAGCTCGGTGCCGGCGCGGCCGCGGGAACGCTGGCGGGCGCGGCCGCCGTCGTGATTGGAGGAGGGGCTGCCGCAGCGGGCGGGCTCCGCGCTGCTGCAAGTGGATCGGCAACGGCAGTGCGCTCGGCCGCATCGCTAGCCGGAGCGGCTTCAGCAGCTAGCAACACGGTGGGAGGTTCAGCGGTCGATCAACTGTCGAGTCCGCGGAGTGGCGGCCCTGCTGCTGGCGGGAGCGCCACGGGCTCGACCTGGGGATCCGGCTCGGCGGGACGACCATCGGCGTCCGAGGCTGCGCGCGTTGCCGCCCATACCCTGAAGGAAGGTGACAAGGGCGGACATTCGTCAGGTCCGAAGCTGGGGGAGGACTGACACGTGTCTAGCCATCCCTTTGAGCGCGTGTCCGTTCGCTATGGTGAAACGCCGGAACCGGTAACGCCCTATCAGAAGGCAGCCCAGGTCTGGGACGAGCGGTTAGGCTCCGCGCGAGTTCAGGCGAGCAACTGGCGGCTTGCGGCGCTAGCCGCCATCGCCTCGTCTGGAATTCTCGGGTTGACGCTCCTGACCGTGATCGCCCGTTCGGGTGTTGTCCCGTATGTCGTCGAAGTCGATCGGCTCGGCGAGGTGCGCGCAGTCGGGCCCGCGCTCCAAGCGTATCAGCCCTCGGATGCGCAGATCGCGCATTTCCTGGCGCGGTTTATCGAAAATGTTCGTTCCCTGTCGATCGACCCGATCATCGTGCGAAGTAACTGGTTGCGTGCCTACGACTTCGTCACCGATCGCGGTGCGTTAGCTCTAAATGACTACGCGCGCGAGGCTGATCCGTTTGCGAGGATCGGCTCTAGGACGGTCACGGTGGAAGTCACCTCAGTTGTGCGTGCGTCCAGCGACAGTTTTGAGATCCGCTGGAAAGAAAGCACCTACGAGAATGGCTCGATCGCCAAGACCGAGCGTTTCACAGGCATTGTCACCACCGTCCTCAAGCCGCCGGCCGATGCGCAGATGCTGCGCAAGAATCCGCTCGGCCTTTTCGTCCACTCCCTCAACTGGTCGCGCGACCTCATCGGAGACTCCAAATGAATTCTGCTGTCACCAAACCTGCGTCGGCCAGTGTGCTCGCTCTGTCCCTCGTGCTCTGCGGATGCGCCACCAAGCTCAACCTCGAAGCGCCCTACGACGAAATGACGTTCGAGCAGGCGCTTCCCGAGGCGGACCCGCCAAAGCCAGTCCAGGTCGTTGAGGTGCCGAAGATCCTGCCGTTGCCCGGTCAGCTAAAGCCTTATCCGACGAAGGGCGCAAAAGAGGAAAAGGTCCCGCCGGAGCAGACAATCGCGAAGGCTAACAAGGCGGCAAGGATGGAACCGACGCGGGCCGGATACATCAACGCCATCCAGGTCTATCCATGGACGGAGGGAGCCCTTTACCGGCTCTATGCGAGCCCCGAGAAAGTCTCAACGATCGTGCTTCAGGCGGGGGAGGAGCTGATCGACGTCTCGACGGGCGACACGGTCCGCTGGGTCGTTGGCGATACGCTAAGCGGGCAGGGCGGAGCCCGGCGCGTGCACATCCTGGTCAAGCCGACGCTGCCGGATATCCAGACTAACCTCGTGGTCTTGACGGATCGGCGCGCCTATCACCTCGAGCTTGTCTCTACCAAGCAGTCCTACATGGCTTCGATCTCGTGGACGTACCCGACGGATACGCTGCTTGCGCTTCATAAGCAAAACGCAGCTGCGGAGGTCAACCAGGAACGAGTGGCGGATCGCGGGGTGCGCCTCGACAGCCTGAACTTCCGCTATCGGATCGAGGGCGATGATCCGCCATGGCGGCCGCTGCGCGCCTTCGATGACGGTCGCAAGGTCTATATCCAGATGCCATCCGGTCTCTCGCAAGGCGAGGCGCCGCCGTTGTTTGTTACGGGCGCCGACGGCCGCCCAAATCTTGTAAACTACCGCGTGCGGGGCTCGTATTACATTGTCGATCGGATGTTTGGCGCCGCTGAGCTGCGCCTTGGCGAGAATCCCCAACGCATCGTCCGGATCATTCGCATCGACGCGCGGCCGGTTTCTCAGTCCATCGGCACCGGGAGCGCCTCATGACGAACGAGGATCAGGAATCCCCGGAGCCGTTGGAATTGCGAGCACGGCCGCGGCCAATCCGGCGTCTCAGCAGACGTGCACTCATGATCGGTTGCGCCGTTGCGGCACTATTCGTCGCTGGTGCGGCGATCATTGCGCTTCGGCCTCGTGCGTTCAGACAGGCCGAACGATCAGAGCTCTACAACACCGAGCGGAAGCAAACGGCCGAGGGCCTGAACAAGCTGCCAAAGTCCTACGAGGAGCTACCTCCCTCAACGCCCCGTCTCGGTCCTCCATCGCCTGGTGATATTGGCCGCGCCTTCGCTGAGAACGAAAAAAAGGCGGGCACCTCGGATCTCAGTTTCCGCAGCAACCCGGAAGAGGACGCAGAACGGGCCGAGCGCATTCGTCAGGTGCGCATTGCGCAACAAGCCAAGGAGTCCGGATTGTTCTTCAGACTTTCTGAGAAGCAGTCCAAGCGCAAACAGGCGAGCAACACCGAGGCGGCAGCCAACCCACCGTCCTCGTTCCGCCCACTGTCGAGCGATCAAGGACTATCTGCTGCAGAGCTGGCACAGGCCGCGCGAATGATGGTCGACCGCTCCAACGAGTTCATCCCATCTTCACAGGCGCGAAAGCTCATGTTTGTCGGAGCAAAAGCGGACACCGAGACCACTAATCCTCACGCGCTTACCGCAGCACCTTCGAAATTTGCCGTCATGGCGGGCTCGATCATTCCGGCGAGTCTCGTCACGGGGCTAAATTCGGACCTGCCTGGCGCGACAATCGGTCAGGTCACGGAAAACGTCTACGACACGGTGACGGGCGAGCATCTGTTGATCCCGCAGGGCACGCGGCTTGTGGGCAAATACGATAGTGTCGTCGCCTTTGGCCAGAAGCGGGCGCTCGTCGTCTGGACGCGGCTGATCTTGCCGAACGGTAATTCGATCGTGATAGAGAACCTTCCGGCGACCGATGTCGCAGGCTATGCCGGGCTCGAGGACGAGGTGGACTTCCATACCTGGCAGTTGCTCAAGGGCGTGGCGTTAGCAACGTTGATCGGGGTGGGGACGCAGCTATCGATCGGCAACGACGAGAGCGATCTCGTCAAGGCACTGCGGGAAAGCACGCAGCAAACGACCAACCGTGCAGGGCAGCGGCTGGTAGAGCGTGAGCTCGACGTGCAGCCGACGATCACGGTCCGGCCGGGTTGGCCGCTACGGGTGATTGTTTCTAAGGACCTGGTGCTGAAGCCATACCAGGACGTTCAGGCAGTAGCGAAGGGCGAGTGAGGGATGAAGCTTGCGAAGCTGCCCGATCGGACACCGGTCAAGATGAATGTTGTGTTGGCGCCAAGCCTCGCGAAGCGGCTGTGCGAGTACGCTGATTTCTATGCGGAGAGTTACGGCAGCAAGGAGGAGGTCGCCGAACTGATACCATTTATGCTCGAGGCGTTTCTTGACAGTGACGCAGATTTTAGGAGAGGCAGCAAGAAAAGACACGGCGGATCGATGGGCGTTGCATCCTAGCTGCAACTCTGCGCCCTATTTCGCCTTACCTCCAAGGCGACGGATCGTGCGCTCAACCGCTTCAACGGATTTGTGAAGGCGTTCGAGCAATGTTCTGAGCTCCGCTTCCGTCGCCTCTTCCTTGTGGAGGTTATGGCTAGCTACGAACGCGTCCACCAGGTGGTCAATGGAGATGCTCGTCCTTGCCGAAAAGCAATCAGATGCCGGTCCAGCGACAGCGGAGGCAATCTCTCCGTCGCCTAACAAGGTGATTTCCACGGAAGCATTCTCGAGAACCGCGCATTCGATCACTTGGGTCGGAATTTCGATCGAGGCTACCACGCTTCCTGTCGATGCATCACGGTATCCAACGGTTGCAGTGCTTTGGCCGCATTTGGCGAAGGCGCCAAAAGTGAGGTCCACTTGTTCTGTTGACATAGCTCTCTGAACTTGCATCAGAAGCCGCTAACTTAGTCGCTTTATGACTCATAGTCTATGGGCTGATGGTGCAGTTTCTCTCGATTTTCCTGCATGCGCTTGCAGGACCGAGTCGGCTTAAATATTCAGGAGTTGCGCCGGGCAAAGAAACTCAGCCAGGAGGAGCTCGCCGACAGGTGCAAGGTCCATCAGACCTATCTCAGTGGCGTCGAAACGGGCAAGAGAAATCCCTCTCTCTTAGTACTTGAGCGGATAGCTAGGGCTTTGGATGTCGACCCCGAGGAGCTAGTTCATCGTCGACGACGGCGAACCGGCGGACCCGCTGACTCTTAATCAGCGGGTCCGCCGGTTCGAGCGCTGGCGCGCCCACCATAGCAAAATCAAGCACTTATAGAGATTGTTGGAGTCTCGTTCCGACAACCCGAGTCAGCGGTTGTCACGACAGTGGTCTGCTCTCTCTCATTCGGGCAGCGCGATGTCGCGGCTGGTTGCCAATCTGAAGAATAAGAACAATAGGAGCCGGGGTTCGATTCGCGTCCCCGCTACCACGGGCGACGATTTTGTACGCCAAACTACGATCTTCGATGTGGTACTCCTGACGGTAGCGGTTCGAACGCGCTTGCACGGATTGTCTCAGCTGCGAAAGGGCGGCGAACCTTCTGAAAGTCAGATAGGTGTCACAAGTGGGGCGTTGCGGGACAGCTGCCCGAAGAGGGGGCGAGACCGACGGGCTCGGACGCAGGGGAAGGCTTCCCCCTTGTGTCGACGCAGGTCAGGTCCCTTCAGCTTTCGCGTGGGCCATAATAGAAGTTTGCCGAAAAATAGTCGATCAGTTCGGCAGCCTGGGTGCCTTGTCTGAAACGCCGCTGTTCCTCGAAGTCGACGGAAGGGATCATATGGATGAACTGGTGGTCGGCATAGAGTGACATCACCGCTTCGGGATCGAGCCCACCGGACCGCAGGCCTGCTATATTGTTTGCCGTTTCAATCGCGGCACCAATCATGACGTCAGCCAGTTGCACTGCTGGACTCGCCTTGGAATCAACCTGTGTGACCTCGGTGAGCTTGAGCGGAAATTTGAGTGATGCAATCTCGGTTTGGCGAAACTCGATTTCCTGGTCGTGATCGATGAAACGCTGCAGCAGGTTATGGTAAGTGAGTAGATTTTTTGACCGGTCGTGCTCGACGCGATAGGGCCCGTCTGCCATCACTTCCATTCGGCTGATGAGCGACTGCAACACTATCAACGCTGCGTCGGTGTTTACGCCGGGTGTCGCGATTGCTGAGAGACATTCGGGTGCGGCGTACTGGGCGAGTGGTCCCAGGCCCTCGGGGAATTCGCGCCAGCGGGTCGCGCGCACTGCGGCAACAAGTGTCGTTAAAGCCTCCGGCGTCTTGTCCTTGACGGCATGTTGGAACGCCGCGAGTATGTTATCGAAGGCCGCCTGTCCGAGAAAGGTAGGGCCGGACATCGTGAGCAACGACGCCATCGCGAAGTTCTGCCCGTCCTCGTAAAAATCGATGCCCCGTTCGTCGTAGAAGGGCTCGACGGCGTAGTCCACGAACATGAGCACCAACAGATAGCGTTTGTCGCAGACATATGTCACGCATTTGTAGTGGGTGAGAAGGTCGCCTTGCAGCGAAAGCAGCCGCTCGTGATTGGCGGGGCGACGCGATAGCGAACGATACTTGAGCTCTGGTGCTTGGAGCCGGGGAAAGTGTTCCTTGATGAGGCGAGCGGCATCTTCGTCGCTAATAGCAATCGCTGAAGCGCCCTGGAAACGCTGGTCGGTGTTCAGAAGGTCAAACCCCGTGTATCCACTTTCGTCGATACGAAAACACTCCATGTCTACGTATCCTGGTAATGGGGGCACGTTTTAGCGATCCTAAAAGAATCTCCTTGGGAAGCTATGCCTACTGGTGTTCGAAATCGATGGGCCGGATCGCGATAAGAGAAACCGCCAGGTGCTTGATAACCACAAGGTCGTGAGTGCTCGCGCCGCTTCAAGCTACTCATATGGTAATTCGCCGAACAGACCGATCATGAGGTCACCGTCGAGTTGCGCGAATGGGATATCCACGTAGTGATCCGGATGACGTGGTTTGGCTCTACCGTCGTTCGGTCCGTTCCTGGTGTGCCCCCGCACCTGCTCACCGTTTTCCTTGATGTAGGGCAAGATAACCAATCGACCGTGGTTTATTGAGCGGATGGTGCCTTCCTTCCATAAGGTGTTGCCCTCAGACTCTCTGGTGGACACGGTATGTTTGACCTGCCAGCCGACACCGCCGTCCTCTTCGTACCAGAAGACGATGCCGTTCGAGACCAGCACCTTCTGGCCGTTGGCCAATGCTTCCGCGAGCATGCGCTGCACGCTTGCGAGCTGTAGCAGCTGATTGGCGCGCGGCAACAAGACTTGGCGGATCTTGGCTTTGGTCTTTCCCCAATGCGTGTCGGCGCTGCAGCCGAAACCGTTTGCGATCCGTGCGCGCATGGCCATTGTTGCGGATCGCTCACCCGCCATGTAAGGCTTGGACCAACTGTTGTCGTGTGAGAGGTATAGAATGGAACGGTGCCAACGGCGAGCCGGCTTCCCGACTATTGCGACCCTCAGATAAGGCATGTCTGAAAGCTGTTCGCTCAGTTCATGGCGGAAGGGCTCTGATTCCGCCGGGAGCACGATGGCGGTTGGGTCCGGCCGTGGATCGCTCGCGTGCCTGCGCCGTGCTTCGGCGAGCATAAGCTCCTCTTCGTCGCGAAGGCGCTCTTTGGATTGCAGATTCTTCGCGACTTTAAGCTGAAGCGAAAGCTTTCTCATGGCCTCCATGTCGCGCGCTGCAAGTGCGTCGTGGAGCGTCTCGTTGAGAGCGGCGGCGGCCGACAATGCGGCCTCGCGATCCGGATAGACGTCGCCGCGTACATGTCCATTCTCGGTCGGCACCCTGCGATCGCGCCAGATTGGAGCCTTTTCGCCCTGCTCCACCAGTTCTTGCATCAGCCAGTTATCGTATAACGGGCGATACTGCGGCCAGACCGCCAGCGCGGTATCAAAATCGCGGGCGCTGTCTCCCCATTTCATGGACAGTCTCCGAAACGATCAGCTGTGGCTTGGCCGCCTTCCGCGCGGCGCCATATCAGTTGTACTCATCAGTCTTTTCTGTATCCTGAGATCGTGGAGAGATCCACGAGGCTGGGATAAGGAAGTCCTCGTCATCGCGCCAATTGGCAACTCCAACAACCCCATCCACGTCACCCCAAGCATTTCGGTCTGCGTGATCTAGAACGATAATCTGAACGCGGGCCTCAAAGCTCTTATGGGCGCGCGCGAGGCTGGAGAAGATGCGCTCGGTGCTCTCGATGTCTGTCAGATGCCTGCGGCGTCTAGGCCGCTGATCCTGCCCACCTGCGGGCTGTTCGCCTTTGATGAATGCGTCGAATGTGTCGCTCGGAAAATAGACCTGGCTGGGCTGATCGATGACGAGGAAGGAAGGTACTGGATTGGTCGTGCCACGCGCTAGGAACACACCGTGAAGTGCCAGAAGCGCGGCCAGATGGTACGCCATCCAATTCTCTCCGCTGCCGATCTCCCACAGATAGTCAGGGCGATTTGCTCCTTCTCGTTCAAACTTGATGTTTAACTCACGTTCGTCGAGGACTGGTTTGCCTTCCGCACCGGCGACGCCCATCGCCTCGATGAATCTGGGGATATAGCCTGATATCTGATTGTGAGCCCGTTCTGCCCGGCTTTTTCGCTCCAGCTCATTGGCTTGGGCGTTGAGGTCTGCGATCTCCTTGCGAAGCGCCTCTGCGCGCTCCGCGAGTCCACTCTCGCCTTCGACCTCGCCGAGCATGTTGAGAGCCTGCTCAGTTGAGCCAATAAACCGATAAACGTTCTCCAAGCTTTGACTGCGGCCTTGCTCGATATCGACTTCGGCTTCAAAGACCTGTCGCGTCTGCCGTAATGCCAACAGATCCCGCTCGTGTCGCAACAGTTCCTCTTGGATTACGATGATATCTCGATCGACCATCGGCTTGGTCGAAGTGGCGCTAGCTGCGAGGGCAGAGAGTTCGGCTATGGGCTCTTCCAAATTAGCGAGTGCCTGTTTGGCAGTATCCGTATCAGATCCACACAGAATGCACGTCTCTGCATGGGTTTGAGCCTTGAACCATCCAACTCCAACCACGCTCGCCCGTTGCTCTTGCAGGATTTCGTCATAGTCAAGCACCGAGCGAGCTAAGCTCTTCAATTTGCGAAGCCGTCGTCGATCCGCGCTAATCTTGGCGTCAAGATGTTCCTCGCGCCGGCGAATGTCTTCGAGCCGCTCGACGGCAGCCGTCACTCTGCCTGCCGTAGCGATCGTATGGCCACCGGCATTCACGACCTTCTGGAGGAGCCCGATCAAGAGCTGCAGGCTTTCGGGCGGTTCGCCAGGCGGAAGCAAGCTAAGCTCTTGAGCGCGATAAAAAGCACCCCGCGCATTCGCCTTCCAGTTGTCGATCGCATCGCGTCTTGTCCGTAACTCCGCTTCTATCTGACGAAGTTCGTCGCGAAGAAGCCTTAGCCGATGGGCGCGAACCAAATCTTCATTAGTCACAATGCCCATGGCCAAAGGAAGCACCTGCTGGAGCTTGGTGCGGTGAGACTGCGAATCCGCTTTGAAGAGAAGCGTGTAGGGATTAGCGACTATATGCTGTGGCAGCAGATTAAAGGATGCCATGTCGCGAAAGCTTGCTCGGCTTTGCTCCCCTTCTGGGACGATGCCTAGATTTGACAGGCCTGACATCGCATCGAACATTGCTTTCAAACGCGCAACATTAATAGTCGGCGTTGGCCGCCTAGGGAGTGGGCCCTCGGTGTCGCCACCTTGCTGTAGCCAGATGTCGTCCGAAATCTGACGAGCGGCTGGTTTAGGACGTGCGATCCGCATCGGACCCACGTCAGTCTCGATCTCCAGCCCGTACCAAGATGCAAGATCGCGGATGTAGCCAACCGGTATCGAACAGGTTCCCGACCCAAGAACGTAATTAATAATGTCGACGATCGAGGACTTACCCGTACTGCTCCAACCGGTCACTACGGACACTTTATCGATATCGAAGGGTACCCTTCGCGGATCGTGGTTTGGGTCCTCCGGCCATACGACGACCGCCTTAATGAAAAGTTTCATCGACTTAAAACTCTATAACGAGTTGACGTTGAATCACCTCGAAGGGGTCCAGCGCAAACCATGCGCCGAGCCTTTTGGCTGCGGCGATCATTTCTCCTGAGCCGGAGGGCTCTCGCAGAGAGACCGGCAAATCTGCCCCACCCAACGCTCGAAACGTGGGAAAGCCTCTTCCACCGTCGCGCTGGAGGAGCTCTGACGCAACACCGAGCTGCAGCGCTAAGAGTGACGCGCCAAATGCCCCTTCTACCCTTGACTGCAGGCCACCCAGCAAATCAGGCCTTTCGGCGACTACCTTGAGAAACCGACTATCAAAGTTCATGCGGTGTACTTTGTCGAGAGTATCTCTGTGAAAGAGAAGGCCCGCACCTACAAGAAATATTGGCAGACTCGGAGCTTGTCCTCCCGCCGTTTCTCCGTACTTTCGGGCCAGATGCCAGAAACATCGGCTGAGGAGAGCAGGATTGCGTGCAAGAAGCTCCTCGTGGTCATCTCTCATGCTGTGCCTCCCTAGAAAAGTTCGGATCCCACCAAACCTCATCTTCCTCCGCGAGACGATGATAGTGCCCGGACGTCATGTAGAGCTCGTCGCACATTTGGCCATCGAGACTTTCACGGTGCTCATAAGTAGTGTCCGCGAGCACTGCCTGGCCAATGGTAGCGTTTTCGGATCCTGCGAGCTCTCGTCTTTTTCGGCGCATTACGTTACCCCAACGCTCCCTAAGCCGATTTGAGCGGTTGCCCCACTCGGCGACGGGCACGTCTCCGGCACGAACAAGACGGTGCTTCTCGATGCTGAACTTGAGGAAATGATCGACGGCTTGAACGACGTCTTCGTTTTCAGCGCTGATCCGTCCGAGATGTTCGACGAAATTTCGCGCGAGTGCGCCCTCACGGTCCTCCTCGCTGATGAGGATCTCAGCGGATGGACGAGGGAGGAATCGTCTCTTGGCTTGCTTTTCCTGTAGCGCGTAGCTCTGAGTAAGGACCTCCTTGCGTGTAATCACACCCGGGCGCCCCTCAGACCATTCGGTCCGGAGCTTTGTCGTCAGCCATCCTAGAAGTCCGTTCAAGATGTCATCTGCATCGGCTCGAGGATTCAGACCGAGCCCGTTTGCTAGATTCGCTCTCTCGCTCGCGGGATCTTCAGCCTCGACGATCTCAATCGTTTCGACAAGCGCGGCTAGGTCTTCGTCACTCCTGGATAGCACGTCGTCAATCAGAGCCTGTGCTTTTGACCTGCTGCGTTTTGCTCCGACATCCCGCATCACTTTGACGACTTCGGTGGCTTCGATCTCTCGCTTGGCTTGCTTCTTGAGCAGAAGCGCGATCGGAGACGACACCCATTGATTGACGAAGAACAGCCGGCGCTTGACAAAATGACCGTCTGGACCTTCTCGATGGCGAAGCCAAATCTGTAGTGTACGCCAAAAAGCTCGGCTTCGATTGGCTAACAACTGAGCGGTCGGCTGAGAAGAGCTCTTGTCCTGCTCGACCAGGACGACCTTGCCGTCGCGCATGGTGACGACGTCGTCGACGTGTTCTACTGCAACAGCAAGATCGCTGCTCGCCGCGAGCGCCAAGTGGTGTAATGCACGATCGAGCTGCAGGATGTAGCCTGCGGCCTGTGCAGCGACGGTATTATCGTGGCTCGAATCCAAGACCTTCCGGCCGGCGCAATTGGTCATTAAAACATGCAAAACATACAGTTGTGGAAGTGGTTTGCCTATCGTCTGAGTAAACCAATCCCCAAGTCGGAAGTGCGTTGGCACCGACGGCGGAACATTCCGAGAACGAATGAATCGGTTCTCCGCCGCGTGAGGACAGGCACCACGCGAACAAGTTCAGCGTGGGTGCGCGGGAACCTGTATCAAGAGGTGACCCTGATGTATTTGACTTTGTTCTATTTTTCGAGGTGTTAAGCCGCTGCGCTGAAGAGCAAGTAAAGATGATTGCCGGTCGGGGATTTGAACCTAGCCGGTCTGAGTTGGCGATGGAGTGCGTAGGAGCTGGAGCTTTTGACCGACTTCCGAGACTTCAGCTCGGGAGCTAGGGTCTTTTCCGATAGAAAAAGGCCCCGACAATTCGCAGTCCTCTTTTCCCGAACAGGAGCTGGCTCATCGTTCTCGCCAGTCGAAACCCATCATTCCGACAAAGAGAAACGCCCTTGCGGCCTCAATGCAGTTCTATCGTCCCATTTGTCGGAATGGCTATTGATTTTCCTTGTAAATCACACGCCGCTTATTCAGCGGGTCCCAGGTTCGAGCCCTGGTGCGCCCAACAGTCCTTTCAAATACTTGCAAGGGTTTGAAGCCGGCCGGGCTTTGCCCGTGGCACCGATTTGGCACCTCCATACATCGGTTTCGGCAGCCTGAATTTTCTGGTGGAAACTGTCGCTGACGAGCAGCGAGGGTTGTAGGGAACCCCTTGGAACCCCAAGTAAAGAAACGCGCAAACTTCGGGGGCCAGAATGGCCGAGTTTTCTGCGGCCAGACCTTGTCGCATCCTTAGCCTAGACGGCGGGGGCGCTAAAGGCTTCTACACCATCGGTGTGCTAAAAGGACTTGAGGGCCTGCTTGGCGCCCCTCTGCATAGGCATTTCGACCTCGTCTTCGGCACTAGCACCGGGTCGATAATCGCGGCGCTCGTCTGTTTGGGCTGCCCTATCGATGAAGTCCACCAGCTCTACCGCGACCATGTCGTGAAGGTGATGGGAAAGTGGTTTCCGTGGACCAAATCGCAAGCATTGCGCGAACTTGCCGCTGAGGTTTTCGGGAACAGGGATTTCACTGCCGTTCAGACGAATATTGGCATCGTCGCGACGCGGTGGAATTTTGAGACGCCGATTATCTTCAAGACCTCGGTTGCCCAGGCGCACGGAGATCACGGCAACTTCGTTCCCGGGTTCGGCTGCACTATAGGCGACGCGGTACAAGCCTCATGCTCGGCCTACCCGTTCTTCCGCCGGAAGCTCATCGTTACCGGCGACAAGCAGAAGATACTGACGGCCGACGGCGGCTTCTGCGCGAACAACCCCACCCTATATGCGATCGCTGACGCTACCGAGGCGTTCAAGGTGCCGCGCGAGCACATCCGTGTCGTGAGCGTAGGAGTGGGCGAATACCCAACGCCGAAGCGCTACCTGACGCTTTCCCATTGGTTCGGCTACCTGTTCACAGTCCGCCTCTTGCAGCGGGTTCTCGAGATCAACACGAAGTCGATGGACCAGCTTTTGCACGTCCTGTTCAAGGACATCGCGACGGTGCGCATCAGCAATAAGTACACCGAGCCGAGAATGGCGGCCGACCTTTTCGAAGCGGACCTCGACAAGCTGGACCAGCTCTACCAGCGGGGCCGCGAGTCTTTCCGCGAGTACGAACCCGCATTGAAGAAATTGTTTTGAGGAGGGCGGCGTGGCGATTCCCGAAAATCAGCTCGAAACTTGGACCCATATCGGGGCGGCGGCGCAATCCGCCGCCACATACCAGTCCATCAAGGGCGTGATAGAGAGCAGCAATGCTCCCTACGCGTCCCGGCGGATAGACTCATTTCTGCAGGGATCTTACGGAAACGACACGAACGTGTACGGAGCCGATAGCGACGTCGATATTGTTCTGCGGACTAAGGCATTTTTCCACTACAACCTCGATTCCCTGTCCGAAGGGGAGAAGACCGCGTTCAGGACCGTGCACCCGACGGATTCTAAATACCAGTTGGCAAACTTCCGGGATGACGCGATCAAATGGCTGTACGACCAGTATAAGACCGACCTCGACACATCTGGAAAGAAGGCGCTGCGTTTGAAGGCAACCGACAACCGCCGCAGCTCCGACATCCTGCTTGTCGCGCCGCATAGGAAGTATACGCGCTACTACAGCGAGCAGGACAAGCAATGCGTTGACGGGGTTATGTTCATCACTACCGACGGAACCAGCATCATCAATTACCCGAAGCAGCATTCCGAAAACATGACGTGGAAGCATCAAAACACCGAGGAGCGGCTAAAGCCGACGGTGCGCATATTCAAAAACATGCGCAATCGTCTAATCCGGGACGGCAAGTTGAAGAGCGGCTCCGCACCGTCCTATTTTATCGAGGGAATGCTGTATAACGTTCCTGCAAACCAATTTGTCAGGAGCCGCCAAGCTACCGTCGAGAACTGCTGGGGATGGATCAATAACTGTAATAGTCATGCTGATTTGACGTGCGCCAACGGCATTCATCCGCTCGTTCGCGACAACACGCACACGTCGTGGAGCGTACAAGGCTATATCGACTTCTTGGAAGGCGTCCGACGGCTTTGGCAGGGGTGGCCATTCTAACGGGTCGTTGCGTTAGCAGGACGGCACATTTTAGGGCTTCTGGCTGGCGAACTAACCACTATATGAGGGAGAGTAACGACCGGAGTAACTAATGTTCTTTTGGATAGCGATTCAGGACAAGACCCAGGTCTCGCCCGACCACTCGGGTTGGATGACCTTGCGGGAAGCTTTGGCAAGCGGGCGAAAGGCGGTCACTGAGGGACGCCGTGTGATCGAACTGCGGGAGCCCTCTGGCCGTGTCTGGAACGAGAAGGAGCTTGCGGAGCGCATGGCTTCCGAGGCGTAAACCGTCCAGTGAACTCTATGGCCTCGTTCGATCCGGACAAGCCGCGCCTAGTGCACGACGGCCTCAACCGGCACCACGTTCGAATGGCGGCCCGAATGGGCGGCGAACCACCGGGCGCACGCCGCTCCATGAGATACGCCCGGCGTTGTGTTGTGGGACGGATTTCTGCTCGATGGCTGGTCAGCGACCCAGTAATGATTTCCGTAGCCTCTTGCGGCTGTTGCCGACCTTCTTGACCGCCTTCTTCACGCGATGCCGATCGGCAGGGACTTGTCGTGGCTGTTGGGCAGCCCGAGCATGTCCGTGTAGTCGCCGTGCGGGGAGCGCAGGCACATGATGCCGAAGTACCTAGCGCCGTCGGGCGTGACGGCGTGATGCTCCTCGGCGATCTCGTTGGTGGAGGTCGAGCATGAAGCGGGGACGGGGACGTGGGAGGCGGTCGGCTCGGGGACGGAGCTCGTCGTAAGACACGGCCTTAGCGCCGCTGTGTAGCATCAGCGTCATGGTAGGCTCATGCTTTCGGGGATCTTCCTGCCCAATGCACCGCACGAAAGAAAAGGCCCGCCAAAGCGGACCAGCGTCAAGCGACGACGGATAGCTTTGGCGGCTTCGGCTCGAAGTCGCTGATGAAATATACCTTTCCGAGAAGCTCGACTGCGACGCTTTGGTGTTTGATCTCTTTGACGAAGCGGAAGATGAAGTCTCGCACCAGCTGGATATCCATGGCAAAAGCGGGCGGCTCAATGATCGTGTAAACGATATGAGTTGTCTCTTCGATCAGCACGCCCGTGTCCGTGTTCTGCCACATACCTGTAGCGGGTGCCAAGCGGGCTGCCCCCTCCGGTTATGGTTGTGAGTACATACGCGGCTTCGCGGACCCAAAGTTCGATATCGACGATGAATTCGGCCTGGGCATTGCGGTCAGGAAGATAGATCGCAAAGCGGTGAGACTCGATGACATGTGCGTTAGGGAAGGGTGATGTCGGTCAACGCTTGATGCTTCTGCATCGTGGCACCGATTTGGCACCCTGCAATTGGCGTGGTGCGTGTGATAGCCTCAACGCGCTATGTATACGAAAACCACTGCAGCGCAAGCGTTTCCGCGATTTTGAGTGCAGGGTGTGGCGTAAAAAGATATCTGACTCCTAATCAGAGGGTCCAGGTTCGAGCCCTGGTGCGTCCACCGATCTTCCAATATATCAATGGATTGGATGATCCTCGTGGAGGGACAAGTGTCTCTGGCGCGCTTGGATCACGATTGGGTCACTCAATGGATTGACGAGTTGGCGAAGGCTGAAGGAAGCGAGAGCTAGGTTCAGCCATTTGCGAGCAATGGGTCTTTTCGCGCTCTTTTCTCCGAAACTTCCAGGTCATGGCGGCCGACTGAATGACACAATGGCGGTGCGCTCGATCACCCGCGGAAAGCGTCGAAAGTGTCCACGAGCTGGTCTTCTTCCGAGCCTGACAACCCGATCGCAGGACCGTGGGGAGGGAAGATGAGCAGCGACAAGGTCATGTCGTGGTATTCGGAGAAAACCACAGACTCGAGGACAGACTCGCGCGGATTCCATACGCCTGGCGGATGCTGAATCTCTGCTACGCCTGCGCCGACACCGAGTGCCGCGAGAGAGCGCTCCGGCACCGGCGTCGTTATCTGCTTGGCCTTGAAGAACACACCCGACGCGAACAGCGGGTCACTCCCCCAAGACCAGTCGATGAAGCCTTCTTTGCTGACCACCAGCATGGCCCGACGCTTCGTCCTTTTCAGCCAGTTTAGAACGACTGCGGTGAGCGAAACCTCGTAGCGGTCCCGCAGCACTTCGAATTGAGCCAATGTCGGCTTGATGAAATCGCGTGTTTGTTCGCGGAAGTCGTCGGGAGGCATGAGGACGAAGGCGGCAAAGCTGTTCGCCTCCGCCTCCATTCCACGTCCACATGTCGCGCCTAGAGCAGTAGAAAGGTTGGCCGGAGAGGTGGCGATGCGCGAGATAATGACCCAGCTCGTGAGCCATCGTGAAGTTGATGCGCCCTTTGGATGAATGACCGGAGTCGTAGAAGATCGCCCACTGCCTGCTTTCGTTGGGGACGAGGGCACCCTCGAACTTCCCCGCGAAGTTTCTGCCTTCGACGTGCACGATAGGATCCGCCGGAAAAACGTTCCGGGAATAGTCCTGCGCGATCTCGGCGATCCTGATGGGAAAACGAGGCTCGCCCAGCAGCTTCTTTCCTTCGCGGACATAGAGCGAAACCCGGGAGGCCCAACCCTCCCACGTCTTCGGCATCTTCATTTCTTCCGGCTCCAGGTCTCGATCATGTCCATCACCCGCCCCTTGGTGTCATCGTCGAGATTGTTGAACTTGCGGAAGAATGCCTCCTTGACCTGCTGGTCGTCGAAGCCCGCGTTGTCGTCGACGAGATAGTCGGTGGTTGTATCGAGTACCCTCGCAATATCGATGAGCTTCTCGGCGGATGGCTTGCGCTCGCTGCGGTTCTCGAGCTCCCACAGGTAGCTTTTGCTGGCGCCGCTGAGCCGGGCGAGTTCGTCCAGCGAGTACCCCTTCTTTTTGCGCAATTCCTTCAGCTTGTCGCGGAGCGAAACGGGCATGTCCAGTAATTCTCCAGCCAGGGCAATTAGTTAGATCGAGTTCGATATACCGTACGAGATCGTAGTTGACAAGCGAACACCAATCGTGTTCGATATACCGAACGTTTTCGTGCCGGAGTCGGCTAGGGCCGCTCTTTGGCTGGCCTAACCCGGCATAGCGGTCAGCACCGAGTGCCGACAAGCTGGAGTTTTCTCGTGGGCAATTCCTGGAAATACGACCGCGCGAAGGAAGCGATCGACAAGCGCTTCGAGGAGGTCAAGACAGTTGAGATCGTCGACTACAAGCGAGATATGTCGCTGGAGTCGATCCCGACCAACAAGGCCTATCGCGTCGATGGCGCCCATCTGTATGCCGATATCCTCAACATGGCCGACATCCTCGCCACGACCGAGAAGGAGGGCGAGCGCAGCCATAGGCGGACGCTGCGCTTCCTCAACCTCCATCAACGCGCGGTCCATAGGATCCTGTCCCGCTGCGACGCGCGCCGGGTGGACTTTCACAACCAGCGTCTTCATTCCCTGGTCGCGAAGCCCTATGGGACCGAAGAAGAGAAGAAGCGGGTCTGTCGGGCGGTCGCGATCGGCAAGCTCATCATCGACGTGCTCGCAGATACCGGAGACGACGATGAGGACATCCCCAACGCGAAGGTCAGGATCGGCATCGACAGCGGTTTGACGCTGGCCGTCAACAACGGGCGCAACGGTAACCGCGAGCCGCTGTTCCTCGGGTCGGCGGCCAACCTCGCCGCCAAGCTGGCGTCCAACTGGCGCGCCGAGGGCATCTATCTCACGAACGGAGCCCGCAAGGCGGCGGGCATCGAACAGACCGAAGAAGGCAAGGAGGGAACGACGCCGCTCACGGCGGACCAGATCGCCTATTGTCAGGATGTTGCCAAGCTCGAGGTCGGCAAGGACACGATAGTCAAGGAATGGCGTCAGGACAACAAGGACAACCCGATCGGCTCGTTCGACTTCTCGCGTCCGACTCCGCCGCTGCGCAGCTTGAACATCTCGGTCCTCACGCCTGGCAATTCCAAGCGGATGAAGGCAATGTCGGTCTACGCCGATATCGACGGGTTCACCAAGTACGTCGCCGACAACATCGACAAGAAGGCGGCCGACGTAGTGCGCTGCTTCCAGGTCATCCGCTCGGAGCTCGATCGGGTCGTCTCGTCCGACTTCGGCGGCCGCAGAATCCGCTTCGTCGGCGATTGCATCCACGCCCTTCTGATGGAGGGGACGGCTCATACGACCTACGACCAGGAGACCATCTCGACGGCGACGCTGTGCGCCGGCGCTCTGAGGAGCAGCTTCGATCTCGCCCTCGAGCGGCTGAAGGCGAACAAGGTTGGCGTCGCCGGTCTGGGCCTGGCGATCGGTTACGAATTCGGCCCGATGACCGTGACCCGTCTCGGCATGCAAGGCGACCGCGTGCGTTGCTCGGTCAGCCGCGGCGTTCTTGCCTCGGAAGACGAGCAGTGCCGGTGCAACGGCGTCGAGACGGCGATCGGACAGGCCGCATATGACGCCGGCACCGATGCGGTCAGGAAGCTGTTCGGCAAGACGCGCAAGCTCTCCGGCCTCGACTACGACACAGCCGTGGACTCGCTCGAAGCGGAGGGCGACAAGGTCGCGAAGGACGCCGCGATCGCGGCCTACGCGGTGGCGGCTCCCGCAATGGCCAAGGCGGTCGAACAGCCGTTCCGGCCCTTCAGCGAAACGCCGTGAATGCCGCCGAGCCCACTTGAAATCATCAGCGGCGTATCGGCTGCGCACCATGCGCAGCCGATTGTACTCGAGCGCGATCACGCCATCCTCGATGTGGCTCCGCCGGCCGTCTCCGGGGCGCCTGGGCCGACGTACAGGCTGCGCATCGACGAAGTCGGGGATGCCGCCGTGGTCCGCGAGGTCGAGCCGACGCTGTTGCCGGCTTGCTGCCCCGAACGGCACATCAACTGCGACGGCACATTCTGCCTGTACTGGGAGGAAGCCGAACCCCTTTCCGTCACGGATGCGAAATCCGCTTCGCTCTGGTTCGGCAAGCTCCTCGTGTTCTTGCGCAGGCAGCGGGTCGCCGCGGCGCGTCGGCAGTGGCCGGCCCAGGCCGAAGCCAGAGCTCACGGCATGCGTGCAGCCAGACACCAAGTGGTGGCAGAGCGCGCCGCCTCCGAGCTCGGACCCCGATTCAGAAAGCAGCTGATGCGTCTGAGCACACGGCGCAAGTCGGTCGCGGGCCAGCCGCGGATACGTCTTTTGCGCGACGGCGTACGTCTGGTCACGGTTTCGGAACGAGATTCCCGCCTGATGACCAAACGGGCGCGCTGCAAATGCGATGATGCAGCACGTCTCGGCCTTCCGGCCTGCGCCTGCGGCGATCACCAAGCTGCGCTCACCAACCTCACTCTCGCCTTACATGGCTGGAAACGGGCGGAGGAGGAATTCTATGCAGCCTACACCGCGCTGGGTATCGAGTGCTGCGGAACCATGGACTATTGTCCGCTGCGGAAGGAGACCGCGTGATGATCAATAGGTTTCACGGCGACCGGGGACGCGCCCTCCTGATCGAGGAGCTCCGCAAGCAGAAGATTGTGGTCGGGATCGCCGGCGCCGCCGAGGCGTTGGCCGACACCGGCGTCCTCGACGCCGTGGTCAAGGACCATACGCTTGTCGAGCAGAACGGCACCGACAACGACATCTTCCTCGTCGTCGCCGGCGCATTTCGCGTCCTGGTCAACGGTAAGCAAGTCGCGCGTCGCTTCAGTGGGGACTCGATCGGCGAGATGGCGACGGTGTCGCCGATTCAGAAGCGCTCGGCAACGGTCATCTGCGACGAGGACGCCGTGGTCCTGAAGATCGAGGAGCCGAAATTCTCCGAGATCGCGACCAAGTTCCCGGAAATCTGGCGTCGCGTCGCTCAGGAAGTCGCGAGGCGCCTGGAGCAACGGAACGTGTTCATTCGGGAGCCCAACGAGAAGATCCGCGTCTTCGTCATCTCCTCAGCCGAGGCGCTGCCGGTCGCCCGGACCATCCAGAATGCTTTCGCCCACGATCCGTTCGCAACCGTCGTCTGGGCTGACGGCGTCTTCCGGGTCACTAACTACACCCTCGAATCCTTGGAGAACGAACTCGACCGCTCCGACTTCGCCGTAGCCATCGCGCATCCCGACGATCGGACAGAAGTGCGAGACGAGGACTGGCCGACGCCGCGCGACAACGTCGTGTTCGAGCTCGGGTTCTTCATGGGACGGCTAGGCCGAAGCCGCGCGATCCTTATGGAGCCTCGGGCGACCCGCGTGAAATTGCCGAGCGACCTCGCCGGCGTCACGACGATAAGCTATCGCTTCGATCCGAAGGAGCCGGCGCCCAGCATGGCGCCGGCCTGCAACGAATTGCGCGAGCACATCATGCGGCTCGGACGAAACGTCTGACGGCTAGCGGAGGCGGCTGGGCGAGGGCGCGCGTTCGACCCAGCCGGATTCCGGTCTCGAACTTGGCGGCCCAGATCCACTGTGACGCCATCTATCGGTTGGCCGACCTCCATCGTTAAATGCTCCGTACGAGGCGAAGCGGGAAGGACGCTTTGCTTCAGCGCCACAGCCTTCCAATCTGAATGCGAGCTTCGCAGCGGTCCTTGGGGATGCCTTGCGCCTGTTCTGGCGAGCGCAGGCGTGGTTGGGCCGAGAGCCTAAAGCGACAAATAGGTCGGAAATTCACCTTATTTCTTTGTCCATCCCGGCAAGCGATTGAAAAACACAGCAAATGCGACCGCCTCCGAGCGCGCCGTAAAGCCGCAACTCGCAGCCCGCGTCTTTACACCTGTTGTCGCACTCCCGTTGCAAGCTCGTTTCTCGTGAGCGTTTGGATGAACTCCTCCAAAGAGGGTTGCGGCGCCGTTTGTAGCTTGTGGAGTTCTTCCGGCTTCAGCTTGGTGTAACGCCGCAGCGTCCGCCAATCCTTATGGCCGGTTACCAGCGCGACCTTCTCGATCGTGAGCCCTGCTTCAAAAAGACGACTAGTCCCCTCGTGTCGCAGGTCATGAAAATGCAAATCCTCGATCTTCAACTCATCGCAGGCTCGCGTGAAAGCAGCGCTTACTGAGCGGTGATTATACGGAAACACGCGACCCCAACCTCTCGTGATGATCCGCTGCTGGAGCATGATTTCCCACGCATCGTAGCCGGTCAGATTGAGAAGGGGGACTTTCTGATCGTTGCCATCCTTCGCCCGGGGATCTTTGCGGTCACGGATGATCAGAACCCGCGTTTTCATGTCCACGTCCGGCCAGTCGGGTCGGCAAATTTCCTCTTGTCGCATCGTTGTCGCGACTGCGTACCGAACGATCCGACCCATTGGAATGACTTGTCGAGGATTGGTCTCGAAATATTCAATGAGTTCGCCAAGCTCGTCTTCAGTTGGACGTCGATCTCGTTCCTCCGATTTCCCGACAAGGCCCAAATGCTTCATCGCAAAGCGCGCTAAGCGAACCTCTTCGGCCGAGACTTCAATGCCATGAACGGCTGCAGCGTGTGTGGCGACAGTTCTGATAAAGGAGAAATCGATCGCCAGCGTGGCTGGGCCCGCACCTTCCTTCGCCCGCTTGCGACCAAATTCGATAAGTCGCTCGCGATTGAGCTTGGCCAACTTCACTGTGCCTAAGGCTTCCTTCAGTGCTTCCAATACGGCCGCCTTGGAACGGCGGGGAGGGCGACCTACCTCATGCATATCCTCGACATGAAGGTCGATGATGTCACCGAATGTACGCGCCTGTACGGCAGCGCGTGGCTTTGGTGATCCACTGCGGTCGATATTGCGCTCCATATCGAGCGCCCAGTCTTCGCCGTCCTTGCGACGGCGAAAGGTCTCTGACACATAGCGGTTCTTGCGGCGGACCTGGACGCGCCAGTTCCCGGAGGGCAACTGAGTGAAGCTGGCCATAGCCGTGTGCACTCCCCAATTCGTGTGCGCTACGTGTGCACCGAGAGGTCAAAACGGGTACAAACGTGTGCAATTTCGGCTAGTTTGAAGTGCACACGTTCCTCTTTCATCCTATTGAGGGTACAGGATAAATCATTGAAATCGCAAGACTATCGCTTTTCTGTGGCTCCGATGATGGATTGGACTGACCGGCACTGCCGCGTGTTCCACCGTCTGATGAGCCGGCGCGCGCGGCTTTATACGGAGATGCTGACGACGGGCGCCATCATTCATGGCGACCGGAGGCGGCTGCTCGGCTTCGATCCAAGCGAGCATCCGCTGGCGCTGCAGCTCGGTGGTTCCGTTCCGGATGATCTTGCGACCGCCGCGACGATCGGCGAGGATTTTGGCTACGACGAAGTTAATCTCAATGTCGGCTGTCCGTCCGACCGCGTGAAGGATGGCCGCTTCGGCGCTTGCCTGATGGCGGAGCCGGCGCTGGTCGCCGAGGGCGTGGCTGCCATGAAGCGTGCGGTCAAGATTCCGGTTACAGTCAAATGCCGGATCGGCATCGACGACCAGGACCCGGAAGTGGCGCTCGACGTGCTGGCGCGCGGCGTGGTCGCGGCCGGCGCCGACGCGCTGATCGTGCATGCCCGGAAGGCCTGGCTCAACGGGTTGTCGCCGAAGGAAAACCGCGACGTCCCGCCGCTCGATTACGATAGGGTTTACCGGCTCAAGGCCGCGCTGCCGGGTGTGCCGATTATCATCAATGGCGGCGTCGGCAGTATTGCCGAGGCGAAGCGGCACCTCGACCATGTCGACGGCGTGATGCTGGGGCGGGCGGCCTATCAGGAGCCATGGCGCCTACTCGATGTCGATCCGGAATTGTTCGGCGAGGTGGCACCTCACGCGACGATGAAGGACGTCTTCGAAGCGATGTTGCCTTATATTGAAGACCAGTTGGCGCAAGGCGCAAAGCTGCATGCGATGACGCGGCACTTCGTCGGCGCGTTTCACGGCGTGCCCGGCGCGCGCGCCTTTCGCCGCCATCTCGCGGAGAAGGGCACTAGGCCGGGCGCCGGCGTTGACGTGCTGCGCGATGCGATCGCACTGGTCGAGGATCGCGCGGCGGAGCCCGTCGCGGCGTAATAGCCGTCATTGTCCGAATGCCAGACGTCGACCACGGGCGTCGTCCAGGGAATCATTCGGCGGTTTGCGGAGCGTCTCCGCGCCAGGCGCGCGCGATCAATCCGCGGATCGCTTCTCGCTCGATCGGGCGCGGATTCCAGTAGGGGTTCTTCACGGCGAGGTCGGCGGCCTGATCAATGCCGCTCTCGGGCATGCCGATCTCGCGCAGCGACAGCGGCGCGGCAAGCTTTCGCGCCAGATCGTGGAGGCCGAGCGCCGGGTCGCTCACGCCAAGCGCTGTGGAGATGCGTGTCATTGCATCAGGTGCGGCAGGCGCATTGTAGGCGAGGGCGTGCGGGAGAATGACGGTGTGGGTATCCGCATGCGGCAGATTGAATAGCCCGCCCAGCGTGTGGCAGAGCTTGTGATGCAGCGCCATGCCGACCGCGCCGAGGCAGACGCCGCAGAGCCAGGCGCCATAGAGCGCGTCGGTGCGCGCCGTCTTGTTGCTTGGCTCAGCGCAGATTTTTGGCAGCGCCCGCGCTAGCGTGCCGATGCCTTCCCGCGCCATCAGCGATATGATGGGGTTGCGATCCCGCGCGTAGAGCGCCTCGACCGCGTGCGCAATGGCGTTGACGCCCGATGTCGCCGATAGTTTTGCCGGCATCGTCATGGTGAGGTCGACGTCGTAGATCACGATCTCGGGAAGGATCTTCGGGCTCGATTGCGTGGTCTTGATCCCGCCGCTGGTCTGGCCGACCACCGGCGTCATCTCCGAGCCGGCATAACTTGTCGGCAGCACGATCTGCGGCAGATCGGTGCGCAAGGCGATCGCCTTGCCGAGGCCGGTGGTCGAACCGCCGCCGATCGCGACGACGCCATCGGCCTTGCTCTCGCGCACGACTTCCATCGCCCGTTCCGTCACCTCGACGGGCGTATGCATGACCGCTCCGGAGAAGACGCCGGCCAAGCGTTCGTCGATCATCTCCCGGATGCCGGCGACCAGATCTTTCTGTCGCGGGGTCGCCAGCACGAGGGCGCGGGTAACGCCGAGGCGAGACAATTCATCGGGCAATTGACGCAGCGTGCCGGTGCCGAACACCACCCGCATCGGCGCGCTCTGGTAGGTGAAGTCTTGCATGGTTGCTCCTTGCGGACGAATGACCGGCTCCAGGATCAGGCCGCCCTGGAGCCGGACTTCCGGCTCAAGAGGCGGGCTGTGCAACCTTGCGCAAGCCGGCGGCCTCTTCAAGTCTGCTTGCTGGTACGCTCGCCGGCCGCCTGGCCAGCAAGATGATCGCACCGGCGGCAATCGCGGAGACGCCGATCGACAGGAACATCGGTGTCGGGCTCTGGTAATATTGCTGAAGCGCACCAGCCACGAACGGGCCGAGGATGGCGCCGACGCGGGCAACCCCGAGCTCCATTCCGACAGCGGTGGCGCGCACGCCGGTCTCATAGGAAGCCGCAGTGAAATTGTTCAGCACGAATTGCGCGCCGATAATGAAGAAGCCGGCGGCGGCGACCGAGGTGATGTTGACGATGTGGACGTTCAGTACCACGAGCGACAACACGGCGAGGCCGCCAAAGGCCCACCAGGTCGCGATCAGCCCGCGGCTGCCGCCCGATCGATCGACGAGGTTGCCAAGCACAAGGCCGCCGACGAACGACATGATCTGCATCAGCGCGCCGAAGCCGAAGCTTGCGGCAAAGGTTTCGCCACGCTGCATCATCACCGTCGGAATCCATCCCGAAAGGCCGAAGATGCAGAACAGGCTGAGGAAGGCCGAGGCCCAGATCGCAAATGTGGTCCGTCGATATTTCGACTGCAGCAGCACTGCCACCGAATTGACCGGCTTCTCCGCTTGTCCGATGGCAATTTCAGCCAACTTGTAGGCGCCGGCGCGCTCGGGCCGAAGCTTCGTCAGCATGTCGCGGATTTCATCGGTGCGGCCCTGGAGTGCGAGGAATTTTGGCGATTCCGGTAACATCATGTGCATGAACGGCAAGAGCAGGAAAGACAGCGAGCCGATCCAGTACAGCGACGTCCAGCCGAACACCGGGGTTGCAAACACGCCGGCGACACCGGCGAGGGTGCCGCCGAGCGCCCAGCCAAGCGCGACGCCCCACAGCGCAAATGTGTTCGCCACGCGCCGCGGCGCCAGCTCGTTGATGTAGGTGGTCGCGAGCGGTAGCAACACGCCGAGGCCGATGCCGGTCAGGAGCCGCAGGATGCAGAAGGAGAGGAACGAGTCCGCCGAGGTCGCGGTGAGCAGTGTAAAGATACTGGTGATCCACAAGCCGCCGAGCAGGGTGCCACGGCGGCCGAGCCGATCGGCAATGATGCCATGGATGGCGGCCCCGAGCAGGAATCCAACCAGTCCGCTGGAGATCAACAGTCCCGCCTGGCCGGCCTGCAGGCCCCATGGCTTTGCGACATAGTGAATGACGTAAGCCGGGTTGAACGTGTCATAGCCGTCAAACAGCGTTAGCAGTCCCATGATGGCGCCGAGGCGCCAGTGAAATTTCCCTACCTTTGCTTCGGCGAGCTCTTCGTGAAGGTCGATTGCCTGCGCGGCCATGGCCGTTTCCCTCCCAGATGGTGATTATGTCGTTTGAGGCCGCTTATTCCGCGGCTTGGTGAATGCCGTGCTCGGCGACGGCCAAGTCACCGAGATCGAGCTTGAACAGGTCGATGGCGTTGCGCCGGCCGATCTTCAGGCGATCGTTCTCGCTGATACTGGCGCTGTTGAACCAGTCGGAGGCGTGGTCCACGTTCTCGAACGGCCAGTCGACCGAGAACAGGATGCGGTCGGCTCCGATTTCGAGAATGGAATCGATCAGCGTTTGGGTGCGGAAATTGCCCGACGTGGTCAGGAAGAAGTTGGCATTGAAATAGTCGCAGATCTTCTTTTTCGCCTTATGTTTTGGCGGCGCCTTGACCCAGCCGTTGCGATGATCGACGCGCCACATGCTGTAGGGCAGGCCTTCACCCATATGGCCGAGGATGATCTTCAGTTTTGGATAGGCATCGAACAATCCCGATCCCATCAGGCGCAACGCATGGACCGCGGTCTCCTGTCCGAACGCCCAGGTCGGGCCCATCAGCCACGGATGTCCTTCATAGATCGCGCAGTCTTCCGGCAGAGGATTGCGCGGATGCAGGTAGAAGGGCAGGCCGGTCTGCTCGACCGCTTCCCAGAATGGCCAGTATTGCGGCAGGTCGTAATAGACCGGCCGCTTGCCGTCGCCGATTTGCGAGAAGCCGTTGACCAGCGCGCCGCGGAAGCCGAGCGTCTTGATGCAGCGCTCGAGTTCGGCGATCGCGAGATCGGGGTCCTGCATCGGCAGTGCGGCAAAGGCCTGAAAGCGTGACGGCCGTTTTGCCACTTGTTCGGCGAGGAAATCATTGGCGCGGATCGCGATCTCGTTGGCGCTGACGACGTCGGGAATCGCCTGAACCGCCGGTGCGTTCAACGACAGGATCATCATCTCGACGCCGTGGCGGTCCATCTGCGCCAGCCGCTTGTCCTGGATATCGAGCAGGCGGTCCTTCAACTCCGGCCAATAGGAGTCCGGAACGAAACCCGCTGAGTCCATCAGCGTGTCCGGGATGGCGAAATGTTCCTCTAATGCGATCTTGCCCTGCATGTCGTCCTCGCTGATGTCTGATGTTGTTAGTACTGTCCCTTAGTATTGACCTTGGGGCGTCAGCCCGAGCGCGAGCTGGCCGTACATGGTGCCGACGGCGTCCCAGTTCATGCTGATGTGGCGGCCGACGGCATTGGCATCGCGCCAGGCGCGCTGCACCGGATTGGAAAGGTCGAGGCCGAGCCCGCCGGTCGAGGCGTTCAGCGCCTCACTGGCGCGGATGGCCAGTGCAACTGAAAACGCCTGGCCGCGGCGGCTGACGATGCGGTCCTCGATCGAGACCGGCCTGCCGTCGCGGATCGTCGCCGCACGGTCCCTGAGATCGCGCAGCAGCACTTCACGCGCCGCATCGACGGAGGCGGCCGCTTCGGCAACACGTAGCTGGATGGTGGGGAAATCCGCCATGCGGTTGTTGTGGCCCGCCACCGCGCCGCGCGTGATTCGCCTGGAGGTAACGGCAAGATAGTCCTCCAGCGCGCCGGCGGCGGCGCCGACTGCGGTGGACGCCAGGCAGGAAGGAATGTTCGAGAGCATCGGAATCGAGAAGGTGGGGTTGGCGGCATAGAGCGCAGCGCCCGGCGTCTTGCCGGATGTGGTGTCGGCGAACGACAGCAGGCGGTGCGCCGGCACGAACACGTCTGACAGTACGAGCGTCTTGCTGCCGGTGCCGCTGAGGCCGACGACATTCCAGGTATCGTCGATGACGTAGTCGGTGGCCGGAACCAGCAGGAAGGCCGGCGCAAACTGGCCGGCTTCCGTCTTCGACGGCAACAGCGCCGCGCACAACGACCATTGCGCGTTGTCACAGCCGCTCGCAAACGACCAGCGCCCGGTGAGGCGATAGCCGTCCTCGACCTCGATCGCCTTGGCGGCCGGTGCGTAGGAGCCGCAAGCGAGTGCGTCCGGATTATCATCCCAGACGTCGCGCTGCGCGGCTTCCGGAAATCCCGCGATCAGCCATTGATGGGCGGCGAGCAGGCCGCCGACCCACGCCGTCGAGGCGCAGCTTTTCGCGAGCTCGATGTTCAGCTCGACCAGCACGTCGAAATCGTGCTCGTAGCCGCCGAACATCGCCGGCTTGACGATGTCGAAATAGCCGATGTTGCGCAGCGCCGTGATGTTCTCTTCCGGCACGCGGCCTGCCTTTTCCGTGGTGTGGGCGCGCGCCTTGATCTGCGGCGCGATCTGCGCCACGCGGCTCCGCAACTCGCTGATGTCGGGGCGAGGGGGCGGCGGCGCCGGCACGTCCTTCAACTGGGCGACTGATACCATTGGTTTGCTCCGTATCTTCGATGGGCTGGAAGGCGGCGGCTGGGCGGATCACGCAGCCTGGCTGTCGTGGGGCACCGAGAAGCAGTAGGTCGCGTCCTGGTAGATCAGGGGCTCGATCGGATCGCGCACGTTCACGGTCTCAGCTTCGCCGATGAAAATCGTATGCGTGCCGTAGGGCACGGCGGCGGCCTTCTTGCAGAAGATGTTGATCTGCGCGTCAGCGAGATAGGTGACGCCCTCGGCCGAGGTCATCCATTGGCCGAGCCCGAACCGCTCCTCGGCGGGGACCGCGCCGCTGAACGCCGATGAAAGGGAAACCTGATCGCGGCGCAGCACGTTCACGCAGAAGCGGCGCGCCAGCAGCATGATGTCGTGCAGCAGCGTTTGTTGGTTGACGCAGACGATCAGCGAGGGAGGATCAAGCGACAGCGACGTCACCGCGGTCGCCGTCATCCCGTGGCGGCGGTTCTGGTCGGCAGACGTGATCACCGACACGGCGGCCGGAAATCGCCGCAACGCGCGCTTGAACGTTTCACGCAATTCGTCGGATGCCGAATCCAGCGACATGGTTTCCTCCACTGAACAATCCGCTCTTGATCGGCGGCTTAATTTTCGCGAACAATAATTGCATTTGCAAATGACAAGTCAATCGAAAACTTTCAATTGCAACAATTGCCTTGAAAAATGATCGGCGCCCGGCTATTGGAGGGATGCAAAAGTTGCACCAAAGCGGGACGCAAGACCTTGTACCGGCTGACGAATTCCTTGCCCTACATGCTCAACCGCGTCGGCGTGCGGATGGGCGACCTGTTTTCCCGGCGCATCGCGGGCTATGGCGTAACATTACCGATGTACCGCGTGATGGCCGCGCTCTGGGAAAAAGGCGATCAGCGCCTCGGCGATCTCGCCGACATGACGACGATCGAGATATCGACGCTGTCGCGCCTGGTCGGGGAGATGAAGCGGCGAGGCCTCGTGACGCGCACGCGGCTGAAGGACAACGCGCGCACGGTTGCGATCAACCTCACGCCCAAGGGGCGGACGCTGGTGGAAGAATTGATCCCGATCGCCATCCATTTCGAGGAGGTGGCGGTTCGCAATTTTCCGTCGAAGAACGTTTCGGATCTGAAGACGGTGCTCGCAGAAATCTACGAGAGCCTAAATTCGATCGAGCCCGAAATCGAGGAAGTCAACAAGGCGCGCAAGGCGGCGAAGGCGAGAGTCTAACTTTCCGTAACGCACGAGCGATGGAGCGCGCCATTCGCTCCAAGATGTCTGCTGGCACAGTGGCGAGATCATCGTGACTGTAGGTCGATCGCGGGGAACGAACGATCTGCCCGGCGTGGCCGAGCGTTGCGGCCTCACCGAGCCCCAAGGGCCGCCTTCGCTAACGCAGGCTCATTGGACCGCACGAACAAAAAGCGGGACGCCACAGGTATTTCTGCGTCGGCGCTACCATCCCGGCCGATGAGGACTAATCCCGCTCCGCCATTGGCCACGGTTAAAATGACAGGCTCGCCTTTCCACGTTTTGATCGGCTCCATCCCGATAACAAACTCACCCATCGGCTGGTCAAAATACTGGAGCCTTAGTTGCGGAGCTACTTCTGCTGCGGCAAGTCCGAAGCCCAATTGTCGAGCGCGCGCATAAACGTCTGCTAGCGGCGCGGTATCGGTCTGAAAGCCGAGTTCGGCCGCCGACACCGCAAAAAGCTCCACGTTTGTTTTCGTGGTGCCGACGCTGAAAGCCGGTCGAGCGAGAATTTCCTCAGCCAAGCCTCCGATGCCACAGCCTGCTGCATCCAACGCGTTAATGAGGGCAAACGAATTTGCAAACGTCCCTACTGTGATCGTTCTCCACACCGGAACAGCGAAGGCGGATTTGATCAGAATTGGCGGAGTATTAGCTGAAGGACTTGGCTTAAACATCAAGCGCTTCTGCAGGACGTCTCGCGCAGTACATTGAGCACTGGCTTCGCTCGCGAAGAGGGCGATGCAGAGCATCGCAACAAGGAGAGTACCGCCACTTTGTATGGCCTGGTAACCGCTTTCGTTGCCAACAGTTCGGTCCATGGCGACCTACCTGGCGCACGTTACTGCGCCCCGCAATGCAATCCGACAATTCCTTCAGTATCGTCCGCGTGGAGTGGTTTGCAGAAGGGCAAACCTGTTATTCAAAAAGAACGTTTGAGTTCTCGAACGATCGAGTTGGGATAGTGCGCAGCTTTCAAAACGGCTGCGGAAGCGACGCGATATCGGATCAAGGAATACTACGGTGGCGTTTTTCGGTATGTGAACTAGGTTACATCAACTAAAAGCCGTTCCTTGCCGGTATGTCGCCTATTGGCCCATTGCATCGATATCGGCATCTCTGCTTAGCGCCGCTCCTGGACCCTAAGCAGCCGTGAACAACAGCCAAATCTAATTCGCAGCCGACCGGGTGCGTTTGCGGTTGGACGCCGCCACTTCGGGATAGCCGTGCAGCTTCAGCTTGTCGGCCCGCACGCCCCAGCTTTCCAGCCGGTCCAGAAAGCTCATGCCGAGCAGGTTGGTCTTCATCAACCCGCGCGGCACCACCAGCGCCGGGACCGATTTCTCGACGAGGCCGCCGACCGCGAGACGATCGAGGGTTAGCCGCGCCGCCTTGGTGTGGCCGCCGGCGGTTTCGAGTTCGACGTTGTACTCGAGCATCTCGGTCGGCAGGCCGATCGCCTTCGCCGTTTCCCAGGTCAGCACCACCGACGTTGCGCCGGTGTCGATCACCATCGGCGCCTTGACGCCGTTGATCTTGGCGTGCAGCGCGAACTCGCCGGCCTTGCCGCGTGCGATCTCCACAGCGGGCGCCGGCTCCAGGCTGCGTTGCCATAGCATTTTCGATACCGAGTTGCTGGCGCGCGCGATCTGGTTCGGATCGCCATACGCGACGACGGCGCCGGCGGTGGCAGCGAGCATCGCCAGAACGAGCATGATGCGGATCACTTGGCGCCTCCGCCGTTTCCTCCGGTGATCAGCCGCGCTCGGTGCGCGGCGGCATCGGAACTAGGCCCGCATCCACCATGCGCGCCGCAAGCCCTTCCATCACGGCCAATCGCTCCGCCGTTTCCATGCGGTGCCAGCGCGCGATCTCCGGCAACGTTCGTCCGCAGCCGAAGCAGAGTTTGGTTTTGGGATCCATCATACAGACTGCGATACACGGCGTTTCTTTGCTCATTGCTGGATAGTGAAGTGGTTTGCATCCTTTGCGCAAGCGATTGCAGCTACAACCCGGTGCCGGCACTCATAATCGGTTTGTGACGCGGCCGCCGCTTGTCCTCGGCGGCTACTGTGATTGCGGGGTCCGGCTGCAATGGCGGGGCCTCCTCGGCCATCGGCGCCAGCGCGCTCATCACGCGCTCCGGCGGGAAGGTGACGATGACTTCGGTGCCGATGCGCAATTTCGATTTCAGCGTGAAGGTGCCGCCATGCATGTCGATCAGGCTCTTGGCGATCGGCAAGCCCAGGCCTGCGCCCTGTTCGGCCGATTTGATCGAGTTGGAGCCCTGGCCGAACGACGCCAGCACGATCGGGATTTCATCCTCGGCAATGCCGGAGCCGGTGTCCTTGACGCTGAGATATTGGCCACCGGACGCGGTCCAGCCGACCTTAAGCCAGATATCGCCGCCCGGCGGAGTGAACTTGATCGAGTTGGATATGAGATTGAGCACGACCTGGCGCGTGGCGCGCTCGTCGCCCCAGATCCTGGGCATGCCGTGCTCGAACACCTCATGAATGGTGATGCCGCGGCTGGTCGCGCGCAGCTTCAACAGATGGTGGCAGTCGGCGACGACATGCACCAGCGACACCGCTTCCTCATTGAGTTCGTAGCGGCCGGCCTCGATCCGCGACAGATCGAGAATCTCGTTGATGAGGTTGAGCAGGTGGACGCCCGAATTATGGATGTCGGCGGAATATTCCTTGTAGACCGGCACGGCGTGGGCGCCGAAGATTTCGCTCTTCATCACCTCGGAGAATCCGAGGATCGCGTTCAGCGGCGTGCGCAGCTCGTGGCTCATCTGCGCCAGAAAGCGCGACTTGGCGACGTTGGCGGATTCGGCGCGGTGCCGCGCTTCGTCCGAAATCGCCTTGGCCTGTTCGAGCTCGCCGATCAGCGCGTCCTTCTCGGCGCGTGCTTCGATCGTCTCCAGCGTCGTCGAATGAAGCTGGTGGGCAAGCAGCGCAAAATAACTTTCGGCGGCGACTGCCAACAGCGCGAGCGCGTAATTGTCGAAGGTTCCGCCCATCACGAAATTGAGCGCGATCGCAGCCGTCACCGGCGCGGTTGCCGCCACCGCCGCAATGGGCAGCGTCGCGGCCAGCATGCTTGACACCGCGATCACCAGCAGCATCAGGAACATCATCATCGTGTTCGAGACGACGTCGAGGCCGGCAGGGTCGAGCAGGATCGCCGTCCAGCTCAGGCCGTAGAGCAGGTCGAGCAGCACGAAGCGGGTTTGCCATTTGCGCGTGGCGGCGAGATTAGGCTGCTCGCTGAGGAAGCGCTTGCAGTTGCGAATGATGGTGAAATGGATGCAGAGCATGCCGACGGTCCAGACCGCGGCCGGCACGGCATACTTCCAGAGGCCGAACAGAACGCCGGTCGCAACCACCAGCAGCATGACCACGAAGGAAGCCGATACCCGGGTCTGGGCGTATTGTCGGAGCAATTCGGTATCGAAGGCGGGGCGGGTCCCGCTGGTCGACGTTAACCGATCACGCGCCTCGCGCACCCGCTGCGCCGCCACGCGCCGGGTGTTGACCGCTGATGCGACCGGCGCTTCTGCCGGAAGCTGGACAACCTCGGGCTTCTCTGCGGGCTTACTCATTGAACAACACAAATCCTGCCCGCGAACTGCGCGGGCTTTTGCATTGTCTATCTGTGCCGCTAAATCATTAAGCGATGACTTAAAGAGCTAAAAATTCTCGTAAACAGGAAGTTAAAATTAACCTGTCGGGCAGACGGAACCCCCGCTTCTGACTGGATAAGAAGCGGGGGCTTTGCGCTTTGTCTTAACCTGTTTCTTTAACTCACCGCTCAAGCCGGGCCAAAAGGCTCGACGTATCCCAGCGCTTGCCGCCCATCTTCTCGACCTCGGCGTAGAACTGATCGACGAGGGCGGTCACTGGCAGGTTGGCGCCATTGCGGCGGGCCTCAGCGATGCAGATCGAGAGGTCCTTGCGCATCCATTCGACGGCGAAGCCGAAGTCGAACTTGCCGTCATTCATGGTCTTGTAGCGGTTCTCCATCTGCCAGGACTGCGCCGCGCCCTTGGAGATGGTCTCGATCACGGCCGCGACGTCGAGTCCGGACTTCTTGGCGAAGTGAATGCCTTCCGACAGGCCTTGGACGAGACCTGCAATGCAGATCTGATTGACCATTTTGGTGAGCTGTCCGGCGCCGGCGGGCCCGAGCAGTTTGCACATTCTCGCATAAGCGCCGGAAATGATTGGCTCGGCAGCGGCGTAGGCGTCTTCCTTCCCGCCGCACATCACCGTCAGCACGCCGTTTTCCGCACCCGCCTGGCCGCCGGACACCGGCGCGTCGATGAACTTGAAGCCCGCCTTAACGGCTGCAGCATCGAGCTCGCGGGCGACTTCGGCGGAGGCGGTAGTGTGGTCGACGAATACCGCGCCCTTTTTCATGCCGGCGAAGGCGCCATCGGTGCCGATCGTGACCGCGCGCAGGTCATTGTCGTTGCCGACGCAGCACATCACGAAATCCTGACCTTCCGCCGCGGCCTTCGGCGTCGGCGCGGTGCGCCCGCCGAACTTGTCCGCCCACTCCTTCGCCTTGGCCCCGGTCCGGTTGTACACGGTCACCTCGTGGCTGCCTTTTTTCGCCAGATGTCCTGCCATGGGGAAGCCCATTACGCCGAGACCGAGAAAAGCGACTTTAGCCATGTGTGTTACCTTGGAGTTTTCGCCGGCGACGTTGGGCCGGCCGGACGGTGTTTTTGGAGGAGCCGCACCATAACCACTGCGCAGGGGAGGGCAACGCCTTCGTTGGTGGGCGGAGCCGGATTCGTGCTAGGATAGGTTCCTCAAGAACCTCACAAAAAAGGGAGTGACATCGCATGGGCGTCAGCGTGGGCGTGCTCGACCATTTCAACATCCGGACCCGCAACCTTGCCGATACGGTCCGGTTCTATGAGGACATTCTGGGCCTGGAAAAGGGCGCCCGGCCGAACTTCGCATTTCCCGGGGCGTGGATGTACAGCGAGGGCAAGGCGGTGGTGCACCTCGTCGATATCTCCAAGACCGACGAGCCGCAGAAGCCCGATTCCGGCGTCGTCCACCATGTCGCGTTTGCCAGCTACGGCTTTGACGGCATGAAACGGCGGCTGGAACAGAAGGGCATGGCGTATGACTCCCGGCAGGTTCCGGGCGGTGACCTCTGGCAAATCTTCGTCAATGACCCCAATGGCGTGATGATCGAGCTGAATTACGAGGCGGCGAAGGAGCAGGCGGCTGCCGCCCCCGCGGAGCGGTGGGATGACGTAGGAGCGAGATAGCCTTTTGGGCTGAATCGCTCTATGGGTCGCATCGGACGAGCATGATCCGGAAAAGTGGGGACCGGTTTTCCTCGCGACAAACGCGGAATGCGTTTGCGCAGAGATCATGCTCCGGCGTATTGGAACGGGGCCCTACTTTCGGACTTGGTCCGGAGCAGGTCAGGTTCGCATCAAGAATGCGCGTCAAAACAAGCGAGTAGGGCCCGGTTCTCGCTCGGAACTGCAAGGGCTTCAGGAGACGCGAGTGAGCGTAACGCAGCAACAGGTTCTCGATGCCCTTAGCCGGGTGGCCTCGCCGCGCGGCGTGCCACTGACCAATGCCAACGTGCTATCGGCGATCTCGGTCACCGACGGCAAGGTGTTCTTCTCCATCAATGTCGACGCCGCCGAGGCTAGAGTCTGGGAAAGCGTGCGCGCGCAAGCCGAAGCTGCAGTGCGCGCGATCCCCGGCGTCAGCATGGCGATGATCGCGCTCACGGCCGAGCGCAAGCCCGGTGCTCCGCAGGCCGCGCCCGCGGCGCATCGGCATGCGCATGGCGTGCAACCCGCTTCCGCCCACCGGCCGCCGCAGGGCGCGGCGTCGCCGATGTCGAAGCAGGCGGAGATTCCTGGCGTTGCCGCCGTCATCGCGGTGGCCTCGGGCAAGGGCGGTGTCGGCAAGTCGACTACCGCGCTCAACCTTGCGCTTGGCCTGCGCGACCTCGGCCTGCGGGTCGGGCTGCTCGATGCCGACATTTACGGCCCCTCGGTGCCGCGGCTCTCCGGCATCAATGAGAAGCCGCAGCTCAACGACGATCGCAAGATGATTCCGATCAAGCGTTTTGGGCTTTCGATCATGTCGATCGGCTTCCTGGTCGAGGAAAACACTGCGATGATCTGGCGCGGGCCGATGGTGATGTCGGCGATCACCCAGATGCTGCGCGACGTGGCGTGGGGCACGCTCGATATTCTCGTCGTCGACATGCCGCCCGGTACGGGGGACGCGCAATTGACCCTGGCGCAGAACGTGCCGTTGAAGGGAGCGGTGATTATCTCAACCCCGCAGGACCTCTCCCTGATCGACGCGCGGCGGGGGCTTGCGATGTTCAAGAAGGTCAACGTGCCGGTGCTCGGCTTCATCGAGAACATGAGCTACTTCCAGTGTCCCGAGTGCGGCACGCGCTCGGACATTTTCGGCCATGGCGGCGCGCGCCATGAGGCGGAGCGGCTGGGTGTCCCATTCCTGGGCGAAATCCCGCTGCACATGTCGATTCGGACCACCTCGGACGAAGGTAATCCTGTGGTCGCGAGCCAGCCTGACGGCCCGCATGCCGCGGTCTACCGGGCCATCGGGACCAAAGTTCGCGACCAGCTTCAGGGCGCGATTGCCGCGGCCTGAAGTCGCCTTATTCGCGCCCATACGACTTTCGTTTAATCAGTGCAGTCATGCCTTTGTCGCGTTTTCTGGCGCGAACTTCCGTGTTAAAGCGCCCCCGCCAGAGCGCCCCGGATGCCATGGAATTCGTCCCGCCGGAGGAACGCTCGAGGAAATTTGGGGAACGACCCGAAGGAGAGCTTGAATGAAGCGTCGTGATTTTTTGAAGGTTTCAGCGGCCGGTGCTGCCGCGACAGCCGTTGCCTCGCCGGCGATCGCGCAATCGTCGCCTGAGATCAAATGGCGCCTGACGTCGAGCTTCCCGAAGTCGCTCGACACTATCTACGGCGGTGCCGAGCACCTGGCGAAGCAGGTCGCCGAAATGACCGATAACAAATTCCAGATCCAGGTCTTCCAGGCCGGCGAGCTGGTTCCGGGTCTGCAGGCACTCGACGCGACCTCCAAGAACACCGTCGAGATGTGCCACACGGTTTCGTACTATTACGTCGGCAAGGATCCGACCTTTGCGATCTTTTCGGCCGTGCCGTTCGGCCTCAATGCGCGCCAGCAGAACTCTTGGTTGGCGCAAGGCGGCGGTAACGACCTCGCCAATGAGTTCTTCAAGAAGTCCGGCGTGATCGGCTTCCCCTGCGGCAATACCGGCACGCAGATGGGTGGCTGGTTCCGCAAGGAGATCAAGACGGTTGCCGATCTGTCGGGCCTCAAGATGCGCATCGGCGGCATCGCTGGCCAGGTCCTGCAGAAGGTTGGCGTGGTGCCGCAGCAGATCGCCGGCGGCGATATCTATCCGGCGCTCGAAAAGGGCACCATCGATGCCGCCGAGTGGGTCGGTCCGTATGACGACGAAAAGCTCGGCTTCCAGAAGGTCGCGAAGTTCTACTACTACCCCGGCTTCTGGGAGGGCGGCCCGACGGTCCACGCCTTCGCCAATCTCGAGAAGTGGAATGAACTGCCGAAGAGCTACCAGGGCATTCTCACCAACGCGGCGGCGAACACCAATGCCTGGATGAATCAGCGCTACGACATGCTGAACCCCGCGGCACTGAAGCGCCTTGTCGCCAGCGGCACGCAGCTTCGTCCCTTCACCAACGAAGTGCTGGAAGCTTGCCTGAAGTCGACCAACGAATTGTGGGCCGAAATTTCCGGCAAGAACGCGGACTTCAAGAAGGCCATCGACGCAATGCAGGCCTATCGCTCCGACCAGTATCTGTGGTGGCAGGTCGCCGAGTATACCTATGACAGCTTCATGATCCGTTCGCGCACGCGCGGCTGATCTGACCCGCACACCTGTCCCAAAAGCTTACAAGAAAGCCCGGCCTTCGCAGGAAGGTCGGGCTTTTTTGCGTTTGCATCCAATTGCTTATGGAATTTGGCGGCCGGATGCTTCATGCTCGGTTCCAAGCCTCGACACGAAGGCTGATCGGCACAACCAAAGGGATGAAATATGAAGCGAAGAGACTTTCTCAAAGTAACCGGCTTGGGTGCGGCAGGGGCTGCAACGATCGCAGCGCCCGCGATTGCGCAGGGCTTGCCCGAAATCAAGTGGCGCATGCCGACGAGCTGGCCGAAGTCCTTGGACACGCTCTATGGCGGTGCCGAATTGATGGCCAAGATGGTCGGCGAAGCCACCGACAACAAGTTCCAGATCCAGACATTTGCCGGCGGTGAAATCGTCCCCGGCCTGCAGGTTCTCGACGCCGTGCAGAACGGCACCGTCGAGATCGGCCATACCGCGTCATACTACTATTTCGGCAAGGATCCGACCTTCACCTTCGGCTCCGCGGTGCCGTTCGGGCCGAATATGCGTCTCAACCAGGCTTGGTACATGCTTGGCGGCGGCAGGGATCTGCTCAACGAATTCTACAAGAAGTACAACGTGACCTCGCTGCTCGCAGGCAATACCGGCGCGCAGATGGGCGGTTGGTACCGCAAGGAGATCAAGACGCCGGACGACCTTAAGGGGCTGAAGTTGCGCATCGGCGGCTTTGCCGGTCGCGCGCTGCAGAAGCTTGGCGTCGTCCCGCAGCAGATCGCCGGCGGTGACATTTACCCGGCGCTCGAAAAGGGCACCATCGATGCCGCGGAGTGGGTCGGCCCCTACGACGACGAGAAGCTCGGCTTCGCGAAGGTTGCCCCCAACTACTATTATCCCGGCTGGTGGGAAGGCGGCCCGATGCTGCTGGCCTTCGTCAATCTCGACAAGTGGAATGCCTTGCCGAAATACTATCAGTCGGTTCTCGAGCAAGCCGGCCACTACGCCAACAACTGGATGATGGCGAAGTACGATCAGGCTAATCCGCCCGCGTTGCGCAAGCTGATCGCAGCCGGCGCCAAGCTGCGCCCGTTCCCGGCGCCTGTGATGGAAGCCTGTTACAAGGCGGCGAAGGAATTGCACAGCGAAGTCGCGGCCGGTAACGCCGATTTCAAGAAGGTGTATGAATCGCTGACGTCATTCTCGAACAACGGCTATTCATGGTTCCAGGTGGCCGAACTCGGATACGACGGCTTCATGGCGCGTCACTCGCAGGGCTGATTTCGTCGAACCTGCGCGAAGCAAACAAAACCCCGGAGCGAAAGCTCCGGGGTTCTTTATTTGGGGGAAGCGGATGATTTGAGCCGGGGCGCTATTGTTTGGGCTGCCCGAAATCGAGCGGCGGCAATTCGATCTGCGGCACCTCGATCTTGATCGAGTTCGGATCAATCGTCGACGCCGCGCCCTTGTAGTGCATCACCATCGCCGGGAACATGATGACCAGCACCACCATGATGACCTGGATGACGACGAACGGCACCGCGCCCCAATAGATCTGGCCGGTCGTCACAGGATCCATGCGCTTGCCGGTGACGCGGTCGATATAGGATTCCTTTGGCGCCACCGAGCGCAGATAGAACAGCGCGAATCCGAACGGCGGGTGCATGAACGACGTCTGCATGTTGACGCCGAGAATGACGCCGAACCAGATCAGGTCGATGCCGAGCTTTTCAGCCGCGGGTCCGAGCAGCGGAATGATGATGAAGGCCAGTTCGAAGAAGTCGAGGAAGAAGGCCAGGACGAAGACGAGGGCGTTGACGAAAAGGAGGAAACCGATCTGTCCGCCGGGCAGGGAGGTCAAGAGATGCTCGACCCAGATGTGGCCATTCACGCCGTAGAAGGTCAGCGAGAAAACGCGCGCGCCGATCAGGATGAAGATCACGAAGGCCGACAGTTTGGCCGTCGATTCCGTCGCTTGCCGGATCAGATCCCAGCTCAGCCGGCGCTTGGCGGCGCCGAGAATAAGTGCGCCGGCTGCGCCCATCGCGCCGCCTTCGGTCGGTGTAGCGACACCGATGAAGATGGTGCCGAGCACCAGGAAGATCAGGAATAGCGGCGGTACCATCACGAACGTGGTTTGCTGCGCCATTGCCGAGAGAAAGCGGAAGCCGGAGACCTTGTGGATCAACCAGTTCACCACAGCCACGAAGAAGGCGAATAGGATGCCATAGAACATGCTGAGCACGACGTAATCGGCACCGCGCGCTTCCGAAGAGCGCATCATGAACCAGCCGAATACGCAACTGACAATGAAGAGGACACCGAGCGACCAAAGTCCGCGGCTGCCATTGGGCTCACGGAAACCGACCGCCTCCGCTGGCAGACCCGGAGCAGCCTTGGGAAAGATCATGCTTACCAGGAACGCGTAGCCGGCATACAGGCCGGCAAGCACCATTCCCGGGACGAACGCGCCCTCGTACATGTCGCCGACCGACTTGCCGAGCTGGTCGGCCATCACGATCAGGACGAGTGAGGGAGGAATGATCTGCGCTAGCGTACCGGAAGCGGCGATGACGCCGGAGGCCATCCTTCGGTCGTAGCCATAGCGCAACATGATCGGCAGCGAGATAAGGCCCATCGAGATGACGGAAGCGGCAACGACACCTGTGGTCGCCGCCAGCAACGCGCCGACGAAAATGACGGCATAGGCGAGGCCGCCGCGGATCGTGCCGAACAATTGTCCGATGGTATCGAGCAGATCCTCGGCCATGCCCGACCGTTCGAGCACCAGTCCCATGAACGTGAAGAACGGAATGGCGAGCAGCGTGTCGTTGTTCATCACGCCGTAGACGCGCTCAGGCAGCGCTTGCAGGAAGTCCGGGCGGAACTCGCCAAGCTCGATGCCGACAAAGGCGAAGATCAGTCCAACCGCGCCGAGCGAAAATGCCGCCGGATAGCCCAGCAGCAGGATAATCACCAGTGACGCGAACATGATCGGCGCCATGTTGGCGATGAGAAAAGCAGTCATCTAGTCCCCCTGAGAGCGCGCCCGACGATCAGCGTTTTTCGATCGCCTCGACGAGGTGCTCGACCTCGGCTTCGAGAGCATGCATCTGCGATGCGTGTGGATCTGGAATCAGGCCGCGCATCACGGCGATTCGCTTGATCAGTTCGGAAATGCCCTGAGCGAACAGGAACACGAACCCGATGATGATCAGCGATTTGGCCGGCCATTGCGGCAGGCCACCGGCATTGCCGGACTGCTCGTTGATTTCAACCGAGCGCATGAAGAACGGACCGCCGGTGATGATCATCACGATGCAGAGTGGCATCAGGAAAAATACGTGGCCGATGATGTCGACGATATCCCGCCAGCGCTTGGAAAACAGGTTGTTTACGATATCGATGCGGATGTGCTCGTTGTCGAGCATCGTCCACGGCGAGCACAGCAGAAAGACAACGCCGAACAGCACCCACTGCAGTTCCAGCCAGGAATTTGACGACACGTCGAAAGTCTTGCGCACGATCGCGTTGGTGGCCGAGATGAGCACGGCTATCAGAATGAGCCACGCCAGGCGTTTGCCCGTCCAACGCGTGAACGCGTCGATTCCCCGGCTCAATTTCAAGAGCGATTGCAACGATTACCCTCCCAGACTGACCTCTGCTGTCTTGACCGCGCGGTTAGGCGCAGCCGGCTTATCCTGCCGAGCTAGCATGAAGCCGATGCACCAAACCAGCGCTCGTTGCCGCCGTCAATCGGAAGTTTGTTGATATTGAAGGGGAATATTTCGTCTGCGGAACACCATTGCGTCTTGGCCCAGGCGGCAGGCCGTAGGCGCGACTTCGTCAACGAGTCATTGTTTTCAGGGGTAGTTTCTACTGCTGCTTGAGCGGACCTAAATCCAGCGGCGGCAATTCGATCTGCGGAACCTCAATTCTGATCTTGCTGAGATCCTCCGCGCTCACCGGCTTGTCCAGCAACGCGGTAACGGTCCAGGGAAAAGCGATCACTAGCACAACCATGATGACCTGCAGGCCGATCCAGGGAATCGCTCCCCAGTAGATGTCGGAACTCTTGACCTCCTTGGGCGCCACGCCACGCAGGTAAAACAGCGCAAACCCGAACGGCGGATGCAGGAACGACGTCTGCATGTTGACGCACAGCATCACGCCGAACCAGATCAGCGCCGCATCCGCGCCGACCACTGGCGCCAGCACCTTTTGCGCAATCGGCGCAACCATCGGCAGGATGATGAAGGCGATTTCGAAGAAGTCGAGGATGAACGCCAGGAAAAAGATGAACAGGTTGATGAAGATCAGGAAGCCCCAGACCCCGCCGGGTACCGAGGTCAGCATGTGCTCCAGCCAGACGCCGCCGGAGACGCCGAGGAACACCACGGAAAAGCAGGTCGAACCGATCAGGATGAACACCACCATCGAGGTGAGGCGCATCGTCGACTGATAGCCCTGACGGATGAGGTCGCGGAGGTCGGGGATGCGCACGGCTTCCAGACAAATCCAGATCACGCCGAGATAGGTGATTGCGAAGGCGATCTTGAAGAGAAAGCTGCCCGTGTAGAGGATTCCGAGAATCGTTCCGACGCCTGCGGCGACGATGCCGATCAGCAGAACCTTGTTGCCGGCGGCGCTGAATTCCTTGTGGTGTATTGCGGCAAGCACGACGGCGCCAACGGCGCCCATCGCGCCGGCTTCGGTCGGTGTCGCCAGGCCCAGCATCATGGTGCCGAGCACGACGAAGATCAGCACCGCCGAGGGGATGATTCCCATCAGGCATTTTCGCCACAACGGCCAGCCGGTCAGCGTCAACGCCGACTTCGGCACCGGCGGCACGTGGTCCGGCTTGATGATGCCGAGAAGAAAGGTGTAGCCGGCGAACAGCGCGATCTGGAACAGCGACGGCCCCCAGGCGCCGAGATACATGTCGCCGACCGACTTGCCGAGCTGGTCGGCCAATACGATCAGCACCAGCGACGGTGGCACGAGCTGGGTGATGGTGCCCGAGGCCGCCAGCACGCCGGTGATGTAGCGCATATTGTAGCCATAGCGGATCATCACCGGCATCGAGATCAGTGCCATGGCGATCACCTGGGCCGCCACCGTGCCGGTTATCGCGCCGAGAATGAAGCCAACGATGATGACGGAGTAGCCTAGTCCACCGCGCACCGGGCCGAACAACTGGCCCATCGAATCCAGCATGTCTTCGGCCAGGCCGCATCGTTCGAGGACGGCTCCCATGAACGTGAAGAAAGGGATCGCCAGCAGCAATTCGTTGGCCAGCACGCTGCCGAAGATGCGGCCTGGAATCGCCTGCATGAAGCTGAAGTCGAAAAAGCCGAGATGGATCGCGAGAAAGCCAAACGAGAATCCGACCGCCGCCAGCGTGAATGCGACGGGAAAGCCGATCAGCATCGCCAGAATAAGTCCGCCGAACATCAGCGGCGGCATCATTTCCAGCGTGATCATTGCACCGGTCTTTCGTACCTGGCATCGATGGTCACGAGATTCTGCAGCGCGGCGACGCGCTTGATGACCTCGGAGACGCCCTGCAGTGCGAGCATCACGAAACCTGCGGGCACGACGAGCTTGATCGGCCAGCGCAACAGGCCTCCAGCGTTGCTGGATTCCTCGCCGACGGCGTAGGCCTGCAGGAAGAACGGCCAGGACAGCCAGGTCAGCAGCAGGCAGGCCGGGATCAGGAAGCACAGCGTTCCGATCAGGTCGAGCCAGAGCTGGCCGCGTTCAGAGAGCATCAAATAGAAGATTTCGACGCGAACATGCTCGTTGCGCTTAAAGGTGTAGGAGGCGCCGAACATCACGAAGATGGCGAACATGTACCACTGCAGTTCGAGCCAGCCGTTGGAGCTATAGCCGAACGCGCAGCGGATCATCGCATTGCCGGCGCTGACCGTGCACGCTGCGAGGACCAGAAAGTTGCAGAGATTGCCGATCTTTTCGTTGAGCAGATCGATGCCGGCACTGAGCGCTAACAACGGCCGCATCATACCTGCCCAGGCGGTGGCCACGACGCCATCGCCGATGTCGCGATCGATGGCATCGATCGTCCTCCCCCTTCTTGCGCTTCCGCCGTCTTCGCCGCTCCGTTTAGGTGCGTGGCCTGTCCAGCCATGCTGGCGTGAAGCAGCCGCACCATTCCAGCGTGCTGCAACAGCGTCAATCGGAAAATGCGTCGGACTATAGGGGTTGCGGTAGCTAGAGCCCGGTACTGATTCAATCAGAACCGAAAAGATCTAACCGCCGGTCACGCTCATGTGGCGCGAGACGCTCGGGCGATTATGCCGGCGGTCGATGATGAAGTCGTGGCCCTTCGGTTTCAACCCGATGGCGCGATCAATCGTTGCCGAGACCAGGTCGTCGTCGGCGGACGCGCGCAACGGCTTGCGCAAATCGGAGGCATCCTCATGGCCGAGGCAGGTGTGCAACGTGCCGGTGCAGGTGATCCGTACGCGGTTGCAGGACTCGCAGAAATTATGCGTCATCGGCGTGATGAAGCCGAGCTTGCCGCCGGTCTCAGTGACGCGGACGTATCGGGCGGGGCCGCCGGTGTTGTCGTCGAGATCGGTGAGCGTATAGTGCTGCGCAAGGCGGGCACGGAGCAGCGACAGCGGCACATACTGGTCGATCCGCCCTTCGCCGATGTCGCCCATCGGCATGACTTCGATCAGCGTCAACGCCATGCCCTTGCCGTGCGCCCATTCCATCAGCGAGGGGATCTCTTCCTCGTTCATGTTCTTCAGCGCCACCGCATTGATCTTGACCGCAAGCCCTGCGTCCCGCGCAGCCTCGATGCCGGCCAAAACCTGGTCGAGATCGCCCCAGCGCGTGATGGCGCGGAACTTTGCGGGATCAAGCGTGTCGAGCGAGACGTTGACGCGGCGCACGCCGCAGTCGCGCAGTTCAGCCGCAAAGCGCGCCAGTTGCGAGCCGTTGGTGGTCAGCGTCAGCTCATCGAGCGCGCCGGTTCCAAGATGCCGCGACAGCGAGCGCACCAGCGACATCACGTTGCGCCGGACCAGCGGCTCGCCGCCGGTGAGGCGGATCTTGCGCACGCCCTTGGCGATGAAGGCCGAGCACAGCCGGTCGAGTTCCTCCAGCGTCAGGAGATCCTTCTTCGGCAGGAACGTCATGTCCTCGGACATGCAGTAGAAGCAGCGCAGGTCGCAGCGATCGGTGACCGACACGCGCAGATACCGGATGGTCCGGCCGAAGGGATCGACCATCGGACGTATCAGATGATCGGGTGACGGGAAGCCGCTCATTCAAACTGCCTCTAAAGGGCCGCACGCTGGTTCGCTAGCATAATCTAGGCACCTTGTAAGGCGCCTACAATCGCAACCTCTCAGAGGGGGCCGCGGGACAGGGCGGACCTGGCGCGTGGCGGTCCAATAATTTATGCAAAATCAAGCAGTTAAATCCGTAAAGCGACGGCTGAGGCCATCCACGGCGGCCGGTAATTCGCGCATATGCCCGATCAGCCGGTCAGGCTTGAGCTGGGCGATCGGAACGTCGGTGTAGCCGAATTCGACCCCGATCACGGGAACGCCGGCCCGCCTGGCGACGCCGACGTCAGGTCCCGCGTCACCCACCATGATGGTCGCACCGATATCCCCGCCGGCGCGCGCCACCGTTTGCTGCAGGATCACGGGGTCGGGCTTGGCGACGCCGAACGTGTCGGCGCCGCAGATCGCGGCGAATCGTCCACTCAATCCCAGTTCGTCGAGCAGCCGCTTCGACAGCCATTCCAGCTTGTTGGTGCAGACCGCAAAACGACAGCCCTGCGCCTCGAGATCGTCGAGGGCAGCCTCCAGACCCTCGAAGGGGCGCGATTCCACTGCGATATGGGCGCCGTAATAATCGACAAAATCCCTGGTGAGACGGTCGATGTCGTCGGTGCTTGTCGCACGGCCCTCCAGCTCCAGCCCACGTTCGATCAGCTTGCGGGCGCCCGCGCCGATCATGTTGCGCGCGGCGCGCAGCGGCACCGGCGGCAATCCTTCGCGATCAAGCACGAAATTGAGGGCGGCGATCAAGTCGGGCGCGGTGTCGACCAGTGTGCCGTCGAGATCGAAGACTACAGTGCGGGGAAGGCTCATCCGGAATTCGCTAGCGGCAGGCGCGCCTTCATGCAAGTGCAGCCCCGACACAGCGGACAACCTATTTCTGGCAATTTAGACGGGCCGCGGCGCTGTTCCCAAAGCCAAAACGACGCTAGACATGCGCCCGCGGATCAGCGGATTCTGGGAGCATCGTCAGCGTGGATATGGATGGACTTAAGCGGCAAGCGGCGGCACGGGCGCTGGAGCACGTGCAGGATGGCATGAAGCTCGGGCTCGGCACCGGTTCGACCGCCAGGCACTTTGTCGAACTGCTCGGCGAGAGGGTTGCCGGCGGGATGAAGGTGATCGGCGTGCCGACCTCGGAAGCGACCCGCGCCCAGGCCGAAGCCTGCAAAATTCCGCTGACCACGCTCGATGAAGTCGACCGGCTCGACCTCACCATCGATGGCGCCGACGAGGTCGATCCCGCCCTCAACCTGATCAAGGGTGGCGGTGGGGCGCTGCTCCGGGAGAAGATCGTGGCAGCGGCATCCGATCGCATGATCGTGATTGCCGACGATACCAAATGGGTCGATGTTCTCGGCCGCTTCCCCCTACCTGTAGAGGTGATTCCGTTCGGGTTGGCCGCCACCCAGCGGGCCATGGCCGCGGCATTTGCCCAAAGCGGCGTTTCCGGGCAAATGGGGCTCCGCAAGGGCAAGGACGGCCACGTTTTTGTCACCGATGGCGGCCACTGGATTATCGATGCCCATCTCGGGCGCATCGCCGATGCGCCGCGTCTGGCGGGCCTGTTGAGCCTGATCCCGGGTGTCGTCGAACACGGGTTGTTCATTGGCCTGGCCAGCACCGCCGTCCTGGCAGGTGCCCAGGGAATTCGCGTAGTTGAGCGGCGGTAACGCCGGTAATCGAGGAGAATTGGAATGAAGAGGCTTTCACGGATTTTGTCGGCGGCCGGCCTTGCGGTGGGGCTGGCCCTGACCGGCGCTCCGGCCGGCGCGCAGCAGAAGAACGCGCCCGCGGCGCCTGCGACCGCGCCACTCAAGCCCGGTTCACCGGCGGCGATCGCCGCCGCCAAGGAAATCCTGGCGATGAAGAACGCGGCGGCGATGTACGCCAATGCCGTTCCCAATCTCGTCGAGCAGACCAAGAACGTGCTGATGCAGAGCAATCTGAACTATCAGAAGGATCTCAACGAAGTCGCGGTGATCGTGGCCAAGAATCTCGCCGGCCGCGAAAAGGAGATCGGCGAAGGCATGGCGCAGGTCTACGCCAATGAGTTCACCGAGCAGGAGTTGAAGGACCTCGTGACCTTCTACAAGTCGCCGCTCGGCCAGAAGCTGCTCGCGAACGAGCCCCGCGCCATTCAGTTCAGCATGTCCTACATGAACCAGTGGGCACAGCAATTTGCTGAAGTCATCAACGGCCAGTTCCGCGCCGAGATGAAGAAGCGCGGCAAGGATATATGATCTTCAAGCGAAGCATGTCCTCGGACTTGATCCGAGGGTGGACTTCCGGTTCGCATGAAGAAAACGCGTCAGATATAAGAGAGCAAACGGGCGACTTCGGGCGGGGTTGAGATGGCTAAGTTCGACGTCGATCTGTTCGTCATCGGTGGTGGTTCGGGCGGCGTTCGCGCCGCCCGCATCGCTGCCGGCCATGGCGCAAAGGTCATGGTTGCCGAAGAATACCGGATGGGCGGCACCTGCGTGATCCGCGGCTGCGTGCCCAAAAAGCTGTTCGTGCTCGGCTCGCACGTCCGCCACGAGATCGAGGACGCAAAAGGCTTCGGCTGGACCATTGCCGAACCCTCCTTTGATTGGCCGACGCTGGTCGCCAACAAGGACAAGGAGATCGCCCGCCTCGAAGGCATCTATGCCGCCAATGTCGAGAAATCAGGCGCGCGCATTGTCAAGACGCGCGCGGTATTGGAAGACGCCCACACGCTGCGCCTGTTGACCGGCGAAACGGTCACCGCAAAATACATCCTGATCGCGACCGGCGGCGCGCCCAACCATGGGCGGGAGATCCCCGGCATCGAGCACGTGATTTCCTCCAACGAGGCGTTTCACCTCACCGAACTGCCGAAGCGCATCGTGATCCAGGGCGGCGGCTATATCGCGCTGGAATTCGCCGGCATCTTTGCCGGCTTCGGCTCCGACGTGACCGTGATCTATCGCGGCGACAACATTCTGCGCGGTTTCGATGAGGACGTCCGCAAGCACGTGCGCGCCGAGATGGAGAAGCAGGGGATTACGATCATCACCGGCTGCACCATCGATAAAGTGGACAAGCACGGCAACGAGTACACCGCGCATCTATCCAGCGGTTCGAGCATCGCCTCGGAGAAGGTGATGTTCGCGATCGGCCGCCACCCGAACGTCGCCAATCTCGGGCTCGAGAAGGCCGGCGTCGTCATCAATCCCGCCAATGGCGGCATCGCCGTCGACGAGTGGTCGAAGACGTCGGTCGACAACATTTATGCGATCGGCGACGTCACCCATCGCCTCAATCTGACGCCGGTCGCGATCCGAGAGGGCCATGCCTTCGCCGACACCGTGTTCGGCAAGCGGCCGGTAGCGGTCGACCACGCCACCATTCCGACGGCGGTGTTCTCGCAGCCCGAGATCGGCACCGTCGGCCTGACCGAAGCGCAGGCGCGCGCGCAAGTAAGCCATGTCGACATCTACAAGGCCGATTTCCGCCCGATCAAAGCGACGATGTCCGGCCGCGACACCCGCATGCTGATGAAGCTCGTGGTCGACGGCACGACGGACCGCGTGCTGGGCTGTCACATCGTCGGCGACACCGCCGCCGAGATCGTCCAGGCGGTCGCGATCGCCGTAAAGATGAAAGCGACCAAAGCCGATTTCGACGCGACAATCGCGCTGCATCCTACAGCGGCCGAGGAACTGGTGACCATGCGGACGCCGACGGCACGGTATGTGAGGCAGGCGGCGGAGTAGGCAGAATCGTGGGATGGGTTGAGCCCTTGCGAAACCCATCATCTGCTGCGCAACGCGAAGGATGGGGTATCGCTTCCGCCTACGCTCGTTGAGCTACGGCGGACAAGTCGCTCCACCCGTCCTACGGGCTCGGACTACCGACATCCGCCGCATTCTGATAACGGCGTCATTCAGTATTCAAGAACAGAGGTAGGCGAACAATGATTGAGCAGATCGGTATCGTAGGCGCAGGCACGATGGGCAACGGGATCGCGCAGGTGTGCGCGGCGGCGGGCCTTCCGGTGGTCATGACCGATATTTCCGATGCAGCGCTCACCCGCGGCATGTCTGTGGTCGCCAACAGCCTGGAGCGCCTCGTCAACAAGCAGAAGATGACCGACGCCGACCGCCAGGCGGCGCTGGCGCGGATTACGACGACCACGGACACGGCGAAGTTTTCCACCTGCGATCTCGTGATCGAGGCGGCGACCGAGAATGAAGAGCTGAAGGTCAAGATACTGAAGGACCTTTGCCCAAAACTGCGGCCGCAGGCGCTGCTCGCGACCAACACGTCCTCGATCTCGATCACGAAACTCGCGGCGGCGACCGACCGGCCGGACCGTTTCATCGGCATGCACTTCTTCAATCCGGTGCCGTTGATGGCGCTGCTGGAATTGATCCGGGGCTTGCAAACCTCCGACGATACCCATGCCAAGGCGGAAGCCTTTGCAAAGCGGATCGGCAAGGTGTCGATCACCGCGAAGAACAGCCCGGGTTTTGCGGTCAACCGCATCCTCTGCCCGATGATCAACGAGGCGATCTTCGCGTTGCAGGAGGGACTGGCGACGGCGGAAGACCTCGATGCCGGCATGAAGCTCGGCTGCAACCATCCGATCGGCCCGCTGGCGCTCGCCGACATGATCGGCCTCGACACCATGCTGTCGGTGATGGAGGTGTTCTACCAGGGCTTCAACGACCCGAAATACCGCCCGGCGCCGCTCTTGAAGGAAATGGTCGCCGCCGGTCATCTCGGCCGCAAGACCGGGCAGGGGTTTTATAGTTACGGGAAGTGAGAGGTGTAGGATGGGTAGAGCGTAAGCGAAACCCATCATTCTTTGCGCGGAGGGGTGATGGGTATCGCTTCGCTCCACCCATCCTACGTACTCGACGAAGTCATTTCGGATCGGGCTCGACAAGACCCTTGGCCGGATTCTCCAGCTTCCCCGCCCGCGCCAACTTCACTGCATTCCCCAGCGCGCGTGCTGCGTTGCGTACCTCATTGTGGAATTCGCGGTCCTCATCCAGCGCTTGATGCGAGGTGGCGTAGGGCTCCATGTAGCCGATATAGCCCTCGGCTTCGGCAGTGCGGCCAGCCGAGATCAGCGCCATGTCGGTCAGCCAGTCCGACAGCGAGCGGCGCAGCGTTTCCGCGCCTCCGCTGTCACCGTGAATCACAAGCCCGAAATATCGGCCGGCCAGATGCCGCGGATAGGGCCATCCCTTCAGTTCGAGCGCCTTGGCCTGGTCGGCGTGTTTGCCGTGTGTCGAGGTCGGATCGGGATTGCCGCCATCGGCGCAGACCAGGCGATCCATCATCGCCTTCAGCGGTGTCGGCGCGTGATACCAGTTCACCGGCGCCACGATCAGGATGCCGTGCGCTGCCACCCAGAGCGGATAGATTTCGTTCATCCAGTCGTCGGTCTGGCCGAGCGAATAGTTCGGATAGCAACTGCAGGGCCAGTGGCAGAGCGGCATCGCGGTGGCGACGCAGGATTTGCAGGGATGAATCTGCCGGCCATATTCCGACGTTAGCCGCGACAGATCCAGGATGTCGACCGCACATCCCATTTCGACCAGCACCGGCTCGGCGAGCTTGACCAGCCGCCACGTCTTGGATGTCTCGCCGGGGCAGGTATGCTCGCTTCGCGCCGAGCCGTTGATGACGAGGATGCGCGGCTGCGCAGCAGCATCGTCGTGGCGCCGCTGCGCTTCGAGAATTGCCTCGCGTGCGGCCAGCCAGTCCACCGCGATTTCGTACTCGGGATCGGCGAAGCCGGCGCCCGCCTTGCGCGTCAGCGGGGCTTTGCGGGAATGGCTATAGGCGTCCCATGCCGCCGCGACGATGGCGTCGAGCTCGCGCTGCAGCGGCTGGAAGACCGGATCGACGAAGCGGCCGCGATAGCGCCTCTCGAATTCCTCGCGTGGCAATTTGACGGGCGGCATTTCCTTGCGAACGTCCGGCGCCGCCATGGATCGATCCTTTCGCACGACGATGGCTGCCGTCTCAACGTTGCAGCCGGAGCGGCGGTTCCGGGGCGTGACCGGAGCATCTAGTCCGGACGCCACATCTCGAACAGTTCCGCGGCGCTGACCAGCTCGATCTGCTCGTTGAACCGTGTCCGGTACATGGTCATCAGCGCATCATGGCCGGTGTCCGAGGAACTGCAGAGCGCATCCTGCACGATGATGACGCGGAAGCCGAGATCGACCGCGCCGAGCACCGTGGCAAGCACGCAGACATCGGTCTCCGCGCCTGACACCACCACCGTGCCGACATGCCGCTCGACGAGGAGATGACCGAGCCGCGATCCGAAGAACGCCGAATAGGCGGGCTTGTCGACGACCAGAGCCGGCGGCGAATATCGTGCTAGGGCCGGTACGATATCGAGCGCGCCGGGTGCGAGATGGCCGCGCGTCGCGCGCTCCCATTTGGTGAAGTAGACGCGCCACTGGCCGCGACGGTCTTCCGGCCGCTCGGGTGTGATGAAGCGCGTAAATACCGTCCGCTCCTGATATCGTGCGGCGATCTGCGAGATCACCGGCAATACTTTTTCCATCCATGGCGTTTCCCACACGCCGCCTTTGGCAAAGATGTTCTGCATATCGATGCACAGATGTGCGGCGTCGCGAATTCCTTCCATGGCTGGCCTCTCGCCTCATTGAGAAGGCTAATTCGGAAAATGGGAGCTGGTTTCAACAGCCGGCGGGGAACGTCCGGCCTTGCCGAGCATGTGTAAAGTCGCGACCGAGGTTCGGCGATAGCCGAGGGTGAACGGAACTCCCGCCTTTGTGCCACGTTGCATTCGTGGTTGATGGCGCGTGGTGGGAGAAGGCCATGGCTTACTTTTCCAGAGGACAGGATACGATCGAGCGGAGCGGCAAGATACTGGCGGATGTCGTATGTGCCTTGCTCCTGTTGGCCTTCGCAATTGCGTACTTCGGCTGGCTAGGCGGCGCGGTTGCGTTTCTCATCGTTGAAGGCGGGCTGCTGGCGGTCGAATACGTCTTGCCCCGCGACGAAGGTGACGCGGCCGCCGTGGTGAGGTGAGCGCCGGCCGCTACGCGTATGCGCGGTCTCAGCGCCGATGGCCGTCCCTGCGTAGAGGGGATTATTCATGCCTGTGAAGGTCGATGCCGACGATCTGACAGCAACGGTGCGCTACGCGTTGGAGACCACGCGCGCCACGGCAGCATGCCCTTTCCATTGGGATGTGATTGTTCGCGTCGGCGATGACGCCGCCGAGAGTCATGCGTTCGAGCGCGCAAGAAGAATGGTCAGGAGCGATGGCACCCATTGGCCGGTGGAAGCTGTCAGGAGCGAGCTCTCGCGTCAGCTTGGTGAGGCCGCGGACGGCCAATGTCCTCGGTGCGAGGGCTGATGGTGAATTATGCGCGGCCCGCCTGGATCCATTCCGCGGCCCCGCGCCACAGCGTGTCGCGATGCTCGGGCCGGAAAAATCCCATATGCCCGATCTTGCTCACGCCGGTATCCGCAGGCCTCACCGTGATGATCTCAGGCGCGGTCGAGGTAAATCCCGAACACAACAATTCGACCGCCGGCCGCGTTGCCCAGGGATCGTCGGACATGCAGAGCGCACGCAACGCGCCCTGATATTTCGGGAAATTCTGCACGGCTTCGAGCTTGGCATCGTCGAACAGGTAGCGCGGGCTCATCACCCAGCGGACCCATTGCAGGAATGCATCCTTCGGCAGATCCATGCCGAGGCCGGCCTTGCCGGGCATGTAGCCGAGCGCGCGGGTCAAGGGAGCGCCGACGAAATTCAGCAGGGCGTAGACGCGGTATCGCTCCGGCGCCGTCATCAGCTTCCAGTAGCCGGCTTGTGCGGCGATCAGGAGTGCGCGCGAAATCTCCGAATTGTTCGGCAATAGGCCGAGCGCCTGCCCGCCGAACGAATGCCCGACATAGGCGAAGGGCAGCGCCTTGTAACGCTCCCGCATCCAGGCGACCGCTGCGGTGATGTCCTGGGCTGCCCAGTCCGACATCGAGGCCTTGAAGCCGACCAGCGATTTCGGCCTGATGGAGCCGGGCAGCGCCTGCGGCCTGGAGTCGCCGGTGCCGCGATAGTCGTAGGTCAGAACCGCGCATCCGCGGTGGGCGAGATAGCTGGCAAAACCGCGGTAAAGCTTGCGGGGAACGGCGGTTGCCGAATTGACCAGGACCGCGTGGCGCTTGGCCCCGCGGGGCAGAAACAGCGTCGCGGCAAGGGGATATCCATCCGTCGCGGGCACCGTGATGTCGTCGCTAAATACGTCGTCCAGCCCCGGCTCGGCCACCGTGTTCTCCTGCCAGCTTTGCGAGCGGCCATAACAAATGCGAATTCGGATTTCGCCGCAAGAGCTTGTCAGGACTACTGGAAATCTAACTGGCGGTCGGCCCGCGGCCTGTGTATAACCCGGCCTTCGTAACCTAAGTTGCGGTTTTTGCTCAGGAGTTAACGTCATGTCCGAGCGGTGGACGCCCGATAGCTGGCGCACCAAGCCTGTGCTGCAGGTCCCCGATTATCCCGATGCCAAGGCATTGGCCGACGTCGAGGCACAGCTTGCTACGTTTCCGCCGCTGGTGTTCGCCGGCGAGGCCCGTAACCTGAAGAAGGCGCTCGCCCGCGTCGCGGCTGGCGAGGCCTTCCTGCTGCAGGGCGGCGATTGCGCCGAGAGCTTTGCTGAGCACGGCGCCAACAACATCCGCGACTTCTTCCGCGTGCTGCTGCAAATGGCCGTGGTCCTGACCTATGCCGGCGCGCTGCCGGTGGTGAAGGTCGGCCGCATCGCCGGGCAGTTCGCAAAACCGCGCTCGTCGAACACGGAGAAGGTTGGCGGCGTCGAGCTGCCGAGCTACCGCGGCGACATCATCAACGACATCGCCTTCACCCCGGAAGCGCGCATCCCCGATCCGCAACGCCAGATGATGGCGTACCGGCAGTCGGCGGCGACGCTGAACCTGCTACGCGCATTCGCGACCGGCGGCTTTGCCAATCTCGGCAGCGTGCACCAGTGGATGCTGGGCTTCCTCAAGGATTCCCCGCAGTCACGCCGGTACAAGGAGCTGGCGGATCGTATTTCGGACGCGCTGAACTTCATGCGCGCCTGTGGGCTGGATCTCGAAAGCCATCCCGAACTGCGCGCCACCGATTTCTACACCAGCCACGAGGCGCTGCTGCTCGGCTACGAGCAGGCGCTGACCCGGGTGGATTCCACCACCGGCGACTGGTACGCCACTTCAGGCCACATGATCTGGATCGGCGACCGCACCCGCCAGCTCGATCACGGCCATGTCGAATATTTCCGCGGCATCAAGAATCCGATCGGCCTGAAATGCGGCCCCTCGCTGAAGCCGGATGAGTTGCTCAAGCTGATCGATATCCTCAATCCCGACAACGAGCCGGGGCGGCTGACGCTGATCAACCGCTTCGGCTCCGACAAGGTAGGCGATCATCTCGCGCCGCTGATCCGCGCCGTGCAGCGGGAAGGGCGGGTTGTGGTCTGGTCTTGCGATCCCATGCACGGCAATACCATCACCTCGACATCAGGCTACAAGACCCGTCCGTTCGACCGGGTGCTGTCGGAAGTGAAGTCGTTCTTCGCGATCCACGCGGCGGAAGGCACCCATGCCGGCGGCGTGCATCTGGAGATGACCGGCCAGGACGTCACCGAATGTATCGGCGGCGCGCGCGCCATCACCGACGAGGACCTCAACGACCGCTACCACACGGTCTGCGATCCCCGCCTCAATGCCGAACAGTCGATCGATATGGCTTTTCTGATTGCCGAACTGCTGAAGCAGGAACGCGCCGGGAAAGCTCAGCCGATGCCGGCCGCAGCGGGACTTTGATTTGCTGCGACTCTGGCGGGCCACCATCAACACGCGTAACGGCCTCGCTTTTGCGATCCGCTCGGAGCAGGCCGTCCGCGAGGAACTGTTCGCATTGGCGCTGTCGGTACCGCTGGCCTGGCTGATCGGCGCGACCATGATGCGCCGCGTGGAACTGGTCGCGGCCGTGGCGTTTGTCCTGGTGGTCGAGCTGCTCAACACCGCGATCGAAAAGCTCGCCGACCGCCTGACCACCGATCACGATCCGCAGATCGGCCGGGTCAAGGACATGGGTTCGGCCGCGGTCGGCGTGGCGCTACTAATGGCCGGTGCTTTCTGGCTGTTCGCCCTCGCCGAACGCATAGGCGCCATTTAGATATGCGGTTCTGATTTGCATCAGAACCGCATATCTAAGTTTTTGTTTTGACGCGTTTTCTTCACGCGAACCGGTATCCACCCCGGATCAAGTCCGGGGCAGGCTTTCGCTCGAAAACGCTATCAAAGCGAGCAATTGCAGTTTGCTCTTGTGCAAGGCACCATCGCTCCCATGACCGACACCTTTACGATCACGCTGGCGCAGTTGAACCCGACGGTCGGCGACGTGCCAGGCAATACCACCAAGGCCCGCGCGGCGCGCGACAAGGCCTCGGCCGATGGCGCCGACCTCCTGCTGCTGCCCGAATTGTTCATCTGCGGCTATCCGCCGGAAGACCTGGTACTGAAGCCGGCCTTTCAGGCCGCCTGCCGCGCCGCGGTCGAAGAGCTGGCGCGCGAGACCGCGGGCGGGGGACCGGCTGTTCTAATCGGCACGCCGTGGGTCGAGGACGGCAAGCTCTATAACGCCTGCGCGCTGCTCGATCAGGGCCGCATCGCCGCGTTGCGCTTCAAGGCGAATCTGCCGAACTACGGCGTGTTCGACGAAAAGCGCCTGTTCGCGCGCGGTCCGGCCGCCGGGCCGGTGACGGTCCGCGGCATCCGCGTCGGCGTCCCCATCTGCGAGGACATCTGGCTCGAAGAGTCCGAGGAATACGAGAACGTCGTCGAGTGCCTCGCCGAGACCGGCGCGGAAATTCTCGTGGTGCCTAACGGTTCGCCCTACGCGCGCGACAAGAACGACCTCCGGCTGTCGATCGCAGTTGCACGCATCACCGAGAGCGGGCTGCCACTGGTCTATCTCAATCAGATCGGCGGGCAGGACGAACTGGTGTTCGACGGCGCGTCATTCGCGCTCAACGCCGATCTGTCGGTGGCCGCGCAACTGCCCGCGTTCGAAGAAATCATCACCACGCTGCGCTGGACCAAGGGCGCCGACGGCTGGCGCTGCTCGGGCCCCGTAGTACCGCTGCTCGAAGGCGACAAGGGCGACTATGCCGCCTGCGTGCTGGGCCTGCGCGACTATGTCCGCAAGAACGGCTTTCCGGGCGTCTTGCTCGGGATCTCCGGCGGCATCGATTCCGCGCTGTGCGCGGCCATCGCCGTCGATGCGCTCGGCGCCGATCAGGTCCGCGGCGTGATGCTGCCGTTCCGCTTCACCGCGCAGGTGTCGCTCGACGATGCCGCGAAACTCACCAAAGCACTTGGCATCCGCTACGAGGTGCTGCCGATTGCCGACGCGGTGAACGGCTTCGAGAAAATCCTCTCCGGACCATTTGCCGGCCTGCCGCGCGATATCACCGAAGAGAATTTGCAGGCGCGCACCCGTGGCACGCTCTTGATGGCCATTTCCAACAAGACCGGCGCGATGGTCGTGACGACAGGCAACAAGTCGGAAATGTCGGTCGGTTACGCTACGCTCTATGGCGACATGAACGGCGGCTTCAATCCGATCAAGGACATCTACAAGACCGAAGTGTTCCGGCTATCGAGCCTGCGCAACGAATGGAAGCCGGACGGCGCGCTCGGGCCGTCGGGCGAGGTGATCCCGGTCAACATCATTACCCGGCCGCCGACGGCAGAGCTGCGCGAGAACCAGACAGACCAGGATTCGCTGCCGCCCTACGAGATGCTGGACGGCATACTGGAGCGTCTTGTCGAGCGCGAGGAGCCGCTGGCCACGATCATCGCGGCCGGTTTCCCGGCTGAAATGGTGACGCGGATCGATCGCCTGCTCAACATCGCCGAATACAAGCGGCGGCAGGCTGCGCCCGGTGTCAAAGTGACGGAAAAGAACTTTGGCCGCGACCGCCGTTATCCCATCACCAACCGCTTCCGCGACAATGGCAAGGCGCTGCCCGCGCCCGACGAAAAGCTGGTCGCCCGCGCCGGCCGCGCCTCGGCGGATGCGTTCGAAGGGTAGGTCGTTTGGCGCCTACTGCTTCGGCGGGATGAAGGTCGGGCCGACGGTGCGGATCGGCTTGTCCTTGTCGTTGGTCGGCGCGGTCGTATCAGCCGGAGCCGTCACCGGTGCAGGCGCGGCGGCGGTGGTGCCTGCGGGCGCAGCGCCCTTCTTGGGCGGCGGCGCGCCTTTCGACTGCCCGCGCTGCTGCATCCGCCTCGCACTTTCCTCGGTGACGATGATGTCGCCCTGCTGTTCGACCGCCGCCCTGTCGTCGACGGACTTCAGTGCTTCGGACCAGGTCTGGCCCGCAGGCTTGCAGGAGCAGGATGCGTTGAACTCGGTGCGGAATTTGAACGCGTTGGGCAGCGATGAATATGGCTGGCCGTTGATCGAGACCGCCTGGTTGATGTCTTCGCCGGGATTGCGATAGGCGAACAGGTTCGCCTCGGCCGCCGGGCATAGCGCCTTGCAGGTCCGCTCATCGTCCTGGAAGCGAGCCTGCACGGTCGCGAACGAGACCGGGAAATAGGCGCCGTCGCAGGTACGGACGCAGACGGTGCGGTAGGTGCCGGATGGCGCGCCGAGATCGGCGCTCGGCGGCGGCAGCGTGTTGTTGTTGTTGCCGAACAGGCTGTCGATGAAGTTGCCAGGGCCGCGCGCGGCAGCGGCATATTGCGGGCCGCAATTGTTCTGCGCGAGCGCCACCAGCACCGAGCGGCGCTGGTTTTCGCGGTCAGCGCCGCCGATGCCGCCGCTGCGCAGCCGCTCCAGGCTGGTGGTGATCTGATCGAGATTGGCGCGCATCTGCTGAATCTGGTTGTTCACCGGACCGCACTGGGCGGAACGGCCGCTGAACAGCGAGAAGAAGCCTGAGCTTTCGCAGCCCATCCGCTTGGCCTGCAGCGTCACCCGATCGAGCTCGGCCTGCTGCTTGGCCTCGGCGTCCTGATAGCGGCGGATCTGCTCATCCTTGGCGGGGTCGCCGGTGCCGGCGCCGCGGTCGATCGTCGCCAATTGTCCTTCGAGCCGGATGCAGATCGGATTGGCCTGCGCGCCCTGCTGGGGCGGGGCGTCCTGGTTCATCTGCGCCATGGCGTCTTCGTTGCTCTGCGCCAGAGCGGGTGCGCCCGGTACGGCGATGCCGAGCAGCATGGCGCAGGTCAAAATTCGAAGGGAGAGGGAAGCGTTGCGAATTTCCAGCATATCCGGCCATTGAGAGCTGATCCGCGCGGCTCAAAAAGCCTGATGACGCGGCCAAGGCGGCGTTCTGCGGCCAAGGCCGCATCCAATAGCTGCTTCTCGGGGCAGCGTCACGTCGTTTCCGGGGCGCGGGTGTGGCAAACCGGCCCTTGAAATTACGGGATTAGGTCTCTTTAGCGCTGGCAGGTAATGGCGACGTATTCGCCGCACGCCGGGCCTGAGCAGCGGTCGCCACCGCCGATCGGAACCGCGTTGGTGATTTCGTCGGGTACGACGCGACGATAGGCGGTCGCCTGCGCAAATTCCCGTGACTGACAATAGGAGCGGGCGGCATGGGCGCCACATTTGTCGCCTCTGGCGAGGCACTCGTCCACGCCGTAACCGTCGGCCTGGTTGGCCACGATGAAGACGCGGCTGTCGGCGGCAGCGGCCGAGGCGGCGAGCAGGGAGGCACAGGCAATGAGTGCGGAGGAAAGTCGCATGGATGGCACCGGCGGCGGGAAGGGACCGCCCTCAGAAATAGGCCCAAAACGTTAATAATGATTAACCATGAGGGCCCAGGGCGGCTGCGAATGGCGGGGTTCGGCGGCCTGATCGCCCCCAAATCGGGCACAAGCAAGGCCTTGACGGCGTGCCTGCGATACCGCAATGGTGGGAACCATGAACGGTCTCCTCGCCATCTGCGCCATTTGCCGCGAGATTATTAGCTAGCGATTCGCTGGCTGAGGCCGTCTTTTCTCAAAATGAGATCACTGGACGCCCGGCCGGCAGCGCATCGGCTCTCGCATTCGCATGTTCTTGCGGCGAATGGGGTTGCGAATGCGAGAGCAGGTGCGCTGCAAGAAACTAAAAGTTTAGTGCCGCCTGCGATTTGAAGTTCCTGGTCGATCTCGCTGCTACCACTGCAGGAACTTCAAATCGCCCTCGGCACTGGGATGGGTTTTCCATGGAATTGCGTCTCTACGATACGTTGACCAAGGAGAAGCGGCCGTTTGTGCCGCTCGATGCCGATAACGTCCGCATGTATGCCTGCGGACCGACGGTCTATGACTTCGCCCATATCGGTAATGGCCGCGCGGCGATCGTGTTCGACGTGCTGTTTCGCGTGCTGCGCCATCACTACGGCGCCGATCACGTGACCTATGTCCGCAACGTCACCGACGTCGACGACAAGATCAACGTGCGCGCCGCGCGCGACTATCCCGGCGTGCCGCTGAACGAGGCGATCCGCAAGGTCACCGAAGAGACCTATCAGCAATACCAGGACGACGTCACCGCGCTTGGCTGCTTGGCCCCGACGGTGCAGCCGCGCGCGACCGAACACATCCCGGAGATGAGGGCGATCATCGAGAAACTGGTCGCCGGCGGCTTTGCCTATGTCGCCGAGGACCACGTGCTGTTCTCGCCGCAGGCGATGAACGAAGCCAATTCCGTGATGCCGCGCTACGGCGCGCTGTCGAAACGCTCGCTCGACGAGATGATCGCCGGCGCCCGCGTTGATGTTGCCCCCTACAAGCGTGACAACACCGATTTCGTGCTGTGGAAGCCGTCGAAGCCGGGCGAGCCGTCCTGGCCGTCGCCCGCGGGCATTAAGGTGGAAGGCCGCCCCGGCTGGCACATCGAATGCTCGGCGATGGCCTGGAAGCATCTCGGCGAGAAGTTCGACATTCATGGCGGCGGCATCGATCTGGTGTTTCCGCACCATGAGAACGAGCTCGCGCAGACCTGCTGCGCCTTCCATTCCGATCGCATGGCGAATGTCTGGATGCATAACGGCTTCCTGCAGATCGAGAGCGAGAAGATGTCGAAGTCGCTCGGCAACTTCTTCACGATCCGCGAGATGCTGGCCGATTGGCCAGGCGAGGTGCTGCGTTTGAGCATGCTCAAGACGCATTATCGTTCACCGCTCGACTGGACCCTGAAGGGTGCGGAAGAGAGCGCGAAGACGCTCGACGATTGGTATGCGATCACAGCCGACGCCGTCGCCACCGAGCCGTCGCCGGCCATGATCGAGGCGCTCCATGACGACCTCAACACGGCACTGGCGATGGCTGTCCTGCACAGCCTGCGCAACGCGGCGGCGTCCGGCGGCGCGCGGGAACGCGGCGAGTTTGCGGCCTCGCTCCGCCTGCTCGGCTTCCTCTCGATGAGCGCTGCGGAATGGAAGGGGCGGAAGCAGCAGGCGAGCGGCATAGATCCCCAACACGTCGACCGCCTGATTGCGGATCGCGCGGCGGCGCGCGCGCGTAAGGATTTCAAGGAATCCGACCGTATCCGCGATGAGCTCGCCGCGATGGGCGTTGCCATCAAGGACGGCAAGGACACGGACGGAAAACCTGTAACCACTTGGGAGATCGCGTGATGGACAAGCCCGATACGCCGTTCCCAAAACACTGGCGCTATTACATCTTCATCAAGTGGGCGCTGATCGTTGCTGCGGTCGTGCTGGCCCTGCGATTGTTCGGAGTAATTTGACGCGATGGGACAGGCATTGCCAAAACCTGGCTTGCGGCCGTTTTTGCCGGCGGATGTTCCGATGCTGGCGGCGATCTTCGTTGCCGCCATCGAGGGGTTGACCGGCGACGACTATAGCGAGGCGCAGCAGGAGGCCTGGGCGCAGGTGGCCGACGACGAAGCCGCATTCGGCAAGAAGCTCGCCGGGCAGTTGACGCTGATCGCGACCATCCAGAACGCGCCGGTCGGCTTCGCCTCGCTGAAGGGCGCTGACCAAATCGATATGCTCTACGTGCATCCGAGCGTGGCCGGGCAGGGCGTGGCCTCGATGCTGGTCGATGCGCTGGAAAAACTGGCGGGCGCGCGCGGCGCGAAAACCCTGACGGTCGATGCAAGCGATACGGCCGAGCCGTTGTTCAGAAAGCGCGGCTATACCGCCAAGCAGCGCAATACCGTCTCGCTCAACGGCGAGTGGCTCGCCAACACCACGATGCAGAAGACGCTGGCCGGTAGCGCCGCGCCGGGAGCGCCGACATGAGCCGCGAACGTCTCTATCTTTTCGACACTACGCTGCGCGACGGCGCGCAGACCAACGGCGTGGATTTCACGCTGCATGACAAGCAGATCATCGCGCAGATGCTGGATGAACTCGGCATCGACTACGTTGAAGGCGGTTATCCCGGCGCCAATCCGACCGACACCGAATTCTTCGCCGAAAAGCCGAAGCTCGAATACGCGAAATTCACCGCGTTCGGCATGACGCGCCGTCCGGGCCGTTCGACCTCGAACGATCCGGGGCTGACGGCGCTGATCGAAGCCAAGGCCGATGCGATCTGCTTCGTCGCAAAGTCCTCGGCCTATCAGGTGCGGGTGGCGCTTGAGACCACCAACGAGGAAAACCTCGCTTCGATCTGCGACAGCGTCGCTGCTGCGAAGGACGCCGGGCGCGAGGTGATGGTCGACTGCGAGCACTTCTTCGACGGCTACAAGGAGAATGCCGATTTCGCGCTCGCCTGCGCAAAGGCGGCCTATGATTCCGGCGCGCGCTGGGTGGTGCTGTGCGACACCAATGGCGGCACCATGCCGCACGAGATCGAGACCATTGTCGGCGCTGTCACCAAGCACATCCCGGGCAGTCATGTCGGAATCCACGCCCATAACGACACCGAGCAGGCGGTGGCCAATTCGCTGGCCGCGGTGCGGGCCGGCGCGCGGCAGATCCAGGGCACGCTGAACGGGCTCGGCGAACGCTGCGGCAATGCCAATCTCTGTTCGCTGATCCCAACGCTACGGCTGAAGAATGAATTCTCCGATGCGTTCGAGATCGGCGTCACGGACGAGAAGATGGCGACGCTGATGAGGGTATCGCGCACGTTGGATGACATGCTCAACCGTGCGCCGAACCGCCACGCGGCATATGTCGGCGAAAGCGCTTTTGTGACCAAGGCCGGCATTCATGCTTCTGCGATGATGAAGGATCCGCACAGTTACGAGCACGTGTTGCCCGAGTTGGTCGGCAACCATCGCAAGGTGCTGGTTTCGGATCAGGCCGGCCGCTCCAACGTGATGGCCGAACTCGACCGCGCCGGTATTCCTTACGAGAAGGACGATCCAAAACTCGCGCGGCTCGTCGAGGAATTGAAGGAGAGGGAGGCGGCCGGCTTTGCCTACGAATCCGCCAACGCCTCGTTCGATCTCTTGGCGCGGCGCACGCTCGGCCGGGTGCCGGAATATTTCAAGGTCGAGCAGTTCGATGTCAATGTCGAGCAGCGCTATAACGCCAACGGCCAGCGCGTCACGGTGGCGCTCGCCGTAGTGAAGGTCAATGTCGCCGGCGAGCGGCTGATCTCGGCGGCCGAAGGCAACGGCCCGGTGAATGCGCTCGACGTTGCCTTGCGCAAGGACCTCGGCAAGTACCAGAAATACATCGAGGGCCTGAAGCTGATCGATTACCGCGTGCGTATCCTCAATGGCGGCACGGAAGCGGTGACGCGGGTGCTGATCGAGAGCGAGGACGAGAACGGCGAGAGCTGGACCACGATCGGCGTCTCGCCCAATATCATCGACGCTTCGTTCCAGGCGCTGATGGATTCGGTGGTCTACAAGCTGGTGAAATCGGGCGCGCCGGCGTGAGGAGGGTCGTCATTCCGGGATGGTCCGAAGGACCAGACCCGGAATCTCGAGATTCCGGGTTCGATGCTTCGCATCGCCCCGGAATGACGGCTGGGAGTAGATGCAAATGATCGATCACATCTCCGTAGGCGTCAGCGACCTCGAACGTTCAGCACGCTTCTATGAAGCAACCCTCGCAGCCCTCGGTCTCTCGCGCCTCGTCGCCCGTCCGGCCACCATCGGCTTCGGCAAAACCTATCCCGAATTCTGGATTAACCTGCGCGCCGGCATGGCGCCCGTGCCGCCCGAGAGCGGCACGCATATCTGCCTTCGCGCGAAAACAACTGATGATGTCGATGCGTTTCACGCAGAAGCGCTGAAGTCCGGCGGCCGTTCCGACGGCGCGCCGGGAATTCGGCCGCATGATCGCGTCAAATATTACGCCGCCTTTGTCATCGACCCCGATGGCAACCGCATCGAAGCGGTAACGTTTCCGAGCGAGTGAGCCGAGGAGGGCTAAAGCCTCCGCGCCACTTCCGGCGCAAGCTCCTTTGTCGCCGCCGGCGTACGGGCGGCGTGGGCACTCAGGCGCGGCAGGATGTCTTCCACGCGGTCGGCTATCAGCACGTCAATTGGGAACGCCGGGCGGATAAATTCGGTCGCGCGCATATGCGCGAGCAGCGAGAGCAGCGGTTCCCAGAAGCCGTCGATGTTGGCGAGCAGCACCGGCTTGGAGTGGCGGCCGAGTTGCTGCCAGGTCATCTGCTCGACCAGTTCCTCCAGCGTGCCGATGCCACCGGGCAGCGCCACGAAGGCGTCCGAGCGTTCGAACATCAGCCGTTTGCGCTCGTGCATGTCGGGCGTGACGATCATCTCCTGGACACGCGACAGCGCAAGTTCACGCGATTTCAAAAAATCCGGGATGATGCCGGTGACGAGGCCGCCATGATCCAGGGTGGACTTGGCGATCTCGCCCATCAGCCCGACCGATCCGCCGCCATAGACGAGGCGGATACTGTTCTCGGCAAAAGTTTTTCCCAGGGCTTGGGCAGCTTCGACAAAACGGGGATTGGAGCCGGCGCCGGAGCCGCAATAGACACAGACAGTTTTGATTTGATCCATAAAGACCATGTGGCACTGCACCCAGGAAACCTCAAGTCTGATTGATTTCGCTGATGCAGCAGAAATAGGCCCGAAATCAAACCAAACGGGGGAAAGATTTATCTTTCAAGGCTGTACGGGAGAGTTAAACGCTTTATATGACGGGCCTATGCAGATCATCAGAAACCATCTGACGGCGGTCGGTGCGCCATCTTGCGTTGGGCGCGACAGCGATGGCTGATTCTGATTCGCACACCGATATCGCCCAACTGCCGGCCGACAACGCTGCCGAAAAGGCGACCCTGATCGGGACGCTGGTTCACCTGTGGCCCTATATCTGGCCCGGCGACCGCGCCGACCTGAAAATGCGCGTGGTCTGGTCGATGGTGCTGCTCTTGCTCGCGAAGCTCGCGACGCTGACGGTGCCGTTCACCTTCAAATGGGCGATCGATGCGCTCAACGGCATGGGCACGGCGCCGGTCGAGGCCTCGAACTGGATGCTGTGGCTGATCGCCTCGCCACTGCTGATGACCGCAAGCTACGGCGCGGTGCGGGTGCTGATGGCGGTGCTGACGCAGTTTCGCGACGGCATCTTCGCCCGCGTCGCAATGCATGCGGTGCGCAAACTCGCCTACATCACCTTCGTTCACATGCACGAATTGTCGCTGCGCTTTCATCTGGAGCGCAAGACCGGCGGCCTGACGCGCGTCCTGGAGCGCGGCCGCACCGGCATCGAGGTGATCGTGCGGATGGTGATCCTGCAGCTCATCCCGACCATTGTCGAGGTCTCGCTCCTGATGGCGGTGCTGCTGTGGCAGTTCGACTGGCGCTATGTGCTGGTCACCGCGATCACGGTCGTGATCTACATGTATTACACCTACATCGCGACCGAATGGCGGATCGGAATTCGTCGCAAGATGAACGATTCCGACACCGAAGCGAATACCAAGGCGATCGACTCGCTGCTCAACTACGAGACGGTGAAGTATTTTAGCGCCGAGACGCGCGAGGCCGAACGCTACGACCGTTCGATGGAGCGCTACGAGCACAACAGCGTCAAGACCTATACCTCGCTCGCGGTGCTCAACACCGGGCAGGCGGTCATCTTCACCATGGGCCTCACCGCGACCATGCTGATGTGTGCGCTCGGCGTGCGCAACGGCACCAACACGGTCGGCGATTTCGTCATGGTCAACGCCATGATGATCCAGCTCTACCAGCCCCTGAACTTCATGGGCATGGTCTATCGCGAGATCAAGCAGGCGATCATCGACATCGAGAAGATGTTCAACGTGCTGTCGCGCAATCCGGAGATCAAGGACATCCCCGGCGCCGCGCCGCTCGTGGTCAGCGCAGGAAGGGTGCGCTTCGAGGACGTGCGCTTTGCCTATGATCCGGAGCGGCCGATCCTCAAAGGCCTCAGCTTCGAGGTCCCCGCCGGCAAGACGGTCGCGATCGTCGGCCCCTCCGGCGCCGGCAAGTCGACGATTTCGCGGTTGCTGTTCCGTCTCTACGACGTCTCCAGCGGCAAAATCCTGATCGATGGCCAGGATATCAGGAACGTCACGCAGGCAAGCCTGCGCGCCTCCATCGGCATGGTGCCGCAGGATACCGTGCTGTTCAACGACACCATCCGCTACAACATCCGCTACGGCCGCTGGGACGCCGGCGATGCCGAGGTGGAAGAGGCGGCGCAACTGGCGCAGATCGACAGCTTCATTCGCAACTCGCCCAAGGGCTACGAAACCCAGGTCGGCGAACGCGGCCTGAAACTGTCGGGCGGCGAGAAGCAGCGCGTGGCGATCGCGCGCACGGTCTTGAAGGCGCCGCCGATCCTGGTGCTCGATGAGGCGACTTCCGCGCTCGACAGCCACACCGAGCATGAAATCCAGGAAGCGCTGGAGCGCGTCTCGCGCGGCCGCACCTCGCTGGTGATTGCGCACCGGCTGTCGACGATCGTTGGCGCCGATGAAATTATCGTGCTGGATCAAGGGCGCATCGCCGAGCGCGGCACCCACGTCAGGCTTTTGGCAGCCGGCGGGCTTTATGCCAGCATGTGGAATAGGCAGCGTGAAGCCGAGGCGGCGCGGGAGAAGCTCGCGCAGATCGACGACGGCAACGAAGCGCCGAACCGCGCCCCGCCGCCGGTCGATGATCCGCTCAATGAACCGGCCGTTGACCAGCCAAAATCCAAAGATCCCTTGGCAACTGCCGCGGAATAATCCAAATACGCCGGTATTTCAAAGGCAGGAAGCTGGCCAGACAACAGTGAGCCTCAATGTCGATTGCGAACTCCATCCGCGCGCAGATCCCACCGATCCACTCGGAGGGCTATCCGTTCATCGGCGGCTTTGCGCTGGCCAGCCTGATCCTGTTCTGGCTCTGGACGCCGCTGGGTTGGATCGGCACCATCCTGACCGTCTGGTGCGCGCTGTTTTTCCGTGATCCCGTCCGCGTGACGCCGGTGCGCGATGGCATCGTGGTGTCGCCGGCCGATGGCCGCGTCTCGATGGTTGCTCAGGTGCTGCCGCCGGCCGAACTCGGCCTCGGCGATCGGCCCCTGCCGCGCATTTCGATCTTCATGAGCGTGTTCAACTGCCACGTGAACCGCAGCCCGGTGACCGGCCGGATTGACCGTATCGCCTACCGGCCCGGCACCTTCATCAATGCCGAGCTCGACAAGGCCAGCGAAGACAATGAGCGCAACTCGCTGGTGATCTCGACCACGAACGGCCGGATCGGCGTGGTTCAGATCGCCGGATTGGTAGCGCGGCGGATTGTCTCATTCGTGCGCGAAGGCCAGTCCATCGGCGCCGGCGAGCGATTCGGCCTGATCCGTTTCGGCTCACGTCTGGACGTCTATCTGCCCGAAGGCACGAGATCGCTGGTTTCGGAAGGCCAGACGGCGATTGCCGGCGAAACGATTTTGGCCGATTTCGGTTCGACCGAGCAGGGCCGGACTTTTCGCGCTGATTAACTACCTTCGGCGCCTAAATGGCTAGGCGGCTGCCAATGGCAAACTGGTCCGGCGCTTGCTATATAATGGCTGGCATGCTGATCCCGGACCCCAAATACCCTGAATTGCGCCGCCGCCGGTTTCGCCCGATCCCGGTGCGGATGCTGGTGCCCAACGTCATCACCTTGCTCGCGATCTGCGCCGGGCTGACGGCGATCCGCCTGTCGATCGAAGGGCGGATGGAGCTTGCCGTCGCAGCGATCGTATTCGCGGCGGTGCTTGACGGGGTCGACGGGCGCGTGGCGCGCATGATCAAGGGCCAGTCGAAATTCGGCGCCGAGCTCGACAGCCTGGCGGATTTCGTCAATTTCGGCGTCGCGCCCGGCCTGATGCTGTATTTCTGGCAGCTCCAGGAGTTGAACAACGGCGGCTGGATCGCGGCGATGGTGTTTGCGATCGCGGGTGGGCTGCGGCTTGCGCGCTTCAACGCCAGTATCGACGATCCGAACAAGCCTGCCTTTGCAGCGAACTATTTCACCGGCGTGCCGGCGCCTGCCGGCGCGATCCTTGCGATGCTGCCGTTCTATCTGGCGTTTCTCGGCGTCCCCAAGCCGCCGGCAATGCTGACCGCGGCCTATACGGTGCTGATCGCGTTCCTGATGGTGTCGCGGCTGCCGGTATTTTCCGGCAAGACGGTGAAGATGCGCGTGCCGCCGGAAATGGTGCTGCCGGTCTTCGTCTCCGTGGTGTTCTTCGTCGCGCTTCTGATCGGCTACCCCTGGCACATCTTGTCGATCGGTTCGGTGCTCTACCTCGTAAGCCTGCCCTGGGGCTGGAAATCCTATCGCGACCACGAGCGCAACGCCGCCCTTGCCACACAGCCGGCTCCGACGGCTGAAACCGCGCCGTCATCTCCGGCGACATTCTCGCCGCCCCCCAGCGACACCGAGGACGAACGGCCGGCGAGGCTGAACTGAGCGTCCTCGCCACTCTCCGATATGGCTGCCATGAGCGGCAGCCGAGTTGGGTTCTCCCCCAATCTCGGCTATAGGGCCTAGTGACATACGGCCTCAAAGAGCCGGGCCGAAAAATCAGGAGAGAACGCCGTGAACAAAGCCGTTACCGCCCCGCTGCCTGCTTCCGTCCTCGAGGCGCTGGCGCGCTACGACACCCCGACGATCTGCAATGCGATGGAGATCGTGGCGCCAGAGCGCCGCCTGATCGGCTACACCACCAAGCCGCTGGTCTGTCCGTTCCCCGACCTGCCGCCGATGGTCGGCTACGCCCGCACAGTGACGATCCGCTCGGTGCTCAAATCCACGCTTCCGGCCGATGAGCAGGCGAAGCGCCGCATCGCCTATTACGAATATGTCGGCACCGGCTTCGGCCCGCGCATCACCGTGATCCAGGATATCGACGGCGCCGATGTCGGCTATGGTGCGTTCTGGGGCGAGGTGCAGAGCAACGTGCACAAGGCGCTCGGCTGCCTCGGCGTCATCACCGACGGCTCGATCCGCGACATCCCGCAATGGGCGCCGGGCTTCCAGGCCTTGGCCGGTTCGATCGGACCGTCGCATGCCTGGGTCCATGCCGAACATTGGGGCGGTGAGGTGCGCGTCGCCGGCATGACGGTGCATTCGGACGATCTCATCCACGCCGACCAGCACGGCGCCATCGTGATCCCCGTCGACATCGCCGCAAAGATTCCGGAGGCCGCCGAACTCTGCGGCCGGCGCGAGACGCCGATCCTGGAGATCGCGCGCAGCCCGGATTTTACGCTGGAAAAACTGAAAGAGGCGCTGAAGCGCTCGGCGGAGATTCACTGACGAAACTCGGATCTAACAAACGGGCGAGGGGGAGCGCTATGAGACGGTTCTGGGCGGCACTGTCATTAGCGTTCCTTCTCGGTGTCCCAGCCGTGCAGGCACAAACCTATCCCTCGCGGGAGGCGCTGGCCGACCCGGCGATCCAGAAGCGCTTTACTGAACTCGGCCTCGACGTCGCGCCGCGCGCGCAGCAGACGCCGGAAGCATTGGCCGCCTTCCAGAAGGCCGAGATCGAAAAATGGTGGCCTATCATCAAGTCAACCGGCATCGGCACCCAGGCACAGTAGCAGCCAACCGCGGACGATTGACCTAACCCCGTCATTGCGAGGAGCGAAGCGACGAAGCAATCCATCCATCCGCTCGTAGCGCTATGGATTGCTTCGCGGAGCCCGTCATCCGGCGGCGCTTTGCGCCGACCGGGTGGCTCGCAATGACGAGGGCGAAACCTGCCGGCGCACTATGGTTAGCGAATCCTTGAGATTGCGCAGGCCGCCGTCCCGCATTTTTACGATCCCCGTTCGAGTTTAACCTTTACGGCTCTTTAATTGCGCGGTCGTAGGGTTCCTCTGCGCCAGCTCCGAATGGAGCGCGCGACCGGTCAGGATGGCCGGTAGTTCGCGTACGCGTTGGAGTTCAGAATGGATATCACCACGCTCGTTGGCCTGACAGCCGGTGCAATCGTGCTGGCGACGCTGATCCTGATGGGTGGTGATTTCCGGATGTTCTACGACATCCACGCCGTCATCATCATCTTCGGCGGTTCGTTCGCCGCCACCATGATCCGCTTTCCGCTCAGCGCGATCCTGCACGGCATGCCGCTCGGCGCGAAATTCGCCTTCACCATGAGCCGTCTTTCGGCGCGCGACCTGGTCGACGAACTGGCGCGCATCGCCGAAATCGCCCGCAAGCAGGGCCCGGTCGGACTGGAAAAGGTAGAGACCGACGAGCCGTTTCTCGCCAAGGGCATCCGCTATGTCGCCGACGGCTACGACCTCGAATTCATCCGCGACAACATGGAGCGCGATCGCGACAATTTTCTGATGCACCTGAACGAAGGTTCGAAGATCTATCGGGCGATCGGCGACTGCGCGCCGGCGTTCGGCATGATCGGCACGCTGCTCGGCATGGTGCAGATGTTCTCGAACATGTCGGATCCCTCGAAGCTCGGACCGTTCATGGCGGTGGCCTTGCTGGCCACGCTTTACGGTGCGGTCGTTGCGAACCTGATCTGCCTGCCGATCGCCGACAAGCTGCATGGCAAGCTGATCGACGAGGAAACCAATCGCACGCTGATCATCGACGGCATCCTGATGATCCGCGATTCCAAGAGCCCGGCCTTGGTGCGTGAAATGCTGTTGGCCTATTTGCCCGAGAAGCACCGCCACGAGGAAGGCGAACTGGTTCCGGCCTGATCGGCTGATAGCATCAAGGCGCGGACATAAAGCATGGCCAAGAAAAAACGCGAAGAGGCGCATGGCGGTCACGGCTGGTTCGTGACGTTCGCCGATCTGATGGCGTTGTTGCTGTCATTCTTCGTGATGCTGGTTGCGTTCTCCAGCCAGGACCAGCAAAAGCTCAAGATCGTCGCCGGCTCGATGCGCGAGGCATTTGGTGTGCAGACCGAGTCCCGGCATTCGGGAATCGTCGAATCCGACGGCCTGCCGACGCGGCCGAAGCTGAAGAATGTCGAGCATATTCCGCCCGAGGATGCCTCCAATACCCCGACGCCCGACGACAAGGACCGTCAGCGCGAAAACGGAGCCCGATTGAAGGTCGATCGCGAGTTCGCGCTCGCTGCGGCCTCGTTGCGCCAGGCGCTGCAGGACATGCCGGAACTGACCGAGATGTCCAAGAACATCATGTTCGAGGAAACCAAAGAGGGGCTCAATCTGGAAATCGTCGACCAGGATGGCCGCTCGATGTTCGCCGACGGCTCCAAAGTGCCGTACGACCGCACCCGCCGGCTGATTCAGAAACTGGCTGTGCCGCTGAAGGCGACACCGCTGCGGCTCAACATTGTCGGCCACACCTCTGCCGGCTTCCTGCCGTCACGCGGCGAATATGGCGCCTTCGATCTGTCGGCGGACCGTGCCAACGCCGTGCGCCAGATCCTCGAACGCGAAGGGCTGCCCGCATCCCACATCTACGCCGTCGGCGGCAAGGCCGACAGCCAGCCGCTGTTTCCCGACGATCCGACGCTGCCGGCAAACCGTCGCGTTACCATCACGTTGATGCGCGAAAATCCACCGCTTCCGCCTAACCTGAAGCCGTAATTCGGTTCGACTACCATAATACCAGCGTCGCGCTGTGGCTACTTTGTGCCAGTCGCGCATCGCGCGTGGTGCTATGGTCGCGCGATGATTGACAGGCAACGCGGAAGCGCCGATAGCCGCGCGGATCAATTCAACGACGAGAACGTTCCTTCTCCATCATGACTGTCAGCGTCACATCTACCGAAGCAGCCCATGATGGGCATGCCACCTCCGGCTTTTGGGCCCTGACGCTGGGCAGTATCGGCGTGGTGTTCGGCGATATCGGCACCTCTCCACTGTATGCGTTCCGCGAGGCTGCCACACACGCGGCCGAAGGCCAGCCGGTATCGCGCATCATTGTACTTGGCGTGCTCTCGCTGATTCTGTGGTCACTGTTGATCGTGGTGACAGCTAAATATGTGCTGCTGTTGTTGCGCGCCGACAACAATGGGGAGGGCGGTACGCTGTCCCTGATGGCGTTGGGTCAGCGGGCGCTGGGCCGGCGGAGCTGGCCGCTATTGGCGCTCGGCGTGGTCGGCGCGTCGATGTTCATCGGGGATTCCATGATCACGCCGGCGATTTCGGTTTTGTCGGCAGTCGAAGGTCTCAAGCTGGTCACGCCCGCGCTCGAACATTATGTGGTGCCGCTGACGATCTTCATCCTCGTCGTGCTGTTCTCGGTGCAGAGCAGCGGCACCGCGCGCGTCGCCTCGGCCTTCGGGCCGGTCACGGTGGTCTGGTTCTTGACGCTGGCGGTGATGGGCCTCGTCCATATCTCTGACGATCCCACGGTGCTCTACGCGATCAATCCCTGGTATGGGATCCAGTTCATGCTGTCCCATGGCGTCATCGGTCTGGTGACGATGGGCCTGGTGTTTCTGGCGGTGACCGGCGGCGAAGCGCTTTACGCCGACCTCGGGCATTTCGGGCGCAAGCCGATCCGGGCCGCATGGCTCTTTTTTGTGTTGCCGTCGTTGCTGATCAATTATTTCGGACAGGGCGCGTTGGTCTTGTCCGATCCGTCGGCGATCGAAAACTCATTCTACCGGATGGTCCCGGAGATGTTGTTGATCCCGCTCGTGGTGCTGGCGACCGCCGCCACCGTGATCGCGAGTCAGGCGGTGATCACGGGCGCCTTTTCCCTGATCCGCCAGGCGGTGCAGCTCGGTCTGTTGCCGCGCTTCGAGGTCCGTTACACCTCCGAAACCCATGCCGGCCAGATCTACCTGCCGCGGGTCAACCGGATGCTGCTGATCGGGGTCGTGCTGCTGGTGCTGCTGTTCCGCACCTCCAGCGGTCTGGCCTCGGCCTATGGCATTGCCGTCTCCACGACCATGGTGGTCGACGGCATCATGGGCTTTGTCGTGATCTGGAAGTTGTGGAACTGGCGCGCCGCAACCGCGGCGGCCGTGATCCTGCCTTTCGTTGTCGTAGACATGAGCTTCTTTGCCGCAAACCTCTTGAAGCTGTTGGAAGGCGCCTGGGTGCCGCTATTGTTCGGCGCTGCGGTCGCAGTGATGATCTGGACCTGGCGCCGCGGCGCCGCGATCCTGACTGCCAAGACGCGGCGCATCGAGGTGCCCTTGATGGACCTGATCAAGAGCCTGGAAAAGCGACCGCCCCACATCGTCAAGGGCACGGCGGTGTTTCTGACCTCGGATCCGAGCTTTGTGCCGACCGCGCTGATGCACAATCTCAAGCACAACAAGGTGCTGCACGAGCACAACGTGATCTTGACCATCGAAACCGCACAAACGCCGCGGGTCGACGTTTCAGAGCGCGTCAAGATGGAAACCATCAGCGAGAAGTTTTCTACCGTCCGGCTGCGGTTCGGCTTCATGGAATCCCCGAACGTGCCCAAGGCGCTGGTGATCGCGCGCAAGCTCGGCTGGCAGTTCGACATCATGGCGACCTCGTTCTTCGTGTCGCGGCGGTCGCTCAAGCCCTCGGCGCAGTCGGGCATGCCGCTCTGGCAGGATCATATGTTCATCGCGATGAGCCGGTCGGCGAACGATGCCACCGACTACTTCCAGATCCCGACCGGGCGGGTCGTGGAAGTGGGTACCCAAGTAACCATCTGATTTCAGATGGAAAACTGGCCGCAGCCGTTGCCGCCATCTATGCAGAAGGCGCATACCGGAGGCCTGGATTCCGGCTAACCGGTCCATTCGTCCCGGGAGTATAGGGCTGCGCTTCTGCACTTGTGCAGTGCGGTAAGGAACCGAGGCCCCCCATCTCATGTCAGTCCAGTTTGCGATCCCCGCGGCGGAAACGCCCGCGGCCAATGGTCATGGCGAAGCGCATTCCACCGCCACCTTCAAGGCGCTGATGCTCGGCAGCATCGGCGTCGTCTATGGCGACATCGGCACCAGCCCCTTGTACGCGCTGCGCGAGGCGGTGGTCGCCGCCAGCGAGGCCTCGACCGCTGCCACGCCACAGGCCGTGCTCGGCGTGCTCTCGCTGATCCTGTGGGCATTGATCGTGGTGGTGACGCTGAAATATGTCGTCATCCTCTTGCGCGCCGACAACAATGGCGAGGGCGGAACGCTGGCACTGATGGCACTGGCGCAGCGCGCGGTCGGCAAGGGCGGGGCGGCGATCGTGCTGCTCGGCATCATCTCCGGTGCGCTGTTTTACGGCGACGCGGTTCTTACGCCGGCGCTGTCGGTGTTGTCGGCGATCGAAGGCATCAAGCTCGTCACCGTCACCTTCGAGCACTATGTCGTGCCGCTGACGGTGATCATTCTGGTGGCGCTGTTTGCCGTGCAATCCCGCGGCACCGCGCGCGTCGCCGCGTTCTTCGGACCGGTGATGTGCGTCTGGTTCGCTGTCATTGCGGTGGCAGCCGTGCCGCAGATCATGCGGCATCCCGAAGTGCTGCAGGCACTCAATCCACTCTACGCCGTGTCCTTCATGCTTCATCACGGCATGATCGGTTTCATCACGCTCGGTGCGGTGTTTCTTGCCGTCACCGGAGCGGAAGCGCTCTATGCCGATCTCGGCCATTTCGGTAAGCGGCCGATCCAGACCGCCTGGCTCTTCATCGTGCTGCCGTCGCTGGCGATCAATTATCTGGGGCAGGGCGCGCTGTTGATCGCCGACCCCAAGGCGATTGAAAACCCGTTCTTCCTGATGTTCCCGGACTGGGCCTTGATCCCGATGGTGGCGCTTGCGACAGCGGCGACCGTGATCGCGAGCCAGGCCGTCATCACCGGCGCCTACTCGCTGACGCGCCAGGCGATCCAGCTCGGGCTGCTGCCGCGGTTCGAAATCCGCCATACCTCGGAAGCGCATTCCGGTCAGATCTATATCCCGCGCATCAACCTGCTGCTGTTCGTTGCGGTGATTTTGCTGGTGGTCCTGTTCCGCTCGTCGAGCGGGCTGGCCTCGGCTTACGGAATCTCCGTGACCGGCACGATGGTGGTGACGGCCATGATGGGTTTTGTCGTGGTCTGGCGCGTCTGGAAATGGTCGCCGATCGCGGCCGCCGCCCTGATCGCCCCGTTCCTGTTTCTCGACATCACCTTCCTCGCCGCCAATCTGTTGAAAGTGCTCGAGGGCGGCTGGGTGCCGCTCGCGCTCGGCGGCATCGTGATGCTCCTGATGTACACGTGGCGCCGCGGCAGCCGGCTGCTGTTCGAGAAATCGCGCAAGCTGGAATTCCCGCTAGCCGAACTGGTCGCGATGTTGGAGAAGCGTCCGCCGCAACGGGTCCCCGGCACGGCCGTGTTCCTGACCTCCGACCCCGAATGCGCGCCGACGGCGCTGATGCACAGCCTGAAGCACTACAAGGTGCTGCATGAGAAGAATGTCATCCTCACCATCGAGACCGCGCCCAGCCCACGGATCGACGATGCCGAGCGGGTGCGGATGGAGCAGCTCAGCGAGACCTTCTCCCGGGTGACGCTGCGGTTCGGCTTCATGGAATCGCCCAACGTGCCAAAGACGCTGGCGATCGCCCGCAAGCTCGGCTGGCAGTTCGACATCATGTCGACATCGTTCTTCCTGTCCCGCCGCGCGCTCAAACCCGCCGCCCATTCCGGTATGCCGCGCTGGCAGGATTTGCTGTTCATCCGCCTCAGCCGCGCCGCCAACGACGCCACCGACTATTTCCAGATCCCGACCGGGCGCGTGGTGGAGGTGGGAACGCAGGTGACGATCTAGGGAAGAGCTCAATTCGGCGAGGAGCTTTTCCTATTTTGTTGTTCCCGGTCGGTTAGGCTGCTGGATTGCCGGGCAGCCGACTGACATCCGGATGCAGCAGCGGCGCCTCTTTCGTCCAGATTTTCGCACCTTGCGAACCAACTCTCACGTTCAGGTCGACGCCGGCGGGCAGGCGGCCCCAGCTCTGCGGCTCCAGCGCTTCGTTCCCGATTATCAGTTCCCCCGATAGAACGAAAAACTCCAACCCGCGCGTGTTCGCAACCCTGATGGTTTCACTTGGCGCCCATTGTTCCAGACGCACCTCCTCATGCCCATCCTCGAACAGGACGGTTGCTTTCATTGCGCCAGGCCGCGGCTCGACCTGTTCTCCCTGACCTGGTCGACGCACGATCTGAATCTGGTCCGCATCACGGAACTGCCATAGCCTGACGAAAATGGTGCAGCCATCCTTCGAGGCGGGGACGTGCGACGTGCCCGGAGGATTACGAAAATAGGTGCCTGCGGGGTAATCGCCATGCTCGTCCTGAAAGGTGCCTTCCAGGACGACAATTTCCTCTCCACCGCTATGCGTATGACGCGGGAAGATGCTGCCGGGAGCATAACGCACAATCGATGTGGCGCGCGCCACTTCCCCGCCAATGCGGAACAGCATGCGCCGATCAACGCCGGCCGACGGACTGGCTACCCAGTCCATTTTCGCGGCATGAACGAAAACTGGCTTTGATAGGTCATCGTTAATGCGCATCGCTGCTCTCCCTCATCGTAGCACTATACAAGGTTTGGCGCTCCACTACCTCGGCTCTTTCGCCGTTGCTCGCGCCTGGCTGTAGTGGGTCCGCTCTAGATTCCGGCGAGCGGAAGTCCGCTCGCTGCATTCTGAGGTCGTCGCAACGTTATCAGGCGCCGCGCTTCGTCGGCGCGACCACTGCGCAGCAAGGCGCAGGTCACGGAATATTCCAGGAGGTCGCGCTGCGCGCGACTACCTCCGACCCTTTCATGGGCGTGCAAAACCGGATCTAGTTCATCGACGACCCGTGTCCAGTCACCCCTCGCTAAACCGTCGAAGCCGCGCGCAATCGGTACCAGAATGTCCGCAGCGGGACCCTTTGGGTTCTCGATCATCCTCGCAAGTGCCTCGGCATCGCCAGCCATTGCAAAGGCAAGTGCGCTGTGTATATCGGCAAAGATGATCCCTGAATTGGGAAACCATTTCGCCGCATACTGGCTGATTTCTTCCCACAATTCCGGAGATCGCGGCTCACCTGCCATCTCGGCCCGTGCAAGGAACGAAGCGCAGTCGGTGAGGACATTTATCTGCGGTCCCCACGAACCGCCCGGATGCAGCGCTTCGCGATAGATCTTCCATGCCTGATCGCGCCTGCCGGTCTCCAACGACCAGAGGGCAAGATGCCAGCTTATATGGCAATGCAGTTGTCCCTCTCGCGGGTAGGCGGCATTCCATTGGTCGAGATAGGCGAGCCCTTCTTCGCGCTGCCCCTTCTCGTAGAACATGTGAGCCTTGATATGCGCAGCGTGTGCATTGCGAGGAAAGCCGCGAAGTGCGGCCTCGATATTCTTGAAACCACTATCGAGCTTATGCAGTTCGATTTCGGCAAACGCGAGCACCGTTCGAAACCACCAGTCATCGTCATAGTGCGTGGCCAGCGGCTCCAGCAGTGCTAGCTGCTCGACCTCGCGCCCGGATTTACCGGAGAAGCCGATCAGACCGAAAACACCGGTGGCCGGCGCCAGCACCATGGCGTCGCGGGGCCAGTCCTTGATGTGTTCGGTTATCATCGAAACAGCTTCAGCGCCCCGACCGCCCAGGATTTTGGCAAAGATCGCAATATGACTTTGCTCGCGCGCTGTCGTAGCTGGGGCGAGTGCCAACGCGCGTTCGAGCGGATCTTTTGCTTCGTGGCCCCGACCGAGAATCTGCAAGCTCCGCGCAAGCGCGATGTGCGCAAGGGCAAAATTTTCATCGGCCGCGATCGCCTCACGGAAAGCTTGATCAATGCCCCAGCCAGCCGATAACAGCTTGTCAACGCCGACGATATAAGCGTCTCGGGCATTGCTGGAGCTTGTGCTCAACGTGTTCCCGTATCGGTCTTCAAAAGCGCTCACGAAATTTCTCATCGAGTTCGCAGTCATTCGGATAACTCTCTATTGGCAGCCGCCTGCTTGGATTGCGCCTGCTTACGGCGCCGCTCATCGCCTAGTTTGAGCAGTCGCTCTCGATCTGCGGGGGTGACTCGCCCGTATCGTGCCCGCCAGACCGCTCCTTCTTCGTTCCAGGCAAATGGCGCCTTGACAGTTGTTCGCGGCACCTTCGATGTCTCAAAAAGGGCGAGCGCCTCGCGTACGATCTTACGCTGCATGTCGGGTCGCCAAGGATGCCCGCACGGATTGCCCAGCGGAAAATCCGTGAAGTAGAACCGTGGAACGCCGCAATGCTCGACAACGTCCAGCGCCGAACCGACAATGACGGTCGGAATTCCATTCGCTTCGAGGTGACGCGCCACCAGGCTCACGGTCTGGTGACAAACGGGGCAAAGGGGGCAAAGGATTGCAGCATCCGCTCCATCCTGTCGAACGCGCGCCAGGATTTCGGGCGCATCCTTGGTCACCGTTTTTCGCTGGCTGTATTCTGTTGGCGCGCCGTGAAAACGCGGGGTCAGTCCGGCGATGACTCCCTCGGCGACTAATTCGAAAGCGGCTTCTATCGGCAAAAAGCTGGCCCGGTCATTGGTGTGGGTCGATTCCTTCTCCCACGCAACATTGTCGGTAAACAGCTTCTCCGGCGGCGGCGAAACGACGCCTGACCACACCCGCTTCACCCCATCAAAGTCCAGCGGACTAGCCGTGGTAATCAGTGCGATGCGCAGCTCCGACAGTGGCTTGGCCGGCCGGGTGAAGGGGACATCATCAAAGCTCGCCCAGACATAGTCGTTGGCGTAACCGAGAGCACGGTAATAGCGGCGCGTTCGCTCCATATATTGCACTGGGGCGTCTGCTTCGTTCATGTCGCATCTCCTCGAAACGTTTCTTGCGCAAGCCGGCTGGCTTGAACACTTTGTATTGGCAAGGCGGCAAGCGCCGTGCTGGTCAGGTTCGCTGTAGGTCGCCTCGACACGAAAACCCAATTAGCGCCAACAACGCGATCAGTAGTGGTACGAACGACAGAACCAAGACGGTCGACCAGCCGAAGGACGACAGCAGCCCGCCGGAGAGGAATGAACCGACCGTCATCGTGCCGAAGACGACGAAGTCATTAAGCGATTGGACCCGTGCCTTTTCCTCGGGACGATGGCATTCCAGAACCATGGCCGAAGCGCCAATGAAGCCGAAATTCCAGCCGATCCCGAGCAAGATCAGCGTCACCCAGAAATGCCCGACGTCGATGCCGAGCAGACCAACCGACGATGAGCCAGCGATGAGCGCCAGCCCGACGGCGACGACAGCGGATGAACCGAATCGCGTGATAAGGCGTCCTGTCCAAAAGCTAGGAGTGTACATCGCGATGGCGTGCCACTGCAGACCAAGATTGGCTGACTCCTGGGACAAGCCGCAGAATTTCATCGCCAGCGGGGCTGCCGTCATGATGAAATTCATGAGCAGGTAGGAAACGACCCCACAGATCACTGCCAGGATGAAACGCGGCTGGTAGGCGATCACAGCGAGCGGCCTTCCGGCGCCTCGCTCAGTTGCAGTTGGCCGAGGAAGCTGAACGCCCGCCAGGATGACTGCGGAGAAAGCCGCAAGCGCCGCTTGGCCAATAAACGTCGCAGCGAAGAGGTAAGGCCCCCACAGGTTCATGGTGTGCGTCACAAGTTGCGGACCTATCACACCAGCGAATACACCGCCGGCCATCACAGCGGAAAGAGCACGGGGCCGCCGTTCCGGCGCCGCGCAATCGGCAGCGGCAAAGCGGAAGGAGAGCACCACGGCGGCGTAGGCGCCCCCGAAAAAGGTCGACATGCAGAACAGCGGAAACGAGGCCTGCAGGACCGCAAGAAACGCGATCAAGCCCGCGAGGATGCCGCTGCCCGCACCGAGCAGGAAAGTCGTACGCCGGCCATACCGTTCGGCGACGGCGCCCGCCGGTAGGGTGCAGAGGGCCATGCCGACGACAAAAACGGAAACCGGCAGCGTCGCCAGCGTCCTGCTGGGCGCCAGTATGTCGCCAACGACAGCTCCGATTGCGTAGACGACCGTAGAATTGGCGCCCGCGAGAGCCTGAGCGACGGCAAGCCTTACGACATTGCTGCGCTCTCGGCGAACGGCTGTCGCCGCCTCATGGTTGAGCGCGGGAAAATTGAAGTTCATGCTGCGACTGCTCCGCCAGTCAATGAGATGTCCCGCGATCAAGCTCGGCATCGTCGTAGATCCGGCTAGCCTAAGAACAAAGCACTGGTGTTTCCCTCTACAAAATGCCAATTTATATCGATGAAACGTCACAAATCGCGCAAAAACGTTGGCTGGAAGCCACTCGATAGCCCGCGAGGTCTTGGATCACCTGAGCCTCTGATCGTCCGGGTCCAGTCGCTTCCTGCGAGAAGCTACTTTGCCGAGCACAGCCACACCTGGAATCAACTCGTCTACGCGATTTCCGGCGCGCTCACCGTCAACGCTGACGGAAGAAGTCTCGTCATTTCCCCAGAACAGGCCGTCTGGCTGCCGCCCGGTACCAAACACTCGGTCGGCTCCCTCATGGGCGCGGAATTCCGAAGCCTCTGGATAGCCGATGACGCAAGCCAAGGAATGACCTCCGGGACGGCGGTCATTCATGTATCCACGCTTCTGCGGGCACTCATCATAGAGGCCGCATCGCTCAAACAAGAAGATCGTCACTACGCCGACCGCGTTACCGCACTCATCCTCGAGCAGTTGCGACGGGCAACGCCTATCTCGGGAGCCCTGCCATGGCCTACACACCCGGCCTTGCTTGCACTTTGTGAGAGCCTCTATGCCGATCCCGCCAATCCCCGTCACAGTGACAAGTGGGGGCTTGAGATCGGGATGTCGCCGCGAACGCTGACTCGACGCTTTGAGAGCGAAGTCGGCATGAGCTTGCGCACCTGGCGTCAGCGTCTGCGCCTTTTCAAGGCGATCGAAATGTTGGGCAGCGACCTTCCGATCACGGAGATCGCACTACGCCTTGGCTATTCCTCGGCGTCAGCATTCATATTCATGTTTCGCTCGGAAATGAGAGTTAGTCCTCTTCAATATAGACGCAATCTAAGCCTCGTAGTTGGTAGTGGGGCTGCATGAAGCGCAAAGTCGAACTCGGGCGTCAGAAGTCGGGCGCTTCCTCACGCGCGGTTCGCGCCCGATGACGCATGTGCTGCCAGACAGCCAGGGCGACCGATAGCCCCGCACAGAACAGTAACGCGCCGGAAATCGGCCGCGTGAAGAACAGCAGCGGGTTGTCGTCCGTCATGATCGCCCGAATAAGGTTGATCTCGATTTGGTCGCCGAGGATGAGGCCGAGGATCAGCGGAGCCAGCGGAAATCCGCCCTTCACCAGCGCATAGCCGAACACACCAAAGATGAGCAGGACATAGACGCTCTGCATCGTGTTGTTGAGCGCGTAAGCACCGATTACGCAAAGCACCAGCACGACCGGCGCAAGCACCGCGAGCCTGACCCGGGTGATCTGAAGCATGAATAGCGCGCCCGCGGCCAGGATCAGCACCATCAGCAGGTGTGCCAAAATGTATGCGGCGTAGATACCGTAGGCGAGGGCGGGTTGCTGCGAGACGAACAGCGGCCCCGACTGGATGCCGTGGATCGTCATGGCGCCCAGCATGACGGCGGTCACGGCGTCGCCGGGGATGCCGAACGCCATGATGGTCACCAGCGAGCCGCCGACATTGGCATTGTTGGAGGACTCAGAAGCGATGATGCCCTCGGGGACGCCTGTGCCGAAACGCTCGGGGTGGCGCGAGAACTTCTTCGCCTGGTCGTAGGCCAGCATATTGGCAGCGCTGCCGCCGATCGCCGGCAGCACGCCGATCAGGATACCGACGATCGTCGACCACAAGAGCAGGAACGGACGGCTGAGGATTTCGCCGATCACCTTGAGGTGGGAAACCCGCAGACTCGGCTGCGCGGTCAGAACGGCCTCCGGCGTCTTTGGAACTGCTGCCTTCTCGATGTCAGACATGATCTGCGCGAACGCAAAGATCCCGATCAGCACCGGCAGGAACGGGAAGCCGCCGCTGATGAACTCGGACCCGAAGGTGAAGCGCGGCACGCTGCCGATCGGATCCGTGCCGATGACGGTGATCAGGAGGCCAATGGCGGTCGACAGCAGGCCCTTGATGAATGAGGACTCGGCCAGGCCGGCCACCATTGCCATGGCCAGCACGAACAGCGAGAAATACTCCCACGGTCCGAACTGAAGTGCGATGGCCGCGAGCGGTCCGGTTACCAGGATCAGGAAAAGACCGCCGAGCAGCCCGCCGAACAACGACGACCACACGCCGAGCCAGATCGCCCGGCCCGGCGCGCCACCCCGCGCCATCGGAAAGCCATCGAAGGTCGTGGCGATCGCCGAGGGCGTGCCCGGAATTCCAAGCAGACACGCGGTAACCAGGCCGCCGGCAGAGCCGCCGACATAGACGCCGGTCATCGCGGCCAGCCCCTGCAAGGGATCGAGGCCATAGGTGAACGGCAGGATGACGATGATCGTCATCGTGATGGTGACGCCCGGCAGCGCGCCGCCGATGATGCCAATGAGCGTGCCGGCGAATAGCGGAACGAGATAATTCCACTGCAACACCGTCAGCAGCCCATGTCCCAAAAGCTCGAACATGGCCTACCAGTTTGTCCAGCTACCGCGAGGAAGCAGCACCGTGAGATACCGCTCGAAGACCAGGTACGTTACAGCCGACGTAGCAATCGCTATTGCCGCGAGGATCGCCCATTGCCGCCAGGTCGCAGGCCTTTCGAGCGTCGCCTGGAGTCCGGCGACGAACAGGACGGTCGCGATGCGATAGCCGAGCAGAGGCAGAACCACCAAGTAGAGCGCAACGATGACGAAGGCGAGCGCGACTAGGCCATAGGCCGGTTGCGGCTGCGCTGGAGCAGGGACGTCGGCCGGCTCAGCGCGCCGCGCGAGCAGATCCTGTGCGATCAGCGCCGCGCTGGTCACGGCCATGAAGATCAGAACGATGCGCGGATAGAAGCCGGGACCGACCGGCACCAGCGGCAGTTGCGGAAGTCCAAACGATTGCACGAGCAGAGCCAGACTGACCGCGAGGAAGATCAATCCGGCAAGGCTATCGCGGCCAAGTCTCATTGCTTGGCAAGACCGAGCTCGGTCATGATCACCTTGCTCTCGCGGTCGAGCTTGTCGAGGAATGGACCGTATTCGGCGGCGTTGAGATAGGAGACGCGCGTGCCTTGCTTCTTCATTGCGTCCGCGAACTCCGGCTCCTTGGCGGCTTTTCCGCAGGCCTCGTCCAGCTTGGCGCGCACCGCGGCCGGCGTGCCCTTCGGTACGATCAGGCCGCGCAAAACCGCGTAGACGATGTCCATGCCGAGCTCCTTCAACGTCGGCACGTCAGGGGCTTCGGGATCGCGCTTCTCGGCAGCAATGGCAAGAAACTTGAGCTGCCCGGCATCGACCTTGCCCTTCTGTGTCAGGTTGGAATCCGTCAAATCGACATGGCCGCCGAGAATGGCATTCATGCGCGGCGCAAGGCCTTCATAGGAGACGTATTTGAACTTGACGCCGGCCGCCTTCTCGATGAGCGCCGGGAAGATGTGGCTGGTCGATCCGAGGGTAGCCCCCACGGTGATCTGGCCCGGACGCTTCTTGGCGTCCTCGGCAAGCTCGGCCCAGCTCTTCCAGGGCGTCTTGGGGCTCGCCGTCAGGACCGATGGCGTCGCAGAGAGCAGGCAGATCGGCTCGAAGTCGCTGTACTTGACGTCTGTGACGCCGGCATAGTGCACAAGGTGGATGTAGTCGTGCACCGCATAAAGCGTATAGCCGTCCGGCGGCGAGCCTTTGGCTTCGCGCGCCCCGACGGTGCCGGAGGCGCCCGTGACGTTGGCGATCACGATTGGCTGGCCGATGTGCTTCTGTAGAAGCGGCGCAAATGGGCGGAAGATGTTGTCCGTATCGCCGCCTGCCGCCCACGGCACGATCATCTTGATCGGGCGCTCAGGATAGTTTTGAGCCGCGGCCGGCATGGCCATCGCGGCCAAGGCTGCTGTCGCCGCCAAAATACGGAGCACGGTCCTCATGACGCTTCTCCCTATCGCTCTTGATTGATTTTTTTCGATCATAGCAAGACGCCGGAACTTGGCAAACAATGATGCGACAAGGATGGTCCGGCGGCGTGTGCGGCGCACCGCCAAATCCAGATTCGGGCTGAGTACACGGGTGCCCTTGAGGCGCTTCGCAGAAGCACCCTAAGCGGCTGTTTTGGTCCGTTGCGATGGCAACGACCTGCGCCGGGGATGTCCGCCCTGGGGTCCGCAGCCGAAATCGCGTTTGTCCGCGGGTAAGTGCCGGGATCGCGGTCACGCTCGACTGCAAAGACCGTTGCGAGATTCGGCCTCATCCTAGACTTGCAGTTATTCCTCGCGGCAGGGTTCGAAGCCGCTATAATGGGGTGGTTGCGACATGAATTGGCGAGTGGGCCATGGTGGCAACGAACGATCAGATCGTCACCGTGTTCGGCGGAACCGGCTTTCTGGGTCGCCGCATCGTTCGACAACTGCGCTCATACGGATTTCCGGTTCGAATCGCGTCAAGGCATCCGGATCAAGGCTACACATTGCCTGGTGCTGATGATCCGCAACTTCAATCCGTAGAGGCCAACATTCACGACGAGCGGTCGGTCGCGGATGCGCTTGCCGGCGCTTACGGCGTCGTGAATGCGGTCAGTCTTTACGTCGAGCGCGGAGCGGAGACTTTTCATTCCGTTCATGTCGAGGCCGCCCGGCGGGTAGCCATTCAAGCGCACAAGGCCGGAGTCAAAAGGCTCGTCCACCTTTCAGGAATCGGCTCCGATGCCGCCTCCCAGTCGCGCTACATCCGAAAGCGTGGCGAGGGCGAGCAGGTGGTGCGGGCCGCGTTCCCCGAGGCAACTTTGATCCGTCCTGCGGTGATGTTCGGACCGGACGATGCGTTTCTCGTCGTCATCCTCAAGCTGCTCCGCCAGCTTCCCGTCTATCCGATGTTCGGCCGCGGCGTGACCAGATTGCAGCCGGCCTATGTGGATGATGTTGCGGAAGCGATTGGCCGGATCATGCAGCGCGCCGAGACGCCGGATATCTTCGAGTTCGGCGGCCCGCGCGTCTACTCTTACGAGGAGTTGCTTAGAGCCGTGGCGCGTCAAGCTGGACTTGCGCCTCGACTGATTCCAGTCCCGTTTGCCGCTTGGCATGCACTGGCATGGGCCTCCGAAATGCTCCGGATTCCATTCCTGACGCGCAATCAAGTGGAGCTGATGGAAATCGACACCGTGTCATCGCCGGATATGCCTGGATTTGCCGAGCTTGGGATATCGCCGCACCCGGTCGAGACAATACTCCAGAAGATGCTGTCGAACTCCGGCGGACAACAGTGAGGAACCATCCTTTTAAGACCCCGTTATTGAATTTAATCAATGCGAGGGGCGACCGTGTCATAAGTGAAGGCGGACATCATGGCTACATGTGAAACCTGCGGCAATGACTACGACAAGTCCTTTCAGGTCACCATGAACGGCAAATCGCACACCTTCGATAGTTTCGAGTGCGCCATTCATGCGCTCGCGCCGACCTGCGATCATTGCGGCATCCGCATCGTCGGGCACGGATTGGAGAAGTCCGGCACGTTCTTCTGTTGCGAGCATTGCGCCGAAGGTGAGGGCGTCAAAGGGCTACGCGATCGAATCTAGGCCCGGGCAATTGACGCGGGTTGGATCCCTCCATCCGTCCGCGAAGGACGATGTTTCATGCGCCCCGTAAAGGTCGAAAGGCGCTTTGCACTCGCCCCGGGGCAAACCTGCCACCTTTGGGACAGCATGACTGCCCGATAACATTACTTGCGCCATTGGAAATTTGAGCATTGAATTCGGCGAAGATGCGCCACTACCGTAAGTAGTTCTCAAGTGTGTCTGTACCCTCACAGAATGACGTGATGAAGAGACTCGGCTTCGGCATGAGGCGAGTGCGATGGCCTCATGCGTGGGAGGTGCGTCCACGTGACTGATCGGGAGTGGCCAAATGCGGGAAGCTGAGGCGCGCACCGACCAGCGCCATCGTGGCCCAACAAACAGGGAGGAGAACAATGAGCACCTGGCTTAGCGAGCGAGAGCAGCGTCTTGTCGCGGGCGCGGAGGCGGCATCGGCGGCAACGCCGATTCCCACGCAGATTGTTTCCAACGGCGAGTATCTGCCGCCCCCGCAGAGCGCCGTGCAAAAGAAAGTCGAGGCGCGGATCAACGAGCTCGCCGACGCGAACGGCAAGCACCTCGGCTTGAGTCGCCGGCAGTTTCTGCACACGAGCTGCGGCATGGCGGCGGCATTCCTCGCCATGAACGACGTCTACGGCAATGTTTTTCAGGTTGCGCCCGCGGAGGCGCGAGAGCCCGAATTGATGCAGGCGCGCGCGCAGGGCCTCGCCGGCCAGTTCATTTTCGACGTTCAGACCCATTTCGTGCGCGACGACTTCGATCACAAGGAGCTGTTGGGGTTGGCGGAATTTGCGAGCCAGCACTGGAATCCGAAGATGAAGGAGGAGGGCGTCTCCTCGCTCGGCCGCTACAAGTTCCAGAATTATGTGAAAGAGATCTACTACGACAGCGACACCAACATGGCGCTGCTAAGCGGCGCGCCGTTCGACGATCCGAGCTGGTGGCTCCTTTCCAATGAGCAGATCGTCAAGGCACGCGAACTCATCAACGACTTCGCCGGCTCGCGCCGCCTCTTGGCGCACAGCGTCATCACCCCAAAGCAGCCCGGCTGGATGGAGGAGGCCGACAAGGCGATCGAGGTCTACAAGCCGGATTCCTGGAAGTCCTACACGATCGGCGATCCGCTGGCGCCCTCCAAATATCCGTGGCGGCTCGACGACGAGCAGGTGATGTATCCGTTTTACGAGAAAGCGGTAAAGGCCGGCATCAACACGCTGTGCATCCACAAGGGGCTGCTGCCGCCCGATTACGAGAAGTCGTTCGCCGGCGTGTGGGAATACGCAACAGCATGGGACATCGGAAAGGCTGCCAAGGATTGGCCGCAGATGAACTTCGTGATCTATCACTCGGCGCTACGGCCGTTCACCGAACTGCCGGACAAGGCGTGGGCTGAGTTCGAGCAGACCGGCCGCATCCAGTGGGCCACGGATCTCGCGGAAATCCCGCAGAAGTTCGGCGTCAACAATGTCTATGCCGAACTCGGCACGTCCTTTGCCAACTCGGCAGTGGCGCATCCCAAGTTCTGTGCCGCGTTGGTGGGCACGCTGATCAAGGGCATGGGGGTCGACCACGTGATGTGGGGCACCGACTCGGTCTGGTACGGCTCACCGCAGTGGCAGATCGAGGCGATGCGCCGGCTCGAAATCCCGGAGGACATGCAGAAGAAGTACGGCTTTGCGCCGCTCGGCGACGCCAATAGCGCCACCAAGCAACTGATCTTCGCAGGCAACGCCACCAGGTTCTACAAGATCAAGCTGAGAGCGGCTGACAACACCAGGATGCCGGCCTATTCCGAGGACCGCCTCGCTTCGCTCAAGAACGAGTATACGCAGGCGGCCCAGGCGCCCTCGAACCTGCGCTACGGCTACGTTCGCGCCGCGTAAGCGTTAGACGGCCGCGCCGGTGGAGCGACCAAGCTTCGTCGGCGCGGTCAACGCGCGGCTGCAGTGAAGGGCGTAGAACGACAGAAGCAATTTCGGCTTCGGATGAAAACAAACACTCGTGCGATACCTGCTTGTGGCGCCAATAGCCCACATTCTCGGGAGGTCCGTCTTTGAGCCCACAATCATAAGGTGATTGGGTCGAGACATGCGGCAACACAATTAGCCGCATCCCGGACTGCCAAACCGGGCTTGTAGGACTTTCGATCAATTGTATTCTCAAGGGAAGCATGCGGAACTCGCATGACTGCTGCCTGAACGGCGCAGATCACCATAAGCAGGCGCGAACCAACGTGCCGGTTTTTGGGTGGAGACCGACATGGCCGATGGCGGATCGTTTGATACGTTCCCCAAGTTGCTTCTGCGAAACGCGGCGCAGTTTGGCAACGGTCCGGCGTTTCGGCACAAGGATCTTGGTATCTGGCAGACGTGGACCTGGACCGAAGTCGCCGGGATCGTACGTGCTTATGCCGCGGGTTTGCAGCGGATTGGATTGCAGCCAGGGGACACGATCGCCATCGTCGGTTCAAACCGGCCGAAGCTCTATTGGACCGTGATGGCAGCGCAGGCGTTGCGTGCCATTCCGGTCCCGGTCTATTCGGATGCGGTGGCTGACGAGCTTGCCTATGTCCTTGCCCATGCCGATGTGAAGTTTGTTGCAGCGCAAGATCAGGAGCAGGTCGACAAGATTTTGTCCGTATCCGACCGGGTGCCGCATCTCCGGAAGATTGTCTACGATGAACCGCGTGGACTCCGCGACTACGATCACAGCCGGTTGGTCGCAATCCACGATGTCATCGAAGGCGGCCGGGCCGCGCTTGCGGGCAACCCTGCGCTTGGCGATCAGATCGATGAAATCATCCGTCAGGGTGAAGGTTCTGACGTCTCGATCATCCTCTATACCTCGGGAACGACCGGCGCGTCGAAGGGCGTCATGCTGTCGGCGCGACGGTGCATCGACGCTGTAACGGATACTGTCAGGTTCGACAGGTTGACCGAGAACGACGTGGCGCTTGCCTATCTGCCGCTCGCCTGGGTGGGAGACCATTACCTCAACTATGCGCAGGGCCTTGCCGCCGGTTTCTGCATGGCGTGTCCGGAGAGCGGTGAGACGGTCGAGCAGGATTTGCGCGAGATCGGACCAACCTTCTATTTCGCTCCACCGCGCGTTTTCGAAAACATGCTGACGCGGGTGATGATCCGCATGGAGGATGCTGCGCCAATCAAGCGGCGTATCTTCGACTACTTCCTCGGCATTGCCCGACGGCATGGCGAATCGATTTTGACCGGAAAGCCGGTGCCGGTGTCAGGCCGGCTGCTCTATGCGCTTGGACGATTGATACTGTACGAGCCCCTCAAAAACGTTCTCGGCCTATCTCGCGTACGCGTTGCCTATACTGCAGGTGAGGCTATCGGCCCGGATCTTTTCGCGTTTTACCGATCGATCGGATTGAACCTGAAGCAACTCTACGGTCAGACTGAAGCATTCCTCTACGTAACGTGTCAGCCTGACGGGGAGATCTACTCCGATACTGTTGGGCCGGCGGCGCCGAACGTCGACATTCGCATTGCGGAATCGGGCGAAGTGCAATTCCGTTCACCCGGCATGTTTGTCCGATATTTCAAGGATCAGGCGAAAACTGCGGAGGCTCTGACGCCTGACGGTTACGTCAAGACCGGTGATGCCGGCTTCTTCGACGAGCAGACGGGACATTTGAAGATCATCGATCGCGCAAAGGATGTGGGCCGGCTGGCCGACGGAACGATATTTGCGCCGAAGTATCTTGAGAACAAGTTGAAGTTCTTTCCCAGCATCAAGGAGGCGGTCGCCTTCGGCGATTCCAGGGAGTTCGTTTGCGCCATTCTCAATATCGACCTGACTGCGGTGGGGAGCTGGGCCGAACGTAACAACATTGCCTACGGCTCCTACCAGGAACTGGCGGGGCATCCGCAGGTCTACGACCTGGTGACGAAAAGCGTTGAAGAAGTGAACCGCTCACTCGCCGAGGAAAAGGTGATGGCCGGCGCGCAGATTCGCCGCTTTCTGATTCTGCACAAGGAACTCGACGCGGACGATGGCGAATTGACACGCACACAGAAAGTTCGCCGCGGGTTCATCGCCGAGCGCTACGGGCCATTGGTTACAGCGCTCTACGACGGTTCGCATGAAGCCGACATTTCCACCGAAGTCACTTTTGAAGATGGCCGCAAAGGCGTGATCGCGGCGCGGGTCAAGATCCGCGACGTGCAGACAATTGGTGCAGCGGAGCCCTTTGGGAGGGCCGCATGAGGATGCCAGACACGAGCGAAATCCTGCTTCAGGTCGAGGGGGTATCGCTGGCGTTTGGCGGCGTGAAAGCGCTGAGGGATGTCTCGCTTGACATCAGGAAAGGTGAAATTCGCGCCATCATCGGACCGAATGGCGCCGGAAAGACTTCGATGCTCAACGTCATCAACGGCTTCTATCATCCCAATCGTGGTGCCATCACCTTCAAGGGACGAACCCGCGCCCAGATGCAGCCGTTCGAGGCGTCCCGTGGCGGCATTGCGCGCACCTTTCAAAACGTCGCACTGTTCAAGGGAATGAGCGCGCTCGACAATATCATGGCTGGCCGCACATTGAAGATGCGGCGGGGCCTTCTGTGGCAGATGCTGCGCTACGGCCCTGCGCTGACGGAGGAGATCGAGCATCGGCACCGCGTCGAGGAGATCATCGATTTTCTGGAGATCGAACCGATCCGCAAGGTGCCGGTCGCGCGCTTGCCATACGGCCTGCAGAAACGCGTCGAGCTCGGCCGCGCCCTTGCGATGGAGCCCGATCTCCTTCTGCTGGACGAACCAATGGCAGGCATGAACCTCGAAGAGAAGAAGGACATGTCGCGGTTCATCCTCGACGTGAACGACTATTACGGAACGACCATCGCGCTGATCGAGCATGACATGGCTGTGGTGATGGATCTCTCCCATCGCGTGGTGGTGCTCGATCATGGCGTGAAGATCGCCGACGGAACGCCAGATGAGGTCAAGAAGGACCAGGGCGTCATCGACGCCTATCTCGGCATCGCGCACTAGGGAGCGATAGTGTGATCGCATTGGGTCAATTTCTGGAGGTGCTGATCGGCGGATTGATGTCTGGCGTCCTGTATTCGCTGGTCGCGCTCGGCTTCGTGTTGATCTTCAAGGCATCCGGCGTCTTTAATTTTGCGCAAGGCGCAATGGTGTTGCTCGCCGGGTTGGCGCTGGTTCGTTCGCTCGATCTCCTCGTGGCCAATGGCTTCCCGCTTTGGGTTGCGATCGTCCTCGGCATCGGCTTTGCCGCCGTGATCATGGCGATAACGGCCTGGCTGATCGAGCGGTTCGTGATTGGACCTCTTGTCAATCAGAACGCTCTTACGCTGTTCATGTCCACCATTGGCGTGACATTCGTCCTCGAGGGTGCGGCGCAGATGATCTTCGGTTCCGATGTTTACCCGTTGCGGCTGTTCCCGACCGACATCTGGCTGCTGTTCGAAAGTCACTTTCCGGGTGGGATTCTGGTCAACCAGCTTGATGTCTGGGGCGGCCTTATCGCCGGCATTCTGGTCGCGGGTCTCGCGATCTTCTTCCAGCAAACCAAGACTGGTCGCGCACTCAGGGCGGTTGCTGACGATCACATGGCAGCGCAGTCGGTCGGGATTCCAATCGGCTGGATCTGGTTTGTGGTCTGGCTTGTTGCCGGTCTCGTTGCGCTCGTTGCGGCGACCGTGTGGGGCACCAAGCTGGGTGTGCAGTTCTCGATCACGTTTCTCGCGCTGAAGGCCCTGCCGGTTCTGATCATTGGGGGCCTTACCTCTGTCCCAGGAGCGATCGTCGGCGGGCTTATTGTAGGTGCGGGCGAGAAGCTCGCCGAGGTGTTCCTGGGGTCGCATATTGGCGGCGGTATTGAATATTGGTTCGCTTATGTGCTGGCGTTGGCGGTGCTGCTCGTGCGGCCGCAGGGGCTGTTCGGCGAGCGGATCATCGAGCGCATCTGAGATGAGGAGTTAGTTGTGCTTTATCGCGAGGCAGGCCAATTCAAGACGACCTACGCGGAGGATATGGCGATCTTCCCGATCCGCCAGGACCGTATGGCGCTCGCGATCTTGCTTGGTATCGCCTTCATTGGCGTGCCGCTGCTGGCCGACTTCGACATTTGGCCGTTCGGCAGCGACTATCTGCTTCGCGCCATTCTGCTGCCCTTCCTGATCCTCGCGCTTGCCGCTATCGGCGTAAACATCCTTGTCGGCTATTGCGGCCAGATCTCGCTCGGCAGCGGCGCGTTCATGGCCATCGGCGCCTACTCGGCCTACAAGTTGGGGACCGGCGTTCATATTCCGCTCGACTGGCTTGGCTTTGCGATTTCGATCCCGCCGTTGCCCGTACTGCTATCTATTTTGCTCGGCGGGCTGGCGGCGGCGGTTGTCGGCATCCTCTTCGGTATTCCAAGTCTGCGGATCAAGGGCCTCTATTTAGCGGTCGCAACACTCGCAGCGCAGTTCTTCTTTGACTGGGTGTTCCTGCGGGTGCCGTGGTTCACCAATTATGCGCCGTCGGGGTCGGTCAGTGCACCGACGCTGGATTTCTTCGGTCTGAACGTAGGCACGCCGATCGAGCGCTATATGCTGTGCCTGATCTTCGTAACGGTGTTCGCGTTTCTGGCGAAGAATCTGGTTCGCGGCAATCTCGGCAGACAATGGATGGCAATCCGCGACATGGACATAGCCGCGGAGCTCATCGGTATCCGGCCACTCTACGCGAAGCTTACAGCTTTCGCGGTCTCCTCATTCATCATCGGCGTGGCGGGCGCACTTTGGGCGTTCGTCTATCTGGGCTCGTGGGAGCCGCTCGCCTTCTCAATCGAGCGTTCGCTGCAGCTTCTGTTCATGGTGATCATCGGCGGGTTGGGTTCGATCATGGGGTCATTCATCGGCGCGGCCTTTATCTTGATCCTGCCCATCATGCTGAACCTGCTTCCAACCCAGCTCGGTGTGCCGCTGTCGACAGAGACGATTACCCATCTGGAATTCATCATCTTTGGATCGTTGATCTGCTATCTTCTCATCAAGGAGCCACATGGATTTGCCCGGCTCATATCGATTGGCAAGGAGAAGCTCAGACTGTGGCCGTTTCCCTACTGAAGGGGCGGGTAGTACGAAGCAAGCCGAAGATCGCAATGCGGAGCGGCGGTCGTTGGCAATAGGAGGCAAGGAAGCCCGCGAAAACAAGACCCGGTACAGAAAAAACGGGCTGAACGAGGAGGACAGTTATATGGTACGCAACAAACTATTACTTGCTGCAGCCATACTTTCAGGCGGGGCGTTTGCCTCTCCTGCTGCAGCGCAGAGCGAGCAGTTCATCCCGATACTATCCTACCGAACGGGCGCGTACGCCGTGAATGGCGTGCCGTACGCAAACGGCGTGGCCGACTATTACAACTTGGTCAACGAGCGCGACGGCGGCATCAACGGCGTCAAGATCTTGTTCGAGGAATGCGAAACCGGCTACGCCACCGACAAGGGTGTCGAATGTTACGAGCGTCTCAAAGGCAAGGGGCCGACCGGCGCGGCCTTCGTCAATCCGCTGTCGACCGGCATTACATTCGCCCTCACCGAGAAGACCACGACTGACAAGATTCCGATTATCACCATGGGCTATGGCCGCGCCGATTCCAAGAACGGCGCCGTGTTCGCCTACAATTTCCCGCTGCTCGGCACGTACTGGTCCGCGGCCGATATCGCGATCCAGCACGTCGCCAAGGAGGTGGGCGGCTTCGACAAGCTGAAGGGCAAGAAGATTTCGCTGCTCTATCATGACAGCCCCTACGGCAAGGAGCCGATCCCGATGCTGCAGGTGCTGGCCAAGAAGTACGGCTTTGAGTTCACACCGATCCCGGTCACGCATCCCGGTGTCGAACAGAAGTCGCAATGGCTGTCGATCCGCCAGAACCGCCCGGACTATGTCTTGGTCTGGGGCTGGGGCGTCATGAACGGGACGGCAGTCAAGGAAGCGGCGGCCGTTGCCTATCCGCGCGACAAGATGATCGGTGTTTGGTGGTCGGGCGCAGAGCCGGATGTGCAGCCCGCGGGCGATCAAGCCGTCGGCTACAAGGCGCTGATGCTTCAGCATGGTGCGGGCAAATTCCCCGTGCATGCCGAGATCGAGAAGCACGTCTATGCAAAGGGCAAGGGCGCGTCGGAGCCTGGCAAGATCGGCGAGGTTCTCTACAACCGCGGCATGGTGAACGCTATGCTCGGGGTGGAAGCGATCCGCAAGGCGCAGGAAAAGTTCGGCAAGAAGCCGCTGACGGGCGAGCAGGTCCGTTGGGGTCTTGAGAACCTCAACCTCTCGGAAGCGCGTCTCAAGGAGCTCGGTTTCGAGGGCATGTTGAAGCCGATCAAGATTTCCTGCTCCGATCACGAGGGCGCGCGGGACGGGCGCGTACAGCAGTGGGACGGCAAGGGCTGGAAGGTCATCTCCGACTGGTACACGGCCAACCAATCCGAGACCGAACCGCTCGTTGACGAAGTTTCCGCGAAGTATGCCGCGGACAAGAAGATTCAGCCTCGCGACTGCTCGAAAGAGAGCTGAAAACATCTCGGAGATCCGGAAGGAGCGTTCGCTTCCTTCCGGGTATTCCTGAAGCTGTAACAGTTTGGAGGGAGCAGCGTGTCGATTCCCAAGGCCGCCACAACGACGGAAGCGGCGGCGCCGTTCCTGTCGGTCAACAACATCGAGGTCGTGTACGATCACGTCATCCTGGTATTGAAGGGCGTATCGCTGGATGTGCCGCGGGGCGGAATCGTCGCGCTTCTCGGAGCCAATGGTGCGGGCAAGACCACGACTCTGAAGGCGGTTTCCAATCTGCTGCATTCAGAGCGTGGCGAGGTCACCAAGGGCTCAATCCTGTTTGACGGTGTGGAAGTGCAGTCGCTGTCGCCAAACGATCTAGTGCGGCGCGGCTGCATTCAGGTGATGGAGGGGCGGCGCTGCTTCGCTCACCTTACCGTCGAAGAAAATCTCCTGACCGGCGCATTCACGCGCGTGGACGGCAAGGCCGCGATCGCGGAAGATCTCGAGCGGGTCTATGCCTATTTTCCCCGTCTCAGGGAGCGGCGCGGTTCTACCGCCGGCTATACGTCGGGTGGCGAGCAGCAGATGTGCGCGATCGGCCGTGCGCTGATGTCGCGCCCGAAGATGATCCTGCTCGACGAGCCGTCGATGGGCCTCGCTCCGCAGATCGTCGAAGAGATCTTCGAGATCGTCAAGGACCTCAATGTCCGGGAAAATGTTACGTTCCTGCTCGCCGAGCAGAACACCAATATGGCGCTCAAATACGCCAGACACGGATACATCCTCGAAAATGGGCGCGTGGTGATGGACGGCGAGGCGCGGGCGCTCGCCGCAAATGAAGATGTCAAGGAATTCTATCTTGGCGTCGCCGGGGAGAAGCGAAAATCATTCCGCGATGTGAAGCACTACAAGCGACGCAAGCGCTGGCTCGCTTAGGTGATCTCTGTCGAAATCATCCCGCGCTGCGATCGTCGGCCGATGTCCGCCTTGAAGCGTATTACGGACTCAAGCCGGACTTGGCGTAATATCTGAAAAGCACCAAAGGACATTGCATCGGATTTGGAGCTGCTTTCGCCTCGCCAAGCTGCACGTTCATTGTTTACGATCGCGTCGGTCGCGATCCAATGAAACTTGGGCATGGAAAAATCGCCATGGGGATAAAAAGCCATACTGCTGCGCCCGCGGCAGCTCTTGCTCTCGGAATCTTCTTCACTGCGCCGGCTTCCGTTGCCACCAACGCGATCGTCAGCACGGTCGCGTCGCTTGTGGCGGCCGCGATCGGCAATCTCAGCTTCATGTCGCCTGCAATGGGCGAGCCGGCCACACTAACGAAAACCCAATCGGATGCGCTCAATACATACAATGAGGCACGAAGCAACTTCGAGTCGATCCTGGGCCAGCGGCGCGCGCAGATCAATTCGAACCAGCGACTGCCGAACTTGCCAGGACAAGCCCTCTACCTTGCACGCAACAACATGATCAGCGCGTACAAGGATCTCACCGACGCTCTTCCGTCCAAGATAGGCGGGCCCAATAAATACGGAATCCCACCGGCGTATTTTAGCGCCGACAATGAGCCGCTGCTCGACGAGTACAGGAGACTTTTCGACCTGATGCAAGCGCCGCCCGCCAACGCGCAAAACTCAGATACTCCATTCAAGGACGTTGTCGATCTGGGCACGGCCATTGCGCGAGCCAAGGGCCTTGATGCGGCCAATGCCGAAGCAGCAGGCCGTATCAGCCTGGGCCTGTTTTTTGCCGAGACAAATGGCAATCAGAACATCGGGAATGCGCGCTCGAACAAATACAAGGGCAGCTTGCAAACAGGCGTACCCGAAGATCAAAATGGACGGAAGAAATGGGCGGCGATAAAGAATTCGATCGCAGCCTTTGATCCCGCACTGAACGCCCGCGACGACAAGGAAGAGGCACGGGCCGGCAATGTGGACCATCGGTACAACCACTGGACCGCCGTGCGAGATGGTCTCATGAACGCACACGCGGATATCTTTCCGCAAGTACCGGCGATCGTGAAAACACTGCCAGATCCGATCGATCAGATGAAGCTCTTTGAACTCATCCAGATTATTCCGAGCCCGACCAGGTCTGCGCTCGGCTCGCGCAACCTGGTTGACTACAGAATTTCAGACCCGAAGATCATGGCCTATCTGCGAAACAACAGCGTTTTCACCTTCGGACAGGCTGACCGGGCCAAAACATCCGCGACCTACCGCGAAATTCTCGATGCGATGTGGCTGTTCAACGAAAAATTTGAACGAGCGCTTTCCAAATTCGACGAAATCAAGAAGCAGTCAAAGGGTTGAAGCCGGAGGGCGGGGTCCAGATGCTACGCTACCGCGTCATCAGAGCGGACCGAGCACGGCCCATCGGGGCTCGCAAAATGCCTTCACCGCCGCCGTAACACCGCTGCTGATAATGTCCCGCCGCTCAGGCGAACTCATCTTGAGCTCTTCGTCCCGGTTGATGATCGAGCCCGCTTCCAGCAGGACGGCAGCCATCCGGGTTTTTCTCAGCACGATGAGCTCATCGTAGCGATAGACGCCGGTCTCCTTGTTCAGCAGCTCACGCTGGTACCGGCCCATGATGGGCTGGGAATATTGCCTGGCATAGTCGAGGCCCTGGGCCTTCATTTCCTTGGCGATCAGTTCGGCGAAGGCGAAACTCGTCTTGAAGTCCGGGTTGCTGCGGGAGACGAAGACGGAATATCCGCTGAAGCGGTCGCTGAAATGGCTTTTCTTTCCCTCGAACTCCCAGTCCTCGAGGAATTTGTTGGGCACGGAGTCATGGTGGATCGACAGGAAGAGATCCGCGGGCAGATTGTTGGCGGCGGCGACGCGTTTGACGAGGCTATGCCTCGCCTTGCCCTCGGTCACGAGCAATCTGGTTTCAGTAAAGCCCTCGGCCTTCAACTTCTCCTCGATCCGCTTCGCAAGGCGCAGATTGAAGACAAACTCGGAGACGTTGCGGGCGCTGATCGCGCCTTCTGATTCGGCGGTATGTCCCACATCCAGAACGATCCGGAACTTGGAGGGATCGCACAGGGGGACGACCGGTTTGAAAGCTGCAGAGGGCAGGGCGACTGGGCCCAGGGCGGCAAGCTTCACGGTGCGGCGCTTTGGCGAGGCGGCTGATCTTGCCGAAGTAGCTGGCTTGCGCGAAGCGACGTGCTTGCGCGAAGTGACGTGCGTTGACGGCTTGCCTTGCCTTGGCGATTTCGCCTGTTTTGACGAGCCTTTGAAGACGTCCGACAGCCAGCCCGCGTCGCTGACCTCGATCGGCAGAAGCATCATTGCGGCCATTGCGGCAACGACGATGCGGCCGCGACGCCAAAATCGCGAAGCGATAGCGTCGAGAACACAAATGAACGCGCGGCGCTTCATGCTCGCCCAGCGACCGAACCCGAAGGCGCGCTAACTCGAATGAGGCTTGCGTTGATGTCGACGAACGAAGTCCTGGCACAGCCGATGGAAAACATATCGTACCCCACCCACCGAATTCGACGTGCAAGGGTCGCAATCCAATGAGGGCGGATACAAGTCGGAGAGGGCGATCACGGCATCCATTCGCGCGATTTCGCGTCAGTGTTGTCATTGAGCCACATAGCTATGCACTGAAACAGTCTTTCGACCATTCTTGGAAACCGTCAAAAGCGATTGTTGGTCACGCTCTAGCGGCGTTGCTTTTTCGGCTTTAGCGATGCCGCCGGCGCCCGTGCGTTGGCATCGAGCGATGTTGATGCCATTGGGGTCTCACCCTTGGCCCCTTCGCGTCCGATTTCGCGTCGCGGCCAGGCAAAATCGTCGGCTCGACCGGCTGGCGCCGACAAAGGCTCCCCTGTGATCAGGACCCGCGCCGCTTGCGCATCCATCGTCACAGGCCGCCCCCCCGGACCGCCGAGCAATTGATTCGTGCCGACAGAGGAGGGCGCCAAGGGAACGATCGGCCCGGCCAGCGGACGCGGCGCCGGCTCATCCGGCCGCGCACTGGCGTCGGGCGTAGCCGGCTCAGTGGGCAGCACAATCGGCGCGGAACGCGCAGCCAACAGTCGGTTGATTTCGCGCTCGGCATAATGCGCGAGCTTGAGCGCGCCGGCCTTGGTGAAGTACACGCCATCGGAAGAGCGCAGCCGGCGGGTCTGCCCCTCGAAATCGGGGCCGTGCTGCAAGAAGCGGCCGGTTTCATCGACAAATCCATCCCAGACATCGACATAGGTGATGCCGGCCTTGCCGGCCGCATCGCGATAGAGCGTATTCAGAAACGCCGTGTCGGCGGTCGACTTGGGGCCACGTACGACCGGCAGACCCACCCACAGCACTGGCACACCCTTGGACTTGAGTACGCCGATCATCTCCTCGATCTTTTGCATGTAGAGTTCGACCCAGCGCTTCTCGCGAAACTCATGGATGTCGTTCGGCGAATGCGCGCTCCTCTCCGGTTCAATCACCGCCCGCGCGCCATTGTTTTCGGCGGCATCGTCCGGCGGCAATTCGGGATCCGGCACCTTGGCTGCGCCATCGGGCTTCGCCTCGGGCTTTGCGCTCGAAGCCTTGCCATCAGGTTTCGCCTTGGCGTCCTTCTTGTTCCCAGCTTTATTGTCGGATTTGTCGACCGCCGGCTCGCGGATTGAGGTGCGATCATGAAGCCCGAGCAAGACGACAATGGCATCCGCTTTTTCGGCGGCAAGAATACCTTTGGCGGCGGCGGCCCAATCGGCTGGATCGCCCTTCGGCTGATATTTGATCAGGCCGGAGACTGTCTTGTGTTTGCGGATCACACCCACCTCGGGCTGGTCGTCATAGACGTTCTCGAGCCCATAGGCGAGCCAGTCTGCCATGGCGTCACCGAGCACAAGTATGTGGCGCTCCGATACAGTGTTGCGTTTCTCGGGCGGCGGCGCCTTTGAAAAATCCTCGCGCGGCGGCGGAGGCGCTTGCCGCCCATTCCAACGAGGCTGCGGCGCGTGCTCTTGGTACGGCGCAAACGTGTCGTTACCATACCAGCCGCCACCGCGTTCGTTACCAAACCAGCCGCCGCCGCGTTGCGGTTGTGGCCCCTGCTGATATCCGCCGAAATTAAAGAACTGTGCAGAGGTGGGGCCGGCCAAGCCGAGCAACATTCCCACCGCGACGGCCAGCGCAATCAGCCAACCGCGCTCGGTAAAGATGCATTGCCATTTTGGTTCCCTTGGCATGCTTCTGGACCGCACACACGCAGAACCTGCCTTTACCAGACTAGCACAAAGGCCCTGTGGCGGGTCTCAGTTTACCGTGAAGCGTGTCATCTGGGTGCGGAACACGCAAGCACGGCCCATATGCGTGGTGCGCACGTCCCATAACAATACACACACCAATCCGATAGCCTCACTGCGGAGGCCGCAGCTCGATGCGATAGCGAGCATAGATCCGCGCGATGCTGCCATCGGCCAGCAGCGCCTCGATCGCCGCATCGACACGCTGTTGCAGCTTGTCGTCGGGGCGGAGCAGCCCCGCCGCAATATTCCAGTTCAAGTCAGAATCGTTGTCGAACGCTGGAATCAGGCGCAACGGCTTGTCGGCATGCTGCAGGTTGAACCAGCCGACCATCATCGGTGTGGCGGGCCTCGATCTCGCGATTGGCCAATGCCGCGACAATGTCGTCCTCATACACGAATGGAGACGTGGCGGTGCCGCCCTTGGCGATCGCACTGACCACCCATTCCCGCGTCAGCTTGACGCCGAGTTGCTGGGCAATTTTCTCGCCGAGTTCGATCTGAAATCCCGGGACCGGTCCGGTCTTGCTTGCAAACGGCAGCGCATTGGGGCTGGCGCAGAGCGTCAACGCGCCGCGCTCGATGACGGCCAGCGAGCGGGCATCCGCCGGCGCGTTCCAGAGCATCAGCAGCGCGAGGCCGGCCGCGTATCGGGCGAGGCGATATTGCGGTTTCCACGCCGCTGAAAACGCTCTAGTTGTGGAGCCTCAACAGGTTGTTCCCGGTTAGACCGAGTCTGCTGATGGGTGGCTTTGATCCGATACTGCCATGAGGTCTGTGCCAATTGTAGCGGTGAAGCCAGCGTGGCAGTTCGGCGGCGCGTTCGTCTGAGGTGTCGTAAGCGCGGGCATAAGCCCACTCGCGCAGGCTTGTCTGGATGAAGCGCTCAGCCTTGCCGTTGGTCTTGGGTGTGTAGGGCTTGGTACGGATATGCTTGAGGCCGAGACGCTTGCAGGCTGTTCGGA
>NZ_AXAU01000014.1 GCF_000472965.1 Bradyrhizobium murdochi | reverse complement strand
GGCGTTTCGTTGAAGCCCGTCGAAAGAGCCCGGGCGGCGGCGAAGCCGCCGAGGCTCACGAGATCGATGCAGGCTTCCGAGCCACCGCAAATTGCAACGTCCGCTTCTTCGGTTCGGATGAGGCGTGCAGCATCGCCGATCGCCTGCACGCTCGCAGCGCAAGCGGTGACCGGCGTACCGATGGGACCCTTGAAGCCGTAGCGGATGGAGATATGACCGGCCGCAAGATTTGCCAGAAAGGACGGCACGGTGAAGGGCGAGAGGCGCTTAACACCGCGCTGATCGGTGGTGCGAACCGCCTCGACGATCGCTGGAAAGCCTCCGATGCCCGATGCGATCACGGTCGCCGTGCGCTCCAGCGAGTGTGCGTCGGAAGGCAACCATGCCGCTTGCGCTGTGGCCTCGGCCGTGGCGGCCAGTGCGAACAGGATGAAGCGATCCATCCTTCGTTGATCTTTGGGGGCAACGATCGCATCCGGATCGAAACCACCGTATGGGTCGTCGGCTTTCGTTGGGACGATTCCGGCAACTCGTGCGGGAAGGGTGGCCGCCCACTCCGGGAGTGCGGCAAGTCCTGAGCGGGCCGAGAGCAGCCGGGACCATGCCAATTCGCTGCCGCAACCCAGCGGTGATACCAATCCCAACCCAGTAACGACGACGCGACGCATGATCAGTGACTTTCGAATTCGACTTGGCGACCGGTTAAGCCGGCAATCCCATCTGCTTGCGAAGGCTCTTGTCGAATCATTGCGGTCATTCTGTCTCCGTTATCACGCGGGCCAGCTCCGACGGATTTTCAACAGCCGAGAAGTGGCCGGTATTTTTGAGCGTCACCATCTGCGAGGCAGGGATCAGCGACCGTGTGCGTTCCCGTTCATTTGGCCGAGACCAATCGCTATCGCCATAAATCAGGGTCACGGGCGCCGAGATCTGCCGGTAGTAATCGCGGGCCTTGCTCCAGGATCGCCAGCCTGCCAGCACTTTGCGTGCGATCCGCTTGTATCCCGGGCGGTGAGCCACTTCATCGAACTCGGCTAGCAAATCGGCCGGCAGTTTGCCGGGGTCGTGATATCCGCCGCCCATGATCTTGCCGAGGACCATCTTGTTTTCGAGCGATGCATTCATCGCGCCGAGCACCGGGATCTGCAAACTTCCGATGATAAAATTCGCGAACCAGTTGCCGCGTCGAATGCCGTCCCCGTAGCGGGTCTCGTAGTCGTAGGGGTTGATCGCATAGACCCGCTTCACCCGCTGCGGAAGCGACGCAGCCACTGTAAGGGCCAATGTCCCGCCGATCGACTCGCCAACAATCGTAACGGCCGAGAGGTTTAGCTCCTCGATGAAACGAATGACGGCCTGCCTGAAGTAGGGTTCGTCGAAGCTCGCGCCTGGATCTATTGGTGAGTGTCCGTGGCCTGGGAGGTCAATGGCGTACACCGTGTGTGATCTCGCGAGGAGGGGCGCCAGACTGCGGAAATATTCGAGCTGCGTCCGGATCGTATGTATGAGGAGCAGCGGAGGCCCGCTGCCGGTCTTTTGAAAACGTACGCTCAGCTTATCCGATATTTTCAGCAAACTTGGTTTGGCTTCAGTCATGCTGAGCATTCGATCCTCCCTGCTTTGAGGGCACGCGCTTTCAAGCGACAGCGACGTCCCGAACCTGTTCGGCCGCGGCATCCAAAAGGGCCTGAGCCAGATCAGGGTCATTGACGACGCGCGATAGCGTCACCGCGCCGACCATCGTTGCGAGAATGGCCATGGCTTTACCGCGGGAAGCATCATCGCCGGTCCCGGCGATGAAGCGGCCGAGCACGTCGAGATGCGCCTTTATTCCCGCTTCGAATTCCGCCTTCACATCGGTGCCCTGTCGGGCAGCATCTGAGCCGAGCGCCACGATCGGGCAGCCGTCCATCTTTTCTCCGCGATGGTCGCCACTGAGGTAAAACGCGATCACCGCGCCAAGCGGATCGTCAGGATTCTGCGTGGCCGCGTCCGACCATCGGGCGGAAGCGCTCTCCAATGCGCGCCTGGACGCCACGACCGTCAGGTTCTCCTTTGACGCGAACTGTTTGTAGAAGGCGCCTTGGGTTAGCCCGGCCCCCTCCATCAGATCCTTGAGCCCGATGCCGTCAAAGCCGCGCTCCCTGAAGAGGCGACTTGCCACATCGATTACGGTTTGGCGGTTCTCCGCGGCTTGGGCGCGACTTACCCGCATTATGGACCTCCATTTGGATTTCGCTCGAACTCTATATCAAAAATAGAGTGCGAGTGCAATCTATCAAGTGGGCGGGCTGGATTGGCTTCGCAGGGGGCCGAAAACGGCTGGTTTTCTGTGGATCACGTCCTCGTGAATTACCCCAATTTAGATTGCGAACGACTTCTAAGCTTATTATAGAGTTCGAACGCAATCTAAATGGAATGGAGATGGCAATGAGAATGAGCAGACTTGCGGTCCTGGCAGGTGTCCTGATCGCGGCGTCCGGAGCAGCCGTCTTCGCCACTCTTGCTATTCCCGGCCGAGAAGCCTCCGCGGCGCGCGACCCGAGGCAGGAACCTCCGATCGTCAGAGTAGCGACGGCAACTCGGGTGGCCGGGTCCGAACGCGGTTTCACGGGCATCATCGGGGCGAGGGTGCAGAGCAACCTCGGGTTTCGCGTCGCCGGCAAGATTGTGGAACGGCTTGTGAATACCGGTCAGCAGGTCAAAGCCGGTGAGCCGCTGATGCGGATCGACGAAACCGACCTTCGCCTTGCGGTCACGGCAAAGCGCAACGCCGTTGCAGCTGCACGAGCATCTGTTGTGCAGACCGACGCGGATGAACAGCGATACGCCAAGTTGGTGAGCAACGGGTGGGCTTCCCGACAGCGCTACGAGCAAGCGAAGGCCGCGTTGGATACGGCCGAGGCGCAACTCGCCACCGCCGAAGCGGATGCGCGGGTCGCCGAGAACGAGGCAACCTACTCGGTCCTGGTTGCGGATGCGGACGGAACGGTGGTCGAAACGCTTGGCGAGCCCGGGCAGGTCGTCTCTGCCGGCCAGACAGTCGTTCGGATCGCCAAGGCCGGCCCCCGCGAAGCTGTAGTCGCACTTCCCGAAACGATCCGGCCAGCGATTGGCTCCGTGGCCGAGGCCAGCGTGTATGGGGAGGCCGATGGGCGGCGCTATATGGCGCATCTGCGGCAGTTGTCGGATTCCGCCGATGCTCAGACCCGTACCTATGAGGCCCGTTATGTGCTCGACGGTGAGGCCGCGGCAGCACCGCTTGGCGCGACGGTAACCATTCGGCTGGCAAGCCAGGCGAATCAGCCGGAAGTCCAGGTCCCGCTGGGAGCCGTGCTCGATGACGGCCGGAAGACCGGTGTGTGGGTCCTGGATAGCGCCACCTCAAGCGTACGCTTTCGGCCAGTCAAGCTTGTTCGAGTAAGCAGCGAAACCGCCGTGATCTCCGGAGTGAGCTCTGGTGATGCGGTTGTTGCCCTCGGCGCTCACCTTCTCCAGGAGGGCGCTCGCGTCAGGACTGCATCTGAAAACAACGGAAACTAGCGAGCTTCAATCTTTCCGCGATCACCGTCGGAGGACGGCAAATGCTATACAGCTACATTGTCAAGAAAGAAATCCGAAAGACCTTCGACCACGTCAACAACCACCGCTGGGATGACGCGGTGAAAGCGGTCGCGCCGGATGTCCATCACCGCGTTTCCGGCGCCCACGCGCTTGCTGGTGAGCGCCACGACAAAGAAGCGCTGCGCCGCTGGTTTGAGCGCCTCGGCCGCGTCCAGCCCACTCTCCATATCACGGTCAACAACATCTGGGTGAAAGGCTGGCCGTGGCACACCACCGTGTTTGTCCAGTGGGACGCCACCGCAACGCTGCTCAGCGGCGACACGTCGTACGTCAACCGTGGTCTCCACGTGTTCACCCTGCGGTGGGGTAGAGTTTATGCACTCGAGGAATTTCAAGATTCACAGGAGGCGGCCCGTGGGCTTGCGGCCCAAGCGGCAGCCGGCCTCAAAGAAGCTGTCGCCGAACCAATTGTAAGTTAGCAGATGCGCAGCCAGAGGCCCGCGTTCCTTAGAAAAGCGCGGTTCACTCGGCGCCCACCTGCTGCAGGACGGCGTGAGCGCCAGGACGAACGTCTAGGATTAGGAGTGGCCAAGTGATGAATTTCAATCTTTCCGCGATCGCCGTTCGTGAACGGGCCGTCACCCTGTTCTTCATCGTCCTGCTGGCGGCGGCAGGCGCCTACGCCTTCGTCATGCTCGGGCGGGCGGAAGACCCCTCCTTCACCATCAAGACCCTGACGGTCACGACGGTATGGCCAGGCGCGACGGCGCGCGAGATGCAGGACCAGGTCGCCGAACCGTTGGAGAAGCGGATTCAGGAGCTGACCTGGTACGACCGGGTGGAGACGACCACACGGCCAGGTTATGCGTACATGACGGTTACGCTGAAGGACAGCACACCGCCATCGAGCGTGCAGGAGGAGTTCTACCAGGCCCGCAAGAAGCTTGGGGATGAAGCGCGCAAGCTGCCCTCTGGTGTGCTCGGCCCCTTCGTCAACGACGAATATTCGGACGTCAGCTTCGCCCTCTATGCCCTCAAAGCGAAGGGCATGCCGATGCGGGAACTCGCCAGGCAAGCCGAGACCATTCGCCAGGATCTCCTGCACGTGCCCGGCGTCAAGAAGATCAACATCCTCGGCGAACGTCCCGAACAGATATTCATCGAGTTTTCCTATGCCAAACTGGCAACCCTCGGCGTGTCGGCACAGGATATTGTTGCCGCCTTGCAGCGGCAGAACACCGTCACACCGGCAGGCTCGATCGACACCAAGGGGCCGCAGGTCTTCATCCGGGTCGACGGCGCTTATGACAGCGTCCAGGCAATCGCCGACACGCCGATCGTCGCTGCGGGGCGGACACTGAAACTCTCCGACATCGCCGAAGTGCGCCGCGGCTACGAGGATCCTCCCACCTACCTCATCCGACACCAGGGTGAGCCCTCCGTCATGCTCGCGGCGGTTATGCAAGAGGGCTGGGATGGTCTCGCGCTCGGCAAGGCGCTCGAGGAGAGATCCGCAGCTATCGCTCGGACGCTGCCACTCGGGATGACTCTGGCCAAGGTCAGCGATCAGGCCGTCAACATCACCTCGGCGGTTGACGAATTCATGATGAAGTTTGCGATGGCGCTCGGCGTGGTGCTGCTGGTGAGCCTGCTCAGCCTCGGCTGGCGCGTCGGCATCGTCGTGGCGGCTGCCGTCCCTCTGACGCTTGCCGTCGTGTTCCTCATCATGCTGGAAACCGGCCGGTTCTTCGACCGCATCACGCTCGGCGCCCTCATCCTGGCGCTTGGTCTGCTCGTGGACGACGCCATCATCGCCATCGAGGTGATGGTGGTGAAAATGGAAGAGGGCATGGACCGCATCAAGGCGGCGGCCTACGCGTGGAGCCACACTGCGGCGCCAATGTTGTCGGGCACACTCGTGACGGTCGCCGGGTTCCTGCCGGTGGGCTTCGCGCGCTCGACGGCCGGCGAATACGCCGGCAACATCTTCTGGGTCGTGGGGTTCGCCCTCATCGTCTCCTGGATCGTCGCGGTGATCTTCACGCCCTATCTTGGCGTCAAGATGCTGCCTGCGATCAAGCCGATCGAAGGCGGTCACCACGCGATTTACGGCACACCGAACTATCAGCGCCTGCGAGGGCTCATCACGTTCGCTGTGCGTCACAAGTTCGTAACCAGCGGCATCGTCGCGATCGCTTTCGCGCTTTCCGTCGTCGGCATGGGCGCGGTCAAGCAGCAGTTCTTCCCGACGTCCGACCGCCCCGAAGTGCTGGTGGAGGTTCGCCTGCCGGAAGGCACCAGCATTGAGACGACGACCGCCACAGTCGAGAAGCTCGAACACTGGCTGCAGGACCAGTCGGAGGCCAAGATCGTCACGAGCTATGTCGGTCAGGGCGCTCCCCGCTTCTTCTTCGCGATGGCGCCGGAGCTGCCTGATCCGGCCTTCGCCAAGATCGTCGTGCTTACACCGGACGCGGAGGCGCGCGAGGCTTTGAAGCACCGGCTCCGACAGGCGGTGTCAGATGGGCTTGCGCCTGAGGCCAATGTGCGCGTCACGCAGCTTGTGTTCGGACCCTACACGCCGTTCCCGGTCGAGTTTCGGGTCATGGGGCCTGATCCCGCGCAATTGTACGCTATCTCTGAAAAAGCGCTCGGTATCATGCGTGGCGTTCCCGATGTGCGACAAGCGAACCGCGATTGGGGCAATCGCACACCCGTGCTCCGCTTCATCCCGGATCAGGATCGACTGAACCTCATCGGCCTCTCGCCAGCGGAGGTGGGCCGACAACTCCAGTTCCTCCTCACTGGCATCCCCGTTACGCAGGTCCGCGAGGACATTCGCAATGTCCCCATCGTGGCACGCAGCGCCGGCGGCGAGCGGCTGGATCCGGCGCGGCTGGCGGATTTCTCATTGATGAGCCGGGACGGCCGCCCGATTCCGCTCGACCAGATCGGCCATTCGCAAGTCCGTCTGGAAGAGCCGATTATGAAGCGCCGCGATCGCACACCCGTCGTCACGATTCGCTCTGATATCAATGAGGCAACCCAGCCTCCAGAGGTCTCTAAGGAGATCAAGACGGCCCTTCAGCCGCTGATCGCATCCCTTCCGGCCGGCTATCGCATCGAATTGGGCGGATCGATCGAGGAGGCAACCAAGGCCAATGACGCGTTGGCGACGGTCTTTCCCGCCATGATCGCCGCCATGTTGATCGTCATCATGCTGCAGGTGCGATCCTTCTCGACGATGGCCATGGTCATGCTGACAGCACCGCTTGGACTTGTCGGCGTCGTGCCCGCGTTGCTCGCTTTCAACCAGCCCTTCGGATTCAATGCCATTCTGGGCCTGATAGGACTGGCCGGCATCCTGATGCGCAACACGCTGATCCTGACCGAACAAATCAAGGAGAACCGTGCTGCCGGCCTTGACGACTATCACGCCGTCATCGAGGCCACGGTGCAACGCACGAGGCCGGTGATCCTGACCGCACTTGCCGCCGTGCTGGCCTTCATCCCTCTCACGCATTCCGTCTTCTGGGGATCGATGGCCTATACGCTGATCGGCGGCACCGCGGTCGGCACGGTGCTGATCCTGCTGTTCCTTCCTGCGCTTTACGCCGCGTGGTTTCGGGTTAAGGCGACTGCAGATGAGATCCATGAGGATTCGACGGAGGAATCGGAATTGCAAACAGCAATGGCTGCCGAGTAGGGTTCTGTTGGATCCATGAATCGTCCGGTCCGAACGGGAACTGATCCCGATGAGGCGCGCGCGCGCATTTTGGAGGTGGCGGAGGAGCACTTTCGCCGCATCGGTTACCACAAGACGTCGATGGCCGACATCGCCTCTGAACTCGGCATGAGCCCGGCGAATGTCTACCGTTTCTTTTCCTCCAGGGATGCGATCAACGAGTCGATCTGCGGGCGTGTCTTGAACGAGGTTGCTGACATCGGATCTGCGATCGCACGCACGAACGCGCCGGCCATGGAGAAACTCGATCAGCTCCTGACCGCAGTTCACCGCCACAACAAGATGACGCTGGTCAAGCAAAGGCACATGCACGACCTGATTGTCGCCGCCATGCAGGGGAACTGGGCGATCATCAAGGCGCACACCGAACAGATGGTGACGATCTTAGAGGCGATCATACGCGATGGGATCGAAGCCGGAGAGTTCGAGGTCGAAGATGCCGCCGAAGCCGCACGAGCGGTCAAGTCCGCGTTCATGGCGTTCTTCCATCCGATTCTGATCGAGCACTGCGTTCAACACGGCGAAGATACCGAAGCAGGCCTGCGTGGCCAGATTCGCTTGATCCGCAGAGCTCTCAGCAAGTCCGACCAAGCAGTCTGCCGTATTCAGGCCTGATGCATTCGCGCGCCGACATGCTTGCTCACGGCCCAGCTTGGCTTCGACCACAAAGTCAAATCCGACTGATCAGGCGCCTGGCGGTCAGCGCCGTTGTCGAGCCTGCATGAGGCGACGGCGGGCTCATGGGCGGCTACGCGGCCGGAATGAATACATATCCTTGCCCTACTTCGACTACTCTACCGATGCCTGGCCGACCCAGGTGAGCGCCGGCTAGCCACGTATGTGTATTGACTGCGTCCTTGAGCAACTTGATCCGGCTAGCCCTCGCCATGGCTTCGTCATCGTCATGGGCCCAGGTAAGCTCGGGACAGGCAAACTGTGCAGCGGGAACGTGGATAAGGTCGCCGCAGAATAGGACAACGTCCTCGTCAGTGTTGAGGAGATAACCCATATGGCCTCGAGCATGCCCAGGTATCGCCACCGCCTGTAAATGATCGGCCAGCTGGTCCCCTCCGTTAATTGGGACAAGAAGTGGACGAAACTGCTCGAGCTCTGGCTCGGCAAGAAACTCCTCAACCGCGTCTTCCCCTATCACAATCTTCCTCAGGCCGTTAAATGCTCGTCGACCGTCAGGCATTAGGAGACCATTGATGTGGTCGCCATGAGCATGAGTGAAGGCGATCATAGCGATCGATGACCTGTCGATGCCTACCTCGGCCATCGCCTCCATGAGGTGACCCATCGACGGGTCCCAACTCCCGCCAGCTCCACAATCAATCAAAACGCGGTCCATGCCAGAACGATCAAATAGGAAGCAGTTGACTGACAATCGAACTAGCGAATCGTCCCGCTGAGGCAATTCGGTCTGCTTACATATTTTATTGTTGGGATATCTGAGGGATTCGGCGGGTAGGTCGACATATCCATCAGAGAGTGACCAAATCCTCCATGATCCAGAGGCGCAGCCCAAGGCGTTGGCGCTTTGTGACAGAAATTCCATGGACACCTGCCAAGCGTGCGGGTCATGTTTTCAAAACGGCACCGAAGCCGCTAGGTTTTCGACGTCATCACTTTCTGAGCGATCTTCCAGGTCCCGTTGACCTTTAGGCATGACAAGATGTCGGTGAAGTAACGTGGCGGAATCTGCAATTTCAACTTCACGAGTGCGAGCTCTCCTTCAACGTCTATCGATAGGATCTGATCGTGGCGCTCCAAGCCCTGTTGTTTCGGAGCTTTCAGGGTCCGGACGGCTGCTAGCCACGTCGCAATTGGCGTCACGCTCACATTGCCATCGTCGCCGACCTTGGTCACGGAACTGGATGGGTGAAATATGGACGCAAATTTGTCGGCATCCATTTCATAGGCACCGTCGAAATACGTCTGCGCTAGAGCGCGCAAGGCACGAACATCGGTATCCATAAGGTTGTTATCCATAAGGTTGTTATTTGGAACGGTAGGAGATTGTGCATGGCCGATCGTTCGATCTCCAAGCATCAAACCGGGAGCGCTGACGAGCGCAGCTCCAAAAGCTGCGCTGGCAGATCGACTCAAAAATGCTCGTCGATCCATTTTGAACATTCTGCTCTCCTAAAAGCCCGCGTTAGTCCAAGTTGCGTTCTTCAGATGAAGACTGAAATCGCCGGCTACAGGCGCTCAAGTTGTTACAGCGAAACTCTCAGGCCCAGTTGGCTGTGCTGAACGTCAAAGCCGGCCACAAAGGTGCGGAAAGTTGCCGCTTCTCGTTGTTGGCCAAAACTAGGACAAAGTGGTTTATGAAACTAGTCGTGTTGCATAGCATGGGGTTATGAGTAGTATTCATAAATCATGAAAAACGAACTGAACGATCTCGCTACGTTTGCAATCGTCGCCAGTGAACGAAGCTTTACGCGGGCTGCGGCAAAGATTGGTGTATCTCAGTCTGCCCTGAGCCACACGATTCGGGGACTTGAGCAACGGCTCGGGTTGCAGCTTCTTGCTCGGACGACCAAGAGCGTCGCGCCAACCGCTGCAGGGGCTGCTCTTTTGAAAGAATTGTCTCCGGCACTCGACCAAATTGCGCGTGCTATCAACAATGCCCGAAGCGTTCGGCACCGGCCTGCCGGACGCCTTCGAATTGTAATGTCCCGGTCGGCTGCCGTGATGGTATTGTTACCCCGGCTCACGGCATTCGCCGAGGCCTACCCCGACATCGTTCTTGACGTCGTTACTGTCACTGGCCCTGTAGACCTCGTTGCGGGCGAGTTCGATGCCGGTATTCAACTCGGCGAGTATATTCAAAAGGACATGATCGCGGTGCGGGTCACGAAGGAGCTGCGATTGGCGGTGGTCGGATCGCCTGGTTATTTTGCATCACGAAACATTCCTCGGAAGCCCAAGGATCTAAACGATCATCGATGCATAGGTTTGCGTCTTCCGGGCGGTCCATATCGGTGGGAGTTCGAGCAAGGACGAAAGGCGGTTACGATCGCCGTGAACGGCCCACTCATAATCGATGATACCAATCTGGTTATCCAGGCCGCACTCACTGGAGCCGGCCTAGGACTCGCATATGAAGAGCAAGTCTCAGAGTATCTCGCGGAGCGGCGCCTTATTCGTGTGTTAGAGGACTGGACGCCGCCAATTCCCGGCTTCTTCATGTATTACCCCAGTCGTCAGCATCAACCGGCCGCGCTTTCTGCACTAACGAACGCGCTGCGACTTTCTCAACAATAGTTGGCTCTCGACGATAAGTAATCGTGCGATTCAGTCGAAGGCTCGGCCTCGCACCGATCCTGCAGCGCTTGTATCGTGTTGGCATTTGATGTGACGCATGGCATTCCGATCGAAACGCAGTTACCAGCGAATATCTCTCCAAACGACTCGCCTACAATTGCCGCGATCCCGAAGCGCTCGCATGCGCCAATGACTTAGAGGGTTTCCGTGGATCAATGCAGGTGGAAAAAGAAAGATAGGCGACGATCCCAACTTGGGTGCTACTTTGCATGGGGTTGTTTTCGATATTTTAGTTGGATTAGACGGGCAAGGTTATCAAAAGCATCATGTTGCATTGAACAAGTATGCGTGGTCTGGCGATAAGCCGTGGCTGAATAAGTTATGACGTTTGGCGCTGAGGTGTCGGATCAGTGCAAGCGTTGACAAAACCTCTGCCCACCAATGTTTTGAGAAGGCCTAACGAATCCGCAGGCGATGTATTGGACCGCCAAGCTACGTGCCGGTCAGAGCGAACAATAATCAGCTTGTGGTCCAGCTCAGACGGTTCTCCTCCAACGTCAAGAAGCTCAAGCGGCACGTTGTGTGCCTCCGCGGCCATCAACAGGGAGGCCACGTCCACGTTAGGATCCGACCTTACCAACGTGTAGTAAGGACCCAACCTATCATAGACAGACTGGCCCTCGGGCAGCCAGACATGCGGCAGTCGCGCCCCGGGCACCGTCGAGGGGGTGAAGCTTCCCATCGTGTATTCCGGCGCGGTCGCGCCGTCATATGCGATGATGGGGGAGTTCGCGTAGAAATATCCGAAGTTCAGGCCGGCGCAGCAGTATTGCTGAACATTCAGCTCATACGCCGCCTTGCCTAAAGCTTCCCTCAGTTCGTCGCCCCGATGTCCGCATGCCTCAATGTCGTCCGGTACTGCGCTTCGTTGCTCAAACATCGCGTGCGCGTGGTTCATGGCGAAGTGCGACACCTGAGCTGTAATCGGCATGCGTTCGGCTTCATAGGCATCAAGTATTGCGTCGCTGGCCCACCCCTTCACATGGGCAGCAAGGAGCCATGCCAGGTTCTCGGCATCCGCGATCCCGGCGTTCATGCCATACCCTGCATAGGGTACCCAGATGTGGCTGGCGTCGCCGCATATGAAGACGCGACCTTGCCGGAATCGATCCGCGACCAGTCTTCTCCCGATCCAATCCTCCTTGTTCAGAACCTTGTATTGAAAGTCCGGACCCACGCCCAGAATCGTGCGTATGGATGCATGCCGATCGACACTTTCGAAATCGGTCTCGTTGGGCTTCAGATAATTGTGAACGAGCCAGCGCTGCTTGCCGTCGATCGCGTATACGTTTCCGCTGCGCCTTGGGTTGAGTGAAAACATCGCCCAAGCTGGCGGCACCGCCATCCTTGCGATGAGATCCGGCGCCTCTATGTACGTAGACTGAACGCGTTGAACGACCGGGTCCCCCTTGAACGTGGCGCCGATCTGCTTGCGCACTGTGGAGCTGCCACCGTCACAGCCGACGAGGAACCTCGCGCGGAATTGCCGTTCGCCGCCAGACGATGATGTGGCGAACGCGGTTACGCCGGACTGATCCTCCTTGAATCCTGAATAGGCAGTCTCATTGAAAATAGTGATACCATCCATGCTAGCTGCTCGCTGAAACAGGATGGGCTCTAGGAATATCTGATTGATGCGGTGTGGTGGTTCAGGGGTAGGCCACCACCCGTCAGGTCCGGATTTATCGGAGTAACGGTACTTCCTGGCGGGAATCTTGATCCTTGCTATCTCGATGCCGAGAGTCGTGGTCCGATAGCTGACGTCATTGGGATAGTCCTCCGGCAATCCGGCATTTCGCAGGTCTTGCGAGACTTTGAGGCGCCGAAAGATCTCCATCGAGCGGGCGGAGACATGATTGCATTTCACGCTCGGCGGTTCGCCGGCGGGACGTTTTTCTATGATCCCGACATCAATCCCGCGGGAAGCCAGATCGAGCGCCAGTGTGAGTCCCACTGGACCGGCACCCACGATAAGTACATCAAACGATGCGGTTTCAGCCGGCATGAGGGGATTACCTCTTGGCAAAGGGCGGGGGTACGAGCCGAAGCAGATGCCAGGGACTCGGCATGGGGCCGACCTTCACCTCGATCAAAATTGGTCCAGGATTTGATGCGCGTTCGACAAGAAGCCGCTCCAGATCGGCTGGTCCTTCGGCAAGGCTGTAGGGAATCTCGAAGGCGGCGGCGAGTCGGTCATATCTGGGATTGCATAGCTGAACGCCAAACTCTTTGCCGAACTGATCTTGCTGCATCTTGCGCACATTTCCAAAGTGACCATCGTTGAAGACCACGATAGTCACGTTGAGATCATACTTCCTCGCCGTCGATAGCTCCTGTAGTCCCCAGCCGAACCCGCCATCGCCGTTAATGCTGACGACCATGCGCTTGGGATCTGCCGCGGCGACCCCGAGAGCGGTCGGAAACCCGTATCCAAGCGTGCCTTGATAGACTGGCGTGAGGAAAGTGCGCGGTTGATAGACCGGATAAGCCAGCCGCGCGAAATAGCCGACTTGCGTGAGCTCGTTGACCAATACTCCGTCATCGGGAATTCCTGCTCTCAGGGCACGAACCCAGGCCCCTTGGGGTTCGATCCCGAGCATCTGCTCACGTGCAGAAGCCCTTAGCTTCCCAAAGTCGACATTGGAGGGGCGGCGTTTTGAACAGGCGGCATCCAGCGCGGCGAGCGCCAGCCGACAGTCGGCCTTTATCGCGATATCAGCTCGTCTCGGCGCTCCGAATACGTCTTCATCGAGGTTGATGAAAATGTAGGTCTTGTCATCGGGCGGCCATGCCGGCTTGCCCATTGCTGTCTCGACAAAGCGGCTGCCAACGACGAGAACGACGTCGGCCAGCGAAAAGAGGTCACGACCTTCAAGCGTGTTGAATGCCAGCGGATGCCGGTCAGATACGGCGCCTTTGCCGTTCTCGCCCATGACTACTGGCATCTGAAGTTTTTCAGCGAGGGCCTGCAATTCGAGGGAGGCGCTAGATGCGATCACGCCGCCTCCCACATACAATACAGGAAAGCTGCAGGCGCAGATGCAGAGAACCCGAGAGTTGCAGGCATAAGCGGTGGCGAGCCCCGCCATAGCGTTTAGAAGCCCGGGGCCCGGTACCACCATACAAACGCCGATCCCATTCGTTGAACGGGCATATCCGTCGGCCATATACGAGGTCGCCTGCTCGTGTCTCGTCACCAGGTAGCGAATTCTGTCCTGCATCTTGCGAAGCCCGTCGACAGCCCAGTCGAGCTGAACGCCTGGCACGCCAAAGACATCGGTGACGCCCTCCAATGCGAGCTGACGTGCAAGAGCGTCTCCGCCGGTCTGTTCCATTCGATCGCCTCCGGTGCCTTCACGACAAACGTCGGGGACGTTATGTTGACTTGAGACAGATGTCCACTATCCGAACATCAAGCTGACGTAGCGGAAAAGCCCTCGAAGGAAATTGCATGGACGCGTTGAACACACTGAAGGCAGGCCTGACCCGGCCCGGCCTCCTCATCTCCGATCGCCAAATCGTGGATATGGCCACCACCGATTTCAGGGGGTGGTACAGAGGAAACGCTGTTGGTCTGGCGCGACCCCGGTCGGTGAGCGAGGTTCAGGATGTCGTCCGGGCCTGCCGCAACGCCGGTTGCGCCATCGTTGCGCAGGGCGGAAATACCAGCATGTGCGGTGGCGCGGTGCCGGCGGAGGCGGGCGGACCATCGTTGATTGTGAGCACGTCGGCGCTTGATCAAATCAGGAGTGTTTCTGCCTCCTCTTGGTCGCTGGTGGCAGAAGCCGGATGCTCGATCAAAAGCGTGCAAGACGCGGCACGGTCCGTGGGACGGCACTTCGGTCTGGATTTTGGCGCGAGGGATAGCGCAACCATCGGAGGAGCCATTTCAACGAATGCCGGCGGCATGAATGTCGTGCGATATGGCAATTGTCGCGACCAAGTCCTTGGGCTGGAAGTGGTGCTTGCCGACGGAACGCTCTGGAATGGATTGCGGTCGCTGCGCAAAGACAACTCAGGCTTTGATATCAAGCAGCTCTTCATTGGCGGGGAAGGGACTCTCGGCATCATAACGGCGGCCTCACTGAAGCTTCACCCGGCAGAGACCGAGAGCCGTTCCGCGCTCCTTGCGGTCAAGTCCTTGCAGTCTGCCAGTGATCTCGCAGACCTCGCGATGGAGCATGCGGACGGTCGCTTATCGGCGATTGAGTTGCTTCCCCGAGTGGGGATTGATCGGGTCTGTCGGCAGATTCTCGGCTCAGTGCCCCCAATCAGGCTCGATCGCGAGTGGTATGTGCTCGTGCGCCTGGCCGGCCACGACGATCCGTCCGAAAAGCTGGAAGCTATCATTTCTCGCGCGCTGGAACGAGATTGGGTCAGCGACGCGATCGTAGCTCAGTCGTCTTCGCAGGAGGCAAAGCTTTGGCTCATTCGCGACTCCTTTTCCGAGTTGCACCGTTATCTCGGCGTTTCATTTCGCTTCGACTACTCGGTGCCACTCGGGAGGATTCCAAAGCTTTATCCGGAGCTCTGCGAAGCCATCCGGAAAATTGAACCGCACTTTCAGCCGTTTGCGTTCGGCCATCTGGGCGACGGGAACCTGCATTTCAGCGCCTGCCAGCCCGGCGCGCAGGATGGCGCCGCATTCGAAGCGAAGCGGCGACAAATTGAGAACGAGGTCAATAGAGTCGTTTGGAACTTGGACGGAAGCGTTAGCGCGGAGCATGGCATCGGGCAGCTTCATCGAGGCGAACTCGTACATCAGAAGGGAGCTGTAGAGATCAACGTACTCCGCAAGATCAAGGACGCACTGGATCCGAGCTCTCTGTTCAATCCACATAAGACGCTTCCAGCTTGAGCCCGTTCCTTCGAACGTTGCCGGGCTACTTGACCCATTTCTCCGGCACCACTAGAATTGAACACAACGTCCACCAGATGGACAACCTAAGAGAACGCGAGGGACGTGGGATGATGGCGCCGGGTCCATTGGAATCTCGTCGTGATGACGTTCGAGCGCGATTTAGCTTGCCATGGCGGTCGTCGTTGCGGCGAACCCTCGTGGGTCTCCTGGCCACGCTGTTCACTTTTCTGGCCAGCTCACAGGGGATAGCGCAGGAGCCGCGGCGACCCGTCACCATCGTTGTGCCGTTTTCGCCCGGAACTGGCCCCGACATCATCGCGCGAATGATTGCTGAAAAACTGCAGCCGAAGCTCGGTCAGCCTGTTATCGTCGACAACAAGACGGGTGCTAGCGGCGGGATTGGATCGCAAACGGTCACGCGTGCCGCGCCGGACGGCCATACGCTGGTCGTAACTGCTGACCCTCCGTTCACGGCCAATGTCAGCCTGACAAAGCCGGTCATCTACGACCCCATCAAGGGTTTCACGCCCATCATTGAAGCTGCAGTCGGGACACTTGCTCTTGTCGTTCATCCGTCCTTGCCGGCGAATTCGATCAAGGAGCTGATCGCGCACGCGAAGAGCCGTCCCGGAGAGATCAACTATGCTTCGCCTGGAGTCGGCACGCCGCACCATCTCGCGATGGAATTCTTCAAGCTCACGGCAAAGATAGATTTGATGCACGTGCCGTTTCGAGACTCGGCTGGAGCAATCTCCAATCTCGTTGGCGGCCATGTCAGTGCGATGTTCCTGCCGGTTCACGTGGCGCTTCCCCTAGCGCCGGACAAGATCAGGATTCTCGCCGTAGCGACGAAAGCGCGCGCACCCCAGCTTCCGGATCAGCCGACGTTGGACGAACTTGGATTCTCCGGCTTTGATGCGGATATCCGCTACGGAGTCCTTGGGCCTCCCGGCATGCCGCCTGCCATCGTCGCCCGCTACAATTCGGAGATCGGCGAAATTCTTCGCTCCCCCGATGTGACGGAGAGATTGGCAAAACAAGGATTGAGGTCCGTTGCTGAGACGCCGGAGAAGTATGCGGGCAACATTGTTCAGGACCTCACGAAGTGGAGCAACGTCGTTGCCGACGCCAAGCTCTCAACGGACTAGGCGCATTTTGCCGGCCAAAGCCTAAGCAGCCGATCCCATTCGACCAACTACGTGGAGAACACGATATGTCCCATAGCCGTTTTGATGATCCTGATAAGCTCGTTGATACGGATAGGGGCTTCGTCAGCCGCGAAATCTTTGTTGATCCCGATCTCTACAAGGAGGAATTGGAGAAGGTTTTCACGCGCGCCTGGCTGTTCATCGGGCATGAGAGCCTCATTCCCAAGCCCGGCGATTTCTACACCACCCGGATGGGCGAGGAATCCGTCATTCTGTGCCGGGACAAGCAGGGCATCGTGCACGCGTTTCTCAATTCGTGCCGTCATCGCGGCATGAAAGTGTGCCGCTACGAGTCCGGGAACACTTCGCTCTTTACGTGCCCATACCATAGTTGGACGTACACGACGGATGGCAAGCTCCAGGGCGTGCCTCATTTTAGAACCCTATACGAGGGGCTTGATCGAGAAGCAAATTCGCTCGTCTCGGTTGCCAAGCTCGCGATCTACAAGGGAACGATCTGGGCCACCTGGGACAAAGATGCTCCCGATTTCATCACCTATCTCGGTGACGCGAAGATTCATCTCGACCAGGCGCTCGATTGCCGTGACGGCCGGAGCGGCGGTTCAGAGGTGATCGGCGTGCACAAGTGGATTTTCCCTGCGAACTGGAAGTTCGCCGCGGAAAACTTTCTCGGCGACACCTACCACAATCCGAGTCACCGCTCAGTCGATCTTATCGGCATTGGGCCGAGTGCCGCGGCAGGAAAGAAGGGGCGCCGTGACGACGAGCTGGAAAAGGCACAGCACGTTTGGATCAGTTTTCCGGAAGGACATGGCGTTCATAGCGCGATCCAACCCGAAGAGAACGAGTATATCGAATCGTTTCTGGATAACCCCGTGCTGGAGCAATATTTCCGTCACTGCTTCGAGGAGCGCAAACGGCGACTCGGAGAGCAGGCGAGGCTGTTGCCGTTCGTCGGCACGATTTTCCCGAATACGTCCTATCACGGGCGTCAGCCTCGCGGGCTCTGCGCCTGGCACCCACATAGCCCGACCTCCACCGAAGGGTGGCGGTTCTTCCTGGTCGACGCTGATGCGCCACAGGAAGCCAAAGACTATCTACGTCGCTACTACATGCGCTATTCGGGTCCGGCCGGGATGACCGAGCAGGACGACATGGAGAACTGGCTCTATGCTACCGCTGCCAGTATGGGGACGGTCGCTCGTCGCTATCCATTCAACTATCAGCAGTCACTTGGTGCCTGGACGAAAGATCACCATCTCGGTGGCACTGTCAGCCTCCAAATTACCGAGGAGATTGCGCGCGGCTACTACGCGCGCTGGAAGTCGTACTTGAGAGGCGCCGCTTGGGATGAACTCCTTGGCGTTGGTGGAAATTTACCTCAGAGGGCCGCAGAGTGAATCCAGCGCGCGTAGTCATCGTGACGGGCGGGACCTTCGGGATTGGTCGCGCCATCACTCTCAGTCTTGCCGCACGAGGACATTCGGTGGTCGCATTCGGTCTTGAGACAGCGCAGGTTTCGAGTACCGCAGCCAATGCTATTCCGAGCTTAAAGGCTGAACTCGAACAGCGCGGTCTTCAGGCCGTCCTGATGGAGGCAGACGTTTCCAAGGCTGAGGATGTCGCTCGGGTCGTCGATGAAGCCCTGGAGAAGTACGGACGAATCGACGCGCTCGTGAACAATGCCGCAATTGGTCCACTCGGTACCGTGCTCGACACGGATGAGGCTTTGTTCGATCGCATCATGGCCGTGAACTTGAAGGGGCCGTATCTATGCAGCCGCGCGGTGCTTCCGCACATGATCAAGGCCGGCGGTGGCGCAATTATCAACGTAGGTTCCGGCGCCGGTTGGGGAAAGCCAAACATGGCAGTTTACAGCGCGAGCAAGGGGGGTCTCGTGGCGCTCGGGGCAGCGACCGCCTACGATTTTTTGCACCATCGTGTTCGCGTCAACACGGTAGTGCCCGGCGGCGGCGGCATTGTAACAGGGATGAGTCTCGGTCGGGTCGGCGGCGATCCGTCGCGGTTCGGTCAGGGTGCGCCCGGGACCGCAGCCGGCCGTTCCGTGAATGGGGAAGACATCGCCAACGTTGTTGCCTTCCTGATATCGCCCGAGGCAGAGACGGTCTCCGGAACAATCATCGACGTGGGTTGCTTTGCCCATCAGGGCGGCCCCGTACCCGCGAAGTCCGCGACGCAGACTATCTAGACTCTCAAGGAGAACAGCATGGCCGCCGTGCTTGAAACCAACGCCCCGTCGCCGACTGGATCAGCCGGACTTCATCGTACCGATGCTTACTATCGGCTCAGGGCGGATATCGAAGAATTCCTCTATTCGGAAGCTGAACTGCTCGATGAGCGCCGGTTTCGCGATTGGCTTACTCTCCTTACGGATGACATTTCCTATTTCATGCCGATCCGCCGCAACGTCAAATTCGGGCAGCATGGCGAGCGAGAGAACACCCGCACAGGAATCGGAATTAGCTGGTTTGATGAGGACAAGTGGACGCTGACGAAACGAGTCGACCAGATCCTGACCGGCGTTCATTTCGCCGAGGAGCCGCTGTCGCGCGTCTGCCATATGGTAAGTAACGTCCAGATCAAGAAGGTCTTGCCATCCCTCGATGATCCGCGCGAGGTCGAAGCGCGATGCCGCTTCCTGATTTACCAGAACCGGGTCGAGTACGAGACATACACGTTCGTCGGGAAGCGCACAGATGTGCTTCGCATGACGGATGACGGCTGGAAGATTGCGCGGCGCGAGATCATCCTTGACCAGAATGTCCTGCTTGCAAAGAACCTGTCGGTGTTTTTTTAAGGGGCGGCAATGATCAATGTGCTGACCCTCAGATCTGGCGACCGCCTTGAGCTTGAAGATGGGACGATCGCCGAGGTTCTCGAGAACATGGAGGACGGCATGTGGGTTCAGGTCCGCTACCTCCAGGTCCCGCGGAATCCTGCAGAGGAGGGCGCCATTGAACTATGCCACGCGCAGGATATTGCAAAGCTTTTGGACGTGACCTGAAATGTCTGGGACGTGGGATCGACCTATGCTGCGTTTCGATTACCTGCCAAGCGACTTCCATCCGCTGTTCCTGTTTTTGGGTGAGAGCGAAGACCTGACTGCGTTGGCTGGGCTGCTTCGTACATTTGCAAAGGGACAGGGGCCGCTCAGCGTCGGCGAGCAACTGCCGGCTGCCCGTTCGAAAGCGAAACTGACTATTGTTCCGGAAGAAGGAAGCACGGGCAACTATGGATTAAAGCCTGATGGGCCGGGCAGTTTCCGGTGGGGCCTCAATGCCTGGCAGGCTGAAGAGATTGCGAGACGTATTGAGCTTCTCGCCGCCGCCAATAACAAATCGGGGTCCGAGATCATCGAATTGGGTGCGGAAGACGAGATTCCCGTCAAGATTTCCCTTGGAGAGTTCACGGACGACTTTCTCGTCCGACGCTTCTAGAGCCATTTCGGTTCTGATTGAATCAGAACCGGGCTCTAGGTTTTTGTTTTGACGCGTTTTCTTGACGCGAACCGGTGTCCACTTCGCTGGAAAACGCTCTAACGCGGCAATTCGAGGATAGCGAAGAGGTATCTAGGGCTGTCGTCGAACCTTGCCGGGGCTTTCAACCTCAGGCGCCGCGACCCCAGGACGTCTTGGTCTGTATCCAAGCTGAGTTGAAAGCGTGTTGGCCGCATCTACAACTAACCTGGCAATCTTCGGAACGTCAGTGTCGCTCACGCGTGCGGTCGGCCCGAAAACGCCAATCGATCCGGTGACCTCGCCGTTGTGATTGAAAAAGGGAGCCGCGACCGCGACCGCGCCAAGAATGACTTCGCTTCGGCTCGTTGCATACCCTTGCGCGCGAATGGCCTTCAGCGCGCTGACGAACTCACTTTGCCGTGCCTTGCTGAGGGCCTTACTGATCGTGGTCGCCTGCCTGTCTTCATCAAGAAAGGCAAGGATCGCCTTGCCGGTTGCTCCGACAACCAGGCCGCCTCTATCTCCGATGCCGCGCGCAATGTGCAAGACATGATGGCTCTCCAGTTCGAGAACGCAGATCCGATGGTCGTCTTGCAGAACAAACAGTGCGGCGGTTTCGCCGGTTTTTTCGCGAAGGCTCGCGACGATCGGCCTGGCCACGTCGATGAGCTTGATTCCAGACAGCCACGCATGGGCGAGGTGCATCACGCCATGGCCGAGCCTGAAGCGTTGAGGATCACCTTCGGCAGTGATCAGCCCAGTGCCCGCGAGGGTCTGCAGCAGCCGGTAGAGGGTTGGCCGGCTCAGTCCCACCAGACGCTGGATCTCGAGGACGCTCATCACGGGCGTTTCGGCCGTAAAGCACTGCAAAACTGCGATGGCTCGATCGACAGCCCTGACTGTCGACAGGGATTCGCCGCCGCCCGCTTTCTCCGCGCGACGGCGTTCACGAACTGCGCTGTTCGCGTCGGAAGATGAGGCGGCTTTTCCGGGCTTACGTTTCACGGACGATCACGAACTGATGAATGTTCCTTGTACCGGCCGCCCCAGCGCCGGTCAAACCGGCGCATGTGTTTCAGAGGCGTGTCCTGGGGATCAATGCTCGGCCGCGACGCCAACTTGCGAAGGGGCCGCCCTTCGAAAGGCTCCTTCCAGCAGAGCCGAACCATCTTGACGCTCCGCAACTGACCCTCTAGCGTTAAGAATGAACATGATGTCCATACAATGGACACATCGGCGCAGGCCGGCATAAAAGATGATAGGGAGAAACGGATGAGCGCGATCTCGCGTCGGACGGTTTTGCTAACCGGCTTGCTGGCTCCGACGATTGCTTACGGTCAGCATTTTCCCTCGCGTCCTGTCACGATCATCACGCCATTCGCTCCCGGCGCGTCCAGTGATGGGGTGGCACGCATCCTGGGAGAAAAGCTCGCGCAACTTCTGGGGCAGGCCTTTGTTGTTGAGAATCGGCCTGGAGCAGGGGAAACCACCGGACTAATCGCTTTGGCGCGGTCGAGTCCCGACGGTCATGCAATAGGAATTGGGGCTACGGGAGCGCTCGTTATCAATCCTCATGTCGCCGATGCGAACGCGAACTTCGAACCGCTGCGCGAGCTCACTCCAATCGCAAAGCTCGTCGATATTCCCCTGGTGCTTGTTGCCAATCCGGACGCTGGTGTCCGGTCGCTCAAGGAACTGATCGATCGCTCCCAACAAAAGACGGACGGGTTTTCCTACGGCTCGACGGGTGTGAACTCCTCGCAGCACCTTGCGATCGAGCTTCTCAAGAAGGCAACCAAGGCAAACCTTGTTCATGTGCCTTATCGCGGGAGTGCTCCCGCCATGACCGACGTCCTCGGCGGCCAAATCCCGCTGTGTTCGGTAGACCTAACTTCGGCGCATCCGCACATCAAGGCAGGAAAGGTCGTGCCCCTTGCGATCATGTCGGCCCGGCGGGTTGATTTAGTCCCCGATATTCCAACGGTCGCAGAACAGGTGATGCCAAACTTCGAGGTCAGCGCGTGGCTTGGCATGTTTGGGCCGGCAGGTATTCCGAACGACATCGTCGTGCGGGTGTCGGAACATATCAAGGCATCGCTGGCTGATTCCACGGTGCGCGAGCGGGTGCGCCAAATTTCTTGCGTCGATGCCTATCTCGACTCATCGCATTTCGCGGCTTTTCTCCAGAAGGAGTCAGCCAAGATGCGCGATCTGGTCCGCCCAGGCTGACACTACAAGCGTGAATAACTGAGAGGCCGGTTCTAGCAGTGCATTAATGGCAGTCGACCATCGCATGCCGGCTGCTGGCAAACATTTGGAGAGCACCATGAAGGGACTTCGTCGCACCTGGTCGCTGCTGAGCCTTGTAGCAATAGCCACCATCGCCTTGCCATTGATTGCCAACGCACAATCACAAGCGTCCTCTTCCTATCCGAACCGGCCAGTTCGCCTTGTCGTCGGCTTTGCTCCGGGCGGTAGCAATGACATTCTGGCACGCGTGCTGGCCGAAAAATTGCAAAAGGCCCTTGGCCAGCCGGTGATCGTGGAGAACAAGGCAGGAGCGGGCGGGGCCACTGCGGCAAGCTTCGTCAAGAGCCAGGAGCCGGACGGATACACGCTCATGGTTGGAGCGAGTGGCGCGATGGTCGTGGGACCGGCCGTTTCGGCGCAAACGCCCTATGACACCAAACGCGATTTCGAGCCGATCAGCATCCTGGCGACTTTCCCTCTCGTATTGGTCGTCTCGGCGGATGCGCCCTTCAAGTCCCTGCCTGATTTCGTTGAATGGACGAAGAACAATTCGTCCAGTGCAAACTATGCGAGCGCCTCTCCAACGTTCACGCTCGCCTTTGAACTCCTGAAACTCAAAACCGGCGCGACACTGCAGCGCGTTTCATATCGAGGCACCAACGATGCGGTAGTGGCGGTTCTGTCCAAGCAGGTGACAGCGGCGATGACGGACACGCTTCCTGCCATGCCGCTGATCCAGGATGGTAAACTTCGTGCCCTGGCGGTGACAGCATCAGCCAGACTGCCGCAGTTGCCAAATGTCCCCACGACCGCGGAAGCTGGCGTTGCCGGTGCCGAAGCCATCTTTTGGACAGGACTGTTCGCGCCCAAAGGTACGCCGAAGGAGATCACGGCGCGCCTTGAAGCCGAAGTGCATAAAGTAATGCAGGAAGACGAGGTACGCCAACGTCTCCGAACCGTCGCGACAGAGGCGGCGAGCAGCACGTCACCAGAGTTCGCCGCGAGGATCGCGTCTGAGCTGCAGTCGTGGAGCGCGATAGCAAAATCGGCGAATGTTCAACTCGACTAATGACAGCCCGGAGCGTGTGAGCGCCATTTGGAGCTATGGATTGATCCTGCCCTGGGGGGAGCGAATTTCCCTTCAGTATGACACCATGACCTCAAGCAGCGTTTGCCGCCGAGAAGTGCGCACGTGTTCGAATGCGCGTTTGAGCGCGCTGGGCAATTCCTCGCCCCGCTCAACTCGCTCGGCGTGCGCGCCGTGCGCGCGCGCAATGCCACAATAGTCAGGAGATGGTTCTAATGACGTAAGCGGCATTTTATTCGCATGAGCCGCTGCACCGTTCGGATACATGCCTACTGTAGCGCGCCGGACTGCGTTCCAGATCCCGTTGTTGAACACGATGGTGAGAACGGGCAACCGGTGTGCCGACGCCATATGATGGCAGGCGACCGGGTTCGAAAATATGTACGAACCATCGCCCACGCAGGCAATGACTTCGCTGGCCGGATCAGCAAGCTGCGCGCCGAGGGCTGCGGGAAGCGCCCATCCAAGTCCGCCTGCTTGTGGAACGGTGAAAAGCGTTCGAGGCTTCTCGAACGTCATCGCGACAGGGTCACATGCCAACTCGGAAAACACGACCGCAGAAGGATCCTTGGCTTGCGAAATGCAGTGGCTCACCCAGGCCGGGCTCATTGGCGAGCCGCTGCCTGCTTCGATCCGGCTTCGAATCTGCTGCCGGATGGTGTCGCGGCGGGCACGGACATCACGACGCCGGTCGCTGATCTGCGTCCTGTCCAGGTCCTTGTGCGTGGCTAATGCCTCGTCGAGGGCTCTTACCGCCTCTGCCGGGCCGCCCGTCAACAAGACATCAAAGGGATAGCCGCGCATTGGAACGCGGGAAAACAACGGGTCGGAGCCAAGCGCGATGGTTTTGCAACCCGCGGGCGGCGCCACCTGGTCAGGAATCCATGGGACCATCGAATCCAGCACGAGCACGACGTCGGCTCTGCGCAGCCAATCCGTCGGATCCCGGCCAATGTGCATGGGATGGGCAGTGGAAAGCGAGTTACGCGTTGCCCAGAATTCGCAGGTTGGCAAGGCATACCGATCCACGAATGCTGACAACGGATCGAAATCGCCGCAGCCGGTGCCTCGCTGCGCAATGACGAGAGGAGACTTCGCGTTCGCAAGCAGTTCTGCGGCTTTCTCGACAGCGTCGTTAAGCGGCCGGCCCAACTGTGCGGCTACAGACTTGCGGGTTCGAACATCGGAAGCAGAGATCTCCGCCAGTGCTTCCCTCGGGAGGCTGAGATACACCGGGCCTGGCGGATCGCTGGTAGCCAGTGAAACCGCGCGTGAAACGACTTCAATGGCTTGGTCCGCATACCGAAGCTCATAGTCCCACTTGACGATCTCCCTCACCATCGCGGCCTGGTCGCGCATCTCCTGGCCCCAGTGGATCGGGGTTGTTCGGCTACCGGGCCGTCCTGTCTCCGTGATGGGCGTCCGCCCTGAGCAGACGATAACAGGGACATTGTCTGACGCGGCGTTGATAATCCCCATGGTCGCATTCGCAAGTCCAACGTTGACGTGAACCATGACAGCTTGGGGGCGAGCCGTAACGAGAAAGAAGCCATGCGCCATGCCCATGGCAACCGCTTCGTGCGACACGAGAAGTGGCGTGGGAAACGACAATTGTGTCGTCGACGCCCTGGCAAAGGCTTCGATGATGGGCGGAAAATCTGTCCCAGAGTTCGAGAACAGGTACTCGACCCCGCTTGCTTTCAATTGCGAAAGGAAAGCCTCGGCACCCGAGAGAAAGCCAGCTTCGCTTTCTCGGTCAGCCTTCTGGCCAGCGCCCGATCCGAGAGCATGTCGTGTGCGTTCCGTATCCATCCCATCGCTCCCTTGATGCCGATCGAACCGCCGCGCTTTCGCTGTTGGAAAGAACTGGGACGGAGATCCGATACAGTTTCATGTCATTCTTCGGCTTGCCTAGAAGACGATGTCCGTATAGTGGACAGTGAGATCATTTTTGTACAGCTTGAGGAGCGGGTCGCGTGATGTCAAGCGACGAGGGTCCTTACAAAGCGATGGAGGGAATGCGTTGAGCGACTACCGCGGCAGGACCATCGCACTAAGGCTGTTCACCGGTCATCGTCTGCAGAGAGCCCCGAGACTAGATCAATGAGCAACGCGCCTGTTGTTATTATTGGTGGCGGTCCCGTCGGATTGGGACTCGCCATCGAGCTTGGTCAGAGGGGCATCAACTGCACGGTCGTTGAGCGCTACAAGCAGCCGCAACGCATCCCCAAAGGCCAAAATCTTACGCAGCGCACCATGGAACATTTTCACTTCTGGGGCGCGGAGCAGCAGCTCCGGGCTGCGCGAACGATTCCGCGCGAATACGGAATTGGCGGGCTCACTGCCTACAAGACACTTCTCGGCCAGTATACGTATGATTGGCTCCAGCGAGAGCTCGTTCGCCCCTTCTACTTCACTGATAACGAAAGATTACCACAATACGCAACGGAAGCCGTTCTGCGCCGGCGCACTAGCGAGATACCCGCAATCCAGACTCTGTATGGATGGACCGCCGAAAGCGTGATCCAGGATGCTGGCGGCGTCGATGTTGTGGTTGCCGAGCGAGAAGGGGGGGAACGCCGGACACTAAGGGCCGGCTACGTGGTTGGTTGCGATGGCAGCCGTTCGCTTGTCAGAGAACATGCAGGTATCAGTCAAACCCGTTCGGAGCATGACAAGCTCATGGTGCTCCTCGTCTTTAAGTCGCACGAGCTGCACCAGCTTTTGGAGCGTTACCCCGGCAAGTCCTACTACAACGTCCTTGACCCCGAGCTTAAGGGTTACTGGAAGTTCTTCGGACGTGTAGATCTCGGAACAACCTGGTTCTTCCACGCGCCTGTGCCGCTCGGCACGACGAAAGACAGTTTCAATTTTCGTGCATACCTCCATTCCGCCGTCGACGCCGAGTTTGACCTCGAGTTTGAACATATCGGCTTTTGGGAGCTGCGGGTTGCGATCGCAGATAGCTACCGAAGGGGGCGGATTTTCATTGCAGGCGATGCGGCTCACAGCCATCCGCCCTATGGCGGCTATGGGGTCAATACCGGCCTGGAAGATGCGAGGAACCTCGGCTGGAAGCTCGCCGCCGTGTTTGACGGATGGGGCGGAGAAAAGCTTCTTGATTCCTATGATGAAGAGAGGAGGCCAGTCTTCAAGTCGACTGCGCGGGATTTCATCGAGAAATCTATTGAGACGGACAGATCCTTCCTGGCGGACTACAGTCCGGAGTTGAACAAGGACGCGTTTGAAAAAATGTGGGAAGCGCGCCGCTCCGGTGCCGTATCCGAAGTCAATGCCTTCGAACCAAATTACGAGGGCTCGCCGATCGTGTCGGGCCCCGCTGAGGGCAATTGCAGTGCGATTGGCGCGCATTCATTCACGGCGCGCCCTGGGCATCATCTGGCTCCCGCGCATTTGTCGGGTGGATGCAATGTCTATGATGAACTGGGAAAAGGCTTCACGCTTTTGGCGCTGGATGTTGATGATGCTGCGGTAAAGGCGTTTGCAGCGGCGGCCAAGGCGCTCAATGTGCCTCTCGCGGTGATCGAGGACCGCCGCACCGGCGAGCGCGCGCGTTATGAGGCCTCGCTGGTACTCGTTCGACCGGATCAATTCGTCGCGTGGACGTCCAGCGGCGGCGAAGTCGATCCGGCGGCGATTCTCAAGCGAGTGACAGGCGAGGGAGCCATGTCGATCCCGCCCGTCGAGGCCTAGCGGGCAATCACGCTATCTGGTGGCAGTGGCGCACTCCGCCAAAGACGAACTGAACGGCGACTGGTAGAGCCATGTCAAGTTATCGCAAAAACTCTCAAGGCTCATGTCGCGGATCATCCGATTGCGTTTGGCGTGAAGAATTCACTGATCGCCGAATTCGGCATGGAGAACGGAGGCGGGCGAAGCCTCGTATATCATTTCGGGCTGAAGCCGGCGGCCCGGACCTCGGTACGCAACCAGGCTTTCACATAAGGAGATAGGCATGTCGGTATCCACAGACTCTTACAGCGGAAACAAGGTGTCGCGCTCGCTGGATTCAGGGGTCCTCTTGTTCGCACGGGTCGCCATCGCGCCGCTGTATCTGTATAGCGGAATCGGCAAGGTGCTGGCGTTTTCGACGACTGCTGGCCGCCTTTACGGTGGCGCCGACGGATTCGGCGCTGTTCTCGCCGCAGGCGCCGTTGCGGTCGAACTCGGTTGCGGCACCGCGCTTCTGCTTGGGCTGTTCGCGCGTCAGGCTGCGGTCGCGCTCATCTGCTTCACCATCGCGGCAACGTTGATGTTTCACAATTTCTGGGCTGCTCCCGCAGCGCAGACCGTTATGCAAACAATCAACTTCCTGAAGAATCTCGGGTTGATTGGCGGACTTGCCCTAGTCGCATATTATGGTGCCGGCAAATATTCGGTAGATGCTGCTCGCGATCATGGATAGCAGCGAGATCTGCACGCGAGCAGGCCATGAGTTCCGAAAACTTGGCCAATCCAGCGCGTGCGCGCAAGGCGGCCCTTCAGATCCTCGATCTCGGCTTCGGGTATGTCGAGCACGAACGGATTTGGAGGCCAAGCAAAGTTCCCAGGAATCGTTCGGCTGGAAGGAAACTGATGAGCACGCGGCGCGCGAATCGGCCGGATTTCTGCAGGGCGCGGGCTACGAACTGTTCCGCGGACTTTCCCGCCCGCTGCCAAGAGCAAACAACAGCATCCCATGGTCAGCGTGCGGGACCGCCCAATAGCCGCTCAGCGTGAAAGGTCCAACCGTGACCTCTCGTCGAACCTCTTGCCTGATCAAGGATCAAATCGTGGCATGGATAGTTATTCCGTTGGCTTTATCCGCAACGCGATGACGCGGGGCGACGTTCCGTCAGGAACTGCTTCGTGGACTATCCGTCGGGTCTTTGTCAGGGCGATACGCCAATGCCTGAAAAGCAAAATCCAACACGTCTGCATTCGGATGGTCCCCGGACCTATCCCGGCGAGTGGGCACGTCAGGGCGAGATCATTCTGCGCAAGCCGTGGATGCGTGTGGTTTTCATGGCCGGCCTTGTGGGCTGCATTCTTCTGGTCCTGGGCATTCGGATCGCTGCGGGGCCCTGATGGATACCCCGGTCATCTTCGCCCTCGAGACCAGTCGTGCCGAAGGAGAAGGCATCGCCAGTTGCCTGGGTACTGGTCTGGCCGAACATGAAGAAAAGCGCTTCGATGATGGCGAACGCAAGCTGGGGCCGGTCGCGGACATACGCGGTGGGCAAGCGCTCGTCGTCCAGTCGTTGTATGACGGGCCTTCGCGCAGCGTGCATGACAAGCTCTGTGATGTGCTGCTCTTCGCAGGCTCTCTGAAAGATTCCGGCGCGGCGCGCGTGATCCTGATCGCGCCCTATCTTTGTTACGCGCGGCAGGACCGGCGCACGAAATCGGGAGAGCCACTATCGCTGAGATATGTTGCGCAAGTGCTCGAAGCAGCCGGCGTAGATGCGATTGTCGCACTGGACGTGCACAATCCCGCCGCTTTCGAGAACGCGTTTCGGATACCGGCAGTGAACATCGAGTGCACTCAGCTCTTCGCCACGCATTTCGGGAAAGCCCTCGCCGATCAGGATATCGAGGTCATTTCGCCCGATATCGGCGGCCTGAAACGCGCCGAACATTTCCGGGACGCCCTCAGCACGATCATGAATGAAGACGTCGATTTGGGCGCGCTTGGCAAACGGCGGATAGATCACGTCGTCAGTGCCGAGGAGATCCCGGGCGGCGTCCGCGAGCGAACGGTGGTTGTTTTTGACGATATGATCGCCACCGGCTCCACCATGCTGCGTGCAGTGAAGGCCTGCCGCAAGGGCAGGGCGGCCTATGTCATCGCGGCGGCTACACACGGCCTATTCCTACGCGGCGCGGAGGAGCTCGTTGCGAGCAGCTTGGTGGATCGCATTATTGTCTCGGATACGATACCGCCCTTCCGTCTCGACGCGCGCCTGGTTACGGAGAAGGTCACGATCCTTTCCGCGAGCCAAGCGATTGCAGACGGGATTCGCAATATTGCCGCTATTTAAGTGTCGTGCCAGCCGAGCGATAGCGAATTGTCCGGCTTGAGGATGACGTAGGTGCGCCAAGGCGATCGAGGTTTACTCTACGGCTGCGGCGATTTGATCCCCACTACGAAGGCATCGGCGGCTATGAGCAATTCCGGAGCGAGCCTGCCGACCGCGCCTTTGTGCGCGGACGTCGCAAGAACCAGGTGGCATTGATGGCCGCCTGATCAGCAATCATCGGGTCTGAGTTGGGTAGCCGCCTTAGTCGACGCATTCATGTAGTGGTCGGACGTTCCTCTGCTACGCCGCTTCCGACGAAGCCGAGCGGGCCAGCCACCTTGCCGATCCTATTTCGCTAAGGGGCTGCTTGAGAAGGTCGGGCTGCATCCGCTGGACCAGTCCTGGATGTGCCCTGTGTCCCGGATGCACCCAGCGAAGAGTCTTGGATGGTCCGATCGAGCTCCTGCTTGAGGGAGAGGTATTGCAGCATATCGGATAGTGCCAAGATGCCGCGCAGACGTCCCTGTTCCACGACGAGCAGCCGGCTGTGCTGGCCGCTCTGCATCTTTACGAGTGCATCCAATGCTTCCAGATCGGGAGGAACAATGATTTCCGACGAGCAGGGGTGCATGACGTCCGCCACTCGGATTCGTGTGCGATCGCCCGGTGGCAGATCGCGCACATCCTTCGCCATGATACAGCCGACAAGCTCGCGATCCCGCAGCACCGGGAAGGCTTTAAAATAGTAGCGGTAGAAGTACTGCTCGATCAGATCGGCGATCGAAAGATCGGGCGCCACTCCGATAGGATTGCGCTGCATGAGCACTGAAACCGGAAGCCCCGCGAAGGTGCGGCGAATCGCCAAGTCTCGCCGCGCGGCACCAGCGGCGCCGTGCAGGAACAATCCAATGAAGGAGAGCCAAATGCCCGCGATCGGGTTCCCGGTTGCGAATTCCAGGATTCCATACAGGATCATGGCAATGCCGAAGAACTCGCCCGCACCCGCCGCGATATGCGTGGCGCGGCCAAAGTCGTTCATCCAGCCCCAAAGCCCGGCGCGCAGCACCCGTCCACCGTCGAGCGGGAAAGCAGGGATGAGATTGAACAGCGCCAGAATCCAGTTGAGATCGCCCAGATAATCGACAACGCCAAATGCTGCTGGCGACAAGGCTTCCTGGCCTGCGGCCGCGACTGCGAGCAGGATGGTACCAAGCACCATGCTGGTAATCGGCCCGCCGATCGCCATAAGAAACTCGGCCTTGGCGCTAGTCGGCTCCTTGTGCAGTTCGGCGACGCCGCCGAAGATGAACAGCGTGATGCCAGTGATAGGCATGGCGTAACGCCGCGCAATGAGCGCATGGGTCAGTTCGTGCAGGACGATCGAGATGAAGAGTCCGACCGCGCCGGCCAACCCCATCCACCAGTAGGTCGCGGTTGACAAATTTGGGACGATGCGCGGGAATTCGCCGAGAGCCAGCGTCCAGGTCAATAGTGCTGCCAGTATGAGCCATGACGCGTCGATCCACACCGTAAATCCGGCAAGGGTGAGAACCTTGATGCGGTGCAGGAACATCGGCTCCTCTTGTCCGCCAATTGGCGAAGAACACCCTACCGGTTCAGCAAGTTCCAATTTGGCCGTTTGTTCTCGGCAGCACTCCCTTTGTGGAACTGTCCGGGAGGTTTCGATGATCGATCCCGAAGGTGCGGAGCGCAATTTCGTTCGACCCGGCACCCTTTAGGACGAGCTCTGCTGCATTGACCGGAAATAGTGCTCGGCGTGCTGGAAGTAATTCTCGGCGGCGATCGGGTCGCCGGCCAGGGCTTCGGCGCGAGCCAGTGCCAGGTAGCGTTCGTAGTTCCTTTGTGCGTCTTGAGGAGCGCGCGCCTGGTGGCGAATCCCTGCAGGTTCGGTCTTTCGGAACTGGGATCTTCGCGGTCTCACGTCGCGCGCCATTTTCTTGTTTGGACGCGGCTGTGCGGTCGAGCGGTTGCGTTCAGATAGTGTCTTCATATCAGTCTATACCCGTCGCGCCGGCGCAAGCCGTGCGACTCTGGTTTGGGGATGTGTCAGGTATAAATGTAACAGCGGTCGGCCATTACGCTGCAATGGCGCAGCAGTTCGGCTTCGATGGCTGTACGGAAAGTTCGCAACTTGGATTCAAACCAAGTCTCGGTCGAACGGATGGCCCGCTGACTAGCAATTATATGGGAAGTCAGAACGCCGATTTCAATGTTGTTTGCAGAGGCAGTCTCGTTCAAGACGGCGGTGCGTCGCAGTCCCCAGACGCAGCCTGATGGCGGTGTGTCTGTGCAACGTTCCGAAGAACGGGCAGGCGACGCTAACCTGCGACCATTGGCAATTAGGAAGCCGCCGTAGGGGAAGACAGTGGCGGCGGGCCGCTTCGGGACAGGGATGTTTGGAGCCGCTTCAGCCCGGTTGCGGGCTGGCGGCCGGAGAAGGATGAGGAAGCAACGCAATGTTGTGAGCCGCGGCCATCGCCGAGGCGGCCGCGATCAATTCTGAGACGGAACCCGACCAGAGGCCTTTCGGGCTCAGCGCGATGAGACCCTTGTCGAGCAAGTGTCGTTTGATCATTCGATCCCTCCATACCACATCTAAATCAAGGAGCCCGGCTATGACCCAGGTGCAGATACTGGCCGGTTTTGTCGAGCGCGCGCGTTTTGCCGACCTCAGCATTGCGGCCGTGGAGCAGCTGAAAATCCGCGTGCTGGACACCATTGGCGTCGCGCTGGGTGCACTTGACGCCGGCCCCATCGGCGCCATTCGCAAGCTTATAGCCGAACTCGGTGGTCGCCCCCTATCAACCCTCATCGGAGGCGGCAAGACCGCGCCGGACCGGGCGGCCTTCTTCAATGGCGCGCTCAGCCGATATCTCGATTTCATGGACAGCTATCTAGCCGAAGGCGAGACCTGTCATCCGTCCGACAATCTCGGCGCGGTTCTGGCGGCAGCAGAGATGAAGCAGGCAACCGGGGCGGACTTTTTGACCGCGCTCGCAGTCGCATATCAGATCCAAACCCGTTTGAGCGATGTTGCTCCGGTACGAAACAAGGGGTTCGACCACACAACCCAAGGCGCCTACGCCGCAGCGGCCGGAGCTGCCAAGGCGCTCGCTCTCTCGCGCGATCAGGTTGCCAACGCAATCGCCATCAGCGGCACGGCGAACAACGCGCTCCGCGTGACCCGCACCGGCGCGCTGTCGCACTGGAAGGGCCTCGCCTATCCGAACACAGCCATGGCGGCAACATATGCTGCGTTGCTTGCGGCACGCGGCATTACCGGACCGGAGGCGGTTTTTGAAGGCAATAAGGGGTTCATGGAGACGATCGCTGGGCCATTCGAGATAGACTGGTCGAAGGAAGATCTGGAGCGTGTGCGCCTTACCATATTGAAAAAGCACAATGCCGAAATCCATGCGCAGTCGGCTATCGATGCGGCCCTGGATATTCGCGCGAATCCGGACTTTGCAGCCATCGCGGTGCGGGCCGTGCGGCTCAAGACCTTTGCGGTGGCCCATCAGATCATCGGTGGCGGAGAGGAAGGCGACAAACGAATTGTGCGAACAAAGGAGGAGGCTGATCACAGCCTTCCTTATATGCTGGCGGTTGCCCTTATTGACGGCCAGGTGCAGCCCGAGCAGTACGCGCCCGATCGCATAGCCGGCCCCGATGTTCAACAGATGCTGCGCAACATAACCATTACGCCGGAAGCGCGGCTATCGGCACTATTCCCACAGCGCTTGCCAGCCGAGCTCGAAGCGGAGCTGGAGGATGGCACCGTCTTTTCCGTGCAGCGGGAAGATTATCACGGTTTTCACACCAGTCCCTTTGATTGGACGGCAGCGCGAGCCAAGTTCGATCGCGTGAGCCGTACCTTCACCACCGCGGCGGAGCGGGCGGCGATAGCCGACGTAATCGCTACGCTCGACGAACGCCCGATCGCTGACCTGACGGAGTTGCTCGGCGATATTCGCTCGCATGCCGCTGCCACATGATATCCGTGCGCGTAGAAGGACGAGACCGATGACCGAGACCACATTTTCTTTCATCCCCCGGGCGGCGCGCTCGGCAAAGCCGCGCAAGACCGGACTTACCGAAGTTCGAGGACCCTATTACAGCGCTTATGGTCCGCGTCATCTCGCCGATGTCTTGGAGACGGTCGGCGCCTGGGTCGATGGGATCAAGTATGCAGGCGGGTCGTTCGCGCTGATGCCCGCGGACGCTGTGAAGAGCATAAATAGGCTGGCACACGATCAAGATGTTTACGTGTCGACCGGCGGCTGGATCGAAAATGTGCTGCGTTTTGGACCGGAAGTGGTTGATCGCTACATTGAGGAAGCCAAGGCTCTCGGCTTCGATGTCATTGAAATCTCGACCGGCTTCATCAGCTTACCAACGGATAGCCTCCTACGCCTGATCGAGAAGGTGAAAAGCGCCGGGCTGAAAGCCAAGCCCGAACTCGGCATTCAGTTCGGCGCTGGGGGTAGCACCGCGGCCGAGGAACTCGCAGCCGAGGGCACCAAGGATGTCGGCTGGCTGATCGCCCAGGCCGAGCTCGCGCTAAACGCCGGCGCTGACATCATCATGATCGAAAGCGAAGGTATCACCGAAAATGTGAGCGCATGGCGCACCGACGTGGTGGCCCGTATCATCAATCAACTTGGGCTCGAAAAGGTCATGTTCGAAGGCGCCGATCCCGCGGTATTCGAATGGTACATCAAGAACTATGGAAACGAGGTCAATCTGTTCGTCGATCACAGCCAGATCATACAGCTCGAGGCGTTGCGGTCCGGCATCTGGGGCACCAAGAGCACGTGGGGCCGCATTCAAAACTTTGCTCCATGAGTCGTGCAGCCGGGAATCGCTATGGAAGTCGTCATTTCACCCAGAGCCTTGGCATGCTGTGCGCCGCGGGACGCGCGCGTCGGTCTCGGCGGAACCGATCCGCGGTATTCCCTCCCAAGGGTCGCCAGCGACGAGCTCCGGCCGGCCTCAGGAGCATCTGGGGCATTTGCTGTCCAAATTCCGGAACCAGCGATCGCTAGCGGGCGTTTTCCGATGCCGAGCGGGGACCGCAAATGACGCTGACCGCCTATCGCAGGAAACGCAATTTTCGGAAGACGCCAGAGCCGCGGGCGAGGGCGCATCGAAGGGCGAAGGAGCTGATCTTCGTCGTCCAAAAGCATCGCGCCTCGCACGTGCATCATGATCTTCGACTGCAGCTGGACCGCGTGCTCAAGAGTTGGGCCGTCCCCAAAGGCCCGCCCAGAAGGTCTGCGGACAAGCGCCTCGCCGTGCAGGTTGAGGATCATCCCTACGCTTACAAGGATTTCGAGGGAACGATACCCGAGGGCGAGTACGGTGCCGGGACCGTGGAAAAATGGGACGCAGGAACCTACGCCGCTGAAGGCGCTCACAATCTTGCGGAGAGCGAGCGATCCATGCGGGCAGGGTTGCGGCGAGGGCGCATGAGCTTCGTTCTCAATGGGAGCAAGCTCAGGGGAACGTATTCGCTCGTGCGCTTGAAAAGCCCGAAGCAATGGCTGCTGATCAAGAAGCATGCGAAAAAGTGACCTGAGGCCGATGCTTGCAACCCTGATCGACGCACCGTTCGACGATAAGGAGTGGATTTTCGAGACGAAATGGGATGGCTTCCGTTTGGTTGCAAAAACCGAAGGCGGAGACGCTTCCCTCTATTCGCGCAATGGCAATGACGTGACCAGACGTTACGCCGCGATCGCCGAAGCGCTCCACATTATCAAGCGCAAAGCCGTGATCGATGGCGAACTGGTGGCCCTCGACGCGCACGGCCGATCGCGGTTTCAACTGTTGCAGAACGCCCTGAAGGGCAAAGCGCGCCTCCGATATTACGTCTTCGATCTGCTCTTCCTCGACGACAATGATTTGCGCGGCGCACCACTGGTCGAGCGCAAGCAGCGCCTGCACGCTATTCTGGGCAGCCATCCATTGATCCGTTTCAGCGTCCATCGAAAGAAACACGGCCAAGCAGCATTCAACAAGGCAAAACGCGCGGGCGAGGAAGGTGTCATCGCCAAGCGTGTGTCCGGTCGGTATTATTCCGGCAAGCGCACGAGAGAATGGCTAAAGATAAAGACCGGCCACGAGCAGGAAGCTATCATTGTTGGCTTCACCGCACCGCGCGGCAGCCGCAAGCACTTCGGCTCACTGGTGCTGGGCGTGTACGAGAAGGGTAAACTCGTTTACGCCGGTCACAGCGGCGGGGGCTTTTCGACCGAAATGCTCGCGACGCTGCATGCCCGCATGGTGAAGCTGAAGACCGGCCAGCAGCCATTCACGGACGTTCCGCACGAAGCCCAGACGACGTGGATCAAACCGCGGCTCGTGTGCCAAGTGAAGTTCACCGAATGGACTCGCAAGGGCGAGATGCGTCATCCCGTGTTCCTCGGCCTGCGCACGGACAAGCCTGCGCGGCAAGTCAGGCGAGAGCGAGCATGACCGCAAATTTTACCAATCTTGACAAGATTTTCTGGCCGAAGGAGCGGTACTCCAAGGGCGACGTGATAGCCTATTACGAGAAGATTGCGCCTTACCTGCTACCTTATGTCAAAGACCGGGCCGAAGCCCTCAATCGGTTTCCAGACGGCATCAAAGGCAACCATTTTTTTCAGAAAGACGTCGATCCCAAGCGACTGCCTCGATTCGTCAAGAGCGTTTCGCTGCGCGCCAAAAGCGCTGGAAAGACTGTGGACTACGTGGTCTGCAACAACAAGGACACTCTTCTCTATCTCGCCAACCTCGGCTGCATCGAAATCAATCCATGGTCTTCGCGCATCGCGCATCCCGACAAGCCGGATTTCATGATCCTTGACCTCGATCCGAGTAAAGGTGACGTTTTCGACGACGTTATCGCCGTTGCACAAACGGCGCGCCAGGTCCTGGAGGGGTTGCGCGTGAAAAGCTACTGCAAGACCTCAGGCAAGAAGGGGATCCATGTATTGGTCCCATTCGGCGGGAAATATACCTTTGCGCAAGTCCGTCACTTCGCGAAGCTGTTGGCTGAACGAATCGAAGCCGAAATACCCGCTCTGGCCACAACGCAACATCGAATCGGAAAACGGCGCGGAAAAGTCTACCTCGATTATATGCGGAATGCGATCGGCCAGACTGCGGCGGCGCCATATTCGCTACGACCCTGGCCGGGTGCGACGGTTTCAACTCCCCTGGATTGGCGCGAAGTAAGAAAGGGTCTGAATCCGCGGCGATTTACCATCAAGACCATCTTCAGACGACTGAAAACCAGAGGCGACCCGCTGAAGCCAATCCTTAAACAACGAACCGACCTGCATCGCATCGTCCGCAGCCTTGAGAGGGACTCGAAGGCGCGCGCTAGCACCTCGCGATCATAAGCCAGGCCAAAGTGATCTCGCCCGGGCGCGCCCCGCCAGATTGCCGCCAGGAGGCCGCTCAAGAGCTCGCTGACAAAGGGCTGCTCGCCAGCAGGGATTCGCATGCGTCCCTAGGCTGACTTGGCATCCAGGACGAGTCGGGGCCGACGACGCCCTTGCCTAGTAGCGCCTAGACTGGATGCTCGACTAAACAAGCCTGGCTATCACTGATACTGCCATTGCTGGCGTTCCGCGACCCGCACCATCGCGTTTGCCGGCGCGGCTATTGCTGGTACTTTTGATATGTCTCCGCTGCCGGTGGCAACAACGGGTATTCGCCGCCGGCGAGCGGTCCGCCAAGCAGTTTGACCACGCTTGATCGGCAGTTCCATGGACGATCGAGATTGCACCGGTTTTCTCCAATGGGCGCTCGCGCAGCGCGATTTCCGCTGGCCCGGTTTTCGTAAGGTGCGCCGCCAAGTCTGCAGGCGCCTGAACCGGCGAATCCGCGAACTCGGACTTGCCGATTTTGCGGCCTACCGCCGCCACCTCGAGGCCGATCCGGCCGAGTGGATGGCCTTTGATAATTGCTGCGTCGTGACCATTTCCCGTTTCTATCGCGACAGGAGCGTGTACGAGACCTTGCGCGAACGCGTGCTTCCTAAGATCGGGGCGCGGGCCGTTCGCGAAGGAAGAATGGTCCGCATCTGGTCTGCCGGCTGCGCGTCTGGCGAAGAGCCATACACGTTGAAAGTCATCTGGGACTACGATGTAGCGCGTGAGTTTCCCGATGCGTCGGTGTCAATCGTGGCGACCGATATCGATGAAACCGTTCTCGCAAGGGCGCGGCGAGGGTGCTTTGAGCCAACCAGCCTCGGCGAATTCCCGCCGCGGTTGATTGAGCAGGCATTCGACCGGGTCGGGCTCCTCTACTGCATCAAGCCGAAACATCGGGAAGGAATTGAATTCCTGCCTCAGGACTTGCGGAGAGGGGGACCAGCATGGACGTTTGATCTCGTTCTTTGCCGCAACATCGCGTTCACCTACTTCGCGGAATCGTTGCAACGTCATGTGCTGAGGGGCATCATGGATCGCCTTGCGCCGCACGGCTATCTCGTCATTGGAACGCATGAGCGGCTGCCGAGCGTCGAGCCGATGTTGAGACCCCTGTGTGGCGCGCCGCAGATTTTCGAACGGATTGAGGTCGCCGAGCGTTGAGTTTTCGTACCAATCCTACGATCGATTGCCGCTGCCCAGGGCAGGGTCTGGTGACATGAAACTGACATTTCTTGGAACGCGCGGCGAAATTGAAATGCGCTCGCGCCAGCATCGACGTCACAGCGCGCTGCTGATTGAGCACGGTAGCTCGCGCATCATGATCGACTGCGGTACCGATTGGCTACATCGTCTTCGCGCAATCGGCCCGACGGCGATTGTCCTTACACATGCGCACGACGACCATGCGGCAGGTCTCGCCGATGGTGCCCCTTGTACGGTCTATGCGACCGCGGCAACCTGGAGATCGCTCCGTCGCCTGCCGATCGCCGAGGGGCGGAGGCTGCCGTTGCGAAGGGAGGTGCAGATCGGCGACGTGCGATTCAAGGCCTTCCCGGTCCAGCATTCGGTCCGTGCTCCTGCCGTGGGCTATCGGGTCTCGGCGCCCGGCTGTAATTTCTTCTATGTGCCGGACGTTGCCGGATTGCCGAAGCCTTCCGATGTGCTTCACCGGATCGACCTCTATATCGGCGATGGCGCGACCGTAAGCCGCTCAATGGTGCGGAGCAAGGATGGCGTGCTGGTGGGTCATGCTCCCATTGTCCGTCAGCTCGACTGGTGCGCGATAGCGCACGTTAAACGGGCCATCTTCACACATTGTGGATCGCAGATCGTACGAACCGGCGCGCGGGTCGCCCAGTTTTTGGTGCGCCGGCTGGGCCGCGAGCATGGGATTGATGCACGTGTTGCTCGTGACGGAGACCGCCTGACCTTCGGGTCTAGATCGGATAAACTGATGCACCGAAATCAACGCGCACGAGTTGACCGTAGCTGATTCTGCCGCAAGCGTTCGTTGCTGCATAGAGGCTGCGCGCTTGGACGGGTGCTTTAGATGTGGTCAGCGATGTTCCGCAAGCGGAGCCATGCCTAGGTTACTAGGTCGATCTGCTCGTCTTCATTCGAACTGCGGATGATCGCAGTCGCCTCCATGTGAGCAGGATGATGGAGTGACCTGCGGTTAAAGCATGAAGAATAGTCCGGACGGTCAATCATTGACATCGAACTGCAGGATCGTAGTCGCGTTGGTTGAAGAAATGGCTAGATCGGGAGTGTTGCTCATCACAGACCTCTCGTCGGAACCACAGACTGGTGAACGCGTTCTAGTGCGCATTTTGAAGTACGAGCGCCGACCTCCCATGGCCAGATGGGTTACGGCTCGTGCGCCCATTCAAGAGGGAACGTTCGGGGGTTTTACAGATGAATAGTTTGCCGAGCGGGCTTCTGACGGATCTGTATCAATTAAACATGATCCAGGCCTATTTGGAATCGGGCCAGACCGACACCGCCGTGTTCGAGTTCTTCGTCCGCAAGCTGCCGCCGCCGAGGAGCTTTCTCGTGGCAGCAGGACTGGAGCAGGCACTGGAGTTTCTCGAAAATCTGCGCTTCTCCGAAGAAGAGCTAGACTGGCTTGCAAGCAGCGACAGGTTCAGCGCGCGCCTGGTCGACTATCTCGCCAATTTCCGCTTCAGCGGCGACGTACACGCCATGCCGGAAGGAAACGTATTCTTTCCCAACGAGCCGATTCTTCGGGTCACGGCCGCGCTGCCGGAAGCGCAGCTCGTCGAGACGCAGCTGATCAATATATTGCATTTCCAGTCACTGATCGCATCAAAGGCGGCTCGCATGGTGCTTCTCGCGCCGGACAAGCTGCTGGTTGATTTCGGGCTGCGCCGAGCGCACAGCGCGGAAGCAGGTCTGATGGTCGCCCGCGCAAGCTATATTGCGGGTTTTGCAGGCACCGCGACCGTTCTTGCCGAGAAATGTTTTGGCATTCCCGTGTACGGTACAATGGCGCACTCCTTCATTCAGTCATTCGATGACGAACTAGCGGCCTTCGAAGCTTTCGCTCGCGTACGGCCGAAAGACCTGGTTCTCCTGATCGATACCTACAATACCGAGACGGCGGCGAGAAAGGTGGTAGCGCTGGCCTCTCGGTTGCAGGCGCGTGGAATCACAATTCGAGGCGTTCGCATCGACAGCGGTGATCTGATAGAGCTCTCGAAGAGTGTGCGGCGAATTCTGGACGAAGGTGGGCTCAAGGAGACGATCATCTTTGCGAGCGGCGGCATTGAGGAAGACACGCTGGCCGCGTTCGCGCGGCAAGGCGCTCCGATCAACGGAATCGGGATCGGTACCAGCGTCGCAACCTCGTCAGACGAGCCAGCGCTCGATTGTGCATACAAGCTGCAGGAATATGCTGGATTGCCGCGACGCAAGCGCTCGACAGGAAAGGCAACCTGGCCGGGGCGCAAGCAGGTATGGCGACGCTATGGCCCTGACGGACGCATGGTTTCAGATGTGTTGTCGGTGCAAGATGACCACCATGACGGCGAGCCATTGATCGGATCTGTCATGCGGGCGGGCCGCCGAATAGATCGTCAACCGTCGCTCCAGGAGATCAGGTTGCACGCACGTCAACAGCTGAACGCGTTGCCGCAGGGATTCGAGGCATGTGGGCCAGCGCCTCCCTATCTTGTCCATATCGCACCAAGGCTCCATGAGCTGGCAGCCGCTGTCGACCTGCGGATGAAGTAAGCGACTTTTCCTTGTGAAACTTTCGCGCTGGTCGCGAAAGCCGGTCGTATCTCGGATAATTGGATAGCTGGTGGACCGGCGGAATTAATCGACGCTGGCCGCGATCTTTTTGGCCTTCGGCGGGCGTTTCGGCTGGTTGTCCGCGCCGGCTTGAGTGTTGCGGACGGCCTTGATGCTTGCCAGTAAGTTGTGTGGTGCCCGAGGGAGAATTAAAGTCCACAGGAGGCCACAAGGATCGGGGCAACAAGGCAAAGTTATTGTTCAGCGCATCCCAGCGTGACGCGCTGCATCGATCGGCTCACGGCCGCCTCTTCTGATCATGAGGTCGCAAGTGCGTCGCGAATCCTCTTCGCATTCGATTGGAGATTCCTCGGGTCGCCCGTTGTCCGGCCCGGAGCAGGGTAGAGCCAAATGTGCGCATGCGGTACTTCTTCACCGAGAATGCGCGCGTGTATTTCCGGACAGAATGCCTTCTGCATGGCCCGCGCGATCGTTCGCACCACTTCGAAGTATGCGCCGACATCCGGCACATCCCAGACCCATCGAACGTGGCTCTTGGGGATCACCAGGGTATGACCTGGCGACTGTGGACGAATATCGAGGAACGCAACATATTCTCTGTCCTCATAGACGATAGTAGACGGAACCTCGCCGCCGACGATCTTGCAGAAGATACAATCGGGCATCGTTCACCTCGGCCGTCTTTGTTCAGTTGAGCGTCGTCGTGTGGCTGAGAGCATCGGAACTTCATCGGGGCCTCAGCCATTTCGGAACCACCGAAGGTATGCGGTCGTACCGCTTTCATTGCAGTTACCGATGAGCCATTTAGTTGATCTTCGCTAAGCTGCTTTGCAGAATGCCGATGTCATAGCTGATCATGTGCATCAGTTCCAATGGTCGCGATCTCGCAATTCTGGGCGCAAACCGACCTATATCATGGCAGTTATTGTCTGTGCAGTTGGCAGAGGTGCCAAACGACGGGCAGCAGAAGAGCTTAACGGGATGGGCGAGCTGATAATGGCAAGGAAGCCAGGGGCGCGATGCCAGATTGATATCGGCATGCATCTCACCGCCTAGTTACGTCTTAAATACATCCCCAGAACGATGCCTTCTTGAAATGTGTCGAGGGGGGCTCATAAGTGTAATGCTGGCGAGCATTCAGTTGACCGGGAGCGCAGCTTGCTGGCGGGCCTCGCACGCGACAGAGTGTCTACCTGCGGATCGACGGGACGGGAGCTGCAGCAACCGATCATCGCGAACCGGATAAGGGGGACATAAGTCGCCGACCGAACGAGGCGGACCGAGGGCCCGTGCAGCCTGTGACAAATGCTGCGCGCATAGCACGTTCGCGAATGCCGCCAATACGGTGGGCAGACGAGATCGGGACTGGGTTCCATGATGGACACAAAACGCCGAAGCAGTTTTACTGGTGCTGCGGAGCTTGTCGCGCACGCGGAATCGGCGGCCGACTATCTCAAAGAGCTGTGTGCGGCCTGCGAAAATGGCGACAAGACAGCAGCGCGAAAAGCACTACGTGGAGCTATCAGCGAGCTCGAGGTGGCACGAGCCCTCCTACGTATCGGACTCGAGTGACTGTGTGTGTTGGCATCTGGCGACAGGGGCTATTCTTTTCCCAGCGGTCGAAGCCGCAGCGGAAGTCGGCATAGAACGGCTCCGCCGCAGCCGCGATGAGGTCCGCGGCGTCAGCCGAGAGGTCGGGTTTGTCTGAAATGGAAGCCGTTCGGAGTGAACCTGCGGGCCACGGCGCGCGCCTTGTCCTCGCAGGTCTCCAGCGCGATCTTCTGGGCGAGCATGACGTCTCCGATCGGCAGCGCGCCGATTGGCATGAAACACAACCCCTCCTGCAAGCGGCCTCTTTCGTCAATCTCACACACGTTCACCGAGGCTCCGGCGTGAATCCTGTACCGCTTTCCACTGTCGCTTCCGACGACCTCAAAGTAGCCCCTTCTGCCGAACTGCTCCCGCTGGCTCGGCGACAGCCATTGTTGCAATAGCCGCAGCGACCGGCCCTCCGGCGTGCCCTCGGCGCCGTGCCTGATGAAGAGGCTTCGCGTCGCTCTCAGGCGGGAGCGGGCACCCGGCAGCAACGGTCGAAAACCAAACATAGCGACTAACCGCCGACCAACCTGGGGAAGAAGAGGGTTTGTTCCGCAGTGGCGTCGAACATTCGGATCTGCGAGGTCTGACCGGAACTCGTCCGGACCGCGGCGGTGAAGCCGGCCTTCGTCAGCTCATAGAACCGCTGCTCCGCCTTCGCCACTTCCTGTACGTCGTCGGGGTTGAAAGGGTGACGGCTGTCGCCGGTGCGGTCCATCACGATCTGGATTGCCATGATCGTCCTCCTCGGATTGATGATAGCCAAAGGACCCCACCCAGTATCGGACCGACCTGACGGACTTTCAATAGAAGAACACTTCAATCGGAAGATCCAGCTCGGGCGGCCCGCATTCAGGCCGGCGAGCACTCCGGGCAGGTATCGCCGATCGAGTCCAGCAAATCCCGAACCTCTGGGACCGCTTGCTCCGGAGAGAGAGGCCGCACGGCGGTTCCTTTCGGGCGATGTCGAAGGCACTCTGCCGGGCGTGCGGATCGCCGCGATCCTGCATCCAGCCGTGCTCTTCGCATTCGCAGATGGCGCCAGCCTCCTGCAGGACGGAGATCGCCCAACCGCGTAGCGTCCGGATCACGGGCCGCGTTCCTTGAACATCAGCATTCGAAATAGGCCCTGCTCGGGACGAATCCTGACGCCCCGTCATCGGTTCCGGCTGCCAGAGCAGGGATTCGAAAATTGAAGATTGTGCTGCTGTCTACGTGCTACCGGTGCACGAGGCCCAGCCCGCGTGTTAGGTCTGTCAACCCCGGCTACGGTACGGTCCTGCATCCAGCGGAGCCCTTCACGCTCGCTGTGATTTTAATCTTTCTTATGGTGCGAGAACCGACCTATATCGCGGGCCGGAGGACGCAAGGATGTTTGGAAAAACGCGACGAGAAGAGACTACGCGAGCATGACGCCGAGGCGGCTCAGGCGCGATACGAGCGGAACAAGCGTGCCGGCAACTATTTACGTTAGGATCGCGGACTTGAAGAAAGTGCCGCGCGAAAATCTGCCGGATGCGGTGTTCTTGCTTTTCATGGAGGCAAAGCAGCAAAGCGAGCTGATTCGGCGATCGATAAAGGACCGTACCCACTATGACTTCAATTTCGGTGGGATGACCGACGGCGACCTCGCGACTTACCTTGCTCAGGACGCTGCGTACGCGCTCCGGGATCACGTCACAAATCCGCAGACGTTCTTCGAGGTGATCTCTGAGCAATTGCCCGACGTACATTTCACGATCCAACAGCTGGATGGCGTTTCGATGGTTGCCGCGATGATCCGTGAGCAGCGGCTGGACTGCTCGCCGGTCATCCAGATCAATTGCTCTTGGCGCACCACCTGTCCGCCCGTAAAATCGTTCATGCGGGTGACCAGGGCGATATCGACTTCGCCGCGCTTCACGCATCCGACCAGCGGCGTTGAAAGCGAGCAGTTCAGCTCGAGCTGGACGCGCGGAAAGGCCTTGCGAAAGATCTTGAGGATCGACGGCAGCATGAAGGCGGCATAAAGGTCGGGCGTGCCGAGCACGACGTGCCCGTCGATGTCGGGCAAGGTGAGCTGCGACAGCAGCTCGTCGTGAAAACCGAGGATCGACCGCGCATAGCTCAGAACCGTCTCACCCTCGGCCGTCAGGAACAGCCGCCGGCCTTCATGAATGAAGATGGCCTTTCCGGTAAGTTTCTCAAGCCGTTGCAATTGAAGGGTGATTGCGGGTTGAGTACGGCCCAGCCGCCGTGCGGTCTCGGTGATGCTCCCGGTCTCGACGACTGACATCAGCGAGCGCAGCATCCGTATGTCCAGGTTGATCAGGTTCATGGCTCTGCTCGTTGTCCAGCCAAGGCAGTTTCATGCAATTTTCGTGCTTGGACGCGAAATGATGGTGCCAATAAAGGAGGCGTAGTGCGCCTGTCAGTGCCGGACGAGCCGATGACGGGATTGATGATGCAGTGGCGTTTATCGAGCGCAAGGCTGTTGTGTGACGGGCTTGGATTTGGGTCTCTGATCGGTCCTCAGGAACAACGGTTCAAAGTACGTCGGCTAAAGACTGTCCGTGCAAGTCGATGTTGAGCCCCTGCAAGCCTTGGTCGCTGATTTCGCCCCCCATGGCTTTCAGGCTTTCCTCGCGGATCAACGACATCAGGCCGCGTCTCAGCGCAAGGAATTCCGACGACATCATCATAGATTGCTGGCGAGGCCGCTCCAGCGGAATGGGAATTTCGGCCTTGATTGAGCCGGGCCGGGCCGTCATGCAATAGACGCGGTCGGACAGGAAGATCGCCTCGTCGATGTCGTGTGTCACGAACAGGACCGAGATTTTCAGCCGCTGCCACATGTTGGTGAGGATTTGCTGCATGATGACCCGTGTTTGCGCATCCAGTGCGCCGAAGGGTTCATCGAGCAGGAGAACTTTCGGCCCTGTCGCCAGGGCGCGCACAATGCCGACGCGTTGCTTCATGCCGCCGGAAAGGCGGTCGGGATAGTGTTTTTCGAACGCTTCGAGGCCGGCCAGTCCGAGCAGGGTGCGTGCGGCTCTCTCGCGACGGGACCGGTCCATGCCGCGCATCTTCAGTCCGAACTCGACGTTCTCCCGGACGGTCTTCCAGGGGAAAAGCGAGTATTGCTGAAACACCATGCCGCGCTCGGCGCTCGGGCCCTTTACCTCTTCGCCATCGACCGTGACCGTTCCTGCGGTTGGCTTCAGGAAACCTGCGACCGCGTTCAACAACGTGGATTTGCCGCAGCCGGACGGCCCGACAATCGAGACGAATTCGCCCGGCTTGACATGGATCTGCGTGTCGGTCACGGCGGCCACGGACCCGTCGATGGTTTCGTAGCTCAGTGCAAAGTTCTTGACCTCGATGTGGCCGGCCGCCGCCTTCGCCTCGATCACACTCATGTGCGTCCCCACGGCATCGCGAGCCTTCCGGCGGAGCGGATCAGCAGGCTGGACGTCAGGCCGAGTACGCCGATCGCGATCATGCCGAGCGCGATGTCGGCGTACTGGACCAGCGAATAGGCTTCCCAGGTGAAATAGCCGATCCCGTACTGGCCGGAGATCATCTCGGCCGCGATCAGCGAAACCCAGGCAACGCCCATCCCGACGGTAAGCCCGGTGAAGATATGCGGAAGCGAAGCGGGAAAATATACTTCACGAAAGATGGAGGTTTCCCTCGCCCCGAGACATCGTGCGGCCCGAACCAGAACCGGATCGACCAGGACCATGCCGTGCAGTGTGTTGACCAGAATGGGAAAGAACGAACCGAGGAAGGTAATGAAGACAATGCTCTGTTCGTTTGTCGGCCACAGCATGATCGCCATCGGTACCCAGGCGATGGCGGGGATCGGGCGCAGCACTTCGGAGACCGGGAACACCACTTCATGGATCAGCTTGAAGCGACCCATGACAAGACCGAGCGGCACGGCGATAAGGGTCGCCAGCGCGAAGCCGAATATGATTCGGCGGCAGCTCAACAGGATGTGCATCAGGAATTTGGGGTCGTGGATTGCTTTTGTGAAGCTGTCGTAGACGTCAAGCGGCGATGGGACGTTGGTGAAGCGCACGAAGAACACCACGCGGTATTTCGTCAGCAGGTGCCAGACAATCAGAAATGCGACCAGGGAAAGGGCGCCGATCAGCGTCGCCCGCAGCCGGCTCTTGTTGAGCCGGTACCAGCGCGCCACCATGGCGGCGAAGGTTGCGGGCTCGTGGACGGGCGCAGCGGCGGCAGGAGGCGGCTGAGTGGCGACCTTGGGTGCTTGGTGTTCGGTCGGATGCAGCGCATGCGCAGGGCTGCTGCTCATGTCCTGCCTCCGCCCACGGCCGACTTCACCGCCTCTTCGAAACCAAAGACCTTGCCGTTGTTCTTGGCGGCGAAGGCTTCGGCGTCCTTCTTCAGCAGGAACGGGGCGATATCGCCGCCGGCGACCGCAAAGAAGGCCTGATCGGCGAACAGTTTGATGCCGCGTGCCGTGTCGAAGACGTAGGTGACGTTGATCTTCTTTCCCTTGGTCCTGAAATCCGCATAGGCGCCGAGCGTGCAGGTGGCGCTGCTGAACGGAAGGATACCTTCATCCTCGACCCAAACCTCGCCGGACTTGCGGGGATCCGAAATCGGCTTCTTGCAGAACTTGTCGTCGCCGGAAATCTCGTAGTTCGTGGTGCTGGCGAGCTGGGCCTCGTAGTCCAGCTTCATCTCGGCATAGGCCTTGCGGATGTAGGAGTCGTCGACCCACCTCTTCGGTTCGAATTCCTTCATTCGTCCGAGATTTTGCAGAACCTTGACGTCGACTTCTGCAGCGTCGATCAGGCTCGGCTTGATGGTGGGATCGGTGGTCATGTTGCCGCCTGGACCCAGGAAGATGTAGACGACTTCCTTGTTGATGCCGGTCCATTCCGCGATTTTCTCCGCCGCAAGTTTCGGGTCGGCGCGGAGCCACTGGTTGGCGGCGATAATCGCTTTCATGTACGCGACGACGACCTCCGGATACTTCTCGGCGAAGTCGGTGCGGACCACGACGCCGTGCCAGGTCGGCAGGTTGGTCTCTACGCCGTCGAAGATCTTGCGGGCAAATCCGCGAAACGGCAGCAGCTCGGCGAACGGGACGAAGTCGGCGTGGCCGTCGATCTTCTTTTCCTGAAGGTTCGTCGAACCGACTTCAGGACTTTGACTGACCAGCTGGAAGAAATCCGCCGGATAGCCCCGGTCCTGCATCGCCTTCAGAACCATGCCGTGGGCGGCCGATCCGAAGGGGACGCTGACCAGCTTGCCCTTGAGATCGGCGAGCTCGTAATACGGCGAGTCCTTGTGGACGACGAGACCATTGCCGGAGCCGGACAGGCTGTAGGCCGCGACCGCGATCAGGCGGCTCTTGCTTTCGGGATTTTTCTCAAACGTGAATCCGTTGACGACGAGCGGATAGTCTCCCATGGCACCGAACTGCAGCTTGTTGGCCATCATGCCGTTGGTGACGGGAGGACCCGAGGTGAAGTTCTGCCATTCGAGTTCGAACTTGATATTGGCGTACTTGCCGTCTGTCGGAAGGTACTTCTCCAGCAGGCGCAATTGGCGGATGACGATCCCGGTCGTCACAGTGTTGGTCGTGGTGTCCTGCGTACCGATGCCAATCTTGATAGTCTCGCCGAGGGCCGGCTGGGCCAGCGCCAAGGCCACAGATGCTACAGATATCGCTATCGAGAGTGATTGGACTTGGCGGACCATGTTCATCCCCATTCGGTTGGAAGCGCTGCACCCATGATTGGTTGGGTCGACGTTCCCTGCAAATGCGGACTGGCCATCGGAGTAGATTAGTTGCCGTTAAAGGTCGGTTGCATACTCGTTGGGCAGCTTTGCTGTGCAAAGCCGCTTACGTGTGCAGCCAAGTTCAATCCGATGCCTGACCGCGCATTTCTTCCAGAACGTTCGGCAGGCAGACGACGATCTGCGACCGCTTCGTCAGCACAATCCGCTTTTGCTGCATTCGCTTGAGGCTGATCGTCACCCATTGCCGTGTTGCGCCCACCATGTGCGCCAGGTCGGCATGGGTGAAAGCCGCGGCGATAACGACGCCGTCGGGATCCTCGACGCCGTATAGATCCATCAGGTGCAACAGAAGGTGCGCCAGCCGCTGCGTGATCGAGCGCGTTCCCAGCATTTGCGCGAGCGCCGAATAGCACTTGCCCTTGAACGCGAGGCCCTCGATCAGTCCAATCGCAAGATTGGGAATTTCAGTTGCCAGCGTTCGCAGTTCTTTCCCGGGAAGCTGGACGACACTGCAGTTACTGGAGGCGACGCCGGACCACTGATGAATGCCGCTGTCGAAGACCTCCGGCCCGCCCACGAAATTGCCGGCGTGCCAATAGGCGAGGGTGATCTCGCGTCCGAGGGGCGAGGAATAGAAGACGCGAATGCGGCCGCTTTCGATCAGGAAAATGCCGTCATGTTTGGCGCCCTGACTGAATAGGGTCTGCCCCCGGCTGAGGACCTTTCGGCGCCCCTGCTTCAGGACGATGTCGCGCTCGCGTGACGTCAGCTTCTCCGTCAGCGACGGCGGACCGCCGACCAATTGCTGGTTCTCGGTGAGAAGCAGGGACGTTGATTTCGTCGCAATAGCCGCGGCCGAAGGCGAGCTTCCGCGCACCACATTTCCAGCCTGTAGCAACATTGCCGGTCTCCAGATCATCTAGAACTGATCTAAAAAGCAGCAATCTTCGTGCCAGATTGATCCTTTCGGCGTCAATGATGTGGTCGAAAAGCCGAATGGAATCAATGTTCGGCCAAACTTGCCAAATAGCTTTTGGGATAAATCCCTCTGTTGTGCCCGTCTGAGAACAAAATATTCAGGCCGTAGCCGAGGTCGGCGACTTCCACGATGGCGATCCCGGGGAACCGATTTGGGAAGCGTTCGTCGAAGCGCGCGCGGATGCAATGCGCGCATTTACAGGATAGCCGAAGCTCCTCCGCCGTAAGCGTGACGCGCGATCCGCCGGTTGCGATCATCGATAGCGAGGCGAGATCGACGCTGACCTCGCAAGTCGGTGAATCCGCGGCTATCGGTTGTGACGTCGACATCGGGAAGTCCTCCTTCGCAAGGGCTACCGTCCGACGGATCGCTTGGATAGCAACTAATTGCCGGCGTGCGCCGAATGCCTGTTCTGGAAATTACTTGCTTGTTCCGCCTCGCTATCGCGAACACGACTTCGCAAACATCGCGGGGCAAGCGAATCATGTTGCATCGATCGGGAGGGTTGAGCGAACCGAACCGGCTTTGGAGGGATCTTCCGGGTATCGCCCTCTGCGCGCTGATCGCCTGCACAGCGACGTGGACGGCGCTGTTGGCAGGTTCTGCTGTTGTCTGGGGCTTGATCTTCGGTCTCGTCCTCGCCGCGATTTTGGTCGCCTCCGTCACTGTTTCAAGCCGGCATTTCGTTCGCTGCCAGGCACGTGATGCGCATCGGTGTCGCGCTGCTCGGATTTCAGATCTCGCGCGCGACCCTGCAGATTCTAGACGTGGCTGACGTCGTTGCGCTCGCGACTAACGTCGCAATCGTTCTGGCGGTAGGCTGGTTCGCGGCACCGATGCTCGGAATTACCAGGGAGTTGTCGCTGGTCGCCGCAGCTTCCGTCGCCATTTGCGGTGCGTCGGCAGCCGCCGCCGTTGCCTGCGTCGTCATGCGCAACGATTCGGCTAACAGAGATGTTGCCTGCACGATCGGCGCTATCAGCATCTTGTCGTCGGCGGCAATGATCCTGTATCCGCCACTGGTTCAGATGGCCGGTCTCGGACCGGCAGCCGGCGGCATCTTTCTTGGTGGAACTATTCACGAGGTGGCTCACGCGGTTGCTGCTGGCTACTCCGTCAATCCGGAGACTGGCGAAATGGCCACTGTGGCAAAGCTTCTGCGGGTGGCGCTGCTGGCACCAGTCTGCATCGCTGTATCCTTTATCGCGTCGGGTAGGGGTGCTTCGCAAAAGCCATCGTTGCCGTTGCCGCCAGCTTTCTTGGTCGGTTTTGTCTTGGCTGCGTTGCTCAATGCCTCGGGGTTTGTCCCGCGCGAACTATCTCAGGTGACCGCGCCGCTCTCGCGTTTCTGCCTCGTCATGTCGATGGCGGCGATCGGATTGACATTGCCCTGGAGAAGCATCCGTGCCTTTGGCCTAAAGCCGATCATGCTCCTGCTGATTCTTTCCGCGATCCTGATCGGGTTGTCGTTAATCTACGTCAAGTATCATTCGTTCTGGTGAAGTCCGCGAAAAATTAGAAACTAATCGACCAAGAACTGAACTCCGTCGTTGCGAGACTTTTGCTTCTCACCCAAACGTTCCGCCATCGCGCTGACGTGCGCGTTTTGGCGATCGAGCGATCGAAGGAGGAGAAGGACGATGGGCGCTTTTCAGAAGGAAACGGTTCTCTCGGTGAAACACTGGACCGATTCCCTGTTCAGCTTTACCGCCACGCGCGATCCGGGTTTTCGCTTTCAGAACGGACAATTTGTCATGATCGGCCTCGAGGTCGAAGGACGTCCGCTTGTCCGTGCCTACAGCATGGCGAGCGCCAACCATGAGAACGCTCTCGAATTCTTCAGCATCAAGGTCAGCGATGGACCGCTGACCTCGCGTCTACAGAAGATCGAGGAGGGTGACATCATTCTCGTCGGTCGCAAGGCCACCGGCACGCTGGTCACCGGAAACCTCATGCCGGGAAAGCGGCTGCTACTGCTTTCGACCGGAACCGGTATCGCGCCGTTCGCCAGCCTCATCAAGGATCCCGACATATACGAGTCCTACGAGACGATCATTCTCGCCCATGGCTGCCGCCAAGTTTCCGAACTGGCTTATGGCGAGCGCCTGGTGGAGAGGCTTCGCGAGGACGAGTTGTTCGGCCCGCTGCTCGCCGACAAGCTGATCTACTATCCGACCGTGACCCGCGAGCCGTTTCGCAACCGTGGCCGCATTACCGACCTGATCGAATCAGGTCAGATCTTCGACGACGTTGGACTTCCCGCACTCGACCGGGAAACCGACCGCATCATGTTGTGCGGCAGCCCGGGTATGCTGGAGGAGCTCCGCGCGATGTTCACCGCGCGCGGTTTTGTCGAAGGTAATCACAGCGAGCCTGGGCACTTCGTGATCGAGAAGGCTTTCGTCGAGCGATAGCGGCCGCGGCTGCCTGTTTGTTGTTCAAAGGCTGACTTCGATTTCGGCAGCGGGCCCAAACAATGGATTTCTCTCTCCGGCGACAACTAATTGCTATCGTCGAAGGGCCATCCGAACAAATCTAGCACCAAGACGGCGAACACGCCGAACCAGGAGCGAGTGATGGCAATGGATGAGATCGTCGACGGGCTTTCGGAAGTTTCCTGCGATGTGCTCGTGATCGGTGGTGGTACCGCCGGGCCGATGGCTGCACTCAAGGCGAAGCTGAAAAATCCCAAGGCGAATGTCGTTCTGCTCGAAAAGGCGAACGTCAAGCGGTCGGGCGCGATCTCGATGGGGATGGACGGGCTGAACAACGCCGTCATTCCCGGCTACGCGACGCCGGAGCAATACACCAAGGAAATAACCATCGCGAACGACGGCATTGTCGATCAGAAGGCCGTCTACAAGTACGCGCAGAATTGCTACAAGATCATCGAGGAGCTCGACAGCTTCGGCATCCGTTTTCTGAAGAACGAGAACGGCGATTACGCGGTCAAGAAGGTGCACCATATCGGCACCTACGTCCTGCCGATGCCGAACGGCGAGACGGTCAAGAAGGCCATTTACCGTCAGCTCCGGCGGGCGCGGATCTTGATCTCGAATCGCTATATGGCGACCCGTCTGCTGACGTCGAACGACGGGCGCGTAGCAGGCGCCATCAGCGTCAATACGCGTACGGCCGAGATCCTGGTTATCAAGGCCAAGGCTGTCATACTCTGCATGGGCGCCGCCGGCCGCCTCGGCCTTCCCACGTCAGGTTATTTGTTCGGTACCTATGAGAACGCGGCCAACTCAGGCGATGGCTATGCGATGGCCTATCATGCCGGCGCTGCGCTGGCGAACCTCGAATGCTTCCAGATCAATCCGCTGATCAAGGATTACAATGGACCGGCGTGCGCCTACGTCGCCGGCCCCTTCGGGGCATTCACTGCCAACAACGAAGGATCGCGCTTTATCGAATGCGATTACTGGTCGGGCCAGATGATGCTCGAATTCTACAACGAATTGCTGTCGGGCAAAGGACCGGTGTTCCTTCAGTTATCGCATCTTCACGAAAAAACTATCGAAGAGATCGAAGCAACGTTGCACAAGGTCGAGCGACCGACGCGGGGCCTGTTCCAGAAGGGGCGGGGTACCGACTATCGGACCGAATCGATCGAGATGCACATCTCCGAGATCGGGTTCTGTTCGGGACATAGCGCGTCCGGTGTGTTTGTCGATGATTGTGCACGCACGACCGTATCAGGCCTTTACGCCGCCGGCGATATGGCCAGCGTGCCCCACAACTACATGCTTGGCGCTTTCACCAACGGTTCGGTCGCGGGTACCGACGCGATGGAGTTCGCGGACAATCACGACTTCGCCGCCGTCGATGCTGCTGATGTGGCCAGGGAGCGCGACCGCGTCATGGCCCCGACCAAGCGGGAAGACGGCATCCCGCCGAACCAGATCGAATACAAGGCGCGCCGCCTCGTGAACGATTACCTGCAGCCGCCAAAGGTCACGCGCAAGTTCCAGCTCGGTCAGCGCCGGCTGGCGGAGGTTCGCGAGGATATGGAGCAGCGAATGATCGCGCGCAACTCGCATGAACTGCTTCGCGCGCTCGAGACCCAGTCGATACTCGACTGTGCCGACATGGCCGCTCACGCCTCGCTCTACCGCGAGGAAAGCCGCTGGGGGCTCTATCACCTTCGCACCGATTTCCCGGAGAAGGACAACGGGAACTGGTTCTGCCACACGCTTCTGCGCAAGAGCGACGGCAGGATGACCAGCGAAAAGCGGGATGTAGAGCCTTACGTCGTCCCGATCGCCGACGAAGAGAAGGATCTCTACGACAAGCAGCGCATCCGCGCCAGCGCATAACCGCCCTGCAACGAAGCACCAGGAGACTTAGCAATGCCTCTCGCCAGTTATCAGACCTCCGTGCCGGTCGTTGTCGACGACGCCAAGTGTATCGCGGACAAGGGATGCACCGTCTGCGTCGATGTCTGTCCGCTCGACGTACTTCGCATCAGCGACATGACAGGAAAGGCGTACATGGCCTATGACGAGTGCTGGTATTGCATGCCATGCGAAGCCGATTGCCCGACCGGCGCCGTTACCGTCAACATTCCCTACCTCCTGAGGTAATCATGTCGGGCCCTTTCGAATCCTACGACGATCTCGACGACGTCGACGAGCGCCTGGAGGCCGCTGACCCGGGCGAGCGCCGCGTCGCGATTATAGCGCTTGGTCACTCCGGGGATCCTGCGGCCGTCGGTCATCTTGGCCGCATGGTGGCCGATCCCGACGCCGGGGTGCGTCAGCAGGTGGCGATGGCGCTCGGAGAGTTCGACGGCCTGGAATCGGCGGCGGCGCTGGCGAAACTGCTGGTCGATCCGGAGCAGGCTGTCGCTTCTGCCGCGGCCGACAGCATGGCTGAATTCAAGGATCCGGCCTGCGCCGACGCGATACTTCCGTTGGTCAAGCATGGGCACGCGTTCGTCCGCATGGGCGCGCTCCGGGCGCTGAAGGAATTACGCCGAAAGGATACGCTCAAGCCAGCGCTGGAGGCGCTCAGGGACACGGATGCTGCGGTCCGCGTACAGGCGATCGGCGTCATTGGCTTTCTGAAGCTGGAGGAGTCGATACCTGCGCTCACTGCGTCCACAGGCGATCCCGACGGCCATGTCAGGCGAGCTGCGGTCAGCGCATTGGCATTTTCGCAGATGAAGCCTGCGGCTGAATCGATCACCCGCGCGCTCGGGGATGACGACTGGATGGTCCGCGAGATGGCGGCGGAGACGCTAGGCCTCAACACTAACGGTCTGGTTGCCGTGGATCAATTGATTGCGGCGTTGGCGGACGATTTCTGGCAGGTGCGGCTCAAGGCGATCAGAAGCCTTGGCAAGATGAAGGTCAATCGGGCGGTTCGTCCGATCGGCAAGTGCATCACGCACGAGCAGGCAAATCTGCGCAAGGAAGCTGCAGCGGCGCTGGGCGAGATTGCCGATCCAGCTGCGGAGCCGTTCCTCGTCCTGGTCGCAAATGATCACGATCCCGAAGTCAGAAAGAACGCGCGCTGGGCGCTGCAGCAGATCGTTGCCAGGAAAGCGAAGACCTGTTCTTAGCGCTCTCGTCGCGGCATCGAGCGCTCGACGATTGTGCCAAGGGGCGTTGGACCGTGGCCTCGAGCCTCGCGCCTCAAGGAGGCGGGGTTCCGTCCTTCCGCAAGGTGCAGCCATGGTCGCGGCAGCAATTTTCCGAGCTTTCATTACCGGGAATAATGAGCGATAATCAATAAGCCGGCCGCGGCGGCAAGTGCCGAGCGGACGGAATCGGTGCGCGAAGATGGTAAAGGCCGATGCCTGAGCGAACGTACAGTCGAGGCAGCGATATTGATGCCACGAGAGCAAGCGCTCGTTTGGCCGGCCTCGACATCGACATCATTCACCGACAATCGCCGAATGGTGATTGGGAGCAGATATCAATCAACCTGCGGGCAACGCCATCCTTCGAAGCGCTCGGGTCCTCGTTCGAGGTGGCTAACCCTTTCACGTTTTGGGCGCAGGCCACGCGATTTATGTGGATGCCGTGGCTGCTCACGGCGCAGACGATGATGCTGCCGACAGGCCGGCCGCGAACGCTCCCGAGCGTCGTCCACCCTGAGCAAGAGGCGCCGACGGCTAACGGTTAGCGAGCCAAAGGATCAGGGAAAGGATCACGCTGACCAGCAGCGATGTTGCGAGTGGGATATAAACGCGGAAGTTGTCGCGCTCGATGACAATGTCGCCTGGCAACCGGCCTAAGCCGATCTTGTTGATCACTGGCCATAGCAGCCCAAGCGCAACGAGGGACAAGCCGAAGATGATGAGGAGACGCGAGATCGACATTGCGCCGAGCCTACGATCACAGTGGGCGAGCCGATTGAGGGAGAGCAAGCAGGATTTGGCGTGCTGCTGTGACCGCGGTCCGTCGCACGGCTCGGATGGGTCAGTATAGCGTTTTCGAGCGAAGCGGACACAGACAGTTGGGCAGGCTGACACCATGATTGCCCTGTTCACGGATTTTGGGTTGCACGGCCCGTATACGGGTCAGATGAAGGCGGTGCTGCACCAGATGGCGCCGCGCATTCCCGTTGTCGACCTCTTCGCCGATGCGCCAGTCAGCAATCCCAAGGCATCGGCGTATCTGTTGGCCGCCTATGCTGCATGGTTCCCGGTACGAACCGTCTTCCTCTGCGTTGTCGATCCGGGCGTCGGCGGGACGCGGCCATCCATTTTTGTCGAAGCCGATGGCCGCTGGTATGTCGGCCCCGGCAACGGCTTGTTTGAGCTGATCCGGCGCAGAGCCCAAGCGACGCGCAGCTGGGACATCGACTGGAAGCCGAAGCATATCTCGGCCAGCTTTCACGGGCGCGACCTCTTCGCCCCGGTGGCAGCCATGCTGGCGCGCGGTGATCCGCCCCCCGGCCAGCCACGTCACGATGGCGCAGATCGCCGAGCAGACTGGCCGGATGACCTCCGCGAGATCGTTTACGTCGATCACTACGGCAATGCGATGACCGGGCTGAGGGCGGCTACGCTGCCGCCCGGCGCAAGGCTCACCGCGGTGGGGCGGGTTCTGGACCGCGCGAGGACCTTCAGTGATCTGCCGCCAGACTCGGCTTTCTGGTATGAGAACTCCAACGGGCTTGCCGAAATTGCCGTCAATCAGGGGCGGGCGGACCGCGATCTCGGTCTTGCCATCGGCAGTCCGGTCGAGATCGTCGCATGAACAAAGGCTTGCCGCTTTGACCCGAAGTCAACATTCGACCAAGCAGCGCCCTCATCCGCATCGGCCGAAGCCGCCGGAGCGCCGCGACAAACCGCAGGCTAGCGCTAACAGGCGCCTTGCGGAGCAGATCCGCAAGATCCTGCGCAAACACTACATGAGCAAATACCGGGTGCAGTGAAATCGCGAAATCTGAACTTTGAAGCAAGCCTATGGTCGCCGGAGCGCGATCGCGCTTCACCAGCAGCGGCCACGGCGCGGGAGCAGGTCCCATGAGCGATTTGACCAGGCTGACAGTTTGGGACGACCCGGCTATCTACGATGCCTTGTCCTGGTACCTGGCCGTTGCGGAGAACCAGCGACCGGCCAAGTTTCGCATTGCTGCGACGGTCGCCACGAAGCTTGACCCGGCGACCAGCAGCGAGGATGCGCTCTGGGCCGAACTCGACCGCCTCACGCCGATATTTGTCGCGCGCTGGGAAGCGATCCGGGCGGGTCAACGGTTGCCGCGTGCGGCGGATGGACCGAGTCTCCTGGAGCTGTGCCGCGAGCTCGCCTACCATATGCTCGGCCACTGCAATTTCTGTCCGTGGGATTGCCGCGTCGACCGTGCGGTGGGGGCCAGATTCGGCGCCTGCAAGCTCGCCGCCGGCTCACGGGTCAGCTCGCATTTCCATCACACCGGCGAGGAACTGTTCTATCGCGGCAGCGAGGGCTCGGGCACGATCTTCTTCACCTCATGCAACATGCGGTGCGCTTTCTGCCAGAACGGTGACATCAGCACCGATAAAGACAATGGCGAAGAGACGGACCCGCGCACGCTAGCGGCGATGGCCCGGACGCTGCGCCGCGAGGGTTGCCACAACATCAATTGGGTCGGCGGCGAGGTCGTCATTCACCTGCATGCCATCGTCGACGCCATCGCGTTGTTGGGCCGCGACTACACGCCCACGCAGGCGGAGCTAGCGCGAGCGCGCAAAACGAAGGCTGACCGTTTTCTCTGGTTCGACGAGGTGCCCGATGCCGCTCTCTATGACGGGGCGTTCAATGCTCCGATGCTCTGGAACAGCAACTTCTTCATGACTCTCGAAAGCATGAAGATCCTGCGCGTCCTGACCGATGTGTGGCTCCCCGATTTCAAATTCGGTCCCGGCGGCTGCGCGACGACGCTGGCGAAGACGCCATGGTACTGGGAGACGGTGACACGCAACATTGAGTTGCTCGACGAGTGGGGGGAGAATTTCTCGATCCGCCACCTGGTGATGCCCAATCACATCGATTGCTGCACGTATCCGGTGCTGGAATGGATTGCCGAGCGCGTGCCCGCCGCGCCGGTGAACGTGATGGCGCAGTTCCATCCCGACAATTTCTGTGACCCGGCGAGCGCCAAGTACCGGGACAAATACGCCGAGATCGCCCGCCGACCGACGCACGCGGAGCTTGAGGAGTCGTGGCGCCGCGCTCGCGAATTAGGCCTCAAATTCGAGACCGCTACATTCGAGCGTCGCAATACTTTCGGCATATCGGCGATGCCCGAGTTCTGATAACTCGCTGAAGCATGCGCTTCTTAATCGGCCGTCCCAGGTGCGAGCCGTGTGCACTGAGAATGCGAAAGCGCGATTTTCGCTTCCAACGTAGTCGGATATGAATCCGAGACAAACCAATCTGCGGAAGCTCGGGCGCACGAAATTCTTCAGTCGGTCCGATCATACACAGGACCGAGCGAGAGAAAAATAGATAAACGAAATGAATGGCTTACGCTGGAAATTTTCTTGCGCCCCACGATGGATTGGAGCGAGAGGTTAATTCTTTCAGTCGCTTAGAGGGCGACGTGTGCACTGAGAGATCAAAGAAAATCTCAAAACGTTCAACGTGAGCAGCCTCAAGGAAGCGCGTTTGTTGCACACTATTCGACGCTCAAGAGGCATCTTGATCCAGCGAGCGGCTCGCTTGCCTGACTTCATTCAGGAAGGCCTTGGCCAGGCGCGATAGAGGCTCCGCCTCAGACCACAGCATATAGGCCACGGCCACCGTCTTGGGCGTGAAAGGCCTAACGATCAGACCCTGGCCGCCGCTCTGGCGCGGCGAAAACGGATCGACCACCGCCGCGCCGACGCCGGCGGCCGCGAGCACGCAGGCCGTATTACAGTATCGCACCTCCACAGTTGGCTGGAATGGCGCGCCGGCCTGCGCGAAGCTCTCGCGCACGGCTTCGCCCAATCGCGTGCCGCGCTCCAGCCCGATGAAGGGCAAGCCGACAAGGTCGGACGCGGAAATGACTGGCCGTTCGGCCAGCGGATGGTTCGGCGGCAAGACGCAGACCATTTCGCCGGTATGAACCACCTCATGCGCAATGCCGGGATGATGCGACAGCCCGAGCGCAAAGCCGAGCTCTGCGACCCTGCTGGAAACGCCGTCGATGATTCCTTCGTAGCGCCGTACATCGAAGAAGACACGCGTCTGCTGACGGCGGCGCAGGAAGTCCGATAGAGCGTGTGGAATAATGCTGTAGGCCAGCGGTGGCGTCGCTACGATCGATAGAAGCCCTGTGCGGCACTCCCTCAGGTCGCGCACGCGATTTTCGAGTTTGGCATGGAGCGCAAAGATCGCGTCACTTTCCTTGTAAAGCATCAACGCCTCGGTTGTCGGAAACAGCCGGTTGTTGACACGCTCGAACAGAGCGAAGCCCGCCTGCGCCTCCATCACCTTGAGCGCGTTGCTGATCGCCGGTTGCGATAGCGCCAGTTCGTCCGCCGCCGCGACCGTGGTCCGATGGCGGATAACGGCACGCAGGATCTCCAGTTGGCGCAGGTTCATATAACTGCCGGTTATTGTCTCACTAAAAATATCATAGCACGAGTGATTGCGTTTAGGGCTGCGCTTCCGCGTAATCACCTCTGCATCGGAGTGCCATCGAAGCGGGATCACCCGCCTCTTGAGTAAGCAATCCGCTCAGATTGGAGGCAATGTTGGTTCGAGTTCTCCGCGCCGCCGCTGCTCAGATGGGGCCGACGCAGAAAGCGGACTCGCGAGAGCGTACGCTTGGGCGGATATTGGCCTTGCTGGAGGAGGCGGCTGCGCGCGGCGCAACGCTGGTGGTTTTTCCCGAACTGGCGTTCACGACCTTCTTCCCACGATGGTTTATCGAGGGCGAAGAGCTTGACCATTACTTCGAGCGCGGGATGCCGAATCCGGCCGTGCAGCCCTTGTTCGATCGCGCTCGGGCGCTCGGCATCGGCTTCTATGTCGGTTACGCCGAACTGACATCGGATGGTCGGCGCTTCAATTGTTCGATCCTGGTCGATAGCCACGGCGAAATTCTCGGGCGCTATCGCAAGGTGCATTTGCCCGGCTCGGTCGAGCCGCGTGCCGACGCAACCTATCAGCAGCTCGAAAAGCGCTACTTCGAATATGGCGACCTGGGATTTCCTGCCTTTCGGGCGGGACCAGACTGGCACTACGCGATCATGGGCATGATGATCTGCAATGATCGCCGCTGGCCGGAAGCCTGGCGCGTGCTGGGCCTGCATGGTGTCGAATTGGTCTGTGTCGGCTATAACTCCGCGGCGTACGATCCAAACGGCGGTGCCTCCGAAGATGCGGCGCTGCGCACCTTCCATTCCAGGCTCGTGACCCAGGCCAACGCCTACATGAACGCCACCTGGGCGATCGCGGTCGCCAAGGCGGGAAACGAGGATGGCTCCGGACTGATCGGCGGCTCCTGCATCGTGGATCCCAATGGCCGGATCGTCGCCGAAGCGCAAACGCTCGCGGACGAAATCATCGTTGCTGACCTCGACCTCGATCTCTGTCGCCAGGGCAAGGACAAGATGTTCAATTTCGCCGCGCACCGGCGGCCGGAGCAATACACGGTCATCACGGAGCGTGCCGGTGTTATCGAGCCGGCCACGCTCGATGCGGTTAAACGTCAAGCGGCCAGTCGCAGTGCGGGCCGAAGGAGCTGATATGACACGTATCTCGTCCTTCCTTGGGCTCGCCGCGCTCCTGACCATTGCAACGGCAGAGGCCGCCGAACTGCCGGAACTGATCAAGCAGGCTGGCACGTTGCGCCTGACGGTCAACTCGACCTACGCCCCGATGGAATATCGCGATCCCACGACAAACCAGCTCGTTGGGCTCGATATCGATCTCGCCAACGAAATCGCCAAACGGCTGGGCGTGAAGATCATCTGGAGCGAAACGCCGTTCGCCGAGCTCATTCCCTCATTGCAGACAAAGCGCGCGGATTTCATCATCAGCGGCATTTCGGACCGCAGCTCGCGGCGTGAGACCGCCGATTTCATCGACTATCTGGCGACGGGGCCGCAGTTCTTCGTCCTGACGGAGAATGCCGCGAAATCCCCCATCGATCTCTGCGACAAGAAGGTCGGGACGACGCGCAGCACCAGCTTCCCGGTCGAGATCGAGAAATGGAGCAAGCAGAATTGCGAGGCGAATGGCAAGCCCGCCATACAATATGTTCCAGGTGAGAACAGCATCGATGTTCGCAACCAGCTCAAGCAAGGTCGCATCGATGCCGCAGTGCAAGGCACCGAGACGCTGCCCTACGCCCAGCAGCAAGAGGCGGGGAAATACCGCGTCATCGGAGAGCCGTTCGCCACCGGCTATCAGGGCATCATGTTCCGGAAAGACGACGTGGCGCTGCGCGAGGTGGTGACGCAACATCTCGCCGCCATGATCGCTGACGGCTCCTACAAGGCCATTCTAGATAAATACGGATTGGGCGCGAACGCGGTGGCCCAGCCAATGATGAATGCGTCCACGCAATGAGAGCAGCGCCTCCGCTGGCGAAGGGTTTTCCCGATATTTCGGGGATGACGGTCGCACGTCAGGTTCATTGGCAGCGATGGCTCGCTGCGGCGGCGATTGTCATCGTGTTGGCTGCGATCGGTCGTGCCTTCGTCAACGGTCAGATCGAATGGACCTATGTCAGCCGTTTCCTGACCGCGAAAGTGATCCTTGAGGGCATCACCAACACCATGGTGATGGCGGTGCTTGCGATGTCACTTGGCATCGTGTTGGGTGTGGTCGTCGCGATCATGAGGCTCTCGTCCAATCCGGTTCTAACGTCCGTCGCCGCCGGCTACACCTGGCTGTTCCGCGGCACGCCGCTGATCCTGCAGCTGTTGCTGTGGTTCAACCTCGCGCTGGTATTTCCGACGATCGGCATTCCGGGCCTGTGGTCGGCCCGGGCGGTCGATGTCATGACGCCGTTTCTGTCGGCACTGCTCGGCCTCGGCATCAACCAGGGCGCCTACACGTCCGAGGTGATGCGGGCGGGCATGCTGTCGGTCGACGTCGGACAATATGAGGCCGCGAAGGCGATCGGCATGGAACGGCTGCGGGCGTTGCGCCGGATCATCCTGCCGCAGGCGATGCGAGTGGTGATCCCTCCGCTCGGCAACGAATTTATCGGCATGGTGAAGGCGACGTCGCTGGCTAGCGTCATTCAATATCCGGAGGTGCTGCACGCCGCAGAGAACATCTATTACGCTAATTCGCGCGTGATTGAACTCCTGATCGTCGCCGGCTCCTGGTATCTGCTCGTCGTATCAATTTTGACGCCTCTGCAGATGCTACTTGAGCGCCGCTTCGCGCGTGGCGCATTGCAGATCAACCGATGACCCAGCCCCTTGTCGCCATCCGTTCGGTTAGCAAGAGCTTCGGGGAGTTTCAGGCCCTGAAGCAGGTCTCGCTGGACGTCTGGGCAGGCGAGGTGCTTTGCCTGATTGGCGCGTCGGGATCGGGCAAGACAACGCTCCTGCGTTGCATCAATCAGCTTACGTCGGCCGATAGCGGCGGCATCTGGCTGGACGGCGAGTTGCTGGGCGTACGAGAAGAGGGTGGGCGATTGCATCGCCTGACTGAGCGGGAGATCGCACGCCAGCGCCTGAAGACCGGGATGGTGTTTCAGCGCTTCAACCTGTTCCCGCACAGGACCGCGCTTGAAAATATCACCGAAGGTCCGGTGCATGTGCAGGGCCGCAAGCAGGAGGAAGCGCGGGCGGAGGCGATGGAGCGTCTCGCGCGCGTCGGGCTGGCGGCGAAAGCCGATGCCTATCCCTCACAACTTTCCGGCGGGCAGCAGCAGCGGGTGGCGATTGCCCGGGCGCTCGCGATGAAGCCGATGCTGATGCTGTTCGACGAGCCGACGAGTGCACTCGATCCCGAACTGGTCGGCGAGGTACTCACCGTCATGAAGGAGCTTGCCAGCAGCGGCATGACGATGATGGTGGTGACGCACGAACTCGGCTTCGCGCGCGAGGTGGCCGATACCGTTGTTTACATGGACCACGGCGCAATCGTGGAATCCGGCCCGGCGGCCGAGGTTCTCGGTAAGCCCCGTGAAGTGCGCACCCAATCGTTTCTTTCCGCCGTGATCTGATGGAGCAAATTTCATGATGAAACGTTTTCTTGCTGCCGCATTCCTCAGTGCTGTCAATGCGCCCGTTATGGCGGTCGAGCTACCCCCGGAAATCGCCAAGCAGGGCAGTATTAGGGTTGCCATCGTACCGAACTATCCACCGCTGGAATTCCGCGATCCCGCTACCAACACGCTGACCGGTTTTGACGTCGAGCTTGGCGAGGCGCTCGGCAAGAAGCTCGGCGTCAAGATCGACTGGCAGCAAACCAGTTTCGACCAGATGATGCCTGCGATTTCGACGGGGAGGGTGGATGCGATCCTGTCCGGCATGACGGATATGGCGAGCCGGCAGGACACGGCGACCTTTGTCGACTATCTCCGCAATGGGCCTCGGTTCTTCGTGCAGCAATCGCGCGCCGCCGAGTTCAAGGAAACGACGGCATTCTGCGGGAAAAAAGTCGGCGCCAGCCGGCGCACATCCTTTCCGAAGCTGATTGCTGCCTGGAGCGATGTTCATTGCGGCGGCAACCCGATTCAATTCGTCGGCACGGAAGGCTCGGCCGATGCCCGGACCCAGCTAAGGCAGGGACGGATCGACGCGGCCGTCCAGGGCGGCGAAACGCTTCCCTACATAATGGACCTCGAGCCGGGGACTTATGTTCCGATCGGCGATGTGTTCGCCGTCCAGTTCACCGGACTTGCTTTGAACCCCAAAGAGAAGGCGCTCCAGCAGGCGTTCGTGGAGGCTCTGGATTCGTTGATCGCGGACGGCACCTATCGTGCTTTGCTGGCGAAGTGGAAATTGACCGACTACGGCGTGGAGAAGGCGAGCATCAATGCTGGACAGTAAAGCGCTTGCGAGCATTCCGCTCATTCCCGCGAACACCGCGCCGCCGGCCCCGGATTATCCATGGCCCAAGCCCTATACATCAGCGATGTTCCTCTCCTTCGACGTGGACGCGGAGACCGCCTGGACCAGTAAAGATGCGTTACACGCCCAGCGCCTCATCACGATGAGCTATGGCGGTTACGAGGCGCGCGTCGGCACGCCGAAACTTTTGGAGCTGCTCGATCAGCTTGATCTGAAAGCGACGTTCTTCGTCACCGGCTGGTCGGTGGATGCGCATCCCGCGATGGCAGAGGCCATTCTCAAGGCGGGTCACGAGATTGGCCACCACGGGTATCACCATCTGTTGCCCGATCCGGGAGATCCTTGGATCGAGGAGGAACTGGAGCGGGGCTTCGAGGCGCTGAAGCGCCGGCTGGGCGTCAAGCCGACCGGCTACCGCGCGCCCTACGGCGAATTCACCGAAGAGCTGCGCGTGGCGCTGGTGCGCCACGGTATCATCTACACTTCGTCATTTCGCGACGACGTGCGGCCTTACCGCCATCGCCTTGCAGACGGCAGGCCGGGCACGATCGAGCTTCCGGTGACGGCAAGCTATGACGACTGGATGCACGGATTGTCCGCCCGATTCAGCCCGCGGCCGATCTTTCCGAAGGAGCATGTGCTCTCGATCTGGAAGGATGAACTCGATGAGGTCAGAGATTGGGGTGCGATGGTCACGACCGTGCTGCACCCGCAATGCAGCGGCCGTCCGATGCGGCTTCGGCTGCTGCGGGAATTTCTCACCTATGCCAAATCCTGCACCGATCTGTGGATCACAACCGGAGAGGCGATCGCGGCGAATTTCAGCAGGCACGAAGCAGCCGCTCTCGGAGAACCGCCGATCAGATATCCCAGGGAGTAATCGATGCTCGTTTCCCGTCGTTCACTGTTAAAGGCCGCTGCCGCCGCGCCGGCGTTGTCGCTGCCGGGAATCCTGCGGGCGCAGTCGCAGACCACGCTGCGCTTTATTCCGGTGATCGACCTGACCTTTGTCGATCCGATCTACTCCACGGCGCAGGTTTCCCGAAACCATGGATTCATGGTCTACGACACGCTCTACGGCATGAATTCGGCGCTCGAGGTCTCGCCACAAATGGTGTCCGGGCATGTCGTGTCCAACGAAGACCGGCAGTGGGACCTGACGCTGCGCGAAGGCCTGCTATGGCATGACGGCGATCGCGTGTTGGCGCGCGATTGCGTCGCGAGCATTCGCCGCTGGTCGGCCCGCGATGGCTTCGGCGCCGAGCTGATGGCCGCAACCGACGAACTGTCGGCGCCTGATGACCGCACCATCCGTTTTCGGCTGAGCAGGCCTTTCCCTCTGTTGCCTGCGGCGCTCGGCAAAGCTGCGATCCAGGCGCCGTTCATGATGCCCGAGCGGCTGGCGAGCCAGGATCCGTTCAAGCCGCTGGCCGAGGTGGTGGGCAGCGGGCCCTTCCGGTTCGTGGCGGATGAGCGCGTGCAGGGCGCGCGCAACGTGTACGCCCGTTTCGATCGCTATCTGCCCCGTCAGGACAGCAGGCCCGATTGGACCGCTGGTCCTAAGATCGTTCATTACGACCGTGTGGTCTGGACGACGATGCCGGATGCGGCGACTGGGGTCGCCGCCCTGCAAACGCGCGAGCAGGACTGGCAGGAAACAACGCCGCACGACCTGCTGCCGGTGCTGAAGCGTACCAGTAGCATCACCACGCGGATACTCGATCCGCGAGGTTACACCTGCATGCTGCGCGTCAATCATCTGCAGCCGCCGTTCGACAATCCGGCCATTCGCCGGGCGCTGTTAGGCGCGATCGACCAGTCCGCCTTTATGACGGCGGTCGCGGGCGACGATGCCGCCTATCAGTCCTCGCCGATCGGCTTCTTTGCGCCCGGCACGCCGATGGCGAGCGATGTCGGCCTCAATGTGTTCCGCGGACCGCGCGACATGGCGAAGGTCAAGGCCGATTTGAAAGCCGCCGGCTATAATGGCGAGAAGGTGGTGCTGCTCGTCCCCACCAACTCGGTTGCACAAAAGCCGCTAGGCGACATCGCCGCCGACATGCTGCAGCAGGCCGGCATGAACGTCGAATATGCCGGACTGGATTTCGGTGTGGTGTTGCAGCGGCAGTTGAAAAAAGATTCCGTCGCCCAGGGCGGCTGGAGCGCCGGCGTTGGCAACTGGCAAGGCATCGATTGGCTGAACCCGGCCGCCAATTCGAACCTGCGCGGCGACAGCAAAACGGCCGGCTGGTACAAGAGCGAGAAGATGGGAGCGCTGCGCAGCCAGTGGCTCGCCGCCGCCAACCTTGCCGAGCAGCAGCGGATCTGCCGCGATATCCAGGTGTTATCGTTCGAGGAAATTCCTTACTTCCCGATCGGTCAGTACAAACAACCGACCGCGTACCGTTCGAACATCACGGGCATCCTCGACGGTACGGCTGTGTTCTGGAACGTGAAACCGGCATGAGCACGATCGCGATCTTTGGCAGCTATGTGTTGTCGCGCAGGGACGGCGCGCAGGAGGTGCTGCGCGATCATTGGGTGTTGCTGGAGGGCAGGCAGATAGCCGCCGTCACGCGCGACCGTCCGTCCGCCACCGAAGTCTTCGACAGACCGGGCCGTTTCGTGCTGCCCGGACTTCTGAACCTGCACAACCACTGCTTCAGCGAAGCCGTCGCGCGGACGCATACGGAGGACGGCAATGGTCGCCGGAACAACCAGAGCATCGTCTATACGGTGCTGCTGCCGCTGACCAAGCGCGGCGCCGACCTGTTGTCGCCGTCGGAGCGGCTTGCCATCGCGCGGCTCGGCATTCTGCAATTGCTGAAAGGCGGCGCCACCACGGTGATGGAGCCGTTTCGCAACACCATCCCGGAGATGTTCGACGCCGCCGAGGAGATGGGAATCCGCTTCTATGGTGCGCCGTATTTGTTTTCGACCTCGGATGCCAAGGCGGGACCGGACGGCGTGGTGCGTTACGCGGGCGACGATGGCCAGGCCGATATGGACACGTGGAACGTGCTATATCAGCGCTGGAACGGACGCGGCGACGGCCGGATCGGCCTTGCGATGAGCCCACATGCGACCGACACCTGCGGTCCGGATCTGTTGCGGGCGTGTGCCGCCCGCGCGCGCGAACTCGGCGTTCCCATCACCACCCACCTCGCGCAAAGCCAGGCCGAAGTCGCGACGATCGCAGGCCGTCACGGCGGTCGCACGCCGGCCGAATTTCTGGACTGGCTGGGTCTTCTGGCGCCTGATCTTATGGCCGCGCACTGCATCGCGAGCACCGATAGTGATTTGAAGCTGATGGCGGCGAGGGGCGCCACGGTGCTGAACTGCCCGCGCGTGTTTGCGCGCTCAGGCGTTACCGCGGCGTTCGGCCGGTTCGCGGGGCACGGCGTGCGGACGGTAGTCGGAACCGATGGCTACAACATGGACCTGCTCGGCGAACTCAACGCGGCGTCGATGATCTCGAAGATTGCGTCCGCTCGCGCTGATGTAGCCAACGCACCGGAGCTGATCGAGTCGGTCACGGCAACGGCGGCGGCGGTCATCAAGCGGCCGGACCTCGGGACGATCGCACCGGGCGCTACCGCCGACCTCACCGTCGTCGACCTGACCCATCCCCATCTGCAGCCGCTGTTCGATGCGCGCCGCGGGCTCGTTGCGCTCGGAAACCGCGCCAACATCGATCTAGTCATCGTTGACGGCCGTGTGCTGATCGATGCGGGCCAGTACCTTCACGGCGACGAGACCGCGATGATATCGGCCGCGAACGCGGCAATCGGCAAAATCTGGGATTTGCCGGAAGCTCAGGCGGCCTTCAATGGGTGACCGCTGGTCGACACACGCACTATCAGGAGATTGCAGTGCCTTTCGATTTGATCCTGCGCGGCGGCCGAGTGATCGACCCCTCCCAGAAGCTCGACGCCGTGACGGATGTCGCCTTCGCCGGCGGCAAAGTGGTCATGATCGGAAGCGATCTCAAGGCCGATCCCGGAACCGACGTCCGCGACGTGTCAGGTTACATCGTCACCCCTGGTTTGATCGATCTGCACACCCACGTCTATTGGGGCGGCACTTCGCTCGGCATCGATGCCGAGGAGTTCTGCCGCACCTCCGGCGTCACCACGGCTGTTGATACCGGCAGCGCCGGCCCGGGCAATTTCGCGGGCTTCCGCAAGCACGTCATCGAGCCGAGCCAGGTCCGCATTCTCGCCTATCTGCACGTCTCCCACGCTGGCATCTACGGCTTCTCGCGTCGGGTCATGGTCGGCGAGAGTGAGGAGATGCGGTTGATGAACCCGATTGACGCGGTCGCGGTTGCAGGGGCCAACCGCGACCTCATCGTCGGCATCAAGGTGCGGGTAGGGCTCCACGCCTCGGGAACCTCGGGGATCGTGCCGCTCGACATCGCGCTCGAGGTCGCTGAGGAAGTTGGTATGCCGCTGATGGCGCATATTGACCACCCACCACCGAGCTACGAGGAGGTGCTCGCCCGCCTGCGTCCGGGTGACGTACTCACCCATGCATTCCGGCCGTTTCCCAATACGCCCGCCACCGCCCAGGGCACGGTGAAGAGGGTGGTACTGGAAGCGCGCGAACGTGGCGTGTTGTTCGACATCGGCCACGGCAAGGGCTCATTCGCCTTCAAGACCGCACGCGCAATGCTTGCCAACGGCTTCTATCCCGACACCATTTCCTCTGATGTCCATGCCCTATGCATTGACGGGCCGGCCTTTGATCAGGTGACGACCATGTCCAAGTTTCTGTGCATGGGCATGGCGCTCCCGGATGTGGTCGCAGCTTCGACGGTCAATGCGGCGATGGCGCTGCGGCGCCCCGAATTAGGCAGCCTCAAGCCGGGAAGTGCGGGAGACGCCACCCTCATCTCGGTCCAGCAAGGCCAGTTCGACTATGTCGACGTCGTCGGCGAGCATCTGATCGGGGATCGCAAGATTGTGTCTGAGGGCGTCGTCATTGCTGGCCATTGGTGGCATCCGAAGCAATCGTCGAAGTTCGAACGGCTCGCAGGTTAGGCAGAAGCGCAAATGCATGTGACCGCGCGAAAATGTGATCGCTCGAAAGTGCTTCCCGTGTGAGCAGCCGGAAACTGGCAGGAGAGCGAGCGGGCCGTGCTGGCATACCGCTTGCAAGCAAAAGGAGACTGATTGGCATCGGTTTGGCTGGCCCGCTTCACCTCATGTGGCGTCGAACCTCCGGCCAATGAATTGGCCGGAACTGCCATGACAACTCAAGACTGGGAGAACTCCATGGATCGCAGGACTGTGTTGAAAGGATTGGCCGGGATGGGCAGCCTGTCGGTGGCGAGCGGCCTTTCGATGCCAGCTCTTTCCCAAGGCGCTGCCGCGCGCACCCTGCGCTTTGTGCCGCAGGCCAATCTCGCGAATTTCGATCCCATCTGGGGGACCCAGTATGTCGTGCGTAACGCCGCTGCGCTGGTGTGGGACACGCTTTACGGCCTCGACGCCACGCTGCAGCCGCAGCGCCAAATGGTCGAGTCCGAGGAGGTGTCCGATGACGGTCTGGTCTGGACCTTTCGGCTACGGCCGGGTCTGAAGTTTCATGACGGCGAGCCGGTGCTCAGCAAGGATGTGGTGGCGAGCCTGATGCGCTGGTCGGCGCGCGATCCCATGGGCTTGATGATCAAGGCGATCCAGAACGAGCTGACCGCTGTCGATGACAGGACCTTCAAATGGGCGCTGAAGGTGCCTTATCCGAAGATGCTGCTGGCGTTGGGCAAGAACAGCACACCGTGCGCCTTCATCATGCCGGAGCGCATCGCGCAGACCGATCCGTTCAAGCAGATCCCCGAATATATCGGCTCGGGCCCGATGAAGTTCGCAAAGGGCGAATGGGTGCCCGGCGCCAAGGCGGTGTTCGAGAAGTTCGCCGATTACACGCCGCGGCAGGAGAAGGCGTCCTGGCTCGCGGGCGGCAAGCAGATGCTGGTTGATCGCATCGAATGGGTGGTGATCCCGGACCCTGCGACGGCAGCGGCAGCACTGCAGAACGGCGAGGTCGATTGGTGGGAGAGCCCCATCACCGATCTCGTACCGTCGCTCAAGAAGAACAGCAACATCAACGTCGACATCGCCGATCCCCTCGGCAATGTCGGTTCATTCAGGATGAACCACCTGCATCCACCCTTCAGCGATCTGAAGGTACGCCGTGCCGTGCTCACGGCGCTGAGCCAGGAAGACTACATGCGCGCGCTGGTCGGCGACGATACCGCGCTCTGGAAGCCGCTGCCGGGATTCTTCACGCCGGATACACCGCTCTACACGGAAGAGGGCGGCGAGATCTTGAAAGGCAAGCGTGATCTCGCAATGGCAAAGAAGCTGCTCGCCGAGAGCGGATATTCAGGCCAGCCGGTCACGTGCGTCGTGGCGCAGGATCAGCCGATCACTAAGGCGCAGGGCGATGTCACTGCGGATCTGTTGAAGCAAATCGGCATGAACGTCGACTTCGTTGCGACCGATTGGGGCACGGTCGGCTCCCGCCGCGCCCAGAAAACGCCGCCGGGCCAGGGCGGCTGGGGGATGTTTCACACCTGGCATGCCGGCGCGGATTGCATCAATCCCGCCGCCTACAACGCCATTCGCGCCAATGGCGACAAGGCATGGTTTGGCTGGCCCACAAGCGCGACCGTGGAAAAGGAAGTTTTGGCATGGTTCGACGCCAAGAATCTCGATGAGGAGAAGACCGCGGTCAAGCGCCTCAACAAGGCGGCACTCGAGGACGTGGTTTATGCGCCGACCGGCTTCTTCCTTAGCTACACGGCGTGGCGCAAGAGCGTCTCCGGTATCGCCAAGGGGCCGCTACCCTTCTTCTGGGGCGTGTCGAAGACGGCATGACGGCGCGGTGATCCCACATGGTCTCGTATATCCTTCGGCGTGTTCTCTCGACGTTGCCCGTGATGGGGATCGTCGCGCTGTTCGTCTTCAGCCTGCTCTACATCGCGCCGGGCGATCCTGCCGCGGTGATCGCAGGCGACCAAGCGAGCCCTGCCGACGTTGAACGCATTCGCCAGAGCCTCGGCCTCGACCGGCCGTTTCTGGTCCAGTTCGGGACCTGGCTCTGGCATATCCTGCATGGCGATCTCGGCACCTCGATCTTCACCAACCTGCCGGTCGCCTCGATGATCGCGCAGCGCATCGAGCCGACCTTCTCGCTGATGGCGATTACGCTCGTCCTGACCATCCTTGTCGCGGTGCCGCTCGGCGTGGTGGCGGCGTGGAAAGCAGGAAGTTGGGTGGACCGCACCATCATGGCGTTCGCCGTGTTCGCCTTCTCGCTTCCCGTCTTTGTCGTCGGGTACGTCCTTGCCTATGTGTTCGCGCTGCACTTCGATTGGCTCCCCGTGCAGGGCTACACGCCGTTGGCGGCGGGCCTTTGGCCATGGCTGCAGAACCTCATTCTTCCCGCCCTGGCCCTCGGCTCCGTCTACATCGCGCTGATCGCGCGTATTACCCGCGCCTCCATGCTCGAAGTGCTGCAGCAGGATTATGTTCGCACCGCCCGCGCCAAAGGCCTCGGGCAGCGCAACATCCTGTTCGTTCACGCGCTGAAAAACGCGGCCGTTCCAATCGTGACGGTGATCGGTATCGGCATTGCGCTACTGATCGGTGGCGCCGTGGTGACCGAAAGCGTGTTTGCTATTCCCGGCCTTGGCCGGCTGACGATCGACGCGATCCTGCGCCGCGACTATCCGGTCATCCAGGGCATCGTGCTGCTGTTCAGCTTCCTCTATGTGCTCGTCAACCTGATGGTCGACGTCACTTACACCTTGGTCGATCCGAGGATCCGCTATTGAGCATCTCCACCACCAGCACGGCACCGGTGCCGCCGGGCCTCGTCATTGCGCCGCAAATGCAAGACCTGCTGCTGCCGGTGGCCATCCGGCGCGGCGTGTTCGGCTTCCTGCGCAATCATCCAACGGTTGCGATCGGCGGCGCCTTGCTGCTCTGCCTCGTATTCGTCGGGATCTTCGCGCCCTGGCTCGGGACCGTCGACCCGACCGCGCTCGCGCCCGCCAGGCGTACACGATTGCCTTCTGCGGATTTTTGGTTCGGCACCGACGCGCTGGGTCGCGACATCTATTCACGCGTGCTTTACGGGGCACGGGTCTCGCTAACCGTAGGCTTGTCGGTAGCCGTACTGTCCTCGCTCGCCGGTCTCGCCATTGGCCTCGTCTCGGGTTTCGTGCGATGGGCGGACAGCATCCTGATGCGGTTCATGGACGGGTTGATGTCGATACCGCCGATCCTGCTCGCCGTCGCATTGATGGCGCTGACACGCGCGAGCGTCGGCAACGTCATCCTGGCCATCACGATTGCCGAGGTCCCGCGCGTCTCGCGGCTGGTGCGCAGCGTCGTGCTGTCGCTGCGCGAGCAGCCCTATGTGGACGCTGCCACAGCCTCCGGCACGCGAACGCCGATGATCATCCTGCGCCACATCCTGCCCAACACGCTGGCGCCGATGCTGGTCCAGGCAACCTATATCTGCGCGAGCGCCATGATCGTGGAATCGATCCTTTCTTTCATCGGCGCCGGCACGCCTCCCACCATTCCGTCCTGGGGCAACATCATGGCCGAGGGCAGGGCGCTGTGGCAGGTCAAGCCCTACATCGTATTCTTTCCCGCCGCGTTTCTGTCCGTCACCGTGCTCGCCGTCAACCTGCTTGGCGACGGCCTGCGTGATGCGCTCGATCCGCGAATGGCAAAAAGCCTCTAGAGAATGATCCGGAAAAGTGCGTACCGATTTTCCGATGGGGTTCTGATCTGATGGCGTTGCTTGAAGTCGAAAATCTGCAGACCCATTTCCGTACCCCCGAGGGTATCAATCGGGCGGTCGACGGCGTCTCCTTCCATGTCAACGAAGGCGAGACGCTGGCCATCGTCGGTGAGTCCGGCTGTGGCAAGTCGGTCACCTCGATGTCGCTGATGCGGCTCATCGCCGAGCCCCCGGGCAAGATCGCGGGTTCGATCCGCTTTCAGGGCAAGGATCTGCTGCAATTGTCCGAACGCGAGATGCGCGCGATTCGCGGCAACGACATTTCGATGATTTTCCAAGAACCGATGACGAGCCTTAATCCGGTGCTGACGGTCGGCCGCCAGATCGGCGAGACCCTGCGGATGCATCAGGGGCTCGACAAGCAGGCGGCCGAGGCGCGCGCCATCGAGATGCTGACATTGGTCGGCATCCCGGAGCCTGTGCGGCGCGTGCGCGAATATCCGCATCAGCTCTCCGGCGGCATGCGCCAGCGCGTGATGATCGCCATGGCGCTCGCCTGCAATCCAAAGCTCCTGATTGCCGACGAGCCGACCACGGCGCTTGATGTCACGATCCAGGCCCAGATCCTGCAACTGATGCTGGACCTAAAGCGCCGCGTCGGCGCAGCGATCGTTCTGATCACCCATGATCTCGGGGTGGTCGCTGAGATCGCCGAGCGCGTTATGGTCATGTATGCCGGCCGCAAGGTCGAGGAGGCGCCGGTGGCTGAGCTGTTTCGTTCGCCCCGTCATCCCTATACACAGGGCCTGCTCGGCGCCGTGCCCAAGCTCGGCTCGTCGCTGACAGGTGCGGCGCGGCGGCTCGCCGAGATTCCTGGCCAGGTGCCTAGCCTCAAGGGACGGATCGAGGGCTGTGTCTTTGCCGGGCGCTGTACGCTGGCGACCGATCTCTGCCGGCAGGTTGCCCCGGGTCTCGAAGAGAAGGGACCCCGCCATATCGCCGCCTGCCACTACGCGCGCAAGGAGGCGGCTGCGGCATGAGTTCCCCGCTGCTCCAGGTCAACGACCTCAAGAAACATTTTCCGGTCCGCGGCGGCGTGTTCAGCCGTAAGTCCAACTGGGTCTATGCCGTGGACGGCGTGTCCTTTGAGGTCGAGCGCGGCGAGACCCTTTCCCTCGTCGGCGAGTCCGGCTGCGGCAAGTCGACGGTCGGCCGGGCCATCCTGCGCCTATTCGACATCACGGGCGGCCAGGTGGTGCTGGATGGCCAGCGCATCGACGATCTTTCACCCGGAGGGCTGCGCAGCATGCGCCGCCGCGTGCAGGTGGTGTTCCAGGATCCGTTCTCCAGCCTCAATCCGCGCATGCGCGTACGCGATATTCTGGCCGAGCCGATCCGCAATTTCGGCCTCGCCAAATCTGCCGCTGAACTCGAGGCGAAGGTTGCGGCGCTGATTGACACCGTCCGCCTGCCGCGCGACGCGCTGGGCCGCCGGCCTCACGAATTCTCGGGCGGCCAGCGCCAGCGCATCGGCATCGCCCGGGCGCTTGCCGCGGAACCCGAACTGATCGTTTGCGACGAGGCGGTCTCGGCGCTCGACGTCTCCGTCAAGGCGCAGATCGTCAACCTGCTGCAGGATCTGCAGCGGGAGTTCGGCCTTGCGCTGCTCTTCATCAGCCACGATCTGGCGATCGTTGAGCACATGACGCACCGAGTTGCCGTCATGTATCTCGGCAAGATCGTCGAGATGGCGGGAAGGCAGCAAATATTCACCGCGCCGAGGCATCCCTACACCAAGGCTCTGCTGTCGGCTGTGCCGGTGCCGGAGCCCGGGGCCATTCGTAACCCGATCATCCTGAAGGGCGACGTGCCAAGCCCGATCAATCCGCCCAGCGGTTGCCGCTTCCACACCAGATGTCCATTCGTGTTCGATCGCTGCCGGACGGAAGAGCCGGAGCTTCGGTCGATCGAAGGCGGTCGATGGGTGGCGTGTCATCTCGAAGCGCTCCCGGGACAGAATTGATGTGCGTCACGCGGACTGTCTCTGGAATTGACTTCGAGTGGACCAAAATTTTAACTGCTGGCTTCGATTGAGCCGAATAGGACTCCGATCTCCACAGACTGCTTCATCTTCATGCAAGCACCGCCTTAAATGGAAGCATCCAGAAAGTTATCCATGCGCGTCATCAATGTTGCTGCCGCCCAGTTGGGGCCGATCCAGAAAGCTGACAGCCGCGAAGCCGTCGTCAAGCGCATGATCGCGCTGATGGATGAAGCCAAGGCGAAGGGCGCTGATCTGATTGTCTATCCGGAGCTCGCCCTCACCACGTTCTTTCCTCGCTGGTACATGCAAGATCAAGCGGAGGTCGACACGTGGTTCGAACGCGAGATGCCGAATGCTGCGACGAGGCCTTTGTTTGAGCGGGCCGCCCATCACCAGATTGCAATGAATTTTGGCTATGCCGAACTGACGCCGGATGGGCATCATTTCAACACCTCTATCCTCACCGACAAGTCCGGAAAAATTGTCGGCAAGTACCGCAAGGTTCATCTGCCCGGCCATGCGGAGTTCGATACGAAACGCGCGTTCCAGCATCTGGAGAAGCGCTACTTCGAGCCAGGCGATCTCGGTTTCAACGTCTGGCGCGCCCTCGGCGGTATCCTCGGCATGGCCGTCTGCAACGATCGGCGCTGGCCGGAGACCTATCGCGTGATGGGCCTGCAAGGCGTCGAGATGGTGTTGATCGGCTACAACACGCCTTCGGTTAATGCCGAGAAGCCCGAGGAGGGGCCCGAGAAGCGGCTGTTCCACAACCGGCTCTCCGCGCAAGCCGGCGCTTACCAGAACTCGACCTGGATCGTATGTGTTGCCAAGGCCGGCGTCGAGGATGGCCACCCCTTGATCGGCGGTAGCCTGATCGTGGATCCGGACGGCGAGATTGTCGTCGAGGCCAAGACCGAGGAGGACGAACTGCTGGTTCATCCCTGCGATCTCGACGCCACGATCTTCGGCAAGAACACGATCTTCAATTTCGCGCTCCACCGTCGCGTTGAGCATTACGGCCTGATCACGAGCCGCACCGGCGCGGTGCCACCTCCGGAAAACTAGATGTCCGGCATCTCCTTTCGCGAACTCGATCCGCACGACCGATACAAATTGCTGTGCGGGGTGGTCGTGCCGCGACCGATCGCGCTGGTCACGACGCTCGACGAGAACGGCAGCGTCAACGCGGCTCCGTTCAGTTTCTTCAATGTCTTCTCAGAGGATCCGCCTCTTCTGGTACTCGGCCTGCAACACAAGGCCGATTGCAGCCCAAAGGACACCACGCGCAACATCCACCGCAGCGGGCAATTCGTCGTGCATTTGGTCGACGAGGCGCTGGCCGCAGCCATGAACGACTGCGCGATCGACTTTCCCTCCGGTGACAGCGAAGTGGAAGCGATGGGGCTGAAGACACTGCCGTCGATCGATATCGACGTGCCGCGATTGGCCGAGGCACCTTTCGCGCTCGAGTGCCGACAACATGTCGCACTCGCCTTCGGGCCCGGCCGCGAACTTCTTGTCGGCGAGGTGCTGCGCCTTCACGCGCGCGAGGGTCTGATCGACCAGGAAAAGATGTATGTCGATTTCGATGTCTACCGACCGATCGGGCGCTTGTTCGGCAACCTCTACGCAGCTCAGCGCGATACCTTCGCGCTGACCCGCGAAAGCCACGCGCAATGGCTCGCGCGTAACGGAACGGCCGAAACCTCCGACCAAAGTCAGTGATGCGAAAACTGCACCGTGCCCAACGCCATGGTAACGGCCGCCTGGGTCGGGTCGATCACCGGAATCCCGAGCGCCTGCTCCAGCGGCCGGCGATGACGCGCCATGCCGGCACAGCCCATCACGATGGCGCCGGAACCGTCTTCGTCCTTGAGCGCGCGTCCGACTTCGATCATTTTGGCGAGCGTTCCTTCGCCCGACGCAGTCTCGGCCACGCTCATGTTGAGCGGCCGTTCCCTGGTCAGGCGATCCATCAGGCCCATCTGCCTGAGGTAACGGACATGGCGGCGGATCGAGCGCTGCGCAATTGCAATGACGCCGAAGGTTTCAGCGCGCGCCAGCGCCGTCAGCACGCCGCATTCGGCGATGCCGAACACGGGCCGGTCGGTTGCTTCGCGGCAGACATGCAGGCCTGGATCGCTGTAGCAGGCAATGACGAAGGCGGCCGAATGGTTGTCGCCTTCGACGAGGCGGCGCAGCGGCATCGCCACGCCATCCACATCCGCCTGGCTCTCGATCCCGTAGGGACCCTCGGTCAGCGTTTCGCAGACGATCTCCGGTCCGCCCTCGAAGCCGAGCGGCTTCAAGGCTTGCTCCAGCCCTTGTGTCACGAGCTGATTGGAATTGGGATTGATGACGAGAATGCGTGGCCGGGACATGGTATTTTCCTGCGGGATGACGCGTCGGTTGATGCTGCGAGACCGGCGCGCAACGAGACGACAATGGAAGCAATGACCATGCCATCCAGCGATGCATGGTCCACTGTCTGCTGCGAAAGCGCAAGGGAGTGTAGCGGCACGATCTGTGCTTTCATCCGCAACTGAAAGACTTAGAAATCATAGCTCAATACCCGGGGATTTGCCATGACCGAGCCAGCCTACGACCTTCTCATTCGTGGCGGACGCGTCGCGACCGTAAGCGACGTATTCGAGGCCGACGTCGCCATTTCCGGTGATACGATCGTCGCGATCGGACGCGGGTTATCCGGAGCGCGGCGGGAGATCGACGCGCGGGGCAAGCTGGTTCTGCCCGGCGGTGTTGATAGCCACGCCCATATCGAGCAGTTGTCGGCCGCAGGCATCATGAACGCCGATACGTTCGAGAGTGCGACCGTCTCGGCAGCCTTCGGCGGCACCACCACGGTGATTTCCTTCGCGGCGCAGCACGTCGGCATGAAGCTGCCTCAGGTGCTCGAGGAGTATCACGCGCTCGCGCGAAAGGGCGCCGTGATCGACTATGCCTTTCACATGATCATCGCCGATCCGACCAGGGAAACGCTGGAAGCGGATCTGCCCGCGCTGATCAAGCAGGGCCATGGTTCGATCAAGATCTTCATGACCTATGATCGCCTGAAAATCGACGACGAACCGCTGCTCGACATTCTGCTTGCGGCGCGCGACGGCGGTGCGATGCTATGTGCACACGCCGAGAACCATGGGATTATCTCCTGGATGGTGAAGCGGCTGCTGGCGCGCGGCTATACCGATCCGAAATATCACGCCATCAGTCATGCCCGCGTCTCGGAAGCGGAAGCCTTCAACCGGCTGATCGGCATGGCAGCACTGATCGACCAACCGATCATGATCTTTCACGTCTCGACAGCCGAAGGCGCCAGGGTGATCCGCGATGCGCGCGGTCAGGGGCTGAAGGTATTCGCGGAGACCTGCCCGCAATATTTGTTTCTCACCGCCGACGATCTCGACAAGCCCGGCGTGGAAGGCGCCAAATGGATGTGCAGCCCGCCGCCGCGTCGCGCCGGCGACCAGGAAGCGCTGTGGCAGGCGCTTGCGCTCGGCGATCTCCAGACCGTTTCTTCCGACCACGCGCCCTACCGGTTCGACGAAACGGGCAAGCTGCGCGCCGGCCCCAATCCCAATTTCAAGCAGGTGGCGAACGGTCTGCCCGGCCTCGAAGTCCGCTTGCCGCTGCTGTTCGATGCGATGGTTTCGAAGGGTCGATTGGGTCTGGAAAAATTCGTCGAACTGACCGCGACTGCACCTGCGAAGATCTACAATTTGCATCCGCGCAAGGGTTCGATCGCGGTCGGCGCGGATGCGGATATCGCGATCTGGGATCCGGCGCGCGAGGTCACGCTAAGTGACGCGATGATGCACGATCTCACCGGTTACACGCCGTTCGCCGGTCGTAAACTGCGGGGCTGGCCGGTCACCGTGCTATCGCGCGGGCGCGTCATCGTGGCGGAAGGCAAGCGTTCGGTCGAGGCGGGCTACGGACGTTTCCTTCCGCGCGCGGGAGGCGAGGCTGCGAAACCGACCGGGCGCCTGATGCCAGACATGGATCCCGAGCAGAATTTTGGCGCGACCCTGCTGTGATCCGTCCGCCGCAATGTCGGATTGAGCGATGAGAATTCTTGTCTTCGGCGGCACCGGTTTCGTCGGGCTCAATATCGCTGCGGCACTGCTGGGCCGCGGTCACGCGGTCACAGTGTTTGACCGCGCCGGGGTGCCGCCTGAAGCAAGGAAGGATTTTACCCTTCATGGCGATCGGCTGACGGCGATCCAGAGCGATGTCACAGATAGCCAAGCCGTGGAAGCGGTGATCGCGTCGGGTTATGACGCCATCATTCTGGGAGTCGCGATCACCGCCGGACCGGCGCGGGAGGCGAGTGATCCCGAGACCATTTTACGGATAAACCTGCTGGCTCAGACGCCGATCCTGATCGCGGCGCGAAGAAACGGCGTTAAGCGCATCATTAATCTGTCGTCCGCGGCAGCCTACGGGGCGAGCGCATTCCGGAACGTGTTGCTCGATGAAGAGACGCCCTGCGATCCGGTCTCACTTTACGCCATCACCAAATTCGCTTCCGAGAAGGTCGCTGCGCGCTTGGCCGATCTCTGGCAACAGGAGATCATCAGCGTGCGGCTGAGCGCCGTGTTTGGGCCGTGGGAGCGGGGTAACGACGTGCGCGACACGCCAAGCCCGCAGGCGCAGATTCTGAATGCGATGCAAGACGGGCGTGAGGCTGTTCTGTCGCGTCCGGGCCTCAGGGACTGGATCTATGCTGTGGATATCGCGGAGGCCGTGACATTACTGATCGAGGCCGTGAAGCCGAAGCATCGGCTCTACAACATTTCAACCGGCGTGGAATGGTCGGCGTTGCAATGGGGCCAGGAGCTTGCCGCGTTGCATTCGGGCTTCGTTTGTCGGCTGACCGATTCCGGTGAGCTGGCAACCGTCGACCTGCATAGTCCGGCCGACCGGGCACCGCTCTCGATCGCGCGCTTGGTAGAGGAGTTCGGCTGGCGCGCGCGGTTCGGCTGTGCTGACTCGGCTGCCGACCTGAACCGTTGGTGGACTGAGCATCGAGGGGGAAACCTGACATGAGACTGGCAGGGCGGACCGCGATCCTGACCGGCGCCGGCTCCGGCATTGGCCGGGCCAGCGCGGTGCTGTTTGCGAAAGAAGGCGCGTTTGTCGGGCTGGTTGATCGCGATAGTGCAGGTTTGCAGGAGACGCTGGCTACGATCGAGGGCGCCAAAGGCGAAGCATCGCTCCATGTCGGCGATGTCGGCGAGGCCGATTTCGCGAAAGATACCGTGGGCGATGTCATAGCGCGGCGCGGTCGGCTCGATGTGCTGATGGCTGCTGCCGGCTTTTCCTGCGGCGGTACGGTGCTGACCACCGATCCCGTCGATTGGGACGCAGTGTTCCGCACCAATGTCGGCGGCACCTGGCTTTGGTCGCGCGCAGCGGTGCCACAGATGCAGCGGCAGGGTGGCGGCTCGATCATCACGTTGGCATCGCAGCTCGCGATCGCCGGCGGCAAGGCCAACAGCGCCTATATCGCCGCGAAGGGCGCCATCATCAGCCTGACCCGGACGATGGCGGTCGACTTCGCAACCGATGGCGTCCGCGTCAATGCGATCGCGCCGGGGGCCATCGACACGCCGATGCTGCGGCGCAGTTTTGCCCGTCACGCCGAGCCCGAGCCGGTGCGCGAAGCCTCGCGCAACCGTCACGCCATGAAACGGTTTGGCAAAGCGGAAGAGGTGGCCGAGGCCGCGCTCCATCTTGCCAGTGATGCGTCTTCCTTTACGACCGGCACCGTGATGGTGGTCGATGGCGGCTGGCTTGCGGCATGAACAACGCCCTTATCGCTCTCGAAGCCCAAGTTCGCGCCGATCTTGCCAAGACTGCGCATCCGAATGCTGCGTGGCTTACACCCAGGCTCGGGCCGGACGGCAGACCGGCACTGGACGTGCTCGTAGTAGGCGCCGGGCAATCAGGTCTCGCGACGGCGTTTGGGCTGATGCGCTCGCAAGTGAGCAATATCCTCGTGCTCGACAAATCCGAGAAGGGAAAGGAAGGGCCGTGGCTCACCTATGCCCGCATGCACACGCTGCGCAGTCCGAAGCATTTCACCGGGCCTGATCTTGATATTCCAAGCCTGACCTACCAGTCCTGGCACGAGGCGCGCTTCGGCGCGGAAGATTGGCGGAATCTCGACCTGATTTCGCGCGAGCTTTGGGCGGAATATCTGCTCTGGTTCAGGCGCGTCCTGAATCTGCCGGTGCGCAATGATTGCGAGGTCATCGAGATTTTGCCCACGGCCGGTGGATTGCTCGCGGCCAAGGTACAGACCGCTGATGGTGTTGATATTGTCTTCGCGCGCAAGATCGTGCTGGCGACGGGGCAGGAAGGCATGGGCGACTGGACCGTTCCGGAGCCGTTGCGCCATTTGCCATCGTCAGTGTGCGTGCACGCGGCGCAGCCGATCGACTTCGCGGGCTTGCGCGGAAAAAGGGTTGCTGTGATCGGCGCCGGCGCCTCGGCCTTCGACAATGCCGCGACCGCACTGGAGGCTGGCGCGGCCGAGGTGGATCTGTTCTGCCGCAGGGTGGAAATCCAGGTGATCCAGCCGTACCGCTGGCTCACCTTCCGTGGCTTCCTTCGCCATTTTTGCGATCTGGATGATGCCTGGCGCTGGCGCTTCATGCGCGCCGTTCTGGAGATGCGGGAGGGCTTTCCGCAGGCGACCTACGACCGCTGCGCCCGCCATCCCAATTTTCATCTTCAGGAGGGGGCACCGATCGAAGCCGCCAGGGAGACGGCTCGCGGTGTCGAATTGCAGACGCCACGGGGCGTGTTCGCAGCCGACTTCGTGATTTGCGGCACGGGTGTCGACATGAATTTTGCGGGCCGGCCCGAATTGCGAAACTGCGCCGCCAACATTGCGACCTGGGCCGACCGCTACCAGCCGCCGCCGGACGAGCGTAGCCCGCGGCTTGGGCGTTTTCCCTTTCTCGCTGATGACTACGCGTTGATGGAGCGCGTCGCCGCCGAAACACCCTGGATCGCGAACATTCATGTCTTCGCGATTGCTTCCACCATGAGCTTCGGTGCTTCGGGCTCGTCAATCAATGCGATGACTACGGCTGTGCCGAAGCTGGTGCATGGGTTGACACGCGGCCTGTTTCGCGCGGACATCGAGCGGCATTGGGCTTCGTTCAAGGCGTATGACGTGCCGCAGGCGGTCGTCGCGCGGCAAATGCGCGCTACGGGTGAGGAACGGTGAACGGTCTTCGCTGCCGCTGGGAAGCTTGGCTCATACCTACTATGCTTGTGCCTCCGACGGTTCCGGTTGGCATATCCCTTGCTTTAAGTTGATGTTCTCTCTCAAAAATAAGCTTGGCAAAACAGGGAATAGGTCCGATGAGCGTTACAGGGTCCAGGCGTCTGCTTATGGTGGTCGCCTCTATCGCGTTGTCACTGGCGGCTGGATCGGTGCAGGCGCAAACGCGCTCCGAAACATTGCGCTACGTGACCGGAGCATCCGTCAATACGCTCGATCCGAATATTCCGGGTTCGACCCGTGAAGCCTTCGCGGTGAGTCTGAGCACTTACGACCGGCTGGTTTCCTTCGGCCGCAAACAACTCAACGGCAAATGGGTGTTTGATCTCGGCAAGATCACGGGGGAGCTAGCGGAATCCTACGATGTCAGCCCGGACGGGTTGAAGATGACGTTCCGCCTGCGCAAGGACGCCAAGTTCCAGGATGGCACGCCGGTGACCGCGGAAGACGTCAAATGGTCACTTGATCGCGTCGTCACGGCGCCGGTTCTCGGCAAGGCACAGCTCCTCACGGGATCGATGACATCGGCTGACCAGTTCAAGGTGATCGATCCTCTGACCATCGAGGTGACGCTGCCGAAGCCGGACAAGCTTGCGCTGCCCAATCTTGCCACCGTCTATCCCATCATCTTCAACTCCAAGGTCGCCAAGGCCCATGCCACGGCAGATGATCCCTGGGCATTGGCATGGTTGAAAGAGAACACGGCGGGCAGCGGCGCCTACAAGATCGAGAGCTTCAAGCCAGGTGAACAGGTGATCATGGCGCGCAACGCGGCGTGGAATCGCGGCACGGCCGACAAATCGGCATTCTTCAAGCGCGTCATCGTGCAGTCGGTCCCGGAGCCAGCGACACGCGCCAATCTGGTCGAGCGCGGCGACGCCGATCTCGTCATCGATCTGCAGGCGAGCGACGTCCAGTCGCTTGAGGCAAAGGGCAAGCTGAAGGTGATCTCGACGCCCCAATACAATGCCGTCACTTTCGTCTCGATGAACAACCAGATCCCGCCCTTCGACAATGTCAATGTGCGCCGTGCCGTCGCCTTTGCGCTGCCCTACGACGACATGTTCAAGGCGGCGCTGTTCGGCCGCGGCTCGCCGCTGTTCGGCGCGACATGGGCGGATGGCAAACCATCGAGCGGCGCCTATCCGATTCCGCAGCCGGTGAAGCTCGACCTCGAAAAAGCCAAGGAGTATCTGAAAGCAGCAGGCATGCCTGACGGCTTCTCGACCACGTTCAGCTTCAATGTCGGCCAGGCCTCGACCGCCGAACCGATGGCCGCCCTGGTGAAGGAATCGCTGGCCAAGATCGGCATCAAGGTTGATATCCAGAAGCTGCCGGACGCCCAGATGTCGACGCAGATCAATGAGAAGAAGCTCCCCTTCTTCACCGAGGGCATCGTCGCCTGGCTGCCGTCGACCGACTATTTCTACCGCAACTTCTACACGGGCAATCAGCGCTGGAACTACTCATCGATCAACAATCCGGACCTGGTGGAGATCGCGCAGAAGGCTCGTTTCGAACCCGATGCGGCCAAGTATGAGGAAGACGGCGTAAAGCTCAACGCGATCCATTTCAACGAGATACCGCAGATACCGCTCTGGCAGCCCAGCCAGGACGCTGTGATGGCGCCTTCGGTTGAAGGCTACACCTACCAATTCCACCGCCAGGTCGACTATCGCGATCTCAATCGCAAGTAAGCGGTCAGCACGATGCCAGCCCTTGGAGCAACGGTAATACGGGCGGGCAGGCGCTTCCTGTCCTCGCTGCCGGCGCTCTTTGGCGTGCTCGTCTTCACCTTCCTCTTGATGCGGGTGTTGCCGGGCGATCCGGCGGTGTTCTTCGCTTCCGGGCCGAATGCCGGCAAGGAGGAGATCGAGATCATCCGCAAGCAGATGGGCCTCAACAAGCCGGTGCCGGAACAACTGATGCTGTATCTCTATGATGTCGGCAGCGGCAATCTCGGCAGATCGATGATGACCGGGCAGTTGGTCACGAAAGATCTGCGCGAGCGGCTGCCGGCCTCGCTGGAGCTCACCTTCACGGCACTGCTGATCGCCCTGGTGACGGCGGTGCCGCTCGGTGTGCTGGCGGCGCTGAGGCCGGGCTCCATCATCGATCACGGCGTCAGGTTTTTCTGCGCGCTCGGTGTCTGCGTGCCGACGTTCGTTTCGGGCCTGTTGCTGATCTATGTCTTCTATTATCTGCTCGGGCTCGCGCCCGACCCGACCGGCCGGGTCGATATCTTTGCGTCACTGCCGCCAAGGCGAACCGGTTTCCTGTTGATCGACTTCCTGTTCGCAGGCGATTTCGATGGATGGTGGGCCGCCTTCAGGCAACTGATCTTGCCGGCGCTGAGCATGGCGCTGTTCGTGGTGGCGCCGCTGGCGCGCATCACGCGGGCCTCGATGCTGGTCTCGTTGGGCAGCGATTTCGTGCGCACCGCGCGCTCCGTTGGCCTTCCCTGGTGGCGGGTCGTCGTCACCTATGCGCTGCGCAACGCCATCCTGCCGGTCATCACCATCGCAGGCATCGTGTTCTCGACTATGCTCGGCGCCAATGTCCTGGTGGAGAAGGTGTTCTCCTGGCCGGGCGTCGCCTCCTACGCGCTCGATGCGTTGCTCTCTTCCGATTATGCACCGGTACAGGGTTTTGTGCTGCTGATGGCCACCGTGTTTGTGATCGTCAATCTGCTGGTGGATATCCTTTACGGCATCGCCGATCCACGGGTGACAATCGGATGACCTCAGCGACGCTTCGCCATGCCGGCTGGATCCTGCGCGGCAACCCGCTCACCGCCGTTGCCGCTGTCGGCGTCTTCCTGCTTGCGCTGATCGCCATTTTCGGGCCGTGGATCGTACCGTATGATCCGATCGCATCGAACGTGTCGCAGGCCCTGATGCCGCCGAGCGCGGCGCACATCGCCGGCACCGATCAGCTCGGCCGCGATGTGTTCAGCCGCCTTATCGTCGCCGCCCGGCTCGATCTCGCCATCGCCGTCTCTGCAGTCGGAATCTCCTTTGCCATTGGCGCCGTGATCGGCGCGATCTGCGGCTATACCGGTGGCCGGCTCGACCGCGGCGTCGGCCGCTTCGTCGACGTCGTGATGGCCTTTCCGCTTTTCGTGCTGGCAATGGCGATGGTCGCGGCACTCGGCAACCGGGTGGAGAACATCGTTATCGCGACCGCCATCATCAATCTGCCATTTTACATCCGCTTTGCGCGGGCGGAGGTGAATGTCCGTCGCAATGTCGGCTGGGTCGAAGCGGCGCGCGCCTGCGGCGACAGCCACCTTTCGGTCGTGCTGCGCTTCCTGCTGCCGAACGTGCTGCCGGCCATGGCGGTACAGATATCGCTCAATCTGGGCTGGGCGATTCTCAACGCTGCCGGACTTTCCTTTATCGGTCTCGGCGTCAAGCCGCCGACGCCGGAATGGGGCATCATGGTTGCGGAGGGGGCGCGCTTCATTTCCACCGGCAAATGGTGGCTGGTCGCCTTTCCGGGCCTGGCGTTGATGCTGACCGTGCTGTGTTTCAACCTGCTCGGCGACGGGGTGCGCGATATTCTCGACCCCCGCATGCGAACATGACCCAGTCGCTGCTGGCATTAAACGACCTGCACGTCACTTTCTCGACGCGGCGTGGCCTTGTCGAGGCGGTGCGTGGTGTCACGCTGTCGCTTGGCGAGGGTGAGATGCTCGGCCTCGTCGGTGAGAGCGGTTCGGGCAAGTCCGTCACTGGCTTTGCGATCACGCGGTTGCTCGATGCGGCCGGGCGGGTCACGGCAGGCGACATCCGGTTTCGCGGGCAGGAGATCACGCGGATCTCGGCGGGCGATTTCCGCCATCTGCATGGCGCGGCGATGGCGATGATCTTCCAGAACCCGCGTGCCGCGCTCAACCCGATTCGTGCCGTCGGCGACCAGATCGCCGATGCGATTACGGCCCATAAGCGAATGCCGCGAGATCAAGCACGCGCGCAGGCGCTGGAGCTGCTGCGTGCCGTGCAAATCCGTGATGCCGAAAAGCGGATGGCCGCTTACCCGCACGAACTCTCCGGCGGCATGTGCCAGCGCGTCATGATCGCCATGGCGATTTCCTGCAACCCGGCGCTGCTGATCGCCGACGAGCCGACCACCGGCCTCGACGTCACGACGCAGAAGGTCGTGATGGATCTTCTCACCGGGATCGCGGCCGAGCGTGGCATGGCGACCATCCTGATCACCCATGATCTCGGTCTCGCTGCCCGTTACTGTCGTCGCGTCGTGGTGATGGAGCAGGGCCGACTGGTCGAGGAGGCCGAACCGAAGACTCTCTTCCACGCGCCGCAGCACCCTTACACCAAACGCCTGGTAGCAGCTTCGCCCACGGCGAGCTCGCGTATCGCGGATCTGGTACCGGAAGAGGAAAGGGGGCGGCAATTTGCGGCGCCCGTCGCGCCCCGGCCGCAGCCGGCGCCGGGTACGCCGCCGTTGCTGGAGGTGCAGAAACTCGCCAAGCGGTTCGATCAAGGCGCCGCGGCGGTGGCAGACTTTTCCATGACGATCAGCGCCGGCGAGAGCGTCGGTCTGGTCGGCGAATCAGGCTCCGGCAAGAGCACGACGTCGCGCATCATCTGCCGGCTGATCGATCCGAGCGAGGGCGAGATCGCGTTCGAGGGACAGTCGATCGGCCATATCCCGGCCCGCGATTTTCACCGGTCGCTGTTTCGCAAGGATATCCAGATCGTCTTTCAGGATCCGAATGACAGCCTCAACCCGCGGTTCACCGCCTTTGACTGTATCGCCCATCCGCTGCTGCGGCTTGGCGGCATGCGCCCGGGCGACGCGTTGCGGCAGCGGGTGGAGGAGTGCGCGCAGCGCGTGGGACTGGGGATCGAATTGCTGACGCGCTTCCCGCATCAGCTTTCAGGCGGCCAGAAGGCCCGCATCGGCATCGCTCGCGCTATCGCCTGCCGGCCGCGGCTGTTGGTGCTGGACGAGCCGACGGCAGCGCTCGACGTCTCTGTGCAGGCGGTGGTGCTGCAACTGCTCGACCGGTTGCGGCGCGAGGATGACTTGGCCTTCCTCTTTGTCAGCCACGACCTCAACGTCGTTCGCATGATGTGCGATCGGACCATCGTTCTGCAAAACGGCCGCATCGTCGAACAGGGCGAGAGCCGGACGATGTTCGACAATCCGAAGACCGCTTACACACGCGAGCTGGTCGATGCGGTGCCGCATATCGAGCCAGGGCTGGCCGCGTTCGCGACCTGAAATCATTGACGGGCACGACGCCCGCAAGGAGCTCGCTCGATCGGTTGGATCGGCGCTCTGCCGCGTCCGATGGAATACAGCGCCAAGTCTCGGGTGGCTACAAATTATGCAGATCGACTTAAAAAGGCGGCAGATGACGCCGTGGCGCTCAATCGAATAGGGCAGTAGCGCTGTCGCGATTGGAATGCGCTGCGACGATGCGCTGCATCATGTCGATGAACACGGCTTGCTCCCTTTCACTTAAATTTTCGAGCGTGGCGCGGTGCGCGGCGCGCGCCGAGGCCTCGATTTTTGCCAGAAGCGTCGCTCCCGCCGGCGTCAATTTACAGAGCCGCGCGCGGCGGTCCTCATCATCCACGGCTCTCTCGACGAAATTGCGGGCGGCCAGTCGCTTGAGCGCTCCGGTCGTCGTCGTCCTGTCCAGCGCAATATCGGCCGCCAATGTGGTCTGATCGGCGGTTTTCCGCACCGCAAGCGCCGAAAGCAGGCTGTATTGCAACGGTGTGATCTCGAATTCACCGCATGCTTCCTGAAATAGCGCGACATGGATCTGGTGCAGCCGCCGGATCAGAAAGCCCGGTCGTTCTGACAGCGGCCAGGGGCGATGTCTGGTCTCGCCAGGACGCTTTTTTGCTTTCCGCAACGCACTCTCCCAGCCTCGGAACATCGATGCGATTAGCTCGATTCGATGGGCTTCGCCACGAAGATCATGGCATGAAGTTTGCTCTTGTAAAATACGAAGTATGCTTCGTATTCTGCCGGAGGCGGGGTGACGCCGCCAGCGAATACAGGGGAGATTGTTCATGCCGATCAGCGCCACCTTCGACCAGCTTCTGCGCGGCGGCCGTGTGATCTGCCCGGCCTCCGGCATTGATGGGATCAGGGACGTCGCCATCCGCAACGGCAAGATCGCGGCGGTGCAGAGTGACATTTTGCCGACCAGCGCCAGAGAGGTGATCGACGTAACCGGCAAGCTGGTATTGCCCGGCCTGATCGATACCCACGCGCATGTCTATCAGTATGTTACCGGTCGCTTCGGCATGAATGCCGACATGGTGGGCGTCCAGTCCGGCGTGACGACATTGGTCGATCAGGGCGGTCCGTCATGCATGACGTTGCCGGGTTTCCGGCACTTCGTCGCCGCGCCTGCGAAGTCGCGCGTTTATGCATTCCTGTCGGCTTACCTGGTGGGCGGGCTCGAGGGCCACTACTATCCGCAACTCTATAGTCCTGAAGGTGTCGATATCGACGCCACGGTGAAGGCGGCGACCGCCAATCTCGATATTGTTCGCGGCATCAAGGCCCATGCGGAAATCGGCGGTTTCGCGCGCTGGGGCATTCGCGTCATCGAAATGGCGGCCGAGATCGGACGCCGCGCCGATCTGCCGGTCTATGTGCATTTCGGTCAGCTCTGGGGCCTGCCCGAAAGCGGCACCAACGGTGAAGACGTCGATACGATTTTGGCGCGCGTGATTCCCTTGCTGCGCGAAGGCGATGTGCTGGCGCATCCGTTCACGCGCCATCCCGGAGGCTTCGTCAATCGTGAGGGAGAAGTGCACCCAGTGATTCAGGCGGCGCTCGATCGCGGCCTGAAGGTCGACGTCGGTCACGGCAGCCATTTCTCCTATCGTCTCGCCAAAAAAGCGATTGCCGCCGGTATCATTCCGACCACGCTCGGCGCGGACATTCACGGCTACAACACCCACGTGCCTGCGCCCGCCGGCACGCCCGACCAGCATGAGGACGACGAGAATCATCCGTTCGCCGGCCAGGCCAAGTTCAGTCTGGTCCAGGCGATGAGTTCGATGATGGCGCTCGGCCTCGCGCTGGAACAGGTCGTGCCGATGGTCACATCCAATCCGGCGAGGATGCTCGGCCGTGCTGACGAAATCGGCGCCCTCAAGATTGGCAGGGACGCCGACATCTCGGTGGTCGGAGAGCGAACCGGACGATTTGTCCTTCGCGACAACGAGAACAATGAAGTCATCGCCGAGCGTCTGCTGCAGCCTGAGTTCTGTCTGCGCGCCGGCGCGCGATACGACGCAGTGGCGCCAATTCTGCCGCAGGCCGTTGCGGCGTAAGGGAGCGTCAGTTCGATCGAGGAGAACGTCACCGTGCGCAATGAGCGCGAGTTTCCTTTCGCAGGTGGAGCGGGCGCCGGACAAGGCGTCGGCGCTCGGATGCCGCGAAAGGAAGACGATCGGCTGATGCGAGGCCGCGGCCAGTTCGTGGCCGACATCCGCCTTGCCGGGTTGCAGGACGTCGCGTTTGTGCGCAGCCCTTTGGCGCATGCGCTGATCCGCGGCATAGACGTGCCGGAGCGTTATTGCGCCAACGTTTTTACCGCGGCGGATCTGGCCGGCGTCAATCCGATCCGCGCGGTTTCAGGGTTGCCGGGATTCAAGATTTCCGAGCAGCCGGTGCTTGCCACCGGCAAGGTGCGCCAGGTCGGCGAACTCGTCGCCATGTGCGTAGCGCACACGCGTGCCGAAGCCGAGGACATCGCGGCGGCGGTGACGCTCGATCTCGAAGAGCTTCCTGCCGTCTATGACATGCGGAAGGCGCGTGAGCCGGGTTCGGCGCTGGTGCATGAGCATTGGGGCGATAACGTCTTTCTCGAAACCAATTTCGAGGTCGACATCTCCAAGGCGTTCGATGCGCCGATCAAGGTGTCGCGCGAGATATCGACCGCGCGGCAATGCATGGCGCCGCTCGAGGGGCGAGGCGTGGTCGCGACCTTCGATCACCGCCTTGATCAAATCACGCTCTATTCCTCGGCCCAGATGCCGCACATCACGCGGAGCGGCCTTGCCGAATGCCTCGGCATCGAGCAGGGTCAGATACGCATCGTTTCGCCTGATGTCGGTGGCGGTTTTGGCCACAAGGGAATCCTTCTGCCGGAGGAAGTCTGCCTTTCCTGGCTGACGATGCGTCGCAGCCATCCGGTACGCTGGACCGAGGATCGCCGCGAGCATCTCACCGCCAGCTCGAACTGCCGCGAGCACCATTACAAGATCACCGTCTATGCCGATCGTGACGGTCGGCTGCGCGGCATCGACTGCGAAGCGACCGTCGATTCCGGCGCTTACTCGTCCTATCCGTTCTCGGCGTGCCTTGAGGCGGCGCAGATCGCCAGCATCCTGCCGGGACCTTATTTGATGCCGGCCTATCGCTGCCGGACGTTTTCGGTCGCGACCAACAAGTGTCCGATCTTGCCGTATCGCGGCGTGGCGCGTACCGGCGTTTGCTTCGCGCTGGAACTGATGCTCGATCTGGTCGCGGCAGAAGCCGGGCTGGAACCGGGCGAAGTGCGCCTGCGCAATCTGGTGCAGCCCGAGCAGATGCCGTTCGACAATATCACCAATAAGCACTTCGACAGCGGCGATTATCCCGAGGCGATGCGACGCGCCCTGGCAGCTATCGACATCGAAGGCGTGCGTGAACGCCAGCGCAACGGCGAGGCAGATGGACGCCGAATCGGCGTCGGCCTCTCCATCTATTGCGAGCAGGCCGCGCATGGGACCTCGGTCTATTCCGGCTGGGGCATTCCGATGGTGCCCGGCCATGAACAGGCGTCGGCGCGCTTGACACCGGACGGCGGCCTCGAAGTCAGGGTCGGCGTGCATTCGCATGGGCAGGGCATGGAGACGACGCTGGCCCAGGTCGCGCACGAGATGCTGGGCGTCGATGTCGCCAAGGTACGCCTGATCCTCGGCGACACGGCGATGACGCCATATTCGACCGGCACCTGGGGATCGCGTTCGATGGTAATGGCAGGCGGCGCGGTCGCAACCGCGTGCCGCGAACTGGGCGAGCGCGCCAGACGCATCGGCGCCAAGCTGTTGCAGCACGAACCGGCTGCGGTGGTGCTGCAGAACGGCGAAGTTCGCGGCATCAACGGCAGTGTCACCTTGAAGGAGATCGCCCATACTTGGTATCGCCGACCGCAGGATCTGCCTGCTGACGTCGATCCCGGCGGACTGGAGGTCACGGCAGGCTACAAGCCGCAGCGCGATACCGGGACCTTCAGCTATGCCGCGCATGCCGCGGTCGTCGCCGTCGATCCGGATCTCGGAGCAGTCGAGATCCTCGATTACGTCATCGTCGAAGACGGCGGCGTTCTCGTCAATCCGATGGTCGTGGACGGCCAGATCTATGGTGGTCTCGCCCAGGGCATCGGCACTGCGCTGTACGAGGAGATGCCGTTCGATGCAGCCGGCCAGCCGCTGGCGACGACGCTTGCGGATTATCTGTTGCCCGGGCCGACCGAAGTGCCGGCGCCACGTCTCGATCACATGGAGACGCCATCGCCTTACACGCAGTTCGGCGTGAAGGGCATCGGCGAGGGCGGCGCCATCGCTCCGCCCGCCGCGATCGCCAACGCCGTCAACGACGCGCTGCGGCCGCTCGGCGCTGAACTGATGCAGTCGCCGATTACGCCATATCGCGTCGTCGAGGCGATTCTGGCCGCGCGCGACGCAGAAAGGCCGGCGGCATGAAACCGGCGCCTTTCGGCTACGAACGTCCACGCGACTTGCAGGCGGCACTTGCCGTGCTCGGCGAGGCCAAAACTTCCGCCAAGATCATTGCCGGCGGCCAGTCGCTTGGTCCCATGCTCAATCTGCGGCTGGTGGAACCGCAGTTGATCGTCGACATCACCGGTCTTGCCGAACTCAAGCAGGTTGAGCGTCGTGGCGACGAACTCGTGCTCGGGGCCTGTGTCACCCATGCGGACATTGAGGATGGACGCATTCCGGACGTCACGCGCGGCGCCATGCAGGGCGTCGCCGGCAACATCGCCTACCGCGCGGTCCGCAATCGCGGCACGGTCGGCGGATCTCTCAGCCATGCCGATCCCGCGGCAGACTGGGTATCCGCGCTGTCGGCGCTGGGTGCGAGATTGACGCTGCGAAGCCTTTCAGGCGCGCGGATGGTGGCGATGGAGAACTTCATCGTCGGTGCGCTCGAATCGGCGCTGCGCGATGGCGAGATCGTCGAAACCATTCATGTCCCGGCGATCCCGGCAACGGCGCACTGGGGTTATGGCAAGAGTTGCCGCAAGACAGGTGAATTCGCGCATGCGATCGGCGCAATCCTGATCGATCCGAGCGCTGCAACCGCCCGCGTCGTGATCGGTGCGATCGACTCGGCGCCGATCGTCATCACGAGTGCGGCAGAGCTGTTCGGCGGACGCATTGCCGGCGATTATAAGGATCGCTTCGATGCGCGTGTCGCTGATGTCCTGCTGGCAAAAGCGGGCGTCTCGAATGCCGCGCATCGCCATATTCATGTGAACGTGCTCAAGCGAGCGGTCAGCGAGGCCGCCGCATGAACATGATTGCACTCACCGTGAACCAACGCGCGGTGCGGGCTCTTGCGGAGCCGCGCACCCACCTCGCAGATTTCGTTCGCGAGAAGCTGGATCTGACCGGGACCCATCTCGGTTGCGAGCACGGCGTCTGCGGGGCGTGCACCGTGTTGCTCGACGGGGTGCCGGCGCGTTCGTGCATCACCTATGCGGTGGCCTGCGAAGGGGCAGAGGTCACCACGATCGAAGGACTCGATGAGGACGAGGTTACGACAGAACTGCGCGCGGCCTTCACCCGCGAGCATGCGCTGCAGTGCGGTTACTGCACACCGGGAATGCTGGTCTCGGCGCGCGATTTGGTGATGCGTCTGCCGCAAGCCGACGAGCGCCTGATCCGCGTTGGTTTGAGCGGCAATCTGTGCCGGTGCACCGGCTATGTCGGCATCGTGCGGGCGGTGCAATCGGTAATCGAAGCGCGGCGTGCCCGCGATATCGCGCCGATGCGGGATGGAGGGCGAAAGATCCTGGGTCCTGTTGGCTCAGGTCGAAGCGTGCACGACGGTGCCGACCGGGCCGAACGCATTCGGCCGGCAGCAAGCGAACAAACGTCGCCCGAAGCGGTCGGTCCGGCCCCTTCGATCCCGGATTTCATCCCGGCCACCGTCCTGGAGCAGCAGTTCAGCGTTGCGCACCCGCCTGAGCAGGTCTTTGCGATGTTCGACGACATCGCGGCCGTCGCGGCCTGCCTGCCCGGCGCATCGCTGACGGCGCCGCCGAAGCCGGACCACGTCGAAGGTGCGATCCGGGTCAGGATTGGCCCGATCGCCGCGACATTCCAGGGGGCCGCACGCGTCGAGCGAAACCCCGCCGATATGTCCGGCCGCATCGTCGGCGTCGGCAACGACCGGCGCAGCCGGTCGTCGACGCAGGGCGAAATTCGTTATCGGCTGGTGCCGATCGAGCAGGGGACACGTGTCGAACTTTCCATCGGCTACACGCTTACGGGCATGCTGGCGCAGGTCGGAAGACCAGGGCTGGTACGCGATCTCGCGGCGCGATTGATCGCGGAGTTTGCCGGCAATCTCGACCGCCGCCTCTCGGGCGCGTCACCGGGCGTTGCTACGGCGGCCGAGCTGAACGGAATGGCGCTGGTTTTCGGCCTCTTGCGCGCGCGGGTCGCGGGTTGGGTTGGCCGTTTCTTATCCAAGAATGATGGAGCGACGTGATGAATCGACGTCTCCGCGCGGCGCGGAAACCACGAGGGTTGGACTGCGGATAGATGAACAGCGTGAGATTGGAGAACCACATGATACGGACTTTCAGACTTGTTCCGACGGTTGCGCTGGCGTTCGCCTTGCTGGGTAGTGTCGCCAACGCTCAAACCATCAAGATCGGCGTCAATGAGCCCCTGACGGGGGCGTTCGCCGCGTCCGGCACCTACGTTGTCAACGGCGCCAAGATCGCTGCCGATGAGATCAACGCAAAGGGCGGCATTCTAGGCAAAAAGCTCGAACTCGTCATCGAGGACAACAAGAGCAATCCTACGGAAGCAGCCGCAGTCGCTGAAAAGCTGATCACGAGCGACAAGGTGCCGGTGCTGATGGGAGCATGGGGCTCGAGCCTCACGCTTGCCGTGATGCCCAAGCTGATGGAATACGAGACGCCGATGGTGGTCGAGACCTCCTCGTCGGGCAAGATCACCACGACCGGCAATCCCTACATCTTCCGCATCTCGCCGCCGTCGGCGATCGAGGCCGCGGCGTTCAAGGGAATCGTCGACAAGCTCGAACTGAAGAAGGTCGATTTCCTCGTCATCAACAATGACTGGGGTCGCGGCACCGCCGAAGACTTCAGCAAGATGATGAAGGAGAAGGGTATCGCGGTCGGAGCCGTCGAAACCATGGATCAGGGCGCCCAGGATATGAGCGCGCAGCTTTCCAAGCTGAAGGGCACTGATTCCGAGACCATCATCGTGACGACGGCGGTGGACCAGCTCACGCTGATCTTCAAGCAGGCCGCCGCACTCGGCCTCAAGAAGCGCATCATCACCACCGGCGGCTCACAGAATCCGGATCAGATCATCGCTCAGGCGGGTGCCGCCGCGAATGGCACCATGCATCTGACGACCTTCCTGCCCTGGTTCCCCGAGAAGACGCCGAACCCGGAGGCGACCAGCTACTTCATCGCCGAATGGAAGAAGCGCGGTTACGACTTCGCGGGCTGCACCGAAAGCTTCCGTGGCTATGACGGCATCCGCACCGCGGCGGCGGCGATCGAGAAGGCCGGCAAGGCGGAGCCTGCGGCGATCAAGGCGGCACTTTGGGACATCAAGGTGAAGGGTCTGAACGGCGATATCGTGTTCCGCAAGTCCGGTCCCGAAGGCAAGGAAAGCGGCCAGAGCCAGCCCAACGTGTATCTGATCGAAATCACCGATGGCAAGATCGGCATGAAGACGCTCTGACGTCACGCTGCTGGTCGGCGAGGACGGCGGCGAATCCGCGGCCCTCGCCGGCATCTGGATATCTGGGAGCCACCTTGAGCGAGTTTCTGCAACATCTGATCAACATGCTGGTGCTCGGCGGCACCTATGCCCTGCTGGGCATCGGTCTCACCTTGATCTTCGGCATCATGAACGTCGTGAACTTCACGCACGGGGTGCTATATACGTTCGGCGCCTACATCATGTTCATCGTGGTGCATCAGCTCGGAATTAATTTCTTCCTTGCGCTGCCCCTCGCCGTTGTCGCCGGCTGGCTTCTTGGGGCGGCGATCGAATTGACCTTGCTGCGGCCGCTGCGCGGCTCCGACATCGACACGACCATGCTGGTCATGATCGGCGCCTGGATCGCGATGCAGTCCGGCGCCTTGTGGATATGGGGCGGCGTGGCGAAATCGGTGGCCACGCCGTTCCCCGAGGCGCCACTGGTGCTGGGACCGGTCTCGGTGTCCTGGTTGCGACTGTTTGTCCTTGCCGCAGCGGCGATGCTGATCGTCGTCACCTATCTCCTGATCAACAGGACAAAACTCGGCTGTGCGATGCGGGCGACCTTTCAGGATCAGGACACCGCATCGCTGATGGGCGTTAACGTCGACCTGATCTACACCTCGACCTTCGCAATCGGTTCCAGCCTTGCCGCCGCGGCAGGCGCACTGCTCGGTCCGGTCTACGTCATCTTCCCGCAGATGGGCGATCTCGCCGCCGTCAAGGCATTCGCGATCGTGATCCTTGGCGGGCTCGGCAACATCACCGGCGCGGTGATTGGCGGTTTCATCCTGGCGCTCGCCGAAGAACTCGGCGCCGGCTACGTTTCCTCGGGATATCGCGACGCCATGGGCTTTTTGATCATTATCGCGGTTCTGATCTTCAAGCCGACCGGACTTTTCGCCCGCTCGGAGCGCGTCGGATGAAGTCAGGGGTCGCCATTCTCACGATCCTCGCGTTCGCATCGGTGCCGCTCTGGCTGCGCGATCCGTATCTCATGAACGCGCTGATCACGACCGGCATCTTCATCATTGGAGCGATGAGCCTCAATCTGCTGCTTGGGTTTACCGGTCAGCTCAGCCTCGGTCACATCGCGTTCTTCGGCATTGGCGCTTATGTCAGCGCATTGACGTCGCTTGGCTTCGATGTCGGGTTGCCCTTCGGCTTTCGCGTCGTTCACACCCCCTGGCCGCCAATCGTCGGCTTCGTGTTGGCCATCGTCGTTGCGGGATTGTGCGGATATCTCGTGGGGCTGTTGTCGTTTCGCGTGCGCGGCGCTTACTTCGTGATCGTGACGATTTCCTTTGCCGAAGTGGTCCGGCTGGTGGCGCTGAATTGGGTTGAGCTGACGCAGGGCCCGCTGGCGTTGACCAACATTCCTTCGATTACGATCGGATTGCCGGGTCTTGGTTATCTGACCCTCCGCAACAAACTGCAGAACTATTACCTCGTGCTTGCCGTCGCGGTCGTCACCTATGTTCTGATCTCGCGCCTGGTCCATTCGCATTTCGGCCGCGCCATGCGCGGGTTGATGGAAAACGAAACGCTGGCGGTATCCGTCGGCATCGACGTGACAAAGACGCTGACTTTGGCAGCGGTGATCTCGGCAGGGATCGCAGGCGCGGCCGGCAGTCTCTACGCACACTACATCCGGATCATCGATCCCGAAGTGTTTGCTTTCATCAACACGGTGACGATGGTGATCATGGTCATCACCGGCGGCAAGGGCTCGCTGGCGGGGCCCATCGTCGGTGGCATGATCTTTGGGCTGTTGCCTGTGTTTCTGCGGCCGATCATGGCGCCGGAGGCGCAATGGATCGCGTATGGCGGTGTGCTGATCGTTATCCTGTTCGTATTGCCGCGCGGCATCGTGCCGTCGCTGGCGTTGCGATTTGCGAAACCGCGGAGCCGGGTCGAGACGGTTGTTGCTCCGGTTGCATTCTCCGAACGCGACGCCAAGGAGCACGCGTGATGATAGCGACCGCCTTGAAGGTCGAGAAGGTCGCTGTGCACTTCGGGGGGCTCGTTGCGCTCTCGGACATGAACTTCACGGTAGGCGAGGGTGAGATTGTAAGCCTGATCGGGCCTAACGGCGCCGGCAAGACGACGGCTTTCAACGTCGTTACGGGCTTTCTTGACCCAACCCGCGGTGCCGTGAGCTATCGTGGAACCGCGCTCAATGGATTGAAGCCGCATCAGATCGCTGATCTCGGTTTGGCCCGCACTTTCCAGCGCACCAGCGTTTTTCCGAACGACACCGTTTACGACAATCTGCTGGTCGGGCTGCACCGTCAGGGGAGAGTCAGCCTTCTCGCAGCCATTCTGGGGCTGCCGCGCGCGCGGTCTTCGGAGCGCCGTTTGCGGGAGCGCGCCAGCGAATTGATCGAATGGGTTGGGCTCGAACGCCGCGCCTACGATCTTGCGGGCTCGCTGTCCTATGGCGAGCAGCGTCTTGTCGGTGTGGCGCTGGCACTGGCCGCCGAGCCGTCGATGCTGCTGCTCGACGAGCCGGTCTCCGGCATGAACGCCTCGGAAACCCACACCTTCGTGCAGTTGGTTCGCAACATCCGGGATCGCGGCGTCACCATCCTGCTCGTCGAGCACGACATGCCGATGGTGATGAGCGTCTCTGATAGAATTGTGGTGCTGAACTACGGCCGGATCATTGCCGAGGGACCGCCGGACGTGATCCGGAACGATCCGGCTGTCATCGAGGCCTATCTCGGGCAGGGAGCGACACGTGCTTGAGATCCGCGACATGGTGTGTGGCTATGGCGGTGTAACCGCTCTTCGCGGCATTTCGCTGGAGGTCAAGGCCGGGCAGCTCGTCGCCCTGATCGGTGCCAACGGCGCCGGCAAGAGCACCACGCTGCGCGCGATCTCCGGGCTCGTTGCACCGCATTCGGGATCGATGCTGTTCGAAGGCAGGGACATCGCGGGCGCCAAGCCGCCGCGCGTGGTGGCGAGCGGGATCGCGCATTGTCCGGAAGGACGGCGGGTATTTCCGCACATGACGGTCGAGGAAAATCTCGACATGGGGGCCTATCTGCGCAGCAGTGGTGCCGAGATCGCGGCGGACCGCGATCGGATCTATGCCGAATTTCCGCGCCTGGCCGACCGCAAGCGGCAGGCCGCCGGCACCTTGTCAGGCGGGGAGCAGCAGATGCTGGCGATTGGCCGGGCGCTGATGTCACGTCCACGCCTGATCATGTTCGACGAGCCTTCCCTTGGGCTCGCGCCCAACATCGTCGAGCGAACTTTTGCCATCATCCGCGGCATCCGCGATGCCGGAACGACGGTCCTGCTGGTGGAGCAGAACGCGTTTGCGGCGCTCGAGATGTGCGACCACGCCTATCTGCTGGAAGGCGGCCGTATTGTTCTTTCCGGGGCTGGTGCGGAGATGATCGAGAACGAGCACGTGCGAAAGGCCTATCTTGGCGGATGAGCGGCCCGAAACGGCGGCATTGTCAGGCGATGGGCAATGGATGCCGGTCTGCGGGTTCAGCCGGCTGATTTCGGAAACGATCGTCTGTGTCCGCGTGACCGGCGTCGATTTGATCCTGGTCTGGAGCGAAGGACGCGCGGTCGCCTGCGAACGGATGTGTCCGCACGAACAGGCCGACCTCAGTCTCGGACACTTGTCGGGAGGGCGCTTGTTCTGTCCCCGTCACGCGGCTTCGTTCGATCTCCGTAATGGCCGGATTTCCTACGGCTGGCCGAGCCGGCCGTTGCGGCTATACCCGATCCAGATCAGGGACGACCAAGTCTGGATGGACGCAGGCGCGATCAAGACGCCAATAATCCAGGCAAGTGCTATAGGACGAGCTTGCGGGCGATATCGACAAGCGCGCCGTCGGGGCGTCGCAGTTCTGCGAGGATGCTGAAATGGTCCGCGCCTTCGATCGGGAAGAGCTTGCCGGGCCCGCCAGCGGCGATACGCATTTCATGAAGCTTGATTGAATCGAAAACTAGCGCCGGTAGTTCGGCCGTGCCATAGGCGATGTCGAGGCGCTTGTGGACGGCGGGGAGGCGAAGCGGCGATAATGCCGCGACTTCCGCGCTGGTTAGCTTCAGCGCATTGTTAAGGCCAGTATCGCGGATGGGCCCAAGATCGTACACGCCGGAAATCGCCAGTCCTGCGGCGACGCGCGGATGATCAAGTGCCATTGCAACGAGGTGGGCGCCAGCCGACCAGCCCGAAAGCACGACGGGCCCGGAGATGTCGTGCGCCTCTCCGTTTTTGGCCAACCAATCGAGCGACTGGGATATCTCCGCTACGATGTCCGTCAACGAAACGTCGGGCGCCAGCGAATATCCGGGAATGGCAACCGACCAGCCATGGGCCGCGACGCCTTCGACCAGCATTGCAAATACTTCACGCGAATTGCGCTGCCAGTAACCGCCGTGCAGAAAGACCAGGCAGGGTGCTGTCTTGTCGGCGGCCGGATAAAGATCGACCTTCGTCCTTTCGCGGTCGCCATAGGGAACATCAAGAAAGGACTTGCGGCTGGCGCGCAGCGTTTCGGACATCTGGTTTCTTTCGGCGATCAGCGCTGCGCTGTTCTTTACCGCCGCATTGTTGTCATAGGCAGCGTCGCGCTCGGCTTGGGAAAGCGCAGCCCAGTTCAGCCGGGGATCTGAAGGCCTATCCTTTGTCGCCATGGTATCGTTCACACAAATTGCTCCTGCAGCAGTACTACGTGTTCTTGGGGCCAGTATATTCGCGCGGCCCGTGCCGGCAATCGAAAGATCGGCAAGTGCTGTGCTTTACATATTGGTACACCTTGGCAAACTCGTTAGCGTCACAGTTTTTCGTGCGCTTGCTGCGCCATCAGGCAGACGTCATCGTAACGCCAGGCACTGAGTTCGGGTCCTTATCCGAACAGTATCAGGCTGAATTTCTCTCAAGAGCGTCCCGCAGCAGTGGCTGCGGCGAGACGCATCGTCGAGATGGTGCATCGGTACCAGAGGTGAGGAGCGGTGCCGTTGAATCTGTCCCGTTGCACCGGGACGCTACCCATCTGGCAGATGCCGATGGACGACCTCGCGCGATGGATTGGATGAGATATCGTAGGTTTGGTTGGTGCGAGAAGAGTTTTCCCCGCTACCAGGGACCGCGATTTCGCACGCGAGACGACGATTTACTGCGATCGTGTATTGCAGATGGTAGCGGTTCTGACGCAGGCGTGATCAAAGCTGGAGCAGTGATGGTCGACGCTGGACGCGGACCGCCTTGGCACGAGGAGTGTTTATATCCGTTCATCCAAATGAGTGACCTTGGCGGCAAACTGGTAACCGCCATTACGGACAGTCTTGAAAATTTGAGCTGTGCCGCCGAGTGCAAGTTTACGTCGCAGGCGGCTGACCAGCACATCAATCGAGCGGTCCAGGACGTCTTCATCGCGCCCCCTTGTCAGATCGAGCAATTGGTCCCGTGAGAGCACGCGGCCGGGACGAGTGAGAAGCAGATCAAACTCGGCGCCCGTTAGCTCAATGTTGCCACCGTCCGGATCGACCACCGAACGGGCAAACGGATCGGCTACGAAGCCTTCAAAAAGATAGCGAACCCTCCCGTTCCGCGTGAAACGGTCATCTTGACCGCGACGAAGGACTGCGCGGATGCGAGCGACAAGCTCGCGCGGATTGAACGGCTTTCCGAGGTAGTCGTCGGCGCCGATCTCGAGACCGATGATCCGGTCTACGTCTTCCTTCAGCGCAGTGAGCAGAATGATCGGGACATTCGACCGCTCCGAGCGAAGATCGCGACAAAGATCGAGCCCGGATCCATCGGGCAGCATGACATCGAGGACGATGAGATCGATCTGGCTGGTCGCAATCCGCTCCCGCACTTCTGCACACTTCGAAGCGAGTTGCACACGAAATCCTTGCTCCTTCATGTAGCGCGCCAGAAGCTTTCGAATTTCAAGGTCATCATCGACAACGAGAATTTGCGGTATGTGCATCGGCATTCAGTCCAGTCACATCGAGGCAGGTTGGGGCGGGTTTTGTAACAAAGGTTGTCCTCAACTCACTTGGACATCTTTCGACACAAAGGGCGGTGGATCAGCAACATTCGGTCATGTGCGGCCAGATTCCAAGACATGTGAGCCGGCTATCAAGGGCCCAAGGTTCAACCACCAGGGGGTCTGAATGCGCTCCACCGCCACAATCAATCGATCCAGGTCCTATGAGGCTTTTCCTTTCTGCAGCCCATGTCGGGTCAGGTATCGCATGTCGCGCTTGATCCGGCTTCTACGGAGGAGGTGTTTTTTAAGCACATGTCAGCAGTTATCGGGTGTGATGGCCTTGATGTTGGTTGCGGCAATACGCTTAGCACATTTTGCGGGTGGAAGTTCGGCAGCGACGCTTGTTCAGGTCCTTCTCGCCGCGGGGCCATCAAGGTCGCCATCGAAGCGGAGGCCGCGCTGCGAGATCGGGCGCCACTCCGTATCAAGCTACCAGCCATGGAATGGAATCGACGCCCGTCGGCCGCATTATTCGAAGTTTGCCGCGATGTTGGCCCTTGTTAGCTTGCTGCCAGGCTGCGCGACTGCCCCGCTTGTGCAAGGTGGCGGTTTATCGTCCTACGATGGACTGAAGCCATCCGATGGCAAGGTCACGAAGTCGCGCCTTCACGCAAAAAAGGAGCAACTGGCGGCGGCGAAGACCATCAACATAGCACCGACGGCCTTCTCTCCTAACGTCGCACCAACGCTATCGAACGAGCAGCGGGTGCTGGTGGCGAACGCCGTGAACCGCGCCCTGTGTAAGCCTCAGCGATCGCTTCAAGGTTGTGACGCCGGACGTCCCAGCGGACCTCACCGTGCGCGCCGCCGTTACCCGTGCAACAGAGACAGACGAGGTCGCAGCGGGCATCTCGGCCGCGACCTCAATAGGTGCAAGTTTTGTGGATACCAGTGTTCCGATCCCGATCCCGCGCATTCCGATCGGCTTGGGAGATCTCTCCATCGAGGCTGAAGCAGTCGACCGCTCGGGCCGACAGCAGGCGGCCATGGTCTGGGGTAGAGGTGCCACCGCCTTTTTCAGCACACCCAGGGCATCGAAAGCGAGTGACGCGTACGACTTGGCGGGGGCATTCGGCGATGACTTCGCAAAACTGCTCAGCAAGGGTGAGAGCCCTTTCGAAGGTGCCGGCATCGGTCTTCTATAAAGGCAATGAGCACATAACGACCCGAATGTCGGTGATTGTTGACCGTTGCGAGAGCCAGGCATTCGCCGCATTGACGAAACGAAATGATGGCTGTGCCGCGGCGCTGTGCCGGAGAAGACCGCAGGGCGACCGATCTCTGGGTGCCCGATCTGAATCTGCCGCTCGCGGATATGCTGCCAACGAGCTACGTGACGTGCGTGCGTCAGTACAACGTATTTCTGCGTAACCCGGTTAGTCTCAGACGGCCTTCTCGCTCGTAATTTCCATTTGTTTCAGGTAAAGAACCGGCGGAATCGAAATCGTCATGGGACCTTTATCGCCTGGTTAGAACGGTGGGTTCAGATAAAGCGGTGTTGGCGATCGAGAAAAGTGCTTGCCCGACTGCAAGGCCAATAAGGGTTATCACGTTGCAGAGTCGTTAAGTATTGATCAGTGAGGCGATCGCCTCTCGGATCCAGCGTTGTCCGCTGTGTCCCTGACTGCGCTCGTGCCACACCATCCCGACGGCGAAGCCTTCCACGGGGAACGGACAGTCCATCACCTTGAGCGTGTTGGAACGGTCGCGTACCAGCCTTTCCGGCACCAGAGCCACGAAGTCCGAGTCGGACACGATTTCAGGAACGAACAAGAATGAAGCGGCAGATAGCACCGCATTGCGCTTGTATCCGAGAGCAGCCAAAGCGCTGTCCACCGGTGTCACGAAGCCGCCGCCACCAAGGGACACGACTACGTGCTCCAGCCTGGCAAATTCTTCGACCGTGATCCCTTTCCGTAGTCGCGGATGCTTGCAGCGGCCGATAAGCACATAGCGTTCGTCGAACAGATGCCTGGTACGAAGACTGGGCCGCGCATCCTGTGGTGTCATCAGCACTAGGTCGACTTCACCGCGCGCCATCTGCGCCTCCAGCTGCGGCAGATCCAGATTGCGCAGCGCCACACGCACCCCGGGTGCCCGTGTTCTGAGTTCCACGACGAGCGGCTTGATCACCGCTGCCTGCAAATAGTCTGTGCAGGCTATGGCGACGGTTAGCTTGGCCTTGGCGGGATCGAAGTTCCTGTGCGTGGCGACGGTGGCGCGAACCTGGTCGAGCGCCTGGCGCAACGGGTCGAGCAGTTCGATTGCCTTGGCGGTCGGTGTCATCCCTCGCTGTGCAGGAATGAGCAATTGGTCATCGAGTTCATGCCTGAGGCGGTGTAGCTGCGCGCTTACCGCTGGTTGGCTCAGATGCAGGCGGGCCGCCGCCTTCGTGACGTTCTGCTCCACCAGCAGCGTCTCGAGAGTGACCAACAGATTGAGATCGAGGCGCTTGCTATCCATTGGATGGATAGTAGCCGAACATTTCTTCGATTTCAAATATAGCTCGGATCAGTCGAGACTTCGTGCACCAGGGCAGACCCGCGCCGCGCTCACCTGCGAGGCCATGGTGAGATCGGGCGGCAGCGTTTCACGCCCTCGAGAAAAGGAGAAATAGCATGATCCAAGCCGATACCTCCAAACCTTTGATAACCGTAGTCGGTGCCTCGAGTAAGCAAGGTCGAAGCGTCGCCGAGGCCTTGCTCGACAGCGGGCGCTACCGGGTGCGTGCCCTGACTCGGCGCCGCGACAGCCAGCCCGCGCAAATCCTGGCGGAGAAGGGCGCCGAAGTCGTGGTCGCGCCGCTTGAACCCGGCAAGCAGGCTGAACTGACCGCGGCTATGCGCGGCTCGGCAGGGGCGTTTTTGATGACGCCACCCATCGTCAAAGTGCCGCCCGCTGAACTTGAGTTTACTCTCGGCAAGGAATTGGCCGATGCGGCGGTGGCCGCTGGCGTCGGACATGTGGTTTTCAGCGGGCTCGAAAACGTCGAAGCGCGCACCGGCGGCACCAAGTGGGCGCCGCACTTTACTGACAAGGCGAAGGTAGTAGACTATATTCGCAGCCTGCCCATTCGCAGCTCGTTCGTGTACCTGGCGTTCTTCTACACCAACTTCCTTGAATATTATGTGCCGCAGCGCGGGAAGGACGGCATCACGTTTGCCATCTACTTGCCGCCGCACATCCCCATGCCGTTCTGTGATCCGCTCACTGCGGCTGGGCCGGCGGTGCGCGAGATTTTCGATCACCCGACGCAATACGCCGGCCAAACCCTGCCGGTTATCGGTGAGTTTCTCTCGGCGCAGGACATGGTGGACACGTTTGTGCGCGTCAGCGGGCAGCGGGCGCGCTACGCCTCCGCTTATTCGCGTGAAGATTTGTTGCGTCACTTTCCGGGTTTTGCCGCCGATGAGCATCTCGTCCGCGAGTTGGTGGGCATGGTCGAATACGCCGTCGAGTATGGCTACTTCGCCCCCGAGCGCGACCTGACGTGGAGCCGGAAAATCGATCCGCATGCGTTGACCTGGGAGCAATTCCTGAAACGCAGTCATTGGCAAGGCGACTTGCTGTCTTATGGCGCCGCTCCTGAGCCCGATCACGCCCAACTTGCACCGATGTGAGAACGGCTGCCGCCGGCTGACTGAGGTGCAGGCGGCGGCGGCCGCCTTACCAGCAACGCCTGCTATCCATGAGATGGATGGTAGCCAAAAGCTTTAGCGATTTGAGAATAGCGCTCAGACCAGCAAGAAATTCACTGGTCCATAACGCCAATAAAAAGCGCCGGTGCAGTCGCAAGCCTACTCGCGCACACAAGGCGGATCGTACTTGTCGAGATTGATCTATTCGTCGATCGTGCGCGGCTCGTTCTGCTCCTCGCCGAAGGGCCGCGGCTCGCAAGTGTTCCGCGGCCTACGGGCGCTCGACGCTTGACCGCGGCCAACCACTGTTAGCGCCCGGGCTCCGGCGCATGACCGGTCGCTACACTGGCGGAATGGTTGGTCAGTGGCTTCAGTCCCGTGACGGTGCGCAACAGAACATAGAACACGGGTGTCAGGAACAGGCCAAACACCGTGACGCCGATCATGCCAGAGAAGACGGCGACGCCCATAGCTCGGCGCATTTCCGAACCGGCACCGGTCGAGAGCACTAGGGGCAAGACGCCCATGATGAATGCCATCGAGGTCATCAGGATCGGACGCAGCCGCAGGCGGCTTGCCTCGATCGCTGCCCGGATCGGCGAACGACCTGCGAACTCCAGTTCGCGCGCGAATTCGACGATAAGGATCGCGTTCTTGGCAGACAATCCCACCAGCACGATCAACCCGATCTGGGTGAAGACGTTATTGTCGCCCTTCGACATCCAGACGCCGAACATCGCGGCAAGCAACCCCATTGGCACGATCATGATGATCGACAGGGGCAGGGTCAGGCTCTCATAGAGCGCAGCCAGCACCAGGAACACGAGGAGGATCGCGAGTGGGAAAACCCAGATGCCGGAGTTGCCGGCGATGAACTCCTGATAGGTCAGGTCGGTCCATTCAAAGGCGAAGCCAGGCGGCAGCACTTCGGCGGCGATGCGCGTGGCCGCTTCCTGGGCCTGGCCGGAGGAATAGCCGGGCGCTGCCGCGGCGTTGATGTCGGAGGACAAGAACCCGTTGTAACGGATCGCGCGCTCAGGCCCGGCGCTCTGGCGAATCTTCAGGAGTGCCGAGAGCGGGATCATGTCGCCGGACGCAGAGCGCACCTTCAATTGCCTGATGTCGTCGGCCCGCGCGCGGAACGGCGCGTCGGCCTGCACACGGACCGAATAGGTGCGGCCAAACTTGTTGAAGTCGTTGACGTAGTACGAGCCCAGATAGATCTGCAGCGTGTTGAAGACCTCTGTCACGGGCACGCCGAGCTGCAAGGCCTTGGTGCGGTCAATATCGGCGAACAACTGTGGCACGTTTACCTGGAAGCTCGAGAAGACGCCGGCGATTTCCGGTGCCTTCTGCATCGCGGCCATGAACGCCTTGGTCGCCTCGTTCAGCGCGTCATAGCCGAGGCCGGCGCGGTCCTCGATCTGGAGCTTGAAGCCGCCGATGGTGCCGAGCCCGTTGACCGGCGGCGGCGGGAACATGGCGATGAAGGCTTCCTGGATCCCGGCATATTTCTTGTTCAGCTCGGCCGCGATTGCAGGGCCACTCAGCGCGGGATCCTTGCGCTCGTCGAACGGCTTCAACGTAGAGAACACGATTCCGGCGTTGGAGGAGTTGGTGAAACCGGAGATCGACAGGCCGGGAAACGCCACCGAGCTCTCGACGCCGGGCTGCGTCAGCGCAATGTCGCTCATCTTGCGGATGACCTCTTCGGTGCGGTCGAGCGTGGCGCCGTCAGGCAGGCGTGCGAAGCCGACGAGGTACTGCTTGTCCTGGCCCGGGACGAAGCCGCTCGGCACCTGCTGGAAGAGCAGGGCGGTCAGGCCAATCAGGAGCACATAGGCGCCCATCACCGCCGCCTTGCGGGAGATCACTTTGGACACGCTGCCGCTATAATTCTCCGAGGCGCGCGCGAAGGCGCGGTTGAAGCCGCGGAAGAACCAGCCGAGCCCTTTTTCCAGAATGAGGGTCAGCCTGTCCTTGGGCTCGTTGTGGCCCTTGAGCAGCAACGCCGATAATGCCGGCGACAGCGTCAGGGAGTTGATTGCCGAGATCACGGTCGAGATCGCGATCGTCAGCGCGAACTGCTTGTAGAATTGCCCGGTGAGGCCGGAGATGAAGGCGAGGGGAACGAATACGGCAATCAAGACCAGAGCGATCGCGATGATGGGGCCGGAGACCTCCCGCATTGCCTGGTAGGTGGCGTCTCGCGGCGACAGCCCGGCCTCGATGTTGCGCTCGACGTTCTCGACCACGACGATAGCGTCGTCGACGACGATGCCGATCGCGAGCACCAGGCCGAACAGGCTGAGCGCATTGATGGAGAAGCCGAACACGTGCATCACGGCGAATGTGCCGACGATCGAAACCGGCACGGCCAGGAGCGGAATGATGGAAGCCCGCCAGGTTTGGAGGAACAGGATGACCACCAGGACCACCAGCGCGATCGCTTCCAGCAGTGTATGGATCACCGCCTCGATCGACGAGCGCACGAACTGCGTGGGGTCGTAGACGATCTGGTAGGACACGCCCTCGGGCATGTTCTTCTTGATCTCGGCCATGGTGGCGCGGACTTGGTCGGAGATCTGGAGCGCGTTGGAGCCCGGCGCCTGGAAGATCGGGATCGCCACTGCCTGTTTGTTGTCGAGCAGCGAGCGCAGGCCGTATTCGGACGCACCTAATTCGATGCGCGCGACGTCGCGCAGCCGCACCACCTCGCCACGCGAACCGGTCTTGACCACGATGTCGCCGAACTGTTCTTCACTCGCGAGCCGACCTTCGGCGTTGACCGACATCTGAAGGTCGATGCCCTTGACGCTCGGCGAGGAGCCGACCACGCCGGCGGCGGCCTCGACGTTCTGCGCCTGGATCGCCCTCACGATGTCGCTTGCGGTCAGGCCGTGCTCGGCGGCCTTCTGCGGGTCGACCCAGACGCGCATCGAGTAGTCGCCGGCACCGTAGAGCTGGACATCACCGACGCCGTCGATCCGCGCAAGGCGGTCCTTGACGTTCAGCACCGCGAAGTTGCGGAGATACGTCATGTCGTAGCGGTTGTTTGGCGACAGCAGATGCACGACCATGGTAAGGTCGGGCGAGCTCTTCTTGGTGATGATGCCGAGCTGGCGCACCACCGCCGGGAGGCGTGGCTCGGCCTGCTGGACGCGGTTCTGCACCAGCTGTGTCGCCTTGTCAGGATCGGTGCCGAGGCGGAACGTCACTGTCAGCGTCATCGCTCCGTCGGTGGTTGCCTGGCTGCTCATGTAGAGCATGTTCTCGACGCCGTTGATCTGCTCCTCGATCGGCGTTGCCACTGTCTCCGCGATCACCTTCGGATTGGCGCCGGGGTAGGTCGCGCGCACCACGACGGAGGGCGGCACGACGTCCGGATACTCCGAGATCGGCATGGCAAAGAGCGAGATCAGGCCGGCCAGGAAGATCACGATCGAAAGCACGCCGGCAAAAATCGGCCGATCGATGAAGAACTTTGAGAGATTCATTGCTATGCCCCAGGCGCTGACGGTGGTTAGCGCTGCACGATTTGCCGGCTGCCGGCGTTCGATGCTTGCTGCGGTCTGCGCGAGCCCATCTCCGCAATTTCGGTCTTCAGGAGCGCGCCCGGGCGTACCCGCTGTAGGCCGTTCACGACGATGCGGTCACCGGATTTTAGGCCACCCGTCACGATGCGGAGCCCGTCGACGGCGCCGCCGAGCGTTATTCCGCGATAGACCGCGCGGTTGTCGTCGCTGACCACCATAACGAACTTCTTATCCTGATCGGTACCGATGGCTCGCTCGTCGATCATCACCAGTGTCTGTTGCTGAGGCTGGCCCATCCGCACCCGCGCGAACTGTCCGGGGATGAGGCGTCCATCCTCGTTCTGGAATACCGCGCGGACGCGTATCGTGCCGCTCTGGCCATTGACCTGGTTGTCGATCAACTGGATATGGCCTTTGGCCGATGTGCCGCCGGAGGTGTTCATCTCGACGGGTATTTGATCAAGATTGCCGCGCTTGCCCGAATGATCTGCAATGGAGTTCAGCGCCCGCAGCACGATCTCTTCGTCCGCATCGAAACTCGCATAGATCGGGTTGACAGAGACCAGAGAGGTCAGGACCGGGGAGGCAGTCCCCGCGGCCACGAGATTTCCGACGGTCACCTCGATCTTGCCGACGCGGCCATCGACGGGTGCGCGGACTTCGGTGTAGTCGAGATTGAGCTTTGCAGTCTGCAGCGTCGCCTCGGCGGCCTTCACATTGGCGATCGCTTCGCGATTGGCGTTGTCGCGCTGATCGAAATCGCGCCGCGTGACGACGGCGTTGCCGACGAGCTGCGCACCGCGCTCGACTTCGCTCGCAGTGAAGATCGCACGCGCTTTTGCCGCCTCGAGCTGCGCGCTCGCCTTATCCACTTCGGCGGCATAGGGCGCGGGATCAATCTTGAACAGGACATCGCCAGCTTTCACCAGCGCGCCTTCGGCAAAGTTGGCCGACAGGATCGCGCCAGCGACGCGTGGGCGCAGCTCGACGCGGTTGACGGCTTCGAGACGTCCGGAGAAATCATCCCACAGCGCCGTCCGACGCGGCTCGACCACGGCGATCGTGACCGAGACCGCCTGCTCGGGTGCGGTCCCTGTGGTCGCTTGGGCTGCATGAAAATAGCGGCCGCTCGCGATCGAACCGGCCGCCGCGAGGACGCCGATGATGGCAACGCCGCCGACAACGCGTCGGAATCGGCCGGAACGGGAGGTATTGACAGATGGGGGCATTTGCGCGCTCCATAAATGTAGTGTTCGCTACAGATATGGAGCTGGACGACGGTCCGCAAGATACTTATGTACTGTACACTACGAAAATCTTATGTCGCAAGCCGCAAGACTGGAAATCAAATAAAAGAACCACGATAAATCAGAAGGTTAGAACGCCGAGCGGAAAACGGCGTCGGCTTCAAGGGAGTAACGCGAATGGCCATGGGACGCCCGAGAGAATTCGACGCCGATGCCGCATTGGATCAGGCGATGGAAGTCTTCTGGAGACATGGCTATGAGGGCGCGACGATTGCCCAGCTTACCGAGGCGATGGGCATTAACCCGCCGAGCCTCTATGCGGCATTTGGAAATAAGGAAGGTCTTCTGAAAGCTGCCCTCGACCGGTACACGGCCAAACGTGCGGCCTGGATGGAGGGCGTTTTAAACGCGCCGACAGCCCGCGACGTCGCGGAGCGGATGCTCATGGGTACCGCAGACAGCCAAACCGATCCCGACAATCCGCCCGGTTGCCTGCTCGTGCAAGGCGGCCTTGCTTGTGGTACCGGTTCGGAGAACGTTCCCTTCGAACTCGCAGCGCGCCGTGCACTGACCGAGGATCAGCTGCGCGAACGCTTCGTCAGGGCGAAGAAAGAGGGCGATCTGAAGCAGACCGCCGACGCTGCCGCGCTGGCGCGCTATCTTTCGGCGGTGTCCGCCGGCATGGGCGTGATGGCATCATCGGGCGCCGATCGCGAAGCACTGCGCCAAGTGGCGAACGTATCCGTCAAAGTTTTCGAGGAACAGTCGACGAAACGTTGATGATCCGCAGTTCAGCTGCAGCCCCGCTGCGCGGCGGTGGTTCCGACATGCTCTATGGCAGTTCGTGTCCTTCGTACATCTCAAAGGCCGTAACCTGAACGCGCATGAACTGCCTCATGAAGGATTGTACAAGATATCGCAGGTTCGGTTGGTGTTGGCAAAAACAGTAGCGCTCCCCTAACTCGAACCTCCCGACAGTCGGCACAATGGGACATAGCAAGGCTTCGTGAGCCGAGAATCCGACAACGCTGAGCTCGTACTGCTTAGTAGCTGGCCACGTGTGCGCAATTGGCGCCGTGCTGCAATTTCGCCATCGGCGTAACGGCTGACTGAATCGTTACGCAGCGCGTTGCTGCAATCATGTTCAGTCATGGCACAGGGGCGGACCGGCATGACGCTCGTGGTCATTCCCGCAATCTACCCGACGTCAAGGCGACGCCGCCCGGCATCGCTGATCGAGGCGCCCTTTGGCATCGTGTTGCAGGTACTGGCGAGGCGGGTGTCGATCGACGCAGCCATCGCCGCAAAGCATTGATCCTACCGTTGGCGGCCGTCCGAGACGATGGCCCACCCAATGCCTTGCATCACCAGATGACGGAAAATGGCGTTCGCCTCGGAAGGCGCCAGCTTCGGCCGCTTCTCGAGACACCATGTCAGTGTTGTCAGAAACGTTCCCACGACGAATTGCAGCATCAGCTCGCGCGGCACCACGTCATCGTCGCCAAGCGTCGGCAATTCCTCTTTCACCAGTTCGGAAAGGACGCGGCGGATTTCGTTGACGGCGATGATGCTGCCCTGTCCTCCCAACATGGCGCGATAAACATCCCGGTAGGCGCAAGCATGCTCGAACATCGCAAAGCTGAATGTCAGGGGCGGATCCCGCTCGCCGCCATGCCGCACATCTTGTCGTGCGGCTTTCAACTCGCTGCGAAGCCGCTCGAAGCCGCCGCGGAGGAGAGCGTCCTTACTGCGGTAGTGGGCGTAGAAAGTTGCGCGGCCAATATCGGCCTCGTCGATGATCTCCTGCACGGTTAGGGTATCGTAGCCCTTGCGCATGATCAGTCGGATCAGTGCCTCGTGAAGCGTTCGCCGCGTGCGCGCGACGCGCCGGTCGATCTCTTCCATTCCTCACCTTTTTCCAGACTGGTGCCGTCGATCGTTCGGTAACGAACGGCAGGCCACAGGCTGTCTGTTGTTCCGAACACGGTGTTCATTATCATACGCCGGGTTCGGTTGAGGCGCAGCAGCAAACGCTTCGGGAGGTCACTATGCTCGATATCGTCGCGGCGATTTTTGCCACCGCGTATTGCGCGGCCCAGGCGGGTCTGTTGATTGGCCCTGCGTTCCTTCGCGGAGCAACCAAGATTGCCCTTTTTGCTGCGACGGCGGTGTGGCTCGCAGCCGTCGTCGCAGTCTATGGGCTGGGGGTCCTCTCGCCTGGGGTTCTTGGCCCGTTTCCGGTCAATCTTGTGCCTTTTACCCTTTTTCTTGCGATCCTGTTTGGAGCCTGGGTGCTGATCCCGCAGGCGCGCGACGCACTGCTGTCGGTTCCAATGCCAGCTCTGGTGGCGGTGCATGCCGGCCGTGTCGCCGGCGTGTTCTTCTTGCTTCTCTATTTCGACGGGCGACTGTCGGCACCGTTCGCGCCGGTCGCCGCTATTGGCGATATCATTACGGGCGCGGTAGCGCTCCTGCTCGTGCCGTTGTTGGTACTTGGGGTCAAAATGCCGAAGCTATGGCTCGGCGCTTGGAACGCGTTCGGACTGCTCGATCTGCTTACCGCACTCACTCTTGCGATGTTGTCGGTCCCGGGCACGCCATTCCGCGTGTTCACGGAAGGGCCGGGCACGCTCGTCATGGGGACGCTGCCCTGGATCTTCGTGCCCGCGATGCTGGTTCCGGCCGATCTCCTGGTCCACGTTGTGATCATGACCAAGCTCAGGTCTGCCCCTCGTGTGCTCGGGGCGATGGCGATGGCTGGTTGAGCGTGCGCGATGGTACAGGTCGATTACGTGCCCATCGTAGAATAGGATATTAGAGCGAGCAAAACGGCAATCGGGTCTGCTCGTCGCCGCAGAGGATCGCTTGCTGACGAGATCGATGCAGCAGATGCTCCGGAGCACGTCGCGCTGCGCGAGTTTGCCGAAGAACTCGGCCCGAGCGCTTCGATTGATCCACTCCAGGCCCTGGGGGAGGTCCGACAGCGAGGAGGGAAGCGTGTCATCGCATTCGCCGGAGAGGGCCACTTTGATCCGGTGGCGCTGACCAGTAATACCTTCGATATTGAATGGCCGCCCCGAAGCGGTCGACGGGAGAGCTTTCCTGAAGTCGACCGCGCGGAATGGTTTGATATCGAGCTCGCGCGGACCAAGATGCTGTCGGCTCAGGTAGAGTTTCTCGATCGTCTTTTGGCAATCGCGGTTGAGAGCGCCGGGAAATGATGTTCAGGATTGGAATCATTTCGGACACGCACGGCCTGTTGAGGCCCGAGGCGGAACGAGGTCTGACGGGCGTCGATCACATCATCCATGCCGGCGACATCGGGCGCCCCGAGATCGTCGACGCGCTTCGCCGGATCGCGCCCGTCACGGCCATCCGTGGAAACGTGGACAGTGGCGAGTGGGCCCGCGACTACCCCGACACGAATCTCGTGCGCCTGGCGGGAAAGTCGATCTACGTTCTGCACGACCTGAAGACCCTGCAGGTCGATCCCGGCGCCGGCATCGACGTCATCGTCTCCGGGCATTCCCACGTGCCGAAGATCGACACGATCGGTGGCGTTCTCTACCTGAATCCCGGCAGCGCGGGACCCCGGCGTTTCAAGCTGCCGATCACGCTTGCGACGCTCGAAGTCACGCGCGCGGGCGTGCGACCGGAAATCCACGACCTTGGAGGCGACAGCGTGCACCACCGCGCAGGGAGTTCACAGCGGAGGAGGCGAATGCGTTAATTCGTTCCGTTTGCCGGTTACGCCCGAAGGGAAGCGCTATTTGCGCGGACGTTCTCGCTCGCGCACGACATCCTTCGCCCGCTTGTCGGAGCCCGAGGTAGACAGGCTGGCGCAGTTCGCCCTTACTCGTCCACTCCGCGAATTTGACCTCGGCAACCAGCGAAGGCCTGACCCACGTCGTGGCGGCCTCGTCCTTCACTTTGGCAGGGAAGGGTGATTTAGGGGTCGTCAGCTTCATGAGCTTCGCATGGAGCTCTTCCCGGACCTTGTGGCTGAAGCCAGTGCCGACATGTCCGATGTAGCGCCATGCGTCGTCTTCCCGCACGGCGAGGACCAGGGCGCCGAAGAACGGCCTAGTGCGCCTGGGCACCGTGAAGCCCGCGATCACCACTTCCTGCCGCTGTGCCGTCTTGATCTTCAGCCAATCCGCCGTCCGGCTTCCGGACGTATACGCGCTGTCGGCGCGCTTCGCCATGATGCCTTCCAGACCCTTCCGCTCGGCCTCGGCGAAGAATTTCGTGCCGTTCGCTTTGCGGTGACGGCTGAAGGCGATCAGCCGGTGGCGCGGCAGGATCGCCTTCAGCCGCTCCTTGCGCTCGAGAGGAGGCTGTTTGCGCAAATCCGCTGCGTTCTGAAACAAGAGATCGAAGGCGCAATACAGAAGCTTCGCTTCATGGCGCAGCGCGTTTTGCAGCAGCTGGAAATGCGAGACGCCGTCCTTTCCGATCGCGACGAGCTCGCCGTCGATCACGGCCCCTTCACGCCCTCCAGCGCTTTGGCGACCTCGATATAGCTGCGGCTGATGATCTTGCCGTTGCGGCTGTAGAGCGCAACCTTGCCCCGTCGGATTTCCGCGACCATCCGGAAGCCATCGTACTTGTCCTCGAAAACCCAGCCGGGGTCGTCGAACGGCGCGTCGGTGAGCGTGGCGAGCATCGGCTGTAAGCGCTTGGGCAGGGTTGACGTCCGGCTCATTCAAGGGCCAATCCTTCAGAGCGCGTTGCGTAATGCATGGACGTCCTTCAAGAATGAAGGAACGCTCAAAGCCATGGCATGTTCCGTCAGACGCCGCGGCAAATCCCAGAGTGCGCGACGTTGACTATCGAACGGGAAGGGCTGATCAGACCCATGGCCAGAAAACTCAAGACCTACCAGACTTCGCTAGGTTTCTTCGATTTGGCGATCGCCGCTCCGTCCATGAAAGCGGCTCTGGAAGCGTGGGGCGCAGACAGCAATCTCTTCCACCAAGGCGCTGCAAAGGAGAGCCACGATCCGGATATCATCGCCGCTAGCATGGCAAAGCCCGGCGTCGTTCTCAGGCGCCCCGTCGGATCCGACCGGACTTTTAGCGAGCATGCTGAACTGCCCACCAACCTTGGTGGCGGCGGATCAACGAAAGCCGCCCGCAAGTCGAAAGGCCCAAAGGCGAAGAAGCCTTCCTCTCGCGCTGTCGACGAGGCTGCGGAGCGAAAGGCCGCTCTCGCCTACGAACGGGAACAGAAGCGCCGCGATGTTGAACGGGCGAGGGAGGAGGCCGCGAGGCAGAAGGAGCGTGAACGCCGTCAGCAGGCGGTCGACAAGGCACAGGCGGCGTTGGACAAGGCCGAGCAGAATCACGCGAAGCGGTCGGCCGCCATCCAGGCTGAGGTCGAGGCCCTTGAGAAGAGATCGCAAACCGAAGAAGCCCGCTGGGATAAGGAGAAAGAACGATTGCAAGCCGCCTTGCGGCGCGCGCGGGGTTAGTTTCTGTGGCGGCACCCACGCGTGAAAGCCAGCGGTCCCCTTCAAGCGTTCATCGTTCGGGCTCCAGCACGCGTGCTGCGGCTTGGTTCACCGCGGCGCGGTCTCGTCGAGCCTCAGGGGCAAGCTCCATGACCGCTCGATGCAGCTCGGCCGGAATCGTCAGCTGACTTTCCAAGGGCTTGGTGGCCCACTGCCAGAAGCGGTCAGAAGCGTCCATCACAGATCCTCCCGAAGTCCCTTGAAGAAGGGATGGCGGACTTTGCCCTCCGCCGACTTCGCGCGGTACTCGATCTCGGCCAGCAGCTTTGGCTCGACCCAGATTCCCTTGTGTGCGATCCGCTTTGCATAGGGCTGCGTCTTGCGGATCAGCGGCTTCAGCCGCTTCTGCAGGTCGGCGGCGGACACCTTGTCGAATCCATGGTCCACTTTCCCGGCGTAGATCGGGATCGGCACCCTCTCTGCGGCCAACGTAGATGCCATCCCACTTGCCTTTATCGATAGCATATCCGGCAATGGTCAGAGTCTCGCGTTGCGCGCAGGTCTTTTTGACCCAGTTTTTTCCTCTGCCGCTCGAATACGCGCTGTCGCGAACTTTAGACACGACGCCTTCGAGACCGAGCTTGCAGGCGTGCGCGAACATCTCGCGTCCCTCGATCTCGAAGCTTTCGCTGAACTGCACGTCGGTGCCGGCGATGACCTTCTTCAGTTCGGCCTTGCGCTCAAAGAGCGGCAGCTTTCGGATGTCTCTGCCGTTCAGGTAGAGCAGGTCGAAGGCGATCAGTACGATCCTGGTTGATTTGCCCTTGAGCTCGTTCTGCAGCACTGAGAAATCGGTCGCACCGTTGGCGGCCGGAACGACGACCTGGCCCTCGATGATCGCCGAGCCGGCCTTGATGTGCCAGGCGTCATCGGCGATCTTCCGGAAGCGCTTGGTCCAGTCATTTCCGCGCCGGGTGAAGACCCTCACGGCTTCGTTTTGCGAGATGGACCTGAACGCGGTAGCCGTCGAACTTGATTTCGTGAATCCAGCGGGACCCGCTCGGCACCTTCTCGACCGAACTGGCCAAGGCCGGTTCGATGAAGCCAGGCAACGGTGCCTTGACGCCAATTGCCGCCGGTTTTTGACGTTGAAACGCCACTCGCGAACTCCACGCTACAGGTGATTGAAAGTCGCACAGTTCGATCGTTCCGGAACCGGGGAATCCTTCGCCGCGTTGCATGGTCGTCTCGTCACAAAGGAGAAGAGCCAATGGCGACAGGGAAGAAGACGGCCCGTGGGCGGAAGCAGGACAGGGCCCGGGTAGCGGGGCGGCAGAAGCACGAGCTACAATACGAATCGAAAAAGACCGGGCGCTCGGCGGCCGCCGTGAAAAAGGCCGTCAAGAAGGTCGGCAACAACCGAAAGCGGGTCGAGAAGCGGCTCGGACGCTAGGCCAACTTGCCAGGCGTCGATTTCCAGGCGCTGGGCCTCTAGCAGTCCGGCGGGCATTCAGGGCAAGTGTCGCCGATCGAGGCCAATATATCCTCGATTTCTGCGACCGCCTCTGCCACGGAGAATCCATCCGGCGGATCCTGACGGGCGATGTCTAAGGCACGCTTGTGGGCATGCGGGTCGGCGCGATCTTGCATCCAGCCGTGCTCCTCGCGCTCGCGGATTGCGCCCGCTTCCTGCAGCACCGAGATCGCCCAGCCCCGCAGCGTCCGGATCGCAGTTCGGCGCTCTTTCGTCATAAGCATTGGGGTTCTCCTGCCGGGGAATCCCCACGGCCGGCGGTTCGTTCCTCGTCCCTCTCGCAGAGCAGGGATTCGAAATCGTAGGGCTTATCCACGAAGCTCTAGCGCCACATCCCTCGCATGCGAGCTCCGATGTCGATTCGCGGCCCCTGGCTTGGGCCGCGTGTAACCCCGTCTACGGACGCAGTTGGCCAGTTCGTGCGGTCGAACAGGCCGAGCAGCTTCTCGGGGATGAAGCGGGTTCGCGAGGCATAAACGTGGCGGTCACCGTGCGAATGCTGACTGTGCGTGAAGAAACACTGCGGCACTACCAGATGAAGATCGTCCTTCGCCCGCGTCATCGCAACGTAGAGAAGGCGGCGCTCCTCCTCAAGCTCGGCCGAAGTGCCGGCTCCCACGTCGGACGGCATGCAGCCGTCGACCACGTTGAGGACGTATACCGACTTCCATTCCTGGCCCTTGGACGAGTGGATGGTCGATAGGATCAGGTAGTCCTCGTCTAGCAACGGGACACCCGCCTGGTCGCTGATCGCATCCGGCGGGTCCAGGGTGAGTCCGTCAGGAAGCGTTCGCGCGAAGGATATCCGCTGGCTATCTGTTCGAGTTGAACGAGGTCGGCCCGCCGGACTTCGGCGTCTTCGTGAATGCGCTCGAGATGTGGTTCGTACCAGAGGCGGGCACGCTCCAGATCCGATGGCCATTCCGAATATCGAAGATTTCCGATCGTCTCGACGAAGGTGGTCCAAGTGAGCTGCTGGTTGAGTGTACGAACAAAGAATCCGAATGATGGTCCGAGTCGCTCCCCGGTACTACGTCGCTCCATCAATTCCTAAAAGCTCTCGTCTTGACCGATCGCTTCGGCGCAACAGCTAGCGTCGAAGCGTAAATTCCTTCGGCGTCCGCCGATATTCCCAGTTGGCTCTCTCAAGTGCGGGGCGATCGAACTCTGCCTGGGGATACCCAACGCAGAAGTAACCGATGAATTTCCAGGATTGGGGAACGTCGAGGATCTCGTGGATGCGGGCCGGCGTCAGGATCGACACCCAGCCGAGCCCAATGCCTTCCGCGCGCGCGGCAAGCCACATCGCGCAGATCGCCGCAACGACGGAATATTCGATCGTTTCCGGCATCGTGGCGCGTCCAAGGCCGTGGCCGACATCGCTGGCCTTGTCTGCGAAGACGGCCACGTGACCCGGTGCCTCCTCGAGGCCCGAGAGCTTGAGCGCTGCATATCGCGCTGCGCGCTCGCCCGAATAGGACGCCAGGGCATCGGCATTGCAGGCCTTGAAGTCATCGATCACGGCTCGGCGTCTTGCCCCGTTCTCGACGATGACGAACCGCCAGGGCTGGCTCAGCCCGACCGACGGGGACAGGCAAGCGATGTCGATCAACCGCTCCAGCGTGCCTTGGGGCAGCGGATCGGTCCTGAAGCGCCGCACGTCGCGCCGCCAGATGAAGAGCTCGCGCAACTGGCGGCAAAATTGATCGTCGAAAGCGACCATCAGAGTGGCAGGCTGGAGTGAAAGAGAGAGGCCGCTATCAGCAGGATGGCGGTTTCGCCAAGCTGTTCGAATGCGCCCAATATATCGCCGGTCTGCCCGCCGATCTGCTTGATCGCCAGGCGAGCCGTCATCAGCGCGATCAAGGCGAGCAGGGCCACGGCCAGGATCGCCTTGCCCGGCCCGAAGCCGAGGGTGAGGATCAGGGCGCCCAAGCCAAGCGCAATGGCGGCGCCTTGAGGCGTCGGCTGTCCGGCGCGAGCCGAAAGTCCGTCTGGCCGTGCCGGCGGCACAAACGCCATGAAGGTAGGCATGCCCGCGCGCGCAGCGGCATGTGCAAGCAGGAGTGCGATCATGACCGATCGCGGCGCGGCGATCGCTGCCAGCGCGCTCCAGCGCAGGATCAGCGAGATGAAGAGCGCGCAGGCCCCATACGTGCCGATCCGGCTGTCGCGCATGATCTCGAGCTTGCGCTCGCGCGTCCGGCCGCCGCCCAATCCGTCCGCAGCGTCGGCAAGTCCGTCCTCGTGCAGCGCGCCGGTGACGATGACCGTACTTGCAAGCGCCAGCATCGCGGCCGGCCCCGATGTCAGGCCAACCGCGTAAGCGACGCCGTAGACAGCAGATCCAACGAGCCCCACCAGCAAGCCCGTGACCGGAAGCGACCAGCTTGCGCGCGTGACTTCGCCATCGCCCACGGCCGTGGACGGGCCGAAGGGAAGAATCGTGGCGAACGAAATGCCGATCCTCAAATCGGTGACGATGGTTCGGAGCTGCTCGAGCTGAAGCATCACTTGACCTTCATCGGCAGTCCCGCCACCACGAACTCGACCTCGTCGGCCACCGCGGCCACGTTCTGGTTCAACAGGCCGGCGGCATCGCGAAAGGTACGCGCAAGCGCGTTATCCGGCACAATCCCGAGGCCGACCTCGTTGGTCACAAGGATCACGGGGCTGCGTTGTCGGCCGAGCGCAGCGGTTAGCAGGGCGGCTTCGTCCGACCAGTTGCGCTCGGCATGGAGGAGGTTGGACAGCCACAGCGTCAGGCAATCGACGAGCCGGGCGCCGCCATGGTCCGTTTCAGTCAGTGCCTGCACCAGATCGAGCGGGGCCTCTCGCTCAACCCAGTCATTGCCGCGGCGCGCGCGGTGGCGGGCGATCCGCTCCTCCATCTCCAAATCGAGCGCTTCTGCCGTGGCGATGTAGACCGGTCGGCCGGGGCAGGCGTGGGCGCGCGCCTCGGCGCGCCGGCTTTTCCCGGACCGTGCGCCTCCCGTGATCAAGACAATGGCCATCAAACCCTCCGCTCAGACCCGCACTAACCACCAATCGCTGGCAAAGACAAAGCCGAATTCATTCCAGAGGGGCTTGCGCTTCGATGCAATTCTTGCGCATCAGGGCAGGCGTGACAGGAGACGGGATTTGAGTTTTGCCGGGGCAATGGCGGTGGCGATGACGGTGGACGCCCTGTTGGGGTGGCCCGGCCCACTGTTCGCACGCATCGGCCACCCCGTGACCTGGATCGGCAGGCTGATCAGTATTCTCGATCGCAATTGGAACAGGTCCACCGATGCGCCGTCGATCCGGCGCGTGGCGGGCGTGACCGCCGCTTTGCTGGTGATCGGGGTTTGCGTGGGGATTGGCTGGATCATGGAGGCCGCGCTGGTTCCAGGTTGGAGCCGCGTCGTTCTTCTGGGGATACTCGCATGGCCGATGGTCGCGCTGCGCTCGCTTTACGACCATGTTGTTGCGGTGGCGCAGCCGCTGCAATCGGGCGACTTGAAGGCTGCGCGTCTGGCGGTCGCGCAGATCGTGGGACGCGATCCAGCAACTCTTGACGAAGCTGGAATTGCGCGCGCGGCCATCGAGAGTCTCGCAGAGAATGCATCTGACGGCGTCGTGGCGCCGGTGTTCTGGGGCGCATTGTTCGGCCTGCCCGGCATCGTCGGCTACAAGGCCGTCAACACGCTGGACTCCATGATCGGCCATCGTTCCGAGCGTCATCTGTATTTTGGCTGGGCGGCCGCGCGCATCGACGATATCGCCAACTTCATTCCGGCGCGTCTCACCGGCTTCCTGTTCGCGCTGGTCTCCTTGCGCGTCCCGGATGCGCTGTCCTGCATGGTGCGGGACGCGAACCGCCATCGTTCGGTCAATGCCGGCTGGCCGGAAGCGGCGATGGCGGGCGCGCTCGGCGTCCGCCTGAGCGGCCCACGCAGCTATCATGGCAGCGTGACAAACGAGCCCTGGCTGAACGATGGCGCGCGCGATCCGCTCGCTGCCGACGTCCGGCAGGGCTTGATGCTCTACATCCGCGCGATGCTGCTCCTCGGCGGGTTGCTCGTCGCACTGGCGTTGGCATGACCAGGGCGGCGATGCGCGAGCATGGTGGCAATCTCGATCAGGCCGTCCAACGCTTCGGTGGACGCATGCAGGACTGGATTGATCTGTCGACCGGCATCAATCGTCAGCCCTATCCGGTCGGCGAGATCGAGCCGCATTTCTGGAACGCCTTGCCATCGCGATCAGATCTTGAATCGCTACATGAAGCCGCACGGCAGGCCTATGCGACCAAGGCGCCGATTCTGGCGATGGGCGGCGCGCAGGCCGCGATCCAGCTCCTGCCGCGGCTTGCTCCGTGCGGACGAGCGCGCGTACTCGCGCCGACGTACAATGAATACGCCGTTGTCTTGTCGGCCGCCGGCTGGGATGTTGCCGAAGTCGCCAGTCTTGACGCGTTGGCGCGCGCCGATCTTGCCGTGGCCGTCAATCCCAACAATCCCGACGGGCGCCGCTATGACAAGGCTGAGTTGCTCGCGCTCTTGCCGCGCGTCGGTCGTCTCGTCATCGACGAAAGCTTTGCCGACGCCATGCCAGAGCTATCGCTGGCGGCGGAGGCGGGACGACCTGGTCTCCTGACTCTGCGCTCGTTCGGAAAGTTCTATGGCCTCGCGGGGTTGCGCCTTGGCTTTGTGCTCGGCGCGGAAGGGGACATCGCCGCGCTATCGGCAATGGCGGGCCCGTGGCCGGTGTCCGGTGCCGCGATTGCGGTCGGAGGGCGCGCCTTGCGCGATCGCGATTGGGCCAGGGCGACCGCGACCCGTCTGGAAGCCGATTGCCTGCGGCTCGATGCCGCCGTGAAATCGCAGGGGTGGAGCCTTGTCGGTGGCACGCCGCTGTTCCGTCTATACGAGACCGGCGACGGGCGCGCCGCGCAGGCGCGGCTGGCCGGTGCGCGCATCTGGTCACGGATCTTCGAGCAAAGGCCGGGCTGGTTGCGGCTGGGGTTGCCGGGCGATGAGTCGGAATGGGCGCGGCTGGCCGAGGCTCTATCGCGCTGACGTTTGGCGCTCAACGTGCGAGCGCGAGCAGCCCTTCGACATCGAGATGGGCCTCGATGTGATCGGCCAGCGCATCGAGCGCGCTCTCCACCCGTCCATGATACCGCTGGTCGGCAACCGGAATATCCAATTGCCCGAGAAACGAGCTGCGGAAACTGTCGGACGCAAACAGGCCGTGCAGATAGCTGCCGCAGACACGTCCGTCGCTTGAGACCGCGCCTTCCGGCGCGCCATGAAGCAGAGCGAATGGACGTGCACGGTCCGGCCCGTCCGTCTGACCGATATGAATCTCGTAGGCGTCGATTGGGTGCCTCGTTTCCGCGTGCTGCGCGGTCACGCGGTTGAGCGTCTTCTGCTCCGTCATCACCGTCGTCACGTTCAGAAGGCCGAGGCCTGGCGTTTCGCCAGCCGGGCCCTCGATCCCTTCTGGATCGGCCACGCTCCGCCCAAGCATCTGGTAGCCGCCGCAGACGCCGAGCACGTGGCCGCCGCGGCGGTGATGCGCAAGCAGATCGATGTCCCAGCCCTGCGCGCGCAGGAAGGCAAGATCGCCGCGCGTCGATTTTGAGCCGGGAATGATCACGAGCCTGACGTCGCCGGGAATGGCCTCTCCGGGGCGGACCATCACGAGGTCGACGCCGGGCTCGAGCTTGAGCGGATCGAGATCATCGAAATTGGCGATCCGCGACAGCGCGAGAAACGCGATCTTGCATTGACCGGGTTTTCGCGCCTCACCGAGCCCTAGCGCATCTTCGGCCGGCAGTTCGCCGGCCCGGGTGAAGTAGGGCAGAACCCCAAAGCCGCGCCAGGATGTCCGGGCTTCGATCAGCCGATAGCCGTCGTCAAACAGCGTGGGATCGCCGCGGAATTTGTTGATCAGAAAACCCTGGACCATCGCGGCATCGTCCGCGTCGATCACGGTCTTGATGCCGACGAGCTGCGCGATGACGCCGCCGCGGTCGATATCGCCAATCAGCACCACGGGAACGTCGGCTCTCCGGGCAAAGCCCATATTGGCGATGTCTGATTTGCGCAAGTTCACTTCGGCCGGGCTGCCGGCGCCTTCGACGAGCACGAGATCGGCGCGATCTTTCAGCCGCGCAAAGCTCTCCAGCACCGCATCCATCAGCGACGGCTTCAGGGACGCGTATTCGCGCGCCCGGGCCGTGGCGATGCGCTTGCCATGCACGATGATCTGGGCGCCGACATCGGTTTCCGGCTTCAAGAGGACCGGGTTCATATCGGTATGCGGCTCGACGCCGGCGGCCAACGCCTGCAACGCCTGCGCGCGGCCGATCTCGCCGCCATCGACAGTCACGGCTGCATTGTTCGACATGTTCTGCGGCTTGAATGGGAGCACGCGATAGCCCCGTCGCTTGGCGGCACGCGCGAGACCCGCGACGATGAGCGATTTGCCCACGTCCGAGCCGGCTCCCTGGATCATCAATGCGCGCGCCATCGAATTAGAACTCGACGCCCGGCTGCGCCTTGACGCCAGAACGGAACGGATGTTTCACCAGTGTCATCTCGGTGACGAGGTCGGCGATCTCGATCAACTCCTCCTTGGCATTGCGTCCGGTGAGAACGACATGCGTCATCGGCGGCTTGGAGGTCTTCAGGAAATCGACGACCTCAGCGATGTCCAGGTAGTCATATCGAAGCGCGATGTTGATCTCGTCGAGCACGACCATGCGCAAGCGGGAATCCAGAATCAGTTGCTTCGCCTTGTCCCAGCCTGCCTTTGCGGCGACGATATCGCGGGCGCGGTCCTGGGTTTCCCAGGTAAAGCCCTCGCCCATCGCATGGAACTGGCAGAGATCGCCGAAATGCCCGGTGAGCAGGCGGCGCTCGCCGGTGTCCCAGGCGCCCTTGATGAACTGCACGACCGCGCATTGAAAGCCATGTGCGACACAGCGGACGATCATGCCGAAGGCGGAGGATGATTTTCCCTTACCCGCGCCGGTATGGACGATGATCAGTCCCTTCTCGCCGCTCTTGGTCGCCATGATCTTGTCACGGGCGATCTTCTTCTTGGCCATTTTCGTTGCATGGCGGGTGTCCACCGAAGCCTCGGAGGCGACGACATTCTCGTCCTCGGCGGCATCCTGTTCAGACATCATCTGACGTGTTCCTTCGGCTTGACAAGTCGCAGGGATAGGCAAATGGTGGGCCTGCGTTGGTTCCTGTCCTACGACAGGCGAAGAGGGAATGCGATAGGGCCTAAATCGAGAGATTTGGGCTCGAAGAGCAGCCGCCCCCGCGACCGTGACCGGAGAGATGCCCGAAGCCACTGCCCCGAACGGGGTCGGGAAGGCGGGCATCGAAGGAAAAAATCCTGCTCCGCAAGCCGGGAGACCTGCCAGCGCAACGTTTTAGACCGGCGGACGGGGTGTTCCGCGACGGGGAAGCGAGCCTTCCTTCGGATGGATTCGCGCACCTCATCGCTCCCGCTGTCTATCCTGGAAGGGGCGATGACTGTCACACTTCACGTCTGCATTACCTGCCGTGCCGGTCAGACGCTCGGCGAGGGCGAGATCACGCCCGGTAAGCGCCTGCATGCCGCCATTCTCGATGCCGGTGTGCCTGATGGCGTCAGCGTAGTTCCGGTCGAATGCCTGTCCGCGTGCAGTCAGGGCTGCTCGGTCGCGCTCAGCGCGCCGGGACGATGGTCCTATGTCTACGGCCGCCTGTCCGATGCCAATGTCCGCGATGTGATCGCCGGCGCGTCAGCCTATGCGGCTGCGTCCGACGGCATCGTGCCGTGGCGCAGCCGTCCGGAGATCTTTCGCAAGCAATCGCTCGCCCGCATTCCACCCATTGCCGTCGTGCCGGAGGCCGCTGAATGAACTCGCTCGCAAAAGTCCCCGTCACCGTCGTCACCGGCTTTCTCGGATCGGGCAAGACGACGCTGATCCAGCATCTGATTACCAATGCCAATGGAAAGAAGCTTGCCGTGCTCGTCAACGAGTTCGGCAGCGAGGGCGTCGATGGTGAAATCCTGAAGTCCTGCGCCGATGCTAACTGTCCGGCCGAAAACATCGTCGAGCTCGCCAATGGCTGCATCTGCTGCACCGTGGCCGACGATTTCATTCCGGCCATGGAGCAGTTGCTCGCACGCAACGTGAAGCCGGATCATATTTTGATCGAGACATCCGGATTGGCCTTGCCAAAACCGCTGCTCAAGGCGTTCGACTGGCCGGAGATCCGGTCGCGGATCACGGTCGACGGCGTGATCGCGCTGGCCGACGCCGAGGCGGTAGCCGCAGGCCGCTTCGCGCCGGATCTAGACGCGGTGGAAGCGCAGCGTGCGGCCGATGACAATCTCGATCACGAGACGCCGCTGTCGGAAGTGTTCGAGGACCAGATCGCCTGCGCCGATATCGTGCTGCTGACCAAGGCGGACCTTGCCGGCTCGGCCGGCCTTGAAGCAGCGAAGGCGGCGATCGAGGCCGAAATGCCGCGCCGCGTGCCGATGCTGCCCGTCGTGGACGGCGCGGTCGATGCGCGCGTGATCCTGGGTCTTGAAGCGGCGGCGGAAGATGATCTCGCCGCGCGCCCGTCGCATCATGACGGCGAGGACGAGCACGAGCACAATGACTTTACCTCTGTCGTCATCGATCTTCCGGAAATCACCGATATCGATGCGCTCATTGCATCGGTCCAGCGGCTGGCGCGTGACCAGAATGTGCTGCGCGCCAAGGGCTATGTCGCCGTTGAAGGCAAGCCTATGCGGTTGTTGCTGCAATCGGTCGGCGCGCGCGTGCGGCATCAGTTCGACAGGCCCTGGGGCGCTAAGCCACGGCAGTCAAAGCTGGTCGTGATCGGTGAGCACGGCGATATCGATGAGGCCGCGATCAGGACGGGACTTGGCATCTGATGCACGTCGTCTTCCGCGAGAGCCGTGGTCTGGAGGAGACCGCGACGCCACGGGACATCGGCCAGGATCCGGCCGATCTCGTGGTGCTTTCGTTTTCGGATAGCGATCTTGCCGCCTTCGCGTCGGGCTGGTGGCGAGGGCGGGCCAGCCTGCCGTCGCTGAGGCTCGCCAATCTTGCCGAGCTGCGTCATCCTCTGTCGGTCGACACCTATGTCGAGCGAACGCTGTCGCAAGCACGCGGCATCCTCGTGCGCCTGATCGGCGGCGAGTCCTACTGGTCGTATGGGCTCACGGCGCTGCATCAGCTCGCCAGGGATCGCGGCATCGCGCTGGCCGTGCTGCCGGCGGACGGTCGTGACGATCTGCGACTGGACGCGTTCTCCACATTGCCGGTTTCGACGCTCCGGCGGCTCAAGGTGCTCTGCGACAAGGGCGGGCCGGTTGCGGCGCAGGCAGCGATCGCGCAGCTCGCGCTCGCATCTGGACTCTATGCGGGACCTGTTGTCGGAGCGATCGATATTCCCGAGATCGGGTTCTATGACCCCGGGCGTGGTGTCGTGGCTGCGCCGACCGCCGATGGGCGGCCCAGCGCGGTGGTTACGTTCTATCGGTCCTATCTTACGGCCGCCGACACGGATCCGGTCGACGCCCTGATCGTAGCGTTGCGGCAGAAGGGCTTTGATGCCTTCGGCGTGTTCATCACCTCGCTGAAGGCGCCGGGCGTTGCGGATTGGCTGCGTGCGCATTTCGCGCGGCGCGCGCCGGCCGCCATTGTCAATGCGACTGCGTTTTCTGCGGTCGGCGAGGACGGCACGACGCCGTTCGATGCTGCGTCGTGCCCCGTGTTTCAGGTCGCGCTGTCCACGGCGCGGCGCGACGTCTGGGCGGAGTCGCTGCGCGGCCTCTCGCCGGGAGACCTCGCAATGCATGTGGTATTGCCCGAGGTTGACGGCCGGCTGTTCGCGGGCGTGGTGAGTTTCAAGTCGGCGAGCGAGTGCGATCCCTATCTGCAATTCACCCATCTTGCGCATAGAGCCGAGCACGAACGCGTGAGCGCTGTTGCCGCGCGGGTCGCGGCCTGGCGACAACTTGCTGACAAGTCGGCCGGCGAGAAGCGGCTGGCAATCGTGCTCTCGAATTATCCGGGCCGTCCGCACCAGATCGCGCATGCGGTTGGACTCGACGCGCTCGCCTCTGTCGAAGCGTTGCTGTCCGATCTTGGCCGAGCTGGTTTTGATGTCGGGATGGCCACGTCGCTTGGCGATGTTCTGATGCGAGGGCAACTGACGTGGAGCGTCGCCGAATATCGCACGGAGCTATCCCGCCTTCCACGCCAGTTGCAGGATGACCTCGCGCGCGCTTGGGGCGCACCGGAAGATGATCCAAACTGCAAATCCGGCGAACTTCGTTTCTCTGCTATTCGATGCGGTAAGGCGATCATCGCAGTCCAGCCGGAACGAGGTGAGGTTGGGCATCGCGACGTGGACTATCACGATCTCTCTCGCACGCCTTGTCACGCCTATGTTGCCTTCCATCTGTGGCTCCGGCGCGAGGCGATCGACGCTGTCGTCCACATGGGCGCGCATGGCACGCTCGAATGGCTGCCCGGCAAGTCCGTCGCGCTGTCGTCCTCCTGCTGGCCGGAAGCGCTGATCGACGATCTGCCGGTGATCTATCCTTTTATCGTCAATGATCCCGGCGAAGCGGCGCAGGCCAAGCGGCGAATCGGCGCCGTCACCATCGGGCATCTACCGCCGCCGTTGGCGAAGGCCGTGGTGCCCGAGGGCCTACGCCGGCTCGAGCGACTGCTCGACGAATATTCGACGGCCGACGGCCTCGATCCCGCGCGTCGCCAGCGCCTGATTGCGGCAATCCGCGATGAGGCCCGGGCCGCCGGTCTGGATGACGATCTGGGCCTCACTGCATCGGCCGCCCCGGCGGAAGCGATTCCGCGGATCGATCGCTTTGTCTGCGATATCAAGGAAAGCCAGTTCGGCGACGGGCTGCATGTGTTCGGTCGCGGCGATTGCGGAGAGGCGGAGAAGGGCTCGCTGCTCGACGCACTCGCGGGCCGGCACGTCACACCGGGGCCGGCGGGCTCGCCCTATCGCGGGCGTCAGGACGTATTGCCTACCGGACGCAATCTGTTTGCCATCGATCCTCGTGCCGTGCCGACGCCGTCGGCGCATGCGCAAGGCATCAAACTCGCGGAGGAATTGCTGCGCCGTCACTTGCAGGATCACGGTGACTGGCCGGAGGGGCTCGTGGTCGATCTCTGGGGCTCTTCGACTATGCGCACCGCAGGCGAGGATTTTGCGATGGCCCTGCATCTCGCCGGCATTGCGCCGCGCTGGGATCATGGTTCGGGACGCGTGACGGGTTACGACATCATCGCGCCGGCCGAGCTCGGCCGGCCCCGCATCGACGTCACGCTTCGCGTGTCCGGGCTGTTTCGCGACGTGTTCTCCGGTCTCGCTCAATTGTTCGAGGCAGCAGCCGAAGCGCTCTCCGAGCGCGAAGGCGAAGGCGAGGAAAATCCCTATCGCCATCGCGCATCGCGCGTGTTCGGGCCGCGTCCCGGACAATATGGCGTCGGCTTTGCATCGCTACCCGATGTCTTCACGCCGCAATCGCGGGAGGCGGCCGGCGAGGCTTGGTTGTCGGCATCGTCCTGGGCGTTTTCGTCCGATGGTGCGATGCAGCCCGACCGCGCTGGCATCGAGGCGAAGCTCGCCGCCGCCGACGCCTTTGTCCATACTCAGGACCTGCCTGAGACAGACCTGCTGCTCGCCGCGGACTATGCCGCCCATGAGGCGGGTGTCGCGGCCGCAGCGGCGCGATTGGGCACGAGCATCCCTTCGCTCTATCACCTCGACACCTCGCGGCCCGATCAGCCACGTGCCCGCGAGCTGACTGAGGAAATTTCACGCGTGGTCCGCACGCGTGCCGCAAATCCTGAGTGGATCGCCGGCATGAAGCGGCACGGCTTTCGCGGGGCGGCTGAAATCGCCGCGACGCTGGAGCACATGGCCGCCTTCGCTCATCTTGCGGATGCCGTGCCGCCGCATCTGTTCGATCTCTACTACGACGCAACGCTCGGCAACGACGACGTCCGCGGCTTCATGGCGTGCGAAAATCCCACGGCGCTCGCTGTAATGGAAACCTGCTTTACCCGACTGCATGAGGTCTCGCTGTGGAAGACGCGCCGCAATTCGATTGCGGCGGCGCTGCGGGAGGCCTCATGAGCGCGGTCGCGATCAAGGGCTGGTGCCCGGGCGCGCTGCGGCCGATGCTGTCAGGCGACGGGCTGGTCGTGCGCGTGCGTCCGTATGGAGGGCGGCTTGATGCGAGGCAGGCGGCAGGAATAACGGACCTCGCCGAACGTTACGGCAACGGTTTGATCGACCTCACCAGCCGCGCCAATCTTCAGATCCGTGGCGTCAGTGATGAAGGACATCCGGCTCTGCTCGACGGGCTCGCGCAGCTTGGATTGGTCGACCCCGATCCAGAGACCGAGCGACGGCGCAACATTCTGGTCACGCCGTTCTGGAGCGCTGGCGATGACACGTGTTCGCTTGCCACCGAGCTTGAGCATGCACTGGTCCGTAGCTCTTTAGATCTCCCGACCAAGTTTGGCTTTGCAGTCGATGACGGGAAGGAGCGCGCGCTCGCCGCGGCGTCGGCGGACGTGCGCATCGAGCGCGATCCTTCGGGCACACTGATCGTGCGCGCCGACGGAGCCGAGTTAGGCCGCTCTGTTGCACGAAGCGAAGCTGTGAGGGTCGCGCTCGCGCTCGCCGAATGGTTCCTGGCATCAGGCGGAGCCAGAGACGGGCGAGGGCGCATAGCGGCCCATGTCCGCGCCGGCGCGCGGCTGCCTGAAGCTTTGCGGGGGGATGCCGAGCCTGCACGCGGCATGGCCGCACCGGCTCCGGGCCTCGATCTGCATGGTGCGTTGATCGGTGCGGCCTTCGGGCAACTGTCCCATTCGGCGCTCCGCCATCTCGCCGGCTGCACGCCGGCACTGCGCATGACGCCGTGGCGCATGATGCTGGCGGAGGGGCTACATGAGCTGCCCCGTACGCCGGACCTCATCACACGGGCCGACGATCCCGCGCTCCGTGCAATTGCGTGCAGCGGCGCGCCGCGCTGCCGCGAGGCGCACGCCGATACACGTGGGCTGGCGGCTGCGCTGGCGCCGCAAATTGCGGCTGGCGCGCGGCTTCACGTATCCGGCTGCGCCAAGGGCTGCGCCCATTCCGGCCCTGCGTCGATCACATTGGTTGGGACCGGTGACGGGTTTGATCTCGTTCGTGACGGTTCGACACGGGATAGGCCTGTCAGGCGCGGCCTGAGCGGCGCAAGCCTCGTCAAAGATCCCTCCATTCTGGTGGGAGCATGCTGAATGCCGCACATCTACGAAACCGATGGCGCGGCGATCTACCGGCGATCCTTTTCCACCATCCGGACCGAGGCCGACCTCGGCCGGTTCGCGCCTGACGAGGAACCGGTGGTCGTGCGCATGATTCATGCTGCGGGCATGGTGGGTCTCGAGGCTCATATCCGCTTCACACCCGGCATGGCGGCGATCGCGCGCGCGGCGCTGCAGAAGGGCGCGCCCATTCTCTGCGACGCGCGCATGGTGTCGGAGGGCATTACGCGCGCGCGGCTGCCGGCCGGCAATGCCGTCATCTGCACGCTCAGTGACCCCGCCGTTCCCGCGCTCGCGCAGTCCATGCGCAATACCCGTTCCGCGGCGGCGCTGGAACTGTGGCGACCGTGCCTTGAGGGAGCGATCGTCGCGATCGGCAATGCGCCGACCGCGTTGTTTCATCTCCTCAACATGCTGGAGGACCGCGATTGCCCAAGACCGGCGGCGATCATTGGCTGCCCCGTCGGTTTCGTCGGCGCTGCTGAATCCAAGGCCGCATTGATGGCCGATTCACCCGCGCCGGCGCTGACGGTCGCGGGTCGCCTTGGCGGTTCGGCAATCACCGTTGCCGCCGTGAATGCGCTGGCAAGCCGGAGCGAATAGGGATGGGGCGCATCATCTGCTGCGGCCTCGGGCCAGGCGATCCGGACTTGATGAGCGTGCGTGCCGACCGTGAGGTGCGCGCGGCGAAGCACGTCGCCTATTTCCGCAAGAAGGGACGTCCCGGCCAGGCGCGGCGGATCGTCGAGGGGATGTTGGCGGCGGACGTCTTGGAATATCCAATGGAATATCCGGTCACGACGGAGATCGCCTTCGACAGTCCGGAGTATGTCCGTCTGCTTACCGGATTCTATGACGAATGGGCGGAGCGTCTGGCGCGGCTTGCGCGGGTGGTCGACGTCGTTGTGCTCTGCGAGGGCGATCCTTACTTCTACGGCTCCTTCATGCATCTGCATGCGCGCTTGCACGGGCGGGTCGAGATCGAGGTGATCGCAGGCATCCCCGGAATGGCCGGCTGCTGGAACTCTGTCGGCCGGCCGATCGCGCTCGGCGACGACGTGACGACGGTTTTGATGGGCACGCTCGCGGAGGACGAGCTGGAGCGCCGGATGCGCAATTCCGACGCGCTCGTCATCATGAAGACCGGCCGCAATCTGACAAAAGTGCGCCGCGCGCTTGTGTCCGTCGGCCGACTGGCGGACGCGTGGCTGGTCGAGCGCGGGACCATGCCGAGTGAGCGTGTCGCTCGGCTGATCGATGTCGAGGAAGCCGACTGTCCTTATTTCGCGATCGTGCTAGTCCACGGGCAGGGGCGACGCCGGGTGTCGGTCGAATGACGGGCACGCTGACCATCGCGGGGCTTGGGCCGGGCGACGACGCACTGGTCACGCCGGAAGTCTCCGCCGCACTCGCGGCCGCGACCGACATCGTGGGCTATGCGCCCTATGTTGCGCGCGTGGCTCCGCGCGAAGGCCTCACGTTGCACCCCTCCGATAACCGCGTCGAGTTGCAGCGCGCGAACGAAGCCTTGCGGCTCGCATCCGAAGGCCATCAGGTTGTCGTGGTGTCCTCCGGCGATCCCGGTGTCTTTGCGATGGCCTCTACCGTGTTCGAGGCGCTTGAGGACCAGCCGCAATGGCAGGGGATTCCCATCCGCGTGTTGCCTGGCGTGACGGCGATGTTGGCAGCCGCCGCGCGTGCCGGCGCACCGCTCGGACATGATTTTTGCGCGATCAATCTCTCCGACAATCTCAAACCGTGGCCGGTGATCGAGAAGCGCCTGCGGCTCGCCGCCGAAGCTGATTTCGCGATTGCGATGTACAATCCGCGCTCGGCGAGCCGGCCCGACGGTTTTGGCCGCGCGCTGGACATTCTGAACGAGGCTGGATGTGGTGACCGGATCGTCATCTTCGCGCGCGCAGTTACTACACCCGATGAGTGGATCGAAGCAGTCAGAGTGAGGGACGCCAAGCCGGAGATGGCCGACATGCGCACGCTCGTGATCGTCAGCAATTCGGCGACGCGTCGCGTCGGCCGCTGGGTCTATGCACCGAGGCAGACACGATGACCAAGCCATTGCAGGACTTCGGCGACGCTTTCCACCCGCGGCCTGTCAGGCAGTTGCGGGCGCACAAGCATGATGACGGGAAGACCCAGCGCGCGCGCAGCGTCGATCTTGGCGCGCGCGCCGTCTCCGCCGGAATTGCGGGCGACAATCCATTCGATGCTACGCGCACGCATCATCTCCAGTTCACCATCGAGCGTGAACGGACCGCGCGACACGATGACGTCGGCATCGAACGGCAAGGCGTCGCCGGGCGGATCAACGAATCTCAGCGTGTAGGCGTGCTGCGGCCTGCTGGCGAAGGGCGCGATATGCTGCCGGCCGATCGCAAGAAACACCCGGGCGCGGTGTTCTGGCAAGGCCGCGACGGCGGAGGCAATATCGGCCACCTCGATCCAGTTGTCGCCGGGCGTTCTGGCCCAGGGTGCGCGTTCCAGCGCCATCAGCGCCGTGCCGGTTTCCACGCACGCCGCAACCGCGTTGCGGCTCATCTCGGCCGCAAAGGGATGCGTTGCGTCAACCACATGCGTGATGCCTTCCTGACGAATGTGTTCGGCAAGACCGCTCACGCCGCCGAAGCCGCCGATACGAGTCGGCAGCGGCTGGTTCGCGGGCGCCCGGGTGCGCCCGCCGTAGGAATAGGTCGCATCGAGTCCCGCGCGTGCGAGGCTCTCTGCAAGCAGATTGGCGTCGGCCGTTCCGCCCAGAACGAGGGCGCGCATCATGGCTGATCCCTGGTTGACCATCATTGGCATCGGCGAAGATGGCCTTGCCGGCCTCTCCGAGGCAAGCCGAAAGGCGATTGCCCTGGCGGAAACCGTCTTTGGCGGCGAACGCCATCTCACGCTTGCGGAGGTTGGCAACCGCGGCCGTCCGTGGCCGGTACCGTTCGATGCGGACATTGTGCTGACCCGGCGCGGCCGCCCGACGGCGGTGCTCGCCTCGGGTGATCCGTTCTGGCATGGCGTCGGCGGAAGTCTTGCTGAGAAGCTCGAGGCAGGCGAATGGGTTGTCCACTCCGCGCCTTCGACCTTCTCGCTCGCCGTGGCGCGATTGGGCTGGCGCCTCGAATCCGTCATCTGTCTCGGGCTCCACGCCGCGCCTTTCGAGCGCCTGGTCCCGCATCTGGCGCACGGCGCGCGGATCGTTTGCCTGGTGCGCGACGGCAAGGCAGGCGGCGATCTCGCAAAATGGCTCACGGAACGCGGCTGGGGCGGGTCGTTGATCTGGAGCCTTGCGGCCCTTGGTGGCCCCGGCGAACGCGTCAGACAACATCGTGCCGACAGTTACTCGGCCGAGCCCCGCGACAATCTCGTCGCGCTGGCGCTGGAGGCGAGGGGATCGCAGGGCATCGCGCGCAGCTCGGGTCTTGCGGACGATCTCTTTGTGCATGACGGCCGGATCACCAAGCGGCCGGTACGCGCGCTGGCGCTGTCGGCCCTTTCACCGCGGCCTGGCGAAAGATTGTGGGACATTGGCGCCGGCTCAGGCTCAATCTCCGTTGAATGGGCTTTGGCGGGGGGAACGGCGATTGCGGTTGAGGCTCGCGAGGAACGCGCTGCGAACATCCGCCGCAATGTCGCGGCGTTCGGTCTGACACATCGGATCACCGTCGTTGAAGGAGCCGCGCCCGATGCTCTCGCGGACCTGGAGGCGCCCGATGCCGTATTCGTCGGCGGGGGGCTCAATGCCACGCTGTTTGATGCCGTCTGGCTGCGTAGTGAAGCGGGGACGCGATTGGTCGCGCATGCCGTGACGCTAGAAACGGAGGCGTTTCTCGCGGACCTGCATCAGCGCCATGGCGGGGAATTGGTGCGGGTCGAGATCTCTCATGCCGCCCCGTTGGGCCGGTACCGATCCTGGGAGCCGGTGCGGCCGGTCGTGCAATGGAGTGCCGTCAAATGAAGGTCGCAGGTTTGGGCTTCAGGCGTACCGCGACGCTTGCCTCGCTGCGCGAAGCGCTGATCGCGGCCGGCGGCTGCGAAGGCCTCGCGGTCGTCGCCACGGTTAGCGACAAGGCGGAGACCGCCGCGCTGATATCGTTGGCGCGCCAGCTCAACGTGCCGATCAAGGCTGTTCCAGCCAACGTGCTGGCCGGAGCCGCGACGCTGACTCAGTCAAAACTCATCCGGGAAAAATTCGGCACGGGGTCGGTCGCGGAAGCCGCCGCACTGGTGGCGGCCGGTCGTCGCGCGCGCCTGATTGCGACGCGCGTGGTTTCGCAAGACCGTACCGTAACGGCGGCGATTGCCGAAGGAGACGGCGAATGACCGTACATTTCATTGGCGCCGGCCCCGGCGCTGCCGATCTCTTGACCTTGCGCGGGCGCGATCTGATCGCTGCCTCGCCGGTCTGCCTCTATGCCGGCTCGCTCGTGCCGGAAGGCGTGCTTGCGCATTGCCCGCCGGGCGTGCGGATCGTCAACACCGCGCCGCTGTCGCTCGACGAGATCATTGCGGAGATCGCCGCCGCGCATGCGGAAGGCAAGGACGTCGCGCGGCTGCATTCGGGTGATCTCTCGATCTGGTCAGCGATGGGCGAGCAGCTACGGCGGCTGCGCGCGCTGAAGATTCCCTATTCGATCACGCCCGGCGTGCCGTCCTTCTCCGCCGCCGCCGCGGCGCTCGAGGCCGAGCTGACGCTGCCGGGCCTTGCCCAGTCCGTGGTGTTGACGCGCACGCCCGGCCGGGCGAGCACGATGCCGGACGGCGAGAAGCTCGCCGCTTTCGCCGCGACCGGTGCGGTGCTCGCCATCCATCTGTCGATCCATCTCCTGGACAAGGTGATCGCCGAGCTGACGCAGCATTACGGCACGGACTGTCCGGTCGCGATTGTCTGGCGCGCAAGCTGGCCGGACCAGCGCATCGTGCGCGCCACGCTTGCCACGCTCGACGCCGCAGTCGGTGTCGAGCTCGAGCGGACCGCGCTCATTCTGGTCGGCAAGACGCTGGGCTCGGAGGAGTTCGCCGAGAGTCGCCTTTACGCTGCCGACTATGACCGCCGTTACCGCCCGGTCGGGCAGGCACCGCGTTTCCCGGAGGCGTCGTGATGGCGGCAGGCCTCGTCATCTCGGCGCCGGCCTCCGGCGTTGGCAAGACGACGCTGACGCTGGCGCTCGCGCGCGCCTATCGCGATCGCGGGCTGACCGTGCAGTGCTTCAAGAGCGGGCCCGACTATATCGATCCCGCCTTCCACGCGGCCGCGACGGGACGCGCCTCGGTCAATATCGATAGCTGGGCCATGGATCGCGAGACGATCACGCGGCTGGTCGGCCGCGGCGCGGACGCCGATCTCGTGCTCGCCGAGGGCTCGATGGGCCTGTTCGACGGCGTCGCTGCGCGCGGCGTGGCGGGCACCGGCGCGACGGCCGACATCGCGGAGATGATGGGCTGGCCGGTTCTGCTGGTGATCGATCCATCCGGCCAGGCACAGACGGCCGCGGCGGTTGCCGCCGGACTGCGCGATTTCCGCGCGGGTGTCCGGCTTGCAGGCGTCGTTCTCAATCGCGTCGCGAGCCCACGGCACGAGGATCTGGTGCGCCGCGCCATGGCAGACGCCGGCATTGCCGTATTCGGTGCGCTGCCGCGCCATGCCGAGATTTCCTTGCCGAAGCGGCACCTTGGCCTGGTGCAAGCCGAAGAGCAGACGGAGGTCGGCGGGCTGATCGCCGAGTCCTCACGCTTCATCACCGAGCATGTCGATCTCGACTCCGTGCTGCAATCGGCCTCTGCCTGGCTGCCGCCATCGGCCCCGCTCGGTCTCGCCGTCACGCCACCCGGGCAGCGGATTGCGCTGGCGCGCGACGCGGCGTTCTCCTTCATCTATCCGCACATGCTCGAAGCCTGGCGCGCCGCCGGGGCCGAGATATCGCCCTTCTCGCCGCTTGCCGATGAAGGGCCTGACGCGAGCGCCGACGTGTGCTGGTTGCCCGGCGGCTATCCGGAACTGCACGCGGGCCGGCTTGCTGGCAACACGCGGTTTGGTGGCGCGTTGCGCGCCTTCGCCGAGACGCGCCCCGTGCATGGCGAATGCGGGGGCTATATGGTGCTGGGCACGGCTCTGACGGATGCCGAAGGCGCACGCCACCAGATGGTCGGCTTGCTTGGCCTGGAGACGAGCTATGCCAAGCGTCGCATGCATCTGGGCTATCGCCTAGCGGCGCTTGCTGCACCGATACCGGGACACAAGGCCGGCGCACGGCTAAGGGGCCATGAGTTTCACTATTCGACGATCGTCGCGCAGCCTGATACGCCGCTCGCGGTCGTGTGTGATGCAACGGGCGTCGTGGTTGCAGAGACCGGCTCGCGGCGCGACAACACCTCCGGTACCTTCTTTCATCTGATTGCGGAGGACCGGTGAGCGGCTTCGTCTCCTTCATCTCCGCCGGTCCCGGCGATCCCGAGCTCCTGACGCTGAAAGGGGCGGCGCGGTTGCGCGAAGCTGACGTGGTGCTCTATGACGATCTCGCCTCGGGGGCGATCCTCGATCTGGCCGGTCCAGCCGCCAATCTCGTCGCGGTGGGAAAACGCGCCGGTCGCCCCTCGACCAAGCAGCAGCATGTCAACCGGTTGCTGGTCGATTACGCGGGAACGGGCGCACGCGTGGTGCGGTTGAAATCGGGCGATGCGGGCATCTTCGGTCGTCTGGAAGAGGAGATCGAGACGCTCCGCGCGGCAGGCATCGGCTACGAGATCGTTCCAGGCGTCACCGCGGCCTGCGTCGCGGCGGCGCAGACCGGCATTCCCCTGACCCGACGGCATACGTCGCGCCGGGTCCAGTTCGTGACCGGCGCCGATGTCACCGGTGAATTGCCCGCGAACCTGAACTGGGCGGCGCTGGCCGATCCGGAGGCGACGACCGTCGTCTATATGGGCCGGCGCACGTTCCCGGCCCTGGCCGCGAAACTGATCGAGCATGGCCTCGCCCCGAGCACGCCGGCGCTGTTTGCCGAATCCTTGGGTCGCACCGATGAGCGGCTGGTTCGCACCACGATCGCAGAGCTCGCCGAACAGATCGCGCGAGGCGGTGCGGCGACGACCGCCGCCGTGATCCTGTTCGGCGCATTGGCGGAGATGACGTGAGATGACGCCGTCGCCGACCCTCGCTCGCCCCTTGACGCGTGCTCTTCGAAAGAGTCAATTTTTGACGCCAAAGCCGTCGGTGTGACGGCAGGAAGGACTTGAGGCCATGCATATCGAACCGGGAATTGTGACGGGTGCAAAACTCGTGCTGAGCTATGCTACCGGCATTGCCGCAGGCGGCGTCGCCCTCAAGCTCGCGGCCGATAGCGTGCGCGAGCAAGGCATCGTTTCATTCGCTGTGCGCACGGTTGCTACGACAGCGCTGGTGTTCTCGTTCTTCGAGATCCTGCCGCACTTCCGCGTCGGAGTCTCCGAGGTGCACTTCATCCTCGGTTCGACATTGTTCCTGCTGTTCGGTGCCGCACCCGCCGCGTTCGCACTCGCATTGGGTCTTCTGCTGCAGGGCCTGTTCTTCGCGCCGACGGATCTGCCGCAATACGGCATGAACGTGACGACGCTGCTGGTGCCGCTGTTCGCGATCCACGCGCTGGCCCAGCGCATCATTCCCCGCAACACCGCCTATGTTGACCTGCAGTATCGCCAGGCGCTGGGGCTTTCGACGGCGTACCAGTCCGCCATCGTCGCGTGGGTTGCATTCTGGGCGCTCTACGGTGCGGGCTTTGGCGCGACGAATCTCGCCAACATCGCGATGTTTGCAGGATCCTATGCGATGGTCATTGTGATCGAGCCGCTGGCGGATCTTGCTGTGCTCGCGCTGGCAAAATCGCTGCGTGGCGTTACGGCCGACGGCTTCGTCACCCCGCGCCTGCACAACGCTGCGCAGAGATAATGTGAGGGGCGGCCGCCACGGCCGCCCTTCGCACAGGTTATGCTGACGCTCTCCCTGATAGGCATCGGCTGCGGCGATCCCGAGCAGCTCACGCTCGCAGCGATCCGCGCGATCAACGCTGCCGATCTCGTCCTCATCCCGCACAAGGGCGCGGCGAAGTCCGATCTCGCCGAACTGCGGCAGGCGATTTGCGCTGATGTGCTCACGAGCGACAAGACGCGTATCGCGGAATTCGATCTGCCCGTGCGCAATGCCGGCGAGGCGGATTACCGCCGGGGCGTTGACGATTGGCACGACGCTGTCGCTGCAACTTGGTCACAGGAGATCGCGAGCCACCTTGGCAGCGACGGCCGCGTGGCCCTGCTGATCTGGGGCGACCCGTCGCTCTACGATTCCAGCCTGCGCATCGCGCGAAGGCTGGACCCCTTGCCGGCGATCGAGGTGATCCCGGGCATCACGTCGATCCAGGCGCTGTGCGCGGCGCATGCGCTGCCGCTCAACGGCATCGGCGAGCCCTTTCTCGTTACGACGGGGCGGCGGTTGCGCGAAGGCGGCTGGCCTGACGGCACCGACACCGTGGTCGTGATGCTTGATGGCGGCACCGCCTTTCAATCGCTGGAGCCGAAAGGCCTGCATATCTGGTGGGGCGCCTATCTCGGCATGTCCGATCAGATCATCATGTCCGGTGAGCTTGCCGAGGCTGGTCCTCGCATCGTCGCGACGCGGCAAGAGGCGCGCGAACGGCATGGCTGGATCATGGACAGCTACATTCTCAAGCGCAGGCCGTGAGGCGGCCGCATGCAGAGGCAGAACAACATGCTCCCCGAGTGGGTCTCCCAGAAATGCCCTGATGTCTCGGCCGCCCATCGCGAGGCGGCGCTTGCGCGGCAGGGGCAACTGACAAAGCCGACGGGTGCGCTCGGCCGGCTCGAGCAGATTGCGGTCGAACTCGCTGGCCTCCAGCAGACGGAGCAACCTCGCGCTGACCGCGTGCCGATCGTCGTCTTTGCCGGCGATCACGGCATCGTCGCGCAGGGCGTGTCGGCCTATCCGCAGGAGGTGACGATCGCGATGCTGTCGAATTTCGCCGCGGGCGGCGCTGCGATATCGGTCTTGGCACGCGAATTGGGTTCGGGTCTCGAAGTCGTCGACGCCGGCACGTTGGCGGAAGCGCCGCTGGCGGGGGTCGTCACCGACAAGCCGCGCTGCGGCAGCCGCGATTTCAGCGTGGAGGCGGCGCTTGACCCGAGCGAGCTGGCATTCGCTTTTGAATGCGGCTGGCGCGCGGTGCTGCGCGCGGAGGCCGGGCATCCTGATCTACTCATCTTAGGAGAAATGGGAATCGGCAACACCACGACCTCGGCAGCAATCGCATCGGCCCTGCTCGGCGTGAGCGCCGAGGAGATCGCAGGCAGCGGAACCGGTGTCGATACCGCCGGCCGGGCCCGCAAGGCGCGGCTGGTTGATGCTGCGCTGGCCCTGCACAAGCTTGCCGGGGCTTCTGCCGAAAAGATCCTGTGTGCAGTTGGAGGTCTCGAGATCGCCGCTGTCTGCGGTGCGATCATCGCAGCGGCGCAGCGGCGCATTCCTGTCCTGATCGACGGCTTCATCGTGTCAGCTGCGGCGCTCGCGGCGGTGCGTCTCAATCCGTCGTGTCAGCCATATCTCTTGCCCTCGCATCAATCGGCGGAGCAGGGACATCGCCTGGTTCTTCGCGCGCTCAACGTCCATCCTCTGGTCAGCCTGGACCTGAGGCTCGGCGAGGGATCGGGTGCCGCGATCGCACTGCCGCTGGTGCGGCTCGCATGCGCCCTGCACAACGGCATGGCGACCTTTGCGCAAGCCAACGTGCCGGATCGGCCGGCATGATGAGGGCGCTTCAAGCAACGCACTGATTGACCGACAGCACTCGCCAGCCATTCGACAGCCGATCGATGCGAGTGAGGGAAAGCGGGTTGATGACGAAGCGGAGGGCAGCCTGCGGGGTGAGGTCAAGTGCGATGCACAGCGCAGCGCGGATGGTGCCGGAATGGACGACGAGGCTTGCCGGTCCGGTCTCGATCTGATCGAGGCCCTGCCGAACCCTGACAATCTGATCCTCAAAGCTTTCGCCGCCCGGCGGCCGGGAGCGAGCCGGATCGCTCCAAAACTTTGCATAGCTTTCGCCGCCGGCAGCGGCGAGATCGTCGTGGCGCTGCCCGGTCCAGTCGCCAAAATCCTGCTCGCGGAATTCGGGCACCAGAATCGGGTCACGCCCCAGCGCACGCGCCGTGTCGACGGTCCGTCGCGACGGGCTTGCGTAGCTTCTGGCGTCCTGCGGCAGTTGCCGTCGCAGCGCTTCAAGTTGCGTCCGGTCGTTGAGATCCGCGGGGGCGTCCGAGGCATGGATCGTCCCTGCGACGCCATTAACAATCGCATGCCGGACCAGCCAGAGGAAGGTGTCCCCTTCCATTCAACGTCTCCACCTACGTCAGAGCAGTAACGCGATAGCACGCTCCGGTGAGCAATTGTCAATGTAGAGATCGCTGCGACAGGGATACCGAGAGTGCACATTGACTCCACGCTCGTCTTAATCCTAGATGCGCGCGACGGTTTCCCCTTACGGGGATGAAAAGGGAATGCGGTGCGAGGACGTTTCCTCAATGCCGTAGCTGCCCCCGCAACTGTGAGCGGAGAATCTTGCGTCACGAGCCACTGGGCATCTCGGTCCCGGGAAGGCGACGCAAGGTAACGACCCGCAAGCCAGGAGACCTGCCGTCAGCCGTGGTCACACGCGAAGATGTCGGTCGGGGAGTACAGACATTCGGCTTCACCCGAGGCTTAGCAAGCTGGAGGTTGAGACCCTGGGTCGCTGTGACGTGCCACTGTCGTCATACCGAGGTCTCAACCATGTCGTCTCTTCGTGCCGCCCGGTCGGGCAGATTCTTGCTCGCATCCGGCGTTCTCTCTTATGTTGCTTCCCTCGACATCTCCGCAGCCTGGGCGCAACAGGCGAACTCCCGTGAGCAATTGCCACCCATCGAGATTTCTCCGGGTGCCAATCAGAAGCGCAGACCGGCAAGGCCGGCCGGCCGCGACGAACGCGGCGCGCGCCATACGGCGGCAAGCAGAGCCACGCCCACCGCGACAGCACCGAAGCCTGGTGAGCAAGCAACGCAGACGCCGCTGAACACGAACGCTGTTGCCGAGGGCGCCTCGCGTCTTGGCCTGACGGTGCGCGAGATTCCGGCAACCGTCGAGGTGATTTCGGCCGAGACGATCCGTGAGCAAGGCTATCGGACGGTGTCGGACGTCGCGCAAGGCGCGGTCGGTGTGACGTCCGGTGACAATCCGGCCGAGCCCTCGGCCTTCTCGATGCGCGGCTTCACCAACAGCCAGATCAATGTGCTCTACAACGGCATCAAGATCGGTCCGCAGAACATGACGTCGCGCATCATGGATACGGCCAATCTAGAGGCGGTGGAGTTTCTAAAGGGGCCAGCCTCACTGTTGTCGGGCGAGGGTGCCGCCGGCGGTGCGGTCAATTTCGTGACCAAGCAGCCGCACACCGGGCCGATCCGGAACGAGGCGTACTTTTCCTATGACTCGCTGAATTCGTTCCGCAGCTACTACGGCTCCGGCGGCAGCACCAACATCCAGGGCTTGGACTACCGGTTCGACATGAGCCGCTCCTCGCTCAACGGCTTTGCCGACGACACCAACACGAAGACGCTCGACGTTTCGGGCCAACTGAATTATCGCATATCCGACAATCTCAGAGTCTGGGGCGCCATCGAATACAAGGAGGACCGCTCGAAGGCATATTGGGGTGTGCCGCTCGTCCCGGTCGCCTTCAGCGGATCCCATGCCACAGCCGGCATCGTCTCCGGGAGCTACGTCTCGAACTACAACGGATCGAACCTGGGGCCCGTCACGATCGACGACCGCACTTTCAACACCAACTACAACGTTCTCGACAATCGTAACGTCGCGAAGGAGGTGTGGCTTCGCGGCGGCTTCGAGCTCAGGCTCGCACCCGGTCTGACCCTGAAGAGTCAGGCCTATGGCTACGGCGCCGAGCGCGAGTGGCTCAACAACGAAGTTGAGGCGTTCAACGCCAATTCGAACCTGGTCGATCGCGAGCGCTTCTACGTGGCGCATCGCCAGAAGCTCGCAGGCAATATCACCGACCTGACCTGGGATACCAACTTCGTCGGTATGGATAACCGCCTCGTGACGACGGTTGCAGCGAGCAGCCTCGATTTCGTCCGCCCGGGTGCCGCCAACTTCCCCCACGACCTGGTCACGCTGGTCGATCCCGCGCGCGGTTACTATGGCCTGCTGACGACGCAGCGACAGACCGCTCGAATCGACAACGAGTCCCTGTCGTTCGAGGATCGCCTTAAGATCACACGGACATTTGCTCTGGTCGGTGGCCTGCGCATGGAGCATATCGGGCTCAATCGGAATTCGACCGACGCGAGCGGCGTGGTGAAGGCGGGCTTTCCTTTCTCGAAATCCTGGATGCCGATGACGGGCCGCGTCGGCTACACCTGGGAGGTCATTCCCGGCCTGACGTTCTTCAGCCAATACGCGACGGGTGCAGACGTCTCGGCCAATAACATTTTCCTGCTCGGGCCGCTCCAGCCGCTCCACCTGACGACGTCGCGCACCTATGAGACCGGGGTGAAGCATCTGTTCTGGGACAACCGGGCGGAGTGGTCGTTCTCAGCCTTCGATATCCTGCGCAAGAATGTCTATGCGGCGGCGGGCGGCATGCAGCTCAACGTCGTCGGACGGCAGGAATCGAAGGGCGTGGAGCTCGCAGCCTCCGTGCACCTGACGGAAGGCTGGCGGGTGTGGGGCAACATCGCCTATGTCGACGCGCGCTATGCCGACTACAATTTTGCAGGTGGCTCGTTTTCCGGGAATACGCCGCCGAACGTGCCGCGCGTCGTCGCGAACGCCGGCGCGTCATACCGGTTCTTCACGCCCTGGCCGGTCGAGCTTGGGGTGATCGGCCGTCATGTCGGCGATCGACACAACACCGATGCCAACACCGTGACGATGAACGCCTACACGGTGGCCGATTTCCATGCCTTCGTCGACATCCCCAAATCCGTCTTCAATGTCGTCGAGCAAACGCGGCTGACGTTCCGGGTGCGGAATGTGACCGATAAGCGCTACGCGATCTGGGGCGATCCGTTCTATCCCGACCAGATCCTGCTGGGAGCCCCGCGCACCTATGAAATCTCAGCCGCCTTCAAATGGTGAGGTGATTGCCGCATGATGGGCGGACTGGTCCTGCTGCACCGATGGCTCGGGGTCGCGTTCTGCCTCCTGTTCGCAATGTGGTTTGCGACCGGCATCATCATGCACTTCGTTCCGTTTCCGTCGCTCACGGAAGCGGAACGCTTCGCCGGACTTGCCCCCGTGGACAGCGCTGGTGTGACCATCGATCCGCCGACAGCCATCAGGGCAAGCGGAATCGAGGACGCCGCGCGCGTTAGGCTGATCCAGCGGACCGACGGGCCGGTATACGTGGTTTCGGGGCCGGCGCAATTGCGGGCGATCCGTGCGTCAGATGCGACGGATGCCGCGGTGAAATCTCCCGACATCGCCCTCGCTACGGCAAGGGATCACGCAAGGCGGCGCGGCATGGATATCTCGCGCGCGTCAGTCGTTGAGCTCGCAGATTATGATCAATGGAGCGTGCCGAACGGCTTCGATCGCCACCGTCCTTTGTTTCGCGTGGCGCTCAACGATGCGGCCGATACAGCAGTCTATGTGTCCTCGGTCACTGGCGAGATCGTATTGGACACGACACGCAGCGAGAGGTGGTGGAATCTTGCGGGCAGCGTGCTGCACTGGATCTATCCCACGATGCTCCGAAGCAATTGGTCGCTCTGGGATCGTGTGGTGTGGACGCTGTCTCTGCTTGCCTTGATCGCAGCGGTGCTCGGCGCTGTGCTCGGGAGCGCGCGGATCAGGATTCAGCGGGGGACTGCCGTTTCCCCCTATCATGGCTGGCATGCGCTGCATCACGTCATTGGCTTAACAGCGACCGTTTTCGTCCTGACGTGGATCTTCAGCGGCTGGCTATCCATGGATCACGGGCGGTTGTTCTCGCGCGGGCAATTGACCGACGCTGAGGCTAACGCCGCCGCGTCCCTACCAGCCTGGAACAGGCTGCCGTCTACAGACTGGGAGTCAATATCACCGTCTGCCCGAGAGATCGAATGGTTCGCCTTCAATGGGGATCGCTATCGACGCGACCGGATCGGTCTCGAGAGGCAAACGCTATTTCGAACGGGGGATCCGGGGGCGGATCATCGATCAGGGTTCCTGAACTTGCGCGAGGTCCAAGCGTTGACCGACCGCTTGGCATCTGGTTGCGGCTTTCCCGCAATCCTTGCGGCAGACGACAGCTACATGGCGTCATCCACGATGCCAGGCGCGCCTGTCTACCGTTCGGTATGCGGCGACGTGTGGTATGACATCGATGGCGCGAGCGGGAACATCTTGCAAAGATTGGACTCGTCGCGCCGCGCGTATCGCTGGCTTTACAGCGCATTACACACGCTGGATTTTCCAATCCTTGTGATTCATCCTCGGGTCCGGAGCGCTTTGATAGTCGGCCTCTGCGCGTGTGGACTGCTGTTCGCAATAACTGGCATAGTTATTGGCTGGCGCCGCGTGAGCTACTCGGTGCTTGGGAAGGTGGTCCGTAAAGATGCTCGAAAGGTCTGATCTTCTTCGTTTCGTTGAGAACACTCAGCAACTCTAGAATTCGCCGCGACACGCGGGCTTCTTTGCTGCCAGCACCCCTCGAACCGTCGATATTGAGCGCGGATCTCTCCGGCGCGGCCGCATTTCGGTGCTCCTGGGAAGGCGCACGCTCGTTAAGCCCATAGCACCGAGCAGAATGTCATCTCATTGTGGGCGACCTCGAATGCCTCCGTCGAACAACTGTTGCCGGTTCTCTCTCTCTCTCTCTCTCTCTCTCTCTCTCTCTCTCTCTCTCTCTCTCTCTCTCTCTCTCTCTGAATGTCACGAGCGACGGTGATCCAGGCCTTTGTACCAGTCCGTTTTGTTCTATGGCCGTGGAGAACGAGCACTGTCAACGCTTGGAATATCTGCAAACGCATCAGCCTTGATCTCAAATCGAAAGAAGCGCGTGCCGGTCTCGTTTGCGATGCCGGAGGAAAGTCGTGCTTCGTTGATGGCGGTGGTGACAAAGACGCGGATCACGCTCCGGTCACCTGGAGCTCTTCCGCGTCCAGGAAAAGCATGGCCGCTGGCGAGAGCGCTCTCGTCTATCGTTCTTGCCAAATTTCAACAGCGCTGATTTGAAATGTTCCAAAGCACTTTTGGAATCTCTCCAAACTCGGTGTCAGCTGACTCGAGCCGTCAATGATTGAAGCATTCTAAGTCGTAGCGCACGCATTTGCGTTGCGGCCTCCATAGCGCCTCTCTAAAGAGGCCGGTGCAGATCGCTAGTGATCGGAGTTTGCCGATAAGGCACAGGCAACCAACGCGGAGTACGAATCTGCGGGGGCGCTGATTCCCAGGCCATAAGTGTCGATCGGACGCGGGGAGCGGATCTTCGATCCTTGGTCATTGCAGGCCGAGCGTAGAACCATTTCACGTTGGGCAACGTACTTTTGATGGGGGGACTTTCTGGAAATGGGACGTGGTGGGGTTGGGACGGTAGGTCGCTTCGGTGCGACACTGCTGGGTGGAGTGGCGTTGCTCGCGTGGTTCGAATCGCCCGCTCAATCCCAAGCTCCGCAAGGGGGTAGCTCTCTTCCACCCGTGACCGTCGATGCTCCGACGCAACAGTCGGTGCGCCGCGCACCGACCAAGCGCAATGCTGCCCAGGTCCGATCGACTGCGCGGCGCACCACGACGCCAAGCACCCCGCCAGCCGAAACTATCGCGGTGCAGGCGCAGCCGTCGCAGCCGGGTGTCGTCCCCGCCTTTGCAGGCGACCAGGTCGCCCAAGGCGCGCGGCTGGGGATGCTCGGAAACACCAACACTATGAAGTCGCCGTTCAACGTGACGAGCTACACGGACAAGTTCATCCAGGATCAGCAGGCGGCGACAGTTGCGGATGCCTTGATCCTGGATCCTTCCGTGCGCAGTTCTCACCCGACGGGCGGCGTGGTCGATTCCTTCTACATTCGCGGCTTCCCGGTCAACGAAGGCAACAATGGCGAGTTCGCCTTCGAGGGCATGTACGGCATCGCGCCGAGCTACCGCATCTTCACCGACTACGTCGAGCGCCTCGAGGTGCTCAAGGGGCCCTCGGCCGCGCTCTCGGGCATCGCGCCAAATGGCGGCGTCGGCGGCGTCATCAATGTGGTGCCCAAACGTGCGGGCGAAGATCTGACCCGTCTCACCGCGAGTTACGGTTCGGCCGCGCGCTTCGGCGGTCACTGGGACGTCGCGAGGCGCTACGGCGAGGGCAGGGAATGGGGCGTGCGCGCCAGCGGCAGCCTGCGCGGCGGCGACACGCCGATCGACCGCCAGTCTGAAACCACGGGCGTCGGGGCGCTCGCCCTCGACTATCAGGGCGAACGGTACCGGTCCTGGCTTTATTTCCTCGCGCAGACCGATCGGTTCACCGCGCCGTCACGCCCGTTCCTCATGACTGCGGGCCTGCCGGTGCCAAAGGCGCCGGACGGCCGGCTGAACGTGATGCAGCCCTGGGAATGGTCGCGCATCAACGATCAATCCGCCCTGTGGCGCAACGAATATGATGTAACCGATCAGGTGACGCTGTTCGCCGATGTCGGCGGATCGCACACCAATGTCGAGCGATTCTTCGGCCTTCCGACGATCACCAATGTGAACGGCAACACCACATCGACGCCGCAATTCTTCGGGCTCAGCATCGATCGGCAAACCTATGATGCCGGCGTCCGCGCCCGCTTCGATGCCGGGTTCGTTCGCCATGCCGTCACCTTCCAAGCGTCGGTCTATCACGACGTGCTGCACCGCCGGCTGACCAATGGCAGCCCGGTCACGTCAAACATCTATAGTCCGACAGTGGCGCCAACTCAGTTTGCGAACGAAATCAGCGATCGCCCCCGGTTCTCGGACAGCCAGCTCACGGGGCTCTCGATTGCCGATACCATGTCCGTGCTCGATGAGCGCGTCCTGTTGACGCTGGGTGTCCGGCGCCAGGGCGTCGAGGCGAACAACTATGTCTCCAATCTCGGAACGCTCCTGAACTCCTACGACAAGAGCGCGACAACTCCCGTAGTCGGCCTCGTCGTCCGTCCCTGGGACAACGTCTCCCTGTATGCGAACTACGTCGAAGGTCTGAGCAAGGGCGACATAGCGCCGCAAAATGCCTCCAATCAAGGCGAGATACTCGCGCCCTACATCGCCAGGCAATACGAGGCCGGCGTCAAGGTGGACTTCGGCCGGATCGCGACCACCTTCAGCGCCTTCGAGATCTCGAAGCCGAGCGGCGAGCTGCTGGCGGGACGCTTCTCGGCAACGGCCGAAACGCAGGTACGTGGGCTCGAGCTCAATGTCTTCGGCGAGCTCAGGCCCGATGTTCGTGTCCTCGGTGGCGTTTCGCTGCTGGATGGCACCCTGACTAAGACAGCCATTCCGGCAAACGTCGGCAATACGCCGATCGGCGTTCCGAACGTGCAGGCCAATATTGGCGCCGAGTGGGATCTGCCGTGGGTGAGCGGGCTCACTCTGAATGGAGCCGTCATCCACACGGGCCGGCAGTTCGTCGATGCCGCGAACAAGCAGCCGATCCCGGACTGGACACGGCTCGATCTCGGCGCCCGCTACACGACGGCGATCCATGGGAAGAAGACGGTCTTCCGCGCCAACATCCAGAACGTGACCGGTGAGAGCTACTGGTCCAGCGTCGCCTCGTTCGGAACGTTCTTCCTGGGAGCGCCGCGCACCTATCTGCTGTCGATGACTGTGGACATGTAGTGGCTGCATCCTGTAGCGGAAGCGAAATGACAAGTGCTTCCGATGTGCTTCGTGGCTTCGGACCCGTTTTTATCCTGCTGTTCGGTCTGCAGTTCATTTCCATGGGCGCCATGGAAATGAGCGGCCCCTTCTGGCCGCTCCAGATCAAGGCGTTGAGCCCTTCCGACGGGGTCTTTGGGATAGCAGGTGTCGGCGTCTACGTTACCCCGATGATTGGCGTGTCGCTGAGCAGCGCCTTTTGGGGGCGAATGGGCGATCGCTACGGCAACCGGCTGATGATGGTTCGGGCGCTCGGCGGCCTGGCGGTCACGCAACTGCTTGTTGCCTTCGCGCAGGATGTCTGGACGATCGTGGCGCTACGTTTCCTGCAAGGCGCCTGCGCCGGCTATATCGCGCCAGCCCAGGCCTATGGCGTGCAGATCACCGGCGGGAAGGATCGCGCAAGCCTCTTCGCCTGGCTCCAGGTTGCCACCAATGTGGGCTCGCTGGGCGGCGCTTTCCTGGGCGGGCTCATTCTCGATCGCTTTCCTTTTGCTGCAATCAATCTGACCGCCGGTGGCATTTGCGCGCTGTGCGCAGCCGTTGCCTGGTTGAGCCTCCCTGTACCAACGCCAGCAACCCTGGCCGCCGCCCCCGGAAACGCGGGTACCGCAAAACCTGCGGCGACGACAGGTGTTCCGATCGCGGCTGTACTTGGGTTGATGGGGATGCTGCTGGCCAGTCGCATGGTCCTGCAGGTCCCTTTCTCATTGTACATGACCCAAATATTTGGCGCCCCGCACTGGGTCGCTGGCCTCACTTACGGCCTGCTGGCGTGCGGCTTCGTCGTGGCCGCGCCCTTATGGGCGCGGCGCTTCGAGAATCGAACACCATTTCATGTGCTGGGTGGCAGCGTGCTGATTTCGGCCGCATGCGTTCTCGTCACGAGTCTGGCGGGAAGCACGAGTTCGGTGGCCGTATTCGCCTTTCTGTATTTTATCTGGGGCGCGCTGCTCGGCGGAACGACGCCGGTTCTTCTTACGCTTATTTCGGCAACCGTGGCCAACGACCGGCAGGGGTCGGTTCTCGGCCTTGCGCAAGCTTGTCAGCACGCCGCGTCCGCGAGCGGCATCATTGCCGGCGTCGTGGCCACCCAGCGCTTGGGTCTCCAAGCCGCTTTCCCGCTGGTCGCCACGCTCTACGCCGTGTCATTGTTGTCGGCTCTCGGTATATGGCTAGGAATGAGACACTTCACTCAAGAAGGAAGCCGATCATGACGAAACGCCGATCGCTACTGCATGCCGCGGTGACGGCGATGGCTCTGATCGCTTCGCTCCCGCCGGCGGCATGTGCCGCCGATCCGAAACCGACTGAGACACAAGCGCCGCTTACGCTCACTGATCTCGCGGGCCGCCAGGTGACGATCAACGCGCCCGTCAAGCGCATGCTTCTGGGCGAAGGCCGGCAGCTCTACCTCATCGCATCGCTGGAACCCAAGAACCCTCTGGCCCACGTAGTTGCCTGGCGCACCGATCTGATCGCGGCCGATCCGGCCACCTACGCGCAGTATCTCAAGGCGTTTCCCGAATTGGCAAAGCTCCCTTCCTTCAGGGGGCAGGAGGACAGCCTGATCGATATCGAATCGGCGATCATCCAGAAGCCCGATGTGGTGCTGCTCAATCTTGAGGCCATGCAGGCCAACAAGGACGCCAACTACATCGAGAAGCTCGCGGCGCTGAACATACCGGTTGTCTATGTCGATTTTCGCCATCGTCCCCTCGAGAACACCGAGCCGACCATTCGGCTTCTGGGCAGGATCATGGGGCGCGAGGCCCGGGCGGAGGAGATCATCGCGTTCCGCCGCCAGGCCATGGCGGCGGTTGCCGACGTCCTCGCCGCCAAGCAACCGAAACGCCCGAAGGTGTTCGTCGAGCGGATCGGTGGCTACTCGCAGGATTGCTGCCTGTCTTTCGGCGCCGAGAATTTCGGCAAATATGTCGAACTTGCTGGCGGCCATAACATCGGAAGCGATATCATTCCTTCGACCTTCGGGCAGATCAGCGCCGAACAGGTCATCGTTGCCGACCCCGCGCATGTGGTGGTCACCAGCGCCGACTGGCAAGCCTATGTCCCCGGAGGCCGCTGGATTCCGCTCGGCCCAGGGGCGGATTCCAAGGTGACCCGCAAGAAGCTCGAATGGTTCACGACACGCGACGCCTATACCGGCATCGCGGCAAAGAAGGCGCGGAATTTTCACGGCATCTGGCACCAGTTCTACAACAGCCCGTACGAATTCTTTGCCGTCCAGCAATTGGCGAAGTGGTTCCACCCCGACCTGTTTGCCGATCTGGATCCCAACTCAACCTTTGCCGAATATCATCGCCGCTTCCTGCCCATCGAGTACCAGCCGGGCTACAGCATCAGCCTTTCCGATAGCCCTTCATGACAGATCGCCATACCCAAGCACTGACATTGGCCGGACGCGACGCCTATCAGGCGCTCAGCGTCAGACGGTGGATCGTCCTCTTTGTGCTGGTGGTCGCGGGTTGCATCGCATTGGTCGGCGACCTCGCGACTGGACCGGCCCGCTACGGGCTTGGAGAAGTCGTGCGTACGCTCATCCTGCCGGCAGAGGCGGATGCGCAGATGCGCGTCATTGTCTGGTCGATCCGCATGCCCTCGGCACTGATGGGTGTCGTGGTCGGCGTGGCGCTTGCGATCGGTGGCGCCCAGATGCAGACCATCCTGAACAATCCACTGGCGAGCCCGTTCACGCTGGGCATTTCCGCCGGTGCAAGTTTTGGCGCGGCGCTCGCGCTTGCCTTCGGCGTCGCGCTCCTGCCGATGGTAGGCGACTACATCGTCGCGGCCAATGCTTTCGTCGTGGCGATGGCAACCGCCTTCCTGATCCATTTGGCCAGCCTTCGGCGCGGCGCCTCGATCCAGATGATCGTGCTTTTAGGCATCGCGCTGGTCTTCAGTTTCAATACGGCGCTCGCTGTCACCCAGTATTTCGCCGCCGAGCAGGCGGTCGCGGCCATCGTCTTCTGGACCATGGGTAGCCTCACCAAGGCGACATGGCCAAAGCTCGCCATCACCGCGCTCGTCGTGGCGGTCACGTTGCCGGTCTTTCTGCGCCGCCGCTGGCAGTTGACGGCCTTGCGCCTTGGCGAGGCGCGCGCGGCGAGCTTCGGAGTTCCCGTGCGGCGCCTGCGGCTCGAAACCCTGATTCTTGTTTCACTTTTGTCGGCGATTCCCGTCGCGTTTGTCGGCACGATCGGCTTTATCGGTCTCGTTGGACCGCACATCGCCCGCATGATGGTCGGCGAAGACCAGCGCTTCCTGCTGCCCGCCAGCGCACTGACCGGCGCGCTGATCATGTCGTTGAGCTCCATCCTCGCCAAGATCGTGGTGCCCGGAGCGGTTCTGCCGATCGGCATCGTCACCTCGGCAATCGGGCTGCCGGTCTTCCTCTATCTGATCCTGAAGAGCGGAAGAGACATATGGTAGTGCTGAGCACCCATCGCCTTGGCGCCCGCTTCGGATCACGCGAGGTCCTGCGGGACGTGACGCTTCCGCCCTGTCATGGCGGCGAGGTGGTGGCCGTCATTGGTCCGAATGCCGCGGGCAAGTCGACCCTGTTCCGGCGCCTGGCAGCCATTCTTCCAGGTCCCGGCGAGTGCCGGTTGGAAGGTGTGCGCGACAAGGATCGCGCCATCGCATATATGCCGCAGGACCAGACCGCGAGCGCCGTGCTGACTGTATTCGAATCCGTCCTTCTGGCGCGCAAGCAGGTCAGCGGCTGGCGTTTGGAAAAATCTGATCTGGCGGCGGTGGACCAGGCACTGGCAGCGCTCGACATGGGCGATCTTGCCAATGAAATCCTTTCCGAGCTGAGCGGTGGACAGCGCCAGCTCGTCGGGCTTGCGCAATGTCTGGTGCGCGAACCGCAGGTGCTGTTGCTGGACGAGCCGACCAGCGCGCTGGACATGCACCGCCAGCTGGAAGCTATGCGGCAGGTGCGCAGCCTTGCGCATGATGACGGCATGCTCGTGCTGATCGCGCTGCACCATCTCGACCTGGCACTGAAATTCGCCGACAAGGTCGCTATCCTCTTTGATGGAACGTTGCACGATTTCGGCACGGCGGCTGACGTCCTGACGCCGGAGAACCTTGCCGCAACCTTTCGCATTAGGGCACGTGTGGAATCCTGCTCGCAGGGGAAGCCACATTTGATCGTCGACGACGCGATCTGAGTCCCACGCGTCAGGGGCTAGCCGGCCTCATAAGTCCGGTTCATTCCTACTGCGGCAGGCCCTCCTTAACGTGTTCATTGGCATTACGGCGAGCGCCAGGGAATCTCGCTCGGAATTGGCGGTATTGGGCAACGATTGTAAGGGATTGCCTTCAGCATATTCAATCAGTCGATCCAGTTCGTCCTGCGTGGGACGGCGATCGCGCTCGTTTGATTTTCCCACGAGATCGAGGTGCTTTAGTGCAGCTCGGGCCAACTGAACACTCTCCACAGAAATCTCGATTCCGTGGATCGCCGCAGCGTGCGTGAGGATGGTTCGAATGAAAGAGAAATCAATCGCGAGGGTCGCCGGCCCAGCTCCTTGTGCCGCTCGCTTTCTGCCGAACTCAATCAATTTCTCGCGGGTCATGTCTTGAAGCCTGACCCGCCCGAGGGAAACCTTGAGCGCCTTGAGCACCATGGATTTCGATCGTCGAATGGGCTTACCAACCTGAGCAAGATCATCGAGGTGCATCGCGATCAAATCAGAAAAGACGCGCGGTTGCTCGTGTGATTTGGAGCGTCGGATTGGGATTCCCCGATCGATTGAGCGTTCCGCTTCGATTGCCCACTCTTCGGCGTCACGTCGCCGCACGAACGTATTCGCGACGTACTGGCGTTTCCTCCTGACCTGGACGCGCCAGCTTCCCGACTTCAGCTTCGTGTATGTCGGCATTTGCGTGTGCACTCCGTCTCGATTTCGTGTGCGCTACGTGTGCACCGGGAGATCAAATGCGGTACAAACGTGTGCAATTTTGGCTAGTTTGGAGTGCACACCGAGCGCACACGTTCCTGATCTAGTCCATTGAAAAGATAGGGCAACTTATTGAAATATCAAGAGTATCGCTTTTCCGTGGCGCCTATGATGGATTGGAGCGAGAGTTCAAGTTTTTCAATCAGTTAGAGGGCGGCGTGTGCACGACGTGTGCACCGAGAGATCAAGAAAGATCCAGCGGCAGCAAAAGTGACCCGGCTCTCAGAAGTGGGGCGTAGTATGTGGGATCGAGTTAGTCGGACATGCCGTTCGGCGCGCATCGATCGATGCTGCAGTGCTGCGGATTGGAATCGTCTCGGATACCCACGGGCTCCTGCGGCCCGAGGCTGAGCAAGGGTTTGCCGGGGTGGCATATCATTCACGCCGGCGATATCGGTCGTGCGGATGTTCTTGTCAGACTCCATGGGATTGCGCCTGTCACTGCGATTAGAGGAAACATCGATACCGCCGACTGGGCGAAACATTATCCTGACACTCAGGCGGTACAGCTCGGAGAGCGATCGTGCCGAATGCGTTGAGCTTGTCCACCAGCGGCTCGAACGCCATCATTTCCGTCGAAGGACCGTCGGCCTGCTGGGGTTTTCTTGCGTACGCTGGTCCATTCGCCGTCGATGTCAAGGATCGCGACCCGGGGCGATGAGCTTGGCGAACTGAAAGCAGAATACCTGGCGAAGTGGGTTGCGACTGTTCGCCGCCTCTGTGCAGAGCCGGGGCGCCAAGGTCGGCATCGCTTCCCAGACGGAGCCTTCGTCGAGCTCGGCGCTGCCGGTTGGCGCGGGGGAAGACGAGATGGTGGCCTATCGTGTGCACCGAGAGATCAAGAAAGATCAGCGACAGCCAAAGTGACCCGGCTCTCAGAAGCTGGCATCGATTATGGCGCCGCGAAAGAAGCGGGGATGCCGCTTGGAAATCGGAAATCTCCAGTCGCTTCGTACTTGGGTGTACTCGCCAATCTGTGGACGTTGACTGACAATGGCACTAACTATTGTTCCTCTCAGTTTTGGTAGGTCGACTTAAATTTCCCAGCGGTTCTACATTACAGATTGATCACGGCAGACAGAGTTTGAAATGGCAGTAAAGGCGACCCGATCGCGCTCTTTGCGGCAACGCGCCATCAGGCGTTGCGATGTTCATAGTTTGCGTGAAGTGCAACGCACCTGCGCGCTGCGCTCGCGCAAATCTTCCTCCGGCTTTCCCCGATGATGTCCGTGGATCGCCCGGCCGCCCGGCTCGCGACGCGCCTTGCATTTTTCGTCGCCGGCTTTGGCATCGCGGGCTGGGCGCCGCTGGTGCCGTTCGCGAAAGACCGGATGGCGGTCGATGAGGGAGTCCTCGGCTTTTTTCTGCTCTGCCTCGGAGTCGGCTCCGTCGTCGCGATGATCGTGACCGGTGTGTTGAGCGCGCGCTACGGCAGTAGGCCGATCATCCTGATTGGCGGGTTCGGCCTTGCGCTCATCCTGCCGTGCCTCGCGCTTGCCGGTACACCTCTGGCGCTTGGGGCTGCGCTGTTTGCCTTCGGCGCCTTGCTGGGCTCTTTCGATCTGGCCGTGAATATCCATGCGGTCGAAGTGGAACGTGCAGCGAAGCGGCCGCTGATGTCCGGCTTTCATGCACAATTCAGCATTGGCGGCATTGCCGGGTCTGGGGGGATGACCGCTTTGCTCTCGGTCGGCGCTGGCACCTTAGCATCAACTTTGATCTGCTCGGCCGTCATGGCGATAGCTATGCTGCTGGCCTGCCCGCGATTGCTCCGAACCGCGCAGGCCCAGCAGGTGCCCTTGTTGGTCATGCCACACAACACGGTGCTGCTGCTCGCAATCCTTGCGGCAATCACTTGTCTCGTGGAAGGCGCGATGCTCGATTGGAGTGCTTTGCTGCTCGTGGGCAGAGGTCTCGTCCCGGAAGCGCAGGGTGGTCTCGGCTACATGTTGTTCTCTATTGCCATGGCGGTCGGGCGTCTCCGTGGCGATGCCGTCGTGGCGCGCGTCGGCGACCGCGCCACACTGGTGTTTGGCAGTCTACTGGCGGTCGCGGGTTTCGCGGTCCTGCTGACCGCCGTGAGCGCAGCCTTCGCCGTGGCGGGCTTGCTGCTCATCGGCCTCGGGGCGTCGAACCTGGTGCCGGTCCTGTTCCGCCGGGCTGGCACGCAGAAAGCGATGCCCGCCAGCCTTGCGATTGGTGCGATCAACACGGCTGGCTATGCTGGCGTCCTCCTTGGACCCGCTGGCATTGGCTTCCTCGCCAAGCTCGCTGGATTGCCGAGCGCATTTGCGATATTGGCGGCACTTATGTGTCTAGTCACGCTGTCGGCGCGCAGCGTGACGATGGAAACACCGTGAGGAGGAGGCGATGGTTCGCACACGAGCAACTCGGCAAGATGGTGCGAGTGGGCTCTTGCGCCTCTCATCGCCGGTGATTTCGCGGCCGTTCTACATGCATCAATCTATCTTCAGGCAATTCTCCAGATGAGAGAGCCCACGCAAGTGAGCTGATGAGGGTCCGCGCGCCCAACACGGCAAGCCGCTTAACGGCGTATGGCGCAAGTTACTCTCGACAAAACCAGGCGAGACCCCGTCCCTCGTATGCGAGAAAGGATCTGCGACAGTCAATCGATGAGCCAGACCTCCGCGGCTCCGTACTTCGAACGCGATTTGTTGAAAAGAGCCAGCCTCGCGAATCTGAACGAGGCGATAGGTGGAGTTTCTGCCTGACAGCGGGCAGGGTGTGCGCCGCGAAACCAGGAGAGAGAATGAGCAGGCGAGCTCGTCGGAACCACTCAGCGGCCTTCAAAGGCCAAGGTTGCACTTGCCGCCACCAACGGCGATCGGATGTTAGCTCAATTCGCGATGCGGCGGCCGATTGTTCCGACTCCGAGAATGCCGAGCACCGATCCACTCAATTCGGTCAGGCTATCAGCCGCCGGGCGCGCGGCGTTCCAGCCTTCGCTCCGTAAGCTTCTGTCCAGACGGCAGAGCGGCCGGCGCAGATGCATCAACGCCGACATCACATATTCGGCCACCGCGTTGGTGTTGCTTCCGGGCAGATTGGCCACCGCGATGCCGCGCGCGGTGGCGGCAGCGACCGGGATGAAGTCGAGACCGACGCCGTGGCGCACCATGCCCTTCAGGCGCGGCGCATGATCGACGATGTCATCGGGCAGCTTGGCGCGCACGATGATGCCGTCGGCGTCCTTGGCCCACTCGCGCAGGGTTTCTGGCCGTGCATCGGGTGGGACGATCAGCCTCCGGCAGGGCGCTCAATTTTGAGATATTTCTGAGCCTTATCTAGGGGTGAGCAACAAACCGCTTCCATTGAATTCCAAGCGGTTTGTTGCTCACCCTTCGTCGGTGCTGTGCCCGCCTGGCGTGAAGGTCAGGAGGTTCATGGCGCCGCCGGCCATCAGCTGCTGCTGCAAGGGCTTGGTGTAGAGCTTGGCCTGCGCCAGTGTCTGGTGTGGCGTGGCGCCGTTCTGCGCAGCTAGCGTCGCGCCAGCCTTGCGGAGGCCGTGGGCGCGTCCGGGCACGCCGGCGTCCCGGCACATATCCCCAAACCAGTTGCCGAGTCCCTTCTCCGTGTGCGGCTTGCCGTGGGCCGTTTCGAGGAAGGTCATGGTGCCGAGCACGCCGGCCTCCTTTCGACGCCCCGAGCTGGGGCAGGATGGGAATCACGAGGTCGACCGGCGAGGAGTTGCGGTTCTTGTGCTGCCGGAATGCAAGCCAGCGCCCGGGATGGATCTGGCGCAGTTTCGGCATGACATGCTCCGGCCGGCGCACATGCTGGCGCCCGAATTTCGAGACGTCGCTGATGCGCTGGCCGAGCAGCAGGAACAGCACCATGGCGAGGAACGCCTTGGTGCCGGGCGGGTGCTCGATCTCGGGAATGGTCCACGTGTGATGCTCTGCGGCGGCATTTCCATTCCGTCGGTGTATCGCTTGGCTGATAAAGGACGGCTAACGCTGCGGCCTCTCGAGGGGCGCAACATTGGTCGACACGCGAGCCTTATCGCGCTTGTGGAGACCGCGGCTGTCTGGACGCCGGAGGACCGAAGCAAAGCGCGCCAAAAGGCGCTTGGGTGAGAAACGAGGCCGCCCAATGCAGACGATCGATCTCAGTCAGCCGCTGAGCCGTCTAAGGATGCGATTCTTCGTGAGTTAGGTGTTACGCTCGCCCCGGGATTTTGGGGGGGCCTCTGTCTCAGTTTCCTGAGCCGCCGAGCAACCGTGGCGATAATGAGCGCAGATTGCGATCATCCGCCGTCTTTCTGCTCGATCGGCTTGAGGTAAGACGAGGTTCACCCTCGCAAACGGCCGGCGCCACAGCAGGTAGGCGGCGCTGGCCTTAGGATTTCGAGGGGCGGGTGCTGACAGGACCAACAATGGAGCACTGCATCGTGACCAGCGAAAGTACGCCCCCGGCGCCCAACGCGTGACCAACTTGGCCAAACATCCCTCACCGCTCTTCTGCCATCCTTCGGCTATCTCGTCGAACGACGCTCGCAGGCCTTGCAGCTCTGCCTGCCGGCTTCGCAGGTGTCGCTGCGGCCGAACCGGATCCGATTTTTTGGCGTGATCGCTCGCAACCGCGAGCTTTCCGCGGAACACGATGCCGCGGTCTCGATATCCGCAAAATTAGACTCGGGTCTAGAATTTGATGCCGCGGACGAAACCAGCGAGGAAAAGAGGTTGGCTCTCGCGGAGCACGCAAACGTGCTCATCCATCCAAAGCCAACCACGATCGCGGGCGTCATCGCTCTGAGCCGCTATGTCGCCAGCCTGAAGGCGTGGCAGCTGTCTGATGACGAGGACTGGCATCAAGTCTTCTTGGCGACGCTGGCGGACGCGATCGAAAAAAATCAGTACAGCGCAGCCCGCCTGATGGCCGAACTGGTGAACGGCAGTCGGCGCGGGGCTTCGGTCCGCGCTTTGCCTCGACAACGCGACTATCGGAATGTGGAACCGCTGTCCGTTAACCGCTGTGTTGTAGACTCGTCCTGTGTGCGCTAATGCAGGCCGCTAGGACGCGATTGGAACCGTAGATGAGAGATTTCGACGTCCGAAAGGCCCTGCGGCGGGATCTTGATGAGCAACACCGCGACGATGCGCGAACACGCATCGTCGAGGAGATGGGCATTTGGGCTGGCTCCGTCCGAGTTGACATTGCAGTGATCAACGGCGAGCTTTCCGGCTACGAGATAAAAAGCGCTCGCGACACGCTCGCGCGGCTGCCGGCTCAGCAGACGCTCTACAGCCAGGTTTTCGATCGCGTGACCCTGGTGGTCGCCGAGCACCACGCGGAGAAGGCAGCGAAGCTCGTGCCGTCCTGGTGGGGAACGCTCGTCGCCACTTCTCCCAGGGAACACGAGGTGTTCCTGCGGCAGACACGGCCGGCTTTCGAAAATCCCGCTGTTGATCCTCTGCAAGTCGCGCGGCTGCTCTGGCGCCAAGAGGCCCTCGCGATGCTGGAGCGCCGCGATCTCGCGAAGGGGTACCGCAGCGCGCCCGTCGACAAGCTGTGCCGACGTTTGGCCGCGGAGCTACCCCTCGACGTGATCAGGCTGGAGGTTCGCGAGGCGCTGAAGGCTCGGACCAACTGGTCAAGGAAGTCGGTCAACGATAAAAGCGAAATGGCGATTGGCGTTGATCTCGACCCATTGAGGCCTTCCGCCAGCGCTCACGCTGGGACTGCTTGCGATCGTTGATATCCTCTGATCGCTCCAACAACCAGGCAATCCACCGAACTCAGGCCTTCGCACCAGCGTTCGCGCATGTGCCGGGTACTGGTCGCCCATTGGAATGCCTGATGCCCCCGTGGTGCGCTTTCCTTTGATCATGATCCAGTTATCGTCGATCGTGTAGCGCACGCTCATTGTTGCTGCAGCCATAGCCATACCCGGCGGTTCGGTGAGGTCTCGATGCGAGATCCCGAAGTCGGCATAGTCGATAGGTCGATTGCCTTGCGGCAGCTGGCGCCAGGTCAGCCAGTCTATTCGCGGCACAACGGTCAGACCCGGTCCGAGCTGGCCGAAATCTTTCGGAGCTGACGAACTCGCTAGCGTGACTGATCTCCAGGGCGTGCCCAGAGCGTTCGCTTGCAAGATGCTGCCAAGGTAGCCCGCGAAAGATGTGGGATCGAACTCGGCGAGGTGGCCCGCGTCGACCAAGAGATCGACGTCGGAAGGCGCGAGCTGCAGTTGCTGCTGTGCGAAGGCTGCTGCTCCGGAAAGCTGGCTTGGCGTACATTTCAGCATTGCGCCCGGGCCGGCGCGGCCGATGTGGGAGCGTGCAGCCTGATTGTAGGCCGCCGTGGCAGCGAGCTCGATGACGGGGATTACCTGCACGCCGGCCGTGCCAAGGGCTCGGAGCATGTTGCTGAAGCTTTGCGGGCCTCCGCTGACATTGAAGTTGAATGCTCCGTCCAAGAAGCATCGTCGGCTTGACCACGCGGCCGCCATGCGGGCAACAAAGTTTAATGGCGGCTTTTCCCCGACATGGAAGACAGGTTCGATCCTGTCTCGTTGGGGCGCTGCCAGCTGGAGGAGGGCAGCTGCTTCACCCGTTTTCGTTTTGAGCATAGGGCGATAAATGAAGGGCATTACGAACTCGGATCAAAGACAAATAAAACAAAAGTTGTGCAGAATTGATTTACACGCGCAAGTGGCGCCAGTTTTGAGCCCACGCGCGCCCGGCGGCATAGCTGCGCCGATATCCGGGTGGACTCTCATCGCAGCAAGAGTGAGTGCCGTGGTCGCATTGCGAAAAGTCTTAGCCATTCGTGCCCTAGCTATTGGCGAGCTTAGGGGTACCACGCAACGATGCTGAAAATCGGCGTTGATTGCCCGTCAGCCGCCGTGCTTCTGCTTGATCCGGCTCACGGCGGCCGGCGTTCGCGCCCCCGCGCATCTCCCAGAGGCTCGCCATCGACGGCAGCGGCCTGCGCACCGTGGTTGCATCTCCCACAGTTGTGAGATCATTTGACCACAACGTATCGGGGGATTCGTTTGAATGGCGAGAGCAGCAAGAAGACAACAGGCTACGATTCACTATCGGAGATTGGAGGATTTTACTGGCGCTTTCGGGCAGCTGTCACTTGAAGCTGCAGTGCGAAAGGCCATGAATTACGAGTTTGATGGCGTAAGGTTGCCGATCACTGGAAGCGGCGCGCCTGGCTCGTGCCTCCGAGCTCCGAAGCGCGGTGCGCTGTTCAATGACGGCATCCGCGGTGTCCTGCAAAGGACTGGCGCATTCGAAGCGAGCGGGTCCCGGCGAATACTGCATGCAATTCTGCGCATGGGAGCTCGAGCAAGCTGCCAAAAGCACGGCTGCCGCGGCAATTGATTTTCCCGATCATAGCGCTGGTCACCGGCAACGATGATTGCATATAGTATCACTACTAAGAAGCTCCCGAAGTGGTCCCTTGCCGGGGCCGCGCTTCTCGTCGCGCCAACGAGACTACGCGTGCGTCGTAGATTTGGATATTGGAGGGAGCAAATCGGACATCTGCACGATCAAAGTGGTCAACATTTCGGAGTGCGCGGGCAGAACTCGAGCCTGCAACCGTGTCTCGCCATGGTCGCTATGCGCGCTCGGTCAGGCCGCCGTGCGGGAGTGCGTCGAAGTCCTACCGGCGATGCAGCGGCTTCGCCGACTTCAGAGGTCGAGGGATCAGCCCTTTCAGCCCGCCGGATCGCGGCATCGTCGCGCGCCGGTCTCATGAGTTTACGGCATCAAGAGTTTCCTGATCGCCCAGTCGCTGAACCAGATCGAGAAGGCCTATGGGCCCAACAACTCGATCCTCGACAACTGCCATGTTCGGGTCAGCTTCGCCACCAATGACGAGCGGACCGCGAAGCGGGTAAGCGACGCGCTCGGCACCGCGACCGAGATGAAGGCGATGAAGAACTATGCCGGCAGCCGGCTGGCGCCTTGGCTGGGTCACCTGATGGTGTCGCGGTCGGAGACCGCCCGTCCGCTGCTGACGCCCGGCGAGATAATGCAGCTGCCGCCATCAGATGAGATCGTCATGATGTCGGGTCTCCATCCGATCCGCGCCAAGAAGGCGCGCTATTACGAGGATGGGCGCTTTCAGGAGCGCATCATGGCGCCGCCGAAGCTGACCAGGCCCAACGACAGCCGGCTGGACGATTGGAGTTCCCGGCCACTGCCGCCGCGCCCAACAGCATTAGAGGCGTCGACCGACGACCAGACGGACGACGAAGATCCAAGAACCGCCGACCGCCGGCGGCAGCCGCAACTGGATCGAGACATCGTGGAAAAGAAGGAACCGCTCGACAACGAGTTCGCGTCTGACCTCGCCGACGAACTCGATGAGAATGCCCCGCGGATCAGGCGCATGACCGACATCATGCAGGGCGTCGCGCGCCAAGCGTCGCTCGATCCCGGCGACGATCTCGGATTGTGAGGCAGGCATGACCGCGCCCAAGAAGAAAGCCCAGATGTCGGTCTATCTCGATCCGGAGGTCATGAAGACGCTGTCGGCCTATGCCGCCCGACGCGAGCAGCCGATGTCGCTCATCGCCGAGGCCGCGATCGCGTCCTTCCTGTCGCCGGATGCCGACGAGCGGCGTGAGGCTGCCATTGCCAAGCGCCTCGACCAACTCGATCGCCGGATCGCGCGCCTTGAGTGTCAATCGGCTTGCAAATTTGACGCCTCATCGGCGTCCAATTTTGACCCCTTCGCGCGGCGGGGTTTGGCGGTAGCGCTCGGCTCGTCGGAGCTGGCCGGGATTGCGGAGACGAGACGAGCGCGGGTGGCGTGATCGTCGTCGCGGCTCTTGAATCGCCAGCTGTCATTGCCAGTCTCGACGATGTCACAGTGATGGGTCAACCGGTCGAGCAGCGCAGTGGTCATCTTGGCGTCGCCGACTGACGAGTGTCAGGTTATCCACCATGAAGCGGTTGCCAAGCTACTCTCCGTTCGCTCGGTGAGGATCCTGTGCTGTCGCGCAGCTGCTCAAATATTTCAATTGCAAAATTTGCAGCATCGGACTTGAGAATGCTGCTCAGGCCGGAGGATAACTTCATCCGGACGAAATGCTCAGAGGCAGGTCACCTTGAGCCGTTTTGCTGGTTGCAAACTGACTGCTCCTTTGATGTGTCCGTCTATGACGCTTTCTGAAGCGCTCTCTGTTGCGACCTTTGGGAGCAAGTGGTCGGTCGCGTCGGCGTTGTCTGCCCTGTCCGTCGCCTGACTCCTTGCTTGCGCGGTCTTCCGTCTGGCCCGGAGTTGCGTTCCATATGCATTCACTATGCTTCCATCTGCGAACGGTATTTCCACTCGATCGTGCCGCGGACTAGAACCGTTGAAACAGCTAATCCTGAGCGGCGGCCTGCTGGAAAGCAGACTTTATCCGACTTCCGATGACGCGCTCAGCGGCATCAGAAGTGGTGGCCAAAACGGCCCGCAGCAGGTGCAACTCTTCGGTGAAAGCCTCATTGCATTCTGGCGGATGAGGCGGGCTCAAAGCGGTGTAAGGACTATTCGTCGTTATGTCTGATTTTGTCCAGTTTGCCGCGCCAGAAAGCCAACGTCGCCTCCTGCGGTGCCTGACCGAGATCGCGTTTCTGGCCTGCATTAAAAGCGATGCGGAGCGAGCGAGGCGGATTGCCAAGGGAATTGGTGTGGTGGCCCCAGGCAGTCGGGAGGCCGTCATCGCTTGCGTGCTCGTCGACCTATTGGCAAACGACGTTGAAGCAGCGCTGGAGCGCCTCGATCCTCTTGCCTGCGCGAATGATGCCTATGGAATGGCATTTCAGGCGCTGGTGTTTGGGGTTGTTGGCCGCTTAAGCGAGCGGGATGCTGTGCTTCGGCGTCTTCCTCGCGGCGATCTGGCGCTCGACGGGCTTTTTGCGGCATTAGGTGGTGCAGCGAAGGTACATACAGGAGATTCAGTCAATGAGCGGTTTGAATCGGGTCGTGGCGCTACTTGAGGCCGTGTCGCCGGCGAGCGGGAGGCCGGCGGCATCAAGGGCGCCGAGTGACTCGGTCGAGGCCTTTCGTGCGGCCCTCGAGCGGCCGGTGCCGTCATCACCGAATGATGATCCCGCAGCGGTCACTGATCTTGCCCCCAGCGAGGAGGGGCTGATTGGTCGCGTCCGGGTGGCTGACGATATCTTTAGTGGAATGGATAAACTAAGCGCATCTTTCGGCGATGCCGCGAAAGTTGCGGCCGGGGTCGCGGAAAGCTATGCTTCCGGCGAGTTCAGCTCGACTGAGTGGCTGAACGCGCAGTCCACCCTGTCAGCCCTGACTCTGCAATACAATATCGCGTCGAAAGTGGTTGGGAAGGCCGTGCAAAGCCTTGATACTCTCCTGAAGAGCCAATGAACAACCGTTATGCGAGCGTGATGTTGGTGTTGAAGCGCGCACTGATTCTTTTGGCGACGTTCGCGTTGACGGGCTGCGGAGCAAAGGTCGAGCTTTATCGCAATCTTCCGGCGCATGACGCCAACGAGATGCTCGCGTTGCTGATGCGGCACGGCATCGATGCCGAGCGGGTGGCCGAGCATAACGGGGCGGCCTCCCTGATCGTTTCGACGAAAGACGTGCCGCGTGCCATGAGTGTACTGGATGGCGCCGGATTGCCTCGCGATCGGCTTGCCGACTTGGGCACCCTCTTCAAGAAAGAGGGTATGTTGTCATCGCCAACGGAGGAGCGTGTGCGATTTATCCATGGCACGACGCAGGAATTATCGGAGACGCTCTCCAGGATCGATGGCGTGTTCAGTGCCCGCGTCCATGCCGTCCTGCCCGAAAATACGATCGACGATCGCGTCCCACCTGCTCCCTCAACTGCTGCTGTATTGGTCCGCTATAAGGCTGGTACTGCCGTTGATCAGATCGTACCGAAGATCAAGGAGTTGGTCGCAAATAGCTTGAAGGGCGTGTCGTACGACGGCGTCTCGGTTACGCTCGTCGAGGCAAGTCAAAGCGATAGCGGCTTGCCGCCACTTGATGCGCCTCCCGTCGCCGCCGAGGCCAGCGCTCGGCTCTATCTCCTGGTCGGACTCGTGGCTGGGCTGGTGATATCGTTAATCTGCAATGCAGCTCTTGCCTTTCTCGTGTGGCGGAAGCGAGTGAGCCACACAACAAATCCTGCGGCGCCATAGATCGATGCAAGCGAGCAATCCCGCGATGATCGCGACAGAATCCGCGGCAATTTCGGACAGCTGGCTTCACAGGCCGTGGGCCGGAGCGATGATGCGCTGCATCGCCGATCCCGCGGCCGACTTCGATGATGCTATAGCCAAGGATTGGCCGGAATGGCTGCCGCGGGATCCTGCACGGGCAGATTCGTTCATCCGAATGAGACTTGGAAGTCGGCTGCTTCCCGATCAAGATAGGGGGGCGTTGGCCATCATCTCCGCTGGCCATGCGCCGCGGACGCGGCTCGCATTTTTGCCGGTATCGGACGCCGTGCGCCTCATGTGCCTTGCCGCGGCGTGGACCGGGGTGCCGAGTCTTGTCGGGCAACTTCGCAACGCCGATGTCGTTGCAGCGCGTTCCGTCCTCGGAGAAGACGCCTTCGCGTTCGCTTTCGATGCCGCGCTGCTGCCACGACCGACCGCCGGACTGATGTCGGCTATCGGTGCTTCCAAGCTGCCGACCGGGCCTGCTGAACTGCTCCACTGCGCAGCTGCGATGTTCGGCCTCGCAATGGGCTGCATCCCGCATGCACTGCAGGTACGACTGAGATTACGCAGCCCTGCGTCGATCTGGACGGTGGCGGCTAACGCCTGTCGCAACGACAGTGCTGGAGAGGACGCCTTTCATGCGATGCGGCGGTTGGTCCGCAAAAGGATGGCCCCATGGTCGCACTGGTTCGATTGACGTCCGAGACGATCAGTGTTCTCGGACCAGGGCAAATCTTGCCGGCGGCAAGCGCGCAGGCACTCCTGCACGCCGAGCAACTGCTGACCCAGGCGCAGCGCGATGCAGAGGCGCTTGTTGAGGAAGCGCGCATGTCCGCAAGCAGGATTGAAGCGGCCGCCAGAGAAGCCGGGCTCAAGGAAGCGCAAGTGACAATTCAACAGCGCTTGGCCGCAATCGCCGTAGAGTCGCTGCGGGTCATGGAGCAAAACAAGGAAAGGATCGTGGACCTCGGCCTGCAGATCGCCCGCCGGATTATCGACACGACGGCGCCAGACGAGACCGCGGTGCAGATCGCACTGCGAAGCCTGCGAGTCGTGGGCCATAGCCCTGTCGTTCGGCTGCGAGTGGCACCGTCGCTGGTCGAGACGGTTCGCGGGCGGGTCGACGAGATAGTCCCGGCGGTCACGTCACGCGCAGTCCTCGAAGTGATTTCTGATCCGCGGATCAATGATGCCGGGTGTATTCTCGAGACCGATGCCGGACTGGTCGACGCGACGATCGAAAGCCAGCTGACATTGATCGAAAGCGGCCTTCGCAAAAGCCTGGAGGCGTCGAAGTGATCTCGGAGACAGCCGAGCCGTCAACGGCGGTAGATCCCGTAGGATGTTCGCATGAAAGCATCGATCGGTTCTTCCGGCTCGCGAACAGGGCGGTTGAGCAAACGCCGACGATGAATGTCCGTGGTCGCGTCCTTCAAGTCGTTGGAACAATCATCCGTGCGACGGCTCCTGGCGTGCGTATCGGGGATTTGTGCGAACTCCACGATCCCAAAAATGACCGTGAACTGACCGCTGAGGTCGTCGGTGTTCAGCGCGATGTTGCCGTTCTGACGCCGCTCGGGGAAATGCGGGGACTTTCTACCCTCACGGAGGTGATTCCGACGAGCAAGGCCCTGCTGGTGCCGGCGGGCTGGAACTTGCTAGGTCGGGTGCTTGACGGCCTTGGCCGCCCGCTGGATGCAACCACTCATGGGCCCATGATCACAGAGGCCCACGTGCCGGTTCATGGCAGCGCACCGGATTCGCTAACCCGGCGTAGCATAGATCAGGTTCTTCCGGTCGGTGTACGGGCGATCGATGCCCTGCTGACGTGCGGGGAAGGGCAACGCGTCGGTATCTTTGCCGCTGCAGGAGCCGGCAAAAGTACACTGCTGTCGATGATCATACGGGGCGCTGACGTTGACGTCGCGGTGATAGCACTTATCGGCGAGCGCGGACGGGAGGTGCAAGAGTTCATTACGCAGCTCGGCTCGCAATCACGAACCAAAGCGGTTTTTGTTGTCGCGACGTCCGACCGACCCGCCATGGAGCGCGCCAAGGCGGCCTATGTGGCCACTGCAATAGCTGAATGGTTTCGCGATCAAGGCAAACGCGTGCTGCTTCTCATGGATTCGCTAACGCGTTTTGCGCGGGCGCACAGGGAGATCGGCCTTGTAGCGGGTGAGCCACCGACCCGGCATGGTTTCCCGCCATCCGTGTTCGCAACACTGCCGCAACTTTTGGAACGTGCGGGCAACAATGCGCGTGGGTCGATCACGGCCTTCTATACCGTGCTTGTCGAGGGAGATGACATGACTGAACCCATCGCCGACGAAACGCGCTCGATCCTTGATGGCCACATTGTGCTCTCACGTGCCCTGGCTACGTCGAACCACTATCCTGCCATCGACATTCTTGCGAGCGTCAGCCGCGTCATGAGCATGATCGTGGCTCCCCAGCATGAAAGCATGGCGCGGAGACTGCGTGAGCTGATGGCGAAATACCAGGAGGTCGAACTGTTGATTCGCGTGGGTGAATACAAGAACGGAACCGACAAACTCGCGGATGAGGCGATCGCCAGAAGGGACCAAATACAGAACTTCCTGCGCCAATCGACAAGTGAGCAGATGGACTTCGAAGTCACGCTCCAGGAGCTTGAAGCATGCGTGGGATGATCTCGGACGCCGTCCCCCGTCTCCTGGAGCTACGGAAATTGCGACATCATCGTCAGCAAGATATTCTCCGGGCGCGACAGCTGGCACTTGAGAACGCTGCCGCTGCCGTGGAGATCGCCGCCAAAAATCACCGCGCCTGGCGGCAAAAGCGTCTTCGGCTTGAAGCTTCCCTGTACGATTCCGTGATCGGAGAAACCGTCGCTCTCGGCGCTCTTGTCGGTCTGAAGGCAAGGATGACCTCGCTGCACGATCACGATCAGCTGCTCGAAAAGGACATTGAAAAGGCGATCGCGGAAGCCGATCGGGCCCGGCAGGCCCGCGATGAGGTGTGCAACATCGTACGTCAAACAGCCAAGCAGTTTGATAAGTGCGAACATCTGGCACGCGCTTTGCGCGATGCCTCGGTGAGGAGGCCGGAGCAGGTTTGCGAGAACAGGACTGCTGTGAACACGTCGCAAGCCGGATCGGCCTTGGATCTCGAAGAATGTCGGGGATGCGAAGGCTAGGGGAGGAGATCAGGCGAGCGTCGATACGACGTTGGATATGGCGGGTCTAGTAGGTCAATCTCATCCATGGTGCATCGGATCCTGCGGTTTACGTCGATGCAGATCGTGCGGTTAGGCTGATGGCGATACGCTCGACCGACCGTCCCGCTGGCACGATCGCGTGTGCCTGTCATCTAGGCCAAAGACTGCGGGCTTCCGACAGACGATCGAAAAAACATCAGAGTCACTGTTGCGATCCGGGCGAGTTGGCGTTGAACGCAGCTAATTGGCGCGGAGAGTTCAAATTTGCTACTCTGGGTTTGAAGGCGGGCCGGCAGTCTGCCTCAGGGCCGGAGCGAGCCATCGTCAGCTGCGTGTCGCACCTCTGGCTATGGACTGGCATTTCACGGGGCAAGTCGCGCTAGGCCGATCATATGAAGTCAATCGACAAACTGCTGACCATCGCGACCGGCCGTAACGACATTGTTCTGGTGACGTTGCTGATCACGATCGTTTTCATGATGATTATTCCGCTTCCATCAGTGCTTATGGATGTGCTGCAAGCGGTCAATCTGGGAATTGCAGCCCTCCTGCTCATGGTGGCGGTCTACATCAAATCGCCACTCGCATTCGTCTCATTTCCATCGGTGCTTTTGCTGGCAACGCTGTTTCGTCTGGCGCTCGGTATTGCGGCAACTCGCACCATCCTGCTTCACGCGGAAGCTGGCCAGATCATCAAGACCTTCGGTAACTTTGTCGTAGCTGGTAATCTCGTCGTAGGCGCCGTTACCTTCTTGATCATGACAATTGTACAATTTGTCGTCATCACCAAAGGATCAGAGCGCGTTGCCGAAGTCGCTGCACGTTTTTCTCTGGATTCCATGCCGGGAAAGCAGATGAGCGTCGATGGCGACTTGCGGGCCGGCAGCATCGATATGCGAGAGGCACGCAGGCGCCGTGTTGCCATCGAGCGCGAAAGTCAGTTGTACGGTGCCATGGACGGCGCCATGAAGTTCCTCAAAGGGGACGCGATCGCAGGCCTGATCAGCATAATCGTGAACATCATTGGCGGGATCGCGATTGGTTCACTCCAAAAGGGAATGGGATTCTCGGAGGCGCTTGAAGTCTATACGACCTTGACCATTGGCGATGGTCTCGTCGGTCAGATTCCGGCGTTGTTCACCTCGATCACGGCAGGATTCATTGTCACGAGAGTAAGCTCCGAAGACAACAGCGCAGACCTCGGCAATGCAATCGGCGACGAACTGAGTGCGCAACCACGTGCACTCATGGTTGGCGCATTCATGCTCGTCCTGTTCTCCCTTGTGCCCGGCTTCCCGACATTGATTTTTATGGTTTTGGCAGCAGCGGTGGGTGGGGCTGGCTGGCTGCTGCAGCGTCGGGGCCAGCTATTGCGCACTGACTCGCACGGCCAGCCACTCAGTGGGGGAGCGCTGTCGACGAATCCGATTGAGGCCTCTGAGGCAAACAAGGCAGGCGGCAATGGCATCATGCTTACTGTGCCCCTGATGATCGATGTTGATCGGGATATCCACACGATGATCCAGCCGGACGTGCTTGATAAAGCGTTGGTGGCCACGCGGCAGGCGCTGATGCTCGATCTTGGTGTGCCGGTTCCAGCGATCAATGTCCGAATAAACGAGGATTGTCACAAGGGCGAATATATTATCAGGCTAAATGAAGTTCCATACGGATCGGGACGATTGCGGCCTCAACACATCCTGGCGCGTGATACTCCCGAGGGCCTCGAAATGGTGGACATTCCATGTGTCGTGGAAGAGCCATCCTTCTTGCCTCAGATCAAGACCGTCTGGGTTGATGTCGCACATCTCGAGTCGCTGCGAGCGGCGGGCATCCCGTATCTGGAAACAGCCCAGATTCTCTCCTGCCATGTTGGTCTAATCGTGCGTCGGCACGCCGATGAGTTCATCGGTATTCAGGAAACGAAAGCGCTTTTGAAGGAGGCGGAGGGATCCTTTCCAGAGCTCGTGAAGGAGGCGTTGCGCCTGGTCCCTCTGCAAAGGATCGCCGAGGTGCTCAAACGGCTCGTTTCGGAGCAGGTTTCGCTGCGAAACATGCGCGCTATCCTCAACACATTGATCCAGTGGGGACAAAACGAGAAGGATACAGTCCTGCTGACCGAGTATGTGCGTGGCGCGCTCAAGAGGCAGATCTGCTTTCAGCATTGTGCCGGTACGAATCTGTTGCCGGCCTACATTTTGACGGCGGAGGTGGAAGATACTGTACGCAAGTCAATTCGACAGACGTCTGCGGGGAGCTATCTGGGTCTCGATCCGCAGACCACGCAACAGATCGTTGGCAGGATAAAAGATGCCGCCGGCATCCTTGAATCGCTGCCATACAAGCCCGTGCTACTCGCCTCGATCGATATCCGTCGATACGTCCGCAAGCTTGTCGAGGCCGATTTGTACGAGCTCCCGGTGCTCTCCTATCAGGAGCTTACTCCCGACATCTCCGTCCAGCCCTTGGCGCGAATTGCGCTGCAGTGATGTACATGCCAACGGAAAAGAATGTTGTGACCGATGAGCAGGCCAAGCTCACTTTGCGCGTGCTGTCCGGGCCAAACCTGGGCGCGGAGACATGGCTGGACGAGGGAACGTGGCTCATCGGTAGCCATGATACGGATGACCTCACCTTCGGCGATCCGGAACTGGTCGGTTCGCATATTCGCATTGTTAACGAGTCAGGGAAAATCCAGATCACTGCGTTCGCACCGGGCGTGCTGATCAACGGTAGGGAGTGCACTCCCAACAATCCGACTATCCTTGATCCGTTCACGCCGGTTCGTGTTGGCCGCACAATCTTTAGCCTCGGTCCCGTCGGGCTCGACTTTCCCGAGGAGCATACCGTACCCGAGCGCCGGGGGGTGGATGCAAGCAGGGCCGCTTCGGATGCGACAGAGTCATCGACTTTGGGCAGCTGGCGAACGCGTCTCGCCGTGGGCTGGATACTGTGGCGATTGCGGTTGGCGGCGGTGGTTTGTGGCCTCCTGATGATAATATGTGGCGCTTGGGCAGGGATGGAGCGGCTTCACTCCCGGTCTTTTTTTAACCCTCCGGGCACCCAGCCGATCGAGCCGCAGACGGCCGATCCTCATCGGTCGGACATTGCACCCGACGTCAATATCCAATCGACTGCCGGCAGGCTGGCGATCGAACTGGAGCCTGGAGAGAATACCAACAGGACCCAGTCTGGCTGGCAAGACCCCAGGCTTGCGGCTGACCTCACAGCAAAGCGACCGGCTACTGCCAAATTATCTGACGCAAGGCTGATCGACCTCGCAGCTACGATCTTACACGCTTTTGATATCGTCGGTCGCGTTCGCGTAGAAGCTGCAGGCGAACTCACAGTGATAGGTTACGGTCGGAGCGATGCTAAAGTAGAAGCGGCCCTTCGTCGTCTCCAGCAGGACATCCCGGGCATCTACAAAACCAATGATGAAGTGGCAACACCAGATCGCGCACGCGCTTTTTTGCTGAGGGCGGCGTCCGCCGAGCTCCGCCGGTCCATCCGCATCACCGTAAGGCCCGATGTCGTATCCGTGTCCGGAGCGCTGGCCTTGGCGACATACGATGAGTGGAAGGACGTTGCCGCTCGGTTCGAGGAAAGATTCAGGCCCTATATCCGACTCGAGTCGCGGTGCGAGTTGATGGTATTGCCCGCGGTGCGAGGGGTGCACCTGGGCCGCACACCTTTCGTCGTGGTTGAGAACGGAGCCCAGTTGAAAGTTGGCGACAGCATCGATCACATCGGCAAGATTGCGGCCATTAACCGCGACGGGCTTATCGTGCGTGTCGGAGAATCGAACCTTCGCATGCTCTATCGAGAGAACCCAGAGTGGTTAACCGAGGATGATCAACGGTGAAGAGGAATCCATCGTGCTTGAGCTGGAAAAGCAGCTGCTAAATGATGTTGATGGCTCCAGCAGAGCCGTCATCAATGAAGACCTCCAGAACTGGAGGCAGTCTCTAAAACGTTACATTGATAGCGGCGTCACGACGCGGCAGTTTGAAGCACTGCAGGCGCTGCTCGAGGCAATAGATTGCGCGACCGAAGTCGTTGATGCTACATGGGTACAGCATCACCGCGAAATAGTCCGCTGAGTAATGAGAGGTGAAATGCATTTCGGCAGTATAACCAGCTCGATTGGGCAATCCGTCGTCCAATCGGAACGCAATGTGAGAGAACGTATGGCAACCATGGACCCGGACGACACCATGGATCTGATTCGCTTTCAGCTCTCAATGACCAAGCACACGACACTGTTGAACTTGAACTCCACCATCATCAAGGCGGTTCACGACGCACTCAATGGTATCATCCGGAATATTGCCTGATCTTCATCGGTAGGTGTGGTCGTTCGGTGCCGGCACGCTATCCGGGCTGATGGGCGAGTCTGCATATCCTGATCATGCCTGAATCGACCGAGCGAAATCGAACACGACTGATGTCACCTAACTTCCTGCAACTTCGTCATCTCCGCTATTTCCTGGGCATCGTGGATGCTGGTAGCTTTACCGGGGCGGCAGGCATGCTGCACGTGGCGCAGCCTGCCCTCAGCCAGCAAATGACTGCCCTTGAAGCTGAGCTTGGCGTCGAACTGCTCCAGCGCAGTCAACGCGGCATTCGTCCAACTGCCGCGGGCGAAATCTTCTATCGTGAGGCGGCATCGATCATTGGGCAGGTGGAGCAGCTGGGCCACGTCGTCCGGTCGGTGGCGGGAGAACCGGAAGGACTGGTAAGGCTTGGTATGTCATCGGGATTTGCGGTGTGCTGGGCTTGCGACTTTTTGGAAGCCTGCCGGGTGATTCTGCCGAAAGTGCATCTCCGTCTGTTTGCAGGTGACGTTCTGCGCATGAGATCGCTTATTGCATCCCGTGCGCTCGATCTCTGCTTCCTTCTGGAAGATGAGCCTATCCAGGGCTTATCCCGGCAGCCGCTTTTTCATCAGCCACTATCGCTGGTTGGACCTCTGTTTGCCGAAGACGTCACGCGTACCATTTCGCTCGAGCGGCTGGCTCACCTTCCTCTTGTGCTGCCGACACGGCCCAACACAGTTCGCAGCGCGTTGGACCGCGCGTTCCAAGGGGTCGGCTTGACTCCCAATTGCATCGCGGAAGTCGACACGTTCGCCAGTGCACTCTCCCTGGTCAATGCAGGCATCGGCAATGTGATCGTTCCGAGGGTCGTCTTCTCTGATATACCGGGACATGGCCGTCTGAGGCTGATCTCGATAGATCCGCCGATCCATGTGACGGCATGCCTGATCTCTTCCGGCAATACTCCGCTGCCGTTCGCCGCACAGGCGGTAGGTGACCTCCTGGCAACCCATGTGGACCTTGCGCTTCGAAAAGACAGCAAAGAGAAGGAAGGCTCATTGCTATAACGGGAGCCTCGAGGGTACAACCAGTGTGAACCCCGGCCCGAAGTGGAATTCGTCCATCATCAGACTGACTCTGAGACTTCAAACGCCAGCGTGTTGCCGAACGGCCGTCGCTCCGCGATCCGGCCAGCAAATAGTCGAAGCCTAGCTGCAACCTGGGATCTTGCTGGTTGGACTGAGGTTTCACTGGCGCTAGATCGCCGAGGGGCGAAATGTTCGTCGATACAAGTTGCGATTGCGACTACAGTGTAGCTCGCCTGCCGCGGCCCGCGTTCAAGGAAAAGCCCGACGAGCAGCCATCGGACCTGCTGCCCGGAAGCCGAGCGGCGAGTCATCGCCGGTGCCGGCAATCCATGGGACTGTCTGACCGGCTACGCCGATGACGGTCTTGCGCCGATCGACAGCAACCTTCTAGTCGTCACTGGATACGTACTCTGATCAAGCACAGCGTTCCGATCGGGAGACTGCTTCGCGCCAACTATCAATCGAGTGCGCCTCGCATATTGCCATCGAGCAGGGGAGATACCAGGGGCTCAGGAAAGGTTCTGGGTACCGAAATTGAGCCGGTGACGGCCGGGATTGCCAGCTCTCGCCGAACCTTCGCAGCTTGTTCGCGCTTTGGTGAGGCAGCCTCTGGTTGCGGTCCGGGCGTGAGCTGGCGGCCGAGCTCGGGCGCCAGCGATTCGAACTTCGCCCGCAACTCGTCGGTTAGGGCTCGTGCCTCTGCGTCACCTTGAAGCACCAGAGGATTGAGTAACACCAGGAGCTCAGTTCGCTCTTTGGTTTGTTCAGTACGCCGGAATGCCGCTCCCAGAAGCGGAATGTTCATCAGCAAAGGCAGCCCAGAATCGGCCCGAGAGGTACTATCCTGCATCAACCCACCAATCGCTATCGTATCCCCGTTTCGTGTGGATACGGTGCTCTGCAGGCGGCGTAGCGAAATCACAGGAGACTGGATGCTGGTGAGCTTGTTCTTGTTGGCGGTACTAACCTCCTGAAAAGTGTCGAGTGTGACACTACCGCCGGCGCCTATTCTCGGCGTAACAGCCAAAATTACTCCTGTGTCACGCAGTTCGACGTTGCTGATGATCGGCGAGTTCTCGCTTGCCGGAGATTGGGATGATCGGGACAAGATTGGGACCTGCTCGCCGACCTGGATCGTCGCCGGCTGATTGTCGACCGCGAGAATGCGTGGCGCGGATACAACCTTGACGTCCGCCACCTCGCTCAGCGCATGCAGCACAACGTTGGCACTTGTCCCGGGAAACACATAGGACAAGCCACCTTTTGGAACGGCACCCAGGCCACGAGAGGACAAAAGATAGTCCACCCCGTACCCCAGGCCGTCGTTTAGCCGGACCTCCGCGACAATTGCCTGGATGAGAACCTGACGAGGCTTGACATCAAGACGACGGATCGCGGCATCGATGATCTTGGCATCGTGCGGTGCCGCCAGAATAACAAGCGCGTTCTGGCTGCGATCCGCCTGGATCCGCACCGGCGCCGATAAACCGAGACTGGCCGGGACCACTACCGCTTCGTGCTTTGCTTGCACCGTCTGCGTGTTCGAGTCGGAGTCTGCGTTCGACGGGCTGGACGGGTTGGGAAGAAGGTCTGATCGACTGGCCAGGCTTGCCACCGGCACCTTGCCGGACTCTCCATCGGACTGTGCGGGCGCTGGTGCAACGCTCGGGTCAGCGCCGAAGATTTGCGCCAGCACCTGAGCCACTTCCGTCGCCCTTCGGTGCTTCAGAGGCCGCACTTGAACGTTTGCTGCTGCCTTCGACGTTCTGTCCAGCTTCTCGATTGTCTCACGCGCGTGCTGGAGCGCCGCAGGGTCGTCGGCAACTACAAGAATGCCGTTCAACCGCTCCAGTGATGCAAACCGGACTCGCGTCGGACCCTGAGCATTCTGATTGAATAGAAAATTGAGGTCTTTCTCGATTGCGGCGGGACTTGCCTGAGCCAGGGTATACAGTGCAAAGGACTTGTGGAGCATGCTATCGATGTCCAACAAGGCTATGAGTTCACGCGCGGAACTGACGCCATCGGGCGGGCCGCTGATCGCAATGCCTCGTTGTCCGGGGGCGGGCGCCAAATGAACGTTTTCCTCGACGTTTGGTCGGATGACCTTGATGACCTCGACTGGGTCGACATAACGAACGGGAATTACCTTAACATCGCCGCGCCCTCCGTCGGCGAGATCAGCCAGGCGCGCCACCCTGACTCCCCGGTCACCTGCCGCCATTCCGTAACCAGACTTTCCCAGCACTTCGTCCAGAAGCCGCGGAACATCACTCGCCGGAACCTTGCCGGAAGTCCGGAGCGTTATCTTTCCCTCTACGCCTGAATCGATCACAACGGGCATGGCCAAGATATTGCCGACGACGTCATTCACGACCCGCCGAATATCAGCATTGACATAGTCCAGACTGACGCGCGTGCTATTGGTGGTGACCGGTAGCCGACGCTCCGAGGTTTCGGCAGGCGGGGCGGATGGCTGGGTCAACACTTCAAAGCCCCCCGCGAGCGATGCGCTCTCCGAGTATGTAGGTTCGGACACCTTCCGAATGCCGCTCGGCGGGTTCAGTAGAACGCTGCGCTCAGCCGTCGAGCCTGCGCATCCGGTGAGGAGTAGACAAAGAAACGTGAGTACCGTGGAGCGCGAAGGGGGGCACACTTGTGGAAGATGTGCATTCATTCAATGTTTCCATGTGCCCAGCGCAAAGCCATCCTCTGGAGCTTTGGCAGCTCGAGCGATATTGGGCCTGGCGCTCAGCGGCGAAACTTTCCCGAGGATAAGACAAATAGCAGCTTGATGATTCTTCCGAGTGTCAGTACCGGAGACCCGCCAAGCTGCAAATTAATTCATCGATATGGGGCCATAACGGGAAGTGATGGAGCTGCGAGCGCTCCGTGCTTTGACCACACATTGATGGTCGCCTGGATGAGCAGGAGCGGTATTCACCACGCGGCACGTTTCGATGAGTTGTTGCCAATCTCGCCTGTTACGGGTGAGGCGCGAGATCGCGGACGCAAACCGGACCAACCCTTGCCAGGCAGTCAAACTCCGCTGCCATTGGCTCCAAAACGGCGCGTTGTATGCCGTCGTCGGCTGAACGAGCGCGATGATCATCGATCTCGTCAAGCCATGACCACCCGAGTGCCGTCGGCCGCTCCCGCATGACTAGTACAAGCGGGCTGCTCTCGCGACACACTCCCTTGATGCGCCGGAATTTGACGCACGTAAGATCATGCCGCGCCTTCAGATGATGAGGCACCATGTCAGAAATCATCGATCTGCTTAGCGGCGGCGTAGCTGTCCTCGCAGCATAGCTGACATGGCCCAACAGCAGAACCGACCCGGACGTTGGTTAGACGTTTGGCGGAAGGACAGCAGCCAGAGCAGCTGCGCCTTAACAACATCGGCGCAGATCGGCAGGCCTTGCGGGATCGACCAGGCGCTTTTCCCGGGTTGGGCTGACCAAGCTGACGGGAATATTAAGCGGTGCCAAGTCACTTGAGAATCCGCCCCCGTTCATGGAGGAGATCAGGCGGCCGTTCAACAACCATATGGATCGGGCCTGGCCCGATCGTTGGGCTGCGCCATAGCGCGATCAGCTGGACCGATATCGAAAATGTATTTGCTTCTGAGCCGCCCTAAGCAGATCAAAGGGGTGGAAGGGAGTGCCTTGTGCTGAGCGGCGCGTACCTTCCTCTTGTCTCCGGGATACAAGGTCGTGATTGGTGGCTGGAGCGATGAGCCGCGGTGCTGCAATGCGCGAAATGAGCTGTCTGCATGGCATTTCAGCGTGCCTGGCGCGTTTGATGTCTGGAGAGGAGCTGCCTTGATGAAGGTCCGTGACAGCGCTTCGATGTCGGCAATCGCGCCATGTGACCGCTCGCCCCCGCGCGTGCTCGCGGCCCGGAAGCCTGTGCCCGGTGCGGATTACGCGCGCTTTCGGCGACGACTCGAAGAGGCCGCTCTGGATGACTGCGAGTCGCCCGCGGATGGTTCCGGCTGCACGAAGCTCGGCAACGATCAGCATGATCCGGTGGCGATGGGGAGCGTTGCGCCCTCCTGCGTGCCCGTCGTCTCGCACGAACCCGTCATGCCGGATTATGCACAGGATCCGGGAGTGGACGGAAAGCCTTCACGTTCCACAAAGCTCGCTGAGCTGGCGGAGGCGATCGTTGAGCGCGTTTTGATATGTCCGGACCGCAGGGGGGGCGCGACGGCGTACATCACGTTGAATCGCGTCGTGTTTGGAAGCGCATGTGTGTCCGTCAGATGCCGCGACGATACGCTATCTCTCTCCATCGTCTCCGACCACCTTAGGTCCATCTTGCAATTGCGAGGCCAAGCGTTTGCGCGCCACTTGTCTGATCGGCTCGGCATGCGCGTCATGATTGCAGTCGTTGGCCGAGGCTGGCGGGAAGAGGGCTGTCATTGGCACTCTTCCTGTTCGGAGACGACATTCCACTACAGCGCTGAGAAGCGCTTATGATCGATCTTCCCCGCTATGAGGGACGCGATGTTGTCGCAATATCGCGAATTGCGAGTCGTCTTCCGTTTGCTTTCAGTCTCGCCGGCATCGAGGTGCAGGCGGTCATGGCCGATTCAACGCATCGGCACATCCCGGTGCCGAGTTACACCGCGGTAATGAATGTGCAAGGCCACAAAATCCGCCTCGCATTAGGGGCAATGCTCCTTCCACAGCTGGCCGTAGAACGATGGCCGGAGATCACCACATTGTCTGCTGGCCACGGCCTGGGTGAGATATTGTTTGATATCGTTCTGCAGGATCTGGCGATCGAGGTGGAGCGATGGTGCGGTCTGCGGCCGACCTGGTCCTGCTCCGACGTCGCGGCCCCGCGTCCCTACGCGTTCAAGATCGTTCGGCTGGAGCAACCGAACGATCTGGTCGGTTTGGTGGAACTCGATGGTGAGGGGCTGCAGTGGGTCGCCGACTGTTCCTCCGACCTGCCGGTCGTAGCCGCAGCGCTCGATGAGCTTCCGCTCCTTGTGGATGTGCGCATTGCTCCCATCAGCCTTGCCGTGGCGGAACTACAGCGACTTGCGCAAGGTGACGTCATCATGCTCGACAACCAATCGGTGGGCAAGGATGGCGCGATGAGCGTTGTCGCGCACCTCTCTAACAATCCCTGGTTTCGTGCCTCGATCCGGGATTGCCGCCTCTCTGTCCAATCAGTAGTGGATCGTTTGATGGATAAGCCGGAGTTCCTCCCGCATGAAAGCCTCGACAGCCTTAATCTGACCGTCGATGTGGATGTCGGACGTTTGACCATGCCGCTCGGACAGCTTCGCGAACTCGCTGTGGGCCAGATCATCGATCTTGGCTTTGATGCAACCACTAACGTTTCTCTGCGCGTCAATGGCCAAGTCGTCGCGACGGGTGAGCTGGTGCGCATTGCTGAGCGGACCGGGGTGCGCCTGCTGGATCTGCGCTTGCCCCGGGCTGAGCGATGAATAAGTTGCCCGATCCGGCGACGCTTGTCGTCCTGATGGGAGCCATCGCGGTCCTCCCCTTCGTTGCGATTACGGTAACATCCTACGTAAAGCTTGTCGTTGTCTTTGGGCTGCTGCGCAACGCACTCGGCGTTCAGAATATCCCACCGAACATGGCCTTGAACGCGATCGCTATCTTACTTTCGGCCTACATCATGCAGCCAGTGGCGAAGAGCGCGTATCAGGCTCTGCGTGATAGGCCAATCGCGTACCAAACGTTCGGAGAATTGATCGATACGATAGCCATAGGTGCCGAGCCAGTTCGTGACTTCCTCATCAAAAACACGTCCACGACAACACGTCGTTTCTTCGTCAATGCCACGCACAAGTCGTGGAGCAAGGAAGACGCGGCTGACGTGGTCGACAACGCATTTTTGATCTTGATCCCGGCCTTCATCACGTCCGAACTGGAAGAGGCATTCAAGGTCGGATGCTTGCTGTTCCTCCCCTTCATCGTTATCGATCTCGTTATCTCCAACATCCTTCTGGCGATGGGCATGATGATGGTTTCACCCATGACGATATCCCTGCCATTCAAGCTGTTCTTGTTCGTTGCCGTGAACGGGTGGCAGCGCCTCATCCACAGCCTCGTCTTGTCCTACGCAGGACCGGCGTCTTGAATTCCGCCACGCTCGTCGACGCCGCCGTCGAAGCGCTCACACTGTCGGTTGTGCTGTCCTTGCCGGCAGTCCTCGTCGCTACGATAGTGGGACTGATCATCAGTCTCATCCAGGCCATGACTCAGATTCAAGAGCAAACACTTTCCTTCGCTGTGAAGCTGATAAGCGTAAATCTTGTCCTGGTCGCCACCGCGAGCTGGTTTGAGGAGCTTGGCCGGTATACCATGCGAATCTTCGACAAGATCGGCGCAGTGTGAGCTCGAGCGGGTCATCGATTGTCCATCGCGTGCGGCATCTGCAGGAAGAACCGCGGCCGCTCTTCATCATCCTGGTTGTCCTTTTATGTTGTCACTTGATCCGGATGAGATGCGTACCGCCCTCGTTGTTCTTGTGCTCGCGGTTGCGCGCATATCGGGCATGATGCTGGTCGTCCCAGTCCTCGCGCGCAATATGGTGACAGGAATGGCACGCAACACCGTGATCATCGCATTGTCGTTCCCTGTAATAGGACGCGCCTGGACAACAAGGCCTGAGGACCTCGACTTTGCCAGCCTGACGCTGATCCTGGGCCTCGGACTGAAGGAGCTTCTGCTCGGGCTTGTACTCGGCTTGCCAGTTGCCGCCGTCATGTGGGGCGTCGAGGCGTGCGGCACGTTCATTGACAACCAAAGGGGTGCAATGATGGCCAGTCTGCTCGATCCGGCAAGCGGCAATCAAACCTCGCCGCTTGGGACATTCCTGGGTGAGCTTTACCTCACATGGCTGTTCGTCACGGGAGGCTTTTTCAAGCTCCTGGAGGCACTCTATCGCTCGCATGAAATCTGGCCTGTGTGGACCTTTCGTCCGACAATTGGTCCAGCATTCGTCGGAGCGGTACTGAGTCTCGCAGACCTCGTCATGCTGTTGACATTGCTCCTCGCCGGTCCAGCCATCCTCGCCATGTTCTTAAGTGAATTAGGTCTGGCGCTGATTGGTCGGTTCGCGCCACAATTGCAGGTCTTCTATGTCGCTATGCCGGTCAAAAGCATGGTTGGTCTGCTGCTGCTGATCCTGTCGCTCGCGACAGTGTTGACTCATGCCGGCGATCATGGGCTATCGCCTGTCGCATTTGTTCGCCGCATCGCCATGTGAGTATTCATGCCAGCTGGTAAGAGCGAAAAACCGACCCGTCAGAGGCTGCGCGAGCTGCGCAAGAAAGGACAGGTTGCTCAGAGCAGGGAGGTTGTCGCGGCGGTGCTGACCATTGGGTTCTTCGCCTTGTTCGTCACCTCTTTGCCTCGCCTGGTGGACCGACTTGAAGCAGCGCTCCTGTTACCCATCGCGCATCTGAAAAATGAGAACTTTGTCGTTGTCGCGCTGCAACTCTTCGGATCGTACACCCGTGAGATACAGAGCCTGACAATGCCGTTTCTCGGCGTCGTCCTGATCGGCGGTGTGGGCGCCCACGTGTTGCAGACCGGAGTGCTTTTCTCGCCCTCAGCAGCAGCGCCATCGCTCATGAAGCTGAACCCAAGTGAAAACATCAGCAGGATATTCTCGTCGCAGAGCCTCTTCGAGCTGAGCCGATCAGTCGTAAAGGTGCTGTTGCTCGGTCTCGTTCTTGCATTTGTGGTTCGCGCAGCAGTAAGTTCGCTGGTATGGATTCCGAGCTGCGGAATATCCTGCCTGGCTTTGCTGGCGGGTAACCTCTTATTCTATGTCGCGGTCTGGGCGGGGTCGATCCATCTTGTCGTGGCAATTGCGGACTTCGCGTTCCAGCGGTGGCAGTTCGAGAAGAGGAATATGATGTCGCTGGAGGAAGTGAAGCGAGAATACAAGGAAAACGAAGGCGATCCCCTGATCAAAAGGCGCCGCAAGAAACTTCGTTCGCAATTAATGGCCAAGGATCCTATCGCCCTAGCGCGCAGTGCGACCGCGTTGATCTCCAATCCCACGCATATTGCAGTGGCGCTTTACTACGATGGGCAACAGACTCCGCTACCCTTGATTGACGCTATTGGTACCGACCTGGTCGCACAGCAAATGATCGCGGCCGCCACCGCCGCTGGCGTGCCGGTGATGCGAAATGTTCCGCTGGCGCGTGCGCTCCTGGAAGATGGTCTGGTCGATGAATATATCCCGTCACACTTGATTGAACCTATCGCAGAGGTGTTGCGAGCGCTCGGGGACCTTGCGACCGAGACCGGTGGTGATCGGCTCTGAATTCGTGAGCTTGGACGCGCCGAGTCGTCGGGCGCGTCCCTCAGCCGTACCGCGGTGCGTCAGTTGCGAGCTTCGGAGTAGTCAGCATGGCGCGAATGAAATAGACCCCTTGGCGCCACTTTCGACGCCATCCTCCTCAAAACCGAGTAATTTGTCGTGAATTGTTCGGCAACATTCACTCCCTTTTGCAGATCGACATGTCCGGCGGCTGCTTGCCCGCATACGTGATCATGCCTCCAGGAAACCTCGTCGTTTGGCGAGAAGGTCTGGCCAAGTTGCAAGATGCGCCTTCGGATCGCTATTGGGTGCTCCCTAGGATGGATGAGGGCAATTTAAGGCCTGGGCAGGTGGTGGTGAGTGGAACGCGAGGCCTCCGGAGAATGCCAGGCGCTTCACATCCACGATATGTCGCTGTTACGAACTCCCGCCCTCATCAGGTTTCAGGGAAAGTTCAGAATAATCGTATTGGCCGTCAACCTGAACGGTAGCCACGCTTGCGCCGATACGAGCGGCCCTATCATTCGTGCCGATGCACCCATAATGACTCAATATTTTGCACGCCGCGGACTATCGGGTACCGAAGGGCAGGGGCCGTCCAGTACAGGGCCGTCCAGTACTCCTGGATGCCGAAGTTGTTCTCGGCGTCGTTCAGTCGGGATAACGGGCATCTTGTGCAAGACGCAGATTGTCCCAGCCCTGGCGTCGAGCCGCCGATCTGGCGGTCGACGTTCTCGAGTGGTTTGCACCTGCGAGCGGCATGGCGCCGTCGGTGCATGTCGGACCCGGGTTGCATCGCATGAAGTTGGTGAGGAAGCGAACGTGGATCTAGACGAAACGATACAAAGGTCCCGACAAACGATCGAGCAAATGGACCGCCTTCTAAGGAGGGCGGATGCTCGACTTGAGTGGCTGGCTCAACTATCGGACGCCGGGGCTGCCGGCCCGGATTCCCCTCCTGCGAGTAACGGCGATCGCGACGGGGGCTCTGACGCATCTTATTCATGCGAGCAGGCGGCCCCGGGCGATGTTTTGCCGTCACCCGAAGCGACTTTGAATCTTTCATGGTTCGGACAAAGGGTGTGATATGGCGAACGGGGTCGAGCAAGTCCTATTGAGCGATCCTGAGGCGGCCGATGCGATTGACGGCGGAGCCTCGTCGCACCTCACGCTCGACCTCATGGCGGGGCGCGCGACGTTAGGCGATGTCGTTGGCATTACAGACGAAGAAATTGAGGCACTATATGCGCTGGGTTACCGCTATTACTGCTGCGGCAAATATGAGCACGCGCTGAGTTTCTTTCGCTTTCTATGCTTGCATCGACACACTGACGCGCGATCCTGGCTCAGCCTGGCTGCTGCCAGTCAGATGCTTGAGGATACAGAGGGGGCGGTGCAGGCTTACAAGTTGGCTGCGCTCCTGAACAGCGAGGACCCGCAGATACCACTTCGCGCTGCAGAATGTTTGGTCAAACTGGGGCGCCCGGCAGCAGCCATAGTCGCGCTCGGTGATGTCCTGACGCTCAGCGCCGGAAATTCCGAGTTCAGCACGTTCGCCTGGCGCGCGCGACGGATGCTCGACCGTCTGAAAACGGAAAGGAACTCAAGTAGTGCATAATTTGAACGTAACCGGTTGGAACAGTGAAGCGCAGTACCAAGCAGGGACGCCGCTTGTACCCGGTCGCTCCTTGATTGCTCGTTCAGGCGCGCTCGATACGACAGCAATTGGCAATTTGCCGCCAGCAGTCTCCCGCAAAATCGTCGCATCGGGTTCGATTCCGAATCTGGCGCTGCCGCGCGGGCTCGACCCGGTAGAACTTGCTAACAATCTGCTGGCATTGAGGATCAAAATGGCTGACCGGCTAATTGCCAGCGGGATGGCGGATGTTCGACACGAAGGCGAACTGCTAAGGCGGCAGCACGAGACGATCGGCAACAAGATCATCGAAGCCGCTAACGCCATGGCGAAAGCGAAAAAGAGCGCACACATAAGGAAGTTCCTCGGGTGGCTCGCGGTCGGGCTCTCGGTCGCGGCCGCCGTGGTCACTGGTGGCACTCTTGCGACAGTTGCCGCGGCAGTGACAGTTGGCGTTGCGGTGCTCAACGAAACGGGTGTCGTCGACAAGATGACCCAGGCGATTGCCAAACGTCTCATGAAAGACGGCAGCATGGATGCTGCCCAAGCGAACAAAGTGGCTGTCGGCATCACGATGGGCATCATATTGTCGGTTACCGTGCTGACGGCAGGCGTCGGGCTTATGGGTGGGGCTGCGAATGGAGCCCGCGCGGCCGCTATGTGGAGCCGCCTCGGTGAGACCGGCGCGTCAGCTCTCCGTGGACTTGCCTCCCTCGCAAAGCAACCGGGCTCGTTGGCAGCCGTCCTCTCAAGGGCCATGAATCAAGCCGCTTCCACGATCGCAGATACAACCTCGAACGCTACCAGGATTGCTCAGATCAGCCAGAAGGTTTCGACTGCCGCCCGCGTTGGCGAGGCAACTGCTTCGTTCGGCGAATCCGCTGCGGGCATAGCGAATGGGGTTCAGCAGAAGGAGGCCGCGGACACTCAGGCGGACGCGTTGGACATAAGGAAGCGAATTACGTGGATGAAAGAGCTTCAAAACAACGAGATGGACTTCATCAAGCAGCTCGTCCTCGACCAAAAGGCGACCACGCAGAGGATTGCCGAGGCTATCGAGAGCCGCAGTGCAAGCGATGCGTCTTTCATCCGTGCCTTCGCCTAATCACTTCTAACAGCCTTCTCTTGCGAGCGTAAGGAACGCATTTATGCTAGGTGCTATCGAGCGTGTAAATGTCGCCGGCGTTGATCCATTGGACAATGCCGCGCATCGTCAGCTTTCGCCGAGTTCGTCCTCTGTCTCCCTCCGCGGCGCCCGCGCACCAGAGGCGACCACTACTCAGTCGCTTTCCCATAGTGTTAACGGCGCGTCAAATTTTGCATTGCTTGGAAACTCGGGGTTTCCTGAGCTTGTTACGCAGCAGACGCTTTCAGGTATCGCACCCAAGCTCAAGGACTTTGCGACGGGAAGTAACATGTCTGCAGTTGCGGCACTCATTGTTCGTCTCAATTCTGAGCTTCGCAAAGCGGCAAGAGAGGACATGTGGGCTGCGGTTGGTGCCGATATCGCTGCGCAGGACGCGGCTGCCAAGTCGATTCGAAACTCAGGGCTCTATCAGTTGTTTGGCTCAATCGTCGCATCGAGTGGCGCTATCGCCGGCGCCGGCATGAACCTCAAGGGTGCTCGCCAGAGTCAATTGCGATTCGAAGGCAATGCACCCAAGGCGTCATCTGGCGTTGACGCCCGCACTCCTGATGGCATTGACCATTTTGACTTTACGCGCATCGCTCACGCGCAAACCGCAGCCGCACAGGAGACTATGAAATGGGGGGGCATGGCTGCCATGACAACGGAAACCTCCAAGATCGCCGGGGCCGGCATGAACATGGCGTCCACTCAATATCAGGAAGAAAAAGCGAAGCATGACGCAGATAGCACCAAGGCGAAGGCCCACGCGGAGGACGAAAGGCAATTCATTGATTACTATCAGACGCAGATTCAGGACATGCTGAGCAAGCTTGCGGAGATGCGTAGTGCAGATAGCGAGACGAGGAGCAAACTCGTCAACATGGCATGAGTGCAACGCATCGTTACAAACGATGTTTAGACCGGAAGGAAGGTAGAAAATGATCAATGGAACTGCCAGCGTGCCGTCCTACAGTGCGGACTATGCCCTCACAGATGGGCAATCGCTATATTCGACCATGATGCTGCTCATGATGGAGCGACACGGCATCTACGAGACGGAGCTCCGGGCTGATTATGCCAGCATGCAGGCACGTAACAATCTTTTGAAAGACATGAATAGCGCATTGGCGACGCTGCGGGCCGAAAGGCCAAATGACGAGAAGACTGTCAAAGCATATGGCACCTTTATCGATTCGCAAGGCAGGAGCCGAAGCGTTTATGAGTTCATGCAGGCGAATGGCATCGCCATCGAGACCATCAATAACGACGTCTACGGCATACAGGCGGAGTTCGACGCCGCGATCAACAATCTTAAAGCGGCGGTTGATAGCGCCAACAGCGAAGGGCAAATGGCAGTGATTTCGTTGCAAGGGCTTCTGGATAAGCTCAATCAGGTCACTGAATTGACATCTAACGTTCTGTCGAAAGACGAAAAGGCCAAGGAGGCCGTCATTGGCAATATTCGGTGATGGGCCAGTATTGACGGCTGCGGGCAGGTAATCGCTGCTACAATACAAAACGTCACAGGACGGGTCAGCGCGATGCGGTCAATCAATCAGTTGATAGATCCATAGCGGCCTGTTCTAGTCTTGTGGTGGATCGTTACGGAGGAGCTCGTCTTTGGTCCATCCGCGGAAGGAATGATCGGGTCGCTGCCCTTGGCAACAGGAAACGCTGGCAGTCTTCCGAAAAGTACCGCGATCAGAGCCGCTGATCAGCAGCAGGATCAGCGTCGCTGCAGTCTGTCAGTCGCCTTGTCGTTCTTCCTAGGTTGAAACCCATGTGTATGCGAGGCGATTTCAAAAGCTTCGGGCTCGATCCACCGGTTGAACTATGGCGGGGGCTCCCGATTGAGCCGTTACGTTGCGCCGGCGACTTCCTGGGAGCGGGGTCCCAGCCCACATGCTGCCGGAGATATTCGCCGGTATACGTGCGCCAGCGAGCCGCCTCTCGGAAGAGGCGGCCGCGCGGTCTTATGAAAGGCGCCATGCATATTTGCTCTGACTGCGAATGCCTTGTCACTCTCTGCGAAGAAACACCTCGTGCTCCAGGCCTGGCGGTCCAATGCTGGCTATGTAGTCCAATCCGCGGATGGTCAAATCTTGTCTCCGGCCGTACTTCGTCCGGGAGCACACCATGCAGCCGCGTTCCTTCTTGAAGTCCTCGCTCGCCCACTGCTCACCATGCTCCCATCCTTGCGGAAGATACAGCTCGAGTGCTGGCATCGCACGTTGCGATTGCGCGGCTGAAATGCTGCGCCGGCCGTTGAATTCTCAAGAGTCCATGATGGCATCGAACTTGGCTGATTGATGCTGTCCGCTGGCGAATGGCCGCCCGAAGCGATCATCTCCAGGAGCTTCGCCGTATCCAGACTCTCGGTGGGCAATAAGCTAGCCTGCTCCGCGCCCGGCCGGTATGGATCCGGCTGATTGACTTCGTCTTCTGGCGAACGGACGGGAGAAGCGAGCATCCCCATAAGCTCTGCGGTATCGAGACTTTCGGTTGGCAGCTGATCAACCGGATCCATACCGCCCTGACGCTCCGCCAAATTGTCGATCGTCTGCGAGAATGTCGGTTCGTCATCCAGGAGACGCCGAAGTTTCTCCGGGTCGACACTTAAGATCGGCGAGAAGGCCCAGAACATCAACCGCCAGCGTAGCTCCTTCCGCACCGGAAGTGCGCCCGGCGTTGCGGTATTCACCGATCATGCCGAGTCCGCGGATGAGGCTCTGGAAAACAGCTTATTTGCAAGCTCGAGGAGTGTGATGTGGTCCAGCTGATCAATCTTCTTGCCGCGGGCGACGAGGGCCCCTGCAAACTTGAGGAGATTCTTGACGGAGACTTCGACGACTTTCCTGGGGCGTTCACTGGCGGCAGCCGCGTCCTCGATGAGACTCTTGTCTTTCGTGGAGGGAGGATGCAGATTCCGATGATCTTGCCCGGGTGTACCGATTTGATGTCGCCCACCATTGAACGAACCCGCAACGCGGGAGTGGGGCAAGCCTGGTGAACTGAGGTGTCCTGTCTGAGAGGATGTTAGTCTTCGCACCACCCCTCTCATGACAGGAGACCCAGATGGCTACGATGAGCCCTCTTCGGCAGCGCATGATCGAGGACATGACGGTCCGCAATCTGTCGCCGTCGACTCAACAATCCTATATCTATGCGATCGCAAAGTTTAGCCGCCATTTCGGCTATGCCCCGGACCGGTTGAGTTTCGAGCAGGTCCGCGCCTACCAACTGCATCTCATCGGCCAAAAGCGCTCGTGGTCCCACATCAATCAGGTGGCCTGCGCGCTGCGGTTCTTCTGCGGCGCTTCACGCCAGGCACCCCGTGCAGCAGTTGCTCCAGCTCGGCGTCGCTTATCGCTTCCGGGACGGGCCATGCCAGGCCCGCGCATGCAAACCGCTTCAGCGTGTCACGTACCGTCGTCGGCCCGACGCCTACACGCTCGCCAACCACGCGCGTCGAGAGCCCAGCCTCAAGGCTCAATCTCACAATCTCGCGCACCTGCCGCATGATAACCCTCCTCGTCGGCATCCAATTCCAAGCTGTTTCCAGCCGGAGAAATGACCCAACGATCGGGCCTCACACCATCCGAAACTGCGCGCCATCAGGTCGGAATGCTGCGCGCGATCATTTCGGAACCCCGCGCGCCATCAACTCGGTACGGTGCGTGCGATGACCTCGGAATCGGCAGGCTATGCTGACCGTGCATGAGCGCACCTCGCGCCGGCTGCTCGGCATTCGCCTCGCCAGCAAGGTCGCACGCGGTGTCGCCCGCCATCTCGTGCGCTTCTTCGCGAACCTGCCGCAGGAGCTGCGCCAGACTGTCACCTTCGACAACGGCACCGAGTTCGCCGGTCATTTGGCACTGCATCGCCTCTCGATCGAGACCTTCTTCTGCGATCCTCGCCCGCCCTGGCAGAAGGGCGGCATCGAGAACGCCATCGGAAGAATGCGTCGCTTGATCCCTCGCAAGACTACCCTGTCCATAACCCGGTTCCGCCAATGCATCGCGGATCGCAGCGCGAATATCGTGTCAGCACCGTCATTGCTGATAGCATGTTCTCAATAGATGACGCTCCGCTCAAAAATGGTGAGAGCATTTTGGCCGGCAAGGAAAGCAGTCGCTGTTATGAATGTTGTACTTGCGACTTCGGCTGTCTCCCGTCAGACGCCGCTTGTCTCAAGCGCGACAACACGACGTTTGCAGCGAGTTGATGCAGCGAGAGGCGCATCATTGCTCTCAAGCGGGATTAGCATGTCGATTGCTTGAAAGACGTGAGGAGATTTCTGCGACCATGATGTTTCTCCAGGAACCCATTCGGGTTTTCAAATCCTTTCGATTTCAGACAGCGCGCCTGCATTGCGACGAGTTGTCACCTTCAGATCGTGGTTCGATTTGACGGTCGCCACAAATCACCTTCCAAGGAGCGCGGCAAGAATCTGCATACCAGATTGCGGGTGTTGCACCCGAAGGCGATCTCTCGCCTGACCTTTCATCGGTACCTCAGGGGCGAGCATCGATCAACGGCGAGATGCCGAGCCGTTTCCCTTGAAGCTGAGCGACGACCAGGCAGCAGGGCTCGTGCTGGCAGATGATGAGTGAGCTGATGCAGGACGATTGGGATCCTGAGGAACTATTCAGGCAACGGGACGAGCTCAAGGTCAAGTTGCTTCGTGCCCAATCGATCATAGCCGAATGTAAGGCAGAATTGGCGGAGCTCGAGCGGAGGCTTGAGCGTCGATCAGTCTCGTCGCCGATCGATGAACGCCAGAAGCGGAAATCTGCGGCAAACACTTCGGCGCGTAAGATGCGCGCCACGCAAATCCCAGAGCGTCAATGATCCCGTCGACCCGCTGACTGGCATGTTCACGAGTCAGTCCTGGGACCGTTGAAAGCGACGGACGCTCGTGAACGCGGAGACTCTTCAGACTTAGCAAAGCCTTCAATATCTATCGTGTTGCGAACCGACGGCCGAAATGGACGTCTAGATGCGGCACTTCTATCGATTCCGTTTCTTTGTTGTTTGCGGAGCTTTGGCCGGCGGACGCGCGTTAGATTGATGACGCAGACAGGGGCGTATCATCCGCGATTCCGACCGGACACCATCCTTACGGCCGCTCACGCAGAGGTCTTCGAACTCTATTGTTAGAGAGCTAAGCCGGAGTGCTTAATCGGCCGTGATTGCTCGGTAAGATCAAGGTACGCCACGACCTGCGCAGTGATCGGGGAAGCTGACCAGCCTCATTGGGCATCGCCTGGATGTTGATGAGAGCTGCCTGACTATGTCCTCAGGGTAGGTTCTCGAGCAGGGGCTGATAATGGTAATCACCTGAGTTCGCGGATGCCAAAAAGAGGATTCGAGGCACATCCAAATCCATATGCGGACAGCATTTCGACAGGTTCTCGAAAGCTTGGACGAATACGAACCAACGTGGATAGGCTTAGAGATGAGGTTGGCGTGGGCTCGCATGGTTTCGACGCATCTGGTGCTGCACAGTGCCGGTGCAGAACGCCGATCTGGAAGAGCAGCAAGCTCGGGCCGAACAAGAGGCCGTTGAGCAGCAGCTGGATGCAGCGCGGATGGCCGATACCGCCGGCCTTCACCGGCGTCCCGGCCGTAAACCGCCGGCCAATGTGTCTGGTACGGATCGCGATTACATTTGGGCCATGATTGAGGCCGTCGGCAAGCGCCGAAAGCTGTCACACGTGACGGCCGAGAAATATATCCAGATCTTTACAAGGTGGCAGCGTACCTGGGCGAGAGAGGCCAATCGCCCGAAGAAACTGATGACAACACGTTAAATGAGCTTTTTGAGACGGTGTTCAAGAAGAACAAGCATGTGGGTATTGCATTGCAGGCTCTCCAGGAACAGCGTGGCGGGGTTAAAAGGCGTAAACGTGGCGCGACTGCTGGGTGTATACGTGGCGCGTCTTCGGCATCCGTCGGGCGTATACCTGTCGCCCCAACCGAGGCTGATGCTCCGCTTATCGAAAGCATTATAGAAGAAGGGGTCAATAGAAAGCATTGGGCGCCGCCTAGCCGATCGGTCACCCACTCCGCCAGACGGGGTCTCTTTGCCGCTTACGGATCTGTTCTGGGTGTGGCAGTTGGTCCATACGAAAAGAACATGAGCGCATGTGAGCAAATGTTGGCCCTTCGCCCGATCGGAAAGTCCATCAGCGAAGCATACAGTGGCGCGCGAGCAGAGTTGAAGGCATCCCGCAAGCGCGAAGGCTCCGCCTTGGCGCCATGAGTGTCGTTGGCGTGTCTTAGAGCATAGAAAAGCTGATCGTCGGGTTGACAACTGAAAATTCTGCACCGCACCGTCACATGTGGTTCAACATCTTCGGTCAAAGGAGCAGCCATGGCTACCGTGAAAGTCGATATCAATAACTTCCAGTCGGAAGTTCTGGAATCCGCAGCACCCGTCGTCGTCGATTTCTGGGCCGAATGGTGCGATCCCTGCAAGATGATTGCTCCGAGCCTCGAGGAAATCTCCGTCGAGATGGAAGGCAAGATCAAGGTCGCCAAGCTCAACATCGATGAAAACCCGGAACTCGCCGCCCAATTGGGCGTGCGCTCCATTCCGGCGCTCGCGATCTTCAAGGGCGGCGAAGTGGCCGATTTCTCGGTCGGCGCCAAACCGAAGACAGCTCTTTTGAACTGGATTTCGAACGCTGCCTGATCGATATCGCTCAATTTGTCTTATTGGCGCGGGCCTGGCGTAGCTGCTTGATTTGGTTGGTTAGGTATTTGCCTGGACGGAGAAAGAGCCCGTGCTCCCGCTGTCCAGACGACGGTGCGGGTCGAGTCTCAGGAACTGAAACGGGAAGAAGGCGGCCTCAGTGACTGGCAAATGACGCGAGGCTGATGGTAGCTTAGCCGGACGCGTTACTTTCTGCTAAGGGGCCACCCAACCGAGCTGGAGAAAGGATGCTGTGGCCTTGCTGCATTTGGAAATCTCGAGCTTCCAAGCTTTCTCACACTGATATCCATAGTTGCTATTCGGCGAGCTTGGGGGGGCTTATGACGCGACACCCTGACGCGGGGATTCTCGTCGCGATCGTCAGCGTCTCGTAAGCTGGACTCCGCAATATCCCGTGATCAGAAACCGGCGGCGGCGCTTCTAAAACGGGAGACTAGGCATGGATTTTGTCGAGCGAGCATGGGCTGATCGTGCTTTGTATACCATCATGGAAGAAGATGAGGAAATCCAGCATTCGAGCACGGAAGCTTCTACGTCAGCAACTGACCATCTGGAGCAGCCAAGCGCTGTGAGCCGGGTGGAATCATCCGATGGGGAAGACAATTCGCTGGGCAGTATGTCGCGGGAGTTGGGCACGGTGCTGGCCGAGATTGAACGTCGGCCGAATTCTCGCTTGAATCGCCCCGATCGTGAGTCCGCATTGCTTGACAGCCCTCGCCTTTTGCGAAATCCGTCACGGGGGCGGCCTACTGACGGCCTTACGGGGGGCATCGACCGCAGCGCCATCTTGGATTCCTCGGGCGCTATCGCTTCGGAGATGGGCATTCGCGGTTATCGGCAGTGGTGCCTCGAGCGGTGGGCCAGCAGCAGGCAGGAAGCCAATCCATTGACCTTGTCCGCCGCTTCGACGGAGCGCGATGATGGTCGTGAACCGACCACCCCGGTTCAGCAAACCGCCTCGTCACGTTCCGTCGAGCCCGTGCGTCATCAAGACGCCCAGGCCCTGAGATGCGTTTTGCTGGATCGGAGAGGGAATATCGGCAGCACCGGAGAGTTGGTCGGACAAGCAGGGCGTCCTGATAGCGAAGGAGGCCCGCACCGCATCTCCGACGCGGACCAGCAGAAGACGCGCGAAGCGACGCTTGCCATCGCCGGCGCGGTGGTTGTCCGCGCCGGCGAGCTCGACGGATTTTCGGATTCAGAGTTGGCCGATTTGGTGAACGGCTTCAGCAGATGGCCGGACCAGCAGAAAACGCGTGAAGCGACGGTTGCCATTGCCGGCGCGGTGGTTGCCCGCGCCGGCNANCTCGACGNATTTTCGGATTCAGAGTTGGCCGATTTGGTGAACGGCTTCAGCAGATGGCCGGACCAGCAGAANACGCGTGANGCGACGGTTGCCATNGCCGGCGCGGTGGTTGCCCGCGCCGGCAATCTCGACGGATTCTCGGATCAGGAATTGGCCAATCTGGTGAACGGTTTCGGCAAGTGGCCGGAAGAAGAAAAAGCACGCAAGGCGATCGTTGCCATCGCCGGCGAGCTCGGTTCCAAGGGCCGTCGCTTCAGCACTTTCAGCACGCCTGCGCTAGACAGGATCGCCAACGGTGTGTCGCGGGGTATCGAGGAGGGAGAGGCCGCTGGCGAGGTCGCCGAACCCGCCTTGCTGAAGGAACGGCTGCATCAGCTGGCGCACTACCTCCAATATGCTGAGGATCGGCTGCAGCAGGCCGATGTCCGTGCCATCGCGAGTATATTCAAGGCGTTGGGCAAGGCGCAGTTGTCGGACGATCTCGGTGCGCTGGCACGGCCGGGGTTGGACAGGCTCGAGGTGTTACGTGCCGCTCCCGGGTTTAAGCTCGACAACGACCTCGAGACGATGGGCAATCTTTGCGCCTCCCTGCTGCCACTGGCTCGCAGCCCGAAGCCGGTGTTGCGCTGGCACCGCAGGTCGGCGCTGAACCTGCTCAACGCCATCCAGCCGGTGGTGGAACAGAAGATCGATGCCCATCTCAAGGCCAGCCAAGCCGAGCGCACCAGCGGCGCCAATGCAAGCCGCTGCCCGGCGCTTTCGATCTATCAGGTGCTCAAGAGCCGGGTGGTGCTGGCGACGCTCTACCGGCGGCCCTATGTCGACGGCGACGAGCTCGCCTTGCAGGCCAGGCAGGAAGAGCTGCACGGCAAGACCAGGCAGATCCTGGACAGTGCCCGCGACCTCGTCTACGCCGACCTTTCCTACATGAGCTGGAACGTGATCGCCGAGATCGAGGCGAAGGAGCCGCTCGAAGCGCTCGACACCTTCATGGCGCAGAACGCATCGATGGTCCAGGCCCAGCATGCAGCCGCCAGCTTCGATGTCCATCGGGTCCTTCAGGCCATGGACCACGAGCCGAGACCACCGCAAGGCGATGCCGGACTGATGCGGCTGCCGGTGGTCGACACGCAAGGCCGGCCGCTGGGCAGCGAAGCTGAGTTGCGCTATTCCATTTTCCACCGCTTGACCTCGGGCGCGGTGAAGGTGGTGGCGGTGCAGCTAAAGGGAACTCCGACTGCCACCATGCTGACGCGCACGTTCCCCGTGGAGGGCGTGCCCTACCGCATGGACCTGTTCGGCGGCAGCAAACTGAAGCCGCCGCATGAGAGCCTGAACAAGCTTGCCTCTCGCCTGCCCTTCGCGGCCGAAGAGGCCCCAAGCGGCAAGCTTTTGGCGATCCCCTATGCCGAGACGGCTCCGGGTACGGCCTTTGAGCAGCTCTTGCGGGCCTGGGCGCCGTTCAAGGAAGCCTATTACTATATCCAGCGCCGCGCATTTGCCGCGCCGCCGGGCATCCCCGACGTTGGCCCGCATGATTATGCGCTGGAAGGGTGCTTCAAGCTGTCCCTTCTGCCCGACCGCCCCGCAGGCGCAGTGCATCCCTTCAGGTTCGAGGGGCGAGACGGCGAGATCGCCTTGCGGCCGCATGACGGCTGCGGCTTCATCAGGGCCTCACTGGCCGAGCGCATGCCGGCCATTGCCCGGGCTCGTCACGACGCTCCCGAGCGCATGCCTGCCTATGCCGATAAAAGGCAATCGGCGGTACCGCCCTCGGCGCTGCAACATTATCCGCGCAGCGTCGAGGTGGCACAGGAGACCCGCGAGAAGGCTCTGGCTTGGCTCGAAACCCATCAAAGCCTCACCGCCGAGGAGCTGTTCCGCACGGTCACGGGCGGGCATATCGGCGGGCCGAGCGCTATCGCCGTGCCGTCCAGCGACGAATGCCTGCATGTGCCGACGGGCAAGAGCAAGACCTTGACCCGTGACGCTGGCGTGCTTGTCGGACGCTCCCCCTATGACAAGCCCAACCTGCGCCCGTTCGCCGCCGACCGGGTCAGGTTGGCGCGCGATGGCGATCGGACCGCGGCGTTCCTGGATCGGTGCGTGGCCTTCCAATACAGCTTCAACGTCGCGCACAGATCGGGGGCTGGGCTTGCCGCCGACGATCCGACCTTCTTTGCCAAAGGCATCTTGATCGTTGTGCCCGACGAAATGTGGCCGGCGGACTTCGCCGAGCGCGGGGTGGTGATGTCTGCCGAGGACGTAAAGTGCCATTCGCGCTGGCTGGAGGAAAAGGACCGGGTCAAGGCCGACACCGCGCTCGAGTGCGTCGGCATCCTGCAGGCGACGGAGGTGTTCGCGCCCGGCTCTTTGGTTGCGGTCCCGACCGCCGAACAAAAAATGCTCGACGGCGATTTTGACGGCGACGCCGTCGTCATCATCGGCGACCGGCCTCGCCTTTACGAGCATGTGCGCCAGTCCGACGCGCAGCTGCAGGCGCGCGGCATCGCCTCGATGAAGCCGCCGAAGTCGCACACGCCGGCCATCGAAAAAGGCGGCTACCAGTTCAGCCGGTCCAAGCAGATCCTGTCGACCACCGGGCTGGTGCTGGAGACCTACAGCTGCCTGCAGCGCAACATGCTGGCGCAGCCGCTGGAGGCGCAACACTGGTTTGCCGAGCGTGCCATCTTCGGCACCTACGAGGGCATTCATCATAAGCTCAAGGCCGACATCCGCGCACTGTTGCAGGAAGATCGGCCGGATAGCCAGACCCTTCATGAGCTCATTGCCAGGGCGGCGGAGGACAGCAAGGCCGCCAGGCACCCGGTGGCCTGCGAACTGGCCGCGTTGCTAGTGGCCGAGCTCCAGGACTGGAACCTGCAGCTCAATAGCGAGCCGGCTCATGAGCAGTCGGACGTCAAGCAACAGTCAGCGCGATCCGTGGCCTCAACCGGTGGGAAGCCTGCCGTCAGCGCCGACGCCAGCGCGCTCTTCCCGAAACTCAGCGAATCCTATCCGGCAACCGCTGACGCCAGGAAGCGCATCGACTTCCTGCTCAACCACTACCAGCCGCGCATCGATCAGCGGCTCGAAGGCTACAACCCGGACGATCTGCATGAAAGCGCCATCAATCTGTTGAGCGTCGGCATCAAGGTCGGCACGGACGCCTACAAGTCCGATACCGGTGCGCGGGCGTTCAGGCAAAAAGCCCCCGAATTGCAGCGGCTCTTGGAGCGGAGGCCGGGCTTCAAGCCGGCGCCCTATGTCAAGGCGCAGGCGGCAATGCTCCACCAGGGCCGGTTCGACGTCGATGGCACCTTGGCGGATCTGAAGGACAACCCCACGCTGGCGGCCTCGGTCATGGAGGCCTCGATCAGGTTCGCCGTCGAAAAGCGCATCCTGCCCAGCGCCTTAGCAATCTCGGCCGACGACGACCCCGCCAGCAGGATAACGCTGAGCAGCGAACAGGCCCTGGAGCGCGCCAGGCTCGAAGCCGTCCCCGCCGAAGCGCAAAGCGCGATTACCGAAACTGTGCATGCGGTTGCCGAGCTTTTGCGGCAGGACGGCATCGAGGTGAAGGTGCCGCGTCTTGACCAACGGTCGCGCGGGCAGGTCTGGATAGCCGACGAGTTGACCGGCCAGAGCGTGAGCGCGGCGCCGGAGGCCCAACTGGTCACCAATGCCGTGCGCCATGTCTTCGAGATCCCGGACGAGGCTTTTACGCGCGCCTTCAGGAAGGCGACACTGGCCTTCGAGGAGCGGGACTGCAGCGAGCTCGAGACCACCAACTGGTTCATCAGGATGGACACACCGCGGTTACGCGGCGTTCACACGGCGTTCAGAACCGCGCAGAACTATCGCTTCGAGGTCGAGTTCCATACGCCGGCCAGTTACCGAGCCGAGCTCGCGCAGGGCGCGCAGAGCGATTGCGAGCTGGTACCCGTTCCCCGTGGTGCTTGGGACATATTGCACTGGGGCTCGTCAGGAGAAAGCAGGTCGAGGGCGGTAGGGACCTCCAGGTCGCTCACCGTCGCAAGACAACAGATTGCGGTCGCTCGCTCGCCGCAAGCCGGCGAGATCCTCGCGGCCCTCGGTACGCGGCCGGTGGTGCTCGTCGGCATGCCGGCGAGCGGCAAGTCGACCATCGGCCCCCAACTTGCCAAGGAGTTGGGAGTGGAGTTTGTCGACATCGATCAGCGTATCGTCGCCGAGCACGGCAATCTGATGGAGATGTTCGCCGACCCTGGCCGCGGCGAGGCGCACTTCAGGGACCTGGAGACCAAAGAGCTCGCCAAGCAGCTGGAGAGAGGGCCCATCGTCATCGCAACCGGCGGCGGCTGCTTTGGCAAGGAGTCCAATCAAGCCCTGATCCTTAATAAGGCGAGGTCGATCTGGCTCGACACCGAGCTGAAAGAGCTCCGCAGGCGCCTCAAGAGGGACACCAGCCGGCCGCTGCTGCAAGGCGTCGACATCGAGCAGAAGGTTGAACAGCTGTACGAAGAGCGCAGTCCGTTCTACCAAAAGGCCGATATCAGGTTGCCCCTCGTCACGCCCATTCAAAAAGACAAGAAGAACGCCCGCATTTGCGTGAAGGAACTCTACACTTTCCTGTGCAGCGACAGAGAAGCCGCTGTGCCCGCTGTCGAGATATCACCTGCCTCCGGTGCTTCCGGCACTGCCATCGGCATGTCCCCAACAGCGCAGCGCATGCACGATCATCACAACGGCTAGGATTGCGGGGGCGGCGTCGTGGAAACCATCCAGGCGCCGGCGGCAACCATTGAGTGAAGGGGAACGGCCGCCCCCCTCGACACCCTCACCGCCGGCCCGCAGCCTTTGCTGGCCGGCAGTCACGCACGAGCGGATTTAGCGTCTTCCACGAGAAGCAGAGAACGCCTTAGGTCGAGGACGATAAGCTTTAGCAGTGCTGTGAACCAGCTACCGAAGAGCGTAGTGCGGTAAATCCGCACGCTACGTTCTGCGGGACCGGGGCGGGCGACCGCCTCCCGCGATCCGGTGGGCGTCGAGCGATCGACGCCTCTACTCGACCCTATCGATCGATGGTCTCGTAGTCGCAGTTGACCCCCTAAAGTCAGAGTACCGCGTGTTCAGATATCAGGCAGCGCAACGACTATGATCGTGCGACGAATGCCCATTTTCGGTCGGACAAGCCCAGTGGTGCGACGTGCGACGGGGAAGTCATTGATTGTTCTGAACCTGGAGCTGACTCTTAATCAGCGGCCCGGGTCCGAATCAGTTATGCAACAAGCTTAGGAATCTCCTGTTCAATCAATCGCAATAATCGGGTGTTGCGCCTCCAGGATTTGAAACTAATCCGAACCGGCTGAATTTCGATGAGAACGGCAGACGACGTCAATCTGCGTGTTGTTCCAGTTCATCTTTGTCAGTCCCAGGATTTCGACGAATCCTGCTTGTAGACGGATGATCTTTTCGCGGTCGTTACTCACATATGAAAGCTAAGGAAAGCGCACATTGCTCAAACGGAGCGTTCCGCGCCCTATCAGGCATCATCACTCAAGCCGTCTCGCAAGAGGCGGCATTTGTGTGTCCCGGCTAGCTACGGGTCACCGTATCGCATCATAAATGCGTCTCAGGTGTTGGTCTGCAGCACGTTGAGCTCATCGAAGAAGATACGGTTCCACTTCTTCGGTACCGAGCAACTCGTTATAGTCAATCACCTCGTAGTAGCCAGAATAGGTTTTGTGGCGTAGGCGTTGCGTCGATTGTTTTGAGTACGCGCTCTAGCGTCGGTGTGATGTCTGAGATGACGCAGCAAAATGCGGGGATCTTCTCATTTGCCACAGAAATGCGGCGGCCCTTCGCGTCTTTGAACTCGCCTGAGCGGATATCCCCGGCGGTCGAGTTGGTACGGTTGATAAATTTCAGGGGCAGGAGGCTCCGATCGTCATCTATTCCGCGACCACATCGAGCCATCTCGATGCTCCCCGCGGTATGGAATTCCTTTGCAGTGCCAACGCGCTTTAACGTCGTGACCTGCCACTGAAGTTTCATCCAGTGGCAGTTAGAGTCTCGGGGTTTTGTACGCCGAATGGCGCAGGTGGAGCAACGGGCGATCGGCGAAGCTGGTCGGGGTTGCGCAGCCAATCGCCCGTTGCGGTGAATGTGGCAGCGTAGGCCGCCGGGGTGAGGTATTTCAGCGACGAGTGCGGACGGTCACCGTTGTAGTCGGCGACCCATATCGCAATCTTTGTCCTGGCGTCGTCGAGATCGAAGAACAGGCTCTCGTTGAGCAGTTCGTCGCGCATGCGCCCGTTGAAGCTCTCGA
>NZ_AXAU01000013.1 GCF_000472965.1 Bradyrhizobium murdochi | reverse complement strand
ACAGCCTGCAAGCGTCTCGGCCTCAAGCATATCCGTACCAAGCCCTACACACCCAAGACCAACGGCAAGGCTGAGCGCTTCATCCAGACAAGCCTGCGCGAGTGGGCTTATGCCCGCGCTTACGACACCTCAGACGAACGCGCCGCCGAACTGCCACGCTGGCTTCACCGCTACAATTGGCACAGACCTCATGGCAGTATCGGATCAAAGCCACCCATCAGCAGACTCGGTCTAACCGGGAACAACCTGTTGAGGCTCCACACCTAGAGCGTTTTCAAGCGAAGTGGACGCCGGTTCGCGTCAAGAAAACGCGTCAAAATAAGAATCTAGAGCCCGGCTCTGATTCAATCAGAACCGAAAAGGCTCTAGCGCTTCGTGACCTGCATCACAGAGCTTATCCCCGTGCCCGCGTAGGGTCCGGCCACGTTCACCGCCACCGCGCACAAGCCGCTCAGGAGGCTCTCATGAAGAAGCTGTACATTCTCGCCGCATTGTTGATGGCCTCCACCTCGGCGCATGCGGGCGGCATTACCCTCCAGATCAACGGCGAGCGCATTCGTGTCGAAGCGCCGCGCAACTGCAACGCCATTTCCTGCATCAAGATCACCGCGCCCGGCTATAACGGCACGCTCGGCAATATCGACCTCAAAGGGCTGGGCTCGAAGAGCAAGGACGACGATGAGGTGGTCGCGACCGCGCCGGCCAAACCCGCAGCACCCGCTCCTGCACCCGCCCAGGCCGCCGCGCCGCAGCCTGCGGCTCCCGCGGCGCCAACTGCAACGCCTGCGCCCGCTCAACCCACCGTCGCGGCCGCAACACCTGCACAAACCGAAGTCGCACCGCCCGCTCCGCCTCCGCCGCCCGCCCCGGCCGCCGCCGCGCCTGCACCGCAACCGGCCGCGGCCACAGCGCCCGCTACCGACTCGCCGATCGGCGTCTGGGCGACGGAAGAGAACAAGGGCAACGTGCGCATCGAGCAATGCGGCGCCAATCTGTGCGGCTATTCCGTCAACACCGGGGAAAGGATCCTGATCAACATGAAGCCGCAGGGCAGCAAGTGGACCGGCCGGATTCATGATCCCGACAGCGGCCGCAACTACGACTCGACGATCGCGCTGAAGGGTACTGGCTCACTGCGCGTCCAGGGCTGCGCCTTCGGCGGCATGTTCTGCGGCGGCCAGACCTGGAAGCGCGTGAGCTGATGAGGACGTTCCCCGGACGCGGTGCGCCACGCAGTGGTGCACCGCAGAGCCGGGGTCCACTATCTGCCGAGGCTTGGATCCCGGTTCTGCGAAGCAGCGCTACCGGACGATGCTTCGCATCGCCGGGAGCGCGCTGCATCGCACGCGGGATACGGGTTAGCGGAATAACCGAAGCAGATTCTGAAGAAAGCCTATACGCTGGACTTTGGGCACCTCGGCAGGCTGCACCGCTATCGGCAACCCGACGCCTTCCACACCATTCGCCGCCGCCATTGCGATCGGCCCGACATTTTCCAGAAACGCGCGCTCATAGCCGCGCGACAGCCTTTTGACGGCTTCAGCGAGCGGTAGCCAGTCTACCGCCTTCACGTCGCGCATCGGTATGCGCGTGGGCAGATCACCTGCCTCCATGCGCCAATAATGCACCACCTTGGTGCCGCCGCGGGATTCATAGGCCAGCGTGCCCAGAAACTCGTGCACGGCAACATCGTGCCCGGTTTCTTCCATCACCTCGCGTTCGGCAGCAGCGCGCGGCGTTTCGCCGTCGTCGAGCTTGCCCTTCGGCAAGACCCATTCATTGCGCTTGCGCAGGCGCACCACGGCGATCAGCGGCGGCTCCGCCTGCCGCAGCACGATTCCTCCTGCCGCCATGACAGGCGCTCTCGCCATCTATCTCTTCCCGCGTTTCGCGACTGCGACCGCGAGCATATAGAGGCAATAGCGCGTAGAATCGAGATTAAACCTGCGGCTTTCGCAACAGTCGTTCGCCGGCGCGGATGCGCCCACCCTCCGCGACGTTGTCGCAAAATTCGAAATTCTCCGGCGCCAGCACGATGATGGTCGAGCCGTGCTCGAACCAGCCGAGCTCGTCGCCTTTCTTGACCCGCGCAAGGCAGGCGAAGTCCACCGGTCCCCTGCTCTGCGCGTTGAGTGTGACATCGAGGAAATGCAGGCGGATGCTGGCGACGAGAATGGCGGCAACCGGTACCAGCGTCAGCGCCTCGCCCGATGGCAACCGCGCCTGCAGCACGGCGCGCTCGTTCTTGCAGAACAGACGCTCGACCCGCTTCAGCGCGATCGGATTGACGTTCCAGACATCGCCGTGGATGAATGTCACCCTCTTGATCGTGGCGTCATACGGCGCGTGAAAGCGGTGATACATGCTCGACGTCAGCCTGAGCGTCAGGAAGCGGCCGTTGCGATGCTGTTCGACCAGCGCGGGATCGCCGAGCAGGTCGATCAGCGAGTAAGGCGCGCCCTTGATCTGAAACAGCTCGGTATCGGCGATCTTGCCGAACGCGCCGATGATGCCGTCGGACGGGCTGGCGACGACGTGCGGGTCGGGATCCACCGGCCGCAGCCCGGGACGCAGCTCGCGGGTAAAGCAATCGTGCAGGCTCTTGAACTCGGTCTTCTTCGCTTCCGACAGGTCGAGATCGGAAAACAGCCGCCAGCAGCCAATCGAAAAATCGCGCACGAGCGGATTTTCGATCTTGCTGAACCAGCCCATGAAGCGCGTCAGCGCCGCCCGCGGGACGCGGTTGGTCAGGAGGAAATTGAGGTTTTCCTGCTGGGTGAAGCGGGCGATCAGGCGCCGGATTGTCATCAATCTGTCAGCAGGATTGGCTAGCGCTTCAGGCATGGATTCGTCCCTTCCGATTCTTTCGCTGTCCGCCGCTGCGGTCGCTAGCGCCGCGGCAGTGTTCCCCAAATTGCAGGCGCGGCTGGCGCTGTCGCGCGCCAAACACCGCTCGCTGACCGGACATTCCAAAATGTCCAAGATGGTCGCGCGGCTGGTGCCACACTACGAATTCGATATCGACGATTTCTTCGCGTCCGATGGCGCGCCCAGCGATGTCGCCATGCAGCGGCAGGACGCCTTCTTCCGGCTCGCCTGCCTCTACGAGGAGCGCTACGCCAAGGGCCGGCAGATGACGGCCGAAGCCGCGACGCACATCTCCGACCTGCAGTTTACGGAAACCTACCGGGTGCCGTTCCAGTACAGCCGGCTGGTGCGCGAAAATCTCGGCACCGGCGCCTTCATGCAGTCTTCCGCCGGCGTCACCGTCACCGATGTCGACGGCAACATCTTCTACGACCTGACCGGCTCCTACGGCGTCAACATTTTCGGCAATGATTTTTACAAGGAGTGCATCACGGAAGCCGAAAAGCGTGCCCGCGCGCTGGGCCCCGTGCTCGGCCCCTATCACCCCGTCATCACCGACAACGTCCGCCGGCTGTGCGAGATTTCCGGCCTCGACGAAGTCTCGTTCCACATGTCCGGCACCGAAGCCGTCATGCAGGCGGTGCGACTTGCGCGCTACCACACCAAGCGCACGCACTTGGTTCGCTTTGCCGGCGCCTATCACGGCTGGTGGGGCGACGTGCAACCCGGCGTCGGCAATCCGGTTTCGCCGCACGAGACCTATACGCTCGCGGATATGTCCGAGCGCACGCTGCATGTGCTGCGCACGCGCAAGGACATCGCCTGCGTGCTGGTCAATCCCTTGCAGGCGTTGCATCCGAACGCCAACGCGCCGGGCGATTCCGCACTCGTCGACAGTTCGCGAAAAGGAGCGTTCGATCGAGCGGCCTATACCGAGTGGTTGAAGAAATTGCGCGAGGTCTGCACCCAACGCGGCATCGTCTTGATCTTTGACGAAGTCTTCGTCGGCTTCCGCCTCGCCGCCGGCGGCGCGCAGGAATATTTCGGCGTCCGCGCCGATATGGTGACCTACGGCAAGAGCCTCGCCGGCGGCTTGCCGGTCGGCGTGGTCTGCGGCGCTAAGGACTTGATGCGGCGCTTCCGCGACGATCGCCCCGCCGACGTCTGCTTTGCCCGCGGCACCTTCAATTCGCACCCTTACGTGATGACGGCGATGGACGAATTCCTCAGCCGCCTCGCCAGCCCGAATTTCAATGCCGTCTACCAGGGGCTGGACGAGACCTGGAACGGCCGCGCCAAGGCGCTGAACGAGCGGCTGGCCGCACAGGATCTGCCGGTCCGCGTCAGCAACATCTCCTCGATCTGGATGGTGCAATATACCGAGCCATCCCGCTACAACTGGATGCTGCAATACTACCTGCGCGCCGAAGGGCTGGCGCTGAGCTGGGTCGGCACCGGCCGGCTGATCTTCAGCCTCAACTACACGGATGCGGATTTCGCTGAGGTGGTCGACCGGTTTGTCGCGGCGAGCGAGAAGATGAAGCGCGACGGCTGGTGGTGGCATGATGGTTCGCTGACCAACAAGGATATCAAGCGGCGGATTCTGCGGGAGATGCTGCGGAAGAAGTTTGGGCGAGCCGACCATTAGCGGCATATTTCCCGCGCAGACGCGCTTTACCTCTCCCGCTTGCGGGGGAGGCGTAGGCCACCTTCGGTGGCCGGCCTCTGAGAGGCCGAGGCAAAGCCCCGGCTTTGGCGAAGCGCCGGGTGGGGGCTCTCCCCACTCGGGCAGTGTCGCCCTCAGAGACACCCCCACCCCAACCCTCCCCCGCAAGCGGGAGAGGGAGCGCACCTTTTTCGTGGTCGCAATCAAATCTAATTTCATAATGCTTTAGGCTTGTTCCTGCCATCACGCCTACGCTCGACATTGCTTGTCGCAGACAGGGCTGGGCTCCAGAACGTAGATGCCCGGCACTAGGCCGGGCATTACGCTTTCCTTGCCTCGCGATTCTCACGCGGGCTTGACGTGCTTCTCCAGACCCGGGTCGATCAGCTCGCCCTTCATGAGAGCCAGCGGCGCCTTGTAGTACAGCTTCAGGTCGCTGAAGGGGTCGGTGAGGATCTTGGTCATCCAGACCAAACCGGTCTCGACGTCGCGGATGAAGAACAGGTGCACGGTGCGGAACAACAGCCCGCCGATGCCGACCGCAAGCCAGATCTTGGCGACCTGCCGCATGAAGTCCGCAGACGACGTCCAGGGCGTGAACAGGCCGAACAAGGTCGGATCGAGATACAAGACCAGCGGCGACAGTGCCCAGATCGTCATCAGCACGACCTTACGCTGCAGATTATAGCCGACCTTGATCTCTTCCTTGTGCTCGTGGGTCGCCTGGTTGACGTGGTCGTAGCCGCGCGGCTCGAAGAAGAAGTGACCGGCCTGCCGCGTCGTCATTGACACCAGCCAGCCGACCAGCGCCGACACCACGGGATCGAAGAACAGCATGGCATAAGCGAACAGAAAGCTCGCGGCGCTGACGAAGTGCAGCGACTGGTTGATGCGGCTGTGGTGATAGTAGCGATGGTCGTCCCAGCGCTGGGTTCGCAGTTCTTGCAGAAAGTTCTTGATCATGTTCTCCCCCAAATTCCGATGGGATCGGTCTACTGAGATTCGATGTCCGGGATATGACATCATGATAATGACATGTGACAGTTCGCAGCGGCGCGATGGCGCAACCGCGATCAGGGCGCGTCAGGCAGCCGCGGCGACGTCGATTTTCCGAAAGCGCACCAGCGAGAAGTGACCGAGCGGCGGCACCAGGCGGCGCTCCGCCAGCTCCATGCCGCGCGCGCCCGCCAGCCATTGCGCATAGCGCGACCAAGCGAACTCGGCGGTGCGGAAGCCGAGCGGGCGAACCACCGGCTGCAGCCGCTGCTCGATGAAGCGGCGCATGCCGGCATCGGCGCTGACGCGGGTAAGAATGATGAGTTCGCCGCCCGGCCGCAGCACGCGGGCGAATTCATCCAGCGCCTTTTCCGGATTCGGCACGGCAGTGACGACATATTGCGCCATCACCACGTCGAAGCAATCGTCGGGGAATTCGAGGTTTTCGGCATCCATCACCGCGAGACCCTCGACGTTCTTGAGGCCGAGTTCGTCGACGCGCTTCTTCGCCTTCTGCAGCATCGCTTCCGAAATGTCGGTGCCGAAGATACGCAGGTGCGGCGCATATAGCGGCAAGGAAATGCCGGTGCCGACGCCGACCTCGAGCACGCGGCCGCCGATCTTGTTGGTGGCGGCAATCGCCGCCCTGCGGCCCTTGCTGAACACGCCGCCGAATACGAGGTCATAGACCGGCGCCCAGCGATCGTAGGCTTGCTCGACCGTTTCGCGGTCGAAATCGAGCGGCCTCGTGCCGTCAAGCTTGATGATATCTGCCATGGTTGGTTTGCCTTTTCGTCTCACGCATATGACTTGTGTTTGATAGTCGAACTTTTCGGCTCAGCCCTGCACGGCGCCCCTCACAGGCGCCCGGCGCACCGGCCGCAACACGCGGCTCGGCTGCAGCGCGGTCAGATTGCCGAGGAACTGCCGCGCGCTGTTTTCCCAGGAGCGCGCCAGCGCAAAATTTCGGCAGGCCTCGCGCGACATCGTCAGCGCGCGCAGGCACGCACTGCGCAGATCGGTGTCGATTGCGCCGATCGGATGATCGGCAATGACGTCCTTCGGGCCGGTGACCGGGAATGCCGCAACCGGCGTGCCGCACGCCAATGCCTCGAGCTGCACGACGCCGAACGTATCGGTAAGGCTCGGAAACACGAAGACATCGGCAGCAGCTAGATGCCCGGTCAACTCCGCGCCCTTCTTCTCGCCGAGAAAAATTGCGTGGGGGTATTTTTGCGCGAGCTGCGCCTTCTGCGGTCCGTCGCCGACGACCACTTTCGATCCCGGCAGATCGAGCGACAGGAACGCATCGAGATTCTTTTCCACCGCGACGCGGCCCATCGTCATAAAGATCGGCCGCGGCAGATCGAGCGCCGCTGGATTATGCGGGTTGAATAATTCGGTGTCGACGCCGCGCGTCCAGAAGCCGAGTTTCCGAAAGCCCCGCGCGGAAAGTTCCAGCCGCAGCGAGTCGGTGGCGACCATGACCGTGGAAGACGCGGCATGAAAGTGCCGCAGCACTGCATAGCCGACGGCGGCCGGGAGTCCGGTGCGGACGGCGATATATTCGGGAAAGCGCGTCGTATAGGACGTGGTGAACGAAAGCTTGCGGCGACGGCAATAGGCGCGCACCATCCAGCCGATCGGCCCCTCGGTTGCGATGTGGATGGCGTCGGGCGCCGCCTCTTCGATCCGTCGCGCGATCTCGCGCCGGTTCGGCAGTGCGACGCGTAAGCCAGGATAGGTCGGCACGCCGAGGGAAGGAAATCCGTCCGGGGTCAGGAAGCTGATATCGGCATCGAGCGCAGAGGCGCTGCGCGCCAACGACGTCAGCGTGCGGACGACACCGTTCACCTGCGGATGCCACGCATCGGTCGCAATCAATATCTTCATGTCCGGACCCGAGATTAATGATTCTCAAATCCGACGTTCAGCCATGGATATTTCAAGCGTATGACGTCATCGATATGTAAGGATGTTTTTACGTCCCCTCCACGCATTTTCACGTAACGTGACAGCGAGATGACAGACCACAACGACAATCCTGCGCGATCCCGCCGCCGACGGAAGCGGAAGAGCTATGCGCTTCTGATCCTTGCCGCCGGCCTGCTGGCGTTCGGCGTCGCCGCGGGCACGCTGTATTACGTGCTGCGGCCGACGACGCTGCGGATTGCAGTCGGCCCGGCCGGCAGCGACGACCAGAAGCTGGTCCAGTTGATGGCGCAGACGTTTGCGCGCGAGGGCAGCTCGGTGCGACTGGCGCCGATCACGACCGAGGGGGCGGCGGAGAGCATTGCGTTGTTCACGGCCGGCAAGGCCGATCTGGCCGTCGCCCGCGGCGACCTGAACCTGCCGACGAATGCCGAGTCGGTTGCCATTCTGCGCAAGAATGTCGTCGTGCTGTGGGCGCCTTCCGGCCTTCCCGCCAAGGGTTCGAAGAAGCAGCCCACGCCCAAGATCAAGAGTCTCGATGAACTGGCCGGCCACCGTGTCGGCGTGATCGGGCGCACGCAGGCCAATGTCATGCTGTTGCGCGGGATCCTGAAGGAGTCCGGCATCAATCCCGACAAGGTCACGATCAGCCAGTTCGCTACCAATCAGCTCGGCGAAATGGCGCGCGATCAGTCGGTCGACGCCTTCATGGCGGTCGGCCCGCTCAAGAGCAAGATCACCGTGGACGCGATCGCTGCAACCGCGACTGCCCGCGGCGAGCCGAAATTCCTGCCGATCGAGGTTTCCGACGCGATCGCCAAGAAAAATCCGATCTACGAATCGGAGGAAATTCCCGCCAGCATCTTCGGCTCTTCACCGCAGCGGCCGGAAGACAAGATCGATACGGTGGCCGTCAATCACCTGATCATCGCGCCGAAGTCATTATCCGATACGGCGGTCGCCGCCTTCGCCCGCCAGCTCTTCACCAACCGCCAGCAGCTTGCGCGTGAATTGCCGACCGCCTCGCAGATCGAAAAGCCGGATACCGAAAAGGACGCAGCGCTGCCGGCGCACGCGGGCGCAGCCGCCTATATCGACGGCAACGAGCGAACGTTCCTCGAAAAATACACCGACTACATCTGGTTCGCGATCCTGATTCTGTCGGGCCTGGGCTCCGCCGGCGCCTGGTTCAGGCACTACTGGAACAGGGACGAGCGCGAGCAGTACATCGCCCATCGCGATTATCTGCTTGAGTTGATTTCGAGGGCAAGGAAGGCCGAAACGCCGGAAGAGTTGGCCGAGATGCAAGCTGCGGCCGACGGCATGTTACGCGAGGCGTTCGATTGCTATGACGACGGCACCGTCGAGGAAGGCGACCTCTCGGTGATTGCCCTCGCGCTCGAACAATTCCACCACGCAGTCGCCGACCGCCGTGCGGTGCTTGCTGGCGCCGGCGCGGCCGACATGCCGAGAATGCGCGCTGGCCAGGCTTGACGCCGCTGATCGATGCTCCTGCGGATGTACGAGCAAGTTAGAATGTCCGCCCCGACCTGACATTTGTTAGTTCAGCTCCCTGTTCTCCGTGCCACCGTCACGGAAAATTAAGACAGGCACGGGACAATGAAGGATTATCAGACCCATTTGGAGAAGCTGCGCAAAGACGCGGCCGAATGCGCGCTTGTCAGGGACTTGGCTACCGACAAAGCGAAGCGCGAAATGTTCGACCGGCTTGCGCGACATCTGGATCAACTAGCCGACGAGGTTGAGCGGGCCATGAATGCTCGAAAGACCGGCTAAAGGCAGTGGTGCGAGTATGCGGGCAAAAACGCTACTCGTTCTACTGGTTGTCACGGCGCTAGGGGCTTACATTGTAGGCCGCCACAGCAGTCCCGTGAACGACGCGGCAGGCGCGCAGCCTCCCGTGGCCAAGCCCGTTGCCTTAGCGGGCCCTGTATCACCTCCTTTGCCACGACCGAGACCCCAAGCGCCCCTAACAATCCGTTCCACACCATCAAGGCCCTAGCCGAAGAGGCTACGCCTGCCATGAAAGTTACAGGCAAAGGCAGGCGTCGCTTGCTGATCAAGCACGCGCATGCACGTGATGATGTGCTCTCATACTCAGTGAGGCTGGTCCGGCTGGCGCTACGTCAGCGAGAGCCTAAAGCTATGTGCCGCTGAGAACCACTCGGATGCCTGAAGAAGGCATCAAGGCTCACGGGTTCGCCGCTGTCTTGCCAAAGCAGCTTTTGACCGAGGCTAGCCGCCACCGCGATGCGGTGGTGCCCGCCGACCAACGTGCCGTCATGCGTTGCCTTGGCGATGATCTCACCGGACTCGTTCACGATGTTTCTCATAGTCGAATAGCCCTGTCTGTCAGGATCGACTTCCCCGTTCGGCGATCAACGCGCGGCCTTCATGTCTGTTCCTATGCCCGCAATGGTGCGCAGCCGGCCAAAGCACGTCATGCACCCAGGCAGAGGACTGTACCCTCGTCCATCACCAATTCCCGAGCCAAGCGGATTATCAGCGTGTAGCCATAGAAACGCACGGCTCTAGTATGACGACTGCATGACACATGGGATGCCGCAAATGCTGGCCGATCCTCGTTTTCAACATGAGTAAAACGTGGAGATCGATGTTACGCCGCGTGCGTGGAGAAGAGCACCTTTTGCTGCGCCAGTAATTCTCGCGCGGCAACTGCATAGAAACTGCCATTTGTACTCACTCTCTTCCCTTACTGACCGTGCGCCATCAAGCCGCGATCCTCCCTCACATTAGTCCGTTCGTATCAAGAGGACCTAACATTGAGCCAACGCACCGTTGGAATGCCGGAATTTAATGAATTGATCGATATGGCGCGGTTGCTAGTGAACTTGTGGGAAGCCGCGCAACGGCTGCCTGAAGGATCAGAGCGGCGGGAAGCATTCAGACAGATCAGTGGCTTCCAGAGGCGGGTGGCGGCATTGGTTACACGCGCCCTTTAGGTTCTCCGGGATGAGAGAAGGTGGCATAGGGCGCTTATGGCCGCCGTCTCTTAGAACGCCGATGCTTTGCGTCGGCTATGGCGCCGGATGAAGGGCTTGCCTTCAGAGATGAGCTCGCGGAGAGAACCCCTCACCCGTCTCGAATGAGCTGACGCTCATTCGATCCACCCTCCCACAAGGGGAGAGGGTGCAACGAAACCTTAACGAAACAATTCCCTAACGCCACGAAACCGTTTTGGCGATTTCGTGCAAATGTCCTGAAACGGTTCATCTGTAGAGGTTTCCCTCAACGACGCGCCGAACTGGTGCGACAAACAGGGGGACGATCATGTCCAATTTATCGATACTCAGCCGCTTGGCGGCCGCCGCTGTTGGCGCGCTGGCGATTGGCGTCACCGCATTTTCCGCACCCGCCACTGCGGCCCCGCTGCCGCTGTTTCCGTTTTTCCTGCCGCAGATTGAAGCGGCCCCGCCGCCGGTTGCGGCCGCGCCTGAGGAAGAAGAACGCTTCGAGCTGCCGGCACGCCTGCGCCGCCAGGTCGTGAATTACTACACCCGCGAGGCGCCGGGCACGATCATCATCGATACCCCAAACACCTATCTCTATCTCGTGCTCGGCAACGGCCAGGCGATGCGCTACGGCATCGGCATCGGCCGCGACGGCTTCACCTGGTCGGGCACCCAGACGATCACCCGCAAGGCCGAGTGGCCGGCCTGGACCCCGCCCCCGCAAATGATCGCCCGCCAGCCCTATTTGCCGCGCCACATGACCGGCGGCCCGGGTAATCCGCTCGGCGCCCGCGCGATGTATCTCGGCGGCACCATCTATCGCATCCACGGCACCAACGCGCCGGAGACGATCGGCACCCGCGTCTCCTCAGGCTGCCTGCGCCTCACCAACGAAGACGTCATTGACCTGTATTCGCGGGTCAGCGTCGGAACCAAGGTGATCGTGCTGCCGATGACGGATCGCCGCGCCGATCTCGGCCGGACCATCCGCTGAGGCATTAGCTTTTCTTAATGCGAGAAACGGCCCTGGCGCTCGCCGGGGCCGTTTTGCATTGACCTAACGTCGCGGCAATGTGCAGTGGCGTCCCCCTCGCCACCCCTGTAAAACGCTGTGGGGCGATTCATTGGGGTCCGGGGGGACGATGCGTCTGCCGATGCGGGTCAAGACCATTGCGATCGCGCTTGCGGTCCTCGTCATGTCGTTTGCCGTCAGCCTGAAGGTGATGGACTTCGTCACGCCTCGCGCCACGAACAGCGCGCCCGCGCTCGCCGAATTGCCGCCGCTGCCGCCGGCGGCGCGCGCATCCACGGTGATGGCGCCCATTGCGGTTGCGCTGTCGGCGATCCGCGATGCCGCCGATCGCGGCGCGCCGCGCAATTTCGCCGGCAAGGCCGACAATCCGATTTCGCAGATCCTGCAAAACGCAGACATCGGCTGGACCGCCTCGCGCGGGCCGATCAACGCGACCGGCGCGCAGGACGTACTGTCGCTGGCGACGCCGTTGACGGGCACACTGAACGTAACCGGCTCGCTGTCGGCGAAGGCGACGGGTGCGGTTGGCGAAGCACTCGGAAGCCTGCTCGGCGGCAACGTCTCCAAGCAGATCGGCAGCGTGAACATCAAGAACCTCAACGCCAGCGCCGAGATCAAGGGCAACGTCGTCATATCGGCGCGACCACAGATCGCCGCGAACTGGCGCATCGAGCCTAATCTCGCAGCGCAGGTCAATCTCGGCGACACCAGCCTCAGCGTGGCCGGCGCGCGCGTCAACGTGCCTGCGCAGGTGAAGCCGTTGATCGACCAGAATGTCGCCGAGCAAATCGCGCTGGTGCAGGCGCGCATGCGCAACGATCCGACTTTCGAACGGAACGCGCGGGTGCAGTGGGCCAAGGCCTGTCGTTCGATTCCGCTGCAGGGCACGACAGCCGGTTCGACGATGCCGGCGCTGTGGCTGGAATTGCGTCCCACGCGGGCGATTGCCGCGCAGCCGCGCGTCGACGCTTCGAACCTGACACTGATGCTCGGCATCGAAGCGGAAACCAGGATCACACCGGGCGAAACCAAGCCGTCCTGCCCGTTCCCCGCTACGATCGCGATGGTGCCACCGACGCCGGGACGGGTCGCGATCGGCGTACCCATCGACATGCCGTTCACCGAGATCAACAAGATCGTGGAGGCGCAGTTCGCCGGGAAGACTTTTCCTGAGGACGGTTCGGGCGCGGTCGACGTCACCGTCAAGCGCGCCAGCGTGGCCGCTTCCGGCGACCGCCTGCTGATCTCGCTTCTGGTTAGCGCCAGGGAAAAGAAGAGTTTCTTGGGCCTCGGCGGCGAGGCCAATGTGCATATCTGGGGCAAGCCGGTGCTCGATCAGGCCGAGCAGACGCTGCGGCTGACCGACATCGAACTCGCCGTCGAGTCAGAGGCTGCCTTCGGGCTGTTGGGCGCCGCGGCGCGCGCGGCGATCCCGCATCTGCAGAAGACGCTGGCGGACAAGGCTGTCGTCGACCTCAAGCCGTTCGCCGGCAACGCGCAGAAGAAGATTGCAGCAGCGATCGCCGATCTTCAGAGGAACGAGAACGGCCTGCGCGTCTCGGCCGAGATCAGCAAGCTGCGGCTCGCCGGCATCGCCTTCGATTCCAAAACGCTGCGCGTGATCGCGGAAGCGGAAGGCGCCATCAATGTCCACGTCAGCGCGCTGCCGGCGCTGTGATATCTCGTTAAACCCTCATGGTGAGGAGGCGCGTTAGCGCCGTCTCGAACCACGAGGCCCCGCTGGTGCCATTCATCCTTCGAGACGCGCGCGCTGCGCGCTCCTCAGGATGAGGTCTGACACAGGTATGGTGGGCGCGGCGCGTGCGCGCCTTTGCCCACCCTCCGAAACTGCCGACTACGAACCCTCGAACTTGAATGAGACTTTCAGCTTGGCGCGGTAGGCTTCCACCTTGCCTTGTGCATCAAGCTGCAAGTCAAGCTGGACCACTTCGGCAACACGAAGATCCCGCAGGGTTTCTCCGGCGCGGCTGACCGCGCCGGCGGCGGCCTTCTCCCAGGATTCGGTGCTGGTGCCGATCAGCTCGATGACCTTGTAGACGCTATCCGCCATGTCGTCCTCCCGTTGACGCAGGATCATGCAAGACAGGAGGCAGATGCTCCTGCCGCGATACAACCTATCATCGGGAAATACGCACAGATAGGATGCGCTGCACCATTGCGCGAACGGACGTTTCCAAAATCAAATGGCCGGCCGGCATCACGCCGTCCGGCCATTTTGAGGGAAGCCTGGTGTTTAAGACCGCGGCCTCATTCGATCGAGTACTTGAACTCCGGCATCGCCTTGAGCTGATCCTTCGTGGCGCTGAACACGGCGTGATCCGGATACCACGGATTCTTCTTCGCCGCGGCAGGCGCCGTCGCAGCACCCGTCGTGGTGCCTCCGCCTGCGCCTGTGCGTGCCCCACCGGTCGCGGGCGCGGTCGCGGTGGTAGAGGCAATCGGCTCATCGACGAACTTCACCTTGTCGATGGGCACCGCAACCAGGTGCTCGCCGACGCCGAGGAAGCCGCCGACACCGATCACGGCTGCTTTGATATCGCCGCTCTTGTCGGTCAGGAGATCGTTGATCGAGCCGAGGCTTTCGTTGCTATCGTTGTACACGTTCAGGCCGACCATTTTCGAAGCCCGCCAGGTACCCTTGAACGACGAGGTATCGGTTGCAGCCGCAGGCGCGGCGGTCTGGGCGCTGTCAGTCGTTGCCGAAGGACTTTGCTGCGCAAACGCTACACTCGCCAGCAACGCGGACGCCGCGAGGCCGGCAACGGCAGTTTTCGTTAACATATCCGTTCTCCTCAGTTCAGAAACGCTCTGAGGAAAACCCGGCACTTCAACAAGTGTTCCACGCGTTTTCGCATGAAACAGGCCTGCGACACGGCATCAGAAGCCGCCCCAGTAAGGCGGCATGCGGTAGTAGCGATGCAGCTCGGCTTCCTTTGCGCGATCGCCCCAGTCGAAATCCTTGTCCGCACGGAATGACGGCGCGCGCCTCAACTCTTCATCGTCGATGTCGAGTTCGTAGGCTTCGAACTTCGTGTTGTAGCGAAGCCGTCCCCACGGCAACGGCAGCAGATTGGCTCCGATGCCCAAAAACCCGCCGAAACTCAGGATTGCATACGATACTTTACCGGTGACCTTGTCGATCATCAGCCGTTCGATGTGGCCGATCATGTCCCCGTTCGGCCGGCGCACCGCGGTCCCCTCGACGCGGTCGCTTGCGATCAACTGATGCGGCTTGGCCATGACATCGCTTGCCATTGGACCCTCCACACATGGATGAAGGAATCAACGTGGCAGCGCGCGGCTGGTTCCGCTCTGTGGCAACCAGCCTGCCCTATTCGGAATTTGCGAAATGCCCCGACGTGGCCGCCGCGGCCCAAATATGGCGGCGGCGCCGGCAATGATGCTGCAGCGTCGAATGAAGCCTGCGCGTGTCAGGCCGCGAGCGCGTCGGGGTCGGCTTCCTCGTAGATTGCGATCGCCTCGAAGCGATAGTCGCAGGCGCGGCAGAACCAGAGGAAGGATGTGCGTCCCGGGCTGCTCTCGACCCAATCTGGTCTCGGGATCGGCTTGCCGCACTGGGCACAAGGATTTCCGCGAGGCAGAGAGCTGGAGTCGAGTCGAGCCATTGCGCATCTCCCTAGACTTCGGACGTCATAACGACGTCTCGCTTTTTAAATGTCATTGAATGGACAGGTTTGCTGTCGGAATGAATTGGTTTTTGTCCCGGCGTCTTCTTTACACCTTGACTGCGTCTTTTGCACGACATTCCTTGCGCGTCCGCATGACGCAGATTCGCGTCGCTCGATGCGATGCATCGCACCCACAACGTAAGCGTCACGCTGAACGTGTTCGTTAACACGTGCATCAGATGCGAACATCTCGCCGTGATGTCGTCGGTTTTTCGCCACATCTTGGCCCGCCGGTGGAACTAATTGAAAGCGCCACTCGCTCACGCGTCCACCCGCCGAGATCATTTTTATGAAAAGTTTTCCGAAATTCGTCTGGCTCGCCGCCGCGACCGGGCTGCTGCTTTCGCCCGACGCAATGGCGCAGAGCCGCGCGCAATATCAAAGCATGGTCGCCGCCCACGCCGCTGCCAACAACGTGCCGGAAGCGCTGGTACATCGGGTGATCGTGCGCGAGAGCAAGTATCATCCGAACCTGGTCGGACGCGGCGGCACCATCGGGTTGATGCAGATCAAGCTGCCGACTGCGCGCGGCCTCGGCTACACCGGCGACGCCGCGGGCCTGCGCGATCCCGACACCAATCTCGCCTGGGGCATCAAATATCTCGCCGGCGCCTATCGCGCCGCGGGCGGCGATCACAGCCGCGCCGTACGTTATTACGCGAGCGGCTATTATTACGCTGCAAAGCGCCAACGGCAGGAAAAGCCGCTGCAGATCGCGCCCGTGCTGGCGAGCGGTGCGACGCCGAAGATCGTCGCCGCGCCTGTTGGAACGCCGGCTGACGCGAACGCGCTGCAGGCGGCAAAATAGCTAACCACGACAGCAAACCTCGTGTCCCGGGCGCGGTGCAGCGCGTTTGCGCTGCTCCGCAGAACCGGGACCCAATACCAGCCGCTAGGCCCCGGCTCAGCAGCGCACCGCTAAAAGGCGCTGCGCTGCGTCCGGGGCACGGCAGCATTGCAAGTTCCTGCAAAGCCGCGTTGACACCTCCGCCCAACCGCCTACATTAGCCCTGTTCCGAGGGGTGCTCCGACGAGGAGCTGAGATACCGCAAGCTTGGGCAGTTCAGCCTGGGACCGCGGTGACCCTTTGAACCTGATCCGGGTCATGCCGGCGAAGGGACAGGGATGTACCAGAAGTCAGATCTGTGGGGGGATTCCCCCGTCTCCATCATCGGCGCGGGCATTGCCGGCGCCTGGCAGGCCTTGCTGTTCGCACAGGCCGGCCACGCCGTCACTCTGTACGAGCGCAGTGACGCCGATATGACGCTTTCCACCAGCCACTTGGCCGGCGGCATGCTGGCGCCTTATTGCGAGGCAGAGACGTCCGAGCCCGTGATCGGCCGGCTCGGCTTTCGCTCGCTGGATTTGTGGCGCGAGCTCTTTCCCAACACCCCGTTCAACGGATCTCTGGTGGTGGCGCATCCGCGCGACCGCGCCGATTTCGAGCGTTTTGCCAAACTCACCACCGGCCATGTCAGGCTCGACGCAAGCGGCGTCGGCCAGCTCGAACCCTCGCTGGACGGCCGCTTCCGCGACGGCCTGTTCTATGCCGAGGAGGGCCATGTCGAGCCGCGCAAGGTGCTGCCCGAGCTGCATGCGCGCATCGAAGCCGCCGGCGGCACGATCAAGTTCGATTGCGATATCAGTGCGGAAGATCTCGACGGCATCGTGATCGACTGCCGCGGGCTTTCCGCGCGCGACGCGCAGCCGGAATTGCGCGGCGTCAAGGGCGAGATGATCATCATCGAGACGAGCGAAGTCGAGCTGTCGCGCCCGGTGCGTCTGATCCATCCGCGCTGGCCGCTCTATGTCATCCCGCGCGGCGACAGCAAATTCATGCTGGGCGCGACCTCGATCGAGGCCGAGGATACCGGCGTCAGCGTGCGCTCGGCGCTCGAGTTGCTCGGCGCGGCCTATGCCGTGCATCCGGCCTTTGCCGAAGCGCGCATCGTCGAATTCGGCTCGGGCTTGCGTCCCGCCTTCCCCGACAACCTGCCGCGGATCACGGTTCGCAAGAACAAGATCGCGGTCAACGGCCTTTACCGGCACGGTTTTCTGGTGGCGCCGGCGCTGGCCGAGCTGACGCTCGCCTACGTGCAGCGCGGCCAGATCGACAATGAGGTGATGCGATGCGTGTGACCATCAACGGCGAACAGCGCGAGATCGCTTCGGAGCGCGTCGACGCGCTGCTCTCGGAGCTCGAATACGAAGGCACGCATTTCGCGATCGCCGTGAATTACGACGTGCTGCCGAAAAGCCGCTGGGCCGAGACTGCACTGAAAGCCGGCGACGAGATCGAGATCATCACGCCACGGCAGGGAGGGTGATGATGAACGCACGCACTCCACCCGTCGTCCCTGCGAAGCGCGCCTCGCACTCAACTGTCATCGCCCGGCTTGACCGGGCGACCCAGTACGCCGCGGCCTGCCGATTTGAACTCGATTTCCCGGCGTACTGGATCCCCGCCTTCGCGGGGATGACAGGATCATTTGAGGAAACACCGTGACCATGCTCAACTTCTACGGCAAAACCTTCTCCTCCCGCCTGCTGATCGGCACGGCGCTCTATCCTTCGCCGGCGATCATGCAGGAGGCGATCCGCGCCTCTGGCGCCAACATCGTCACGGTGTCGCTGCGGCGCGAGGCCGCCGGCGGCAAGACGGGCGATGCATTCTGGTCGCTGATCCGCGAGCTCGATGTCACCGTGCTGCCGAACACCGCCGGCTGCCGCAGCGTGCGCGAGGCGGTGACCACGGCAAAGCTCGCGCGCGAATTGTTCGGTACGCCCTGGATCAAGCTCGAAGTGATCGCCGATAACGACACGCTGCAGCCCGACGTGGTCGGCCTGGTCGAAGCCGCCGGAATCCTGATCAAGGACGGCTTTGAGGTGTTCCCCTATTGCACCGAGGACCTTTCGGTGGCGATGCGGCTGGTCGAAACGGGGTGCAAAGTGGTTATGCCCTGGGCCGCGCCGATCGGCAGCGCGAAGGGGATCACCAACCGCGATGCGCTAAAACTGATGCGCGAGCGCCTGCCTGACGTGACGCTGGTGGTCGATGCCGGCATCGGCGCCCCGTCGCATGCCGCCCACGCCCTCGAACTCGGCTACGACGCCGTACTGCTCAACACCGCGGTGGCAAAAGCTGCCGATCCCGTCGCGATGGCGAAGGCGTTTCGATCAGGCGTCGAAGCCGGCCGCACCGCTTACGAAGCCGGTCTGATGGAAGCCCGCGACTTCGCCTCGCCCTCCACCCCTGTGATCGGGACCCCGTTCTGGCATGCCGTATCCTGATCGATTTTACCCCGTGGTCGACAGCGTCGCCTGGGTGGCGCGTCTGGCGCTGCTCGGCGCCGGCACCATCCAGTTGCGCACCAAGAATCTCGACGACGCCGGGGCGCTGCAGATCGTGACCGACGCGCTGGAGGTCATCAAGGGCACCGACGCCAAACTCGTCGTCAACGACTACTGGCGCGCGGCAATCGTCGCCGGCGCAAAGCACCTGCATCTCGGCCAGGAAGATCTGGTCGACGCTGACCTCAACGAAATCCGCAAAGCAGGGCTGACGCTCGGCATCTCCACCCACGACGACGAGGAGTTGGCGACCGCGCTTGCCGCCAAACCGGATTACATCGCGCTCGGCCCGATTTTCCCGACCACGCTGAAATCGATGCGTTTTGCGCCGCAGGGCATTCCAAAGATCACCGAATGGAAAAAGCGCATCGGCAACATCCCGCTGGTTGCGATCGGCGGCATCAAGTTCGAGCAGTCAGCCGAAATCTACGCCGCCGGCGCTGACTCGATCGCCGTCGTCAGCGACGTCACCCAGAACGCCGACCCGGATGCAAGGGTGCGGCAATGGCTGGGCCAAAGCGCGGAGGCTGCGTGAGATGAACAAGAAAGCACCCCACCGGCGTCATTCCGGGGCGCGCGCAAGCGCGAACCCGGAATCTCGCTCTATAACCTCGAGGTTCCGGATCGGTCCGCTTCGCGGCCCGTCCGGAACGACGTCCATAAAACGGAGGATTCCATGAACATTCGCTCCAACCCCGACACCACCCTGCCCGCCGTCACCACGGGCCCGCTTCCCTCGTCGCGCAAAATCTTTTCAACCCCCGACGCCGCGCCCGACCTGCGCGTGCCCTTGCGCGAAATCATCCTCTCGGAAGCCGCTGACGAACCGAACCTGCCGGTCTACGACACCTCCGGCCCCTATACCGACCCCTCCGTCGTGATCGACGTCAACGCCGGTCTCCCCCGCAACCGCCTCGCCTGGGTGAAGGAGCGCGGCGGCGTCGAGGAATATGAGGGCCGCGCCATCAAGCCGGAAGATAACGGTAATGTCGGCGCCTCGCACGCCGCAAAGGCCTTCACCGCGCATCACAAGCCGATCCGCGGCCTCGACGGCCACAAGATCACGCAACTCGAATTCGCCCGTGCCGGCATCATCACCAAGGAGATGATCTACGTCGCCGAGCGCGAAAACCTCGGCCGCAAAAAGCAGCTCGAGCGCGCGGAAGCCGCACTTGCCGACGGCGAAAGCTTTGGCGCGTCGGTGCCCGCCTTCATCACGCCGGAATTCGTCCGCTCCGAGATCGCGCGCGGCCGCGCCATTATCCCATCCAACATCAACCACGCCGAACTCGAGCCGATGATTATCGGCCGCAACTTCCTGACCAAGATCAACGCCAATATCGGCAACTCCGCCGTCACCTCCTCGGTGGAAGAGGAAGTCGACAAGATGGTGTGGGCGATCCGCTGGGGCGCAGACACCGTGATGGACCTCTCCACGGGGCGCAACATCCACACGACGCGGGAATGGATCTTGCGCAACTCGCCGGTGCCGATCGGCACGGTGCCGATCTACCAGGCGCTGGAGAAGTGCGAAGGCGACCCCGTCAAGCTGACCTGGGAGCTTTACAAGGACACGCTGATCGAGCAGTGCGAACAGGGCGTCGACTATTTTACGATCCACGCCGGCGTGCGCCTGCCCTACATCCACCTCACCGCCAACCGCGTCACCGGCATCGTGTCGCGCGGCGGCTCGATCATGGCGAAGTGGTGCCTGGCGCATCACAAGGAAAGCTTCCTCTACACGCATTTCGATGAGATCTGCGACCTCATGCGCAAGTATGACGTCTCGTTCTCGCTCGGCGACGGTCTGCGCCCCGGCTCGATTGCCGACGCCAACGACCGCGCACAATTTGCCGAACTCGAGACGCTCGGCGAACTGACGAAGATCGCGTGGGACAAGGGCTGCCAGGTGATGATCGAAGGCCCCGGCCACGTGCCGATGCACAAGATCAAGATCAACATGGACAAGCAGCTCAAGGAGTGCGGCGAAGCCCCGTTCTATACGCTTGGGCCGCTGACGACAGACATCGCGCCGGGCTACGACCACATCACCTCAGGCATCGGCGCCGCGATGATCGGCTGGTTCGGCTGCGCCATGCTCTGCTACGTCACGCCGAAGGAGCATCTGGGTCTCCCCGACCGCAACGACGTCAAGACCGGCGTCATCACCTACAAGATCGCAGCCCACGCCTCTGACTTGGCCAAGGGCCATCCGGTAGCCCAGCTCCGCGACGACGCGCTCTCCCGCGCCCGTTTCGACTTCCGCTGGACCGACCAGTTCAACCTCGGCCTCGACCCTGATACGGCAAAGAGCTTCCACGACGAGACGCTGCCGAAGGAAGCCCACAAGGTCGCCCACTTCTGCTCGATGTGCGGGCCGAAGTTCTGTTCGATGAAGATCACGCAGGATGTGCGGGACTACGCGGCGACACTGAACGATCCGACGAGTGTGGGGATGTCGGTGAGTGGCAAACTTGAGGACGGCCTGCCCTCCGAAGCCTTGGTGAAGGAGGGGATGGCAGCGATGAGCGCCAAGTTCAAGGAGATGGGGAGCGATCTCTATCTGGATGCGGAGAAGGTGAAGGAGAGCAATCGGGTGTTGTGAGCGCTACCCACTCACCGAAACCGCAATGACCGACAATCTGACCGGTGTCTGGGACGGCACCTTCGTTCAGCGGCAGGTTGGAATGGTCACGTTTCTCGCGACGCTCATCGAATCCGGTGGCGCGCTCACGGGAAACGTGACCGAGCCCTGCACGGTGCCAGCCTGCCCGATCAGCACCCACAACGCTTCGATTGCGGGTCATCGATCCGGCAGCGCCGTCTCGTTCATCAAGCGTTACGAGCCGCCCGGCCACGGCTATGGCACCGTCTCTTATGAGGGCTCGGTCAATGCCGAGGCGACGGAGATCGACGGGCGCTGGAAGGTGCCGGGGACGGCGGACTCCGGGACGTTTCTGATGGTTCGGTCAAGCAAGCCTGCAGAAGCGGTGGCGGCCGAACAACGGACCAAGGAGCCGGCGCCGTAGCGAGTTGCAACCGCAGCCCGGATGAGCGTAGCGAGATCCGGGAATCAGTCCCGCATACTGCTGCGCTCATGCGGGCTACATCTCCTCTCCACATCGTTTACTGATGCGGACACGTGCCTATTAACCTTCCGTTAACCATTCGCGCCCACGCTTCCCTGCGGCAGGGGGTGTGATTCCTGATGTTTCTGCTCCGCGTTTCGGAGCAAGCGTCGATCGGGAGGTGTTGATGCCCCAGGAGTACTGTGACGTGTACCTTGGCACGGATTGTGTTTCCGTGCCCGAGACTCCTCTTTCGGATTCTCAAGCCGCCCTTTCACCCCACGAGATCGTGCCGATGCTGATCGGCTCAACGGTCGAGGCGATCGAGCGCGAGCTCGTGCTGCAGACGTTGGCGCGCTGCCACGGCAATCGCACCCACGCAGCCCGCGTGCTCGGACTTTCGGTGCGCACGATGCGCAACAAGATCCGGCAGTATGCGTCTGATGGCGTCGACGTACCCGGGCACGGCTAGAGAGCGCCGCGCAACTCACGTTACTGATGGTTGAACCGGGATCGTCGGGACGCCGCTGGGATAGCGATGGGTTTCGCTTCGCTCTACCCATCCTACGCGACGCCGCGCTACTCCTCGAACATTTCCTTGAACAGTCGCTTCGCCCGCTCCAGCCCCTCATGCGTGAAGACCACCGACTTCACCTTGCCGACGGGATCGTGGATCATGCCTTTTTCGTGCAGGCGGCCGAGCACACTCCAGGCAAAAGCTTCCATGCCCGGTCGCCGTCATGCAGGGTCAAATAGAGCAGTGCCAGTACGGTGTCATCGAGCTTGTCCGTTTTGATGGCCATCGTGAACCTCTCGTCGCGCGATGTTGGCCCTATCGTAGCCCGCAGCGCGCGGGACGCAATCGCCATCCGGTACGTTCGCGATTCGCAGATTCGTAGGGTGGGCAAAGGCGCGCAGCGCCGTGCCCACCATCCCATCACCGATCGCGTTGCGCGATGGTGGGTACGGCGCTTTGCGCCTTTGCCCACCCTACGAACCGCGAACTGATTTGCGGCGCGCCCAAGCGAAACTTCAATGCGACTGCGGCAAAGCAACGCGACGGCGCAAATCACTTCTGATTATCAGAAATCGTGTCAAGCCCAAGAATCAAAAATATTCCGCTTAACTTTGAGGGCAAATCAGTCGCATAACTTCGCCCGTCTCACCCGTTGAGGGGCGCTCGCGATCGTCACGAACGTGCGGTGAGATGCGATGGACGCGGAAGGCGCGAGACGTACGCGCCGGACGCGTACGGCGAAGTCGTGTGGTTCTGGCGCCGCGGTGCTGGCGTTAAGTCCTTAAGAAGCGAAGCTTCTCGGGGACGACGGAGGCAAGAAAGCCGTTCTCCGGGAAGAGCACGAAGTAAGCCGTAAAGCCATTGCGCAGGGAAGGCCGGGATGCTCCCGCTGTACCTGTATGCTCGTGTGCGTGTTCTTGATGCGCAATGGCACACGAGACCGCGGGTGCAGCAAGCACCCGGTCTTCCCTGCGCCCTCTGTTTGAGAGAGCGGGAAGTTGAGAGCAAACCTCGGGCAGTTCATGTCGCGAGATCGCGAACGCATATTCAGTCGTCGTCACCCGCGAAGGCGGGTGACCCAGTATTCCAGAGACGCCAATGATTGAACCGAGAAGCCGCGGAGTACTGGATCCCCGCCTTCGCGGGGATGACGATCTTGATGACTGCCGGCAATCCGGCGTCATGATGCAGCGATCGGAAATCCAAATGGCGGGGAAAGAGCCGGCTTTTTTTCGATCAATCGTTCTACTTCAGATAGAATGACTTATTTTCGACGCAGGAAGAGCCAAGAGAAGGGCGGATATCGCGGTATCCGCCAACGAGATAAAAACACGGCAGGGAAGGATAAAAGTGGGTGAACTTCTGGGCTCTATCGTTTTTTCTTTGATTGTAATCGTTCTAATCGCCGGCGCATGGACCTGGATTTCGACGCTGTTCAGGAAAGGCGTCATGACGCTGCTCGGCTTCGATCGGGTCTGCGTGCAGCAGTTCGAAACCGTGCTGCTCTACCGGAACGGGCGTTTTGAAGAGGCCCTGATGCCGGGCCGGCACCGGATCCGCGCCGGCAGTCGCCAACTGGCGCGGATCGATTTGCGCCCCGAAGTGTTTCGGTTCATGCAAGGCGCGGTGTCCGCCGACCGCTTTGCGGTCAACCTCGTCTATGTCGTCCGGACGAAAATCGTCGATCCCAGGGCCGCTTTCGAGAGCACCCAGAACTACCGGGACGAGATCTTCATCCGCCTGCAGTCGGTCGCGAAAGCGGTGTGCAGCCGAAAGTCCCGCCTGGAAATTCAGATGGATCACCAGAGTTTTGGCAATAGCGCCCAGAAGGCCGCCAGCCAGGTGCTTCGCTCGATCGGTTGCGAATGCCTGACGTTCGAGCTGCTGCAAGTCGATTCCGCGGGGCTGATCGCGGAATTGGAGAACAGGCGCATGGGATTTGCCGCGCACCAGAGCTTGATGAAGGAAGCCTGAACCAATGTGATCCGGCACCCGTAGAGAGGTTGCCTATGCTGCGCCGATGCCGGTTTCGAAACAATTATCCTACGCCGGCGCGCAACCGCTACGGCTCGACACCGGCGGGGCCGGTACCGTGCGCAGCTCGTCTGCGCAAGCCGAATGGCTCTGGGATTGCGAAACTGCCCGCAATGCCCAACTCTTCTTTATCATCATCCATCCGGACGTCTCCGACATGAGCCAGACTAAACTGTTCGAGCCCTTCAAGCTTGGCCCGATTGCGCTGCCGAACCGCCTCGTGATGGCGCCGCTGACCCGCAACCGCGCGGTACCTCCAGGCATGGTGCCGAGCCCGCTCGCGGTCGACTATTACGGCCAGCGCGCCTCCGCCGGACTTCTCATCAGCGAAGCGAGCCAGGTTTCGCAGCAGGGCCAGGGCTATCAGGACACGCCCGGCATCTATTCGAAGGAGCAGGTCGAGGGCTGGCGCAAGGTCACCGACCGCGTGCACGAAAAAGGCGGGCGCATCTTCATCCAGATCTGGCATGTCGGTCGCATCTCGCACACCATGCTGCAGCCCGGCGGCGGCAAGCCGGTCGCGCCGTCGGCAATCCGAGCCAAGGGCAAGACATTTGTGGGCGGCACCTTCACCGAAATCTCCGAACCGCGCGCGCTGGAGCTGTCGGAAATTCCAGGGATCATCGATGACTTCAAGCGCGGCACCGAGAACGCGCTGGCCGCCGGCTTTGACGGCGTCGAGATCCACGGCGCCAACGGCTACCTGCTCGACCAGTTCGCGAAGGACGGCACCAACAAGCGCACCGATGCTTACGGCGGAGGAATCGAGAACCGCGCAAAGCTGATGCTGGAAGTATCGCAGGCGGTGGCCGCGATCGCAGGCCCCGAAAGCACCGGCATCCGCATTTCGCCGGTAACGCCGGCCAATGACGTCTCCGATAGCAATCCGCAGCCGCTGTTCGATCATATCGCGGATGGACTCAACGCGCTGAAGCTGAGCTACATCCACGTCATCGAAGGCGCGACCGGCGGCCCGCGCGATATCGCGCCGTTCGATTACGCGTCCTTACGAAAGCGCTTTGGCGGGGCCTATGTCGCCAACAACGGCTATGACTTCGACCTCGCGACGAAAGTGCTCGAAGCCGGCGCCGCCGACCTGATCGCATTCGGCAAGCCGTTCATCTCAAACCCCGACCTGGTCGAGCGGCTGAAGCAGGGCGCGCCGCTGAATGAGTGGGACAAGGCGACGTTCTACGGCGGTGGCGCGAAGGGATACACGGATTACCCAACATTGGCGGCGGCGCAGGCGGCGGAGTGAGGGGCGGTCGCAATCCAACCGTCGTCATTCCGGGATGGTCCGAAGGACCAGACCCGGAATCTCGAGATTCCGGGTTCGACACTTCGTGTCGCCCCGGAATGACAGCCGAAAAAAGGCCGGGATCGCTCCCGGCCTTTCGTCTGCATCACTCGTGCGTAACAGGCTTACTTCGCCTCAGCCCGCTTCGGCGGAGTGGCCGGCCACGACTTGATCAGCGCGTCGTAGTCGACGGTCTCGCCCTTCGGCTTCTCGTTCGCCAGCTTGCGCTGCGGCGCGATGGTCTTGTCTTTCTCGGCCTTGGCGAACCAGAACTCGGCGGTCTCCTTCTTGTTCAGCTTCGGCCCGCACTCCTTCTGCACGCCACTCTTCTCGAGACGCTCGAGCACCGAATCCTGGGCTGCGGCCAGCGCATCCATCGCGGCTTGCGGCGTCTTCGCACCAGACGACGCGTCGCCGATGTTCTGCCACCACAATTGCGCGAGCTTCGGATAGTCAGGCACGTTGTTGCCGGTCGGGGTCCACTGCACGCGCGCGGGCGAGCGGTAGAACTCGATCAGGCCGCCGAGCTTCGGCGCGCGCTCGGTGAACGACTTGTCCCAGATGTCGGATTCACGCACGAAGGTGAGGCCGACATGGCTCTTCTTCAGGCTGACCGTCTTGGAGTTGATGAACTGCAGATAGAGCCAGGCCGCCTTGCGGCGATCGGGCGGGGTCGACTTCAGCAGCGTCGCGGAGCCGGCGTCCTGGTAGCCGAGCTTCATGCCCTCTTTCCAGTACGAGCCGTGCGGCGACGGCGCCATGCGCCATTTCGGCGTGCCGTCCGCGTTCACGACTGCAATACCCGGCTTCACCATGTCGGCAGTGAAGGCGGTATACCAGAAGATCTGCTGGGCGATGTTGCCCTGCGCGGGCACTGGACCTGCTTCGGAGAAGGTCATGCCTTGCGCCTGGGGCGGAGCATACTTCTTCATCCAGTCGAGGTACTTGGTGATCGAATAGACCGCCGCCGGGCCGTTGGTGTCGCCGCCGCGCTCAACCGACGAGCCGACCGGACGGCAACCTTCCATGCGGATGCCCCATTCGTCGACCGGCAGGCCGTTCGGGATGCCCTTGTCGCCGTTGCCGGCCATCGACAGCCAGGCGTCGGTGAACCGCCAGCCGAGCGAGGGATCCTTCTTGCCATAGTCCATGTGGCCATAGACCTTGACGCCGTTGATTTCCTTGATGTCGTTGGTGAAGAACTCGGCGATGTCTTCATAGGCCGACCAGTTCACGGGAACGCCGAGCTCGTAGCCATGCTTGGTCTTGAACTTGGCTTTGTACTCCGGATTGGAGAACCAGTCGTAACGGAACCAATACAGGTTCGCGAACTGCTGGTCGGGAAGCTGATAGAGCTTGCCGTCCGGGCCCGTGGTGAAGGATTTGCCGATGAAGTCGTTGACGTCGAGCTGCGGGTTGGTGACGTCCTTGCCCTCGCCGGTCATGTAGTCCGACAGGATCACGGTCTGGCCGTAGCGGACGTGGGTGCCGATCAGGTCCGAATCGTTGATCCAGCCGTCATAGACGTTCTTGCCGGACTGCATCTGCGTCTGCAGCTTTTCGACGACGTCGCCTTCCTGGATCAGGTCGTGCTTGACCTTGATCCCGGTGATCTCGGTGAAGGCTTTCGCCAGCGTGCGCGCTTCATACTCGTGCGTCGTGATCGTTTCCGACACGACGTTGATTTCCATGCCCTTGAAGGGCTCGGCCGCCTTGGCGAACCATTGCAGCTCCTTCATCTGGTCCGCCTTCGACAGCGTCGAGGGCTGGAATTCGCTGTCGATCCACCTTTGATTGACGGCGTCGTCCGCACGCGCAGGTGCGGCAATGGTCACAGATGCGGCGATCAGCGCAGCCGCGCTGGTCATCGTCAGAAAGCTCTCCTTGGTCAAGGGACCGTTTCTTCCTCTCAAGCGTCGCATGTTGGATCCTCCGTTGCAGCGACAAACACATGTTCAGGCCCGGGTTGATCCCGGATCTGTCTTTTTCCGCCGTTTCAGACCGTGCGAAAGATCGCAACAGCCGAAACGAGCGAAATCAGGGTTGCGAGCCACAGGCTCGAAATCTCAACGCCCTCCCCGATCGGCAGCGTCAGAAGCGGATCGGTGCCGACAAAGGCGATCCACAGCAAATGGATGACGGCGGCAGTCACCAGCGAGATGAACAGCCGGTCGCCGCGCGTGGTTGGAATGCGCAGGATGCCGACGCGCTCGGCTTCGGGATAGGCGATTCCAAGCCATGTCATCACGCCGAGCGTCAGCGCCAGCATCACGAAGAAGATCGCGGTCGGCAGCGTCCAGGCCATCCATGCGATGTTTTCCATGGCTACACCCTGCCCAGCGCAAAGCCGCGCGCGATGTAGTTGCGGACGAACCAGATCACCAGCGCACCGGGGATGATGGTGAGCACGCCGGCGGCGGCCAGTAGCCCCCAATCCATGCCCGCGGCTGAGACCGTGCGGGTCATGATCGCGGAGATCGGCTTGGCGTTGACCGACGTCAGGGTGCGCGCCAGCAGCAATTCGACCCAGGAGAACATGAAGCAGAAGAACGCGGCGACGCCGATACCGCTCGCGATCAGCGGCACCAGGATCTTGACGAAGAAGCGCGGGAACGAATAGCCGTCGAGGAATGCGGTCTCGTCGATCTCGCGCGGCACGCCCGAGACGAAGCCTTCGAGAATCCAGACCGCCAGCGGCACATTGAAGATGCAGTGCGCCAGCGCGACCGCCCATGGTGTATCGAACAGGTTGATTGCCGAGTAGAGGTTGAAGAACGGCAGCGCGAACACCGCGGCCGGCGCCATGCGGTTCGACAACAGCCAGAAGAACAGATGTTTGTCGCCGAGGAAGCGGTAGCGCGAGAAGCCGTAGGCGGCCGGCAGCGCTACCGCAATCGAGATCACCGTGTTGATGATCACATAGTTCAGCGAGTTGATGTAGCCGGAATACCAGCTCTCATCGGTGAAGATGCGCCTGTAATTTTCCAGCGTCGGCTGGTGCGGCCACAGCGTCATCGTGGTGACGATCTCGGCATTGGTCTTGAAGCTCATGTTGACGAGCCAGTAGATCGGCAACAGCAGGAAGATCAAAAACAGCGAGATGATGAGGCGGCGGCCGGGAATCGAGTGCATCACGCGGCTCCCTTCTTCTCGGGACGCTCAGTCCCGACATTGGTCATGACGGTGTAGAACACCCAGCACACGATCAGGATGATCAAATTGTAGACGAGCGAGAGAGCAGCAGCCTTGCCGAGGTCGAACTGCCCGAGCGCGATCTTGACCAGTTCGATCGAAACGAAGGTGGTCGAGTTGCCCGGACCGCCGCCGGTCACCACGAACGGCTCGGTGTAGATCATAAAACTGTCCATGAAGCGCAGCAGCACGGCGATCAGCAGCACGCGGTTCATCTTCGGCAGTTGGATCGCCTTGAACACCGCCCAGCGCGAGGCGCCGTCGATCTGAGCCGCCTGGTAATACGCGTCCGGGATCGACTTCAGCCCGGCATAGCACAGCAGCGCGACGAGGCTGGTCCAGTGCCACACGTCCATCACGATGACGGTCGCCCAGGCATCGAACTCGTTGGAGACGTAATTATAGTCGAAGCCGAGGCTGTTGAGCGCATAGCCGAGCAGGCCGATATCGGGCCGGCCGAAAATCTGCCAGATCGTTCCGACCACGTTCCACGGAATGAGCAGCGGCAGCGCCAGGATGACGAGGCATACGGCGACGGTCCATCCCTCGCGCGGCATCGACAGCGCCACCACGATGCCGAGCGGCACCTCGATCGCCAGGATAATTGCGGAGAACAACAGGTTGCGGCCGAGCGAGGCCAGGAAGCGTCCGCCGAGATCGGTCGAGGGATCGAGCAACTCCTTGAACCAGCCGACGCCATTCCAGAAGAACTGGTTGTTACCGAACGTGTCCTGCATCGAATAGTTCACGACCGTCATCAGCGGCAGAATCGCGGAGAACGCGACCACCGCGAATACCGGCAGCACCAGAAACCAGGCTTTTTGGTTGACGATCTTGTCCATCAGGCAACCCCCTCGACCAGACGGCTGTCGGCATAGACGTGAACATGAGCGGGATCGAACACCAGCCCGACCATGTTGTCGGGCACGGAGAATCCGGGCGGCACGCGCGCGGCAAACTTGGCGTCGCCGATGCGAACGCGGGCGAAGCGCGCGCGACCGAGATCATCGATCCGTTCGATCGTGGCCGATAGCAAGCCGGACGCGGGAGCGGCGATATTGACAAATTCCGGCCGCACGCCGATTTCGATCTTCGCACCCGCCGGCAGTACGCCGTAATTGCGGTGCAGGCCGATGATGTGGCCGTCGATCCGGGCCTCATGCCCGCTCACGGCAGCCGGCACGATGTTCATGCCGGGCGAGCCGATGAAGTAACCCACGAATGTATGCGCGGGCTTGTCAAACAGTTCGGCCGGCGTGCCGCTCTGCACCACGCGGCCGTCATGCATGACCACCACCGTATCGGCAAAAGTCAGCGCCTCGGTCTGGTCATGGGTGACGTAGATCATCGTGAGATCGAGCTCGCGGTGCAGCGCCTTCAACTTCGAGCGCAACTGCCACTTCAATTCAGGGTCGATCACCGTCAGCGGCTCATCGAACAGCACCGCCGCGACGTCGGACCGGACCAGGCCGCGGCCGAGTGAAATCTTCTGCTTGGCGTCCGCGGTCAGGCGCGTCGCCTTGCGGTCGAGATAGAACGTCAGATCGAGGAGATCGGCGATCTGCCTCACCCGCGCCTCGACCTCGGCCTTCGGCACGCCGCGGTTCTGCAGCGGGAATGCGAGGTTCTGCCCGACCGTCATCGTGTCGTAGATCACCGGAAACTGGAACACCTGCGCGATATTGCGCTTCTGGGTTGACAGCGGCGTGATATCGGCGCCGTCGAACAGGATTTTTCCGCGCGACGGCGTGACGATGCCGGAGATCAGATTGAGCAGCGTGGTCTTGCCGCAGCCGGAGGGGCCGAGCAGCGCGTACGCCCCGCCCTGCCGCCAAATCATGGTCACCGGCTTCAACGCAAAGGATTCGGGCGCAGCGTCATTGCCGCCGTAGGAATGCGCGAGATCGACGAGGTCAATGCGTGCCATATCGCATCTCCCTCACATGCTCTTAGCTTTTGATGCGTTCTCTCCATGCGAAACGCTACGCATTTCGCTTGAAAACGCGATGGCTGGCGCTGCGACCAGGCGATCGGCGGCGTCGAACACGAAGACATTGTCGGGATCGAGCACGGCATCGAGCGTCTGGCCGGGCTCGTATTCATGCACGCCCGGCAGCACCGCAACCCAGTTGGAAGCGTCGCGGTTGAGATGCACGAAACTTTCCGAGCCGGTGATCTCAGTCACGGTGACAGTAGCGTGAAACGCGTGGCGGCCGGCGACGCCGTTCGCCACTTCGAGCTGGTGGGCGCGGAAGCCGACGCGATAGGGGCCATCGGAAAGCTGCGCATAGAGCCCGATGGCCGGCGCCTGGATGCCGCCGGCATATGCGACCTGCCCGTTCTTCTTCTCCATACCGACGATGTTGAGCGGCGGATCTGAGAATACCTGCGCGACGCGCAGCGTATCGGGACGGCGATAGACTTGCGATGTATTGCCGGCCTGAAGCACCTGGCCTTCCCACATGCACACCGTGTTGCCGCCGAGCAGCAGCGCCTCCGAGGGCTCGGTGGTGGCATAGACGAAGATCGCGCCCGACGCCTCGAAGATGCGCGGCAGTTCGGTGCGCAGCTCCTCACGGAGCTTGTAATCGAGATTGGCGAGTGGCTCATCGAGCAGCACGAGGTCGGCGCCCTTGACCAGCGCACGCGCGATCGCGGTGCGCTGCTGCTGGCCGCCGGAAAGCTGCAGCGGCGTGCGCTTCAGATAGGGCACGAGCCGCAAGAGTTTCGCGGCGTCCTGGACGCGGTGGTCGATCTCCTCGCGCGGCCGGCCCTGCACTCGCAAGGGCGAGGCGATGTTCTCGTACACCGTCAGCGAGGGATAATTGATGAACTGCTGATAGACCATCGCAACCGAGCGCTGCCGTACATCGGCGCCGGTGACATCGTTGCCGTCCACCAGCACGCGACCGGTTGACGGCTTGTCGAGACCGGCGAGCAGCCGCATGATCGAGGTCTTGCCCGACAACGTCGGCCCGAGCAGCACGCTCAGCGTGCCGCGCTCGAGCGTCAGCGAGACGTCGCGAATGGTCGCCATGCCGTCCACGGTTCGCGTGACATGTTCGAGCGTGACGCTCATGTCCGCCCTCCCGCTTCGCGCAAGGCACGTTCACCGGAGGCGTTGTTGGCCTTGATCCATTCGTCGAGCACGGCGACTTCATCGGCCGACAGTCGCAAGCCGAGTTTGGACCTTCGCCACACCACGTCTTCGGCGCTGCAAGCCCACTCGGTCGAAATCAGGTACCGAACCTCGCTTTCGGTCAAGGTAGCGCCAAACGCCTGACCTAGATCGGCCAATGATTTCGCATTGCCGAGCAATTTTGTCGCGCGCGTGCCATAGGCATGCGCGAGCCGGTTGGCATGCGCCGAGGTCAGGAACGGATACTTCCGCGTCAGTTCCGCCGTCAGCGCAGCGACCGCCGAAACATCCATATCGCCGCCGGGCAACGGCGCCTTGCCTGTCCAGCCTTCTTTCGTTTTGTCGCTGCTCAAATATGGCGAGAGCCGCTCCAGCGCCTCTTCGGCGAGGCGCCGATAGGTCGTGATCTTGCCGCCATAGATCGATAGCAGCGGCGCACCGCCGGGCGTATCGAGTTCGAACACGTAATCGCGGGTCGCGGCCTTGGCCTCGCTGGCGCCGTCATCATAGAGCGGGCGGACGCCGGAATAGGTCCAGACCACGTCTGCAGGCAGCACCGGCTTTTTCAGGTACTCACTGGCGGAGGCGCAGAGATACTGAATCTCCTCAGGGCTGGCTTTCACCTTGGCCGGGTCGCCGTCGTAATCGCGATCGGTGGTGCCGATCAGCGTAAAGTCGTCCTGATAGGGGATGACGAAGATGATGCGGCCGTCGGCATTCTGGAAGATGTAGGCGCGGTCGTGCTCATAGAGCTTGCGCACCACGATGTGGGAGCCCTGCACCAGCCGCACTTTTGCTCGCGCGTTGACGCCTGAGCCCGACGACAGCACCTGCTCGACCCACGGGCCACCGGCATTGACCAGCGCGCGTGCCTGGATGGTGGTGCGCTCGCCGCTGATGGCCTTCTCGACGGTCACGTGCCAGATGCCGTCCAACTGCCTGATCTCGACCGCGCGCGAACGGGTGTGAATTTCGGCGCCACGATCGGCCGCATCCCGCGCCGTGAGCACGACCAGGCGCGCGTCATCGACGAAGCAGTCGGAATATTCGAAGCCTTTTCTGTAGCGGTTGGCGATCAAGGGTTTGCCCACCTCGTCATGGAGGAGATCGACCGAGCGCGTCGGCGGCAGGAGATGACGGCCGCCGATGTGGTCGTACAGGAACAACCCTAACCTGAGCAGCCAGGCCGGCCGCAAGCCAGCGTGGTGCGGCAAAACGAAACGCAAAGGTCTGATAATGTGAGGCGCGATCTGCCAAAGGATTTCGCGCTCGATCAGCGCCTCGCGGACCAGGCGGAACTCATAATATTCGAGATAGCGCAGCCCGCCGTGCACGAGTTTGGTCGACCAGGATGACGTTCCGCTCGCCAAATCATTCATTTCACAAAGGAAAACGGAATTGCCCCGGCCCACCGCGTCGCGCGCGATACCGCAGCCGTTAATGCCGCCTCCGATAATGGCGAGGTCGAATATCCGATCCAACGAAACGCTTCCCCGGCGATCGCCTCTTCACTTCGGCGATTTTGCTTTCGAATGGGAGTTAATCACAAAGGAAAGCGAAAGCAAGTCGAAAGCGGGGAACCGGATCTCCTACTTGAGGCTAGGTTCAGGCTTGGCCGCACAGGTCCGTACCACGGGCTCAGACCGCGGCGCATTGGTCTCGTATCGGTCAGCCCGCAGCCACGGCCTCGACTTCGAGAAGCCACGCCTCGTCGAAGATACCAGCGATAACCACCGTGAGCGCGGTTTCCCGTCCACCAAGTACCTCGTTTCGCACGGCGCGATTGAGAAGAGCGTAGCGCCGGTCGGCAAGGTTCGGTGCATGACCAGATTGTCGAGGGTCATGCCGGCTGCCTTGAGCTGAGCCTCGACATTTCGCCAGGCAAGCCTGCACTGCGCTTCAAAGCCCTCAGGCACAGTGCCGTCGATGCCGAGCGGAATCTGGCCACTTACAAAAAGCAGACGGGTGTGACCGCTGACCTCCAGCGCCTGGCTGTAGCCAGTCGTCGGCACGGTGACTGTTTCGGCATTGATGCGTCGGATGTGCATTAGGTTTCTCCTGTCCTCGAAACATCACCTCGTGCACCGCTGCGCTCGTCGCGCACAAACCATTTTTCCTGGACAGTTAAGTCAGATTTTCTAATCTGCGCGCGCCTAACGCCCTATGGATGGAATCCTGGTGAGCTACAGACTGCCTCCGCTCAACGGACTGCGGGCCTTCGAGGCTGCCGGCCGTCATCTCAGCTTCAAACTGGCTGCGCAGGCCTCTCTTGTCGTTTGGCTTGGCATCGCCAACTGTCGGGAGTTCCTGAAAACGAGATCGCTGCTCGGCTCGCTCGGATAGTCGCGCGCTACTTCAGCCGCACCACGGTTGAAGCCGGCTCGCCGCCGGGCTCGTCGATATCGCCCGCCGGCTTCTCCATCGCCTGGACCACCTCGATGCCGCGGTGGCTACAGATGCTGGCAAGACCCGCGGGCAACGGCGCGTCGGTCACAAAGGTCTGGATCTGGCTGAGATGGGCGATGCGCACCGGCGCACTGCGACGGAGCTTTGTGGAATCCGCGACGAGCATGACGCTGCGGGCGTTAGCGATGATCGCTTGCGCCGCCTGCACTTCGCGATAGTCGAAGTCCAAGAGCGCGCCCTCCTCGTCGATCGCGGAAGCCCCGATGATAGCGTAGTCGACCTTGAACTGGCCGATCAGGCTGATCGCGGTCGAGCCGATCACCGCGCCGTCGGCACGGCGCACCGCGCCGCCCGCCACGATCACCTCGATGCGCGGATGCCGGTACAAAAGCATCGCGACGTTGAGGTTGTTGGTGATCACCAACAAATCTTCATGCGAGGTCAGCGCGCTCGCGACTTCTTCCGTCGTGGTGCCAATGTTGATGAACAGCGAGCAGCCATTCGGAATCCGCGATGCGGCGGCCACGCCGATCGCCCGCTTTTCCTCTGCCGCCACGAAGCGCCGCGCCTCATAGGCGAGGTTCTCCACGCCGGAGGCGATAATGGCGCCGCCATGGATGCGCGTCAGCGAGCGCTGGTCGCAGAGGTCGTTGAGGTCTTTTCGGATGGTCTGCGCCGAAACCTCGAAACGCTTGGCGAGGTCTTCCACCATCACCCGGCCAAAGGCGCGGGCGATGTTGAGGATTTCGGTCTGGCGATGGGATAATCCGGCCACGGCTGGCACCCTTTACAATATAGACTCCGGGCACAAAGTTGCCGTTATGGTGCGGCTGATTGGGGCAGCGGTCAACGAGGGAGATCGGCCGCAAAGGCGTTTGGCAGGGCGAAACAACAAATCCTGGTTAAGGCAGCCGCGCCCGAAGCCATGCGAGCCGCACCAGGCGCGGCCGCTCGACAAAGCAATTTGTGGCTGCAACACTGTGATCATAACCAGAAACGAATGGAGGAAACCATGAAGATCAATCGCCGTCAGCTCGCCTTGCCCGTGCTCGCACTTGGGCTTGGGGTTGGGCTCATGAGCGTGGTGCCCGCTTTTGCCGGCGCGGACGAGGATGCCATCGCGAAGAACGTCGAAGCCTTCCGTGCAGCGCAGGCGGCCGGCGATGCCGAGGGGATCGCCCCGCTCTGCGCGGAAGAACTCAGCTACAGCCACTCCAGCGGGTCTGTCGACGACAAGGCGGCGCTGCTGGCGGGCGTCAAGAATGCGAAATACAAATGGACCTCGCTTGAATACAAGAACCCCACCATCCGTGTCGTCGGCCCGGCGGCCATCGTGCGCTTCAACTTCGTCGGCGAGCAGGAGTTCACCGACGGCAAGAAGACGCCGCAGAACCTGCACGTCCTGATGAACTGGCAGAAACAGGGCTCGGACTGGAAGCTGCTGTCGCGGTCGGCCACCAAGCTCTGACCGCCGGCAGATCGGCGCTGTCGGGTTACGCCGCCAGCGTCATCCCGTTGACGAGACGGTAGGCCGCGCGCTCGGCCTCGCGCGCGTTGCGAAATATCTGTCCTTCCAACTGGTTGAAACGGTGCGAGGCGGCGAAGAACTGATAGCCGCCGGGAGCGCGCACGATAATCCCTGCCGGCTGCGAGCCGACCTCAATGATGTAGGTGTCCGACATGGCCCAGCCTCAGATTTATTCCGGGCCTACAACCGGTTGCACGGCCAATTGTTCCTGCTTCCGCCGTTGCGCCGCAAGGCCAACCTATGCCAAAGCTGGTCGCGGAACACGCTGGCGAATCGTTCAAATGGCTGGAGAACTGACATGATGCCGAAATTCGCGCTCTCGATGCTGGTCGCCGTTGCAGCTTGCGCACCGCTCCAAGAGGCGGCGGCGCAGGAAAGCACGCTAGGCGGCGCGCTGTTCGGCGGTGCGGCGGGCGCCATTGTCGGCGGCGCGCTCGGCGGCGGCCGCGGTGCGGCGGTTGGCGCCATCGTCGGGGCGACGACGGGTGCTGCGATCGGCGCCCAGGGCGAGCCGCGGCCCGGCGGCTATCGCTGGTATCAAGGCGGCTGCTACGTGGAGCAGCCTGACGGCTGGGTCGCAGTTTCGCCGCGTTACTGTGGCGTCCAGGCGCAATACGCACCGCCGCCGCCCCGGTACTACGACGACACGCCGCGCTGCATGCGCTCGCAGACCTATGATCCGCGCCGCGGCACCTTCATCGGTCGTGACGGCTACGAGCGTCCTTGCCCGTAATCGCTAGGTCTTGATCACGCCGTCCGGGCTGACCGGCTGCGGACGGCCGTTGTCGTCGATCGAGACGTAGGTGAAGTTGCCGTCGGTCACGAGGATCTGTTGCAACTCCTTGCGGCGCACGACCCAGGCTTCGAGATGCACCGTGATCGAGGTGCGCCCGACCCGCACCAGATTGGCGTAGACTGAAACGAGGTCACCGACATAGACGGCCTTGCGGAAATTCATCGCCTCGATCGCGACCGTCACCGTGCGCGATTTCGCGATCTTGGAAGCGAAAACGCCGCCGCCGATATCCATCTGGCTCAAGAGCCAGCCGCCGAAGATGTCGCCATTGGCGTTGGTGTCGGCCGGCATCGCCAGCGTGCGAATGCAGAGATCACCGCGGGTCTCGGTTTCGGTCGAGACCGGCGCGTGCAGACGGGGTTCATTCACTTGAAATTCTCCCAACCGGCATCCGGAGCAAATCTTCCGCCGAATTTTTCCGTGAGCGCCCGCAGTGTCGAGACCACGTTCTCAATCCCTCGGGTTCGTGCATAGTTCAGGGGACCGCCGCGGAACGGCGCGTAGCCGGTACCGAAGATGACGGCGCCGTCGACCACGTCGGCATCGTCGACGATACCTTCGCGCAAGCAGGCGACACAGACATTCGACATCGGCAGGATCAGCCTGTCGATCATTTCCGCCGAGGGTTCCGATGTCGCGGGCAGGCCGGATGAGGTATCGGCCTTGCCGCCCTTCCAGGTGTAAAAGCCCTTGCCCGTCTTACGGCCGAGTTCGCCTCTGGCAACTTTCTCACGCAACCAGGCCGGCGTCGGCGGAAGCCCGTCACCGAGCTTCGAGCGCAGCATGTCGCCGACATCGAGACAGATGTCGAGGCCGACCTGGTCGGCGAGTTCGATCGGCCCCATCGGCATGCCAAACTTTTTCGCGGCGGCGTCGATCACTGTCTTATCGATCTTCTCGTCCAGCATCAGCATCGCTTCCAGCATGTAGGGCGTCAGCGCGCGGTTGACGAGGAAGCCGGGCGACGACTTTACGGGCAGCGGTAGGCGGTCGATGGCGCCGACGAAGGCGAGCGCTTCCCTCAAGAGTTGCGCGTCGGTGCCGTCATGGCTGACGACTTCGACGAGCTGCAGCCGCGAGACCGGATTGAAGAAGTGCAGCCCCAGCAGCCGCTCGGGCTTTTGCAGCGTGGTGCGCAGGTCCTGCAGCGGAATGCTCGACGTGTTGGTGGCAAGAATCGCGCCGGGCTTCATCTTCGGTTCGAGGTCGGCATAGACCTTCTGCTTCAGCTCCAGCTTTTCCGGCACCGCCTCGATGATGAGATCGGCGTTGCGGACGCCCTCGGCCTGCATGTCCGGCATCAGCCGGTCCAGCGCATCGCGCACGGCAGTCCGCTTGCGCAGGATCTTGCCGTAGAGATCGGCGGCGCGCTTGATTGCGCCTGCGATCGGCTCCGGCTTCATGTCGGCGAGCGTCACCCGCAAATCCTGGCCGGCGCACCAGGCCGCGATGTCGCCACCCATGGCGCCGGCGCCGATGACGTGAACATGCTCGATCCTATTGCCGGATCCCGCGAACTTCTTCATCTGCTCGCGCAGGAAGAACACGCGGATCAGGTTCTGCGCGGTCAGCGTCACCATCAGTCTGGCGAAAGACGCTTTCTCCGCATTCAGCATCGCGCGCCGGTCGCCGCCGTGCTTTTCCCAGAGATCGATCAGCGCATAGGGCGCGGGATAATGCTCCTCGCGCGCCGCCTTGCCGGCCTCGCGGCGCATGCGCGAGGCGAGGAACCCCCGGGCGAAGCCGAGACTGAGCAGATTATTCAGCAGTCCGGGCTTCGCGCGCTTTAAGCGGCCGGACACGGCATCCTTCACAGCATTCAAGACATGCCGCTCCTGCGTCACGGCATCGACCAGCCCGAGCGATTTTGCGCGGCGGGAATCGATGGTCTTGCCGGTCAGCATCAGCGGCATCGCCTGCATCGGATTGACAAGCTGCGTGAAGCGCACGGTGCCGCCGAGACCGGGGTGCAGGCCGAGCATCACCTCGGGGAAGCCAAACCGCGCGTCCTCGATCGCGATCCGCATCTGACAGGCCAGCGCCATTTCGAGGCCGCCGCCGAGGCAGAAGCCGTGGATCACGGCCACGCTCGGAATCCGCAGGGCTTCGAGCCGATCGATCACCGCATGCGCGCGGCCGATCTCGGCCTCGACGGCGGCCGCATCAGAGGCGCCGCGAAACGCGTTGACGTCGGCGCCGGCGATGAAGCCGGATTTTTTGGCGGAGCGGATGACGAGACCGGTGGGCCGCGCGGTTTCCAGCTCGGACAAGATTTTGCTGAGCTCCTCGATCAGGTCGGTGGACAGCGTGTTGGCGCTGGTGCCTTCGCGATCGAACAAGAGCCAAGCGACACCGTCGCCATCGCGAGTCAGCCTGAAATTCTTGTACGGCCCCTCAGCGCCAGGCTTCGGCCCGAGTTCGAGCACGCGATCGCCGAGAACGTTCATGATCTGGCTATCCATGCTCACACCGTCTCTATCAACATCGCGCCGCCCTGCCCGCCGCCGATACATTCGGTGGCGATGCCGCGCCTGGTGCCCAATCGCTTCATGGCGTTGACCAAATGCAGCACGATGCGGTTGCCGCTGCAGCCCACGGGATGGCCGAGGCTGATCGCGCCGCCATCGACGTTCAACTTTGTCTGATCGAGCTCGCCTGCCGCGCCGTCGAGGCCGAGAATCTCCTTGCAGAATTTTTCGTCGTTCCAGGCGGCGAGGCAGCCCAGTACCTGGGTCGCAAACGCCTCGTTCAATTCCCAGCTCTCGATATCGGAAAGCGTCAGCTTGTTGCGCTTGAGAAGCTCCGTCGCCGACAGCACCGGCCCGAGACCCATGATGCCGGGATCGAGCGCCGACCACTGGCTGTCGAGGATGACCGCCTTCGGCGTCAGGCCGTGCTTGGCGACGGCCTCTTCGGAAGCCAGGATCACCCAGGACGCGCCATCGGTGATCTGCGAGGAATTGCCGGCGGTGACCTTACCCCACGGACGCTCGAACACCGGCTTCAGCTTTGCCAAGCTCTCCGGTGTCGAGTCCGGCCGCACGCCGTCGTCGTGGTCGTAGAACTTTCCGTCGCGCGCGAATGCGGTCTCTACTTCGTCTTTGAGCCAGCCCTGCGATTGCGCCTTTGCGAGTCGCTTGTGACTTTCGGCAGCATAGGCATCCGACTGCGCGCGGGTGATGCCGAAGAGATGGCCGACCACCTCGGCGGTCTGACCCATATTGAGTTCGGTGATGGGATCGGTCAGGCCGCGCTCAAGCCCGATGATCGGCTTGAAATAGCCGGGCTTCACTTTCAGCGCCGCCATAACTTTCGCGCCGATGCCTTTTGCCCCTGCAAGCCCTGCGAACCAGCGCACGCCCTGTTGCGGCCAGACCAGCGGGGCATGGCTCAGCGCTTCGGCGCCGCCTGCCAGGATCAGGTCGGAGACGCCCTCGCGGATGTAACGATAGCCGGTGTCGATCGACTGCATGCCGGAGCCGCAATTGATCTGCACGGTGAAGGCGACCATCTTCTCGCCCATGCCGAGCCGCAGCGCGGCGACACGGGCCGGATTCATCTCGTCGGCGATGACGTTGACGCAGCCGAGAATGACCTGATCGAACGCCGATGGCGCAAAGGATTGCCGCGCCAACAGCGGTCGGCCGCATTGCACGGCGAGATCGACCGGCGTGAAGGGCCCGGGGCCGGAGCGCGCTTTCAAGAACGGCGTCCGGCTACCGTCGACGATAAAGACCGGTCGCGCCATCAGCTTGCAGCCCTCTGTTCACCCAGTTCCTGGAAGAACTGATGCACGTCGGCCCCCTTGCTGTAAATCGGCGACAACGCCTCGGGCGCGAAATCGTCGACCTCGATCACCTTGGCAACGGCTTCATGTGCAGCCTGCAGCTTCTCGCCCTGGGCCTGAGTGATGACACCCTTTTTCACCGCCTCTTTCCAGTCATGCAGCCGCGCGGCGCGCATCTGCTTTGCGACGTCGTCCGCAGCCGCCACCAGCCGGAACGCCTTCTCCAGCCGGGCGATGCCGCCATCATCATCGACGGCTGACAGGTCGGAGGTGAGCCGGTCGCGCGCGGCCGATGGCTCCAGCACGAGCTGCGCGCATTGATGCACGACGCGGTCGGACGGGCCGAGCACGCGCGCACCGAACGGCTGGATCAGGAATTTCAGGATCACAGCGACAAACCGGTTCGGCAGGTTGGCCAGAATTTCGGCAAAGCGGTTCTCGATGGTCTTGAAGCCGCTCGCCATGCACCATTCGAGCGCGGCGAAATCTTCCTTCTGCCGTCCCTCGTCCTGCCAGCGCTTTAGTGCGGCGGACAGCAGATACAGTTCGGACAGAATGTCGCCGAACCGGGCCGAGAGCATTTCCTTGCGTTTGAGCGCGCCGCCAAGCGTCAACAGCGCCATGTCGGCGCACAGCGCGAAGCCTGCGGAGTAGCGCGAGAGCTGGCGGTAGAACCGCGTCGCCTCGCCGGCATCGGGCGCTGGCGCAAACAGGCCGAAGGTCCAGCACCTGGCCCAGGCACGGAACATGGTCTTGAAGCTGTGGCCGACATGACTCCAGAACGCCTTGTCGAAGGCTTCCAAGCCCTTAGCACGATCGGCTTCACCCAGCGCATTCATTTCGTCGAGCAGGAATGGATGAGCGCGGATCGCACCTTGCCCAAACACGATGAGATTTCGCGTGAGGATATTGGCGCCTTCAACGGTGATGCCGACCGGCACCGCGCGATAGAGGCTGCCCATGTAGTTCTGCGGTCCGTCGATCACGGCCTTGCCGCCATGGATATCCATGGCGTCGTCGATCACGATCCGCATCCGCTCGGTGGCGTGCAGCTTCATGATGCCGGAGATGACGGCGGGATGATGCCCCTGGTTGAGCGCCGCGCAGGTCAGCCGCCGCGCGGCATCGAGCAGATAGGCGGTGCCGGCGATGCGCGCGAGCGGCTCCTCGATGCCTTCGAATTTGCCGATGGAGATGCCGAACTGCTCGCGGATGCGGGCATAGGCGCCGGTGGTGCGCGCCGCATACGCCGCCCCCGCGGCCGACAGCGACGGCAGCGAGATGCCGCGGCCAGCAGCCAATGCCGTCATCAGCATCTTCCAGCCCTGGCCCAGCCGCTCCTGCCCTCCGATGATGTAGTCCATCGGAATGAACACGTCGCGACCCCAGTTCGGACCGTTCTGGAACATCTGCATCGCCGGCAGATGGCGGCGGCCGATCTCGACGCCGGGCAGATGGGTCGGGATCAGGGCGACCGTAATACCGAGCTCTTCCTGCTGGCCCACGAGATGATCGGGATCATAGGCCTTGAAAGCGAGACCGAGCAGCGTCGCGACGGGACCGAGCGTGATGTAACGCTTGTGCCAGTTCAGGCGCAGGCCGATGACTTCCTGGCCCTCGAAATTGCCCTTGCAGATGATCCCGGTGTCGACCATCGAGGCCGCGTCCGAGCCGGCTTCAGGGCTGGTCAGGCCGAAGCAAGGAATCTCGGCGCCTTCGGCGAGCCGCGGCAGCCATCTATCCTGCTGCTCCTTGGTACCGAAGCGCATCAACAACTCGCCGGGTCCGAGCGAATTCGGCACCATCACGGTGACGGCTGCGGTCAGCGAGCGCGACGAAAGCTTTCGCACCACTTCCGAATGCGCATAAGGCGAGAAGCCGAGCCCGCCAAATTCCTTCGGAATGATCATGCCGAAGAACTTGTGGCGCTTGATGAAGGACCATACCTCCGGCGGAAGGTCGCGCCATTCCCAATTGATCTTCCACTCGTCGAGCATGGCGCAAAGCTCGTCGACGGGACCGTTGAGGAAGGCCTTTTCTTCTTCAGTCAGCGTCGCCGGCGCGACAGCCAGCAATTTCGACCAATCCGGATTGCCGGTGAAGAGATCGGCGTCCCACCAGACATCGCCCGCCTCCAGCGCCTCGCGCTCGGTATCGGACATCGCGGGCATAGCGCCGCGCGCGAAAGCGAAGATCGGTTTGCTAATGAAATCGCGGCGGAAGCTCATGGCGACCTCCTCATGATCGGGACGCAACGTCTCGCCTCACCTATACCAAACATGGGTTCATCCTAGCTGAAAAGCACGGGTTTCGGAGACGCTTCGCATCGGGAAATGAAGCGAAACTGAACTTGGAGATAACGGCGGAGGCCCGGGCCCGTTCCAAAATGCCTGCATTATCTGTCGCTTAGAGACCGGCAACGTCGCCGGAGGGATGCCGCTCCGGAGTGCCCATCGGTCTCAACCGCGGGCGCACCGGTGTTATGAATCCCGCTTGTTGCGGCGTCGCTCATTGGGGACGAACACGGCAAATACTTCCCTGACGCGAACGGCAGGCGTGACATCGCGGGTAAAGCGAAGCTCCGTGGTCGCTTGGGTTTCTGCCACGCGAGGCGCGTAAAGCGCGCTCCCGTATAGCGATCCATCGAAGCGCAAATTGCTTTCGTCGTCGGTGAGGTAAGCGTTCGAAACAAACAGGAATATGAGCAGTGTCGATCCTACGATGGTAAAATATTTGAATATGGGCATTGGTGGACGAGTCCCTTCCTGCGAAGAAGGGTGGTCCGTTCGCAATAAACGCTCAGTTTAAGCGTGCCCAACTTTTGCCGGAGCGGTTGGTTGGCGGTTGCCAATTTGCAGCAAATTTTAATGAATCGCCCTCTCGTCATTCCGGGGCTCGCGAAGCGAGGGCCCGGAATGACGTCGTGAGCAAGGCTAGCCGATCAGCCCGGACCGGCACCCTGCGTTGCCGTGTACACGGCGTAGAGCGACTGGCTCGCGGCCATGAACAGGCGGTTACGCTTGGGGCCGCCGAAGCAGATGTTGCCGCACACTTCGGGCAAACGGATGCGGCCGATCAGCTTGCCCTCCGGGGACCATACCGTCACGCCGCTGTAGCCGACGGCGCGGCCGGCATTGCTGGAGCACCAGACATTGCCGTTGACGTCGCAGCGCACGCCGTCCGGTCCGCACTTCACGCCGTCGACCATGAAATCGCTGAACCGCTTGTGGTTGGTCAGCTTGTTGTCGGTGCCGACGTCGAACACGAACATGTCGCCCTTGCCGCCCGGACCGGTGTCGCCCGGCCCCTTGCCGGTAGAGGCGACATACAGCTTTTTGTAGTCGGGCGAGAAGCAGAGGCCGTTGGGATCGGGCACCTGTTCCTCGGTCACGACGAGGTCGACACGGCCGGATGGATCGATGCGATAGCAGTTGGTCGGCAGTTCGCGCTTGCCCGGCACGAAGCCTGCCGGCTGACCGATCCGCGGATTGAGCTTGCCGGCAGGATTGCTCGGCCCACCCGCGACGTCAGGCTCACCCTCATAGAGCATGCCACCATAGGGCGGATCGGTGAACCAGTAGCTGCCGTCCGGATGCGCGACGACGTCGTTCGGCGAGTTCAGCTTCTTGCCGTTATAGGAATCAGCCAGCACGGTCGCGGTGCCGTCATGCTCATAGCGCACGACGCGCCGGGTGAGATGCTCGCAGGAGAGCTGTCGTCCCTGGAAATCAAACGAGTTGCCGTTACTGTTGTTGGACGGCGTACGGAAGACGCTGACATGACCGTCATCCTCCGACCATCGCATCTGCCTGTTATTGGGAATGTCGCTCCACAGGAGATAGCGTCCCTGCGCGCTCCAGGCGGGGCCTTCGGCCCACAACAGGCCGGTATAGAGGCGCTTGATCGCCGTATTGGGCTGGGCGAGATTGTTGAAGGATGGATCGACGGCGATGATGTCGGGGTCCCAGAAATAGGTGGTGGGGGCACCGCGCGGACTGAAATCGCGCGGCGGGCTGGTGACTGTTGACGGCGGCGCCACAGGACCAGTCTGGGCCAGCGCGCCGCTTGCTCCTGCCACCGTCGCGCCGGCGCAGGCGGCCAAGCCGTGGACAAGCGTTCGTCGTGAAATCGTCACTTCTGGATCGCGCTGCTGTTCTGGATCGCGCCGCTCCTGGCGTGTCATCGCATCCTCCCAATCTGTTCGCCGGCCGTTGATCCGGCCTGGCAACCTGAGGTTAACCAAGTCCGCACCTGGTTACGAGAGCTTCGATTCTGCTCTCTGCTCAAGCTTGCAGCCGAAAATGGCATCACCTCGTCCAATGCATGTCTGTCAGGAGGCTGCGCCCATCATCGCGCTTGGGAGCAATTGCCCACGTGGCGACAGAGTGCGCGACATGCTAGTCATTCGACAGTTGGTCGAATTCTCCGGCAAATCAGTCGGTCCGCGGGGCAAATCAAAATGAAGACGCCGAGCCGGCAGATATTGCATTGCAACGCTGGATCTCGCGGCAAACGACTTTTTGCTGCGGCCTTGTCATTGGCAATCTGGACGGACATGGCAGCAGCCGACCAAGCGGCCAAAGTCCCCGCGCCGTCTCCGAGCAAGCTCGAACGCATCACTGAATTTTTCAATAACGAAGTTGCAACGGGGCGGTTGCCGGGCGCCGTCGTATTGATTCAGCAGCACGGCAGGCCGGTCTATCTGAAATGTTTCGGCGTTCAGGATGTCGAGACCAAGGCTCCGATGACATCAGATACGATCTTTGCGCTTCATTCGATGACGAAGCCGATCACCAGTGTCGCGGCGATGATGTTGATCGACGCAGGCAAGCTCTCGCCCGCGGATCCAGCCTCCAAATTCATTCCGGCGTTTGCTGACGCGAAGGTACTTGTCGGTTCCGACACGCTTGACGGCAAGAACGTTTTGACGCTTGTCCCGGCAGATCGGCCGGTGACCATCATGGATCTACTACGCCATACGTCGGGCATCACGTACGATTACATCGGCGGCAAGCTGATCATGAAGGCCTATTCGGAATCGGGCCTTTTCGATGGGCGTTACGACAACAAGGTGTTTGCCGATCGCATCGCCAGATTGCCCCTGGCACGACAACCCGGCACGCTTTGGCGTTACGGACATTCAACCGACGTCCTCGGACGCATCATCGAGATCGTATCCGGGCAGACACTCTATCAGTTTGAAAAGCAGCACATCTTCGATCCGCTCGGCATGACCAGCACGAAATTCGTGCTGGAAAGTGCCGACGAACGCGCGCGGATGGCGGAGCCGCTGCCAAGCGATACCATCCTGAAACTTTCGGAGGCTGAACGCCGTGCCCATCCGGAATGGGAATCCGGCGGCGGCGGGTTGGTCTCGACACTCAACGACTATGCCCGTTTTGCCCAGATGATCCTCAACGGCGGGCAACTCGATGGCAAACGCTACCTTAGCCCAGCCGCATTCAAGTCGATGACGTCAGACCATATCGGGCCTGGCTCCGGCGTCGCGCGGGATTATTACTACTTTCCCGGAGATGGCTTTGGCTACGGCTATGGTTTTGCCGTGCGCACCGATCCGGGAAATGCCAAACCGCCGCCGCCGGGTTCGATCGGCGAACTCAAATGGGATAGCGGCAGCGGCACTTACTTCGGTGTCGACCCGAAGCTGGACATGATCTACATCCTGCTGGAGCAGACCCAGAACGAACGTGGACGCATCACACCCGCGTTCAAGAAGCTGGTTTACGACGCGTTTGCCACGGACGAATGATCCGGTGGCAGCCGCGCTACGACAAACCTTCGTCGGGAATATTCAAAACCGTACCGCAGGCCTTGCAGTGAACCGCATCGCTGTCGTGGCGCTGTAATCCGCAGGTTGGACAAGCAAATCGCACCTTGTTGGGCGAGAGCAGCGCGCGGGCAAGATTGAAAAACAGGGTGACTCCGAAAATCATGATGACGACCGAGATCATGCGGCCGACAGTCCCGTGCAGGGTGATGTCGCCAAAGCCGGTCGTCGTCAGCGCGGTGACGGTGAAATAGAGCGCGTCGGCATAATTCGATATCTGAGGGTTACGGAATTTTTGGGTCTCATAGACGATCGCAGTCATCACGAATATGAAGACCGCCAGATTGGTCACCGCGAAGATCACTTCCTCGTTGCGCCGGAAGAATGAACTGTCCTGGCGCAGCCGCACCAGCATCTGATAGTCGCGCAGCAGCCGCAGCGTTCGCAGGATCCGCAGAAAACCACCGGCCTCTCCGGCCAGCGGCGCCAGGAACGAAATGATCGCGACGACATCCGTCCATGTCGAGAAGCGTGTGAACTCCAGCATTCGATGCCGGCTGACGAGCAGCCGCGCGGAAAAATCCGCCAGGATCACGATGCCGAACAGGACATCGAGTATTTCCGTGATGTCGTTGGAGGGGAAAAACGACGTCGCGATGATGAACAGGACGGTTACGATATCGAACGTCAGCAGCGCGTAGCGAAAACGGACGCCTTCCGGCGTCGCACCCACGTAGAGCTGTCGGACATTGTTCTGGAGCGAGGCAGATGACATGGCGCATATTCACCGCTCACATGCGTCATTGCAAATGATGTTGGTGGCGACCATCGTCACTTCCTGTTGGCCACCTCGCGCTCGATGAAAGCAACCTCCACGCCCTTCTTCAGTAGCCTGGCCAGCCTGTCGGCGTCCCAATTGGTGAGACGCACGCAGCCGTGAGATTCCGCCTTGCTCACCTTCGACGGATTGGCCGTGCCGTGAATGCCGTAGCCTTCCGCGGAAAGTCCGATCCACTGCGTTCCGACGGGGTTGTTCGGCCCGGGCTTGATCATGAAGGCGCGCCTGGATCTGACTTCCTTGAACTTGTAATCCGGGTTGTAGCGGTAGTGCGGGCGGGCATCGATCGAGGTCACCTTGAGCACGCCGCTCGGGGTCGGCTTTTCCTCGCTTCCGACGGTTGCGGGAAAGAAGGCAATCAGGTCTGAATTCGCGAACGCCTTCACGGTCTGGGAGCTCTTGTCGACCTCGACACGGGTTGCAATTGGTTTCGTCTCTTTCGCCACTACATTGATTACCGAGATCGTCTGGTCGGCCTGGTCGAATTTCTTGCCGGGGTTGAGGGCCGCGAGCAGCGCCTCGCTCATGTGAAATTTCTCGGCGATGGCCTCGCGCGGGCTGGTGTAATCGAGCGCCTTCAGCCGTTTCATGTTTTCCATCCTGGCGGGGAGCTTCTTTAGGAACGGCCCCTTCACGTCTGCCGCTGCGATCTTGTAGTCGACGATGATGGCATCCGCGCTGGTCGCGATCAAAGCGCTCCAGACCTCCGGGGTCAGCGGCTGCTTGTTGACGATGAGGCCTTTGGCTTCGGCGAACGCCCGCAAGGCTTTCTGGGCGTTCTCGCCGAGCTTGCCGTCGATCTCGCCCGGCGAAAAATTAGCGCGGTCGAGCAGCACCTGGGCTTTCACGACAGTGGGATCGATCTTATCGTTGGCCGGCGGCTTGCCCCTGAACTCAGCGTTGTTGACCGCCGCCGCATCGAGGCCTGCGAAGGCCGGGTGGACAAGGCAGGCGAGCACGGTCAGCCCGGCAAACAAGCGGATCATCGGCAATCTCCGAAATACAAACGATAAGCATTTCGGCGCGTCGGAGTTCCGTGTTGCCCGTGGGGCGCGCATGCGCGCGACCGTAGGCTGCATCCGGACTAGATTCGCTTAATCCGGCCGGATCATCTCGAACATGTTTTCCGGCTTGATCTCGAAATAGTCGCCGCGGCGGCCGGCGCGGACGATCGGATAGGCGAGGCCGGTCTGATAGACGCCATCCTTGATGAAGGCCTTGTCAATGTGGACGGCGACGACTTCGCCGAGCGTCAGCCAGGCCTGTGCCTTTTCGCCGTCCTTGCCCTGCAACTGGATGATCTGCGTCAGTTTGCATTCGAAGGCAACGGGGCTTTCCGCCACCCGGGGCACGTTGACGAGCTTGCATGACGCGGCTGTAAGGCCTGCGAGCTTGAACTCATCGACTTCAGGGGCAACGTGGGCCGCCGTCGCGTTCATCTGCTTCGCCAGATCCATCGTGGCGAGATTCCAGACGAACTCCCCGGTCTCCTGGATATTGCCCGCGCTGTCTTTCCAGTTGGTGGAGGAAAAGCCAATAATCGGCGGGTGATAGCAGAAGGCGTTGAAGAAGCTGTAAGGCGCCAGATTGATGTTGCCCTTGCCATCGCGCGAGGAAATCCACCCGATCGGGCGCGGCGCGATGATGGCGTTGAAGGGGTCGTGCTTGAGGCCGTGGCCGTTCTTCGGCTCGTAGAAATGCAGGTCTTTTGGGCTCTTGGCGTCCATTCCACCTCGTCCTTCTTCGTCATTGCCTGCGACAAACGCGAAGCGTTTGCGCAAGGGAGCGCTTGCGACGAAGCAATCCAGTCACGGCACGCGGCGCGATGGATTGCTTCCGCCTTCGTTAAAGCTACGGCGGACAAGTCGCTTCGCTCGCAATGACGGTGGAGTCAAGTGGCGGAGAGCTCAATTCGCCTTGGCGCGCGGCGAGAGGCCGGCAATGACGAAATCGATCATTTCGTCGATCGTCGGGCCGGGCTTGGTGGCGCATTGCGCGATCATCTGCGGGTGGAAGAAGCGCATCATCGCGGTACAGGCGCAAAGCGAGGCGAGCTGCAAATCGGCAACCTCGAACTCGCCGGAGGCGGCGCCCTGCCCGATCACCTGGCCGATGGTCCGGGCAATCATCTCCATATGAGCGACGCAGACGCCCCAGTCCTCCTGCATCGCGATCTCGACCATCTCATGCAGCTTGGAATCGCCGACATAGCGCTCGGTGTTCATGCGATTGATGGTCTTGATCATCTCGCGGAGGCGGACCGACGCCGGCCCGGCCGCCTGCGCAATCCGTTGCGCCTCGACCTCGACCTCGCCCATCAGGGTCCGCGCCACGCCCTCGTGGATCGCCTTCTTCGAATCGAAGAAGCGATAGACGTTGGCGGGGCTCATCCGCAATTCCTTGGCAATGTCGGCGACCGTCGTCTTCTGGTAGCCGATCTGCCTGAACAGACGCTCCGCCACCACGAGGATCTTCTCGCGGGTGTCAGTCTCGATGTGTTCCGAAATCAGCGTCATGTCAGCTCTCAATGTTCAATTATTCTGCGGCGTCGGCAAGCGGAATTGCGTGCGGACCCTTCGGATGCTCCCTGGCCTGATGTTGCGCCGCAAGATCGGGGTGCTCAGCCTGTCCGCTTTCTTCCAGGCTCTTCCTGAACCACAGGGCGTAAAGGCCCGGCAGGTACAGCAAGGTCAGGAAGGTTGCGACAAACAATCCGCCCATGATGGTGATCGCCATCGGCCCCCAGAAGGCGGAACGCGACAGCGGGATCATGGCCAGAATCGCCGCCAGCGCCGTCAGCACCACCGGCCGGGCGCGCCGGACGGTGGCTTCGACGATGGCTTCCTTCCGCGTCAGGCCTTGGGAAACGTCGGCCTCGATCTGATCGACCAGAATGACGGCGTTGCGCATGATCATGCCGGCCAGCGCGATCAGTCCGAGCAGCGCCACGAAGCCGAACGGCTGGTTGGCAATGTTGAGACCGAGCGAGGCGCCGACGATGCCGAGCGGCGCAGTCAGGAACACCAGGATCAGACGCGAGAAGCTCTGCAACTGGATCATCAGCAGAGTAAGCATCACCAGCGCCATCAGCGGAAACAGCAGGGCGATCGAAGCGTTGCCCTTCTCGGATTCCTCGAACGCGCCGCCCGGCTCTATCCGGTAGGCCGGCTCGAGTTGATCGCGGATTTCCTTCAGTTTCGGCCAGATCTGGTTGGTGACGTCGGGCGCCTGCACGCCGTCGACGACGTCGGTACGCACCGTAATCGCCATATCGCGGTTGCGCCGCCACATGATCGGCTCCTCATGGGAATATTCGATCCTGGCAATCTGCTGCAGCGGCACGGCGACGCCGTTGCGCGACGTCACGGTCAGTTCGCCGACACGGCCGAGGTCCAGCCGCTCCGACGGTACCGCGCGCGCGACCACGCCGACCTTCTCGATGCCGTCGCGGATGGTGGTGACCGGCGCACCCGAGATCAGCATGGCGAGCGCCTGCGAGACGTCCTGCGGGGTGAGGCCGAGCGCCCTCGCCCGGTCCTGATCGACCACGAGCTTCAGGTAAGGCGACTGCTCGTTCCAATCGAGTTGCGGTTCCACGACATTGGGATTTTGCCTCATGACATCGCGGACCTTGTAGGCGATGTCACGCACGGAATTGGCGTCGGGGCCGATCACGCGGAACTGGACCGGGAAACCGACCGGTGGGCCGAAATTGAAGCGGTCGATGCGAACGCGCGCTTCGGACAGTTCGCCCTCGGCGACCGCCTTCTCCAGCCGCGCCTTGATCCGCTCACGGGCCTCGACGTCCTTGGAGACAATCACGATCTCGGCAAAGGCCTCGTTGGGCAGTTGCGGATTGAGGCCGAGCCAGAAGCGGGGCGAACCCTGACCGACATAGGCAGTGTAGGTCGCGATATCCTTGTCGTCCTTCAAGAGCGCCTCGGCCTTCTTGACGGACTTTTCCGTGACGTTGAAGGCGGTTCCTTCCGGCAGGCGTAGCTGCAGGAACAGCTCAGGCCGTTCGGAAAGCGGGAAGAACTGCTGCTGCACATTGCCGAAGCCCACAATCGACAGCGCGAACACGCCGACCGTCGCTGCCACCACCTTGATCCGGTGGTCGACGCACCACTGCACCACGGCGCGCAAGCCGCGATACATCCGCGTCTCGTAGATCGCGTGCGGATCGTGGTTGTGGTGCACGGCGATGTTAGGCAACAGCTTCACGCCGATATAGGGCGTGAAGATCACCGCCACAAACCAGGAGGCGACCAGCGAGATCGCCACGATCCAGAAGATGCCGCCGGCATATTCGCCGACCGCCGAATTGGCAAAGCCGATGGGGAGGAAGCCAGCGGCCGTGACCAGCGTTCCCGTGAGCATCGGAAACGCAGTTGATTCCCAGGCAAAGGCGGCCGCGCGAACGCGGTCCCAGCCCTGCTCCATTTTCACCACCATCATCTCGACGGCGATGATGGCGTCGTCGACCAGAAGGCCGAGCGCAATGATCAAGGCGCCAAGCGTGATGCGGTGCAGGTCGATCGACATCGCATTCATGACGATGAAGACGATCGCGAGCACCAGCGGCACCGACGTTGCCACCACGATGCCGGTGCGCCAGCCGAGCGCCACGAACGAGACGAACAGCACGATCGCCAGCGCCTCAATGAAGGAATGCACGAACTCGCCAACCGCGCGCTCGACCACCTTCGGCTGGTCGGCGATCTGTTCGACCTCGATGCCCTGCGGCACCGCTTTCATGAAATCGTTAGTCGCCTTCTCGACATCCTCGCCGAGCTCGAGGATGTTGGCGCCCTTGGTGGTGACGACGCCGATGCCGATCGCGGGCTTGCCTTCCTGGCGGGCGACGAAGGTCGGGGGATCGACGAAGCCGTGGCTGACGGTCGCGATATCGCCAAGCCGGAACACGCGGCCGTTGCTTTCGACCGGGGTTTCCGCAACGGCCTTGACGCCATCGAGCGCGCCGGTGACGCGCAACGGCACGCGCTGCGAGGAAGTCTCCACCGTGCCCGCGGGCGTGACGTTGTTCTGCTTGGCGAGCGAATCGAACAGCGCCTGCGGCGTGATGCCGAGCGTTGCGAGCTTGGCGTGGGAGAACTCGACGAAGATGCGCTCGTCCTGGGTGCCGTAAAGATTGACCTTGGTGACGCCTTTAACTTTCAGCAGCCGCTGGCGCATGCCTTCGGCAGCCTTCTTCAATTGCGCGTAGTCGGCGCCGTCGCCGGTCATCATGTAGAGAATGGAATCGACGTCGGAGAATTCGTCGTTGACGTTCGGCCCGAGCAGCCCTGCGGGCAACTGGCCCTGCACGTCGGCGAGCTTCTTGCGCAGCAGATAAAACAGATAGGGCACGTCCTTCGGCGGAGTGGAATCCTTGAAGGTGACCTGCAGCGCCGTAAACGCCGGCTTGGAATAGGTCTGCACCTTTTCGAAGAACGGCAATTCCTGCAGCTTCTTCTCGATGGGGTCGGCGACCTGGGTCTGCATTTCGTGCGCGGTCGCGCCCGGCCAGATCGCAGAAACGTTCACCACCTTCACCGTGAAGAACGGGTCCTCGGCGCGGCCGAGCCGCTGATAGGAGAAGAAGCCGGCGACGCCGAGCGCGATCATCAGGAACAGGATCAGGGTCGGATGGCTCACCGCCCAGCCCGAAAGATTGAAGCGCTTCATGTCACTCTCCAACTTCGAAATACGTTTGCACTTCCACCGTCATTGCGAGCGTTCGCTCCTCGCAATGACGGCGCGGGGTTAATTGACAGGGCTAGAACGACAGCGACGAGACCACCCGGACCTTCTGGGCCGGATCGAGCTTCTGCACGCCGAGCGCAACCACCTTGGCGCCTTCGTTGACGCCGCCTGAAATCACGACGGCATTGCTCTCGTAGGATTTCACGACGACCGGCTTCAGTGCGATCGCGCCGGAATCGTCGACGATATAGAGCGAGGGATTGCTGCCCTGGCTGAACAGCGCCGACAGCGGCAGTTTTGCCACGCGCTCGCTGGCGGCATCGGCAAGCGTCAGGGTGGCGGTCATGCCAAGCGAGACCTTGTCGTCGGCATCCGGTAGCGAGAATTTGGCCAAATAAGTCCGCGTCGCGGGGTCTGCGGAAGGCGCAATCTCGCGCAGCTTTGCGGCATATTTCTTTTCCGAATCCGTCCACAGCGTCACGGTGGCGGTGCCGGACTTGGCGCGGCCGACCAGCGTCTCGGGAATCGCGACCACGGCCTCCTTCTCGGCAAAGCGGGCGACTCGGACCGCGGTTTGGCCAGCAGCGACGACCTGGCCGGGGTCGATCAAGGTCGCGGTGACCACGCCGCGGGTATCGGCGACCAGCGTTGCATAGGACAACGAGTTCTTGGTGAGTTCGACCTGCCGCTCGGCGCGATTGAGGCGTGCGCGCGCTTCATCGGCGGCGGCGCGGCTCTGATCCATCTGGGCGTCGGTGGTCCAGCCCTTGGCACGCAGATCCTTGGCGCGCTGCTCGGCAGCGCCAGCCTGCGCCAGCACGCCAGTAGCGGCGCGGAATTCGGCCTCCGCCTGCTCGGCCTGCAGCTTCAGATCGACTTCATCGAGGGTGGCGAGCGGCTGGCCGACATCTACGGTCTGGCCGACCTCGACCAGGCGCCGGGCGACCTTGCCGGGGACGCGGAAACCCATGTCGGTCTCGATCCGGGGACGGATGGTGCCAACGAAACTGCGCTCCGGCGTCTCAGCCGCATAATGCACGGTGGCAACCAAAACCGGGCGCCCGGGAGCGGCCGCCTCAGTCGCTTTTTCATTGCAGCCAGCCAGCACGAACACCGCAAGCGCCAACAAAGCTCCCGTCAAGAGCCTGTAATAGCTAGAGAAAATGGACCGGGCGAACATCGAACTCTCCATCGCGGAAACCGATGAGGAGTATCGAATGGCGACTGATGAATGTCAATATTCGTCAGCGATCATGAATTCGTGAAGAAAGATGAAGTAAGAGTTAATGACCCTCCTAAGAGGAATTGGCTCCGGACCGGCCCGCTCTTCGCCCTGCCCGCATTAAGCACGTCGAGCTTTCTTGCGAGACTTCTTTGCGGTGATCTTCTTCGCGCTTCTCGCGGCCTTGCTCGCCGGCCTTGATTTCTGGCTGCTCGATTTCCTTGCGGCTGACCTTTTGGCCGTCTTCTTGGCGCTCCGCGCCTGTGCGGTTCGAGTCTTGGCGGCTCCGGCCTTTGCAGTTCGAGTCTTCGCAGTCCGAGACTTCGCACTTCGAGACTTGGCAGCTCCGGCTTTCCTGGCCCTGGCCGCCGGCACGCTGCGCCGCTTATTCGTTGCGCGCTTCCGCCGTGCGGGCGGGGCTGCGGTCGGCGGCACCATCAGCGGATCGGACACGAGACCATCGGCAGCAAGCGGCACGTAGGCTGCCGCGCGTTCATCGGCCTTGAATCCCGGCTCGTCGGCTTTCAGCGCCTGGCTGGCAGCTTCCGTTGCGGTGTTCGCAATCTCCTTCACCGTGTCGGTGAATTTCTCCAGAACCGATTTATGCTTGCCCATGTCGCCCTCCTGGGCTGTGGCACATGGAACTAACCGATGAAGCGGAGTCGGGTTCCCGAACGCAAACGCTACTCCCCCAACTGAAACTGCTCGAAGCGATCCAGCTCTTCCTCGATGCGCCGCTTGTAATCCTTGCGCGCCGCCCTTACCGCGCCCTTACCGACCCAGCTCCATTTCTGCATCAGGAGTTTCTTGTTCTGGCGGTCGGTTTTGAGATCGATGGCGGCGACGATGTCTTCGCCGACCAGCACCGGTAGCGCAAAATAGCCGAACAGGCGCCTCTCCTTCGGCACATAGGCCTCGAAGCGGTGGCCGTAATCGAAGAACAGTTCGGTACGCTTGCGCTGAATGATCAGGGGATCGAACGGCGAGAGAATGTGCACCGGGCCATCGCTTACATCCGCCGTCCCATTCGCCTCCAGCACTTCCGGCCGGGCCCAATGCTCCTGCTTGCCGGCGCCTTCGAGAGCGACCGGCACCAGTTCCTTGCGCCGCACCCGCGCCTCGATCAGGCGCCGCACCGCGGGCTTGTTCGGCGCATCGAGATGGCAGACGGAATCCAGGCTGACGACGCCTTGGGAGCGAAGCGCGCGGTCGAGGACATAGGCGGTGATCTCCACCGAGGGAGCCGGCTTTGGCGGCTTGTCCCAACCGAAATGCCGCGTCATCAGCTCATAGGTCTTGAGCATGCCGGTGCGTTCGGAAATCGTCACCTCGCCGGTATAGAACGCGAGCTGCAGCGCCCGTTTCGAGGGTTTTCGGCTCTGCCATAGATGCTCTTTTTCGGTCAGAACGTCGTCCTCGATGTCGCGGATCGTGAGCGCGCCGTCGCGCCGCAACAACCGCATCACCTTGCGGGTGTCCTCCGGCTTGACGGAAGCAAACCACCGGTGGCCTTCGCGCCGGTGCTCTCGCATCGCCGGAACGAAGAAGCGAAAATCCTTCGCCGGCACATAGGACAGAGCGTGGGTCCAGTATTCGAACACGCTCTTGTCGACGCTCTGCGCCTGGCGCAGGTCGGCACGGGCGTAAGCCGGGATGCGGCTATAGAGAATGTGGTGATGGCAGCGCTCGATGACGTGGATGGTGTCGATCTGGACATAGCCGAGATGGTCCACCGCGGCCGCGACCGCCTGCGGTCCGGCGCCGAACGGTTCGCTGGTGTCGAGCCGTTGAGCGTGCAGCCAGATTCGCCGGGCTTCCAGCTTGGTCAGGGGATGGGGCTTAGTCGTGCGGGGCATCGCACGGCAATGTAGCGGGATTCGCGCGTGTGGGGAGTCCCGGGTTCCCTGACCGCCGCCTCGCGGCGCGAATCACCTCACCGCTTCTGCTGCTCTCCAACGCTGCCGGTTGCGATCTCGGCCTCGCACGAGGCGCGGCCGGGCTGCGGCGCATGGCATTTGTAGACATGGCCGGTGAGGCGATCGACCAGCCACGCGCTCTCCTCCGTCGGGCTTTCAAACCCGACATAGCGGCTGCCGAGCGCGTTGAGCAGCGTCGACAGCAAGATTGCAGCGGCGATCATCGCCGCGCCGATCAGTGTTGGCATTGAACTTCCGGAACCGGCTGGCTCCGATGCGCTGGTGCGATGACCCAGATACTCACGCTGACGTTTGACTGACTGTAACACCCGGCCCGCCCGTTTGGTTGCCCCGAACGAATTCTTCTTCAGATTTTTTGCGAGTAGTTTTGCTAGACGCGCATCTGGCCGATTTGTTGTCCACAGATCGGCGCCGGCGCGACGAGCCGCTTTTTTCTTTTCCAAAGTCAGCGGCGGGAAGTGACGGAGCGGTCCGTTATCCGGCGAAGTGTCGTTGCACTTGCTTGGACCGTTCAGTCCCGACAGCGCAGCTAGCGCCGCGACCTCCGGCGCCATCAGCGTCGACTTGGACATCAGACGGCCTTTACCAATGTGATTTGAATCACATTGCCTGCTTTGAACCCGTCCTATCGTCGCTGCATCAAAACGTCATGCACGCCAGTTTGCAGGGCGTTAACAGTGAGGATTACGACAATGACCCGCTTTCTCTCGATCATGACTATCGGCGCCGCGCTGTCGATGACGGCGGGGCTGGCCGTCGCCGGCGACACCGTCTCGGCCGACAAGATCCTGGACGCTCTGAAGCCGAAGCCGGGCGCGACCCGCGGCCTTTCGACCGGCCCGCAGCAGCCGGTGGATGCTGCCGCAAAGGCCAAGGAAATCGGCTTCGTCGACACCCTACGCAACCGCAAGACCCGGTCGCTGTCGCTCGGCGAGCGCCAGGAAATCGCGGAACTTGCCGCGAGCAAGCCGAAGATCGATCTCGAAATTCAGTTCGACTACAATTCGGCCGATATCAGCAAGAACTCGGTTTCCGCGGTGCAGGAACTCGGCAAGGCGCTCTCTGATTCGAGCCTGAAGGGTTCGACCTTCGTGGTCGCCGGTCATACCGACGCGATCGGCAGCGAGGCCTACAACCAGGATCTTTCCGAGCGCCGCGCCGATACGATCAAGAAGTACCTGACCGAGAAGTACGGCATCGCCGGTTCCAATCTCGTGACGGTCGGTTACGGCGAGACCAAGCTGAAGGATGCGAACGCGCCGACGGATCCCACCAACCGCCGCGTTCAGGTCGTCAACATGGATAGCAAGACCGCCTCCAAGTAAGGTTTTGAAAGGCGAGGTCTTGAAAGCCGATCCGCCTGCCGCCAGCGGCAGGCGGATTTTCTATTGGCTAAACGGCGCGAATGGCCGCCTCAAATCCAGTTCTGGAAGATCATCAGGCGGCTGAACGTCGCCATCGAAGTGCCTATGAACGCGGCCGATATCGGCAACATTGCGACAAAGCCGGCAAAGCCGATTGCAACATAGGCCCATAGCACCCAACCGGGCATGCTGCCGTGTTTCAAGGCATACACCAGCGCAAGGCTCGCCGTGGTCGCCGCCGGCAGATAGTAATAGATGAAGCCGAGCGTTCGCGGCAGCAATGCCCATGCGAGGTATGGGCCGAAATAGAACGCCAGTATCAGGAAGGCGTCGACCCGCCGCGTCACGATCCAGTCGCGCAGGCAGATCGCGACCGCAATCAGCGCCGGCCACAGGATCAGCGGGTTGCCGAGGAGAACCACGGCGGCGATATGGTCTTCGTCGACCTTGTCGAAGAGATACCAGACCGGGCGCACCAGGAACGGCCAGGACGGCCATGAACTCATATAGGTGTGGCCTGCAATCGCACTCGTCGTGTTATCGTTGAAGATGCGCCGCTGCGCCTGCAGGATATCCGAAACCGACAATCCGTAGAGCGGAATGTAGGTGGCAAGATAAACGACGGCCGGAATTAGTACGAAGCAGACGGCGAAATGCCAGGCCTTGAAACCGGGCCAGAGATCGGGCCGGTACCAATCCTCCGGCCGGGCATCCGCGAAGTGAGTGCGCCAGCTTTGCATCAAGCGGATCACGGCTATGATGGCGATGCAGACTGCGAGCGCGAACAGCCCGCTCCATTTGCAGCCGGCCGACAGGCCAAAGCCGATCCCGGCAAGCGCGAACCACAGATGCGGCCGCTCTCGTCGAAAGCAATGCATGAATGCCGCGATAGCGAACAGGCCGAAAGCGAGCGCAAAAATATCCAGCATCGCGATCCGCGATTGCACGAACAGCATCTGATTGAAAAAGGCGAGCAGGCTCGCCGCAATCGCCGGGCCCTGAGCGGCAAACAGCGTCAGGCCGCACAGATACACCGCTACAATAGCAAACGATCCGAACAACACGGCCGGATAGCGCCAGCCTAGCGGTCCGTCGCCTAGTGAATGGATCGACAGAGCGATGAACTGCTTGGCGAGCGGTGGATGCATCGGGTTGAGCATCGGCTCTCGCATCACCGGCTCAAGCATCTGCCGCGCCGCCGGGACGTAATGCACCTCGTCGAAATAGAACTTTTCCGGTGCGGCGACGCCGATCAGCATCGCAAAGTGCGCGAGAACAAAAAGGACTGCCGCGGTGATGCCCGTGCGCATCATCGAACCGGACAGAACAGAATGTGATGGGGCCAATGGCTTCACGGACAATCTGGCACGGAATCACGGAATGACATTGCGGCACAATTTAGTGTGACCGCTCCAGATTTTTATGTCCATCGCGTTGAACGCATTTCGATCGCGACCACCAACCGGCGGGCGAGTAGCCGCGTGCGCCTGCAGTCATGCCCCGCTTCAAGCGGGGCATCCAGTACTTCGCGTCGTCAATTCCTTCGCAACAATCGGCAGCACGGCTTACTGGATCGCCCGGTCGATGTGCGGGCGATGACACACTGGGGCGAGCTACGAGACGTAGAGAGTTGCAGCCGGCTTGCTGACGGGTTCGACCTGTCACGCAGTGGCGGACTGCGCAGCGGTCGCGGCCGCGACATCCATCCACATCACTTCCCAATGGTGGCCGTCGGGATCTTCAAAACTGCGGCCATACATGAAGCCGTAATCCTGCTTCGGACCCGGATCGGCTCCGCCGCCGGCGCCTTGCGCCTTTCCGACCATATCGTCCACTGCGTTGCGGCTGTCGGCGGAAAGGCAGAGCAGGACCTGGCTCGTGGCCTTGGCGTCGGCAATCTTCTTCGAGGTGAACTGGCGATACTTGTCGTGGGTCAACAGCATCACGTAAATGCTTTCGGACACCACCATGCAGGATGCGGTGTCGTCGGAGAATTGCGGGTTCTTTTCAGCGCCGATCGCCTGATAAAAGGCGGTCGAGCGGGCGAGATCGCTGACCGGCAGATTGACGAAGATCATTTTAGCCATAAGGGGCTCCTTTTTTCGCGGGGTTCGTGCCAAGGACGAGCGGGCTAGAACAGACCCGACATCCCTTCTCGAATTATTTTTCGCGCTGGGAAAGGGCGCGTGGTTCGCCAGTGTTCGGCGGCGAATGGCCGCTACCTGCCCTTGAAGTCAGGCTTGCGCTTTTCGGCAAACGCCTTGACGCCTTCCTTGAGGTCGTCGCTGTCGCGCACGACGTCGAGCAGCCGGCGCACCTCGGCGACCGTCTCCAGGGGCCCCTTTGGCATCGCCTCGCGGGCGAGCTTCTTCAGGGCCCGAACCACCAGCGGCGCGTTGGCGGCGATCTTTGCCGCCATCTCCTGGGCGAGCACGACATGCTGCCCCTTCGGCGCGACCTTGTTGACGAAGCCAATCTGATAGGCCCGCTCCGCCGACATTTCCTCACCGACCAGCAGGAATTCCATGGCGATCTTGTGCGGCATGCGCGCCATCACCGAGGAGACGCCGCCGGCGGTGGTGCCGATCTTGCCCTCGGGGTAGATGAAGCGCGTCGTCTCCGAGGCCACGCACATGTCGGCCATCTGCACCAGCACGAAGGCACCGCCGACGACCCATCCCGAGGTCGCGGCAATGACCGGCTTGTCCAGCTCAACGCCCAAGCCGGGCACCGCGTGCCACATGTTGACAGGGAGATCGTTCACGTCGGCGCCGACCGAGAAATATTTCTCTTCGGACGACGCTAGCACCGCAACGCGATCCTCGCTTTCGTGAAAGCGGAGCCAGGCTTCGCGCAGCTCATCGCACAAGGCGTTGTTGAGCGCGTTGTGGGCAGACGCGCGATCCATCGTGATAGTAGCGACGTGGCCTGCGCTCTCGTAGCGAACAAGCTTCATGGCATTCCCCCGCGACATCCGCACGATGCGGTGATCGTTGTTCTTACTTCTTCTCGGCGGGATCGCGGTGCACGGGATCGACCCACAACACGGTCTCCGGCTTTTCCACCGGCTCGATGTCGAGATTGATCGCCACCGCCTCGCCGTCAGAGCGCACCAGCACGCATTCCAGCACCTCGTCGCGGCTGGCATTGATCTCCTGATGCGGCACGTAGGGCGGCACGAAGATGAAATCGCCGGGGCCGGCCTCGGCGGTGAACTGAAGATGTTCGCCCCAGCGCATCCGCGCCTTGCCCTTCACGACATAGATGATGCTTTCGAGATGGCCGTGGTGATGCGCGCCTGTCTTGGCGTCGGGCCGGATCGTCACCGTGCCCGCCCACAATTTCTGCGCGCCGACGCGGGCGAAATTGATCGCGGCCTTGCGGTCCATACCCGCGGTCGAGGGCACATTGGGATCGAGCTGATTGCCGGGAATCACGCGGACGCCGTCATGCTTCCAGCGCTCGTCGTGATCGTGGGAGTGGTGCGAATGGGTGTGGTCATGCGTGCCGGTCATTGGGAGCTTTCTCGAAAGATCGTTCGTCCCCAACGGTATCGAAAACCGGGGCCGCAAACCAGAACATTAAGGGAGCCGGCGGCGCATGGGCGTCCCGGTTTTCGTCATGGCCAGGGCGCACCCCGCCTATTCAACGCCGTCTCGACATCACATCCGGATTGACGACATTCGTCGGTGTTCCGGCGGCGTAAGCAACGATCTGATCGAAGATATCCGTGAACTGGATTTCGTATTCGTCGCGCGAGACGTAGCCGAGATGCGGCGTACAGACCACGTTGTCCATGTTCAGGAGCGGATCGTTGACGTCGCGGAGTGGCTCTTTTTCGTAGACGTCCACCGCCGCCATGCCAGGTCTTCCGGCGCGCAGTGCGTTGACCAGCGCGTTCGGCTCGATCAGCGGCGCACGACTGGTGTTGACCAGAAGCGCCGACGGCTTCATGCGCGCGAGATCTTCCGCTTTTACGATGCCGCGCGTGGCATCGACGAGCCGCATGTGCAGCGAAAGGACGTCGCATCGTTCGAAGAAAGCAGCCTTGCCTGCCGCAGTCTCGTATCCGTCGGCGCGGGCCTTCGCCATGGCTGGTTCGCGCGCCCATACCAGCACGTTCATGCCGAACGCCTTGCCGTAGCCCGCTACAACAGCACCGATCCGCCCATAGCCATAAATGCCGAGCGTCTTGCCGCGCAGCGTGTGGCCGACGCCGATTTGCCATTTGCCGGCCTTGAGCGCCGCCATCTGCTGCGGAATGGCGCGCATCGCCGCCAGGATCAGGCCCCAGGTAAATTCGGCGGTCGCATAGGACGGCGTATCGGCATGCTGGCTCGACGACACGACGATGCCGAGCCGGGTGCAGGTGTCGATGTCGATATGCGGATAGACGCTGCGCTGGCTGATCAGCTTCAGTTTCGGCAGACGCTCCAGCAACGGCGTCCGGATCTGCGTGCGCTCGCGGATTAGCACCAACGCCTCGGTCTCGCGCAGGCGCTCCGCCAGCGCATCGACATCCTGGACATGATCGTTCCAGATGGTGACGTCATGCCCGGCCAGCTTGCCGAAACAATCGAGGGTGCGCAGCGTGTCGAAATAATCGTCGAGGATCGAGACCTTCACGACGCGCTCCCTCGTTCAGTGTGCGGTTACTTCACCGCCAGCAATTCGACGTCGAACATCAGCGTCGCATTCGGTGGAATAACGCCGCCGGCGCCCCGCGCGCCATAGCCGAGTGCGGGCGGAATGATCAGCGTGCGCTTGCCGCCGACGTTCATCGATGCGACGCCTTCGTCCCAGCCGGCGATCACCTGGCGCTGGCCGATCTTGAACTCGAACGGCTCGTTACGGTCGACGGAGGAATCGAACTTCTTGCCCTTCTGGCCGTTCTCGTAGAGCCAGCCGGTGTAATGCATGACGCAGGTCTGGCCGGTCTTGGGCGAGGCGCCGGTGCCGACCTTGCTGTCAATAATTTGCAAGCCTGAAGCTGCGGTCATGGGTTTTCCTGCGGTCTGGGCCGCTGCCATCCTGATGGCAGCGGGCGTTGAAACCGCGGCTGCCATGGCGGCAAATGCGGCTCGGAAGATCGTGCGTCGCGAGAAGCGCATCTGTTGAACCTCTTTTTGGAGAGACGGAGCTTCTAGACGCTCAGTAGCCTAGCGCGCAACCGTCCTTGCGGGGATCGGAACCGCCGGTCAGCGTACCCTTGTCCCAGTCGATCCAGATCGCCTGGCCGCCGCCGAGCGGACCGACCACGCTGGTAGTCTTGTGGCCGATCTTTTTCAGGCCCTCGACGATCTCGGCCGGCACGCTGTCCTCGAGCTGGTAGACGCCTTCGTAATGCAGGCCGCGCGGCATATCGATGGCTTCCTGCACATCGCAGCCATAGTCCAGCATATTGGTCAGCACGTGGGTCTGTCCCACCGGCTGATACTGGCCGCCCATCACGCCAAACGGCATCACCGCGCGGCCGTTCTTGGTCGCGAGCGACGGGATGATGGTATGCAGCGGCCGCTTGCCCGGCGCGATGCAGTTGGGATGGCCGGGCTGAATCCGGAAGCCGCCGGCGCGGTTCTGCAGGAGGATGCCGGTCTTGTTGGACACGATCGCCGAGCCGAACGAATGCGCGATCGAATTGATGAACGAGCAGACGTTGCGGTCCTTGTCGACCACCGTGATGTAGACGGTCGATGGATTCATCGGTGGCGCGACGTTCGGCAGATCGAGCAGCCGGTCCATCCGGATGTTCTTGATGTGCTCCTCGGCGAATTCCTTGGCGAGGATTCCGGCGACATCGACATGAACATGCTGCGGATCGGCGACGTGCTGCTCTCGCATCATGTAGGCGATGCGCGCGGCTTCCGCCTCCAGATGGAAACGCTCGACGCTGAGCGCGGGAAACTTCGTCAGGTCGAAGCGGGAAAGGATATTCAGCATCACCAGCATGGTGATGCCCGGGCCGTTTGGCGGGCACTGCCAGACATCGTGGCCCTTGTACATCGTGCCGATCGGCGACGTCGCCTCGGTCGAATGTGCGGCGAAATCTTCCAGCGTGTGCAGGCCACCGATGCCGCGCAAGGTCTCGACCATGTCCTCGGCGATCTCGCCGGCATAAAACGCATCGCGGCCGCTCTTGGCGATCGCACGCAGGGTTTTGCCCAGTTCGGGTTGGCGGATCACGTCGCCGGCCACCGCTGGCTTGCCATGCGGCAGCAGATAGCGCTCGGTGTTGGTGCCGTTCTTCAGCTTCTCGAACTGGTTCTTCCAGTCGAAGGCAATACGGGGCGCGACGACGTAGCCTTCCTCGGCAGCCTTGATCGCGGGCTGCAGAAGCGTGTCGAGTCCCATCTTGCCGTGGTCGCGCAGGATCGTCTCCCAGGCGTCGATCGCGCCGGGAATGCTGACCGCATGCGCCGAGGTCAGCGGTACAGAATGGATCTTGCGTTCGAGGTACCATTCGGCCTTGGCCGCCATCGGCGCGCGGCCGGAGCCATTATAGGCGACGATCTTGCCCTCGCCCCTGGGTTGGATCAGCGCGAAGCAATCGCCCCCGATACCCGTCGATTGCGGCTCGATGACGCCGAGCAACGCGCAAGCCGCGACCGCGGCGTCCGCCGCCGTGCCACCCGCCCGCATCACGTCGATTGCGGCCAATGCGGCCTCCGGATGCGACGTTGCCACCATCGCGTTCTGGGCATGGACCGTGGAGCGGCCGGCGAAATGGAAATTCCTCATCGCGAGTGCTTTCTTTTCAGCGTTTCTTGAGCATCCCGCGGAAGCATCGGGCGGGTTTACAGACGGTTCTTTGGCATATTCATCCCCGGCAGGGCAATGGCTGGCATGCCAATGGGACGTCAGGGGCAATGCGCGGAATATGCAGGGCTTTACGGGGTTTCCCCTGCGCGGCCCGCCTGATAAACGATCGCCATGCTGCTCAAAGTCGCCGCCTTCTATCAATTCGCCGCGCTATCGGACTTCCGGGAGTTGCGCGAACCGCTGCGCTCGTTTGCTGCAGGCCTCGGGCTGAAGGGCAGCGTGCTGCTGGCGCATGAGGGCATCAACGGCACGGTTGCGGGCGGCGATGCGAGCATCGACGCGTTCGTCGGCGAATTGCAGCGCGGCGCCCTTTTCGGCGGGCGGCTCAGCAATCTCGAACTCAAGTTCTCGACCGCTTCCGAGATGCCGTTTCGGCGTCTGAAGATCCGGCTGAAGAAGGAAATCGTTACGCTCGGAGATATGGCGGTCGATCCGACCCGACAGGTCGGCACCTGTGTCGAGCCGTCAGACTGGAACGAACTGATCGCAGCGCCCGACACGCTGGTGATAGACACCCGCAATGCGTTCGAAGTGGCGATGGGCACGTTCGAAGGCGCGGTCGACCCCGGCATCAAGAGCTTTGGGCAGTTCAAGGAATTCGCCGCACAGAAACTCGATCCGGCGAAGCACAGGAAGATTGCGATGTTCTGCACCGGCGGTATCCGATGCGAGAAGGCCAGCGCCTATCTGCTGGCGCATGGATTTGACGAGGTCTATCATCTCAAGGGCGGCATCCTCCGCTATCTCGAAGGCGTACCGGAGAATGAGAGCCGCTGGCGCGGCGAATGCTTCGTGTTCGACGAACGCGTGGCGCTGGGCCACGGCCTACGGCAGCGACGAGGGAACGATGGCGCGCACGAATGACGTCACCGCACTGAGCGAGCGCCTCGACGCACTGGAAATACGGGCGACGTTCCAGGATGAGACGATCGAGGTGCTGAATCACACGATTACCGCACAGTGGCACCAGATCGATTCCTTGACGCGCCAATTGGCTGAACTGAAGGAGCGCCTGCGCGAAGCCGAAAGCAACTTGCCCGGCCCGGCGAACGAGCCGCCGCCGCATTATTGAAGTACAAACAGAAACGGCCTCCCTTGGGGAGGCCGTTCGCCACGCGAAACAATTCGCGCCATTCTTGCATTAGCGCGATGGATTCTGATGTTCGTGATCGGCTTTCGACGGCGCCGGTTGCGCAGCGCTCACAGGGTCCGATGCCGGAAACGTGTCGACCAGCCCGGCCTCGAGTTGTTCATGGATTTCCCGGTCGGCCTTCAGCGCTTCGCGGGGATCGTCGGCGTGCTTGTCATGCGCAGCAGGATTGAACTTCTGGGCCATAGGAACCTCCATGAATGAGATAACGGGCCCGTTTTACGCCGGTTCCACGTTTGCCCTTGCTATCCGTCCTTGGCCTCGAGGGAACCTGCGTGTATCAGAGGCGCATCAGCCGCGCCCGCAGGAATCCACGTTTTGTCTCAGAAATCCGTCGTGAAACCTTTTGTCGAAGTGCTCTCCGGCCGCAGGCAGAAGGTGCCGCCGGTCTGGATGATGCGACAGGCCGGCCGCTATCTGCCGGAGTATCGCGAGCTGCGCGCCAAGGCGGGGAGTTTCCTCGATTTGTGCTTCACGCCGGAATATGCCGCCGAGGTAACGCTGCAGCCGATCCGCCGTTTCAACTTCGATGCGGCGATCATCTTTTCCGACATTCTCGTCATCCCCTACGCGCTCGGCCGCTCCGTGCGCTTCGAGGCCGGCGAAGGTCCGCGGCTCGATCCGCTCGATACTCCGGAGCAAGTGACGGCGCTCGCGCGCCATGCCGATTTCGGCAAACTCGAACCGGTCTATGAAGCGTTACGCCGCGTGAAGCGCGAGCTTGCACCTGAGATCGCGCTGATCGGCTTCTGCGGCGCGCCCTGGACGGTGGCAACCTACATGGTTGCAGGACAGGGCACGCCGGACCAGGCGCCGGCGCGGATGATGGCCTACCGTCATCCCGAGGCGTTCGCTGAAATCATCGACGTGCTGGTGGAGAATTCGATCCAGTATCTGCTCGGCCAGCTCAAGGCCGGCGCCGACTGCTTGCAGATCTTCGACACCTGGGCCGGCGTGCTGCCGCCGCGTGAATTCGAGCGCTGGTCGATCGAGCCGACGAAGCGCATCGTTGCCGGCGTGCGCGCGCAAGTGCCGGACGCCAAGATCATCGGCTTTCCGCGCGGCGCTGGCGCGCTGCTGCCGGCCTATGTGGAGGCAACAAGCGTCAACGCGGTCAGCATCGACTGGGCGGCCGAGCCTTCCATGATCCGTGAGCGCGTGCAGAACCGTGTCGCCGTGCAGGGCAATCTCGATCCGCTGGCGTTGATCGCAGGCGGCGCCGCGCTTGACCGCGCCGTCGACGACGTGCTGGCGAACTACGCGCAAGGACGGCTGATCTTCAACCTCGGCCACGGCATCCAGCCGGAAACCCCGATCGCCCATGTCGAGCAAATGCTCAAGCGGGTGCGGGGGTATAAGGGCTGAGGTCTGTCCCTCGCCCCGCTCTTTTGCGGGGAGAGGGTTGGCGTGAGGGGCGGTCTCCACCAGGTAGTGCGAGTTGATAGACCTGTACCCCCTCACCCGGCGCTTCGCGCCGACCTCTCCCCGCAAGCGGGGCGAGGTTAAGAAAACTACCTTGCATCCTCCAGAATCATGTCGGACGCCTTTTCTGCAATCATAATCGTCGGCGCGTTGGTATTGCCCGACATCAGGTCCGGCATGATCGACGCATCGACGACGCGAAGGCCCTCGATGCCGGGCACGCGCAAGCGCTGGTCGACGACCGCGAGCGCATCGCTGCCCATCCGGCAGGTCGAGGTGGGGTGATAGACCGTGCTGCCGGTGCGGCGGCAGAAATCCAGCAGTTCGTCGTCGCTCTGCACCTTCGAACCCGGATCGACTTCTGAGACCGCGTAAGCCTTCAGCGCTGGGGCTGCGAGGATCTTGCGCAGGATGCGGATGCCGTCGATGAAAGCGCGGCGATCGGTTTCGGTGGCGAGGTAATTGATGCGAATCTCCGGCGGCACTGAAGGGTCCGCGCTCCTGATACGGAGCGAGCCGCGGCTTTCGGGGCGCAACTGGCAGACGGAGGCGGTGAAACCGGAAAGCGCGTGCAACTTCTCGCCCATCTTGTCGGTCGAGAACGGCAGGAAGTGAATCTGGATGTCGGGCGACGCCAGCCGTGGGCTGGTCTTGAAGAAAGCGCCTGACGTGCCGGCCGCGATCGTCAGCGGCCCCTTGCGCAGGGCTGCGTACTGAATGCCCGCCATCATCGTGCGGATCGGGCTGTTGACGACATCGTTGAGCGTGCACTTTTGCGCACAGCGGGTGATCAGGCGGACCTGCATGTGGTCCTGCAGATCGCTGCCGACGCCGGGCGCGTCGAGCACGATCTCGATGCCGTGCTGCTTCAACAGATCCGCTGGTCCGACGCCGGAGAGCTGCAGTAGTTGCGGCGAGTTGTATGCGCCACTGGAGACCAGAATTTCTTTGCGCGCCCGTGCGGTACGCACGCGGCCTTCCTGCTTGTACTCGACCGCCTTGGCGCGGCGTCCTTCGAACAGGATGCGCTGCGCCAGCGCGGAAGTCTCGATGTGCAGGTTAGGCCGCTTCCTGGCGGGACGAAGGTAGGAGAACGCCGTGCTGGCCCGGCGCCCACGCCTTGTCGTGGTCTGGAAAAATCCCGCGCCCTCCTGCGTGGCGCCGTTGAAATCGGGATTGGTCGGAATACCGGTCTCGGCCGCAGCGATCACAAAGGCTTCCGACAGGGGATCGTGATGCCGCCAGTCGGACACCGGCAGCGGACCATCGGCGCCGTGATATTTGTCGGCGCCGCGCTGTTGGTTCTCGGCCTTCTTGAAATAGGGCAGCACGTCGTCATAGCCCCAGCCGGCATTGCCGCGCTGCCGCCATCGATCGTAATCCTCATGCTGGCCCCGCACATAGAGCAGGCCGTTGATGGAACTGGAGCCGCCAAGCACTTTTCCGCGCGGCTGGAACACTTGCCTCCCGTTCAATCCCGGTTCGGGCTCGGTCTGGTACATCCAGTTGACGGACTTTTCCTTGAACAGCCTGCCGTAGCCGAGCGGCACGTGGATCCAGAGATTGGTGTCCTTCGGTCCGGCCTCCAAGAGCAAAACGGAATGCTTGCCGTCGGCCGTCAATCGATTGGCGAGCACGCATCCGGCCGAGCCGGCGCCGACGATCACGTAATCGAATTCGGAAGTGTCATTGTTCTTGTTCATTTGTTTCCCCCGCGGGCGGCCCAAAGAGGTAGCTGGGCCGCCACGGGCGGTCAATTGCCTCGCAGTCGCAGGCGACGAAAAACCATCTTCAATGCGGCCGGCGCCGGTTAGCTTGCCAGTTTCGAAAAGTCCGGCGGCCGGCGCTGGGCGAACGCGACGAAAGCCTCACGCGCCTCCATCGTCTTCAGGCGAGCCGCGAACTGCTCGCTCTCGGCCTTGATCTGCGCCATCAGAAGTTCCGGATTGCGCATCAGCCGTTTGGTCGTGCTGACGGCGCCCGCCGGCAGTTTCGCCAACCGGGATGCGAAAGCCTTCGCTTCCGCATCGAGCTTGTCGAGCGGCACCACGCGGCTGGCAAGTCCCCAGGCGAATGCGGACTTTGCATCGACCGCCTCACCGAGCGCGAACATCTCGAAGGCGCGGGCATAGCCGATGCGGAGCGGCATCAGCAGACTGGAAGCGGCTTCCGGCACCAGCGCCAGATTAACGAACGGCGTCGACAACAGCGCATTCTCGGCCAGCACAACCAGATCGCAGTGCAAGAGCATCGTGGTGCCGATACCGACGGCGCGTCCCTGAACGGCTGCGACCAGCGGGCGGCTCGAATGTGCAAGCGCCTGCAGGAAGCGGCCGACATGGCGCTCGCCCTGAAGTGCGCCGGTCGCAATGGCTGCAAACTCGCCGACGTCGTTGCCGGCGGTGAACATGTCGCCCTCGCCGCGGATCAGCAGCACGCGGACGGATGAATCCGTCTCGGCGGCTTCGATCGCGTCCGCAAGCGCGCCATACATCGCATTCGTCAGCGCGTTCTTCTTGTCGGGCCGAGCCATCGTCAGGCTTAAAATCCCGTTGCTCTTCTCGATCTTGATGTGCTCGGTCATTCGTCTTCTCCTTTGGGAAATCTGCTCTGCATGGTGGTAAGCCAGCGCGCAACGACATCGATCTCGGCGTCGGTAAACCCTTCTGTGAGCCGCGCATTGACGTCGGCGAGCCCAGCCTTCGACTGCGCCATCGCCGCGCGGCCGGCCGGCGTTAGCCAGAGACGCCACGCACGCCCGTCATCCGGATCGGCCCGCCGCTCGATCAGGTTCGCCGCCGTCATCCGGTCCACCAATCCGCTGATGCCAGGTGGTCCAAGATCGAGCGCCGCACCCGCCTCGCCCATCAGGACGCCGTCGCGCTGGCCCAGGACGAAGAGCAGGCCGGACTGCGCGGCGGTCACGCCGGTGTGCGGGGACCGCGCCGCCATCCAGCGCTGCAGCCGGCGCTGCGCGACGGTGAGCAGGAACACCAGCCGGTGCTCGCGACGCGGGCTCATGTCGATGAGATCAATTTATTTCGCATGCGAACTATCTAAGCAATTGCAAGGAGGTTTGTCACGACGATTTTTGATCCGGCTCATCGAGAGATATTCGGGGCTCGGCGGCTTGAAACGGGCTGGCGAGGAAGAAAATTAAGTATCGACAGTGGTTTAGCTAAAAAATCGATTTTCGATTGACGATCTCACCTACTCTCGCCAAGCTGCCCGCCATGAGCAGTATCGGGTTGAGTTTTGGCGAGCGCCTTGCCGACGAACGGCCGCGAAGCCTGACGTCCGCCGTTCAGGAACGGCTGCGCGCGGATATTCTCTCGACCCGGCTACTACCTGGCCAGAAGCTGCACATCGCCGGTCTCGCCAAGCAGTTTTCGGTCAGCCTCGCCGCGGTGCGCGAGGCGCTGTCGCGGCTGGTCGCGGACGGGCTGGTGCAGGCATCCGACCAGCGCGGCTTTCGTGTCAGCCCGGTTTCGCCCGCCGACCTCAGAGACGTGACGCAAACCCGCGTCGATATCGAAGGGCTGGCGTTGCGCCGTTCGATCGAGCGTGGCGATGCGGCATGGCTTGCCTCGGTGGAGAAATCTTTCGCGGCACTCTGCGCCGTGCCTTACACCTACCCCGATGATCCGACCCATCACTATGAGGAGTGGGTGGTGCGGCATAGAGTCTTTCACCGTACGCTGGTGAACGCCTGCGGCTCGCAATGGTTGCTCGGTTTTCGCGACGTCCTGCACGAGCAGAGCGAACGCTATCGAAGGCTTGCGATCCGGCGCAACAGCGAAGAATCCCGCAATGTCGAGGCCGAACACGCGGCAATCGTGCATGCCGTTCTCAAGCGCGATGGCGATGCCGCGGTCGCGGCGCTCTCGAAGCATTTCATGACGACCATGCATCTCGTCGAGCTCGCGACACCGAAACCGTTCGGAGGTGGCGACCCGGCCTGATCGACCGTTCGAAAATCAAATCAAGAAAAGCAAAGGGAAACGTCACAAATGAAAATCACGCGACGCCAAATATTGGGAACGATTGCGGCCGCCACCGTGCTTGGCGCATCAGGCATGGCGCAAGCTGCCGATACCGTGCGCATCGGGCTTCCGACGAAAACCTACTGGCCCACGACGATCGCGGAAACCGCGGTGCGCCAAAAACTGTTCCAGAAGGAAGGCATCGCGGCTGAACTCACGATCTATCGCGGCGGCGCCGAGACCTTCGAGGCGATGGCGGCGGGCGCCGCCGACGTGATCCTCGACGCGACTTCGCTGGTATCGGCCGGGCGCAAGAAGGGCGTGAATTCGAAGGTGCTCGCGAGCGCAGCCACGGGCTACTACGGCTGGCAGTTGATGACGCTTTCGAAATCGACGCTTGGGGTGAAGGACCTGAACGGCAAGAAGGTCGCCATCACCTCGGCCGGCTCCGGCTCCGACCTGCTGGCGCTATGGACCCAGCAGGACAAGAAGATCGAATTCACCCGCGTTCCCGTCGGCGGCGGCGGCCTGGTTCCGAACCTGCTCGCCGGTAACGTCGACGCGGCCGTCGTCTATTCGCCGCTGAGCTTCCAGATCTCCAGATCGGGCGAAGCGCGCACCATCCTCGATTTCTCCAAGGAAGTGCCGCCGAACCTCGCCGCCGGCTGGATCGCGCTCGATAAATACGTGCAGGACAAGCCGCAGCTCGTGCAGAAGACGCTGAACGCGCTCTATGGCGCACTAATGTACATGCGCGCCAACAAGGACGCTTCCGTCAAGCTGATTACCGAACTCTATGAAATTCCCGCCGAGATCGCGGCGCTGGAATATGAGAACACGATCATGAAGCTGGAAACCGACGGCAGCATGGACGGTCCGAAAATTCCGGAACAGCTCCAGCTCGCGCTCGACATGGCCAAGGCGGGCGGCATGAAGGATCTTGGGCCGGCCGCGGAAATTATCTCGACGCAGTTCAAGCCGGTTCCGACCAAGTTCTGAGACACGCGCGATGCAAAGCGGGCTAGCGGTAAAGGCGGCGCGGGTCGCCATTGTGGTGGCGCTGTTTGCGATATGGGAAATCCTGTCGCGGACGGGCATCGTCAATCCGCGCCTGCTCCCCTCCGCCTCCGACACGCTGTCAACGCTTGGCGAACTCTTGCAGCGCGCGAGCGTGCGCAAGGATCTCGCGGTCACCGCAACCGAGGTGGTAACCGCATTCGCCCTCGCCGTTCCCGTCGGAGCGCTGATCGGCTTCCTGATCGCAGAGAACCGCTATTTTGCCGAGGTGGCAAAGCCGCTGCTGTTCTTCGCCTTCAGCATTCCGAAGTCGATCTTCCTGCCGATGTTCATCCTGGTGTTCGGGGTCGGCTTTTCGCAGAAGGTCGGCTTCGGTTTCTTCTCTACGATCTTCATTGTGATCATGTCGACCACGACGGCGGTGGAGTCGGTCAAGGTCGAGCATTTGACGGTCGCCCGCTCCTATGGCGCGACGCCTGTTCAGACCGCGTTCCGCGTCTACCTGCCGAGCATGCTCCCCGTCCTGCTGGAAGCGCTGCGGATCTCGATGATCTTCAACCTCACCGGCGTCATTCTCGCCGAGATGTACGCCTCGCGCGACGGCATCGGGCATCAGATTGCGACTTGGGGCGAGAACTTCCAGATGAAGCAATTGCTGGCCGGCGTGGTGATGATCGCCGCCATCGCGATTGCCTTCAATGAACTGGTCAGATGGGTGGAGACACGATGCAGCCATTGGCGAACATAACCCCGCTGAAGCCGGCCGGCGCGATCGAAGTCCGCAATGTCGGGCAAATCTTCAAGACCACGACGCAGGACGTCGTCGCGCTGGAAGACGTTTCGCTCGACGTCAGGCCCGGCCGCTTCGTGGTGCTGGTCGGCCCGAGCGGCTGCGGCAAGTCGACGCTTCTGATGATGATGGCCGGCCTGCGCCAGCAGACCTCCGGCACCATCACCATCAGCGGCGCGCCGATCCCCGAGCCCGATCCGAACCGGGTCGGCGTGGTATTTCAGGAGGCCAGCCTGTTTCCCTGGCTGACGGCGGAAGAAAACGTCGAGTTTCCGCTGGCGCTGCGCGGCGTTACAAAAAGCGATCGCCGCGCCAGGGCGCAAGACGCGCTGAAGCTGGTTGGACTTGACGGCTTCGGCAAGCGCCATCCGCATGAGCTGTCGGGCGGCATGAAGCAGCGCGTCTCGATTGCGCGCGGCCTGGTGCAGGATCCGCCGGTGCTGCTGATGGACGAGCCGTTCGCGGCGCTCGACGAACAGACCCGCATGACCATGGGCGACGAGCTGCTGCGGATCTGGGCGGCGACCGGCAAGACGGTGGTATTCGTGACCCATAGCCTGACGGAAGCGGTCTATCTCGCCGACGAGGTGATCGTGATGTCGCCGCGCCCCGGCCGCATCGTCGATCATCTGCAGGTCTCGCTGCCCCGCCCGCGCACCTATGAGATGCTGAGCGGCGACGCGTTCGGCAGCCTGCGCGACCGCATCTGGCGGCACATCCGCAAATCGGCGTGAGGTAGGCATGAGCGCGGCAACACTTCGCAGATTGATCGTGTTCGGGCTCATTGCGCTGTGGGAAATCCTGCCGCGTGCCGGCTTCATTCCGGAACTATTTCTGCCGTCGCTGTCCTCGACGCTCGCGGCTGGATGGAACGAGGCTGGCGAATACGGCCACGCCCTTGCCGTCACGCTCTACGAGGTCGCGATCTCGATGGCATTCGCCTGCGGCGGTGGCATCCTGCTCGGCGCCATCGTCGGCAGCCTGCCGCGGCCGCGCATCCTGATCATGCCGATGGTCTCAAGCCTCTATGCGGTGCCGCTGGTCATCCTCTATCCCGTCTTCACGGTCTGGCTCGGCATCGGCTCGGAATCCAAGATCGCCTTCGCTTCGATCTATGGTTTTCTGCCGACGATGCTGGCGACTGCCGCAGGCATCCAGACCATCGATCCGCAATTGCTGCTGGCCGCCCGCAGCATGGGCGCGACGCTGAGCCAGCGGCTGGTTCGCGTTATCATCCCGGCGGCGATCCCGACCGTGTTGTCGGGACTGCGCGTCGGTGGCGCGCTTGTGATCGTCGGTGTGGTGGTGTCGGAAATGCTGATCTCGTCGGCGGGCATCGGCTATCTGATCTCGCGCTATCGCACCATCCTCGATAGCCCGCACGTTTTCGCCGGCGTATTGCTGGTTCTGGCGATGGCGATCGCCTTCAACGCCGCCATCAAATGGATCGAGCGCAAGGCCGCGATCTGGCAGACCGGCACACGCGCCGGGCAAGACTCCGCGGGCGAAGTCGCGCCCGCTGCCCTGCAGCCTGCGACCTGACGGAGTGCAAGCGTGTTCGACCTGACGCTGACATTCGACAACGGTCCCGAGCCCGGCGTCACGCCGCGCGTACTCGATATCTTACGCGAGCGCAGTATCAAGACGACGTTCTTCGTGATCGGCGAAAAGCTCGGCGATGGCGAGCGCCGCCGGCTGGCCGCACGCGCGCATGATGAAGGCCACTGGATCGGCAATCACACCTTTACGCACACCGTGCCGCTCGGGCAGCAACGCGATCCGAACGCGGCACAAAGCGAGATCGGCCGGACGCAAGATGCAATCGGCAACCTCGCCCATGCAGAGCGCTGGTTCAGGCCGTTCGGCGGCGGCGGCAATCTCGATCGGCGGCTGTTGAAGCCCTCCGTGGTCGACTACCTCATCCGCAACAGGCATAGCTGCGTGCTCTGGAACGCCATCCCGCGCGATTGGGTTGATCCCGATGGCTGGGTCGATCGAGCCCTCGACCTGTGCCGCTCGCAGCCGTGGAGCCTGATGGTGCTGCACGATCTGCCTGGCGGTGCCATGGATCACCTTGAGTGCTTTCTCGACCGAGTAGAGGAAGCCGGCGCGCGCTTCCACCAGGACTTTCCGCCCGACTGCGTCCCGATCCGGTCGGGTAAGATCGTGCTGCCCATACAGCCCTACGTTTCCAACATCGAAGAGAGTGTCACAACATGAGGATCGCGAGTTTCAAGGCAGGTCAAACGGCAACCTACGGCCTGGTCACGAACGCAGGCATTATCGATGCCGGAAAACGGCTTAAGGCTTATCCGACCCTGAAGTCGCTGCTCGCCAAGGGGTTGCTCGACGAACTGAAAGCGCTGCAGGGTGAGCGTCCCGATTATGCATTGGCCGAAATCGAGCTGCTTCCGACCGTGCCCGACCCGGACAAGATCTTCTGCATCGGCGTCAACTACGCTACGCACCTTGCCGAAAGCGGCCACCCCACGCCGCCGCACCCGATGATCTTCACGCGTTTCGCCAATAGCCAGGTCGGCGGTGGCCAGCCGATGATCCGGCCGCTGGAATCCGAACGTTTCGACTTTGAGGGCGAGATGGCCGTGATCATCGGCAAGGCCGGCCGCCGGATTTCGCGGGAAGAGGCGCTGGCGCATGTTGCGGGCTATGCCTGCTACAATGACGGAAGCATCCGCGACTGGCAGCGCCACACCTCGCAGTTCGCGCCGGGAAAGAATTTTGTCGGCACCGGCGCATTCGGCCCATGGATGGTCACGACGGACGAAATCCCCGACATCAGCAAGCAGACCATTGCGACCCGCCTCAACGGCGTCGAAGTGCAGGCCGCGCCGATCTCGGACCTCGTGTTCGACGTCCCTGCCCTGATCGCCTACTGCTCGACCTTCACCGAACTTGTCCCCGGCGACGTCATCGTCACCGGCACCACCGGCGGCGTCGGCGCCTACCGCACGCCGCCGCTGTGGATGAAGGATGGCGACGTGGTCGAGATCGAGGTATCCGGCATCGGCGTGCTGCGCAATCCCGTAAAGGACGAGGTTGCGGCGGCTGCGACACGCGCGGCTTGATGTGAGAGGAACAACAATAAGAGCAAGGAGATACTGATGAACCTGCCGAAACATCTTCTGCCGACCACCGTCGTCGGCAGTTACCCGCAGCCGGAATGGCTGGTCGATCGCGCGATGTTGTCAAAAGTGGTGCCGCGCACGCGCCTGCACGCGATGTGGCGGCTGCCTGCGGAGCACCTGGAAGAAGCGCAGGACGACGCCACCATCATTGCGATCAGGGACATGGAGCGCGCCGGCATCGACATCGTGACCGACGGCGAAATCCGCCGCGAGAGCTATTCCAATCGCTTCGCCACCGCGCTTGAAGGCATCGATGACGAAAATCCGGCGATGATCACCTCGCGTAGCGGACACGAAACGCCGGTGCCGCGTGTGGTCGGTCCGGTAAAACGCCGCGGCCCGGTCGAGCTGCACGACATGGAATTTCTGCGCCAGAATACCGATCGCGCGGCCAAGATCACCCTGCCTGGCCCGTTCACGATGAGCCAGCAGGCGAAGAACGAGTACTACAAGGACGATGAAGAGCTGGCGATGGCATTTGCCGAAGCCGTCAACGCCGAAGCGCTCGATCTGCAAAAGGCCGGCGCTGACGTGATCCAGCTCGACGAACCCTGGGTGCGCAACAACCCGGACCTTGCCCGCCGCTACGCCGTCAAGGCAATCAACCGCGCCCTGCAAGGCATCACCGTGCCGACCGTTGTGCATCTGTGCTTCGGCTATGCCGCGGTCGTCCCCGGCTCGACCAAGCCGGCCGGCTATTCGTTCCTCGCCGAGCTCGCCGACACCAGTGCCGAGCAGATTTCGATCGAGGCGGCGCAGCCGAAACTCGATCTCGGCGTGCTCAAGGACCTGTCGTCGAAGAAGATCATGCTTGGCGTACTCGACCTCGGTAATCCCGAGATCGAATCTGCCGATGTGGTGGCCGGCCGCATCCGCAACGGCCTCAAGCACGTCGCCGCCGACCGGCTGGTCATCGCGCCCGATTGCGGCATGAAATACATGCCGCGCCATGTCGCGTTTGGGAAATTGAAGGCGATGTGCGGCGCCGCAGCGACGGTGCGCAAGGAGGTCAGCTAAGCGGCCTGCCCTGCAGCCACGCCGCGCCGCGCGCATACAAGGCCTCGACCTCGGGTCCCTTCAGGCCGGGCATGTCGCGCTTGACCGTGTAGCCGATGCGGGTCTGCAAATAGGCGAGATGGCGGTAGCCCGGCGGGAATTGCTCGAGGAGAGCCTTGTCCAGCACCGGCGCCGTACCCGGCGTGACGGGATCCATACGGTCCTTCTCATAGATCGGCTGGCGCAGCACGATGCCCCAGCGTCCCTCCCGCTTTTCGAGGAAGTCGTAGAATCTCCCGGTGCAGAGCACGTCGCACAGCACGCCCTCGACCTCGGCACGCTGCGAGATCGTCATCTTGGTCTGCGCAATCGCGCGATTTCCCGCCAAGTCGACCGAGATGCCGCCGAGAAAATGCAGGATGCTGACGCCCTTGGCCCAGGCCTGCTTGCTGATTTCGATGAACTCGTCACCGGTGCCCTGCGTCCAGGTCGCCATCATGCGGCCGTCCGGATGCCAGACCGTGCGGAAACGCTCCCAATCTCCGGCATCGCGCCAGATCGCCCAGTTCTGCACCAATTCCCGGATCAGGCGATCGTCTTCAATCTCGGCGTGACTTACGGGCATGCGGGCATTTTCCCTTGGGACATATTTTCTCAAGCGTCCATGAGCCATAACCATGGGGCTTCCACTGACAGGCCGGCGCCTTCACAACAGCTTCGCGCGGACGAACAGCGCACGCAAGGCGTTGGTCGCCTGTACGGTCAGCATCGCGTTATCAGCGGCGCCCTGCAGTGCTTGCACTGCATTGGCGTGCAGCGCGCGGAATTCGATCCATTCGATCGATGAGAGATTGGTGATGAAGCGATAGGCCTGACCGACGGTGGCGATCGAGACCGTCCTGCCGTTCAGGCTGATGTTGAAGACCGCCCGCAGCGGGGTGTCGGAATCGGCGGCATCGCCCGCAACTGCGGTCATGACGGAGATGGCGAACGCCGCGACGCGGTGAGGCCTTCGCGCAGACTCGGCACGACGACGAGGCGCTTGACCTCGCCGTTCCGGTAGGCCTGCAGGAACCTGTCGTAGTCCTTGATCGAGACGCAACCGTTGGAGTCGCCGTTGGGCCCGAGCAGGTAGCTGTGCACGAGCAGGCCCGTCCGCCCGTGCATTTCGTTTTCGCCGATCGGGGTCATGCGCAGCGCCGCGACACCGTGAAACAGTTTCTCGCGCGGCTTCAAATCGTAGACGTTGGGCGGCGTCGCGCCGACCATGCGCTGGTCGACATGTGCCGGATTGTCCATCAGGCTGCCCAGCCCTGAGTGTGCCTCGAGCTTGGTGCCGCTCGGCAGGTAAACGGCGCGGGCCGAAATGTCATAGACGGCGGTCTGACTGTCATAGCCTAGCGCCGCCAGATCCTTGCGCTCGCTGAGCAGCCCATCCCCCGGCGTCAACGAGGCTAGCGAGAAGCGCATCGGCACCAGATCGGCAAGCTTGTCGAACATGGTGCGGTTGTCGGACGAGACCGGCGGCGGATCGTTTCTCGCCGACTGAAGGTTGGCCAGGACCGGCCGGGACCTCGGGAGCGGGATGGCTGCCTCGACCGTCGGGGCGGGCGGCGGGGACTGCACGTTCTCCTCACGCGATTGCTCCTCGCGCGATTGTCCGCCCAACAGGATTTCGATGTAGGCGAACTCCGCATCGAAGTCCGCGCGCTGGGGGCGGGCGGCGGCACGCCAGGGATAGTTGATGGTCAGCGAACGCCGCACCGAGGCGGTGCCGAAGCGCTCGTCGAACGAGGATGTGCTGCCGACATTCGCGGATGCGGGCTTGATCAAGGCGACCACATCGAAATCGGTCACCCAGGCGGCCAACCCCAATGCCATGGCAAGCGCCGCCGTCCCGAATGCCATCTCACGGAGCAATCGGGTACCGCGGCTTGACGCAAGCCCGGCTGTGCTGGTCTTGACTCTATCCATTCGTCCCCGGATCGGCGCTTCGGAATCGAATGACTCCTAAGGGATTCACCGAATAAGTCCCACCATAATGCAAACCAAAGTAAGGCATAATCGAGACAGGCGCTCACGGCCATCATGACCGGCCGAATTCACAGGTTCAAGCCTTGTATTGGTAAACGGGCCGGGGTTTTCGACCGGCGGAGCCGCGGCTCAAGGCCGGAGAATTGGATTGGTATTCGGTGCCGGCGCCTCTTCCATCTCGGCGTGCTCTGGCAGCTTATCGCCATGTACGGCCAGCGCCGGCCCGATCCAGACCGGATCGGCGAGATGGTCCCGCCGCGGATTGGTCGTATTCGGATGGACCAGGACACTCAATTTGCCATGGTTGAGCATCAGCCAAGGGACCAGCTCAGAAAATACCTCGCGGGCAAAGGCGACCTGGTACATGGCCTGATCGTGCGGGCCGACCTTGACGTCGTGCCACCGTCCGAGCGTGACCGAAAAGCGCTCGCCGATCCACGTGCGCAGTTGCTCGGCCTCGGCCCGCGTGGTCGCCGGATCGTAGTAGATGTGGGCGTGATAGCTGGCGATTTCGCCTAGTGGTCGCGGACCGCTCGAACCGGGCTCACTCATCATCTCTGTGCTCCACGCTATCATTGGACCGGCCGATGATCGCTGCAACCGGGGGCGTGGTCAATGTCAGCCCGTTCGCTTCTGGCCGCCCTCGAAGACGGTCATACCAGCGGCGAGGTCGAGATCAACCTCGGTCGCTTCCGTCAGCCGCGCCATCGTCATGTAGAAGCCGATCGCGAGAATCGATTCGACGATCTCCTGCTCGCTGAAATGCCTGCGCATAGCGGCGAAGACCGGTTCTGAAACGCGCACGTTCTCGATCACTTCGCGGCCGAACGCCAGCAGCGCCTTTTCGGCAGCATTGAAGGCGGCGTCCTCGTATTTGCCCTGTTCGATGCAGTCGATCTGCCGCTGGGTAACGCCGACGCCGAGTGCTATAGGAACATGCTGCCGCCACTCATATTCGCCGTGCTCCCATTGCGCGACCTGAAGAATCAGCAATTCGCGATTGACGTGGCTGAGCTTCTGGCGGTGCAGGATCGAATTGGCGAACCGCATCGCCGGAATGAAATTGGCCTCGGCATGCGCCATCATGCGAAAGATATTCAATACGACCGGCATCCGATCGAAGGACGCACGCACGTCACCGCTGGTTGTCGCCGGATCGATCAGGGGAAGTCTGGCCATTCGCCTCTCCTTCTTGCCGTTCTTATTGCCATTGCGGACGCTTTCGCGCTCTGGTTGCTTCACGGTTGCCGGATCGCGCATCGCTCAGCGGCCGCCGACTTCGCGGATCGGATCGGAGCCGTCCCAATCGGCGGCAACCCGGCGGATGTGCTCGAAGAAACTTCCCTTGCTTCCGCTGATGTCTGAAATCTCCACCACGGTGCCGGGATGGGCTTGGGTATCGAAATAGGCGAAGCGGCCTTTTTCGCCGCCGATCTGGCCCTCGTGTCCCACTTTATAGCCAAGCGACAGCGCGCGGTCGTAGAGGACCTGATATTCGCGGGTCCAGTACGACATGTGCTGCAAGCCCTCGCGGCCGGAATCGAGAAACTCCTTGTACATCGAGGGCGCGTCGTTGCGCTGCTGGATCAGCTCGATCTGGAGATCGCCGGAATTGGCAAGCGCTACGCTCATCTCCATGGCGGCGTCCTGGCCGCGGTGGCGAAAGTAATCGGTCTTGACCTTGTCGATGTAGTACCAGGGCCCGACGCCCATCACATTGATCCAATGATCCATGGCGGCGCGGATATCGCGGACGACATATCCGTTCTGGCAGACTGCACCAAAGATACGGCTCATCACGACCTCCCGTCTGCTGCCGGCGGTGTATCTTCTATGTGTCTTGATCCTGCCGTTCAGAGCACCGCTATCCCGGACGCGGTGCCGCGCCTGTTCGGCGCTGCGTCCGGGACACGATGCCTATCTAGCACCGAATGCTCAGTTCGCCTTCCCGAACAGCAGGGGCAACTGACGGGGGCCGCGAACGGTGCCTTCCGACCATGTGACCTTGCCGGCCGGATCGAGCCTGAACTCAGGAATCCGTTTCAGCCATTCCTCGATCGCAACCGTCATTTCCATGCGAGCGAGATTGGAGCCAACGCAGCGATGAATGCCGAGGCCGAACGCGGCGTGGCGGTTCTCCTTGCGGTCGATGACCACCTTGTCGGCATCGGGGAACATGGCGGGATCGCGGTTGGCGGCCGGGAACGACAGCAGCACCATGTTGCCGGGTTTGACCGGGCAGCCACTGACCGTCGTCTCCCTCATCACCTCGCGCGCCATCGTCACCGGCGAGTAGGCGCGCAGCAATTCCTCAACAGCGAGCGGCATCAGCTCCGGCTCCTTGACCAAGCGCTCGCGGTCCGCGGGCGTTTTCGCCAGATGCCACAGCGAGGAGCCGATCGCGCTCCAGGTGGTGTCGATGCCGGCGATCAACAGCAGCCGCAGCGAACCCAGCACGTGTTCGTCCGTGAGCGGGTTTCCGTCCTTGTCCTTTGCCTTCATCAAGGTCGAGATCAGATCGTCGGTCGGTTGCTTTTTGCGCTGCTCGAGATGGCCGGCGAAATAGCCGGTCATCTCCTTCACCGCCTCCATCAGCGCGTTATCGTCCTTGATGCCGAGTTCAAGGATGCCGTGAATCCATTTGATGAAGAGATCGCCGTCCTTCTCGGGAATCCCAAGCATGTGCGCGATGGCGCGCACCGGAATGTGCTTGGTGTAGCGGGCGGCGGCGTCGCATTTGCCGTCAGCAATGAACTCGTCGATCAGCTCGTTGCAGATCGCGCGGACCCGCGGCTCCAGCTTCTTCATCGCGTCCGGGGTGAAGGGCGGCAGCAGAATTTGCTTGGCCGGCTTGTGCTCGGGCGGGTCAGAGGTGATCGGCGGCGCGCGGGCCGTGATCTCCGGACGAACGTCGCGCACGATCACACGTCGGGAAGAAAAGTGCTCGGTGTCGTAGGCGATTTCCTTCACCGCCTGGTAGGTGGTCGGCATGTAGCAGCCGAGAAAGCGCTCGGTATGAACGACCGGCGAAGCCGCGCGCAGCTTTTCCCAGATCGGAAATGGATCTTCCGTCCACACCGGGTCGGTATGGTCGAAATCGTTGATCCAGTCGGTGACTGGCGGATGCTCGGGCATGATGCTGGCGGAATCGGACATCGGAGCAATTCCTCTGCTTGGTTCGTTCAGATCGTGATGGATGAAAGATCCGCGACCGGATTATTCTTCGGTCACCTCGATGGCAATTTCCGGACAGTTACTCTGGGCGAGCCAGGCCTTGTCTTCCAGGCCCGCAGGCACAGAACCGTCGCCTGTTTCGTGCGCGTTGCCGAATTCGTCGAGGTCGAACAGTTCGGGGGCCAGTGATTTACAGCGCGCGTGTCCCTGGCATTTGTCCTGGTCGACGCGGACCTTCAGCTTTGCAGCCATCGCAGCGTTCCCCTCTTTGTGGCGCGCATTGTCTCGCGCTGCCTTTCTGTCGGCGCAGCAGCGCAGATCGGCCGCAGCACCGCGAAGTTATATCATATTACATTCGCGTTGCCGTTGTGCTGTCAAGGCAAAAGTTATAGATCATGGAACTGAATGTCGCCTCGACCCGCACGTAAAGCGCTGAAAGCCTACCACCATGGGGATCTTCGTGATGCCCTGGTTCAAGCCGCGTTGCATGAAGTGGAACTGGGCGGCCCCGAAGCGATCAGCATCAGCGCGCTGGCCAAGAAACTCGGCGTCTCGCAGCCGGCGCCCTACAAGCATTTTGCCGATCGCGAGACGCTGCTGACGGCTGTGACGGCCGAAGCGTTCCGTCAGTTCAGCGCCATGATGCGTACGGCGCTTGAAAAGCCGTCGAAGCAGTCGAAGCTGTCGCGCTTCGCGCAGCTCACGCTTGATTTCGGCCTGCGCCGCAACGGCATCTATCGCCTGATGTTCGCGTCTCGAACCATGGCATGCGCGCCGAAAGGCAGCGAGCTGCATAGTGCAGCAATGGAGACCTTCGAGCTCCTGGTAGAGGCGTTGGAGGCGCCCGCTGTAGAACTGTTGCGCGAGCGGAGCGCTCTCAAGATCTGGGCCTCGCTACACGGCGTGGTCATGCTCGCCGAACAGGGATTGCTCACCGGCCAGGCTGCCCATGTCAGCCGGGAAGAACTGGTCGAGGACATCGTGCAGGAAACCAAGCTCGCGCTGTCCGTTGCCATCGAGAAGGCCAGCAAGGCTGGCTCATGACGGCCAAGACTCCGACGGCCACACCTCACATTGCCGACAATACCGACCTTTATGGCGGTATCGCGCTTGGCATCGCCGCAGCCGCAGCGCTCATCGTCGCTAACTCGCCGCTCGGGCCGCACTATCAGGCGCTGTTGCATACGACCGGCGAGGTGCGGATCGGATCGATCGGACTGAGCAAGACGCTCGAACACTGGATCAACGACGGCTTGATGGCGGTATTCTTTCTGCTGGTCGGCCTCGAGATCAAACGCGAGGCGATCGAGGGTGCGCTGGCGAGCCCGAAGAAAGCGGCATTGCCCGTGATCGCCGCGTTCGGCGGCTTTGTCACGCCGGCCGCCATTTTTGCCGCGATCAACTGGAGCGATGCCGAGGCGTTGCGCGGCTGGGCCATACCTGCAGCCACCGACATTGCCTTTGCGCTCGGCGTCTGCGCCATGCTGGGACGCAAGGTACCAGCCTCGCTAAAGACTTTTCTGTTGGCGCTTGCGATCATCGACGACCTCATGGCTATCATCGTCATCGCGATGTTCTATGCTGCCGACCTTTCGGTTCTGGCGCTGGGGCTCGGCGCACTCGGCATCGCTGCGCTCGTGGTCCTCAACCTGCTCGACGTGCGAAGGCCCGCTTTCTATCTGATCGCCGGCCTTTTCACCTGGGTCTGCGTACTCAAATCCGGCGTGCATGCGACACTTGCCGGTGTCGCTGTCGGCTTCGCGATGCCGCTGACCCGGCATAATGGCCACAGCCTGCTCGAGGACACCGAACATGCACTCAAGCCCTGGGTGAGTTTCGCCATCGTGCCGCTCTTTGCCTTCGCCAATGCAGGCGTATCGTTTCATGGGCTGACCCTGGAAAAGCTGACAGGGCCGATACCACTTGGGATCATCGCGGGGCTGTTCATCGGCAAGCAGCTCGGCGTCTTCGGCGCTTCGCTGCTCGCCGTCAGGCTGGGCCTCGCTGCGATGCCGGGTGGGGCCACGACGGCGAAATTCTATGCCACGGCCATCCTGACCGGCATCGGTTTCACCATGAGCCTCTTCATCGGAACGCTGGCGTTCGACGACGAAACCGTCCTCGCGCAGGTCCGGCTCGGCGTTCTCTTGGCATCTCTGCTGTCTGGCATCATAGCGGCCGTGATGTTCTCCATCATCGGGAAGTCCAGCGGAATTTCTTCGAAATGACGGAAATATCCGGCGAACTCGTCACCGACGCATGACGTCCTTGCCCTGCCCCGGGCGCCAGCTCGGTTTGTCACGCGGAGCAAACGCGCCACACCTGCCGCAAGATCGAGGGCCCGCGCGACGACCGCTGCTTGTATTCGCCGCGACCAAATGGTCATGTGGGCCGGTCAAAGGCGGCGTCGATTGAGCACGAATATTACCAAGTCCACTGCACCTCGGCGGCTGAGGTTCGCGCCAGCGCGATCTGTCAGAAGCGTGGCTCTCGGCGTGCTGGTGTCGTTCTGCCTTTCAGGTCTGGCCCTCGGAAAAGACAAAGACGACGATGAAGAAGATGCGGCAACAACCAAGCCCGCCCTGCCGAACTTCTACCTCGACATGAGAACCATCTACTCGACGCTGCCCGCCGGCTCGCTCTCGATCGGATTCAGCGCGCCTCCGTTGTTATCGAGGCTGGCGAACCTTTCCTCGCTCCGAACCCTTACCTCGCCGTCCAGCCAAAGCCTCTCGATCGACCTGCCCTTGACCGTCGATGTCAACGATCGGCTCTCGGTCTATGGCGGCGTCAGCGGTGCCACCTCGCAGGCGGGTACCGATCCCTGGACGACGTTCTCGATCTACGCCTTCACCGTCGGATTTCAGGCCGACATCTATCAGCAGAACGGCGGAACGTTTCCGACCATCACCATCCAAGCCAACGCGACGCGATCGATTTCCGACGCGCCGCTGGCCACGACGGCCTACAACACCATCCTCGAGGCGGACTACGCACTGAACGCGGATGAGACGCGCGGGCTGCTCGCTGGCGCGCAATACGCCAGAGTCTTCGTCGATACCCCGCTCGCTCGCGTCAGCCCCGATGTCATGGGCTATGTCGGCGGTTATTATCAGTGGGACAACAACTGGAAGCTAACGGGCCGCTTCGGCGTGCAATCCTTCGGCGGGGCGCAGCTTCTGAACCTGACGCCGTTTCCCGCGTTCACGCAGCCGATCGTGCGGTTCGACCTCGACCGCATGGATGACGACGATAATCGGCTGTTCGGCATCACCGCGCAGATCGCCTGGACGCCGAAGCCATCCTATCAGCTAACGGTCCGAACACCGCTCTACGCGATCAAGAATTAGCGGCGGGTGCGGCCGGTTTCATGCCGGATGCGGGTCGCGCACGGCCGCGCCGCGCAAAAGCTTCCCGATCTCCGGCTTGCAGGCGCCGCAATTTGTGCCGGCCTTCAGGCGCCGGCCGACGTCATCGACGCTAGCCGCTCCCTTTTGGATTTCGGCCGAGATTTGGTGCTGCCCGACACCGAAGCACGAGCAGACGATGGGCCCGACGTCCTGAGCGGCATCGAGCGGCTGCCCCGTCAGCAGCGACATCCGCGCACTCGGTGACAATTCCTGTTCCGCGAACAGGCCGGAGAGCCACGACCGCGAAACCAGCCTGTGATCGGGCGCAATGAACACGCAGCCTTCCAGCCGGCCGTCGCGAACAGCGGCGTAGCGGAAGCGGCCAACCTTCGGATCGCGATAGGCGATCCATTCGATGTCGTGCCCGACGCGGAGTTGCGCCCGCGCCCAATCGCGCCAGCTCTGCGGCCGCTCGTCGCCGGCGAGCTCCATCCGCCAGCACGTCCCTGAAAGCCCGCCGACCCAGTAACCCGCGGCGGGACGCTCGATCTCCCGACGGCTGAGGATGAAGGCATGCCATTTCGGCAAGTAAGCGGCTGCCTTGACCGGCGTATGCTTGGACTCTGGCTGTCCGGAGATCGGATCGGTCGCCGGATTGACCAGCGCGTTGACCCGGCCCTCGCCGGCATACTCACCGTTCCAGTGCATCGGTACGAACACGCAGCCGCGCCGCTGCTCGGCGGTGACGACGACGCGCGCCACCATCTCGCCCCACGGGCTGGTCAGCCGCGCAAGCCCGCCATTCTCGACGCCGGCCATGCGCGCGTCATCGGGATGGAATTCGGCATGCGGCTCGAAAACATGCGCCAGCAGCCGCGCCGATTTCCCGGTCCGCGTCATGGTGTGCCATTGATCGCGGACCCGCCCGGTATTGAGCACCAGCGGATGGTCGCGGCTGGTCGCGTTGACGGCAGCGCGCGGCGTCACCGGCACGAACCGGGCTTTGCGGTCGGCAGTGAAGAATTCGCGCGTTTCGAACATCCGTGGCGTGCCGGTCGGATATTCGCGCGTCACAGGCCATTGGATCGGAGTAAGCGCATCGTAAGCGCGGTCGTCGAGCGTGTTTAGGGCGGACAGATCGAAATCGCGCGTCCCGTTATTCTCAAAACTCGAAAGCCCGGCGTGCTCGCGGAAGATCGCCGCAGCGCTCGGATAGTCGAACCCCGAAAAGCCCATGCGCCGGGCGACGTCGCAGACGGTCCGCCAATCGGCCCTTGCGGCGCCGGGCGCCGGCAGGAACGATCGCTGCCGGGAAATGCGGCGTTCGGAATTGGTGACGGTGCCGTCCTTTTCGCCCCAGGTAAGCGCCGGCAGCAACACGTGAGCGTGACGCGTGGTGTCGGTATGCCGCATGCAATCGGACACGACGACAAGCTCGCATGCCTCGAGCGCGTGGCGTACACGATCGGCCTCCGGCAGGCTGACCAGCGGATTGGTGGACATGATCCAGACCGCCTTGATGCGCTGATCGGCAATCGCGTCGAACATGTCGATGGCCTTGAGGCCCTGCTTGTCCGCGATCACAGGCGATTGCCAGAAGCGTTGAACGATGTCGCGATGCTGCGGGTTCTCGACCTCCATATGGGCGGCGAGCTGGTTGGCCAGCCCGCCGACTTCCCGGCCGCCCATGGCGTTGGGTTGTCCGGTCAGCGAGAACGGCCCCATACCGGGCCGCCCGATGCGGCCGGTCAACAAATGACAGTTGATGATCGAATTGACCTTGTCGACGCCGCTGCTCGACTGGTTGATACCTTGCGAATAGAGCGTGACGACCCGCTCGGTTTTGGCAAACCAGTCGAAGAACAACGCCACGGCGCCCTCGCCCAGGCCACAGATGTCGGCCGTCTGCGCGACCGTCTGGCCGGCTACCTGCCGCAGGGCTGCTTCGGCGCCGGTGGTGAAGCCATCCACGAATGCGCGATCGATGGCATTGCGCGATGTAAGATGCGCGAGCAACCCGTTGAACAGCACGGAGTCGCTGCCCGAGCGAAGCGGCAGGTGCAGATCGGCGCCGTCGCATGTCGCGGTCCGCCGCGGGTCGATCACGACGATGCGGCACGCGGGGTTGCTAGCCTTGGCCGCCACCATGCGCTGGTAGAGGATCGGATGGCACCAGGCGGCATTGGAGCCTACGAGGACCAGGAGATCGGCGGTTTCGAGGTCCTCATAGCAACCCGGAACGGTGTCGCTGCCGAACGCACGCTTGTGGCCCGCCACGCTCGAGGCCATGCACAGCCGCGAGTTGGTGTCGATGTTCGCAGTGCCGATGAAGCCCTTGGCGAGCTTGTTGATGACGTAATAGTCCTCGGTAAGAATCTGGCCGGAGACGTAGAACGCGATCGAATCCGGTCCATGCTCGCGGATGATTCTGCCAAATCCCTCCGCGACATGGTCGAGCGCCGTATCCCAGTTCGCTTCCTGCCCGTTGACCACAGGGGCGAGCAGCCGCCCCTCGAGGCCGATGGTCTCGGCGAGCGCCGAGCCTTTCGCGCACAGCCGCCCGAAATTGGCGGGATGAAGCGGATCGCCCCGGACGGTCACGGCGCCGGCGGGACCTCTGTCAGCGACAACGCCGCAGCCGACCCCGCAATACGGACAGGTTGTCTTCACTGCCACGGACGATCACCTCACTCGGCGGGCACAACCGCTGCCGTTTGGACGCTAAGCCAGACCATGCCGTTCTCCACCTTGGTCGGATGCGCGCGCGTGCATCCCTCGTCGGGCGCGACCGCCATGCCGCTCCTGAGCTCGATGACGAAATTGTGCAGCGGACAGGTGACGCGCTTGTTGTGGACGATGCCTTGCGACAACGGTCCGCCCTTGTGCGGACAGCGATCGTCGAGCGCGAACACCTCGTCCTCGCTGGTCCGGAATACCGCAATGTCTCCGGAGGCCGTCCTCACCACGCGCGAGCCGAGAACGGGAATGTCGTTCAACGCCCCGATTTCGATCCATTTGGTCATGCGAGTTCGAGCTCCGCCAGCGGGGTGAATTCGTTACGGTCGACGCCGCGCTGGGCGCGCGCCGCCCACGGATCGCTCTGCGAGAATTGCTGCGAATAGGCGAAGCGGCTGAACAGCGCCTTGCGGTTGGCCACATCGTCGACCACCTGCTTGCGAATCGCATCGAGGCCGACCCGATCGCACCACTTGTACATGCGCTCCAGATACCAGCCCTGTTCGCGATAGAGCTGCGTCAGCGCAGCGATGATTTCGAGCGTCTCCTCCTCCGTCGCTGCCTTGGCCAGGAATTCGGTTCCCTTGATGTGAAGACCGGCAGCGCCGGCGAAATGGATCTCGAATCCGGAATCGACGCAGACGACGCCGACGTCCTTGCAGGTCGCTTCCGCGCAGTTGCGCGGACAACCGGAGACCGCAAGCTTCACCTTGGCCGGCGTCCACGAGCCCCACATGAACTTTTCGAGCTTGATGCCGAGGCCGGTCGAATCTTGCGTGCCGAAACGGCACCATTCCGATCCGACACAGGTCTTCACCGTGCGCAATCCCTTGGCATAGGCATGGCCCGACACCATGCCTGCATTATTGAGATCGGCCCAGACCGCGGGCAGGTCCTCCTTCTTTACGCCGAGAAGATCGATGCGCTGTCCGCCGGTCACCTTGACAGTCGGAATCTTGAACTTGTCCGCGACGTCGGCGATGGCGCGCAATTCATCCGGCGTCGTGACGCCGCCCCACATCCGCGGTACGACCGAATACGTTCCGTCCTTCTGGATATTGGCGTGAACGCGCTCATTGATATAGCGCGACTGCTGATCGTCGCGATACTCGCCGGGCCAGGTGGCGAGCAGATAATAGTTCAGGGCCGGCCGGCAGGAGTGGCACCCGTTCGGCGTCTTCCAGTCCATGAACTTCATGACATCGGGGATGGTCTTCAGTCCATTCTCGACGATGACTCGGCGCGCGTCATCGTGGCTGTGATCGGTGCACGCGCACATCGGCTTGACCTTCGGCGCCGCCGAATAGTCGCCGCCGAGCGTGAAAGCGAGAACCTGCTCGACCAGGCCGGTACAGGAGCCGCACGACGACGACGCCTTGGTGTGGGCACGTACGTCGTCGATCGTGAAGAGCTTCTTTTCGCTGATTGCCTTGACGATCGTCCCCTTGCAGACGCCGTTGCATCCGCAGATTTCCGTATCATCGCTCATGGCGGCGACCGAGTTCTTGCCGCTATGGCCGCCGTCGCCGAGATTGGCAGCGCCGAACACCAGCCGCTCGCGCATCTGCGAAACGTCGGTGCCGTCGCGCAGATGCTGGAAGTACCACGGGCCGTCGATGGTATCGCCATAGAGCACGGCGCCGACGATCTTCTTATCGCGCAGGATGATGCGCTTGTAGACGCCGCGGGAGGCGTCCTGCATGACGATCTCTTCCTTGTCCGCACCCGGCGCGAAGTCGCCGGCGGAGAACAGGTCGATCCCGGTCACCTTCAGTTTGGTCGAAACCACCGACCCGTCATAGGTGGCGAATCCCTTCATGGCGAGGTGGTTGGCGCAGACCTTGGCCTGATCAAACAGGGGGGCCACGAGCCCGTAGGTCTGGCGCCGGTGCTGCACGCATTCGCCGACGGCGTAGATTCGCCCATCGTAGGTCTGCATGGTGTCGGAGACCACGATGCCGCGCTCGCAATAGAGGCCTGCCTTGCGCGCCAGCTCGACATTCGGGCGGATGCCGACCGCCATCACGACCAGATCCGCAGGGATCTCCTCGCCGTCGGCGAAGCGCACACCGGTCACGCGATCCTCGCCGAGAATAGCCTCCGTTTGCGCCGGCATCTTGAACACCATGCCGCGCTCTTCCAGCGACTTGCGCAGCAATCCGCCCGCGACCTGATCGAGCTGGCGCTCCATCAGCGTGTCGAGCAGATGCACGACGGTGACGTTCATGCCGCGCTTCATCAGGCCGTTGGCGGCCTCGAGGCCGAGCAGACCGCCGCCGATCACGACGGCGTTCTTGAAGTTCGTCGAGGCCTGGACCATATGCTCGACGTCCTGGATATCGCGAAAGCCAATGACGCCCCGGAGATCCTTGCCCGGAAGCGGCAACATGATCGGGTTCGAGCCGGTGGCGATCAGCAGGCGATCGTAGGGTACCCGCGCGCCCTCTCTCGTCACGACTTCACAGGTCCGCCGATCGATCATCTCGATCATTTCACCCTTGCGCAGCGTGATCCCGTTGTCCTCGTACCACTGCTCCGTGTTGAGCATGATGTCGTCGACGGTCTTCTCGCCGGCAAGCACGGGCGACAGCAGAATTCGGTTGTAGTTGCCGTATGGCTCGGAGCCGAACACGGTGATGTCATAGAGATCGGGCGCACGGTCCAGCAGCAATTCTACCGTGCGGATGCCGGCCATGCCGTTGCCGATCACCACCAACTTCGGCTTGTTTACTTTGTCGAGCATGCTCTGCCTTCTAATTCAGGTTCCGATGGCCCCGCTCGGCGACGCAACTCTGCATCGTCGATCGGCGAGAATTGTTGATGATTGAGGAGCGCCCATCGGCGGGCAGAGTATCGTCGACTATGACGATCGATATCTCATGTATTCAAGAGACGTGCCAACGCCGAACCCGTAATTCTTCGGGCGCAACACAGCGCTTCAGCCTATAAATCGTGAACTGGCTGCACCTTCGCGTGCGTATGGATGCCCAAAAAATCACCCGTAAGGGCTATCCATTGTGCACAACGCGAATACTTCACCGTGACTCGATGGCAATATGCCTGTGGAAATAGCACGGCGCCGCCTGGCGGGTTTCAGGAGAGCCTTCTCCGTTAATACTTCGCACAGCATAATAAAACACCACACTGCACGTTCGAGCGGCTGGTTTTGCCAACAAACGGAGCAGCGGCCGCATTCGCGGCAGTTTGGGCGCCCTGACAAGGTACTGCAAATACACGCTAAGTGGCGCGCTTGTTTGTCTGGCACGTGAATTGCTGACGCTGAGACCTAGAGTGCGTCTCAACGACGAGCCGACTCGCTTCCCAAATTCCGTCTCTTTGTGCCGAGACTACCGCGCGGCCCGCGCGGGGTCACACGCCGTTGTTCGAGGCTGCTTGATGAAGTTTGCTGAATTCAAGAAGGCCGGCCATTGGCCTACGCTACTCGCCGCCTTTCTCTATTTCGACATAAGCTTCATGGCTTGGGTCGCGCTCGGTCCGTTGATCGTCTACATCGTGCACGACATGAACCTGGCCGTCGACGAGAAGTTCACGCTCGTCGCGATCCCGGTTCTGGCCGGCGCATTGCTGCGCGTGCCAATGGGCATTCTCGCCGATCTGTTCGGGGCCAAGCGGACCGGAATTGTCGCGCAACTCGTCGTCATCGCCGCGACGTCCTGGGTCTGCTATTTCGGACTCCCGAGCAAGCTGTCGGTCGAAATCTTCGGTCTCGCGCTCGGCATCGGCGGCGCTTCGTTCGCGGTGGCGCTGCCACAGGCGAGCCGCTGGTATCCGCCGCAATATCAGGGCGTGGTGATGGGGATCGCCGGCGCCGGGAATATGGGTGTCGTGCTCGACACGATGTTCGCGCCGACGATTGCCGAGCTGTGGGGCTGGCAAGCCGTGTTCGGCGTGCTGCTCGTTCCGATGGTGCTGATCCTCGCCTACTACGCCTATGCCGCCAAGGACGCGCCCGGAGAGCGCAAACCGATTTCGCTGAAGGCTTATGGCACGCTGCTGCGCGACCCCGACAGCCGCTGGTTCATGTTCTTCTACTTCATCACCTTCGGCGGCTTCGTCGGACTGGCCAACGCGTTGCCGCTGTATTTCACGGTGCAGTATCACGTATCAGGCGTCGCGGCGGGTCTGCTGGTTTCCTTGATCGTTGCTTTCGGTTCGGGTTTCCGCCCGGTCGGCGGCCTGATCGCCGACCGCATCGGCGGCATCCGTTCATTATCGATGTTCTTTGGCGTCGTCGTGGCAGCGTATCTCGTCATCGCCTTCATGCCGGAGGGGCCGGCCGCGCCGGCGGCTGGAGGTTGGGCGCTCACCGAAATGCCGCGGATTGCCTGGATCTCGGTGCTCTTGTTCTCGATCGGAGTCCTTGCGCTCGGCATGGGCAATGGCGCCGTGTTCCAGCTTATTCCGCTCCGCTTCCGGCAGGAGATCGGCCTGATGACCGGTATGGTGGGTTGCGCCGGAGGTATCGGCGGTTTCTTCCTTGCCAAGGCCCTCGGCGTCGCCAAGGGCATGACCGGCGGCTTCGGCGCGGGCTTTCTGTTTTTCGGCCTACTGGCGTTGCTTGGTTTCCTCGGACTTGCCATGGTCAAGGTGCGCTGGCGCACCACATGGGGCGCCGCATCGGGAGCGCGGGTCTGACGGCGCGCGCTGCTAAATTGACAGGTCGCGCGGGTGACAATCGGTTCGCAGCGGAATCTCGGGGTTCGTGTCGGCTTCGTCAGCGAAACCGGCAAGCGCTCCGCCAATGAGGATTATGTCGGGACCTGTCTCGGTCGGTCTGGTGTAAGCACCCGCGACATCGTCGCCGCCGTTGCTGACGGTGTCGGCGGACACAAGGGCGGACGCGAAGCCGCCGAGCTCGCGGTTCGTTGCTTCATCGACGCCTATTATTCCCTCCCCGAGACGCTGGGCGTACGCCGCCGGGCGTCACGCTCGCTGGAAGCCGCCAATAGCTGGATCTATACGCAAGGCCGCACCGATCCCCGGCTGAGCGGCATGAGCTGCGCCTTCTCGTCGATCATCCTGTCGCGGCGGCTTTGCCACATCATCCACATCGGCGACACCCGCGCCTATCGTCTGAGCGAGGGGCGGCTGGAGCGGCTGACCACCGACCACATCGCCGGACGCGGCGATCTCGCTCACCTGCTCAACCGCGCCATCGGCTTCGAGGATTTTGCCCGCTTCGACTACGCCACCGTCGGGTTACGGCAGCACGACAGGCTGCTGATCTGCAGCGACGGCGTCCATGGAGTACTCGCCGATCACCGCCTGCAGCTACTATTGAGCGAGCGCACCTCGCCGGAAGAATCCGCTCGCGCGCTCGTCGACGCGGCGCTGGATGCCGGCTCCACCGACAACATGACCGCACTGGTGCTCGATGTCGTCGACCTGCCGCCCGCCGACCGCGACGAGCTCACCCATTCGATCGCGACGTTGCCGATCCTGGATTTGCCCGAGACGGGCGACGTGATCGATGATTTCACGCTCGGCGAAGTATTGTCGGACGGCCGCTACAGCCGATTGTTCAAGGCGATCGACAAGCGGCAGGGCCGCGAAGTCGTGCTGAAGTTTCCGCATCCGCGCGTTGCCAGTGAGGGCTCCTATCGCCTCGCCTTCGTCCGCGAGGCATGGGTCGCGGCCCGCGTCCGTAGCCTTTGGATCGGAGAGATCATCGAACTGCCTGCCGAACGGCAGTCCCGTCTCTATTCGGTGATGCCGCTCTACGAGGGCGAGACGCTGGAACAGCGCCTCAATCGTTCGCCGCAGCTTTCGCTGGCCGAAGGCATCGGCATCGCGACCAAGCTGGCGCGCGCGGTTGCCACCCTGCACCGCGCCGGCATCATCCATCGCGACATCAAGCCCGACAACGTCATCCTGTTGAAGGGCGGCGGATTGCGGCTGGTCGATCTCGGCGTCGCGCGCGTGCCGTTGCTCGAGGACTTCCCGGCCGAGGATATTCCGGGCACGCCAAGCTACATGGCGCCGGAGTTGTTCGGCGGGCGGCCCGGCGACGAATTTTCCGATCTCTATGCACTCGGCGTCACCGTGTACCGGATGTTCACTGCCGCCTATCCCTACGGCGAAATCGAACCGTTCTCGCGACCTCGCTTCGGCAAGCCGACCTATCTCTCGCGCTATCGCCCCGATCTGCCGGCCTGGCTGGACGCGGTGGTCGGCAAGGCGCTCAACGTCGATCGTGCGCAACGATACGGCGACGTCATCGAATTCTCGCACGAACTCGAAAACGGCGCGATGTGGGCGAAACCTGCCGTCACGTCACGGCGCTCGCTCTACGAGCGCGACCCGCTGGTGTTCTGGAAGAGCCTGTCGGCGGGCCTGATCGTGCTCGTCATCCTGCTGCTTGCATGGATCGTAAAAAATTAGCCCGACGCTCGGGGTGGAGCGTCGGGCCATATCATGAGCGAAGCAAACAGGGCTGGCTTCGCCAGCCTGGTTCACACCCCGGTCTGGGTGATGAACTTGGTATTGAAATAACCCTCCATCGCCTCGGTGCCGCCTTCCGAGCCGTAGCCGGAATCCTTGACGCCGCCGAACGGCACTTCGGGCAGGGCCAGACCAAAACTGTTGATCGAGACCATGCCGGCTTCGATCGCCGCGCCGATTGCGGTCGCCGTCTTGGTCGAGCTGGTGAAGGCGTAGGACGCGAGACCGAACGGCAGGCGGTTGGCCTCCTCGGCCACCTCGTCGAAGGTCGAGAACCGCGAGATCAGCGCCAGTGGGCCAAACGGCTCCTCGTTCATGGCGCGCGCATCCTTCGGCACGTCGCTGACGACCGTCGGCTCGAAGAAGTAGCCCTTGTTGCCGACGCGGTGACCCCCGGTCTCGAGCTTGGCGCCCTTGCCGACCGCATCCTGCACCATGCCCTCGATGGCGGTGACGCGGCGCGGATTGGCGAGCGACCCCATCTTCGAGTCAGGATCGAGACCATTGCCGACCTTCATCGACTTGGCGCCCTCGACAAATTTGTCGACGAATTCACGGAACACGTCGTCCTGCACCAGCATGCGCGTCGGCGAGATGCAGACCTGGCCGGCATTGCGGTACTTCGCTGCGGCCAGAATCTTCGCCGCCGACGACACATCGGCGTCCTTGAACACGATGGCCGGCGCGTGGCCGCCCAGCTCCATGGTGGCGCGCTTCATGTGCAAGCCCGCCAATGCCGAGAGCTGCTTGCCCACGACGGTGGAGCCGGTGAAGGAAATCTTGCGGATCACCGGATGCGGAATGAGATATTCCGAAATCTCCGAAGGCACGCCGAAGACCAGGTTGATCACGCCATCGGGCACGCCAGCGTCAGCGAACGCCTTGATCAGTTGCGCCGGAGATGCCGGGGTTTCCTCGGGCGCTTTGACGATAATGGAGCAACCGGCTGCGAGAGCCGCGGAGAGCTTGCGAACGACCTGGTTGATCGGGAAATTCCAGGGCGAAAAAGCCGCGACCGGGCCAACCGGCTCCTTGACTGCGATCTGGTAAATGCCGGGACCACGGGCCGGGATCACCCTTCCATAGGCGCGCTTGGCTTCCTCGGCGAACCACTCGATGATGTCGGCCGCCGCCATCGCTTCGATCTTCGCCTCGGCCAGCGTCTTGCCCTGCTCCATCGTCAACAGCGGCGCGATCTCCTCATTGCGCTCGCGCATGATCGCGGCCGCCTTGCGCATGATCTTGCAGCGGTCGAACGGCGCCACTGCGCGCCAGACCTTAAAACCCTTGGCGGCGGCTTCCAGCGCCTCGTCAAGATCGGCACGGCTGGCATGCGCAACGGTGCCGATCGTCTCCTCGGTCGCCGGGTTGAGCACGGCGATGGTCTTGCCCGACTGGCTTGGACGCCATTTGCCGTTGATGAAGAGTTGGGTATTCGAATATGCCACGAGACTTTCTCCCTGAGCTTATTAGTCGCCAAATGGCGCGCGCGGCGGAAATCAGGCGCCTATATGATGGAAGCCCGATCGAATTGCAAAGCCGATTCAAGAGTGTGCGGCCGCGCGGCCGACGCATAGCGCCTCCGCGGCCCGCGTCAATTCCGAGCCCAGATAGCTCCGGAACCGGGGCTCGCGGGTGAGCGTTGCAAAATCCGGCTGTCGCGTCACGCCACCGTCCGCCACCAGCAGATATTGTTCAGCGATTTCGGCCAGGATTTCCAGGTGCCAGGCCGCAGTCGGATGCAGGCACACCACCACGAGCCGTCCCTCCGCGCGCAGTTTGCGGAAGAAATCGAGCATAAAACCGATATAGCCGTCCTGCAGGTTGAATTGCGGCTCGTCGAACAGATGCACCATCGGCGCCGGCGTCGGCGACTTTTCGAGGAGTATCGATGGCACCAGCTTGCGGAAGCGGCGTACCTGATAGGTCTGGTGATAATGGATCGCGAGGCGGTCGCGTTCGCGGTACTTGACCTTATGGATATCTGTGCCGGCGACATAAACGCGGCCAGACGATGGCGCATTCGAACCAGTCATCATTTCGAACAGCGTCGTCTTGCCGGCCCCGTTCGGGCCGACCACGCCAATAACAGCGGGTCGGTCGATCACGAGATTGGCTTCAAGTGTGAACGTCGGGCGGCGCACCACGTGGCCACGCGTGTAGACCTTGCGGACCTGATCGAGGACGAGCAGCGGCGAGGCCATCAGTGAACTCCAAGCAGGCGTTGGCGCAAGCCGCGGTCGTCACGAAGCGTCGCGGCCTCTCCGTTCCAGGCGATCCGGCCGCGATCGATAACGGCGGCTTGGTCGGCGACCGACAGCGCGATCTCGGCATTCTGCTCGACCACGAGCGAGGCGACGCCCTCGTTCCGCAGCCTGCGGATAGTCGCAAGCACGTCACCAACGATTTTCGGCGCCAGCCCCTGGCTCGGCTCGTCGAACAGGATCAGTCCGGGCGATCCGACAAGCGCACGCGCGATCGCCACCATTTGCATCTCGCCGCCCGACAGGTTCTCGCATTCGCGTTCCATCAGGTATTCGAGCGGCGAGAAGATTTCGCACGCCTCCTTGACGGTCCAGCTCCGGAATTTCGTCCGCTTCTGCGCAATGCCGAGATTGCGCGCCACCGAGAGCGTCGGACACAGCCGCCGGTCGTCGGGCACCCAGCCGATCCCGCCGCGCGCGATTTCATGCGTCGGGCTATGCGTGACCTCGCGGCCGTCGAACCTGACGGCGCCTCGGCGCGGACGGGTCAATCCCAGGATCGAGCGCAGCATCGTGGTCTTGCCGGCGCCGTTAGGGCCCAACAGCGCAAATACCTTGCCGCGCTCGACAGATAGCGATGCGCCAAACAGCGCCTGCGTCTCACCGTAAAACGTATCGACCGCCTCTACCTGGAGAATCATGCGAACCGCCCGAGGTTAGAGCGCTTGACCCATTCGTTCTGCTGCAGCTCGTGCGGCGTGCCGCGCGCGACGACTTGGCCCCAATGGATCACGGAAATGCGGTCGGCCAGCGAGAACAGGAATTCCATGTCGTGCTCGATGGCCACGATCGTTAGCTTGCCCTTGAGCCGGCCGACCAGCGTCGCGAGGCGCTGTACGCCGTCGGAGCCAAGCCCGGAGGTTGGCTCGTCCAGGCACAACACGCGGGGTCCCTGCCCCAGCGCGACCGCGATCTCGAGCGCACGGCGGTCGCCATAGCTGAGATCCTTGGCGCGGGTATCGCTTTTGGCGGCGAGGCCAACGGTAACAAGTATCTCGGAAGCCTTCTCGGCAAACCCGCGATCGCCGGCAGCGGCGTGGTGCATATCGAATCCGCGGGCGCGAAAGCCCGGCAGGCCGACGATGACATTCTCGCTCGCGGAAAACTCGTCGAACAGTGTCATGATCTGGAACGAGCGGGCGACGCCTTTGGCTGCAATGCGATGCGAGCTCAGCCCCGTCACATCCTCGCCGTCGAACCGGATCGAGCCACGGCTCGGCTTGACGCGGCCGGTAAGCACGTTGAAGAATGTGGTCTTACCGGCGCCGTTCGGCCCCATCAGGCCGTGGAACTCCCCCTCGGGCACTGTCAGGTCGATGCTTTCAAGCACGACGCGGTCGCCGAAGCGAACATGAACGCCGGAAACTTCGATCAGCGCCATCGTCCGCCTCCGAGCAAGAGACGCAGCGCAGTGCCGCCTTGCTGCCGCATCGAATTCAGCGACCGGTTCTGCCACGCGGCCATGATGGCTCCAGCAACCCCCTCAGGCCGGAAGAGCACGACCGCGATGAACAGCAGCCCGAAATAAAGCATCCAGGCGTTCGTCATGGCGCCGATCACGTCGCGCGCGATCAGGAACAGAAACACGCCGATGACAGGACCCCAGAAGCTGACGAGGCCGCCGCCGACCAACGTCATCATCACGACGTAGCCGGACTGATGCAGGCTCATTACATCAGGGAACGCCGCAAGCTGCGCCATCGCGAACAGGCCGCCGGCAAATCCTGATACTGCCGCCGACAGCGCGAAGATCGACGCCTTGTAGAGCCACACATTATAGCCGAGATGCGCAGCGCGGGTTTCGCTCTGCTTGATCGCCGCGATAACCCGGCCATAGGGCGAATGCACCAGCCGCCACAGCACGATAACAGCGATTCCGAAGACCATGAGGACAAAATAGTAGAATGCCACATTGCCGGCGAGATCGAACGACGCAAACCCAAAATCGGCGGGCAGCCGCGCGATCTTCAATAGCCCATCCTCGCCGCCCGTGACCTTGTGCGACTTGATCGCGACCGTCCAGAAAATCTGGCCAAAGGCGATAGTCATGAAGGCATAGTAGATGCCCCGGCGGTGCGAGATGAATAGCGCGACCAGCGCGCCGGCCAAACCCGCGACCGCCAATGCAGCCGCAAGGCAGGCCCAGAGATTGGCGACGACATTGAACTGGCAGAGGCCGAAAGCATAGGCTCCAATGCCGAAATAGGCGCCGTGGCCGAACGACGGCAGGCCGGCGGTGCCCAGCACGAGATTGAACGCGAGCGCATAGAGCGACCAGATCAGGATCTCGATCCCGAGATAGGGATAGAGGCCGACGCGCGCGATCCAGAACGGCACGGTGGCCAGCACCAGCCACAGCACCAGCATGGTCGGCGTGATGAGCCGCGCGGAATCGGATTGCGGTGTTGGGATCATCTTCAGGCCTCGAGCATGCTTTTCTTGCCCCAGAGCCCGCGCGCCCTGAACGTCACGACCGCCACCAGCAACACGTACATCGATAGCAACGACCACTCGGAGGCGTAGGCGCCGGACAGACCGACGGCGAGCCCGACCAGAAGGCCGGCAACGACGGCGCCCCAGAAACTGCCGACGCCGCCGAGCACGATTACCAGGAATGCCGGAATGACGGCGTCGACGCCCATGTGCGGGCGTATGCCCCAGATCGGCGCCACGATAATGCCGGCGACGGCCGCTAGCATAGTGCCGAACACGAAGACGAGCAGCCGCAGGCGCGTCAGGTCGATGCCGAGCGCGCGCACGATTTCGCTGTCATGCGCACCCGCCTTCACGGTGGCGCCGAACGAGGTCTTTTCGATCAGGAGCCAGACCAGTCCGATCACCGCGACTGCTATGCCCGCAGCATAGAAGCGGTAGGTCGACCAGATCAGATCGCCGAAGATAAAACCGCCATTGACCGCTTGCGGCACCTGCAACACGTAGTCGCGCGTGCCCCAGGTCAGGCGGATCATCTCCTCGATCACCATCGCAGCGCCAAAGGTCAGCAGCAAACCGTAAAGCGGATCCTTGCCGTAGGTCCGGCGCATGCAGAATTCGATGGCGATCCCGACGAGGCCGACCGCAGCCGGCGCCAGGATCAGCGTCGCGGCGTAGCGCCAGCCGAGCGGCAATGCCAGCCAGGACTGCGCAAGGTCAGCTGGGAACGGCGGGCGCGGCCCCATCAATTGCATGGCGAAATAGGCGCCGAGCGCAAACAGCGAGCCGTGCGCGAGATTGATCTGCTCCATGAGGCCTACGATCAGCATGAAGCCGAGCGCGATTAACGCGAACAGGAGCCCGAGCGTGAGGCCATTGAGGATGTGCGGCAGAAGATCGAACAAGCTGCGTTCTCGTATTGCTGTTGCAGGGCAGCGGGCACACGACGCGCCCGCTGCGTATTCAAGCGGCGAACTCAGGAATCAACCGTAGGAACCTGCTCGTAGGGGACCAGCTTGCACTTGGCCTGCGCATCGGTATCGGCCACAGCCTTTGGCTCGGTCCAACTGATGATTTCGTACAGATCGGTCTTGTCCGCAGGCTTGGGATTGCGCCGCGCCAGATAGATCGTCTGCTGCATTTGGTGCGTCACTGGATCCATATAGGCATCGAAATGCTGCATGCGGTCAGTCGCCGATACCTTCAGATTCTCAAGCTCCTTGATGATCTTGACGTTGTTGGTCGAGCCGGCGCGCTCGATCGCGCGCAGCAATTCCCGTGTGGCCATGTAGCCGTTGTAGGAAACGTTGCCGGGTACCGGAATCGAGCCCTCCTTGTTATTGGCCTGCCATTTCTTGACGAAGTCAGCGACGCCAGGCAGCGCCAGCTTGTGATACCAGGTGGTGCCGAACACGCCGAACAGGCTGCCGGGCGAGCCCCAGACGTCAGGCCAGTCCTGCTGGTTGTTGATCCAGGCAGGTTTACCGTCGAGCTTGAGCTGGGCGACCTGCTCGCGCAGCGCCTTGATGTCGTCGCCGCCGATGGCGGTCGCCACGACATCCGGCTTCGCCTGCTGGATCTTCAAGAGATAGGCCGTGAAGTCGCGGGTGTTCTGCGGCACCAGCAGATTGTCGATGACCTTGCCGCCGGCGCCTTCGACCTGCGCTTTCGTCGCCGCCGAGGTGGTATGGCCCCACACATAATCGTTCGTGAGCAGCATCCAGTTCTTGCCGATCGAGTTAACGGCGTTCGCGACCGATGCCTTGGAGAAATTGGTGCCGTTGCCGTCCCAGACGAACTTGATACGCGAGCAGTTCTCCCCTGCCTCGCTGGGGGCGGACGAATTCGTGTTCAGGTAGATGACGCCATTCTTGGCAGCGACCTGAGTGATGGCATTGGCCACGCCTGAATGCACCGCGCCGATCAGGATGGTGCAGTCTTCCCTTGTGATGAACCGCTCGGCGAGGCGGCTGCCGGTGGCCGGCGTTGTTTCGGTATCAGCCGTGATCCAGGTGATCTTGCGGCCGAGCACGCCGCCTTTGGCGTTGGCCTCGTCGATCGCCATCTGGATTCCGCGCAAATCGTCCTGCCCGCTGTTGCCGTATTGACCACTGGCATCGCAGGTCAGGCCGAGCTTGATCGGCTTGGCGGCGCCTTGCGCCCAGACACGGTTTTCCTTCCACGGTCCGAAGTAACTCGCCGTTCCGGCAAAGGCGCTGGCCATCAGGCTGCCCTTCAGAACGCTCCGCCGCGAAATTTCACGTCGTTTCATGGCTCCCTCCCAACCGCTTATTTTGTTGTTGCGGTTCATAGAATGAACGTTCTATTCTAAATGTAAAGTGGAATATTTGAACCAGAGACTAGAACCAAGCGGCGAAACGGCCGCAATCGGGTAAGGTTGACACCATGAACAAGCCTGCCGGTACGGCGATCAGTTACGACGAGTTGCGTGGGGCGATCGCCCAACGGCATCGCGCCTTGTCTGGACGCCTGCAGCAGATCGCGGAATTCGTGCTCGATCATCCGATCGATGTCGCGTTGGGCACGGTCGCGGAGATTGCGGAGCGTTCCGGCGTGCCGCCGTCGGCCATCGTCCGCTTCGCGCATGCCCTCGGCTTCGGCGGCTTTAGTCAGATGCAGGAAGTGTTCCGCTCGCGCCTCGTGGCCGGCGTGGCGCCCAGCTACAAGGCGCGGCTGGCGCGGATGAAGAGCGAGGAGAAATCCGCCCTCGGCCGCAAGCCCGCGGCAGTGCTGGGGCGCTTCGTGGCGGAAGCGCAATCGGCCCTGGTAACGCTCAGCCAATCCGCCCATGAGCGCCAACTCGAAGCTGCCATCATGATATTGGCGAAGGCGCGCGACATTTATCTGCTGGGCCTCGGCGGCTCGTTTCCAGTAGCAACGCATCTGGCCTATGTGCTGCGGAAACTGGGGCGGCGCGTGGTGTTGCTGGACGGGACCGGGGGCAGCATCCACGAACAATCGCATCCGGCCACTTCCGAAGACGCGCTGGTCGCGATCAGCTTCCGCAACTATTACCCTGATACGGCGCGCCTATTTCCCGAACTAGTGGCGCGCAACGTGCCGGCGATCTCCATCACCGACAGTCTGCTGAGCCCGATCGTTGAGGGCGCCTCGGTCGTGTTCGAAATTCAGGACATGCCGGAGCCGGCGCTGCGCACTCTGGTCGCGCCGATGTGCCTCGTGCAGGCGCTCGCGATTGGCCTCGATCTCGCCGCAGACTGACATTTCGGCAAAATCAGGAGAACGTCATGGCATCATGGGACGACGCGCGGTCGCTGAAGGGAAAGGTTGCGCTGGTCACCGGTGCCGGCCGCGGGCTAGGCCGCGCGTTCGCCGAACGGCTGGCGGCCATGGGGGCCGATGTCGCCATCCACGGGATGCGCGAACACGGCCCAGCCGAATACGGCGAGGGATCGACGCTGACGGCGGTCGCGGAAGCGGTGGCCGCGGCGCATGGGGTACGCACCATCCGCGTACTCGGCGACCTTACGCAAGGCGCCGACATCGCGCGTGTCGTCGAGACCACGACGAAGCAATTGGGTCCGATCGACATTTTGGTCCACAATGCAGGTGGCGATATTGCGGCCAAAGGCGGCAAGCCGGACCCGAACGACGCCGTCGGCATTCACGAAGAGGATGTTCGCGCGGTGCTCGATCGCAACCTGCTCTCAACCATCCTGACCTGCCAGGCGGTGGCCAAGGAAATGATGCCGAGGCGTCAGGGCCGCATCGTCACCATCGGTTCGGTCGCAGCCTTCAAGGGCCGCACAAACGGCTCGATCTATGCGGTTGCGAAAGCCGGCATGACGCATTACACGCGTTGCCTCGCCGATCAGCTCCGATCCTATGACATCACGGTGAACTGCATCGCCCCCGGCGACACCCGCACCGGCCGCTTCATGGGCACGCGCGCGGTGGATCAGAACCGGATGGTGGAAGCCGGCACACTCGATCGCATCGCGACCGTCGACGAAGTCGCGCGCGTCGTCGAAGTGTTCGCAGGTCCGTTGGGCGCGTTCGTCTCAGGCCAGGTGCTGCGCGTGGACGGCGGAGGACAGTGCTGGGCGGCGTGAAGGCGGGCCAAGAATCTTCGTAAGGCGAGTCGGCGTCACGCCGCCAAAATCCTTTCGGGTGCCGCTGCAGGCAAATTCTGGCTGTCGGCGACCGCGCGATTGGTGATCTGTCCGCGGTGCACGTTGAGTCCGGCGCGCAGATGCGGATCCTCGATCAGCGCGCGGATGCCCTTTTCAGCCAGCGCAAGGCCGAACGGCAGCGTGGCATTGTTGAGCGCATGGCTCGACGTCACCGGCACCGCGCCCGGCATGTTGGCGACGCAATAGTGCACGATCTCGTCGACGAGATAGGTCGGCGCCTGATGGGTCGTCGGCCGCGACGTCTCGAAGCAGCCGCCCTGGTCGATCGCGACATCGACTAGCACGGCACGGCGTTTCATGCGGCCGAGATGCGCGCGCGAGACGAGCTTCGGCGCGCTGGCGCCCGGCACCAGCACGGCACCGATGACGACGTCGGCCGCAATGACTTCCTCTTCGATCGCTTCCAGCGTTGCATAGCGCGTGCGGACGCGGCCCTGGAACATCTCGTCAAGAACGCGAAGGCGCGGCAGCGAGCGATCCAGGATCGCGATATCGGCGCCAAGGCCTGCGGCCATCCGCGCGGCATGCGTGCCGACCACGCCACCGCCGATCACCGCGATCCTGCTTGGCGCCACGCCGGGCACCCCGCCGATCAGCTTGCCCATTCCGTCCGCCGATTTCCGCAAGGCAGCGCCCGCCGCCTCGATCGCCAACCGTCCCGCCACTTCGCTCATCGGCGCAAGCAGCGGAAGCCCTCCATAGGCGTCGGTCACCGTCTCGTAAGCGATCGCCGTGCAGCCGGATGCCAGAAGCCCCTTGGTCTGCGCCGCATCCGGCGCAAGGTGCAAATACGTAAAGAGGATCTGATTGTCGCGAAGCTGGCGCCATTCGCTCGGCTGCGGCTCCTTGACCTTGACCACCATGTCGGCGGTCGCGAAGATTTCCGCGGCCGTATCCACGATTGCAGCGCCGGCCGAACGGTAGACGTCATCACTTGCGCCAATGCCGATCCCCGCGCCCTGCTCGACAATCACCTCGTGTCCCCGCGTCACATATTCCCGCACCGAAGCCGGCGTCAGACCAACGCGATATTCCTCGACCTTGATTTCCCTGGGCACACCGATCCGCATGGGCTTGCTCCTGTTCGAGGCTATCTGACTGCAGATAGAATACTTCTGACTCGGCAACGCTTTTCGGCGAATTACGGCTTGCTGGACGCGATCTGCGCACATATTCTGCACGTTAGCCCCATAAATTGGTGACTTATAGCGTGGATGAACTGGATCGCATTGATTACCGGATTCTGACCGAGCTCCTCGCTGATGCCCGGGCGAGCCAGATCGAGCTCGCCGAAAAGGTCGGCCTATCGCCCACTGCCTGCGCGCGCCGCATCCGCCAACTCGAGGAACGTGGGATCATCAGGGGCTATCGCGCCGATCTCGAGCCGACCGCGCTCGGGCTCGTCACGACGGTCGTCGTCACCATCACGCTGGAAAAACAGAGCGAGGATTACCTGGCCGCATTCGAAGCGGCGATCGCCCGCTGTCCGGATGTCGTGTCCTGTCACTTGATGTCAGGCAGCGACGATTATCACTTGCAGGTTATCGCGCGCGACATCGCGGACTTCGAACGCATCCACAAGCAACATCTTTCACGGATGCCCGGGGTGGCGCGCATCCACTCGAGCTTTGCGATGCGCGAGGTAGTGCGCAGGGCCATACCCGACACAGCATTGCGGCGCTAGCCTGCTCGACCAGCTCGCCGCAATCAGCACATCGACGGCGAAGCTCCAGTCGTTTTCGGCGTCATCCGGCAACCGGCGTGTTGCGTTCCGATGCTGCCGACCCGACCAAACTGACTTGACAGAACGCTAGATATGTTACGTTATAACATAACTTCCCGTAAACAATGATGCTTTCCGATGAGGACTCTGCATGGGCGAAGTCATTCGACTTATTCCGAAGCCGGAGCTTGAGCGGGCTCGCTTAATTCGAGAGGCCCGCGCGATATATGACAGCATATTTCCGCCGACGGATGCGGTCAGCCAGCACGCGGATGATCGCCTCAACCAAGGGGTGCAATCGGGAAGAAAGGGCCGGGCGGTACCGGTGCTCTGACCACCAGCGACTCGATCGCGACCGGCATTCTGTTCGCAGCCTCATCTAGTGCATGCGGTTCTCGACAGGCTTGCCCTTGAGGCCGTCGTGCGAGTGCCTGAGATCGAGCGTCGGCTTGGGTTGCTCCCTCACAAAGCTCTGCACCATCTCCCCCGGACCACCCTTCGCAATCGTGGTGCCGCCGTCAGCAAATATCAGCGCCCCTGTTACGAAGCTCGCCTCATCCGACGCGGCGAACGCAAAGACATTGGCCATCTCCTCCGGGGTACCGCGCCGACCGAGCACGGTACCGGCAAGAGTCTGCTTCTCCATCTGCTCGTTCATCGGCCCGGTCTCTTTGTGCGTCCAGGCCGTATCGATAGGGCCAGGGCACACACAGAGGGCGCGCACGCCGTGCTTGCCCTGTTCGTAGGCCACGCCGCGCATGAAGGCGTGAAGGAAACCCTTCGAACCGCCGTAGGGCGCCGCCGTCGGCTCACCCATTTCGCCGGCCTCCGATCCCGTCGAAATCACGACACCCCGCGAGCGCTTCAGATGCGGCAGCGCAAACTTCGTCATCAGGAATGCAGAGCGGACATTGTTACGCACGATGTAGTCGAACATCTCGACCGAATGATCCTGGCATTCGGCAATTTCAGGAAAGACGCCAGCATTGTTGATCAGGATGTCGAGCCTGCCGAATGCGTCGATCGCCAGAGCGATGCAGGCTTGCGCATCCACATCGTCCGCAACATCGCCAAGAAAGGGTTCGGCCATGCCGCCGCGCGCTCGAATGGCATGGACGACGTCCTCCACCGGATCGGCGGGCAGTCCGGCAACAATGACCTTCGCACCTTCTCGCGCAAATTTATGGGCGATAGCTTCGCCGATTCCCGTCGCCGCACCTGTCACGATTGATGATTTGCCGTTCAGCCGTCCCGCCATCGTCATCCGCTCCGCTTTGCTCTTTGCTCTGGTCCAAGCGTTGAACACACTCGCACCCGTGATGTTCCGCGGCGCGCGTGGAACGACCGACGCGATTTCTGCCGCGGGCGCCGAATGAACTCCGTTCCTTCGCGAGCGCTGCGGAGGCCGCAACACCGAGGTTTCCGGTCGATAGAGGGAACGTCCGCTAGCAAATTTCGTTGGCCGCCTATCAGGCAAAGAGGAGGCTCCAGATGAGAGTTTGCGATGCCATGACCACGAACGTGCAGCTCTGCACTCCGCAGGACAGCATCAGGGATGCGGCCGAGGCGATGGCGGCGCTCAATATCGGGCTGTTGCCCGTGGCTGAAAATGACCGGTTGGTGGGAATGATCTCCGACCGTGATATTGCGACGCGCGGCATGGCGATGGGCCGAAGTCCGGATACGCCGGTGCGCGACGTTATGACAGCAGATGTCAAATACTGCTTCGAAGACCAGGATATCGATGAAGTCACTCGCAACATGGCCGACATTCAGGTGCGGCGGTTGCCGGTGCTCACTCGAAACAAGCGGCTCGTCGGCATCATCGCGCTCGGCGATATCGCGGTTTCCAAGCCGGGTGACGGCGCCGCTACCGCGCTGCATGGGATCTCTCGGCCGGGCGGGCAACATGCGGGCGCGCTCACCGGCTGAGGCATGATGCAAACAGAAGGAACAGAGCGCCGAGCGGGAGCGGGCATGCCACAGGCGCACCCCGACACCCGCTCGTTCCATGCAACGCGTCGCCGCTATCTGCGGTACGTCCCGACGAGTTCAGCTTGGCCGATCACGTGCTTCTCGGCTGCTTTCCAGATGTCGACTATCGGCATGCTGGGCGAACGCGATAGCTCGTCGACATCCAAGGCCGCCAGCTTGAAGTGATAGTGATGCGTACCATGACCCTTGGGCGGCGCCGGCCCGCCATAGCCTAGCTCGCCGAAATCGTTCACGCCTTTGCCGAGACGCTCCGTCTTTGGCCCGTGACCGATGGCTTCCGGCAGCATCGTCCGCTCGCCCATGATGTTGTAGATGCCCCAATGCCGAAACGTGCCGGACGGTGCATCCGGGTCCTCAACAATAAGGGCGAAGCTCTTCGTACCCGGCGGCGGATCCGACCATTGAAGCGGCGGAGACACATTCTGGCCGTCGCAAGTGTATTTGGCCGGAATCGGCTGGTCGTCGTCGAATGCAGGACTCGTCAACTTGAACACCATATGCAGACTCCCGTGCTCATGAAAGGGTCGCAACGGCGGGCTCGCTCGGTCCACCGGGTGCAACCACACGCCTTTCCGGCGATTCCGCCGATACGAAGGAACGTCGGACCGGCGCTTGAGTTGCCTCAACAAGGCACGCTGATCGGCGTTTCCCGCGTGCGCTCAGGACGATCCCTGCAAGCCGCGCGTCGGTATGCCGATGCTGGACAAGCGCAGCAGCCATCTAGGGAACCCGGCGCATGGCCCTTTCACCGGAAGCCGAACAAATTCGCGAGAGGACCAATCGCGAGTTGATCGATCTCCTGCACGAAGCAGGCGAGCATCTCCCGGCTCCGGAGCAGGACGATTTCACCTCCTTTTTCGACCGGTTCGGCCCTGCGAAAATCGTGATGCTTGGCGAAGCGACACATGGCACGTCAGAATTCTATCGGGCACGTGCCGCCATCACTCGCCAGTTGATCGAGCACCACGGCTTCAACATCGTCGCGGTCGAGGCCGATTGGCCGGACGCAGCAGTGCTCGACCACCTCGTGCGGCAACTGCCATCCGAGCCGCCCCCGGAGCGGCCGTTCGAACGTTTTCCAACCTGGATGTGGCGCAATATCGAAGTGAAGCATTTCATCGATTATCTGCGCTTCCACAACGGCGCGTGCGCTGCGGACCAGCGGGTCGAGTTGCGGGGGCTCGACGTCTACAGCCTCAACAGCTCCATTGCCGCTGTCATCGCGTATCTCGAACGCATCGACCCGGAACGCGCCCGCGCGGCGCGTGAACGCTATTCCTGCCTGACGCCGTGGCAGGCAGACCCTGCCGGTTACGGACGCGCCGTCCTGTCCGGCCGCGACAGTTGCGAAGACGAGGTGGTAGCTCAATTGCGCGAGCTTCTGTCGCACCGGCTTTCGCATCAAGACGGCGGCGAGGCCTTCTTCAATGCCGCGCAGAATGCGCGGATCGTGCGCGCGGCCGAACAGTATTACCGCATCATGTATCGCGGCTCGACCGAGTCGTGGAACCTGCGCGACCGTCACATGTTCGACACGCTGCAATATGTGATGCAGGAACGCGGGCCGCACGCGAAGGCGGTGGTCTGGGCCCACAACTCCCACATCGGCAACGCCGCGGCAACTTCGATGGGTTGGGGCGGCGAATTCAATATCGGAGAGCTCGTCCGCAACGCCTATGGCGACGAGGCCGTCTTGATCGGGTTCGGCACGGATCGCGGCACAGTGGCTGCGGCCTCCGATTGGGGCGGCGAGATGGAGATCAAGTCGGTTCGGCCCGCACGCGGGGACAGCTATGAATACCTGTTCCGCCGCACAGGTCTGGCGCGATCATTGACCGATTTGCGGCCGCCCGGCCGAAGCGAGCTGCGCGACAGGCTGACCGGTCCCAGACTCGAGCGAGCCATTGGCGTCATCTATCGACCCGAGACGGAGCTCCTCAGCCACTACTTTGAGGCGGTATTGCCCGAACAGTTCGACGCGTTCGTCTGGTTCGAAGATAGCAAGGCGGTGACACCGCTTGCGACACGAGCCGTAGCGGGCGCGGCAGAAACCTATCCCTTTGGGTTCTGATCATGGCGAGTGCACGGGAACAGCTCAGCGAAGTCCTGGTCGGTCCGCACCACCTTGCGGGCATTTTGGGCGTGCCTCACGATGCGGCCGGCATCGTGATTTTTGCGCATGGCAGCGGTAGCGGCCGTCTAAGCCCACGCAACAACCAGGTCGCAGCGGCTCTCCGTGAGGCCGGGTTTGCCACGCTGCTGCTTGATCTCCTAAGCCCGGAGGAGGAGCGTGACCGCGGCAACGTATTCGACATCCCGCTGTTGGCATCACGGCTTGCAGACGCCGCGGACTGGACCCTCAACAGGCCAGACCTCGCGAAGTTTCCGATTGGCTATTTCGGCGCAAGCACCGGTGCAGCGGCCGCGCTGGTCGCGGCTGCCGACCGGCAGAACGTCGCCGCGGTGGTTTCGCGCGGCGGTCGCCCGGATTTGGCCGGCCATGCGCTGCACGCCGTTAGGGCGCCGACCCTGTTGATCGTTGGCGGAGCCGACCTACCGGTGATTCCGCTCAACCGTTCGGCTTTTGCGGAGCTCTCTTGCGAGAAGGACCTGGTGATCGTGCCGAAGGCGACGCATTTGTTCGAAGAACCCGGCGCGCTTGAGCAGGTGACGCAATATGCCACGCGCTGGTTTCGCCAATTCCTGGCGTCGCACCTCTCCGAAGAGGTGATCGACGCCGATACGGTTTTCGCCGACCGGCGAGACGCCGGACGCCGGCTGGCGTCGGCGCTCATGAAGTTCAGAGACAAGGACGCGGTCGTGCTTGCGCTGCCGCGCGGCGGCGTTCCTGTTGCATTCGAGATTGCGCAAGCGCTGCACGCCCCGCTCGACGTAGCGCTCGTGCGCAAGATCGGCGCGCCGGGCCATGAGGAGCTCGGGCTCGGCGCGGTCGTCGATGGCCCCCATCCGCAGGTCGTGCTCAACGAGGACATCGTTCGCGAGATCCAGCCGGGCGCGGCCTATCTGGAAGCCGAGACTGCCCGCCAGCTTGCCGAAATCGAACGTCGACGGCGCCTTTACCGCGGCGGTGATCCACCGCCGGAGATTGCCGGCCGTACGACCATTGTCGTCGACGACGGCATCGCCACCGGCGGATCCGTGAAAGCCGTGCTGAGAGCGCTCGCAAGGGCGAAGCCGGGCCGTCTCGTTCTAGCGGTGCCGGTTGCGCCACGCGATTCGCTTGACGAACTCAGTGCGGAGGCAGACGAGATCATTTGCCTCAGGAGCCCCGATCCGTTCTTTGCGGTCGGCATGCACTACAGGGATTTCGGCCAGACTTCCGATCAGGAAGTTACCGAGCTGTTGCATCGTTCAAAGGCCAGCAGCCCGAACCAGGCGCGTACGTGACAATCAGGATAACAATATCCGATGCGATACCGTGCCCAAACCGAAGATCGAGCCGCCGTTTCACACCTGCTCGCGCCCTTTTCGTTTTGCCTCAAACCACTCCACTTGTCGGACCCCGAAAGCCTTGGCGCCGCCCGGCGTCTCAACGGCCACGGTTTCCCCTTTGCTCTTTCCGATTAACGCCTTGGCGATCGGTGAAGTTATCGAAATCTTCCCCTTGCTCGCGTCGGCTTCCGGTTCGCCGACGAGCTGCCAGACCCGCTTCTCGCCGGTGTCCTCATCAATCAGCGTCACCGTGGCGCCAAACTTGATGGTATTGCCGGAAAGCTTGGATACATCGACGATATCGGCACGCGCGAGCTTGTCCTCCAACTCGGCAATTCGAGTGTCGTTGACACTTTGCTCTGCAAGCGCAACCTGATATTCCGAATTCTCAACCAGATTTGGATCGTCGGCGATCGCCTGCTGAATTCGCTGAATAAGATCGGGCCGCTCGATACGGATGCGGTGCCTCAGTTCATCTGCAAGGGCAGCGTAGCCCGCGGCCGTCATGGGAAGTTTTGGCATCGCGACTCTTATACCGAGTTAATCGACAAAGCATGCGTTCAGACGTTCGCGCCGCGCGCCACCAGCGGTCGCGTACCTGCGGTGGGGAACGCCGTGCGAGGACACGGGTTCCAATTAGTGAGGTTGCCGGTTTCCCATAGCGCGGGCGCCACGGCGCCTCGCCTGCTGCGCGGCTCTGACAGTCCGTGATGGAACCTGCAGAGCGGTATGATGGAACGTACACCCTTGTGTAAGGTTGCCAGTCCAATGCGGAGCAAAGAGGGCTCGGTGCCGTGGCTTTTCATGTCAGTCTTGTTGGTCGAAGTGACCTCAGCGGCGAGATCTACCGTCAGATCCGGCAGGCAATTCTGGACGGGCGCCTTCGGCCTGGAGAGCGGCTATCTCCCACGCGAGAACTGGCCGCCGCGCTCACGGTTGCGCGATCGACGGTGACGATTGCTTATGAAAGCCTTGTCGCGGAAGGATTCGCGACATCCCAAGCGGGCGCCGGGACGTTCGTCAGCCATCAGCTTGCGGCGAAACGTCCAGCATCGAAAACAAAGCGGTCGACAGTCCGCGCAGTTCGGGTGCGTGGCGTTTGGGAGACCATATTGCCTTCGACGGCCTTTGTCCGCGCGGCGGATTTCGACTTTAGAACCGGGCTTCCGGACGCTTCGTTGTTTCCACAGGGAGCCTGGCGGCGGGTCGTCTCCCGTGCCGTGCGCTCGCGCGAAATGGCGGCAGGCGTCTACGAGAATCCTGCTGGCAATCGGGAGCTGCGCGCGGCTATTGCTCGCCACATTGGCATCTCACGAAGCGTTTCCGGATCGCCCGACGACGTCATCGTGACTAATGGCACCCAACAGGCGCTCGACATCATCGCTCGCGTGCTCCTCGAGCCCGGCGATGTCGTTGCGATGGAAGATCCGGGCTATCAACCTCCAAAAGACTTGTTCAGGGCGCTGGGCACGCGCGTGATCGGTGTGCCGGTCGACAGCGAAGGTCTCGTCGTGGAGGCGCTGCCGGCCGAGGCAAGGGCCGTCTACGTGACGCCTTCGCATCAATATCCCCTCGGCGTGGCCATGAGCCTGTCGCGTCGACGCGCACTGCTTGCCTGGGCCGAGCGCAACAACGCGGTTGTCGTTGAGGACGACTATGATAGCGAGTTTCGCTTCGGTGGGCGTCCGCTCGAGCCGCTTCAGACCCTCGATACGACCGGTCGCGTTGTGTATGTCGGCACGTTTTCAAAGACGCTGCTGCCGACTCTCCGGCTGGGCTTTATGGTCGTGCCGCCGTCGCTGCAAGAGGCGGCGCAGAAGGCGAAGTTCGTCACCGATTGGCATACAGCGACAATAACGCAGAGCGCCCTCGCGTGGTTCATCGACGAGGGTGCGTTTGCACGCCACATTCGCAAGGTGAGCCGCACCTATAGCGAACGGCATGAGGCGCTGACCGCGGCGATCAAGAGCAACTTCGGCGATTATCTCGATCTTATTCCATCGAGCACCGGGCTGCATATCGCCGCCTACGCGCGAAGAGCGTCGGTTGATCATATTGATGCGATTGCATCAAGAGCCTTTGATCTCGGCGTCGCCATCCAAAGACTGTCGGCCTTCCAGGTGGACAGAAAACCTCCGGCCGGCATCATCCTGGGATATGGGGCGATCGAGACGGCACGGATTGCCGAAGGGCTGAGACGGCTGCGAAGTTGCTTCGATGAATGCGTGTCTCGACGCCCGAAAGCGGCGTGAGCGATGTCGCTTGAGGTGACGACACGCGACTCAGCAAATCCGATCAACAACAGTCCCGAGGCGCCGCCTGAATTGGACTGATTGATCATCCGCAAATTGGACCTTCCGTCATACCGCTTCGCTTTCTAACGTTGGGCCGCTGACGCGCGCGACGTGACCAGACGGCGACCTACGCGGAGAGCGATGCGATCGTGCGCGGGTGTGTTGGCCCGCCACGACGATGGCCGCTCGCGTTGGAACCGCAAGCAAGACCGTCGACGATCTCTCGTCATCGCACGAAGGCGTGAGACGTGAACGAACTCACACGCCAGCGACGTGCATGCCGATAGTTCTATCCGCGCATCCGCGCATCCGGAGGATTATCATGTCCGTTGTTGTCAATGCGCTCACGAATTGGAAGGAAGCCGTTGCATCCAGCCATCGTCGACTTGGATGGGGATTACGATTCCTAAGCTGGTGCGCTCGGTGTTCTGAGCGGTCGCGGCAGCGACAAGCCCTGGCGGAGCTCGATGATCATTTTCTCAAGGACATCGGCAAGACGCGGCAAGAGGCGATGGCCGAAGCAGCCAAGCCATTCTGGAAATGACGTCGTTCATCGGGCACTTGCTGCCGGCGGCGGCGTTAGGCTTGTTCGCCGCTATCCCGTTCGGCCCGATTGGCTTGATGTGCGTGCAGCGGACGCTGGCATTCGGAATCCGGTTTGGGATCGCGAGCGGCATGGGTGCGGCAACAGCCCACGGGATGTTCAGTAGCCTGGCCGTGGTGAGCGGGACCGCATTGACGCAGGTGACGCTCGCCCTGCATACGCCGCTGCGCATCACTGGAGGGATCGTGCTGGTCTTGATGGGCCTCAGAACCATTCTCGTGTCCACGGACACGGCGAATGGCTCGACATGCGGAGATCCGACATGCGGAGATTTGTTTTCGGCCTATACATCGACCCTGTTGATCGCTGCCGCCAACCCGATGACGATACTGCCGTATCTGGGCGTCACGTCCGCGCTGGAAACCGGCAAACCGTTGATCATTGGTTGCGCGCTGGCGACGCCCATCGGTGTGATGCTCGGCAGCGCATCCTGGTATCTCTTCCTCGCCCTCAGCACGAACACCATGTTTCGGAGCTTGCAGAAAGCCGCGCTGGATTGGTTCAACAAACTCACCGGGGTCCTCCTGATAGCCTTGGGAGCTTCGCTATGCGCCCGCATCGTCTGATGGCGACAGCAGAGAAAGGGCTGGCGCCATCGAACGACGTAGCTCTTCGTCTCGATGAAAAGAGGAAAGAGCCGTGGGCACCACGTATGACGGCTCCCCGGTATGACGACCGCGATCACGGTGACTGTTCGCGCTCCGACCCATTCTCGCCAGCGCCGAACCGCACGACCGCAGCGAACGACGGGGCCGCTCGCCAGTGGCGTCCCGGTGCAGGAGGCCGCGCTCCTACAAAAATACGGAAAACAACCCCATGCAAAGTAGCAGGTAGTCGCTGGCATGATGCCCGACCGACGGCGCGAAAACATTTGACACGTCGGGCAAATCAGCGGCACTACTCCATCATCGCGCAGACTAACGATGGGCCTGCTGTAACGTCGCCGACCCAACGCACTCAAGTAGCGATCATCGGCGGTGGGCCTGCCGGTCTGCTGCTGTCGCATATGCTCCACCGCGACGGAATCGACTCCCTTGTCCTGGAGCGGCAGAGCCGCGCGCATGTGCTAGAGCGTATCCGAGCGGGAGTGCTGGAGGCCGGCACGGTCGATCTCCTGCGGGCCATCGGGCTGGGCGAGCGCATGGATCGCGAGGGACATCCGCATGATGGATCGGCGATCGCCTGGGAAGGCAAGCCGCGCTTCTTCATCGACACGAAGAAGTACACGGGAAAGCGGATGATGGCCTATGGCCAGACCGAGATCACCAAGGATCTCTACGCGGCGCGAGACGCTGTCGGCGGCCCAATCATCGACGAAGTCAGCAACGTGGCGCTGCACGCCCTGACCTCCTCGAAGCCATACGTCACCTACGAAAAGGAAGGGCAGTCGCGCCGCATCGATTGCGACTACGTCGCCGGCTGCGATGGCTACCACGGCGTCAGCCGTGCTTCGATCCCTTCCGACGTGCTGCGCACCTTCGAGCGCAGCTATCCGTTCGGCTGGCTCGGCATCATGTCGGAGACGCCGCCGTATCCGGATCTTTGCTATTGCTACCACTCACGCGGCTTCGCACTCGCATCCATGCGTAATCCGATGCTCAGCCGCTACTACATCCAGTGCGATCTCGACGCGCGAATAGAGGACTGGCCGGACGACCGCTTCTGGGAGGAGCTCAAGGCGCGCTGCCCGAAGGACATGGCGGATTCGATTGTCGTCGGCCCCTCGATCGAGAAATCGATCGCGCCTCTGCGTAGCGTCGTGGCCGAGCCGATGCGTTATGGCTGCCTGCTATTGGCGGGCGACGCTGCGCACATCGTTCCGCCGACGGGCGCCAAAGGACTCAACCTCGCGGTGTCGGACGTCTTCTATCTCACACGCGCGCTGACCGAAACCCTGAAGAGCAGCCGCACGCACCATCTTGACCGCTATTCCGAAACGGCGCTGCGGCGCGTCTGGAACGCCGAACGCATGTCCTGGTGGCTGACCATGCTGATCCACCAGTTCCCCGACGAACCGCCCTTCGAACGGCGCTTGCGCGAAAACCAGTTCGATTACCTGCACGTCTCCGAGCACGTGCAGGCGTCCTTGGCCGAGCAATACGTCGGATTGCCCTTCGAAGGCTATTGAACAGGGCCTTTCGAACTTCTGCTCCTGGCCCTGACCGACCAACCTCTGCTTTCCACGTCGGCTGTCAGGGGGTAGACCGGAAATGGCTGAGGTATGGCCAAAACGGCGCGACCGGCGAGCAGGCTTGGGAAACTGTGCCCCGGCAGGCCGTCAGCATATATTTGGTCACAAGGAGGCGCGATATGGCGACAACAGCTACCCAAGTCGTTCTTGATACGCCGGCGGCGGAGTTCCGGCTTGCGGCCACCGACGGCAAGACTTACGCACTGGACGACGTTGCCGGCGAAAAAGGCACGGTCGTCGTCTTCATCTGCAACCATTGTCCCTATGTTAAAGCGGTGATCGACCGTATGGTTTCGGACGCCCGCGTGCTGATGTCGGAGAGCGTAGGCTTTGCGGCGATTTGCTCGAACGATGCGGCGAGCTATCCCGAAGACTCATTTGAGAATATGAAGCGTTTCGCGAAGGCCCATGATTTCCCGTTTCCATATCTCCACGACGAGACCCAGACTGTCGCTCGGGCGTATGGAGCGGTCTGTACGCCGGACTTCTTCGGTTACAATGCCGACCGCAAGCTCAAGTATCGCGGCCGGCTCGACGAAGGCCGCACAACTCCGCCTCGCGCGGGGGCGCCCCGAGAGCTTGTCGAGGCCATGCGTGCGATTGCGACCACCGGTGTGGTGCCGGCTGACCAAAAGGCGTCTATTGGCTGTTCGATCAAATGGAAGGACGAATAAAGCCGGTCGCGGGTTCCACCGGCGCCTCGAGGCAAACCGAAATTATTCAGTTGCGCATTTCCATCTCGCCGTCACGCTTGGGCACTAGGCACGGGCGGTGGTGCGGACGGGATCCAAGCTTCACTGTCCGCCGCTTGCGTACGACCACTACATGGAGCGAGAATCCGGCCTTCCTTGCCGGGCGCGAACGCTTCATTGAGGCATGCGGATGGCAGGGGTGCCTGAGGGATGACGTTCAAGGATACCCGTTCTGCTTATTGCAGCGCATGAGTCTGAAAAATGGCCCTTCGCGACATATTGCACCGCCAAACGATCTCGGTCGCTTACAAGGCAAAGCGGAAATCGACAGGCCGCCATCTATCACAGAGAGCGACGCTCGTGACCCTGAGCGGACATTGATCGGTCGCGCCGCAAAGGGCATCAACCGCGTAACAGCACGGCCTCCCGAATGGTCCGGTTCGAGCCTAGGACGGAGACGAGCCCCAGCGCCATCAGCAGCACGCCAAGCCAAGTTGCCGTCCAGCCCCGCCCGTCATCGACCGTCTCGGTGACGGGAAAGACTACCGGCGCGGCCGTAGGCACGGAGGCGGCGAGCGCGTCTCTAGCGGCCGGGGTAGCCGCCAGAAGCGTCTCCACGTCGACCTGGCGCGCCGTGCGATAGTCGGGGGTGAGCCGATCGATCAAGAGCTTTTCGGTGGGTGCCGGCGGCACGACGGCCGCAGCCCCCATAGCCGAGACGGGAGCAGCATCAACCACCTTGAGCTCGGGCGCGGGTCGCGTCGGCATAGACGTTTCCGCCGGTGCGGAGCGCAGCAGCTCCGCACGCGCATCCACGACGGCCTTGCGCTTGCGTTGCGTGCTCTCGTTCTCAGCGCGAGCGGCGACACGAGGCTTCGCCGCGCGATATCGAGGCTGCTTCTTCACCGCGACCTCCTCAGCGGCTTGGAACCAGCATTTGCGATGGCCATCGAAGCGATAGACCCAACGCGGGCCGGCCGTCGTCGACTTGCCAGGCCGCGGCAAGCACTCCTCTTCCGCGGCAGCGGGCGCTTGCTGGGGAGCGGCATTGAAATTGAAGAAGTCGGCAAAAGTATTCGAATACGCTGGCGATGCCGAGAGACCTGCGAGAATGACTAAAGCGGGAAAGCAAAATCGCAAATGACCGGACATGGGAACCTCCGGTGTTGCGCCCCCGCACGACCCTTGGCCGCGACCTGGGTCACAATGCGGCTCAAATCCGGCAACGCGGTGGATTCATTTGGGCCCGGAAAACCAGATCCGGGCCCAAGTGCCGGTCCTGCAGCTGCACGAAAGACATCCGAGGCGGCTTCTGGCCCATTTGCGAAGTCCAGGCGGACGCTGAGACGGTCCGCTTATCAGGGTGGACCGGAAGTGATTGGCCGACCTCTTAGCGCTGTTGACCCAAAGGAGACACTGACGCCTCGCTTCGATGGCCACTTCGGCTCGCGCGCGCGACCAAGACGGTTCAGTCTTCCGAGCGCAGCCCCGCTTCGATGCGCTGGATCAGCCGCTCCCGCAGCCCAGGCACCACGTTGCCGAGGACGACGAAGGTGCGGACGATGGGCAAATAAGGCTCCATTGCCGCCCTCAGCTCCGCGAGTGACATGCCGGCCAGCCGCGCATATTCGGATTGCGCCGCCGCATTGGTCGCGCGCGGCCGCTCTGGATTGTCGGCTATTTCGGGGGCGAGATCGAAAAGGATGACATGCAAAAACCCAAGATCGAGGGCGGCGGGCCCGCGCATTGCGAAGGTCCAGTCGACGAGCTTTGGGCCTTCCGCCGTCATGATCACGTTGCCGGGGCTAAGGTCGCAATGGCAAAGCCCGTCGCCGGTTGGCAGTCGATCGATCAGGGCGAGGATATCCGTGGCGATGTGCTTCGGGACCTTGCCGTCGTCGTGCCGCAACTCGCTCTCCATATACTCGCGCATGGAGAGGACCTCCGGCGGCGGGGACGTCTTGTGAAGAGACATGGCCAGAGCGGCGACGATCGCGCCCGCCTGTTCGAACGTCACCGCGCCGGTCCGCGAGAGATGCCACAGGGTCGGTCCGTCGAGGCGCTCCAGCACGATGCCGAAGCGCCCGTCCAGCGTCACCTCACCGAACACCGCCGGCACCGGGACGCCGGCGGCGCGCATGGCGCGGATCATGCGTACCTCGTGCCGGCCGAGCAGATGAGAGACGCCGGCCTTAAACAGCTTCACGACCTGACCGGGCGCCCAGGCGTAGGCTTCGGAGAAGGCGCCTTCACCGATCTTTTCCCCCAGCGATCCCTGCATGCCCGTTCTCCACCGTGCAGATGAAACACTGGCGGCGAGCAAAAAGGAACCCCTCCCGTCGCGAGGGCCGCCGTCCCAAGTCCGGTTGTGGCCCTTCGCGACATTTTGCGGCGTCGCAGCAATTCGGTCGCTTTGGGAGCGAAGCGGACCATCAGCGGCGGGTTTGCAGAACCGGATTTATGAGTACGCGCCCTAACCAGGACAGCACCCGAACTGACGAGCGCCGGTTCTGCTCTGCGTCAACGGCTTCCCGCCGATCTCGCGCTGTGCAGGAAGCTGCAGCACGGTTGCCGTTTGACCGGGGCGCAGCCTTGTAAGAGTCACGATCCTGCCGTTCGCAAACTCGAGGGCGTCGTGGTGCCTATCGCTCAGTTCCTGATTGATCTGCCTGAAGCGCGCGAGCCGCGTCCCAATGCTGCCGAACCGCATGCTGGGAAATAGCTCCGCAAACGGATGATCACTGACTGCGTCTTCGCTGAACACAAGTTCGGTACCCGGCGAGAGGCACACGGCAATTCCCGGCTCTCCGACCGCGGAGAAGCCCCGTGTCACGGTATTGGGAAACTTGCTCGTTATCAGCAATTCTCCCGACCTTGCAGCACGTGATTCGACGCAGTGCAGGCTGTAGTCGCACATTGAACCGCTCCCTTTTTGTATTTCTGTCCTCTGTGTGGACCTGCTGGGATGACTGAGGGATTCCGGTCCCACTACCTGCGAATGGCAGGTGGGACCTCGGGCTGATCAGGCATCTGACCTAAGGCCACATTCAATGAGTTCTCCCTTCCTTCGCGAAGCATGGCGAGCCGGATCGAAGAGCCTGGCGCCGTCGCATGGATCTTCTTGGTCAATTCTTTGGCGTTCTTGATCGGCTGCCCCTCCACCGCGGTGATCACGTCCCCGCGTCTCAATCCAGCCCTGGCAGCCGGACCGTCGTCCTGAACGCCGACTACGATCGCGCCGTGCAGATGGTTCACGCCGAGGCTGTCGGCAATGTCCGGAGTGACCGGTTGAACTTTGGCCCCTATCCATCCGCGCGTGACAGCGCCCTTGTCTTTCAGTTGCGATACCACGGCCTTGACAGTGTCTGCGGGGACCGCAAATGCAACGCCCACCGAACCTTCCGAGGATGAAAGGATCTTGCTGTTGACGCCGACGACGTCGCCGCTGGCATTAAAGTTCGGGCCGCCAGAATTGCCCTGGTTGATCGGCGCATCGATTTGGATGAAATCAGTCGCGGAGCCCGTTTCGATGTCGCGCTCGCGCGCTGAAACGATGCCGGCCGTGACCGTGCCTCCTAGCCCGAACGGGCTGCCAGCAGCCAACACCCAATCGCCGACGCGCGGCAGTTGATCGACGAGTTTTACATAACTGAAGTCGCTGCGCCCATCGACTTTGATCAGGGCGACATCAGTCAATGAATCCTTTCCTATGACTTTTGCAGAGTAGGTCTTGTTGTCATTGGTGCGGATCTCGGCCGTGTCGCCGTCTTCCACGACGTGACTGTTCGTCACGGCATAACCGTCCGCGGAGATGAAGAAGCCAGAGCCAAACGAGACCAGTTGATCACGGGCGTTCGGCGCTGGAATCTGCTTGTTCGGAGGCCCCTGATCAGGTGTACCGAACAATCGGTCAGGAAGGCCTTTGGAGGCAGCAGCTTTAGAGCTGACCCCAATCACGGCGGGTTCAACTCTTTCGGCGAGATCGGCGAAGCCGCCAGGTCCACCGCTATCTGTACGATCGGCAACCCGATGCAGCAACGTCGAGGGCTCGCCCGCGAAAGGAGTCTGCCCCCGCGTATCGATGGTCTGTGCCTGTGCAATGCTCGCGATCACCGCGATCACGGCGATGGTGCCGCCCATGACCGAAGTCCGACGGCAGCTCAAAGCTACACTTCCGTGAGCCATTTCCGCTTCCTTGTCATCGCCTCACCGCGGTTCTGGCGTCAGACGCTGGGGCGTTTAGCTCGCCGTCAGTTCCTGCGAGAGGCGCTCAGACGCTCGCGGCACTTGTGGGCCCAACAATCTGCCGCGCCGGCAGTTCCACTCGAGCCCACCGTGGATAAGGAACTCATCCCAAATGCCGGCAAACCGCCGACGACCGATCGCCTCGCCACCGAAAATCTCACATGGAAAATCCGACATGACTCCCAACGTGATCTGCCGTGCGGTCGCAGTTCCATCAGGAAGCGTGCGCTTGGCTTCACTATCATCCGTTCGTAGCGGCGTTAAATGAAACTTGCGGCGATCCTTCGCAACTTTCTTTGAACCATCGTCCCGTGTTAGGCTGCATCTATCAAGACAACCGAATTGAACCGAGCTGTGATCAAGGTCGAGCGAACCGGCGAAGGCGATCCACTTGAATTCGAGGTCACCGTCCGTGTGGGAAACGGCGAGACTCGCCATCACGTCACGATGGCAAGAGAGACTTGCGAACGATTGACGATGGGCACGCACACGCCCGAGCGGTGCATCGAAACAGCATTCCAATTCCTGCTTGATCGCGAGCCGCAGGAATCGATCCTGCGGCGTTTCGACATCACCGTGATCTCCCGTTACTTTTCCGAATTCGAGCGCGAACTGCCGTGCTACCTCTCTCGATCCTGACAGCTTCGGCAAAAGGGCAGAATTAGTAGCGGGAGCGCTACCGCCTTTCCCCACACCAACCGAACTTACGATATTCCTTCCGCTTCTCTGCATAGATCTCGGCCTCAGAGCTGAGATGTCACATCGACGGCTGCCCAAGTTGTATCTGGCGCTTCCTCGAGTCTGAAGATCGCCAACGACGCGCTGCCAACTCAGGCGCAATCTCTCGCGGCCGAGCGCGCAAATGCGTACCGTGGCGAAGGGTGCTGCCCTGAGAGCTAACCGCAACCGACAAAGAGCAGATATTGTGGGGTTGGCGCATTTCGCGCCTATCTGAGACCCTGTCGCAGTTCGTCGCACGGCAGTAACGGACTGGAGCGAAAACCAAGCCAGCAGCCCCGACGAACGCGGCGAGATCGACCCAGGCGAGGCGAAGCCCGCCCCCTCAAGATTATTGTACATACTGCAAATCGGCGGGTTACTATAGCGGATCAAAAGAGGCCGGAAGGGTCCGCAGATTCAGGCGACCACCGACGACGTGGAGGAGGAAACAGATGCGAATGTCACCGAGCTTCACCCTGCGCGCGGCCGTCGCCGCCTTCGTCATGCTGCTCACTGTCCCTGCATCTCTGGCGCAGCAGCCGATCAAGGTCGGCATTGTGACGCTGCTCTCCGGCCCGGCGGCCGGCCCGTTTGGCGTCCCGGCCCGCAACGCGGCCGAGCTCACCGCCGAGATGGTCAACGCCGGCACCGTGCCCGCGCCGTATACGCAGAAGGGCTTCGGCGGCACCCCGATCGAGCTCGTCATCATCGACGAGGCCGGCGGTCCGCAGAAGCAGGTGGCCGAATTTCGTAACCTTGCGCCGAGGGTCGATATTGTCATCGGCTATATCTCGAGCGGCGATTGCCTGGCGATCGCGCCGGTGGCCGAGGAGCTGAAGAAGCTCACGATCTTGTTCGACTGCGGTACGCCGCGCATCTTCGAAGACGCAAGCTACAAATATGTGTTCCGCACCGGCCCCACGGGCACGATGGATAACGTGTCTGTCGCGCTCTACCTGGTGGAACGAAATCCCAACGTAAAGTCGATTGCGGGCATCAACCAGAACTATGCCTGGGGCCAGGACTCATGGGCGGACTTCGAGAATGCCATGAAGACCCTGAAGCCCGGTATCGAGGTGAAGACCTCACAGATGCCAAAGCTCTTTGCGGGCCAGTTCGGCGCCGAGATCACCACGTTGCTCGGTAGTGGCGCAGAGGTGATCCATTCCAGCATGTGGGGCGGCGATCTCGAGGGTCTTGTGCTGCAAGGCGCACCGCGCGGCCTGTTCGAAAAGCACAAGGTGATTCTTTCGGCGGGCGAACCGGCGATCAACAGGCTCAGCACGCGTATTCCCGACGGAACCATCCTGGGGGCTCGCGGCCCCTTCGGACCATTCGCGCCCGATACTGAACTCGCGCGCTGGCTGAAGACGAACTACCAGGACCGGTACCAAGTGCCGCCGAACTATGCCTCCTTCAAGATAGCGCAGGCAATTCTGGGCGTGAAGGCCGCCTACGAGAAGGCGAAGGGCGCCGGCAGCGCGGCTCCCGATCAGGACAAGATCATCGCCGCGCTCGAGAACCTCACCTTCGAGGGTCCCGGCGGAACGGTGAAGATGTCACTTGGCAAGGGACACCAGGCGGTCATGGATGCCGCGGTTGGCACCACCAAGGTCGAGGGTGGTCAGCTCAAGATGGTCGATGTCGTCCGCTATCCCGCTGAGAAGGTGAACCCGCCGGATGGTGTGAAGAGCGAAGCCTGGATCAAGACCGGTCTCAAGAAATAACCTCGAAGGCGGCCGCTTGTTCGAGCCGCCGCCGCGGCGTCCCCGATGAGCAATATCCTGCCCGTAGTTTTCGATGGCATCGCATATGGGTCCTGGCTGTTCCTGATGTCGGCCGGGCTGACGCTGATCTATGGCGTCATGCGCATCCTCAACGTTGCGCACGGCAGCCTCTATGCACTCGGCGCCTACGCAGCGTGCTCGTTCGCCGGCGCGTGGCTTAACGGCGGACTGCCGGCGGCCGGCAGCTTCGGCATGCTGCTGCTTGCCGCCATTGTCGTCGGCGGCCTCGTAGGCCCGCTGCTTGAGCGCGGGCTCCTGCAGTGGATGTACGGCAAGGATGAGGTGGTCCTGGTGCTGGTCACCTATGCGGTCTTCCTCATCATGGAGGACGTGATCAAGCTGGTGTGGGGCGTCGACTCGCTGCTGCTGCCCGAGCCGTACGCCCTGCCGGGCAACTTTTCGCTCGGCGGCCTCGCCTACCCCGTCTACAACCTGCTGCTGATCGGTATGGCGCTTGTGACGGGGCTTGCGCTTGTGTGGGCGCTCTATCGCACGCGGCAGGGCAAGCTCCTGCTCGCCGTCATCCATGACCGCGAGATGAGCATGGCGATGGGCATCAACGTGAGCCGCTTCTATCTCGCGACCTTCACTGTCGGCGCGACGCTGGCGGCACTCGGCGGCGCGTTGACAGCACCCACGGTGGCCGTCACGCCGGGCATCGGGGTTGAAGTCATCGTGCTCGCTTTCGCCGTCGTCGTGATCGGCGGGCTCGGCAGTCTAGGCGGAGCGGCACTCGGCGCACTGCTTGTCGGCCTCGTACGCTCGGCGACGGTTCGCTACTGGCCGGAGGCCGAGCTGTTCTCGATCTATGCCGTGATGGCGATCGTGCTGATTGCGCGCCCGAAGGGACTGTTCGCGGTACAGGAGGCGCGCAAGATATGAAGGCTCTTGCCGCCGCTGCTGTTGCGTTCGCTCTCCTGATCGCGCTCGCCCTCCTGGCGCCGCAATGGCTCGTGTTCATGGCCATGCTCGCGCTCGCCAAAGGCGTCGTGGTGCTGGGACTTGTCGTCCTGATGCGTACCGGCCTGGTGTCTTTCGGACAGGGGCTATACTTCGGCATCGGCGCCTATGCGGCGGCCCTGCTCTCGCACCAATGGCATATTGCCGACGCGGCCGTGATGCTGCTCGCTGCGGCTGCGGCCGGCGGGCTGCTCGCCGCTCTGCTCGGCTTGCTGCTCGCCCGCTATCGCGACATCTTCTTCGCCATGCTGTCGCTCGCGCTCTCGATGATCCTGTACGGCCTTCTGGTGAAGAGTGCCGCTCTGGGAAGCACGGATGGGTTCAACCTGCATGCGCGGACATTCTTCGGCATTGCTTTCGCTTCCGGAATGGAGCGGCGCGTGTTCCTGATCGCCGGGTCTGCCTGCGCGGTCGTTGCCGCACTTATGGTGCACCGGCTGCTCGACGGACACTGGGGGCGACTAGCCTCTGCTGTGCGCGACAACGAGCTGCGCGTCTCCTATCTCGGCGCATCACCCTACCGGGTCGTGTACTTCAACTACCTGATCGCGGGCACGCTGGCAGGATTGGGCGGCGCGCTGGCAGCATTGGCCGTCGGTCATGTCGATCCCGAGACAACCTATTGGACCACCTCCGGTGAATTCGTGTTCATCGCCATCCTCGGCGGGACGCAGAGCATCATGGCCCCGTTCGTGGCGGCGGCCATCTTCGAGACGCTGCGTACGATCGCGAGCCAATACGCTCCCAATGTGTGGCAGATGTCGCTTGGGCTCGCCATGCTTGCCATCATTATGTTCCAGCCGGCCGGCCTGTGGTCGCTCGCCGAGCGGTGGCGGAGATCCGCATGAATGCCGTCCTGACCGCGGAAGGACTGAAGAAGAGTTTCGGAGCCGTCACGGCCGCCGCCAACATCAGCCTTGCGTTCGACGCCGATACCGTTGTCAGCTTGATCGGCGCCAACGGGGCCGGCAAGACGACCTTCCTAAACATGGTGACGGGCTATCTCAAGCCCGACAGCGGACGCGTCGTGTTCGACCGACGCAACATCGTCGGCTTGAGCCCGCGCCAGATCACCAAGCTCGGGGTCTCGCGCTCGTTCCAGGTTCCGCAGTTGTTCCAGACGCTCAATGTGCGCGACAACCTGCTAATCGCTGAGAGCATCGCCGGAGCAAACGATCCGCAGGCGGCGACTGATGCGGCGCTCGCGCGGTTCGCGCTTAAGCCCTACGCGCACCAGCAGGCCGGGTTGCTGCCGGAGGGGATCCGCAAGCTTCTCGACGTCGCGATGGCACTGTCCAGCCGCTCCAAGCTGCTCCTTCTCGACGAGCCCACGAGCGGCGTCTCCGCTGATGAGAAGTTCGCCATTATGGACGTCGTGATGGGCGCGGCACGCGAGGCGGGCGTGACCGTGATTTTCGTCGAGCACGACATGGACATCGTCGGCCGCTTCGCGGGGCGCGTGGTGGCGTTCTACGACGGCGGCATCATCGCGGATGGCACACCCGACACCGTGCTGCGCGCGGACAGCGTTCGCCGCTACGTGATAGGCGACGAGGTACCCCATGCTGCGGCTTGAGGGAGTGTCTGTTTCCATCGGTGCGGTAGCGATCCTGCGCGCTGTCGACCTCGACGTCGGCATCGGCGAGTTCGTGGGCCTGATCGGCCGCAATGGAGCGGGCAAGACTACCCTGTTGCGCACCATTATGGGACTGCTGCCGCCGGCATCGGGAAAGCTCGACTTCGAGAGCAGGGAGCTGTCCGGCCTGCCGACACACCGCCGCGCGGAGTTCGGGATCGGCTACATGCCGGAGGACCGCCGGCTCGTGCCGGGTCTCACGGCGGAGGAAAACATTCTGCTGCCGGCATGGGCCGCCGACGCACAAGCCCCTGCGGCGAGGCTCGCGCACATCTACGAGGCCATCCCCGAGCTGACGGCGCTGCGCGCCCGGAAGGCATTGCAGCTCTCGGGCGGCCAGCAGAAGCTGGTGGCACTGGGCCGGGCGTTGATGGTCGGGAGCAAGCTTCTCCTGCTCGACGAGCCGTTCGAGGGCGTGGCGCCGGTGCTGGCACGGCGCCTGGCCGAGGTGATCTCAGGGCTGCGCAAGTCGGGGTTGTCGGTCGTTCTCTCTGAATCGAGCATGACGCACGCCCACGGCCTCCTCGATCGCGTGTTCGCAATCGACCGGGGATCGGTTAGCGTGAGGAGCTGAACATACTTGGCAGGAAACGCGCATGGCTCGGCAGTGTGTCGGCGCTGCGATGGCGGAGCTCTCAGTGGAGGAATTGCACAACGGATAAAACGATTGGCTATCGCGACGATGTGCTACCATCTCGCGAACAGGATCGCAGGCAATCGTAGAAAATCGTACGAATGGTAGCGGGGGAGGGACTCGAACCCCCGACCCCAGGATTATGATTCCCGTGCTCTAACCAGCTGAGCTACCCCGCCACGGCATCGCGGTGGCGGCAGGCAATGCCGCGGTCGCGAACGCGCGGCATATAAGGAGCGCCTCGACGACCTGTCAAGCAAAGCGAGCCGTCCGGGCAAGCATCTGCAAAATTGTGCTATTTCGGCCGGATTGACGGGTCGCCGCCGGGACTGCCGGGCGGCGGAATCACCGGCGTCTTGCCATCTTCCGGCGTGGGCGCATGGATTTCGGGATCGACGCCCGGTGGCGGACACAATACGCCCTCCGAGCGGGCGAGCTTGTCGCCGAGCGGCTCGGTCCGCTGACCGGTGGTCGTTCCTTCCCGCCCCTTCCCCTCCGGAACCGTCGCGCCGGAATTCGGCGCCGGCTGCATCGGGGCGCAATTGACGTTGGCGGCGCGGTCGGGCGATGGCGGTGCGGTCTGGGCGGGCGGCGTCGCCGGGCTGGGCGGGGCCTGAGCGCCCGCCATACTCGTAGCCGCCATCAACACACATGAGAGAAGAAGTGCCCGATGCATTGCCATGTTGGAAAAACGGTCCGCGCGCGCGGAGGTTCCGCAGTTACTTCGCCGCTTTTTTGTTTGACGCGTTTTCTTGAGCGAAAACGCTATGCGCTTCACGATTTCCGAAAACGGATCAGCGAAAAATGTCCCATCGGCGGCATCGGCCGCCGCTCGGTCAAGGTGACGCCGCCATGTTTGGCGGCCCAGTTGGTCAGGCGTTCCCACGGAAATTCCGGCCGCCAGCCCAGCCGCCGCGCCAGTGGCGCGAACGCCAGTTCGAACGCGCGGCGCGGACCGGCTTCGGCGCCGATGTGATTGACCAGGATGAGTTCGCCGCCGGGCTTCAGCACGCGGATGAAATCATCCAGCGTGCGTTCCGGATCCGGCACCGCCGTGATGACATATTGCGCCACCACCGCATCGAAGAACGAATCCGGAAACGCCAGGTTCTTGGCGTCCATCACCGCAAGCGCTTCGACATTGGTGAGGCCGAACTCGCGCACGCGCTTGAGCGCCCGCCGCAGCATTGGCTCGGAAATGTCGACGCCGCACAATTTCGTGTTGCGCGAATATTCAGACAGCGACAGCCCGGTACCGACGCCGACGTCGAGAACACGTCCGCCGATCTTGTCGGCCTCCGCAATGGTCGATCGGCGGCCCTCGTCGAACACCTTGCCGAAAACCAGATCGTAGATCGGCGCCCAGCGCCCATAAGCTTTTTCGACCCCCTCGCGGTCGATGTCCCCAGCCATTCCCTCTGCCCCGATTTTTTTCTTAAGTGCGCATCACCTCGGCGAGCGGCGCGGCCTTTTCCTGCGCCCCTCCCCTCGTCACCGGATGGCGTGCGGTCGCGCTCCTGATGAATCCGCCGCCGAGCACGCGCGCCTGTCCCGCAGGCGCATCGTAGAATACACAGGCCTGGCCGGGCGAGACGCCCTCCTCGCCAGCAACGAGTTCGACCTCATAACCGCCATCGGCCGCGCGCAGCCAGGCCGGCTGCGGCGCGCGCGTCGAGCGCACGCGCACGAACATCTCGATGCCGTCGCCGATGACGCGGTCGAGCGCGCCGTCGCCGATCCAGTTGACGTCGCGCAGCAGGATGCGATCCATCCGCAACGCCTCGCGCGGCCCCACCACGACGCGGCGGCTGCTGGCATCGAGCTTGACGACATAGAGCGGCGCGCCGGCTGCAATGCCCAGGCCCTTGCGCTGGCCGACGGTGAAATGAACGATCCCTTGATGGCGGCCGATTGTACGGCCCTCGAGATCGACGATGTCGCCGGGCTCGATCGCGCCGGGCTTGAGGCGGCCGATGACGTCGGTGTAGCGCCCGGTCGGCACGAAGCAGATGTCCTGGCTGTCCTGCTTTTCGGCGACTTCGAGGCCGAAGCGCCGCGCCAGTTCGCGCGTCTGCGGCTTGGTCATGTCGCCGAGCGGAAAGCGTAAGTACTCGAGCTGCTCGCGCGTGGTCGCGAACAGGAAATAGCTCTGGTCGCGATCGGAATCCGCCGCGCAGACCATTGCGCGCGATCCGTCGGCAAGCCGGCGCGAGGCGACATAATGTCCGGTCGCGAGCGCCTGCGCGCCGAGTTCACGCGCGGTCGCCAAGAGATCGCGAAACTTGATCGAGCGGTTGCACTCGATGCACGGCACCGGCGTTTCGCCGAGCGCGTAGCTGTCGGCGAAATTGTCGATCACGGATTCGCGGAAGCGGCTTTCGTAGTCGAGCACGTAATGCGGAATGCCGATCCGCTCCGCCACGTTGCGGGCGTCGTGGATGTCCCGTCCCGCGCAGCAGGCCCCCTTGCGATGGGTGGCAGCGCCGTGGTCGTAAAGCTGCAGCGTGATCCCGACCACGTCATAGCCTTCGGACTTCAGCAAGGCAGCCGTCACCGACGAATCGACGCCGCCGGACATGGCGACCACGATCCGTGTGTCCTGAGGACGGCCTTCGAGATCCAAACTGTTTCGCATGCCAGGGGTCATCGACTTCAATCGCGAACGCGCCATGGCGGTTCGCGGCCAGGGATTTAAAAAGCCTTTATGCATAAGGCCTTAAGGCGCAATTCGGCCATACCGGGCCGGATCGGACGCCGCTCCTTAATATAGGCCGTATTCCCGTGAAGCAATCAGCCGATCCCCATTTTGGAGCTTGCCCAGGGCGGCAAATCTTGCCGCCGGGCAGAAAGGGCGGCCGTGATCACGCTCAGTATTCCGAGCGCCATCTTTCTAAGTATTTGAAATAACAAGATATTTTTTGCAGCAGCGGCTGGCCCGGTCCTTGCTGAATGGTAGCCGAGAGCTCAGCGCGAGGGTTATCGTGGTTAGTGTCACGTCAGACGTATCGGCAAATGCATCTTTCCAGAGCGCGGCGGCGAGGTCCGCCCGGCCGGATTCCGACCCGCCCGCCGGAAACGACAGCTTCGCGGCGCTGGTCGACAGCAACACGGCCGCAAGGCACAACGACCGCGCGCAGGACACAGCACCCTCCCCGCGCCGCTCCGACGACGCGCAATCAGCTTCCGACAACCGTTCGCGCGACGGCGCCGCCGCATCCGACAAGGCCGACAAGGCCGCGCGCACCGATTCGAATAATCGCGACGCCGCGGCCAAGATGCGCGACGACAAGGCACGGGACGACAAGACACGCGACGACGGCAAGGTCGACACCAACGCCGATGCCGAGACCAAGTCCGCAAAGACCGGCCGCGCCAAATCGGCGTCCGACGCACCGAAGTCCGAGAAGGCTACGTCCGACGAAGCGACGCAGGCTTCTTCCGGAGACGCCTCGACCGATCAGACCGAACTGGCGCAGGATGGAACGGCCGTGGTAACGGCCGACGCGATTGCCGCCGCCATCCCTGCGACCGCAGCGCCGGCGACGACGGCCTCCGCCGCACCCGCGACCGATAAGGCGACCGCGCCGCTTGCCATCGCGGCGGCTGCGATCGCGGCCTCCGCTTCGCTCGCCGCCGAGACCGCGCCAACCAGTCCCGCCGGTGAAAGCGCCGAAGCGACCTCTACCACGACCGCGAACGCGAACGCTGGGCAAGGGGACGGTACCAAGACCAACGCGCAGGGCATCGGTCAGGCCGTGAGCGCCAAGGCCACATCCGCCGATCCGTCGGTCACAACCGGCATCGCGCAGGCCGCTTCCGTGGTTGCAGCGACACCCGCCGCCACCAAATCGGCCGTGCCGCTCAAGAGCCCAGATCTGGCCAGGAAAAGCGCGACGACGGCGGTCGCGCCAGAGAACACGGCTGGCACCACCGCCGCTGCTGCACCCGCAGCGCCTGCCGCTGACACCATCGTGCCCGCCGTCACGCCGCCAACCGAAGCCACAGGCAAGCTTAAGTCCGAGAATGGCATCGCCGAGACCGTGAAGGCCGATGCCTCGAGCAATTCCATCGCGCCGTCGGCCGCCAACGCCAACACGCATTTTGCCGCCCCAGATGTCGTCGGCCAGACGCCGGTCAACACGTCCGGCAACGGCCTGCAGGCCGCCGGCACGATCCAGACGCAGCAACCCGCCGCTTCCATCACGACGGCGGCTGCCGCTACCCAACTTACCGCCACGGCAGCAACAAGCGCGGCGGTGCCGGTCAGCGGGCTTGCGATGGAAATCGCCGCTTCCGCCAAGAGTGGCAAGACCCGCTTCGAAATCCGGCTCGATCCCGCTGAACTCGGCCGCATCGACGTCCGCATCGATGTCGATCGCCACGGCCAGGTGACGTCGCATCTGACTGTCGAACGGCCGGAAACGCTGTCGATGCTGCGTCAGGACGCCAACCAGTTGCAGCGCGCACTCGACAACGCCGGCCTCTCCACCGGCAATGGTGGCCTGCAGTTCAGCCTGCGCGACCAGTCTTCGCAGGGCCAGAACGACGGCAACCAATCCAATTCCAACGCCCACCGTCTGGTGGTGAGCGAAGAAGACAACGTTCCGGCCGTGGTCGCCGGCCGCAGCTACGGTCGCATGCTCGGTTCGAGCGGCGGCGTCGATATCAGGGTTTAAGGAGATCGCCATGGCAGTCGATGCAACCATGCCGACAACGGTCGTCTCGGCGCCGGGAACCGGCAGCGCGACGAGCAACAACACCGCGTCGGAGAGGACGACGGGAATTGCGGATAATTTCCAGACCTTCCTGACGCTGCTGACCACACAGTTGCAGCACCAGAACCCGCTCGATCCGCTCGACACCAACCAGTTCACCCAGCAGCTCGTGCAGTTCGCCGGCATCGAGCAGCAGCTCAAATCGAACGAGCAGTTGAAGGCGCTGGTGGAAATCGAGAAGAGCGCCCAGGCGACGCAGGCGCTGGTCTATGTCGGCAACACGGTCGCCGTCGATGGCAGCAAGGCGCAGTTCGACAAATCGGCAACGTGGAATTTCAATTCCGAGAAAGACACCAGCGCGACGATCACGATCACCAATTCGGCGGGACAGACGGCCTATACCGGCAACTATACGCTGAAGAAGGGCGGCTCCAGTTTCGTCTGGGACGGCAAGGGCAATGACGGCGTGCAGTGGCCGAAGGGCACCTACACGTTAACCGCGACCGGCAAGGACAGCTCGGGCAACAACGTCGCAATCTCCACCGAAGTCCAGGGCATCGTCGATTCAGTCGATCTCAGCGCCTCTCCGCCGCTGCTGTCGATCGGCGGCCAGAGCTACACGACCGACAAAATCAAGCGCGTGGTCCGTCCGAGCTCCTCCAGCTAAGCCCAGCCCACTCGCCTCGGTTGATCCGCTACTCCCGGCCCGGCAATCCCTGATTGTACGCAAAAGCGTCACAGGGAACCGGGCCGGAGCCATTTTCGGTCATTTTCAAGGAGATTCGCATTGAAGCCGTAGGCTTAGGCAAATTTTAAGCCGAGGGGCGTAGGTTACTATGGTGAGTTCAGTGGTTGAGAGTTTGTGAGTACGCCATGACAGAACCCCATCGCCCGAGGGTGAAATACGTCATCGGGCCTGACGGCAGTCCGTTAACAATTGCTGACCTGCCCGCGCCAGGCACCAAACGGTGGGTGATCCGCCGCAAAGCCGAAGTTGTCGCCGCGGTTCGTGGTGGCCTGCTCTCCCTTGAGGAAGCCTGCAGCCGCTATACGCTGACCGTCGACGAATTCCTGTCCTGGCAGTTTTCCATCGACCAGCATGGCCTGGCAGGCCTGCGGACCACCCGGATCCAGCAATATCGGCAGTAAACTCTCCCGGACCGAAAGATTTGATGAAAACCGGCTTCGTTTTGCGAAGCCGGTTTTTTTCATGCTGGAACTATTCGCGGCGGCTTTAAGGGTTGTTAACCATATGGAAACCATCCCCTAGGCAATAATTGCCCAGTCGGTCCCTCGGGCCGAATCCTTGGGGGCGGTTGGTGCAAAGTCTCGTTGCTTTCCTGAAAGGCCTGGGCGCAGCGCGGCTGATGGCCATGGTTGCAGTGACGACGGCGCTAATCGGCTTCTTCGCCTTCGTCATCATGCGTGTCACCACGCCGCAGATGACCACCCTGTTCACCGACCTCTCCTTCGAAGATTCCTCCAGCATCATCAAGGATCTTGAACGCCAGGCGATTCCCTTCGAGCTGCGCAACGAAGGCGCGGTCATCATGGTCCCGAAGGACAAGGTCACGCGGCTGCGGATGAAGCTGGCCGAAAGCAACCTGCCCAAGGGCGGTGGCGTCGGCTACGAAATTTTCGACAAGTCCGATGCGCTGGGCACCACGAGCTTCGTCCAGAACATCAACCATCTGCGCGCGCTGGAGGGCGAACTTGCCCGCACCATCCGCGCCATCGACCGCATCCAGGCCGCCCGCGTCCACCTGGTGCTGCCGGAACGGCCGTTGTTCGCCCGCGAGGCGCCCGAACCGTCGGCTTCGATCGTGGTGCGGGTGCGCGGCAGCCTCGAACCCCAGCAGATCCGCGCCATCCGCCACGTCGTCGCCTCCGCCGTCAACGGACTGAAGCCGCAGCGGGTGTCGATCGTCGACGAAGCCGGCCGGTTGCTGGCCGACGGCGCCAGCAAGGACCCCGAGATCGCCGTCGGCGACGAGCGCCGCACCGCCTTCGAGAAGCGCATGCGCAACGAAGTCGAGGCAATCGTCTCCTCGGTGGTGGGCCAGGGTCGCGCCCGCGTCCAGCTCACCGCCGACTTCGACTACAACAAGGTCACCCAGACTTCCGACAAGTTCGATCCCGAGGGCCGCGTACTGCGCTCCACCCAGACCCGCGAGGAATCTTCCCTCACTGCCGAGAACAACGGCCAGGTAACGGTCAACAACGAACTGCCCGGCAATCAAGCCAACACCACGCCGGCGGCCCGCGACCAGAGCAAGAAGAGCGAGGAGACCAACAACTACGAGATCTCCCGCACCACCAAGACCGAGGTCACCGAGGCCGGACGGGTCAACCGGATCTCGGTCGCGGTGCTGGTCGACGGCGCCTACACCAAGAACGAAAAAGGCGAAATGGTCTATCAGGACCGCAGCAAGGAGCAGCTCGACCGCATCGCCACGCTGGTGCGCTCGGCGATCGGCTTCGACCAGAAGCGGGGCGATCAGGTCGAGGTCGTCAATCTCCGCTTTGCCGAAGCGCCCTCCGTGCCACCGGTCGTCGAGCCGGGCGGGCTTCTCGGCATGCTGCAGTTCACCAAGGACGACGTCATGTACGTCATCGAGCTCGGCGTCATGATGCTGCTCGGCCTCGTGGTGCTGTTCCTGGTGATCCGCCCGCTGGTCAAGCGCATCCTGGCCGCCGAAGTCGTTCCCGCGCTGTCCCAACCGACGCCCGCATTGATCGAGGGCAGCGGTCCAAACGGAGAACTCGGGCCCAATCAGGCCCTGATCGCCGGCACCAGCGGCACCGCCCAGTTGATCGACGTCGCGCAGGTTCAGGGCCAGGTCCACGCCCAGGCCGTGCACAGGGTCGGCGAACTGGCCGAACGTAATCCGAACGAGACCGCCTCCATTGTTCGCCAATGGCTGAGCGAACCCGCCGAGAGCTAACATGGCCGCTGTACCGCAAACCTCAAACGCCAACGACATCACCACCGTCATCTCGGCGCTGGCGAGCCGTCAGAGCAACCGGCCCAAGGGCAAGCCGTTGAGCGGCCCGAAGCGCGCCGCCATCCTGATGCTGGCGCTGGGCGAGCAATATGGCGGCAAGGTGTGGTCGCTGCTGGACGATGACGAGGTGCGCGAACTTTCGATCCACATGTCGACGCTCGGTACCGTCGAGGCCGATGTCGTGGAAGACCTGCTGCTCGAATTCGTCTCGCGGATGTCGGCCTCCGGCGCTCTGATGGGCACCTTCGACGCCACCGAACGGCTATTGCAGCAATATCTGCCCTCCGAGCGCGTCAGCGGCATCATGGATGAAATTCGCGGCCCCGCCGGCCGCAACATGTGGGAGAAGCTCTCCAACGTGCAGGAAGAGGTGCTCGCCAACTATCTCAAGAACGAATACCCGCAGACCATCGCGGTGGTGCTGTCGAAGCTGAAGCCGGAGCATGCCGCCCGCGTGCTGGCGATCCTGCCCGAGGATCTCGCCCTCGATGTGGTCGGCCGCATGCTGAAGATGGAAGCGGTGCAGAAAGAAGTCATTGAGCGCGTCGAGCAGACGCTGCGCACCGAATTCATGTCCAACCTGTCGCAAACCCGCCGCCGCGACGCCCACGAGGTGATGGCCGAAATCTTCAACAATTTCGACCGCCAGACCGAGACCCGCTTCATCACCTCGCTGGAAGAGGAGAACCGCGAATCCGCCGAGCGCATCAAGGCGCTGATGTTCACCTTCGACGACCTGATCAAGCTCGATTCCGCCTCGGCCCAGACGCTGATGCGCAACGTCGACAAGGACAAGCTCGGCATCGCGCTCAAGAGCGCCAATGAAGAGGTGCGCGCCTTCTTCCTCGGCAACATGTCCTCGCGCGCCGGCAAGATGCTGCTGGACGACATGGCCGCGATGGGACCGGTGCGGCTGCGAGATGTCGACGAGGCGCAGGCGCTGCTCGTTAACCTCGCCAAGGATATGGCCGCCAGGGGTGAAATCACCCTGACCAAGAACCGCGCCGACGACGAATTGGTGTACTGATGGCTGCACCCGCAAAATTCCTGTTCGACACCGACTTCGCAGCGCCCGACAGGACGCGCGAGCGTGCCGCCACGGCCGCCGAGATCGCGCAGAAGGTCGCGGAGGCCGAGGCACGTGCCTACCGCGCCGGCTATGAAGCGGCCCAGCACGAGGCCAAAGTCGAGAGCGACCGCCGCTCGGCGCTGGCGCTGGAAGAGATCGGCATCGCCATCAAGGGCATCGCCACGCGTTTCTCCGGCATCGAGGCCAGGATGGAAACCGAGGCCGTCGATGTCGCGGTCGCCGTGGCGCGCAAGCTGTGTAGCGAGCTGATCGCCCGCGAACCGCTCGGCGAGGTCATGGCGCTGGTCAGCGACTGCTTCTCGCATCTGGTCGCCACCCCGCATCTCGTCGTCCGCATCAACGACCAGCTCTACGAGGCCGCCCGTGAGAAGATCGAACGTCAGGCGGCCCAAAGCGGCTTCGAGGGCCGGCTGGTGATCCTGGCCGAGCCCGGCATCGCCACCGGCGACTGCCGGATCGAATGGGCCGACGGCGGCGTCGTGCTGGAGCGCGCGGCCATCGAAGCGAAGATCAGCGAACTCGTCGGGCGCTATCTGGCGTCCCGCGATCAGGCCGCAATGTGAAGGCCATGAGGATTGAACCATGAGTGACACCGACGCACAGGTACCGCTACCCGATCTCAACGCCGCGGATGCGCCGCCGGTCGACGATCTCGCCTACAACGAAGACGAAAATGCCTCGCGCATCGCCGCCGACCTCGAGGCCGTATTCGACGTGCCCGTGCAGGTCTCGGCCGTGCTCGGCCGCTCCAAGATGGACGTCGGGGAGCTGTTGAAGCTCGGACCCGGCACCGTGCTCGAACTCGACCGCCGCGTCGGCGAAGCCATCGACATCTACGTCAACAACCGCCTAGTGGCGCGTGGCGAAGTCGTGCTGGTCGAAGACAAGCTCGGCGTGACCATGACGGAAATCATCAAGGCGGAACGCAACTAACAATTTTGGCGATACGCGCGTGAGGCGCGAACAGACGGACAGGAGACAGACATGCGGCTTCTCATCGTTGGCACATTGAAGGGCCAGCTCACGACCGCCACCAAGATCGCGATGGAAAACGGGGCTTCGGTGACCCATGCCGAGGCGACCGAACAGGCGATGGCCGTGCTGCGCGGCGGCAAGGGCGCCGACCTGCTGCTGGTCGACGTCGCCCTCGATATCCGCGACCTCGTGATGCGGCTCGAAGCCGAACATATTCACGTGCCGATCGTGGCCTGCGGCATCTCCAACGATGCCCGCGCCGCGGTCGCCGCGATCCACGCCGGCGCCAAGGAATACATCCCGCTGCCGCCGGATCCGGAACTGATCGCCGCCGTGCTCGCCGCCGTCGCCAATGATTCGCGTGATCTGGTCTATCGCGATGAAGCCATGGGCAAGGTGATCAAGCTGGCGCAGCAGATCGCGGGCTCCGACGCCTCCGTGATGATCACTGGCGAATCCGGAACCGGCAAGGAAGTGCTGGCGCGTTATGTCCATACCCGCTCGACCCGCGCCAAGCGGCCGTTCATCTCGATCAATTGCGCGGCAATTCCCGAACACCTGCTGGAATCCGAACTGTTCGGCCACGAGAAGGGCGCCTTCACCGGCGCGGTCGCCCGCCGCATCGGCAAGTTCGAGGAAGCCACTGGCGGTACGCTGCTGCTCGACGAAATCTCGGAAATGGACGTGCGGCTGCAATCCAAACTGTTGCGCGCGATCCAGGAACGCGTCATCGACCGCGTCGGCGGCACCAAGCCGGTGCCGGTCGACATCCGCATCATCGCGACCTCGAACCGCAACCTCGCAGACGCTGTGCGCGAAGGCACCTTCCGCGAGGATCTGCTGTTCCGCCTCAACGTCGTCAACCTGAAGATCCCGCCGCTGCGTGACCGTCCGGCCGATATCCTCGAGCTGGCGCAGCACTTTGCCAAGAAATACGCCGACGCCAACGGCGTGCCGCTGCGTCCCATTTCCGCCGATGCGCGGCGGGTGCTGACATCAAACCGCTGGCAGGGCAACGTTCGCGAGCTGGAAAACACCATCCACCGTTCGGTGCTGATGGCGCAGGGGGACGAGATTGGGCCTGAGGCCATCCTGACCCCCGATGGCGACCGCCTCGACCTCGCCAAGACCGCGCCTGCCGTGGCCCACGCCACCTTTGCCGCCGAACAGGTGACCCGTGCTCTCGTCGGCCGCACCGTCGCGGACGTGGAGCGCGATCTGATCCTGGAGACGCTGAAGCACTGCCTCGGCAATCGCACCCATGCCGCCAACATCCTCGGCATATCGATCCGCACGCTGCGCAACAAGCTGAACGAATATGCCGACGGCGGGATACCGATTACGCCGGCGGGCTCCGGCGACAGTCAGCGGTTTGTCGTGGCGGGGTAAAGCGCAAAGCGACGATGATCGCGTCTCCGTCATTCCGGGATGGTCCGAAGGACCAGACCCGGAATCTCGAGATTCCGGGTTCGATGCTGCGCATCGCCCCGGAATGACGGCATCTACGAATAACTCGGCGCATCGGGCTTACGGAAAATGTGAATGGGATCGCCGGGCTGCAGGTCGCGCCCGGTGAAAGCAGCATAGGCATACAGCGCGAGATAGGCGATCGCGAGCGCGCCGATGCCGTAGAAAACCCAAGTAGCCAATCGCTTCATCAGATAGCCGTACCGCGTTGCGTCATCGGCCGAGGCTAACATAGCGCGCGGTGCCGGCCCAGCCTCTATCCCGCCGCCACTTTCTGCGCCGGCGCGACATTGATTGCGAGCTTGCCGTAGCGATCCGTAAAGGCCTCGGTGTCGATCTCTTCGAGCTGGATCGCCCCGCTTATCACGCCCTGCTTCCAGGCGTCGTGTTCGGGATCGTTCTGGAACTCAGGCATCACCTCTTTGGCGAACAGTTCCAGCGAATCGCAGATCTGCTCATGGGTATTCTTGCCCGCCTGATTGAGCAGGATCACCTGGTCGATGTGGGATGAGCGGAAACGTCTTAGCTTTTTGCGGATGGTTTCCGGCGACCCGATCAGGCCGCCGCGCAAGGCCGCCTCCTGCGCCTCGGGATTTTCACGCTTCCATTTGTTGTACTCATCCCACATGTTGACGGTGCCGGGGTCGGGACGCTGGCGGTTCTGCGAGGCGCCGTAATATCGCAGCGCGAACTGGAAGAAGGTGGCGCCGTCGGCGCGCGCTCGAGCCTCCTCATCGGTCCTGGCGCACATGAAGAACGACACCAGCGCCATGTTCGGGTTGATCTCGTAGTCCGCAAGTTTCTTCAGCCGCTTGGTGATCGCATTGTAATAGGCATGCACCCAGGCATGCGCCGCTTCCGCGCTGACGAACTGGAAGCCGAGCGCGCCGAAGCCGTTCTGGCCGGCGCGTTCGATGGTCGGCAATTGCGAGCACGCCATCCACAGCGGCGGATGCGGCTTCTGAACGGGCTTAGGAACCACATTGCGCAGGGGGATGTCGAAATACTTGCCGTGATGCTCGGTGCCGACCTTCGTGAACATCGGTAAGATCGCCTGAACCGCCTCCTCGAACACCACGCGCTTGGTCTCCATGTCGCGGCCGAACGGCGTCAGTTCGGTGATGGAGGCACTCTCGCCCATGCCGAATTCGCAGCGGCCGTTGCTGAGCAAATCAAGCACCGCGACACGTTCGGCGACGCGCGCGGGATGGTTGGTCGTGAGCTGGAAAATGCCGTGGCCAAGCCGGATATTTTTGGTGCGCTGGCTGGCGGCGGCGAGAAAGGATTCCGGCGCGGGGGAGTGCGAATATTCTTCCAGGAAATGATGCTCGACCACCCAGGCATAATCATAGCCGAGCCGGTCGGCGGTCTCGAGTTGCGTCAGCGCATTTTGGTAGAGCCGTAGCTCGTCGCCCTCTTCCCAGGGACGCGGCAATTGCAGCTCGTAGAAGATGCCGAATTTCATGACGCCTCCCAAGACTGTTGTTCAAGACCGTTTGTCGTTTTCGGGCAGTGTATGCTCCGCAAATCGCAAGTCTAGCCTTGGTCGCGAAGGGACAATTCCGCGTCACGGAAGTTGTCTTGCATGGAACGCGCGAATGGTTAGCTTTACAGTCCGTTGAGTCGCGGCCTTCCGCCCGCTCTTCTCTCCATCTGGACACCATGACCATTTTTACGCCGCATCAGGATTCCGCGCTGAAGGCCGTCGCCGAATGGCTAAAGGCCAAGCCGGGCCGCAACGGCACGCCGCCGGTGTTCCGCCTGTTCGGCTATGCCGGCACCGGCAAGACCACGTTGGCGCGGCACATCGCCGAGGGCGTAGACGGCGAGGTGAAATATGCCGCCTTCACCGGCAAGGCGGCGCTGGTGATGCGCAACAAGGGTTGTGACAACGCCTCCACCATCCACTCGCTGATCTATCGCGCCAAGGAATCCGGCGTCGAGCAGCCGAGCTTTGAGTTGTGGGACGACGCGCCGGCTTCGAAGGCGAAACTGATCGTAATCGACGAATGTTCGATGGTCGACGCCGAACTCGGCCGCGACCTGATGTCGTTCGACTGTCCGCTGCTCGTGCTCGGCGACCCCGCGCAGTTGCCGCCGATCCAGGGCGGCGGCTTCTTCACCAATTGCGAGCCCGACGCGATGCTGACGGAGGTGCACCGGCAGGCGCAGGACGACCCGATCGTGCGGATGTCGATGGACATTCGCGAGGGCCGCGAGCTCGAAATCGGCCGCCACGGCGAGAGTGAAGTGGTGCCGCGCGGCGAGCTCGATCCCGACCGCGTCATGAGCGCCGACCAAGTGCTGGTCGGCCGCAACAACACCCGCCGCGCCTACAATATGCGGATACGGCAGAAGCAGAGCATCGAGGATCCCCTGCCGGTCGCCGGCGACAAGCTGGTGTGCCTGCGCAACAACCGCAAGAAGGGCCTGTTCAATGGCGGGCTGTGGCGCGTGAAGTCGCGCACCCAGCCGCGATCGAAATCGCAGGTATTGAGCATGCGGCTGTCGCCTGACGAAGAGTTCGGCCACAAGGTCACCAAGGTCTCGGTGCGCCACGATTGCTTCCAGGGCGGCATCGAGGCGATCCCGTGGGAGCAGCGCAAGCCCTATGACGAGTTCGACTATGGCTACGTGCTCACCGTGCACAAGTCGCAGGGCTCGCAATGGGACGACGTGGTGCTGTTCGACGAGAGTTTTGCATTTCAGGACAGCCGGGCCAGATGGCTGTACACGGGGATTACGCGCGCGGCGAAGCGGCTGAGCGTGGTGGTGTAGAGCAACGCATTCAGACCTCATCCTGAGGAGCGCGCACCGCGCGCGTCTCGAAGGATGGCCGCGGCAGCACTTGGGCCACATGGTTCGAGACGGCGCTGACGCGCCTCTTCATCATGAGGGTCGAATTATCGCCCCGCCACGAAGTAGAAATCCTCGCGCCCCGGCAATGAGCCATAGGTGAACGGCTGCTGCGTGCGGTTGGTCACCTTCCAGACGTCATCGCGTACGATGTCGAATAGCTTGCGCACCTCGATCTTCGGCTCCTTGATGACGCGCGCGAGCACCGTGGCGAACGGGCTGTTGAGGGAATCGCCGTCAAGCGCGGTCTCGCCATGCTTGGCGGCGTAGACCACCATGAAGCCGGCTTCCGGCTCGATGTTGGAGAAGCCGCGGTTGACCAGCTTTAGCGAAATCGTTCGCTGCATGGTCTTTTCGAAGGGATTGTCGCGGCAGGCATCGAGCATCACCAGCCGCAGCTTTCGCGCGCCGGCGACCGCGGCGATCACCTGCTCGAGCGCGACCGCCTGCGTCTCCGCGTCACTATCGGCCTTCAGCCTGGCATCGACCGGGATCAGGTAATTCACGCCGCCGATCTCCATGCCGTGACCGGCATAGTAGACGACAGCCCAATCCGCCTTTTCGGCCTCCAGGCCGAACTCGTGCAGGGCGGCGAAGAATTTATCCCGGGTGAGATCGGGCGCCAGCGTCACCGTGGCAAAGCCGAGCTCGCGAAAGGTCGATGCGATCAGTTTGGCATCGCGCGGCGGATTATCCAGCGGGGCGGCATTCTTGTAGGCGCCGTTACCGACGATCAGCGCGACCTTGCGCGGCCCCGCCGGTTGTGGCGTCGACGGCGCGGCGGTGCCCAGCAAGGCTTCCAGCCGCTCCTTGGCGATCCCACGCGCAAGCGTGGTATCGATGTCCTCGCGTCTTGCCGCGACCGCGTTAGCCGCCGAGCGATAGTCGGCGCGGGCGGCGGCGAGGTTGCGGCGTTTCTCGAAAAGCTGTCCACGGCCGACATAGGCGCGGACGTAGTTCGGATTGATCTTGAGCACCTGGTTGTAGTCGCTGAGCGCGGCGTCGAGATTGCCCTTGCCGAGATAGGCATTGGCACGGCTGGTCAGCGCGTAAACGTTGTTCGGCGACTTGGCCAGCGCTGCGTTGCAGTCGGCGAGCGCGTCATCGAACCTGCCCATGCTGGTGTAGGTAACGCATCGGTAGGCCGGAACGTGCGGACCGTCGGGATTGACCTTTTGCGCCTCGGCATAGTCTGCGAGCGAGGCGTCGTACAGCTTCATCAATCCGTGCAGGCGGCCCCGGTTGTAGTGGTGCAGATAGCGGCTCTGGTCATTGAAGATATGTTTGACCGCCAGGTTGAACTCATCGAGCGCCCGCTGCAGCTCGCCCCGGCGCATGAAGATGACGCCGCGGTTGTTGTAGGCACTACCGAAGCTCGAGCGCAACTGCAGGCAAAGATCGTAGTCGGCGAGCGCACGCTCGTCGTCGCCCTTGTAGCTGTAGGCAATGCCGCGCGCGTTGATGATGTTGATATTCTGCGGCGCGATCTCGAGAGAGGCGGTGAACGCCGCGATTGCGCCATCGTAATCGCGCTTCTTCACCAGTGAATCGCCGCGATACCAGAAGGCGGCTGCCCTGGAGGTCCCCGTGATCTTCTCGTCGGCAATCACGCTTTCGCAGGCTGCGAGCCGGGCAGCCGGTTCCGCCGAGTTATTTCGGCAGGTTTCGACATCGCCCGCGGCCCGCGCGGGACCGGTGGCGACAAGCAGGACGAGACCCAGCAACAAGTGCCGCAACATCAGCGGAACGCTCCGGCGCATGGATTTTGGTCACGGCGCGCGACCACCGATTCATTGTGGAAAGGCAGGCCCGCACTGGTCAAGTGATCGAGATCACCTCTCCAAATAGTTGGGGCAGATGGCCCTATTCACGAACTCGTGTGGCGCACCCCGTAACAATCCGCAGCCAGCGCCGTATCATGGGCATCGGCGAGAATTGAGCCGATTGCGAAACGCCGGTCCCGCTCTAGACTGCCCCAACCAACGCCGAAAGAGGAAACCATGTCCCCTCGCCATTTCAGCCGCCTGTCGTTCGCCGCTGCCGCCATCGGCGCGCTGGCCGTCGCGGCCTTCGCTGCCGCGCCTTCGCGCGCCTCGGAAGAGGCTGTCGTCATTCCGGCCCCTGCCGTCGACGTTCAGGCTGCCGACGGTATCCAGACCGCCGTGATCGCCGGCGGCTGCTTCTGGGGCGTGCAGGGCGTGTACCAGCACACCGCCGGCGTGCTCAACGCGGTGAGCGGCTATTCCGGCGGCAGCAAGATGACCGCGAACTACACCATGATCGGCACCGGCACGACGGGACACGCCGAGGCGGTCGAGATCAAATACGATCCGAAGAAGATCAGCTACGGCAAGATCCTGCAGATCTTCTTCTCGGTCGTGCACGATCCGACCCAGTTGAACCGCCAGGGCCCGGACATCGGCACGCAATATCGCTCGGCGATCTTCACCATCAATGACGAGCAGAAGAAGGTGGCGGAGGCCTATATTGCCCAACTCACCGCCGCCAAGGTGTACAAGAAGCCGATCGTGACCAAGGTCGGCCCGCTGCAGGCGTTCTACCCGGCGGAAGACTATCACCAGGACTACCTGACGCTGCACCCGAACCAGCCCTATATTGTCTTCAACGACATTCCGAAGATCGAGAATCTGAAGAAGATCTTTGCGGAGAACTACATCGAGAAGCCGACGCTGGTGCGCAATGCGAAGGCTACCAATTGACGCCTCGTCATTGCGAGGAGCGAAGCGACGAAGCAATCCATCCATCCCAGTGCCGAGATATGGATTGCTTCGCTTCGCTCGCAATGACGACCTAACCTGAGGAGATTCCATGTCCGAGACCAAGACATCCGGCAAGGTCGTCAAGAGCGAGGCCGAATGGCGCAAGGAATTGACGCCGATGCAGTACGCAGTGCTGCGCGAGAAGGCGACCGAGCGGCCGTTCTCGGGCGAGTATGAGCACGAGCACCGCAAGGGCACCTATACCTGCGCCGGCTGCGGCCAGACGCTGTTCGAATCCGATGCCAAGTTCGATTCCGGATGCGGCTGGCCGAGCTTTACGAAGCCTGCGGTTGACAGCCATATCGATGAGGAGCGCGATTTCAGCCACGGCATGATCCGCACCGAGGTGTTGTGCTCGAAATGCAATGGCCATCTCGGCCACGTCTTCAACGACGGCCCCGGCCCGACCGGCCTGCGTTACTGCATCAATTCGGCGGCCTTGAAGCTGCAGCCGAAATAAGCCCCGAGCAATGTCGCTTGGAACGATACTCATCATCGTTCTGATTATTTTCCTGCTGGGCGGCTTTTCCGGCCGTTTCGGCGGCTATGGCTATGGCAGGGGCCATTCCACGATGGGGCTCGGTGGCGTGATTTTAATCGTGCTTCTGATCCTGGTCCTGCTCGGCAAGCTGTAAGCCATGGAACCCATTGAAATAACTTGATTTAATTTGCGCCTCCCGCAGCCATGCGTGGATTCATCATCACCCCCGAAGTCGGTCTTCAGGGGTCGCATTTTTGTCAAAGAAGCTTATATTGGGCGCTGAAATGACGTGCACGGCGCGGCCCGCCACTGTGGCCCACCGTCATCCAATCCCCATTGCTCACACGAAGAGAGCCGAAAAAGATTGAGGTCACCGTCCATGCGTCCATTCAGCTACAACACCGCCGCCGAACTGTTTCCCGCCGCGATCCGCAAGAAGAAGCGGGCTGGGTTTGCCTATCGGCGTTTTGGCACCGCGGCGGAAGCGGTTCGCTTCGCGATCGAGGAGCTGCCTGCGGACTCGCTGAATGGCGCCTATCTCCAGGTCGAGGAAGCCCGCTTTGACCAGAGCGGCATCCGCTCGCTCTATGAAAGCGACGCGTTCCCGCTGCCGCGTCGTCCGCGCCCGGCCGCCACCGACGACAAGGCCGACGCCGCCTAAAGCTTCCACTTTTTCAAACAGCGCGCCCCCGGGAATCATTTCGGGGGCGTTTTTCTTTAGCGCGGCTGCTTATCGAGCCAGCGCTTGAGCATGCGCACATTGCGGACGTTGGCGCGGAACATGACGTCGAAGGCGTCGCCCGCGACCGGCACCAGGCCAACCGCGCCGTCAACCGCAACGTTAGCCAGCATCCGCGCCGTGATGTGCCAGGGGGCGCCAAGCGCGCGCGCCTCGCGCACCACCCACAGCGAGATCGCCGTCGTGATGATGTCGCCGACCACCGGGATCAGGCCGATCAGCCCGTCGATGCCGTAGCGGAAATTGGTACCGGGCACGATGAAGGCGACATCCAGCAATTTGGCGATGGCATCGAGCCGCGCGATCCGCTGCTCGCGCGTCAACTCGCCGAACGGATTGGCGGCGGAATGACCAAAATCGAACCGCATTCCCTCAAACCGCGTATGCAGGTTCGGCTCGGGGAGTTCGCGCCCCTCCTGGTCGATGACCGGCCCACGTCCGGGCGCGCGCGTCCGGGACGATGGTCCGGAACGCGAACGGGGCGGCGTAAAGATATCGTCGTCTGACATGGCCATCAGATGGTAACGCGAATGCGAGGCGCAAGTTGCGTCATGCGGTCGCTGCTTGGTCGGATCCAACGCTGTCATCCCCGCCAACGTCGCGCGAATGCGCGCCCGATAACAGGCTCCGGCGGGGGATTCAGTACGCTGCGGCTTATCGGTTCTATCATTGACGTCTCTGGAATACTGGATCGCCCGGTCAAGGCCGGGCGATGACGACTGAATATAAGGAGCCAATCTCGCGATCGTGTCGCAGGCCGCTGCACGAAATTGCACTTTTGCGCGCGGCAAATCAGTTCGTCGTCCTGGGCAAGCGAGCAACGCGCATGCGCGCCTTTGCTCATGCCGGGCTTTTCCTGACATCCCCGAACGACGCATGATTCTAATATGCGGTTGCGCGCGAAGCAGGTGGGATGCGCGCAGCGGGCCGACCCGCCATTGAGATGCCTTCGGACAAATCAACAGCACGAAGTGAAGACAGATGAAGCGATTCGTCCAGCTCGCGACTGGTCTCTTTCTCGCACTGGGAAGTGCGGCGATCGTGGCCTACGCGATGGCGCACCTCGCGCATCATAGCCTGGGCTTTGCCCGATCCGCACTTCGAGAGCAGGCGCTGATCTGCGCGGCTATTCTCCTTGGCCTCGTCACGATCGAGTTCCTCGCAAGCAGAGAGAAATAGCAAGGTAGCCGACGATGAGGATCGTAGACCTGGCTGTTGCCGTCATCTTCTTTATCGCAAGTGCCGGCGTGACCGCACTTTTGATGGCCATGTTCATTCACTACGGATTGGGCGTCCCGCCGGCGGCATTGAGGATGAATGCCCTCATCTCGGCCGGCGCCCTCAGCGTTGTGCTCCTGGTAGCGATGGCGGGGGCGCACGAGAGCGAGGACTAGTTCGCGGACAGTCACGATCTGGGTGCTGCAGGGAACGGGGGCTGGAATGTTCGGTGGCAGGACAATCGATAATCGACCTTTGGCGTATTGCGTTCCTTGCTCGGAAAGGACGCCGCACCGATACGAACGATGGGGCGTCAACGGACGTCTCACATCGAAAGCCATCTGCCTGGTCTGCAACAATGATTCGCGCGGCGGCGCGGGTCACAACAGCGCCACCGAAATCGCATCCGCAAAAGCAGGCATAGTGTGAGCGTCATTGCCATTGACAGGTTTTTCCTGACGCGCCGGCGCAAGATTGCATTCTAGGATGGCGATCAATCGTGGGGGGCACGTGCACAATGGGACGAGGAGCAGGAAGGGTGGGGCGAACCAAACGCAAATTGATCAAGCTGTCTCGGGCCGAGCTGCTGCATGAGCGGGCCGTCTTTTGCAAGCGTCTGGCGATTGGCGCGGCCGATCCAGGATTTGCCGAAAAACTTCAGATACTGGTCGATGAATATGAGGCCCAGGCCGCGCAGGCAGCATTGCAAGCCAGCCCGCAGCCTGGATTCAGCGAGGCCCTCAAGGCCCAGCCGCAGCATCAGACAGGTTGACGCATTCCAGTGCATACGGCGTGGCGGCGATGTCGCCATTCGGAGATTTCTCTCATTCGGTGATTCCGGCATCTGTGTCGATCTACACACGCAACATCAGCCCACGACATGGCAACGCGATACGTTCCTGACGACGTGCGGGACTTCATTTTGAAGCACATCGCTTCGGTGGCGCAGATCGAAGCGCTCCTTCTGATCTGGTCCAGCCCGGAAGAGCGATGGGGACTGCGCCAGATTGCGGCCCGCATCTATGCCAGCGACACGGAAACCGAAAGCGCGTTAGCCGGGCTTTGCACTGACGGGCTACTGGTTTGCGAGGCCGGAATCTTCAAGTTGAGAACCTCAGCGGAAAACGCCGAGATGATCCGAAGGCTTCAGGAAGTCTACGCCCGCTACCTTGTTGCGGTCACTGACGTCATCCATGGCAAATCGCGCAACATGCTCCGGGCCGCCGACGCGTCCGGATCTGGAAAGGACCAATGAAGGTGCGAAAGATTTCCTGCAAGATGGCAGGCTGGGGTGCGTTCCTGACGGCTTTGTTCATCGTCCAGCCGTGCATGGCCCAGAAGCTCCATTCTTACGAACCGCTGATGATGGATCCATACTCCACCATCTACGTCGATGACGGCTCCTGTTCGGCTGGCAAGGTCTTGAAGGTGCAGGGCGCAGCGAAGAATCATCGCCGGAAAAAGAGCTGCGTGCCACTGAGTGATCTGCAGCCCGGCGCGCGTACAGGATCGGCAAAGTAACCGAACATGCCATGTCCGAGATGCCGCATGCGGGATCGTTCAGGCAGTTTAATCCCGACGCTTCAGTTGCACGAGGCAGGAATTGGTATTTGCCATAGCGCTCAGTTCGGCGCAGCGAGCCAGCCCCGCCTGATGCCGTAGCGGACGATATCCGCGCGGCTATGCAGGCCCTTCTTTTCGGATGCGCGCGCCTTGTAGGTCTCGACGCTTTTGACGCTCACCTCCAGCTCGCCGGCGATTTGCTTGTTGCTGAAGCCTTGAGCGACCAGCTTGAGCACATCCTCTTCGCGCCGGCTGAGTTCGCCGCCATCGCCGTTATCGGCGGACGTCGGTTCGGGAGTGCTCGTTGACGCCTTGTCGGCGATAGCGGGATCGAGGTAGATGACGCCCTCGTTGACGGCCCTGATCGCGCGAAGCAGTTCGTCTGCGGCGGATCGCTTCAAGAGATATCCCCGTGCGCCAGCCTCGAGAGCCGGATGAATATAGGCGCGGTCTTCATGCACGGTCAGCGCGATGATCTTTACCGCCGGGCATCGCTTGCTCAGCCGGCGCGCGAGTTCCAGGCCGCTGATGTCGGGCAGCGAAAGGTCGATCACCGCAATGTCGGGGGAGCATTCGCAAATCGCCTTCAGCCCCGTTGTCCCCGTATTCGCCTCGCCGACGAGTTCGACCTCGGGCATGCCCTGCAGCAGCGCGCGTATGCCGGCGAGCACGACCGGATGGTCATCCACGAGCGCAATCCGAATGGGCGTCATGCGCCGGTCTCCTGCACTTCCCTCTCCTGCGCTTCGAGCGGGATCTGGACAAAGATGGTGCTGCCTCTTCCCGGCGCGGATTCCACCGCGATCGTGCCGCCGAGCAGCGCGACGCGCTCCTTCATGCCGGAGAGGCCAAGTCCGGACGGCTGACCGCCGCCCATCGCATTGCGGCTGACGCTTTCCGGATCGAAGCCAACGCCGTCATCCTCGAGAACGAGCGCCAGCCCGTCCGATTTCTTCTCGAGCACGATACTGACCTTGCTGGCGCTGGCGTGCTTCAGGACGTTGGTCAATCCCTCCTGGACCAGTCGATACAGCACCGCCGCGACATCGGGAGGCAGCGAATTGTCCCGCCCGAACGTCTGGATATCGATACGAACGCCATAACGCTCCTGCCACTCCGCGACGTAGGCTTCGATCGCCCTGAAGATTCCGAGGTCGTCGATCGCGGTCGGCCGCAGATCCGACGCGGTGCGGTGAATGTCCCGGCCGATCTGCGCAGCAAGCTGTTCCAGCCATCGCACCTGCTCGGTCGCCGCTTCCGTATTGCCGCCTTTTGCCAATCCCTGTTCAAGCGCCTTCAGCCCGAGAGACAATCCCGTCACCGTCTGGCCGATCTGATCGTGCAGTTCTCGCGAAATCCGGCGCTGCTCTTCTTCCTGGGCCGAAGCCAGGCGACGAAGCAAGTGAGAACGCTCCGCCTCCGCGCGCTTGAGGATATCGATGTCGGCGAGCACGCCGTGAATCACGTGACGCCGGTTGGGCGGACCTTCGGCCCTGCCAGCCGCACGCAACCAGTATTCGCCGCGATCGTCGGATTGAACCGGAAATTCGACGCTGCCTGATTTGCCGCTTTCGAGGCAAGCGCCGCCGAACGAGGCCAGAGCCGCGCGGTGCGGCGGTTCGAGCAACGCAAAGATCCGGTCCGCGGACCATCTGGTCTCGCCCGATCGGTCGCTCGGCAAACCCAGCAATGCGCCAAAGCGGCTGCAACCGCTGAACTCGTTTGCGGTCAGATCCCAGCGCCAGGTACCGAGTTCGGCGGCATCGATGGCAAGCGCGCCGCGTTTTTCGCTATCAAGCAGCGCTGCAGCCGATTGAAGTGCCTCCATGCGGCGCCGTTGCGCGATCTCGCGGGCGATCACCAGTCCAAGCGCGATGGCGAGCCCGACACTCGCCGCCGTTCCTCCGACCAGCAGCCGCAGCGAGCGGGATACGGGAGCGTTCAGTTCAACGACGGGAACGCCCACGTGAACCGACCATCCTTCCGTTCCCGCCAAGCCGCGATGGACGGTTTCGACATCCATCCCCTCCCGCGTCTGGGTGCGCAGCGAATTCGAGCCGCCGCGGGCAATGGCTTCCTGCACCGCAGGCGTCTTCGCGCTTGCACTGACGGCTCTGGCATCAGGCGTTCGCGCGACGATCTCGTCCTTGGCGTCAACGACGGTGCCGGCCCATCCAGCGGGCAGACCGGCCTGACCGAGAATGGTGCCGATCTGATCGGGCAACAGCCCGACGGTCAGGACGTAGCGAAGTTCGCCCTCTCGAATAACCGGCACACGCAGTGCCACGAGCCGCTTGCCGATCGAAGCCTGGTACGGCCCCAGCCCGCCAAGGACTGGCTTACGTGTGCGGAGCACGGCGTCGAAGCTTTCGCTGTCGGTCACCGGCCCGAGCGGCGCGCCGAGCGGCCGCAATACGTTGAGGACCTGTTCCCGGTCCGGCTTGGTCAGGAAGGCGGTCTCCCACAGCGGACGGGTGGCGACTATTCGTTTCGCCTCGCGATAGAAGTCGCTCAAGTTGCCATCGTCGAGCGCGGCCGAGCTTGCAAGCGTCTCCGCGACCTGTATTTCGTGGGAAATTTCGCTCTCGATCCGGTGCGCCACTTGCGTCAGCGCCTCGGTGGCGGCTTGGCGGGCGTAGCTTCGTTCCTGGTCGGCAGTGATATAGGCCATCCATCCCCCGAGCAGCAGGACCGGAATGGCGGCCGTCAGAACCAGCGCGGTGAAAAGCCAGACGGCTTCCTTGCTTCGACCCGAACCGGAGGAGAGCCTGTTACTTAACTCCGCGATCATGGACGCGCGCATGTTGGTTCGCCGGCGAAAATTGACAACGCCGAGGCTCCTTTACGTTGCATTCCCCGATCGGACCAGCCTGACATTCGTCTGCCAAGCGTCAACTTGACGGCCGAGGTCAGGTAATTCCTGACGTTCAACGGCGGAACGAACATCGGCGCGCCGATGATAGATGGTGGCCACGGCGCATGCGCGCCTTTGCCCACCCTACGGCGCGCTGCCACTTACGTCGAATGCGCTGGCTGCGGCTCGTCCGCGTATCGGTGCGCGAGCCACGACGACAGCGCCGCAGGCACCATGCCGACGATGCCGTAGAGCAGAAACTGCACCACACCGGTATCCGGTCCGCGCGAACCATAGAGCAGTTCTGACGCGGCAAATCCGATGGCGCCCACGATCAGGATCCGCACCACGAAAGAAATGCGCTTGACGTGACAGAGAATGTCGTCGATGGCGCCGATCATCAGCGCAGGCACAATGCCGAACAGATAGCTGTATTGCAGCGTCTTGGCGAACGCGCCGAGGAATTTCCCGATCTCCGACCAGTTGGTGTCGGTCCAGTAGCCCGAGGCCACCGTGGTCGCGAATAGCATCAGGAATCCGCCAACGAACGGGCCGATAGCCCCGAAGATCAGATAGCGTTTCATGGAACTGCCTCATACCTCGCGACTAGTACTAGCCAAATTTTCGATCTTAAAAAACAGTGCCATCATATCAAACCCTATTGCCGGCGGCCTATCTGATTTCGAACAAGTAACCACAGCGGCCAAGAGCCCATTTGTTATATTCGAAACAGCCGTTCATTTCTCGAAAATCTCGCGCATCAGTTGATTCGAAAGGCTAGCAAATGAGTGCAACGTTGGATGATGTCCACCTTTGGATGAAATCCCTGAAAGCTAGACCAAACGACCTTCATGAAAAGGAGAGGGACAGGCTCCGCGTAAGTTTCTTCTCATTTCGAACGAGAGTTGCAATCCTCGCCAGTCAAATTCAAAAGGCTTTTCCCAACCTAACCGTTCATGACGTTACACATCTCGACGCCCTTTGGGAGACGGCTGATCTTATTGCCGGGCCGGAATACCCATTAAATGCAATGGAAGGGTTTGTATTTGGAGGTGCGGCGCTTTTACACGATGCGGCTTTATGCTTCGAAGCATATGAGGGCGGGGTGGACGGCATTCGCCACACAACACAATGGAGAGATGCACTAGCTGCTGAGAAAGATGCACATGCAAATTTGACTGAAGATGAACTCATATTCGCCGCTGATTTTAGCGCCGTCCGCGCGCTGCATGCGGAGCAAGCAGCACACTTAGTGGATAAAGCTTGGCTCGATCCTGATACCCGTCAGCCCCTCTTTCTCATCGATGATTCTGACTTAAGAAAGCGGTACGGCCCTATAATCGGAATGATTGCTTCAAGTCATCACTGGCCGATCGAAGATGTAGCATCAAAGCTTCAGCATCAGGTCAACGCACCTGGGGATTGGCCTAGCAGTTGGAGAATAGACCCCGTAAAGATAGCTTGCCTGCTGCGATGCGCTGACGCGGCTCACATAGATAACCGCAGAGCGCCCGACTTCCTTTACGCGCTTCTACGACGAAGCGGAATTTCGCGGGACCATTGGCAGGCTCAGAATTGGCTGGCTAGGCCTGATACGGACCAAGCTGATCCCTCGGCAGAAACAATAATCTATACTTCCAACCGAGACTTTGAACAGCAAGATGCGGATGCTTGGTGGGTTGCTTATGATGCAATTACTCTCGTCGATGCCGAGATCAGGTCCGCGAACGCGCTACTCCGAGCTCGGCCTCAGAACGTGACAAGCCCTCCATTCAAGATCCAACGCGTAGGCGGTTCGTCGTCTCCTGATCTTGCGAGTGCCTACATAAGAGTTCGAAACTGGAATCCGTGGTCGGCGAAGCTCCATGTCGGAAATGTTGAGAGGCTTGTTAGAAATATAGGCGGAGAGAGCCTCTATGGCGCCGGATCCGACAAGACATATGTCGCGCTGAGAGAGATGCTTCAAAATGCGCGTGATGCAATCATTGCAAGAAGAAAAATGGACCCGAATTTTGCGGGCGGAGCAATCCGAGTTCGGGTTCGAAGAAGGAAGAGCAAGTGGGTCTTGGAGGTAGAAGACAACGGCGTCGGCATGTCAGAAACGACAATGACAGGCCCGCTGCTAGACTTTGGAACCTCTTTCTGGACGACCAGTCTTGTGCAAACTGAATTTCCTGGACTGCGCGCGTCAGGATTCAAATCGGTCGGGCAATACGGAATCGGCTTCTACTCCATATTCATGATTTCTAACAACGTCAGCATTTCCTCTCGCCGTTGGGACCGCGGACTCGATACGCTCTGCCAAATGAAGTTTCCTCGAGGGTTGACTTTACGACCTATCGTCACATTGGCTCCAGACCCCTCCTTTGGAGGCGATACTTCAACCATCGTGTCCTGCGTATTGCATGACGATCTATTAGACGACCAAGCGAGAATCTTTGTGACTTCCGGAATATTGAATGAACCAAACTATCATCTGAAGTTAGAAGACTACATTGCAGTTCTATCTGCAGGTTTGGATGTATCGATCCATTTGCAGGTAGATGATGGCAACATGGTAGAAATACACCGCCCGATTTCCAAGATCATAGCAGAGAACGATTACGCGAGCTGGCTACAACAAATAGCCTTGACGTCATATCGTCCCACCGACTTGGCGGCGAAAGTTGAAAGCGATGCTTTCCGTCTTCGTCCGCTGAGATCAAGGGGCCAGATCGTCGGGCTAGCCGCTATCGATTTGAGTCCAAACATTCACGGCTTCAACGTTAGAAGTGTCGGAGGTTTAGCCACATCTGTCTCCGGCCGAGGCGCGACAGGTTACGTAGGCTTCATTGACTACAGCCCCGGCTCGGCAAAACGAGAGGGTAGAGTGATAGTTGCGGCCGACGCCGACCTGAAGGAATGGGGTAGCGAACAATTTCAACTATTAGACACCGCCTCAATTGATCCCATCAGTTGGTGCATTGCTACTTGCGGCTTTTCTGATCTTGGCATCGATCCTACTCCGAGACTTCACGCTCTTTTTGTGGCGACCAACGGCGCGATGGTGTTGCAGCTATCCGATATCTTTACAAAGCTTCAGTCAGCGCCGCTTGCGCTATTGAAGGCAGGTATGATGAACCATTTGGATTCGTACGTTGAACGAGCTGCGTTTGAGGAGTATTTGACGTTTGTTCCCATAAAAAACAGCCGCTTCTTATCGCTTGAAGGACTCCTGCCTCCGATAGAAGGTCATCCCGCGGCACCGTACGAATTTAGCTTCGTAGAATGCTTACGAACGTATTGCGAACAGAAAGGCAGAAAACTTGTCTACGAATTACGCAAGAATGTTCGGCAATCAGTATTGGGACCGGCAGACGCCGTAATACTGTCTCTCAACTAACTGAGAAGCGCTCCTTGAGCTCCAGATCGCGCGCGCGACGTTGGAGAGACTACCAGGAAGAAGCGTTCGGTGCGCCAGATCAACGAGCCGACATATTGCTTGCCCCCGGGATCTGCCGGATCCACGCCATACAGCGCCACGCGGCCCAACGCCGCAAGGTTGCTTCCACAGGGCCGCGGCGTCAAGCCGACCGACTCGCCTTGCCATTGGCCGCCGCTACAGCCGCCACAGGCTCGTTATTCTTCCCAAGGATCCGGTCGGAGCCGAAACGAATGGTCCACTGCGCCACCGACAGCAGTAGCGATTCATAGATCGCCACGCATTGCTCGAGTTCCCGGTCGGTGGATGGCGCACAGTTCGGACGGTTGCGGACGATCATCGTCGTTGTCGACCAGCTCAGCCGGGCGGCCTTGCACGCGACGATCAGGCCATATACCCGGTCGGGCTCGAGCAGGGGTTCGATGGCCTCGACCTTGACGTCGGCCTTCAGGGCGAGCGCCGCGACGACGTGGGTGTATTCACCCCTCACCGCAAACCGGTTCACGATCGAATCGTTGAGCTTGCCCGTGCGATTGAGCGCAACGACTTCGCTTTGCGCCTGGGTATAATCAATCGCCTTCCGGGCCGCGGCATCCTGTCCGGCGGCCGCCGCAGCAGAGCCTCTGGTTTTCTCCCGCGCAACAGGTCGCGACGCCGTCAAGAACCGCGCGCGGACCACGTCGGCAACTCTGTCCAGAAGCTCCCGAAGCAGATTGCCGGGAATGTCCAATCGAAGCCCGAGCTTTTCCGCGAGGACTTCGTCACGCTCGGCCCGCCCCACCAGCGTTGCGTAGCCACATTCGGAGAAACGCGCGCCGGCGTTGCGCGCGAGCGCGCTGGAGACGTGGACGTCGCCAAATCGCATCAGCGCATCGGTCAGCGCTTCATTGAGGATCTTTCTGTCCGATATTGCCAGCAAATGCTGCTGGCTGCGGCTTTTAACGATTTCAAGGAGGTCGGCTTCCGACAGACAGTTGGAGCATCTGAGAACCGGTGCCGCCAGCAAGTGGTCTTCGTGAAATGCAAGCTTGCGGATGGTCTGGCGCGGGGCGCGGTCGATGGTGGAAAGGGCCTCGCTGAGTTGGACCACGGTTTTCGCGTCGACCCGCTCAATCAGGTGGGCGAGAACGCCATCGACGGCTGCGATCTGCGATTCACCGAGACGATCGACATTGGACAGGAACAGGTCCGTCACTTCCCCGAAAATCCGGGCGTCGTGCTCGGGTCCCTCCTTTTCGGCGCCATTCAATTCCGCGCGCAAATTCGGCGATGCAGCAGACATGGCTATGCCGCCTCCGCACCGGTCGTGCCGGCCCGCCGCGTCACCTTACGGCCCACCGCGCGGATGGCCGGCATCTTCGTGAATCCATCGGCAGCGGCATGAACGCGCATTTGAGTGCCATTCGACAGGCTGGTCCCGGCAGCCTTTTCACTTCAACGACAGCAATGAGGCGGGTGCGAGCAATAGCGGCTGATCGTACTCAGCCTTCCCTAACGGGTGGTTGTTCCGGAACGCTGATTTTGCGCATTTTTACGGAGTTTAGGGCAGGTGAAGGCAGGCCGGGCCATCTGCCGGGCGTCGGCCAAGCAGCATCGGCTTCGGTAGACCGGATAACCGAAGTCATGGTTGCGTCATGAACAGGCGGCCGCGAATGACGTTTCGGCGCGGAACGCACGCCAGTTCGCCGGCCTGTTCGATCACGCTGAGACGACGTCCGGAAGAGCCGCATCTGTTCCTTCTCTGGAACCATCAGGCTGACGCACAAGAAGCGCAGCCCAAACCTGAGTCGTTTTCACTTTCGCGCTTCGCTCGACGTGGCGCGCACGCAACAGTCTTTGAGAAAGTGTTAGTGCGAACCATTGCAGCTTCGCAGCGAGCCATTGCAGGTTCGCAGCATTGGCGCATAATTCGCGTGGGGCCGCGCAGCACTTTTCGATTCGGACATCGGCAGAAATCGAGCAACCACACTGGGGTGAGTTCCCGGTGATGGACGACGTGTGCGGCAGCGCAAACCGCGTGCAGCGCCCCCAATGAAGAGCGGCCAGCACCGCACGCAACCCTGCACGCAACCCTTGGGGAACGGCTCAATGACTATCCATCGCACAAGCAAGACCGCACTTCTCTTCGCAATCGCTCTCGCGGCGACGACGCTTTCCGCACGCCCAGGCCTCGCCTTCTCGGAGGCGCAGCAGATGTGCACCGGCGACGCCATGCGGCTATGCGGCCATGAAGTCCCTAACGTCCAGCGAATCACCGCCTGCATGGTCAGGAACCGCGCGCATGTCAGCCCGGGCTGCCGCGCCGTGATGGAGCGCGAAGGCGCCGCACGGCGACGAGCCGCCTCCGCAGAGCGGTAAGCTGCTTCGCTCGAAGACGAACGCAGACGGCCTCGGCAGAGCTGCGAGCAATGCTGAGGCCGTTTTTGTGCTGGACTGTTTTGCGACGCTCGCGGCAATCGATGGCTTACCGCGACGGATATCGGCTCACGCTTGAGCGCGCATCGGGGGCGCTCTCCGCCCCTACTCTCCCCACAGTGCGAACGCGTCATTGAACGCGCGTTCGCCCGGAGAGCCCTTTTCGATCGCGATGATAGCGCGGCGCTGGTTGACGTAGACCAGCGGCACGTCGAACCAGGAGCGCTCCTTCAGGAGCTGCAAATTGCGGGCGCGGTCGGAATCGACGTTGGAGAGGCCGACCAGGAAGAAACCGTCGGTCACTTTCACGGCGAGCCCAGCCAGCGGCGTGCCGCGCGCCTGCTCGTTGGACTTCATCAAAATGCCTGGCACGTTGCCGACGCCGCCGCCGGAAAAATCCTGCGGCAGGATGAAGGTCAATTCCGCGGTGTGGCTCGCCGGCAGCGAGGTATCGGTGTTGCGGCGGAACGACATCGTCATCTTGAACTTGCGGTCGGGAATCTCGATATCGGCGCGCACGGCAACGTCCGGCTTCTGATTGCCGCTCGCCTTGATCGGTTCGGTGCGCCAGATCACCGAGCCGACATATTGCTTGCCCTTGGGATCGGATGGATCCTCGTCATACAGCACGACGCGCTGCGCCACGGGTGCCACGTTCTCGCTCGACGACGGCTGGCCGACGCGGTCGGGAATCTTCGGGCGCGACTGCGGCGCGGCCGGATCCTTCGGCGCTTCCACCACAGATGAGGATTTGAACAAGCCGCTCACGGCTGTCACGACCGACTTGCCCCACAGGATGCCGGCGCCGACCAGAATGAGCACGATGCCGACCGCAATCGCGCTCTTGAACGGAAACGCGGCGCCCGCGCGGGCGGGTTTTTTCGGCTGGTCGCGATCCTGCGACAGACGCGGACGATCACGCAACGGCGGCTGCGACGCGTACCGGTCGGCTTCCGCCTGCGATTCGTCGTACGAATAGGGCGCTTCGGGATCGGCGCCGCGGTCTTCCATGTTGGGCTCGAGCCGGTCGAATTCCGGCGAGGGCGACGGCACGTTGGCATAGGTCTTCCGCGCGTTGCGGTTGGCTTGCGCCGCGGCACGGCCAAGATCGTCGGCGTCGGCTGCGATGTCGCGGAAGCCGCGCATGCCGGGCGGCTGCGGCGGCGTCGGCGGTTCACCATTATCTGGGCCGCGACGGGGGCCGCGCTCGCGAGGCGGCGGTGGCGGCAAGCCAGCATCCTGCGTCGGAATCTGCGGCGGCTGCGGGCGCGGCGCGCCGGGCGGTGGCGCATCGGCGCGCAGATTGCGCGGCGGGCGTGGCTCCTCGCCAAGCGGCGGACGGCCATCGCGCGAGGGGCCTTGAGAAGGCGGACGCGGACGCGGCGTACCCGGCGGCGTGGCAGCCGCTTCCGGCGGGCGGGCATTGGCGCGGCGGAAGGCATCGCCGCCGCGCGCAGCCCCGCCCCCGCCGGGCCGCGAGGCCTCGCGGGCGCGCTGGGCGGCTTCCGATTCGACCTTGCGCACAGCCTCTTCGAGCGACAGCCGCTCGCGGGTGATTTCGGATTCGGAAAGCGGCGGCTGCACGCTGCGCAACTGCGCGATCAGCGCGGTACGCGCCCGCTCATAGAGCGCACGGCGGCTCTCACCTGGAGCATTGGGGTCCAGGCCGGCGATAGCGCGTGCGATCAGCGGGTAATAATCAGCCATTTCTCTTCAATACTGCAGCCCCGGCGGTAACATCCCGTTAAGCCTCAAACGGGTTCTGCACCAGTATAGTATCCTCGCGTTCGGGGCTGGTGGAAAGCAATGCGATCGGACAACCCACGAGTTCCTCGACCCGGCGGACATATTTAATGGCCTGGGCCGGCAGATCCGCCCAGGAGCGGGCATTGGCGGTCGGCTCTTTCCAGCCCTCGATGGTTTCGTAGACCGGCACCACCCGGGCCTGGGCACCCTCGCCCGCCGGCAGATGGTCGATTTCCTTGCCGTCCAGCATATAGCCGGTGCAGACCTCGATGGTGTCGAAGCCGTCGAGAATATCGAGCTTTGTAAGCGCCAGACCCGTGATGCCGCAAGTGCGGACCGTTTGCCGCACCAGGGCGGCGTCGAACCAGCCGCAGCGGCGCGGGCGGCCGGTGTTGGTGCCGAACTCGCGGCCCCGCTCGCCGATCTTGCGGCCGATCTCGTTGTCCTGCTCGGTCGGGAACGGGCCCTGGCCGACGCGGGTCGTATAGGCCTTGCAGATGCCGAGCACGTAGCCGACCGCACTCGCGCCCATGCCGGTGCCGGTCGCAGCTTGCGCCGCCACCGTGTTGGACGAGGTGACATAGGGATAGGTGCCGTGATCGACATCGAGCAGCGCACCCTGCGCGCCTTCGAACAGGATGCGCTTGCCCTCGCGGCGCTTGAGATCCAGCAGCCGCCACACCGTCTCCGCATAGGGCAACAGCTTTGGCGCCAGCGCGGTAAGCTCTTTCAGAATGCCGTTGCCGTCGATCTCCTCGAGATTGAGCCCACGGCGCAGCGCGTTGTGATGCGCCAGCAGCCGATCGATCTTGTGCGGCAACGTGTCGAGGTCGGCGAGGTCCATCAGGCGAATCGCGCGGCGGCCGACCTTGTCTTCATAGGCCGGGCCGATGCCGCGCCGGGTGGTGCCGATCGCGGTGACGGCGTTACTGGATTCGCGCAGCGCATCGAGGTCGCGATGCAAGGGCAGAATCAGCGTGACGTTTTCGGCAATGCGCAGGTTTTCCGGACCGACGGCGACGCCCTGCCCCTTCAGCCGCACCACCTCGTCGAGGAAGGCTTGCGGATCGAACACCACGCCATTGCCGATCACGGCAAGCTTCGACGGCCGCAGCACGCCGGACGGCAGCAGCGCGAGCTTGTAGGTCTCGCCGTTGATGACGAGCGTATGGCCGGCATTATGGCCGCCCTGGAAGCGCACGACGATATCGGCCTGCTCCGACAACCAGTCGACGATCTTGCCCTTCCCCTCGTCGCCCCATTGGGCGCCGACGACGACAACATTGGCCATTTTTAAGGTGTTCCCTGCAAATCTCTTGGTTCCAGCATGATTTCACCGGCGAACCGATACCTGTGTTTCCGGACCATGCTCTAAGCTCACCCAGCCAAAATCACGGCCGGGGCCGCTCGCGTGCAGGGCGCCCCACCGGATAAAGGAAGCGGCCGATCTAGGCAAGCAAGAAGGCGGCTTTAAGGGGGCCTTAGAAGGGCTCCAACCCATTGATATCCCCGTAAAATCCTGGCCCTCCCGGCCTTGTGCGGGCGAGAAACGCATTAATGTTCGGCAATGATGGAAGTGCCATGTCCAAAACCACCCGTGCGACGCTAGCGCTGGAAAAGCTCGGCGTGAAATTCGCCCTGCACGCTTACGACTACGACCCGGATGCAGCGAGCGTCGGGCTGCAAGCGGCGGAAGCGCTCGGCGTGCTGCCCGCGCGCGTGCTGAAGACGCTGATGGCCGAGGTCGATGGCAAGCCGGTCTGTGTCGTGGTGCCGTCGGACTGCGAGGTCAGCATGAAAAAGCTCGCGACCGCGTTCAGCGCCAAGTCGGCGAAGATGATGCGGCCGGCCGATGCCGAACGGCTGACCGGCTATCATGTCGGCGGCATCTCGCCGTTCGGACAGAAGAAGCGCGTCCCGGTCGCGATCGAAGAAGCCGCGCTCGGCCATACCAGCGTTTTCCTCAATGGCGGCCAGCGCGGCCTGCAAGTCGAACTCGATCCCAACGACGCCGTGAAGGCTGCGGGCGCGATCGCGCGCGCACTCGTGGCGTGAGCGGCCTTCGCCAAGGCGAAACGCTATTTGGTGAGTTTGGGTTGCGTCTGCGCCCATAGCATCGCCTCGATGATGGCCTGGCGCAGTTTCGGGCGCTGCTCTTCATCGCATTCGATGAACGCCAGAATGGAATTGGCGCGAACGGCAAACTGGTGACGTGTTTCGGCTTCGGCTTCTTCGGCCGACATCGGCTTGCTCACGGAATGACCCATCATCTGCAAAAAATTCAGTGTCACGGACAGGCGAAGCGCTTGAGAGCGGAGTCGCGCAAACCGTGGTCCCAACGATCGAACGAACGGCCAATACTGAAAACAGCCCGGAATAACTCACTGCATGTGCCCCCGAAAAACAAACCAAGGTTGGGTCACATTAATCAATCGTCCTTTGATTGCATACTTGCCTGCCTGCTGGCAACCCCAAACAGCCAGCAAGACGGGCTGCATGGTCGCGATGCATCCTGCACCATTGATGAGCAGCGCAAATCGGTGTCTGTGACCAGGGCCGGGCCACATTCCGGCCCGGCATCGATCGCCGGGCGGGCCGCGGCGCCATGAACCGGTCCTTCGAATGTCGGCTACCGAACAGACTTCACCCGCACGATCCGGGAACTGGCTCGCCAATCAGCCTTATCTGCTGCTCAGCATCACCGCGCTGTGCTGGGCAGGCAATGCCATCGTCGGGCGGTTGGCCGCCGGCCACATTCCGCCGGTGACGCTATCGTTCCTGCGCTGGTGGTTCGCGTTCCTGATCATCTTGCCGTTTGCCTGGAAGCATCTCGTCAAGGACTGGGCTGCGATCCGCGGCCGGCTCGGCATCATGGTCGTGCTCTCGATCACCGGCATCGGCGCCTTCAACACGCTGCAATACTGGGCGCTCGAGCACACCCAGGCGCTGAACACGCTGTTGTTGCAGTCGGCGGGACCGCTGGTGGTCGCGGTATGGTCGCTCGTGCTGCTCGGCGTGCGGCTGACGCTGGCGCAGGCGGCCGGCGTTCTGCTCTCGATGGCCGGCGTGCTGGTGATCATTCTGCACGGCGATCTCACCACGCTGTCGAAGATCGACTTCAATATCGGCGATCTGATTTTCCTGGTCGCGCTCGCGATATTCGGGATCTATTCGGTGCTGTCGCTGAAACGTCCCGACATTCATGGTCTGTCGTTCGTCGCCTTCACCTTCGGCGCCGGCGCGGCCTGCCTGATTCCGCTGTTCATCTGGGAATTGTTCGCGCGGCCGCTGATGCAGATCGACGCGGCGAATCTGCTGACGCTCGCTTACGTCGCGCTGTTCCCGTCGACGATCGCCTATCTCTGCTTCAATCGCGGCGTGCAACTGATCGGCGCCAACCGCGCAGCACCCTTCTTTCACGTGGTACCGGTGTTCGGCACCGTCATGTCGATCATCTTCCTCGGCGAGCACCCGCAGGCGTTCCACTTCATCGGCTTTGCGTTGGTGCTGACGGGAGTGTTTGTGGCGTCACGAAAGCCTCGAAGTGCCTAGGACCGGTGAGCTCAAGCTCACCACGTCCAGCCCGGTTGCTGATAGTACTGCCCGCCGCGCCGGCGCGTAGTGCCAGGTTGGGGGTTCGAATTGGGCGCGAAAAAGGGGAAGAAGCTGTCGCCACCCCAGTCGTTGCCGCTTGCAATGACATCGGGCGTAGGCTGGCGCGTAATGAAGCCGCCCTGCGGCTGGTTGCTCAGCACCGCGACGAACTCGGTGCGATAGTTGGTCTCGCGGCTCAGCGGCTCGTCCGAGACGATGATCGAAGATCGCGGCAATGCGGTCGGCGCGATGCGATCGAGCATATCGTGTGGGATGGCGATGCGGTCGAGCGCGCCTTTGGCGTCATCGGCGTCGTCGATCGTGACCGCGGTCCAGCGCAGGCCCTTGTCGCTATGCGCCACCGCCGTGAAAACATGCGTGCCGATTCGCTTCTCGGGATTGCGGATCGTGACCGGAACCTCGATGGACGCATCGAACACCTCGCCGCCGCCGTCCGGCGCCGGCTTATGCGTGTTGCGCCGCACGTAGAGCTTCTGTGTCGCGCGGCTGATGTAGACCGAGACCGGCTCGAGCCCGAGCTTCGCCTCGCTCGCCGCCTTGGCGGCGTCGGCCTTCCTGGTCGCGGCCGCCTTGGCCGCGTCCTTGGCCGCGGCGACGGTGGGCTTCGACTTCGCATCGGCCTGGGCGGCATCGAGCTGCGTCCCCAGGTCCGCGGCCTTGGCAGCGGCCTTTTGCTTGAGGTCCTCGGCTCGCGCCCTGGCCTCGTCCGTCTTGGCGGCGCCGATCGCTTTGTCGGCCAACGCGAGCTCGGCGTCGGCGCGCTTCTTGAGCCCTTCCAGCTTGCGCAGCGACGCCGTGAGCGATGCTGCCTCGCGTGCCGCTGTGACGGCGGCTTTCTTCGCCTCGTCGGCCGTCCTGGCGGCCTCCGCGGCCTCGCGCGCGAACGTCTCGGCACGCACTGGCGCGGCTGCGACGGCCTGCGCGTTTGGCACGAACAGCGCGGGGTGAGAAAACTCCACCGGAGCCGCGTCGTTTGGCGAGATGATCACCCGCATTCCGATCCGCGTCTTGTCGAACAGCTTTTCCGCAAAGCCGTAGGGCATCCGCACGCAGCCATGCGAAGCCGCATACCCGGGCAGCGGCCCGCCGTGCAGTGCGATGCCGTTCCAGGTGATACGCTGCATGTTCGGCATCTCGGCATCGTCATACATGTTCGAACGGTGGTCCTTGTTCTTCTCGACGACGGTGAAGACGCCGGCCGGCGTCTCGCGTCCCGTGGTGCCGGTCGACACCGGCGCGCGCAGGATCCAGCCGTCGGCATCGTAGAGAGTGACCTGCTGGGACTTGATCGACACGATCGCCATGATCGGCTCGCCTGCATCGCGCGGCGCCGTCGCCTCGGTGGGTGCTGCCGGGCGCGCTTGTCTGGCCGCGGCGTCGACGGTCAACGCCGTCAGTGCGGCCATCGCCACGAGCGCCGCATTGGCGGGAGGCCCCCAGCGCCGCATCGCCTCTCCGGATTGCGCCGTCGTAAATCGAGTTGCCATGCGATGCCCCGGTTGAAATGCCTGTCCGCGCTTACATCGATGAAGTGTCGGATTTTGGATCAACTAACCGCAGCCGCCATCCACGCTGCCAATTCGCTCTAAAAGGACGGCAAATCTCTCATATACGACAGCCAGCGCAGGAGGAAGGATCGTTTGCGGCTGAAATTGGCCCCAAACGGATTCGCTGTCCTGTCGGCCCCTGTCGTTTTCAGAGCAGAGCGGGCGAGCGGTGCAGCAGTACAGCCGATTTATGAGTGCACGTCGGTGATTCGCGGCGGTGACTTGCCGTCACAAAACCGTTATCTCTTAGGCCTGCTTCGTTAAGGCATCTTCGATGAAAGTCCGCGCCAGCAATCTGATGATCGGCACCTTGACCTTGGCCCTGATCGCCGGGTCGCTTGCTGCGTGGCTCAGCTACCAGAAGCTCGCCGGGATCAAGCAGAAGGTGCCGTTCCGCGTGATCTTCGAAGGCTCGGCTTCGGGCCTGCGCAACGGCGGCAGCGTCAATTTCGCCGGCATCCGGGTCGGCGAAGTGGTGTCGCTGAAGCTCGACCATCCGCGCCGCGTGGTCGCGCTTGCCATGATCGACGGCAACACGCCGGTGAAGAGCGACACCCAGGTCGGCCTCGAATTTCAGGGGCTGACGGGGATAGCAGCGATCTCGTTTACCGGCGGCACCGACGAGGCGCCGCCGCCGCCGAAGGGCGCGGACGGCATTCCGGAGCTCAGCGCCGATCCGCAAGGAATGCTCAATACCCAGGAAAAAATCCGCGTGGCGCTGCGCAACGTCGACCGCGTGATTGCCGACAACGAGGTGGCGATCAAGGATACTTTGCGGAATTTCGAGACGTTCACCGCCTCGCTCTCAAACAGTGGCACGAAAATCACGTCCATCATCGCAACCGCCGAATCCGGCATCGGCGCGGTCGACGGCGCAATGGACAAGACCAAGGATTTCCTCGGCAGCCTCGCCAGCGACAAGTATGGCGGCGAACTGCTGCCGACCGTGATTTCGCTGCGCGAGCTGATCGAAAGTTTCGACAAGAAGTCCGGGCGGGTGATCGCCGAGACGCGAAAAATGCTCGGCGACGTCAGCGAATCCGTCAACAAGGCCGGCCAGAAATTTGGCGGACCGCCTCCCCGCCGCTAACCTGCCGTTCGCATAACAATCAAAAAAATGGAACGCCCGACGTGCTAGACAAATCCGCAAGCTTGACTGCGCCGCCTCCGACAGTGACCCGCACCGAGAGCGCGGTGCCGCGGGCTCTACAGAAATATCTTTCGCTCGACGATTTCGAATCCGTGGCGCGGCGGCGGATTCCAAAATTTCTCTACGGCTATATTTCCGGTGGCGCCGAGACCGATGCCGCGCTGCGCGACAACCGCAAAGCCTTCGACGAATACGGTTTTGTGCCGCGCGTGCTCAACGACGTCTCCGGCCGCGACCAGACCACGACGCTGTTCAGCAAGACCTACGCCGCGCCGTTTGGCATTCCACCGATGGGCTCCTCGGCGCTGTGCGCCTACCGCGGCGACATCGTGCTGACGCAAGCCGCTAGGTGCGAGAACGTTCCGATGATCTTGAGCGCTTCCTCCCTGATCACGCTGGAGGATGTCCGCGCCGCCAATCAGGCTGCGTGGTACCAGGCCTATCTCGCCGGCTTACCTGAGCGGATCGAGCCGCTGGTCGATCGCGTGGCGGCGGCCGGCTACGACACTTTCGTCGTCACCGCCGACGTGCCGGTGCCGCCGAACCGCGAGAACAACATCCGCAACGGCTTTCAGGTGCCGCTTGCGATCACGCCGCGGGTGTTCTGGGACACGGTCACGCATCCGCACTGGCTGTTCGGCACCTGGGCGCGCACGGCGATTAACCACGGCATGCCGCATTTCGAGAACATGGACGCGCAGCGCGGCCCGCCGGTGCTGGCGAAAAATCTGATGCGCAACATCGGCGCCCGCGATCAGCTCGCCTGGAAGCATGTCGAACTGATCCGCAAGAAGTGGAAGGGCAAGCTCGTGGTCAAGGGCCTGGTCTCACCGGCCGACGCTAGAATCGCGCGCGAGAGCGGCGTCGACGGCGTGATGCTCTCCAACCATGGCGGCCGCCAGCTCGATTACACGGTCTCCGGCCTGCGCACGCTGCCGGAGATTGCAGCGGAAGCGAAGGGCATGACGATCATGGTCGACGGCGGCATCCGCCGCGGCACCGACGTGATCAAGGCGCTCGCGCTCGGCGCGCATTTCGTCTGGGTCGGCCGCCCCTTCCTCTATGCGGCGATCGCAGGCGGCCAAGCCGGCGTACAGCGCGCGATCGGGCTCCTGAAGGCCGAGATCGACCGCGATCTCGCACTGCTCGGAGTCCGCAAGCTCAGCGAGATCACGCCGGATCTGGTGCGGAAGTTCTGAGGCGCAATTCTGATCATAGGGCGTGAACCCATAAATTCAGACTGATCAGTGGACGTCCGCTTAGGCGCGCATCCCGGACTCAAGTCAGACAATCACCCCAGGTCCGGAAAGTGCCCAGAAGCAGACCTACCGCTCTCGCACATTCACGCGCGGCGCGGAACGGTCGAATTTAGCGCAGAGCGCGTTAGGCGATCCGCAGCAATAATATAAATGCCGATTATCTTCTTTGGAACGGCCAATCGCGAGACGCGTTTCGCGGGATAGCTCGGTGCTGTTCCCACAGACAACGCCATACCCATGTAGATGAAGGGGGAAAGAACCGCAGATGACATCCTCGTCCCAAACCGACGCGGAGAGGTTCCGTAAGGAAGCTGAGGAATGCCGTGAGCTGGCGGAGAAGGCCATGAGCCCTCTGGATAAGGAGGCTTGGGTGCGCCTTGCGGAGGATTGGCTGAAGCTTGCGCAAGAGGCGGAACGGGGCACCAGGTTTGGACGGACGAGATGATCCGGCTTACGTCACGGACAAGGCGGGCTTTACACGTTAACATTTGATTTGGTGGACGACGGTCTCTTCTCGATAAGATCGAGATCGAGGCGACGATTTCTTACGACTGGCTAGCAAGGACCTGTCGTCAGGAGAAATCGCGATGACCGTCAAAGAGCTCATAATTCGACTGCAGGCGCTTCCCAACCAGGATGCGCTTGTAATTTTTGCTAGCGGCAATGCAAACGAGTGGCTGGTAGCCACTGGCATCGTTGAGCGCGGTATTTCACCGTCACCTGCAAACCCGGATTTTGTCGTACCAGGCAACGATCCTGGCGTGGAGATCATCTAGCCGCTTCTCCTTCCAATGAAACACGGAAGAGGCAGCCCTGAGTACTCGGCCACAGAGGTCCAGCTAACAAGTCCAACCACACCGCTAAGTCCTGTAACACTGTCTGCTCTGAGTATGTCCGCTTTGCCTCAATGAGCTGACATGTCGGCTCGACCCGTCATTTCCGAAAGTGCCGCGAGCGGGCTGACCCTAACCTGATTGCTGTGGGAGCGAATGCTCGAGGAAAAAACGCAGCATTTCCCTTGCTGCGTCCGGTCCTTTCGGATCAGTGTAGGAGCCGACAGGGTTGCCTCCGGACCATGCGTGACCAGCTCCGTGGATATCCCAATGCTCCAATATTCCGCGCCCATTCGCGTCGCTAAGGATCGTGCGGGTATAGGCATGCCCTCCAGGTACCTGGCCGCGAACAACCTTCTTTTGCAGGTTCATCGCTTTCGCAGACTGCGCAAGAATTTGATCGCTGTTGTTGGGATGCACGGTAGTGTCGCAATCGCCGTGAAAAACAATGGTTGGGACGGGTGGCCCATCACATAAAGTAACCCTATGACTGGCTCCGCCACCTTGTCGCATGGCGACCAACGCAGATGGAAGGTCAATAGCGGCCCCGCAGGCAAGGCCAGAATGTACGCCGATCGCTGCGTACAGATCCTTATAAGTATTTCCCATGATCGCAGCAGCGGCAGCTCCGGCCGATAGTCCACCAACATAGACACGATTTGGATCGATCGAAAAGTCGTGCATGACTTGGCGAGTGATGCCCGCGATAAGCGAGGGTTCACCTTTGCCCCGCTGCTGGTCGGCTGGGCGAAACCAGTTCCAGCATTTCGCCTGGTTTGCCTCGCTGCGCTGGGCCGGATAGACCACAAAGCAAGGTTGTTCTTCAGCGATGAAGTTCATCCTCGTACCAGCGGCGAAATCGTCTGGGCATTGAGTGCAGCCGTGTAGCATCACGACCAAAGGAAGCGATTGGTCCTGATAGCGGCTGGGGATGAAAAGCTTGTAGGCACGGCTTCCCGCCGGATTGCTGTAGGTTCCTTCGATGAACCTTGTGCCGTCAGGCACGATATCTAACGGGGAAAGCGGCTTGCGCTCAATCACAGCGCGCAAGTTGAACCCAGGGCGCTGCCTTGTGCGATTGAGAAACTCGCGGAGCATGCGAGGTTCAGCGGATGGCGGCCGCGCCAGGTCCGGGCTATCGTTCTCCTCAACAGCATTGGCCTTCGCGTCAATGACCGACGGCTCTTGTCCAATAAGCGCGGGGTGACCGATGCGCGCTTCCGGGTCTGGCGCGATTTCGTCGCGCAGCATGCGTTGAAGGAGCGCGGTGGCCTCCACGAGTCGGCCAGCGCGCGTGAGGCGTGTGGCTTCGCCAACTATGTCCTGTCTGAGCATCGCGTTCACCGTGTTCTATCGACGAGCGCGGCCTTGACCGCCGGACTGGCCTGCAAAGCGCCCAGGACGCAGACCGAAGCAATTGCGGCGCGAGCAAGCTCGGGCGTGACATCTTGAGCGATACTGGCAAGGCCCAAAACGTTGATGTGCAGCATTTCCCCGGCTCGCCGCGCCGCTTCGAGATCCTCTCGGCTGAAGTGCCTCAGACCCAGATCCAAACTTTTTCGGGTCGTTGACTGTTTGACGACGTCCGCGTGACGTTCCAACTGGTTGCGGATTGCCGTTCGAATGAAATCGGTACGGTTCGAGTAGAAACCTTCCTGAACCATCAAGTCGACCTGACCAAGATCGACATAGCCGAGATTGATCGTGATTTTTTCGCTTTCCGGGGGCTTTGGCCGGAGTTCGCGGACGTTGCTTGTCATGGCCTCACTCCATCCTAGCGCCATCTATGTGGATGGTATATGGATGCTAAGGCAGCCTGTCAACGGACGGAACGCTAGTGGGTTCTCCAATTTGAAGTGCATTCCGGGGGCGCGAGACGATGTTTCCGATTTTTTCGGTTAGCGACACCTTTAGAAGGTCAGTTGGCGAAATGCTGGAAAGTGCGGGCTACGGGCCGCATGAAACGGCATGGGACCGCGTTGAGCATCCTGATTTCCGATTACGCCGCTACGCACAGTCCGCGGCGAACCCTTCGTCAGCCTTGATTGTACCCGCCCCGATCAAGCGGGCCTACATATTCGACCTCTTGCCGGACGTGAGCGTGGTGCGGCGTCTCATCCAGGCGGGATTTGCCGTCTACCTGTACGAATGGCCAGAGGAACAGGATGGCAAGTCGGACCTTGAATCCAGCATACGCTCGCTCAGCCTTGCAGCTGACATAGTCGCGACCGAGCATCGCGGCCCATCCATCCTCGTTGGGCACTCTCTTGGTGGGACCCTTGCCGCGATCACTGCGGCCATTGAGCCGCGCCTGGTCAGCAAACTCGTGCTTGTTGAAGCTCCCCTAAAGTTCGGCGAACAGACCGGAGCACTAGCGCCGATTGTGCTGTCTTCGCCAACAGCGCCGCTCGGTGCTGTTCCGGGAAGTCTGCTCGATCTGGCGAGCGTTGTCGCGGCACCGGAAGAATTCGTTATCGGGCGTTATAGCGATAGCTGCGCAAGCTTGCTGGATCCGGAAGCGTTGGCAATCCATGTTGCCGTCATTCGTTGGAGTCTGGACGAGTTCGCGCCCAGCGGCCAACTGATCCGAGATGTAATCCAGCTACTCTACCGTGAAGACCGATTCGCGCGCAACGAGCTTCATTTGCTGGGGCGGGATGCCCGATCCGACTCGCTGGCCAAAATACCCGTCGCGGCAATTGTCGATCATGCAAGCCGAGTGGTCCCATCCTTGTCGGTCTTAGGAGCGTTGAAGAACCCTTCGATATTTTCGTATGAGCGAGAAATCGGAGTGGCGCTTCAGCACGTGGGACCACTTGTGGGCAGGCAGGCGCATCGAAAAATCTGGCCTAAGGTAATTGATTGGATGCGCGGGCGCCAACTGTGACGCCGACCTAAGGGCAAATTGTCGATTGCCGCTTTGCTTCGACAGCGGACGTCGCTCAGGATCAACGTCAGGTCGGCTTGGTGCCAAACCCGGAAATCGCGCCTAATCGCTCAAGATTGATAATTCTGTTCAGATGCCCCTTAACCCGTTTGGGCCAATAATCGGCAAATAAGAGGCCCCCAACTGGGGCGGTCTTGCACTAGAAGGTACACTCATGTTGGTTGCTGACCTTGTGTTCTGGCCAGCCGTCGCCTTTCTTGCCGGGTGCAATCTTTATTTTGGACCTCGCATCAGGAGCGCTCGCATGGCTATGCAGTGGAGGCTCGACGGCGAGCCAACTTGGTACGCACCCAATGCAGTGGGGCTTTGGGGCATGGTGGCGTTCGCCCTTTCAGTTCGATTGCTGATTTGGGTCGCCTCAACTTACGCTCCGGACAAAGTTCACGGCGCTGAAATAGGTTTGCTGCTGTTCTCAGTCATCGTGGCTGTGGTCCATGTGCTGACGCTTAGAAGATCCGCGCGAGCAAACTAGGCGCAACATGTCCGGTCAGTGCGCGATCTCGGAAATTGAAGGCATCGGTTTGGGCGAGAAAACGCTACGCTCATCGTTGCCCGTCGTGCACTGAGATCGCGTCGACCGAAAGCCCTCCGATGCGCGCGTGCGTCCGGCCGCCGGTCGCCATCACCAGCCCGAACACGATCTCGTCACCCCGCGGCGCGTCCCAGATCGTCATCTCGGCGGTGCCGAAATGGCTGCGGACATAGGCCGCCTCGATATGGCCGAGCGGGACCATCAGCCGCGTACCAACCGCGCCGACGGTTTTTGCCGCGGGCACGATCGCCTTGGCCTGCGCGATCACTTCGCGGATCGCAGCGCCACCTGCCTCGTGCCAGACCGCGCCGTGCTCGAGCTCGCCGTCGCCGCCGACGATCGCGCCCTTGCCATAGGCTTCGATGGTGTCCCTGCCGCCAAGCCGCTCGCACAACGTCCGCGCCAGTTGCCGGCCGAGATCGCGCAAGCCGGCCTGAAACGGCATCAGGTCCGGCTCGTAGCGGCCGGCATAGGGATTGTTGATCACGGCAAGCGCGGTGCCGATCAATAGCGGCTGTGTCCGGCGCGGCCCGCGCTCGTGCCAGACTTCTTCGATCGAGACTTGCGTCTTCCTGACGTCGTAGACCGTCCTTTGGGCCGTCACTGCGCGGCCTCATCGATCACGGGGTTACGCAGCACGCCGATCTTCTCCACCTCGACCTCGACGACGTCGCCGGGAACCAGGAACATCGGCGGCTTGCGCGTAAAGCCGACACCTGCAGGCGTGCCGGTGGCGATGACGTCGCCCGGCATCAGATCGAAGATCTCGGAGGCGTAGTTGATCAGCCGCGGAATCGAGAAGATCAGAAACGAGGTGTCCGACTTCTGCACGGTCTTGCCGTTGATGCGGGTCTCGAGCTTCAGCTTGGTCGGATCGGGCAGTTCGTCCGTCGTCACCATCCACGGCCCGAACGGCCCGGTGCCGACGAAATTCTTGCCGGCCGCGATCTGCTGCGCATGCATCTGGTAATCGCGGACGCTGACGTCGTTATAGATCGAATAGCCGGCGACATGGCCCATGGCATCGGCCTCGGAAATGTAGCGGCCGGGCTTGCCGATGATGACGGCGAGTTCGCCCTCCCAATCGAGATGCGTCGACACTTTCGGCCGGATCACTGGCGCGTCGTGCCCGACCTGGGAACGCCAGACCCGCAGAAAGATCGGCGGAAACGCCGTGATCTCCCGCTTCATGCCGTGGGCCACCGCCTCCCGGTGGTGGTCGAGATAGTTGCGCACGGCGCAGACGATCTTTTCGGGTCGCGGGATCACCGGAAGATATTTGACGTCGGCGAGCTTCAGGTCGGGCTTGTGGCCGGCCACGAGGCGATCGCGCTTCTCGAAATCGGGGCTTGCGATGAAGTCCTGCAGCGTGGCGTGGGACAGCTTGCTCCCGAGGTCGACCACGCCGTCGCCGACGATCGCTCCCCAGGTCTCCCTGCCATTGTTCAGAAATGAAAGCAGCCGCATGGGACGTGTATCCTTCTCGGTTGGACGGGCTGATGAACTGGAATTTCGTCAGGAGAGACTATTTTCGAAAATCTTGCCGAACGCAACCAAAATCCGCCGCCGAGGCGGCATCCACTGAGTACTTTATGAGGAAGGCCGCTGCCGGCCGGCCGCAGGCGATCAGCCGGCGCTGATCACGCCGGAAGCGTATCTTGCGACGTTGTTGGACGTGGTCTGGATGTGGCTGGCGATCAGGGCGCACGCCTGATCGGCGTTGCGGCCGATCGCAGCCTGCATCAGCGCGCGATGCTCGCCGGCCTTGTCGCGCGGGTGCGGCCGGAATATGGCCGACAGATTGCGGTAGCGCTCGGCGCGATCGAACAGCGAGTTTCGCACGGCAAGCAGCGTCGGCGATCCCGATGCCGAGACCAGCGCCTCATGGAACTGGCGGTGCGCCGCCTTCCATTCGGTATTGCTTGCGTAATCCTCCGGCGCCCGCTCCTCGATCCTGACGAGCCGGTGAAGCGACGAAATAACCCTTATTTCCCAGTCATCGTCGCCCTTCTCGATCGAGCGTCGCATCAGATCGACCTCGATCAGGATGCGGGCATGCGTCAGGTCGTGCAGGTCCTCGAGCGTCACCGGCGCGACCTTGTAGCCACGCTGTTCCTCGGCGACGACGAGCCCCTCCGCCACCAGCAACGTCAAGGCTTCGCGCAGCGTCGTGAAGCTGGCGCCGAACGACAGGCGCAGCGCATCGAATTTCAGCGATTCATTCGGCTTGAGCTGGCAGGTGACGATCTCGTTCCTCAGCCGGTGCGCGATGTCGGAGGCGAGCGTCTTGCCGAATTCCTTGCGCGCCTTGAGGGCTGTCGTCGTCATTGATTCTCTCGCGACCCGAAGGCCGCGATCCTAGCCCAAAAGAATCCCGTTGCAATGATTTTCGTAATGAGACATATTTTCGAAAATACGCAAAGTTGGGGAGCCGCTCGATGAAGGCTGTACTGGTGCATCGCCCTGGAGGCCCGGAGGCGCTCGACTATGTCGAGGTGCCGATGCCGGCGGTAGGCGAGCGGGACGTTCTGATCCGCGCCCAGGCCTTTGGCATTGGCCAGCCTGACAAGCTGATCCGCAGCGGCGTCTACAAATGGATGCCGCCGCTGCCGGCCAATCCCGGCAATGATGTCGCCGGAATCCTGGAAGCCATGGGTGCGCAGGTGAGCGGGCTTGCCGTCGGCCAGAGGGTGCTCCTGAGCGCGCGCGACCTCGCCCAGCGCGGCGGCTGCTACGCCGAATATGTCGCAGCGCCTGCGGACGCGGTGCACGTGTTGCCGGACAACGTGGCGTTCGAGGACGCGGTGTGCCTGCCGAACTACCAGGTCGCCTGGGCGCTGCTGCACAATTGCGGCGCCGCTACGCCGCCCCACTCCGCCCTCGTCATCGGCGCGGCCGGCGGGGTCGGGACGTCGCTGGTACAACTCGCAAAACTCGCCGGGATGAAGGTGGTCGGCACCGTCTCCACGCCGGAGAAGGCCGCCTTCGCGCGAAAGATGGGCGCGGACGAGATCATCCATTATCGCGACGAGGACGTGGTCGCCCGCACCCGTGCGCTGACCGGCGGGCGCGGCGTCAGTCTCGTCCTCGATCACGTCTGCGGCCCCGAATTCTATTCCTATCTCGGTGCGCTCGATAAATGGGGCACCATCGTCTCCTACAACGCGTTTGCCGGACTACCGACGGAAAACCTGATGGGCGAGATGCGGAAATATCTCGACATCTGCCCGGCGATCCGCTGCTTCTCCTTTCACATCTACGATCAGGACCGCGAAGGCCGGCGCGACATCATGCGAAAGGTGATCGGCTATCTCGCCGATGGCGCCATTCGCCCGTCGATCTCTAGGCGCTTCAAACTCTCCGAAGTTCGCGCCGCGCATGAACTGCTCGATTCCGGTGCGGCGTTCGGCAAGATCGTGATGACCCCGGATTGAGTTGGGTGCCCGCACGGCCGAAACATTCTGCCTGAATTCAAGAGGTCACGAGATGATCAAGGTCAAGCGGCTGCGACACGTCACTTTCACCACTCCGAACATCGAGGCGCAGCTCGACTACTACCAGTCCATCATCGGGCTCGGCATCATCCAGCGCAGCGATGGCCGGATCCTGCTCGGCACCGAGTCCGAGGAGCTGACACTGGTTCTCGAACGCGGTGCGGCCTCGCAATTGACTTCCATCGCCTATGAAGTTGCGCCCAACCTCGATCCGGCCGACCTGCAGAAATCGCTGGCAAGCCTCGGCATCAAATCGGAAGTCAGGAGCGACCCCGCGCCGGGAATAGCGAAGGCACTCGTCTTCGACGATTCCGACGGACACCGGATCGAAGTGTTTTCCAGATGGGAGTTCTGCAAGGCCGTCGAGCCGATCCGTGGCCTTGCCGTCGTCAAGCTCGGTCACGTCGCGCTCCATACGCCCGATCCCGAGCGAACCGCCAAGTTCTTCGGCGACGTTCTCGGCTTCCGCGTCTCCGACCGCATCGAGGAGAATTTCGTCTTCATGCGCTGCGGCCCCGAACACCACGCGATGAACTTTGCCCGCGGCACCGACGGCCGCCTGCATCATCTCGCCTTCGAGCTGCGCGACGCCTCGCACATGCACCAGGCCTGCGACCTACTCGGCCGCAACAAGTTTCAGATTCTCTGGGGACCGGTGCGGCATGGACCCGGCCACAACGTGGCGGTCTACCATTACAACCCCGATGGTTACTTGATCGAGCTCTATTACAGCATGGATCTGATGCTCGACGAAGAGCTCGGCTATTTCGAGCCGCGTCCCTGGCACCACGATCGTCCGCAGCGGCCGAAGACCTGGATCGGGTTGCCGCGCGACGTCTGGGGCGTCGGCCCAGCCAGGGAAGCCACCGAATTTTCTCCGGCAATGCGCGGCGTGAAGTAATCGCGCACGCCGCCACTGACGTTCAAAAAACAAAACACCAGGGGTGAAACACAAATGGCTCGATCGTTGAACGTCCTGCGCGGACAGTTGCTTGCCCTGCGCTGCTGCATCGTTGCCGCAGCGCTTAGCCTCACATGCCTGGCGCCTTCCATCGCCGCCGCGCAGACGTATCCCAATCGGCCGATCCGGCTGCTGCACGGCTTTGCGGCGGGCGGCGCCGCCGACGCCCAGGCGCGCATCGTCTCCGACGGACTTTCCAAGCGCCTGGGGCAGCCGGTGGTGGTGGAAGCCAAGCCGGGCGCCGGCGGCAATCTCGCTGCGGACGCCGTCGCCAAATCGGCGCCGGATGGCTACACGATCGGCCTCGTCACCGGCGCACACGCGATCTCGGGCGCGCTGTACAAGCAGCTCGCCTATAGCCCCACCGATAGTTTCGAGATGCTGTCGACGATGGTCTACTACGCGCTGGTAATCGCGGTTCGCGCCGACCATCAGGCGAAGACGCTGGCGGACCTGATTGCGATGGCGAAAGCCAAGCCCGATGCCCTGAGCTACGGCTCGGTCGGTTTCGGCAGCACGCATCATCTCGCGGGCGAGCTGTTGAACGTCACCGCCGGCACCAAGATGGTGCACGTCCCCTATCGCGGTGACTCACTGACCGTCACTTCCCTGCTCGCCGGAGATGTTCCCGTGATCGTCGGGACAACCGTGCTGCTCGCAGGCCAGATCGAAAGCGGCGCCATTCGCGGCCTCGCCGTCACCTCGCCCGCGCGCACCAAATTGCTGCCGAACGTGCCTTCCGTGCAGGAAGCCGGCGTTGCGGGCTTCGACGTTCGCACCTGGGCCGGGCTGGTAGCTCCGAAGGGCACGCCGCCCGATATCGTGAAGCGGCTGAACACGGAGATCCAGTCGATGCTGGCCGACCCCGCAACGAAGACGGCGCTGGAGACGGCAACCGGCGGCGAGGTCCGCGGCAGCACGCCGGAGCAAATGCGCGCGCTGATCACGTCGGAGATCGACAAGTGGTCGAAGGTCATCAACGACGCAGGTATCCCGCGCATCTGAGGGGTTGCGCCGGGGTTGCTGGAAAGCTCTGAGGCACCGCGCTCTCAGCGATAAGGCTGTCGTCACCCGCTTTCGCGAAAGCGGGTGATTCAGTATTCCAGAGACGTTCAGGGTCAATCGAGAAGCCTCGGCGTACTGGATACCCCGCTTTCGCGGGGCATGACAGCGGGGGTGCATTGCGCGCGCGGGACTTGTCGTGCGGCGGAATTTTCGCCCTACTCGCCTCGCGACCATGACCAAGCCCGCACCAGTGCCGCCTTCCTTCCATCCGGTCCGGTGGCTGACCAACCAGCCTTACCTGCTGCTGAGCCTGACCTCGCTGTTCTGGGCCGGCAACATCGTGCTGGCGCGCCATGTCGCCGGGCACGTACCGCCGTTGACGCTGTCCTGCGTCCGCTGGATCGGTACCTTTCTGATCCTGCTGCCGTTCGCCTGGCCGCATCTGAAGCAGGACTGGCCGGTGCTGCGCGCGCATCTGCCGATGATGCTGTTCCTGTCGCTGGTCGGATTTGCCTACAACAATGCGATCTCCTACTGGGCCCTGCAATATACCGAGGCGCTGAATGCGCTATTGATCCAGTCGGCAGGGCCGTTGTTTGTCGCGCTGTGGTCGCTGGCGCTGTTCGGCGTCCGCCTGACGGCTGCGCAGCTTGCCGGCATCACCATCTCGCTCGCCGGCGTCCTGACCATCATCCTGCGCGGCGATTTCGGTGCGCTCGCCGGCATCAGCTTCAACCGCGGCGACCTGATGTTTGCGAGCTCGCTGGTGTCGTTCGGACTGTATTCGGCGCTGATCCCGCGCCGCCCGGTGACGCATGCGCTGTCGCTGATTTCATTCACCACCTGCTGCGGCGCGCTGATGCTGGTGCCGTTCTCGATCTGGGAATTCTCGATCGGCGCGACGCTGAAATTCGACATAATCTCGATGGCGACGCTGGGCTACGCCGTAATCTTTCCCTCGACGCTGGCCTACCTGTTCTTCAACCGCGGACTGGCGCTGATCGGGCCCAACCGTGCCGCGCCGTTCTTCCACCTGGTGCCGGTATTCGGCTCGGCGATGGCCATCCTGCTGCTCGGCGAGCAGTTGCGGTTATTCCATCTCGTGGGCTATGCGCTGGTGCTAGCCGGCGTGGTGATCGCTTCAAGACGGGCTTCGGCGAAGGCATGAGAGCTTACGTGTCCCGGACGCGGTGCAGCGCTACTTCAGCGCTGCTCCGCAGAGCCGGGACCCACATGGGCCCCGGTTCAGCAGCGCGTCACCATAGCGCGTCGAAGACGCGCGTAAACGCGCTTGTGGTGCCGCACTGCGCCCTGGGCGCGCACCAACCACGCGGCGTAGCGTTTTTACCGGGCTTCCACTTTGTCCCTCGGCAGGCTAGCTTGCCGGCCATTTCAACAGAAGAACAAACCGAGGAAACAGCTATATGTTCGCGTTATTGAAGCGGTATCGGCCCGTCGCCACAGCGGCTCCCCTGATGCTGGCGATGATCGCCACGGCTGCCGCGCAGGCGCCCTACCCGAACCGCAACATCACGCTGGTGCTGCCGTTTGCGGCCGGCAGCGGCACCGATACCACCACGCGCATCATTTCGAAGGAGCTCGGCACCGCGCTCGGCGCCGGCATGGTGATCGAGAACAAGGCGGGCGCCAACGGCTCGATCGCGGCGAGCTATGTCGCGCGCTCGGCGCCCGACGGCTACACGCTGTTCGTGACGACCAACACGTCGCATTCGGCCAATCCGTATCTTTTGAAGAACATGACCTACGATCCGATCAAGGATTTCACGCCGATCGCGCGCACCGGCGACCTGCCCTTCATGCTGGTGATCAACCCGGACGTTCCGGCCAACTCCGTGGCCGAACTGATCGCGCTCGCCAAGAAGGAGCCGGGCAAATACACCTATGCCAGCGGCAGCTCGGCGGCCATCGTCGCGGGCGCGACCTTCGCCCGCCTCGCCGGCATCGACTTGCTGCACGTTCCCTACAAGAGCTCGCCGCCGGCGCTGACCGACCTGATCGCCAGCCGCGTCTCCATGATGTTCATCGACGTGCCGACCGGCCTGCCGCACGTCAACGCCAAGGCGCTGAAGGCGCTGGCGGTGACGACCAAGAAGCGCTCGGCGCTGCTGCCCGATCTGCCGACCATGGACGATACGGTTAAGGGTTTTGATATCACCTCGTGGCAGGGCTATTTCGGTCCGGCCAACCTGCCGAAGGATATCGTGACAAGGCTGAACGCGGAGATCCGCAAAGTGGTCGAGCGGCCCGACATCAAGAGCCAACTCGCCGAGCGCGGCATGGAAGCATTCTCCGGCACGCCGGAAGAGTTCGACGCCTTCGTGAAGGAGCAGCTCGTGGTGTGGGAGAAGCTGATCACGGCCGCGGGGATCGAGAAGCAGTAGGGCCGCGCCGGAGGTGCGTAGGGTGGGCAAAGCGAAGCGTGCCCACCATTCACGCCATGTCTCGTTGATAGATGGTGGGCACGGCGCGATGCGCCTTTGCCCACCCTACACATTATCGGCTACGCCACGCGCACCTTGCCCAAGAACTCGTCCACTGCGCTGCGCAGCATGCCGGACTGGGTGTCGAGCTCACGGGCGCTCGCCAGTACTTCGGATGCTGCCTTGCCAGTTGCGGCCGCAGCGGTGGTGACGCCGCCGATATGGGCCGAGATCTCGTTCGATCCGGCCGCCACCGACTGGATGTTGCGGGCGATTTCGCGGGTGGCGCCGCCCTGCTGCTCGACGGCGGTCGAGATCGAGACGGTGATCTCGCTCATCTGCGCGATGGTCTCAGAGATGCCGCCGATCGACGCCACGGCTTCGCTGGTGGACGCCTGCATGGCCGCGACCTGCGCGGAGATTTCCTCGGTCGCCTTCGCGGTCTGGTTGGCGAGCGCCTTCACTTCCGACGCCACCACCGCAAAGCCGCGCCCGGAATCGCCGGCGCGCGCCGCTTCGATGGTGGCATTCAGCGCGAGCAGATTGGTTTGGGCAGCGATCGAGTGGATCAGCTTGACCACTTCGCCGATCTTCTCGGCGCCGGTCGAGAGCGCGCCGACGGTGGCATTGGTGCGCTCGGCGTCGCTGACCGCCTTGGCGGCGATCTCGCTGGAGCGCGTCACCTGCCGGGAAATTTCAGTAACCGAACTGGAGAGCTCTTCGGCGGCGGATGCCACCGTGCCGACATTGTCGGACGAACGCTGCGATGCCGCGCCGACGGTCGCCGCGCGTGCGCTGGCGTCGCTGGCGGTCGTGGTCATGGATTGCGCCGTGCTCTGCATGCCGGCGGCCGCCGTCGAAACCGAGCGGACGATGCCGGTCACGCTGCGTTCGAAGTCGTTGGCGATGCTTTCCATCGCCGCCCGCCGTTCGGCCTCGGCGCGCGCCTGCACCTCGGCTTCCTTCTGCTCGAGCCCGCGGATGCGCACCGCGTTGTCCTTGAAGATCTGCACGGTCGCGGCCATCGCGCCGATCTCGTCGCCGCGGCCGATGCCGGGAATTTCACCGTCGAGCCGGCCCTCGGCGAGGTCCTGCATGCGGGCGCCGAGCTGACCGAGCGGCTTACTGATACTGCGGCCGATCATCCAGGCGATGCTGCCGGCAACCAGCGCGATGCCGAGAATGGCAAACCCGAGCACTGCCGCGATCGGCTTCATCTTGGCGTCGAGGTCGTCGAGATAGGCGCCGGTGCCGACGAACATGTTCCAGCCGGGGATCGGAACCGCGTAGGAGAATTTGCGGATCAACTCGTCTTGTCCGGGTTTGCGGAATTCATAGCGCAGCATGATTTCGCCGTTCGCCGCGATGCCATCGCGCAGCTCACGCACCAGCTTTCGGCCACCGGTGTCGATGTCCATGCGGTTCTGGCCGATCTGGCTGGGAACCGGGGCCAGCACAGCGACGCCATCCATCGTGTAGGCGAATACGTAGCCATTGCCATTGTCGAAGGTCAGCGTATTGCCGCGTTTGCTGAATTCGGCAATCGCCGCCTCCTTGGTCATCTGGCCGGCGGCAACCTGCTTCTGCAGGCCGAGCGCCATGTTGCGCGCCATGTCGACGATCGCCTTGGTCTGCTCGATCCGCGCATTGAGCATCTCACGCTGCATCAAATAGCCCGCGAGCGCACCGGCGGCGCAGAGGCCAAGCAGGGTCACGCCCACCAGAATGCCGAGTTTGGGGGTGATCTTGAGATTGGTCAGCTTCACGGGGATCTCCGGAAATAGGCGCGTGGCACGCGATTGGCCGATTGATTCGGCGCACAATATCGTGAGACCCTTTAGCGCTTTGTTACGAAGGCCCGCGGAAATCCGGCAGAAAGCGGTGCTGCCGACCAAGCGGCAACCGGCGATTGTAGCAGAAGCAAGTCAAGTCGCGTAAAAGGTGAAAGTACGTCAACGATGAAAGTGGCGGCGCCCGCCGCCTCAAACCAACACCGAAAATAAAATCGGGAGCAGGAAATGCCGAAATTCAGGGTGGTGACGCCGAAGGGCGCGAGCTTCACGGTCGCCGGCGGCGGCTATGACTATGAGATGGAAGCGCTCGATCCGATCGGGGCCGAAATCATTGAGGCGCCGGCCAACGAGGCGGACTTCATCGCCGCCGCAAAAACCGCGGACGCGATTTACGCCAAGGGCATGCCGATTACCAAAGCCGTCATCGACGCGCTGGAGAACTGCAAGGTGATCACGCTCGGCAGCGTCGGTGTCGACAGTGTCGACGTCAAGGCCGCCACCGCCCGCGGCATTCCCGTCACCAACATTCCCGACACCTTCATCGAGGAGGTCGCCGACCACGCCATGATGCTGCTGCTGGCGGGCTTTCGGCGGCTGGTCGAGCAGGACAATATGGCGCGCAGCGGCCGCTGGTCCGAGGGCCGGCCTGCGCTGTTGAAGATCCCGCGGCTGATGGGCCAGACACTCGGCTTCATCTCGTTCGGCCGGGTGGCCCGCGCCGTTGCCAAGCGCGCCGCCCCTTTCGGCCTGCGCATGATGGCCTATGACCCGTTCATCCAGGAAACGCTGATGTACGACCACGGCGTGATCCCGGCGACGCTGTCGGAGGTGCTGCAGCAGTCGGACTTCGTCTCGATGCATGCGCCCGCCCGGCCCGAGGTGCATCACATGCTGACCGAGAAGCATTTCCGCCAGATGAAAAATTCCGCCATCTTCATCAATACCGGCCGCGGCGCCACCGTGGACGAGGAAGCGCTGATCAAGGCGCTGCAGGAGGGCTGGATTGCCCATGCCGCCCTCGACGTGCTGGAAAAGGAGCCGCCGTCGCACAACAATCCGCTGCTCTCGATGGAAAACGTCACCTTGACCGCCCATGTGGCGTCGGCCTCGGCACGTTTTGACGAGGCGCGCAAGCGCCGCGTGGGCTACGAATTGTCACTGGTCTTGTCCGGCATGTGGCCGGTAAGCTGTGTCAATCCGTCGGTGCTGCAAAACACCTCGCTCCGCCGCTGGCAACCCGTCAGCATGGATCGAGGGCCCAACAGCTAACACGGCGAGAGCGTTTCGAACGACAGGGTTCACCGGCGATTCAACGCCGGGAGCCGATACAGGGAGAGCACCATGAGGAACGACATCACCCGTCGCGATGCGTTGGCTTTGGGCGCTTCGGCAGCGGCTCTGGCCGTGACCGGCGCATCGGCGCAGACCACATCACCAATCAAAGCCGCCGACGTCCCGCCCCCCAAGTTCGCAATCGAAAAAGGCGCATCCTTGCGCATGCTGCGCCCGGTGCGCTTCGTGCAAGCCGACGAGGACGTGTTCCGCGCCAACGCGGCCAAGTTCACCAAGGACACCGGCATCGAGGTCAAGGTCGACTTCGTCGGCTGGGAAGACATCAGCCAGCAGACTGCGGTGACCTCGAATTCCGGCGCCGGCCCGGATATCATCATCGGCTTCTCCGATGCGCCGCACATCTATGTCGACAAGCTGGTCGAACTGAACGACGTCACTGATTATCTCGGCAAGCGCTACGGCGGCTGGCTGCCGCTGGCGCAGACGTACGGCAAGCGCAGCAAGAGCGACAAATGGATCGGATTGCCGTTCGGCGCCACCGCCGGCCCGCTGATCTACCGCAAGTCGGTGCTGCAATCGGTCGGCTTCGACAAAGTTCCTGAGGACCATGCCGGAATTCTCGACCTGTGCCAGAAGCTGCACAAGGCCGGCAAGCCGGCCGGCTTCGCGCTGGGCAACGCCAAGGGCGACGGCAACGGTTTTGCCAACTGGGCGCTGTGGTCGCACAACGCTTCGCTGCTCGATGAAGAGGGTAATATCATCATCAACAGCAAGGAGACCATCGAAGCGCTGAAGTGGGTCAAGGCACTGTACCCGACCTTCATCGCCGGCACGTCATCGTGGAACGACGTCAGCAACAACCGCGCCTACTCCTCGCAGGAAATCTCGCTGACCGCCAACGGCGTCTCGCTGTACTTCTCGCTGAAGAACGATCAGGCGACCAAGGCGATTGCCGAGGACAGCGAGCATCAACTGCTGCCGAAGGGCCTCGCCAAGGTCTCGCCGATGGCCGGCCTGACGCTGAACGCGATGCTGTTCAAGCACAGCCCCTATCCGAATGCCGCAAAAGCGTTCCTGCAATTCATGATGGAAAAGGAACAGTACGAGCCGTGGCTCAACGCCAACTCCGGCTACTGGTCGCAGCCGCTTGCCGCCTATACCGACGCCGCGGTCTGGTCCAGCGACCCCAAGGTCTCGATCTTCAAGAACACCATGCAGAGCACCTACTACGATGGCTACAAGGGGCCGATTTCGACCGCAACCGGTGCGGTCAGCGCCGACTACGTGCTGATCCAGATGTGCGCCGCGGTCGCGACAGGTGCCCAGACGCCGGAGGCCGCCGCCGCGGAGGCGGAGCAGCGTGCGAAGCGGTATTTCCGGCGGCAGGGACGGTGACGACTACCAAACGACACATCTGGATCAAGCCGTCATTGCGAGCGAAGCGAAGCAATCCATAGCGCCACAAAGGAGGATGGATTGCTTCGTCGCTTCGCTCCTCGCAATGACGACGTTGGACGCATTCAATGTCTGTAACCACTCTACCCTCGCGCGGCGTGGCGCTCCGGCAATCGAACTGGATCGCGCGCCTGTTCGACTACAAGCCGTTCCTGATCGTGATGTGCCTTGCGCCGGCGATCGGGCTGCTCACGGTATTCCTCACCTACCCGCTCGGTCTCGGCGTCTGGCTTGCCTTCACCGACACCACGATCGGCCAGCGCGGCATCTACATTGGCCTGGAGAACTTCCAGTATCTGCTGAAGGATTCCCTGTGGTGGAACGCGGTATTCTACAGCGTCTTCTACACGGGCATCGCGACCATCGGAAAATTCGCGCTCGGCTTCTGGCTGGCGCTCCTGCTCAACAACCACTTTCCACTCAAGAGCCTGCTCCGCGCCATCGTGCTGTTGCCGTGGATCGTGCCGACGGTGCTGTCGGCGCTGGCGTTCTGGTGGATCTACGATCCGCAGTTCTCGATCATCTCCTATCTCTTGGTCGACGTGCTGCATATCCGCTCGACCAACATCGACTTCCTCGGCACGCCGTGGCCGGCGCGCTTCTCGCTGATCGCAGCCAACATCTGGCGCGGCATTCCCTTCGTCGCGATCTCGCTTCTCGCGGGCCTGCAGACCATCTCGCCCTCGCTCTATGAAGCTGCGATGCTGGACGGCGCCACCGCCTGGCAGCGCTTCCGCTACATCACCTTGCCGATGATGATGCCGATTCTGGCGATCGTGATGACGTTCTCGATCATCTTCACTTTTACTGACTTCCAGCTCGTCTATGCCATCACCCGTGGCGGTCCGGTCAATTCCACGCACCTGCTGGCGACGCTGGCGTTCCAGCGCGGCATCGCCGGCGGCGAGCTTGGCGAGGGTGCAGCGATCGCGGTCTCGATGATCCCGTTCCTCGTGTTCGCGACGTTGTTCAGCTACTTCGGCCTGGCGCGCCGCAAATGGCAGCAGGGAGAAGCCAATGACTGACGTAGCTGCCCAATCCACCAACGCCGCCAGCGCCACGCCGGACACCATGGCGTGGGATTCCCGCGCACGGCGGGTGATGATGATCTACCTGCCGCTGGCCTGCTTCGTGCTGATCCTGCTGTTCCCGTTCTACTGGATGGCGATCACCGCGTTCAAGCCGAACGCGGAGCTCTTGAACTTCAAGCAGCACAATCCGTTCTGGATCTCCTCGCCGACGCTGGCGCACATCAAGCATCTCTTGTTCGACACCGCCTATCCGACCTGGCTCAAGACCACGATGTTCGTGGCGATCGGCTCCACCTTCCTGTCGCTGTTCGCTTCGACGCTCGCGGCTTACGCGATCGAGCGCTTGCGCTTCCGCGGCAGCCCCTATGTGGGCCTCGGCATCTATCTCGCCTATCTGGTGCCGCCCTCGATCCTGTTCATTCCGCTCGCCACCGTGATCGTGCAGTTCGGCCTGTTCGACTCGCCGATGGCGCTGATCCTGGTGTATCCGACCTTCCTGGTGCCGTTCTGCACCTGGCTATTGATCGGCTATTTCAAGTCGATCCCCTATGAGCTCGAGGAATGCGCGCTGGTCGATGGCGCCACCAGGCTGCAGATCCTGCGACGGATCACGCTGCCGCTCGCGGTGCCCGGCCTGATCTCGGCCGGCATCTTCTCCTTCACGCTGTCGTGGAACGAGTTCATCTACGCACTCGCCTTCATCCAGAGCGGCGCTAACAAGACGGTGCCGGTCGCGATCCTGACGGAGCTCGTCACCGGCGACGTCTACCAGTGGGGCGCGCTGATGGCAGGCTCGCTGCTCGGCTCGCTGCCGGTCGCGCTGTTTTATTCGCTGTTCGTGGATTATTACGTGTCGTCGCTGACGGGCGCGGTGAAGGAGTAACTAACGACGCTCAAACGACACCGGCATGGTGAAACTCATCGAAGCCTGCTTCATGTCGGACGGAAACGGCGGGAATGGCTGCGCCCGACGGAGCGTTGCCAGACTCTCCGCATCGAGCGCCGCATGGCCGGTTGATCCGACTAGTTTGCTTGCCATCACCTGACCGCTGCGACTTAGGGTGAAATTCACCCGACCAACACCCTGCTTGCCGGCGGCCTTGGCCTCGGGCGGGTATTGCCTGAAGCGGCGCAGGTGGGCGAGGACGAGCTGGTTGTAGGAAGCAATAGCCGCAGCGGAAGCACCGGTACTGGCGGCCGACGCGGCCGGCGCCTGGCGCTCGGCCTTGGGGGAAGCCGTAGTACGCGGCGCAGGCGGGGCATCGCTCGGCTTTTTCGCTTCCGCGCGAACCACCTTCGGCTTCACCGGTGACGGCTTTTTCTCGGGCTCGACCTTGGCAGGCTCCGGTTTCGACGGGGTTGGCTCGGTTTTCTGCTCCGGCGGCGCGACGACCTCCGGTTTCTCCTGTGGTGGTGTCGGCGCAATCTGTTCCGGCACGACCTCCTGCTGCGCGGTCTCGGGCGGTGGCGACGCGTCGGCCTGCTGCATCACCGGTCCCGGCGCGAGATCCATCGGTGTCGGCTGCGGCGCGGAAGAGACCGGCGCCATGTCGACCATGATTGCCGGCATCGAGACGCCAGGCGTGGGCCGCTGCGTAGTCCAGTTTATCGCCACGCCGATCAGCGCGGCATGCGCCGCCACGATCGCAAATGCCGATGCTCCCCAGCGCCGGACGGCGACCTGGTCGGAGACATCGTGGAGCGCGAACGCGTTCATAGCCTTAGCTTCGGCTGTCGAGGCCGACCAGCGCGATCTTGAGATAGCCGGCGTTGCGCAAAAGGTTCATCACCTCCATCAGGTCGCCATAGCTAACCGCCTTGTCGGCGCGCAGAAAGATCCGCTCGTCCTTTTTCCCCTGCGTGGCGCTATCGAGCGTAGAGGTCAGCGCATCACGCGCAACGACATCCTCGCCGACCGCGACCGACAGGTCCGGCTTCACGGTGACGAACACCGGCTTGTCCGGACGCGGCGACGGCTCGACCGCGCTGGCCGGCAGATCGACGCCGAGATCGACAGTTGCGAGCGGGGCTGCGACCATGAAGATGATCAGCAGCACCAGCATTACGTCGATGAACGGCGTGACGTTGATCTCGTGATTCTCGGCAAGATCGTCGCTGCCGCCACGCGCGCGTCCGCCGACCACGCTACCTAGTTTGGCGCCCATCGCTCATACTCCGTTAGCTCACTCGGCGGCGCGCGCCAGGCGGAACGAACCACGGTCGCCCTCGCGGCTGATCAGGAGCAGCACCAGCGCCGAGGCATCGCCGAGCAGGGCACGATGGGCTGAAATCGTGCGGGTGAGATGGTTGTAGATCACGACCGCCGGGATCGCCGCGACCAGACCGAGCGCGGTCGCGAGCAATGCCTCCGCAATGCCGGGCGCGACCACCGCGAGATTGGTGGTCTTGGCTTCGGAAATGCCGATGAAGGAATTCATGATGCCCCAGACTGTACCGAACAGGCCGACGAATGGCGCGGTGGCGCCGATGGTGGCGAGCACGCCGGTGCCGCGGGCGATCTGCCTGGACATCGCCGCCTCGACCCGCTCCAGCCGCAGCGCGACCCGCTCCTTGAGGCCGTCGTCGAAATGCCCGCCGGAGAGACTGGCCTCGCGGGCAGCGGACTGAATGATCTGTGCCACCGCATCGTTGCCGCCTCGGGTTTCCTGCTCGGCCTTGGCCAGCACCGTATCGGTTTCCAAGAGGCTGAGGCGTCGTTTGGCGGTCGCGGTCTTACGGCGGATCTCGATGGTTTTCGCCAACCAGATCGTCCACGTCACCAAAGAGGCGAAGGCCAAGCCCACCATGACCGCCTGCACCACCACGTCCGCATTCACGAACATGTTCCACGGCGACAGGTTGCGCGGCAGCAGCGCGACATCGGTGGCGGCGAGCGCCGCGCCCGGCATTCCGGCCACTCCGACAACGGCGCACCAACGGATCATAACGTTCAGCATCGCTCGCTGCATGATCGTCTCCCGGGCTGACAATGCGGATCGGTTACGTCGCGTGCGCGGACGCGATCCTTTCCGCCAACGCATGAAAGCGCTGCAACTGGTCGCCGCGCAGCGCACGCTGCTCGTCGCGGCCGACAAACACCTTGAACATGATGCCGCCGTCGACATTGATGAACGCGATGAAGGCCGACGACTTGCCCATGAAGGGCCGCTCGACAAAAGCGATGGCTCCGCAGCGCTCGTGCCGGAGATGGCCGTGCAGTCCCTTCGGTTGCATCAGGTTGAAGTAACCGCGGCCCACCTCGCCCACTGGGATGGCGCCGGTGAACTCGAAGATCGCATCGTCGGTGTGGACGATCAGCGTCACCTCACCCCATTGCGCGACGTCGTTCATCGCGGCGGTGAATTCGCTGCCAGAACCGAAACGCACCATCGTGTCAGGCAGTGCTTCGAGCACGGCGCGCGGCGTGACCTTGCGCTGCCGCGCCACATCCTCGATCACCGCACCCGGATTCTCCGCCATATGCGCCTTGAGATCGGCAAGGTCCGTGCTCAGCATGGTACCCTCCCCGTCAAGCGGCGGCGCTGGATTTGCGCTCGCTCAGGATCACCTCGAATCCTTCGAACTTGGGATGGCCGAGGTAGAGGCTTTCGCCGGTCTTGTTGTCGGCGCGGGCATGCGCGCGGCGGAACTCTTCCGATTTGGTCCAGGCTTCGAACGCGGCCTTGTCGACCCAGACCGTATGCGACGAATACACCGTGTGATCCTCGGCAACGGGCCCCTTGAGCAGGTGAAACTCGACGAAGCCGGCCATGTTGCTGAGATAGGACTCGCGCGAGCGCCAGACATTCTCGAAGGCCGCTTCAGAGCCAATCTTCACCTGGAACCGGTTCATCGCGATAAACATTTGAAATCTCCTTGGCTTAGTTGCTGGGGTGTGCCTGGCGTACCGTTTGAGTTGGTTAAAAGCATGAACGCGCCGAAGCCGCGCTGGAGCATCAGCGCGGCCCGGTGCAACTTATGGCTTGTCAGCTCGTGGAACTACACTCCGCCAAAGTGAATCTTCAATCCGGCCTTGTACACCCTGCCCGGTCCTGGACTGGACCACAGCACATCGTTTTGGTTGGTGCCGTCAGTGGAACTGCCGGGGATGGCATAGGGCCGATAGTACTGGTTCAAGAGATTGTCGATCGACGCCGTGAAAACAATGTCCTTCGTCGCGTTCCAGGTAAGGTACAAATTGACCAACTCATAGCCGGTTGCAGGCAGATAGCCGGCCGGCACATCGTTGTTGGGACCGAACGAGGACCATTGCGCTGCCAGGATCAGCCTGCGGTCGAGCAGCCGAACGCCGCCGGTCGTGGTGATCTTGCGTGGCGTGATGGTCGCCAGCCCAATATTGGTCGCGACGTTCTTGCCGCGGATCAGGTGGCCGGCGACGCCGACATACCACAGGCCGGCATCGTACATCGTCTCAGCCTCAAAGCCCTCGATACGGGCATGGGCGATGTTCTGATACTGGTAGAACTGGCTGAACAGGCCGGGGGCCGGGACCAGGATGGGTGACCTCGGGGTCGATGCGACGAGGTCGATATAGCCATCGACGTCATTACGGAAGACGTTGAACTTGCCGCGTAAGCTGTCGCCAGCCGTGAACACATCGTTGTACTTGAGGTTAACACCGACTTCCTTGTTCTTGCCGACCTCGGGCCTCAGGTTTGGGTTGGACAGGAAGCAGAACAAGCCGGCGGTGCCGCCCGGGCACGGGAATAGCGGAGGTCCGCCGCCGGTAGCATGCGCGCCGGCGATCAGCGTCTCGGTGATCGCGGGCGCTCGGTAGCCTTCGGCATAGCTGGCGTAGGGCGTAAAGCCCGCCACCGGCGTCACACCGATGGTGATCTTCGGCGAGAAGCGGTCGCCGCCTCCGCCGGTCGCCACCGTCGGCGAATGCAGATCGTAGCGGTCGTAACGGATTGCGCTGACGGCCTCGAACCAGGTCGAGTAATTCTGCTTCAACTGGGCGAACCCGCCGGAAACGGTCCGTAGGCCGCTCGGCGTGGTGATATTGGAATTGCCGCGGCTGTCGAAGGTTTTCACGTCATCCTGAAACGCATCGACGCCGAACGTGACCGCGTTGCGCCAATCGCCGACATTGAACCTCGTCGTATTGTTGACGTCGATCCCGAGCGTATCGAGCACATAGCCCCGCTTGTCGCCGACGCAGCCCGAGATGTTATTGCCGAAGCTGCCATTGCCGCAAAAGGCTGCGCCAGCGGCGGTAGCGCTGTTGTGATAGATCTTGGTCTGGTCATTGTCAGTGCGGTTGCCGTAGAGCGACAGATTCCAGTCCCAGAGATTGTCGTCCGGCCTGCTGTACTTCCAAGTCAGCGTTCCCGTGTAGTTCTTGGCGTCGGACGCATAGACCGACGAGCCCTGGAATAGCGCGCGTTGCGCCGCAGTCAGCACCGGCCCGCGATTGAACTGGCCGATATTGTATTGGTAGTCCTGGAAGATGCCGCCGAGCTTGATCTCGTGGCCGTCGGCCGGCCGCACCGTGAGCTTCATCAGGCCGGCCGCGATCTCGTTGCCGGTGTTGCCGATCTCGGTGCCGTTGCCGTCCTTGTAGTTGCCTTGCGTGCGGTAGACCGCGCCGCCGAAGACGTCGACGTTGGGATCCGCGCGCACGCCACCGAAGATGGAGCCGAGGCCGCGAGCGTTGTTAGTACCGCCAGAGCCCGTCATATCGACGCCCCAGCGCTCACCCGGGCGCACCACGTCGTCGATGTCCTTGGTGCGGAACGAGACCACGCCACCGATCGCGCCGGAGCCGTAGATGTTCGCCGTTGGTCCGCGCACGATGTCGACGCCGCCGACCAGTTCGGGATCGAGGAAGAACGAGCCGTTGGCGTTGTGGCCGGTGCGCTGGTAGTTCTGCCGCGCTCCGTCGACGACGACAGCGACGCGGCCGAAATCCTGCAAGCCGCGAATGTTGATGACGGTCGAGGGATCGTCACCGCGCTCCTGGAACGACACGCCGGGCACATTGTAAAAGATGTCGGACAACCGGTTCGGCTGCAGGCCCTGAATCTGCTCGAGCGTCACCACGCTGACCGGCGCCAGCGCGTCGATGGCGCGCTCCTCGGTCTTCGACGCCACGACCGTAAGGGTATCGAGCGACTGCACCGCCGTGCTGCCAATCTGCGCCCGCGCATTCATCGCCGGCGCCGTTGCCTGCTGCTCCTGCGGCGGCTTCGCCGGCTTGCGCCGCGACTGCTTCTGCCGCTCGGACGCGCCGTTTGCGGCCTGCGTACCCGCCGTCTGCGCGTTGCCGGCTTCCCCGACCAGCAATGCAATTGAAAACACCGACGCGCCCAACAATAGGGCGCGCGAAATCCTAGCCCCGTCAGCCATACACCCAGTCCCGATATCTGCTCTTTTGGGTCTGGCTGGCGGGCGCTGCGCGTAACTTGCGAGCTGCTTGCTGGCTGCCACATTCACGATGCAGGCATTGTGCCAACATCGCATCATGCTTGGTTACGTGGCGGTTCCCGGGCGGTCAAGAACCGCAATAGGCACTTTATATCAATTGTAAAGTGCAGCGGTTGGATTGCGGCTCCGCCCAATTATACATGCGTGGGTCGATTGAATTTTTCGGGGCACCAAAAACACAAAATGTCCGCGACAACAGGAGACAAGCTCGGAGCGGCCCGGACACAAGCCGGCAATCCCGCTTCCGCAGCCAGATCGCTTGCCATCAGCGGCAACCGGATCGACAGCCGCGAACTGTTCGCCACCGAGCGCGAAATCATCATCGCGCATGGCGAGGAGCATTACCGTCTGCGGCTGACGTCGCAGAACAAGCTGATCCTGACGAAGTGACCTACCTGGTGAACCGGAAATGACAGTTTGTCGCACGCTCACAGTGTCGGCCGCCGTGGGCTGTTTCCTGCTCGGCGGCGTCGCGCTCGCTGCGGGCGTTACGGTGCATGATGCCCGTAATCGCGACGTCACGATCGCAGACCCCGCGCGGATCGTCTCGATCGGCGGCGCGATCACGGAAATTCTCTATGCGCTCGGTTTCGAGGACCGTCTCGTCGGCGTCGACTCGACCAGCCTCTATCCGGCCGCGGCGCGCGAGAAGCCGGATGTCGGCTACATGCGCCAGCTTTCGGCCGAGGGCGTGCTCGGGCTCAACCCCTCCCTGGTGCTGGCGGCGCAAGGGTCCGGGCCGAAGGAAACCATCGACGTGCTGGAAGCCGCCAAGGTGCCGCTGGTGCTGGTGCCGGACACGTTTTCGGAAGCAGGCCTGCTCGACAAGATCAAGCTGGTCGGCCACGCCATGGACGCGGACAAGCGGGCCGAATGCCTGACCGCGGCGGTGTCGGACGATCTGGCGCAACTGCGCGAGCTGCGCGCCAAGGTGACGAAGCCGGTGCGCGTGATGTTTGTGATGTCGCTGTTGAACGGCCGGGCGATGGCCGCCGGAAAGAACACTGCGGCGAACGAAATCATCGCGCTCGCCGGCGGCATCAACGCTATCGACGGCTACGAAGGCTACAAACCCATCAACGACGAGGCGATCGTCGCGGCGAAGCCCGACGTCGTGCTCTCGATCCAGCGCAGCAAGGACTCGCTGGACGCCGAAGCCGTATACGTCCATCCGGCCTTCGCGCTGACGCCGGCTGCGGCCAACAAGGCCTTCATCTCGATGGAAGGCCTCTATCTGCTCGGCTTCGGGCCGCGCACGGCGGCCGCCGCCCGCGATCTCTCGATCAAGCTCTACCCGGCGCTGGCGCCGCAGGCCGAGAAATTCAAGCCTGCGGCACTCACCGCCGATTGCCGGAAATGACCGTTCTGACCGAGGGTAGCACCAAGCGCCGCAGCGGATACGCGTTGCGCCCTCCAGCCTCCGTGACCCTCATCTGCCTGTTCGGCGCGCTGGCCGGTGCGGCGCTGATCGCGCTGACGGTAGGCGCTGCCGGAATTCCGCTGGCGCGACTGCCGGCCGCACTCGGCCTGTGGGGTGACGCTGGGGCCGGTCCCAGTCTCGCACGCGACCAGCTCGTGCTGTGGTCGATCCGGATTCCACGGATCGGCGCGGCCGCGATGATCGGCGCGCTGCTCGCGGCATCGGGCGCCATCATGCAGGGGCTTTTTCGCAATCCCCTCGCCGACCCCGCACTGGTCGGCGTTTCCTCCGGCGGCGCGCTGGCGGCAGCGGCTGCGATCGTCTTCACCGACAGCCAGATCGGCCAGAACTTCCGCTTCATGCAGCATCAGTTGCTGCCGATTGCGGCCTTTGTCGGTTCGCTCGCGACCACAGTCATCCTTTATTCGATCGCGAGCCGTTCCGGGCGAACTTCGATCGCGATTTTCCTGCTGGCCGGCATTGCCATCGCTGCCATCGCGAACGCCGGCATCGGCCTTCTCGTGTTCATCGCCGACGATCGCCAGTTGCGCGACATCACGTTCTGGCTATTGGGCTCGCTGAGCGGCGCGACCTGGCCCAAGCTCGCCACGCTGGCGCCGGTGCTGGGGTGCGCCGCGATCGCCTGCCTCTCGATTGCGCGTGGGCTCGACGTGCTGGTGCTCGGCGAGGCCGAGGCATTCCATAGCGGCGTCGACGTCGAACGGCTGAAGCGGATTTCGATCGTGCTGGTATCGGCGATGACGGGCGTGGCGGTTTCGGTCTGCGGCGTCGTCGGCTTTATCGGCATCGTGGTGCCGCATCTGTTGCGGCTGGTGATCGGGCCGGCGCACCGGTTGCTGTTGCCCACTTCCATGCTGCTGGGCGCGGTGCTGCTGGTGGGCGCCGATACGCTGGCCCGCACCATCGTGGCGCCCGCGGAAATGCCGATCGGCGTCCTGACGGCTGCGATCGGTGCGCCGTTCTTTCTGGCGATGCTGCTCCGCCAGCGCGGGCTGGTTTCGCTATGACCGCCATTCTCGAAGCACATTCGGTTTCAATGGTCGTTGGTGGCGCCACGCTGGTCGATGGCATCGATCTTTGCGTCGCCCCCGGCGAGATGGTCGCGATCGTCGGCCCCAACGGCGCCGGCAAATCGACGCTGCTGCGGATGCTGTCCGGCGATCTCCGCCCGACGCGCGGCCAGATCAGGCTGAAGCGGCGCGACATCCAAAGCTATCCGCCGCGCCTTCTCGCTTTTCACCGCGCGATGCTGTCGCAGCATGTCAACGTCACCTTCCCGTTCACGGTCGAGGAGATCGTCCATATGGGCGCGGGCGATGCCGGCCGCGCCGCCGCGCAGCGGCTGGTCGATGCGGCACTCGGCGAGGTCGATCTGGCGCATTTCAGCCAACGGCAATTACCGACGCTCTCAGGCGGCGAACAGCAGCGCGCGCATTTCGCCCGCGTGCTGGTGCAGCTCGCCTGCGGCGAGGCGCAGCACGGGCCAGGCCTCTTGCTGCTGGACGAGCCGACCTCGAGCCTCGACATGCGCCACCAGATCGACTTGGTGGAAACGGCGAAGCGGCGCGCGCAGAACGGCACGGCTGTTATCGCCGTGCTGCACGACCTCAATCTCGCCATGCGCTTCGCCGACCGCATCGTGCTCTTGCATCGCGGTCGGCTCGCCGTCGATGGCGGCCGCAGCGATGCGATCACGGCGGAGACCATCCGCCGGATATTTGAGGTCGATGTGAAGATCGACTATACCGAGGCCGGCGTGCCCTTCCTGTTGCCGCAGACCATGCGGCCGGCTGCAGCGCAGTAACACCGAGACCGCAGCCTTATCCAACGCCGTTACGCGGCTTTCACAAAACTGTCAGCCGGCTGTAACAGCCGCTGCGCAAGACACACCGCATCGCAATCTACAGGAGATCCGCCATGCGCGTGTCATTGCTCTGCTCCGTCGCGTCCATGTTTCTGGCCGGCGCCGCCTTCGCTCAAGGTGAAGGCGAGTTTCCCGCCACGCTGAAGGCCCACGCCGTGCTGCCGGCGCAGACCTTTATCGATGCGCCCGCTGACGCGCCCGACGATCTCAAGACATCAGGCAAATACACCACCGGCCGCCGCGTCGACACTGCGGGCACCGTGATGGGCAAGTCCTACGAACGCCCGACCGGCGTTTCGCTGCCGTTCAAGGGCCAGCCGCTGCAGGGCCATTCCGGCATCAAGGTGATGCCGGACGGCTCGTTCTGGGTGCTCACCGACAACGGCATGGGCTCGCGCTACAACTCGGCCGACTCGATGCTGTATCTGAACCGGCACAAGATCGACTGGGCGAGCGGCAAGATCGAGCGGCAGGAAACCGTCTTCCTGCACGATCCCGACAAGAAGGTGCCGTTCCGCATCCTCCATGAAGACACCGCCAAGCGCTATCTCACCGGCGCCGACTTCGACACCGAAGGTTTTCAGATCATCGGCGACACTTTTTGGATCGGCGACGAGTTCGGACCCTATGTGCTGAAGGCCGACAAGACCGGCAAGGTCTTGGCGGTGTTCGAAACCACCGCCGACGGCAAGCCGGTGCGCTCGCCCGATCATTGGTCGGTGCAGTCGCCGGCTGCTCCAGGCGCGAGCTACACAACGGTCAATTTGCGCCGCTCCAAGGGCTATGAAGGTTTTGCCGGCTCGAAGGACGGCAAGTTCCTCTATGGCCTGCTCGAGGGCCCGCTGTGGGATGCCGAGAAGAAGGACGTTGAAAAGGTCGACGGCAAGGAAGCCGCGCGGATCCTCGAATTCGACGTCGCGGCGGAAAAATTCACCGGCCGCTATTGGCACTATGTGTTCGAGCAGAACGGTCACGCCATCGGTGACTTCAACATGATCGACGGATCGCAGGGTCTGATCATCGAGCGCGACAATGGCGAAGGCACCGCCGACAAGGCCTGCCCGGCCGGCCAGCGCGGCGAGAACTGTTTTGCGGATCTCGCCAAATTCAAGCGCGTCTACAAGATCGAGCTCTCCGACGCCAATGTCGGCAAGCCGGTGCGCAAGGTCGCCTATGTCGACCTGATGAAGATCAAGGATCCCGACAAGAAGGCGCGCAAGCCGCTCAACGGCGGCGTGCTGACCTTTCCGTTCTTCACCATCGAGAACGTCGATCGCGTCGACGAGACGCATATCATCGTCGGCAACGACAACAACCTGCCCTTCTCGTCGAGCCGCGATCCCAACAAGGCCGACGACAACGAGTTCGTGCTGCTGGAAGTGGGGGAGTTCTTGAAGGCGAAGTGACGCCGTAAATCTCTTTCGATCGCGCATCCGGCAGTCCCTTCCCGTCCGCCGGGAGGGATTGCTTGCTTCCCATCTGATTCCGTCTCTTTATTCCGAGGGCGACATCCCCATATCTGATGCATGCAGACATCACAGGGGACGGCGGTTTGACCGAGCAGCTCGCACTTTTTTCCCCAGGTAACCGGCTCGCTGGCGGGCCTGCAATACGTTACCGAATTCATCCCGCCCGCGCTGGAGCGCGAGCTGATTGGCCACGTCTCGGCGCTGCCGTTGCAGCCGTTCCAATTTGGCGCCTATGAAGGCAAGCGTCGGGTGGCATCGTTCGGGTTCCGATACGATTATACGCTGCGGCGGCTGCAACCGGCCGAGCCGATCCCTGACTGGCTCGGTCCGCTGATCGGGCAGGTCGAGGCCTATGGCGGACCCTCGACCAAGATCGCGCAGGTTCTCTGCACCGAATACGATACCGGCGTCGGCATTGGCTGGCACCGCGACAAGCCGCATTTCGGCAGAATCTTTGGCCTGTCGCTCGGATCGTCCTGCAAATTCCGGTTTCGCCGGGCGGTGGGCGAAAAATGGCAGCGCTACATGCTCGAGGCCGCGCCGCGCTCGCTCTATATGATGTCCGGCGAATCCCGCGAGGTCTGGGAACACAGCATTCCTCCGGTCGAGGCGAAGCGCTATTCGATCACGTTCCGCACGATGGCTGACCGAAAGACCTGACGGCTCGGCCGCAGGGTCTGATAAGCTGGCTACCGATTCAGATACCGCAGGATGCGATGGCAAGACGTACCGGCAGCGCCGACTTACCCCTGCATGGCGGGCGCGTACCCGCCTGGCTAGGGGTGCGCATGTCCTCGCTCGGCGCGATCGTCACCCAGGCGATCGTGCATCATTACGGACGTGATGAATTCTTAAGGCGGCTGTCGCATCCGTTCTGGTTTCAGTCGTTCGGCGCCGTGATGGGCATGGACTGGCATTCGTCCGGCATCACCACCAGCGTCATCGGCGCGCTGAAGCGCGGGCTCAAGCCGCTGGAGAGTGAGCTTGGGATTCATGTCTGCGGCGGCCGTGGCCAGCACTCCCGCAAGACTCCGGACGAGCTTCGCTTGCTCGGCGAACGAACCGGCTTCGACGCTCCCCAATTGGTTCGCGCTAGCCGTCTCGTTGCCAAGGTCGACAGCGCCGCGGTCCAGGACAGTTTTGACCTTTATCTTCACGGCTTTTTCGTTACCGATGACGGCAAATGGACGGTCGTGCAGCAGGGCATGAACGGCGACAAGCGGCAGGCACGGCGTTACCATTGGCATTCCGAGCAGCTCGAAAGCTTTGTCGACGAACCGCATAGCGCAATCGACGGCCCGCAGCAGGGCGAGATCGTCAACCTCACCGACCACCGTGCCGGGCGGTCGCGCGCGGCGCAGCTTGAATTGCTGAGAGAACTGGGGCCGGATGGCATCGCCTATGAACTGGCGGCTATCGAACGCAAGGAGCCGACCCAAGCCGTGCTGCCGCACCTGGTGATGCCGACGCATCACGACGTCAGGTCAAGCGATGTCTTCAGCCGGCGCCTGCACGGCACGCTTGCCGCCGCCGCCGAGCGCGGGCCGGTCGATTTTCCGGAATTGCTGCTGACGCCCGGCGTCGGCCTGCGCACGGTGCGTTCACTGGCGATGGTTGCCGAAGTCGTCCACGGCGCGCCATACCGGTTCAGCGACCCGGCACGTTTCTCGCTGGCGCATGGCGGCAAAGACCGCCATCCCTACCCCGTACCGATCAAGGTCTATGACGAGACCATCCGCGTATTGAAGTCGGCGGTGCAGAACGCAAAGCTCGGACGCGACGAGGAAATACAGGCGTTGAAGCGCCTCGACGACCAGTCGCGCCGGCTCGAACGTTTCGCGGAAGGGCCGTCGCTCGACGCATTCATTGCGGGTGAGCGCGCGGCGTCGCCGGCGCTCGACGGCCGCTCGGTATTTGGATGGGAAGCGGAGTTGAAGGCGGGCAGGAGCGGGTAGATCGGCTTCCAATTCAGGCGTCATCGCCCGCCAACGGGTCGCGAATGCCCGCCCGATGACAGGCTCCGGCGGGCGATCCAGTACGCCGCGGCGCCTATTGTGCGTACATCTGACGCCGCGGATTCTGGATGCTCCGCCTTCGCGGGGCATGACGAGAAAATGTGAGCTACCGCTAACCTACCCCGCCGGCACCATCACCACGCCCTTGTCCTTGGGCCAGCGTATCCGCCAGGCGAAGTTGATATCCCTCACCTCGCCGGGCTTGGCCTCGAACGCCCATGCCAGCACGCCGCGTCTGTCGCGGATGTTGCTCGCGGTCGGCGGCGTCGTGGACGACAGCATCTCGACCTGGATTTCCTCGTTCTCGCTGACCGGCAACTGGTCCTCGATCGCAATCCGGATCGGGAAATCATGGCCGTTGCGCACGGTGGTCTTGAACGCGCGCTCGTCGGTCTTCGACGTCACGATCAGGCCGGCCGATCCCTCGTTGCGCTTGAGAACCGCACGTTCGATCTTGATCTTGTCGTCGGCGCCGAAGCCGAGCCGCACGGTCTCGTCCTTGGCCGCGGCGGCCATCTGCCCGCGGCCGACGAAGACGCCGTCGCGATAGATCGAGACTCGGCCAGGCAATAGCGGCGCGTCCTCGTTCTGCTTGAAGCTCGCTTCGAGGAACGCGGTCGGGTCTTTCACCGGGGCAGCGCGGACCGCGAGATCGGGCGCGAGCGTTACGCTAGAGACGCGCAGGCTCTTGGCGCCTTCGCTGGCACCGAGGCTGACGCGGCCGGAAATTTTGAACACCACCTGGAAGCCGCTGACATCAGCCGTGGCCTGCTGTTCGTCGGCACGTTCGGCGAGCGATTCCGCCACCTTCGCGGCAGGCGCCGGCACCGAGCGGAACCTATTATCTATCGCACCGCTGACGGACGCCTGAGGCCGCGGCGGTTGCGGATACTGCACGATCAGCGGATTGAGTTCGGGCGCGCTGCCGCCGCGCGCCGTGCGCACGGTGGAGACACTGAGCGCGACGTTCGACCAATCCTCCCCGGTGGCCTGCGTGATTTCGGCGCGGCGCACCAGTTCGAGCGCGGGCTTGCGGTCTTTCGCGCCGGTATCGAGACGGGCATCATAGAGCGGCGTCCAGCGCGCACTGCGCACCGCATAGGTCACCCGCAGCGTCGCCTTGGTCGCGGCAGCCGCCGCGAGCTCGATCCGCACTTCCAGCTTGCTCGGCGGCTTCTGCGCCTTGTCCTGCTCGAGGCGCGCGATTTCACGGTCGAGATCGCGCTGCTTGCGCTCCACATCGCGGATCGCGACCTCAGTGCTCGCAACTTCCTCGCCGACCGCGGCAAAGGCCGCGCGCCATTCGGATATCGGCCGCGCCTCGCCCTTGTCGCCGATCCCGACCGGCGCGATATCCGCAAATCGCTCGGCGAACTTGCGCCGCGCTCTCGCCGCATCGATCGCGCCCTGCAAATTGACCCGCTCGTCCTTCAGCGCCTCGATGCGCTTGTCGAGTTCGGGCAAATTGACCGGCGGCGCCGCGCGCGGCGGTTTGGCGTCGATCGCGCCGATCGTGAGTTTTGCGGCGGCCTCGCCTTCGACCCTGAGCGAGGACGGATCCAGCGTGAGCGGAAAATCCTTGAGAACAGCGGAATTCTCGCCGGCCGGCAGATCGAGCGTGACGAGGCGCGTTACGCTGGCGCCGTCGGGATAGACGGTGACAGCATCCACCGCCGAGCTCGCGGCGATGTCGGCGGCCTGCGCCTCACCGGCAGCAAGCGCCGTCAGAACGACGAGGCTCGTCGTCAAAAAGCTGTTCGCAATCAATCGCATGGATACCCTCCTGAACCGCCCGCCGAATGGCTGCGGACAAACAACGCCCACCACTCCCGGTCATGAGACGCGGCGAGGAAGGAATCGGTTCGATCGGGGTTTCGCCGCGGCAGCACCGCGGCGAAGGACCTTCCCCGGAAGGAAGGGGATGCGCGCTTTAAAACGCCAGCGCCTTGGCCTGCTTCACCTGTGGCAGCGCCTGCACCTTGGCAAGCACGTCGGCCGGCACGGGGCCGTCGATCTCGACCAATGCGATTGCGTCGCCGCCCTGCTTGACGCGGCCGAGATGGAAGGTGGCGATGTTGATCTGGGCGTCGCCGAGCAGGCTGGCGAAGCTGCCGATGAAGCCGGGTTTGTCCTCGTTGGTGACATAGATCATCGACTTGCCGAACTCGGCATCGACCCGGATGCCCTTGATGTCGACCAGCCGCGGCTTGCCGTCGTGATAGACGGTGCCGGAGACGGAACGCTCCTGCCGTTCGGTGGTAACGGTCACCGTGATCAGGCTTTCGTAATCGCTCTGCGCCGCGCGTACGATCTCGTCGACCACCATGCCGCGCTCCTTCGCGACGACCGGCGCGGAGACCACGTTGACCTCGCCCAGCATCGGGCGCAGCAGGCCCGACAGCACCGCCGAGGTGATCGCCTTGATTTTCATCTCGGCGACGTGTCCCTCATAGGTGATCTCCGTCTTCAGGATGCCGCTCTCGGTGAGCTGTCCCGCGAACGAGCCGAGCTTTTCGGCGAGCTCGATGAACGGCTTCAGCTTCGGCGCTTCCTCCGCCGTGATCGAGGGGAAGTTCACCGCGTTCGAAATCGCGCCGGTGAGAAGATAGTCCGACATCTGCTCGGCGACCTGCAGCGCGACGTTCTCCTGCGCTTCGCTGGTGGAGGCACCGAGATGCGGCGTGCAGATCACGTTGGGATGGCCGAACAGCACGTTCTTGGTGGCGGGCTCCTCGACGAAGACGTCGAAGGCGGCGCCGGCGACATGCTTGGAATTCAGCGCATCGAGCAACGCCTGCTCGTCGACCAAACCGCCGCGGGCGCAGTTGATGATGCGCACGCCCTTCTTCATCTTGGCGAGCGCCGCCGCGTCGATGATGTTCCTGGTCTTCTCAGTCAGCGGCGTGTGCAGCGTGATGAAATCGGCGCGCTTGAACAGTTCGTCGAGTTCGACCTTCTCGACGCCGATATCCTTGGCGCGCTCCGGCGACAGGAACGGATCGAACGCAACCACCTTCATTTTCAGACCGAGCGCGCGGTCGGCAGCGATCGAGCCGATGTTGCCGCAGCCGACCACCCCTAACGTCTTGCCGGTGATCTCGACGCCCATGAAGCGGTTCTTCTCCCACTTGCCGGCCTGGGTCGAGGCGTCGGCCTGCGGAATTTCACGCGCCAGCGCCAGCATCAAGGTGATCGCGTGCTCGGCGGTCGTGATCGAATTGCCGAACGGCGTGTTCATCACGATGATGCCCCTGGCGGTCGCCGCGGGAATCTCGACGTTGTCGACGCCGATGCCGGCGCGGCCGATCACTTTCAGCTTCTTCGCCTTGTCGATGATCTTCGCGGTCGCCTTCGTCGCCGAGCGGATCGCCAGGCCATCATAATTGCCGATGATCTCGGCGAGCTTGTCCTTGTCCTTGCCGAGATTGGGCTGAAAGTCGACCTCGATACCGCGATCTTTGAAGATCTGGACGGCGGCGGGAGATAGCGCGTCGGAAATGAGAACTTTGGGTTTGGTCATCTGAATGTTTCCTTCACCCTCCCCTGGAGGGAGAGGGCCGGCGCGCAGCGCCAGGGTGCGGTGAACTGCCGGTGCGAACTCTGCGTGCGTCGGGTGCGGAGAGATCACCCCACCCCGACGCATCCTTCGGATGCGTCGACCCTCCCCCTCCAGGGGAGGGTCAAGCTTCACGCCGCCTTTGGCAGCGCGGCCTTGGTCTCGGCAAACGCCCAGTCGATCCACTGCGTCAGCAGCGCGACATCGGAGGCTTCTACCGTGGCGCCGCACCAGATCCGCAGGCCCGCGGGCGCATCGCGGTAATAGGCGAAGTCGTAACCGGCAGCTTCCTTCTCCACCAGCGCAACCAGCTTCTTGGAAAACTCGGCCTGCGCGTCGGCGGTCAGCGAGGTGATCGCGGGATCGATGAACTTCAGGCACACCGAGGTGTTGGAGCGGATCGATGCATCCTTGGCCAGGAAGTCGATCCACGGCGTTTTCGCCTTCCAGTCCGACAGCACCTTGGTGTTGGCATCGGCCCGCGCGATCAGGGCCTTGAGGCCACCGATCGATTTCGCCCAGTTCAAGGCATCGAGATAGTCCTCGACGCACAGCATCGACGGCGTGTTGATGGTCTCGCCCTCGAAGATGCCCTGGTTGAGCTTGCCGCCCTTGGTGAGGCGGAAAATCTTCGGCAGGGGCCAGGCCGGCTTGTAGGTCTCGAGCCGCTCCACCGCGCGCGGTGAGAGGATCAGCATGCCGTGCGCGGCCTCGCCGCCCAGCGCCTTCTGCCAGGAGAACGTCACCACATCGAGTTTTGCGAAATCGAGTGCTTGCGCAAACGCAGCCGACGTCGCGTCACAAATCGTGAGGCCTTGGCGGTCCGCGCTGATCCAGTCGGCGTTCGGCACGCGCACGCCTGAAGTCGTGCCGTTCCAGGTGAAGACGATGTCGGAAGCCGGATCGGCCTTGCTCAAATCGGGAAGATCGCCATAGCCGGCGTGCAGCTTGGTGACGTCCTTGAGCTTCAATTCCTTGACGATGTCGCTGACCCAGCCCTCGCCGAAGGATTCCCAGGCGATCGTGGTGACGGGGCGCGCACCAAGCAGCGACCACAACGCCATTTCGACCGCGCCGGTATCGGACGCCGGCACTATGCCGATCTTGTAGTCGGCCGGCACTTCCAGCACTTCGCGCGTCAAATCAATCGCGAGCTTGAGCCGCGCTTTACCGATCTTCGCGCGGTGCGAGCGACCGAGGGCTGCGTCCTTGAGATTTTGGGGATTCCAGCCGGGGCGCTTGGCACAGGGGCCGGAGGAAAAATGCGGCACGTTTGGCCGAGCAGCGGGCTTCGCTACGGTCATGAATCTATCCTTCCAGATAGTAAGCCTCCCGTTGGGGGGAGGTGTCCCGCCGCGGTCATTAGGGGAATCGGGCCCGATCGTCAAGAAGCTTCGGGCGCTTCACGCTCCATTGATGGCGCCTCGTCCACGCAGGGAGCCGGCTCCTGCTGCAAAAGTTCGGCGGCATCGGTGACCAGTTTGGCGGCCTCTTGCCGGCTCGAGACCTTCAAAATGCTGGTGTCCCCTGCCTGCACGACATATTCGCTTCCGATCCGGACAATCGAATATTTTTTCATTGGAAATCCCCAAGCTGCCCCACAGCCCTATGGGAGAGCCCGGCATAGCGGAGACATTCCGGTCCGTAAAATCACGGACGCATGCGTAGTTTATCGCTTGTTAACCGGATCGCACAGTGACGACTACCTCAGGCATTCGTCGCAAGCGCGCCTCAACCGCGGTTGGCTGACGTTTATTCTGACACGTTTTCTTTACGCAAACCGGATTCCACCCCCGGATCAAGTCCGAGGGCATGCTTCGCTCGAAAACGCTATGGCTGTCGCAGGGTCATGCCGACATGGCTGCGCGCAAAGCCGAGCCGCTCGTAAAACCGCTGCGCGTCGGCGCGGGTGTGATGCGTCAGCAATTCGACCAGTTTGCATTTCCTGGCGCGCGCTTCCACAACCGCCCACTGCACCATTTGCTCGCCGATGCCGCGGCTGCGGCAGTGGCTGGCGACGCGGACATCCTCGATCAGGCCACGCGACGCGCCCTGCGAGCTCAGCCCCGGCAGAATGCATAGCTGTAGGCAGCCGACCACGGCGCCCTCGCCGTCCTCGGCGACGACGAGAAAGATGTTCGGGTCGTGCTGCAGCCGTTCAAATGCCGTGAAATAGGATTGCGGCAGTGGATCTTCGATCCGCTCACGCGCACCGCCCAGCGGATCGTCCGCCAGCATGGCGATGATGGTGCCGACGTCCTCGCGGCGCGCGGGGCGGATGGTGACCCTCGCAATCTCAGTCATGATGCATTCCGGTGAAGTCAGCGCGCCGGCGCAAGGGCGAGAAATTTCTCGGTCTCGCCGATCCAGCGGCGCACCGCGGCGTAGCCGTCGAGATGGAAGCCGCCTTCGTGCGCCACACGGGTATAGGCCAGCAGCGATATGTCGGCGAGCGTGACGGCGTCGCCGACCAGGAACGGCGTCAGCGCAAGCTGGTGCTCCATCCGCGCCAGCGCCGCATAGCCGCGCTTGACCTTTTCAGGGTCGAGATCGGATGCCGGCTTCTTCAGGTAGAACATCTGGAAGCGGCAGACGGCGATGTAGGGCTCGTGACTGTATTGTTCCCAGAACAGCCACTCGTCCATCTTCGCTTCCGCGAACGCATCCTGCGGAATGAGACGAGAACCGCGGGCGAGATAGCGGATGATGGCGTTGGATTGCGCCAGCGTGCGGCCGTCGTCGAGTTCGATCGTCGGCACCTGGCCGGCGCTATTACGCTTGAGAAATTCCGCCGTCCGCGTCTCGCCCTCGAGCGTATCGACCGCCATCCAGGTGTAGGGCAGCGCGAGATGATCGCACACCCACTTCACCTTCAGGCAGTTGCCGGAATTGGTATCGCCGTAGACCTTCATGCGCCGCCCCTCGTTAGGGCGACAGTGCAACAGGCGGCGGCAATTCTGTCAACGGCGCCGGACCGGCGCCGCCGTGGCGGGATCAGAATTTGTAGCCGAGGCCGGCGCGGACCGTGTTGATGGTGGTATCGACGCTCGAAGTAAACCGGAGATACTCCCACTCGGCGCGAAGGAAAAGGCCCGCGTATAGCATCACATCGACACCGACACCGCCGGCGAAGCCGGTGATGAAATGAGAGTTGGCGTCGTCCGTCAGGCTACCACTTCCGGCGAAATCGGGACGCGGCAGAAGGGGATCACCGACATATCGATAGTAAGCGGAATAATCGGCCCTGCGGTTGATGTTCGCCTGCCCCATTGCAATGCCGGCAAATCCATAGGGCAAGAAGTTGTCGATCGCGTATCCGCCGCGCACCCGCAGCGAGCCGTATTCGGTGACCTTCATCGAGGCGCTCGAGGATACGGTAGCGGTGGACACATAGTCGGTCGGATACTGAAACGAGCGGGATTGCGAGCCGCTGTTGGCTCCAAAAAAATTGCCATGGGTATAGTTCAGTTCGATGGCGACGACGGCTTCGGTCCACTGCCAATTGTAACCGATGAATCCGCCGTAACCGCTGTTCTGCATATGGGCCTTGCCGAGCAACGGCCACCTCGAGATGTTGAACTCCGCTTCCAGGTCGAGATTGTTCAAGAGCTTGGCGAGCAAGTCCTGGCCGGAATTGGTGAAGTCCATATCCGCCGCGCCGTGAGAAGCGTGGCCACCGATATAGCCGCCGCCCCAATTGACGTTGCTTGCACTCAATCCGTCGGTGAAGCTGCCGCGGAGAAACGGCATATCAGCCGCCTGCGCACCACTTACCGCCCCACACATCACCGCAACCAATAAAAAACGACGCATCGCAACGCTCCATCGCCCCACTCTGAACTTGCGCTGATCATCGCCTGTTAACCTTAACCAATGGTTGTCGAGAACTCAGATTGGCGCAATCTTGTCGGAAAGCCGACGCATTTTTCTCATCGCGCCTCAGTCGCGCTGGCATCGCGCAAAAGCAAAACGGCGCGGGAAGAGCTCCCGCGCCGTTTGCAAACGTTAACGAAAGAAGGTCGCGATTAACCTTTGCGGATCAGCGGCGGCGGCGCGTAGACCTCCGGGCTGGTCAGATCCCAACGCACACCGAGCTTCAGGTCGTGCGAAGTGATGTTCTTGAAGGTAGTCGGGTTGTTGATGCCGTTGGTACCGTCGAAGGTTCGGAGATCGCCGGTCAGGCCATCGCCCATGTCGAGATAACGATAGGCGAGTTCGACGGTGAAGTTCGGCGTGACCTTGTAGGCGATACCGGCATGCGCGGCCCAGGCGAAATTCCACTTCGCGACATTGTCGCCGAAAGCGAGACTCGGTGATGTGACGCCGCCAATATTGGTGATGCCCTGATCGGTGAAGTTCGCGATCGAAACCCGTGCTCCGCCGACACCGGCGCCGATGAACGGGGTGACGCACCACCACGTGCCGAGATCGACGTAGGCGTTACCAAGGACCACCCATTCCGACTTGGTGGCGTGATAGGTATCGGTGCCGAAGCCGCCCGGAAAGGTGATGACGTCTTTGCCCAAGAATTGCGAATTGCCGCGATATTCACCAGTCACGTCAGCGCGGAACCAGTTATTGACCTTGTAACCGACACCGAGGCCAAAGATGCCGGCCGTGTTGAAGGTGTTCGTCTGCACCGACGAAGTAGTGGTGGCATCGAGCGCGTTGTTCAGACGATCGACGCGCTGATTGCTGAAACCGATATCGCCGCGCAGATACCAGCCGCCGAAATCCTCGACCACCGGGGCCGGAGCATAAGGAGGCGGCGCAATCGCCATGTCGGCGGCAAACGCCGCCTGGGACAACAAAGTGGCCGCACCGGCGGCAATGAAAGACTTAACGCTACGCATGGGCTCGTCCTTTTGTCCGGTGAGGCTGACTGCAAAGGGGCCCCACTTCAAAATCCACGGACGGACGATGGCATTAAATGCTTAAACGGCGCTTAACCCTAATTTTTAAGGTTGACAATCTCTGACTTTTTTCACGGCGCCGCTTACGACGCGAGTCTCGATGCATTTGCAAAACGACACATGAGGCGAAAGCGCCATATGTCCTAACGATGTATTGATGAAGGGCGAGTGGCGAATAGCGAATGGCGAGTAGAGAAGCCCTTCGTTTCCTGCGCGCTACTCGCCACTCCCTATTCGCTATTCGCCTGCCGAATCTTCGGCAAGAACACTGCAAGCAGGCCGAGCGCGGGCAGGAACGCGCAGAGGTGATAGACAAAGGCGATGCCGGTGTGGTCGGCAAGCTTGCCGAGCACCGCCGCGCCCAGTCCGCCGATGCCGAAGGCGACGCCGAAGAACACGCCGGAGATCATGCCGAAGCGATGCGGCATCAGCTCCTGCGCGAATACGATGATCGAAGACGTCGCCGAGGAAATGATCAATCCGATAAATATCGTCAGCACGGCGCTTCCGACCAGGCCGGCATAGGGCAGCGCCAGCGTGAACGGCAGCGCGCCGAGGATCGAGAACCAGATGACGTATTTGCGTCCGAAGCGATCGCCGAGCGGGCCGCCGAAGAAAGCGCCCGCCGCATTGGCGGCGAGAAAGAGGAAGAGATAGAGCTGAGCTGCCTGTGTCGACACCTGAAACTTGTCGATCAGATAGAAGATGTAATAGCTCGACAGGCTCGACACATAGAGCTGTTTTGAGAACAGCAGCGCGACCAGCACCGCGAGCGCGATTCTGACGCGCCGGAAATCCGGCAGGTCCGGATGACGTTCCACCGCCGCCGCCTTCTTCGTCGTGATCTGCGGCTTGTACCAGACGCCGATCCGCCACAGGATCACGATCGCCAGAAACGCGATCGACGAAAACCAGGCGATCGAGGGCTGGCCGAACGGCACCACGATCAGCGCCGCCAGCACCGGTCCCATCGAGGTGCCGAAACTGCCGCCGAGCTGAAACACCGATTGCGCGAAGCCGTACCGCCCGCCAGACGCAAGGCGCGCGATCCGTGCCGACTCCGGATGAAACACGGCAGAACCAAGCCCGACCAGCGCCGCTGCGATCAGGATGATCGGATAGAGATGCGCGACGCTGAGCAGCAGCAAGCCGAAAAACGTAAAGCCCATGCCGATCGCGAGCGAGAACGGCTGCGCCTTCTTGTCGGTGAAGTGCCCGACGACGGGCTGCAGCAGCGATGCGGTGAACTGGAACGCCAGCGTGATCATGCCGATCTGCGCGTAGTCGAGCGCGTAGGCGTCCTTCAGGATCGGATAGACCGACGCAATCAACGACTGCATGGTGTCGTTGAGGAAATGCGAGAAGCTGATGCCGGCGAGCACGATATAGGCCGGCCCTGCCACGGCCGCCTTCGGAGCGAGCCCCGGCGCCGCGTCCGACACGATCACCGGCGCGGTCGCGCTTTCCTCGGTTACGATGACGGGCTTGTTCAACGGCGCATTTCCGAAAGGGATTCGTGGACGCAATGCCGCGTTTTACGCCGCACGACCGGTTGCGACCAGCAGCAATAGCCGATAGCTGCGATGCGCTCATGCGCACCGCCGATCAGCAATCACGCGTCCTTTGGATAAAGCGTGCTTATGCTGCCGCAGCGTGGCCAAGCGCGTTGACGATCTGGTCGACGACTTCCTCGACCAGCACGCGGTCGTCGCCCTCGCCCATCACGCGGATCACAGGCTCGGTGCCGGACGAACGCACCAGCAGCCGGCCATGGCCGTTGAGGCGATTCTCGCCGTCCATGATCGCCGATTTCACCTCGGCGTGGTCGAGCGGTTTGCCGGAGCGATAGCGTACATTCTTCAAGATCTGCGGCAGCGGATCGAAGCGGTGGCAGACCTCCGACACCGGGCGGCGAAGCTTTTGCACCACGGCCAGCACCTGGAGCGCGGCGACGAAGCCGTCGCCTGTCGTGGCGTAGTCGGAGAGGATGATATGGCCCGAGGGCTCGCCGCCGAGATTATAGCCCTGCGACATCATCTGCTCGAGCACGTAGCGGTCGCCGACCGGCGTGCGCACCATGCCGAGGCCCTGCCCCTCGAGGAAGCGCTCGAGCCCGAGATTCGACATCACGGTAGCGACGATGCCGGGCTTGGCGAGACGGCCGTCTTCCTTCCAGCTTTGCGCGATCACCGCGAGCAACTGGTCGCCGTCGACGACGTGGCCGCGCTCGTCGACCAGGATGACGCGATCGGCGTCGCCATCGAGCGCAATGCCGATATCGGCGCGCATCTCGCGCACCTTCTTGGCGAGCGCCTCCGGAGAGGTCGAGCCGCACTCCTTGTTGATGTTGAAGCCATCGGGTTCGACGCCGATCGCGACGACGTCGGCGCCGAGCTCCCACAGCGCTTCCGGCACCACTTTGTAGGCCGCGCCGTGCGCGCAATCGATCACGACGCGCAGGCCGTCGAGCGAGAGCTCGCGCGGCAGCGTCCGCTTGGCGAATTCGATATAGCGGTCGTGGACGCCGTCGATGCGGCGGGCGCGCCCGAGGCTAGCGCTCTGCGCCAAGCGACGGTCGATCGGCTCGTCGAGCAGTTGCTCGATCTGCTTCTCGACGTCGTCGGACAGTTTGAAGCCCTGCGGACCGAACAGCTTGATGCCGTTGTCCTCGAACAGATTGTGCGACGCTGAAATCATCACGCCGAGATCGGCGCGCATCGACTTGGTCAGCATCGCGACCGCCGGCGTCGGCATCGGGCCGAGCAGCAGCACGTCCATGCCGACCGAGGTAAATCCGGCCACCATGGCATACTCGATCATGTAGCCGGAGAGCCGCGTATCCTTGCCGATGACGACGCGGTGGCGGTGATCGCCACGCTGAAACACCAGGCCGGCCGCCTGCCCCACCTTGAGCGCGAGCTCCGGCGTGATCAAACCATTGGCGCGGCCCCGAATTCCGTCGGTACCGAAATATTTGCGGCTCATGTGACCCCCAGCCATTCTGGTCTTCAGGCCATCACGGCCACGAATCCCGAACGCCTCCATCGTAGCGTGCTGGGGGTTATAATCCTTCGCCCGCTAAAATGGCTTCAAAAAATATGATGAATCATTACGGCCATTAGTGGCCAAAAGGCAATATAACTATTTGTTATATCTGGATATTCACCCCAGGCAGGCCATCCGCCTGCCGGCTCAACCGCGCCGCTTGACGTGCTGGTCGCCTTTCGAAGGCGGCGGCTGGATGACATTGACCGGGTCGGATGCCGGAAAGGTCTCTTCCAGGCCCTCCTCCAAAGCGTCGTCGAGCCGGCGTTTTTCCTCGCGATCGGCCGTGCCGGTCTCGACGGGGACGGCTTTGCGCGGTCCGGTCATGGGATGTCCTCCCGGGAATGGCGCCGCGAGATGCGATTTGGCTGGCCATCCAACCATGCTAGATGACGACGCAGCGAAGAAGTTTCAAGAAGGGCCGGGAGTCCATGAAGCATATCACCTGCATTGAGGATCTGCGCCAGTTGCACAAGCGCAGGGTTCCCAAGGCGTTTTTCGACTACGCCGACCGCGGCTCCTACACCGAGGACACGCTGCGGGCCAATTCCGAGGATCTTCAGCAGATCAAGTTCCGCCAGCGTATCCTGGTCGATGTCTCCAAGCGCGATCTCTCCACGACGATCCTCGGCGAGCCGGCCGCGATGCCCTTGATTCTTGCCCCGGTCGGCCTGCTCGGCATGCAGCATGGCGACGGCGAGATTCATGCCTGCCGCGCCGCGCAGGCCGCCGGCATTCCCTTCACCCAGAGCACGATGTCGATCTGCTCGATCGAGGATATCGCAGCCAGCGTCGACAAGCCGTTCTGGTTCCAGCTCTACGTGATGAAGGACCGCGGCTTCATCAAATCGCTGATCGAGCGCGCCATTGCGGCGAAATGCTCGGCGCTGGTGCTGACCGTCGATTTGCAGGTGATCGGCCAGCGCCATCAGGACATCAAGAACGGCATGACGGTGCCGCCGGAATGGTCGCTGTCGAAGCTGATCGATTTCGCCAGCAAGCCGTCATGGGTCGCGGGCGTGCTGCGCGGCAAGCGCCGCACCTTCGGCAACATTGTTGGCCACGTCAAAGGCACCGAGGACCTCACCAAGCTCTCGGAGTGGACCGCGTCGCAATTCGATACCTCGCTGAACTGGAAGGACCTCGACTGGATCCGCTCGATCTGGCCGGGCAAGCTGATCCTCAAAGGCATTCTCGACGTCGAGGACGCCGAGGAAGCCGCCAAGACCGGCGCGCAGGCGATCGTGGTTTCCAACCATGGCGGCCGCCAACTCGACGGCGCGCCGTCCTCGATCGAGGTGCTGCCCGAAATCGTCGATACCGTCGGCTCGAAGATGGAGATCATGTTCGACGGCGGCATCCGCTCCGGCCAGGACGTGGTGCGTGCGCTCGCGCTCGGCGCCAAATCCTGCATGATCGGCCGCGCCTATGCCTACGGCCTAGGGGCCGCTGGCCAGGCCGGCGTCGCCAAGGCGCTCGACATCCTGGCCAAGGAAATGCTCACCACGATGGGGCTGTGCGGCGTCAACACGATTGCCGAGATCGACGATCGCGTGCTGGCGGTTTGAGGGCGACCGTTTCACGCCGTCATTCCGGGATGGTCCGAAGGACCAGACCCGGAATCTCGAGATTCCGGGTTCGATGCTGCGCATCGCCCCGGAATGACGCTTCGCGTCACATCGGCGGCGTGATGCCGTCGCGGCCGACATTGACGCGGTTGGCTTCGAGTGTGCCGTCGTCCTTCTTCACCGCGCCGAAGATGATGATCTTCGCGCCCGGCTTCAGCTCGGACTTGTCGCCGGCGACGAAGGTGACAACAGGCGTATCCGGCGGCACCACGACTTTCTTTTCGCCGTCCTTGTATTTGACCAAAATATTCTGGCCATCGGTGCCCTTCACCGTCTGGGCGACGGTGGCGTTGGTCATGGTCGAGTTCGGGCGCTGATCCCAAGGCCGAAAGCCTTCGGCCGCGCCGCGCTGGTTCTCCGGGAAGATATGCACCGCGACCGCCTTTTGGGTGCCGTCCGGCTCCGGCATGCCGGTGACGCCGATATAGGAGCCTTCCTTGATCTCCGACAGCGCGGTCTTGGCCACGCCGAACACGGCGACATTGTCGGTGAGACGCACCTTCATGTCGGCGCCCTCGCGCGACTTGATCGACAGCATGGACCCGTCGACTGCCTCGATCGTGCCACGAATGCGCACCGTCGGTGGTTGCTGTGCCCAGGCCTCCGTTGCTAACAGCGCGACAAGGCCCAGCGAGGCCGCAAACCCACGCGGCCATGAAGAACATTTCAGCATGGTATTCCTCCCGAGATGTATTGGCGCCCAACTCAACGCAAACACCGCACGGAGGTAGCTATTCCAGCAGGCGGCGTCACATCGGCGGGGTCAGCCCATCGCGGCCAACGCTGACGCGGCTGGTTTCGAGCGAGCCGTCCGGCAGCTTCTTCATGAAGGCGATCACCTTGGCGCCAGGCTTGAGGTCGGACTTGCCGGCGGGAACATAGGTCACCACCGGCGTCTCCGGAGAGACCACCACTTTCTTCTCGCCGCCCCGGTATTTGATCGTCAGGGTATGGCCGTCATTGCCGACCACGGAATCCGCGACCGTCGCGTTGGTCATGGTGGAGTTCGGACGCAGATCATAGGGCCGCGAGCCCTCGCCGGTGCCGCGCATCGCTTCCGGAAACACATGCACTTCCACCGCGTTCTGGCTGCCGTCAGGTCCCGGCACTGTGGTGGTGCCGATGAACGATCCCACCTTGACGTCGGACAGCGAGATCTTGCTGATCCCGACGACGTTGACGTCGCCGGTCATATGCAGCTTGACGTCCTCGCCGCCACGCGACTTCACGGCGAGCACGTCGCCATCGACGGCCTCGATGGTGCCGCGAACGCGCGTCGACGTTGGCGGCTGCTGCGCGATCGCGTAAAGCGTGGAGCCCGCGACCATCGCGACGGCGACAAGCGGGCGAACGAGCTGAAAATGACGGACGGGCATGCTAGGGTCTCCGATAGTGGCACTGACGTAGCCATTGACCCCGGCCTTTCAAAAAAATTCCGGCTCAAGATTCCGCGATCAGCCGATCATGTATTCGTGAGATCGGCTTCGACGAGCGCACGAAGCTCCGGCGTCACCTCGGGGCGCCGCCCGAACCACAATTCGAATCCCCGCACCGCCTGATGCAACAGCATGCCGAGCCCATCGGCGGTCTTCAGCCCGCGGGCGCGTGCAGCCGTCAGCAGCGGCGTGTCGAGCGGCACATAAACGAGATCGGCGACGACGGCGCGTGACGGCAGCCGGCCGACATCGAGTTCGAGCGGCGGCTGGCCCTTCATGCCGAGCGAGGTGGTATTCACCAGAAGTCCGGCGCGCGGCAGGAGATCGCCCAGCGCATCCCACGCCACGGGCAACACGCTCGCGCCGAACTGATCCGCCAACGCGCTCGCGCGCGCCATGGTGCGATTGACGAGATGAATGCGCTTGATGCCGCGTTCGCGCAGTCCAAACACGACGGCGCGTGACGAACCGCCGGCGCCCAGCACCAGTGCATCCTCTGCCTGGTCCCAGCCGCTGGCGCAGGCGTCGAGATTGTTGATAAAGCCTTCGACGTCGGTATTGGTCGAGCACAATTCGCCGTCTGCAAACCACAGCGTGTTGGCGGCGCCGACCGCGCGGGCGCGCTCGTCCGGCTTCGACAGCGCAAGTGCGCGCTCCTTGTGCGGAATGGTGACGTTGGCGCCGACAAAGCCGCGCAGCGACAGGCGGAAGACGAAATCCTGAAATTCGTCGGGCGGCACCGCCTCGATGACGTAACCGCCCTCGATGCCCAGCGTCCGCAGCCAGTAATGATGGATCAACGGCGAGCGCGAATGCGCGGCCGGCCATCCGATCAGGCACGCGGCGGGGGGTTTAGGCACGGCAATAGCCTCCTCCAAAGACGTCGATGGCCGGGATAAACCCGGCCACCATTATCAATTTATCTTCCGCTGAAATGAGTCAAGCCACGCACCCGCCGCCGCAGACGGAGCTGCGGCGGCCAGGCCGGCCAACTACGCCGCGACGCGATGCGCGGCGATGATCTGGTCGGCGGCGCGGCCGGTGACCTCGGCCATGCGGTCGAACTGGCGGGTGAACCCGCCGGCGCCGGCGGTGGCCGAGCGCAACTCCACGATCAGATCGCCGATCTCGGCCTCCGGCATGGTGGCGCGGACGCAGTCCCATCCCGGCCAGCCCTCGCGGGTGTCGAAGCCGAGAATCTGGCCGCGTCGCGCCGACAGGATGGCGTTGATCTTCGCCGTCGCTTCCGTCGGGCAGACGATCTCCACCATGTGGATCGGCTCCAGCAGCACCGGCTGGCACTGCGGCAGCGCCTCGGTCATGCCGATTCGCGCCGCGGTGCGGAACGCGAGATCGGACGAATCGACGCTGTGATAGGAGCCGTCGATAAGCGTGACCTCAACGTCGATGACGGGAAAACCGAGCGGACCCTTGGCGAGGCCGTCGACCACACCCTCTTCCACCGCGCCGATATAATTTTTCGGCACTGCGCCGCCGACCACTTTTTCGTGGAACTCGAAGCCCGAGCCGCGTGGCATCGGTTTGATTTCCAGCACCACGTCGCCGAACTGGCCATGGCCGCCGGATTGCTTCTTGTGGCGGCCGCGCTGGGTGATCGGTTTGCGGATGGTCTCCTGATAGCCGATCGCCGGCGGCTGCGATTTGACGTTGACGCCGAAGCGGTCGCGCAGCCGCTCGAGCGCGACGCGTAAGTGCATCTCGCCCTGTCCCCATAGCACGATATCGTGGGTGCGCTGGTTCTGGATCATCGTCAGCGACGGATCCTCCTCGTTCAGCCGCAGCAGCGCCTGGCCCAGCTTGACGTCGTCCTTGCGATCGGCCGCCGACAGCGACATGGCGAGCACCGGCGGTGCCGGCGCGATCTGCACCAGTGCCGCGGGCGCGACCTTGCCGCTCGACAGCGTGTCGCCGGTCTTGATCGCGTCGAGCTTGCCGAGCGCGATCGTCTCGCCAGCTTCCGCCGCGGAGCGCTTGGTATCGTGCGCGCCGTTGACCGCGAGAATGCCGGACACCCGTCCGGCTTCGCCGGAGGAGGATTGCAGCGTCGCGCCGTCATCGAGGTGGCCTGCGAGCAGCCGCGTCAGCGACAGCTTGCCGCCGTGCTGCAGATGCAGCGTCTTGAACACATAGGCCAGCGCCTCCTTTTGCGACGATGCGCCGAGGCGTTTCGCCGTTTCAACAACGCCGGGCGATTCATGCCGCAGCGCCTTCATCAGCCGCAGCACGCCGTTTTCGCGGCTCGCGGCGCCCAGCAGAACCGGGCAGATCAGCCCTTCGCGCAATTCGCGAGCGAGATCGTCGAACACCGCGTCGCGCGGCGGCTGGATGTCCTCCAGCAACTGCTCCATCAACGCGTCGTCATGATCGGCGAGCTTTTCAAGCATCGAGAAGCGCGCTTCCTTCTCGCGGTCGAGATCGCCGCCTTGCAGCGCGATCACTTCCGAAGGCTTGTGCTCGCGGTAGACGAAGGCGCGCTCGAGTGCGAGGTCGACAAAGCCTTCGATCAAGTCGCCGTTCCAGATCGGAATCTGCCGCAACACCAGCGGCACGCGCGAGGCCGGCTGCAGGGTTGCCAGCGTTTCGCGGATGCGCTTGTTGGCGCGGTCGATCTTGTTCAAAAACAGAAAACGCGGAATGCCGAGATCTTCCAGCTCGCGCAGGATGATCTGCAGTTGCGGCAGCTTCTTCTCGTCCGCCTCGCAGACCACGACCGCGGCATCGACCGCGGGCAACGCGGCGCGCATGTCATGCGCGAACTCGACCGAGCCGGGACAATCGATAAAGGTGTAACTGTCGCCCATGAAGGTGGTGGTGGCGGCGCTCAAGGCCACGCCCATTTTGTGATTGCGCGCCTCGGGGCTGGCATCGCCGACGGAAGTTCCGGCATCGACGCTGCCGGCACTTTTAATGGCGCCCGTTCGCGCCAGTATGGCTTCTAGAAGTGTGGTTTTACCGCTCTGGAAAGGGCCCACCAGCGCAATGCACCGTGGACCTTGGGGACTTCTGACGTCTTGTCCCATTGCCGCCTCCCTGTTTGGAGCTCGGCCCGTGATTGGGTCGGCAACCTCTGATGCTCCGCCTGTCGCAACGATTTGGCAAGCGGGAAAACGTCGCTGCGGTGCGAGGTGAGACCGAAAAGGCCAGACGCCGTCATTGCGAGGAGCGAAAGCGACGAAGCAATCCATTTGTCCCGTGCGGAGAAATGGATTGCTTTGCTTCGCTCGCAATGACGGCGGAGGACCGACGAAAGTTACCGTCCTGCCTGAGTTCCAGGCTCTCCAATCCGGCAGCGATGCTGACCCCAACCTGACCCTGGACGCTCAATGGTTACGCCGGCTTATGCCCGACGGTCGGAACAACGCTCGATGAACTCCGCAACGAGGCCCGTGATTTCAGTTGGCCGCTCCAGGCTCGGTAGATGGGCAGTGCCGGTCAACATATGGCCCGCCGCCTTCAACAGCGCCGTTGCAATTTGGCGGCTTCGTTCCTGAATGTGCGGAAAATCGAGGTCACCCCAGATCACAAGCGATGGTGCTGATATCGCGCGCAAACGATGGAAGGTGGGCACGACATCGAGGTTCGACCCGGCCGGCGCCGACCGTAGCGCAATGGCGTTCATGTCGAGGAACAGCCGGCGCGCCTCACCTGTGACACGCTCCTCGGGCTGCAGCGGACCGTCCAGCCAAAGATGAGCCTTGATTGCGTTCACGCGATCCAAATCGCGGGCTTGTTCGGCGTCCTTGAGCTTCGCCATCAGGCCCTCGATCTCAGGCGGATAAATCGGCTCAGGCGCGCCGCTCACGGCGGGCGCAATGAGAACGAGCGCACGGACATAGGATGGATGCAGAAGAGCAGTGTCGAGCGCGATCCGTCGACCCTGAGAGCATCCAACAAGGATCGTCGGCGCGCCGTTCCCGACGGCGTCAATCACCGCCAGCAAATCCGCGACTGCTGAAAAGTCCTCCTTTTCCGCGCGAGTCTCGCCAAAGCCCCGCCGATCGTACGCGATCGCCTTGTTGCTTGCGCCGAGTGCATCCAGTTGCGCGAGCCACATTCGACTATCGCAGACCGCGGCATGCAGAAAGACGATAGGGGCGCCGTGGCCGACGACTGTCGCGGCCAACTTGGCCTGGCCGGACGTAATCTGATGATTCGAAATCATGATTGATGCTAGCCCAGTTGGCTCGCAATTGTCGATGTTCACTAATTCGCTGATTGGATCGCGGTGGTCTTGGTGGCTGCAAAGGCCTTCGGGGTGAGCCCTGCAAGGGCCTGATGAGGCCTGTGGTTATTGTAGTAGATCAGGTACTCGAACAGCTCTTTGGCGAAATGGTCGAGATTGTCGAAGGTTGCGCCCTCGATGACGTCCTCTTCGAGGGTTCGCCAGAAGCGCTCGACCTTGCCATTGGTTTGCGGCCGGTAGGGTCTGGTGTAGCGATGCTTGATGCCGAGTTCGAGCAGCATGG
>NZ_AXAU01000012.1 GCF_000472965.1 Bradyrhizobium murdochi | reverse complement strand
CAACTGCATCACCATGCTGCCGCTCAGGCTGGCCGAACTCGTCAGCCAGTTCCTGTTCACCCGTCGATCCATCGCCACCATCGACAAGCCCCCACCCATCAATCCCAGCATTCGCAAACCTCCAACCTCCCCAAACCAGATGGAGTTCTGCTATGGCTGATCTTCCCCGGACAGCCCTGCGCTTGCGGGGGAGGGTTGGGGAGGGGGTGTCTCCGCGGGCGACACTCTCCGTGTGGAGCGAGCCCCCACCAGCTAAACTCATCTGACCAAAATCATCATGCTCTAGGACACTTCATCCCATGTTCGTCAACCGGCGCGATGTGCAGATCCAGTGGGGCGATTGCGACCCCGCCAACATCGTTTACTACCCGCGGTATTTCGCGATGTTCGACGATTCCACCTCGATCATGTTCGAAGCCGCCGGCTTTTCGAAACAGGACCTCATCCACAAATATGGCCTCGTCGGCATTCCCATGGTCGACACAAGGGCCAAATTTCATATCCCGTCCACCCATGGCGACTGGATCAGAATCGAAAGCCGGATCGAGAGCTTCAAGCGCTCCAGCTTCGAGGTGGTCCACAACGTGTTCAAGGGCGAGGCATTGGCGATCGAGGCATTCGAAACCCGCGTGCTGGTCGGCAAACACCCGGACGATCCCGCGAAGCTGAAATCGGCGCCGATGCCGCCGGAGATCGTCGAGCGTTTCATGCGGGGCTGACTTACTATCCGGCATGACCTAAAGAAGGGGCTGAATTAAGGGCCCGGTTTTGCTTAAGACTGCAGATAATAATCCAAGGGAGGAATGAATGAAGAAGGCTTTTCTGTCCGCCGCGGCTGTCATCGCAGCCCTTGCGCTGCCCGGGGCTCCGGCCATTGCACAGACCAATGAAATCACGATCGGCATCACCGTCACCACGACCGGTCCCGCAGCCGCTCTCGGTATTCCCGAACGCAACTCGCTCGATTTCGTGCCGAAGGAAATCGGCGGCGTGCCGATCAAGATTATCGTGCTCGATGACGGCGGCGATCCGACCGCGGCCACCACCAATGCACGGCGCTTCGTCACCGAGTCGAAGGCCGACATCATCATGGGCTCCTCGACAACGCCTCCGACGGTTGCGGTCTCCACGGTTGCGAACGAGGCGGGGATTCCGCATTTCGGCTTGGCGCCGCTGCCGATCAACGAGGCCCGCATGAAGTGGTCGGTCGCGATGCCGCAGCCGATCCCGATCATGGGCAAGGTGCTCTACGAGCACATGAAGGCGCACGGCATCAAGACCGTCGGCTACATCGGCTACTCCGATTCCTACGGTGATCTCTGGGTCAACGACTTCAAGACCCAGGCCGTGCCCATGGGCCTGACCATGGCTACCGAGGAGCGCTTTGCCCGTCCGGATACGTCGGTCGCCGGCCAGGTGCTGAAGCTGGTCGCCGCCAATCCCGACGCCATTCTCATCGGCGCTTCCGGCACCGCAGCGGCGCTGCCGCAGACCACGCTGCGCGAGCGCGGCTACAAGGGCCTGATCTACCAGACCCACGGCGCCGCCAGCATGGACTTCATCCGCATCGCGGGTCCCGCGGCGGAAGGCGTGATCATGGCTTCCGGTCCGGTGATGTCGCCGGAGTCCCAGCCCGACAGCGCGCTGACCAAGAAGCCGGGGCTGGCGCTCAACACCGCCTACGAAGCCAAGTATGGCGCCAACAGCCGCAGCCAGTTCGCCGGCCATTCCTACGACGCCTTTGAAGTGCTCAAGCGCGTGATACCGGTGGCGCTGAAGAAGGCCAAGCCGGGCACGCCGGAATTCCGCGAGGCGATCCGTCTGGCGCTGATCTCGGAGAAGGAAATCGCGGCAAGCCAGGGTGTCTACAACTTCACCGAAAAGGATCGCTACGGCCTCGACGACCGCTCGCGCATCATCCTGACCGTGAAGGACGGCAAGTACGTCCCGGCGAAGTGAGCGTAGGCAGCCGTTAAACCCTCATGGTGAGGAGGCGCGAAAGCGCCGTCTCGAACCATGAGGCCCGGCTCGTGCCATTCATCCTTCGAGACGCCGCTTGCGCGGCTCCTCAGGATGAGGTCTGACAGGGGTGGGCACGGCGCGAGCGCGCCTTTGCCCACCGCCGACTAACTAAATCCCGCTTGCGCCCTCGTGCTGGAAGCCGAGATAGCTCGCTGCGACGCGCTGATTGCTGGCGATATCCTTGGCCGATCCGGACAGGATGAATTCGCCGAGTTCCATGACGTAGGCGCGGTCGGCGATTTTGAGCGCCGCTTGCGCATTCTGTTCCACCAGCAGCACCGAGACCCCGGCGGCGCGCAATTCGCCGATGGTGCGGAAGATGTCGGCCACGATGATCGGCGCGAGACCAAGGCTCGGTTCGTCGAGCATCAACAGTTTTGGCGCGCCCATCAGGGCGCGGCCCATCGCCAGCATCTGCTGCTCGCCGCCGGAGAGCGTGCCGGCCAATTGCTTGCGCCGCTCCTTGAGCCGCGGAAACAGCGTGTAGACCCGCTCGAACGACCTCGCCGCGGTTGCCTTCGGAATCCGGAAAGCGCCGAGCTGCAGATTGTCCTCGACGTTCATCGTGCCGAACAATTCGCGGTGTTCCGGCACGAGACAGAGGCCCGCCGCGACGCGATCCTCGATGTCGAGCGGGGTCATGTCGGTGCCGGCGAAGGCGGTGGCGCCCTTGAGCGGCAGCACGCCCATGATGGCATTCAGCAGCGTGGTCTTGCCGGCGCCGTTGGCGCCGATGATGGTGACGATCTCATCGTCGGCGACCTCGAGCGAAACCGAGCGCACGGCTTCGACCTTGCCGTAGGAAACGTGGGCGTCGGAGACCGACAACAGCGCACTCATGCGGTAGCTCCGAGATAGGCCTTGATCACATCGGGATTGGTCTTGATCGCATCCGGCGTGCCCTCGGCGATCTTGGTGCCGAAATCCAGCACCACGACGCGGTCGGCGAGATCCATCACAAAACCCATGTCGTGCTCGACCAGCAGCACCGACATGCCGCCGTCCCGCAATTGACGGAGCAGGGCAGCGAGCCGCTGCTTTTCCATGTGGCGCAGCCCCGCGGCCGGCTCGTCGAGCAGCAGCAGCAATGGATCGACGCACAGCGCGCGTGCAATCTCGACAATGCGCTGCTGGCCGAGCGACAGGCTTCCCGCCAACTGGTCGATCTGGTCGCCGAGGCCGACGCGCTCGATCTGGCGGGCGGCTTCCGTCAGCAATTTCGCCTCATCGGCCCGGTCGAGCCGTAGCATGCTGGAGATCGCGCCGGCAGACCCGCGCAGATGCGCACCGATCGCGACGTTCTCCAGCACGGTCATGTCGGGGACCAGCTTGACATGCTGGAAGGTGCGCGCGACGCCGAGTTTGACAACCTCCTGCGGCGGAGCGTTGTCGACCTTGTTGCCGAGCACCGAGATAGTGCCGCCGGTTGTCGTCAGCACGCCCGTGATCAAGTTGAAGGTCGTGCTCTTGCCGGCGCCGTTGGGACCGATCAGGGCGACGATCTCACGGGCCTGGACTTCGAAAGAAACATCGTTGACGGCAATCACGCCGCCGAACTGCTTGCGCGCCTTCTCGATTTGCAGCAGCACGGCGGACGAAGCCTGTGCGCGCACGGGCGTGGCAAGCGGAAGCAACGCATCGGGCATCCTGCGGCCCGGCTGGATCGGCAGTCGCGCCATCAGCCAGGGCCAGACGCCGGTCGGCGCCAGTTGCAGCAGAACGACCAGCATAATGCCGAACACGATGGTCTCGAGCTGGCTCTGGCCGCCGAAGATATAGGGCAGATAGCTCTGCAGGATCTCCTTGAGGATCACGACGATGCCGGCGCCGAGCACCGCGCCCCAGACATAGCCGGCGCCGCCGACCACGGCGATGAACAGGTATTCGATGCCGGCCTGCGCGCCGAACGGGGTCGGATTGGCGGCGCGCTGGAAATGCGCATAGAGCCAGCCGGACAAGCCGGCGAGCACAGCCGCATAGATGAATACCAGAAGCTTGGCGCGCGGCGTCTGCACGCCGAACGCTTCGCCGGCGATATGCCCGCGCCGCAGCGCGCGGATCGCGCGGCCGGTGCGGGAATCCAGGAGGTTCATGGTCAGGAGCGCCGAGACCAGCACCGCAATCCAGATCACGAAATAGATCGTGTCGGGCTCGAGCATCCGGAAGTTGCCGATCGAGAGCGGCGGAATGCCCGAGATGCCGTCGTTGCGGCCGAGGAATTCCAGCTTGCTGAACAGGTAAAACAGGGCGATGCCCCAGGCGATGGTGCCGAGCGGAAGATAATGGCCTGACAGCCGCACTGTGACGATGCCGAGCAGGACCGCGGCGATGCCGCTGACCACGAGCGAGAGCGGCAGCGTGAGCCATGGCGAGACACCGTAGGCCGTGGTCAATACCGCCGTGGTGTAGGCGCCGAACCCGCAGAAGGCGGCTTGGCCGAACGAGGTGAGGCCGCCGACGCCGGTCAGGAGCACGAGGCCCATCGCCACCAGCGCGGCGAGGCCGATATTGTTGAGCAGAACGATCCAGAATGGCGGGACGCCCGGAATGAACGGAATCGCTGCCATGACGAGCGCGAAGATGATGAGGGGGGTGCGCTGGTTCATCGCCGTCAATCCTTCTCTTCCTCGACCGCGGGCGCTGCGAGCGAACGCAACACCAGCACGGGAAGGATCAGTGTAAAGACGATGACCTCCTTGAAATTGCTCGCGTAGAACGATGAGAACGCCTCGACGCTGCCGACCAACAAGGCTGCGACGGCGGTCAGCGGGTAGCTGACGAGTCCACCGATGATCGCGGCAATAAAACCTTTCAGGCCGATCAGGAAGCCGGTGTCGTAATAGAGCGTGGTGATCGGCACGATCAGGATCCCGGAAATCGCGCCGATCAGGGACGCCAGGAGGAAGGCGATCTGCCCCGAAAGCGTGGTGCGGATGCCGACGAGGCGGGCGCCGAGGCGGTTGACGGCGGTAGCGCGCAACGCCTTGCCCATCAGCGTGAAGCCGAAGAACAGCCACAGCGCGACGATGAAGGCGACCGTCAGCCCATACACCGCAAGGCTCTGGCCGGTGAAGCGCAGCGGGCCGATCGTCAGTGCGGCATTCGACAGCGCCGGCCCGCGCAGGCCCTCGGCACCGAAGAATACGAGGCCCAGGCCCTGAAGCGCGAGATGGCTGCCGACGGAGGCGATCAGCAGCACCAGCACCGAGGTATGAGCGATCGGTTGGAACGCGATGCGGTAGAGAAATAGCCCGATCGCCGCGACGATCAAAAGCGACAGCGCGATATTGACTGCAATCGGGGTCTTGGGACCGGCAAGGCCGTAGGTCAGGGCCAGGATCGCGGCGGGGAGAGCGATGTTGAGGGCAAAGGCGCGCGCGACCCGCCTGGGCCGTAGCGAGCGCCGCGCCTCAAACAGGTCGAGGCCGAACGCGACCACGCCCATGGCCATCGCCAGCTTTGCAGTGCCCGGCACCTGACCGGTTGCGAGCATGGCGTAGCTCAGCGCGCCGAAGGTCACGAACTCGCCCTGCGGGATCAGGATGACGCGGGTGACGGCAAACACCAGCACCAGCGCGAGCCCGAGCAGCGCATAGATCGCGCCATTGGTGATGCCGTCCTGCAGCAGGAACAGCATGATCGTCGTATTCAAGACTGGCGCTCCCCCTAAAAGCGTCGCCGGTCCTGACCTCGCACGGTCCGCCGGCCGTCCCATATCTCGGCAGTTGAAAGGCGCCGATATTTGATATATCCAATAACAATTATCAAATATAACATCAAGGCCCGGTCACCGGCCGAGCCTTTTTCGGGGCGAGCCTCACGCCATGACAGTTTCCAAGGCAGCGACCGATGTCGTCAAGTCGTCGCGCGGCAACGGCAAGGAAATCGCCGATGGCGCCGCGGAGAATGCCGGGCTGCAGTTGGGCGAACTGGCCGACCTGCTCGGCTATTCGCTCAAGCGCGCGCAGCTCAAGGTATTCGAGGATTTCCTGCGCTGTGTCGCGCCGCTGCAACTGACGCCGGCGCAATTCTCGGTGCTATTGTTGCTCGACCGCAATCCCGGGCGCAACCAGACCGAAATCGCCAACACGCTCGGCATCCTCAGGCCGAATTTCGTCTCGATGCTGGATGCGCTGGAGAGCCGCGGCCTATGCGCCCGCATGCGCTCGACCAACGACCGTCGCTCCCACATCCTGGTCCTGACGGAAAAGGGAAGGGCGGTGCTGGCACGCGCCAAGAAGCTCGTTGCCAGCAAGCACGAGGCGCGTCTCAACGAGTTGCTGGGTCCCGCCAACCGCGTAGCGCTGCTCGAAATGCTGTCGAAGATCACGGCGGAGTTTTGAGGACTAACACCGTCATTCCGGATTCGCGCTTCGCGCGCTCCGGAATGACGAGCCGTACAATCACGCCGCGACGATGCGGCCTTGAGCCTCTCGCGGCCCGCGCCCCGACAGGAACTGCCGCTCGATCTCGGCGGCGGGAAGCGGCTTGCTGAACAGGAAGCCCTGCATTTCCGTGCATCCCTCGGATGCGATGCTGTGGAGTTGCTCCGCGGTTTCGACGCCCTCGGCGGTCGCCGTCATGCCCATGCCATTGGCGAGCGCGGCAACCGCGCGCACGATGTTGAGCGAGCTCGAATTCTCGGTGATGTTCTTGACGAACGAGCGGTCGATCTTGATCTTGTCGAACGGAAAGCTCTGTAGGTAGGTCAGCGACGAATATCCGGTGCCGAAATCGTCCATGGCGATCCGGATTCCGAGCGCTCGCAACTGATGCAGCAGCGCGAGCGTCGCTTCCTTGTTGTGGAGCAACACGCTCTCGGTGATTTCGATCTCCAGCCGCGTCGGCGCGAGACCGGAGGCGGCGAGCGCGCCGACGATCACCTGCATCAGGCCGGGACTGCGAAACTGGATCGCTGAAATGTTGACGGCGACGTGAAGGTTGTCGGGCCATTGCGCGGCGGTGGCACAAGCCTGCCTGATGACCCACTCGCCCATCGGCACGATGAAGCCGATCTCCTCGGCCAGCGGGATGAAGGCGGCCGGCGAGATCATTCCCTTGATTGGATGATTCCAGCGTATCAGCGCCTCGAAGCCGCTGATCTCCTTGCTCGCCAAGTTGACGACCGGCTGGTAATGCAGCTCGAACTCGCCCGCCGGCAGCGCCTTGCGCAGATCCTGCTCCATGATGCGGCGGGTTTGCATCTGCAGGTCCATCGCAGGCTCGAAGAAGCGGAACGTGCTGCGGCCGTCGCTCTTGGCGCGGTAGAGTGCGAGGTCGGCATTGCGCAGCAATTTGTCGGGGTTCGATCCGTCGCCGGGACCGACCGAAATGCCGATGCTGACGCCGATCACGGCCTGCTGGCCGTCGATTTCATAGGGCTCGCTCAACACATCGATGACGCCCTGCGCCAGCGAAGTGGCATCGGCAGGGTCCGAGATCGTGGCCTGCACGATGACGAATTCATCGCCGCCCATCCGTGCGATCGTGTCGGATTCGCCGACGAGCCGGCGCAACCGTTCGGCGACGCTCCTGAGCAACTTGTCGCCGCAGGGGTGGCCGAACGTATCGTTCACGGCCTTGAACTGATCGAGATCGAGGTGATGAACAGCCACCATTTCCCCGTCCGAAACGCTGCCCAGCGCATATTCGAGCCGCTCGTTCAACAACACCCGATTGGCAAGATCCGTCAGCGCATCGTGATGCGCCATGTATTCGATCTTGACCTCGGACTGGCGCTGCTCGGTGATGTCCTCATGCGTCGCGACCCAGCCGCCGCCGGGCATCGGGCGGTGGCGGATCTTGAAGGTACGCCCGTTCTTCAACTCGACGATGCTGTCTTTCGCCTCATTGGAAACCGCCACGTTGGTGCGCCATTGCAGATATTCGTCGCGCGTCATGGCGGGGAAGCTGCCGGCTTCGAAGCGCAGGTCGACGATCTCGACCAGCGACATGCCGGGGCTGACGCGCTCGGGCGCAATATCATACATCTCCACGAAGCGATCGTTGCAGACGATCAGGCGGTGGTCGGAATCGAAGAAGCAAAGCCCCTGCGACATGTTGTTGATCGCGGTGTCGAACTGGAAGTTCCTGACGCGCAGGGCCTCTTCCTGCTCCTTGCCGAGCTCGTATTGTTTCTTCAGCCGGGCATTGAGCGCTTCGCGCTCGGTGATGTCCTCGTGGGTCGCCATCCCGCCGCCGTCCGGCATCGGATAGACGGTGTAGGCGACGATCCTGCCGTCGGTGAACTCCTGCACCGTGGTGTCAAGTGCGATGTCGCGACCGACGCGCTCACGGATATAATCATCGACCGCGACCTGCACCTTCAGTCCGAGTTTCAGCCGGTGCCGGATCAGTTCTCGTGTCGGTGTTCCCGGTTTCACCTGTTCAGGCGAGAGCCCGTACATTTCCCTGTAGCGGCGGTTGCAGAAAACGACCTCGCGCTTCTCGTCAAATACGACGATTCCAAGCGACATATGGTTGATCGCGTCCTCCAGCCGAGCACTCAAATGCGCTGACCGCGGCGCGGTTGTCGGGATGTGATCCGTCATAGAGCGTTCCCCAGCCGCCACTGGCGGCTCTCCTCCTCCAGGAGAACGGCCATTAGATGCCAGGCTGGTGAATCGCGCCTTCGAGTTAGGCAAACCGCGCGCGGGTTCCTCGCAAACTGCTCAACAAAGCGTTAATGCCGTTACGGCGCATGCGAGGCTCCGGCAACTGCCCCGGCGATCTACGCCGGCTCCACCAAGATCACCCTGACGTCATTGACGTTGGTGAGGGTCGGGCCGATCAGCAGGAGATCGCCGGTGGCCGCAAAGAACGCGGTCGCATCGTTGTTGGCGAGATAGGCTGCAGGATCGAGGCCGAGCGACTTCATCTTCGCGAACGTCGCCTGATCGATCAAAGCGCCGGCCGGGTCGTTCGCACTGCCGGCGCCGCCGTCGGCGCCGTCGGTGTCTGCGGCCAGCGCCACAATGCCGGACGTATCCTTCAGAAGATCGGCCAGCGCCAGCGCATATTCCTGGTTGGGACCGCCGCGGCCATTGCCACGCACGGTCACCGTGAGTTCGCCGCCCGACAGGATCGCGATGCGTTTGCCCTCGCTTTGTGCTTTCAGCGCCAGTCGCGCATGATCGGCCGCCACCTCGCGCGCTTCGCCTTCGAGATCCGCGCCGAGGCCAACAACCTCATACCCTGCGTCCTTCGCGACCTTGATCGCCGCGTCGAGAGAAGCCTTCGGTTTTGCGATCATCTCGAATTGCGCGCGGGCAAAGGCGGGATCGCCGGGCTTGCAGCTCTCGTTCCTGGGATCGTCGAGCGCCCGCCTGACGGCATCGTCGACTGTGAGATTATACTTCGCAACCAGGGCGCGGGCGTCCGCCAGCGTGGAGGCGTCCGGTACCGTCGGTCCCGATGCAATCGCGGACGGATCGTCGTGCGGTACGTCGGAGATCGCAAGCGTTACGATCTCGGCGGCGCGCTGCCCGGCGCGCGCCAGCCGGCCGCCCTTGATCCGCGACAGATGCTTGCGCACAACGTTCATCTCGCCGATCGGCGCGCCCGAACGCAATAGCGCGCGGTTGACCTGCTGCTTCTGCACGAACGAAACGCCATCTGCGGGTGCAATCCAGTTTGCCGAGCCGCCGCCGGACAACAGCACCAGCAAAAGATCGTCCGGAGTCGCCTCTGCGGCCAGACGCAGCGTCTCGTCGGCGGCTTTCAGCCCGGCTTCATCGGGCACCGGATGGCCGGCTTCGACAACCCTGATGCGCCGCGTCGGCACGCCGTGGCCGTGGCGCGTGGTGGCAAGGCCGGTCAGCCGCGACGGATCGAGGCCGAGCGTATCGAGGTAGTGCCGTTCGGCCGCGGCCGCCATCGCTGCCGCGCCCTTGCCTGCGGCGAGGCAGATCACCTTGCCCTTGGGCGCGGGACGCAGATGCGCGGAGAGCACGACGTCGGGATGCGCGGCCGCAACGGCCGCATCAAAGATCGCACGCAAGAGGGAACGTCGGTCGGTCATGATCTGCAAACGTTGGCTGCTAACGGGACGGGAGGTCTGGTTATCCATCCAATCGTTGCAAAAGAAAACCCCCGCGGAAGGTCCGCGGGGGGTGCGTTAGGCCCGCAAAATGGGCCGATCAGGATTCGAAATGCCTAGCCGCCGGCATCGCTGGAGAGGATCTCGCCGAAGCGTTCCCAGGTGTCGCCTTTGAACTTCACCAGTTGTAGCTGAGAAATTGGCGCAAAGTCGGTTGCTGACGTATTGATCTTGATGCCCGGTAACAGTCCCCCGAGTTCGAGGTCCTTGATGGACGCGGCCTGCTTCATGACGTTTTCCCGGGTCAGGTTATCGCCGCAAGACTTCAATACATGCTCCAGCGTTTGTGCCACCGTGTAACCATATACTACGAATGCATCGGCGCGGTTGGCTTCCGGATAGTACTTGTCCAGGAATTCGTTCCAGGCCTTCATGCCAGCATCATTCTTGAATTCAGCATCGGCGGGATCCTTGAGGTACTGCGAAGAGATAATGTCTTGCGCATTCTCAAACCCGGCGGGCTTTATGACGCTGCCGATCGAGGCCGAGACGCTGTTGAGGAAGTGCAGGGGCTTCCAGCCGAGTTCGGCGTTCTTCTTGATCGCCTGCGCCGCAAACTTCGGCGTCGTGATGTTGACGAACACGTCGGCACCTGTTGCCTTCAGCTTGACGATGTGTGAATCGATCGTCGGTTCGGAGACTTCGTAGCTTTCCTCGAGCACGATCATCGATGCGGCCTTGGCGCCGAGACCGTCCTTGAAGCCCTTCAGGTAGTCCTTACCGTAATCGTCGTTTTGATAGAGAATCCCGATCTTCGCGTTCGGCTTCTCCTTCAGAATGTACTTGGCATAGATTTGCGTTTCGCTCTGGTAGTTGGGTTGCCAGCCCATCGTCCACGGGAAGCTCTTTGAGTCGTTCCACTTGGTGGCGCCAGTTGCGACGAACAGTTGCGGCACCTTCTTGCTGTTCAAATATTTCTGAATAGCCGTGTTCGGCGGGGTGCCCAGCGGATTGAATACGATCAGCGCTTCATCGCTCTCCACTAGCTTGCGTGCCTGCTCCACCGTCTTCGGCGGGCTGTATGCGTCGTCATAGCTGATGAAGTTGATCTTGCGGCCGTTGATGCCGCCCTCGGCGTTGACCTTCCTGAAATAGGCCTCTTCGGTCTTGGCGATCACACCATAGGCCGAAGCCGGTCCGCTGTAGGGCATGATATTGCCGATCTTGATTTCGGAGTCGCTCGCACCGGAATCGTATTTCTTCTGTGCGAGAACGCCGCTCGAACTCGCCGCGAGCAATCCAAACGCGGCCGAAACCACCGCAAGTTTTTTGATTGTGGACACTTCTGTCTCTCCCTTTTCATTTCTTAATGTAACTGTCGGGCCTCTTGACGAGGCTCTTTTGACAGCGTCGTGATTAGCATCTTGCCAAAGGCGTCACAATAAAAAGGCCCCTGCGGCAAAAGCCGCAGGGGCTGCATCTTAAGCAGAGCTCGCGAAAGCGGGTTAGCCGCCGACGTCACCGGATAGGATTTCGCCGAAGCGTTCCCAGTTCTCGCCCTTGAATCTTATCAGTTGCAATTGCGAGAGCGGAGCAAAATCGGTTGCCGACGTGTTGACCTTGACTCCAGGGAGCAGGCCGTTGAGTTCGAGGTCCTTGATGCTGGCCGCCTGCTTCATGACGTTTGCGCGGGTCAGGTCGTCGCCGCAGGCCTTTAGCACGTGCACCAAGCCTTGGGAGACGATATAGGCGTACATCACCGATGCATCGGCCCGGTTGGCTTCCGGATAATACTTATCCAGGAACTCGTTCCATGCCTTCATCGCGGCATCGTTCTTCCATTGAGCGTCGGTTGGATCCTTGAAGTATTGCGACGAGATGATGTCCTGCGCGTTCTCGAACCCGGCCGGCTTCATCACGCTGCCGATCGAGGCCGAGACGTTATTGAGGAAGTGCAGCGGCTTCCAGCCGATCTCCATGTTCTTCTTGATCGCCTGAGCCGCGAACTTCGGGGTGGTGATGTTGAAGAAGACGTCGGCGCCGCTCGACTTCAGCTTGACGATGTGGGAGTCGATCGTCGGTTGAGAGACTTCGTAGCTCTCCTCAAGGACGATCATTGATGCGGCCTTGGCGCCGAGCCCGTCCTTGAAGCCCTTCAGGTAGTCCTTGCCGTAGTCGTCGTTCTGATAAAGAATTCCGATCTTGGCGTTCGGGTAGTTCTTCAGGATGTACTTGGCGTAGATCTGCGACTCGCTCTGGTAGTTGGGCTGCCAGCCCATGGTCCAGGGGAAGTCCTTCGGATCGTTCCACTTGGTGGCGCCGGTGGCGACGAACAGTTGCGGCACCTTCTTGCTGTTCAGGTATTTCTGGATCGCCGTATTTGGCGGTGTGCCCAGTGAATTGAACACGAGCAGCACTTCGTCGCTCTCGACCAGCTTGCGCGCCTGCTCCACGGTCTTCGGCGGGCTGTAGGCGTCATCATAGCTGACGAAGTTGATCTTGCGGCCGTTGATGCCGCCCTCGGCGTTGATCTTCCTGAAATAGGCCTCTTCGGTTTTGCCGATCACGCCGTACGCGGAAGCCGGTCCGCTGTAAGGCATGATGTTGCCGATCTTGATTTCGGTGTCGCTGGCGCCGGTGTCGTATTTCTTCTGCGCGAGTGCGCCGCTGCTGGTCGCGGCAAGCAATGCGAGGGCAGCCGCAAAGGCTCCCAAACGCAAGTTGATGGCGGACATTTTTTGATCTCCCTAGGATCGGTGACTGTGTCATTGTTTTTGATTGGAGCGCTTGGCGGCTCTTGGGCTTTATTGAATACCTTTCGGCTGCACTCAGCAACAAAAAGCCCGCCGCGACGGCGTCGCGGAGGGCGGTATTTAGTCGGATGATCCGGGAAACTACCGTCCGGCGGAATATTGGTTAACGGCCAGGTTCGCCGCTGATGATATCGCCGAACAGAGCCCGCAGCGTGCAGCTACTTCTTAAATTTACTGAGCACCTGCTGCGCAACAATTGCGATCTGCCTTGCGCCGTGCGGCACGAGGAAGATGACAATAAACAAGAGCACGCCGAACACCGCGCCGGAAAGGCCCTTGGAGATGCTCTCCGCGATATTCGGCACGAAGATGATGAAGGCGGCGCCCACGATCGATCCCGGCAGCCAGCCGACGCCACCGACGACCATGCCGAGGAACAGCGAGATCGCTAGGGTGATGGTGTAGCTGTCGGGCGCCACGAACTGCACCGCGATGGCGCCGAGCCCGCCGGCAACGCCGGTGATGCCGGCCGAGACGCCGAACGCCAGCGTCTTGTAGAGGGCGACATCGACGCCCATCGCGGAGGCCGCGATCTCGTTGTCGCGGATCGCCATGAAGGCGCGGCCCGATCGCGACCGCAGCAGGTTGACGGAAGCGATGTAGATGCCGATCGTAATCACGAGCGTGAAGTAGTAGAGCCACATGTCTTGGCCCATCGGCAGGCCGAACGGCGCATCGGGCTTGGTCACGACCAGGCCCTGAACGCCGCCGGTCCAGTGCTCGACAAAGTGCAGCTTCAAGAGTTGCGGCATGGCGACCGCCAGTGCGAAGGTGGCCAGCGCGAGGTAAATGCCGCTCAGCCGCAGCGCAGGCTGACCGAACGCGAACCCGAAGGCGAAGCATATGAGGCCCGCGATCGGCAGGGTTAGCGCGTAGTTCATGCCGGCGTGTTCCATCAGGATCGCCGACGTATAGGCGCCGACCGCGTAGAACGCGCTCTGGCCGAGCGAGAACTGGCCGCTTCCACCGGTCAAGATGTTCAACGCCAGAACCGCAAGCCCGTAGATCAGGAGCATCGTCATCTGGAAGATGATGAAGTTCTTGACGAACAGCGGCGCGAGCACCAGCGCACCCAGCACCACCAGCGAGGTGCCCAGCCCGAGCGTCATGGCTCGCTTCGGAACGGCCTCGACGGCCGGGGCTTCTGTGACGACTTCCTCAACAGCGCTCATGATCAAACTCGCTTCACGATGGGCCGGCCCAACAGCCCAGCCGGTTTGACGACCAATACGGTGATGATCAGCGCTAGCGCGATCGGCAGTTTCAACTCGTTACCGACGCCGGGAATGTAGGTCCCGGCGAGATTTTCAAAGATGCCGACCAGGAAGCCGCCGAGCACGGCGCCGAGCGGCGAGGTCAGGCCGCCGAGCACGGCCGCAGCAAATCCGTAGATCAGCACGCCGCCCATCATGTTCGGCTCCAGGAACACGACCGGTGCAATCAGGATGCCCGCGATGGCGCCGATCGCCGACGCCATGCCCCATCCGAGCGCGATCATCCAGGAGGTGTTGATGCCGACCAGGCGTGCCGATTCAGGCAGCGAGGCGGCCGCGCGCATCGCAAGGCCGATCCGCGTGAACTGAAAGAAGACGTAAAGCGCGACCAGCAGCAGCAAGGTGACGCCGATCATGCCGGCCTGATGGGTCGAGATGAGCTGGCTGCCGAGGAAAGGCGATGATCCGAACGGCGTCGGATATTGCTTGATGGTGAAGTCCCAGATCAGCCCGGCTACCGAGTTGACGACCGCAAACAACGCGATGAAACCGGCGACGTTGGTGAGGACCGGCGCCTTGGCGAGCGGCTTGAACAGCAACCGCTCGATGACGATGCCGCCGACGAACGAGATCACCAGCGTGAGCAGGAACGCCCACCAGTAGGCGATGCCCCACTGCATCAATTGCCAGGAAATGAAGGTCGAGAACATCGCCATTTCGCCCTGAGCGAAATTGAGATGGTCGATCGCCTGGTAGATCATGACGACCGCGAGCGCCATACAGGCATAGATCGCGCCCGTGGCGATGCCGGCCAGGACTTGGTTGGTAAATAGCTCCATGGCCGCGCTCCTCAGTAGCCGAGATAGGATTTACGGACGTCTTCGTTGGTCGCGATGTCCTTGGCGTTGCCCGACATCACGATCCGTCCGGTTTCGATCACGTACGCCTGGTCGGCGAGCTCCAGCGCCAATTGTGCGTTCTGCTCCACCACCAGAATGGTGACCTTGTCCTCGCGGTTGATCTTGCCCAGAATCTTGAACAGGTCGCGCACGATCAAGGGGGCGAGACCGAACGACGGCTCGTCCAACAGCATCAGCCGCGGACGCAGCATCAGCGCGCGCGCGACCGCGAGCATCTGCTGCTCCCCGCCGGATAGCGTTCCGGCCTGCTGGGTATGCCGTTCCTTCAGCACCGGGAAGTGGTCGTACATGCGCTCGATGTCGGAGACGATGTTCTTCCTGTCGTTGCGGGTGATGGCCCCAAGCTGCAGGTTTTCCTCCACCGTCAAGGTGGTGAAGGTGCCGCGGCCCTGTGGTACATGGGCGATGCCGAGGCGAACGACGTTTTCGGTCGATTGGCCGGAGAGCGGCTTGCCCTCGAACTCGATCGCTCCGGTCGAGCGCACCATGTTGCAGATCGCGCGCAAGGTGGTGGTCTTGCCGGCACCGTTGGCCCCTAACAGGGTGGTCAGCGAGCCCTCGTTGAGGGCGAAGGAGAGGCCGTGAAGTGCCTGGACCTGGCCGTAATAGGCGCGGAGGTCCTTGACGTTGAGCATCGAGGTCATTGGTCCTTGCTCCCCAGATAGGCTTTGATTACATCCGGGTCGGCCTGGACCTGGGCCGGCGTTCCCTCGGCGAGCTTGCGGCCGAAGTTGAGTGCGACGACGTGGTCGGCGATCGACATCACCAGACCCATGTGGTGTTCGACCAGCAGTATGGTCATGTGGCGCTCGTCGCGGATGCGCTTGATCAGGTCGCCAAGCACGTGGACTTCTTCGTGATTGAGACCGCCGGCGGGTTCGTCGAGCAGCAGAATCTTGGGATCCGCGGCCAGTGCGCGAGCCAGTTCGACCCGTTTTTGGGTGCCGAACGGCAGGCCTGACACGATGGTGTGGGCGACGTCATCAAGGCCGAGATAGGTAACGATCTCGTGGACGTGCTTGTTGAGTTCGGCCTCGCCACGGCGCACCCAGCCCAGTCGCAAGGAGTCGCTGATGATGTCGCTATTGGAACGGGAATGGGTGCCGACGCGAACGTTGTCGAGCACCGAGAGATTGGGAAACAGCGCGACGTTTTGGAAGGTGCGGCCGATGCCGATCTCGGCGATCCGGTGCGGCGGGCGCGTCAGGATGCTCACGCCTTCCATCAGGATGTCGCCGGAAGACGGCTGATAGAGTCTGGAGAGGCAATTGAACAGCGTCGTCTTGCCGGCACCGTTCGGTCCGATCAGCCCGAGGATGTTTCCCTTGTGCATGTCAAAGGACACACCGTTGAGCGCGATGATGCCGCCGAACACGACGCTGACGTCGCGGACCGCGAGCAGGGGAGCATTGCCCTGCGCGAGCTGTGCCTGCGTCATCGCGTCCCGCCCGCCCTGATCACGGAGCGGGAATGACCGCGCAAATGTTTTTGCCGGTCATGGTGAAGGCTATCTGATCCCCTCGGCCAAACGTGCAACTCTTCCTCCTGCTTTCAACTTCTTGTTCTCTGATTTTTTTGATTGTGGTGCTGCGCCGCCCAGCGCTGCTTCGATGTTCCTTACCATCGTGACAAGGCGAGGTCCAATGTCGTTGATCAAACGATCTTCCGTGAAACGGAAAGCGGGCGCGCCGCAATTGAAGGCATACGGTCCGGTTCCGTCGCTGAGCTTCAGCGGCACACCTACGGCGTGCACATCGTCCTGCCATTCGCCGGCAGAGATAGTGAATCCGTGACGCGCAAGCATTTCGCCCGCGCGTTCGATGCCGTCACGCATTTTGGGCCAGCGATTGCCGTAATGGTCGCGCAGCTCGCGCAACAAGGACGCACGTTCGTCGTCGGGCAGTGCCCAGAGATAGGCCCGTCCCATCGCGGTGGTTGCGATTGGAACGCGTGAGCCGACGTCAAGCTGCACACCGAGCAGCCCGGTGCGGCTCTGGCCGAAATAGATCATGCTGTGACGGTCGCGCCCGCCGACCGCGACGGCGCCGCCGGTCTCGCGCATCAGCGCTTCGCGATAAGGCTCGGACAAATGCCGAACGCCGAGATTGGCAAGGGCGGCATACCCCAGCGCCATGGCTGATGGTGCGAGTTGATACTTCTCGAAGCGCGGAACGGGTGTAAGATAACCAAGCTTGGTCAGAGTGTAGGTCAGCCGGGAAATGGTTGGCTTCGGCAGTTTGGTGCGGGCGGCGAGTTCTTGATTGCCGAGCAGCCCGTCATTGGGTTGGAATGCGCGCAACACATCGAGTCCGCGGGAGAGCGCTACGACGAAGCTGCGATCAGTCGCCAATTTCTTCCCTGGTCGCTTCATTTCCCCGCTACTGCTGCTGATGAGCTCGTTGACAAGGGACGTGCTTCAAAATAACCCTCCCTGTCAAGGTGTGGAATTAAATTTCGCAGTGCGAAATTGATGAAATGGCCGTAGCCACTCAACGCAAGTTGGGCGGCATCCAAGAACAACGATCCAGGGAGAGTCCCGTGAGCGAAGTGGTAAAACTCGAGCGTCATGACGTCATCGCCATCGTCACGGTCAACAGTCCTCCCGTCAACGCGCTGAGTGCCGCGGTGCGCGGCGGCATCTTCGAATGCATGAAGAGCGCGATCGCGGATTCGGAAGTGAAGGCGATCGTGCTGACCTGCGCCGGCCGCACCTTCATCGCTGGCGCCGACATCACCGAGTTTGGCAAGCCGCCGAAGCCGCCGGGCCTGGCCGAGGTGCTTGATCTCATGGAGAAGTCGCCGAAGCCGATCATTGCTGCCATTCACGGCACGGCGCTGGGCGGCGGTCTCGAAGTCGCGCTGGCATGCCACTATCGCGTCGCCACCAAGGACGCTCGCCTCGGCCTGCCCGAGGTGAAGCTCGGCCTGCTGCCGGGCGCCGGCGGCACCCAGCGCCTGCCGCGCGCGGTCGGGCCCGAGTTGGCGGTCAAGATGATCGTTAGCGGCGATCCGATCAGCGCGGCGGAGGCGCTCAAGAACGGCCTGATCGAGGAGATCGTCGAGGGGCCGGCGTCGGGTGGCGAATCTTTTGCGCTGAAGGTGCTGGCGGAGAAGCGCCCGCTGCGCAAGCTGCGCGACGATGACTCAAAGCTCGCTGCCGCCAAGGCCGACATCTCGATCTTTACCAACGCAGTCGCCGCATTGACCAAGAAGGCGCGCGGGCTGGAGGCGCCGTTCGCCGCAGCCGATGCCGTGCGCGCCGCGATCGAGCTGCCGTTCGACGAAGGCTTGAAGAAGGAGCGTGAAGGTTTCCTCAAGCTGGTTTCCAGCGACCAGTCCAAGGCGCAGCGCTACGCCTTCTTCGCCGAGCGCGAAGCCGCAAAAGTCGCCGGTGTGCCTGATGGCACCAAGCCGCGTCCGGTCGAACGCGTCGCCATTATCGGCGCCGGCACCATGGGCGGCGGCATCGCGATGTCCTTCGCCAATGCCGGTATCCCGGTGACGCTGATCGAGACCGGCGAAGAGCAGCTCAAGCGCGGCATGGGCGTGATGCAGAAGAATTACGAGGCGACCGCGGCGCGCGGTGGTATCCCAGCGGATGCGCCGGCCAAGCGCATGGGCTTGATCGACGGCAAGGTCGGTCTCGAGCACGTCAAGGATGCTGACCTTGTGATCGAAGCGGTGTTCGAGACCATGGCGGTCAAGAAGGAGGTATTCGAGGCGCTCGATAAATACGCCAAGCCCGGCGCGGTGCTCGCTTCCAACACCTCCTATCTCAACATCGACGAGATCGCGAAGGTGACGAAGCGTCCGCAGGATATTCTCGGCATGCATTTCTTCTCGCCCGCCAACGTGATGAAGCTGTGCGAGATCGTCCGGGCCGACAAGACCGCGCCGGATGCCTTGACCACCGCGGTGTCGATCGCGCGCAAGATCGCAAAAGTGCCGGCGGTGGTCGGCGTCTGCGACGGCTTTGTCGGCAACCGCATGCTGGCCCAGCGCGGCAAGCAGTCGGAGAAGCTCTTGTTCGAAGGCGCGTTGCCGCAGCAGGTCGACGCCGTGGTGACGAAGTTCGGCATGCCGATGGGCCCGTTCGCGATGAGCGATCTCGCCGGCCTCGATATCGGCTGGCGTTCGCGAAAGGATCGCGGCATCAAGTCGGAAATCGCCGACGCGCTGTGCGAAGCGGGCCGCTTCGGCCAGAAGACCGGCAAGGGCTATTACAAGTATGAAGGCGGCTCGCGTGCGCCGCTGCCCGATCCGGAGGTCGAGAAGCTGATCGACGAGACGCTGCAGCGTCTCGGCCTCAAGAAGCGCGTCGTCAGCGACGACGAGATCCTCGAGCGCATGATGTACCCGATGATCAACGAGGGTGCGCGCATCCTGGAGGAAGGCATCGCCGCGCGGCCGAGCGACATCGATGTGATCTGGCTTTATGGCTATGGCTGGCCGATCTATCGCGGCGGTCCGATGTTCTATGCTGATCAGGTCGGGCTGAAGCATATTGCCGACCGGCTGTCGTACTATGCGAAGGAGACCAACGATCCGTCGCTCGAGCCGGCCCCGCTGCTCAAGCGCCTCGCCGCAGAAGGCAAGACGTTTGCGTCGCTGGCCGCGCAGTCGAAGGCGGCTTGATGGGGCATCCCGGAGAGCAGTTCTATCCGGAAGGCGTCCGCTGGGACGATCAGATCGCGCGCGGCACGCTGCCGGATCTATTGTCGGCAGCCGCCGCCGAGTTCGCCTCGCGGCCGGCCATCGAATTCCGCGACCGGCCGATCAGCTACGGCGAACTCGAAGCGTTGGTGGAGGCCGCCGCCAGCGCCTTCCTCCGCGCGGGCTACGGCAAGAACAGTTCGGTCGCGCTGTTCCTCGGCAATTCGCCCGATCACCCGATCAATTTCTTCGGTGCGCTGAAGGCCGGTGCCCGCGTCGTGCATCTGTCGCCGCTCGACGGCGAGATCGCGCTGTCGCACAAGCTCACGGATTCGGGCGCCCGCGTCCTGGTTACCAGCAATCTGTCGGCGCTGTTGCCGACTGCACTGAAATTTCTCGACAAGGGACTGCTCGATCGCCTGATCGTTTGCGAGGACGATCATTGGGGCAAGGTCGGGACACAGCAAGCGGCGCTGCCGGATGATCCGAAGATCGTCACCCACCAGCAATTCACCGACGGTGCGACAAGGCCCGTGCAATGGCCCGCGATCTCGGCCGATGATGTCGCGCTACTGCAATATACCGGCGGCACCACCGGATTGCCGAAGGGCGCGATGCTGAGCCACGGCAATTTGACGTCGGCGGTGTCGGTCTACGACGTCTGGGGCAAGCCGTCGCGCGCCGAGCGCAATGCGATCGAGCGCGTGATCTGTGTGCTTCCGCTGTTCCATATCTATGCGCTGACGGTGGTGCTGCTGTCGTCGATCCGGCGCGGTAACCTGATCTCGCTGCATCAGCGTTTCGACGTCGAGGCCGTGATGCGCGATATCGAGGTTAAGCGCGCCACCTTTTTCCCCGGCGTGCCGACCATGTGGATCGCGATCGCAGCGCTGCCGGACCTCGACAAGCGCGATCTGTCCTCGCTGGTCAGCGTTGGTTCGGGCGGCGCACCGCTGCCGGTTGAGGTCGCACGGATCCTGGAGCAGAGGGTCGGCATGAAGCTGAAGAGCGGTTGGGGCATGACCGAGACTTGCTCGCCCGGCACCGCACACCCGAAGGAGGGGCCTGACAAGCCAGGTTCGATCGGCCTGATGCTGCCCGGCATCGAGATGGACGTGGTGTCGCTGGACGATCCGACCAAGTTGATGCCGGTGGGCGAAACCGGCGAAATCCGCATCCGTGGCCCGAACGTCACCAAGGGATACTGGAACCGGCCGAAGGAGACCGCGGAAGCCTTTGTCGGCGACCGTTTTCTCACCGGTGATATCGGCTACATGGACGCCTATGGCTACTTCTATCTGGTCGACCGCAAGAAGGACATGATCATCTCCGGCGGCTTCAACGTCTATCCGCAGATGATCGAGCAGGCGATCTATACGCACCCTGCTGTGCAGGAAGTGATCGTGATCGGCATTCCCGATGATTACCGCGGCGAGGCCGCAAAGGCGTTCATCAAGCTGCGCGGTGACGCAAAGCCGTTCACGCTGGATGAACTGCGTTCCTTCCTCGCCGGCAAGCTCGGCAAGCACGAACTGCCTGCAGCGCTCGAATTCGTCGATGAACTGCCGCGCACGCCGGTTGGCAAACTGTCGCGTCACGAACTGCGTATGCAGCAACAGACTTCGAAAACCGCCAAAAGTAAAAACGTCGCTTAGCCGGAATGTAATTCATTCGCTCACAGGAGGATCCGATGGATCTCGCTTTCAGCAAGGAAGAAATCGCGTTTCGTGAAGAAGTCAGAGCCTTCTTCAGGGACAACGTGCCGCCGGAGACGCGGCGCAAGATGGTCGAGGGCCGTCACCTCTCCAAGGACGAGATGGTCGCCTGGTGGCGCATCCTGAACAAGAAGGGCTGGGGCGTCTCGCACTGGCCGAAGGAATATGGCGGCACCGGCTGGAGCTCGGTGCAGCAGTATATTTTCAACGAAGAGCTGCAGATGCATCCGGCGCCGGCGCCGCTCGCCTTCGGCGTCAGCATGGTCGGTCCGGTCATCTACACCTTCGGCAATGAGAAGCAGAAGCAGCACTATCTGCCGCGCATTGCCAATGTCGATGACTGGTGGTGCCAGGGCTTCTCGGAGCCGGGCTCGGGATCGGACCTCGCCTCGCTGAAGACCAAGGCCGAGCGCAAGGGCGACAAGTACATCATCAACGGCCAGAAGACCTGGACCACGCTGGCCCAGCACGCCGACATGATCTTCTGCCTGTGCCGCACCGACACGTCAGCGAAGAAGCAGATGGGCATCTCCTTCATCGTGTTCAGCATGAAGTCGAAGGGCGTCACCGTGCGTCCCATCGAGACCATCGACGGCGGCCATGAGGTCAATGAAGTGTTCTTCGACGACGTCGAGGTGCCGGTCGAGAATCTGATCGGCGAGGAGAACAAGGGCTGGGATTACGCAAAATTCCTGCTCGGCAATGAGCGCACCGGCATTGCCCGCGTCGGTGTCTCCAAGGAGCGGCTGCGGCGCATCAAGGAGCTCGCCTCCAAGGTCGAATCGAACGGCAAGCCCGTGATCGAGGACCAGGGTTTCCGCGAGAAGCTGGCGGCCTGCGAGATCGAGCTGAAGGCGCTCGAATTGACGCAGCTCCGCGTCGTCGCCGACGAGGGCAAGCACGGCAAGGGCAAGCCCAACCCGGCGTCTTCAGTCCTGAAGATCAAGGGTTCGGAAATCCAGCAGACCACCACCGAACTTCTGATGGAAGTGATCGGCCCGTTCGCCGCGCCTTACGACGAGCACGGCGACGACGCCTCCAACGAAACCATGGATTGGACCGCCCAGATCGCGCCGAGCTACTTCAACAACCGCAAGGTCTCGATCTACGGCGGCTCCAACGAGATCCAGCGCAACATCATCACCAAGGCGGTGCTGGGGCTGTAATCCTCTCCCTCTCCCCGCCCTTGCGGGGAGAGGGCAGGGGTGAGGGGCCTCTCTCCCAGCAAAGATTGTCGAGAGACCTGTACCCCCTCACCCGGATCGCATCTTGCGATGCGATCCGACCTCTCCCCGCAAGCGGGGCGAGGTTAAGAGACCCCGGCTCAAGCACCGATCTGTTAGTTAAGGAAACCAGGTAAGATGGATTTTGATTTGTCCGAGGAGCAGCGGCTTCTCAAGGAAAGCGTCGACGGTCTGTTGACCGATTCCTACGATTTCGATGCGCGCAAGAAGTACCAGAAGGAGAAGGGCGGCTGGAGCAAGGCCGTCTGGGGCAAGCTCGCCGAGCAGGGCCTGCTGGGCCTGCCGTTCGCGGAAGCCGACGGCGGTTTTGGCGCGGGCGCGGTCGAAACCATGATCGTGATGGAAGCGCTCGGCAAGGCGCTGGTGCTGGAGCCGTATCTCGCCACTGTCGTGATCGGCGGCGGCTTCCTGCGCCATGGCGGCTCGGCCGAGCAGAAGGCCGCGCACATTCCCGGCATCATCGACGGCAGCAAGACCTTTGCTTTCGCACAGCTCGAGAAGAACTCGCGCTACGATCTCGCCGACGTCTCGACCACGGCCAAGAAGAAGGGCGCGGGATGGGTCATCGACGGCGAAAAATTCGTCGTGCTCAACGGCGAGAATGCCGACACGCTGATCGTGACCGCGCGCACCAAGGGCAGCCGGCACGACAAGACGGGCATCGGTGTGTTTCTCGTGCCGGCCAACGCCAAGGGAGTCACCCGCAAGGGCTATGCGACCCAGGACGGGTTGCATGCCGCCGACATCACCTTCACCGGTGTCGAGGTTGGCAGCGACGCCGCGATCGGCGATCCCGAGAACGGCTTGCCGCTGATCGAGCGCGTGGTCGATGAAGCCCGTACCGCGATGTGCGCGGAAGCCGTCGGCGCGATGGATGAATCGCTGAAGACGACCGTCGAGTATCTCAAAACGCGAAAACAGTTCGGCGTGCCGATCGGCAGCTTCCAGACCCTGCAGCATCGCGCCGCCGACATGTTCGTCGCGCTTGAACAGGCCCGCAGCATGTCGATGTTCGCGACCATGGCGGCCGATTTCGAAGACGCCAAGGAGCGCGCGACCGCGGTTGCCGCTGCCAAGGTGCAGATTGGGAAGTCTGGAAAATTCATCGGCCAGCAGTCGATCCAGCTCCACGGCGGCATCGGCATGACCCAGGAAGCCAAGATCGGCCACTACTTCAAGCGTCTGGCCATGATCGAGAATACGTTTGGCGATACCGACTACCACCTCCGCTGTGTCGCGGAAGGTGGGCTGGTGTGACACCCGCCGTCATTCCGGGGCGCGCGTCAGCGCGAACCCGGAATCTCGCGCCGACAACTTCTGGATTCCGGGTCCACGCGCTTTTGCGCGTGTCCCGGAATGACGGGGGAAGGATTAAGGGAGGCAAACAACAATGAAAAACACCCCGTTCGATCTTACCGGCAAAGTCGCCGTCATCACCGGGTCCAGCCGCGGCATCGGCCGTTCCTCCGCCGAACTGCTGGCAAAACTCGGGGCCAAGGTCGTGATCTCCAGCCGCAAGGCGGACGCCTGCCAGGAAGTGGCCGAAGGCATCAAAAAGGCCGGCGGCGACGCCCATGTCATTCCCTGCAACATCTCGCGCCGCGAGGAGGTCGAGGCGCTGATATCGGGCACGACAAAGCATTACGGCAAGATCGATATCCTCGTCTGCAACGCCGCGGTGAACCCGTATTACGGCCCGCTGCTCGATATCAAGGACGAGGCCTTCGACAAGATCATGGGCAGTAACGTCAAGAGCAACATCTGGCTCTGCGCGCTGGCGATCCCGCAGATGGCGGAGCGCGGCAATGGCTCCGTGGTGATTATCTCGTCCATCGGCGGCATGCGCGGCTCTACCGTGATCGGCGCCTACGGCATTTCGAAAGCGGCGGATTTCGCGCTCTGCCGCAGCCTTGCCGGCGAATGGGGCCCAAAGGGCGTCCGCGTCAATTGCGTCGCGCCGGGCCTCGTGAAGACCGATTTCGCCCGCGCGCTGTGGGAAGACGCCGACCTCCTCAAACGCCGCACCGCCACCACGCCGCTGCGCCGGATCGGCGAACCGGATGAAATCGCAGGCGCCGTGGCCTACCTCGCCTCCGACGCCTCCACCTTCATGACCGGCCAGACCATCGTCGTCGACGGCGGCGTGACCACCGCAGCGACGTGATGAATCCCTCTCCCGCTTGCGGGGGAGGGTGCCGAGCGAAGCGAGGCGGGNGGGGGNCTCTCCGCGAGTCCAACTCTTAGTTTGAGCACGCCGCTCGGGCCAATCGCTGACGCCATCATCTGCGCGGCACCCCCGCAAGCAGGAGAGGGAGCGCACCGAACGCGCGGCAAGCTTCCCAACTTGACCTTCGCCTCCCAATCGGATTGCCTCTCCGCAACCAACAATCCTTCGGGGAAGCAGCGTCATGTCCTTTGTGCTGGCCATCGATCAGGGCACCACGTCCTCGCGCGCCATGGTGTTTCGCAGCGATATTTCCATCGCCGCCACGGCGCAGCAGGAATTCCCGCAGCATTTCCCGGCGTCGGGTTGGGTCGAGCACGAGCCGGAGGACATCTGGACCTCGACGTTACAGGTCTGCCGCGAGGCGCTGGAAAAGGCCGGACTGAAGGCGCAGGACATCGCCGCGATCGGCATCACCAACCAACGCGAGACCACGGTGGTGTGGGATCGCGCGACGGGGCAGGCGGTACACCGCGCCATTGTCTGGCAGGACCGCCGCACCGCTGACATCTGCGCCAAACTAAAAAGCGAAGGCCACGAGCCCACGATCTCGGCCAAGACCGGCCTGATCATCGATCCCTATTTCTCGGGGACAAAAGTCGCATGGATCCTCGATCACGTGCCGGGCGCGCGCGAACGCGCCGTTCGCGGCGAACTGGTGTTCGGCACCGTCGATTGCTATCTGCTGTGGCGGCTGACCGGCGGCAAGGTGCACGTCACCGACGCCACCAACGCCTCGCGCACGCTGCTGTTCAACATCCACACCGGTGACTGGGATGACGATCTGCTGAAACTCTTGCGCGTGCCGCGCTCGATGCTGCCGGAGGTCAAGGATTCCTCCGCCAAGTTCGGCGAAACCGTGCCCGACCTGTTCGGCGGCTCAATCGCCATCTCCGGCATCGCCGGCGACCAGCAGGCCGCAACCATCGGCCAAGCCTGCTTCACGCCCGGCATGATCAAGTCGACCTACGGCACCGGCTGCTTTGCGCTGCTCAACACCGGCACCACGCCGGTCGCCTCGAAGAACAAGCTGCTCACCACCATCGCCTATCAATTGAACGGCAAACGCACCTATGCGCTCGAAGGCTCGATCTTCGTCGCCGGCAGCGCGGTGCAATGGCTGCGCGACGGCCTCGGCATCATCAAGCAGGCATCCGAAACCGGCCCGCTCGCCGACAAATCCGATTCCATGCAAAGCGTCTATCTGGTCCCGGCCTTCGTCGGCCTCGGCGCGCCCTACTGGAATCCGCGCGTACGTGGCGCGCTGTTCGGCCTCACCCGCAACACCGGCCCCGCCGAACTCGCGCATGCCGCCCTCGAAAGCGTCTGCTACCAGACTTTCGACCTCTGGGCCGCGATGCGTGCCGACTGGCCGGACGCAACCGCCGCCAACATCGTGCTCCGGGTCGACGGCGGCATGACCGCTTCCGACTGGACCATGCAGCGGCTCGCCGACTTGCTGGATGCACCGGTCGACCGGCCGAAGATCCAGGAGACCACAGCGTTAGGCGCCGCCTATCTCGCCGGGTTGAACGCCGGCGTCTATCCCGAGCCGGCAAAATTCGCCGACAATTGGCGGCTCGAACACCGCTTCAAGCCGGCGATGAGCAAGGCTACGCGCGAGCGGAAGCTGGCGGGTTGGGCGCGGGCGGTGAAGGGCGTGCTGGCGAGCGATGAAGGGGAGTGACGTCAGTTGATCGTGCCTGATGGTTACTCCGACATCCCTGCCGGCAAGATCGCGGCCGTCGTCACGCATCTGGAGATGACTGAACGGCCCGCGCCGCGGCCCGATCCGCCCCGAGCCTGGTCACTGCGTCGGGTGGAGATGCCGCCGCTCGATTGGTTTCGCGATCTCTATCGTCGCGTCGGCGAGGAATGGCTGTGGTTCTCGCGAACGCAGATGCCGGACGCCGAGCTCGCGGCACGGCTTCATTCTCGGCAGCTCGAAGTCTACGCGCTGGTCCATGACGGCCGTGACGAGGGCCTGTTGGAGCTGGATTTTCGCGAGCCCGGCCAATGCGAGATCGCCATGTTCGGGGTCACCGCAAAACTGGTCGGCACCGGCGCCGGCCGCTGGCTGATGAACCGCGCGCTGGAGCTCGCGTGGTCGCGGCCGATCAACCGCGTCTGGCTGCACACCTGCACCTTCGATCACCCCGCCGCGCTCGCCTTCTACCAGCGCTCGGGCTTTCGTGCCTTCCGGCGGCAGATCGAGATCGCCGACGATCCGCGGCTCGACGGCACCGCGCCGCGTGATGTGGCGCGGCATGTGCCGATCATTGATTAGTAGGGAGGAGCTATGTCGGGTTTTTCGTTTGATTTACCAGCGGACTTCGCGGACTACGAATGGGAAGTCGAGACGAAAGGTTGGTTTTCCGAGGCACGGATCATTGTTTCAGGGAAGCGGTATCGCTTGAACTTCTACGACCCTGTGCGCCTCAGCCAGGAGATAGAAAGCGAGCTTCAGCGTGACGGCGCGTTCTTTGAGCCGAATTTGTTGATTGTTCAATCCGTAACAAGAGCAAATATGGAGCAAGCCGCGGCTCTGTTGGTGCAGTCGAGCCAGGTGGCTTGCCTTGTAGAGGAATAGCATACGGGCGTTATTGCGCCCTATGTTTTTATGACGTCAAAACACCACCTGCTTCGCCTTTGCCAGCGAGAAGCCACGGCGGTCCGTGTTGAAGCAGGTCACACCCGTCTGCTCGGACTTGATCCGGGCATCCATCAGACTAAGATTCCATCTGAAGAAGGATGGATGGCCGGGTCAAGCCCGCCATGACAAGCGGAGAGCACAACAACCATGATCCTCATCGGCCAATTCGACTCCCCCTTCGTCCGCCGCGTCGCCATCGCGATGCGGCTTTACGGTATCGATTTCGAGCACAAGCCGTGGTCGACCTTCGGCGATGCCGACAAGATCGCGGCCCACAATCCGCTGCGGCGGGTGCCGACGCTGGTACTGGATAGTGGGGAAGCGCTGATCGAGAGCGCGATGATCCTGGATTATCTCGACGATCGCGTCGGTGCCGACAAGGCGATGATTGCCAGGAGTGGTGAAGCGCGCTGGCGGCATCTGCGGATTTGCGCGCTGGCGATGGGGCTTGGCGACAAGGGTGTCAGCCTGTTGTACGAGCGCGTGCTGCGGAAGGAGCAGCTCGATCTCTGGGTCGAGCGCTGCAAGTCGCAGATCGCGGGCGTGCTGGAGGTGCTGGAGAAGGAGCGTGTGGCGGTGAAGACTCCATATTGGTTTGGCGAGCGCGCCGGCCACGCCGATATCGCGGTTGCCTGTGTGTTGCGCTTCGTCGGCGAGGCACATCCGGAGCTGTTCGACGCCAGCTATCGGTCGCTGAAAGCGCATTCTGCCACTTGCGAGGCGCTGCCGTCGTTTAAGGAAATCGTGCAGCCGCTGGCACCGCCGAGCGGCGATTGAGCTGGACGGGGCCGCGCCCGGCCACGGCCGCGGAGCCAGCCCAATCCTACTTTGCATGGGGTTGTTTTCGCGATTTTTCAGCAGCCGCTGGCCCCGCTGAAGGGGTGAGGGGCTGTCGTAAGCGTAGCGTGCCCACCACATCCAGGATAGTCTGCCGATAAATGGTGGGCACGGCGCAAGCGCGCCTTTGCCCACCCTACTTCTGCCGCATCGCCTCCGGCGTATCCGGCTGCGCCAGCGGATGCGCTTTTTCAAATTCCGGCAACGCCATCGCGGTCTCGAAAATGCGCTTCACGGTCGGATAGGTCGCCAGATTGACCTGCTGGTTCAGCGCCGCGGTGACATGGCCGACCATGCAGATGTCGGCGATTGTCGGCGCATCGCCATGGCAGAATTTTCCAGTGTCCTTGTTATCGGCGAGGTGACCCTCCAGCGCTGCCAGCGTCTCGGCGATCCAGTGCCGCCGCCACGCCGCCTGCTGCGTGTCGCGCAGATTCAGCTCGTGGTCGAGATAGCGCCGCACCCGCGGCGTCAGCAGCGGGTGGCCCTCGCACGCCACCATCAGCGCCAGCGCGCGGACGCGGGCGCGGCCGGCGGGGTCGGAGGGCAGCAGCGGCGGGGAGGGATATTTCTCGTCGAGATATTCGAGGATGGCGAGCGACTGGAACAGCGTGGTGCCGTCATCTTCCACTAGCGCCGGCAGCGCCATCTGCGGGTTGATCTGCCGATACTCGGGATCGCGATGCGCGTTGGCATCGAGGTCGACGAAGATCACTTCGACCGGAACATCTTTCAGATTGAGCGCGATGCGAACGCGAAAGCTCGCCAGCGATCGCCAGAAGGAGAAGAATTTCATGGGGCCTCCGTCTCTCTTCCCCTCTCCCCTTGTGGGAGAGGGTGGATCAATCGTGCGAAGCACGATTGAGACGGGTGAGGGGTTCTCTCCGCGGATAGAACCCCTCATCCGGCGCCGTAGCCGATGCGAAGCATCGGCGTTCTAAGTGACGGCGGCCAAAGGCCGCCTATGCCACCTTCTCCCACAAGGGGAGAAGGGAAGAAAACGAATTATCCAGCTCCCACGGCCTTCTTCCGCCAGGCGAGGTGCACGGCGCAGGTGCAGCCGGGCGGATGCGAGGTGACGTCGTTGGCGGGGACGATCTCCGCCGCTGGCGCCTTCGTCGCGGGCTGTTCCTGCGAAGGGATGTAGTTCAGCACCGGGGCCAGCCAGCGTTCGGTCTCGGCGACGCTCATGCCCTTGCGCGCGGCATAGTCCTCGACCTGGTCGCGCTCGATCTTGCCGACGCCGAAATAGAAGCTTTCGGGATGCGAGAAATAAAGGCCTGATACCGACGAGCCCGGCCACATCGCAAAGCTCTCGGTCAGCTTCACGCCGGCTGTCTTTTCCGCATCGAGCAGGCGGAACAGCGTCGCCTTCTCGGTGTGGTCGGGCTGCGCGGGATAACCAGGCGCCGGACGAATGCCGGCATATTGCTCCAGGATCAACTGGTCGGAGCTCAGCGCCTCGTCCGGCGCGTAGCCCCAGAATTCCTTGCGGACGCGCTGATGCATCCGCTCGGCGAAGGCTTCGGCGAGGCGATCGGCGAGCGCCTTGCACAGGATCGAGGAGTAGTCGTCATTGGCATTCTTGAAGCGGTCAGCCACTGCATCCTCGCCGATCCCCGCGGTGACGACAAAGCCACCGATATAATCTGATACGCCGGATGACGCTGGCGCGATGAAGTCCGACAATGCGGCGTTGAAGCGGCCTTCGCGCTTCTCCAACTGCTGGCGCAGCGTATGGAACGTCGCGATCTTCTGCTTGCGTCTGTCGTCGGCATAAACCGCGATATCGTCTCCTTCCGCATTGGCCGGCCAGAAGCCGATCGTTGCACGCGCCGTGAACCATTTCTCCTTGATGATCCGCTCAAGCATCTTGCGTGCGTCGTCATAGAGCGAGCGCGCGACCTCGCCGATCTTGGGGTCGTCGAGAATGGCCGGGAAACGCCCGGTCAATTCCCAGGTCTGGAAGAACGGCGTCCAGTCGATGTATTCGGCAAGCTCGGCCAGATCATAGGCGTCAAAAGTCTTGAACCCGAGGAACGATGGCTTCTTCGGCGGCGTTCTCGCAAAGTCGGCCTTGACCGCATTGGCGCGGGCGTCCGCCAGCTTCAGCCGCTTCTTGTCGGCCTGCGCGCGCAGATGCGCCGCGGAAATCTTGGCGTATTCGGCGCGGATGTCGGCGACATAGGCCTCGCGCTTGTCCGGCGAGAGCAGCGATGATGCGACGCCGACGGCGCGGCTGGCGTCGTTGACGTGCACCACCGGTCCGCCCGGATAGTTTGGGTCGATCTTGACCGCGGTATGGACGCGGCTCGTCGTCGCGCCGCCGATCAGCAGCGGCATCTTCATGCCCTGCCGCTCCATCTCGCCGGCCAGGAAACTCATCTCGTCGAGCGAGGGCGTGATCAGGCCCGACAGCCCGATGATGTCGGCGCCTTCGGCTTTCGCCGTCTCGATGATCTTGGTCGCCGGCACCATGACGCCGAGGTCGATCACCTCGAAATTGTTACATTGCAGCACGATGCCGACGATGTTCTTGCCGATGTCGTGGACGTCGCCCTTCACGGTCGCCAGCACGATCTTGCCGGCGGCGTTGCGGCCGTCGCCGGTCACGCCATTGGCGAGGTTGCGCGCCTTCTCCTCTTCCATGAACGGCATCAGATAGGCGACCGCCTGCTTCATCACGCGCGCCGACTTCACCACCTGCGGCAGGAACATTTTGCCGTCGCCGAAGAGGTCGCCGACGATGTTCATGCCCGCCATCAGCGGGCCCTCGATCACGTTCAGCGGGCGTTCGACCAAGAGCCGCGCGGCCTCGGTGTCTTCCTCGATGAATTCGGTGATGCCGTGCACCAGCGCGTGGCTCAGCCGCTTTTCGACCGGCCATTCGCGCCAGGCGAGGTCCTGCTCTTTTGTCTGCTTCTCCTTGCCGCGGAACTTTTCCGCCAGCGCCAAGAGACGCTCGGACGCGCCGGGATCGCGGTTGAGGATCACGTCCTCGCACACCTGGCGCAGCTCGGAATCGATGTCGTCATAAACGATCATCTGCCCGGCATTGACGATGCCCATGTCCATGCCGGCGTGGATGGCGTGATACAGAAATACCGAGTGCATCGCCTCGCGCACCGGCTCGTTACCGCGGAACGAAAACGACAGGTTGGAGACGCCGCCGGAGACATGCGCTCCCGGCAGGTTCGTCCGGATCCAGCGCGTTGCCTCGATGAAGTCGACGCCGTAATTGTTGTGCTCTTCGAGGCCCGTCGCGATCGCGAAGATATTCGGATCGAAGATGATGTCCTCGGGCGCAAAGCCGACCTCGTTGACCAGGATGTCATAGGCGCGCTTGCAGATTTCGGTCTTGCGCGCGAACGTGTCAGCCTGACCGATCTCGTCGAACGCCATCACCACCACCGCCGCGCCATGGCGGCGCGCGATGCGGGCTTCGTGGATGAACTTGTCCACGCCTTCTTTCATCGAAATCGAGTTCACGACCGACTTGCCCTGAACGCATTTCAGGCCGGCCTCGATCACATGGAATTTCGAGGAGTCGACCATCACAGGGACGCGTGCGATGTCGGGTTCGGCGGCGACGAGGTTGAGGAACGTCACCATCGCGGCTTCCGAATCCAGCAAGCCCTCGTCCATGTTGACGTCGATGATCTGAGCGCCGTTCTCAACCTGGTCGCGCGCCACCTGCAGCGCCGCGGTGTAATCGCCCGCGGTGATCAGCTTGCGGAATCTCGCCGAGCCCGTGACATTGGTGCGCTCGCCGACGTTCACGAACGGAATCGCCGGCGTCAGTTCGAACGGCTCCAGCCCCGACAGCCGCAGCCGCGGCTCGATCACGGGGACGACGCGCGGCTTGTGCGGAGCGACCGCGGCCGCAATCGCGGCGATATGGTCGGGTGTGGTGCCGCAGCAGCCGCCGACGATGTTGACGAGGCCGGCTTCCGCAAACTCGCCGATCAGCCGCGCCATATATTCCGGTGTCTCGTCGTACTGGCCGAACTCGTTGGGCAGGCCGGCGTTCGGATAGGCGCAGACCAGCGTGTCGGCCACGCGGCCGATATCGGCAATATGGGCGCGAAGGTCTTCCGCGCCGAGCGCGCAGTTGAAGCCAACGGTGATCGGCTTGGCGTGGCGGATCGAATTCCAGAATGCTTCCGGCAATTGCCCTGACAGCAGGCGGCCGGATTTGTCGGTGATGGTGCCGGAGATCATCACGGGCACGTCGATGCCGCGTTCCTCCGTGATTTCCGCAATCGCGTAAAGCGCCGCCTTGGCGTTCAGCGTATCGAAAATGGTTTCGACCAGCAGCAGGTCGGCGCCGCCGTCGAGCAGGCCGTTGACCTGTTCGCCATAGGCCTTGCGCAAATCGTCGAAGGTGACGGCGCGATAGCCGGGGTTGGAAACGTCGGGCGAGATCGAGGCGGTGCGATTGGTCGGGCCCAGCGCGCCGGCAACGAAGCGCGGCTTGCCGTCTTCTGCCGAGACGCGCTCGGCGGCGGCGCGGGCTAGTTTTGCGCCGTCACGGTTCAGCTCATAGGCGAGGTCCGACATGTCGTAGTCGGCCTGTGCGATCGAGGTGGACGAAAACGTGTTGGTCGCGACGATGTCGGCGCCGGCGCGCAAGTAGGCGGCGTGGATGTCCTCGATTGCCTTGGGCTGCGTCAGAATCAACAGGTCGTTGTTGCCTCTGACGTCGCGATGGAAGTCCTTGAAACGCTCGCCGCGAAACGCTGTTTCGTCGAACTGCAGGCCCTGGATCATGGTGCCCATGGCGCCGTCGAGCACCAGGATGCGTTCGCGGGCGGCGGCGAGCAGCGCAGTTCGCTTCGGCGAAACCTTCGGAATCGAAACACTCATCGGATCAGGCGGCTTTCTGTGCGCCATTGGGGCGGATGCCCAGCAGATGGCTGATCGCGAACACCAGGTCCGCGCGATTCATGGTGTAGAAGTGAAAGGTGTCGACGCCGTGCTTGGCGAGCTTTTGCACCTGGCCCGCCGCGACGGTGGCGGCGACGAGCTTGCGCGTCTCCGCATCGTCGTCGAGGCCATCGAACTTGTCGGCGAGCCAGTCTGGCACCGTGGTGCCGGCGCGGGTCACGAAGCTGCGCGCCTGCTTGAAATTGTGCATCGGCATGATGCCGGGAACGATGGGAATATCGATGCCGCGGGCGCGGACGCGGTCGAGGTAGCGGAAGTAGAGATCGTTATCGAAGAACACTTGCGTAATGGCTCGCGCCGCGCCGGCGTCGACCTTGGCCTTGAGCGTATCGATGTCGGCGTCGATCGTCGGGCTCTCCGGATGCTTTTCCGGATAGGCGGACACCGAGATTTCGATATCGGGAAAGCGCTTCTTGATGCCCGCGATCAGGTCGGGCGAACTTTGATAGCCATCCGGATGCGCGCGATAGGCGGTGCCGATGCCGGTGGTGGGATCGCCGCGCAGCGCGACGATGTGGCGGACACCGATTTCGTGATAGCGCGCCACCACGTCGTCGATCTCGCCCTTGGGCGCGCCGACGCAGGTCAGGTGCGCGGCGGGCGTCAGCCGCGTCTCTTTCAGGATGCGGGCAATGGTCGAATGGGTCCGCTCGCGGGTCGATCCCCCTGCGCCATAGGTCACCGAGACGAAATTGGGGGCAAGCGGCGCCAGCCGTTTGATGGTCTCCCACAGGCTCCGCTCCATCTCTTCGGTCTTGGGCGGAAAGAACTCAAAGGAGATCTTTGGCGAATGCAGCGCGCGATGGCCGTCGAAAGCGGGGGGCGTAACCTCGGTCATGGCACTTCACAAAGCTCCGAAACGATGGGCGAACGTCAGCCGCAGCGAACGATGCGCTAAAGTAAGCGAAACAGGGCGGGCCAAACAGCCCATTGGAGATGGGAAGTAGCCCAATATGCGCAAAATATACGAAGTTTTGGTCTTGGTAGAAGGTGTGAGTGGGCTTTATCTGATAGTGAATTATACTGCAATTACAATGAGATAATAATAAGATTGTTCTGTTGAGCGCAAGATCGGTAGTGGGCAACAGCAAAAATTATCGAATTTGTCACAGTTCGTCCCACTATAGTGCTGCAATGTGGCGCTCCTTTCCCCACAAGCGCGGGCCTGCTCTGCGCCGACCAGGTCTTTGTCGCCTCCCGTTGCCGCACTAGTTTAGCGCCATGATCCCGCTTTCCGTCCTCGACCTCTCCGTCGTCACCACAGGCACAAGACCCGCCGCCGCGTTGCAGAACAGCATTGATCTCGCGCGTCATGTCGATGGGCTCGGCTATGTCCGTTACTGGCTCGCCGAGCACCACAATCTGGCGTCGGTGGCGAGCCCCGCGCCTGATTTGATGATCGGGCAGATCGCCGCGGTGACCAAAAACATCCGCGTCGGCTCCGGCGGCGTGATGCTGCCCAACCATGCGCCGCTGGTGGTGGCCGAGCGCTTCAAGATGCTGGAGGCGCTGTTTCCCGGCCGCATCGATCTCGGTCTCGGCCGGGCGCCCGGCACCGATGGGGCGACCGCGCATGCGCTGCGCAGCCGGCTCGACCGCCGCGAGGGAGACGACTTTCTCGAACGGCTGAGCGAACTGGTGTTGTGGGAGACCCGCGGCTTTCCAGCCGGCCATCCCTACAACAATGTGGTGGCGATGCCGGACGATACGCCGCTGCCGCCGATCTGGCTGCTCGGTTCCTCCGACTACAGTTCGGAATTGGCGGCGCAAGTCGGCATGGGCTTCGCGTTCGCGCATCATTTCGCGTCCTATGACGCGATCGCGGCGATGACGAACTACCGCAGCCAGTTCAAGCCGTCCGGCTGGCGGGAGGGCCCGCACGGCATTCTGGCGGTTGCCGCAATCGCCGCCGAAAGCGATGCGGAAGCCGAACAACTCGCGACCTCGATGGACCTCAATCGCCTGCGGCGCGACCGCGGACAATATCTGCCGCTGCCGAGCGTGGAGGAAGCGCTGGCCTATCCATATTCGGACGCCGAGCGCGCCTCGATCGCGCGCAACCGCTCGCGGCTGTTCGTCGGCAGCCCGGCGACCATCCTGACAAAGCTGCAGCCGATGATCGCGGCCAGCCAGCCGGATGAACTCATGATCATCACGGCGGTCTACGATCACGACGCGCGGAAGAAGTCGTATAGCCTGCTGGCCGAGGCGTTCGGGCTAGGGAAGAAGGAAGCGGCGTAACTGCTCTCCGTTCCCCGGATGCTGCGCAGCGCGCCGCATCTTGGCGGCGTGGTGCGCTGCTGATCCGGGGCCCAGTGTGTGCGGTGAGATGGGTCCCGGCTCAGCGGAGCAGCGCGAAGCGCTGCACCGCGTCCGGGACACGGAGAAACGAACCATCTCATTCTTTGAGCATTCCTGCCTTTTCAGCATTCCTGATCTGCATGCCTGCGTTTGTTCGGGCCTCAGAAGCAACCAGGCGTTGTCAAGGAGGTTATTGAAGTCTCCAACCACGGAGACAAACCATGGAACTGAAATCTGCTATTGTTGGGTTGGCCGCCCTCGGCAGCGTTGTGCTCGCCGCCGGATCGGCTTCCGCCGCGATGCCGAACGGCATTCCGCAGGCCGACCAGATTTCACGCCAAGCCACTGATGTCGAGCAGGTCCGCTGGGTCTGCAACGCCTGGGGGCGCTGCTGGTGGCGTCCGGGCCCAAGATGGGGTGTCTATGGCGGCTGGGGTCCGGGATGGCGCGGCGCCTATGCTTGGGGTGGCCCGCCCGTTTGGCGTCCGCGCCCGGTATGGGGGCCGCGCCCAGGATGGGGCCCGCGTCCAGGATGGGGCCCGCGTCCAGGATGGGGCTGGAACGGCCGGTGGTGATCGGAGAGTGGCCGTACGCCGGCTGATCATGCCGGGCGAGCACCGCTTTCAATATCCGTATCCGCTGCACCGTTAATGCCGCGCAACTCGCAGCTCGCTGGTAAGCATCCGGCTGCTGCACGTCATGAATCTGCGCTCTCCGCGCCCACGTCAGCAATCGTGCGCCGGGAGATGCGAGCAGACGCGCGCGTCCCTCAATCCAGCTTCTCGCTGAAGGTCGCGCGGAACGGATGTGCCGGATAGACGCCGACGATGCGGAATTCGCGCGAGAAGAACTTCAATTCCTCCAGCGCAAAGGCGAGGCCCTTGTCGTCGGGATGGCCGTCGACGTCGGCATAAAATTGCGTCGCAAAGAAATTGCCGTCGATCATGTAGCTTTCCAGCTTGGTCATGTTGACGCCATTGGTGGCAAAGCCGCCGAGTGCCTTGTAGAGCGCGGCGGGCAAATTGCGTACCCGGAAAACAAAAGTGGTGACCAGCGGGCCCGAGCCTTGTTTCGCCCAGTCGGCCTCGCGCGCCAGCACCACAAAGCGTGTGGTGTTGTGCGCCTCGTCCTCGACGTCCTCGGCAAGAATATCGAGGCCGTAGATTTGCGCCGCCAGCCGGGAGGCGATCGCGGCCACGCTTTTGTCCTTGCGTTCGGAAACGTCGCGCGCGCTGCCGGCGGTGTCGGCGGCGACGATCGGCTTGATGCCGAGCTTGCGGATGATGCGCCGGCACTGGCCGAGCGCATGGACGTGGCTCTCCACCGTCTTGATGTCGGTGAGCTTTGTCCCCTTCGGCGCCATCAATTGATGGCGGATCGGCAAGAACCATTCGCCGACGATGAACAGGCCGGACGCCGGCAGCAAATGATGGATGTCGGCGACGCGCCCCGCCACCGAATTCTCGATCGGGATCATGCCGAGATCGGCCTCGCCCGAAGCGATCGCCGACAGCGCGTCCTCGAAGGTCGCACACGGCATCGGCTCGGCGTCCGGATAGGCCTCGACGATGGCGATATGGGAATTGGCGCCAGGCTCGCCCTGGAACGCGATTTTGAGCTTTTTGGTCATGTCTCGTTTCTCTGGCGGGCCTTTTAGCAGCCGCTCAGCTATTTGCCAGTATGCGGCGGGCGGTTTCGAGGTCGGCCGGGGTATCGACGCCGCGCGGCACGCTATCGACGATGGTGATGTCGATCCGCATCCCGGCTTCCAGCGCGCGGAGCTGTTCGAGCTTTTCCTGCTGCTCCAGCGGGGAGGGAGGCAAAGTCACGAACCGCTCCAGCGCGGCGCGGCGGTAAGCATAGAGGCCGATATGGTGGTAGCGCGGTCCGTCACCGTGAGGCGCGGTGGCGCGGGTGAAATACAGTGCCCGCAGGCGGTTTGGACCGATCGGCGAGCCGACCGCCTTCACCACGCTCGGCGCCCGGTCTTCTTCCTCGGTGTGGATCTGCGAGGCCAGCGTCGCGATGTCGACCGCGGGGTCGTCGAGCGGCGGCAGCGCGGCGCGGATGGTGTCCGGCATGATCGTGGGGAAATCGCCCTGCAAATTGACCACGATCTCGGCCCGGCCGGACGGATCGAGCGCCAGCATGGCCTCGTGGATGCGGTCGGAGCCGGAAGCGTGGGAGGCACGGGTCATCACCGCCTCGCCGCCGGCAGCCCGCACCGCGTCGGCGATCTCCGGCGTGTCGGTCGCAACCGCAACCCGGCCGATCTTGGCTTCTTGCGCCCGCCGCAGCACATGCACGATCATCGGTAGGCCGGCGATATCCAGCAGCGGCTTGCCCGGTAGCCGGGTCGCCGCCATCCGGGCGGGAATCAGCACCAAAATACGGGAATCGGTCATCGTCTGAAGGCCCGGCGGGATAGCTGGTTTTGATGGGGATGAGACGAAATTCGGCGCGTTTATACGGGTTGCCAGAGCCCGGGCAAACCGATATCTCAACCCCTGCTGAGGGTGCGGCGCGAAAGGCTGATTCCTCACGCCCACCCGCGGCCGTTTTGCCGGCCTTCAGTCGACCTTTCCGGCCTGGAGCCTGATCCCGTTATGGACTCCTTCGAACTCAACAAGATTCTTGGTGCTATCCTTGGCACCTGCATTCTTCTTCTGGTGACGAACTTTGCTGCCGAGGCGATCTTTGCGCCCGTGAAGCCGGAAAAGCCGGGCTTCGAGATCGCCGTGAAGGAAGACACCTCTAAAGACGCAGCCAAGGAAGCCGCCGCGCCGTCCGAGCCGATCGAGAAGCTCTTGCAGACCGCCTCCGTCGAGAAGGGCACTGCCGCCGCCAAGAAGTGCGCCGCCTGCCACACCTTCGAAAAGGGCGGCCCCAACCGCGTCGGGCCTAATTTGTACGGCGTCTTGAACGAGCCGAAGGGCCAGGGGCGCGGCGGGTTCAACTTCTCGGCCGCCTTGAAGGCCAAGGGCGGCACCTGGACCTATGAGGACCTCAACAAGTTCCTCGCCAATCCCAAAGCCTTCGTTCCAGGCACGGCGATGGGCTTTGCCGGTATCCCGAAGGACAGCGAGCGCGCCGACGTGATCGCCTATCTGCGCAGCCTCTCGGACAGCCCGGCTCCGCTCCCGACGGCGGCGAAGTAATATTTCGTCAGTTCCCTCATGGACTTGCAGCTTACGCGGCCAGGCATTGCCTGGCCGTTTGCATATCGGGATCGCGGTGTTGTTATCGGGACGTTTCGCCGCAGCGTAATTGCTCCGGTGTTGTTATCATGAGGAAAAAGCAACGTAATTTGTCGAACCCTTGCCTTATATTAGGTCCTCACTAGCTCCGCCTCGTTGTTTGCTTAGTCGGATCGGGGACCGCGGGCAGATCACCGACTTGGAAGACACGGACACTCGCGTCAGCAACAGGGATTCTGCATTTGGCAATTACCAGACGACACCTTCTTCAAGGCAGCGCCGCAGCCGCAATGGCCCCGGCGCTGGGGCTGGCCCCAGGCATCCCGGCAATTTCGCCGGCCCAGGCACAATCGAGTGCGAGCGAGCCGGTCTTCCGGCATGCCCTGTCGCTGTTCGGCGAAATCAAATACCCAGCCGGCTTCAAGCACTTCGACTACGTTAATCCAGAGGCCCCGAAGGGCGGCACCGTACGTCAGATCCAGGTCGGGACGTTCGATAATTTCAATCTTGTAGTTGCCGGCGTCAAAGGGGCGCTCGCAGGCGGCGTTCAGTTGATTTACGAATCGCTCATGACGCAGTCGTTGGATGAGGTTTCGACCGAGTACGGCGAGCTAGCCGAAGCCGTCAGTCACCCCGAGGATTTCTCTTGGGTCATCTATCGTCTCAGAAGCGAGGCGAAATGGCATGACGGCAAGCCCGTCACGCCTGACGACGTGATCTTCTCCCTCAATGCGTTCAAGCAACATCATCCGCAGTACTCGGCCTACTATCGCCATGTGGTGAAAGCTGAAAGGGTCGGTGATAGCGACATAAAATTCAGCTTCGACGCGCCCGGCAATCGCGAACTCCCGCTGATCGTCGGACAACTCACGATCTTGCCGAAGCATTGGTGGGAGGGCACCGACAGCGAAGGCCGCAAGCGCGACGTCTCCGCGACAACGCTGGAGAAGCCGCTGGGCTCGGGCCCCTACCGCATCAAGGAGTTTGTCCCGGGAAGGACGCTGACGCTGGAGCGGGTGAAGGACCATTGGGGGCGCGATCACAGCACGTATGTCGGCCGCAACAATTTCGACGAGCTGCGCCTGGAATATTTCCGGGACTCGACGGTCGCGCTCGAGGCGTTCAAGGGCGACCAGGTTGATTGGCGTACCGAAAACAGCGCCAAGAACTGGGCAACGGCCTACGACTTTCCGGCCGTCAATGACAAGCGCGTGCTGCTCGAGGAGTTTCCGAACCGCAGTTCCGGAATCATGCAGGCGTTCGCGCTGAATATCCGGCGTGATCAGTTCAAGGATCCGCGGGTGCGTCGCGCGCTGAACTATGCGTTCGACTTCGAGGAAATGAACAAGCAGATATTCTTCGGTCAGTACAAGCGCATCAGCAGCTATTTCGACGGCACAGAACTGGCTTCAAGCGGCCTGCCGCAAGGCAGAGAGCTGGAAATACTCGAAGCCGTCCGCGCGGAAGTGCCGCCCGAGGTATTCACCAAGCCCTATACCAATCCGGTCGGCGGCAGTCCCGAAGCCGTTCGCGAAAATCTTCGTGAGGGGCTGCGCCTGCTGAAGGAAGCCGGCTATGAGGTGCGCGAGCGCAAGCTGGTCGATAGCAAGACGGGAGCGCCATTTACGCTCGAATTGCTTGGTGCAGACCCGACCTTCGAACGGGTCATGCTGTTTTTCAAACCGTCTCTGGAGCGGCTAGGTATCGCCGTCAGCGTGCGCACGATCGATCCGACACAGTATGAAAACCGGCTTCGTAGCTGGGATTTCGATGTCGTCGTCTCGTCGTGGGCGGAATCGTTGTCGCCCGGAAATGAACAGCGCGAGTATTGGGGCTCGCAGGCGGCGGACATGGCGGGTTCGCGCAATATCATCGGCATCAAGAATCCCGCGGTCGACAAATTGATCGAGCGGCTGATCTATGCGAAGGGCCGGGAAGACCTTGTTGCAGCGACCAAGGCGCTGGACCGCGTGCTGTTGTGGAACCACTATGTCGTGCCACAGTGGAATTATCCCAAGGTCCGTACGGCGCGTTGGGACCGTTTCGGCCGTCCGACCGAACTGCCCAAATACGGTCTGTCCGGCTTCCCCGCGATCTGGTGGTATGATGCCGACAAGGCGGCAAAGATCGGAAGACGGTCTTGAAGGATATCCTGCGCATGGCGCAATTCTCTCGCCGGCATGTGCTCGGTCTGGGTGTCGGCGCACTGGGCGTTCTGACGCTCAGGCCGGCGCGTGCGGCCGAAGAGAATGGCGCCGAGGTGCACGGTATCTCGGCGTTTGGTGATCTCAAATATCCCGCCGACTTCAAGAATTTCGACTACGTGAATGTCGCAGCGCCTAAGGGTGGTGTATTTTCGACCATTCCCTCGACGCGCTCCTACAATCAGTCCTACCACACCTTCAATTCGCTCAACGCCTACATCCTCAAGGGCGAGGGCGCGCAGGGCATGGACCTGACCTTCTCAGCGCTGATGGTGCGGGCCGGCGACGAGCCGGATGCGATGTACGGGCTCGTCGCAAAGTCGGTGCGAATTTCGCCGGACAAGCTGACCTACCGCTTTACGCTGCGCCCCGAGGCCAAGTTTCACGACGGCTCGAGGATCACGGCGCATGACGTCGCCTGGTCCATCAACACGCTCAAGGCCAAGGGCCATCCGCTGATCCAGGTGCAGATGCGTGACGTCAAGGGGGCCGAGGCGCTCGACGATGCGACCGTGATCGTCACCTTCGCCGAGAAGCGCGCGCGCGACGTGCCACTCTTCGTCGCGGGCCTGCCGATCTTCTCGAAGAAATATTATGAGATGCGGCCCTTCGATGAATCGACGCTGGACACGCCGCTGGGCTCGGGGCCCTATAAGGTCGGCAAGTTCGAGGTCAACCGTTTCATCGAGTACGAACGCGTCAAGGACTGGTGGGGGGCGAACCTCCCAGTCTGCCGCGGTTATTACAATTACGATGTGGTCCGCTACGAGTTCTATCGCGACCGCGACGTCGCCTTCGAAGGCTTTACCGGCAAGAACTATCTGTTCCGCGAAGAGTTCACCGCGCGCATCTGGGCGACGCGCTACGACTTCCCCGCCATCAAGGACGGCCGCGTCAAGCGCGAGCAGGTACCGGACGAAAGGCCGTCCGGCGCGCAGGGCTGGTTCATCAATACCCGCCGCGACAAGTTCAAGGACCCCCGCGTGCGCGAGGCGCTGATCAATGCCTTCGACTTCGAGTGGACCAACAAGACCATTATGTACGACGCCTATGCGCGTACGCATTCGCCATTCCAGAATTCAGACATGATGGCGAAGGGGCCGCCCTCACCGGAGGAGCTGAAGCTGCTCGAGCCATTCCGCGGCCAAGTGCCCGACGAAGTGTTCGCCCAGCCCTACGTGCCTCCGGTTTCCGATGGCTCGGGGCAGGATCGCACCATGCTGCGCAAGGCGCAGCAATTGCTCAACGAAGCCGGCTTCGTCATCAAGGACGGCAAGCGGATGACGCCGAGCGGCGAAGTGTTTCGCATCGAATTCCTGTACGATGAGCCTTCGCTGAATCCGCATCACGCGCCCTATATCAAGAATCTGGGAACGCTCGGCATCGAGGCGAGCCCGCGCCTGGTCGATGCAGTGCAGTACCGCGCGAGGGTGGAAGATTTCGATTTCGACATGACTATCACGCGCTTCTCGATGTCGACGACCCCGGGCGACGCAATGCGTGCCTTCTTCTCCTCGCACGCTGCCAAGACCAAGGGCTCCTACAACCTGGCCGGTATAGAGAACCCCGCCATCGATGCGCTGATCGAAAAGATCATTGCGGCGGATACCCGCGCCGAGCTAACGGTTGCCTGCCATGCCTTCGACCGCGTTTTCCGCGCCGGCCGCTACTGGGTGCCGCAGTGGTACAACAAGACGCATCGGCTGGCTTATTGGGACATCTTCGATCGCCCGAAGAACCTGCCGCGTTATCAGATCGATGCATCGGGCTCCGGCGAGCGAGTTATCTGGTGGTATGACGCTGCTAAGGCCGGCAAACTTGAGCAGGCGAAGCCATAATGACCGCCTATATCGCCCGCCGCATCCTTTTGATGTTTCCGACCTTGCTCGGCATCCTCTTCATTTCCTTCGTGGTCGTGCAGTTCGCGCCGGGCGGCCCTGTCGAACGTGTGATCGCACAGCTTTCGGGCGCCGATACCGGCGGCTCCTCGCGCATCTCTGGCTCTTCCGCCGGTGACTTTGCCGGCCGTACGCCCCAGGCGGGCGCCTCCGCCGATGCTGTCAATTCGAAATACCGCGGCGCGCAGGGGCTCGATCCGGATTTCATCAAGAACCTGGAAAAGCAGTTCGGCTTCGACAAGCCGGCGCATGAGCGCTTTGCGCTGATGGTATGGAATTTCGCCCGCTTCGATTTCGGCAAGAGCTACTTTCGCGACACCACCGTGTTGCAGCTGATCAAGGAGAAGCTGCCGGTCTCGATATCGCTCGGCCTCTGGTTGACGCTGCTGACCTATTTGATCTCGATCCCGCTAGGCATCCGCAAGGCGGTGGCGGACGGAACGCGATTTGATACCTGGACTTCCGCCGCTATCATCGTCGGCTTTGCGATCCCCGGTTTCCTGTTCGCGATCCTGCTGATCATCCTGTTTGCCGGCGGCTCGTTCTTCAACTGGTTTCCGCTGCGCGGATTGACCTCGGACGGCTGGTCGCAATTCCCCTGGTACTGGAAGATCATCGACTACTTCTGGCACCTCACCCTGCCTTTGATCGCGATGGGTCTCGGCGCCTTCGCCACCATGACGCTGCTGACCAAGAACTCGTTTCTCGATGAGATCAGGAAGCAGTACGTCATGACCGCGCGTGCAAAGGGTTGCAGCGAGGGGCAGGTGCTCTACGGCCATATCTTCCGCAACGCCATGCTGATCGTAATCGCAGGCTTTCCCGGTGCGTTCATTGGTGCATTCTTCTCCGGCTCGCTGCTGATTGAGACCATCTTCTCGCTCGACGGCCTCGGGCTGCTCGGCTTCGAAAGCGTGCTCAACCGCGACTATCCGGTCGTGTTCGGCACGCTGTTCATCTTCTCCCTCGTGGGCCTTGTGGTGGGTCTGATCTCCGACCTCGCCTACATGTGGATCGATCCCCGGATCGATTTTGAGGCGAGGGAAGTCTGATGGCGCTGCTCGCTCCACAACCGGTCGAAACCACCGCGCGGTCGCCGCTTGGCGAGGTCGTCCCGGCCACGCAGCACGTGTTCGCGCCATCGCCGCTGAACCGCCGGCGCTGGCAGAACTTCAAGGCGAACCGCCGCGGCTACTGGTCGCTCTGGATATTCCTTGCGCTGTTTGTGATCTCGCTGTTTGCCGAACTGATCGCCAACGATCGGCCGTTCCTTATCAAATATGACGGAAAGCTGTACTGGCCGGCTTTCGTCAGCTATTCCGAGACCACTTTCGGCGGCGATTTCGAAACCGCGGCCGACTACCGCGATCCCTATTTGCAAAAGCTGATCGCCGAAAAGGGCGGCACCATCATCTGGCCCTTGATCCGCTATTCCTACTCTACCCACAATCTCGATTTACCGACGCCGGCGCCGTCGAAGCCGACATGGATGCTGACGGAAGAGCAGTGCAAGCCCGTGGTGGAAAAGAAGGGCCTGAAGAGCTGTAGCGACCTCGAATACAACTGGCTCGGTACCGACGACCAGGGCCGCGACGTGGCGGCGCGACTGATCTACGGTTTTCGCATCTCGGTGCTGTTCGGCCTGACGCTGACCATCCTGTCCTCGATCATCGGCGTCATCGCCGGCGGCGTGCAAGGCTATTTCGGCGGCTGGACCGATCTGATCTTCCAGCGCATCATCGAAATCTGGAGCGCGATTCCCTCGCTCTATCTGCTGCTGATCCTGTCATCGGTGCTGGTGCCCGGCTTCTTCGTGCTGCTCGGCATTCTCCTGCTGTTCTCCTGGACCTCGCTGGTTGGCCTAGTTCGCGCGGAGTTCTTACGCGGGCGCAATTTCGAATACATTCAGGCGGCGCGCGCGCTCGGCGTCTCCAACGGCGTGATCATGTTCCGGCATCTGCTGCCGAACGCGATGGTGGCGACCATGACCTTTCTGCCGTTCATCGTGTCGTCCTCGGTGATGACGCTGACCGCGCTCGACTTCCTCGGCTTTGGCCTGCCACCGGGTTCGCCATCACTTGGCGAACTGCTGTCGCAGGGCAAGTCCAACGTGCAGGCGCCCTGGCTCGGCTTCACCGGCTTCTTCTCGGTTGCGATTATGCTGTCGCTTTTGATCTTCATCGGCGAGGGCGTGCGCGACGCCTTCGATCCGCGCAAGACGTTCCGGTAGAGCATGATGGACGCCGTCAACCAGCCCTTGCTCGATGTGCGCGATCTCTCGGTGGCGTTTCACCAGCCGAGCGGCGCCACGATTGCGGTCGACCGTGTCTCGTTTTCCATCAAGCGCGGCGAGTGCGTGGCCCTGGTCGGCGAGTCCGGTTCCGGCAAATCGGTCAGCGCGCAGTCGGTGCTAAGACTGCTGCCCTATCCGACCGCGTCGCATCCCTCCGGCACCATCCATTTCAAGGGCCGAGAGCTGCTCAATGCCTCGGAACGCGAGATGCGCGAGATCCGCGGCAACGACATCTCGATCATTTTTCAGGAGCCGATGACCTCGCTCAATCCGCTCCACACCATCGAGGCGCAGATCGGCGAAATCCTCTCGCTGCATAGAGGCATCAGCGGATCGATGGCGCGGGCGCGGACGCTCGAACTCTTGACGCAGGTCGGCATTCCCGATCCGGAAACGAGGCTACAAAGCTATCCGCACCAACTATCCGGCGGCCAGCGTCAGCGTGTCATGATCGCGATGGCGCTCGCCAACGAACCGGATCTTCTGATCGCGGACGAGCCGACCACCGCGCTCGACGTCACTGTGCAGGCCCAGATCCTGGCGCTGCTCGCGGAGATCAGGTCCCGGCTCGGCATGAGCATGCTGTTCATCACCCATGACCTCGGCATCGTCCGCCGCATTGCCGACGTGGTCTGCGTGATGAACTCGGGCAAGATCGTCGAGCAGGGCCCGGTCGAACAGGTCTTCACCGCGCCGAAACACGCCTATACCCGCGCGCTGCTCGCGGCCGAGCCCAAGCCCGATCCGGCGCCGCCGCGGCCCAACGAGCCGGTGGTGATGTCGGCCGACAATCTCAAGGTCTGGTTTCCGATCAAGCGCGGGCTGTTGCGCTCGACCGTCGGCCACATCAAGGCGGTGGATGGCGTCAGCGTCGCGGTGCGCAAGGGCGAGACGCTCGGCGTCGTCGGCGAATCCGGCTCGGGCAAGACCACGCTGGGTCTCGCGCTGCTCCGGCTGATTTCCTCCGACGGCCCGATCGTGTTCCTCGGCAACAACATCCAAGGCCTGCGCTTCAAGGCCATGCTGCCGCACCGTCGCGACATGCAGATCGTGTTTCAGGATCCGTTCGGCGCGCTCAGCCCGCGCATGTCGGTCGGCGATATCGTCGCCGAGGGCCTGAGCGTGCATCAGAAGTCGCTGTCGCGTGAGGAGCGTGAAGCACGCGTCGTCAAGGCGCTCACAGACGTCGGCCTCGACCCGGCGACGCGATTCCGCTATCCGCATGAATTTTCCGGCGGCCAGCGCCAGCGTATCTCGATCGCGCGCGCGGTGGTGCTGGAGCCGAATTTTGTCGTGCTGGACGAGCCGACCAGCGCGCTCGACATGCTGTTCCAGGCGCAGATGGTCGACCTGCTGCGCGAGCTGCAGCGCAAGCGCGATCTGACCTACATGTTCATCTCGCACGATTTGCGCGTCGTGGCCTCGCTGGCCAGCCATCTGATCGTGATGCGTCACGGCAAGGTGGTTGAGGAGGGGCCCGCCGCGGGGCTGTTCAAGAATCCGAAGAGCGACTACACCCGCGCCCTGTTCGCTGCCGCGTTCAGGATCGAGGCGGTGCCGGAGCCGCAGTAGCGGCCTTCAAGGATAACGGTCGTCATGCCCCGCGAAGGCGGGGCATCCAGTACGACGCGGCCTCTCATTCACTCACAACTGTCTCGGAATACTGGATCACCCGCTTTCGCGGTGATGACAGCGGGGCTTGCGGCTATAGCCGCTTGACCGCCGTGACCTCGCTGCCGAGGGCCTTGATCCGCGCAATAGCCTCCTGCGTATTTTCCACCACCGTCGCCATGTGGTGCGCATTGGCGTGCACGATGCTGTCGGCGTCGCGAACGATCGCGACGTGACCCTTCCAGAAGATCAGATCGCCGCGCTGCAGCTTCGTCATCTCGTTCTTATCCAATGCCCGGCCAAGACCCGCCTCTTGCATGTCGCTATCGCGCGGGCAGCCGGTGCCGGCGGCGTTCAGCGACACTTGGACGAGGCCGGAGCAATCGATGCCGAGCGAGCTCTTGCCGCCCCAGAGATAGGGCGTGCCGATGAAGCGTTCGGCGACCGCCACGAAATCCTTTTCCACCGCGTCGAGGCTGCCGACATGGTGGCGCGGCAGATACCAGCCGTCGCTTGTAATGGCGAACGCGCCGTCTTCGCGTATGACCGTCACCCTTGCTTCCGTTGCCAGCGTCTCGACCGGCGGCAGCTTGATCGAGGGGCCCGGAAACGCGAACGTCCGCAGCACCGTGACCTTGTGCGTCGGTGCGGCCGCAGGCTTTGCCAGCGCGGCATCCGGAATCCAGCCGACATAGCCGTCGCTCGCGAGCTGACCCCACGCAAACCCTTCGCCATTGCGGTCGTAGATCGTGACGCGTTCGCCCTTCAGCGCCTGCGTCAGCATCATGGCGCCCGCAGCAGGTCGCTCCCACAGCGGCGCGATGGCCTCACATACGCAAAATTCCTCGCCGGACACGTAGCGCGCGGCCCTCACCTTGCCTTCGAGATATTTCGCGGCGATTTCGGGCCGTGCTGGCGTCAGGCGCGGATCATGCATAGCGTTCGCTCAACAGTTTGTAGATCGCGCGTGCGGCCTGGCATTCGCCGCCTTCGGGACGCGCGGGTTTTGCGGAAGGCGTCCAGCCGTAGATATCGACATGCAGCCAGCTTTTGGCATCGGTGACGAAGCGCTGCAGGAACAGCGCGCAGGTGATCGAGCCGGCGAAGGGGCCCGACGGCGCGTTGTTGATGTCGGCGACCTTCGAATCGAGCCACGAATCATAGGGTGGCCACAGCGGCATTCGCCACAACGGATCGTTCTCCCTTTTCGCATGCGCTGCGACGCTTTCGGCCAGCGTCTCATCATGGGTGTAAAAGGGCGGTAAATCCGGTCCCAGCGCCACCCGCGCCGCGCCAGTCAGTGTGCCCAAATCAATCAACAGATCCGGTTTGTCTTCGTCCGCCAAGGCCAGCGCATCCGCCAACACCAACCGACCCTCGGCATCGGTATTGCCGATCTCCACGTTAAGTCCCTTGCGCGACTTGAAGATGTCGAGCGGACGGAAGGCGTTGCCGGCGACCGCGTTCTCGACCGCGGGGATCAGTACGCGCAGGCGGACCTTCAGCTTCGCGTCCATCACCATCTGCGCCAGCGCCAGCACGTTGGCGGCGCCGCCCATGTCCTTTTTCATGATCAGCATGCCGCTGGACGGCTTTAGGTCGAGCCCGCCGGTATCGAAGCAGACACCCTTGCCGACCAGCGTCACTTTGGGGTGGGCGGCATCGCCCCAGCTCAGGTCGATCAGGCGCGGGGCACGCGCCGAGGCCATGCCGACCGCGTGGATCAGCGGAAAGTTCTGCTTCACGAGGTCGTCGCCGACGATGCAGTCGAAGCTGGCGCCGAAATGCGCCGCCAATGCCTTCGCGGCTTCCGCCAGTTGCTCCGGCCCCATGTCGTTCGACGGCGTATTGATCAGGTCGCGCGCCAGCGCCGCCGCTTCCGCCATCCGCGCGATGTCGGTGATATCGACGTCGTCGGGCGGCACCAGCCGGACCTCGGGCTTTTCGGCTTTGCGGTAGCGGCCGAAGCGGTAGCTCCCGAGCGCAAAGGCGAGCGTCGCCAGGCGCGGGTCGTGCGGCGCGTTGGCGAAGCGATAGACGCCCGGCGGCAGCAGGCCGGGCAGCGCGCCGGGCCGGAACAGGTCGCGCGACTTCGCGGTTTCTTCATCAAGCCCGAACACGACCTGCGCAATCTTTCCGTCGGGCGCCGGCAGCGTCAGGCACTTGCCTGGCTTGGCGATAAAATCATTGGCGAGCGCAAACTGACGGGCCGATTCGGGAAGTTCTTTGGCGATCGCGCTCCAGGTGGCTTTGGTGGCGAAGGTAATCGGAATGGCGGGGGCGATAGGCGCGGTCTCGAACGGCGATTGCATGCATGTCTCGCGGGGAATGGGCGTGTCCGGCTGGCATAGCACAGCCGATTAACCGGCCGTTAGGGTTAACAGTCTATTGCTGACTAGCACGCTACATTTGTTCCGCCATTCCCGTGAGTTGAAGTGCCATGCGTCGATCGTCCAGCCACGCCGGGTCTTTTGCCCGGTTCCTGACCTCAGCCGCGGTAACCGCGGTTTTGGCCGCGGGCCTTGGCGGCTGCCAGACCATGTCCGACATCACGGGATCGCTGAACTCATCGTCACCCAAGGCCCAAGCTGCCCCCGATGATCCGCGCCGCGCGGCCGAGATATATGGCGAGCGCTATCGCGCCAATCCCAAGGATGCCGAGGCGGCGCTGGGCTATGGTCAGGCGCTCCGCGCTACGGGCCAGCGGGCGCAGGCCGCCGCCGTGCTCGAACAAGCCACTATCGCCCATCCTGGCAACAAGACGCTGCTCGCTGCTTACGGCCGCGCACTCGCCGATAACGGCAATTCGCAGGCTGCCTTCGAGGTGCTCAGCCGCGCCCATACACCGGCCAATCCCGACTGGCGCATTCTTTCGGTGCAGGGGACCACGCTCGACAAGATGGGCAAGCACGAAGAGGCCCGCCGCTACTACGCGAGCGCGCTGAAGATCACGCCGGAAGAGCCCTCGGTGCTGTCCAATCTCGGCCTCTCCTACATGCTGACGCGGGAGCTGCCGCAAGCCGAGGAAACGCTGCGGCGCGCCTATTCCAATCCGCGCGCCGACGCCAGGGTGCGGCAGAACCTCGCGCTCGTCGTCGGCTTGCAGGGCCGTTTCGTCGAAGCCGAGACCATCGCCAAGGGCGATCTGCCCGCCGACGAGGCCGCCGCCAACGTGGCTTACCTGCGGGAAATGCTAAGCCGCAAGGACAAGGACCATTCGCGTCCCCCCGGCAACAGGGCGACCGTCCCGGTCGCCGCCCTCAACCGGCCGGACTGAGCATCACAGCGGTCACCCGCCGCAGCCTTTGATCGCCATAGGCTCCGGCCCTGCAGCATCCGGGGAACGGAGACTGCTTCCAGGTCTCAAAAGCTCTGATGTCCCGGAGGCGGCGCGGCACGCAGTGACGCGACGCAGAGCCGGAACCTACGACCAGCGGACATGTGCCCGGGAAGCGCCGGCCCGCCGTGCCGCTCGCCTCACGGCATCGCCTGAAGCTTGATGTAGGTCGGTCCGAGAATGACGATGAACAGGCATGGCAGGAAGAACAGGATCATCGGCACGGTCAGTTTCGGCGGCAGGGCCGCCGCCTTCTTCTCGGCCTCGGTCATGCGCATGTCGCGGTTTTCCTGCGCCATCACGCGCAGGCTCTGGCCGAGCGGGGTGCCGTAGCGTTCCGACTGCATCAGCGCGAGACAGACCGATTTCACGCCCTCCAGGCCGGTGCGCTTGGCGAGATTCTCGTAGGCCACCTTGCGGTCCTGCAGGTAGGACAATTCCGCCGTGGTCAGCGCGAACTCCTCCGACAGCGCGATCGATTGCGACGTGATCTCGGTGGAAACCTTGCGGAAGGCGACTTCGACCGACATGCCGGACTCGATGCAGATCAGCAGGAGGTCAAGCGCGTCGGGAAAGGCGCGCTTGATGGAGAGCTGTCGCTTGCTGATGGCGTTTTTCAGGAACAGCATCGGCGCCTGCAGCCCGAGATAGGCGGCGCCGATGCAGATGCCGAGCTTGACCGTCAACGACTTGTCCAAGTTGGTGATCACGAACACATAGAGGGCCGCGCCGAGAAACAGCGCGACCGGCGTCACCGCGCGGGCAAACAGGAAGGTGATGTAGGGCGCGTGGCCGCGGTAGCCAGCCATGACCAGCTTGTCACGCGCGGCTTCCTGCGCCAGCCATTTGGTCAGGTTCAGGTCTTCCACAACCTTGGAAACGATTTGCTTCGGAGTCTGGCGCAGCGATACCTTTTCCGATTTGTTGAGGCGCTCGCGCTCGCGCTGGCGGAGCCGTTCGCGCTCGCTGGCCACCGCCTTCATGCGTTTGGCAAGGCCTTCGCCGGCGAACAGCGGCATGATCAACGTATAGGCGGTCGCACTCGCCGCGATGGCGGCAAGCAGCATGGTCATGAACCGCGCGTCGTGCATCTTGCCGATCAGAAACTCAATCATAGGCGCACCGTCAGAAGTCGAAGTTGATCATTTTCTTCATCACCAGGACGCCCATCCCCATCCAGCTCACGCAGCATAGCAGCATGAACTGGCCGAGGTGGGTGGTCCAAAGCAGCGAGACGTAGTCGGGGGTCGTGATCCACACCAGGAGCATCACGGCCGGCGGCAACGAGCCGATGATGCCGGCGGAGGCCTTGGCTTCCATCGACATCGCCTGAATCTTCTCCGCCATCTTCTTGCGATCGCGCAGAACCTTGGAGAGGTTGCCGAGTGCTTCCGACAGGTTACCGCCGGACTTCTGCTGGATCGCGACCACGATGCCGAAGAAGTTCGCCTCCGGTAACGGCATCCGCTCATACAGCCGCGCGCAGGCGTCGCCGAGCGGCATGCCGATGGTCTGGGTTTCGATGATGGCGTTGAACTCGCTCCTGAGCGGCTCCGGCGAGTCGGCTGCGACCACCTTGATCGATTCGAACAACGGCAGACCGGCCTTGATGCCGCGTACGATGACGTCGACGGCGTCGGGAAGCGCTTTCAGAAACGCCTTCTCGCGGCGCTTCTTGAGGTAGCTCAAGAGCCAGCGCGGCAGGCCGAGGCCGGTGCCGAATGCCATCACGGCTGCGCCCAACAGCGAGCCGCCGACGATGAATGCGAGCACGAAGCCAACCGCCGCGAGGATGCCGGAAACGATCCAGAATTTCTGAGGCGTCCAGGATCCAAGGCCGGCTTGGGCGAGGCGGGTCGAGAGCGGAACGGACTTGTCCTTCTTGCGGCGGGCGTCGAGTTCCTTGAGCGATCCCTCGACCTGCTCGCGACGCGAGCGCTGGCTTTTCTCGGCCTGCCGCGCCGGCGCATCGGAGCGGGCGATCGAGGCGCGGCGGGATTCGGCCTTCTTCTCGCCCGACAGCGTCGGATAGATGAATACCCATGCCAGGCCGCCGATGGCGGTGGCGGCGAGAAACGCCAGTGCGAGCGCTTGCATGGTCATCGCCTCTTCACGTCTTGTCGACGACTTCGGCGGCATCGAGTGCCGCCGCAAGCCGCTTCTCTTCGTTGTAATATCGCGCGCGTTCCCAGAACTTCGGACGGCCGATGCCCGTCGAGCGGTGCCGCCCGATGATCTTGCCGTTGGCGTCTTCGCCGAGCAATTCGTAGACGAACAGGTCCTGGGTGATGATGGTGTCGCCTTCCATGCCCATCACCTCGGTGATGTGGGTGATGCGGCGCGAGCCGTCGCGCAGGCGCGCGGCCTGCACGATGACGTCGATCGAGGCGCAGATCATCTCGCGGATGGTGCGCGAGGGCAGCGAGAAGCCGCCCATCGTGATCATGGATTCGCAGCGCGACATGGCTTCGCGCGGGTTGTTGGCGTGCAGCGTTCCCATCGAGCCGTCGTGGCCGGTGTTCATCGCCTGCAACAGGTCGAACGCCTCGGGTCCGCGGACTTCGCCGACGATGATGCGTTCGGGACGCATACGCAGGCAATTGCGGACCAGCTCGCGCATGGTGACCTGGCCTTCGCCCTCGATGTTGGGCGGACGGGTTTCCAGCCGCACCACGTGAGGCTGCTGCAACTGAAGCTCGGCGGCGTCTTCGCAGGTGATGACGCGCTCGTCATGCTCGATGAACTGGGTCAGGCAGTTCAGCAGCGTGGTCTTGCCGGAGCCGGTACCGCCCGAGATCAGCACGTTGCAGCGGACACGGCCGATGATCTGCAGGATCGTCGCGCCTTCCGGTGAGATCGCGCCGAACTTGACCAGTTGCTCGAGCGTCAGCTTGTCCTTCTTGAACTTACGAATGGTGAGGGCAGGCCCGTCGATCGCCAGCGGCGGAACGATGGCATTGACGCGGGAGCCGTCGGCGAGGCGGGCGTCGCAGATCGGCGAGGATTCGTCGACGCGCCGGCCGACCTGGCTGACGATGCGCTGGCAGATGTTGAGGAGCTGCTGATTGTCACGGAAGCGGATGCCGGTCTTCTGGATCTTGCCGGCGACTTCGATGAACACCGTACCGGCGCCGTTGACCATGATGTCGGCGATGTCGTCGCGTGACAACAGCGGCTCGAGCGGGCCGTAGCCGAGCACGTCGTTGCAGATGTCGTCGAGCAGTTCTTCCTGCTCGGCGATCGACATCACGATGTTCTTGATCGCGATGATCTCGTTGACGATGTCGCGGATTTCCTCGCGCGCGGACTCGCCGTCGAGCTTGGCGAGTTGGGCAAGGTCGATCGCCTCGATCAGCGCGCCGAAGATGGTCGCCTTGACCTGGTAGTAATTGTCGGAGCGCCGCGCCTCCATGGTGGGCGCGGGCTGCTGCTTTGCGGGTGCGAGCGGCGGCGAAGCCACCGCCGGCGCCGCGACCTCGCGCGGCACCGCTACGGCGCTGGAGACCGGCTCCGGCGCCTGAATGGCGGGCTTGAGGACCCGCGTATCACTATCATTTCCGCTACGCTTACCGAACACGATGGCACTCCACGCGGGCTATCTACTTCTTGGCCCGCAACTTCTCGATCAAAGGCGACAGCAACGAACTCTTCGGCTTCTTGGTCTCGCCGCGGCCGGTGAGCCGTTGCGCAATCTGCAGGAACATCTCGGTGGTGCGATGCGTTGCGGAGATCTCCGCAATCATCTGGCCGTTATTGGCGGCCGAGCCGAAGAGTTGCGGCTCGAACGGGATCGCGGCGATCGGGTGGTTCTCGATTGCCTTGGCGAACTCGGCGGCGGGAATTTCCGGCCGCTTCGGGATACCGACCTGATTGAGGCAGTAGAGCGGCGCACGATCGTTCGGCCGCGATGCCTTCAGGAGGTCGAAGATATTCTTGGTGTTGCGCAGGTTGGCGAGATCGGGCGCGGCGACGATCAGGATATCGTCGGCCGCGATCAAAGCGCGCTTGGTCCATCCCGACCATTGATGGGGAACGTCGAGCACGATGCAGGGCATCGTGGTGCGAAGCGTATCGAAGATCGAATCGAAGGCTTCCGCGCCGAAATCGTAGACCCGGTCGAGCGTGGCCGGCGCCGCCAGTAGGCTGAGATGGTCGGTGCATTTCGACAGCAGGCGGTCGAGGAACGCGGTATCGACCCGGTCGGGCGAGAACACGGCATCCGCGATACCCTGCGGTGGGTCCTGATTGTAGTCGAGGCCTGCGGTGCCGAAAGCGAGGTCGAGGTCGGCGACCACGGAATCCAGCGCCAGATCGCGCGCGATCGCCCAGGCGACGTTGTGGGCGACGGTGGACGCGCCGACACCGCCCTTGGCGCCGACGACGGCGATGATGCGGCCGACGGCCTTGGCTTCCGGCGAGGAGAACAGGTTGCAGACCGAGCGGACGACGTCGATGGCGCTGACCGGCGCGATGACGTAATCGCTGACGCCGCGGCGGACCAGTTCGCGATAGAGCATGACGTCGTTGATGCGCCCGATCACGATCACGCGTGTTCCGGCGTCGCAGACGGCGGCGAGCTGGTCGAGGCCAGCGAGAATGTCGTTGCGGCCCTCGGTCTCCAGGATGATGACGTTCGGGGTCGGGGCCGAGCGATAGGCCTCGATGGCCGCGGCCATGCCGCCCATCTGGATCTTGAGATGAGCCTTGCCGAGGCGGCGGTCTTCGCCCGCCGACTGCACGGCGGCCGCGGTTTCCACCGTCTCGCAGAACGCCTGCACCGACACCCGCGGCGCCGGTGCGATGTGGTCCTCGGTCGACGGCGCCGTGATTTCCGGCTGCGGTTCTGTATTCTGGCGCGAGTAAGTGATCATTTGCCGGTATCGCTGAGTTTGGCCCTTTCGGCCTCGGGATAGGTGGTCGCGGTGGTCGTACCCTTGCGATACTTGTCGAAGGCGACGCCACGGCGCGGCGCAAAGGCTGGGGTTTCGGGACGCGGCTGCGCGAGGTCGGATGGGTTATCGACCATCGCCGCTAGGTTGCGCTGGTTGGAGCAGCCGAAATTGTAATACTGTTTGTTGTCGAAATAGCTCTTGTTGTTGATCGACGGTCCGAGATCCTCCGGCCACAGCCCGCACGGCCCGGCCACCGCCGAGATCTTCGGATAGTTGAGGCGGATCGCGGCCATATGCCTGGGATCTTCCGGGTGATACTGACGGACATTGATTGCGCGCGGCGGCACGCCGGCAGCGGCAAAGCTCGCCCGGATCTCGCGCAACGAGTCCTCGGCCGCCCGCGCGTTCGGCGTATTGACGGGTACGTCGACGCTGATGACGCCGGTGCCTTCGCGAAGCCAGTCCTGGGCCAGACCCATGACATCGGCGCGCTGAGAGGCGGACAAGCCGCCGCGTCCGCGACCGACGAAAACGACGATCGAGCGGTCGGCTTCCTGGACCGCGATCGGATGGCGCTGGCGGTAATCATCGGGCACGCCGGCCGTCGTCACGGGATCGACGACGGTATGCTTGCAGGCGCCGAGCGCCACGGAAAGGCCGATCAGCGCTGCGGTCAGGCGAAGCGCGCGATTGTGATCGGCGGGTTTTGTGCTCTGTGCTGTCATTGTCCCGCCTCAGTCCGTAATAAAGCCGTAGGTGCCGCGATAATTCCGCGCCTTCTCGACGCGGCCGGGAACGCCGTAGATGCGATTGATGCTGCCGAGCAGGTCGGCCTGCGGATCCGATGCGCTGGCAAAGCCGTCATCGGGGCGCGACAGGTCCTTCTGCGCCACCGCGCGCACCACATAGGGCGTGACCAGAACCATCAGTTCGCTCTGGTTGTTGACGAAGTCGCGGCTGCGGAACAGCGTGCCGAGAACCGGCAGTTGCGCCAAACCCGGAAGACCGTTGATCGCCTGCTTGGTCTGGTCCTGGATCAGGCCGGCCATCGCCATCGCGCCGCCGGAGGGAATTTCCAGCGTCGTCTCGGCGCGGCGGGTCTTGATCGAGGGGATCGTCGTTCCACCGGCACCGCCCTTTAAAGCGTTTTCGGTCGAGACTTCCGACACTTCGGTCATCACCCGAAGGCTGATCCGCCCCTCCGTCAGCACGACTGGTGTAAAGTTGAGCGAGATGCCGAACTTCTTGAAGCTAACTGTCTGGACGCATTGCCCGATGCCACCACCCACTGTGGTTTGGCAGGTCACGCCGGTCGGAATTGGAAATTCGCCGCCGGAGATAAACGTTGCGGATTCGCCGGAAATGGCTGTGAGGTTGGGCTCGGCAAGGGTCCGCACCACGCCGGCGCTTTCCATCGCGCGCAGCGTCGCCGTCACGGATGGCATCGTGCCGAATCTCCCGGTAAGGGCGTTGTCGGCGACGAGCGGCGCACTATTTGCGGTGAACGGGTTGCTGTTGTTGAAGTTAACAACTGATGTCCCGTAGGTCATGCTGGCGCTGAGATCAATGCCGAGTTGCTTGATGACCGAGCGCTGGACTTCGGCGAGCGTGACCTTCAACATCACCTGGTCACGGCCGCGAACTGCAATCGAATTGACGACCTTTTCGGTGCCGCCCACCAGGCGGGCGGCGATGTCGGCGGCCTGCTGCGCCTCGACCGGGCTCGCCGCGCTGCCGCTCAGCACCACGCCGTCACCGACGCCTTCGATCTGGATGTCCGAATTCGGCAGCGACTGCTTCAGCGCCGCGCGTACGCCGTTGAGGTCGCGCTTGACCGCGATGTCATAGGCCGCGATCTGCGCACCGGTGGAATCGAAGAAAACGATATTGGTCTGGCCGACCGCCGCGCCGATGATATAGGCGCGCTGGGTCGAACGCACCACGGCGTTGGCGACCTTCGGATCGGCAACCAGCACGTCCTTGATCTCGCGCGGCAGGTCGATCACGAAGGATTTGCCGATCCCGAGAGAAACGAAGCGCGCGTTCATCTGCCCATCGGTGGACACCGGCGCGACGCGATAGTCGCTCGCCACCACCGGCGTCAGCGCCGGATTGAGCGTGAGAGCAGCCACGGCCGAAAACGACAGGGCGCGGACGATGAACGTTCGCATCATCGGCTGAATTTCCCTGCACTTCATATCGTGCGTCCTTTTGGTCACTTCTGCACCGTCTGCTGGCTCGCAACGCCGTAACGGATGACGTTGAGGTTCTCGCCGCGCTTGTTGAGTTGTTCGTCCGGCTTTTCGACCGCGTTGACGTCGGCGATGCTGCGCAGCGCCAGCGTCAGCGAGCCGTTCTGGCGCGACCGCGCCAGCGTCTCGGCCTGCTCGGGCTTGAGTTCGAGGGTGACCGTCCTGCCGACCAGCGCACTGGCGCCTTCCTTTTCCTTCGGCGCCTGGTCGATCGCGAGAACGCGAACATTGCTGAGAATGATCTCCGAACTGGAGACGTCCGGGCCCTTGCCGTCCGGATTCTTCTCGCGCTTGGTAAGAATCACGTCGACGCGGTCGTTCGGCAGGATGAAGCCGCCGGCGCCGGTTTCCGGCGAAATTTCGGTGGAAATGGCTCGGTAGCCTGCGGGCAGGATCGCCGCCATGAAACCGGAGCCGTCGGCCTTCACCAGCTTCTGCTCGCGAATCGGCTCGCCCGCGATGAACGGCGCGCGCGCGATCGAGCCGGTGATCTCCTTGACGGCGTCGGCCTTGCTGGCACGGCTGATGAAGTTGCTGCTGGCGGACGTGGCCGGCCAGGTCTGCCATTGCAGATCGTCGGGCTTGACCGACTTGCCGAGGTCGATGTCCGATTTTGCGACGAGAATATCGACGGTCTGAAGCTGCGCGACCGGCTGAGCCGGGGCAGGCTCGTTGCCGGACCCGCTGGCGAGATATGCGGCAATGCCGCCGGCGCCGATCGCGATGGCCAGGACCACAATGCGTGGCTTATTCATACGCTTCACTTTCCACATTACGCCGCGACGCTTCCGTCGCCGTGATGGGAGTTGACCAGCTATTCGTCAAAGCATGGTTAATGAGGCGTGTGTAAATTGCCTTAACGGAAAGTTAGCGACGCCGGATCAGCGCATGGCGAGGTGAGTGAGGTCGACCGCCTTGATCCATTCGGTCTCCGGATAGACGATCAGCGCGCCGAGCGCGAGCGCGATGCCATAGGGGATTCCGCTCTGCTTGTCGTGCAGCCGGTTTAGCCAGGCTTGTCCCGTGAGCAGGGAAGGCAGCGGCCATTGCCGAAACTGAATCAGCAGGACCGTCAGCGCGCCGCCGAGCAGCGAGGCATAGACCAGATAATTGAGGAGATGGTCGAAACCGAACCAGAGCGCCGCGCTGGCCGCGACCTTGGCGTCGCCGCCGCCGACCCAGCCCATCGCAAAGCAGGCGAAGGCCACGACGAGAACGGCGGCGCCGGCGCCGAAATGCAGGAGGATGTCGTGAAGGCCCATGCCGCCGAACACCGCAAGCGCGACAAAGCCCGCGATCAAGGCCAGCGACACTCGGTTCGAAATCGTCATGGTGAAAAGGTCGCTCGCGGCTGCGAACGCCATCAGGGCTGGAAACAGCAGGAGGCGGGCGGTATCGAGGATCATGAACTCACGCTTGCTGGCGATTGACCCGATGTCCAGGCTCCGGCCGAGCCTAGCCACGAGAAGTGAACAATCGGGAAACGCCGGAAATCGTAGGTCGTGCGCATCCGAGGCGCTTTCTGAGTCCGACGCGCGGATCTTGCGAAAACAACAAAGGCCCCGGCATGCCGGGGCCCTTGAAAACTGGCTCGCAACCGTCGCTTACTTCAGCGAGGTCGAGATCGCATTGAACTTGCTCGACAGCGTGGTGCCGAGACCGTTGACGACGCCGATGATCGCGATCGAGATGCCGGCGGCAATCAGGCCGTATTCAATGGCGGTCGCGCCGGACTCGTCCTTCACGAAACGCGAAACGAGATTTTTCATGATAACTCCTGTGTGTACACACGTGGCTGGTCGAACTTAAGTTTGGTCTCGCCGGCGTTCTCAGCACCGTGACCATGGCGTCACCCTAGGGTGCGACAATTTCGGCGCAGTTAATTCGATCGTGCAAAAATGCTTGGAGCTTGCAGTTCTTGAGCACAGTAAACACCGCATTAAGGCATCCGATAAAATGCAAGCGCGACGTCATGCACGTCTACACGCGGTCGCGCCGTGCCGGCCGACTCCTTTGATTCACGGCTCCTTAAGCGCGAGCGGATACCCCTTGCAGTGTCTGATTGAACGAGGTCGTCATGTCCAGTTTGCCAATGGAAGTCATCGAGGTAGTGGGCCAGACGATAGCGAAGGTCGTTCCTGTCACGATCGCGCTTGCCCTCGTGTTCACGGCACTCTCGCATTTCTGGGCCTGCAATCCGGGCAAACCTTGGTGGCGCAAGCGCGAGCTCATCACCGACATCTGCTACTGGTTTCTCGTGCCGGTGTTCGCGCGCATCTTGCGCATCGGACTATTGGTGCTTGGCGCCGGCGTCGTCTTCAACATTCACGAGGCCGACGACCTGATCGCATTCTACGACAATGGCCATGGACCGCTGTCGCAGCTTCCGCTCTGGGTGCAGGCGCTGTTGTTCCTCGTTGCATCCGACTTCATGCTGTACTGGCTGCACCGCATGTTTCACGGCGGCGGGTTCTGGAAGTATCATGCCATCCATCATTCCTCCGAGGATCTCGAGTGGATCTCGGCGGCGCGGTTTCACCCCGTCAACCTGTTCATCGGAACGATCCTGGTCGACGTCATCCTGCTGATGGCGGGCATTTCTCCCAACATCATGCTCTGGGTCGGGCCGTTCACGACCTTCCACTCCGCCTTCGTTCACGCCAACCTGAACTGGACATTGGGGCCGTTCAAATACGTGCTTGCCACGCCGGTCTTCCATCGCTGGCATCACACCTCGCTTGAGGAGGGCGGCAATACCAATTTCGCGGGCACCTTTCCGCTCTGGGACATCCTGTTCGGAACGTTCCGCATGCCGAAGAACCGGCTGCCCGACAATTACGGCGTCGACGATCAGCAGATCCCGACCGAGATCGGCGGCCAATTGGCCTATCCATTCCGTCAGTAGCCCGGCTGGAAATTTCGCATGAGCACTGAAGTCGGGACGATCCAACGCGCCAAAGCCTTCAGGCTTGGCGATGTCCCGGCATGGTTCTGGCTCGGCATCGCCGTCTACGCGCTGGTACTGATCGGTAGATGGCTTCTGAACGATTCCGATACCTACTGGCAGATCGCCGTGGGCCAGTGGATCCTCGACCACCACGCTTTGCCACGCGTCGATATCTATTCTTTCACCAAGACCGGAGAGCCGTGGACATCATCGTCCTGGCTGTCGCAGGTACTGTATGCGGTGAGCTACAATCTGGCGGGCTGGACCGGACCCGTGGTTCTCGCCGCGACCTCCATCGCCGTAACCTTTGCGTTGTTCGCCCACATCCTCGGCCGCCGCATTCCCGCGACCTATGCGGTCGCGGTCGCGATCGCGGCGCTGGTACTCTCGATGGGGCATTTTCTGGCGCGCCCGCACGTGTTGGTGCTGCCGATCATGCTGGCATGGGCGTACGGGCTGATGTCGGCGAGCGAGCGTGGACAGGCGCCATCGCCATGGCTTTTGCTGCTGATCGCATTGTGGGCGAACCTGCACGGCGGATTCGTGTTCGGCCTGGTGCTGGTCGGCGCCTTCGCGCTCGATGCGCTGTGGAACGCCGATCGCGCGCAGCAAAGGTCGCTGACGCTGCGCTGGGCAGCATTCGGCGTCGCCGCTTTGGCGGCGTGTTGCGTCACGCCCTACGGATGGGGATCTATCCTTGCGGCGCGCAAGATTCTCGATCTCGGGGAGCTGCTGCATCTCATCTACGAATGGATGCCGGCCAACTTCAGCAAGTTCGGCCCGTTCGAGATGTCGATCCTGGCGTTGATCGCGGGCGCGCTTTACGGCGGCGTAAAGCTGTCGCCGCCGCGGATCGCGCTCGTGTTGGGTCTTTTGCACATGGCGCTCTCGCACGTTCGGAACGTCGAGATCTTCGCGTTGTTGCTTCCGATCGTGGTGCTCGCACCGGTGGCGTCGCAGTTCGCGTTGCGGCCGGCTTGGTCTGCCCGCACCGGCGCCCCGATGCCTGTGCTGGCCGCGGTGATGATCCTCCTTGGCGGCTGGACATGGCTGGTCGCGGCCAACACCCCATTTGCGCCGCCCGAAAACCACTCGCCGGCTGCCGCCGTCGATGCTCTCAAGGTGCGCGATCCCAAGCGTGTCCTCAACGACCTTCCCTTCGGTGGCTATCTGATCTGGCGGCAGATGCCGGTGTTCATCGACGGCCGTGCCGAACTCTACGGCGAGGCGTTCGAAATGGCGTATTACCGCGCGCTCCAGCTCAAGGACGTCAACCAGCTTCTCAGCCTTCTCAAGGACTACGAGATCGACGCCGTGCTGCTGACGCCCGCCACCCCGGCGGCGAGCCTGCTCGATTATCTCGACGGCTGGCAGAAAGTCTACGCGGACAAGAACGCAGTGCTGCATGTTCGCGCCGCGAATTGATTGATCGCGGCAGTTACCGGATCAACGGCGATTTCGCGCAGGCGGCGCTTTTCACCCCGTGATGCTGCTGCTCGGAACCATCGCCGTTGAGGGCAACGGCTCCCGCCGCCACCATGGGCCTGCGCGGCGCAAGATCAGGCCGGCGACGATCAGCGTAGCGCCGAGCCCGACCGGGATGCCTGCGAAGATGAAGGTCAGGATCAGGGCCATCGCAGAGCCGAGAGCGGGAAGCTCGTAAGCGCGAAATCCGGACTTCAGTCCGATACGGACCAGGAACGCTATCGGAATCGCCAGCACCATCATGTCGTACATGTACAGATACGGCGTGCTCAACAAGGTGCCGGCCGCAAGCGCCGCGGCCTTCATCGTGTAGGGCACGCGGCTCCGCCACATCAGTGCCAGCACAGTGGCAACCGAAGCGGTCAAGACCCATTGAAACGCCCACGCCAATTGGTCGGAGCCGCCCAAATAGCGCACCTGCGCGAGAAGGCTCTGCAGCTTCCACCACGCGGCCCTGCCTTCGGTCAGGAAGGCTTGCGAGGACAGCGGCAGCCAGTGAAAGAACGCCTGCCAGCTTTCGGTGCCGAACGCGAGCCAGGACGCGAAAGCCAACAGGACAGCCGTGACGCCGGCGCTAATGAACACGCGCCAGTGTCCGGCGGCGATCAGCACGATCGGAAACAACAACCCGTATTGGGGCTTGTAGCTGAGCAGCCCGAGACACACGCCCGCCAGAACCGGTCTCGTCGGTAGCAGGTAGAGTGTGCCACCGATCAGCGCGGCGGTCAGAAAGCCGTTCTGTCCGACCATCATGTTGACGAACAGCATCGGAAGCGCGACCGCGAGCATCAGGCCGAAACTACGGCCAACCACCGCCCGCATCACCGCGAGATATGGCACCAGGCTGATTGCCATCCAGCCAAGGAAGGCCATCGGATAGGGAAACTGAGCCAGAAAGGTCGCAACGAACAGGAACGGCGGTGGATAATGCCACGCGAAATTGCCGGAGAAGTCCTGGCCAAGTACCGCTACCTCGACTTGCCTCTGGATATCCCAGTCATAGGCCAGTGCCGGATGACCATCGAGGGCGAGGCGGCCCGCGGCCCAGACGTTCACGAAATCGGTCGGCTCGAGGCGGCCATTCAGATCGTAGATCCAGAAGCCCAGGAAGTACGCTACCGCGAAATAGCCGGCATTGATGCCGCATAGCACAAAGCACGCTCTGAACAGCGCGTCAGGGACGGCGCCTTCCCCGGGCGGGTTCATCGCAGCTTGTGCCAAAGTGGCCATGCGGATTCTCTTGCCTTTGCTGGAGCTCAGACTCTCAAGCAGTAGGCCGGAGTGAATTGCCGAAATCTTAAGCCTTTGGATATTCCAGCAGGATTTCGACGGCGCCGCTGGATGTCAGCGGTCAAACTGGCGGGTGCACCCGAATTCTGGTAGCGAGTCCGCAAACACAGGGCCCACCGGTTGGAGCAATTGCCGCTCCGGGTTGCCCGACCGGAAGAGACGGATATGCCGGGCCTGCCCACGGAAATCGTCGAGATGCTAGGCCAGACCTTGGCCAAGGTGGTGCCGGTCACGATCGCGCTGGCGCTCGTGTTCTCGCTGCTTTCGCATTTCTGGGCCTGCAATCCCGGCAAGCCGTGGTGGCGCAAGCGCGAACTCGTCACCGACATCTGCTACTGGTTCCTGGTCCCGCTGTTCGCGCGCGTATTCCGCATCGGTCTATTGGTGCTCGGCACCGCTTTGCTGTTTGGAATTCACGACGCCGACGAGCTGATCGCCTTCTACGACAACGGCCACGGCCCATTGTCCAGGATGCCGTTGTGGCTGCAGGCGATGCTGTTTCTGGTCGCTGCCGACTTCATGATGTACTGGCTGCACCGCATGTTCCACGGCGGCGGCTTCTGGAAATACCACGCCATTCATCATTCGTCGGAAGATGTGGACTGGATCTCGGCGGCACGCTTTCACCCGGTTAATCTCGTGTTAGGCACTATCGGGGTCGACGTCGCGCTGCTGATAGCCGGCATTTCGCCGGGCGTGATGCTGTGGCTCGGGCCGTTCAACATCTTCCATTCGGCGTTCGTGCACGCCAACCTCAACTGGACGCTGGGGCCGTTCAGATATGTCGTGGCGACGCCGGTGTTTCACCGCTGGCATCACACCTCGCGCGAGGAGGGCGGCGACACCAATTTTGCCGGCACTTTTCCGCTCTGGGACATCCTGTTCGGGACCTTCCGAATGCCGAAGGGCGCGCTGCCGGAGCAGTACGGCGTAGACGATCAGTCCTCGTTCCCGCGCGAAATCATTGGGCAACTGGCTTACCCATTCCGCAAATAGGCCGGCGGCGGATTTCTTGCCGCACAGCCGGGTCTATTTGCCGTTTGTTCATGAATTGTCGTCAGATTCACCTTGTCGGGCGCCGGTTCCGCTGCGTATCGCCATCGCCGGCTTGTTGATGCCCCGGGGTAAAGTATGTCGTTCAAGTTCCCGCGTATTCGCGCACGCGCGCGTTTTGGATTGCGTTCTCTCGCAGCAGGAATGCTGCTGTGGCCGGCCGTCGGCCTGGCCTCGCCCGATCCCGACCGAATCGCCGTCTATGTCGACCAGGCGAAGCTCGTGAAGCTTCCCGCCAAGGTCTCCACCATTGTGGTCGGAAACCCCTTGATTGCGGACGTCACGCTGCAGAGCGGCGGCATCGTCGTCGTCACCGGCAAGGGCTACGGCGCGACCAACTTCATCGCCATGGACCGCAACGGCGAGGTGCTGGTGGACCGCCAGATCCAGGTCGAAGGCCCGACCGATCAGCTCGTCACCGTCTACCGCGGCATCGAACGCGAATCCTATAGCTGCATGCCGATCTGCCAGCGCCGGGTCACCCTCGGTGACGGCGACGGCTACTTCAAGACCGCCATCGACCAGGCCGGTTCGCTCAGCGGTCAAGCCAGCGGCGCTGCAGGTAAAGCGGGAAACTAAGCCCTAACTAAGCGGTCCCTTCGCTAGACGGGTCAGAGGAAGCTTGTCGGCGCGTCCAGCACATTACGCTGTCTGCGATTCGATATCGGCCCGCATGCTCCGAGGTTAGTTAACGCCCGGTTAGCGGGGCGGGCCGCCCCGCTTCGATTCGACGAAACACTTCCACAATCACTTTCAGGTAGCTCTTGCGGGCGGATAATCGCTGCCGTCTGGGGATTTTTCGATGTCGTCACCTGCTCCTGCAACAGTCTCTGTTAGAAGTCTATTGCGTCGATTTCGCCGCAACCGGCGGGGCGCCGCCGCCGTCGAGTTCGCGCTGATCGCGCCGTTGTTCTTCGTCCTGCTGTTTGCGATTATCGAGGCGGCGATTGTGTTTTTTGCAGGCCAGCTTCTGGAACAGGGAACGGCGGATAGCGCGCGGCTGATGATGACGCATCAGGCCCAGGACAGCGGCATGGACGAAACTGCGTTCAAAACGAACCTCTGCGATCGCATCAAGGTGTTGTTCAACTGCAGCAGCAATCTGGCCAACCTTACCGTGGATGTGAAGGTCTTTACCCCGGGCACCGCGATCACGATTACCGATCCGATCGTCGCTGGAAGCCTGACCGGACCTTTCTCATATTCTCTGCCGCCATCGGGCTCTCCCAATACCATCGTCGTTCGCGCCTTCTATAAATGGCCGTTGTTCGTGACCGGGTTAGGCTTCAACTTGGCAAATCTCAACGGCAGCCAACGGTTGCTCGCTGCGACCGCCGCTTTTCATGTAGAGCCGTAATGCGATGATGGTGTCCCTGATGCAGAAGATGTCGCTTCGCGTGCGCAGTCTGTTGGACGATCGCAGCGGCCTTGCGGCGGTTGAGTTTGCCATGATCTTGCCGATGATGGTGGTGATGGTCTTCGGAGTGGTCGAGATTTCGTCGGCCATTTCTGTGGATCGCAAGGCCACCCTGGCTGCGCGAACGCTTTCCGATCTGACGTCTCAGACGAAGAGCGTGGCAGATGCCGACCTCAAAAATTTTGGTCAAGCGGCAAAGGCGATAATGACACCCTACCCGGCATCGCCGTTGATATCCTCGATTACGCAGGTTTACGTCGATGCATCGGGAGTCGCTAAGGTTCAGTGGAGCAAGGGGCTGACGATCGATGCGTCCGGAAATGTCGATATCGCGGCGGCGCCTCATAACAAGGATGACATTGTGACATTGCCGTCGACTCTCGTCGTGGCCAAGGGCACATACGTGATCTGGAGCAAGGTCAGCTACAAATATACACCGGCCGTCGGCTATGTGCTGGCGAAGACAGGCCTCACCTTTAACGGTGCCGCCTACACGCGTCCGCGGACGGAGCTCTGTATTACATATCCGACGGGTGGCTACGCCACTTGTCAGGGCTCGTAGCATTAAACTAGTGGCGATCTTACCTTGGACGACGGGCGCCGCTGTTTCGTGGGTGAATTGGTCCGGCTTCGGTAAGGGCGAGCCCGATCCGCTGCATTGGAAAGCGGTGCCGTACGGCTTCGATCGGATCAGGATCTAATGCGCGCGCCAGCAGCGCGGTATTTCCTGCATCGATCGTCTGCCTGGCCGCCGAACGGAAACCTTAGTCTCTTCGTGGTCGTTCCGGGCGCCTTGCCGTCTGGGGACATCCGCAGTCGTGGCCGATTTTGACGACGGGTCTTGCCGGCCAAACAGCCCATTGGGAGGCTCATGGCCGGCCCTTCTGTCAGGTCAGTGCGTAATATGTGCGGTCTGCAGCGCGTGCTTGAACATGGCGTTCAGCGCCGCTTTGATCTCATCGGGCGTGCTCGCGGTGTAGAAGAAGCTGGGCGACGCGCATTTCTTCAGGCTGGCCGGAATAAACTTAATGTTGTCGTTGGCATAGGTGCCTTCATTGCCGGCAAAGCTCGTATTCACGGGATCGATCTTTTCATAGGGAATGTAGAGCACGGAAACGATGATGCCGCGGTTCTTGAGGGCTTCGCAGGAGGGAACGGTCGCCAGACTGTTCTGGAGATCAATCGTGGTAGCGTGGTTGCTGCCCGACCAGGAACCGTTGGGAACGCCCTTGACCTGGTTGTTCTGTGCGCCGTCGGTGACGAGGAAGACGTAAGGCTGCGGGGTGGTCGGCGTGCTGCCGTCGCCGACGGCGCCGGTGCCGCCGGAGATGAGGTTATTGACCGAAGTAAGCGCGGCACTGATATGCGTGCCGCCGGAGCCAAGGTTTGCATTTATATTTGTGTCAAGCTGCGTGGCAAGGTTTGCGGCCGCGTAGTTGATGGTGCCGGAGGTTTTGGGATCGCCGTTGATGCTGCTGGTCAGCGGAAAATAGGCGTAGAGGTACCGAATGAACGGGTAGAGTCCGATCCGGAACTGGTTGGCAACCTTCTTCTCGGTGTTCGCGGTCTTGAATAATTCGTTCAGGGCGTAGCCGACCGCGTCGAGGCGCAACTGGATGCAGGCGTCGGTGCCGTCGGTCTCGCAGGATGAAACGGGCGGCAAGGCCGTATACAGCGAATTCGGCAGGCCGGGCACCATCGTATCTGGGAGCTTCTTGCCCTTGGGATAAGTCGAATTGACTGTCGTGTTCGAGAGCAGACCCTTGTAGCCGCTTTGGCTGACGCGCGAGATGGCATAGCCCATGCAGTAGTTGTTCGTTGGGTATGCCTGGGTCCCGGTATTGGTGCACGCGCTGTTCTGCGGCGCAAAATGGCAGGCGAAGGTGCAGCCGGTGGGATATTGGCGATAATTATCCGGATTGACTTGGGAAAGCCGCGTCTGTTCGGCGGGCGTCGACGCCAGGCCCATCGAGCCCGAGACGTCCAGCGTCAGATAAAAATCGAGATACGGCGGCAACGAGGCGGCCGAACTTGAAACGCCCGTCACCGTCAATTTCTGAAACCCGACCACTTTCATGAAGGTTACCGGTACGTCGGCCGAGAACGTGACACTGGCAGCCAGCTTGATTCCGGTCTTCGTAACGGTGCTGTTGCGAGCCAGATTTTGGTAGCCGGTGACCCCATTCATGTTGGCATCAAAGACATTGTTGGCATCGGTAACGCCGGCGGTGACCGAGCCGTTGCCTGTCATGACCGAAGCTGCGAGAAAGCCAGGCGACTTCTGTGCAAGCGCGGCGATGCTCGCAGCGTCCGCCGCGGTTTGCATTTTGGCCTTTATTCGGGTCGCCTGCGAGTAATCCACCGCACAGCCGACGGCCGATATCAGGGGGATCGCTGCGATCGTGAAAATTACCGCGACATTGCCGCGTTGATCGCGGCGGAAACGGGAAAGAAGCTGCTGAAGACGGAATTGCACGAGAGCGCCCCTTGGCTATCCAAAAGCGCGCGATCGTAGCCGCAGCCCCCCTAAGTGCCCCTTAATTCAATTGCCGAAAAACAGGGAGATCTCAGATGTGACCGATTTCAGCAGCGGTCGGTTACGATCTCTTTACTACGTGAGCTCCGCGAAGACGCAGCCCCTGCGCGTTCTTCGTCGATAGCCAGATGCTCGCACCAACCAAAATAAAAAGGCCGCGCATCAGCGCGGCCTTTCTATATTTCGAACTGGATTTCTCGGCCGAGGCCGGAGCAAATCCTTTATCCGGCGGCGCGCAGATTGTCGGCCGAAGATTTGCCAGAGCGGCGATCTGCCACGATTTCGTAGGAGATCTTCTGGCCTTCACGCAACGTTCCGAGGCCGGCACGCTCGACTGCGCTGATGTGCACGAACACGTCATTGCCGCCGTCATCCGGCTGGATGAAGCCATAGCCCTTGGTAGCGTTAAACCACTTCACGGTTCCCATGCTCACGGGGGTAGTCCCTTCTCAGATAGACAAGTCGTAGCCCACCTTTCGATGGGCTGGTGAGATCGAATTTTTGGAAGGGTCGTCAGCGTCTAAACCGGCTGTACCGGTGGATAGCTAATGTCGTCCGGCCGAAAATCGATACCTAATATTATTCGATAGTAGGGTTCAAAACAATCCTGACGTGCGATTTTTTGATTCGGCCGGCCAGCCGCCCTCGTTCGCGCGCGACGCGGCCGCGTCGAGCGCGATTTCGAGGGCGTTTACGATCTGTTTACCGGCGGCGGAACTGGCCGCCGCGCGGCGGCGCGCCGCGTGGGGCGCCCGGTGTCGACGGACGCTCGTCCTTGTGTCGGAAGATCAGGCGACCCTTCTCCAGATCATACGGCGACATCTCGATCGTCACGCGGTCGCCTGCCAGCGTCTTGATCCGGTTCTTCTTCATCTTGCCCGCGGTATAGGCAACAATCTCGTGTCCGGCATCGAGCTGCACGCGATAGCGCGCGTCGGGGAGAATTTCGGTCACCAGTCCTTCGAACTGGATCAGCTCTTCTTTAGCCATGGTGGTCTCCAGATCGATCGAGGCTAGCGCTGTGGTCGGTGGCTACGGTTCGGTTGATTATTCGGACGGCTCTCGCGATGCAAGAAGGCGACGCCTTGAATGCCTTCGCTGTGGCCGGCCTGGCTCTTGCCGCCCTGCTGGGCAGGACGCGGCGCTTCGTGCCTGTTCGGCTGCTGCGCATTATTACCACCACCGCGGCGGCGTCGGCGAGGGCCTTTTGCGCTTGGGGCCGGTTCATGGGAACGGCTAGCGTGGACGCGTGTTCCAGGCCGTCCGCCCCGGTGCTGGGCGGCGGCCGGCGCCGCGTCACGGTGGCCCGGCGTCCTGCGGTCTTCCCGCGGCAGCGCAATGCGAATCAGCCGCTCGATGTCGCGCAGATAGCCCATTTCCTCGGCGCCCGCGATCAGCGAGATCGCGACGCCCTCGGCGCCGGCGCGCGCGGTGCGGCCGATGCGGTGGACATAGGTTTCGGGAACATTGGGCAGGTCGAAATTCACGACATGGCTGATGCCGTCGACATCGATGCCGCGGGCGGCAATGTCGGTGGCGACCAACGTGCGGATCTCGCCGGAGCGGAACGCCGCCAGCACGCGTTCCCGGTGGTTCTGCGACTTGTTGCCGTGAATCGCATTGGCTTCGATGCCGGCCTTGGCCAGCACCTTCACCACCTTGTCGGCGCCGTGCTTGGTGCGGGTGAACACCAGCGCGCGGTCAACCGGTTCCTGCTTCAAAAGCTGCGCCAGCACCGCCGGCTTGGCCGCGAAATCGACCTGGATGATGCGCTGGCTGATCCGGTCGGCCGTCGAGGCCACCGGCGTCACCGCCACCCGCGCAGGATCGCGCAGCATGGATTCGGCGAGTTCCGCGATATCCTTCGGCATGGTGGCCGAGAAGAACAGCGTCTGCCGCTTGATCGGCAGCTTGGCGACGACTTTGCGGATGTCGTTGATGAAGCCCATGTCGAGCATACGGTCGGCTTCATCGAGCACCAGGAACTCGACCTGGTTCAGCTTCAGCCCGTTGCTCTGGACGAGATCGAGCAGACGGCCGGGGGTCGCCACCATCACTTCGACGCCCTGCATGACCGAGCGGACCTGGCGGCCCATCGGCACGCCGCCGATCGCGAGCGCCGAGGTCAGGCGGATATGGCGGCCATAGGCGTTGAAGCTGTCAAGGATCTGGCCTGACAGCTCGCGGGTCGGCGACAGCACCAGCACGCGGCAGCTCTTCGGCTGTGGCCGGATGCGGTTCTCCAGGATCCGGTGCAGGATCGGCAGCGCAAACGCCGCGGTCTTGCCGGTGCCGGTCTGGGCGATGCCGACCACGTCACGGCCGGTCAATGCGATGGGAATGGTCTGGGCCTGGATGGGCGTGGGCGTGTGGTAATTTTCTTCCTTGAGCGCACGCGAGATGGGATCGGCAAGGCCGAAATCCTGAAAGGAGGTCAAAAGGGTGGTTCTTTCCATTAAAAAAGCAGGCGCCCGGCGATGTCAGCCAGGAGCGCGCGAGTGTGTCTTAAGACACCCGCGTGTTTGGGGCGTCGGTTTTGCTAGCTGAAGGGGGCAAGCCAGAAACCGCAAAACGGGATCAGAACACGCGGCTCGCAGGGACCTGATGATTCTCTAGGTCACGGCAGTCATATGGAGCACCCGCGCTCCGCTTTCAAGGTGAATTCGGCGCGCCTCGCCAGCGCGGTTAAAGAAACCGATCGGGCAGGTCGCGCCCGTGCCGCCCGGCCAACCCAGACGATCAAAATTCGTGCAAGAAATTTAGCCAAATTGCGGCATTTGCACAAAAAGTAGATGGTTTGCCGCCAAAGCATACATTTATGCTGTCTAATAAATAGGCAGATTTCTCGCCGCCGGTTTTCGCGTAGCCGGAATTTCCAAGCGATTATAAAAGCTTATCCGGCCATCGAGCCATGGCATGGTTCTTGCGATTCCCTCTAACGCAGGCGGCCGTGGGGCCGTTCGCAGCGTTCAACGCCTGCGTCAGGGAGATGACATTTCATGCTTACAAAATTGACTCACGATATAGCGACGCTGAGCCGCCGCCGCTGGCTAGCGGCCACTGCCGGCCTGGTTTTGGGTCTGGCTGCGTTCTCGAACGCCAACGCGCAGGAGACCATCAAGGTCGGCGTCCTGCATTCGCTTTCCGGCACCATGGCCATCAGCGAAACCACGCTGAAGGACACCATTCTCTTCCTGATCGAGGAGCAGAACAAGAAGGGCGGCGTGCTCGGCAAGAAGCTTGAGCCTGTCGTCGTCGACCCCGCCTCGAACTGGCCGCTGTTTGCCGAAAAGGCGCGCGAGCTGATCACCAAGGACAAGGTTTCGGTCGTGTTCGGCTGCTGGACCTCGGTGTCGCGCAAGTCCGTGCTCCCGGTATTCAAGGAACTGAACTCGATCCTGTTCTACCCCGTGCAATACGAGGGCGAGGAGAGCGAGCGCAACGTGTTCTACACCGGTGCTGCGCCGAACCAGCAGGCGATCCCCGCCGTCGATTATTTGATGAAGGACGAGAAGGTGAAGCGCTGGGTGCTGGCCGGCACCGACTACGTCTATCCGCGCACCACCAACAAGATCCTCGAAGCCTACTTGAAGTCGAAGGGCGTCAAGCAGGAAGACATCATGATCAACTACACGCCGTTTGGTCATAGTGACTGGCAGACGATCGTGGCCGACATCAAGAAGTTCGGCTCGGCCGGCAAGAAGACCGCCGTGGTTTCCACCATCAACGGCGACGCCAACGTTCCCTTCTATAAGGAGCTCGGCAACCAGGGCATCAAGGCAACCGACATTCCGGTGGTCGCGTTCTCTGTCGGCGAAGAAGAACTCGCCGGCATCGACACCAAGCCGCTGCTCGGCCATCTCGCCGCCTGGAACTACTTCCAGTCGATCAAGTCGCCCGAGAACGAGAAGTTCATCAAGGCCTGGCAGGCCTACACCAAGAATCCGAAGCGCGTGACCAACGATCCGATGGAAGCGCACGTCATCGGCTTCGACATGTGGGTCAAGGCGGTCGAGAAGGTGAAGTCGACCGATCCGGACAAGGTGATCGACGCGCTGCCCGGCATCGAAGCAAAGAACCTGACCGGCGGCACCTCCAAGATGCTGCCCAACCATCACATCACCAAGCCGGTGTTCATCGGCGAAATCAAAGCCAACGGCCAGTTCGACGTGGTGTGGAAGACCCCGGGCCTTGTTGCTGGCGACGCCTGGTCGAAGGAGCTCGAGGGCTCCAAGGACCTGATCGGCGACTGGGTCGGCAAGAAGTGCGGCAACTACAACACCAAGACCAACAAGTGCGGCGGTCAGGGCACTTGATCCCGATCTGATCCGACAGGATCATGATCCCGATCTGATCCGACTGGATCATGATCTCGATCTGGTCCGACAGGATCAGGATCGCCTGAGTTGCAATAAAGGAACTTCCAAGAGTTCTTCGAAGAGAACGACGGGAGAAGGCGGCGCTGCCGCCGCCTTCTCCCCATACTCCTGCCGGGGTCGTATTGTGTCTGCCAATTTCCTTGATCGCCTTCGCGGGCTTTTGCTCGCGATCCTTTTGGCTGCAGCCTTTGCGGCGCCGGCGCTGGCGGGCCCGTTCGAGGACGCGGTCGCCAAGTTCGCCAACGACGATTTTTCCGACACCGATGAGGCGATCGGCGCGGTCGCGACGTCGGGCAATCCGCTGGCCTTTCCGATCATCAGCGCGCTGCAGGAAGGGCGGCTATCAGCCGATCCTGATACCAAGAAGGTTTTCGTCACGCAGGCCGACGGCAAGATCATCGATGCCGCGACCGGCGCTGCCGTGGACAAGCTGCCGGACAACGCGGCCGCCGTCCGCCTCAACAACCGCTTGCGCCGCGCCGTCGAGGCCGCGCTCGGCGGGCTGACGCTGTTGTCACCCGATCCGGCCAAGCGGATCGCGGCGGCGCAATCGGTGTTCAAGAGCCACGAGGAGAGTGCGCTGTCCGTGATCGACGGCGCCCTGGCGAAGGAGACCAACAAGTCCGTTAAGGCCGCCTTCGCGGAAGCCCGTGCCGCCATCCTGCTCTACAAGTCCGACGCGACAGAGGTCGAAAAGCTCGAAGCGGTCGCCATCGTCAAGGCGAAGGGCGACCAGGAAGCGATGGCGCTGCTGACCGGGCTGGGTAGCGACGTGCCGCCCAATGTCGCACGTGCGGCCGCAAGCGCGATCGCTTCGATCCAGAGCAATCTGCAGATGTGGTCGATGGTGCAGAACGCCTGGTACGGCCTGTCACTGGGCTCGGTGCTGCTGCTCGCCGCGATCGGGCTCGCCATCACCTTCGGCGTCATGGGCGTCATCAACATGGCCCATGGCGAGATGGTGATGCTGGGCGCCTACACCACCTTCGTGGTGCAGGAGGTCATTCGCAGCAGATATCCCGGCCTGTTCGATTATTCGCTCTTGATCGCGGTGCCGCTGGCGTTCCTCGTCGCGGGCGCCGTCGGTGTAGCGATCGAGCGCGGCATCATCCGCTTCCTCTATGGTCGTCCGCTGGAAACGCTGCTCGCGACCTGGGGCCTGTCGCTGGTATTGCAGCAGGCCGTGCGCACCGCGTTCGGGCCCACCAACCGCGAGGTCGGCAATCCCTCCTGGATGAGCGGTGCGTTCGAGCTCGGGCAGATCACCATCACCTACAACCGGCTCTGGATTCTCTGCTTCACGCTCGCGGTGTTCGTCATCCTGCTTGCGATGCTGCGTTACACCGCGCTCGGGCTCGAGATGCGCGCGGTGACGCAGAACCGGCGCATGGCGGCCTCGATGGGCATCGCGACCTCGCGCGTCGATGCGCTGACCTTCGGTCTCGGCTCGGGCATTGCCGGGATTGCCGGCGTGGCGCTGTCGCAGATCGACAATGTCAGCCCCAACCTCGGCCAGAGCTACATCATCGACAGCTTCATGGTGGTCGTGTTCGGCGGCGTCGGCAATCTCTGGGGCACGCTGGTCGGCGCCTTCACGCTCGGCATCGCCAACAAGTTCCTGGAGCCGGTGGCGGGCGCCGTGCTCGGCAAGATCGCCATCCTGGTGCTGATCATCCTGTTCATCCAGAAACGTCCGCGCGGCCTGTTCGCGCTCAGGGGCCGGGCGGTGGAAGCATGACACCGCACGTCCTCACGCGCTCGCTCGATCGCAGCGCCACCATCTTCCTGGTGGTGGTCGCCGGCCTCGGCGTGCTGATCCCGCTCTCCAATCTCCTGCTGCCTGCAGGCTCGGCGCTGCAGGTGCCGACCTATCTGGTCGCGCTGTTCGGCAAATACGCCTGCTACGCCATTTTGGCGCTCTCGATCGACCTGATCTGGGGCTATTGCGGCATTCTCTCGCTCGGCCACGGTGCATTCTTCGCGCTCGGCGGCTACGCCATGGGCATGTACCTGATGCGCCAGATCGGCAGCCGCGGCGTCTACGGCAATCCGATCCTGCCCGACTTCATGGTGTTTCTGAACTATCCGGCGCTGCCCTGGTACTGGCACGGCTTCGATATGTTCTGGTTCGCGGCGCTGATGGTCATTCTTGTTCCCGGCCTGCTCGCGTTCTGCTTCGGCTGGTTGGCGTTCCGCTCTCGCGTCACCGGCGTCTATCTCTCGATCATCACCCAGGCGATGACCTATGCGCTGCTGCTGGCGTTCTTCCGTAACGATTTCGGCTTCGGTGGCAATAACGGCCTGACCGACTTCAAGGACATCCTCGGCTTCAACGTACAGGCCGACGGCACTCGCGCCGCTCTGTTCGCGCTCAGCTGCCTGGCGCTTATCGTGGCCTTCCTGATCTGCCGGGCGGTGGTAACCTCGAAGCTCGGCAAGGTCCTGATCGCAATCCGCGATGCCGAGTCGCGGACCCGCTTCCTCGGCTACCGCGTTGAGTCCTACAAGCTGTTCGTGTTCACGCTCTCGGCCTGCATGGCCGGCGTTGCCGGTGCGCTCTACGTGCCGCAGGTCGGCATCATCAATCCGAGCGAATTTGCACCGGGCAACTCCATCGAAGCGGTGATCTGGGTTGCCGTCGGCGGCCGCGGCACGCTGGTGGGCGCGGCGCTCGGCGCCGTCGTCGTCAACTACGCAAAAACCTATTTCACCTCGGGCCCGCTGGCGCCGTACTGGCTGTTCATGCTGGGCGCGCTGTTCATCCTGGTGACGCTGCTGCTGCCAAAGGGGATCGTCGGCACCTTCAACGCTTGGCGGGAATCCCGGAAGGCAACCGAAAAAGCCAATGCCGAAAGCGCCGCGCTCGAAGACGGCGTCGGCGAACCGAAGCCGGCGGAGTGAGCGCATGAGTGTCATGGAGGGAAGGACCACTTCGGCGCTGCTCTACCTCGACGGCGTGCATGTCTCGTTCGACGGCTTTCACGCCATCAACAATCTCTCGCTCACCCTCGAGCCCGGCGAGATGCGTGCCATCATCGGCCCGAACGGCGCCGGCAAGACCACTATGATGGACATCATCACCGGCAAGACCAAGCCGGACGAAGGCACAGTGCTGTTCGATGGCATGACCGACCTGACGCGGCTGGACGAGACCCATATCGCCGAACTCGGCATTGGCCGCAAATTCCAGAAGCCGACGGTGTTCGAGAGCCAGACCATCGAGGACAATCTGTTGCTGGCGCTCAATGTCGATCACAGCGTCAGGGGCACGCTGTTCTGGCGCGGCAGCAGGGACGAATCCGAGCGGATCGACCGCGTGCTCGAAACCATCCGTTTGACCGATGCACGCAACCGTCTTGCGGGCAGCCTGTCACACGGCCAGAAGCAGTGGCTGGAGATCGGCATGCTGCTGGCGCAGGACCCAAAACTGCTGCTGGTCGACGAGCCGGTCGCGGGCATGACAGATGTCGAGACGCATCAGACCGCCGAGCTTCTGAAGGAAATCAACAAGGAAAAGACCGTCATGGTCGTCGAGCACGACATGACCTTCGTGCGCGAACTCGGCGTCAAGGTCACCTGCCTGCACGAAGGCACGGTACTGGCGGAGGGGACCATCGATCAGGTCTCATCGAACGAGCGCGTGGTCGAAGTGTATCTGGGAAGATGAAGAGGCGAATGGGGAGTAGCGAATAGCGAATGGGAAAAGAAGGAACGGGGACTTGCTCGTCCCTATTCGCTACTCGCCATTCGCGATTCGCCATAACGAGGACGTGCGGCATGCTCAACGTCGACAACATCAATCTCTACTACGGCGCAGCACAAGCCTTGCGCGGCGTCTCGCTATCCGCCGAGCCCGGCAAGGTGACGTGCGTGCTGGGCCGCAACGGCGTCGGCAAGACCTCGCTGCTGCGCGCGATGGTCGGCCAGTATCCGATCGCCAGTGGCTCGATCGCGCTTGATGGTCACGATATCACCGGTCTGAAACCTTATGAACGCGCGCGGCGCGGCATCAGCTTCGTGCCGCAGGGCCGCGAAATTTTTCCGCTGCTCACGGTTGAGGAAAATCTCAAGACCGGCTTCGGGCCGCTCAAGCGCGAGGATCGCTATATCCCCGACGACGTGTTTTCGCTGTTTCCGGTGCTGAATACGATGCTGGGGCGGCGCGGCGGCGACCTCTCCGGCGGCCAGCAGCAGCAGCTCGCGATCGGCCGTGCGCTGGTGATGCGGCCGAAACTGTTGCTATTGGACGAGCCGACCGAAGGCATTCAGCCCTCGATCATCAAGGACATCGGCCGCGCGATCTCTTACCTGCGCAGCCTCGGCAACATCGCAATCGTGCTGGTCGAACAATATCTCGACTTTGCCTGCGAGCTCGGCGACAATTTTGCGGTCATGGACCGCGGTGCGGTGAAATATGCCTGCGACCGCGCCAATCTCGATCCCGCGGAGATCAGTCGCCAGATGGCGCTGTAACGTTTTCGAGCGCGGCACACACCGTTTGGGGGACGGATGCGGACCGATATCACGCGCGCGGCGTCAGTAACGTTCGCGGCCAACCGCGCGCAAGGCGCGGTGCGGTTCGGCGTGCATCTGCAGGATGGCGTCACCCGCCGTGGCGACCTGCACGAATCCGGCTCGCTGCGCGTCCGCTTTCCTTCTCCTGAAGCGGAAGGACTATTCGGCGTGTTCGTCAACACCGCCGGCGGCATTGCCGGCGGAGACCGCTTCGATATCGATATCGGGGCAGGCGAGGGGACGCGGCTGACGCTGACGACGGCGGCGGCCGAAAAGGTCTATCGTGCGCCCGGCGCCGCCGCCCAGCTCAGCATCGCCCTGAAGGCGGAAGCCGGTGCGCATCTCGCCTGGCTGCCGCAGGAGACTATCCTGTTCGACCGCGCGCGAATTGTCAGGCGCATCGACATCGACCTGGCCGAAGATGCCTCGCTTCTGCTCTGCGAAATCGTCGTGTTCGGCCGCGCCGCGATGGGCGAGCGGATGCTTCACGGCGAGTTCGTCGACCGCTGGCGCCTGCGCCGCGGCGGCAAGCTGGTGTTTGCGGAGACCATCCGGCTCGACGGCGACATCGGCGCAAAGCTGGCGCGGCCGGCCGTGGCCAATGGCGGCGTTGCCATCGGCACCGCGCTGATTGTGCCCGGCGATGAGGCAGTCGTGGAGCGCATCCGCGAAGCCTCGGAAACGTTTGGTGGCGAGGTCGGCATCTCCTGCTGGAATGGATTTGCAATGGCGCGCTTCTGTGCCCAAGATGCGGCCCGGCTCCGCGCCGATATGATGACGGTGCTCGGCCGCGCCAGCGCCGCGGCGCTACCAAGACTTTGGCTCAATTAACCGCTGTGGCTCAATTAGAGACAATCACCAGAGTGCTCGCATGAATCTCTCCCCCCGCGAAAAGGACAAGCTCTTGATCTCGATGGCGGCCATGGTGGCGCGCCGTAGGCTCGAGCGCGGCGTCAAGCTCAACCACCCCGAGGCGGTGGCCATCATCTCCGACTTCATCGTCGAAGGCGCCCGCGACGGCCGCACTGTCGCCGAACTGATGCAAGCCGGCGCCCAGGTCCTGACCCGCGCGCAGGTGATGGATGGCATTCCCGAGATGATCCACGACATCCAGGTCGAAGCGACGTTTCCGGATGGTACAAAACTCGTCACCGTGCACGAGCCGATACGATAGTCATCGTTATTCCGTGGCGGCCGCAAAGCGGCCGAACCCGGAATCCAGAGGTTATTATCTCGAACGTCCGGTTTCGATGCTGCGCGTCGCCCCGGAATGACAGAGGAGGGTACATGATCCCCGGCGAACGCTTCATCAAGGACGGCGAGATCGAACTCAACGCTGGCCGCAAGACGGTGACGCTCACCGTCGCCAATACCGGCGACCGCCCGATCCAGGTCGGCTCGCACTATCATTTCTTCGAAACCAACCCCGCACTGAAATTCGACCGCAAAAGATCCCGCGGCATGCGCCTCGACATCGCCGCCGGCACCGCGGTGCGGTTCGAGCCGGGGCAAACGCGTGACGTGCAACTGGTCGCCCTCGCCGGCAAGCGCACCATCTACGGCTTCCGTGGCGACGTGCAGGGGAAGCTGTGAATTATTGTGAGGTGAGCACGCTAGCCGGGCTCCCTCCCCCCTTGCGGGGGAGGGTTGGGGAGAGGGGTAAGCCGCGGGCGCTGACGGGAGACGGAACGCGACATCGCATCAACCAGCTGAGCGCGATGACGTCTAATGTCGTTGAGGACATTGTCCACGCTCTTCCTCATGCAGCGGAGCAAGCGGCACCCCTCTCCCTAACCCTCTCCCGCAAGGGGAGAGGGAACCCTACCGCCGATGCTCCCCTAACACGTGCTAGTCACGCGAAGGTGCAACTTGCAGAAGGCCATGATGCGATGTGAGGAGAGCACGCTAGCCGGGCTCCCTCATTTGCGGGGAAGCATTGGGGAGAGGGGTATGCCACACGACGAGGTAAGCAAGGTTCAGCGCGATCGCGCCAAGCGTTTAAGGCGCGAGATGACTCGTGCGGAGACGTTGCTATGGCGCCATCTAAAAGCGAAACGGCTCGCGGGGCTAGGATTTCGCCGCCAAGTCCCGATGAGCAATTACATCGCGGATTTCGCTGCTCACTCTTGCAAGCTCGTCGTTGAAGTCGATGGCGAGAGCCACGATTTTGAGGAGCGCATTCGACACGACATTACGCGTGACCGATGGTTCGAGTCTCGCGGCTATCGCGTACCGCGCTTCACCAACAACGACGTAATGAAGAATCTTGAGGGAGCTGTTCTTTTCATTCTGCAGGCAGCGGAGCAAGCGGCACCCCTCTCCCTAACCCTCTCCCGCGAGGGGAGAGGGAACCCATCCGCCGGTGCGTCCCTGACTGATGCCAAAGACGTCGAGGAGCAGTCGTGATGCGATGTGAGGTGAGGTGAGCACGCTGGTCAGGCTCCCTCTCCCCTTGCGGGAGAGGGTTGGGGAGAGGGGTGGCCCCGAGTCGCCATGCCTGCAATTGGCACGAAACACCGAAAGCTGGAGTCCGTCATGTCCGTGAAAATCAAACGTAGCGTCTATGCCGACATGTTCGGGCCGACCACCGGCGACAGAGTGCGGCTGGCCGATACCGATCTCATCATCGAGGTTGAAAAAGACTTCACCACCTATGGCGAGGAGGTGAAGTTCGGTGGCGGCAAGGTGATCCGCGATGGCATGGGGCAGTCGCAGGTCACCAACCGGCAGGGCGCTGCCGATACTGTCATCACCAATGCGCTGATCGTCGATCACTGGGGCATCGTCAAGGCCGACGTTGCGATCAAGGAGGGTATGATCGCGGCGATCGGCAAGGCCGGCAATCCCGATATCCAGCCCGGCGTCACCATCATCATCGGCCCCGGCACCGACGTGATCGCGGGCGAGGGAAAAATTCTCACTGCCGGCGGCTTCGACAGCCACATCCATTTCATCTGCCCGCAGCAGATCGAGCATGCGTTGATGAGTGGCGTCACCTCGATGCTCGGCGGCGGCACCGGGCCCTCGCACGGCACCTTTGCGACCACCTGCACGCCCGGCCCCTGGCACATGGGCCGGATGATCCAGTCGTTCGACGCCTTCCCAGTCAATCTCGGCATATCTGGCAAGGGCAATGCCGCGCGTCCCGCTGCACTGGTCGAGATGATCAAGGCCGGCGCCTGCGCGCTGAAGCTGCATGAGGATTGGGGCACCACGCCGGCGGCGATCGACAACTGTCTCGCCGTCGCCGACGATTACGACGTCCAGGTGATGCTGCATTCGGACACGCTGAACGAATCCGGCTTCGTCGAGGACACGGTAAAAGCCTTCAAGGGCCGCACCATCCACGCCTTCCATACCGAAGGCGCCGGCGGCGGCCATGCGCCTGACATCATCAAGATTGCCGGCTTGAAGAATGTGCTGCCGTCCTCGACCAACCCGACGCGCCCCTTCACCCGCAACACCATCGACGAGCATCTGGACATGCTGATGGTGTGCCACCATCTCGATCCGTCGATTGCGGAGGATCTCGCGTTTGCCGAAAGCCGCATCCGCAAAGAAACCATCGCAGCCGAAGACATCCTGCACGATCTCGGCGCGCTCTCGATGATGTCGTCGGACTCGCAGGCGATGGGCCGGCTCGGCGAAGTCATCATCCGCACCTGGCAGACCGCCGACAAGATGAAGAAGCAGCGCGGCGCGCTGCCGGAGGACAAGGGGAACGACAACGACAATTTCCGCGTCAAGCGCTACATCGCCAAATACACCATCAACCCCGCGATCGCGCATGGCGTCTCGAAACTGATCGGCTCGGTGGAGAAGGGCAAGCTCGCCGACCTCGTGCTGTGGTCACCGGCGTTCTTCGGCGTCAAGCCGGATTGCATCATCAAGGGCGGCTCGATCGTGGCGGCGCCGATGGGCGATCCGAACGCCTCGATCCCGACGCCGCAGCCGGTGCATTACCAGCCGATGTTCGCCGCCTTCGGCAAGTCGTTGACGGCCTCCTCGGTGGTGTTCACCTCGAAGGCCGCCATTACCGGCGGGCTGGCGCGCAAGCTCGGTATAGCCAAGACGCTCTATCCGGTGAAAAACACCCGCGGCGGCATTTCCAAGAAGAGCATGATCCATAACGGCGCGACGCCCAAGATCGAGGTCGATGCCGAGACCTATGAGGTGCGCGCAGACGGCGAGCTTCTGACATGCGCGCCCGCAGAGGTTCTACCCATGGCGCAGCGGTATTTCATGTTCTAAGGTCTGGCCCGGAACGTTAGCCAGAACAAAAATCCGGGAGGGATCTAGTGATCTACGTCGTTGCCACGCTGACCATCAAGCCCGAAACGCGCGCCGATTTCATCGCCGCCGCCACCGCCTGCATCAAGGAAACCCGGAAAGAACCCGGCAATATCGCCTATGACCTGCACGAGAGCGTCACTGATCCCTCAAAGATGGTGTTCGTCGAGCAGTGGGAAAATGCCGAGGCGCTGGTACCGCATCGTGGCGCCGAGCACATGAAGACTTTCGGCCGCGTCGCCGTCAAATGCATGTCAGCGCCACCGAAGATCGAAGTGATCACGCCCGAAAAAGTCGAGACCCGCTGACAAGAAAAGCCAACGGGAGAGAAATTGTGGAGAGGCTTTGAGGCCCACGTCATGATCCGCGCGACAAAAGTCCTGGGCCAGCATCGCTGGACAGAAGCAGCCGCCGACACCGTGGTGCTCGATTTCGACGACCGGCACCGGCGGCGGATGGCGATGACGGGAACGCGCGGGCTCGAATTCCTGCTCGACCTGGAGAATGCGGTGGCGCTGCGCGGCGGTGACGCGCTGGTGCTAGAGGACGGCAGGCTGATCGAGGTGGTCGCGGCCGCCGAGCCCCTGATCGAGATCCGGGGCGTCGATCCCTTGCATCTGGTCCGCATCGCCTGGCATCTCGGCAACCGTCATTTGCCGACCCAGATCATGCCGAAGGGCCTGCGCATCCGCCGCGATCACGTCATCGAGGCGATGGTGAGGGGGCTGGGTGCGCGCATCATCGAGATCGAGGCGCCGTTCGATCCGGAAGGCGGCGCCTATGCGCAGGCTTCGCATGATCATGCCGCGCACCACCACGGCCACGATCATGATGATCACGCGCACCATCACCACCACGACGAACATTGCGACCACGATCATCACCACCACGATCACTCTCATGCTCATGACCACAAGTGAGCCTGCGCCCGCCGACGCGAGCAGTGGAATGAATGCGGAGGAGGCAGCGGCGCTGTACCGGCTGATGACCTGGCTGTCGCCGTCCTTCCCGGTCGGTGCATTCTCTTATTCCAGCGGCATCGAATGGGCGGTGGAGGCGGGCGATATCACCGACGCCGCATCGCTGCGCGACTGGCTGGCCGCGATGCTGGTTGACGGTTCCGGCTTCTGCGACGCCGCGTTTCTGGCGCAGGCATATCGCGCCGCGTCCGGGCAGGATGCTACGGCGTTGCGCGAGGTTGCCGAACTCGCGGCTGCCTTCGTGCCCTCGCGCGAGCGTCAGCTCGAGACGACAACGCAGGGCCGCGCCTTCATCGATATCGCGCGCGCCGCCTGGGCCTGCGACGGCCTCGACAGCATGGTTGCTGCGAGCGGCAGCGCGATCGTTTATCCCGTCGCGGTCGGTGTCGTCAGCGCTGCCCATGCCGTTCCGCTTGCGCCGGCAATTCATGCCTTCCTGCATGCCGTGGTTTCGAACTGGATTTCGGCCGGCGCGCGCCTCGTGCCGCTCGGGCAAACCGACAGCCAGCGCATTCTCGCGAGCCTGGAAACTGAGGTCACCTCGACCGCCAGCCGAGCGCTTGCCGCCTCGCTCGACGATCTCGGCAGCGCCACCTTCCGCGCCGACCTCGCCAGCCTCCGCCACGAGACGCAATATACGCGGCTGTTCCGGTCATGACGCGTGACGGCTTTTTCCACTCGTCGTCCTCGCGAACGCGGGGACCCATAACCACAAATGTTTGCTGTTACGCCGGGCTGGGGCTCCGGCCTTTGCTACAATTGAGTTCGATGGTTATGGGTCCCTGCTTTCGCAGGGACGACAACAGAGAGAACTGTTCACATGTCTAATTCTCACGGCCCGCTTCGGATCGGCGTCGGCGGTCCCGTCGGCTCCGGCAAGACCGCGCTGATGGACCTGCTCTGCAAGTCGATGCGGGAGCACTACGACATCGCCGCCATCACCAACGACATCTACACCAAATGGGACGCCGAATTCTTGGTGCGCTCGGGGTCGCTGACGCCGGACCGCATCGCCGGCGTCGAGACCGGCGGCTGCCCGCACACCGCGATCCGCGAGGACGCCTCGATGAATCTCGCGGCGGTTGCCGACATGCGCGCGAAATTTCCCGATCTCGATCTGGTGCTGATCGAATCCGGCGGCGACAATCTCGCCGCGACATTCTCGCCCGAACTTGCCGATCTCACGATCTACGTGATCGACGTTGCCGCCGGCGACAAGATTCCCTCCAAGGGCGGCCCCGGCATCATCCGCTCGGACCTGCTCGTCATCAACAAGATCGACCTGGCGCCTTATGTCGGCGCGTCGCTGGAGAAGATGGAGACGGACGCCAAGCGGATGCGCGGCGAGCGGCCGTTCGTGATGACCAATCTGAAGAAGAGCGAGGGGCTCGATCGCATCATCGGCTTCATCGAGACCAAGGGCGGCCTGCGCCCGGCCGCCAAGGCCCGGTAGGCCGGGGTAGCCGGCCCCGCGGGGCCCGGATGAACAGGCGGCCGAACGAGCGGTCAGGCCAGCGGCAGGTGAGCGGCGCGTTAACATTAATGCTCGGTCCGCCGCCAGCCCCTCGGATTTGTCCGCCCGCGCCGGAACCAAATCGACGCTGTCAGATTATCAACTTCTGGCGCCGCCAAATCAGCGTTAACGGCTGCCGTGTTGTTGCCCGCTGCCAGGCTGTCAGTTGCGTGCTGATGATCGCTCCGTCATATTCGCCGCGCTTGGCCTTCGCGCTATTGCCACGTGTCTCTGCCCCGGCAGACCCCGTAATGCTTCCAATACGTCTTCGCCAACACGTCATTCCCGAGTAAGCGAGTGGTTCGGCTGGGCTTCATTATCGGCTTTATTGCCCTGATCGGAGTTTTGCTCTCCGGTCTGGCGGCCTATCGCGTCCACGAGCAGGAACTGGCGATTGACGGCATCGCACTGTCGCGCGCCATCGACGTTCATGCCAGCCTGGCGCAGGACCGGCTGACCGAGCGCGAATTGCTCGCACGCGTTGCATCCGGCTTGTTTCGCTCACCTTCAGTAGTGAAGGCCAACATGCTGCAGCCGCTGCGTTCGGCGATCTATGCCTTCAAGACCGATTTTGTGATCGCGTCCTGGATCGCGCGTCTCAAGCCAGGCGATCTGGCGGCGGCGCAGGCGGAGCTGAAGGGGGCCGGCTTCACCAATCCGACGATCAGGGATTTCGACGACAAGCCGCTGGATCTCCGGACCATCAACAAGCCGATCGACGTGCTGATGGACCTCGAGCCGCGCAGTCCGGACACGCTCGGTTTTCCCGGCCGCGCCTACGACCGGCACTCGGTGATCGGGCCGATGCTGGCGCAGGCGGCGGCAACCGGCAAGCCGCTGGCGTCGGACCCGATCCCGCTGTTGCGCCAGAACGGGCCGATCGGTCTCGTGCTGGCGTCTCCGATTCTGCTGGAGGGCAGTTCGGAGCCGGCCGGCTTCGTCACCTTTTCCTACGAGCTGGCGCCGCTGATGCTGACCGATGACGACCGCTCGTTGTTCTCGGTGGTGTTGAAGGACCCTGATGACGCCAACGACGAATATGTCGCCAACGACCAGGGCGTCGTCACGCTGCGGGCGGTGAGGCAGGGCGATCCGCTGCCGTCGGTGGTGCGGACGGTAACGTTCGGCGGCCGCGACTGGTCGCTCGGCTATTACGCCAAGAACAACGCCGCGCAGCGTGCGCAGCAGACCGCGATCGTCGTGGCGGCCATTGGGCTGGCGCTCACCGGCATCGTCTGTGGCCTGTTCGGCTATGTCGCCTACAACAATCTGCGGCTCAGCCGCGAGATCCAGGTGCGGATCGGCTTCGAGCGGCGCTTGACCGCCGTCATCGACGAGCTGAACCACCGGGTCAAGAACATCCTGGCTGTGATCCAGTCGATCGTGACGCGCACGCTGCGTCACGGCTCCGACATGGATGTGGCACGCGAGCTGTTGATCGGCCGCATCCATGCGATGTCGAACGTGGTGACGCTGCTCAGCGAAAGCCAGTGGCAGGGCGTCAAGCTCAAGGGCCTGTTCGAGTCGCGCGCGATCCCGCATGCCGACCGCATCGTCGTCAACGGCCCAGATATCGCCGTCAGCGCGCGCGCCGCGCAGTCGCTCTCGCTGTTGTTTTTCGAGCTGGCCTCGCACTCCGACGAGGGCCTGTCGCTGGTCGGCAAGCATCCGCATATCGTCGCGAACTGGGAAGTCACGGGCGAGGAGCCCGACACGGTCTTTCATTTCCGCTGGGAAGAGTTCAACACCAGCGCGGCGACACGGCGTGAAGATAGCGATTTCGGCCTCATCCTGCTCGACCGCGTCGCTCCGGAAGCGCTCGGCGGCACCGCAAAACGCTACTTCACCGATGTCAGCTATGTCTACGAGCTCATCGCGCCGATGGCCACGGTGGTCGACATGACCGAGCGCGATCGCACCGGCGAAATTTCCGCGCCGGTACGGCCGGTAAAGTAGGTCACGCTCCGTCCACCTGTCGTCCCTGTAACCACCGCTGTGGGTTGTGAGACAAGCCGTCTCGCATTGTGCGACTTGCGCCGGCCGCGGCGTATGGGTCCCTGCGTTCGCAGGGAGGACATCGTTGAAGGCATCACGTCCAGGTTACGATAGCGACAAAAAGGCAGCCGCTTGGGCCGCCTTTTCCGTGTCGTATCGATAGCGTCATCAGCCGCCGTTGCCGCCGATCACGGCGCGCACGGTCTCGTCAGGTCCGAAATCCTCGGCGCCCTCGACATAGAGCAACGCGGAGAGTTTCGAGCGCGCGCGGTTGACGCGGCTCTTGATGGTGCCGACCGCGCAGCCGCAGATGGCGGCGGCGTCCTCGTAGGAGAAGCCGGAGGCGCCGACCAGGATCAACGCTTCGCGCTGGTCCTGCGGCAGCTTGTCGAGCGCTGTGCGAAACTCCTCGAACTCCAGATGCGCGTTTTGCGACGGCTGGGTCTTCAAAGTTTTCGCGTAATTGCCCTCGGCGTCCTCCACCTCGCGCCGCCGCTTGCGATAGTCCGAGCGAAACAGGTTGCGCAGGATGGTGAACAACCAGGCCGGCAGGTTCGAGCCGGGCTGGAACGAGTCGATGTTGGCAATGGCGCGCAGCAACGTCTCCTGCACCAGGTCGTCCGCACGGTCACCATTACCCGAGAGTGAGATCGCAAACGCGCGTAGGCTTGGTACCGACGCCAAAATGTCGTCGCGAAGAGAGTCTGTGAGAGGCATTAGTCCCTCCCGTCTTCTTGTTTGTCGATTTGGGCCGCCGCCGCCTCCGGCCCATCGAGCTTCCGGATCAGCTCCGCAAAGCGGTCCGGCACGCCCTGTCGAACCACATCGTCGTACATGGCGCGGAGCTGATGGCCGATCCTCGATTGAATCTCGGCATTGAGCCCGCCCTGCTTTTTTGCTTCCTTCATGGTCTGATCCACGCTTCCCCGAGAGTTAATTCTCTGTGGTTTCAAGAGGTTACCTCGAAATTGGGCCTAGGCCGCCGCGTTATAGGTCAGAGGCTAATGCGAATATCTGCGGAAGGTTCCGAAATCTGGGAACTTTTTCTGGAACTTTTTTGCCTTCCGCGAGTAGTCGGGATGACAGGGGAACCGGGTCCCCCCGAATCGAGGCTTAAGAAACTTTTAAATTGGCGCCGGACGCGGCGCACGAGGTTACGTCCGCCCAGATGCGACCCTAAGTAACGGCCATGGATACGGCCCAAGACAAGGATGGAATGGGGATGTCCCGATCACAGCTCGTTGCTGAACATCTGCCGCTGTTGCGGCGCTATGCCCGTGCGCTCACTGGAAACCAGGCCTCGGGCGATGCTTATGTGGCCGCCATGCTGGAGGCCCTGCTGCAGGATCCTTCGCTGCTGGATGAACGGTACGGCCCGCGCGCCGGGCTGTTCAAGCTGTTCACCCAGATCTGGAATTCGGTCTCGCTCAACGACAATCCTGACGTCGCGACGTTGGCGCTGCCGCCGGAGCGGCGGCTGTCGAACATCACGCCGCTGCCGCGACAGGCGTTCCTGTTGCTGTCGCTCGAAGGCTTCTCCGAGGAAGAGGTGGCGTTCATTCTCAATACCGACATTGCCGAGACCCGGCAGTTGACGGATACCGCCGGCCGCGAGATGGCGGCGGAAATCGCCACCGATGTCCTGATCATCGAGGACGAGACCTTCATCGCGATGGATCTCGAGAGCCTCGTGAAGAACCTCGGTCACAACGTCATCGGCGTCGCCCGCACCCATGCCGACGCGGTCGCGCTCGCCAAGAACAAGAAGCCCGGCCTGATCCTCGCCGACATCCAGCTCGCCGACGGCTCGTCGGGCCTGGATGCGGTCAACGAATTGCTGCGTGCGTTCGAGGTGCCGGTGGTATTCATCACCGCTTACCCCGAGCGCTTCCTGACCGGCGAACGCCCCGAGCCCGCGTTCCTGATCTCAAAGCCGTTCCAGCCCGCGATGGTTTCGGCGGTCGCGAGCCAGGCGCTGTTCTTCCAGCGCAACTCGCGCAATCGCGCCCCGCGCGCAGCCACCGGCTGACAGGAGCCTTGTAGCGAGTGTAGTAATGATCCGGCGCGCTCAACTAGCGCGCCGGATTTTTTGCGGTCATAAACCGCAAGGCTTGGGACCAAGGCTTGGGGCGGCGAATCAAATGGCGCGGGTTGGAAATCGATGAGTATCGGGCTGATCGGCCTTCTCGACGATGTCGCTGGTATCGCGAAGGTAGCTGCAGCCTCCCTGGATGATGTCGCCAGCCAGGCCGCCAGGGCGGGCGCGAAGGCCGCAGGCGTCGTGATCGACGATACCGCTGTCACGCCCGGTTACGTGATCGGGTTCGAGCCGAAGCGCGAGCTTCCCATTGTGGGCAGGATCGCCGCAGGATCGCTGCGCAACAAGCTGTTGATTCTGCTGCCAGCCGCCTTGGTGCTGAGCTACTTCCTCCCCTGGACGATCACGCCGCTGCTCATGCTGGGTGGGGCCTATCTCTGCTACGAAGGGGTGGAAAAGGTACTCGAGGCCGTCATGCCGCACAGCGCGCATCAGCATGAGGCCCAGCTCGAAACGGTCGCTTTGAACGCGCAGTCGATCGAGGACGAGAAGGTCGCAAGTGCCGTCAAGACCGACTTTATCCTCTCGGCCGAGATCATGGCGATCACCTTGGCAGCCATCCCCGTCGGAAGCCTATGGAACCAGGCGCTCGTGCTGGCGCTCGTCGGAATCGGAATCACCGTCGCCGTGTACGGCGTGGTCGCCCTGATCGTGAAAGCCGACGATGTCGGCGTGGCGCTGGCGACCAGCGACCGCGCTTCGGCTGTTGGCCGCGCGCTCGGACGCGGCATTGTTCGCAGCATGCCCGTGCTGCTGAAAATCCTCAGCGTCGTCGGCACCGCCGCCATGATCTGGGTTGGCGGCGGCATCATCCTGCATGGCCTCGAGGTCTACGGCCCGCCCGCGATCGAACACGCGGTCAAGGGGGCGGCGGAGGCCGCGGCGCACGCAGTGCCGCCCCTCGCCACAATTCTCGAATGGGTGGTTGAGGCCGCCATCTCCGGTGTCATCGGATTACTGGTCGGCGCCGCATCGATTCCGGTCGTCGGATTTGTCCTCGCGCCGGCGTGGAAGTGGCTGAAGCATCTTCTGCAACGCCGTCGGAATAGGCCGGCTCAGTGAAGAGCCGCCGGTTTGCGGCGGAAGAGGTTAAACCTTCGTATAGTCGGTCCATCCGTTTTCGATACCGGCGGCTTACCTCGGTACAATTGAGCTCGGCGCGCATGCACCTTAACGTTGGGGCGTCGAGGCAGGATGCATATCGACTGAACTACTGGCGCAGCGCACGATTGTTCCTCCCGGTCGTCGGCGCCCCTGCCTCGTCACCTCGGTCAGCTTTTGTACCTAGCAGCGTGCGGGCAAGCCTTTAGCGAATGCTCGCTCGATCGGCGTCCCCAAAATGAGAGGCCAGTGTCTGATGATGCCGTCCGACAGAATTGCGCTCTTTATCGATGGCGCCAATCTTTACGCGACCGCCAGGACACTCGGTTTCGACGTCGACTACCGGCGTCTGCTTAAGGAGTTCCAGAGCCGCGGCGCGTTATTGCGCGCGTTCTACTACACGACCATTGTCGAGGATCAGGAATATACGTCGATCCGTCCCCTCGTCGATTGGCTCGATTATAACGGCTACACCGTCGTCACCAAGCTCACCAAGGAATTCACTGACGCCAGCGGCCGCCGCAAGGTGAAGGGCAGCATGCATATCGAGCTTGCCGTCAATGCGATGGAGCTCGCCGAGCATATCGACAGGATGTTTCTGTTCTCCGGCGATGGGGATTTCCGCCCGTTGCTGGAGGCGGTTCAGCGCCGCGGCGTGCACGTTACTGTCGTCTCGACCCTGACCAGCCAGCCTCCGATGGTGGCTGACGAACTGCGGCGTCAGGCCGATGCTTTCATCGACCTTGCGGAATTGAAGACAGCGATTGGGCGCGATCCGTCCGAGCGGCCGCCGGCACGCGACATCCGCCAGCAATTGCCGCCGTTCGCAGCGCGCGGAGCGATCAATGGCGGTGGCATCGCGTAATGATTTCTGATTGGTCTGTTGGACCGCGGGCCGCGGACTGATCCGAGTTGTTGTTGCGTAGAGTTGGAATGGATTTCGGCGTGCCCGGTGCACGGCCTGTCTTTTTGTGCACGCGGTCTGTGAAGCAGTTCACCTCCGGCTTGTGAGGCCGGCGGTATGATTGCTTCGCCTGACACGCCGCCGATCCCGGAATTCCACACGCTGGAATCGGCGATCGCCGGCGTTACCGTGTTCTCGGCCAGGCACCTCCCCCTGGCTAGGGCCACCAGCTTCGATGTGAAAGCTGGTCGGACTATCCGGCGCGCCACCAGCGCGCCGGATTTTTTTCGGGCAAGAGCCATGCACACACCGACATAGAGGCTAGCAATCGGATCGATTGCTGGTTGAACTGCGTTCCGCGCCCGCATAGGCTCGCACTCGCAAGAAAAACAAACCGGAAACGTCCTTCACCGATGCAGTCCGCCGAGCGGCCTTTCCCCCACCGCCGGGGCCTCATCATCGTTGCGACATTGGCGACCGCCTATGTCGCCAGCCATTTTTTCCGCGCCTCCAACGTCACCATCGGCCTCGACTTGATGCGCGATCTTGCGATCGGGCCGGAAGCGCTGGGGGCGCTGACCGGCGCGTTCTTCTTCGGCTTCGCCGCGATGCAGATCCCGTGCGGCTTCTTCTTCGACCGTTTCGGGCCGCGCTATACCGTGGTCGGCATGCTGATCGTGGCCTGCTTCGGCGGCGCGATGTTCACGCTGGCACCGAGCTGGCCGGTGCTGCTCACCGGCCGCGTGCTGATGGGCGCCGGCTGCGGCGTGATGCTGATCGGCAGCATGGTGGTGATCTCGCGCTGGTTTCCGCCGGATCGTTTCTCGACGCTGACGGCGCTCGTGCTGTCGATCGGCCTGCTCGGCAACCTCGCCGCCACCACGCCGCTCGCCTGGGCATCGCAGGCGGTCGGCTGGCGTCCGGTGTTCGGCGCCGTCGTCGTCTTCACCGCGCTCGCCACGGTCGCGATCTTTCTGGTGGTGCGCGACGCGCCGCCCGGCCATCCCTTCCTGAGCCGGAAGGCGGAGCCGCCCGGCGAGATGCTCAAAGGGCTGATCGAGGTGCTGCGCAATCCGCGCCTGAAGCCGATCCTGGCACTGAACTTCTGCAACTATGCCTGTACCTTCACCGTGCAGGGCCTGTGGGGCGGTGCGTTCCTGCGCGAGGTGCATGGCCTCAGCCCGATCGCGGCTGGAAATGTCCTGCTCTGCGCCGTGATCGCCTACCAGGCCGGCATGCTCGTCTTCGGCCCGCTCGACCGCCGGCTCGACACCCGCAAATGGATCGCGATCGGCGGCACCTCGGCGATCATTTTGCTGCTCGCGATTCTGGCGCTGTTCTCCCACCCGCCCGCCTGGCTACCGGTCGGCGTCATCGTCGCCATGGGCTTCTTCTCCGCCTCCAGCACCATGGTGATGACGCATGGCCGCGGCATCTTCCCCGACCGCCTGATCGGCCGCGGCATCTCGACGATGAATACATCAGTGATGCTCGGCGTCGCCTGCATGCAGACGCTCTCCGGCATCATCATCGGCGCGTTCGAGCCGCTCGCGGACGGCGCACGCACGGAGGACGCCTATCGCGCGCTGTTCGGCACGCTGACGCTGGTGCTGATTGTGGCGGTTGCGATTTACAGCCGCTCGCAGGACGTGAGGCCGAGCGAGGAGATGAAGGCGGCTGGGCGGTAGTTACAAAAAAAGCAGGGTGCGACCGGCATCACCACGGTCGCACCCTACGTCGCCGGTCAATGGGGCAGGGGGAATAACCGGCTGCCGAGATGACTCCAAGCCCCCCGGAGTCGTTCCATGGTGCCGCAAATATTTTTCATACACGGTTAAGTGATCGATAAGCGCCGGACCTATGGTTACTCGGTTCGGGTTGTGTTCGTGATCGCCATGGGGCGAGGGACACAGAGCCATGTCACAGATTTTCAAAGCAATTTTTGCCCTTCTTGCCGTCTTCGCTACGTTTGGCGCCGTTCAGTTTGCTTCCGGTCACGATCTCGCCAGCCGGCTGAAACTCGCCGCGACCTCACCCGGAACAGACATCAACCGCGGAGCAGACATCAACCGTGCTGCCAAGTCCGACCGCGCGGCCGTCAAAGCCGCGGCGGGTCAGACCGAGACGATTACGATCCGGACCGTCGGCCTCGAGGACACCTCCGTGGTGGTGCGTGTTCCCGTAGTCCAAGAGGAGGCGCGGAACCGCCCGACGCCACCGGCCAAGCCGGAGAACAAGCCCGACCGATCGAAGACGACGATCGCCTGCGAACCGCCGGTCAGCGTGTTGACCGAAGTCGCAAAACTGCTTCAGCCCGGCCGCTGCGTGACCTGATCCAATGTGCAGTCTGTAGGGTGGGCAAAGGCGCGATAGCGCCGTGCCCACCATCCATCATTGAGCACGCTTCGTGATGGTGGGCACGCTTCGCTTTGCCCAGCCTACGAGACCGCGACTGATTTGCCTGGCGTGCAAGCTGCGTCGCTATTCCCACGTCATTGCGAGCATAGCGAAGCAATCCATGCCGTCGCATAAAGAAAGAATGGATTGCTTCGCTGCGCTCGCAATGACGTGCGATAGGCCGCAGCGCACTGGATGTGCCGCATGCTCAGCATGTGACAGCTTCACTATCTCACGACGGCCGAGCTAGCTTACTCCGCCGGCGCTTCGCTCTCGCCGCTGCTGGCGTTGGCGCGGCTTGCCAGAAATCCCAGCGCCAGTCCGCCGATTGCGAGAATCGGGATCAGCTTCTTGACGCCGATGGCGCGGATCACCTGGATGCCGGTCGCGACCAGCACCGGATCGGACAGCACGGCCTGCGCGGTGGATTTCGCCTTCGCCGCCTGTTTGGCGCGCGCCTCGATCTGCCTCTTGCGCACCATGTACCAGCCGGCCGCGATGAGCGCGACCACGAAGAAGATGGCGGCACCCGTGAGGCAAGCCTGCACGGGACCGTACCGCTCCAGCACGAACACGAAGGCCGCCGCGCACAGAAAGGCGGTTGTGACCAGCAACGCCATGGCCGCCGCTGCCGCCAGCGAGGTCAGCCGCACCGCGGTGCCGGTCGATTCCTTGAAGTCGTCGATCAGTCGCTGAAACATGGCCACGCCTCGATCTGAAAACCGCGTCAACAAAACACGCCGCAGCGCTCCGTCGCCACGGGAATGCAAGAGGCGATGCAAGGCATGGCTGCCCAGCGCGCGCAATCCGTTGCCAAACCTACCTACGCCACGCCACACCGATCAGAAAGCCGATCCCCAGCGCCACGGCGACGGTTGCCAGCGGACGCTGCGTGATGGCGTCTTCCAGCGTCTCCTCGATCGAAGAGGCGGCGTCTTGGGCTGCGTCCATCATCGCGCTGCCGCGCTCCGACACGTCGTCGACCACCTGTTCTGCATTGGCGCGCGCCTGCCTGTAGCCATGCCGCGCCTGCTTGCCGGCGGTGCCGGCAAAACTGCTCAGCGCTTCGGTGATCTGCTCGGTCAGGGCTGCGATATCGTTTTTCACAGCGGTCACGTCCTTCTGCAGGCGCTCGTAGGTCGCTTTGTCCGTCAGATTCTTCATTGCGGCGTCAGACATCGAAAGCTCCCGGGTACTGAGTTCATTCGCGGAACAAACGCTCCGCCGAATGGGAAGTTCCTCGCCCTAGTCCTCCGGCAGTTGCGGCGAAGCCGGCGGCATCAAGTGCTCCCTCACGATCAGCGCGACGATCAGAAGCGGCGACGACAGGAACGCGCCCATCGGGCCCCACAGCCAGGTCCAGAACGCCACCGCCAGGAATACTGCAAGCGCGTTCAGCGCCAGCCGGCGGCCGACGATCGTCGGCGTCAGGAAATGGCCTTCCAGGAAAGTCATCACGGCGAACATGGATGGCGCCAGCAGCCCGGCGCTGATGGTCGGGAGCGCGACAATGCCGACCACGACCAGCACGGCAAACATCGCCACCGGGCCGATGATCGGAATGAAATTCAGGATCGCCGCCAGTGCGCCGAGGCTGGCCGGGTTGGGCATGCCCGTGACCGCGCAGATCAGGCCGGTGGCGATGCCGACGCCGGCATTGATCATGGTCACCAGCAACAGATAGTTGCCGAGATGCTCCTCGATCTCGTTGAGGATCCGCAGCGTCCGCAGCCGCCACGCCCGCTCGCCGAAATTCAGGATCAGGGCCCGGCGCAGGTCCCGCCAGCTCGCGATGAACAGGAGCAGCGTCGCGATGAACAGCAGGAATTCGGCAAAGGTCGGCGACAGGAATTCCAGCGTCGGCTGCACCCAGTCGACCTTGGGCAGATGCAACGTCGTCAGCGTATCGGGCCCGCCGAGCATGCTCTGCAACTCCTGCCACAGCGCGAGCGGCCGGTCGAACACGCGCAGCTTGTCCCTCAAGAGCGCTCCCAGCTCCGGAAGCTTGCCGCTCCATTCGATCGCGGGCGAGGCGATCAGGCCGACCATGAAAGCGGTCGCGGCGCTGGCGGCCGCCACGATCAGCACCGCGGCGACCGCGCGCGGAATGCGGTAGCGCTCCAGGAGGCTGGCGGCCGGGGAAAGCATGGTCCCGACGATAAAGGCCATCGTGATCGGCAGAAGCAACGCCTTGGCAAGATAGAGGCCGGCAATGATGCAGATGACCAGCAGGCCGATGAGCGAGATCGCCACCACTTCAATGCGGCGGATGACCGGCGGCAAATCGAGCTTGCTTTCGGGGACCGGCGCGCCTTCCTGCTCGTGGGGAAGCTGGCGTTCACTGGGCAACGGCTTTGTCGGCGGGGATTTGGCGGACGAAGGCTTGGCGGGCGAAGGCTTGGTGGGCGAAGGCTTGGTGGGAATGACGCTCACAATGGTTTTCCCTCGCCCGAAGCGGCGGTGACACGGCAAAAGCGACGTCGCGAACCGGACTGCGATCATAACGTGACGATAGGGTGCGAGTTCCAATCGCGCAGGCGTGAGCGGTGTCGCACTTGACGTGATGCGACGTGACATCGGCTGTTCGGAACCGCCGGCTGGTGGCCGCGTTTGTTGGTGCAGAGCATCCAATGATGCAGACATCCCACGGGGCAGGTCCCATGACACAGTCCTCCGATCGCCGGCCTTTGTCGCGCGTGGCGAGCGCATTTGTCCTCGTTGCCGCCGTCTTGCTGACGCCCTCGGCACTCTCGAGCGCTGCGAAGGCGCAGACGCTCGGCTACGCGTCCACCCAGCCGAATGGCTATCCCGCCGATGAGGTGATCGCCTCCGACGAGGGCGCGACGCCCGAACGGCTTCGCCGCGCCGTTGTCCCCTTCGGCACGACCGAGGCGCCGGGCACCATCGTCATCGATACCGGCAACACCACGCTCTATTACGTGCTCGGCCAGGGCCGGGCCATCAGGTACGGCGTCGGCGTCGGCCGCGAAGGCTTTACCTGGGCCGGGGTGCAGACCATCAGCCGCAAGGCGGAATGGCCGGATTGGCATCCACCTAGCGAGATGATCGCGCGCCAGCCTTATCTGCCGCGCTTCATGGCCGGCGGTCCCGGCAATCCGCTCGGCGCGCGGGCGATGTATCTCGGCACCAGCCAGTACCGCATTCACGGCACCAACGATCCCTCGACGATCGGGAAATTCGTCTCGTCCGGCTGCATCCGCCTGATCAATGAGGACGTTATCGACCTGTTCAACCGTGTCGATGTCGGCACCAAGGTCGTGGTGCTGCCGAAGAAGGCCCCGGTCATGGCGCGCGGCGGGGACTCCAGGACCGGCATCACGGCTCGTCCGGCCGCGCATCCGCGCCCCGTCGCAATCGCGCCGTCGGGCCGCCAGGCGATGAACCTGACGCCGCCGGAGCTGAACTGAAGTAATTTGCGTGAGAGGAGAGCGTTGATGCGATCGGGAAAACTGGCGGCATGGGGAGTAGCCGCGCTGGCCTGCGCGTCGGTGCTGGCGCCTGCCGCGCAGGCGCAGGATTTCTTCTCGCAACTATTCGGCGGATTCGCCCGCCCGCGCCATCAGCCAAATACCCAGATGCCGTTTCCCAATGACGATGGCCAGGTGTACGCGCCGCGCGGCGAGGGGCGCACCCGTTACGGCGTTGGAGGCAGCCAGGCCTATTGCGTGCGAACCTGCGACGGGCGCTACTTCCCGCTCACAGCGTCCGACAACGCAAGCCGGGGGACCTCCTGCAACAAGCTATGCCCGGCGAGCGAGACCAAGGTGTTCTACGGCAGCAGCATCGACGACGCGGCCGCCGAGAACGGAAAGGCCTATTCGGAATTGCCGAACGCGTTCCGCTATCGCAACGAACTCGTCGGTGGCTGCACCTGCAATGGCAAGGACCAGGTCGGGCTGGCGCAGGTCAAGATCGAGGACGACCCGACGCTGCGCAAGGGCGACATCGTCGCCGGCGAGAACGGACTCCTGGTCGCGGGCCGTAGCGGCGACAGGCGCGGCACTGAGCTGAACTTCTCTCCCGCCTCCGGCAAAGCCCGCGCCAAATACGGCCGCGTGCCGGTGGTGGCGCGGGATTGATCGCCGGTCGTCATGCCCGGGCATGACCGAGTGGAGGTGAACTAAGCCGCGCGGATCTTGCCGAGGAATGCGGTGACCTGATTGCCGAGTTGCTGGCTCTGCGTCTCCAGCGTCTGCGAAGCCTGCTTGACGTCCTCGGCGGCGGCCGCTGCCGCGTCGGCATCGGCCTTCACGCCGGTGATGTTGTCGGACACGTTCTTGGTGCCCTGCGCGGCAAACTGCGTCGAGCGCGTGATCTCCTGCGTTGCGGCACCCTGTTGCTGCACGGCGGCGGCAATCGCGGTCGCGACTTCGTTGACCTCGCCGATGATGCTGCCGATGCCCTTGATGGCGTCGATGGCTTCGCCTGCCACGCGCTGGATATCCGAGATCTGCTCGGAAATCTCCTCGGTCGCCTTCGCGGTCTGGCTCGCCAGCGACTTGACCTCGGAGGCGACCACCGCAAAGCCGCGGCCGGCCTCGCCGGCGCGTGCGGCCTCGATGGTGGCGTTGAGCGCCAAGAGGTTGGTCTGCGCGGCAATGGTATTGATCAGGCCGACGACTTCGCCGATCCGCCCTGCCGATTGCGCCAGCCCCTGAACGGTGCCGTCGGTATTGCGCGCCTGGCCGACCGCGCGGCTGGCGATGCTGGCGGCATGCGCCGCCTGTTGGCTGATGTCGTTGATCGAGGCGCTGAGCTCTTCGGAAGCCGCAGCGACCGTCTCGACGCTCATCGAGGCGTCGCCGGAGGCCTTCTCGGCGATCTGGACGCGCTCGTTGGTCTGGCGCGAAATCGTCGAGAGGCCGGCCGAGGTGGTCCGCATCTGGCCGGAAGCATCGCCGAGCTGGTTGAGCGTCTGGCGCACCATGCCCTCGAACTCGCCGACATAGCTCTCGATCGCCTGCTGCCGCGCCATCGCGCCGGCGTTGCGCTCGCGCTCCTGCGCCTCGATCCGCGCCTTGTCGGCGGCCTGCTGCTTGAACGTCTCCAGTGCGCCCGCCAGCGCGCCGATTTCGTCGTTGCGCGCGGCATAGCCGGTATCGACGCCGAGGTCGCCGGCGGCGACTTTCAGCATGGCGTCGCGCATGGTGTGCAGCGGCTTGATGACGCGGCGGGTAACGATCGCCATGGCACCGAACGCCAGCGCCAGCGCGCCGGTCAGCAATGCGAGCTGCATCGTCAGCGAGCCTTGGGCGGTGGAGCGCAGGTGTGCGGCGTGATCCTTGGCAGCGTCGAGCGCGGCCTCGGCCACGGCGACGGCGGCTGCGAGACGCCCGACCGTGACCGGGGTCCACTGGTTGGCGGTCAGTTCCGACTTCTCACCGGCCGCAACCTGCGTCAGCAGCCGGTCGCGCAGAGCAAGATATTGCGGCTCGAAATAGGCGATTTTGGTTGCTGCCATGGCGCTCGAGATCGCTGGGGGCAACTGCATCCCCGCTGCGGTCAATTCCAGCGCGCTCCAGGCGGCGTCGATGCCGCCAGTATATTTCGTGTAGGCGAGCCTTCCCTCGGGCGAGACCTTCCCGGTGCTGAGCCCGGTCGAGACGATCAGCGAGGCTTCGCCGGCGGTGTTGCGCAACAGCCAGGCGATCTGCTTGATCGCCAGCAACTGGTCGATGGTCGCGTCCTGGTGATTGACGGCCGCACCCAGCGCCCCGGACAGCTTCTCCAGCGTCTCCAGCATCGCGCTGGCGGCAGCCATATACTCCTTGGCCAGTTCGGGTCGGCGCGCAGCCTTCGGCTTGGCCACGGCTTCCCAGAACTCCTTCTGCAGCGCCGTCATCGTCTTGTAGAGGCGGTCAAACTCGGGGACCAGCGTCTGGTGCTGCGCGAACTCCAGGCTGCCGAGCAGGCCGAGCGCTTTGCCCATCGCCGGCATTTCGGTGTCGCGGATGTTGCGCAGATACTTCTCGATATCGGCATCCATCGGCGCGTCGGAATTCAGGAGCCGGTTGGTCGTGGAGCGATCGGTGCGCAGATTGTGCATCGCCTTGAACATGTTTGCGGACGCGTCGGCGATGACCGCAATGCGGCTCGCCGCCTGCAAGCGGCCCCAGGAGTCCCAGGCGCTAAGCGAAAATCCAACCACCACGCAGAGTGAGGTGACGAGGATGACGGTTTTCAGCAGCGCGGATACGGTCAGACGATTCAACATGATGCTCCCCCGAGGCGTCGTGGGCCATTTGGGGGGAAAACGGTAAAGACTTATCGAGTGAGAGCCCGCGTAGTACTACGAGGATTCCTTGAAATGGCTGCGATTTTCCAAGCGGGGCTTTTCCAAGCGCGGCTCGGTTCCGTCGCGCGGAACCCGGGGCGCCTGTTCACGTTAACAAAACACTACAGCGCATTTTCCGGCCAACGCCGAACGGGGGCTTCGCATGCTTGTCAGCATACTCATCACGTTCCTGGTCGTTATTCTCGTCCTCTATCTCATCAACCTCCTGCCGATCGACGGCCGCGCCAAGCAGATCGCCCGCGTCGTGGTGATCATTCTGGGCGTGATCTCGCTGTTGAGATACATCTCGGTCTAAAACGAAAAGCCCCGACGGATGCGGGGCTTTTGGTGTTCGCAAAGCGAGGACCTACTTCAACGTCCGGAACCAGTCGTCGACGTCCTTGCGGATTTGGTCCTTGGCGAAGCCGTAGCGCTGCTGCAGCTTGCCTTCGAGTTGTTCGCGGCGGCCCTCGATGACATTCAGATCGTCATCGGTAAGCTTGCCCCACTTCTCCTTGGCGGAGCCCTTGAACTGTTTCCAGTTGCCTTCAACCCTGTTCCAATCCATCGCCATCTCCTCCTCTGTTGGTATGGCGATCAACGGACAAAAAGCTCAGGCGTTCCGCCAGAATCAATGCGGCATCGTGACGTGTCGCGGCGGGCTCAGCCCGCCGCCTTTGCCTCACGGCGGCGCGCGGTGAGAATGTATTCGGTATAGCCGTTCGGCTGCTCGCGGCCCTTGAAGACGAGATCGCAGGCGGCCTGGAAGGCAACGCCGTCGAACGAAGGCGCCATCGGCTTGTAGAGCGGGTCGCCGGCATTCTGCTTGTCGACCACGACGGCCATGCGCTTCAGCGATTCCATCACCTGATCCTTGCTGACGACGCCATGCGCCAGCCAGTTCGCCAGATGCTGGCTGGAAATCCGCAACGTCGCGCGGTCTTCCATCAGGCCGACGTCATGGATGTCGGGCACCTTGGAGCAGCCGACGCCCTGGTCGATCCAGCGCACGACATAGCCGAGGATGCCCTGACAGTTGTTGTCGATCTCCTGCTTCACGTCATCGGGCGCCCAGTTCGACTGCGAAACCGGAATGGTGAGGATGTCGGAAAGTTTTGCGCGCTGGCCGCCCTTGGCGAGCTCTTCCTGTCGCGCGATCACGTTGACCTGGTGATAATGCAGCGCGTGCAGCGTGGCCGCGGTCGGCGACGGCACCCATGCCGTGGTCGCACCGGCCTGTGGATGGCCGAGCTTCTGGCTGAGCATGTCAGCCATCTTGTCAGGCGCCGCCCACATGCCCTTGCCGATCTGGGCATGGCCGGGCAGGCCGTCGATCAAGCCCATGTCGACGTTCCAGTCCTCATAGGCCTTGATCCAGGGCTGCGCCTTCATGTCGTTCTTGCGGATCATCGGACCCGCTTCCATAGAGGTATGAATCTCGTCGCCGGTGCGGTCGAGGAAGCCGGTGTTGATGAAGCAGATGCGCTTCGAGGCGTTCTGGATGCAGGCCTTCAGGTTCACCGTGGTGCGGCGCTCCTCGTCCATGATGCCGACCTTCATGGTGTTCTCGGGCAGTCCGAGCAGCTTTTCCACCTCGCTGAACAATTCACAGGTCAGCGCGACTTCGTCGGGGCCGTGCATCTTCGGCTTGACGATATAGACCGAGCCGGTGCGGCTATTCCTGACCTTCGAATTGCCCTTGAGATCGTGGATCGCGAGCAGACCGGCGACCGCAGCGTCCAGCAGCCCTTCCGGAATCTCCTCGCCCTTTTCATCGAGCACGGCGTCGGTGAACATGTGATGGCCGACGTTGCGCATCAGCAGCAGGCTGCGACCATGCAGCGTCAGCTCCTTGCCGTCGGGCGTCTTGTAGACGCGGTCAGGGTTGAGTGATCGTTGAACCGTCTTGCCGCCCTTTTCGAAGTCGGCCGAAAGCGTGCCGTTCATCAGGCCGAGCGTGTTGCGATAGATCAGCACCTTGTCCTCGGCGTCGACCGCGGCAACCGAATCTTCCATGTCGAGAATGGTTGAAACCGCCGCTTCCAAAATCATGTCGGCGACACCGGCCGGATCGTCCTTGCCGACCGCATGATTGCGGTCGATCTTCACTTCGACATGCATGCCGTTGTTGACGAGCAGGACCGCGGAGGGCTGCGCCGCGTCGCCCTGGTAGCCGGCGAACTGCGAAGCAGTTTTTAGCGCGGTGGCGTTTCCGCTCTTGAGCTTCACCGCAAGCTGGCCGGCGATCACGCTATATGAGGTCACGTCGGTGTGGCTGCCGGTCGCGAGCGGCACGGCGGAATCGAGGAACGCCTTGGCCTTGGCGATCACCTTGTCGCCGCGCGCCTTGTTGTAGCCGCGGCCAGCCTCGCTCGGATCATGCGGAATCGCATCGGTGCCGTAGAAGGCGTCATAGAGCGAGCCCCAGCGCGCATTCGCCGCGTTCAGCGCGTAGCGGGCATTGGTCAGGGGAACGACGAGCTGCGGTCCGCAAATCTTGCCGATCTCCTCGTCGACATCTGATGTCTCGACCTTCTGCGTAGCCGGCTCGGGCAGGAGATAACCGATCTCCTTCAGGAACGCCGTGTAGGCGTTCATGTCGAACGCCTTGCCCTTGTTGGTGCGATGCCAGCCGTCGATTTTGACCTGCAGCGCGTCGCGGAGGGCGAGCAGCTCGCGATTTTTCGGCCCGAGCTTTTTGACGATGGCGGCGACGCCGGCCCAGAATGCATCGGGCGCAATCCCGGTTTTGGGGGTCGCCTCCTTGGCGATGAAATCGAACAGGACAGGGGCGATCTTCAATCCGTGGGCGTCGACACGATTCATGACGGGCTTTCTCGGGTAAAACTGGCGTTCAATGGCTGTTTTCAGGCGAAAACAGCAAAAAACGCGCCAAAGGGGCGGCATTGGCCGCCCTTTTAGCCCTAAAGCCGGGTCGATGAGAAGGCCCCAAAAAGAAGTGGAAGGTCTTATTTGGACGCGCTTTCTTCACGCGAACCGGTGTCCACTTCGCTCGAAAACGCTTTCTAGATGTTCGCCGCCAGATCCACCAGTTCGTCGAACAGGATGCCCGTCTCAGCCAGCATTCGCTCGATCTCGTCGGTCGCGTCCGAAACCGTGCGCGCGGAGGTATCGATGCGCAGTTCGGCCTGCGCCGGAGGCTGGTAGTCGTTACCGATTCCAGTGAATGCCTGCAACGTGCCGGCGCGCGCCTTGGCGTAGTGGCCCTTGGGGTCGCGGCTCTCGCAGACTTCGGCCGGCGTCGCGACGTAGATCTCGCGGAATGAAGCGTCGGCGATGCGTCGCGCGGCTGCGCGATCGTCCGCCGACGGCGAGACCGCAGCGACGACGGCAATGTGCCCGTTGCGCGCCAGATGGGTCGCAACTTCCGCCAGCCGGCGGATGTTCTCGGTGCGGTCCTGCGCCGAGAAGCCGAGATCGCCATTGAGGCCGGCGCGCAGCGTGTCGCCATCGAGCAGGATGGGTGAACCGCCGCGCGAAAACAGCCGTCGCTCGAGTGCGCGCGCCAGCGTCGATTTGCCCGAACCCGGCAAGCCAGTCAGCCAGATCACCGCGCCGTTGTGGCGGTAGCGCGCCGAGTGCTCTTCGGGGCGCAATGCGGATTCCACCGGCACAATGTCGATCGGAACGGCACGCTGTCCAGCGTCGACCGACAGCACGAGGCCGCCGCCGGCGATGCGGCCATTGACCTCGATTACCAGCCGACCGGTGCGCGAATTTTCCTGATAGGGATCGGCCGCAATCGGCTGCGCCAGCGAGATGTCGATTTCGCCGACATGATTGCGCGCGATCGCAGTCGTCTCCTCGTTGGAGAGTTCGCCGGGATCGACCGCCTTCTCGATCGCGACAACGCTGGCGCGGGTTTCCCGCGTGCCGAGTCGGATCAGGATCTGGTCGCCCTTCGACAGCGGCTTGTCGTGCAGCCAGAAAATGCGCGCGCGAATCCGCCGCGTGTCGCGCGGAGTAGCCCCCGCATGGGCGATGACATCGCCGCGCTCGATGAACAATTCGCGGTCGAGCGTGATGCCGACCGAACGGCCGGCGCCATGACTGCCCTTCAGCGGCGTCACCGGCCAGCTCTCCACCGTCTTGATCTTCGCGATCTTGCCGGCGGGCATGATGACGATTTCATCGCCGGCACTCAGATGTCCGGACTCGATGCGGCCCGCAACAATGCGGCGGTCGTCGAACTTGTAGATCGCCTGCACCGGCAGCCGCAGCGCCAGTTGCTCCGGCGGCCGCGCCGGCTCGAGCGCGTCGAGCGCTTCGACGACGGTTGGTCCCTGATACCAGTCGATCCGTGGCGTCTGCTCCGCAACGCCGTCGCCGTCGCGTGCGGAAATCGGAATCACAGCCGAGGGCGTCACGCCAAGGCCGATGAGATGCGCCGAAATTTCGTCGCTGATCTCCTTGAAGCGATCAGCGCTGAAATCGACGCGGTCCATCTTGTTGACGACGATCGCGACCTGCTTGATGCCCAACAGATGCAGCAGATAGCCGTGACGCCGGGTCTGGTCGCGCACGCCTTCCAGCGCGTCGATGATCAGCACCGCGCCGTCGGCCTGCGAGGCGCCGGTGATCATGTTGCGCAGGAATTCGGCATGGCCGGGCGCGTCGATCAGTACGACGTCGCGCGAGCGGGTGCGGAAGCGGATTTGCGTGGTGTCGATGGTGATGCCCTGGTCGCGCTCGGTCTGCAGCGCATCGAGCAGGAACGACCATTCGAACGGCATGCCGCGCCGTGCGCTGACCGCTTTCAGCATCTCCAGCTTGCCTTCGGGCAGGCTGCCGGTCTCGTGCAGCAGGCGGCCGACCAGCGTGGATTTGCCGTGATCGACGTGACCGACGATGACGATGCGGACTTGCGGGCGGGTGGTGCCGTTCGGTGTTGCCGAAACGCTGGCAGGCAGGATCATGTTCATCGCAACGCTCACAGCAAATGTCCGTTAGAGATAGCCGGCGACGCGCAGCCGCTCGAAAGCATCTTCGGTTTCATGATCCAGCGCGCGGCCGGCGCGCTCCGGCACCTTGGTGCCGTCGAGCTCGGCGAGGATCTCGTCGATGCTGGAGGCGGTCGACGCAACAGGATTGGTGATGTCCTGATCGCCCAGCGAGCGATAGCGCTTGCCGTCCTTCGAGAGATAGAGCGGAATGATCGGAATGTTTTCGCGCTTGGTGTAGGCCCAGATGTCGGCCTCGGTCCAATGCAGGATCGGGTGGACGCGCAAATGTGCGCCTTGCGGCACTGATGCATTGAACTGGTCCCAGAACTCCGGGGGCTGGTCGCGCACGTCCCAGCCGCCTTCGAGCCCGCGCGGCGAGAACACGCGCTCCTTGGCGCGCGTGGCCTCCTCATCGCGGCGGATGCCGGCAATCAATCCGTCGAAACCATATTTGGTCAGGGCCCACTTCAGCCCTTCGGTCTTGCGGGCGGCCGAACGTGCGGCCGGCGGCAGCGTTGGATCGACGGCATCGATCGACGGGCAGGGTTCGACTTTCAGATCGAGATCCCACTCTTTTCCGAAGCGATCGCGGAAGGCGTACATCTCGGCAAATTTCTTGCCGGTATCGACGTGAAGCGCCGGAAACGGCACGCGGCCGAAGAAGGCCTTGCGCGCCAGCCAGATCATCACGTTGGAATCTTTTCCGAGCGACCACAGCAGCGCGAGTTTTTTCAACCGCGCGAACGCCTCGCGCAGAATGTAGATGCTCTGTGCCTCGAGCTCGTCGAGATGATCCATCGCGGGCGGCGGCGGCCGTCCATCGGTGAAAATTTGTTCGACGGTGGCGCCGCTCTTGCGGTCGGCGCCACGCAACCGGTCTTTGGCAGAGTCGGGATTGAGAAGATGCATCTCTGGGCCTTGGCCTTGGTGGGCGAAAATTCTATAGTCGCGATGCAACAGAGAAGTAAAAATTTTCTCTTTGCGGGCGCTGAACGACACATATATAGAAAATAATTCCAGTCAACCCCGAAGTGGGGGAAGCGAGTTTCGCATGCGATTTCTGCCCGTGTTTCTCGATCTGCAAAGCGGCGTGGTGCTGCTCGTCGGAGCCGGCGAACTCGTGCGCGCGAAGCTGCGCCTCTTGGCATCGGCCGGTGCAAACATTCGCTGGTATGCGACCGACGGCAGCCATGACGTTTCGGGACTCGATGCGGCCGCTGCCGCACGGATCGAACGCGCAACCAGCGATCCGCTCACGGCCGATCTCTCAGGCGTCATTGCGGTGCTCTGCGCCGGCGCCGGTGATATCGGCGTTGCGATGTCAGTGCGCGCGAAGACGGTCGGTTTGCCTGTGAATGTGATGGACGATCTCGCGCATTCCACTTTCATCTTTCCCGCGATCGTCGATCGCGGCGACGTTGTCGTCGCCGTCGGCACCGGCGGCGCGTCGCCGGTGGTTGCGCGTCGCGTGCGCGAGCGCATCGAAGCAGTGCTGCCGGCGCGCATCGGCGATCTCGCCGCCCTCATCGGCAGCTTTCGTAAATCGATCCATGCGCGCATTCCCGAATTTGCGCTGCGCCGCCGCTTCTGGGAGCGCGTGATTGACGGCCCGATTGGCGCGCTGGTGCTTGCCGGGCGCAAGAGCGAGGCCGAGAAAGCGCTGAACGAAATCGCCGATCCCTCCGCCTTCGCCGGCGCGAGCAAGGACGGCAAGGCCGAGGGCAGGGTAACGCTGGTCGGCGCGGGACCGGGCGATCCGGATCTGCTCACCATCAAGGCGCTGCGCGCGCTACAGGATGCCGACGTGGTTTTCTACGACGAGCTGGTGTCGCCGGAAATTCTCGATCGAGTGCGCCGCGACGCTTCGCGCATTCCGGTCGGCCGCCGCGTCGGCAAGCCCGGCATCGGCCAGGATGCAATCAACAAACTGCTGATCGAGGCTGCCAAGGCTGGACAGCGCGCGGTGCGGCTGAAGGGCGGCGACCCCTTCATCTTCGGCCGCGGCGGTGAGGAAATCGAAGTGCTGCGCGCCGCGGGCGTGGCCTATTCGGTGGTGCCGGGCATCACCGCAGGCCTCGGCGCCGCCGCACAGTTCGAGGCGCCGCTGACCTATCGGCATGAAGCGCTGCGCATCACTTTCCTGACTGCGCACAAGGCAAAGGACGCCGAGGCCGTCGACTGGTCGGTGCTGACCGACAAGAAAATGACCATCGTGGTCTATATGGGCATGACGGCCGCACCGTCGGTCCGCGCAGGGCTTCTGGCCGCAGGGCGGTCGCCACAAACGCCGGTCGGAATATTTGCGCGCGTGACACGGCCGGATGCGCAGGCCGTGGTCGGGACGCTCGAAAAGCTTCCTGCGCTGGTCGAAAAAATCGATGGCGGCCCCGCCATCCTCATCATCGGCGACGTAGTCGCGCATTCCGCGCCGTGGCGCCAGTCCAACCTCAATCAAGTCATCTCAAAACTATTGGATGCTGCCGAATGACCTCTCCGCTCGAACAAAAGAAAATCAGAATCACCGGGCCGTCGGTAGTGACCGCCAACCGCACCTGGGATGGCGCTGTGGTCTACCGGACCGCACAGCAGGGGTGGTCGACCGCTCTGTCCGACGCTGCGATCGTGAGCACGTCGGATGATGCGCGTGCGTTGCTCGCCGAAAGCGCGGCCGATGACGTCGGCGCGGTCGGTGCCTATATCGCGCCGGTCGAGCTCAACGGCGGGCTGGTCAAGCCCGGCAACCTCCGTGAACACATCCGGTCGAAGGGCCTCACCATCGACCTTCTTCCGGCCTAAAGGCTGATCCATCATGTATGCATATGACGAACTCGACCGCACGCTCATCAACGAGCGGGTTTCGGAATTCCGCGATCAGGTGAAGCGCCGCCTCTCGGGCGAACTCACCGAGGACGAATTCAAGATGCTGCGGCTGCAGAACGGCGTGTACCTGCAATTGCACGCCTACATGTTCCGCGTCGCGATCCCCTATGGCACGCTGTCATCGAAGCAGTTGCGCCGGCTCGCCTATATTGCCCGCCGCTACGACCGCGGTTACGGCCATTTCACCACGCGGCAGAACATCCAGTTCAACTGGATCAAGCTTGCCGAGTTGCCCGATGCACTGGCCGAGCTTGCCGAGGTCGGTATCCACGCGATGCAGACCTCCGGCAATAACATGCGCAACGTCACCTCGGACCAATGGGCGGGTGTCGCGCCCGGCGAGGTCGAGGATCCACGCATCTGGTCGGAGATCCTGCGTCAGCACACCACGCTGCATCCGGAATTCTCGTTCCTGCCGCGCAAGTTCAAGATCGCGATCACCGCATCCGAGCACGACCGCGCCGCGATCAAAATCCACGACATCGGGCTGCGGCTGCACAAGAACGCCGACGGCGAGACCGGCTTTGAGGTACTGGTCGGCGGCGGCCTCGGCCGCACGCCGTTCATCGCCAAGACCATCAAGCCGTTCGTAGCCGGCCGCGACATTCTCAGCTATGTCGAGGCGATCCTGCGCGTCTACAACCAGTACGGCCGCCGCGACAACATCTACAAGGCGCGCATCAAGATCCTGGTGCATGAGCTCGGCATCGAGAAGTTCGCGCGTGAGGTCGACGAGGAATGGAGGCAGATGGGCCACAGCGCCCTGACACTCGACCATTCCGTCATCGAGGAGGTGCGTTCGCGCTTCTCCTATCCGGCCTACGAGAAGCTTCCGCACATGCCGGACGAGCTGAAGCAGGCCGCGCATGATCCGCTGTTCGAGCGCTGGCGCAAGAACTCGGTGGCCCCGCACAAGGTGCAGGGCTATTCGATCGTGACGCTGTCGTTGAAGCCGGTGGGCGGTCCGCCCGGCGATGCCACCGCCGACCAGATGGACGCGATCGCCGATCTCGCCGACAAATACTCCTTCGGCGAAATCCGCGTCGGCCACGAGCAGAACCTGGCGTTGCCGCATGTTGCCAAGCGCGACCTGCCGCAATTGTGGAAGGCGCTCGACCGTCTCGGGCTCGCCACGCCGAACGTCAATCTGGTCACCGATATCATCGCCTGCCCAGGGCTCGACTACTGCTCGCTCGCCAATGCGCGCTCGATTCCGATCGCACAGGAATTGACCCGGCGTTTTGCCAATCACGACACCGCCGACATGATCGGCCGGCTGCACATCAACATCTCCGGCTGCATCAACGCGTGCGGCCATCACCACGTCGGCCACATCGGCATCCTCGGTGTCGAGAAGAACGGCGAGGAGTTCTACCAGATCACGATCGGCGGCCGCGCCGACGAGAACGCGCAGATGGGCGCGCTGATCGGCCCGGCCGTCCCTTATGCGGAAGTTGCCGACGTGATCGAAGACATTGTCGAAGCCTATCTCGCGCTGCGCGACCGTCCCGAAGAGCTGTTCGTCGATACGGTCAAGCGTCTGGGCGTCGAGCCATTCAAGGAGCGGGTCTATGCCACTCGTTAAGAACGGAAGAATCACCACCGACCTGTTCGTCCATGTTGCCGACGGCGCCGAATTGCCGGGCGACGGAGCGGTCCTCATTTCGGCGGCGCGGTTCCTCGAAGATCCGGAAGCCATTCTCAAGCGCGCCGGCAAAACCGGCGTGATCTGGCCGAACAATCGCGCCGTCGACGATCTCGTGCCCTATCTCGACCGCCTGGCCGCCGTCGCGCTGTTGTTCCCGACCTTCCGCGACGGCCGAGCCTACAGCCAGGCGCGCTTGTTGCGCGAGCGGCATGGCTATGACGGCGAGCTGCGCGCCACCGGCCAGGTGCTGCGCGACCAGTTCGTGTTCATGTCGCGCGCCGGCTTCGACGCATTCGAGGTGAAGAAGGATGCCGACGCCGACGCCTTCGCCGAGACCATGAAGCGCTATTCGGTGTTCTACCAGCCGACCGGCGATGGCCGCGTCACGGCGCTCAATCGGCGGATGCAGTTGCGTCATTCAGAGAGTGCGGGCCAGTGACAGCGATCTTACAGCATGCGCTCGCCACCGAAGCGGCGATCCTTCCTTCAGCGCAGACGCTCGACCATACCTTGCGCGACGCTTCACCGACGCATGTCATTGAAACCGCGCTGAAGACCGTCGGCCGCGAGCAGCTTGCGCTGGTGTCGTCGTTCGGTACGGAATCGGCGGCGCTGCTGAAGGTGATGGCCGACGTCGATCCCGCGATTCCCGTGATCTTCCTCGACACGGGTTGGCTGTTCGAGGAGACGCTCGCCTATCGCGATACGCTGATTGCTGCGCTTGGTCTCCGCGACGTCCGCTCGATCAAGCCGCTGGCAGAAGCGCTCTCACGCCAGGATCCCGATCGCGAATTGTGGTTTTCCGATCCCGACGCCTGCTGCCGTATCCGTAAAGTAGAGCCGCTGGCGCGGGCGCTCAAACCGTTCTCGGCCTGGATCAACGGACGCAAGCGTTTTCAGGGCGGCGCGCGCGCTGAGATTCCCGTCGTTGAAGATGATGGCGAGAGGTTGAAATTCAATCCGTTTGCCAACGTATCGCGCGAAGAGATCGAGGCGATCTACAAGCTCGCCAAATTGCCGCCGCATCCGCTGGTCGCCTCGGGCTACCTGTCGGTCGGGTGCATGCCGTGTTCGAGCCGGACGGCGCCGGACGAGGACGCCCGGGCCGGCCGCTGGCGCGGCAGGCCCAAGACGGAATGCGGCATCCATACGACCAAAACTTCCTAGAGTCCGAACTTTGTAGGACAGGCAAGCTGCGGAACCGCAAACATTGAAATGCGGTTTCGTTGACTAAGCGGCCCTTCGTCGCGACTTATGCGTTCGTGGTTGATGATATGCTTCGTCAAGCCGAATGGAGATCAACGATGATCCGTCGCATTCTGCCGCTTGTTGCCGGATTGCTCTGGGCGAGTTCGGCTTTCGCTGCCGACTACACCTTGCTCAACGTGTCCTACGATCCGACGCGCGAGCTATACGCCGATTTCAACAAGGCGTTCGCGGCGGCCTACCGGAAAGAGAACGGTAAGAGCGTCGAGATCAAGCAGTCGCATGGCGGCTCGGGCTCGCAGGCGCGCGCGGTAATCGACGGGCTGCAGGCCGATGTCGTCACGCTGGCGCTGGCCTATGACATCGACGCCATCGCTGCAAAGGGGCTGGTGGCGCCGGATTGGCAGAAGCGCCTGTCGCTCAATGCATCCCCGTATACGTCCACGATCGTATTCCTTGTTCGCAAGGGTAACCCCAAAGCCATCAAGGATTGGGACGATCTGATCAAGCCCGGCGTGCAGGTGATTACGCCGAACCCGAAGACCTCGGGCGGCGCACGATGGAATTACCTGGCCGCATGGGGCTTTGCCGAAAAGAAATTCGGCTCCGCCGACAAGGCGAAGAAGTTCGTCGCCGATCTCTTCAAGAACGTCCCGGTGCTCGATACCGGCGCGCGCGGCTCGACGGTAACCTTCGTCGAGCGCGGCGTCGGCGATGTGTTGCTGGCGTGGGAGAACGAGGCGTTCCTGGCGCAGCGCGAATTCGGCAAGGACAAGTTCGAGATCGTCGCGCCGCCATTGTCGATTCTCGCCGAGCCGCCGGTGGCAGTCGTCGACAAGGTTGCCGACAAAAAAGGCACCCGCGCCGTTGCCGAGGCCTACCTGAAGTATTGGTACACCAAGGAGGGTCAGGAAATTGCCGCACGCAATTCCTACCGTCCGCGCGATTCGGAAATCGCGAAGGAGCATGAAAAATCCTTCGCCAAGGTCGAACTTTTCACAATCGACGACGTTTTCGGTGGTTGGACTAGGGCGCAGAAAGATCACTTCGGCGAAGGCGGCATTTTCGACCAGATTTACAAGAACTGATCTGGCCAACGGGCGGCCGTAGCCGAAGCAGGGGGATTTGTGAGCACAGCGGTCGCGCGGCAAAGCAGCCTGCCAGGGTTTGGTCTCACCATGGGCCTGACGCTGACGTGGCTCTCCGTTATCATCCTCATTCCGCTCGCCGGCCTGTTCCTCAAGACGCTCGAGCTTTCGCCCGCGCAGTTCTGGGAAATTCTCACCAGCCGCCGTACGCTGAATGCGCTGAAGATTTCGTTCGGTCTCTCCTTTGCCGCAGCCTGCGTCAACCTGGTGATGGGCACCATCATCGTGTGGGCGCTGGTGCGCTACCGCTTTCCGGGCCGGCGGATATTCGATGCCATCGTCGACATTCCCTTTGCGCTGCCGACCGCGGTCGCGGGGGTGGCGCTGACGCAATTGTTCGCACAGAAGGGATGGCTTGGGGCGCCGCTGGCTGAACTCGGCATCAAGGTGGCGTTCACGCCGATCGGGATTTTTATTGCGATGATTTTCATCGGCATCCCCTTCGTGGTGCGCACGGTTCAGCCCGTCCTGATCGATCTCGATCCGGAAATCGAGGAAGCGGCCGCAAGCCTCGGCGCCAACCGCTGGCACACCGTGTTCCGGGTGATTTTGCCGAGCCTGATTCCGGCGCTGCTGACCGGCTTCGCGCTGGCATTCGCGCGCGCGGTCGGCGAGTACGGGTCGGTGATCTTCATCGCCGGCAATCTGCCGAACGTATCGGAGATCGCGCCACTGCTGATCGTGATCCGGTTATCCGAATTTCGCTACGCCGATGCGACGGCGATTGCCGTCATCATGCTGCTGGCTTCGTTCGTGATCATCTTAGCCGTCAATCGCCTGCAACGCTGGGCGCAAACCCGCATTCCCGCGCATTGAGGGCCGATCGATGTCGACGCAAACGAGCTTTGTGACTCCGGAGGCGCCGCTAAGGGCCTACGCGTCAACGGCGGGCGCGGCCATTTCCTCGCTGTCGCGCCGCGAGGCGCGCGAGCCTCCGCGGGCGATTGCTTCGCCTGAGGATTTTCGGACAGAGCCGGGGCCGGTCCGCTTCGTCATCATCGCGCTTGCCGTCAGCTTCCTCACCATCTTTGTCGTGCTGCCGCTGGTCGTGGTGTTCGCATCGGCCTTGTCGAAAGGTTTTGGCGCCTATTTCGCCGCGCTGGCCGAGCCGGAGGCACTGTCGGCAATCCGGCTGACCCTGCTGGTGGCGGCGATTTCGGTCGGCCTCAATCTGCTGTTCGGGGTGATCGCGGCTTGGGCGATCGCAAAGTTCGATTTTCCCGGCAAGACCTTCCTGGTCACGCTGATCGACCTGCCGTTCTCGGTCAGTCCGGTCATTTCGGGCCTTGTCTTCGTGCTGCTGTTCGGTGCGCAGGGCTATTGGGGCACCTGGCTGCAGGCGCACAACGTCCATATTCTGTTCGCCGTGCCCGGTATTGCGCTCGCGACCATCTTCGTGACATTTCCGTTTGTGGCCCGTTCGCTGATCCCGCTGATGCAGGAGCAGGGCACCCAGGAGGAGGAAGCCGCGATCTCGCTGGGAGCGTCAGGCCTGCAGACCTTCTTCCGCGTCACTCTGCCCAATATCAAATGGGGCCTGTTGTATGGCGTACTGCTGTGCAATGCGCGCGCCATGGGCGAGTTCGGCGCGGTATCGGTGGTGTCGGGCCATATCCGCGGCGAGACCAACACCATGCCGCTACTGGTCGAGATCCTCTATAATGAATATCAATTCGTAGCCTCGTTTGCGATTGCCTCGCTCCTGGCGATGCTGGCCTTGATCACGCTGGTCGTGAAGACCGTTCTCGAACAGCGTCTGGATGAAGGACAAACCCCGAGGAACGATTTAAGGGATGATTTAAGGGACGATCCAAGTGACCATTGAAGTCAAAAACATCGTCAAGAAATTCGGCGCGTTCGCTGCCCTCGACAATGTCGATCTGAAGGTCGGCAAGGGCGAATTGCTGGCGCTGCTCGGCCCGTCCGGTTCGGGCAAGACCACGCTGCTGCGGATTATCGCAGGCCTCGACTGGCCCGATGCAGGCGAGGTGCGGATCGATGGCGAGGATGCGCTGGGACACGGCGCCAGCGAGCGCCACGTGGGATTCGTGTTCCAGCACTACGCGCTGTTCCGCCACATGACGGTGTTCGAGAACGTCGCCTTCGGCCTGCGCGTGCAGCCGCGCGCCGTTCGCAAGGACGAGGCCACGATCCGTGCCCGCGTCAAGGAATTGCTCGACCTGGTGCAGCTCGACTGGCTGGCAAACCGCTATCCCAGCCAATTGTCGGGCGGCCAGCGGCAGCGCATTGCGCTGGCACGCGCGCTTGCGATCGAGCCGCGCATCCTCCTGCTCGACGAGCCCTTCGGCGCGCTCGACGCGAAGGTGCGCAAAGAGCTGCGGCAATGGCTGCGTTCGCTGCATTCCGAAATCCATGTCACCTCGATCTTCGTCACCCACGACCAGGAAGAGGCGCTGGAAGTCGCCAACCGCGTGGTGGTGATGGACAAGGGGCGCATCGAGCAGATCGGCACGCCCGGCGACGTCTATGACAATCCGGCGACCGCCTTTGTCCACGGCTTCATCGGCGAATCCATCGTACTGCCGGTGGAGGTCTCAGGCGGCTCGGTGCGGCTCGGCGGCCGCACGCTCAATATCGCCGCCGATGGTGCAGCCTCCGGCGCCTCAAAGCTGTTCGTCCGTCGCCACGACATGCAGATCGGGCCCGCCGGAACCGGCTCGCTGGAGGGCGCGGTGCGCCATGTCCGCTCATTCGGCCCGATCCAGCGGGCGGAGATCGCGTTGACGGGCGGGGAGGGCAAGACCGTGATCGAGATCGACGCCCCCCGCGACCGGGAACTCCAGGCCGGAGAAATCATCAGCCTGCAACCCCGCCGCTACCGGATCTTTGCCGCGCAGGAATGACGTCGAAACGACGGCCCGTTCACCATTCAGCCACGGTTGGTATGCAACAAGCGGCCATCCAGGCTTAGGGGCTTTCTTCGGGGGATTCTTTCAGTGAAACGGGCGACCACCGCCATTATCGGCGTATTGCTGCTTGCCGGCTGCTCGGCAGACGTCAAGATTCCGGAACAGCCGGCCATGTATCTCGACATGGCCCAACCCGGCGCCACGCTGGACCCTGTGGCAGCGGCGCTTCTGATCTCGCAATATCGCCAGAACAACGGCCTCGGCGCCGTCGTGGTCGATCCCGATCTGATCAAGCTGGCGGAGCAGCAGTCCCAGGCGATGGCGGCCCGCAACAAGATGGACCACAATGTGAAGGGCCCGCTGGACAAGCGGCTGGGGGCCTCAGGCTATCCGGCGAAGCTTGCCGTCGAGAATATCTCGGCCGGCTATCACACGATGGCGGAAGCCTTTTCCGGCTGGCGCGACTCGCCGCCGCACAAGGCCAATATGCTCAAGAACGGTGTCACAAAATTGGGCATTGCGGCGGTTTACGCTCCAAACACCAAATACAAGGTGTTCTGGACGCTGATCCTTGCATCAACCTGAGGCAACGCCGGATGCAGGCTTCGACGTCTCACAAAGCGATAAACTCGGCGTGATCCCTGCTTCGATCTTGCCTGATTGACGCCGTCGCGAACTGCCGCCACGGTGCCCCGGTCATTGTCCACTAGCCGACGGTCACGATGGATCATTCCGATATCGCGCCGGCAACCACGCCCGCCAAAGCGCAGCGTGTGCTGGTCCTGCAAGGCGGCGGCGCGCTCGGCTCCTATCAGGCGGGTGCCTTTCAGGCGCTGTGCCGCTCGGGGTTCGAACCCGAATGGATCGCGGGCATTTCGATCGGCTCCGTCAATGCTGCGATCATTGCCGGCAACGAAGGTGAAAAGCGCGTCGACCGGCTGAAAGAATTTTGGGAGCTGGTGTCATCTCCGGTGCCATGGAAGCCCGTCGCATCAGGCGACCGCGCGCGCTCGCTGTTCAACGAAACCAGTGCCGCACTGATTGCGACCTTCGGCGTACCGGGCTTCTTTATGCCGCGCATTCCGCCTGCCCCTTTGTGGCCGCCGGGCAGCCGGCAATCGCAAAGCTATTATGACACTGCGCCGCTGAAGAAAACGCTGGAGCGGTTGGTCGACTTCGACCGCATCAACGATCTGAAGACGCGGCTCAGCGTCGGCGCGGTCGGGGTAACCTCGGGCAACCTGAAATATTTCGACAATTTCGATTTCAGGAAGCGCGGCAAAAAGCTCGGCCCGGAGCACATCATGGCCTCCGGCGCGCTGCCGCCCGGCTTTCCTTCCATCGAGATCGAAGGCGAGCACTATTGGGACGGCGGCATCGCTTCCAATACCCCGCTCGATTATGTGCTGGGCGGGGAAACCAACCGCGATCTCCTGATCTTTCAGGTCGATTTGTTCAGCGCGCGCGGCGAATTGCCGACATCGCTGCTGGAGGCCGCAGAGCGCGAAAAGGACATCCGCTATTCCAGCCGCACCCGCATGACCACCGACAAGAACAAGCAGGTGCACAACGCGCGGAAGGCGCTGCGCGAGCTGCTCGGAAGGCTGCCCGATGATCTCAAGAACGATCCGTCGGTGGCAGTTCTCTGCAACGCGGCCAAGGAAAACACCGTCACCGTCGTGCATCTGATCTACAAGAGCAAGAACTACGAAACTTCATCCAAGGATTACGACTTTTCGCATGTCGCCATGGTCGAACACTGGAACGCAGGCGTCCGCGACGTTCATCTGTCGATGCGTCACAAGGATGTGTTGGAGCGTCCGCAATCCGGCCAGACCATGATGGCCTACGATATGACGGGGGATGTTTCGAAGACCGCCGCAGGCAAGCAGGAGTGAATGGAATGGGTACGTTAAAAGGCAAGACCGCTGTCGTGACCGGCTCGACAAGCGGCATCGGATTGGCTTACGCGCGCGCTTTTGCCGCCGCCGGCGCCAATGTCGTCCTTAACGGCATGGGCGTGCCGGCCGATATTGAGCGCGAGCGTTCCGGCATCGAGACCGACTTCAAGGTCCGCGCCGTGCACTCGCCCGCCGACATGACCAAGCCCGCCGAGATTGCCGAAATGGTCGCGCTTGGCGAGAAGACGTTTGGTTCGGTCGATATCCTCGTCAACAATGCCGGCATCCAGTTCGTCTCGCCGATCGAGGAGTTTCCGCCCGAGAAGTGGGAAGCCATTATCGCCATCAACCTGTCGTCGGCGTTCTACGGCATCCGCGCTGCAGTCCCCGGCATGAAGAAGCGTGGCTGGGGCCGTATCATCAACACGGCTTCCGCGCATTCGCTGGTGGCGTCGCCGTTCAAGGCGGCCTATGTCTCGGCCAAGCACGGCATTGCCGGTCTCACCAAGACGGTGGCGCTGGAGCTTGCGACGTTCAAGATCACCTGCAACTGCATCAGCCCAGGTTATGTCTGGACGCCGCTGGTGGAAAAGCAGATTCCCGACACCATGAAGGCGCGCAACCTGACCAAGGAGCAGGTCATCAACGACGTGTTGCTGGAGGCGCAGCCGACCAAGGAGTTCGTGACCTCCGAACAGGTCGCCGCACTGGCGCTGTTCCTGTGCAGCGACGATGCCGCCCAGATCACCGGCGCCAATCTGTCGATCGACGGCGGATGGACCGCGGCATAAGGCAAATCGTGAGCAGGCCCGGGAAGCGCGCCTAATGGGCGACGCTCCCGGTCACGGCTGCGATACTCGCCTGCGAAAAATGCAGCTCGTTGAAGCCGAGCTTGCTGGCCACCAGAATCAGGACTGAGGCCAGCACCACCCTCAGCACTGTCTCCGGGACGCGAACCGCGCAGTAGCTGCCGATCACGATGCCGGGCAAAGATCCGACCAACAGCACACTCATCAGCGCCCAATCGACCGAACCCAGCGCCCAGTGTCCGATGCCGGCTACCAGCGTCAGCGGCACCGCATGCGCGATGTCCGAGCCGACAATGCTCGCCATCGGCAGGCGCGGATAGAGCAGCAGGAGCGCGGTGACGCCGACGGCGCCGGCGCCGACGGATGAAATCGAGACCAGCACACCGAGCGCCACGCCGACCATCACGGTCGCGCGGCCGGTCGCCGCGGCATCGAACCCTTCCATGCGGCGGCGATAGTGATCCATGATCGCCCTGCGGAAGATCAACGATGTCGCCGTGAGGAGGAGCGCGAAGCACAGCACCAGATTAACCAGGCTGCGCGCGGCCTCCCCCTTGAGCTCGAGTTGCCACAGCACGAGCAAGGTAACGACGCTTGCCGGGATGCTGCCGCTGGCGAGACGCATCACTGCCGGCCAGTGGATGCTGCGTGCAAAGCCATGCACCAGGCTGCCGCCCGTTTTGGTGGCCGCGGCATATAGAAGGTCGGTGCCGACAGCGGTCGACGGGTGGATGCCGAATAGCAGAATCAGCAGCGGCGTCATCAGCGAGCCGCCGCCGACACCGGTCATCCCGACCAGCAGGCCGACGCCGAATCCCGAGGCAACGTAAAGCGGATCAATCATTTCCGGGTGCAAGTTCCATTTGGCATGTGCGAGTATATAGCAACGCAGGGGATAAACGTCCTATCGATGGCGGCGCATGGGGTGAAATAAGAATATTTCATGCGCACATAGGAATCCGGTGGTTGTTTTCCCCAATTTGGCGGTGCAGAGCGAAACCGGTGTCCTGCCTCGCCGATGCTGTCGGCCGCCCCGGCGGCCGTCTTCCAACCGCTCCAGCGGTCTGTGGGATCAGCGCTTCCCGAACGCCAGCACGTGCAGTCCGAGCCGCCGGCGCACGATCCAGAACAGCAGCACCGTCTCGAACGTCAGCGAGATCGAGGTCGCGGCCGCGGCGCCTTGGCCGCCGAAGTGGGGCACCAGGACGACGCACAGCACAACGTTCATGATAAAGGCGAGCGCATAGGCCAGCGCGCAGATGTGCTGATGGCCGAGCATATTCAGGAGTCGCTCGACCGGGCCGATGGCGGAGCGCACCACAAGGCCAATCGCTGCAATGAACATGATGTCATAGCCGACGACGAATTGCGGTCCGAACAGCCACAATAGCGGCTTGCCCAGCGCCAGCAGCAGAATGGTTGCGCCGAGCGACGGCCAGAACGTCCACTGGATCGCATGCGCCACATAGGCCGACAGCCGCGGCTTATCGCCCTGCGCGTGATACTCGGCAAAGCGATGCGCAGTCGAAGCCCCCATCGCGTAGTGAATGAAGGAGACCAGCGCCAGCGTCTTCACCACGGCAAAGTAGACGCCGACCTCTTCCGAGGAGCGGAATTGCTGCAGCACCAGTACGTCGGTGTAGGACAACAGCAGATAAAAGCTCTCTACCAGCAGGATCGGCAGCGAGACCGCGAGCCAGCCGCGGAAGTCGTAGGCCCGGGGGCCGCGGTCGGTATGGCCGCCGAGCTTGCGATTGAGCACGATCATCTGGCCGATCATCGCGATCCATACCGCCGCGGCGCTGGCCCACATCGCGGCGGTGGCGCCAAGATTAAAGCCGAGCACGAAGGCGCCAGCGGTCAGGCCAATGATCAGCGACTGGCGCACGATGAACTGTGGCACCAGGCCAAGCCGCATCCAGTCGTGCGAGCGGGCGATGCCGTCCTGGGTGTTGGCGACGACGAACGCCGGCAGTGTCAGGCAACCGATGTAGAGGGGAACGATCGCGTTGTCGTCGATCCATGGCGACAATCCCTTCACCGCGCCCGCCAGCAGCAGCGAGACGATGGAGGCGACTGCGAATGTCATCCATCGGCTGCCGGAGAGAAAGCCGCGCAGCAGCGCATGCTCACCGCGTGTACGATATTCCGGAATGATCTTCTGCGCGGACGCCGAGATGCCGAAATCCATCATGCTGCCGAGCAGCAGCACCCAGGTCCAGACATAGACATAGACGCCGTAGTCCGAGCCGCCCATCCAGCGCGCCAGCAGGATCTGCGAGAAATAGGCAAGCGCTGCGCTGAAGACGCGGATCACGAAGATCGTGCCGGCCAGCCGCCTTGTAACGGAGGCTTCACTGGAGCCGCCAAGCAGCGCACGCAGGCGCGCGATCACGCCACTAGGCGAAGCGGTTGCGGATTGGGTATCCATCACGGCCACAACGATACATCCCGAAACGTGCCGCGAGGCGGCGGCGTTGGTCGGATGTATCAACCATTCGTTAAGATTCGGTTGGGTGTGCTGCCGCCTGGAGCTGCGAAACGACGAAGTCAGGAACAAACCGGCCGGGCCGTCGTTTGAAGTCGCGGAGCCATCGCCCACCGTTCACAACGGCGCACGTCATGGATGGCCAGAGGTCTTCGGACCGCCGTTATTCATTGCAGGCGCTCGCGCGGGTAGCCAGAGGCGATGGCTGCCGTCGCACCCGAACAGCCCGCGTGTCCGGGCCGCGAAATGGATGACCCGAACGATCTGGTCCTGGCCATGTTGGGATTGGTGATCGCTGCCATCATGCTGGTGGCCGGTGCGCTCTACGTCATCAACGCGCCCGATCCCATACCGACCCACAGGCCCCCGCCAGCCGTGCAGGTATCCCCGGTTTCGTAGCTTCATGCTGGTTGGCCCCGGGGGTTGGCGGAACTTTTCCGGCTTTTTTGATTTTGAGCTTCGGTCGCATGGTGCGGCCGGGGAGGAAAAATATGAAACTACTGCTTGTCACCGCTGTAACGATCACCACCGCGCTGGCTGTCAGCCCGGCTTTTGCCCAGAAGGCTTCTGCCCAGAAGACGGGTTGCACAAGCGAAAACATGGCCAAGCTCCTCGCGTCCAGTAACGCTATGCCTGATAGCCCCGGCAAATTTGCGATGATGAAAGAGATGGGTGCGGCGAATGCCGCCATGTCAAAGGGCGATATGCGTAGCGCTTGCAAGAGCTATATGCGCGCTCAGCAAATGAGCGGCCAGAAGAGCTAGGAGAACACGTTGCTGAAGAGGAGAGCCGCCAAGCGCCGGCTCTCCTCGGACTGGAAAGCGTCGCTGCACTGGCAGGAAACCACGTCGCGGCAGCGTCGCGCGACTGCGTACGCCCGGAGGACGCCAGGACGCGTCAATTCAAACTGACGTTGAACTCGTAGGCCCGGTCACCGCCGACCAGCGTCAGTTTGAGTGCGGCGCCTTCCGGACTGGCGCCGGGCGGCAGGCCGTCCAGTTCGAAGGCAAAGCGTTTGACGCCAGGCGGGTCTTGCTCCACGAGCTTGGGAACCGGCAACGCCCAGTCGGGCGTCGGCCCCTCGGCGAACAGGTTGATCTCCTTGGCCTCGGGCGCGGTCACGTCGACCAGCACGTTCTTTCCCTCGCGCTTGACGTCGCGGATGGTCAGCGGATTGTCGTCCCCGACATTGGCCGGCTTCGGCACCGCATTGAGCGCATCGGACAGTGTGCCGTCCTCGGTGCTTGCCACGCTGGCAAAAGCGAGCTCGGCATGGGCTTCGACGGGAATGCAGAGCTTTTCGCAGACCGCGTAGCTGATGTGGGTGCGCAGCGTCACCGGCTTGTCGGCATTCTTGGCGACGATCCGCAACGGCAGCACGACCTGGTGCTTGTATCCCAGCGCGGTGCCGCCTGCGCCGTCGTCGAATTTCATCGGTGCCGGCCACAGCACCGTCACAGCTTCGACATTGTCGGATTTGGAGAAGTCGAAGCGGGGTGGCACGCCGGAATCCCCGGGCGTCCGCCAATAGGTCTTCCATCCCGGCTGCAACTGGATGGCTACGCCGCCGAGCAACACAGCGCCGCTGCGTGATCCCGCCAGCAACCGTACCGCGGAATGGGCGTCGTGTTGCCACGGCGAAGCATCCTGGGCGCGAACCTCCGACGCCGCACACGCGACGCTCAACGCGGCGACGCCGAGTGCGGCGCGCAAGGGAACTAGGACGCTCATGGCACGTCTTTACAGGCAAGTTTCGAGGCAAACCATTGAATTGCGTGTGATCGGCAGCCGAATGATGCCGGAAGCTTGATTGACAGAAACCGCACCCGATATCAGGATATGAACCTGCAAAAGAAAGGCCTTTGCGGATGAGCCCTGAAGGCAAGACATCGAAGCCTGTCCGCCGCAAAACCGCTGGCTTTGGCGATAATTCGGCCGGCGAGGGCTATCTGGACGGCCGGCTGCTGATCGCCATGCCCGTCATGGGCGATCCGCGTTTCGAGCGCTCCGTCATCTACATGTGTGCGCACTCGTCGGAGGGGGCGATGGGCATCATTGTCAACCGTCCGGCCGGCAGCATCGACTTTCCAGGACTGCTGGTGCAGCTCGATATCATCGAGAAGGCCGACCAGATCACGCTGCCGGAAAACGCCGAGACCATGCAGGTGCTGAAGGGCGGCCCGGTCGATACCGGCCGCGGTTTCGTGCTGCATTCGAGCGATTTCTTCATCAAGGACGCGACGCTGAACATCGACGACGGCATCTGCCTGACCGCGACGGTGGACATCCTCAAGGCGATCGCCAAGGGCACCGGGCCGAAGCACGCGATCCTGGCGCTCGGCTACGCCGGCTGGGCGCCCGGGCAGCTCGAAGACGAGATCCAGCACAATGGCTGGCTGCATTGCGACGCCGACCCGGATCTGATCTTCGGCGACGACGTCGACGAAAAATATCAACGCGCGTTGCGCAAGATCGGCATCGACCCCGGCATGCTGTCGAACGAGGCCGGGCACGCTTAGTTGTCGTCCCTGCGAACGCAGGGACCCATAACCACAAGCGTGGGTGATTGCAAAGGCAGTGGCCGCTTTCCAGCGCAACAACGTAGATCGGTGGTGTAGATCGGTGGTTATGGGTCCCGGCTCGCGCTTCGCTTGGCCGGGACGACGGATAGGCTTACTCCGCGGCCTGCTGCGTCACCGTCGGCTCGGTACCGGCAACCGTGGCGCGGCGCATGTCACGGGGCTGCGACTGGTCGTAGCGCCGCACCCGGTGCATGGTCTGGCGATTGTCCCACATCACGAGGTCATGCACGGTCCATTTATGGACGTAGACGAATTCCTTCTGCGTAGCATGCTCGGTCAGGTCGCGCAGCAATAACCGCGCCTCGGGCATGCTCATGCCCAGAATCGCGCCCGCGTGCGATGACAGATACAGCGACTTGCGGCGATGCACCGGATGCGTCCGCACCAACCGCTGCAGCACCGGCCTGAACATCTCTTTTTCTTCGTCGGTATAGTCCAGGAAGCCGAGCGAGCCGCGCGAATACATCAGCGAATGTTCGCAGATCAGGTCCTCGATCTCGGCCTTGGTGTCGTCGTCGAGCGCGTCATAGGCCGCGCGCATGTCGGCGAATTCGGTGTTGCCGCCCTTCGGATTCACCACCCGCGCCGACAAGAGCGAGAACTTCGCCGGGATCGGGCGGAACGAGCTGTCGGAATGCCACAGGCAATTGCCGAGGTTGAACAGATGCGCGCGGCTGTCGCGCGGCAACGGCTTGCCGTCCTTGCCGAGATTGGAGACGTCGTTGAGGCCGGTCGAGAGGCGCGAATCCTGAGGCTTGACGATGTTGCCGCCGCGAGCGTCTTCGCGCTTGCCGAAATTCAGCGCAAATGCGAGTTGCTGTTCGTCCGTGATGTCCTGGTTGCGGAACAGCAGCACGGCGTATTTGTCCATGCCGGCTTCGACGTCGGCTGCTTCCTGCGGCGTTAGGGGTTTTCGCAGATCAAGCCCGGATACTTCGCCGACAAAATGCGGATGCAACTGCCGGATTGCGATCGCCATGGCGTCTCTCCAGAAAGCGGCGGGCGGTTTTGCCCGCTCTGTTTGTAAGAAAAATTACTCCCCGAAATGTCCAAGTCAACGCTGCGGCGCGCATGCGGCATTGCGCCTGTCTCGTGTCCCGGACGCTGCTGATTTCTCATGCCCCGGGCGCAGCGCAGCACAGAGTGCTGCGCTGCTGAACCGGGGCCCAGGTCTAGCGGCGCTATGGGTCCCGGCTCTGCGGCGCAGCGTTGCCGGACGATGCTTCGCATCGCCTAGGCTGCACCGCGTCCGGGACGCGTTAACGCCTCTACCTCATCTTCCAGAGTGTCAGGCATGGCTGCCGCGCACATCCGGGGAACGCCTCACGCATTTCGCGCCATCAGCCCGCCGTCGACCGGGATCACCGCGCCGGTCAGGAACGAGGCGGCCGGCAGGCAGAGGCTCAGCGTCATGTGCGCCACTTCCTCAGGCTCGCCGTAGCGGCCGAGTGCGGTGCGGCGCTTGGCGTAGATCGTCTTGTGCTCTTCGGAAATCCGCTCGGTGATCGCGGTGCGGATCGGGCCCGGGCAGATGCAATTCACGGTGATGCCTTCGCGGCCGAGCTCGACGGCGAGCGAGCGCGTCAAGCCGGTGACGCCGGCTTTCGCCGCCGAATAGGGACTGTGCAGCGCGGTCGCGCCGAGCGCCTCGGTGGAGGCGATATTGACGATCCGCGGGCATTTCGATCGGCGCAAATGCGGCAACGCGGCGCGGATGATACGTGGATGCGCGGTCAGCATCACGGCCAGCGCCTTGTCCCAGGCGGCTTCATAACCTTCCTCGTCGATCGCCACGCGCACGGAGATTCCGGCATTGTTGATGACGATGTCGAGCCCACCGAAATGTGCGGCAACCTCGTTGACCACCTTGATGATGTCGTCGGGTTTCGCGACGTCGAGCGCCCACGCTTTCGCCGCGCCGCCATTCGCTGCGATTTCGCTGGCAACCACCTGGGTAAGCTCGGCGTTTAAATCGGTAACCGCGACGTTGGCGCCCTCGGCCGCGAACACGAGCGCGGTGGCGCGCCCCATGCCGCTGGCCGCACCGGTGACGAGAACGGTCAGACCTTTGACCGAACGGCTGAGCTCTTTGAAATCTGACATGACGGATCCGGACAAAGATGCGAGGTGCGCGTTGCAGGATTGACAAGGCTGGCACCGATCCGCAGACAGGTCAAACGAGCCGAGCGAGGTGCAAACGTGACTAATATTCGCGGCCTGCAGATCCGTCGCCTGGAGCCTTCGAACGCGGCGCTGTTCAGAGATATCCGGCTGGAAGGCCTGCAGCGAAATCCGGAAGCCTTCGGCAGCACGTTTGAGAAGGAGAGCGCGCTACCGCTGTCGTGGTTCGAAGCCGTCCTTGGCCGTACCGCCATCTTCGGCGCTTTCGTCGAGGAGACGCTCGGAGGCGTCGCGGCCTATGCTGCGCAGGAAGGTACGAAGCAAGCGCATCGGGCGACCCTCTGGGGCATGTATGTTCGAGACAGCGCAAGAAACTTGGGGCTCGGGAAGAAGCTCGTTGCGGCGGTACTCGATCATGCACGCGGACGCGTGGAGATGGTTCAATTGACCGTGGTGAGTGAGAATGAGAGCGCGCGCCGGATCTACAGCGCCGCGGGTTTCGTCGAGTACGGCTATGAAAAGAGGGGCCTCAAGTATGAGGGGCGATATTACGACCAGGTCCTGATGGTCAAATTCCTCGACGAAGGTTGAACTAGAACACAAGGAAGGGATCGCAGAGATGAACGAACTGGATTTCAGCGGCAGACAGGTGCTGGTGGTCGGCGGCTCCAGCGGGATCGGCAATGGCATCGCGCAGGCGTTCCGTGCCAAGGGCGCGCGCGTCGCCATTTGCGGCACCCGCGACAGCGCCGCCGACTATTCGCCCGACGAAGGCTCGCTTCTTGACGGGCTCGACTATTTTCAGCTCGACGTCAGCAACACGCAGGCCGTCGAATCCTTCCAGCCATCCTTCACGAAACTGGACGTGCTGGTGCTGGCGCAGGGCGCGGTGATCTACCGCCGCGGCGAATTCGAGATGGATGGCTTTCGCAAGGTGGTTGAAGTCAACCTGATGAGTCTGATGGCCTGTGCGACAAAATTCCATGCGATGCTGAGCGCCAGCAAAGGCTCGCTCATCATCGTCAGTTCGACCGCCGCCTATCACTCCACGATGGGCAATCCGGCCTACAACGCCTCGAAGACCGGCGCGGTCGGCCTGACGCGCACGCTCGGCGAGGCATGGGCCGGGGACGGCATCCGCGTCAACGGCATCGCGCCCGGCCTGGTCGACACCAAGATGACCAAGGCGACCACCGCCAATCCGAAACGCCTCGAAGGCGCGCTCGAGCGGATCCCGTTGAAGCGGCTCGGAACGCCGGCCGACATGGCCGGTGCGGCGCTGTTCCTGGCCTCGCCGCTTGCGTCCTACATCATCGGCCAGACCATCGTGGTCGACGGTGGTCTGATCCTGTAAGCCCGGCATCTTGATTAGAAGTGCGTTTCGATCGCGGTAGGAACCCGAACGGGGTCTCTCCGGTTACGTCCTCAGAAAGCAGGAGTGACCGCGATGGACAAGGATCGGATTGCAGGCTCGGCCGAGGATCTTGCGGGTAAGGTCGAAAGCACCGTCGGCGAGATGGCTGGCGATGCGAAGACGCAAGCTGAGGGCCGCGTGCGCGAAGCGGCCGGCACAGTGCAAAATCTCTACGGCCAGGCCAAGGATGCCGCCCGCGAGGCCACTGACACCGCCGTCAGCTATGCCAAGGACGCTATTGAGCACAGCGGCGACACCATTCGTAGCGGCCAGCAGACGGTAGCGAAAACCGTGCAGGAAAATCCGCTCGGTGCGCTGTTGGTCGCAGCCGGAATTGGCTTTGCGCTGGCGCTGTTGATGACCCGCCCGCCGCGCCGCCCGCCACCGCGCTGGCGCTATTACGGCTAACTTCTCCTGAGAGGAGCGGCCCCTTGGCCGCGTCTCGAAGGATGGCGGGCATTGGGCTTCATGGTTCGCGCGGCGATGTGAAGCATCGTCCGCAGACGCGCGAAGACGCGCTTCTCACCATGAGGACTGCCTAAATTAAATCACCGCGTGAAAATGCCCGGCGGAACCTCTGCCGAGCGCCCGACATTGCCCGGCGGCCGCGGCGCGCCAGGAAGAGCAGCGGGGCCACGCGGCGGTGCAGCCGCCGGTGGTGCTGGCGGCCGCGGCCCTAGCCCGAACCCGCCGAAGAAGTCACGTAGTGACGGACCGTTATTTTGCGGCGGGCGGATCTGCATCGGCGGCGGTGGCAGTTGTCTCTTCTGTTGCTGCAGCGTTTGCTGCGGCGGCGGCAGTAAAAGCTGCTTCTGTGGCGGGGCGGCTGCCGCGGTTCCGCTCGGTGAGGTGGCCGCCATGGGCGTATCGCCCTTCGCCGGCTCGCGGCCGATTTCGCGACGAGGCCATACGTAGTCGTCGGCGCGGCCGGCCGGCGCGGCCAACGCTTCACCCTTCACCAGCGTGCGCGCGGCGAGCGCATCGACCGCTGCCGGACGCGAGCCGGGACCGCCGAGCAATTGATCGGTGCCGACGGACGAGGCGACCAGCGGCATGACCGGTCCGGCCAGCGGACGCGGCGCCGGCTGGCCGGGCGCGGCATTGGCCTCCGGCGTTGCGGGTTCGATCGGCACCGCGATCGGCCCGGAGCGGGCGGCGAGCAGGCGCGTCACCTCGCGCTCGACATAATGCGCGAGCTTGCGCGCACCGGGCTTGGTGAAGAAGACGCCATCGGCGGTGCGGAGCTGGCGGATCTGGCCTTCGAAGTCGGGACCTTTCTGCAGGAACCGGCCGGCTTCATCGACAAAGCCATCCCAGATATCGACATAGGTGATGCCAGCCTTGCCGGCGCCGTCGCGATACAGCGCATCGAGGAACAGCATGTCGGCCGTTCCCTTTTGCCCGCGGATCGCCGGCAGGCCGACCCACAACACAGGGACGCCCTTGGATTTCAGCACCCCGATCAGCTCTTCGATCTTCTTGGTGTAGAGTTCGACCCAGCGCTCGTCACGGAATTCGTAAAGTCCGCCGCCAGATCGCGCGGGTGCGGCGTTTTGTGGCGTGTCGCTATCGGCTGCATCGTCAGGCGACAATTCGGCATCGGCCGGCTTATCGTCGCGCTTTGCCGTGTCAGCCGAGCCTTCCGGCTTCTTTGCCTCTGCCGGCTTGGTATCCGTCTTGGTATCTGTCTTGCCGCGCGCGTCTTTCTTGTCTTCCTTCTTGTCGGTCTTTTTCTCGGTGACCGCCTCGCGGATGGCCTGGCGGTCGTGGAGGCCGAGCATGACGACGATGGCATCGGGCTTTTCGGTGGCGAGGATGCCCTTGGCGGCCGCGGTCCAATCGGCGGGCTCGCCGCGCGGCTGATACTTGATCAGGCCGGAGACGGTCTTGTGCTTGCGGATCACGCCCATGTCGGGCTGCTCGGAATAAGCGTCTTCCAGGCCATAGGCGAGCCAATCGGCCATGGCGTCGCCGAGCACCAGAACGTTGCGTTCCGGCACCGTGTCTCGCTTGGCGGGCGCGGGCGCGCGGGAGAAATCCTGGCGCGGCGCCTGCGGGGCCTGCTGCTGGAATGGCGAAAAGAGATCGCCGCCGAACCAGCCGCGCTGCGGCGCTTGCCGCTGCGGCGGCCCGCCAAAGCCGCCGAAATTGAAAAACTGCGCCGACGCGGGTCCCACGATCCCGATCAGGAGCGCGATCGCAACCGCCAGCGCCACCAGTGGCCCGGTCTCGGTAAACACGCGCAAGAAGGACGTTGGCTTTCGCATCCGGCTCGGTCGCTAATAGATCGTGAAGCGTCAAATATAACAGTGGAATCGGGCCGCAAGCGGGCAGATTTCACCTCCCATAAACCGAGGTTCCGGGCCCAGCGTCAAGGCTCCTTCCGATTCGTGGTTTTCAGGGTCATTTAGGCGCTGAAAACAGGTCTTAACGGCCCCGCAGCCGCTCCAGCACGTCGGAAGAGGCAAATCCGTCCGCTGGCGCTCCGATCGAAACCTGGAAGCTGCGGAGCGCCTCCCGCGTCTGGCCACCGAACTGGCCATCCGGCGTGCCCTTGTAGAAGCCGCGCTGCGCCAGGAGCTGCTGCAGTTCCAGTCGCTCCGCCCGCGACAGCACCCGTTCCTGCCGCGGCCAGGGTTGCACGAACGGCGGCCCGCCGCGCAGGCGGTCGGCAAAATGGCCGATCGCCAGCGCATAGGCCTCGGCCGGGTTGTACTTCATGATCACCCGGAAATTCTGCAGCATCAGGAAGCCAGGCCCCTGCATGCCGGCCGGCGCCAGCAGATAGGCCCTCTCGGTTGTGTCGGGAAACGGCTTGCCATCGGCCCGCTTCAGTCCCTGGCTCTGCCACTGCGCAATCGTCATCGCCTTGGACTTGTCCGCCAGCATGAAATTAAAGCCCTCCGGCAGCACCACCTCGTAGCCCCAGCTCCGGCCGGTCTGCCAGCCGTCTTTCTTGAGGTTGTTGGCGGTGGAGGCGATCAGATCGGCGACGTTGTCGACGACGTCGCGGCGGCCGTCGCCGTCGGCGTCGACGGCATAGCGCTTGAAGGCGGTCGGCATGAACTGCGTCGGCCCGAACGCGCCGGCCCAGGAGCCGCGCATTTGTTCGGGTCTGAGATCGCCGCGGTTGAGGATCTCGATCGCGGTGAGGAATTCATCCTTGAAATAGGCCTGGCGGCGGCCGATGCAGGCCAGTGTCGCGGTCGATCGCACGACGTTGCGATCGCCCACTTGCGTCGAGTAGTTCGATTCGATGCCCCAGATCGACGCGATGATGTAGCGGTCGACGCCATAGGCTTTCTCCACCGCGTCGAATTGCGGCTTGTATTGGGCAAGGATCTCGCCGCCCTTGGCAAGGCGGTTGTCGTTGACGAGGATATCGAGATAGTCCCAGATCGCCTTGGTGAACTCGGGCTGCGAATCCATCAGGTCCATGATGCGCAAATCAGGCTCGAGGCCGGCGGTGAAACGCTCGAAATTTTGCTGGGTGACGTTGCGCCGCGCAGCATCTGGCCACATCGAGGCGACGCAATTTTGAAAATTCGCCGCCGCCTGCCGGATCGCGGACGCTGTCATCAGCGGATGGCCGGACGCGCCGTCTTCGCCGCTCCAGGGCGGCGGACTGCCGTCCGGGCCGGGCATGGCCTGCTGCGCCACCGCCTTCTGCCCTGAGAAGATGTTGCCGAAAAAGTTCGAAACCCCGTTGCCGGAGGATTGGGCCAGGGACTGGCCGCTGGAACACAACAGCGCTGCGGCGATTAAGATCGCGCCGGTTCGATTACTCGTCACTCGTTCCAAGAGACCCATGCCGTACCCGTCCGTCCAAACCAACCCCGTGCCAGAAGGCCCTGACACGGTTTCCAATAGCTTAACAGAGGGCATTTTGTTGTCCCGCCCGGTGCGCGCAAGGGGAGGCGCAAGTCGGGCGGGAACGCCACCATACATCCGCCTTTGTTCAGGGGTGCAAACCGGCTATCAACGTGCAATCAAAGCACTTTCCTGATTTCCAAATCTCAATATCAAGGCGCCCGACATCCCATGAAAATCCGTAAAGCCGTCTTCCCGGTCGCCGGCCTCGGCACCCGCGTCCTGCCCGCCACCAAGGCGATGCCGAAGGAAATGCTGACCATCGTCGACAAGCCGCTGATTCAATACGTGGTCGACGAGGCCAAGGAGGCCGGCATCGAGCACTTCGTCTTCGTCACCGGGCGCAACAAGGGCGTGATCGAGGACCATTTCGACAGGATGTTCGAGCTCGACACCACGCTCGCCGCGCGCGGCAAGAAGGCCGAGCAGGACATCCTGGCGCGCGACCAGCCCGAAGCCGGCGCCATGAGTTTCACCCGCCAGCAGGCGCCGCTCGGCCTCGGCCACGCGGTCTGGTGCGCGCGCGATATTGTTGGCGATGAGCCGTTCGCCGTGGTGCTGCCGGACGAACTGGTGCTCAACAGCCCAGGTTGCCTGAAGCAGATGATCGAGGCCGCGGCAAAACTCGGCGCTAAGTCCAATCTGCTCGCGGTGGAGGCGGTGCCCGACGATCTCACCCACCAATACGGCATTTGCGGCGTCGGCAAGCGCCTCGCCAAAAACATGTTCGAGGTCGACGGCATGGTGGAGAAACCGCCGAAGGGCACCGCGCCGTCAAATCTTTCGATCACCGGGCGTTACATCCTGCAGCCGGAAATCTTCAAGATCCTCGAAACCCAGGAGCGCGGTGCGGGCAACGAGATCCAGCTCACCGATGCGATGAAAGCTCTCGCCAAGATGCAAAAGTTCTACGGCGTGGAGTTTGAGGGCGAGCGGCACGACTGCGGCTCGAAATCTGGCTTCCTTCGCGCCAACATCGCCTACGGCATGGCCCGCCCCGACCTGCGCGACGGCCTGCGCGCGGAGATGAAGAAGTATCTGGAGAAGTGACGGCAAAAAGCCTTCGCTTTTTGCCGTCATTCCGGGGCGATGCGAAGCATCGAACCCGGAATCTCGAGATTCCGGGTCTGGTCCTTCGGACCATCCCGGAATGACGGCTTAAGCCACCAGCGCGAGCTGCGGGATGGCGGCGACCACCGACTGGTTGCGGCCGTTGGCCTTGGCCGCGTAGAGGGCCTTGTCGGCCGCTTCGATCAGATAGGACCAATCGATCGCTGCCGTGGGCGTCATGCTCGCCACGCCGATACTCACCGTCGTCACACTGGGGTCTTCGGCCCATTGTTCGACTTTCAGGCGAATCGTTTCGGCGACGGTAAGCGCTTCCACCGCCGAGAGGCCAGGCAGAAGTACCGCGAATTCTTCGCCGCCATATCTGGCCGGACAGTCGCCGGCCCGCTTCACCGAATCCGAAATGCAGATCGCAATGCCAACCAGCACCTGGTCGCCGGCCTGATGTCCAAACGTGTCATTGTACGATTTGAAATGGTCGGCATCGATCATCAGCACCGCGACGGGGGTCTGGTTGCGTGTCGCCCGCCGCCATTCCAGGTCGATCTCGGAATCGAATTTGCGCCGGTTCTTCAGGCCGGTGAGCGCGTCGGTGGTCGCAAGCTCTTCAAGCTTTTCCTCGGCCTCGGCGCGGCGGCCGATCTCGCGCGCGAGGAACAATGTGGTGCCGAGCACGAACAGGATCAGGGCCACCATGACCGCTCCGATCCGGATCACCTCCCGGTGCCAGAGGCTCAGGATGCTCGCCAGCGGTTTTCCGACTACGACAAAGAACAGGCTCGTATTGGCGCTTCGAACGTAAAGCCGCGGCGTCGGGTCCACCGGTCCGACCCCGGCGTAGGACCCACCTTGCTTCAGATTTGCCGGATTCCAGTTTCTTCGCTCTGCGAGATTTTTGCCGACGATGTCGAGGTCGAATGGCTTGCGCATGATGATCGTCCGGTCACGGCGCAACACCGTGATAGTATCGGTGGGATCGAGTGTCAGCCGCCCGAACAAATCGTGGAAATAGCTGAAGCGGATCGAGCCCACGACCACACCGAGAAAACCACCATCGGCGTCGGTGATGCGTCGGCTGAGCACGATCGAATAGGCGCTGCGATGCAGCATCGGACGGCTCATGTACAAGCCCACGTCGGGCTTGTCACGATGGACGAAGAAGTATTCCTCGTCGCTGCGATCCTCCGGCACGGGATCGAGGCTTGCCGCATCGATGATCAGCTTGCCCTGCACGTCGAACACCTGGATCGCGCCGAAATGCCTGGCGGTCGCGGCATGATCGAACAGAATTAGATGGCGAATCTCCTTGCTGACCTTTTCGATCTCCGGCATCACCAGATTGGTGGCGACGTTACGCAGCGACAGATCGTAGAGTTCGATATTCCGGCTGATATCGGCGTCGATGCTCGAGGCAAGATTTTCCAGCGTCTGACGCGCCAGCTCTTCCTCGCCGCGGCGCATGTCGAGCATGACGCTGGTGCAAATCGCGGAGAAGCCGATCACGGCCGCGACCGTCGATGCGATCAACAGCTTTACGGACAATCGCCAGGGGCGGCGGCCGGAGTCTTTCCTGAACCAACCCTTTCTGGCTACGTCGCTTTGCCGCTCGAATAGCATTCATCCGCTCCGAGCCTTCCGGTATGCGCCGGATACATTGTTGCGGTCTTAAGCGGCGACGGCGATATGGTAGACAGTTAACATCCGGTTGCCGGCGCTGACGGTTTTGTGCAATTCGCTTAAGAGGACACGCGTGAACGTTTACGATCCGTTGCGGGACTATCTGAAGGCGCAGACGCGCACCGAATTTGTGCTGAGCTTCGAAGAGATCGAGGAGATCATCGATGCGGCGCTGCCGCGCGCCGCGCACCGTGCGTCATGGTGGGAGACGTTGCGCAGCCCCCAGGAGAAGATGCCGCAGCGCGAGGCCTGCCTCGAAGCCGGCTACATCGCAACGCGGCAGGCGGATGGGAAGAGCGTGAAGTTCAAGAGAATGCCTCAAGACCGCCGTCGTCACCGCGACCGCGGGGACCCATAACCACCGGGCGTTGTTGTAGCGAAGGCCATTGGCTCCATCACTTCACGGGAAAGCCGCGGCGTATGGGCCCTGTTTTCGCAGGGGCGGCGAAGACACTAGGCTAACGGTGCGGATTTCGGTCTCCGATCTGTGGAAGCATAGCGGGCATTACGGCTTCAGGCAGCATCAGCGATCACCGGCTTGATCTTTTCCAATTGCTTGCCGAGCTCGCGCTCAGCCGTCTGCACGTCATAGGCGTTCTGTAGGTTAAGCCAGAGCAGGGCCGACGTATTGAGCGCCCTGGACAGCCTGAGAGCCGTATCCGCCGTGATGTTGGTGGTCTCGCTCGCAATGCGCTCGATCCTGGTGCGGGGGACGCCGCACGCCTTCGCCAGCGCACCTGGCGAGAGCCCGAGCGGCTTCAAGAACTCCTCCCGGAGAACTTCTCCGGGGTGCATCGGTGCCAGTTTCTTTGCCATGTGCGACTTCTCCAAATCTGGGCCTGCCCTTCGGCAGCCTCAGTGTAGCTAGTGGTAGTCCGTGAATTCGACGTCTTTTGGTCCGTCCTTGGTCCAGACAAAGCAGATACGGAACTGATCGTTCACGCGAATGGAGTGATGTCCGTCCCTGTCGCCCTTCAGGGCTTCCAGCCGATTTCCTGGAGGGGAACGAAGGTCTTGCAAGGAAATCGCCGCGTTCAGGTACTGAAGCTTGCGGCGGGCCACCTTGAGCAGATCGGCCGGAAAGCCCTTTATCGCTTCGCCTTCGAAGGCGGCGCGGGCCAGATCATTCTTGAAACTCTTGATCACAAGCCCTTACGTATCACGTACTGATACAGATCGCAAGGACTTTGTATCATGCGACGATACACCCTCAGGGGACTTGTGCCGCAGCGATTAGCTCGCCGCTTCCAGCCGTTCTTCGGTCAATAGCCGCATCGCGGCATCCGCATCCATCGGCTCGCCGAAGGCAAAGCCTTGCGCGTACTCGCAGCCGAGCTGATAGAGCTCGACCGCATCCGAATCCGTCTCCGCGCCTTCCGCCACCACGTCCATGCCGAGGTCATGCGCCAGCGCAATGATCGATTTGAGGATCACCGGCCGCGTGCCGCGGCTGGTGGTGCGCACGAAGGACTGGTCGATCTTGATGGTGTCGAAGGGGAAGCGCTGCAGGTACGCCAGCGAGGAATGGCCGGTGCCGAAATCGTCCAGCGACAGTCCGGTGCCGAGTTCGCGAATGCGCGCCAGCATCTGCGCTGCATGCTCCGGATTCTCCATCACAAGCGACTCGGTGAGCTCCAGCTTAAGCGTGCCGCGCGCTACCGACGAACGCGACAGCACGGTGCGGATATCGTGGATCAAGTCGTGGCGCAGCAACTGCCGCGAGGACACGTTGACCGAGGCGAAGATCGGTTCGCGCGAGCGCATTGCGCGCTGCCATACCGAGAGCTGCCGCGCGGTCTGGTCCAGTACGAACATGCCGAGATCGACGATCAGGCCGATTTCCTCGGCAATCGTGATGAATTCGGAGGGCGACATCCTCCCGAGCTTGGGATGGTCCCAACGCGCCAGCGCCTCGAAGCCGGCGATCGAGCGATCTTCCAGCCGCACGATCGGCTGGTAGAGAATGGTGATTTCCTGCCGCTCGATGGCCCGGCGCAATTCGCTTTCCAGCGTCAGACGGTCGGTCTTTCGCGCGCGCATCGCCGGCTTGTAGACGTCGATGCGGTCGCCGCCGATCCGCTTGGAGTGATACATCGCAAGCTCGGCGTCCTTGATGATCTCGTCGGACAATTGCGCCTGCGGATCCGACAGCGCGAGCCCGATCGAAGCGGTCAGGAATATCTCGCGGTCGTTGAAGGCGATCGGCGCGCGGATGGTCTTGCGGATGGTTTCGGCGAAGGCGGTGATACGTGCCGGGTCCTGTTCCGATATCAGGATCAGGCCGAACTGGTCGCCGGCCAGCCGCGCCAGCGTATCCTGGGGCTTCAGGATGCGCGTCAGCCGACGCGCCAGCGTCAGCAGGATGGAGTCGCCGACCGCAATGCCGACGGAATCGTTGACCTGCTTGAAGCGATCGAGGTCGATCACCATCAGCGTCGGCCGCAGGTTCGGCATGCTCTTGGCGAAATTCGCCACCGCGCCGAGGCGATCCATGAACAGTTTGCGGTTGGGCAGGCCGGTGAGGTTGTCATGCACGGAGTCGTGCAGCATGCGCTCCTCGGCGTTCTTGATTTCGGTGACGTCGGTCAGCGTTCCAACCACGCGCGAGACTTCGCCGTCGGAGCCGACCACCGGGCGCGCCTTCAGCGCAAACCACATGAAGTGGCCGTCAGGCGTGCGCAGGCGGAAATCCTGCACCAGCCGGCCGCGGCGCTGGTCGAGCACGCTGTCCAGCGCGGCACGGAAGCGATCCTGGTCGAGCGGGTGCAGCACCTCCAGCCATTTTGCGGCCGGCCCTTCCAGCGTGCCCCGCTTCAGCCCCAGCAGGCTTTCGGTCTCCGGGCTGGTGAATACCTTGTCGGCAGAGACGTCCCAGTCCCAGATCAGGTCGCCGGAGCCGGTCAGCGCCAGCGCGCGGCGCTCGATGTCGGAGACAATGCCGGTTGTCGCGCCGCCACCGGCGAACGCGTGCTGCATCACCGTAAATCCGATCAGCATCACGATCAGCACGAGGCCGCCGAGCAGCGCCGGGCCTACGATGTCGTTGGTGACGCTTCCCGCCACCGTCATGCCGGCGGCGATCACCCAGACCACCAGCAGGAACCAGGTCGGGATCAACAACACCGCGCGGTCGAAACCATGCGTCGAGAGATAGACGATCAGCGCAAAGCCGGCGAAGGCGATCAAGACCAGCGAGATGCGCGCGATGCCCGAGGCGACCGCGGGATCGAACAGCGCTAGCGCCACCAGCGATCCGAGGAAGGCCAGCCAGCCGACGGTGATGTGGGAATAGCGCACATGCCAGCGGCTCAAGTTGAGATAGGCGAACAGAAACACCAGCAGCGTCGCTGCGAGGATCGCTTCGCCGGCCGCGCGCCAGACGCGCTCGGCATTGTTCGACATGTCGAGCACCTTGCCCCAAAAGCCGAAATCGACGCCGATATAGACCAGCACCGCCCAGGCCAGCGCGGCGGCGGCGGGGAACATGATGCTGCCCTTCACCACGAACAGGATCGTCAGCACCAGCGCCAGCAGGCCGGAGATGCCGATCACGATGCCCTGGTAGAGCGTGAATGAGTTGACCTTGTCCTTGTAGGCGTCGGGTTCCCAGAGATAGAGCTGCGGCAGCTTGTCGGTGCGCAGCTCCGCCACGAAAGTGATGACGGCGCCAGGGTCGAGCGTGATGCGGAAGATGTCGGCGGTCGCGCTCTCCTGCCGTTCGGGGCGGTCGCCGGTCGACGGCGTGATGGTCGCGATGCGCGACAGGCCGAGGTCGGGCCACAACAGACCCGATGACACGATCCGATAGTGCGGCGCGACGATCAGACGATCGAGCTGGTCGTCGGTGTTGTTGGCCAGCGCGAACACCACCCAGTTCTGCCCGCCCTCGCGGGCGCGCACTTCGATACGGCGGACGATGCCATCGGTTCCCGGCGCTGTCGAAACCTGGATACGATCGGTTTCGCTGCGCTGGTGGTCGAGCACTGCGGTGAGATCGATGGCAGGCGCGTCGCTGCGGACGCTGACCGCGTCGATGGCATGCGCCGCGGGCGCGGCCATAACAATCATGAGGCCCAGCGCGAATAGCGCAAGGCACCTGATCAGACGCAATGTCAGTACTCCGCGACCAGCGATTCTCCCGGCCCAGCGAACGGGGTCGGCGTTGCCGCGATAAATGACATGAAAGCGAAGCAAATCAAAGGGTTTCCACCCGAGCTTCGCTCGCGATCGGCTAGACCGCCAACACAATTTTGCCAATATGTGCGGAGGTCTCCATCCGCCGATGCGCGTCGGCCGCTTTTTCCAGCGGGAATGAGCTGTCCATCAGCGGTTTTACACGTCCCTCGCGCAATAGCGGCATCACCTTGGCCTCGATCGCGGCGACCATCGCGGCCTTATCCGCATTAGTACGGGGGCGCAACGTGGAGCCGGTATGGGTCAGCCGCTTCACCATCACCTTGGCAATGTTGACGGTAACCTTGGGGCTGTTGAGCGTCGCGATCTGCACGATACGGCCGTCGACGGCAGCAGCGTCATAGTTGCGATCGACATAGTCGCCGGCGACCATGTCGAGGATCAGGTTGGCGCCGACATTGCTGGTCTCGGCCTTCACCACGGCGACGAAATCTTCGGTCTTGTAATTGATCGCGCGGTCGGCGCCGAGCTTGAGGCAGGCGTCGATCTTGTCCTGAGAGCCGACGGTCACGATCACCTTGGAGCCGAACGCTTTCGCAAGCTGGATCGCCATGGTGCCGATGCCGGACGAGCCGCCGTGGATCAGGAGCGTTTCGCCGGGCTTGAGCGCACCGCGCTCGAACACATTGTGCCAGACCGTCATCAGCGTTTCCGGGATCGCGCCGGCTTCCTGGATCGATAGCGACGGCGGCACCGCCATCGCCTGCGCGTCTTGCGCAATGCAATACTGGGCGTAGCCACCGCCCGCGACCAGCGACATCACCTTGTCGCCGAGTTTGTGCTTTTTGGCACCTTCGCCGAGCGCCACCACTTCGCCCGCGATTTCAAGGCCGGGCAGGTCGCTGGCGCCAGGTGGCGGCGGGTAAGCGCCGGAACGCTGCGCGACGTCGGGGCGGTTGACGCCGGCGGCCATCACCTTGACCAGGATTTCGCCTGGTCCGGGCGCTGGAACGCTGCGGGTTTCGGGCAACAGCACTTCGGGGCCGCCTGGCTTGCTGATGCCGATGACGGTCATTTGCGCGGGCAGCTTTTCCATGATTGTCCTCGGTCGGTGAATGGGGATCCGCGGATGGCATATCGCCTTTTTCCGGCGAAGTGAAACGCCATTAAGCCCCAAACCGCGCCGCCAGACGACTTGCTCTCTCGGGAGAGATTTTTTCGACGAGTGGACCGATCGGCGCGATGGCCGTGCCGGCGCCGCCGTCGAGCAAGCCGGCGAGTGGGCCATTGGGCCAGATTGGAACGGCGTCATCGCGACCGAAGGCGCGCAGCACACGTTCCGACAGGCCGGGCGCGATACTCCACGCCAGCACGGCGCAGGCGCTGACTAGATTGAGCCCCGTTCGCGTCACGACTGCCGCGCGAACCGGATCGGACTTGATGGCCGTCCACGGCGCCGCGCGCTGCAGGTAAGCGTTCGCGACATCCCAGATCGCGCGCGTTGCGGCTGCCGCGGCACGAAACTCGAGCGCCTCATGTTGCCGACGCAGCACCGCAATACGCTGTTCCAGCTCGCCTGCGAGAAGGCGCTCGGCCTCATCAGGCGCGCCGCCTTCGGGAATTCGGCCACTGAAGGCCCGATGCACGAACCTGACGATGCGATTGACGAGATTGCCGAAGATGTCAGCGAGATCTTTGTTCACGTCGGCGACGAATTTCGCGACAGTGAAATCGGTATCGGCGCTTTCAGGCGCGTTGGCGATCAGCCACCAGCGCCAGAGATCGGCGGGCAATTCTTCAAGTGCCTGATCAGTGAAGATGCCCCGATTGCGGCTGGTAGAGAACTTGCCGCCCTCATAGTTGAGCCAATGGAATCCCTTGACGACGTCGACGGTTTTCCATGGCTCGTTCGAGCCGATCAGCGTCGCCGGGAAGCTTACGGTGTGAAACGGGATGTTGTCCTTTCCGAGAAACTGGATGTAGCCGACGTCATCGGCCTGCCACCACCATTTTCGCCAGTCGCGCCCCGGCGCGGCGGCGGCCCATTCCTGTGTGGCGGCGATGTAACCGATGGGCGCGTCGAACCAGACATAGAAGACCTTGTCGTCGAATCCCTGGCGCGGAACCGGAATGCCCCAGGCCAGATCGCGCGTAATGCAGCGATCGCGCAAATCGGCCGTGAGCCAGCTCTTCGCGGTCGACACCACGAAGGGTGGCCAGCCGGTGCGGCCATCGATCCACGCGCTCAACGCCGCGACAAGCTGCGACTGGCGCAGGAACAGGTGGCGGCTTTCGCGGATCTCCAGCGCGCGGTCTCCCGACAGCGCAGATCGAGGGTCGATCAGTTCGGGCGGATCGAGCAGCGTGCCGCAGTGGTCGCATTGATCGCCGCGCGCAGATGGGTCGCCGCAATGCGGGCAGGTGCCGAGCACGTAGCGGTCTGGTAGGAAACGGCGGTCCGTGGGTGACCAGACCTGTTGCAACTCGCGTTCCTCGATCAGTCCGGCATCGTCGAGCCTGCGATAGAAGTGCTGCGTCAGCGCGCGATTCTGCGGCGAACTGGTCCGCCCGAAATGGTCGAAGGAGAGGCCGAAACGGCGGTAGATGTCGGCCTGGACGGCGTGCTGCGTGTTGCAGAAGGTTCGGATGTCCCGTCCGGCCCGAACGGCGCCGAGTTCGGCCGGCGTGCCGTGCTCGTCGGTGGCGCAGATGAAGAGCACGTCGTCGCCGATCTGCCGCCTGAAACGGGCATGGACGTCGGCAGGCAAGAGCGAGCCGACGAGATTACCGAGATGCTTGACGCCGTTCACGTAGGGAAGGGCACTGGTGATGAGAATTTTGGTCATGACTATGGTCTTTCGCGTTTGGTGATGCCGACCGAAGAAAATCAAAAGCCCTCCCGCATGATCGGAAGGGCTTGGGGTCGGCTCATGCTCCACGCGCTTGGACGCGCACTTATCCCGTCCGGTCAGCCTTCTTGCGGTCGGGCCGGGGCATTCGCGTTAGGTGTTGCGCGCTCGCGAAAGTCACTGCAAATTCTCCTTGTGCAGGAGCGATATCATTTCGGGATGGAAAACGCCAGATCGGCGTGTTTCAGGACAGGACTGCCCGGGAGGACACATGGCCATTGAGGACGACGACAAGCCGCGGAAGAAAATCAGCCATGAGATCGGCCAGGACCTGTCGCTGCTCTCGGTCGAGGAATTGACGGAGCGGATCGCGCTCCTGAATTCGGAAATCGCGCGGCTGCAAGAGGCGGTCACCAAAAAGCGCGCCTCAAAGGACGCCGCGAACAGTTTTTTCAAGACGTAGAATTCAAAGCCGCGACTTCTCTCTCCTCCGTCGTCCCGGACAAGTGAGCCAACGGGTCCGGCCCTCGGCCGGCCCGATGACAGGCTCCGCGAACGCGATCCGGGACCCACACGCCGCGGCTTGTCTTGTGGCAGGCCGCTGGCCGACTTTCCCCTCCATCCATAACCGCCGGTGGTTATGGGTTCCTGCGTTCGCAGGAACGACAAGGAATTTGAGTCAATCACCAAACTCGGCCAATGGCCGACATGGCAAACAATCCCTAAAGAAAATGGTTCGTTTACGGTCCGTTAAGCTTTCTCGATTATGACTGTCATCGTCCTCGTTTGGACACCGAGTGGCTCCTGTCCACTCTGTTTGACGCCTCCCTGTTATCAACTTCAAAAGCCGCCGGAAACGGCGGCTCTTTTTTGTGCTCTTCGCGGCTATTTTGTGCCCCCACGAGCCGGAAACCATAAATCCGGTTGCCGCTGGACTCTCCACTTCGCCCGAGCAATGATTTGTTCATCATAAGCCGGTGGTTCACAGCCGGTGGGGCAAATAGTGGCGTGAGGGTGTTAACCATGGCGGACCGTTCGCAAAGCGAATCCGCGCTCGTTCTGTTCAGCGAGCGGCTGACTAATTCGGCGGCGTTCGGAACTCTCTTCCGGGAGGGCATGGATCTGGTCGAGGAAACCGCCGCCTATCTCGATGGCGACGGCCGCACCGAAGCCAAGGCGCTCGAACGTTCTGTCAGCCTCACTTACGCAACTGAAAGCATGCGCCTGACCACCCGCCTGATGCAGCTTGCGTCATGGCTGTTGCTGCATCGCGCGGTCAAGGAAGGCGAGATGACGCTGACCCAGGCCAATCGGGAAAAGACCAAGGTCAAGCTCACGGCCGCCGATCCCGGGCCGGAGGACATGATCGAGAAGCTCCCGCAGCAATTGCAGGATCTGATTGCGCGATCGATGAGCCTGCAGGCGCGGGTCCGTCGCCTCGACATCTCGATCCACGCGGCGCCCGCGGAACGCGCACCGATCGGCAATCCGCTGGTGCCGCAGCTCAACAGGTTGAAAGCAGCGTTCGAGCAGTAATTCTCTCCGCGTCATTGCGAGCGAAGCGAAGCAATCCATTTCTCCGCTTGCGCTTGCGGCGCGATGGATTGCTTCGCTTCGCTCGCAATGACGGGGTTAGAGGTGTGACCAAATAAAAACGCCCCGGAGAGCCGGGGCGTTTCGCATTTCTGGTCTACGAGAACCGGGCCGGGTAGCCTCAATCCTTCTTGAGGAAGCCCGAAAACTTCTTCTGGAAGCGCGACACTCGGCCGCCGCGGTCGAGGATCTGCTGCGAGCCGCCGGTCCACGCCGGGTGCGACTTGGGATCGATATCGAGGTGCAGCTTGTCGCCTTCCTTGCCCCAGGTGGAGCGGGTCTGGTACTCGGTCCCGTCGGTCATCACGACCGTAATCGTATGATAATTCGGGTGAATTTCGGCTTTCATGGTATATCCTTCGGCGCGCCGGCGCCCGTCTCAACTGTCAGGGGAATACGGGATTTGGCGGCTCTATAGCTTAGGAAGCCTGTCAAAACAAGCTACGTATATGTCCTGATTGGGAATCTCCCGGATTTGCCAGAGGGGGCCGTGGAGGCCTATCTGGGGGCAGAAAAACGGGTCGGATTTCATGAGCGCAGTGGAACAGATTGAAGCCCCCCGCGGCACGCCGCCGCGTGACGCCCTGCTCGAGGAAGAGGCCTTCATCGAGAGCCAGTTGACGCAATCGCCGGCGAGGACCGGCGCCAGGCTGCGCCCGCTGCTGGCGCTCGCGCCCTATGTTGCGCGCTACCGCGGGCGCGCGGCGCTCGCCTTGATTTCGTTGACGGTTGCGGCGATCACCACGCTGGTCGTGCCGATCGCGGTCCGGCGCATGATCGATTTCGGCTTCAGTCCCGAAGGCATCGTCCTGATCAACAGCTATTTCAGCGTCATGATCGCGGTCGTCGCGGTGCTCGCCGCCGCCAGCGCGTCGCGTTACTACCTCGTCATGACGATCGGCGAACGCATCGTTGCCGACGTCAGGCGCGACGTGTTCGCGCATCTGATCTCACTCTCGCCCGCATTTTTCGATTCCGCGCGTTCGGGCGAGTTGGTGTCGCGACTGACGGCCGACACCACCCAGATCAAGTCCGCGGTCGGCGCTTCGGTATCCATCGCGCTGCGCAACATGATGCTGTTCATTGGCGCCGCCACCATGATGGTGATCACGAGCCCCAAGCTTTCAGGCTTCGTGCTGCTGGCGATCCCCGTGATCGTGATCCCGCTGGTCGCCTTCGGCCGCTGGGTGCGGCGGCTGTCGCGCAACGCCCAGGATACGCTGGCGGACGCCAGCGCGTACGCTTCCGAACTGGTCGGTGCGATCAGGACCGTGCAGGCCTATACCAGCGAGCGGATGGCCACGGCCCGCTTCAGCGGCGATGTCGAACAGGCCTATGAGGCGGCGCGCAGCTCGACGCGGGCGCGAGCGGTGCTGACGCTGATCATCATCTTCATCGTGTTCTCCAGCGTGGTGGCGATCCTCTGGGTCGGCTCGCACGACGTGCTGACCGGCCAGATCACGCCGGGTCGGCTCGGTCAGTTCGTGCTGTATGCGGCGTTCGCCGCCGCCGGTCTCGGACAGCTTAGCGAGGTCTGGGGCGAAGTCTCGGCCGCCTCCGGCGCCGCCGAGCGGCTGTTTGAGATTCTTCGGGTCAAGTCGCAGATCACGGCCCCGCCGCAGCCCGTCGCGCTGCCGCAGCCTGCGCGCGGCGACGTCGGGTTCGAGAACGTCAGCTTTGCGTATCCGGCGCGGCCGGATGTGCTGACGGTCGATCAGGTTTCGCTGTCGGTCAAAGCGGGCGAGAAGGTCGCGATCGTGGGTCCCTCGGGTGCGGGCAAGAGCACGCTGTTTCATCTCCTGCTGCGATTCTACGATCCGGCCAAGGGCACGATCTCGCTCGACGGCGTGCCGGTCAAATCGGCAGATCCGCTTGACGTACGCTCGCGGATTGCGCTGGTGCCACAGGACTCGGTGGTGTTTGCGGCTACGGCGCGCGAAAATATCCGCTTCGGTCGGCCCGATGCCACCGACGCCGAGGTCGAGCGCGCCGCCGATCTCGCGCACGCCACCGAATTCCTGCGCAAGCTGCCCGGCGGCTTCGAGGCGCAACTCGGCGAGCGCGGCGTGACGCTGTCCGGCGGCCAACGCCAGCGCATTGCGATTGCGCGTGCGATCCTGCGCGACGCGCCGCTATTGCTGCTCGATGAGGCGACGTCAGCGCTCGATGCCGAAAGCGAGACGCTGGTGCAGACCGCGCTGGAAGAGCTGATGCGCCACCGCACCACGCTCGTGATCGCGCATCGCCTCGCTACCGTGCTCTCCTGCGACCGCATCATGGTGATGGACCAGGGCAGGATCGTCGAACAGGGCACGCATGCCGAGCTGGTCGCGGCGAACGGGCTCTACGCGCGATTGGCGCGGCTGCAGTTCGAGGGCGTGTAGCCGTCTGGGTGAGGGGTTACGCCTTCCATTCCATCTTCAACACCGGCCTGCCTGAAGTCGGGTTTACATCCTCGCCGGCATGTTCAAAGCCGTTGCGCTCGTAGAAGCGGATCGCGCGGGCGTTGTCCTTGTTCACGAGTAGCGTGACTCCCTTCGGAGAGATGCGCTTGGCCTCTTCGACCAGCAGGTGAGCGACGCCGAAGCCCCAGTGTTCTGGCGCAACCACAAGCTGGTCGAGATAGCCTTCGCGGTCGACAGTGACAAAACCGACCAGCGCGCCGGCCTCGTGTTCCGCGACCACAATCTCGGCTTTCGGTACGAGATCGTTGCGCCAACGACTGCGCCACCATTCCAGCCGTGAGGTGAAGTCGATCCTGGGATACGCCTCTTGCCAAGTGCGATGCCACAGCTCAATTGCCGCTGCTTCATCATCTGCACGGTAGGAGCGAGTGTGATATGCCACTACCGTTCCGTCAGCTTCAGCTCGATGCGGCGGTTGCGCTTGTAGGCGTCTTCGTTGGGCGCCGAGTCGAGCGGCTGGAATTCGGCAAAGCCGGCGGCGACCAGCCGTTGCGCGGGAACGCCGAGGAAAACCAGATACTGCACCACGGAGATGGCGCGCGCCGAGGACAATTCCCAGTTCGACTTGAACAGCGGCGAGTTGATCGGGCGCATGTCGGTGTGGCCATCGACCCGCAGCACCCAGCCGATCTCGCTCGGTATCTGTTTGTCCAGATCGATCAGCGCGGTGGCGAGCTTGTCGAGTTCGGAGCGGCCCTCGGGAAGCAGCACCGCCTGGCCGGTATCGAAGAACACTTCCGACTGGAATACGAAGCGGTCGCCGACGATGCGGATATCGGGGCGGTTGCCCAGAATGGCGCGCAGGCGGCCGAAGAATTCCGAACGGTAGCGCGACAGTTCCTGCACGCGTTGCGCCAGCGCGACGTTCAGGCGCTGGCCGAGATCGGCAATCCGCCCCTGGGATTCCTTGTCACGCTTTTCGGAGGCTTCCAGCGCTTCCTCGAGCGCCGCAAGCTGGCGGCGCAGCGCGCTGATCTGCTGGTTCAGCACCTCGATCTGGGCGAGCGCGCGCGAGCTCACCGCCTTTTCGGATTCGAGCGCCTTGTTGAGCTCGTTGGCGCGGCCCTGGGCGTCGCCGGCACCGCTCAACCCCTCGTAAAGCCCCTTGATGCGGTCGCGCTCGCCTTCCGCCGCGGCGAGGCCGGCGCGCAATTGCGCGAGCTGGTCATCGAGCGTGATCTTGCCGAGCTTTTCCAGCGACAGCAGGTCATTGAGCTGCGCGATCTTGGCGTTGAGTTGTTCGAGCGCCTTGTCCTTGCCGGTGACCTCCTGCGACAGGAAGAATTGCACCACCAAAAACACCGACAGCAGGAACACGATCGACAGCACCAGCGTCGACAGCGCGTCGACGAAGCCCGGCCAGTAGTTGAAACCGGACTCACTGCGGCGTGCACGGGCGAGGGCCATTTGTCGTCTCCAATCTCGTGTCCCGGACGCGGTGCGGCGTGTAAACGCTGCGCCGCAGAGCCGGGACCTATTCGTGCTGGGTCCCGGCTCGGCGTCGCATCACCATAGCGTGTGGAAGACGCGCGTAAACGCGCTTTTGCCTGCTGCGCCGCGGCCGTGACACGAACCTTTCACTTCAGCTCTTCTCGGGCTGCCTGGCGATCCGCTCCAGGAGCTTCTTGATCTCGCGGTTTTGTTCGCCCTGGCCGTCGGCCCATTCGCGGATCATCTGCTGCTCCGTGCGCATATGCGCAACCAGGCCCTGGATCGCCTCGGCCAGATTGGCCATCGCGGCCGTAGTGTTGCGGCTGCCGCCGCTCTCTTCCACCACTGCGCGGATACGTTCCATCGCATGCTGCAGTTCGCCGCCGATCCCGGAACTGCCATCGCCATATTCGCGCACGGTGGAGGCGAGCCAGTCTTCAAGGTCGGTATAGAAGCGGTTCTGCGCCTGGCTCGACTGCAAGTCGAGAAAGCCCAGGATCAGGGAGCCCGCAAGGCCGAACAGCGAGGACGAGAACGAAATGCCCATGCCGCCAAGCGGCGCGGCCAACCCCTCTTTGAGGGTGTCGAACAGCGAGCCGGCATCGCCGCCGACCTTCAGGCCGTCGATCACCTTGCCGACGGAACCGACGGTTTCGATCAGGCCCCAGAAGGTGCCGAGCAGGCCGAGGAAGACCAATAAGCCCGTCATGTAGCGGGAAATATCACGGGCTTCGTCCAGCCGCGTCGCGATCGAATCCAGCAAGTGCCGCATGGTCTGCTGCGATATCGTCATACGCCCGGTACGCTCGCCGCCGAGGATTGCCGCCATCGGCGCCAGCAGGGTCGGGCGCCGATCGATCGCGAGTCCCGGATCGGCGATGCGGAAACTGTTGACCCAGGCCACCTCCGGATAGAGCCGAACCACCTGCCGGAACGACAGGAGGATGCCGATCAGGAGCACCCCGCCGATCAGCGCGTTAAGGCCAGGATTGGCAAAGAACGCCACGATGATCTGCTTGTAGAGCACGACCATGACCAGCGCGCATAGCACCAGGAACACGAGCATCCGCACCAGGAAAATCCGGGGTGAGGACAGCTTGCTCAGTTCGATCTCCATTTCGGAGCGGGAGGAGGGGCCTGAAGGCATTTGCGGGGTGTCATCCGTTAGGAAAATCGGCGCTGGCGGCCAATATGGCACAGCGGGCTGGAGAAAAAAGCTGGCAAGCCGCGATTTCGGGCCGACGGTGGTGGAACATCTTCCCGAAACCCGGCTTTGACATCAGCGTATTTTGGAACGGTTCGATGTCCAACCGGGATTTTTCATGAGAAGCCCCGCCCAGCGCTCGGCAGTGGCTCTATCGCGACTGCCGGTTGCGCACCAGCCCATTCTTCCCGCGGCGGCCGCCGCCGGCATCATCCGACCCGGTGGATCGCGTTAGCCCATAGCGGGTACCGGTTTTCGAAAAGGTGCCAAAAGGGAGGGAGTGGTCATGAGCTTCGTCTCCGCGATCATAGGCACCGCCGAGCGGGTGCCGCTGCCAGACGTCATTGTCCGGGCTGCCATCCACCAGCTCTGCTCACGCACCGCCATGAAGCTCGCCACCGGAAATGCCGAAAGCGATGCCTGGCTCGCCGACGAAATGGCGGCACGCGCCATCGAATATGCCGACGCGCTCGATATCCAGCATTACGAGGTGCCGGCCGCGTTCTTTGCCCGCGTGCTCGGTCCTAACCGGAAATATTCCTGTTGCTTCTACCGCGAAGCGGCCTCGACCCTGCAGGAGGCCGAGGAAGAGGCGCTGCGCCAGACGGTGGAGCATGCCGATCTGGCCGACGGACAGTCGATCCTCGAACTCGGCTGCGGCTGGGGTTCGCTGTCGCTGTGGACGGCACGGCAGTTCCCGCATTCGCAAGTTACCGCAGTCTCCAACTCGAACGCGCAGCGGGAATATATCGAGGGCGAAGCCGCAAAGCGTGGCCTGGCCAATCTGCGCATTGTTACGTCAGACGTGAACCTGTTCGCACCGGACGCGCGGTTCGACCGCATCCTCGCGATCGAGATCTTCGAACATATGATGAACTGGCGCGAACTGATGATGCGTCTGCGCGTATGGCTGAAGCCCGACGGCCGCTTCTTCCTGCATATCTTCACCCACCGATCCGGCGCCCACCTGTTCGATCGCGCCGATGGCGCGGACTGGATTGCGCAGCATTTCTTTACCGGCGGCGTGATGCCGAGCCATCATCTGATTCGGCAATATGCCGATCTGTTCGGGGTCGAAAAGGAATGGCGCTGGAGTGGCATCCATTATCAGCGCACCGCGCAGGACTGGCTGGCGAACTTCGACCGACATCGCGACGAAATCGAGCGCGTGCTTCGCAAGATCTATGACGGAGAGACCGCGCTGTGGATGCGGCGCTGGCGCTGGTTCCTGCTCGCCACGGCAGGCCTGTTCGGTTACGCCGGTGGCAGCGAGTGGGGCATCAGCCATTACCGGCTCAAGGCGCCTTAGCCCGAAATTAACCGATTCGTGCCAGATGCCTCCCGCACCGTCATCGGCTGCAATCTTATGCAGCGAAACGGCACGTTCCCGCCGTCCGTTTCGGACCCATACGCAATGGAACCGACTCACAATCAAGTGAGTCCGGAAAAATCGGTGGAAGTTCAGTGCGATAGCGTTGTGTGACATTGGGCCGCCGCGAAACCGTATTGCGTCGCAGCACCCTGTCCCTATCCTATCTTCCATCAATCGTGAGTTCCCGAGACCTGCTTACGACTAAGACTGCTTACGACAACGTCGCGAATGCTCAACTCGCGCCTTCCAACCTGAACTGGGGCAAAGCTTTCAATGTCCGGACTACGAACGCAATCGGCATGCATCCTTGTGGTGTTGACTGCGATGGCGCCGCTTTTGGCTGGCTGCAATGAACCGATCGCCGCGACCGCAGCGGCAAAGCCGCCCGAGCCCGAAGTAGGCACTTTCACCGTCAGATCTCAGCCCCGCGCCATCGTTCGTGAGTTGCCCGGCCGCATCGCACCCACCCGGGTCTCGGAAGTCCGTGCGCGGGTTTCGGGCATCGTCGTCGAGCGCCTGTTCCAGCAGGGTGCCGAGGTGAAGGCCGGCGATCCGCTGTACCGGATCGACCCCAAACCGTTCGAAGTGGAACTGCAGGCGAGCGAAGCCGCGCTGGACAAGGCGGAGGCGGCGCTCGATCTCGCCACCCAGCACGCCCGGCGCATTGCGACGCTGACCAGCCAGCGCGCGGCGCCCGAGGCCGAGAACGAAAAGGCCATCGCGGCCCAACGCCAGGCTGAGGCTGAAGTTGACAGCCGCAAGGCCGATGTCGCCCGCGCGAAACTCAATCTCGACTACGCGACAATCCGTGCGCCGATCAGCGGCGTCGTCGGCGCGGCGCTGGTGAGCGAAGGCGCGCTGGTGGTGCAGAACGAGACCACCAGTCTCGCCACGATCCAGCAACTCGATCCAATCTACGCCGACTTCACCCAATCGATCGCGGAGATGAACAAGCTGCGCCGTGCGCTCGAAAGCGGCGACCTCGACCGGATCGCGCCCGACGTGGCCAAGGTCCGCCTCGTGCTCGACGATGGTCCCGCCTATTCGATTCCCGGCAAGCTTCTGTTCTCCGATGCCAAGGTCGACGCCTATACCGGGCAGGTCACGCTGCGCGGACAGTTTCCGAATCCGAACCGCGAACTACTGCCCGGCATGTATGTCCGCGTCCTGATCGAACAGGGCATCGATTCCGATGCCATGGCCGTGCCGCAGCAGGCGATCCAGCGCGATGCCGGCGGCGGCAGCGAGGTTTTTGTCGTCAAGGACGATGGCCGCGTCGCAACGCAGCCGGTCCGCACCGGCCCGATGCAGGACGGCCTGTGGCTGATCAGCGATGGCCTCAAAGAGGGCGACCGCGTCATCGTCGACGGGTTCCAGAAGTTTGTTGCCGGCGACAAGGTCAAGGCGAAGGCGTGGATCGATGCGGATGCCTCGGTTGGTACGATACCGGCAGCACCTGCAGCGCAAGCGTCCCGCTGAGACCGGGAGATGCCCAGCTTCTTCATTGACCGGCCGATCTTCGCCTGGGTAGTCGCGCTTTTCATCTGCCTGATCGGCGCGATCTCGATCCCGTTGCTGGCGGTCGCGCAATATCCGATCATCGCACCGCCTTCGATCTCGATCTCGACCAGCTATCCCGGCGCGTCGCCGGAGAACCTCTACAACAGCGTCACGCGGCTGATCGAGGAGGAGCTCAACGGCGCCTCCGGCATTCTCAATTTCGAATCTACCTCTGACTCGCTGGGGCAGGTCGAAATCATCGCCAACTTCGTGCCCGGCACGGAGACGGGCGCGGCGTCGGTCGAAGTGCAGAACCGTCTCAAGCGCGTCGAGGCGCGGCTCCCGCGCGCGGTGATCCAGCAAGGCATCCTAGTCGAGGAGGCCTCCTCTGCCGTGCTGCAGATCATCACGCTGAATTCGGCCGACGGCTCGCTCGACGAAATCGGCCTAGGCGATTTCATGATCCGCAACGTGCTCGGCGAGATCAGGCGCATTCCCGGCGTTGGCCGCGCCACGCTCTATTCCACCGAACGTTCGCTGCGGATCTGGGTCGATCCGGCCAAGCTGGTCGGCTACGGCCTCACCGCCGACGACGTCAACAAGGCGATCTCGGCGCAGAATGCCCAGGTCGCCTCGGGCAGCGTCGGCGCCGAGCCGAGCACGCCGGAGCAGAGGATCTCCGCGCTGGTGCTGGTCAAGGGTCAGCTCTCATCGCCGGATGAATTCGGCGCCATCACGCTGCGCGCCAATCCGGATGGATCGACGGTGCGGTTGCGCGACGTCGCCCGTATCGAGATCGGCGGCTTGAGCTACCAGTTCAACACGCGGCTCAACGGCAAGCCGACGGCTGGCCTTTCGGTGCTGCTGTCGCCGACCGGCAACGCGCTTGCCACCGCCAGCGCCGTCGAAGCCAAGATGAAGGAACTATCAAAGTTCTTTCCGGCCAATATCGGCTACGAAATCCCCTACAACATCACGCCCGTCGTCAAGGCTTCGATCAACAAGGTGTTGATGACGCTGGTGGAAGCGGTGGTGCTGGTCTTCATCGTGATGTTCCTGTTCCTGCAGAACATCCGCTACACCATCATCCCGACCATCGTGGTGCCGGTGGCGCTGCTCGGCACCTGTGCGATGCTGATGGCGGCCGGCTATTCCATCAACATGCTGACCATGTTCGGCATGGTGCTGGCGGTCGGCATCCTCGTCGACGACGCCATCGTCGTGGTCGAGAATGTCGAGCGGATCATGGCGGAAGAGGGCCTGCCGCCGAAGGAAGCGACCCGCAAGGCGATGTCGCAGATCACCAGCGCCATCATCGGCATCACGCTGGTGCTGATGGCCGTGTTCGTGCCGATGGCGTTCTTTCCGGGATCGGTCGGCATCATCTATCGCCAGTTCTCGGTCACCATGATCTCGGCCATCGCCTTCTCCGCGCTGCTGGCGCTTTCGCTGACGCCGGCGCTGTGCGCGACGCTGTTGAAGCCGGTCGAGGCCGGCCACGGCCATGCGCGCAAGGGCGTGTTCGGCTGGTTCAACCGCGTGCTCGAGACGAGCCGTGGCGGCTATTCGCGCACCGTGCAGGGCTCGCTGAAGCGCACCGGGCGTTTGATGCTGATCTACGCCGCGCTGCTCATCGGCCTCGGCTGGGCCTTCGTCCGGCTGCCCGGCGGCTTCCTGCCGGTCGACGACCAGGGCTTCATCACGACGGACGTGCAGACGCCGTCCGACTCCTCCTACGCCCGCACCGAAGCAGCGGTCGAGGCCGTGGAGAAATATCTGCTCAATCGCGCCGGCGTCGAGGACGTCACGTTCCTCACTGGCTTCAGCTTCCTCGGCCAGGGCATGAACACCGCGCAGGCCTTCATCACGCTGAAGGACTGGTCGGAGCGTGGCAAAAAGGATTCCGCCGCCGCGATTGTCGCCGACATCAACCGCGAGCTCTCGTCGATCCGCGACGCTAGGATCTCGGCGCTGCAGCCGCCGCCGATCGACAATCTCGGCAATTCCTCCGGCTTCTCGTTCCGCCTGCAGGACCGCGGCCAGAAGGGCTATCCGGCGCTGGTTGCCGCATCCGACCGGCTGATCGCAGAAGCCAACGCCAGCCCCGTCCTGCAGAAGGTCTATGTCGAGGGCCTGCCGCCGGCGCCGCAGGTCAATCTTATGATCGACCGCGAAAAAGCCGGCGCGTTCGGCGTCACCTTCGAGGACATCAACCAGACGATTTCGACCAATCTCGGCTCGAACTATATCAACGACTTTCCGAACCGCGGCAGGATGCAGCGCGTGATCGTGCAGGCCGACCGCGCCAGCCGCATGAACGCCGACGACATTCTCAATTACAACGTCAAGAACAGCCGCGGTCAGTTGGTGCCGTTCTCCGCTTTCGCCACGGTCCAGTGGTCGAAGGGGCCGACCCAGATCGCGGGCTTTAACTACTATCCCGCCGTGCGTATCTCAGGCGAAGCCAAACCCGGCTTCACCTCCGGCGATGCCATCGCAGAGATGGAGCGGCTGGCCAACAAGCTGCCGCGCGGCTTCGGTTTCGAATGGACCGGCCAGTCGCTGCAGGAAAAGCTGTCGGGCTCGCAGGCGCCGTTCCTGCTCGGCCTCTCGGTGCTGGTGGTGTTCCTGCTGCTTGCCGCGCTCTATGAGAGCTGGACCATTCCGCTTGCGGTCTTGCTGACGGTGCCGCTCGGCATCTGCGGCGCGGTGATTGCCGCGACCATGCGGGGGCTGCCGAACGATGTCTACTTCACCGTCGGCCTGATCACCATCATCGGCCTTGCGGCGAAAGACGCCATCCTCATCATCGAATTCGCCAAGGATCTGCGTGCGCAAGGTAAGCCGCTGATCGAGGCGACGGTCGAAGCCTGTTCGCTGCGCTTCCGCCCGATCCTGATGACCGGCCTAGCCTTCGTCTGCGGCGTGCTGCCGATGGCGATTGCGACGGGAGCCGGCGGCGCCAGCCAACAGGCGCTCGGCACCAGCGTGATGGGCGGCATGATCGCGGTCGTGATCCTGGCGCTGTTGATGGTGCCGGTGTTCTTCGTCTCAGTGCAGCGCGTGCTGGCGGGAGACAGGGAGAAGGTGGAGGAAGTGGCGGAAGCCGAGGTGGCTGGCCCGCCGGCGCCGGTGAAGTCATAGACGCTGTCATGCTCCGTGACCCCGCGACGCCAGGGCTTCGCCGGGACTTGCGGTCTCGGGCCGTCGAGAAGCCTTGGCGCAGGCGGCGGCCGATGCATCCAGTCCATGAACTATAAATTTGCCGGGCGCCGCGCCAGAGTCCGCTATGCCCCGATAGCCGACGTGCTACTGCATAACAGCGTAACGACGCTATGTGCCGCGAACGGACATTCACGTAATGGTTAGGCTATGCTCACGCCTCGAAAACCAATCGAGTTCCGGTGTACGAGCGTAGGAGCTTTGTCGGCATCGCAGCTCGCGCGGTTTCGTAAAAAGGCTCCCCCGTGCAATGCAGCGGAATCACGAAAGTTGGATCGATTTCCCGCAGTGCCTTGACCGTATCTCGAACGTAGTCCTCTTGATAGGGCGCGAGATGAAAGCCGCCGATCACCGCATGAATTTTTTCCACGCCGGAGGCGGCTTGAGCTTGCTTGATCGCGTTGACCACGCCGCGATGGCTGCATGAAGTTAGGACGACAAGCCCCCGTCCTTTCAGATTGAACGCCGTCGCGATCTCGTGCTGAAACTGATCCGGGACGACGGGCGTAGTGCGTTCCGCCTCGCTGAGGCGCTCGGGATAGCAGCCGATGCCTCGGTCGAAACCAATGGTCATTGCGCTCGGTGATAGCACCTTCTCGAAGCTCTTCTGGCTGATCTGCCCCGTCGCCACGGCGTGATCGGCAACCAGGGCAGGTCTGTCCGCGACGGTTACGGCAAGGTCGGCCTCCTCGAGTGCTTTGCGGTCGATGACGCCGAAGCTGCCCCGCACCGGGGCTGCAGTCCACTCGCGCGCGCAGAAACATCCTTCGCCGCCGACAAACAACGGCAGTTTGGGCTTCAGCTTGCCACGGTGCGCCTGCAAGAAACCGACGAGACCGCCAAAGTGGTCCTGGTGCCCGTGGCTGAGCACAAGTGCGTCGATGGCCGCAGGGTCAATACCGAGCAAGCTCGCATTGTTGAGAAGGGCTTCCGGCGTGAAGCCGAAATCAACCAGGATATTGCGCGTCTCGTTACCGCGCCGCGACTCGACATGCATCGCAAGGCCGAATTCGCTGACCAACGTTTTGCGCGGCGGCTTGTCGCTAAGACCCCAGCCAAAGTGCTGGACATCGAGGTTGGGCAGCTTTCTGCTCGGAGCGACAGCGAACTGATAGCTATCGATCACTATCCGGACTGCCACGCGGTCGAGCTCAGGCAATGATCCGGTCATGGCCTCGGCCCTGACTGGCTTCGAGCTACCGAGTATTGTGGCAAGTATCAGGCTAAAGAGACTGGCGCCTCCGCCGCAGACAAATTCTCGCCGCCCAACCTCGTCGCAGAAAAACTGCCGCCGAGGCGCCTGAGCAGCACCTGTTTGTGATAGCGCGATTGAAGCTGAGGTGTAATCGATAGCCATTGCTAACCTCCCGTTCTGCCAACCACGAGGCCATAAACAGAAGGCGCGGGACCGCACGGGTTCGTTCCGGAAGGTCGGGCGTCTCAAGTCAAATATGATCCTACCGACTAACTGCTCCGTCAAGAAAAATGCCTGGCCTTAGCTCTGACTTCTCGATCTGGCAAAGCTACTTCCCTTTCCGACGGGTCGATTCGAGTAGCGGCTCGCGACATGTCCGGTTGGGGTCAAACTCAGAAGTCTGAGTGCGCAACTGGGAAGTCCGCTTTGCCCTCAACAACGGGCATCGTCAGCCAGATCCTTCAGGTCCGAAAAGTGCCAACAACGGAAGTCCCTCTTTCGATCACCTCGTTGCCACGGGCGAGCATCTGGCTGCGATGGTCATTCGGGCAGCCCGGCTCGCCGCAATCCTTCTTGGTATCGCGAGAAGTCTTCGGCCCGCCGATAATGGGGCAGCACGTCCTTGAGAGTGGAAACACGTAACGCGGGATTCACTTGCCGCAGCCGAGCCACTGCCTGACTTGCCTGCTCCGGTCGCCCGGCCATTGCGTTGCTTGCGGCGGCGATGCGTAATCCAGGTTGATAATCCGGCCTGTCCTGCAATGCCATTGCCGCCCACGATGCCGCTTCGTCATAGCGGCCCAAGAGGAAATGGGCAAGCGCGGTCCCGGACCGCATACCGCTCATCCGCGGATCAAGTGGGCTCAGGCGCATGGCACGCGCGAAGCGCACGATCGCAGCTTCTTGCTCGCCGAGCCAGTTTTTTGCCCAGCCGCCGCAATACCATGCCTCCGCCGAATTGGAATTGAGCACAAGCGCGCGATCGATCAAGGCGGCGCCTGCCTCGAGATCGCGAACGACATACATTAACGCCTGCCCGCTGGCGGCGAGCGCGATCGCGTCATCCTTGCCCAACTCAACCGCCCGCTGGGCGAGCCTCGTCACTTCGGCAATCTCGTTCGCTGTGCCTGAAATCCAGCCATTGAACTTGGCAATGACATAGCAAAAGGCTGCACAACCATAGGCGGAGGCAAAATCTGGGTCGAGCTCGATCGCGCTGTTGAACAGGCGCAATGCCTCGTCGTTCGCTTGCCGGCTCGCAAACTGATAAGACCTGGCCAAACCGCGTAAGTAGAGCGTATAGACATCGAGACTCTCGGTCGGCTTGCGCTTGGCGCGCTCGATCTCGGCTTGTTCAACCGCTGGGGCGATCGCCCCGACAACGCTCTCAGTAACCTGGTCCTGCAGATCGAAGACGTCGCTGAGCCCACCATCAAACCGTTCTGCCCAAAGATGTGCCCCAGTGGCGGTATCGACAAGCTGTCCTGTGATGCGGACTCGATTTGCCGCTTTGCGAACGCTACCTTCCAACACGTAGCGCACCCCGAGCGCGCGTCCGACCTGCTTCACGTCGACGGCGCGTCCCTTGTAGGTGAAGCTCGAATTGCGGGCGATGACGAACAGCGCCTTGAAGCGAGACAGTGCCGTGATGATGTCCTCGACCATGCCGTCGGCAAAGTAATCCTGTTCCGGATCGCCGCTCATGTTGATGAATGGCAGAACAGCAATGGAAGGTTTGCCGGGAACTGTGAGAGGTTGAGCAGTAACCGCAGATGGTCTCATCGACGTCGACACAGCCACGTCAAACCTCACGCACCACGCACGCAGGGGCTCAGCAATATTCTTGAGGACCTGCATGCCCATATCGACACAGGCAAGCTCGACCTTGCCCCGGATTTGCCGCTGCGCGTCGTCGGAAATGCAAATACCTCCCGGTTCTGCGATCCCTTCGAGACGCACGGCGATGTTGACGCCATCGCCAAAGATATCGTTGTCATCAATGATGATATCGCCGACGTGAATGCCGATGCGGAGTTCGATACGCTTGTCCTGCGGCACGTCGATATTTTGTTCGGCCATGCGGCGCTGAACTTCGACGGCGCATCGCACGGCGTCGACGACGCTGGCGAACTCAACGAGAGCGCCGTCCCCGGTATTCTTGACGATGCGTCCGCGATGCTCAGCGATTTTGGGATCGAAAAGCGTCCTTCTAAGCGCTTTCAGTCGCGCCAGCGTGCCTTCTTCGTCTATCCCTATTAAGCGGCAGGAGCCTGCGACATCCGCCGCCAGAATAGCTGCTAGTCGTCGCTCTACGTGCTCGCTGCTCAAGATGGTCCCCCGTACTGGGGAAATCGAATGGTTATATAGCACGATTGTGGGTCGATGTCCGGCTACGCCCAAGGTCCGAAATGGGTCAACAGCGCCGTTTAGACGTTGGCCAATGACTTCCGCTCTTCCCCGATGAACAGACATTATCAGTGCCGGCCGGCATGTCTCAAAAGTGCCAGTTGCTGACGGTGCAACATGGCTCTTAATTCATGCCTTCCGCCGGTCGTGCAACTGATGTAGCCTGATGACGAGCTGCCGAGCGGGACGTGCCGAAGTCCCTTCTATTATAGCCGCAGCGCTCATGCCGTCGGCAGGCGCGCATCGAAATTAAACCGACATCTGCGTGTGCGGCCTCCCGTGCGGCTCCGCAGGGACTCCGCATGCCAGCAGTTTGGGAGGCCGCAATGAAAGTTCCACGCCGTCAATTCCTGCATCTGGCAGCGGCCGCTGCCACGCTTCCGGTATTATCCCGCTTCGCTAGCGCGCAGAGCTACCCGACGCGACCGGTGCACCTGCTCGAAGGCTTTGGCGCGGGCGGAGCACCTGACATCGTCGCGCGATTGATCGGTCAATCGCTGTCGGAGCGACTTGGACGGTCATTTGTCATCGAGAACCGCAGTGGCGCTACCGGCAACATCGCGACTGAGGCGGTCGTGCGGGCATCCCCGGACGGCTACACGCTGCTGTTGGTTACCGCAACAAATGCGATAAATGCGACCATGCTCAAGCTTAACTTCGACCTCATCCGCGATATCGCGCCGATCGCAGGTATCGTTCGTGTGCCGTTGGTCATGGAGGTCCACCCATCGGTTCCCGCCAAGACAGTCGCGGAGTTCATCGCCTACGCGAAGGCTAATCCCGGCAAGGTCAATATGGCGTCAGCCGGGACCGGATCTACGACCCACTTGGCCGGCGAAATGTTCAAAACGATGGCCGGCGTCGATCTCTTTCACGTGCCTTATCGGGGCGCGCAGGTATTTCCTGCCCTTCTCACCGGCGAAGCGCAGGTCTATTTTGGCCCGCTACTCTCATCGATCGAATATGTCAGGGCCGGCAATTTCCGCGCCCTGGCGGTAACGACGGCGGCGCGCTCGCCAATATTGCCGGACGTTCCAGCTCTGGGCGAAACCTTGCCGGGTTACGAGGCAAGTGCATGGTTCGGTATTGGCGGTCCAAAGCGCACGCCGGAAGAAGTCATCGAAAAGCTGAACAAGGAGGTCAACGTCAGCATCGCCGATCCGAAACTCCAAGCGCGGCTTGCCGATCTGGGCGGCACGGCTCTTGGCGGGTCGCCCGCCGACTTCGCCAAACTGATCTCCGACGAAGTCAAGAAGTGGAGCAGGGTGATTTTGGCGGCCAATATGAAACGGGAGTGAGCAGCAGGGAGCTGCCGCACTGCGGGATTTCGCCGGCCTATGTCGGCTCAGGGTCAAAGGCGCCGTTTTGACCTTCTACCTTTGACCCTCTACCGACGACTTCCCGTCTACCCCAATAAACAGATATTGCTAGTGTCCGTCGGCACGCCTCAAACTGCCAATAACGAACACTCCTGCTCGCCGGGTGCAGTCACTCCGGCAGTCCCGCTTTTCGCAGCCCCTCTTCGTACCTAGCAAGATCTTCCGGTCGGCGAAACGGGATCCGATCCTTGACGTCGGAGATCCGATACGCGGAATCAAGCTCGCGCATGCGGGCCATGGCTCTCTGCGCTCCCTCCAGTCGCCCACCAAGCGCCTGGGATGCAGCGGCCACACGAAATGCGGGCGCGAAATTCGGCGCCTGTGCAATCGCCTTCTCTGCCCATGATGACGCATCGTCATAGCGGCTTGAGCAGAAATGAGCGACCGCGATCCCGTGGTACGTCCCAAAGATGGCCGGATCGCGTGGGTTCTGGCGGATGAAACGCGTAAAGCGTTCGATCGCCAATTCCGGCTCGCCGACATAGATTTTCACCCAACCGCTGGCCCGCCACGCCGATGCTAAGTTCGGATTGAGCGCAAGCGCCCGATCGGTTAGCGCGGCACCCGCGTCGAAGTCGTGGACCAGGTAGGCAAGTGCATAGCCGGCCCTGCAGAGCGCGGTCGCATCGTAGTGGCCCAGCTCCGCCGCACGACGAGCGAGGCGCTGGGCTTCCGCGATCTCTTGCACGCGATTTCCCATCCAGCCATTCTGCTTGCGCGGGCAATAGCACGACGCAGCCATGCCATAAGCTGAGGAAAATTCGGGGTCGAGTTCGATGGCGCTGTAGAATAGACGCAACGCCTCCTCATTAGCCTCCCTGTTAAACCCCCTGGTTCCCCGATGATGGCTCGCTATTCCACGCAGATAGTGGTCGTAGGCATCGAGGCTCCCGGTCATCTTGTGCTTAGCACGCTCGATCTCGGCCCACTCCAACTGCGGCGCGATGGCGCCCACGACGTTCACAGTCGCCCGATCCTGCAGATCGAAGATGTCGTCGAGCGCTCCCTCGAAGCAATCCGCCCACAGATGCGCCCCGGTCGACGCATCGATGAGCTGCGCCGTGATGCGCACCCGGTTCCCCGCCTTGCGCACGCTACCTTCGAGCACGTAGCCAACGCCCAGCTCGCGACCGACCTGCTTCACGTCCACGGCCCGGCCCTTGTAGGTGAAGCTCGAATTGCGCGCGATCACGAACAGCCCACGGAAGCGCGATAGGGCCGTGATGATTTCTTCCACAATGCCGTCGGCGAAGTATTCCTGTTCCGGGTCGCCGCTCATGTTATTGAAGGGCAAGACGGCTATCGACGCCTTATGGGAAACGGTAAGGGCCGCCGCTTTCGCGGCCCCTTCGAGCCGCACTCGATAGACCCAGACCGGCCGCGCGATATTCTTGAGCTGCTGCTCACCTGCGTCCTCGAACGCGAGGTCGAGCTGGCCTTGTGCGTACTCCTTCACGCGACCCGACACGCAGATGCCACCCGGTTCAGCAAAGCCCTCCAGACGCGCCGCGACGTTCACACCATCACCGAAGATGTCACCGCTGTCGATTATGACGTCGCCAACATTGATGCCAATGCGAAACTCGATCCGTTTTTCCTGCGGCACACCGGTGTTGCGCTCGGACATTCCGCGCTGAACCTCAACGGCACAATGCATCGCATCCACTACGCTGCTGAACTCAGCCAGCATGCCGTCGCCGGTGTTCTTGAACACGTGCCCGCGATGTTCGCTGATCTTGGGATCAACAAGGATACGCCGATGTTCCTTCAACTGGATGTGTGTGCCCTCCTCGTCCATGCCGGTCAGCCTGCTGTAGCCAGCGACATCGGCGGCGAGGATGGCCGTGAGCCGTCGCTCTACGTGCTCCCTGGCCATGTATGCCTCCGGGTGGGTAAGGGACATCTTACTCCCCTTCGGGAGCGGGGGCCAGCAGCCGGTTGTGAAACAAGGCCGACGTTGCGGGGCACAGTCGGCTTCGCCGGGCCACGGCGCCAAAGATCGCGATGCCGAGAAGCCGAAACGCCAAATCAAAGGCGATCCAAGCCCGATCGAAGCGGCCACGGCCTTCCCCGCCGGCATGAACCGCTCGCGCCGGGACGGCACGGCCGGCCCTCGCGCGCAATGTCTCTTTCGGGTCAATGGCTACACGAGCGATCCAGCGGCAAGTCCGGCCATTTCGGCTATGCCCCCAAAGCGGAAGTAAATTCAGAGCGATTTCGCTATAGACCGGTGCGGGTTGATGGCGCTATCGCGGACGTGATTCAAGCTTCGAAACCGGAGCCTCAAATCATGCGCTAGCTAATTCGCAATGAACCTTCGTCATTCATTGGATACCTCGTCGGCGCGGCCCAGCAGCGAGAGCGGGGCGGTGAGCCCGAGCGCCGGCAGGAATTCTCCCCCGTGAGTAGGTGACAATCAGACGGCAATATTCCGTTTCGTTGCTTCCGTAGCTCAGCAGGCCGCCGGCCGCGTCGAGCTGGCGATACTGGAAGATCACCGGCGCCGCGTGGCGGACCGTCAGTCGCTTCATTGATGACGGGCAAAACGCTTGGAATCGTCTGTTGCATATGCTGCCACTGCATTGTCGGCGACACGTGCCGCGCGCAGGCGCTCAACGAGCTCGGATACACGGCTCCCCGGGATCGCACAGGTCACCTCGTTATTGGACATGCCGGTACGCACCCGGCTTAGCATACAGCCGACGCTCATGGCGATCTCGCCGCTCTCTTTGGCGATCGGAATGATGTGGCATTGCGGTTTGCCTTCGAAGCGAAGGCTTGGCCACGCGTCATGCAGCAGCATCTGTTGCTTTCCATTCAGCCGCAGCAGGACAATCGATGGCTCGACGGGAACGTCGCGCAGCGGTCCATAAACTACATATTTCGCCGCTTCGCGAACGACCGCGATTTTTGCCACTGCCTCCGTCGTGACCCACCCGGTCTCGCACAGAGCAACGACATCTGCATTGTGGGCGATCTCCGCCATGGACTTAAAGCCATGCGTAAGGCTGTCGACGCTGCAATTGCCGTGGTCCTCCGCCACCGTCGCGAACACGACTTGCGTGCCCTCGATCCAGAACACGCAACTCGCCGCAACGGGTCCCGTCCGGCCATCCGTCGTTGCCGGCGGCAGGGTTCGTTCGATACGGCCGATCCCGGCAGGAAGGTGGTCGATAAAGGCAATGGCAATCGGCGGAACCGCAAGGCCTAACAGGTCCTGCAGATCGAGGTGCCAACTCTCGAAGCGAAGTCTGCGACATGCGCCCCTCCTGATCAGCCCTCCAGTTATGTCCAATCGAACAGTGCAATTCTCCTGCCCGCTGAATGGCTCAGTCACCGGCCATCTTTGCGCGCGGCGAGACTGAGGAACAGGATGGCTCCATAGAACGTGCCGTTCGCGACTCGCCGACGCGCCTCCTGAGCAAAGCCGTCAACGAGCTCCTGACCGATTTCACCAGCATGAGCGGCAGCGCTCGTGCCGCGCGACAGCAGCGTCAACAAAAAGTCGGGGCTCGTCGTCTGTACATAGCCGTGCGGTTCGACCGACTGCACGCTGAATCCGGCTGCGGTGACAAGAGCGGGAAGCCGCCGCATAATGTAGGGTGCATGCATCATGTGACGCATTACCGCGCCTACGGCGGACTGCAACGGATCGCCATCGAACAGGGCGACAGTGATGGTCGCGAAGTCGCCGTCGAAAATCACGAGCTGCCCGCCCGGCCTGAGAACCCGGCGGGCCTCGGCCAGCGCCCCCTCCGGGTCGACCAAATGCGAGTAGACCGTGTGCGCGATAACAAGATCAAAGAAGGCGTCCGCCTGTCCGGTCGCCGCAGCGTCGCCGATCGCGAATGAGACCCCCGGTTCATCGGCGAATGTCTCGCCTGCCATGTCGATGAACACGCAAGACGGGTCGATCCCGACGAGTTGCGCCGGACGGACGTGCTGCATGATAAGCTTCGTCGTCGCGCCGTTTCCGCACCCAATCTCAAGGACACGAGCGCCCGCGGGCAGGGCGATCTGCGCCATATATCGGGCGCAGATGGTCTGCATGGCGGGCTCGGATGCGCGGACATTCAACGATTTGGCGATGGTGTCCAACGCATCACGCGGCTGGTCTCTGATACGGGTGTATAGATCGGTCACAGCGACATCCCCGGCGACCTGCGCTCAGTTCCAGCGCAGCAGATATTTTTCCAGGCGCCCCGCAATAGCGAAGATCAGCAGTACCACTACCAGGATCAGAAGGATCAGTGCGAACATCAGGGCGGCGTTGTAGGTGCTCTGCGCAAACGACAATAGGTAGCCGAGGCCGCGGGTCGCTGCCACGAACTCGCCCACGCAGGCGCCCGTGAAAGCGAAGCCGACCGCGATTTTCAGATTGCCGAGCACCCAGGCCGCGACCGACGGCAGGTAGACGTGCCGCACGAGCGACCAGCGGCTGCCGCCGAGCGTGATGACGCGCTCGACAAGCCTGCGATCCACCTGCCGGATACCATTGAACACTGTGAAGAAGATCAGCACCGCCACGAGAATGAAGGACAGCGCAACCTTGGAGGCGAGCCCGATGCCGAGCCAGATCACGAAAAGCGGGGCAAGGATCACGCGCGGGATGGCATTGAGGACGGACATTACCGGCTCGATTAGCTCCGCGATGGCCGGAACGAGCGCAGCAACGACGCCTAGGATAATACCAACGGCAATGCCGAGCGCGAGACCGCCGAGCGCGGCAGTGAAGGTTGCGTCGAGATGCGGCCAGATGCGGCCGTCCGCGAACAGGTCGACCAACGCCGCTCCAATTCTACTCGGATTCGGCACATACATTGGATTGAGCATGTCGGCGCGACCCGCAGCCTCCCAGACCGCGAGCAGCACGGCTACCGCAGCGAGTTGGCGTAGCCAGGCATAGCGGGGACCGGGAAGCATCATGCCGCCTCCGCCCGGTGATCCACTTCGCGGGAGAGGTCCGCCCAGAGTCGCTCGTAGAGTGGCGCGAAGGCGGGATGCGTGCGCGAATGGATGGGGTCGCGCGGCCGCGGAATCGGCACCGCGTAATGCTGAATGATATGCGCCCGCGGCCCCTGCGACAGCAGACAGACTTCGTCGGAAAGGCTGATTGCCTCTTCCAGATCGTGGGTGACCAGCAGAACGCTGATTCCCTGACCCTCGACCAACGCGACGACGTCTTTCACGATGCGAGCGCCCACGATCGCATCGAGGGAGGCGAACGGCTCGTCCATCAGGATGAGCTCGGGCTTCATCGCCAGCACCTGTGCGAGCGCGACGCGCTTGCGCTGGCCGCCGCTCAGGTGCCGGGGAAAGCGGTCGCCGAAGCCCGCCAGATCCAGCCGCTCGAGCCAGGCTTCCGCCTCGGCGAGCGCCTTGCCGCGCTCCATGCCATTCAAGCTCAGGCCGAGCGCGACGTTGTCGCGGGCCGTCTTCCACGGCAGCAGGGCATCGTCTTGAAAGAGGATGCCGATCTGCGAGCGCGCAAGTTTCGTCTCGATCGTGCCCGAGAGCGGCCGCTGCAAACCGATCACAGCGCGCAAGAGGCTCGACTTGCCCGAACCCGAAGGCCCGACGAGACTCACGAAACGGCCGTCGCCGACGGTGAGGCTCGCGCCTTCGAGGACCGGCTCGCCGCCGTAGGAAATGGTCAGATCGCTGACGCGCATTCAACCCCCGACGATCGTGGTGTCGTGCAGCCCGGCCATGCTCGCCCCCGACCTGATGAGGCCGCCGGCGACCAGGCTCTGCTCGACGCGTTTCGCCGCTTCCAGGTCTATGCCCACCGTTTCGGGGTAGAGCGAATCGCGGTGGCGCCCGAGAATTTCGCTGAACTCCTTGAGGTCGAGCCCGGTGACCATCTCCTTGGGGAAAGCCGCAACCAACTGCTCGCCCGTCATCTGGCGCAGCGCCTTGAGCGCATCCGCGAGCGCCTTGGTCAGCGCGACCATTTCCGGCCTGCGCTGTTCGATTTCCTTGGCGCGCACCGCGACGCCCATGAATTCAAAAGAACCGCCGAGATAGTGCTTGGCGTCTTCAAGGTCCATTGCGTTGACGAGCACGCGCGCGCCCGAGCGCCTCAGCACGGTCAAGGCGGGCTCCTGCACCAGGCCGACGTCGATCTGGTTCTGCCGCAACGCTTCCAGCAGATTGACGCCCATGGTCGCGAACTGCACTTTCTGGGCGTCGGCGCCGGCTTGCTTCAGCAGGTAAAGCGTCAGCGCGTGATCGGCATTGCCGAGCGCGGAGACGCCGACCGTCCTTCCCTCGAGGTCCTTGATTGATTGAATCTGGCTCGCGGTCTTGGGAGCGGTGACAACGGCGAACAGGGGGAGGCGGCCGGTGACCGCAAAGCGCCGGATGTCCGCGCCCACATTGGCATAGGCTTGGAGGGCAACGTCCAAGGCGGTGCCGGCATATTCGACCGCACCGCCGACCAGCGCCTGCATCGCGGCATTGCCGCCGCGAGTATAGACGAGTTGCACATCGAGCCCGTGATTCTTGAAGATACCGGCCGAGCGTGCGACTTCGTACGGCACTCCGCACAGGAGTTGGCTGCAATAGGCGAGCCTGATCTGTTTGCTCTGCGCTTCGGATCGGATGGGTTGGGCCGCCGGGATGACGCTTGCAATCAGAGCAGCGCCCTTGAACAGCGAGCGCCGAGACACGTTGGTACCGGGTACGCGGGCGGTCGTTTCGTCGCAGCAACTCATGAGAGCCTCCACATGTCGCCGGAAGATGCACCCCAGGCGCCAATCCCTTGGCGCGGTAACGGCCGCGGGCCGCTCTTCGTTGCGGCGGCGGTCGCCAGAAGCTTACGCGTGGAGTGCGCACTGGCGGCCAACCATTGAGCGATGCTGTATGGACGATATGGCCGGGATCAGAGCAATGTCCAATGCATAATTTTTCTAGTATCCGATGCCGAGGGAGCATAGATTTCCAAGCTATGGACTTGAGACGTTTGCGAACGTTCGTCGCCGTGGCGGAGCTGGGCACGGTTTCGAAAGCGGCGCTGCGGCTGCGCATTACGCAGCCCGCCCTGTCGCGGCAAATCATGGACCTTCAGCAAGAGCTGGGGCTCAGGCTGTTCGACCGCGTCGGGCGCGGCCTCGTCTTGACCAGGGAAGGCGAGGAGTTTCTTGCGGAATCTCGTGGTGTATTGGCCCATGTCGATGCGCTCGGCGAGCGGGTCGAAGTGCTCAAGCGTGGAGACAGAGGGGTGCTGAAGGTTGCCGCCCCGCCGCACACGATCGAAAGTGTCTTGTCGCCGTTTCTGCCTCGATATGCCGAGCGTTTTCCCAATGTGCACGTGAAACTGTCAGAGGCCCTCGGTCGCGAACAGACCGCCATTCTGGAACGCGGCGAGGTTCACATCGGCATTCGACACGATCAAGGTGATCGACGCTTCGAGAGTCGCGTATTGCCACCAGATGAGGTTTTAGCCGCCTGCGCCCCATCGCTCGAGCTTGGCCATGCCGGCACTATTGATATCGGCCGGCTCGCGTCCCATCCGTTGCTGTTGCTGGACCAGGGTTATTCAATTCGGAGACTGTTTGACGCAGCTTGCCGTCTCACAGATGTCGACCCCAATATCATGCTCGAGAGCCGCGCGCCGCATACTTTGCTCGCGCTCGCGGAGGCCGGGCAAGGGATAGCGATCATTCCATCGCTCCTGCGAACGGATCGCTACACATTGAGAATCGTCCGCGTAACACACCGGCGCAAGCCGATTCGAGAGCGATATGCCATTCAATGGGACAAGCGGCGTCCAATGCCGCCCTATGCCGAGAGCTTTTGCGAGGCGCTCGCCGAGTATATGCGTGAGGTCCTCCCGATCACGCATCCGACTGAAAGCAAGATGGCTGCCGCGCGGAAACAACCTGCTGTACGAAAATCTCGCAGGCAGTGAAGAATCGCCGGTTTGGATCCGCCGGAAAGCTGTAGGCCTACGGTCAATGTCTGGTTGGGGTCGATTCCGTTGAAAAAGGTCGTAAGTAATCGGATGTATTGGCGCAACCATTGAAGCGGCAGAACGCTGTCGTCCGCTATGCGGGCTTGGGGATTTGCATCGGGATTAGCTTGGCCATCTTGCGAAGGTTCTGGGCGGTGGCTGCGAGAATGAACTCGTCGTGCGCGCNGTTTGGGCCTCGTAAACGTAAACGGTCGAGCTTGAGGATGCGCTTGAGGTGCGCGAACAGCATCTCGATCTTCTTGCGGAGCCGGCGCGAGGTGCGTCCTTCCGACGATCTTACGATCTGGCGGGCCATGTCGCGAGCACCCTCATAGATCGAGCGCGGTAGTTCGTCGAGTAGGCGAAGAAAGCTTGGCCCCGTGTGCTCCCGTCCAGCGCGCCGCCGGATCGGAGGGCGACACGAACTTCGGCGTGACTTCGGTCGCCGCTCCGAAAGCGGCATCGTCGAGGACCGCCAGATACTCATCGATTGCTCGGCCGGTGGCCTCCGGTGGAAGTCCCTTATCGCCTTCGATCCCCTTCTGCCGATTGGCATCGGCCTTGATCAGACTCGCATCGACTGCAAATCCTTCACCACCGACCAGTCGCTCCTCGATGCAGCGGCGCAAGACGCTCTCGAACACACGACGGAAGAGATCGCTCTCCCGAAAGCGCCCATGCCTGTTCTTGGAAAACGTCGAGTGATCTGGCACTGCCCCGTCCAGACCTAGCCGGCAGAACCATCGGTAGGCCAAATTGAGGTGGACCTCATCGCACAGGCGCCGCTCCGATCGGATGCTGAAGCAGTAACCGATCAGGAGCATCCGGATCATCAGCTCCGGATCGATCGAAGGCCGACCGATGCTACTGTAGAAGGACGCCAAGTCCCGCCGGACCTCTTCAAGGTCGACAAACCTGTCGATCGACCGTAGCAGGTGGTCGGCGGGGATATGCTTCTCGAGCGAGAACTCATAGAACAACGCAGCCTGTTCGACTTGCCGATGCCCCATCATGATCTTCAGTCCTGCCAACTAAGCAGACTGAATCACTGGTAGCTCTGAGTCGCAACAACTGCCTTTTTCAACAAAATCGGTCAAAACCGGAAATCCTCAGTGCGAGCATGAAACGTCCGCTTTGCGCCAGGAAGCGGCCGGCGCAGACATTGCCTCCGTCAGGTCATTCGGTCTTCAGATTGGCGTCACGCACCACCTTGCCCCACTTCTCCATCTCCAACTTGATGCGCGCCGTAAGGGCCAGTCTTGTCCCAGGCTTGCGCACGTAGCGGATGAGGACCCTTTGCGAACAATTACGCATCGGATTCTATATTCACCAAAACTTCCCCGGCGATGATTTCGGGGTCGCCAAGAATAAGGTCATGCAGGCTTGCTCGAACAAACTCCAGAACTTTGTCGTTCGCCGCAATGGCGCTTTCGCGGTCCTCGAATATCATTACAGCGACACCGACGCCTTCGCCCCCATCCAGTACATAATAAGATCTGAATCCGGGCGATTCCCTCAGTATCCGACCGATGCCGCTTTTGGCGCGGCGAGCGGCATCCGCAACCGAACGAACCTTGGTGTACTTTCGAATGAATATGTACATCGGGCCACCGTGCGTCTCAGTTCCAGCCCCACGCATCAAAGCATATCGGGCAGGCCGCTGCTGGACTAGGGCCTACTTCCGGGATGGGTCATTAGCGCCGGTTTGGCCGTGTGCCGATCACTTCCGATCTACCCCGATAAGCGAACAATTTTCAGAACCGTTCGGCAGGTCGCAAAGGGACATGAACGACTTTGTGTACGCCCCATGGATCAATGTTATCAATTTTGAATGGATAAGAGTTTTAGAATAAGACGAGCCTCTCAAGATGATGCCGGTGAAATCGCCCGGATTCATATCGAAGCTACTCGCGCAGCCTACCGGGATATCTATACAGTCGAGTACCTCAACGGCCTTTCTGTTGAAGACCGTGCTTTCCGCTGGTTTGAAAAGGATAAGGGTCATCTGGCCATTGGCCGCCCGTTCGGTGTGTTCGTGGCATTCGACAACGACGTGATGATTGGTTTTGCGGACGTCGGACCAACTGATGAGAATGGTGTCGCGGAGCTTTACGCGATTTACCTAGATCCCGATTATATTGGGAAAGGCGCGGCAAGGCTCTCTTGGAGGCGTGCGCTGACTACGCTACCAGCAATGGTTTTAAAGCCATGACCGCAACCGTATTAAGCAGAAATTCTTTGGCACGCGCATTTTATGAGCGCACAGGTGCGCGAGCGGTAACAGAGACCGAAAGATTGATAGGAACAGGCGGGACCAAGGAAACGGTCATTTCTTATCTTTGGGCAAGTTTGCGCTAATGGACAGGCCGACCGAAGCTAAACCCCATTCCAACTAATCGTTCGGTGCGCAACTTTTGCTTCGGGTCAGATTCGGAAGTCCGAGCTTGTAACTCGGCAGTCCGCTTTACCCTCAAGAACATCATCAGCCTGGCCTGTCAGGTCCGAAAAGTGCCAAAGGCGGAAGTCGGTCGGCCCTATTCGATCACTTCGTCGATCTGCGCAAGCGGAGATGCCGGCACAGTGAGACTGAGCGCTTTGGCAGCTTTGAGATTGAGGACCAACGCGACTTCGCAGGCTGCTGGACCGGACAGTCATCCTGCCGTCCCCCTTGCTTTCACTGCATGAAGCCTTCGGCGAGGACCTTCCCGGTCGCCAGGCTCGCGGTCCCCACGCCCCAGATCTGTCGCTCATTGACCCAGGCATACTTTTTGGACGCGGTGGAGAGGCGGACGTTTGCGAAGATGTCGAGCACCGGCTCGCCGGATCGCGCCGCGGCCTGGCCGTCACCGGACAACGCGATCCGGTGGCCGTCCTCAGTATCGATGATGACGTGCAGGTCCAGCTCGATGCGACCATCGGCGCGTACCCGCAGATAGTCGACGCCGTGCGCGTGTCCCGCGAGGCGGCCCTCGTACTGCCCATCGACCGCAAGGTCAAATCGAGCTCCGTGTAGTGGAATCGCTTCCTCGCCGGAAAGGATTGCGTCCATGCTCACGCCGTAGTCGGTGACTCCAGTGATGTTGAGTTCCATGTCGTAAATCTTCTCGCCCCTCATTGCTGCATTTTGAGTCATTGGTAACTCCTGTTGTTTGGCCGGATCGCCGACATCCAGTCGAACGGGTGACCACCAAGACGACATGTTCGTGATAAATTATTTTCGCTGGATATGCGGGGCGATAAGGGGTGACGGTCTAGCGCTGAGCGAGCGCGGAAAAACTGTCTCATGTGGGTAGATCGCGTCATCTTGGTGTCGGCCGACTACTTCCGGCCTTCCCCCAACTGCGAACATCACGCATCGGGACAACCACTTCCGAAAGGTGCCAACTGCAGACTCATGCACCGCAGCAATATAGCGCTGGTTGTTTGCAAACAGACTTTTGTCGACATCGTATATCTGTTTCGCGGCACAATGCGTCGTGTAACCGGTCTTGTCGCGCATGAACGGATTGATATCTCGGAGCGCATTTTGAATCTTTCAGACGTTTAGTAGTGGACAATGAGCATTCTCAATTGAGGGTGAGGTGCGAGCTGTTTGTGACGGCTGACGCGCGACAGATCAGCGGCGCTGACGCCGACACCTCGCACCGTCGGCCTGTCAGGGAACGGACCGGGACGGGTCGGATGTCGGCGTGCGTGCAAGTTTGCGCGCCGCCGCCCAGGCGGAAAGCGGCGTGATCACGGCAAAGAGCAGCCAAACTGGAGCGACGATGAAAATTGCAACGGCTCCTTGGCCGCAGTTTGACCAGTCACACCCCCACCAAAACATGGCCGGGAAAAGGAGGACAAGTACGGAAACGGCCGCGCAACAGACTAGCCAGGCTCCGCGCGGCCTTTTGGCGAACCACGGCGCCAGCGGAAAGAGGAACGGTGCGAAGAAGAGGAGGTACATGACGCCTCCGAATACATCGAGTGGGGTCATCGGCGTGCTCCTAATGTGGCGCGAAAATGGGCTGCGGCAGCCGGCACGACCCACGCAGCACCCTTGCTGCGTTAGCAGGATACCCTTGGCCCGGCAGCCACTCTACCCCAGCGCTCGCCGCGCGCATGGGCGGCCTTCTGCGGCCCGCTAACATGGGACGCGCGACGAGACCAGTCACAGTTACTGGTGCCGACCCCGCCTTGATCGACGGCTGATAACCAAGGTCTCTGACACCATGCACACGCTCATTACCGCGCAGCGGTTTAGTGCATTATATGTTTTGCGACGTTGAGCATTTTGCGACGCGAAATTCGGCCGCCTAGCGGCAACGTCGACTTCCGAGTTGGGTCATTTTCGGAAGTCGACGCCCGCATCGGCGAGGCCTGCTTTGCCCTCATAAACAGACTTCGCCAGTCTGGCCCGTCAGGTCCGAAAAGGGCCAGAAGCGGCCGTCCGTTCGATCTCATCGCAAATCGGCACCGAAGATCATATCAGGGACCAGCAAGACCACTGAGGGGACAAAGATCAGTATCAAGGTCACCACGGTGACGGCGATCAAGAACGGCGTCGAGTCCCGGGTGTACTCGCTGATAGGACAACGCAGCACCTGGCAGGCGACGAACATGGCGGCGCCGACGGGCGGCGTGTAGTTTCCGATCGTGGCAGCGATAATGAACACGAGCCCGAAATGGACCGGATCAATCCCGTACTTCGTCACCAGCGGAAGGAAGATGGGCGTCAGCATGATGATGAGCACCGAGCCTTCCATGAAGGTGCCGGCGATCAGGATAAAGAGCACGATGAGCATCATTACAACGTGCGCGTTTTCCGTCATACCCAGCATCCAATCCGAAATCACCTCGGGTATTCGCTCAAACACGATGCCGTAACCAAAGATCGCCGAGAGCGCGAGCAGGAACATCACGGCCCCGACATCGACCAGGCTGCCTTCGATGGCTTCACGGAAACCCGCGAACGTCAGCATCCGGTAAGCGAAGAACCCCACCGCCACCGCATAGATGACCGCGAAGGCTCCAATCTCCGATGGCGTGAAGATGCCGTAACGCAATCCCGCCAACAGCATGATGGGAAACAGGATCGCCCAGATGCCACCCCACGACGCCAGCAGGATTTCACGCGCAGTCGCCCGCGTCTCGCGTTCCGGCCCGTAGCCGCGGCGGCGGGCGGTGATGGCTATCGCAACGGCGAGAGCTGCCCACAGCATGAGGCCCGGAATAATGCCGGCGGCAAACAGCCGTCCGATCGAGACCTGGCCGACTGTGCCATACAGTATGAAACCAATCCCGGGGGGAATGATTGGCGCCAGCAGAGAACCGTACGAAATCGCGCCGGCCGCATAGCCGCGGGCATAGCCGCGCTTGAGCATCTGCAAACCGATGATGCGGGCATTCATGGCGGCGTCGGCAATCGAGGATCCCGTCACCCCGCTCATCAGCGTTGAGAGTGCAATAGAGGTCTGCGCCAGACTGCCGTGCATTCTTCCTGTCAGTACCGTGGCCAGCTTGAGCAGGTTGGTCGTGATGCCGGAGTTGTTGAGAAAATTGCCGGCGAGGATAAACAGCGGAACCGCAAGCAGCGCGAAATTCTGCGTCTCGGTTACCGTTACCTGTATCGGGATTGTTGCCGGCAGTTCCGGATGCTGGATGAAGAACAGCGCGCCGGCAATTCCAATCGCGAAGGCAACTGGCATTCCGATCAGCATCAGTACCGTGAACGCAATGATTACGATCAACATGGCTATGCGCGTCGGATCATATGACGTCGACGGCGCGATATTCGCCGCGCTCGCCCCGGAGTTCTCCGCGGACCTTGAGCGCGGTTGTCACGATCAGCAGCGCCGCGCCAACCGGCAAGCTCATTGTGACCCAGGAGTAACTGACTTCCGGAATGCCCTGGAAGCTGCGTACCCGACTGATCCACGATAAATAGGCGCCCATCACGAGGAGGTAAGACAGGAACGCGGTGATCAACGCGTAGTTCACCATACGGAGGGCCGTCTGGAGCTTGTCCGGCAGGCGATTGGCGAAAACTTCGATGGCCATCATGCTATTCTTCCGCCAGGCAATGTCGGCGCACAGAAAGCAGGCCCAGGCGAACAGGGCGGTCGAAACATCCGTCGACCAGTTGATCGGATGGCCCAGCATCCGCATGACGCCGCCAAGAAAGATAAGGATTACCATCACGACGAGAAACACGGAGGCGATCCATGCCTCGGCGGCGCATACACGCTGGTAGATTTTCTGCATTCAGCGGAACCTACTTGCCGATTTCCTTATGCACCGCGTTCTTGGCGTCGGTGATCTTCAGGACCTCGAACGCTTTGTCGCCGGCCTTCCGGAAAGCGGCGAGATCGACATCCTTGTTGATCGTCATGCCGCGAGACTTCAATTGCTGCTCGACTTCGGCCTCCAGCCTCAAGATCTGACGCGATGTCTCCTCTCCGGCTCGATCGGCCTCTTCCACCAGCGCGTCCTGATACTCCTTCGGCAGGCTGTTGAACCACTTGGCGCTGACGACTTCGAAGTTGACCAGCATGATGTGCCTTGTCTCATTCGCGACTTTAAGCACCTCGTAGAAGCGGCCACCCGGAATGTTATTGTAAACCAGCTCGACACCATCGATCGCCCGCTGCTGCAGTCCCGGGTACATCTCGCCGAATGCCATCGCTACCGGCACGGCGCCAAGCGCGCGTATCGACTCTTGCCAAATTGGCGCCGGCGGCGTCCGGATGCGCAGGCCCTTCAGATCTTCCGGCGTCTTTATCGGCTTGTTCGTAAAGAAATGTCGATAGCCTTGCACCCAGTTGAAAGACACCACCTTGAGCCCGAACTTGGTCGCGAGTTCTTCCTGCCATTTTGCGACGGTCGGCGCTTTGCGCAGCTTGGCAACCTCTTCCAGCGTCTCGACGAAATAAGGTCCGTTCATCACGGCGATGCCGGGAACGTAGTTTCCCATCCGCGCGGCGTCGGTATTCTGGCCGATATTGGCTCCCTGCCTGATCTGCTCGATGATGTCTTCCTCGAGACCCAGTTGCGCGGAATGGAAGACATCGATCTTGAGACCGCCATTGGTGCGCTGCTCGACGGCTTTGGCCCACTTCAGGAAGCCGTCGTGGTATGGCTCCTTCGGGCCAAGCACGTGATTGAATTTTAGCGTGAATGTTTTTGGTGCCTGAGCCAAAACATTCGAACAGTCGAGCGCCCATAGGCCGAGCGCAGCACACGTGATTACAGCCAAATTCTTCATCACATCCTCCCTGCGGCTTCGTGCCGGCGTGCCGCCCCGTGCCTCCCGTCTTTTTCTTGCGGCGGCCATTCTGACGATGGTTTGCCGCCGAGGCCGATGCTAAACCAAATGAAACCAGGTTGACCTTTGCTTTCTCATACAGTGAAACAGCGCGGTGACCATCGCGAGGGTAAATTCCGCCAATGCGAAGTCCGTTCCACGGCTGGTCAATGCTCCGAGAAAGATACGGACCAGAGTATTGTCCGCGGCCGAAGAGCCGCCGCCGGGGGGAACTCATCAGTCACTTGAGCGTGGATTGCAGGTGCTCGAGACGATCGCGGCGACCGGTTCGCTGATCAGCCTCGGGGAAGCGTCACGTCGCACCGGCTTGCATCGCAGCGAATGACGCGATGTGCGGCATCCGACTTGTGCATTGCAACCATGGGCCGTTAATGCACTTCTCCTTGCCTGGCCACTTCGCTCAGGACGGTTTGAACCCTAGCCTCTGCCGGGATACTGCAATGAACTTCAACGGCAGCGTGGTCCCTTGGCCCGTTGCTGAATGCCTCTTCCCACTGAGAGGGATGGGGTTTTGCAGCGCCCGAACCCGCAACCAACATAGTGCTGACCTCCTCCCTCGGTAGTTGTCTGAAGCGGGGGGCGGCGCGAAAGGGTATGCAGGAGTGAGACATGCTTCGCACGCCACTTTGTCAGGTGCTCGGCATCGAAGCACCCATCCTCGCCGCACCAATGGGCTTCATCACCGGTCCCGAGCTCGCCGCAGCAATCAGCAATTCTGGTGGACTCGGCATTATCTCGTTCAGTGGCAGTCCGCCGCCCGTGCTCCGCAAGGAGATTCGCCGCCTCCGCTCGCTCACAAGCAGGCCGTTCGGGGTCGGCGTGCTCCTCAGCGGGCCGCATTTATCATTCCCGGTGCAGGCTGTGGTTGAGGTTTGTCTGGAGGAGCGCGTCCCGGTGCTCGAGACCTTCTGGGGCGATCCAACGCCTTATGTCTCGCAAGCACACGCGGCCGGCGTGAAAGTCATCGATCAGGTCGGGTCCGTGGCCGATGCGAAAAGGGCGGTACGTGCTGGGGTCGATGCCATCGTTGCGCAGGGCGTAGAAGCAGGTGGACACGTCGCCGGCGAGGTCACCACTATGGCGCTTGTGCCGCGTGTTGTTGACGCCGTGGCACCTCTTCCAGTGGTCGCGGCCGGCGGCATTGGCGATGCGCGGGGACTGGTGGCCGCCCTAGCGCTCGGCGCGCAGGGCGTGATGATCGGCACCCGGCTGATCGCAACACCTGAAGCGTATGCCCATCCTGTTTACAAACAGAAGATCCTCGACGCGACCGAAGATCAGACGGTCCGTACCACGCTTTTCGGCTATGGCTGGCCGAACGCGCCACATCGAACATTGCGCACGCCCTTCGTGGAACGCTGGCTGCCGGAGGAAACCCGTGGCAGCGAGCAGCGCTCCGATGAACCGCGCATTGGAGAGACTAAGATCGGAGGTCAGCCGGTCCCCCTCTTGCGTTTCATGGGATTTCCGCCAACGCCAGACGCTTCCGGCGACCTCGAGTCGATGGACTTTCTTGCGGGACAGAGCGTCGGCTTGGTGCAGGCGATGAAGCCTGCGGCAGATGTGGTCCACGAACTTATTGAAGCTGCCTGCCGGTTGATCGCGCAGCTTGCCGAAAATCGTTGAACGCCACCAAGACCGGAACAGTCAACTACCGGCGAAGAGATGATGCGGCGCAAGGAGGGGACCGAGCCAAGTTCCGGGTTGGGTCAATCGCTACACGGGCAACCCAGCGGCAAGTCCGGCCATGTCGGCTATGCCTCCGAAAGCGGAAGTAAATTCAGAGCATTGGCGGAGTCGCTAGGGACCGGTGCGGATTGATGGCGCTACCCTGGACGTCATTCAAGCTTCGAAACCGAAGCCTCGAATCATGCGCTACGAATTCAGCGAACATGAGTGGACCGCCATTAAGCCGATGTTACCGAACAAGCCGCGCGGCGTTCGGCGAGTAGATGACCGCCGCGTGCTCGATGGCCTCGTTTGGGTCCTGCGTTCAGGTGCGCCATGGCGCGACCTGCCCGCGACCTATTGTCCCCGCACGACTTGTTACAATCGCTACCTTCGGTGGATGATGGTCTTGTCTCGCTGATTTGCCCGACGTGTCAAATGTCTACTTCGGCACTCGACGAGTGCCGGCTACTGTGCATGGGGTTGTTTTCAATATTTTGGCTGGGGGCGCCGAGGCTCGTCCGAGTGCTTCCGCCGCCTCTGGAAGGCTGCATCACCCGATCGCGGATGAAGCGACGCGCGTGGCTTGGAACCGTCGCCCTATTTTCCCAGCGGCTTCAGTATCTTCACCAGTTCTCCGTGCACGAACTCGTTGCCGCAGACCACGTGCCCGGTCTTCAGCGCGTCGTCATTGCCCTCGATCCCTGAGATCGTGCCGCCTGCTTCCCGCACCATGATCTGCCCCGCTGCGATATCCCACGGCGACAGGTTACGTTCCCAGTAGCCGTCGAGGCGGCCGGCAGCGACGAAGGCGAGGTCGAGCGAGGCGGCGCCGAAGCGGCGGAAGCCGGCGACCTTGTTTTGCAGCGCGGCCATTTCCTTCAGCGCCAGCGCATGGTCGCCACGGCCGATATGCGGCAGGCCGCAGGCGACCACGCATTCGTTGAGCTGGCGGCGGCCGGCGACGCGCAGCCGCTGGTCGTTGAGGAACGCGCCCTTGCCGCGCTCGGCGATGTAGAGCTCGTCATTGGCGGGATTATAGATCACGCCGGCAATGATGGTGCCCTCGCGCGCCAGCCCGATCGAGATCGCGAATTGCGGAATGCCGTGCAGGAAGTTGGTGGTGCCGTCGAGCGGATCGACGATCCAGGTGTGGGTCTTGTCGGCGCCTTCGCGCGTGCCGCCTTCCTCGCCGATGAAACCGTAGCCGGGGCGTGCCTTGGCGAGGTCCTCGTACAGCATTTCCTCGGCGCGCTTGTCGGCCTTGGTGACGAAGTTCGCCGGCCCCTTCAGCGACACCTGCAGATGCTCGATCTCGCCGAGGTCGCGCTTGAGGCTGCGGCCGGCGCGACGCGCGGCTTTCACCATGACGTTGATAAGGGCGGAGTAGAGCATGATGAACAGGTTTCGTTGGCGCGATGATCGTAAGTGGCGGACTGAGTCTTGTTCCGTCATCCCCGCACAACGGCTACGCCGTTATTGCTGGGGAGCGCGGGACGCGCGTCTTAAAGGACAACGGCCACCGGCGGGTCGTTCATCCTTCGAGGCTCGCATGTCGCGAGCACTCTAGGGATGACGGGAGAGGCATGGGTGCCCTCTGGAGCCGCCGCCGTCAAGGCGTCATTTACTGGCGGTACCGATCCATTTTTTCGCGGCTTCCTGGGCCTTGGCGCGTTCTTCGGGACTGATCTCGGAGAACCTTTCGTCCAGCTCGGGGTCGCCCTTGCCGGCGGTCTTGGCGACAATGTGCCACTTGAAGCCCTCGATCTTGTCCATCGGCGCGCCCTGTCCGGTGACCAGCACGCGGGCGAGCCGGTTCTGCGCGATCGGCGAGTTCTGCCGTGCCGCCTTGCGCAGCAGCGCGACCGCCGCGGCCTGGTTCTTCGGCGTGCCGGTGCCGTTGTAGAGCGCAATCGCATATTCGACCTCGGCGTCGACATTGTCGGCCAGCGATGCCGCTTGCAGCAGCCGCACAGCCTTGTCGATGTCCTTCGGCACGCCGGTCCCTTCCTTGTAGAAGGTAGCTAACGCGTATTGTGCTTCCGGACTGCCTGCGTCGGCTGCGACGCGCAGCAGTTCGGCGGCGCGCCGGACGTCCTGCGGCAGCGTGTTGCCGTCGAGGTAGAGCAGCGCCAGATTGTAGGCCGCCTTCGGGTTGCCGAGCTTGGCCGCGGAGGCCAGGAGCTTGACGGCCTGTTCCCGATTGGTCGGCCCGCCGCGGCCGGACAGCCGCATCATGGCGAGCGCGAACATGGCCTCGCGGTCGCCGGCATCGGCCGCACGCTGGTACCAATCGGCGGCCTTCGCATAGTCGCGCTTGATGCCGAGCCCGTTGGCGTAGAGTTCGCCCAGCATCGTCATCGCCTTTGGGTCGCCGTTATATTGCGCGCGCGTCGTCGCGAGATCGAACGCCGTCTTGTACATGCCGCGCTGATAGGCGCCGTAGACGAGATCGACGTTGGGATCCTCGAAGGCCGTCGTCGGCGAGGGGGCCGGCGTGGCCGTTGCCGCCGGTTTGGGCGCTGCCGCCGGCTTCGGCGGCGCGGCGGGAGGCTGCTTCGCAGCGGGCGGCGCTTTTGGCTTGGGCGGCGCTTCCTTTTTCGCCGGCGGCGGGCTGGCGGGCGGCTGCCCGGCAGGCGGCTGTGCGGCAGGCGGTGTCAGCGAGACCTGCGCGGAGGCGCCGGCCATCGTCATCACGAGGCCCGCAAGCAGCGATATGGGACGCAGGAGTTTCATTGTCCGGCGTTATCCGTGCCCGGCCGTATCCGTGCCGGGCTTATCGGTACCAGCTTTGGCTTTTCCGAACGCGGCTTCGTACGCTTGCGCGATTGCCTGTGCGGCATCGATCAGCGCCGCCTTGGCGCCGCGCGGGTCGGCCCAGATGAAATCGCCGACCAGCACGAAATCGGCGCCGGCAGCCGCAAATTCGAAAAGCTCCTCGCGCGAGGCGGCAAAGCCGACGCAGGGCGGCTCGAACAGTTCATCCCACCATTGCAGCCGCTCGGCAATCGCTTCAGTCGAAGGCCGCTGGCCCTTGGCATCGGGCTCGCCGAACAGCACGTAGTCGGCGCCGGCTTCGCCCGCGGCCATCGAATCGTGCCGCGTTGCAAGGCCGCCGATGCCGGCGATGCGGTCCGGCTTCAGCGACGGCCAGGCATCTTCCAGCGCGCCGAGGCCGGTCAGATGCGCACCGTCGGCGCCGGCGCGCGCCACCAGTTCGACATGGCCGTCGAGCAACAGCGCCGCGCCGCTATTCTGGATCGCGGGCGCAAGTGCTTTCACGCGCGCGATCATAGTGCGTTGGTCGGTCTGCTTCAGCCGCAGCAGCACCGCCGCGACGTCGGCCGCGGCCAACAGCTCCGGAAGCTGGTTTGCGAGCTGCGATGGATCGTCCACCTCGGGCGTCGCGAGATAGAGGCGCGGCGCCGGGCGCGGCGGAACGGGTTTGTTGGACAAGTCTAGGCGACCTTCTTTTCCAGGCCGGTGTCCCATTCGCCCTTGCTCGCCAGCGCGTTCATCCGCGCACGGTGTGTGAACGCGCGCTGGCCTGCGGCGACGTTCTCGGCCTTACCCGACCACGCCTTCTGCGGCGCCGCCTGCAGCGCCCGGCCATAGGAGAAGGTCAGCCGCCAGGGCAGGCCGCCGATCCGGTTCATGGCATTCAGATGCGCGGTCGCTTCCTCATCGGATTGTCCGCCGGAGAGGAAGGCGATGCCGGGCACGGCCGCGGGCACGCAGGCTTTCAGCATACGAACGGTCTTCTCCGCGACTTCTTCGACGGAAGCCTGCTTTCCGCACTTCTTGCCTGAAATGGCCATGTTGGGCTTCAGCACCATGCCCTCGAGCTCGACACGCTGGACCCGCAGTTCCTGGAATGTCTTGTTCAGCACACGCTGGGTCACATCGTAGCAGCGCTCGAGATCGTGATCGCCGTCCATCAGCACTTCCGGTTCGACGATCGGCACGATCTGCGCCGCCTGGCACAGTGCGGCGTAGCGCGCCAGCGCATGCGCGTTGACGTGGATCGCCGTCTGTGTGGGGATGCCGCTGCCGATATCGATCACTGCACGCCACTTGGCGAAGCGCGCGCCGCGCTCGTAATATTTTTTCAGGCGCTCGGCGAGCTTGTCGAGGCCGACGGTCACCAGTTCGCCCGGACATTGCGGCAGCGCTTGCGTTCCTTCATCGACCTTGATGCCGGGGATGGCGCCGGACTGCTCGATCAGCTTGACCAGCGGCGTGCCGTCCTTGGCGTTCTGCCAGATAGTTTCGTCGTAGAGGATGACGCCCGAGACGTACTTGCTCATCGCCTCGGTGGAGCGGAACAACATTTCACGGTAGTCGCGGCGATTCTCCTCCGTGGATTCGACCTTGATGGCGTCAAAACGCTTCTTGATCGTGCCCGAGGATTCGTCGGCGGCGAGAATGCCCTTGCCTGGGGTGACCATGGCGAGGGCAACCTTGTTGAGGTCAGCAAGATTCATGGGAACGTTCTCCGAAACATCATGCCCTTGCGCACCAAAATAGGCGGTTCTCGGGCAATTGCCTAGAAAACGTTCGTCGCACCCTGGGTGTTTGCAAGGCGCGGGGCGCCGGCTCAGGCGACCCGCGGGTCCAGCTCACCCTTGCCGTACCGCTTGGCCATTTCGGCCGTCGTCAGCACCTTCTTGATCTTGCTGGCTTGCCCTGCGGTATTGAATTCCTGCAGCCGCTGCTTGCACAGCTTGGCCATCGCTTCCATCGCGGGCTTGAGATACTTGCGCGGGTCGAACTCTTCCGGATTTTCCTTGAAGACCTTGCGGATCTGCCCGGTCATCGCCATGCGGTTGTCGGTATCGATGTTGATCTTGCGCACGCCGTTCTTGATGCCGCGCTGAATCTCGGACACCGGCACACCCCAGGTCGGCTTCATCTTGCCGCCATTGGCATTGATGATTTCCTGCAGATCCTGCGGCACCGAGGACGAGCCGTGCATCACCAGATGCGTGTTCGGCAGCTTGCGATGGATTTCCTCGATCACGTTCATGGCGAGGATGTCGCCGTCCGGCTTGCGGGTGAACTTGTAGGCACCGTGCGAGGTGCCCATCGCGATCGCCAGCGCATCGACCTTGGTCTCCTTGACGAACTTCACGGCTTCGTCGGGGTTGGTGAGCAACTGGTCGTGCGACAGCTTGCCCTCGGCGCCGTGGCCGTCTTCCTTGTCGCCCATGCCGGTCTCCAGCGAGCCGAGCACGCCGAGCTCGCCTTCCACCGAGATGCCGCCGAGATGGGCCATGTCGGTAACCGTCTTGGTCACGCCGACATTGTAGTCCCAATCGCCGGGGGTCTTGCCGTCGGCCTTGAGCGAGCCGTCCATCATGACCGAGGTGAAGCCGGCCTGGATCGCGGTCATGCAGGTCGCGGGCTCGTTACCGTGGTCGAGATGCACGCAGACCGGAATCTGCGGATAAATTTCGGTGACGGCATCCATCATGTGCTTGAGCATCACGTCGTTGGCATAGGAGCGCGCGCCGCGCGAAGCCTGGATAATGACGGGCGCGTCGACCGAGGAGGCAGCCTCCATGATGGCGAGCGCCTGCTCCATGTTGTTGATGTTGAACGCCGGCACCCCGTAATCGTGCTCTGCCGCATGATCGAGCAGTTGACGCAAGGTAATGCGAGCCATTCAAATTCTCCTGTATCTGCCGCGCCTTTGGCGCTTCATTGGGTCCCGGTCTAACGCAGTTTGAGAACTTCCACGCCAGGAAGCGGTTTACCTTCCATCCATTCGAGAAACGCGCCGCCGGCCGTCGAGACGTAGGAAAAATCATCGGCCACGCCAGCCTGGTTCAGCGCCGCGACCGTATCGCCGCCGCCGGCAACCGAGATCAGCTTCTTCGCCTTGGTGCGCTCCGCTGCGTGCTTGGCCGCAACCACCGTGCCGCGGTCGAACGGCGTCATTTCGAACGCACCGAGCGGGCCGTTCCAGACCAGCGTCGCGGCGTCGTCGATTGCGGCGTGAATCCGCGCGATCGATTGCGGCCCGACGTCGAGGATCATGCCGTCGGCCGGGATGGCGTCGAGGCCATAGGCATGCGACGGCGAGTTGGCGGCGAAGTGATAGGCGACCACGGCATCGACGGGGAGGATGATGGCGCAGTTCGCAGCGGTGGCCTTTTCTAGGATGCGCAGCGCGGTTGCGGCGAGGTCTTTTTCCGCCAGCGACTTGCCGACGCCGACGCCCTGCGCGTGCAGGAAGGTGTTGGCCATGCCGCCGCCGATCACCAGCGCATCGACCTTGGTCACCAGGTTTTCGAGCAGATCGATCTTGGTGGAGACTTTTGCGCCGCCAATGATCGCGATAACCGGCTTGGTCGGCGCTTCCAGCGCTTTGCCCAGCGCGTCGAGTTCGGCCTGCATGGTGCGGCCGGCATAGGCGGGCAGCTTGCGGCCAAGACCTTCGGTCGTAGCGTGCGCGCGGTGCGCCGCCGAAAAGGCGTCGTTGACCCAGATGTCGCCGAGCTTTGCCAGCTCGGCTACGAACGCCGGATCGTTTTTCTCTTCCTCTTTATGGAAACGGGTATTTTCCAGGCAGAGGATATCGCCGTCCTTCATGGCGCCGACGGCCCTGGCGGCAGCCTCGCCGATGCAGTCGTCGGCAAACGCAACCGGCTTCTTGATGACGTGGCTGAGCGCTGCCGCGACGGGCTTCAGCGAATCCTTGGCGTCGCGCCCCTTCGGGCGGCCGAAATGGGCGAGCAGGATGACCTTGCCGCCCTTGTCGGAAATTTCGGTGATGGTCGGCGCGACGCGCTCGAGCCTGGTCGCGTCGGTGACCCGGCCGTTCTCCATGGGCACGTTGAGGTCGACGCGCAGCAGCACGCGCTTGCCCTTCACGTCGACGTCATCGAGGGTTCGGAATGTTTTCGGCATTTGCGCTCTCTTGTCCCGGACGCACTGCGGCGAAGGCCGCTGTGCAGAACCGGGACCTCTACGCTGGAGTGGGTCCCGGCTCTGCGTCGCGTCACTTCGTGCCGCGCCGCCTCCGGGACACGAGACTTACAGCAGCTTCCCCATCGCCACGGCGGTGTCCGCCATGCGGTTGGAGAAACCCCATTCATTGTCGTACCACGACATCACGCGCACCAGCGTGCCGTTCTGCACCTTGGTCTGGTCCTCGTGGAATGTCGACGAGTGGGGATCGTGGTTGAAGTCGATCGAGACATTCGGCGCGGTGGTGTAGCCGAGGATGCCCTTGAGCTGCTGCTCGGAGGCGCGCTTCATCGCCGCGTTGATTTCCTTGGTATCGGTGGCGCGCTTGGCGACGATCTTGAGATCGACCACCGACACGTTCGGGGTCGGCACGCGGATCGCGACGCCGTCGAGCTTGCCCTTCAGTTCGGGGAGCACGAGGCCGATCGCCTTCGCCGCACCGGTCGAGGTCGGGATCATCGACATCGCCGCCGCACGGCCGCGATAGAGATCCTTGTGCAGGGTGTCGAGCGTCGGCTGGTCGCCAGTGTAAGCGTGGATCGTGGTCATGAAGCCGGTCTCGATGCCGACGGTGTCGTTCAAGACCTTGGCGAGCGGCGCCAGGCAGTTGGTGGTGCAGGAGCCGTTGGAGACGACCAGGTGATCCTTGGTCAGGGTGTCGTGGTTGACGCCGTAGACGATGGTGGCGTCAGCGTTGTCGGCGGGCGCCGAGACCAGCACGCGCTTGGCGCCGGCGGTCAGATGCGCGGAGGCCTTGTCCTTGGCCGTGAAGATGCCGGTGCATTCCAGCGCAATGTCGACGCCGAGCGCCTTCCACGGCAACTTCGACGGATCGCGTTCGGCGGAGACCTTGATCTTGCCGTTGCCGAGGCTGATGGAGTCGCCGTCAACGGTCACGGTGCCGGGGAAGCGGCCGTGCACGGAATCGAAGCGTAGCAGGTGGGCGTTGGTCTCGACCGGGCCGAGATCGTTGATGCCGACCACTTCGATATCCTTGCGGCCGGATTCCGCGATGGCGCGCAAGATATTGCGGCCGATGCGGCCAAATCCGTTGATCGCGATGCGGACTGCCATGCTGGTTTCTCCTCTGATAGCCGGTGCCCGCCCCGCGGAGACGTTCCACGGAGGTGCTGACGGCGGAACGCCCGGTTCGGCCGGGCGGGAACGGTCAATATAGGGGTCTAGGTAGTCCTTTTTCCCCTCAACCTCAACCGTCAGCCCACGCGCTTCAGGACAGCGTTAACCGCAGCCTCGGCAGTAATTCCGAAGTGCTTGAAAAGGTCCTTGGCGGGAGCGCTAGCCCCGAAACCGTGCATGCCGATGAATTCACCATCCTGGCCGATCACGGCGTCCCAGCCCCAGCGTACCGCGGCCTCGATGGCGACCTTGATCGGCGCATTGCCGATAATGGCTTTCTTTCGGTCCGGCGGCTGTTCCAGCAAGAGCTCGAGCGAGGGCACCGAGACCACCCGCGACGGGATGCCACGCTCGCTCAGTTGCTTTTGGGCAGCCACCGCGATCTCGACCTCGGAGCCCGAGGCGAACAGCGACACTTTTGCCTCGCCCTGCGCCGCGACCAACTCATAGGCGCCATGCGCGCAAGGATTATCGTTGGGCGCACTGGTGCGAAGCTGCGGCAGGTTCTGGCGGGTGAGCGCCAGCACCGTCGGGCCGTCGACACGGTTGAGCGCCAGTTCCCAGCATTCCGCGACCTCGACGGCGTCGCACGGGCGGAACACGCGCATGTTGGGAATGGCGCGAAGTGCCGCGAGATGCTCGACCGGCTGATGCGTCGGCCCGTCCTCGCCGAGCCCGATCGAATCATGGGTCATCACGTAGACGACGCCCGCGCCCATCAGCGCGGCGATCCGCATCGCAGGCCGCGCGTAGTCCGTGAACACCAGGAAGGTCGCGCCGTTCGGCGCGAAGCCGCCATGCAGGAAGATGCCGCTCAGCGCCGCGGCCATGCCGTGCTCGCGGATCCCGTAGTGGATGAAGCGGCCCTTCGGCGTCTTGGCCGAGAACGCCACTGCCGACTTCGCCTTGTTGTTGTTGGAGCCGGTGAGGTCGGCCGAACCCGCCAAAAATTCCATCGGCATCGCGGCGGCGATCGCCTCGATCGCAGCTTCGGAAGATTTACGCGTGGCAACATTCAGCGGCGATTCCAATAGCGCCTTCTTGTGCGCCCGCAGCGCCTTCGACAGCGCAGCCGGCCGCTCGTGCCGCATCCGCCGCTCGAACTCGGCGCGCTTGCGCGGGCCGAGCTCGGCGAAAACGCTTTCCCATTCCTCGCGCGCGGCAGCGCCGCGGCTGCCGGCGGCACGCCATGCCTTCAGCACATCGTCCGGCACCGAGAAGGCGTCGAGCGAAATGCCGAGCTTTTCCTTGGCGCCCTTGAGCTCGTCAGCGCCGAGCGCCTCGCCATGGGCCTTCGCCGTGCCGGCCCGCGTCGGCGCGCCGTAACCGATCGTGGTCTTGCAGGAGATCAGCGACGGCTTGTTGGATTTTTGCGCGCGGGCGATCGCGGCGGCAATCGCCTTCGGGTCCTGGCCGTCGATCAGTTCGGCCGCCCAGCCCGCGGACTTGAAGCGCTTCACCTGGTCGACCGAATCGGCGAGCGAGGTCGGGCCATCGATCGAGATGCCGTTGTTGTCATACAGCACGATCAGCTTGTTCAGCTTCCAGTGCCCGGCCATCGCGATCGCTTCCTGCGACACGCCTTCCATCAGGTCGCCGTCGGAGGCGAGCACATAGGTGTGGTGGCTGACCACCTTCTTGCCGAACTCGGCGGCCAGCATCTTCTCCGCCAGCGCCATGCCGATCGAGGTAGCGATGCCCTGGCCGAGCGGGCCGGTGGTGGTCTCGACGCCGCTGGTCTCGAAATTCTCCGGGTGCCCCGGCGTCTTGGAGCCGAGCTGACGGAAATTCCGGATCTGATCGAGCGTCATGTCCTTGTTGCCGGTGAGGTACAGCAAGGCATAGAGCAGCATCGAGCCGTGGCCGGCCGAGAGCACGAAGCGGTCGCGGTCGGGCCAGGTCGGAGCCGCCGCATCGAATTTGAGGAACTGCGTGAACAGCACGGTCGCGATGTCGGCGGCGCCCATCGGTAGGCCGGGATGGCCGGATTTCGCCTTTTCGACGGCATCCATGGCAAGCCCGCGAATCGCATTGGCCATACGGGTATGATCGACCTGCGTCATGTGAAAATCCGCCTGAAATGAGGTGCTTGGTTAGGGGTATGTACCGGGCGAAGGCCGCAATACGGGCGTGTTTGAGGGAAAGTGCGGGCTGGATAGCACCTCAATCCCCGGGAGTCCAAGGCGTGGAAACGCCCTTGCGATGCGAAAAGTTGCTTAGCGGTGCATAGCTTCGCGCGGGCGTTGCGCTTGGCTCGCTTGCCACGTAAATTTCGGGCTCTAACCGCTTGCCGAACCGCGGATTTTGCTGCCGTGCGGCGGGCCTACCGCGAGGGTGCGCGCTGTCTCTCATGAGCGATCGTCACACCAACGGGGCTGGCAATGCCGAGCCGGTCCAAGTCGACATCGATGCCGCCACGCGGCGCCTGATGATGGCGCTCGATGCGCTCGAGGCCGCGGCCGAGCGGCGGCGCGACGCCGACCGCGACGAGAACGAGCTGGCGAGCCGGATCCAGGCGCTCGGCGCCGATCGCTCGCGGCTCGCCGACGAACTCGACGGTTCGCTGGTGAAGACGCGGCGGCTGGAGCGCACCAACCGCGAGATATCGGAAAAGCTGGATGCCGCAATCGGCACCATCCGTGCGGTGCTCGATGCCGACGCCGGAGAGAGTGAATGAGTCACATCAACGTCACCATCAACGGCCGGCAATACCGCATGGCCTGCGAGGAAGGGCAGGAGGTGCGGCTGCTGAAGCTCGCGGAGAGCCTGGAATCGCGGGTCGGAGAGTTGCGCGGCAAGTTCGGCGAGATCGGCGATGCGCGCCTCACCGTGATGGCCGCGCTCACCGTGTGCGACGAATTGCTGGATGCCAACGCGCGCATCCGCGCGCTGGAGGGCGAACTCGAAACCCTGCGCAACGTCCGCACCGCCGCCGCCGATCGCGCCAAGGCCACCCAGGTCGCCGTCGCCAACGCACTCAACGCCGCCGCCGACCGCATCGAAAAAACCACGCAGGTCATCAACCGCACCATCGGCAGTGGCGTCGCGATCGGGTGAAGCCCGCGCCAATTCTTCACCCTCCCCCTCCAGGGGAGGGTGAAGTGAAGCGCAATCTAAGGGCGAGCGCGCAATCCTTTGCCGGCCCGTCCACTCTTCGGCGTTAGGGAGGACAACCGCTAACCGCTGGCGGACTCGCCTCGTAACGCTTACATTGCATTCCGCGAAGCTGCGTCGTGCGTCAGGAGCCATATATCCCCGGGGCCTTATCGATCCTTTAGGGAACTGTCCCTGGCCGGGTCCGTGGATCCGGACATATGGTGCCCACCTACTTTCGTAGGGAACTCCGGGATCGAGTGCTTCAACGGCGTTCGCGGCCTCGCACTTTAATTTGTTGTTGCTTGCGACCTCGTCCTACCCGCGCACGTCCCGTCATACCCCGCGCATGCGGGGTATCCGGTACGCCGCGGCGTCTCGGTTGAATCACTGAAGTCTCTGGAATACTGGATCACCCGCCTTTCGCCTACGCTCGTTGAGCTTCGGCGGACGGGTCGCGGGTGATGACAGCGGAAAGATACTGCATGACGGCAACCCTGTCGAAAGCCGACCTCCGCGCCGCAGCTCTGGCGAAACGCGATGCGTTGAGCGACGAACAGCGCGCGGCTGCGGCGCAGGCGATGGCGAAGCGCGGCCTGCCGTTCGAAATCGATCCAGGGCTCGTCGTATCCGGATATTCGCCGATCCGCAGCGAGATCGATCCGGCCCCTCTGATGCGCAAGCTCGCCGAGCAGGGAGCGAAGCTCGCGCTGCCGGCGGTGCTGTCACGTGGCAAATCGCTGGCGTTTCGCGCGTGGTCGCCTGACGACAGGCTGATGATGGGGCCGCTCGGCATTCTCGAACCGTCGCCGGCGGCGGCCGAACTCGTTCCCGATATCATGCTGGTGCCGCTGGCGGCGTTCGACCGCGCCGGCCACCGCATCGGCTATGGCGCCGGACATTACGACTTCACGCTCGCCCACTTGCGCAAGGCGAAGGCCATTACGGCTGTCGGCACCGCTTTTTCCGTGCAGGAAATAAAAGCCGTTCCCGCGCTGCCGCACGACGTGGCGCTGGATTATGTGCTAACGGAAAAGAAAGTGTTCGATTTCCGGAGCTGAACTTTGCGTATTCTCTTCGTTGGTGACGTGGTCGGTCGCGCTGGGCGCGCCGCGGTCGCGGCATATCTGCCCGGCATGATCAGGGATTGGGCGCTCGACTTTGTCGTCGTCAATGGCGAGAACTCCGCCGGCGGGTTCGGCATCACCGAGGCGGTCTATCAGGAATTGCTCGACGCCGGAGCGGATGCCATCACACTCGGCAATCACGCCTGGGATCAGCGCGAGGCGCTGGTGTTCATCGAGCGCGCGCCAAAACTGGTGCGGCCCGCGAACTATCCAAAGGGCACGCCGGGCCGAGGAGCGGCGCTGGTCGATACCAAGAACGGCAAGCGCGCGCTCGTTATCAACGCGATCGGCCGCGTCTTCATGACGCCGTTCGACGATCCCTTCACAGTGCTCAATCAGGAGCTCGAAGCCTGCCCGCTGGGCGAAGCCGCGGATGCGATCGTGGTCGATTTCCATGCCGAGGCGACAAGCGAGAAACAAGGCATCGGCTATTTCTGCGACGGCCGCGCCAGCCTCGTCGTCGGCACGCACACCCATGTCCCGACTGCCGATCATCAGATCCTCGCCGGCGGCACCGCCTACATGACAGACGCCGGCATGACCGGCGACTATGATTCCATCATCGGCATGCAGAAGGAAGAGCCGCTGCGGCGCTTTACGACGGGTATTCCATCAGCCCGCTTCGAACCCGCGGCCGGCGTCGCGACACTCAGTGGCGTTGCGGTCGAGACCGATGATTTAACCGGCCTCGCGCTGCGTGTTGCGCCGGTGCGGGCCGGCGGCAGGCTCGAGCCGACCGTGCCGGCGTTTTGGGCGTGAGGCCGCGCGGGCTTCAATTGAACTGAACCATCTTGTCGAGCGTGATTGGCAGGTCGCGCACGCGCTTTCCTGTCGCGTGATAGACCGCGTTGGCGATCGCCGCCGCCACGCCGACAATGCCGATCTCGCCGAGGCCCTTGATACCGAGCGGGTTGACGATCTCATCCGGCTCGTCGACGAAGATCACCTTGATGTCGTGCACGTCGGCATTCACGGGCACATGGTATTCGGCGATATTGGCGTTCATGACGCGTCCGAAGCGGTGGTCGAACAGCGTTTCCTCGTGCAGCGCCATGCCGATTCCCCAGACCACGCCACCCATGACCTGGCTGTGGGCGGTCTTCGGGTTGAGGATGCGGCCGGCGGCGACGGCATTGACCACGCGGGTCACGCGGATCACGCCAAGCTGTTCGTCCACCCTGACCTCCGCAAAGATGGCGGAGTGGACATTGCGCGCGCGCGACTTGTCTTCGGCAACCTTGTTGGCCTCCTCGCGCGTGATGCGATCGGCGTTGCCGGACTGCATCGCGCTGGCAATCGAGACCGCGCGGGTCGCATCCCGCCTGCTGATGATCTTGCCGTCGATCAGCGCGACGTCGTCCACGCCGGTGCCTGTCAGCGGCGAATCCTTCATGCCGATTGCAAGCTTCAGCAGGTCGCCGCGAACCGCGCGGGCGGTATTGGCAATCGCGTTGCACACTGAGGACGCGATCCACGAGCCGCCTTCGAGCGGACATTGCGGCAGCGTGGAATCGCCGAGCTTGACGCTGATATTGTCGATCGGCAGGCCGAGCATGTCGGCCGCGACTTGCGCCATGATCGTGTAGGTGCCGGTGCCGATATCCGAGGCCGCGGTCGCCACTTCCGCATGGCCGTTCGCCGTCAGCACGATGCGCACCGTGGTGGGCATCTGCAGCGCCTCCCATACGCCGGATGCCATGCCCCAGCCGACCAGGTCGCTGCCCTCGCGCATGGAGCGCGGCTCCGCTTTGCGCTTGTCCCAGCCGAACGCAGCCGCGCCCTGCCGGTAGCACTCACGCAGTTGCTTGCTGGTATAGGGAATATCCGCGCCTTGATCGCGGTCGGAATAGCATTGCAGCCGCAACTGCACCGGATCCATCTTGAGCGCGACGGCGAGTTCGTCCATCGCGCATTCGAGCGCGTAGACGCCGGTCGCAGCCCCCGGCGCGCGCATGTCGCAGGATGTCGGCACGTCGAGCTTCACCAGCTTGTGCTCGAATTTCGCGTTGGGACTCTTGTAAAGCAGATTGCCCCAGCCGGTGTCGTTGCGCGCGAATTCCTCGAACTGCGAGGTCACGGCGATGGCCTCATGCGTCATTGCATCGAGCGTGCCGTCACTATTGGCGCCGAGCGCGAGGCGTTCGATCGTCGCCGGCCGGTGGCCTAGGGCGTACATCTGTGCCCGGCTGAGCATGACGCGAACCGGACGTTTGAGCGCGCGCGCCGCCAGCACAGCCAGAACAACCTGATATTGTGGGCGCAGGCCGGAGCCGAAACCGCCGCCCATATAGGGCGACATGACGCGAACCGCGTCCGGCTTCAACTTGAACACGCCGCAGAGATATTGCTGGACGTTCTGCACGCCCTGCGTCTTGTCGTAGACGGTGAGCTTGCCGTCATCCCAGATCGCCGTCGAGGCGAACAATTCCATCGGATTGTGGTGCTCGGTCGGAATGAAATATTCGGCCTCGTGGCGCACGGCGGCGGAAGCAAATGCCTTTTCGGCATCGCCGCGCGGCTCCTCCGGCTTATCGATGGCAAACGCGTTGGCGCGCTCCGCGTGCAGATCGGTGACGTGAGGCGCCTTCTGGTACTCGACCTTTACCAGCGAAGCGGCGACGCGCGCGGTCTCCCAATCTTCGGCCAGCACCAGCGCGAGCGGTTGTCCGCTGAAAAGGACTATGTCGTCGTAGAGCGGGCGATAGGGTGAACCTTTTTCCGTCGCGACTTCGTCCTTATAGGCGTCGTCGTTATCGGCCATCTGCGGCCGATTCCGATGGGTCAGCACGTCGATCACGCCGTCAACCTCCAGCGCCCCGCTGATGTCGATGCGCACGATCCGCCCCTTCGGAATTGTCGATTCGACGACATAGCCATGGACGAGGCCGGGGACGTTGAACTCGCCGGCATATTTGGCTTCGCCGGTGACCTTGGCCCTGCCGTCGACGCGGGATGTCGCTGATCCGATATAGGATGCCATGGCGCTCACCGTATTTTCTTGTCGGAGTTCGACTGCGGCGTGCCCCGCGCAGCCTGACCGAGCGTTCGTATAATGGCGCGCCGCGCCAGGCCGATCTTGAAGTTGTTGTGTCCGTAGCCTTTTGCGCCGTGCAGCAACCAATCCGCGGCCTTCGCAAATGCGGCCGCGTCAGTGCGTTGTCCGAGCAAGGCCGCTTCGGCCGCGGTACTGCGCCATGGTTTGTGCGCAACGCCGCCGAGCGCCAGGCGAGCTTCCTTGATCGTGTCGCCGTCGAGTTCGAGCGCTGCCGCCACCGATACCAGCGCGAACGCATACGACAGACGATCGCGAATCTTCAGGTAGGAATAGTTCGCGCTGAACCCTTTTGGCGGAAGCTCGATGGCCGTGATGATCTCATCGGGTTCCAGATTGGTGTCGCGCTGCGGCGTGTTGCCGGGCAGGCGATGGAAATCGGCAAACGCGATGGTGCGCGCCCCGGCCGGACCTGCGACATGCACGGTGGCTTCGAGCGCTGCAAGTGCCACGCACATGTCGGAAGGATGCGTAGCGATGCAGGCCTCGCTCGTTCCGAGGATCGCATTGATGCGGTTGACGCCATCGATCGCCGAGCAGCCGCTGCCCGGCTCACGTTTGTTGCACGGCGTCGCCGTGTCGTAATAATAGAAGCAGCGCGTCCGCTGCAGCAGGTTGCCGCCGGTCGAGGCCATGTTGCGCAACTGCTGCGACGCGCCTGATAGTATCGCGCGTGAGAGCAGTGGATAGCGCTGTTCGATCAGGGGGTGGTAGGCGAGGTCGGTGTTCGGCACCATCGCGCCGATCAGAACGCCGCCGGCGGAGGTTGGTTCGACGCTCCTGAGCGGCAGGTGCGAAATATCGATCAGCCGGCTCGGACCCTCGACATCATATTTGATCAGGTCGATCAGGTTGGTGCCGCCCGCGATGAATTTTGCCGAAGGATCCGTGGCAATCTGCTTGATGGCATCGGCGACGTCGTTTGCGCGCGCATATTGGAAGGGGATCATGATCGCTCCTTCGCCTGCTGGATCGCCGCCACGATGTTCGGATAGGCGCCGCAGCGACAAATGTTGCCGCTCATGAGTTCGCGAATCTCATCGGCCGTTTTGGCCTTGCCCTCGGCGATCAGCCCGGCGGCCGAGCAGATCTGCCCCGACGTGCAGTAGCCGCACTGAAATGCATCATGATCGATGAAGGCCTGCTGCAGCGGATGCAGCTCGCCGTCGTGTGCAAGGCCCTCGATGGTGATGATTTCGGCGCCTTGCTTCATCACCGCCAGCGTCAGGCAGGAATTGATCCGCCGCCCGTCGACCAGAACGGTGCACGCGCCGCATTGTCCGTGGTCGCAGCCCTTCTTGGTGCCCGTCAGGTCAAGATGATCGCGTAGCGCGTCGAGCAACGTCGTCCACGGGGCGACCGTCAGTTCCATGTGGTTGCCATTGACGGTCAGCCTGATCGGAATTTTCTCCGGCGCGGTGGCCATCCGCGTTACACGATTTGCTGCGCCAGATCTGGCCATTTTTGACCTCCGCCTGCTTGATCTCCGCCTGCCCTATCTCCGCCTGCGTTGGCTGGTGCGCGAGGGGGCCGCGCGGGGACGATCCAGCCCGCTTGACCTGGCGCCGAGGGAGCCGTGAGCCGCGGTTCCAAGCCTGGCTATCAACGAGTTCGAACAAGGAAGGTTCAGGGCGAAAGCGTGATAGGCGCATCCGCTTCACGGTACGCTTTTCAGGCAGCCATCGGCGCAATCGCGCGAAACGGCGCATGCAATTTGATGAAATATGCGCAGTGAGGGCGAGGGTGGTTACAGCCGGTAGGCCGTGCGGAAGCCGCCCCAGTGGCGGCCCTTGACGCGGATCGGCACGTCGATCTCGCGCATCATCACGGTGTTGCCGTTGCCCATGTCGCGGGCGTAGCTCTGGATCAGATAGGCGCGCTGATTGCGCCCGGCGGCTAAGCCGGCCGGATCGTTGAAGATACGGCGGTTGCGACTGTTGGCGGTATTCCAGGTGACGTCGCCCGGGCGCTGCGGGTGCGAATAGATTTTGTTGTGCACCGGCAAATAGCCGTTGGTGTCGATCATGGCGCAGAACGCCATCCGCGGATCCTTGGCGAGGAACGCTTCCTGGAACGGCGGCAGCGCGCGATCGGCCCAGCCCAGGATTTTGGTGCGGTATTGCACCGGGTTGCTGCCTGGTATCTCGACATAGTTGGTGTCGAACATGTCCTCCATCGAGATGGCGCCGCTATCGATACCGTTCTCGAAAATCTTCTTCAGCGCTGCGCCGGCTTCCATCGCGCGGGTGATCGCTTCGGTGTTGTCGTCCTGGATCGACCACAGCTTGTCTTCGATCTTCTCGATCAGCGCGGCATTGGACCGCTCGAACCTGGCCTGCGTGCCGGCCTTCAAGCGCTCACTGACGCGAATGCGACAAGCGCCGATATCCTGCAGCGTCGCTTCGAAGCTCTGGCCCTGCGCGAGCCTTTCGGCGTCCGGCCCGCTGAGCAGGATGCCATCCATCGAAATCTCGTAGACCGGCGCCGATATCGCGCCGCGCGGCGTCTGGATTTCGATCTTGAGGCTGCAGGGTAGTTTTTGCTGTTCGCGACGCTCTGGGCGCTCGCCTTCCTTTTCTCCTTGCCGCAGCAGCACCGCGCAACGCGCCTTGAGCTTCTGCGCAAACGTGGTGACGGCCCGTCCGGCCTTGGCGACGCTTTCGCCATGGGCCTCGGCTTCCTTGGTGGCGCTGTCGATTTCGGTGGCGCTGGCGCCGACGGAAGCGATGAAGCTGGAAGCGGAGGCCGCATTGTCGGCCATCTCGCCGGTGGTTGCACTCTGCTCGGCGACCGCGCCGTTGACGTTCTCGAACACCGGACGGATCGCCTCGATCGCCTGCGTGATGCGATGCACGGCATCGACGGAGCCCGCGGCATCCCGCTGCAGTGCCTCGATCTTCTTGGTGATTTCCTCTGTCGCGTTCTGGGTCTGCACCGCAAGCGCCTTCACCTCGATGGCGACGACGGCAAAACCGCGCCCGGCTTCGCCGGCGCGTGCGGCCTCGATGGTGGAATTGAGCGCCAGGAGCGTGGTCTGCCGCGCGATCTGCGCGATCAGGTTGACCACGTTGCCGATCGCGGCCGATGATTCCCTCAGGCGGTCGACATTGGCGCCGGCTTCGCGGGCGGCCTCACTGGCCTGGTCGGCGAGCTTGCCGGCGTCGCGCACCTGGGAGCCGATCCCTTGCGCCGATTGGGTGAACTTGTCGGCGGCGTGCGAAAACGTCGTCGCCGTGCCCTGTGCGGCGCTGGTGCGGCTTGTCAGGACGTCGGTGCGCTGGCGAATGGTGGAGAGCGTCGCAGCGGTCGCCTCGGCGCCGCCAGCGACCGAATTGGCCGCCCGCTCGAGCTGGCGGATCATCGCGCCGAGTTCGAGTTCCAGAAGTTCGAGGATCGCCCTGGCCGACTCGCCATCGCCGGAGCCGGCCTCCGTCATTGCGGCTGCCGGCTGACCCTGGGGCTGAACGGCAGGTAAAGCCGGTTCCGCCACCTGCTTTTTGAACAAACCGAAGGCCATGGAGTCCCTTAAAAGTTGAGGGCGCGTGCGAAATCCTCTCATCCGAGCATGAAGTCATGGTTAACAAGTGCCTGTTTTTCCCGTAGGCACGCACTACTTTAGTCGTCGAATCGGCCGTAAATCTTTGATTTCAGCCGGTTGCCGGCCTATAAGGCCGCGCTTCACCCCCTACACCCGGATGAATCCAAGAGACTCCGCATGGCCGGCCATTCCCAATTCAAGAACATCATGCACCGCAAGGGCCGGCAGGATGCCCAGAAGTCCAAGCTGTTCAGCAAGCTGGCGCGCGAAATCACGGTCGCCGCCAAGCTTGGAACGCCGGACCCGGCGATGAACCCCCGGCTGCGTGCGGCCGTGATCGCGGCACGCCAGGAGAACATGCCGAAGGACAATATCGAGCGCGCCATCAAGAAGGCGATCGGCGGTGAGAGCGAGAGCTATGACGAGATCCGCTACGAGGGCTACGGCCCCGGCGGCGTCGCCATCATTGTCGAGGCGCTGACGGACAACCGCAACCGCGCCGCCTCCGACATCCGCTCCTACTTCACCAAGTCCGGCGGCAATCTCGGCGAAACCGGCTCGGTAGCCTTCATGTTCGACCGCACCGGCATCATCGAATACGACGCCAGCAAGGCCTCCGACGATGCGATGCTGGAAGCCGCCATCGAGGCCGGCGCCGACGACGTCGTATCCAGCGAAAGCGGCCACGAGATCTACGCCTCGCAGGAAACCTTTCGCGAGGTTGCGAAAGCGTTGGAAGCCAAGTTCGGCGAAGCCCGCAAGGCAGCGCTGACCTGGAAGCCGCAGAACACGGTCTCCGTCGACGACGAGACCGGCGAGAAGCTGTTGAAGCTGATGGATCTCTTGAACGAACACGACGACGTGCAGAACGTCTACGCCAATTTCGAAGTCTCCGACGCGCTGGTCGCCAAGATGGGCGGGTAGGGCGCCGCGTCGCCGGAGCGCTCCATATTCCGCTTTCGTCGCCCGGCTTGACCGGGCGATCCAGTATCCAGAGGCCGTGGTGATTGCGCCGATAAGCCGCGGCGTACTCGATCCCCGCCGGAGCCTGTCATCGGGCGCGTTCGCGCGACCCGGTGGCGGGGATGACAAGAGGAGCAAGGGGCGACGACCGGGGTAGGGGATTTCCGTTCTCTTTATGTTTCGTTCATCCGGCTCTGGCGTTATCACTACGCCATGACATCCCCACCGATTCGCCATCCCATCCGGATTATTGGCATCGATCCAGGCCTGCGCCGCACCGGCTGGGGCGTGATCGAGACCGAGGGCAACCGGCTTGTCTTCATCGGCTGCGGGTCGGTGGAGCCGCCGGACAACCTGCCGATAGCGAGCCGTCTGCTCGCGATCCATGAGGGGCTCGCCGCCGTGCTCGGCGATTTCAGGCCGGCGGAAGCCGCGGTGGAGCAGACTTTTGTCAACAAGGACGGCGTCGCCACCCTGAAACTCGGCCAGGCCCGCGGCGTCGCCATGTTGGCGCCCGCGATGTTCGGCATATCGGTTGCGGAATATGCGCCCAACCAAGTCAAGAAAACCGTGGTCGGCGCCGGCCACGCCGACAAGAACCAGATCGCGGTGATGCTGAAGATATTGCTGCCGAAGGCCGAACCGAAATCCGCCGACGCCGCCGACGCGCTGGCGATCGCCATCACCCACGCCCACCACCGCCAAAGCGCGGCGCTGCGGCTGAAAGTGGCGAGCGCATGATGAGCCGTGGCCATGTAATGCCAAGTGAGGAGAGCACACTCATCAGGCTCCCTCCTCCCTTGCGGGGGAGGGTTGGGGAGAGGGGTAAGCCCCGGGCTCCGATCAAAGTCGCGCGGCGACAATCTATCAACGAACGCCGCAAGATGATGGGTGAGGATGCGAGTGCTTCGCCTCAGACAACTGAGCAAGCGGCACCCCTCTCCCTAACCCTCCCCCGCAAGGGGGGAGGGAACCCGTCCGCTCGTGCGCCCCTCGCTAACGTTGGGTCCACCATCGCGAGCGAGTTGCCCCAATGATCGGTAAACTCAAAGGCCTGATCGATTCCTACGGCGAGGATTACGTGATCCTCGACGTCGGCGGCGTCGGCTATCAGGTGCATTGCTCCTCGCGCACGCTGCAGGCGCTGCCGTCGCCCGGCGAGGCCGCGGTGCTGTCGATCGAGACTTATGTCCGCGAGGATCAGATAAAACTGTTTGGCTTCCGCACCGATACCGAGCGCGAATGGTTCCGCCTCTTGCAGACCGTGCAGGGCGTCGGCGCCAAGGTCGCGCTCGCCGTGCTGTCGACGCTGCCTCCGGCTGAACTCGCCAATGCGATTGCGCTGCGCGACAAGGCCGCGGTGTCGCGCACGCCCGGCGTCGGGCCAAAGGTCGCCGAGCGCATCGTCTCTGAATTGAAGGACAAGGCGCCTGCCTTCGCCAATGTCGATCCCGCCGTGGTGCATCTGGCCGGCGCCATCGACAGCCACCGCGCGCCGCGCCCGGTCACCGACGCGATCTCGGCTTTGGTCAATCTCGGCTACGGCCAGCCGCAGGCCGCCGCCGCCATCGCCGCCGCCTCGCGCAGCGCGGGCGAGAATGCCGAGACCGCGCAACTGATCCGGCTGGGCCTGAAGGAACTGGCGAAATAGACTATGTTCGCCACTGACTGTCGAAGGAATGCGTTGCTGCCATGTTGAGCAAGAAAGACCAGGAACTAATTGCCGCCGCGATTGACGCGATCAGGCCGCGTTACCGCAACAAGTGGCAGGAGGTCGGCGCTGCGATGCGCACCCGCGACGGCCGCATCGTCACTGGCGTGAATATCGATGCCTATATCGGCCGGATCGCCGTCTGCGCCGAGGCGATCGCCATTGGGCGCGCCATCACCGAAACCGGCGATCGCGGCATCGAGACCATCGTCGCCGTGCGCCATCCCAAGCCGGACGAGCCCGGCAGTATCGCCGTGGTATCGCCCTGCGGCATCTGTCGCGAGCTGATCCACGATTACGATGCAAAGGCGCGGGTCATCGTTCCCGACAATGGCCGCGAGCCGAAGGTCGTCACCATCGGCGAGCTTTTGCCCAACAAGTACCGGAGGGGCAACGGGTGAACACCCCCTCCCGCATCGTCGCCCCCGAGCGCCGTTCCGACGATGTCGGCGACACCGCGCTGCGCCCGCAATTGTTGTCGGAGTTCGTCGGCCAGGCGCAGGCGCGCAAGAATCTCTCGATCTTCATCGAGGCCGCGCGTAAGCGGGGCGAGGAGCTGGACCACGTGCTGTTCGTCGGGCCTCCCGGCCTCGGCAAGACCACGCTGGCGCAGATCGTCGCGCGCGAACTCGGCGTCGGCTTTCGCGCCACGTCCGGTCCCGTCATCGCCAAGGCCGGCGACCTTGCAGCACTGCTCACCAATCTCGAAGAGCGCGACGTGCTGTTCATCGACGAAATCCATCGCCTCAGCCCGGCGGTCGAGGAGGTGCTGTACCCTGCGATGGAAGATTTCCAGCTCGACCTCATCATCGGCGAGGGGCCGGCGGCGCGTTCGGTCAAGATCGATCTCGCAAAGTTCACCCTTGTCGGAGCCACGACGCGCGCAGGGCTGTTGACCAATCCGCTGCGTGACCGCTTTGGCATTCCGATCCGGCTGAACTTCTACACCGAGGAAGAGCTGGAGAAGATCGTCAGCCGCGGCGCCCGCGTGCTCAATATCGGCATGACGCCTGACGGCGCCAACGAGATCGCGCGCCGCGCCCGCGGCACGCCGCGTATCGCCGGCCGCCTGCTGCGCCGTGTACGCGATTTTGCATCCGCAGCCGACGCCAGCTCGGTCGACCGCGCCATCGCCGACCACGCGCTGAGCGCGCTGGAAGTCGATGCCGCCGGCCTCGATGCCATGGACCGCCGTTATCTGACGACGATCGCGATGAACTATGGCGGCGGCCCGGTCGGCGTCGAGACCATGGCGGCGGCGCTATCTGAGCCGCGGGACGCCATCGAGGACATCATCGAGCCCTATCTGATCCAGTGCGGCTATCTGCAGCGCACCCCGCGCGGAAGGCTGCTCACCTCGCACGCCTTCCGCCACCTCGGCCTCGCCGAGCCCGCCCGCGATCCCGCGCAGTTCGGCCTGTTCGGCAACGGCGACGACGACTGATCACTTCGAACCCGATCACTCGGGGAATGCACTAACGGCGGCTGGACGCGCTGGTGCGGCAGAATCGCTGGTGAGAAGCTGCTGGAGGTCTGCTAACGTTCTGCACAAACGTACCCCAATTCGGGCCCAATCCGCCACCACGTTGGCGCTGCATCACGATTGGATCACATGTTAACACGCCGTCATTTCTTGAAGTCCATGGGTGGCCTGGGCGCGCTGGGCGCCTCGACCACCGCTTACGGTTTCAGCGCGCCGGTCGTCCGGCTTCGCGTCGAGCGGTACAATATCTCGCCGCCGCAATGGCCGGCCGGTCTCAATCTCAGGATCGCCGCCATCGCCGACCTCCACGCCTGCGATCCCTGGATGTCGCTCGATCATATCGGTGAGATCGTCGAACGCACCAATGCGCTGAAGCCTGACATCGTCGTCATGCTCGGCGACTACGTGGCCGGGCATCGCAAGGTGACGCGCTTCATTCCCGACGCCGAATGGGCGGGAGCGTTGGCCGGATTGAAGGCGCCGCTCGGCGTGCATGCGGTGCTCGGCAATCACGACTGGTGGGAAGACAAGGAAGTGCAGCGCAACGGGCAGGGGCTACCGAGCGCGGGACGTGCGCTGGAAGCGGTCGGTATCCCGGTGTACGAAAACGACGCAAAGAAGCTCAGCAAAAATGGTCACTCGTTCTGGCTCGCCGGTCTCGGTGACCAACTCGCCTATGTGCCGGCGCGCCGCTTCAGACCGCTCAAGCGGATCGGCGTCGACGATCTCGGCGCGACGCTGGCGAAGATCACCGACGACGCGCCCGTGGTTCTGATGGCGCACGAGCCTGATGTCGCGCGGCGCGTGCCAGCGCGCGTTGCGCTGCAGCTCTCCGGGCACACCCATGGCGGCCAGGTGCGAATGCTGGGCTGGTCACCGATCTCGCCGTCCGGCCAACAGCTCGCCTACGGCCACGTCAAGATGAACTGCAACGTCGTCGTCTCCGGCGGCCTCGGCTGCAGCATCATGCCGTTCCGGCTCGGGGTGCCGCCGGAAATCGTGCTGGTGACGCTAGGGGCGGGGCGGCCGGCGGTGGCGTAGCGTTCCTCGCAGCGCTTGCGCGCCGCGCCGATTTTGCGCAAAAGCAGGCTTTCCAGCGCGATCAGGAACCGCAAGTGACATTACCCCTCGACGGCGAGATCCGCGACGGCCGCCATCATATGCAGGTCCGTGTCTATTACGAGGACACCGATTTCTCCGGTATCGTCTACCACGCCAACTACCTGCGTTTCATGGAGCGCGGCCGCACCAATCATCTGCGGCTGATGGGCGCGTCGCAGCATGCGCTGTTCGAGCAGGCGCAGGAGGAGACGCCGGGCTTTGCCTTCGTGGTGCGCTCGATGCAGCTCGATTTTCTGCGGCCGGCGCGGATGGACGACCTGCTCGACGTCGTGACATGGCCTATCGCGGTAAAGGGCGCTTCCATCACGCTCGCACAGGAGGTGCGGCGAGGCGAGGATGTCCTCGTCAAGGCGCAGGTGCGCGTTGCCTTCATCAGCGAGGGACGGGCGCAGCCGATCCCGAAATCGCTGCGGCTGTTGATGAAGGCCGATCTGGCGCCGGAATAATCTTTTCCGATTGACTCTCTGTACCGATCGGTACAATCTTCCGGCGCTAACCTGGAGAAACCTCATGTCGCGTCCGCCGCTGCCGCCCTTCACCCGCGAAACCGCAGCCCAAAAGGCGCGCATGGCCGAAGACGCCTGGAATTCGCGCGATCCGGTCCGGGTATCGCTGGCCTATACCGAGGACAGCCGCTGGCGGAACCGCGCCGAGTTCTTTGAAGGCCGCGAGTCGATCGTCGAATTCCTCACCCGCAAATGGGCGAAGGAGCATGACTACCGCCTGATCAAGGATCTCTGGGCGTTCGATCAGAACCGTATTGCCGTGCGCTTCCAGTATGAGTGGCACGACGGTGCCGGGCAGTGGCATCGCTCCTACGGCAACGAGCAGTGGGAGTTCGACGAACATGGCCTGATGCGGCGGCGCGAGGCCAGCATCAACGATATCGCCATCAAGGAAAGCGAGCGTCGCTTCCATTGGCCGGCGCCAGGTCCGCGCCCGGCGGATGTCGCGGGGCTAAGCGAGAACCCGCTATGATCAGATGCTGAAAAGAGGTCTCGAACGTGGAGAGGTCCTGCGCGCACTCGGCGAGGTGTTTCGCGCGCATGGCTACGAGGGCGCCTCGCTGACGCTGATCACGGAGGCCACAGGCCTCGGCAAGGGCAGCCTCTATCATCTGTTCCCCGGCGGCAAGGAGCAGATGGCCGCCGAGGTGCTGGCCGAGATCGACGGCTGGTTCGAACGCCATATCTTCGCGCCCTTGCGCACCGCCGACGATCCCGCGCGCGCCATCGCTGCGATGATCGCTGGCGTCGATCAATATTTCCACTCGGGCGATCGCGTCTGCCTGGTCGGGATGGTGGCGCTCGGCTCGGCGCGCGACAGTTTTGCCGAAGCGGTCGATGGCTATTTCGCGCGCTGGCAAACGGCGCTGGCGTCGCTGTTGCGGCGATCCGGGCTCACGAACAGCCAGGCGCAGCGGCGCGCCGAGGATGCGCTCCTCACCATTCAGGGCGCGCTGGTGCTGGCACGGGCGCGCGGCGACGCCAAGATTTTTCGTCGTGCGTTGAGCGATCTGACGGCGCGGTTGCTGGCGCCGCCGGCGTGACGGCTGCCAGAACGAGGTCGTCCCTGCGAAAGCTGGGACCCATACGCCGCGGCCTTTCGAGTTGTTCGCGGTGAGAGACGATGCCCTCACTGACTCCGGTGGTTATGGGTCCCCGCGCCAAGTGCGCAATTGCGCACAAGGCGGGGACGACGTGTTGAGAGAGGGCGTCTTACGCCGCCGCCTTATGCCGCGCGAGTTCGGCCTTGTAGAGTTCGAACTCTTCGGCGACCGCCTTCGCAATGCTCGGGCGGGCGCGCAGCCGCTCGTGATAGGCCTTCACTGCCGGCCACTTCGCCAGTTCGATCGGCGGCGTCGCCATCGTCCAGTTGATGATGGTGACAAGATAGGCATCCGCGACGCTGAAGTGATCGAGCAGGAATTCGCGGCCCTTCAGGTAGTTCTCGAGATAGTCGAGCCGCGACATATTCTTGTTCAGTGCATAAGTCTTTGCGTCCTGCGGCGCCGTCTTGTCGAGGAGCGGCACGAACAGCGCCTTGTGCAGTTCGGTGCCGATGAAGCACAGCCATTGATGCAGGCGGCTGCGCTCCTCAGCGGAGTTGGCCGAGATGCCGGCGCCCGGAAAGCGGTCGGCGACATATTGCAGGATCGCCGCGTTCTCCGTCAGCACGGTCCCGTCGTCGGTGCGTAGCGTCGGCACCAGCCCGAGCGGGTTGACGGTGCGAAAATCCGAGCCGTCCTTCTGCACCACCTTAGTCTTGGGATCGACTTCGAGATAATTGGCCTCAGCGCCGGCTTCGTACAGCGCGATCCGGGTTGCCAGTGAGCAGGCGAGCGGCGAGAAATACAGGTCCATGATTTGCCTCCTTGGCGGTTGATCAATCAGCCGGCGTTCAAGGCGGGCAGGATTGATTTTTATACTGTTCCGCATAATATAGGCGTGGTCAAGGAATTATTTGCGAAATGGTACAAAAAAGGAAGAGGCCCCCTGTCCCCCGGATCGACGCCCCCGTCCAGCCCAAGCGGCGGGGCCGCCCGCGCGCCTATGAGCCAGGCGTGGCGCTAGGCAAGGCGCTTGACCTGTTTCGCAAGGACGGTTTTGCGGCCACCTCGCTCGACGACCTCTCCGCCGCCACCGGCATGAACCGGCCGAGCCTCTATGGCGCGTTCGGCGACAAGCGCGAACTCTTCATCAAGAGCTACCGGCGCTATCGCGACGACGCGCGGGTCGCGATGGGGGACATCTTCCGGAATGAGCTGCCGATCCGAACACGCCTCGAACGCATCTACGCGGTGGCGCTCGACATCTATCTGTCCGGCGAATCCGGTCCGCGCGGCTGCTTCACGGTGATGACCGCAGCCTCCGAGGCGGTGCATGACCCCGATATCCGCGCGATGGTGCTGGAAGGTCTTGCCGAGCTCGACAAGGCTTTTGCCGCCTGTTTCCGGCTCGCCCAGGAAAAGGGCGAGCTACCGGTGCGCGCCGACGCGACCGTGCTGGCGCAACTTGCCTCCGCCACCATTCATACCATCGCCATCCGCGCCCGCGCTCAGGTGCCGCGCAAGGAACTGGAGGCGATCGTCAACGGTGCGATCGACGTGATGGTCGGGGCGGCGAAATAACTCTCCGTCGCCCCTGCGAACGCAGGGACTTTGAGTGGCGGGATCTTAGCGACCTGATTGATCGGGATCGGGCCGACACTCTATCCGTCGCCCCTGCGGACGCAGGGGCCCTTAACCACTGCGCTTCGTTGTTGAAGCAAAGCCGTCTCGCCTTGTGCCACTTCCGCGGGCCGCGGCGTATGGGTCTCTGCGTTCGCAGGGACGACGATAGGGCGTCAATATCCCCGCTTACGGTCCACCACATTCTCCAGCGCGCCGCCTTCCTCAAACCGCGCGATCTGCTGCGCGACATATTTCGATATCTCGTCGGGATCGGTATCGGCGGCGTTGTGCGGAGTAAGAACCACTTTCGGGTGGGTCCAGAACCGGCTGTCCGCGGGCAATGGCTCGGTGGCGTAGACGTCGAGCGAGGCGCCGCCGAGCGTGCCGTCATCGAGACATTGCAGGATGTCGGCCTCGTTCTGCAGGCCGCCGCGGCCGGCGTTGATCACGACCGGCGCGCCTAGCGGGCTCGTGCGATTCAGTTTCTCAAACAGCCCGCGATTGAGAATGTGCCGCGTCTCCGGCGTCAGCGGCAGGAGGCATACCAGAATGTCGGTCCGCCGCAGGAATGTCTCGAGCTGCGCTGCGCCGTGAAAGCATTCGATGCCCTCGATCGTTCGCGGGCTGCGGCTCCAGCCTGCGACACGAAAGCCCAGGCGCTTGAGCACATCGGCCGCGTCAGCACCGAGCGTGCCGAGCCCCAAGACGCCGACGGAGATTGCGCTCGCGGCCCATTGCGATTTCGGCGCCCAGCGCTTTTCGCGCTGCGACTCGCGCAAATATGGCTCCTGCCGGTGGTGCATTAGGACATGCAGCACGGCATATTCGGTCATCCGCGCGGTGAGATCGTCGACCGCGACGCGCACCAGCGGCACCTCGGGCAATGAGCGGTCGGCCATCAGCGCGTCGACGCCCGCGCCGAGATTGAAGATGACGCGCAAGTTGGGGAAGGCGGCGAGCTCGCCTGGATGCGGCTTCCACACCGCGGCGTAATGCACCTCCGCCGGATCGAACGACGCATCCGGCAACAGCAGCACGGAGCGCCCCTCGCAAACCTCATCGAACCGGCTCTTCCAGCGCGGCGGCGACCAGTTTTCGGTCCCGCCATGCACCAGCAGCGCAAGCGCACCCTTCGTCATTGCCATCCCTTTCGCGTCGCCAACCTGGCGTGACCCGCCTCACATCGCGGACCGAGGTGTTTCTCTAGCCTCCTTTCATCCGACAGGGGAGACCTTGCATGGTCAATCAGGGTCGAGACCGCCAGATGAAAATGCTCAGGTGCATCGTTGTCATTCTCGGAGTGTGCAGCCTTTGTTCCACGGCGGCCATTCACGCCTACAGGCATTTCAATCCACCACCGCCGCCGATTGTAGGTCCCTGACGGCAGGCAGGGCATTTTTCAAAATTTCTTCGACGCGCCTGTCGGCTCCGGGCATAATCGTTCGTCATCAAGACAACGGAGATGCCTGAGCCTCATGCTGTACGCCATTCTTTGCTATCACGATGAAGACACCGTCGGTTCCTGGACCAAGGAACAGGACGCCGCGGTCATGAAGAAATTGTCCGTTGTGCAGGACAAACTGACCAAACAGGGCCGGCTCGGTCCTGTCGCGCGGCTGTTGCCGACCACGGCGGCGACCACGCTGCGCAAGGACGATCCGCCGCTGGTGTTGGACGGCCCCTATGCCGAAACCAAGGAACAATTGCTCGGCTTCTATCTCGTCGACTGCAAGGACCTCGACGAGGCGCTCGGCGTCGCCCGCGATCTCGGCGCGGCCAATCCCGGCGGCGCCTACGAGATCCGGCCCGTCGGCCACTTTACGGCGGGGAGCGTGCAGCCATGACCGATACCGCCTGGATCGATGCCGCACTGACTTCGGCTCGCCCCCAGGCGGTCGGCGCGTTGCTGCGCTATTTCCGTAACCTCGATACCGCCGAGGAAGCCTTTCAGAACGCCTGTCTGCGCGCGCTGAAGAGCTGGCCGCAAAACGGCCCGCCGCGCGATCCGGCGGCGTGGCTGATCATGGTCGGGCGCAATGTAGCGATCGACGACATCAGGCGCGGCAAGAAGCAGACGGCGCTGCCCGAGGATGAGGCGATCTCCGACCTCGACGACGCCGAGGAGGAGCTTGCCGAGCGGCTCGACGGCTCGCATTACCGCGACGACATCCTGCGGCTGTTGTTCATCTGCTGCCATCCGGATCTACCGGCGACGCAGCAGATCGCGCTTGCGCTGCGCATCGTCTCGGGTCTCACTGTGAAACAGATCGCGCGCGCTTTCCTGGTCTCGGAAGCCGCGATGGAGCAGCGCATCACCCGCGCGAAGGCGCGCGTCGCCGATGCCAACGTGCCGTTCGAAACGCCGGGCGCAGCGGAGCGCTCCGAGCGCCTCGCCTCCGTCGCCGCCATGATCTACCTGATCTTTAACGAGGGCTACTCGGCCTCTGGCGACACCGCCGAGATTCGCGCGCCCTTGTGCGAGGAGGCCATTCGCCTGGCGCGGCTGCTGCTGCGGCTGTTCCAGAGCGAGCCCGAGATCATGGGGCTGACCGCGCTGTTGCTGCTGCAGCATGCGCGGGCTGATGCGCGGTTCGATGCCGATGGCGCCGTGATTCTGCTCGATGACCAGGACCGTTCGAAATGGAATAAGGCTCTGATCGCCGAGGGGCTGGCCTTGATCGACAAGGCGATGCGCCATCGCCGCAGCGGGTCCTATCAGGTCCAGGCCGCGATCGCGGCGCTGCATGCCCGCGCCGAGAAGCCCGAGGATACCGACTGGACCCAGATCGACCTGCTCTATGGCGCGCTGGAGATCATGCAGCCGTCGCCGGTGGTGACCTTGAACCGCGCAGTCGCGGTGTCCAAGGTGAAAGGGCCGGAAGCCGCGCTCGACATGATCGAGCCCTTATCGGCACGGCTGTCGAACTATTTTCATTTCTTCGGCGTGCGCGGCGCCTTCCTGATGCAACTCGGCCGCAACGACGAGGCCCGCGTGGCCTTCGACCGCGCCATTGCGCTCGCCAACACCTCGGCCGAAGCCGCCCACATCCGCATGCACCTCGACCGCCTCCAGCGCGACAGCCAGCCCCGCGGCAAGAAGGCCGGGAAGTAGGCTCTTGCCTTCTCCCCTTGTGGGAGAAGGTGGATCGCTGGCGCGAAGCGACAGCGAGCCGGATGAGGGGTCTGCCTCCGCGGAGAGAACCCCTCATCCGGCGCTTCGCGCCACCTTCTCCCACAAGGGGAGAAGGGAAGCTGTCGCAAAAAATTTCACCCGACCTGTCGGTTTCCACCTTCCTCATTCGTCTTGAATCCGAGCAGCCATTCAAGACAACGGGGACCGATCATGACCGTCATCGCCGAGACCGCGCCTGTCTCAAATCCGGCACGCTGGATGGGCCGCATTCTCTCCGGCCTCGTCATCCTGTTCCTGATGATCGACGGCGCCATCAAGCTGGTGCCGTGGCCGGTCGTCACGGAAACCATGGACCGAATGGGTTACGGTTCGAGCGACGCGCTGATGCGCGGTCTCGGCGCCATTACCATCATCTGCACCGTGCTCTACGCTATTCCGCCGACCTCGATTCTCGGGGCGATCCTGCTCACCGGCTATCTCGGCGGCGCGATCGCCTCGCATGTGCGGATCGATAGCCCCCTGCTTACGCACACGCTGTTCGGGCTCTATCTCGGCCTGATGCTGTGGGGCGGGCTGTGGCTGCGCGACAAGAATCTGCGCAGCTTGATCCCCCTTCGCCGCTGATTAGCTTCAACCGATTGTTCACGGAGCTCGACATGCTGGAAGTCATTACCGTTATCGCCGCCATATTGGCGACTGCCGTCGCCATCGTGCTCATTCTCGCCGCGACCAAGGCGAATACGTTACGGGTACAGCGCGCGATCAGCATCAAGGCGCCGGCGGAAAGGATATTTCCGCTGATCTCCGACTTTCAGCAGTGGCGGAGCTGGTCGCCCTACGAAGAGAAGGACCCGGCGATGAAGCGAACCTATAGCGGTGCGGAGCGCGGCAAGGGCGCCGTCTATGCCTGGGACGGCGACAAGAATGTCGGTTCCGGCCGCATGGAAATTCTCGAGGCCGCGGCGCCGTCGAAAATCGTCATCAAGCTCGATTTCTTCAAGCCGTTCGAAGGCCACAACACCGCCGAGTTCACAATGCTGCCGCAGGGCGATGGCACCCATGTCACATGGCTGATGCATGGTCCGGCGAACTTCATGTCCAGGTTGATCCAAGTTTTCATGAACCTGGATCGCATGATCGGCAGGGATTTCGAAGCTGGTCTCGCCAATCTGAAAACGCTCACCGAGAAATGAGTGTGACGACACTGTCACGACACTATCGTGTCCCGGACGCGGCGCAGCACGCAGAAGCGCGTTTACGCGCGTCTTCGACACGCTATGGTGATGCGACGCAGAGCCGGGACCCAGCGATGGACCCCGGATCAGCAGCGCATCGCTAACGCGCTGCACCGCATCCGGGGAACGCCACCGACGTCAAGACTGATCGACAACCCAAGGAGGCCCACATGCAGGTCAATCCCTATCTGTTCTACAACGGTAATTGCGAAGAGGCGCTGAACCATTATCAGAAGGTATTGGGCGCCCAGATCGAAGCGAAGATGCCGTATGGCGAGGGGCCCGCCGACATGCCGGTCCCAGCGGACTGGAAAACCAAGATCATGCATGCCCGCATCACCATCGACGGCGAAGTGCTGATGGCCTCCGACGCGACGCCCGGCGATTACCATCAGCCGCAGGGCATGTCGGTTGCGCTGGCGGTCGAAGATCCCGCCGACGCCGAACGCCGCTTCAATGCGCTCGCTGAAGGCGGCACGATCAGGATGCCGTTCGGCAAGACCTTCTTCTCCAACGGTTTCGGCATGTGCGTCGACAGGTTCGGCATTCCCTGGATGGTCAACTGCCCGAAGGAAGATATGTAACTGACCCTCATGGTGAGGAGGCGCGCCAGCGCCGTCTCGAACCATGCGGCCCCGCTGGTGCCATTCATCCTTCGAGACGCGCGCGATGCGCGCTCCTCAGGATGAGGTCTGGCAACGGCGCCGTAGGGTGGGCAAAGCGTCAGCGTGCCCACCATTCGCGCACAACGAAGATGGTGGGCACGGCGCAAGAGCGCCTTTGCCCACCCCACAAAATCTACAGAATCATCTGCACCTTGGATAGATCGCCGCCAGGTCACGCCCGCGCAGCAGCAACAGCCGCGACGTCAGTCCACCGTGCCTGCTGATCCAGTCCCGCACCCGGTCGGGATAGGCTGCCTGTACCGCGCGCGAGGCTTCCGGCTCGGCATAGATCCGGCCGCGGCCGTCGATCGAGCGCGCGGCGTGGAATCCGAGCACTGCCCGGCGCGTCACGCAGATGCGCTCGGCCGGTATCGTCATCAGCACCAGCGTGCAGGCCGACAGGCATGGCCCGTCGATCACCACCCGCTCCCCGGACTCGCGCACGCGATCGAACAGTTCGAGAAACGGCCCGACCTGTCCGCCGGGACTGGCGAGAATGCGAATCTCGGCCCGCACCGGCATGATTGCCGCCAACAGCGCGGCGGCGACAACGATGAGCTTGATGACCGCCATTCCCATGTGCAGCTCCTCCGTCAGCACTGCCCCCGGCCCAGTTACGCAGGGACATGTGGCAAGGTTTGGTCAAGCGTCCGCGTCAGAGACCCCGGCCCCGGTGAAGGTTGCCCATCCCGGCGTGGCAGGCGAGTGCGGCGCGCGCCAGCAGTATCCAAAGCGACGGTGTCCACCGTGGCGAACGCGGAACCGGGCCTTCACCTCTACCAACTTACGGTCGCCGAGAAGCGCAGCGCTGCTCTATCGAAATTGCCGCAGCCCAGCGGAACGAACAGTGCAGCCCATCGTTGTGGACCACATGGATCATTTTTTCCTCAGCATTATCTGTGCGGGCATTTTATTGCTCGTGACGGCGTTCGCACTGGGAACGCCGAGTATGCGAGCGGATGTTCCACTGGAAAGGACAGTGTTGCTGCATCGCGGCGCGCTGAACAATGACCTGCCTCCTCGATCCAGCAATGACGGGCCGCCAGCCAAGGTCATTCGTACTGGGCTCTGATCCGCACTCCAAGCAACACAGCCACGGAGGAACTACCCGTTCCGCCGCTGGCCGCGCAGCGTCGGTAGACCGATGCCGGCAGCATCAAAACCGCCGTCGACGGCGAGGATCTGGCCGGTGATGTAGCTCGCGCGATCGCTGCACAAGAAGAAGATCGCTTCCGCCAGTTCCTCCTCGAGGCCATAGCGGTTGAGCGGAATGGCGTCGTGATAGTCGGCGCGGATTTCCGGCGTGTGGACCTGTTTTGCCATCGCGGTCTCGACCGGGCCGGGCGCCACGGCGTTGACGCGAATGCCGAGCGAGGCCAATTCGACCGCGAGCTGTTTGGTCAGATGCGCGAGCCCGGCCTTGCTGGTGCCGTAGGCCGAACGCAGCGTGGAGGCGCGTACCGCCGAGATCGACGTGACGTTGACGATCGCGCCACCGCCATGTTCCCGCATCAATGGCGCCGCCGCCTTGACGCACAGAAACGGGCCGGTGAGGTTGACCTGCAGGATGCGGTTCCAGTCGTCATCCGAGGTGTCGAGCAGCGGCGCGAACACCGCGATCCCGGCATTGTTGACCAGCGCGTCGAGCCGGCCGAAACGCTCGCTCACGGCCGCCACGGCGTTCGTCACCGCCTGGGTGTCGGAGACGTCGCAATGCAGCGCCAGCGTATTGTCGGGGTCGGCGAGGCCGGTGACCGCGCCGCGCAGCAATTCGCCTTCGATGTCGAGCAGCGCCACCTGCCAGCCCTCGGCGAGAAAGCGTTTGGCCGTCGCAAGCCCGATGCCGCGCGCGGCGCCGGTGATGAGAGCGATCTTTTGCGGGGAAGGGGGCATGGGCGGGTCCGTTTGCGAGAGAGAAGATTTCCCGCCCCTATAGCCCAGGCCCCGTCGCATGTCCCGGCATAAGCCCCTCATGGTGAGGAGCGCGGAACGCGAGTAGCTCGGCCCGATGGCAGGCTCTGCGCGTCTCCGGACGATGCTTCGCATCGCCGGGAGAACCATGAGGCCCCGTCTGTGGCCTACATCCTTCGAGACGCCCGCTTCTCGCGGGCTCCTTCGGAATAAGCGCAAGTGCGCTTATTCCTGAGATGAGGGGGTTGCGCAGCGATGACGCTGAAGAACTAACCGCTCGCGCGCTGCGCGATCGCCTTCGCCTCCGCGGCGGCGCGCTGCATGTTGGAGGACATCTCGCCCGTCACTGTGCTCTGCTCCTCGACCGCGGCCGCGGTGGCGGTGACATATTCGCTGACGCTCTGGATCGCACTCTTGATGCTGTCGAGCGCGCCGACGACGTCGCCGGAGATGCCGTTGAGGTTGCCGATCTCCTGGCCGATCTTGTCCGTCGCCTGTTTGGCCTGGGTGGCGAGGTTCTTGACCTCGGAAGCCACCACGGCAAAGCCGCGTCCGGCCTCGCCGGCGCGCGCTGATTCGATCGTCGCATTGAGCGCCAGGAGGTTGATCTGGCCGGTGATATTGCCGATCAGCTCCACGATGCCGCTCATCGCCTGCGCCGCTTCGTTCAGCCGCTGCGCCTGGGCGTCGGCCGCCTCGACCCGCCCGACCGCGGTCGCCGCCGTCTCGCGCGACTTGGTCATGGCTTCGGAGATTTCCCGGACCGAAGCGTTCAGTTCCTCAGCGCCTGCCGCCACCGATTCCATCATGCCGCGGACGCGCTCGTTACCCATGCGGACCAGCGCTTGCGCGGTGGTGTCGGTGGCGTATTTCACCACCTTCAATGGCTTGCCGTTGAGGTCGAGGATCGGATTGTAGGACGCCTGGATCCAGACCTCCTTGCCGTTCTTGCCGATTCGCTTGTATTCGGCCGCCTGATATTCCCCGCGGTTGAGCGCCGCCCAGAATTCACGATAGGCCGCGCTGTCGCGCTCCGTCTGTTCGACGAACATGCTGTGGTGCCGGCCGCGGATCTCGTCCAGCGCGTAACCGACCGTGCGGAGGAAGTTCTGGTTGGCACCGATGATGGTGCCGTCCATCTTGAACTCGATCACGGCCTGTGACTTGCCGATGGCGGCAATCTGGCCGGCGAGATCGGCGGTCGAAAGTTTCTGGCTGGTGATATCGGTGGCGAATTTCACCACCCGGAACGGCCTGCCCTTCTCGTCGAGCACGGGGTTGTAGGAGGCGAGAATCCAGACTTCCTTCCCGCCCTTGCCGATCCGCTTGTACTCGGCCTGTTGGCTTTCGCCGCGGTTGAGGCTCGCCCAGAGCTGCCGGTAGGCGGCGCTGTCGCGCTCCGACGGAGCGACGAACATGCTGTGATGTTTGCCCTGGATTTCGGCGAGCGTGTAGCCCATCGCTTTCAGGAAGTTGTCATTGGCGGTGATGACGGTGCCGTCCATCTCGAACGCAATGACCGCCTGCGTACGGTTGATCGCGGCGATCTGGCTGGCATCCTCCATGCTCTTGATCTTGCGGGCGGTGATGTCGGTCGCGAATTTCACGACCTTGCAGGGTTTGCCGCTGCCGTCGAGCACGGGGTTGTAGGTCGCCTGGATCCAGACTTCCTTGCCGCCCTTGCCGATCCGCCTGTATTCGGCAGCCTGGTATTCGCCGCGCTTGAGCGCCGTCCAGAAGTCGCGATACGCTTGGCTGTCGCGCTGCGACGGATCGACGAACATGCTGTGATGCTTGCCCTTGATTTCGCCGAGCGAGTAGCCGAGGGCTTTAAGGAAATTGTTGTTCGCGGTGAGAATCGTGCCGTCCATGCCGAACTCGATAACGGCCTGCGAGCGGCCGAGAGCGTCGGCAAGCGCTTTATCTGTCGAGGAGCTCTTGAGAAATTGAAACACCGTAGGCCTCATTGCGCGGGTAAATGACGAGGCTGCTGGTTAACGCCGCCGAGCCCCCTTCCGAGGCAGGTTTGATCAAATGAAAAAAGAATGCGTTAACGATATTCTCCGTAAGATGACGGATAGCATCGCGACGTAATGCTGATCTTAAGGATGTCCCCGCGCGCGACGCCCGCCAAACGAGCATGCGGCCGCGGACTCGGGGGCTATCTTCCGTTCACGACGCTTTCATACGCTGCTTGCAGTCGCTCACCGACCGATGGACCGCTACGCCTGCGCCGCTTTGCGCCAAGATGGCTCTCGCGCAGCTCGTCCATGAATTCGGCCCACATCTTCGGTCCGCCCTCGCTGAGCAGCCGCGCCCGGATGCCGAGTTCCTCGGTGACGGGTAGATATTTGTAACCCCAGGCCGCCATCTGCGCGAGAACGGGCAAGAGCTCGATGCCTTGCTCTGTCAGCGAATAGATTCCCTTCTGCTTGTGCGTGGGATCGTCCTCGCGGGTGATGACGCCCTGCTCGAGCAGGGTCTTTAGCCGGTCGGCGAGGATGTTGGAGGAGATGCCTTCCTCCGATTTGGTCAATAGCTCGCGAAAATGCCGCCGATTGCCGAACATCATGTCGCGGATGATCAAAAGGCTCCATTTGTCGCCGAGCACTTCCAGCGAAAGGTTGATCGGGCAGCCGGAGCGCTGGGCATCGGTCATGGTCGTCTCCAGGGCGGGCGTCAAGGCGCCCTCAAAAAACTGCTTGCAATATCGCACCAGTTCGATCATCCTGCAACCGGTTGCAATTCGCAATCAGTTTAGGGAGATCGCCATGGCGAAATTGATAATGTGGAACCTGATGACGCTGGACGGCTTCGTTGAAGGCCCCAACCGCGACATTTCCTGGCATTCCGACGTCTGGGGCGAGGAGCTGGAGCAATTGTCGATCGAGCAGATGACCGCTGCCGGCGGATTGCTGTTCGGCCGCGTCACCTATGACCTGATGGCGGGCCACTGGCCAAGCGCGACCGGCGAGGTCGCCGACTTCATGAATGCCGCGCCGAAATACGTTTTCTCGCGCACGGTGAAGAAATCGGATTGGAACAACACCCAGATGTTCAGCGCCGATGTGCCGGAGACCGTCGCGCGGCTGAAGCGCGACAGCGCCAAGGACATCTTTCTGTTCGGCAGCGCCGATCTCGCCAGCAGCCTGATCCCGCACGGGCTGATCGACGAGTTTCGTATCGCGGTAAGCCCCGTCATCCTCGGCGGCGGCACGCCGCTGTTCAAGCCGGGCGAAAAGCGCAAGCTGAAGCTGCTCGACAGCCGGCCGTTGTCGACCGGCATCATGATCCTGCGCTACGTGCCGGCGCCATAAATGTCGGCATCACCAGACGCAGATCGTCTTGCAAACGGCAAACCGGGAGTTTCCATGTCTCTGACGCTGCACTTCCACCCGCTGGCCTCGTTCTGCTGGAAGGCGCTGATCGCGCTCTACGAGAACGACATTCCGTTCCGGCCGAATCTCGTCGATCTCGGCAATCCGGCCGAGCGCGCCGCGCTGCTGAAGCTGTGGGGGATCGGTAAGTTCCCGGTGCTGCGCGACGATGCACGGGATCAGACCGTGCCGGAATCCAGCATCATCGTCGAATATCTCGATTCATACTATCGCGGCCGCGTCCGACTTATTCCCGAGGATCCCGCCCGCGCCTTGCAGACCCGGCTGCGCGACCGCTTCTACGATCTCTATGTGCATCTGCCGATGCAGAAGATCGTAACGGACCGGTTGCGGCCCGAGGGCAAGCGGGATCCGTACGGCGTCGAGGAGGCGCGGGCGCAGTTGCACACTTCCTATGCCATGGCCGACCAGCAAATGAAAAACGGCGGCTGGGCGATGGGCGAGGATTTCAGCCTCGCCGATTGCGCGGCAGTGCCGTCATTGTTCTACGGCAACATGGCGGTGCCGTTCGGTGAAGCGCAGAAAAACCTCAGCGCCTATCTCGAACGGCTCAAGGCGCGTCCCTCCGTCGCGCGCGTGTTGAAGGAAGCCGAACCGTATTTCCAGATGGTGCCCAAGGAGCCCTAAAGGAGCGCTGAATGGCCGAAGCAAGCAAGGCGGAGACGATCCGCAAGATCTTCGCAGCTTATCTGTCCAACGATCGCCAATTCGTCGAAAATGCCTTCAGCGAGGATTTCCGCTTCACCAGTCCGTTCGATGACAACATCGATAAAGCGACCTATTTCGCGCGCTGCTGGCAGTCCAGCGACTGGATCGAACGGCACGAGCTGGAGCGGATTCTCGTCGACGGCGATCAAGCCTTTGTGACCTACCGCTGCACGGCCAAGGACGGAAAGAGCTTTCGCAATACCGAGTTCGTTGTCTTCGATGGCGACAAGGTGAAGCGCATCGACGTCTATTTCGGCGCGAACTACCAGGACGGCAAGTTCGTCAGGCAGCAGTCATAGAAATCACGCGGCGCGTCATCTGCCACGTCGGCAAGAAGCAGGCCGGATCGTCGTGGTGGAGAGGCAGTTGCAATTTCGAGAGGGGAACAAGCCATGCCGACAAATTCAAATGCCGGTGGACTGTCGAGATCGCGGCTCGGCCGCATGCATGAGATTCTCTCGGGGCATGTCGAGCACGGCGGTGTTCCCGGCCTGGTGGCGCTGGTCAGCCGCCGCGGCGAAATTCATGTCGATGCCATGGGAAGCATGGCAATCGGCGGCACGCCGATGCAGCGCGACAGCATCTTTCGCATCGCTTCCATGACCAAGCCGGTGACGGCGGTGGCCGCGATGATCCTGGTCGAGGAATGCAGACTGCGGCTCGATGATCCCGTCGACGGCTTTCTGCCGGAACTGGCCGACCGCAAGGTGCTGCGTGCGATCGACGCGGCCATCGACGATACGGTGCCGGCGAAGCGCGCCATCACGCTGCGCGATCTTCTGACCTTCCGGCTCGGCCTTGGCATGATCCCGATATTTCCCGATCGCTATCCGATCCAGAAGGCGATTGCGGAAGCGGGCTTTGCGCCCGGGCCGGTATTTCCCTCGTTTCCACCGGACGAATTGATGCGCCGCTACGGCACGCTGCCGCTGATCTATCAGCCCGGCGAGCGCTGGCTCTATAACAGCGGCAGCGAAATTCTCTCTGTGCTGATCGCGCGCGTCGCGGGCATGAGCCTTGCAAAATTCCTGGGCGATCGCATCTTCGCGCCGCTCGGCATGAAAGACACTGGCTTCCACGTGCCCGCGGAAAAGCGCGCCCGGCTCACGACCACTTATGCGCGCGATCAAGCAAGCGGCGAATTGAAAGTCTTCGATGATCCTGCCACCGGCAAATATGCAAGCCCGCCGGTGTTCGAGAATGGCGCCGCCGGACTGGTGTCGACTGCGGACGATTTCAACGCGTTTGCCCAGATGCTGCTGAATGGCGGCCGGCTCGGCAGCGAACGCATTCTCTCGCGTCCGTCCGTCGAACTGATGACGAGCGACCAGCTCACCTCCGAGCAAAAGCAGGGCTCCGAACTGTTTTTCGGCGACAATAGCGGCTGGGGTTTTGGCGTCTCGGTCTTCACCCGGCGTGACGATCTTGCCCATACGCCCGGCCGCTTCGGCTGGTACGGCGGCTACGGCACCTCCTGGTATTCCGACCCCAGCGAAGGCCTCACCGGGATCGCGCTGACCCAGCGGATGCTGGAATCGCCGCAGTCGCCGCGGGTGATGACCGACTTCTGGACCTCGGCCTATCAGGCGATCGACGATTGACCGGCCGGCTGGTCAAATTACTTCCGAAATAATTTTGCAGGACATGTCGGCGGCGTAAAAGCCCGCTCGTCCTGTTGACGAAGGCCGATGCGGCAGTGGCTGGCTGAAGAAGATCAATACGGAGAATAACGATGCGATTCATGGTGATTGTGAAGGCAAACAAGGATTCGGAAGCCGGCGTGATGCCGACTACGGAACAATTGGCGGCGATGGGCAAATTCAACGAGGAGTTGGTCCAGGCAGGCATGATGGAAGCGGGCGAAGGCCTGCACCCGACCTCGAATGGCGCGCGGATCAAGTATGCAGGCGGGCAGGGCAGTGCCAGCCGCGGTCCGTTCCCGCTCTCGGGTGATCTCGTCGCGGGCTTCTGGCTGATCAACGCCAAATCGCTCGATGAAGCGATCGACTGGATGAAGCGCGCGCCGTTCAGCGATGGCGACGAGGTCGAAATCCGCCAGGTGTTTTCTGCGGAAGATTTCGGCGAAGCGCTCACGCCCGAACTGCGCGAGCAGGAAGAGCGGCTGCGGGCGCAGACTGCGAAGAAGTGACTCTCCCCGTCATTCCGGGGCGCGCAAAGCGCGAACCCGGAATCTCGAGATTCCGGGTCTGGTCCTTCGGACCATCCCGGAATGACGCCATCCAAAGAAAAAGGACACCCCATGCGATTCATGATGCTGATGATCCCCCTGGGCTATGAGACCGCGCCGCCGGACGTCCAGCTCGATCCCGAGCGCGTCAAGGCGATGATGAAATACAATGAGGCGCTGAAGGAGGCCGGCGTGCTGATCGCGCTCGACGGGTTGCATCCGCCCTCGATGGGCGCGCGGGTTTCCTTCGCCACCGGCAAGCCCATCGTGACCGACGGTCCCTTCACGGAAGCCAAGGAAGTGCTCGGCGGCTACTGGATGATCAACGTGAAGTCGCGCGAGGAGGCGATCGAGTGGGCGAAGAAGTGCCCGGCCTCCGAGAACGAGATCATCGAAATCCGCCAGGTGCAGGAAATCGGCGATTTCTCGGAGGAAGTGCAGCAGGCCGCCAAAGGCTTCGACGAGCTGCAGAAGGGAAGCGCGCACAAGGCGCGGTGAGTGTTTCCGCTCCCTCTCCCCGTCCTTTCACGGGGAGAGGGTCGGGGTGAGGGGCTTTCTCCGCGAGTGAACTTTGCCGAGAGAACCCGCCCGCCCTAGATATGCGGACTTTCTGACAGAGGTCGTCGCTCTTTCAACCGGCAGCTGGGTCGCGGAAGCAGCCCCTCACCCCAACCCTCTCCCCGCAAAAGCGGGGCGAGGGAGTGCAGCACCGCCCCGTTAATCTTCTTTAACGTTCAAATTAAGTGACCTTTACGGCCAGCTCATGTAAAAGCCTTTAACATGAGCTGGCAAAAGGACCGCCGCGGCGAGCGTGGCTACCATCACGGCAATCTGAAAGAGGCATTGCTACAGGCGGCGCTCGACCTGATTTCGCAAAAGGGCCCGGCCGGCTTCACCTTTGCGGACGCCGCACGCATGGCCGGGGTCAGTCCGGCCGCGCCCTACCGCCATTTTCGCGACCGCGATGAATTGCTGTCCTCGATCGCGCAACGTGGCTTCGAGCAGTTCGAGGCCATGCTCGTGCAGGCCTGGGACGACGGCCGCCCCGACACCGTCACCGCGTTCGAGCGGGTCGGCAAGGCCTATCTCGCCTTCGCGCGCAACGAGCCGGCGTTCTATTCGGCGATGTTCGAATCCGGGGTGCCTGTCGATTCGAGCCCGACATTGATGGCAGCTAGCGAGCGCGCGTTCGCGATCATTCGCGCCGCCGCCGAGCGGCTCGCCGCGCTGGCGCCGCCCGGCATGCCGCGGCCTCCCGCGATGATGATGGCGCTGCACATCTGGTCGATGTCGCACGGCATAGCCTCGCTGTTCGGCCGCGGCGACGCCGCGCGACGCAAACTGCCGATGTCGCCGGAAGAACTGTTGGAAGCGGAAGTGCTGATTTATCTGCGCGGCCTCGGCTTCCCGACCGACCGCCGGCCGTCAGACCAGAAACCGTCCGGCCCGCCGCCGGTGCCGCCGGAAGGTGGCGCGCCCTCAGGCCCCTGGGGAGGCCGCAAATAATTTTGCGGGCTGCGTCGAGCCGCGCGCTTGACAAAAACGCGGGATGGTTTAGGTATGTAAATGTTATTTACATTCACAACGGCGTGATCGCCGTCATGGAGAGGGAAATGGCCTACACCGCAGATGTCAATCGATGGCGCGGTCAGACGGAACAGACCTATCGACCGCATATGCTTGAAAGTCCCTGGCACCCCGGCTGGATCGTGGTGACTATCCTCGGCTTCATCATCTGGTGGCCGATCGGGCTTGCCCTTCTCTTTTTCACACTAGGGAGCAGAAAAATGGCTTGCTGGAGCAACGGAGACCGCTGGCAGAACAAGATGGAGCGGATGCAGTACAAGATGGACCGGATGCGCGACCGCATGGAGCGCCGCGGCTTTGGCGGCTTCGGCTTCGGCCCGCCGTCCAGCGGCAACCGCGCCTTCGACGAGTACCGCATGGAAACCCTGCGCCGGCTCGAGGAAGAGCAGGTTGAGTTCAAGAATTTCCTCGAGCGTCTGCGCCAAGCCAAGGACAAGGAAGAGTTCGATCAGTTCATGGCGCAGCACCGCCAGCGTCCGACTCCGCCGAACGACCAGCCGCAGCAGGGCTGATCGTCAACAGTGAGTGGAGTTCAGCCGCGGGCGTGATGCCCCCATGACGCCCGACGGCGATACAGCCGCCCATCTGCGACCCGCAGGTGGGCGGTTTGTTTTTGTACCGTGAGTGACAAGGCGGCCAAACTGCGACCGCGGAGCGACTGCTCACCCTCTCCCGCTTGCGGGGGAGGGCCGGGTTGTATGGAGAGAGCGCCCACCAGATCGCATCCAACGATGCGATCCGATCTCCTGCAAGCGGGAGAGGTGGAGCAATCGGCGAAGTCTACTAGAAGGAACCGGAGTCAGGCCGCTCGACCCGCCAGCCCGCCTCAACCTGAGATTTATTCATGGATCGGCTTCTCGTGCAGTGATAGTCTGCGCGAGATCAACCCCGTTTGTCGCGAGTCATACGGAGATCAGCATGGAACAGATTCTGACTAACCTCGTTGCAGGAGCGCTTGGCGGCGTGGGTGCGGGCAAGTCATCGCCGACTTTCGATCTCGGTACGATTGGTAACATTGTTGCCGGCTTGGTCGGAGGCGGGGTGCTCGGCCAGCTCGTAACATTGTTGATGCCATCAATCATGGCCGCAGCCCAGTCGGGCGATCTGAGTATTGGCGGCATTGTCTCACACGCGATCGCCGGTGGTGCTGGCGGGGCCATACTCACGGCGCTCGTCGGTGCAATCAAGAACAAAGCTGCTGCCTGACGGTCAGCCCGGGTGGGGGTGTCTCCACGAGTCACGCTCCCCGCATGGAGAGAGCCCCACCGGATCGCATCTTCGATGCGATCCGACCTCCCCGCAAGCGGGAGAGGTGGAGCAATCGGCGAAAGTTAGTTCATGAAGGCATCACCGTTTGGTGGCGCGGTTTCGCGGCCGGTCTATATTGTGCGGACGCGCTAATCCCAGGCGGCTGCCATGAACGGAATTGCATCTGTCGATCAACTCTGGCGATCGATCCGGCGTGAAGCGGAAAGCGCCGTGGCGCGCGACCCGGTATTCGGCGCCGCGCTCTCCTCATCCATTCTCGATCATCCCGACTTCGCTCATGCACTGGCGCACCAGATCGGCGCGCGGCTCGGCAAGACGCACGCGGATCGCGCGCTCTTTGCGCAGCTTGCCCGTGACGCCTTCGCGTCTTCGCCTGATCTGATCGACACGGCGAGCCGCGATCTGCAGAGCATCGCCGTTCACGATCCCGCGACGATGACGCTGCTGCCGCCGCTGCTGAACTTCAAGGGCTACGTCGCGCTGCAGGTTTGGCGCGTCTCCAACTGGCTCTGGCATCAAGGCCGCAACGATCTCGCGCTGTTGCTGCAAAGCCTGTCGTCCGATCAGCTTCAGGTCAGCATTCACCCCTCGGCCTCGATCGGCGCGTCGGTGTTTCTCGATCACGCCACCGGCATCATCATCGGCGCCTTTGCGGCGATCGGCGACGAGGTGACGATTTTACAAAACGTGACTGTCGGGCGCGAGTATTCGCAGCCGGAACGCGCTCCGAGGATTGGCAGGGGAGTCCTGCTCAGCACCGGTGCCACGATTCTCGGCGACGTCAGCATCGGCGATTTCGCCAAGATCGGCGCAGGCGCGGTCATCGAGCACGACGTGCCGGCCGGCTGCACCGCCGTCGGCGTTCCCGCGCGGTTGACCAATTGCCCTGAAACAACAGTGCCGGCCTGAGCGCGGCATCACCGATCCCGCGCCCACCGCCATTCCCGAGCGCATGTCCTGATGGTGGGCGCGCGAAGCCTGCCATTGCGCGCGCGTTCCTCGAACAGCGTACATGGGAAGAAGAGGTAATATGGCTGCCCTGATTTTGTGGGAGGCAACTCGCTTGGCGCTGTCCGGCCTTAAGCAGCGATCTGCGTGACCTCGCTACAAAGGAAAACCCGGCAACGCGAGGAACAACGCGCTCCTCGGTAAATTGTTTTGATCGTCTGGGAGACCGCGAATGGTCCCTCCACAACCCGGAGGTCATCCATGAGCGAGCATTCGAAAAGGGAATCCATTTCGCGTCGCAATTTTATTGGAAAGACACTTTGTGGAGCGGCACTTGCCGGGACGGCACTGCCGGCATTGGCAGCTCCGTCGATTACGCCTCTGCCATTCGATGACGGGCTGCTGCGAGAGATACGCGGCCGGCCAAAAGTCAGCAAAGCCTCGGCCCAGTATCGCGATAGTCCAAATGGACCGCAGCGCTGCGCCGGCTGCGTCAATTTCCGCGGAGGGACCTGCGCGATCGTCGAGGGACGCATCAGCGCCAACGGCTGGTGTCGCCACTACCAAGCCGCTGGCAGAGGCCGAGCGCCGGGTGCACCCGGTGGCGGAGGTGCGCGTGGAGGCAGCAGTTACTAGAACCGCCCAATGCGTACGGCACCGTAAGCGGTGTCTGCGCTGACGGCCCGTTTAGCAGAGGGGTATATTGGCTGTGCTGTGACCATAGCGGTGCAGACAACGAACGTCTGGGCGAGACGATTAAGGGCAGACCACCGATAAGGGCAGGCCAACGATCGGCCCGAAGGCGGCGCACTCACATGTATTGAACTCGAAAAGCCTGACTCGACTTCGATGGGAGGCTCGCAATGAAATTCCCTTCTTCCCGCCTCGTGACCCCCACGGCAGCTCTCGTTGCTATTGGCTTCGCGCTTGCACCAGCCTGGGCTCAGCGTAAAAGCGCGCCCGCCGCTCAGGCCACGGCGGAAAAGCCGGCGGACCCGGCGCTGTTGCCTGACCAGGAACTTGGACGCCGGTTCACGGTCAAGGCGGAGGACCTGCCGCCGCCGAAGACCGGCCCGATCGTCAGCAGCCGCTCCCTTGTCATTCCCCACCAGGGCCAAACGCCCCGCGTCCTTGAAGGCTTCAGCACGACAGCTTTCATGACCGGCCTTGAGCATCCGAGGCGTCTGCTTGTACTGCCGAACGGCGACGTGCTCGTGGCCGAACAGAGGGCGGGCCATCTCACATTGCTGCGCGATGAGGACGGGGACGGCAAGGCCGACTGGATTCAGCGCCACGCGGAGGGATTCAACCAACCGTTCGGACTTGCTTGGCGGGACGATCACGTCCTGGTCGCGGATCAGGATGGGATCTGGAAGGTACCGCACCGGCTTGGCGCGTTGCGTGCAGGCCGTGGTGGCGAGCAGCCGAAGGCTGCCGATGTGCCGCCGGATCAGCGCAAACCTTCGCCCGCCATGGTTGGCGAGGAAATGATCACCAAGAAGGGCGTGTTCGGCGTCGTTCAGGGCCATATGAACCGGCACCTCGCGATCGACCCCAAGACTGGCGAACTTTTCGTCGGCGTCGGCTCGTCCGGAAACATTGGTGTTGAACCGGAGGTCAAGGCGACGATCCAGCGCTTCGATCCCAACGGCGCGAACCAAGTCACGTTCGCTTCGGGATTGCGCAATCCGACGGCGCTCGCCTTCGAACCTGGAACGGGCGATCTCTATGCAGTGGTTCAGGAGCGCGACGGTCTCGGCGACCGGCTTCCGCCCGATTATCTGACGCGTGTCGAGAAGGGCGCCTTCTACGGCTGGCCTTACGCATATATCGGTCAGCACCCGCAGCCGGGTTTTGCCAATTTGAAACCAGACAAGGTCAAGGCTTCAATCAAGCCCGACCTTCTGTTCGAAGCGCATTCCTCGGCGATGGATCTGGTGTTCTACAATGGCGAACAGTTTCCGCCCGAATTCCGCGGCGGCGCCTTTGTTGCCCTCAAAGGATCGTGGAATCGATCCGAACCGACCGGTTACAAGATCGTGTTCGTGCCGTTCAAGGATGGCCGTCCGCAAGGCTGGTACCAGAATTTCGCCGTCGGCTTCTGGGTCTCCGGCATGCATCGGGCGGAGATCTGGGGCCGACCTGCCGCGCTTGCGATCGCCAAGGACGGTTCGTTGCTCGTTGCCGACGACACCGGCGGCACCATCTGGCGCATCGCTTACACAGGGCCTGAGAACCGTACAGGCAAGCCTGATGGCAGTACGGAGGCGCCACGCTAGCTTGTATGCCCGTCCGAACAGCCAGCGCGGCGGATGCCGTTTCATGCGGCGGAGTGCGTATTGCAGTCAGGTGCTCCTGAGCTCTCCGTTCATTCCGTTCGGGTAGAACCCGCCTTTGCTGACGCCGGCCTTGTCGGTCAGATAGACGATACGCAGCACCTCTTGCGGCGTACGCGTGAACGCGATCGCGTCGGGCGTTGAAGGCACGAAGTTGGCTTTGCCATTGACCCTGATGCCTTCGTCTTCTTTTTCAGGCGTCCCGTCAATCTTATCCCGTGCATCCGAGATGGCGTTGGCGGCATCCCATGCCTTCTCGCCCATCATGTAGAGCTGGGAGCGCGCCATTCCCATGTGGTAGGCCTCAACAGCAAGTATCCCCGCTGCCGCCTCCACGAATTCCTTTTTCTTGAGCAGGGGAGCCGCACCTGCATAGGCGGTCACGCCGACGTCCTCGAACAGCATGCCGCCGAGCAGCACCGACATGTCGTCGGCAAAGGGATCGAAATCGGCTGGCAGTCCGGCAGCCTCAGCAGCAGCCTTGAAGCCGGCATCGAAGTCGATCGCAGGTCTTGAAATGGCGCTTCGGCCAAGCGTCTTGCGATAGAAGCGAACGTGGGCCAGTTCGTTCTCTGCCGTCTCTTCAATGAATTCGCGGATCGCTTTCTCCTTGAATTGGGCCTCGTGGCCGCCCACGACCCTGCCGGCATCCATACCGGCATCGGTCTCGCTGATGCCCTTGCCGGTCGTTGCACGCAGATAGAATTCGGCTTCCATATATTCGAGGTTCAGCGCGAAGGTGAAAATGTCCTCGTCGTCGATCGCTGCTCCCTTCTTGCCGATCCCAACGCCCGTGGTCTCGCGCTTCTGCTGGGCATAGGCAGATGGAATAAGCAGTCCCGCGAGTCCTGCGACGGATAGGCCGGCGATCGATTGCCGGCGGGAAATGCGCAATGCATCCATGGCGTAACCTCCTCCGTTTCTGGATTGAGGGGCCGCGCCACTCACTGTTCAGCGCTATTGAGGGCGCTCATGGCGCGACCTCGGTACCAGCTAGTGCTGGCGCGGTACAACGTGAGGCTACGGGGCACGTTCCAAGCGTACTCGAAACCAACACAGGCACGACGTCGTGAGGCCGCTGAGCCATACTTGGCCTGTGCATGCAAGAGTGGACAAAGGCGCGAATGCGCCATGGGCAAATCATTTCTGATTTTCAGAAATCATGTCAAGTCCAGGAATCGGAAAGAATCAAAAATATTCCGCTTAACACGAAGGGCAAATCAGTCGCATAACTCTGCCCGTCTCATGGCAGATGAGGGGCGTTGGCCACGTCACGAACGTGCGGTGAGATGCGATGGACGCGGAAGGCGCAAGACGTAGGCGCAGGAAGCGTACGGCGAAGTCGTGTGGTTCGGGCGCCGCGGTGCTGGCGTTAAGCTGCGTGAAACTATTTGCGCAGCGACGGAGGCAAAAGAGCCGTTCTCCGGGAAGAGTACGAAGTAAGCCGTAAAGCCATTGCGCAGGGAAGGCCGGGATGCTCCCGCTGTACCTGTATGCTCGTGTGCATTTTCTTTTGCGCAAATCGCACACGAGACCGCGGGTGCAGCCAGCACCCGGTCTTCCCTG
>NZ_AXAU01000002.1 GCF_000472965.1 Bradyrhizobium murdochi | reverse complement strand
CGTCCAGACCTCCGGCTCGCAGCCGATCCTGGTGTTCGCCGACGACGGCCGCTCGATGGGGCTCGTGGTCGACGAGATCATCGACATCGTCGAGGAGCGGCTGCACATCGAGGTCGCCGGCCAGCAGGACGGCATTCTGGGNTCCGCCGTGATCAAGGGCCAGGCCACCGAGGTGATCGACGTCGGCCACTTCCTGCCGATGGCGTTTGCCGACTGGTTCTCGCGCAAGGAGATGCGGGCCTCCTCGACCGCGCAATCGGTGCTCTTGGTCGANGACTCAGCCTTCTTCCGCAACATGCTGGCGCCGGTCNTGAAAGCCGCCGGCTACAAGGTGCGGGTCGCGGTCAACGCCCAGGAGGGGCTCACCGCGCTGCGCTCGGGCCAGAGCTTCGACGTNGTGCTGACCGACATCGAGATGCCCGACATGAACGGCTTCGAGTTCGCCGAGACGATCCGGGCCGACAACAATCTGGGCCAGNTGCCGATCATCGCGCTGTCCTCGCTGGTGTCGCCGGCNGCGATCGAGCGCGGNCGGCAGGCCGGCTTCCACGANTACGTCGCCAAGTTCGACCGNCCCGGCCTGATCGCGGCGCTGAAGGAACAGACCGCCGAGACCCGGCGCGCGGCCTAAGCAAGCCTGGCCGGGGCATTAAGGAAGTTAGACCATGACAACCAAGACCGAGACCATCGAGGGCACCGTGGCCGAATACGTTACCGCCGTGATCGGCGGGCAATTGTTCGGCCTGCCGATCTCGCGGGTGCAGGACGTGTTCATGCCGGAACGGCTGACCCGGGTGCCGCTGTCCTCCGCCGAGATCGCCGGCGTGCTCAATCTGCGCGGCCGCATCGTCACCGTGGTCGACATGCGCGCCCGGCTCGGCTTGCCGAAGAACGACGACGGCAAGCCGCCGATGGCGGTCGGCGTCGACCTCAGGGGCGAGTCCTACGGCCTGTTGATCGACCAGATCGGCGAGGTGCTGCGGCTGCCCGACGCAAGCCGCGAGGAGAACCCCGTCAACCTCGACCCCCGCATGGCCAAGCTCGCCGGCGGCGTGCACCGCCTCGACGGCCAGCTCATGGTCGTCCTCGACGTCGATCGCGTTCTCGAAATCATGCCTGACCTGATGGCGGCATGAAAGTCCAACCCGATACGGAAACATCCCTCTTGGGAATTGATGTAAGTGGAGACCTAAAATGAAAACATGTCTGGTCGTTGATGACTCGAGCGTCATCCGAAAGGTCGCACGACGCATCCTCGAAGGTCTCGACTTTCAGATCGTCGAGGCCGAGGACGGCGAGAAGGCGCTTGAAGTCTGCAAGCGCGCGATGCCCGAGGCGGTTCTGCTCGACTGGAACATGCCGGTCATGGACGGCTACGAATTCCTCGGCAATCTGCGCCGCATGCCCGGTGGCGACGCGCCCAAGGTGGTGTTCTGCACCACCGAAAACGACGTCGCGCACATCGCGCGTGCGCTGCATGCCGGCGCCAACGAATACATCATGAAGCCGTTCGACAAGGACATCGTCACCGCGAAGTTCCAGGAAGTCGGCCTGATCTGATCTCTATGTGATCCCGGCGGCTCAACGGCCATCGGCGTTGGTTTTGCAAGTGTGCCGCTTGAGTTGGGTCGGGTGAAGTAATGAGTGTTGCGTTAACGAAGTCTCCGCCGCCAATCTCGACAAGGCAAGACAAGCTGCGCGTGATGGTGGTCGACGACTCCGTCGTGATCCGCGGGATGATCTCGCGCTGGATCGGCGCCGAGCCGGACATGGAGGTCTCCGCCTCCCTGCGCACCGGCCTCGACGCCGTCAACCAGATCGATCGCATCAAACCCGATGTCGCCGTGCTCGACATCGAAATGCCGGAGCTCGACGGCATTTCGGCGCTGCCCCAGTTGCTTGCGAAAAAGCGCGACCTCGTCATCATCATGGCGTCGACGCTGACCCGCCGCAATGCGGAGATCAGCTTCAAGGCGCTCTCGCTCGGCGCCGCCGACTACATTCCGAAGCCGGAAAGCACGCGCGAGGCCACCGCTGCCGAGACGTTCCACCACGATCTGATCCAGAAGATTCGCCATCTGGGCGCCAGGGCCCGCCGCCGTACGTCGCCTGGCGCGAGCCCGGCTCCGGCACCAGCCGAGCGGGTGCGGGAGGTATCCGTTCATCCGGTCGCCGCACCGGTTGCGCAACTGCCGCTGGCGCGCCGGCCCTTCAGCATGCTGGCGCCGCGTGTGCTTCTGATCGGCTCGTCGACCGGCGGCCCGCAGGCGCTGATGGCGCTGGTCGCCGACATCGGTCCGGTGATCGATCGTTTTCCGGTGCTGATCACCCAGCACATGCCGCCAACCTTCACCACGATTCTCGCCGAGCATCTGGCACGTGCGAGCCGCCGGCCGGCGCATGAGGCCGTTGACGGCGAGATCGTCAAGCCCGGCCGGATCTATCTTGCGCCGGGGGGCCGCCACATGCGCGTCGTGCGCCATGGCGCGGACGCCACGATCGCGCTCGACGACGGGCCGCCGGTGAATTTCTGCAAGCCTGCGGTGGACCCGCTGTTCAACTCCGCCATCGACGTCTGGCAGGGCAGCATCATGTCGGTGATTCTGACCGGCATGGGCTCCGACGGGATGCGCGGCGGCAAGGAGATCGTCGCCGCCGGCGGCAGCGTGATTGCCCAGGACGAAGCGACCAGCGTGGTGTGGGGCATGCCGGGCGCGGCCGCCAATGCAGGTATTTGCGCGGCAGTGCTGCCGCTCAATCAGATCGCGCCAAAACTGGTTCGGTTGTTTTCGGGAGATCGTTCGTGACGCCTTCAGACTATGAGTATCTGCGTAAGCTTCTGAAAGAGCGCTCCGGGCTCGATCTTTCGGCCGACAAGCAATATCTGGTCGAAAGCCGATTGCTGCCGTTGGCCCGCAAGTCCAGCCTGCCGGGCATTTCCCAACTCGTCGAGAAGATGAAGGGCGGAGCCAGCGCGCTGACGGCGGAGGTGGTCGAGGCGATGACCACCAACGAGACGTTTTTCTTCCGCGACAAGATTCCGTTCGATCATTTGCGAGAAGCGGTCATTCCGGCGCTGGTGCAGGCGCGCGCGGCCCGACGGTCGTTGCGCATCTGGTGCGCGGCTTCCTCCACCGGGCAGGAGCCGTATTCGATCGCGATGTGCCTGAAGGAGGCGGGCCCCCTGCTGTCCGGTTGGCGCACCGAGATCGTCGCGACCGACCTGTCGCAGGCGGTGCTGGAAAAATCGAAGGCCGGCATCTTCAGCCAGTTCGAGGTGCAGCGCGGATTGCCGATTGGGTTGCTGGTGAAATATTTCAGCCAGAACGGCGAGCTCTGGCAGATCAATGCCGAGATCCGCAGCATGGTGCAGCATCGTCAGCTCAACCTGATGCAGGACTTCTCCCATCTCGGCGTGTTCGACATCATCTTCTGCCGCAACGTGCTGATCTATTTCGATCAGAATACCAAGGCTAACATCTTCGAGCGGCTCTCCCGGATGATGGAGCCCGATGGCGTGCTGGCGCTGGGCGCTGCCGAATCGGTGGTCGGCATCACCAACAGCTTCAAGCCCTATCCGGAGCGGCGCGGACTTTACCGTCCGAACGTCGCGCCGGTGATACGGGTGGGGGCGTCGACGCTGGTGCCGCAGACGTTGAGGGCGGTTGCTTCGGCACTGTAGTAGGCCGCGCTCTCGGCAAGCATCTCGACGTCTAGACTCTTGTTTTGACGCGTTTTCTTGACGCGAACCGGCGTCCACCCACGGATCAAGTCCGAGGGCATGCTTCGCTCGAAAACGCTATGAGCGAAGCCAGCTACAGGATGGCGTGCGGCAGGAAGCGCGACGTGTTGCCGGTGATGGGGTTCTCGTCCTCGCGGATCGACAGACCGCATGGCGTGTGATCGACCAGCCAGCTTCCAAGCACCGGGTATAGGTCGGTGAAGCTCGGCAGCGGCGCGAAAGCTTGCCGGATGAATCCTTCCGCGCCATAGGGGCCCTGCTGCTCCGCGAGCGTGGTGCCGGCGCTGACGAGCGCGACGTTGGCGCCTTCGCGCGAATAGAGCGGCTTGCGCACGAACGAGGACCCGAGCATGGCCGCCTTGGGATCGTCCTCGAAATAGGCCGGCAGCAAATTGGGATGCTTCGGAAACATCTCCCACAGCAGGGGAAGGATGCCCTTGTTGGAGAGGATCGCCTTCCACGGCGGTTCGATCCAGCGGGTCGGCGCGGTTGCGAGTTTTTCGCCGAACGTGTCGCGGAACATCCATTCCCACGGATAGAGCTTGAAGGCGAGCTCGATGGCGCGGTCGTCGAGATCGACGAAGCGGCCATCGCCATCCAAGCCGACTTCCTTGATGTCCATCAATGTTGTCTTCAATCCGGCTTGGCTCGCAGTGTCCTGCAGATAGGCCAGCGTACCGGCATCCTCGGCATTGTCGGTCATTCCTGTGAGATGGAGATGCTTGGCGCCGCCATGTTTCTTCCAGGCGTCGATCAGGCGCTCGTGGATTGAATTGAACTGGTCGGCGCGTTTCGGGATGATGTTGCGCTCCATCGCCTGTTCGAGCCAGGTCCACTGAAAAACCGCTGCTTCGAAAATCGAGGTCGGCGTATCGGCGTTGTATTCCAGCAGTTTCGCGGGGCTCCAGCCGTCGTAGCTCAGGTCCAGCCGGCCGTAGAGGCTGGCGTCACGACGGCGCCAGCTTTCGGACATCAGCGGCCAGAACGCTTCGGGTATTTTCAAACGGCGCAAATACTTTTCGTCGTTGACCACACGGCCGACCAGCTCAAGGCACATCGCATCGATCTCGGCGGTGGGCGCCTCGATCCGCCGTTCGATTTCCTGCAGCGTGAACGCGTAATAGGCCCGTTCGTCCCAATAGCGTTCGCCATTGATGGTGTGAAAAGCAAACCCGACGCCTTCGGCCGTGGCAGGCCAGTCGTCACGTTCGGGGCAGACGATCCGCTGCATGAAATTCAACCGCCTGAAAAGCCGATGGCACGCCCGAACGAGCCGAAGCCGCCGCGCTGCACCGAATGCGAGCCGGAATCGGAGGAGGAATGGCTCGAGGAGGAGTAGTCGCTGCTATAGTAGCTGCTGCGCGACGAGCCGCCGCCGGAGCCGCCGCCATGGCCCGAGGAAGAGCTGTGGGAGGAGCACTCGGCGGTGTTTTGCGTCGGCGATGCCAAGTGCGGGTTTGGTTGCTCGCAAGTGCGGCTCGGCATCAGCGTATAGGCGGCACTGCCGACGGCAATCGTGCCCATCAGCAGGAGTGCAACATTGGCCGAACGCTTGGCCGGCGGCGGCGGAACGGGACGCGGCGCCGCCGGCACCGAGACCGGTTTGCGCTTGCCGAATTCAGGCTCTGAATTGTTCGCCATGATCAGTAGGTCATGCAAGCGGCGTTGATCGCGCCGGCGGCCAGCGAAGACAACCCGAGCCAGATCGCGGCGGCGAGTTCGCCCGATGCGATCCGCTTCGACAGGTTCGGCACCGGAACCCTGACGAGGTAATAGACGATGATCTGCACGATCAGCGCGATCGCGGCCCAGATCAGGCAATCCCAGACATTGGCCGAATGGGTGATGGCGCTGACCAGCGGCAGCACGAAGCCGAGCAGGCTCAGGCCCAGCGCAATCGCGGCGGCCGGCTCATTGGCGCGGATCAGATCGAACTCGTTGTGCGCCGTGACGCGGGTGTAGACGAAGAGGTAGGCCACCACGGCAACGATGGCCGTGCAGAAATAGACCAGGAACGCCGGCAGCCCGGCGAGGGATTGCAGAATCATTGAATTCGCCCCGACTCGTACGTTCCGGAAGGTTCGCACGATCTGTCAGTCGGTGCATCCGAGCGGCGGGTTCAATCCAACAATTTCTGCCCAAACAAAAACCCCGCCATTTCGGGCGGGGTTCGTAAAACTTCCATGGCGGCCTTGATACAGCCGACTATTCCTTGACCTCGATCTTGCCCTTCATCGCCGGGTGCAGGCCGCAGATATAATCGTAGATTCCGGCATCGGCGAGGGTGAGCTGGGTGGTCTGGCCTTTCAGTGCGATCGGCGAGCGCTGCGGCTTGGGGCCGGTGATCGTCACCTGGTGCAGCGAGGAATCGGTGTTGTGCCAGGTGATGGTCTGGCCCTTGCTGACGATGACGGTCTCCGGCCCGAACTTGAAGTCGGAGATTGAGACCACGCCCGGACCCGGCGCGGGCTTTGCCATGGCGCCTTCGGGCGTGCCCTTCAGGCCCGCCAGTGAGATAACGAAATCCTGCCCGGCATGCGGTTTGTGGCAGGTGAAGCAGGCCGTCAAATTGGCCTTGTCGTTGACTTTCTTGTCCGGGCCAAACGCCTGATACTCCCATTCGCCGTTCCGAATGTCGTCCTTGTACTCGGTGCCCCAGCCGTCGCGCTTTTCCATCACCGTGTAGGCGAGGAGGTCGCCCTTCTGGAAGCGACCGTTGGCATCCTTGAGCGGCTCGCCGGCCGCATCGAGCTGCGCCTTGTACTGCACCAGCGTCAGCACCGTGCCGCTCGGGATCGGCTGCCCCTTGCGTACCGCATCGACCGCCGCCGGCGTCGCATAGAGCTCGCGATACTGCTTGTTGTCGTAACGATCGACCGTGGCGTAGAGCGTGCCCTTGTCGAAATTCTCCGGGAAGGCGACCTTGTCGCCGCCGGCGAGCGCCGAATAGCCGATGAGTGCGCCCGACGCCGATCCGAGCGCGACAGCGGCAGCCAGCCTGACGTTTTTCATGACTTCCCCCTCGTTTGCGGACAACTCCGTCAAGTACGAGACACCGCGAAGCGGGTTTCAATCCGGGGAAGCGAATTTGGTCCAAACAAAAACCCCGCCATTTCGGGCGGGGTCCAGCCGGGAGGAGCGAGCCTTGCGGCTTGCCGTAAGCCCTGATCAGGCGGGGATGCGCTCGTCCGCCTCGTGCGGCTCGCGCAGCACGTAGCCGCGGCCCCACACGGTTTCGATGAAGTTGCGGCCTTCGGAGGCGTTCGCGAGCTTCTTGCGCAGCTTGCAGATGAAGACGTCGATGATCTTCAGCTCGGGCTCGTCCATGCCGCCATAGAGGTGATTGAGGAACATTTCCTTGGTGAGGGTGGTTCCCTTGCGGAGCGAGAGCAGCTCCAGCATCTGGTATTCCTTGCCGGTCAGGTGCACGCGCTGGCCGCCGACCTCGACCGTCTTGGTATCGAGATTGACCACGAGATCGCCGGTCTGGATGACCGACTGGGCGTGACCCTTGGAACGGCGCACGATCGCGTGGATGCGGGCAACCAGTTCGTCCTTGTGGAAGGGCTTGGTCATGTAGTCGTCAGCGCCGACACCGAGACCCTTGACCTTGTCCTCGATGCCGGCGAGGCCGGAGAGGATCAGAATGGGAGTCTTGATTTTCGATACCCGGAGCTGCTTGAGCACGTCGTAGCCGGACATGTCGGGCAGGTTCAGGTCGAGAAGGATAATATCGTAGTCGTAGAGCTTACCTAGATCGACGCCTTCTTCTCCGAGATCCGTCGTGTAGACGTTGAAACTCTCGGATTTCAGCATCAATTCGATCGACTGCGCGACGGCGCTGTCATCTTCTATCAGCAAAACGCGCATGCCAGTCCCCTTTAGTCCGCCGCTCCGGGCGTCAGGTCGGCCGCACTTGCGGCACTCAAAACGCCTTTAACAACTGATTCGGATCCTGACAGACACATGGTTAACAAAATCTGATTCCGGTTCGCAAGCTCTTTAAGTGCAATTTCTAACGAATCGCCCTAAGATGTTGCGCGGAAGCAGCTTTTCTCCATAATGCCCACTCAGGTTCCAGATTAAGAGGCGGGCCTAACCGACTCTCGCGTTAGCCCTTCTTCTGACGGGCAAGCGCTCTCAGTCACCAAAGACAGTGACGCAATGATTAATGATGCGGGTAAACACGAGGTTAAGCGCGGTTTCTTAAAGTGCGGAAACTTAAGGTTTTCGCAATGAAGGCGCTGGCGGAGCAGATCGGCGATATCGACGGCGTCAATATATATGGCCGTGTTGTGGGCGTGCGCGGCCTGATGGTCGAGATCGCGGGACCTATCCATGCGATGTCGGTCGGCGCCCGCATCGTGATCGACACCGGCGGCGACCGCTTCATCCCGGCCGAGGTGATCGGCTTTTCCGGCAGCAATGCGGTCGTGATGCCGTTCGGCGGGCTCGACGGCGTCCGGCGAGGTTGCCGCGCCGTGATCGCTACCGCCGCGAGCCAAGTGCGTCCGTCGCCGGCCTGGCTCGGCCGCGTCATCAACGCCATGGGGGAACCGATCGACGGCAAGGGGCCACTGGTGCAGGGCCCGTCGCCGATGCCCTATCGCAACGCGCCGCCGCCGGCGCATTCGCGCAAGCGCGTCGGGGCGCCGCTCGATCTCGGCGTGCGGGCGCTCAACACGTTCCTGACCTGCTGCCGCGGCCAGCGCCTCGGCATCTTCGCCGGTTCCGGTGTCGGCAAATCGGTGCTGCTCTCGATGCTCGCGCGCAACGTCGATGCCGATATCACTGTCATCGGCCTGATCGGCGAACGCGGCCGCGAGGTGCAGGAATTTCTACAGGAGGATCTCGGCGACGAGGGCCTCGCGCGCTCCGTCGTGGTGGTGGCGACATCGGACGAGCCCGCCCTGATGCGGCGGCAGGCCGCCTACCTGACGCTGGCAATTGCCGAATACTTTCGCGACGAGGACAAGGACGTGCTGTGCCTGATGGACTCGGTCACGCGCTTTGCGATGGCACAGCGCGAGATCGGGCTGTCGGCCGGGGAGCCGCCGACCGCGAAAGGCTATACGCCGACGGTGTTCACGGAGCTGCCAAAACTCCTGGAACGGGCAGGGCCGGGCACCGGCGTCGGCACCATCACTGCCATTTTCACGGTCTTGGTCGACGGCGACGACCATAACGAGCCAATCGCGGACGCGGTTCGTGGCATTCTGGACGGCCATATCGTGATGCAACGCTCGATTGCAGAGCGCGGACGGTTTCCCGCAATCAACATCCTCAAATCGGTCTCGCGCACCATGCCGAGGTCGGCCAATCCCGACTATCTTCCCATCATCATGCGGGGCCGGCAGGTGATGGCGACCTACGCCGATATGGAGGAACTGATCCGGCTTGGCGCCTATCGGGCAGGCTCGAGCCCGGAGGTCGACGAGGCGATCCGGTTGCATGAGCCGCTGGAGGCCTTTCTGCGCCAGGCCAAGGACGAAAAATCGAGCCTCGATGACGGCTACCGCCAATTGGCGCAGATCCTCGCCAATTTGGAAACGGAACGCTAACTTTGTCAGGCCATCATCCCCGGCACATGATTAATGAAGCCGGTGGGGTCCCCCGAGGGAGCCGGCTCCGTCCCGCGTTCAGATTGGGACTTCTGGGGAGTATGAGTCGATGAAGTCACGAGAAACGCTGATCCGCCTGAAGAAATTTCAGGTCGACGAGAAGCGCCGAAGGGTTACCCAGATCGAAGGCATGATCGCCGACTTCCAGCGGATGTCGGTCGATCTCGAGCGCGAAATCCAGACCGAGCAGGAGCGGGCCGGAATCAACGATCCCTCCCACTTCGCCTATCCGACCTACGCCAAGGCCGCGATCCAGCGCCGGGAAAACCTGACCCGCTCCGCCGACGAACTGCGCATCCAGCTCGAGGATGCCAAGGGTCTGTTGAGCGAAGCCTTCGAGGAATTGAAAAAGGTCGAACTGCTCGACGAGCGCGACCAGGCGCGCGAGCGCGCCGAGGAGAGCGCCCGCGAGCAGGCCGACATGGATAGTATCGGCCTGATGCGCGCCCGGCTTGGCGTCGCCTGACGCTTCTCACGCCATCGGTTGAACGATCGAAAACCCGGGCCTCACGGCCCGGGTTTTTTCTTTGATCTTTCTTGGCCAATCTTCCGGAATCGGCGACTTGGTGGCCCCTGTGACGCAAGATATGCTACGAAACTTCTCGTCGGCTCCGGCGTAGCACGCATTGGAGGAGCGGGATTGTGGGGGACGCTGAATGCTGACGCCAGCGGAGCTGGTCTGGCTGATTGCCGCGGTGGCGAAGGGGGATGAGGCCGCTTTTGAGCGCCTTTACGCCGCCACGCGTGCGAAACTCTTCGGCGTCGTGCTCCGTATCTTGCGGCGTCAGGACCTCGCGGAGGAGGTCATTCAGGAGGCTTACGTCAAGATCTGGAACAGCGCCGGACAGTTCAACCCTGCGCTCGCTTCGCCGATCACGTGGATGGCGTCGATCGCGCGCAACCGGGCGATCGACGTGGTGCGCAAGAAGAGCGAATCCTCGATCGAGGAGGAGCCGACCGCGATGGAAGTGGCGGCCGAGTCGCCCGATCCGCTGGCGCGGCGCGAGATGACGGAAGAGTTGAAGCGGTTGCTGGAATGCGTCGGCCGCCTGGAGCCGGATCGGCAGAAGCTCGTGCTGCTCGCTTATTACAACGGCTGGAGCCGCGAACAACTCGCCGCCAAGTTCGAGACACCGGTGAATACGGTGAAGACGTGGCTGCGCCGCAGCATGATGGAAATAAGGGAGTGTCTCGGACTGGGGTCCGGATCTTGAACGATGGCCTATAGCGAAGACCATATCGCGCTCGCCGCGGAATATGCGCTCGGCACCCTCGATGCCGGCGAGCGCGCGCAGGTCGAGACCATGATGGCCGTCGATGCCGAATACAGCGCGCTCGTTCACGCCTGGGAGTACCGGCTCGGCGTCTTGAACCAGATGGTCGGTTCCGTCGAACCGCGTCCGATCGTGTGGGAAAACATCAAGGCCGCGATTGGACGTTCCACCGAAGCGCAGGCGCCGCTGACGCTGCCTGAGGCGCCGCAGACTGCGCCGCCGCCTGAACCCACGGCTGGGCCGGTGGCTCCCGCGGTAGCTGAGGCGCCGCCAGCCGTCACGGGCGGTCCGGTTGCGGATAATGTCATTCAGTTGTCCAGTCGCGCGAAGCGCTGGCGCAACGTGGCTTCCTTCGCCACCGCAATTGCCGCAGCGCTGATCGCGATGCTGGCGGTGCAGGTCTATCGGCCGGAACTGTTGCCGGAGGCGCTGCGGCCGCAGCCGCGCATCCAGACCGTCGAGGTGAAGACGCCGGCGCCACAACCGACACCCTCGGCGCAATATGTCGCGTTGCTGCAGCGTGACGGCGGCGCGCCCGCGTTCATTTTGACGGTCGACGCCGCGACCAAAAACTTCACCGTCCGCAAGGTCGGCGCCGATGCCGAGCCCGGCAAGAGCTTTGAGCTCTGGCTGATTTCCGACCGCCTGCCGCAACCGCGCTCGCTCGGCGTGATCGGCGGCAGCGATTTCACCGCGCGCCCGGTGCTCGCCGCCTTCGACGCCAGTACGATCAACACCGCGCTCTATGCGGTGACGGTCGAGCAGGCCGGCGGCTCGCCAAGCGGCCAGCCGACCTCGGCGCCGATCTTTACCGGCAAGCTGATCGAGACGGTGCCTGGGCGGTAGTGCCTAGCATCTCCTCATGGTGGGGAGCGCGCTCTTGCGCGCGTCTCGAACCATGAGGCCCCGGCTACAGCCAAGCGCAAATCTCACCCGAGGCCATCCTTCGAGACGCCCGCTGCGCGGGCTCCTCAGGATGAGGTCGGTGGGTGTGTAGGGATGACGTCGGTGGGTGTGTCGGACGAGGTTGCGGTGATCTCGGGACCGCGCCAACAAAAAGAAAACGCCCGTGGGGAGCGGGCGTTTTCGCAGTCAACTTGGGGGTAGTTGGGGTCTTTATATATCCACGTGGCGACTTTGGGGGGCTGTAAAGAGCCACGTGAATTCCGTAAATTCCTGTTTTCGGATTCCTCCGTTAACGTACGACTGAGTTACCGGTGCTGGTGATCGCCACCGGCTTGCCGGCCTTCATCACGCTCGTGCTCGCGGTCTGGGTGAGACCTTCATCCGAGCTGTTGCGTGCGGAGATGCTGAACCCGGCGACCACGACACCTGCCACGAGGGCCACGACCACGATCTTGAGATGGGTCGTGCGATCCGCGCTGTAGATCGAATGGTTCATGGAAGTCTCCTGCCGCCTCCGGCCTAACGGATTTGTTGGATGCGTCCGCAGGCTGGTTCAACGTCTCGCGTCGGGAAACGTAGGACTCCGGGATCCGTTTCCAAAGGAGCGATCACAAGGCGGTGAAAAGACTTGAACGGCCGCGATTGGAACGTCCGCGGCGATCGCCAGAAATGAATAAATATTCAGTCTCTGTAACAGCTTATGCGGAGCTCACCGCTTCTTAAGGCCGAATGGCGCCGGATGGGCCATTTTCGACAAACCATTTGCCTGTGGCGAAAAGGCTTCGTCATTTTCGCCGGTGATTTGCGCCGCGCCGCCGCCAAACTAGACGCTGCCAACCGTCTTCAGCCGCGCGCGCGGGTGAATTTCCGCCTGCGACAACACGGTGGTTTGCGAGCGGAACCGCTCGACCAGCGAGCGCACGAACGGGCGGATTGCAGCGGAGGTGACCAGCACCGGCGCCTCGCCCTCGCGCGCTGCCTGCTCGAAGGCGTTGCGAACGCTGGTCATGAACTCCGACAGTTTTGAAGGCTGCATGGCGAGGCTGCGCTCTTCGCCCTGGCCCACGATCGATTCCGCAAACGCCTGCTCCCACCGCGCCGACAGCGCGATCAGCGGCAGATAACCGTTGTATGTGGTATTCTGCGCGCAGATCTGGCGCGCCAGCCGAGCGCGGACGTGCTCGACCATGGTGGCGGGGTTGCGCGAGAAGGCGAGCGCGTCGGCAATGCCCTCGAGGATGGTGGAGAGGTCGCGGATCGAGATCCGCTCGGCCAGCAGAAGCTGCAGCACGCGCTGGATGCCCGACACCGTGACCTGGCTCGGCACGATGTCCTTGACCAGCTCGCCCTGTTCCTTAGGCAGGTCCTTCAAGAGCTTCTGCACCTCGCCGTAGGACAGCAAGTCGCTCATGTTGTTCTTGAGCAGCTCGGTGAGATGCGTCGACAGCACGGTCGCGGCATCGACCACCGTGTAGCCCTTCAGCGAGGCCTCTTCCTTCAGCGCGGCATCGACCCAGGTGGCCGGCAGGCCGAACGTCGGCTCGACGGTGTGGATGCCGGGCACGCCGACCTGGTTGCCGGCCGGATCCATCACCATGAACTGGTTCGGCCAGATCTTGCCGGTGCCGGCGTCCACTTCTTTGATCTTGATGACGTAGGTGTTGGCCTCGAGCTGGACGTTGTCGAGGATGCGCACGGCGGGCATCACAAAGCCCATTTCGATCGCGAGCGAGCGGCGCAACGCCTTGATTTGCTCGGTCAGGCGGTCGGTGCCGTCAGGGCCGTTGACCAGCGGCAACAGCGCATAGCCGAGCTCGATCTTGAGGTCGTCGATCTTGAGCGCGGTGGCGATCGGCTCTTCGGCCGCGGCGTTGGCGGCAGCCGCCGCGAGATCGGGCGCAGCGGCAGCGGCTGCTTCGGCAGCCTTGGTGACGTTGTTGCGGTTTCGCGCTTTCCAGGCCAGCGCCGCGGCACCGCCGCCGAGCGCCAGGAACGGCAGCATCGGGATGCCCGGCAACAGCGCCAGCACCAGCATCACGCCAGCCGACATGCCGAGCGCCTGCGGGTAACCCGAGAGCTGCTTCATCAGCGCCTTGTCGGCCGCACCGGTGATGCCGGCCTTCGACACCAAAAGGCCCGCGGCAGTGGAGACAATCAGCGCCGGCACCTGCGTCACCAGGCCGTCGCCGACCGTCAGAATGGTGTAGGTGCGGGCGGCATCGCCAAAGCTCATGCCCTGCTGGGCGACGCCGATGATGATGCCGCCGATGACGTTGATGAAGACGATCAAGAGGCCCGCGATAGCGTCGCCGCGGACGAACTTCGAGGCGCCGTCCATGGCGCCGAAGAAGCCGCTTTCGTCCTCGAGTGCCTTGCGGCGCTCCTTGGCGGTCTTCTCGTCGATCAGGCCGGCGGAGAGATCGGCGTCGATCGCCATCTGCTTGCCCGGCATCGAATCCAGTTGGAAGCGCGCGGCGACTTCGGCGATGCGCCCCGAACCTTTGGTGATGACGACGAAGTTCACGATCACGAGGATCGCGAACACGATAATTCCGATCACGAAATTACCGCTCATCACGAAATTGCCGAAGGCCTCGATGACGTGGCCGGCGGCGGCCGTGCCCTCATGGCCGTGCGACAGGATCAGCCGGGTGGAGGCCATGTTCAGCGAGAGCCGCAGCATGGTCGAGATCAAGAGCACGGTCGGGAACGCCGAGAATTCCAGCGGCGCCTGGATGAACAGCGACGTCATCAGGATCAGAATCGACACCGTGATCGAGATCGCCAGGAACAGGTCGAGAACGATGGCCGGCAGCGGCAGGATCAGCACCACGAGGATGACGAGGACGCCGAGCGCCAGCGCCAGATCGCCGCGCTTCAGGATATCGCCGATTTCGCTCAAGGACGGAAACTTGCCGCCCGTGCCTGCGCCGCCCTGACCCGCCGTGACATCGACCATGGTAGCCGCTTCCCCCCGCGTGTGCCGCCATCGGGCGCCAGACGTCTTGGCGGCGGCCGAAGGACCGCCGTTCCGAAAGTGAGGCACCGCACTGGCGTCCACGGGGTTCCTCCCGTTTTACGCGGCCGACGACACTCGACTTCACCCGGCAATTTTTGCCCGGTGTATGGTTAGCAAAGGGTTAACGGCAGGTGATCAAGGCCGTCATTCCGGGGCGATGCGCCCGCATCGAACCCGGAATCTCGCGCAGCATGCACCGTCTTACCCCGCGGCTTAGATCGCGCCCGCCGATTGAAGTCATTCCTTCACACCGGGGCCGCGCGCGAGCGCCGCCGATTGCTGCAGGCTGATGCCATGGGCGAGCGGGTCTGCGTGGCGATGCACCAGGTGCCACTGGTCCCCGTTCCGCCGATAGACCAGCGTAACGCGCAGCGCCCATTCCTGTGCGGGCAGCCCCCCGACCTCGACATGGTCCCGTTCGATCAGCGCGAGAACCACCATGTCGGCCGAGCCATAGGATTGGACGACCTCCTGCTTGTGGGTGCCGTTCTTGAAGAACCGTCCCATCCTGTCCCACGTCTCGGACGTATACTGCGAGCCGTGCGAGGGTGGTCCGCCGAACGGAGACATCAATGTGAAATCGTCGGCGATGGCGATCATCGCTCGGTAAGTCTCTGCGTCTCCCCGCATCAGCGCCGCGTTCGACACCTCGGAATGCTTGATCAGCTTGGCGATCGCATCTTCCGCCGCAGCCGGCTGCGCTGCCACGAGCGGCAGACCCGCCATCGCCGGGATGGCGCGACGCCGGGATAACGCCGGAGGCGAGCCCGCGCCGGGCGTCAGCGGTGATTTCTTCGACATATAAGCACCCCAGTGTTGAACGAACTCGTGTGATGAGCGAGGCGCTAGATGACCCTTTGGGTATCGTGAAGCCAGTGATAAAGTCTCAGCACCATGCTGAAGCCGGCTCAGCTCCTGCGTATCGATCTCAGTCTCCTGGTGTTGTTCAGCACCGTGCTCGAGGAGGGTCATGTTGCGCGCGCGGCGGAAAGACTCAATCTCACCCCCTCGGCCGTCAGCCATGGGCTGCGCCGGCTGCGGCATCTCCTGCATGATCCGCTATTCCTCAAGACGCCCGGTGGCGTGAAGCCGACGGACCGGGCCCTCGCACTTGCCGGTCCAGTTGCGGAGGCTCTCGCGCGTGTCGATGGAATCATGTCGATGGCCGGACCGTTCGACCCCGGAAGCACGCGGCGATGCTTTACGATCGGTGCGCCTGATGCATTGGCGGCCGTCTTCCTCGGCCCTCTCGTTTCCCGCTTGGCCCGCGAGGCGCCGGGTGTCGACATCCGGTTGCTGCAGCTCATGCCGCAACATCACGGCAAGCCGACGAGCCAAGTCTGGCAAACCACACTCACGGAGCTCGACTCCCAGCGGCTCGATCTTGCAATACTCCCGATCGGCCCGTTGCCGCCCCGTTTCGCCGAGCGGTTGCTGTTTGAGGAAGACTTCGTCGTCGCCATGCGAAAAGGTCATCCGCTGGCGCGCGCACCAAACCTGGCAGCATACCTGAAGGCACGGCACATGCTGGTTTCGGCCATCGGCGATGCGCTAGGAGTCGTCGATGCCATGCTCGCCGAGCGGGGGCATTCGCGGCGCGTGGCGCTGACGGTGCCGAACTTCATGATGGCGCTGGTTCAGCTCGCCGAAAGCGATCTGGTTGCGACCTTGCCGCGAAGGCTGATCGAGTACCACGCCGCGCGGTTCAACCTGGTGATGCGCCCGGTGCCGTTGCCCTGGAGGCCCGATCCGATACGCCTCGTCGCATCGCAGTCCGCGATGGCCGATGCCGGCATCGCTTGGCTGTTCGAGACGTTGGCGAGCTCCACAAGTACGAGCACCGGCTCGCGCTCAAGCCAAGAACGGAAGCGTCGCAAGCCGTGTTGACGGTAGCCCCCTCGCTGAGGTCGATCAAAAATGATCCGTCGCGGAAGTTTTTTGAGAGTTCGCTTCCGCCGGCACCATTCGCTTTTGGGCTGCGTGGAAAGTTTAGACATCCATTCGCGGCGCTCTTTCTCAGGCCGATCCGCAAGGGGTCGCACGAACTGGTAGTTGCGGAAGGTCAGCCGGTCGACTAAGTTTTCCTTTACGAAGAGTCTCCGTGCTCATTCGTCCTATCGCGCGACTGGCGAGCTAACGTGGAATCGACCACGGTGAAGCGCGAAGGGTTCCGACGCCGATCGCCTGGGCGACCAATCTGCTGGAAAAACAGCGTGTTGAGGAGCCCGAGCATGCCGTCGTTTCGCAATGAACTGTCCATCAACGATCAAGAGATCGCCGCCGCCCTTGTGGGGGAAGAGCGCCGTCAACAGGACGGCGTCGAACTGATTCCGTCCGAGAATTACACGTACCCGGAGGTGCTTGAACTGCTCGGATCGGTGTTCACCAATAAATATTCCGAGGGATATCCGGGACGCAGGTACTACGGCGGCCAGCAGTATACGGACAAAATCGAGAACCTCGCACGCCAGCGGGCCTGCTCGCTTTTTCGTGCCGAGCACGCCAACGTTCAGCCTCTTTCTGGATCACCGATGAATCAGGCCGTCTACCTCGGCCTATTGAAGCCCGGCGATACCATTCTCGCCATGGACCTGTCCCATGGCGGCCATCTCACCCACGGCGCGCCGGTGTCCCACATGGGGCGTTTGTTCAACTTCATTCGCTACAAGACGGCCCCGTCAAACGGCGGCGCGATAGATTTCAACGAATTGCGCGCGATTGCGCGTGAAGCGCGTCCGAAGATGGTGTTGTGCGGCTACAGCTCCTATCCGCGCGATCTGGACTATGCGGCATTCAAGAGTATTGCCGACGAAGTTGGCGCGCTCACGATGGCTGATGTGAGCCACTATGGCGGATTGGTTGCCGCGAATGTTATGCGCAATCCGCTTGATGCCGGCTTCGACGTCATGACGACGACATCCCACAAGACACTGCGCGGCCCCCGTGGTGGGATCATCCTATGCCGGAAAGAAAATGCCGGTCGGATCGATGCTTCCGTCTTTCCCGGTTTACAGGGCGGACCTCACATGAACGTCGTGGCCGGGATTGCCGTGACGCTCAAGAAGGCGGCGACCTCGGATTTCCAGGTTTACGCCCGGCAGGTTTTGCGCAACGCGAAGGTTCTTGCCGGCGCGCTGATGGAGCGCGGGATGAAGATGGTCACGGACGGGACGGACAATCACATGATGGTCGTCGATACGGCAGCATCTGTCGGACTGGACGGGCGAGCAGCCGAGGACGTGCTCGATGCCATAGCCATCACCACAAACAAGCAAGTTATTCCAGACGATCCGCGCCCGCCGCTCAGGCCGAGCGGTATTCGCCTTGGGACACCGGCGGCGACCACGCGGGGCATGGGAGAATCCGAAATGCGTCGTATCGGCGAGTTCATTGCGGCGGCTCTGCAGGCGAACGGGGACGATGTGGTCGTCGCGCGCCTCAGGTCAGAGTGCGTCGAAATGTGCCGAGCTTTTCCTGTTCCAGGCGTGGCGTCTAGGCCCGGACCGAACTGATCGGCTGCACGCCAGCAACCGCAACTTGGCGCGCAGATATGCAGAACGGAGTTGGGCGCCGGCGCCCAACCTCGATCATGTTACCCACTGAACTTTGTTGCACGACAGAAGACCGCTACGGCTCAAGCCGGCGGGAGCGCGTTCGCGCGAACGGTTATGTCGGCACTTGGCCCAACGTTCGTGCATCGGGAACATCCAGGCCGGCGTTAACCCTGTCGGCAAACAGGCTGTACGTGGGTCGAGTTGTTACGTGAGCCGCCGCCAAGTTGCCGCATTAGCTAGGAGAATTTTCACCGCCACTAAACGAGTGGAGGAACATCATGCTGAGAATGATGTTGTTGGGCCTCCTCATCCCATTGGGTGTAGGTGTGCTGGCGGCAATGGAACTCAGAACTCCAGTGCGTAGTGCAGCAGTGGTCGTCCAGCCCGCCGTTGCCGAGACAACCGTAGACATTTCCGATTCACATGCTGCCTTGGCGAAGGCTGATCGACTTGAAATTGCCGCCGCGAGCAGCGAGCCACCAGCACAGCCCGCGCTAGTCGACGAACGCGTTTCTCCGTCGGAAGACATCAGTGTCGGTCCTTCGGAGCCCCCGAGGGTGATCAACCGCCATCCACACAATCCCAAATCAAAGAAGGCTACCACCGCCGCCCGTCCAAAGAATGTCGCCATCGCTGCCCGTCCCAAGCCGAAGCCAAAGACAACCGCTATCGCGCGAACGACTATTTCCGAGCGGCGAAAGGTCGCCAGCGACACCGAGTCTTGTCGGCTGAGCGCGTTTGGTGGATTGCGCAAGGCCTTGAATTCAGTCGACTGCGAAATCTGATTCATTGGAACGGCTTCGACTGACCTGATGCTGTCCCCCAGAACTTGGGAATGCGAGCTCAGGCCCAATTCCACCCGGTGCGGCCGCTATCCGCTTCGGGTCCGACAGCACCCAAATGATCGCGTGCAAAGCCGGCAAGGCTCAACGTTCGCGCGCAGATTTCGCCTTTAAAAATAAGCCTTTAAAGGTGAACGAGCTCACAGCCGGAGCCCAGCGGCAGGTCTATTTTGCCGGCTTGGGACGATCCTGATGCACGACCGAATGACCATCCCCAAGTTCATGGGCGGCGAGCTGCCGGAAGTGAGAGGCCAGGGCCGCGACCCGCGAATAGATGCCTGCCGAGGCATCGCGCTGTGGTTCATCTTTCTTGACCATGTTCCCAACAACATCGGAACTTGGCTGACACTAAGGAACTACGGCTTCAGCGATGCCGCTGAGGTGTTCATGTTCGTGTCGGGCGTAACCTGCGCGCTGGCTTACGGCAAAGCATGGCGTTGCGAGGGTTGGACCGGAGTGATCAGCCGAACGCTGCGGCGAAGCTGGGACATTTATGTCGCATTTCTGCTGCTCACGCTCGCCTGCGCCATCTTGGTTCACCTCGCAGGCACGGGCCGTATTGCTGATGAGAGCAATACGCGTATCCTGTTGGATCATCCAGGGGCAACGCTCGCGCGCGCGGCGGTCCTGCAATACCGTCCGGTCAATACCGACGTGTTGTCGGTCTTCGTGCTTCTTCATCTCCTGTTCGCGCCGCTGCTGTGGCTGCTGCTGCGAGCGCCGAATGCGACGCTTGGCGCCTCGCTGGCGCTTTATGTGCTGGTGCATGTCTTTGGCTGGACCGTCCCGGCCTGGCCGAACGGCCACTGGGCCTTCAATCCGCTGGCCTGGCAGTTGCTGTTCGTGCTTGGCGCGTGGTGGATGATCGAGGACAAGAGGCTCCAGCCGTGGGTGACGTCACGCACGACGCTTGTACTTGCCGTCCTGTATCTGCTCTTCAGCTTGGTCATCGTATTGAGCTGGCGCATCAAACCGCTGGAAGCACTGATCCCGCAGGCGCTGGCGAACCTGCTTTATCCATTGGACAAATCGAATCTCGATCCATTGCGACTGCTGCATTTTTTGGCCATAGCGGTTTTGGTGGCATGGCTCGTGCCTCGCAATTGGCAAGGGCTGACGACGCCGGTAATGCGCGGCGCGATCCGCTGTGGTCAGAACTCGCTGCCAATCTATTGCCTCGGCGTTCTCCTGACGTTTGCCAGTCACGTGGCGCTGCTCAAGATTTCAGACGGATTTGCGATGCAGATAGTGTTGAGTTTCGCTGGCATCGCAGCGATGATCGCGACCGCAACGCTGCTGAACTCGATCAGCATCAAACCCAGGATGCGATCACAATATTCTGACACTGCGATCAGCGAGAGTGTCTATGAAAGATGAAGAATGCCGTCATTGCGAAGATCGCTGCCGGCCAGGGCCATGCCTCCGGCGGAACCAGGTTTATTCGCTCGCAACCACAACCGCCCGATGGCAAAGCGGGTGGACGCTGCAGTAACGCGCATCGTTGCGCATGCGATCCATGTGGCGCTATACATTACCCATGTCCCGCGATTTTCGCCTTGATCGCACTCCCGTCGACGTTCTCAACTATGAGATCGCCCAGGACCAGGCCGTTGCGCTCGGACGAATGGGGCGAGCGCTGGAAGCGGCCCTCGCCAGGCTGCGGGAGTTCGATTCCACTCATCCACGCTCGGGCGCGCCGGCGTCAGCGCAGCAGGCACGGCGCATCCTGGTGATGGAGGCCGGCCACGCGCTCTGGATGTTCGTGGTGCAACGAGAGGCGTGCGGCTTGCGCGACAGCCGCCCTATCATGCGCCACTATAACGTGCCGAACGAGGTGCAGCAGTGCATGGGGGCTGTCCCTGCCACATCGATGCTGTCAGCAACATGACTTCCTGAGTTTCAACGATCCATCGAGGTTCGAGACGAGCAGGAAGTCCACCTTGCACGCCGTTCGCGCGGCTGCCCGGCACTCGCGCCACGGTCTCGTTTCCCAAGCCAGAATGAATCCACCGCCTTGCCGGATTTGAGTCTCATTATGACCCAGGTCGCGGCCAAAGGTCGGTGCGGGGAGGGCGCAACACTGGGGTGATTCTCATGTCCGGTCATTTGCGATCTTGCATCGCCGCTTTTGTCCTTCTCGCAAGTCTCCCGGCTTCGCCTGCATCTTCGAATCCGCTTGCAGACTTGTTCAATGTCTCTCCTCCCCAGACAGCCACTGCGCCTGCTCCCGCGGAAAAGGAAAGCGAGTGCTTGCCACGACCCGGTACGTCGACGGCGGAAGGTCAGCGCTGGGTCTATCGTACTGAGGGGCGCCGCAAATGCTGGTTCCAGGCTGCTGAGGGAACCACGACGGTGAAGCAGGTTCGTAATCGCGCCGCGAAACCTCGTGTCACTGTTGAGGAGAATGAGGCCGCGCGGGCCAAGCAGAAGGCGGTCATGGATGCGCGTGCGGAGCTGCTGCGCTCCGCACCGGCGGAAACGTCTCAGCCGACGCAACCCGCGCCCGAGCTCAAGGTGGTCGATGCCGCTTCCGTCCCGGCTACGGAGACCGCAGCCTTCGTGCCGCCGACACCTGTCGCCAGCCGCGCGACCGATCAGCTCACGCCTGACCAGCCCACGCCTGACCACCCCGCGCCGCGCAGGCTCGACGCAGCGACACTTCTGGCAGCCGCACCGGCGCCAAGCGAGGCGGTTGCGGTTTCCGTGCCTCCGGCCGCGCCGGTCGCCTCTCCGATCGCCGAGGCGGCTGAAGACGGGTGGGGCTGGATGGCAACCTGGCTTGGCGCGCTGCTGATGGCGCTGGGGCTCGCCTCCGTCTTAGCCTCGAGCCGGACCCTTCGCGAGGCCGTGCTGTTGCGCGATTAATGCGGGAGTTGCTGCTCCTCAGCCCAATCCATTTTCTCGCAGCTAAGGCAGCGGAGGAGGCGAAAGCTCTTGCCCTGGCGACTGTCGAGGATCACCACGGGCCGCGCGATGCCGCCGCAATGATTGCAAGTTGGATGATGAGGCGGATGACACCGCCCGGCGTCGCTCGCATCTCGTACGTTACTCACCGCAGCCTCCTCTAAGGGCGACTCACGTAAGATAAAGCGCACACTGGTTCCAAGAACGCGTCCAGTGAGCACAAAAGCCGAGGCCAAGAACCAAGCGAACCGTCAATTTTCTAATCTAAAAGCCAGATCCTTCCGCTCCATAACGCATCAAAAGTGTCAGGGACATCATTCCGCGCTTGCACGGCTTCCTCCGGTGCCCACGCTTGTACGGCTTCTTTCGGTGCCCAGGCTTGTGTGTCTAATAGATTGCCGCGCTTCTGCGAGACTGCGTTCACAATATCCTTGCGCGACGGTTGCGCGGCCACGCCCTTGGGCCATTCCAACAACGCTTTTGAAAGCCCGGGCTTGCCTTCGTACCAGCATTTTCGTCCGTCGATGAGACGATACGACCACCATTTTCCGTTCGGATTTGACGGCATAGCGGCGCTGCATTGCTGTTTCGCTCCCGCGCCTGGCGTTCCCAACAATAACAGCGCAGCAACAAAAGCCGTCAGCGTTATTGATGAAAGCTGCTTGGTCATTTGCGTGGCTCGAGGCCACTACGTTGCTGCAAGCGGCTCACAGCAACCATCACATCGGGACGTTCGAGAACTTCTACGAGCTTGTCGAGAATACGCTCATTGTTCTGCGGCCGAGGTTGCAGGTATTCTTCCAGTATGAGTTGCGCCTCGCCAATCGCCTGAATAGCCAATTGTTGATCTGTCATACGCGTTACTCACAGAGCGCCCCGGCTAAAGAAAGAAGGCAAATCAAGACCCCATTTGGGTTTTTTCCCCGCTTTTTTCCAAAGTTCCATCAATTTTTATTTCAAGGTTTGGCAGGAGCCCTGCCAAACCCTGTGTAGGAACTTGGTCTACTGGGCGCAGACGGATTGTGGCGGTGATTGTTGTGGTTGCGACCTTTCAAGCCGCCATCTTGCGGCGAGGTAGAAAGATCGGGCTGTCTTCGGCAGCGAGTGACTGTTTTCTGAACTCAGATGCCCGGACTATGTCTGCAAGTTTTGAAGTCGATGGCCGCACCATGTTCGCGCATGCCTGCAAGGTCGGGCTCGAAGCCGTCGCGTCGAAGCGATAGCGGATATGCATCTGGACGAGGCAACAACTGGGTAAAGGTGACATGCGCGCAGCGCGAGATCTCGCCAAAAAATCCCGCCTGGGGAAAACTCGACTTAGGTCAGCCTAACTGCGTTGTCCGACTCGGCAGTCCGTGCTGGTTTCCTCAAAATTTGAGTCTGGTTTGCGGGGCAAGGAAGTTGAGCCAGTTTTCCTTTATGCTTCTGCTCGTGATGTCCCTGATGCTCACTGTGTGCGTCGGAGTGGCAGCTTGGCGCATGTCTGATGACTGGCCGGAAGTTACCGGAAGCACTTCGCCGGCATTTATCCACATGCGTTGAAAAGCAAGGACCTCAACTCCTGACGGAGCTGAGGCCCTTGCACGGAATCAGCAGGGATAGAGGCCGCATGCTTTGGCATTCGCGGGCTCGCGCATTCCGCTGATCACCTCTTCTGCGCTTGCGCCACCCGATCTCGGTTCCGGGGATCCCGATACGGAGATCGTCGGCGCACGCTCTGATCGATGTCATCGGCCGATCGAGCTTCACCGTCATAATGGTGAGGCTCTTTCCTGCCGGTGACATAGAGCGCAGCAGATTGTCGCCCTCGTCCGACCAGTGGCGGCCGCGGTTTTGTCTTATACCGCTCATCGTAGTTTGCCTCTGAGGCCAATTGAGGCGGGCCAGATACAGAAAATCAAAGGACCCAGCTCACTGAGCACGGCCGCTGGGCTTCAGTTGAAGGGCGGATTTCAACGCTTCCGCCTGTCACCTACATGGTGCAAACGTGCTTGCCTTCAATAATATTACGCAATTGTAAGTTCTCGGAAGAGCACTCTTGATCGGGAGGAAGTCTTGAGGATCTACGAGCCGCGGGTTCGCCCGAATTTGGAGTGGGTGCTTCCGGTGCACGAGAGCGATCACGAGTACCTGTGGAGGCTGGATGGGACTGCCCGCCGAGCTAGCTGGCGACCGATGCCGGTGGCCAGGCTCTTGGTGGACGACGAAGGTGAGCCGCGGGCTGAGGCGGACCTCCCCTGGCTTGGCGGCCACGTGCTGGTGCTTCGCGAGCATGCGGTCAAGGTGCTGGCGCCGCTGTTGGACCGTTCCGGCGAACTCCTGCCGCTGGCATGTCCGGACGCGGACCTGTGGCTGTTCAACGTGCTAACGGTGGTTGACGCGCTTGATGAGGAAAAATCGGAGCTGGTGCGGTTCGATGATGGAGACATTCTTGATGTCGAACGTTACGTATTCCGGCCCAACCTGACGGAGGGGCTAGCGGTGTTCAAGGTGCCGCAGCTGCTACGCGGCCCGTTATTCTTGGGCGACGAATTCGTCAGTGTGGTGAAAACTGCCGGGTTGCGTGGACCCGAATTTATCCAGCTCTGGCCGTAGCGCGTTGGATCGGTAGAGCGAAATCGAAACGCATCAATCGCGTGCGCGGACGGGCATCGCTTCCACGCTCTGGCAAGCTTCCGCCTTCGCTCTGGCGAGCTACGGCGGACAGGCCGGCGGACAAGTCGCTCTACCCATCCGGCGCGCTACGTGGCAACGAACCTGCGCGCCGCGCGCTCTAGTCGCAATAGCTCCACCCGCCATAACCGTCGTCGCATCGCGCCCGCGCACGATGGGGCACGGGCAGCGGCGGTCGCGGCGCGTATTCGCCCGCATAGTCGTATTCCTGCGCGTAGTAGCGTTCGCGATAGACTGGCGCGCGTTCGACATAGACCGGCCGCGCGGCGTAGGCGGGTCCGTACTCGCCATAGACCGCTGCCGGTGCGCGGTAGGCGGGGTCACCGTAAGAGCGATATCGGTAATCGGGTTCCGCGTACGGCCGATAAGCCGGTCGCGGGCGCACATTGATGTTTGCGGAGGGCGCGTAGATTCCGCCTGGCGCGACGTAGACGGATGACGACAGATCGCTGGCCGCGGCAGCCCCGGAACACAGGACGACGAAAGCCAGCGTGAGCGATGATCGGTACATGTGTGAAGCCTCCAACTACTCAAGCCGCGCCAGCCAGCGTGGTTAATTTTCGCTAAACAAATCGAAGTGCGCAATGATATTTTGCGCGAAGAAGTGTGCCATTTCAGGACTGCGCACACATTCGCGTGTCGGCATCGTGAGTTGAGGAACACTGCGTGATGCGATCGCAATCACGCAGTCTGGCAGTTGAATGTGAATGCCCAGCCGTTGGCTCCTCGCAATGACGGCTCGAGGATCGCTTTCATGAACGACTTCACCATCCGCACGATGCGGCGCGACGAGATATCGATCGCAATCGACTGGGCCGCGGCTGAAGGCTGGAATCCGGGTCTTGCCGATGACGCCTGCTTTGCGTCTGTTGATCCAAAGGGCTTTTTCATCGGCGAGATCGATGGTGCGGCTGTCGCGACTGTGTCCTGCGTCAATTACAGCGCGGGCTTTTCCTTTCTTGGCTTTTACATCGTGCGGGCAGATTTGCGCGGCAAAGGTTACGGCTTGCGGATTTGGAATGCAGCCATCGCACATGCCGGCGCGCGTGTGATCGGACTCGATGGCGTGACGGCGCAGCAGGACAATTACAGGAAGTCCGGATTCGAGCTAGCTTACGCCAACGTCCGCTTTGGCGGTATCGTCACAGCACCGAGCGCGGCGAAGGCCGGGGTGATTGACCTGAGCGAAGTCCCGCTGGCTGACGTGGAAGCAGACGACGCGACGGTGTTTCCGGCGCGGCGGCCGGCGTTCCTGCGGGCCTGGATCGGCTCGCCCGGGCATGTCGGGTGCGCGGTCATGCGCGATGGACGGCTTGCGGGCTGGGGTGTGATCCGGCCGTGCCGGAAGGGGTTTAAGATCGGGCCGCTGGTGGCCGACGACCGCGCTACGGCCGAAGCGGTGTTGTCCGCCTTGCTCGCCAAGGTGGGCGGCGGCGAGATGTTTCTGGACGTGCCCAGCATCAACCGCGACGCGGTCGCACTGGCGGAAGGTTTTGGGCTCGCGCCGGTGTTCGAGACGGCGCGCATGTATACCGGCGCAATCCCGCCACTGCGGCTGGAGCGGGTGTTCGGTGTGACCAGCTTCGAGCTGGGGTAGGGAACGGAATGTAGGGTGGGTGGAGCGAAGCGATACCCATCGCTCCTTTGATGGCATGCGATTGATGGGTATCGCTGTGCTCCACCCATCCTACGCGTTCGTGCGGGCCGGCCTCGGCACTACCGGCCCAATGGCATCCGATCGATCACCGTGGTGCCGGCGGCGGAGAACAGCCTGTCGGTTTGCACGAGTTCGAGCGCTTCCACCGTAAAGCGGCCGAAGCAGGTCGCGCGATGGCGTGCGATCGCGCGAATGAAAGAAGGAGATAACGGGCCCGAAAAGCGGATCAGGTTCGCAAAGGCAAGTCTACGAAACAGAAGATCGCGAAATGCGCCCGGGCCGGCTGTTCTTTTTCGCGTGTAAGAAAGATCCTGGGTCGAGCGCGTAAGCTGTTGTCTGAGCCCCCACAGCGAATCGTCTTCGGGAAACAACTGCAAGAAGACGGAATTGGGCGAAACGCCCAAGCCGTGTCCCGTTAGGCTGAAGGGACGAAGCGTTCCGATGCGATGCCGGAGTCGCGCGAGCAGCTCGTCCCGGTCGACGTCCTTGATGTCGTCGAAATTTTGGATCGTCACATGGACGGTGTCGGAGGGATAATAGTGATGCGAAGGATGGAGCCGCTCGAGTTCAGCCAGGACTTTGCCGATTCCGGAATTGGGTTGTTGAGGAAGCCGGGCGACAAGGGACAAGTGCACAGCCGCATCCGGGCCTGATGCGGGCAGGATATATTGTTGGCGCCGAACCGTGGAGAGGCTTAGGGCTGCCGTGCCGGTTGCCCAGAGCGATTTGAACTGTAAGGCATCAAGGAAGTTGCGGGAGTTCAAGGCGCTCTCCGTTAGTTCCGCGACGCGCGCCTGGACGTCGAAAAAATCTCCCAGCTCACCATGAAGATCGCGGCGATCAGCGGGCCGATGATGAAACCGTTGAGGCCGAAGACTTCGATGCCGCCCAGCGTCGAAATCAGCACAACGTAATCCGGCAGCTTGGTACCCTTGCCGACAAGGAATGGACGCAGCACATTGTCCACCAGGCCAATGATCAGCACGCCATAGGCGATCAGCCCGATGCCCTGCCAAACGGCGCCGGTTGCGAGAAAGTAAATCGCGACCGGGAGCCAGACCAACGCGGCTCCGATGGCCGGCAGCAGCGACAGAAACGCCATCAGCACGGCCCACAAAATCGGCGCGTGAACCCCGAGGAACCAGAACGCCAAACCGCCGAGCGCGCCCTGGACAACGGCCACCACGATCCCACCCTTGACGGTGGCGCGAACGACGTCGGCGAACCTGGTGAAGAGCGCTGATTTCTGATCGCCGTGGAGTGGAACAGCCTGCTTGATCAGGTCTGCCACTGCCTTGCCATCGCGCGTCAGGAAGAACAGCAGGTACAACATGATGCCGAGGCTGATCACGAACTCGAAAGTGTTCATCCCGATGGTAAGCGCTTGGGGAGCCAGGGCCTGACCGCCCTTCATCAGGCTGGACGACAATGTTTCGCGAAGCCCTGAAAGATCTGTCAGGTTGAACCGCTGCAGCCAACCGGTCGCCCAGGCCGGCAGCGCATCGACGACACGCTGGATGTAGCCGGCGAAATCATATTCTCCGGACCTGATCTTCTCAAAAAGGCTCGTTGCTTCCTGCACCAGGGAGGCCGCAACCATCGCCAGCGGTATGAGTACGATCGCGATGATGAGCAGGACGGTTACCAGGGCAGCGAGGTTCGGCCTGCCGGGCATCGATCGCAGCAGCGCCCGATTCACCGGCGCAAAGATGACGGCTACGATGATCGCCCACAGAACGGCGCCGTAGAATGGCTGCAAAATCCAGGCGAATGCCAGCGTAACGGCAAACAGCAAGAGCAGAAAGGTCTGATCATCAATTCGTCGCACCACGGGCGTCTCGTTTCCTTGCCTTCTCGGCCGCGCCAATGTTCAGCAACGAACCGGTGCGCGTTCTCCATCGCCTTGTACAGCATTTTTCCGGACCCGTACCGCGTCAGCGTAGGATTGGCGGAGCGGACGGGTCCGGCCTTCGGCCAGCCCGATGATAAACTCCGCGATACCGTCACCCTTCTTGAATGGAGTGTAGACGACGGGTGACGTTTCGCTCTACCGCATCCTGCGGACTAAGTGTCAATCCTCTGCGTTCCGATGAAGCGCATGTAAGGCGTCTGCCCGGCCGGCCCGAACAACACGACTGTGTAAGGTTGTGGTGCCCCGCCTTCCATTCCGGGTGACCCGACCGGCATGCCGGGAACGGCAAGGCCCTTGGCGTTCGGACGGTCCGCCAGCAACCGCTGGATCGCGAGCGCCGGCACATGTCCTTCGATGGCATAGTCGCTTACGACGGCTGTGTGGCAAGCGGCGAGCTCAGGCGGAATACCATGCTGCTGCTTGATCGGCGCGAGATCGGCAGAGTCATGCACCTCGACCGGAAAGCCGGCCGCGCGCAGATGATCGGCCCAGCCCGAACAACAGCCGCAGTTCGGATCCTTGTGGACGGTCACGACAGGATTAGCGGCAGCGGCGGACGCGATCGTCCGGCCTGCCAGCACGGCGGCAATCGCGCCGAGGAAGGACCGCCGGGCGATGCAATGCAGTGTTTCGGTCATCGACTTCACCTTTTCGGTTGGACTTTCCAGTCAGCGTAGGATGGGTGGAGCGTAGCGATACCCATCACTCTGAACTGGGCGCAGACGATGGGTATCGCTTCGCTCCACCCATCCTATCGACTAATCCGGGCGCGCTATTTATCGAGCCGGGCCAGTATTTGCTTCATCTGGTCGATCTCCTGCTGCTGTCCCTTGACGATATCCTGGCAGAGTTTCACGAGCTCTGCATCCGCAACCGCCGACCGTTCGCACATCAGAATTGCGCCTGCATGGTGCGGGATCATCGACTTGATGAACTGCACGTCGGCGACCGCCGTCTGGGCGCGGATGCCGAGGAAGAAGAGCGCCACGGCGACAACAGCCACCCCGCCAAAAATCAGGCTCATCCTGGCGTCCGGATACATGCCGCGCATCACGACCAACTCGATGATAACCATCGGCGCGGCCATCAGCCCTGCCATGTAGAATTGGTTGATGTTCGGATACACGTTCGCGAAGCGATCGACCATCGCGTACATCAAGATGAACATCGCTACGAAGGACAATGCGGTCATGACCGCGAGGTGACCGTAGTGGTGCTTGTGCATAGTCCCACCTCGAATCCTCCCATTGCACCGAGGAAACGCGAGGACTCAATGGTAGTTCCTTGGCTTGGGATCGGCATCCTGCCGGAGGTCCCACCCCACATCGGGAAGAAGGAGACTACCGGTCTAAAGAAATCCAGCGCGGGCGGAAGCCACCACTACTACGGTGGACCGAAGTCCCAAGTGCCGCATCACATCGGCCCCAAGAAGGACTGATTGAGAATGAAGTGATCCTGCGCGATCGACGCGGGATCACTTCATGTCGCCAAAGCTTCTTCCATCGCCGCAGCAATTGGCCGCCGCACCCATGACCTATTTGCCTTTCTGCATTTTCGTGATCGTGATCCCGGCTGCAGCTCGCTCCGCTTCGAACTGAACCTTATCGCCGGCCTTGACCTGCTTCAGCATCGCCGGATCCTGCACACGGAAGACCATCGTCATTGGCTCCTCCATTTCGAGGCTCTTGATTGGGCCATGCTTCAGGGTGATCTTTCCGGCGGCCTGGTCCACTTTCTTGACTTCGCCATTGACCATTTCCGCCTGCGCCGCGGCGATTCCGACTCCCAAGGTGAGCGAAAGCGATAGAGCGGCTAATGTGAGTTTCTTGACCTTCATGCTCGTTCCCCTTTCACTGAGCTAGATTACTGACTCGAACTACTTCACGACCACCGTTCCGGTCATTCCTGCTTCCCGATGGCCGGGGATCAGGCAGGAATATTCGAATTCGCCCTTCTTCGTGAACTTCCAGACAATCTCGTCGTTCTTCTTCGGCGCGAGCCGCTTCCCGTTCGGATCGTCGTGCTCCATGTCGGGATTCTTCTTCATGGCTTCAGCATGCTTGAGATTGTCCGCTGTCGAAGCGAGGATGAATTCGTGTTCGAGCTCGCCGGTATTGCGCAAAACGAATTTTATCTGTTCACCCTTTTTCACTTCGACTTTCGCCGGTGTGAATGTCATTTTGCCATCGGATTCACCCATGGTGACTTGCACGATTCGCGCCGGCTTCTTGGGATTGCCCGGCTCACCCGCCGAATAGGAATCGTCGTGATGATGATGGCCGGGAGGGCCTTCACCGGCGTATGCCGGCGCCACAAGCAGAGCGGTGCCTGCTGCTGAGATCAGAACCAGTTGTTTCAGTTTCATTATCTTCTCCTGTCGATGTTCAAGCTTGAGCCGGCTCCGGGTCTCTCATTTCTGCATATGCTTCATATGCGCAGGCTTTGCGCCCTTCGTATCCTTTGCAGGTGGTTTCGTATTGGCCGGTCCCTGTCGTGCGGGCTCACTCGACGGCGCCTCGACTTCCCAGGCGACGGTGCCTTTCGGAAACTTGTACGGACTTGGATCCCTGTAGTCGTCGCGCGCGAGCCCCTCGCGGATCTTCATCACCGTGAACATGCCGCCCATTTCGATCGGGCCGAACTGTCCGGTGCCGGTCATCATCGGAAGCGTGTTGTCGGGCGCCGGCATTTCCATGTCGCCCATCGCCATGCCGGTCGAACCCATCACCATGGCGTCGGGCGCGAGCTTGCCGACGGCTTTCGCAAGATCCCGCTTCGACACGCCGATCAGGTTCTTCACGTCGTGTCCCATGGCGTTCATGGTGTGATGCGACTTGTGGCAGTGGAATGCCCAGTCGCCGGGATTGTCGGCGAGCACATCGAATGCGCGGATGGCCCCGACGGGCACGTCAATGGTCGTTTCAGGCCATTGGGCGCTTTCAGGCACCCAGCCCCCGTCCGTGCAACTCACCGAGAAGTTATGGCCGTGCAGATGGATCGGATGGTTGGTCATGGTGAGATTGCCCATGCGCACGCGGACACGGTCGCCAAGGCGAACCGGCAGCGGATCGATGCCGGGAAAGACGCGGGAATTCCACGTCCACATGTTGAAGTCGGTCATCTCGTTGACCTTTGGCAGGTAAGTGCCGGGGTCGATCAGATAGCTCGACATCACAAAGACGAAGTCGCGATCGACCGGCCGGAACGACGGATCGCGCGGGTGCACGACGAACATGCCCATCATGCCCATTGCCATCTGCACCATCTCGTCCGAATGCGGGTGGTACATGAAGGTGCCACTGTGCCTTAGCTGGAACTCGTAGACGAAGGTTTTGCCGGGCGGGATGTGCGGCTGCGTGACCCCGCCAACGCCGTCCATGCCGGACGGCAGGATCATGCCGTGCCAGTGCACGGTGGTGTGCTCGGGCAGTTTGTTGGTGACAAAGATGCGCACCTTGTCGTCCTCGACCGCCTCGATGGTCGGTCCCGGCGCCTGGCCGTTATAGCCCCACAGATTGGCTTTCATGCCTTCGGCGAATTCGCGCACCACGGGCTCAGCGACAAGGTGAAATTCCTTCCAGTCGCCGTTCATGCGCCATGGCAGCGTCCAGCCGTTGAGCGTGACGACGGGCCGGTAGTCGGGACCCGACGTCGGATGCAGCGGCGGCTGCATCACCGCCTTGTCCATCGTCGGCGCTTCTGGGATAGCGGCCGCCTGCACGCGGCCGGTGACGGCGCTGGCGCCGACGAGGGCGGCGGTGCCAAGAAATCCTCTGCGTGAGAACATCGTTCTCTCCTTTTAGTGCCCGACGCCTGCGGCTGGCGCCGCCGCGGCGGTGGTCGTTGGAGTTTCCCTTGCGGCCTCCGAGCCGCCGCCATTGACGGCGGTCTGCAGGTCGGATTGCGCCAGCCAGAACGCGCGCTTGGCGTTGATTGCCGCGCGCAAGGAGGCGAGGCGCTGGCGCGCTTCGGTCAAAAGCGCGAACACATCGATCTGCATCGAGGAGAAGCGAAGCTGCATCTCCTCGGTGATGATCTGACGCAGCGGCAGGATCTCGCGCTGGTAGTGGCTGGCGATGTCGTATGCCGAGCGGTAGACACGGTAGGCGTCGCGCGCTTCCGAGCGGACGTTGACGGCCCTTTCGGTGAGCAGGTTGAAGCCCTGGTTGTACCTCTCCGCGGCCTGACGGACCCGCACCTCGCCGCCGTCAAAGATCGGGATCTGGAACTCGATGTCAAAGCCGCGCTCCCGGATGGGCGGTCCCTCGTCCTCGCGGCTCCGCTTGGATACCCCGGCGAGATCGAGCAGCGTGACGAAGCGGGTTGCCTGGGTTAGGCCGAGCGATTTTTCGAGCGCCGCGAGTTCCATGCGTGCGATCTGCAGATCGATGCGGTGGCCGACCGCGTCGGCTTCGATACTGGGAAGCGAGCGCGGCCGCCGCGGCAACGTCGGCAGGCGGTTGGGCAGGCGGAAATCGAGATCCTCGCCCCACAGGCCCATCAGGCGCGTGAGCTGTTCGCGGGCGCTGGTCGCCTCCTGCCGCGCGGTGGCGAGGTCAGCGGTAGTTTCAGCGTAAAACACCTGCTCGCGGGCCTGGTCGAGCTTGTTCAGCGAGCCGGTCTCGCCGCGCTTTTTCGCCAATTGCGCCGTGCTCTCGGCGGTCGATTTCGCATCGGTGAGGAGGCCGACCATCTCGTTGGCCGCGACTGATCGGAAATAGGTGCGCCGAACCTGGGCGGCGAGCCGCAGCGTTTCCAGCGCGGCGCGGAGCTGCGCCTGACGAAAGCGTTCGCGCGCAATTTCGGAGCGGAACGGCAAGGTGGCGAGCGCCAGAATGTCGCCGACCACCTGACGCTCGATTTCATAGCTGCCATTGCCCGAGATGCGGGAAATCGCAAAGACCGGATTCGGCGGCAGGCTTTGTTCGATGAGATCGGTCTCCGCCAGCGCGAGCTCATTATAGGCGGCCTGCAGGCCCTTGTTGCTCAACAGCGCGACCTGCACGGCAGTATCGACCGTGAGCGGCCGGCGAAGCAGGCGGCGCACGACGCCGCCGGTCCGCTCGGCACCGTCGGCCGAGCGCACGAAGGCGACATCCTTGCCGATGGTCTGGCTGGCGACGTCGGACACGACGGTCATGCCGGAGTCCGGCGAGAACGATGCGCATCCGGAAAGGCCCACGCCCGTTGACAGCAGCAGGGGCGATGGCCGGCGTACGCCACATGAAGCTAATGCGCATGGCTGTTCCCGCGTTGTTTGGGCGTGACACTCTCATTGCGCTCGCGCCAGGGCGCGGGCGTCGACGGGCGCAAGGACGTGTACGGCGCAATCGTCGAGCGATAACGGACGCTGGCGACTCTGGCCGCAGGATCGGCGGGATCGGCGCTGGCCAGGCGCGTCGTCGCGGGCGTGCAGCCGGCTGCACCGATGGCCAAGGCGACGACGGCTCCGCGAATCGCCGACTTGAAGATGGAATGGCATCCGCCCGCCGAACCTACGGCGGCGAACCACGCCCCAAACTGCGCAGACATCAAATGAATCCCTGATCTCTGATGAACCACAGGCAGCCGCGCCGACGCGCGCCGCTACCCACTTAGGTTACCTCGGATCAGGCGATGGGAGGACGGTAGTGGAACGGGGGCGCCTCACCCGGCAGGCGCCAGGAATTCTCGGAGACGCAAAGCGAGGTCGGCTGCAAGGGTTTTACAACCGTCGGCAGATCGGCCGCGATGCCGGAGACACAGAGCATGGCGCAGCACGGTCCCGGTGAGGACTTGTGGTGTCCATGCTTGGCTGGCTCATGCGCGGTGTTGCCCGCATCGGTGTCATGGCTTTCATGGTCGTGATGATGCTCATGCGCGCTCGCATGCTCGGAGTGATCATGCGTATGTGTGGCGGCGACCGGCTGAACCACGATCACCAGGCATGACGCAGCGTCGCCGAGCGCCAGTGCAACGCCGGGCGCCAGCACGCAAAGCAGATAGAGCAGGGCGACAAACCACCCCGCTTTGACGCGCTTCCGTCTGGTCAGGCGAACGAACATGGTGGCAAACTATCCCCAATCGCCGATTCCGCCAAGCGCGGACGCCGTCCCCATCACAACTGCATGCCTAACATCGCGGCATTGTGGCTTGACCTTCGGCCATTTGACCCCGAAGTTCCGGCTGCCGTGGTGATTTCTTCTGAGCTTTCCCGAGATTCCGACCTGTTCGTTCCCGATTCGCGCCGGGCGTGGATCCGGCTTGCCGTGGCCGTGCTGATCGGCTCGCTCGGCAGCGTCGGCATGTGGTCGGTGGTGGTCGCGCTGCCCGTGGTGCAGACGGAGTTTGCCGCGAGCCGCGGCACCGCGTCGCTGGCCTTTACCATGGTGATGCTCGGGTTCGGTTCCGGCGGGGTGCTGACCGGCAAGATCACCGACCGCTACGGCATCGTCACAGCGATCGGGCTCGGCATCGGCATTTTGGGCCTCGGCTATGTCGTCGCGGGAATGTCGACCTCGATCTGGCACTTTATCTTGGTGCATTTCGCCATCGGGCTGTCGTCGTCCGCCACCTTCGGGCCGCTGATGGCGGAAGCCTCGCACTGGTTCGACCGTTATCGGGGGCTCGCGGTCGCGATTGCCGCCAGTGGCAATTACATCGGCGGCACGATCTGGCCGCCGCTGGTGAATTTCGGCATCGAGCAGCTCGGCTGGCGCACCAGTCATATCGCGATCGGCATCTTCACGGCGGTAGCGATGACGCTGGCGCTGATCGGCTTGCGCATGCTGATGGGCGCGGGAGGCCAGCGCGACCACGACAACGCGGCGCCGCCGCGCGTCGATCTAAAACTCTCCACCAACGCGCTGACCGCGATCCTGTCGCTGGCCGGCATCGCCTGCTGCGTGGCGATGTCGATGCCGCAGGTGCACATCGTCGCCTATTGCGGCGACCTCGGCTATGGCGTGGCGCGCGGCGCCGAGATGCTGTCGCTGATGCTGGGCTTTGGCATCATCAGCCGGATCGGAAGCGGCTTTCTCGCCGACAAGATCGGCGGCATCCGCACGCTTTTGATCGGGTCGTTCGCGCAGGGCACGGCGCTGTTGTTCTACCTGTTCTTCGATAGCCTGACCTCACTCTATATTATCTCGGCGATGTTCGGCCTGTTCCAGGGCGGCATCGTGCCGAGTTACGCGATCATCGTGCGCGAGGCGATGCCGGCCTCCGAAGCGGCGACCCGCGTCGGCATCGTGATCTTTGCTTCCGTGTTCGGCATGTCGTTTGGCGGCTGGATCTCGGGCGCGATCTTCGACGCCACAGGCTCCTACGGCGCCGCGTTCGCCAATGGGCTGGCGTGGAACGCGCTCAACATCGCGATCATGCTGCTGCTGCTGATGCGTGCGCGGCAACGGCTGGCGATGGCGTAAGCATAGGTAATTCGGTCCAGGTCTCTAGCTGGCGTTGCTGACGCGTGCTGCCGGGACAATCGCGTGAGATCTGGATTGCACCGTCCCTCATGATGCTCTGGCACCGGAGCAAGAGCTAGCCGTTGCGTCGCCGGAGCGCTCGACCTGTATCGGCGGACAGGGCACTGAACCATAGGAGCAGAATACGCAGCAGTCGCCCGGCTTCGGCCGCAGCCTCGCCCCGCAGCCGGTACATTCATAAAAGAACCGGCAGGCATCGGTCGGCATAGCTTCCGATTTAGCGGTCGCGCAGTGCGGGCAAGTGATAATGGATTCGAGGATCATATCATGTTCCTAAAGCATGTAGCCGATATCCGAGGCTCCGGTCGGATAGATGAACATCGCCGATTTGAGATCAGCGGCGGTGAGATTGTGCCGGATCGCTAGAGCAAACAGATTAATGACTTCGTCCGCATGCGGTCCGACGACGTGCGCGCCGATAATGTGTCCGCTATCTTCATCGACAAGCGTCTTGTACCCGTAAACGGACTCGGCAATGCGACGGGCTGTGTACCAATCGGGCACCTTCGCGGACTTCATGCGCAGTTTCGGGGTTTGCGCGCGGGCGGCGCTTTCCGAAAGCCCCACGGCGGCGATCGGCGGCAGCGTGAAGGCAACACTCGGCACGCCCCGATAGTCCGCCTTGTGGCGAGTGCCTTCCAAAATATTGTCAGCGACGACCTTGGCATCGTGGCTCGACACCGGCGTCAGCGGCGGCCCCTTCGCCGCGGCATCTCCCGCTGCATAGACGATCGGGTTGGAGACGCTTTGCAGGAAATCGTTGAGTTTAAGTCGCCCACCTGCGACAGCGACATTGGCGGCTGACAGATTGAGTGCTGCGATGTCCGGCACGCGCCCCGCGGCGTGTACTACGAGATCGGCGCTCGCAACCGCTTCGCCGTGCGGTGTCTGCTTATGCACGCGGTATTCATCGCCCGTCCGTTCTATCGCCGTCACCGCGTTTCCGGTTCGCACGTCCACGCCGATTTCGGCAAACTTATCCATCAGCCAACCAACTACCTCGGCGTCGAAGGTCGGCAGCATTCGCGCCGAGCGCTGCAGGACGGCCACATTGGCGCCCGCACGCGCCGCGATATGAGAGAATTCGGCGGCGATGTAACCGCCGCCGACCATTACGATCCGGCCGGGAAAATGCTCAAGCTCCATGAATGCGTCGCTGGTCGTGAGATGTCCAGCGCCGGGGAACCCGAGGACGGCTGGCCGCGCGCCGCTTGCAATCAAGATATGACGGCCTTGGAGAATATGATCATTCACCGCGACGCGATCGGGGCCGGTGAAGCGAGCCACGCCATGAAACCCATCAATGCCCTGCTTGGCGAAATCCTCCTCGCGCCTTCTCGGTACGGGTTCGGTGAAGGTCCGTTTGAAAGCGATGAGGTCTTTCCATTCGATGCGCAGGTCCCCAGTGACGCCGTGACTTCGCATCCGGCGCGCGAGATCGATCCCCTCAGCCCCGCTGACTAGCACCTTCTTGGGATCACAGCCGCGCAGCGCGCAGGTGCCGCCGAACGGACGATGATCGATCACCGCCACCGAGCGTCCCGCTCTGCGGACACGACGCGCCGCCACCTGTGCGGCCGTTCCGGTGCCAATGACGATGAGATCATAGGAGCCCATGCGTCACCCTTGGCGAATCCGCCGCTGGTGATAAGGAGAGCGGTAGCTTGCACCGCGCGCCTATCCCTTGGGAGCGGACGGATAGCCTGCATTTGTGGTGGCGGCGGTCAGCGCATTCACGCTGGTCTTCGCATCGTCGAACGTGACGATCGCCGTCTTGTCCTTGTAGGACACGGCGACCTTGGCCACGCCCGGCACCGCTGCAAGGCTTGCTTTGACGGTGTGAGGACACGCCGCGCAATACATGTTCTTGACCGCAAGCCTGACCGTCCTCTCGGCAGCGAACGCGGTGGACGATCCGAGCAGGCAGAAGACGAATGCAGCGGATATGAGTTTGTTCATTGAGGACCTTCCATTCATGCGTTGAGAAGCGGTGGCACAAGGAGGTCGAAGCCGAGTGCAGCAACGACCAGGATCGTCGCCACCACGAGCGCGGCCTTGACCAGCTGGTTTGGCAAGGGGCGGGCGCAGGCTTCGCCCTCGGCGCAGGTACGTTTCGAGGTGCGGTGGACCAGCCAATAGCCGGTTCCGAGAAAGAGCACTGTCGCTGCGAGGAAGTAGGGTTGATACGGCGCAAGCTGTGTGAAATTGCCGATCCACGCACCGCTGACGCCGAGACTGAACAGAACCATCGGCAGGATGCAACAGGACGACGCGGCGAGCGCGCCCAGCAGACCGCCTGTGGCCATCAGCGCTTGTCCGCGCCCTGGGTCGGCGGCGATATGCTCTTCCTTGATCTTCATGCTAACAAGCCTACATCCTGTAGCGACTACAGGATCAAGGGGTTTTCCATGAGTGCGATCACGGCTGCGCGAGCCGAAAAGCTAACAATCGGCAAGCTGTCGCAGCTTACCGGCGTAAACATCGAAACCATCCGCTACTATGAAAAAATCAAGGTGCTTCCGGTCCCCTCGCGCGCGGAAAACGGGCGTCGCGTGTACGGCCCGATGGAAGGGCGCATTCTTGCTTTCGTGCGGCGCTCTCGCGAGTTGGGATTTTCGCTCGACGAGGTCCGCGCCTTGCTCCGCCTCGGTGGTCCTGAAAAAGCCTCGTGTCGTGAAGTCCGGGAGATCGCTGCCCATCACCTCGATGACATCCGCGCAAAGATCGCCGACCTCCGCAAGCTGGAACGCTTGCTGACCAAAACCGTCGCCCAATGCACCGGCACCGCAGCGCCGAAGTGTCCGGTATTGGAGATCCTCGATATCCAGCGTTCCAGATAAGTGCTCGGCGGTGGCTTGAGTCTTATGCCGCCTGGCCGGTCTTCAACAGCGAGCAGCCGGTAATCTTCAGGCTGCCGTCCGGCTGCTGCTCCAGCGTGTACATCGCTTCCCAGGCTTCGCCCTTGTCGTCGACGATATGGACGCGCTGCGCAATCCGGCCATTGGCTGAACGCGCCTCGCCGAATTCGAAACTCTTGTGGCGATAGACGGGCGCGTAGCCTTGCCGGACCATCTGCATGAAGATGTCGGCTTGCGGAAAGATCTGCCTGATCTCGGGCGCGGCATGGGAATAGGCGGCCGCGGCGTCGTCGCGAATGAACGCCTGCTCCTGCGCGCGGATCACGCTCTGGGCAGTAGCGACGTCGTCGGCGAGGGCAGGGGTGCCCAACCCGATCAGGAATGCGAGAACCAGAGCAAGAGCGCGCATGTAAAATGCCTCGGACTGGCGGTGCTTGCCACGGTACAGACAAGTGGAAATTTATACCCGCCGGCACGCGGGCGGAAGTACTATTCGCGTAAGCGTCAGGCAAGATGAGGAACAAGCCAAGGCAGTTATCGTTTCTCAATTATCGTTTCACTCGGGAGGGACACCCGATGGCACTCGCACGCGGAAACATTGGCGGTTATGAGTTCGACCGCATGGTGCTGCTGTTTTCCATGATGGACGGCCCGAGGGAAATACCGTGCGCGGTCAGCGCCTCCGCGATGGATGAGCTGGAACATGCCTCGCGCACGGCGACCAGCCAGCGCGAAGAACAATTCCTTCGGCTGCGCGACCGCATCGAACAATGCGCGTCGCGCAAGTTCGAAGCGGGGGAGTTCGAGGGGACCCCGCCCGGCATCATCCTGCGCAGCATCGATTTTCGCGGCTAGCTCTATTGCTGACCTGCTCCAGGCAATGTCGTCGCCGCGATGGCAGGCCGCCTAGTGCGAATGCAAGTCCAGGAACGGCGTGTCATTCGCGCTGACATAGAAGATGACCACCTTGGTCGGCTCGGTGGAGCTGCGGTTATAGCCGGTCATGGGCACGTTCGGCGGTTCGACCATCGCTTCGCCGGCCTTGACGTTAAGCGGTGGACGGCCTTCGAGTTCGAGCGTGAAGGCGCCTTCGAGGACGTAGACCGTCACCGGAAAGCGATGGGTGTGATACACGGTCTTGTCGCCAGGCTTGAACGTTGCGGTCATCACCCGCACGGTTTGCTTGTCATCCTTTGGCAATCCCTCGACGACCTGTTGCAGCACCATATTCGGCTTGGCGATACTCGGCGCGGGCGCTCCTTGCGGCTGCGCCGATGCGGGATTGTCGAGGCCAGCGCCGAGGCCGGTGAGAAGGAAAAATGCCGGGATGAAATGGCTGCGCATGTTTTCGCTCCTTGTGTCGATCAGGGACCGCGCGGGTGTTTTCGGCGCGAAGAAGCCTACGGGCCGCTGCCTTGCCGCGGGAGCCGCAAGATTGCGAAACCCCGCCGCAGAAGTGCATAATGGGCGAATGTTCGACTGGAACGATCTGAAATACTTTCTCGCGGTGGCGCGTCACGGCAGCACGATCGCGGCCGGCAAGGCGCTCGGCACCAGCCAATCGACGGTGCATCGCCGCCTCGAAGAACTCGAACGCAGACTGGGGCGGGCCCTGGTGACGCGGCAGAACACCGGCTATCGCCTGACCGAATACGGCAACACGCTCTTGAAATATGCCGAGCGCATCGAGGCGGCGGTCGATGATTTCCAAAGGCGGGCAACCGACCTCGAGCAGGAGCTAAAGGGCGTGATCCGCGTCACCTGCCCCGAGCCGATCGTCTATCGCATGACCCAGTCGACGTTGATCGACCGTTTCCATGCCCGTTACCCGCAGCTTCGCGTCGAGTTTATCACCAGCGACCGCTATCTTGATTTGTCGAGGGGCGAAGTGGATGTTGCGTTTCGCTCAGGCGATACCGACGATGAGCTGGTGGGCCGCAAGATCGCCGACTCGGTCTGGGCGGTGTATGCCAGCCATGGATACATTGAGCGCCACGGCAAGCCCGAACGAACCGAGGATCTGTCGCGTCACCTTCTCGTCGGTTTCGATGAGACGCTCGCCAACCACCGCGCCGCCAAGTGGCTCAAGGAAGTGGCGCCCGGCGCCCCCATGCCGGTGCGCAACAACAGCGTGCTCGGGCTGGTCTCGGCCGTGAAATCCGGCGTCGGCCTCGGTCCGCTGCCGACGGCGCTCGGCGATGCGGAGCCGGATCTGGTCCGCGTTCTCGGGCCCGTCCCTGAATTGACCCGAAGCTGGCGGCTCCTGGCCCACCCGGATATCAGGCGCGTCCCGCGCATCGCGGCGTTCTTCGACTTCATCGTGGAAGAACGCGACTCGTTGAAATCGATCCTGACAGGATGAGAGGCGGGCAGCCCGCGCCTACTTGCCCTGAAACACCGCAGCGCGACGCTCGATGAAGGATTGAATGCCCTCGCGCGCATCGGAGCTGTTGAGCACGCGCTCGCGGATTTTTGGAATGTAGGCGATGGCCGCCGCCTCGCCGTGCTCGACATATTGAAGGGCCGCTTCCTTGGTGACCTGAATGCCGAGCGGCGCATTGCCGGCAATGATCTTGGCGAGCGCCATCGCCCGCTCGATTTGCTGGCCGGCCGGCACCACCTCCTGGACCAGCCCGATCTCACGGGCGCGCGTTGCGGTGAATTCGTCGCACAGGAACAAATGATACATCGCGTTGCCCCAGCCGCTGCGCGACAGGAAGCGGAAATGCGCACCTCCAAGCGGGGCGATGCCGCGCCTGGATTCCATCTGGCAGAAGCGGGCGTCGTCGGCGGCGACGACGATGTCGCCCGCCAGCATCAGCTCGATGCCGATGGTGAAGACGATGCCTTGCACCGCTGACACGATCGGCTTCTTGCAGCGCTTCTGCAGGCCGAAGACGTCGACATTGCCCTCCCTAAAATTCCGCTTCTCGGCGTTGGGGCCGAAGAATTTCGGCATGTCGAGGCCGGCGGTGAAATCCTTGCCTTCGGCGCAGATCACGCCGACCCAATAGTTGTCGTTATTGTGGAGCTCGGTCAGCGCGTCCGACAATTGCTCCATCATCGCGGGCGAGAACGCGTTCTTCTTGGCGGGATTGTCGATGATGATCTTGAAGATGCGATCGTGGATTTCGGTGCGGATTGTTCCTTCGCTCATGGTCTTCTCCATCCTGATTGCTCTCAAAATGCGGTGCGACGCGCGCGTGTTTATCGCTCGTATTTGACGGCGAGTGCAGTGCGGATTGCCGTGGCGCGTTCCGGTGAAAAATGCGATGCGCCATGTTCGAGCAGGTCGAGGAACGACAGCACGCCGCCGCGCGAACCCCAGCTTCCTTCCTCGATGATACGGAAATTGATCCACCAGCCTGGCGAGGGTGTCTTCATTCCACAGGCGTCCGCAAGCGCGGCATGGATGTTGCGGATGACGGTGGCGCGATCCTCGCGCGTCCAGCAGCAGTCCATCACCACGACGTCGAGCACCATCACGTCGCTGGGCTTGTCCGAGAGCAATTCCCCGCCGTGCGCGATCATGTCGAGCGGGCGCTCGACGAAATGGACCTGATAGCCGCGGCGCGCTTCAGGCGTCAGCTTGCCGACCTCCGGCACGAGGACGGCGTCCGTCAGCGTCTTGGCCAGCACCCGCCGCTGATCGGCGTTCAACCGTCCCTGCGGCGTCATCACATGGATAAACGTCATCGCGCGCTTCCTTCTGCCTTGGCTTTTACCGACTATGACGCGTGGCATAGTTCAGATCGGGCTGGCTATGTCAAGTGTCATATTCTAGGATGAACTGTCCAGCCGACGAGGATCTCCGATGACGTCAGATACCCGCACAAAAATGGTGGCAGGGGCCGCCGACCTGATGAGCCGCCGCGGCGTCAACGCCACCAGCATGCGCGAGGTGGTCCGCCACACCGACACGCCGCGCGGCTCGATCGGCCATCATTTTCCGCGCGGCAAGCAGCAACTGATCGAGGACGCGGTAGTCTTTGCCGGCAAACAGGTCAGCAGGCCGCTGGAGCACCTGACGCAGTCGCGCGGCGCGATTGCGGGTCTGCGTACCTTCATCGCGCTGTGGCGTCAGACCCTGGAGAAGTCGAAATTCCAGGCCGGCTGCCCGGTGCTCGCCGTCGCGGTCGAGCAGTATGTCAATGACGCGACGGATAAGGACGGCGCGCCGGACGAAGCCGCGCAGCGGCATCTGCTCGACCTTGCCGAGGGCGTATTTGCCGATTGGCAGCGCATCATGTTCACGGCGCTGCGCCGCGAGGGCGTGGCGCCCGCGCGCGCCCGGCGGCTCGCCGCGCTCGTCATCGCCTCGACCGAGGGAACGGTCGCGATGTGCCGCGCCGCGCGCAGCGCCCAGCCGCTGGACGATGTCAGGCAGGAGCTGGAGCTGGTGCTGTCGAGCGCCCTGGGGAAGTGAAGCAGACCGGCGCGGTGCAGCTCAGGCGGATGCCGCCAGCGCCTGCCGCATCTCAGCAGGCGTGGCCGGCTCCGCGCCGTGCTCGCGCACCAGGCGCACGGCCTCTTCGACCAGTTCGAGATTGCTCACGGTGGTGCCGAGCGGCGCATCTTCGAGGCCGACGCGAATATGGCCGCCGCGTGCGATCGTATCGGTGAACAGCGGGCGCAGATCGGCGCTGACGCCCGCAATCATCCAGGGCGCGCCGGGCGCTTCCTCCTCCAATAGCGCATGGTAGGCCGCAAGCGCATATGGCTTGGGTGGAAGGCCGACCGCGATCAGATCGCAGAACATCAGGCGATAGATCGGCGCCTTGACGCCGGCCGCGCGCGCGAGCGCTGCGCCGGCACGCAAAAAGCCGGGCTCGTAGATCGCAAAATCGGTATGCAGGCCGTGGCGTGCTGCGAAATCGAGCGCATACCGGATCTGGGATTCCGGATTCATGTAGGTGCCGCCAGGCTGTGTGTCCGCCGTGATTTTTGTCAGGCTCAGATTGACGCTGCCGGGGTCGATGACGGCAAAATCCAGGAGGCCGCGCGCGGCAAGCTCTTCGATGTCGGCAAATCGGTCCTCCGCGTCGGCGAGTGGGCTGTCGTCACTGCCTGTGGTTATGAAGGCCGGATAGGAGGGGTAGACCGGCACATCGACCTGGTTGCAAATGCCTTCAATGATGCGGGCATAGACCTGCCAGTCGTAGGTCTGCGGGCCGCCGCCATCATAGGCGTGGACGTGAACGATGGTAGCGCCGGCATGCGCGCAGGCGACGCCCTCGGCGATGATGGTCTCGACGGTATCAGGAATGCCGGGTTGGAGCGCGCGGCCCCACGAGCCGTTCAGGGCCGCTTCGATCCAGACTTTGCGCACGGTATCGCCCTCCTGAAGATCCAGTTCTTCTATCTATAGGGCGTGTACTCGTAAACGAGCGATGTGCGATTTCTGAGGCCAGGCAGACGCTACCTTTGGGCTCTGGCGAATGCCTGCAAATGATCCGACACGGACGTATGCGGTGACGAATATTATGCCGAGCGCATTCGCTCAATCAGACCGTAGATATCTCCGAGTACGTAGAGGTCGCGAACCTTGCCGCTGTCGAATGTGAAGATCGGCATACCGGTCCACCATACATGGCGGCCGCTCGGAGCCACCCCGAACACCTCCTGACGATGGTAGCCGTGAAAGCGCATCTTGCCGCTTACGCGATTGCCTTCCTCAATCAGAACCAGCATGTCCGTCGTGTAGTTGGCAAAGGCGGTTGTTACCCAATCCACGTATTCGGCGAATTGGCCATGCCCGACTAGCGAAGGACCTAGAGAGCCACGAAACGTGAAGTTCGGATGGAAAATGGAGGGGATTAGACTTTTGTCAGCACGATCCCACATCTCCTTGTAGAATATGCGCACCAGCTCTTTTTGAGGTGAAAGGACAACGCCGTCCAAGTTTAACACTGGCTCATCCATGAACCCCTCCTTGGGCCGAGACCTAATTGTGTCCGAGTATTGAAAGCCAAAGCCTATCGTTGCAAGTAGCGGATTGATGAGGGCGCAGCCTTGGCTTCTCAAAACGTCGGCGGCGTGCAGGCGCTTATCACCTCGCACGGTTTGCCTCCGACACAACGGAAGCGGTGTGGCCGGCGGCTTTCGAAATAATAGGCATCGCCGGGATCGAGGATGCGGCGCTCGTCGTCGACCGTCACCTCCAGCCGGCCGCTCACGACGATGCCGCCTTCCTCGCCGTCATGCGTCAGCGGTACCCGGCCGGTGTCGCTGCCCGGCTCGTAGCGTTCTTTGAGGATCTGCAACGCGCGGCCGAACAGATTGTCACCGACCTGGCGGTAGGAGATCGGCTGCTTGCCGATTTCGGTCAGCTCGTCGGAGCGGTAGAACGCCTTGCGCGGCCGCTCCGGCTCGATCGCGAAGAATTCGGCAAGCCCCATCGGCAGGCCGTCGAGGATGCGCTTCAGCGCGCCGACGGACGGGTTCATCTGGTTCGATTCGATCAGCGAGATCGTCGAATTGGTCACGCCGGAGCGTTTTGCCAGCTCGCGCTGCGACAGCTTGTGGCGGGCTCGGACGAAACGGAGTCGCCCACCGATATCGACGCTCATCGGAAATCCCTGTTGCAGGTGTTTCGGATCGAACAAATATGCCCTGACCGGGCTAGCAAAATCAATGGGTTGCAGGAGTGCAGAAAAGGACTTGTTGTGGCTTCCCGAGCGTGGCCCGGTGCTCCCTTGAGCTGCCAGCAAAGGAGCTAGACCGTGACCCTTCATCAGAAGCCGAACACCCTGCAGACCGACTCGTTCTGGATGCCTTTCACGGCCAACCGGCAGTTCAAGAAAACGCCCCGCCTGTTCGCCTCCGCCGAGGGCATGCATTACACCACCGTCGATGGCCGCAAGGTGATCGACGGCTCCGCCGGCCTCTGGTGCGTCAATGCCGGCCATGGCCGCCGCCAGATTGCCGCCGCCGTCGAGCGGCAATTGATGAACCTCGACTTCGCGCCCTCGTTCAACATGGGCCATCCGCTGGCGTTCGACTTTGCCGAGCGGCTCACCGAGATCGCGCCGAAGGGACTGGATCGCGTCTTCTTCACCAATTCGGGTTCGGAATCGGTCGATACCGCGCTGAAGATCGCGCTGGCCTATCAACGCGCCATCGGGCAGGGCACGCGGACGCGCTTGATCGGCCGCGAGCGAGGCTATCACGGCGTCGGCTTCGGCGGCATGTCGGTCGGCGGCATGGTGGCCAACCGCCGCGCGTTCGCCACCCATCTGCCCGGCGTCGATCACATCCGTCACACCCACGATCTCGCCCGCAACGCCTTTGCGAAGGATCAGCCGGAGCATGGTGCCGAGCTCGCCGACGATCTCGAGCGGATGGTGGCGCTGCATGGCGCCGACACCATCGCCGCCGTCATCGTCGAGCCGGTGCCGGGCTCGACCGCCGTGCTGCCGCCGCCGAAGGGCTATTTGAAGCGCCTGCGCGAGATCGCCGACAAGCACGGCATCCTGCTCATCTTCGATGAGGTCATCACCGGCTTCGGCCGCCTCGGCACGCCGTTTGCGGCTGATTATTTCGGCGTCACGCCTGACATGATGACGACCGCCAAGGGCATCACCAACGGCACCGTGCCCTGCGGTGCAGTGTTTGCCAGCCGCAAGATTCACGACGGGCTGATGACCGGCCCCGAGGGCACGATCGAGCTGTTCCACGGCTACACCTATTCGGCGCACCCGACCGCCTGCGCCGCTGGCTTGGCGACGCTCGACATCTACAAGGACGAGGGGCTGTTGACGCGCGGCGCGTCGCTGGCCGAATACTGGCGCGATGCGCTGCACTCGCTCAAAGGCCTGCCCAATGTGATCGACATCCGAAATGTCGGCCTGATGGGCGCGGTCGAGCTTTCGCCGCGCAGCGACGGCGTCGGCGCGCGAGGCTATGACGTGATGGTGGATTGCTTCAATCGCGGGCTTTATTTGCGCATGAGCGGCGATTCTTTTGCGATGTCGCCGCCCCTGATCGTCGAGAAGAGCCATATCGACGACATGGTTTCGATCCTGGGCGACGCGATCAAGCGTGTGGCCTGATCCTTGCTCTGAAGAATATAGAGCGGCCGCGGCGTGCGACGCCGCGGCAGATGCGTGAGGAATCGTGAAAGTCATCGTTCTCGGCAGTGGCGTGATCGGCGTCACCACAGCCTATTATCTGGCGCGCGCCGGCCACGAAGTCGTCGTCGTCGACCGCCAGGCTGAGCCTGCACAGGAAACCAGTTTTGCCAATGCCGGCGAGGTCTCGCCCGGCTATTCCTCGCCCTGGGCCGGCCCCGGCGTGCCGGTGAAGGCGATCAAGTGGCTATTGATGCGGCACGGGCCGCTGGTGATCTGGCCGAAGCTCGATCCTGTCATGTGGATCTGGGGGCTGAAGATGCTGCGCAACTGCACGGCAGAGCGCTACGCGGTCAACAAGAGCCGGATGATCCCGATCGCCGAATACAGCCGCGATTCCTTGCGCGCGCTGCGCGCCGAGATCGGCATCACGTATGACGAGCGCAGCCGCGGCACGCTGCAGCTCTTCCGCAAGCAGAAGCAGCTCGACTCGACCGGCGACGACATCGCGGTGCTCAAGCAATATGGCGTGCCGTACGAGCTTTTGGATCGCACCGGCTGCATCGGTGCGGAACCGGCGCTCGCGGCCGTGAAGGAAAAATTCGTCGGCGGGTTACGATTGCCGCAGGACGAGACCGGCGATTGCCACATGTTCACGCAGGCGCTCGCCAGGGAAGCAGCAAAGCTCGGGGTGCAGTTCAAGTTCAATACCACGATCGAGCGGCTGGTCGCGGAAGGCGGCAAGATTACCGGCGTCGTCACCAGCGCGGGGTTGTTGCAGGCCGATGCCTATGTCGCTGCGCTCGGAAGCTGGTCGCCGCGGTTGCTCAAACCTCTGGGTGTTTTTGTCCCGGTCTATCCGGTGAAGGGCTATTCGATCACGGTCCCCATTATCGATCCCGACGGGGCGCCGGTGTCGACCGTGATGGACGAGAGCTACAAGGTCGCGATCACGCGGCTGGGTGACCGCATCCGCGTCGGCGGCACCGCGGAAATTTCCGGCTATTCGAATACGCTCGATGCGGCGCGGCGGGCGACGCTCGATCACTCGCTGACCGACATGTTTCCGCGCGGCGGCGATTTGAGCAAGGCGAGCTTCTGGTGCGGCCTGCGCCCGATGACGCCGGATGGACCGCCGGTGATCGGCGCGACGCGCTACGGCAATTTGCATCTCAACACCGGCCACGGCACGCTCGGCTGGACCATGGCGTGCGGCTCGGGGAGGGTGCTGGCGGATCTGATCTCGGGACGAAAGCCGGATATCGACGTGAGCGAGCTCAGCGTGAGCCGGTACGATCACAGATTTGGCTAGCACTGTCATTCCGGGATGGTGCGTAAGCACCCGACCTCAGGTGCGCAATTGCGCACCGGGGAATCTCGAGATTCTCAGGTGCGCAATTGCGCACCATAGTTCGATGCTTCGCATTGCCCCGGAATGACGCTGGCGCGTCACCCCGCTACCGTCCGCTTCAATCCTTCTCGGGAGGATCAAAGGCGCGAATCGGAGGCAGTGTGCCCGAATACTTCTCGCACTCGACCACCGTCACCTGACCGCAGCAACCTTGCGCCAGCCGTGATGTGCCGATGTCGCGGGTGAGCACGTTCGGGTTGCCGTGAACGCAGAGCGGATGTTCTGCTGTGCCGGCTTGCGGGTCGTACCAGGCGCCGGTGGACAATTGCGCCACGCCGGGCATGACGTCGTCTGAAACGGCGGCGGCGGCCAGACACGCGCCCCGATCATTGAACAGGCGGACGATGTCGCCATTGGCGATGCCGCGGCGCGTCGCATCGACGGGGTTGAGACGGACGGCTTCCCGGCCGGCAACTTTTTTGGACTGGCTGTAGGCACCGAAGTCGAGCTGGCTGTGCAGCCGGGTCGCCGGCTGGTTGGCGATCATCGTCAACGGGTGGCGCTGATCCGGCAGTTCGGTCGACGGCAGCCATGCCGGGTGGGGCGGGCAATCGTCGTAATCGAAGCCTGCGATGGTTTTCGAATAGATCTCGATCTTGCCGCTTGGCGTCGGCAGCTTGTTCTTGACGGGATCGTTGCGGAAGGCGCGCAGAAAGCCGCCATCATCGGGGGCCGGTGGCAGCGCGAGTTCGCCGCGCCGCCAGAATTCGTCGAAGTCAGGCGCATCCCAACCGGCATCGGCAAGCGCCCGCCGCGTCGGCTCGTAAAGATGGGCCAGCCATTGCCTGGTATCGCGTCCTTCCGTGAAGGCCTGTTCGACGCCCAATCGCCGCGACAGCGCGGCAAAAATATCGAAATCGTCGCGTGCTTCGCCGATCGGGTCCACGGCCTTGCGCATCGCGACCAGCCTTGGATCGGTGCCGGCGGCGCCGATATCGTCGCGCTCCAGCGTCATGGTCGCCGGCAGCACGATGTCGGCAAACTTCGCCATCGGCGTCCAGGCGCTCTCGTGCACGACAATGGTTTGCGGGACATTGAAGGCCCGTCGTAGCCGATTGATATCCTGGTGATGATGGAAGGGGTTGCCGCCCGCCCAGTAGACCAGCTTGATATCGGGATACCGCATCGTGCGGCCGTTGTATTCGAACGGTTGTCCCGGATTGAGGAGCATGTCGGCGACACGCGCGACCGGGATGAACTCGGCCGTGCCGTTCTTGCCTTGCGACAACGTCGGGATTGGAACCGCATTGAGACGGCGGCCGGTGTGGCCGAGCGCACCGAGCGCGTAATTATATCCGCCGCCGGGCAGGCCGATCTGGCCCAGCATGGCCGCGAGCACCGCGCCCATCCACACCGGCTGCTCGCCATATTGCGCCCGCTGCAGGGAATGCGAGACCGTGATCAAGGTACGTCCGCGCGGCAGCCGGCGGGCGATGTCGACGATGGTGCCGGCCGGAACGCCGGTAATGTCGGCCGCCCATGCCGGGTCCTTCGGCGTATGGTCGTCGCGGCCGAGCAGATAGCGTTCGAAGATGTCGAAGCCGGTGCAATAGCGCGCGACAAAGCCGCTGTCCCACAGATCCTCGACGAGGAGCGTGTGCGCGAGCGCCAGCATCAGTGCGACGTCGGTGCCGACCTTGATCGGCATCCACCGGGCGCCGGCCGCTTCCGGCATGTCGTCGCGCAAGGGAGCGATGCCGTAGAAGACGGCGCCGCGGCGCGCGGCCCTTTGCATCGCGTCGCGCTCGATGTGCCGGCTGATGCCGCCGCTTGCGACGTCCGAGTTTTTCAGCGCCATGCCGCCGAAGGCCAGCACAGTATCGGTGTGCTCGGCGATCTGATCCCACGTCACGTTGTGGCGCGAGATGCCTTCGAAGCCGCCGAGGACGTGCGGCAGGATCACGGCCGAGGCACCGGCGCTATAGCTGTTCACCGAACGCACATAGCCGCCGAACGCGGTGTTCAGGAAGCGATGAACCTGGCTCTGCGCATGGTGAAAACGTCCGGCGCTGGCCCAGCCATAGGAGCCGCCATAGACCGCGGCGGCGCCATGTTCGGTTCGGATCCGCGCCAGTTCGCCTGCGAGCAGGTCGAGCACTTCGTCCCAGGGGCACGCGACGAATTTCTGGTCGAACGTGCGCGGAGCGGGTGCGCTTCGCTCCAACCATGCCTTGCGCACCATCGGCCGCAGGATGCGGGCCTTGTGGCGCATCGCCGTGGTGAAATTCTGCAACATCGGGGAGGGCGCCGGATCGTGCTCGTACGGCTTGATATCCAGCGTCGCGCCGTTCCACCGCGCCGCGAAGGCGCCCCAATGCGCGCTGTGTGGGCTCCAATCCTCTCGGGCTTGATCCATCCGTTGTTCCAGAATGTTCATGACGCCTGCGTCACGCAATTCACCCACAGCACGACCGCTTTCGCATCTTTCGCGGGATTTGAGAAGCGGTGCGGCCTGCGGCTGGCAAAGCGAAAACTGTCCCCCCGCTTGAGCGACCAGGTTTCGGCGTCGACCGTCAGCGTCATCTCGCCTTCCAGCACCAGTCCCGCCTCCTCGCCATCATGGGTGTAAAGCTCGTCGCCGGTGTTGCCGCCGGGATCCATGTGCACCAGAAACAGATTGAGGCGGTTTTCGGTACCGGCCGGGCTCAGCAATTGTTTTGAAATGCCGGTGCGCCACAGTTTGAGTTCGGCGCGCTGCATTTCGCGCGTCACCACGCCGCCGGATGCCGCCGCGTCGTTCGGCTGCGAGCCGAACAGCGCGGCGATACCGACGCCAAGCACGTCGGCCAGCGTTGCCAGCACGCGGAGCGAAGGCGACGACAGCCCGCGCTCGATCTGGCTGAGAAAGCCGATCGACAGACCGGTCTTCGCCGCAATCGTCTCAAGCGAGAGCTTGTGTTCGCGGCGCAGGTCGCGGATGCGGCGGCCGACCGCAAGGTCCATCGCCGGCTCGGCCGGCCTGGCGCTGGCCTTCGCCCTCGACCTGGCCGTCGCCTTTCCGGCGGCCCTTGCTTTGGCCTTGAACGCCGGTTTCTTTATTCGCTTGCCGCCGCTCACGTCAGACCGCTTCCTTCATGTGCATGAAAATCGCTTGCAAACCGCATGGAAGTGTGGCCACAATTTCATATTGGTGAAAATAGGCCTGAATGGCGTTGCCCGCAACTCTTTGGTCTGATGCGGGCGGGCCCGGGCGGGGGTGCAGTTTCAGGAGGTGGTTCGATGGCTCTGAAGCGTCTCGTTCAGGCCGCGGTAGCGGCCTTGGTTCTCACAGCCGCAATGCCGGCATCCGCGCAAAAGGTGCTGAAAGTGGGCTCGACGCCGACCGGCGTACCCTTCACCTTCCTCGACACCAAGACCAACAGCATTCAGGGCATCATGGTCGATCTCATCACCGAGATCGGCAAGGACGCCGGCTTCCAGGTGCAGATCGAGCCGATGCAGTTCTCGACCCTGATTGCCTCGCTCACCTCGAACAAGATCGACATCATCTCGGCGGCGATGTTCGTCACCCCGGCGCGTAAGGAAGTGATCGATTTTTCCGAGCCGTTCTACAGCTACGGCGAGGGCCTCCTGGTGCCGAAGAGCGACACGAAGACCTACACCAAGCAGGACGATCTGAAAGGCGAAGTGGTCGGCGCGCAGGTTGGCACGGCGTTCGTCGATGCGCTGAAGAAGTCGGGCTTGTTCAGCGAGGTCAAGGCCTACGACACCATTCCCGATATTCTGCGCGACGTGAATGCAGGCCGCCTCAAAGCCGGCTTCGCCGATTATCCGATCCTCGCCTATAACCTGAAGCAAGGCGGCTTCCCCGAGGCGCGCATTGTCGAGAGCTACAAGCCGGCGACTGTCGGTTCTGTCGGCATCGGCGTCCGCAAGGGCGATACCGAGTTGCTCGCCAAGATCAACGCTTCGCTTGCAAAACTGAAGGCGAACGGCACGGTCGAAAAGATCCTCGATAAATGGGGCCTCAAGGCGCAGGGTGCCTGATGCAGGCGTTCTGGCGCGACGCGACCGAGTTCCTGCCGATCCTGATGAGCGGCGTGGCGCTGACGGTCATCGTCACCATCGGCTCGCTGTTGCTGTCGACCGCGCTCGGCCTGGTCTGGGCCTTGATGCGGGTATCCGGCATCGGCATTTTCTCAGGGTTCAGCGCCGGGCTGATCAACGTGATCCGCGGCATCCCGATCATCGTCATGCTGTTCTATCTCTACTTCGTGATGCCCGAACTCGGCCTCACGCTGACGGCGCTGGAGGCGGCGATCTTAGGGCTAGGCATCGCCTATTCGGCCTATCAGGCGGAGAATTTCCGCGCCGGCATCGAGGCGATCGACAAGGGGCAGATCGAGGCGGCGCAGGCGATCGGGATGGGCTGGTGGCAGACCATGCGCCGCGTGGTGTTGCCGCAAGCGATCAAGATCGTGCTGCCGCCCTACGGTAACATCATGATCATGATGCTGAAGGATTCGTCGCAAGCTTCCACCATCACGGTCGCCGAGCTCGCGCTGCAGGGCAAGCTGATCGCGTCCTCCACCTTCAAGAATACCAGCGTGTTCACGCTTGTGGCGTTGATGTATCTCACCATGAGCATCCCGCTCATTCTGCTGGTTCGTCACTTCGAAAAGCGCGCGGGCCACAAATGATCGAACTCACCAACGTTCACAAGAGTTTTGGCAAGGTCGAGGTGCTCAAGGGCATCACGGCTTCCGTTGAGAAGGGCGAGGTGGTCTGCGTCATCGGCCCCTCAGGCTCCGGGAAATCCACCATCCTGCGCTGCATCAACGGGCTGGAGAGCTATGACAGCGGCGACATCCTTGTCGAAGGCGCGCGGGTCGACCGCAACGCGCCCTCGATCGTAGCGATCCGGACGCAAGTGTCGATGGTGTTCCAGCGCTTCAATTTGTTTCCGCACCGTACCGCGCTCGAAAACGTCATCGAGGGGCCGGTCTATGTGAAGAAGGAGCCGCGCGCCGAAGCGCTGGAGCGCGGCCGCGCGCTACTGGCGCAGGTAGGGCTTGCCGAGAAGGCCGACAGCTATCCGCCGCAACTCTCGGGGGGCCAGCAGCAGCGCGTCGCGATTGCCCGCGCGCTTGCGATGCAGCCGAAGGCGATCCTGTTCGACGAGCCGACTTCGGCGCTCGATCCCGAACTGGTCGGCGACGTGCTCTCGGTGATGCGCAGGCTTGCCGACGACGGCATGACCATGGTCGTCGTCACCCACGAGATGGGGTTTGCTGGGGATGTCGCCGACCGCGTGCTGTTCATCGATGGCGGCGTGATCGTCGAGCAGGGGCCTGCGAAGTCCGTGCTCAATCAACCGCAGCATGCGCGCACGCAGGATTTTTTGCGTCGCGTGCTGCATCCGCTCTGAGTTCGCCAGCATGAATGCGCCGATCCGACTACCGCTGCCGCCAAGTCTCTACGCCGATACGGCGGTCGCTCCGGCACCGACGCCGCCGCTCGATGGAGACAAGGACGTTGCGGTCGCAATCATCGGCGGCGGTTTCACCGGGCTGTCCACCGCATTGCATCTGGCCGAGCGGGGCGTGAATGCGATCGTGCTGGAAGCGCAACAGCCGGGCTGGGGCGCCTCGGGCAACAATGGCGGTCAGGTCAATCCAGGCCTCAAGCACGACCCCGACCAGATCGAGGCCGATTTCGGCGCCGAGCTCGGCGGCCGCATGATCGCGTTCGCCTACGGCACCACCAACTACACGTTCGACCTGATCCGCCGCTACCAGATTCCCTGCGAAGCAAGGCAGAACGGTACGCTGCGCGCAGCCTATAACGAGGCGAGCGCCGGGGAAATCGAAACCACGGCAAAGCAGTGCATCCGGCGCGGCATGCCGGTGACGCTCTTGAACCGCGAGCAGATGCGGGAGACCACCGGCACCGACCGCTATCTCTGCGCCATGCTGGACAATCGCGGTGGCGACCTGCATCCGCTGAGCTATGCGCGCGGGTTGGCGCGCGCCGCGATCGCGGCCGGCGCAGCCGTCCATGGCGAGACGCCGGTGCTCTCCTTGTCGCGTGAAGGCGCGCATTGGCGCGTTGAGACGCCGCGCGGGATCGTGCGCGCCAAAAAAGTGCTGCTGGCAACCAACGGATTCACGGACGATCTGTGGCCGGGCCTGCGCCGCACCATCGTGCCGGTGTTTTCATCGATTGCGGCCACCGCGCCGTTATCCGAGGAGGTCGCGCGCGAAATCATGCCGACGCGCTCGGTGCTGTACGAGAGCGGCCACATCACGGTGTATTACCGGATCGATGCGCAGAATCGTTTGTTGATGGGCGGACGCGGGCCGATGCGCTGGATCAGCAAGCCTGGCGATGTCGCCTATCTCATCCGCTATGCCGAACGGCTGTGGCCGCGGCTGAAAGGCGTGACCTGGACGCACGGCTGGAATAGCCGGCTCGCGATCACGCCCGATCACTATCCCCACGTGCATGAGCCGGCAGAGAACCTTCTGATCTCGCTCGGCTGCAACGGCCGCGGCGTCGCGCTCTCGACCGCGATGGGCGCGCAACTTGCGCGCCGTCTCGTCGGAGGCAGAGATGCCGTGATCGATATGCCGATTTCAGGCATCAAGCCGATGGCGATGCACGCGTTCTGGCCGCTCGGTGTCACAGCTGCGGTGCTGGCGGGCAGGGTGCGGGACGGGCTGGGGCTGTGACGCCGCGGTCGCGCAGCCTACGACCAGCTACCAGCGACCATCGCTCGCCCCCGGACGGAACCTTCCATGCCCGGCGAACGTTCGCCTGCGCAGGGCCTGTTTGGAGGAGGTTTAGATGCGCAAGCAGCTATTGTTATCGACTGGGATTATCTGCCTGATGCTGGCACCGGGGCTATCGTATGGCCAGGCCCCGGGTGGAAGAAGCGAGGAACCGAAACAGATGCAGCCTAGCGATCGTGGCAAGGGTGCTGCATCGCAGGAACGCGGCCCCGAGCGAGCGCAGGAACGCGCCAAGGGCGCGGAGAAGGGTACGGAACAGAAGGCTCAAGGCGCGCCGGGTCGTGAGGAAAGAGGAGCCGGTTCCCGGCAGGCCGGCGAGAAGGGCAAGGCTGCACCTGGGGCCGAGCGTCCAACGGCTGCGAGCGAAGACAGCAAGCGTGGCCGCGGCGATGACGCGAAGAGGGCCACGGAGCAAACCAAGGGCGCCCGCCCGGGCGATCGGGAGGCCGATCGCGGCCGCGATGCCAAGGAGAGCGCTAAGGACAGTGCCAAAGACAGAACCAAGGGCACCGCCGAGTCAGAAAAGACCAAGAGCGGAACAACGACATCCCAGAAGGAGCGCGAGGGCACAACCACCACGCAGAAGGAGCCGAGCCGCGATCAACAGGGCAGAACCTCGAAGGATGCGGCTGAGCAGAGCAAGGACCGGCCGGCGACCGCGACTGAAACCACGCGCACGCAGACCCAGACCACCCAGACGCAGGACCGCCAGCAGATCTCGACCGAGAAGCAGGTGCGCATCTCCGAGACGCTGACCCGCGAGCGTCTCGCGCCGCCGCAGCGCAATCTCAACATCTCGATCCGGGTAGGCGAGCGGCTCCCGCGCCATGTCCGGGTGCAACGGCTGCCGGCCACGATCGTCTCGATCGAGCCGCAGTACCGCGGTTACGATTACTTCACAACCGAGGAGGAAATCGTGATCGTCGAACCCCGCACGCAGCGGATCGTGAGCCATATCCCGCGTGACGCGTCGCGCATTCGCGCCGCCGCAGGCGGCGAGACCGCCGGCGGTGGGCGTGCGGCCGACGCGATGGCTCAGGCCGGCGGTGCGCCCTGCCGTATCATGCGCCGGGATACCGCGGGCAATGTTACCGAAGAGTCGCCTACGACGGTTGGTTCGACCGCACCGCAGGATTCGATCAGCGTCAGCGTTCGTGCGCCGGGCGGCGGTGGATCGACGAACCCGATTGCACTGGGCGCCTCGGAAGGACAGATCGTGGTCGCCATGCAAGGCGGCGAGTGCACGGTCACGATCGAACCGCAGACGCGGTAAGGACCGCTGGAGGATCACTGAGATCGAAGAGTGCGGCACATGGTTGCCGCACTTTTTTGTCCAGCGGCTATCGTAGGGTGGGCAAAGGCGCTCTTGCGCCGTGCCCACCATCGCTCCGAGACCACAGATAGAAATGGTGGGCACGCTACGCTTTGCCCACCCTACGAGGTTTGGGGCGGCGGGTAAGGGCGCAGCTATGCTTCCTGCCTCACCCCTCCGCCACTGTCTCGCTCCAGGCGTGGAACGGCTCGGTCGCACCGCTGTTGGTTTCGCCGTCGCGCAGCACCGCGCTGGGGCAGGCGAACTTCATCGGCAGGTTCTGGATGCGGGCCTCCTCGTAATCGAAACGCGAGCCCAGCGCTTCGCGCGCGGCCTGCGGCAGGCGGACGTCGCCGATCACGATCGCGCCTTCGCTGGCGTCGATGCGCGGCTGATGGATTGCGGCATCGAGATCCATGCCGTAATCCATCACGAAGGACAGAAGCTGACTTACCGCCGGCAGAATGCGCCGACCGCCCGAAGCGCCGACCGCGATGCGCCTTCCGTCCGCCGCCTGCGCCAGCACGGGCGTGTAGTTGGTAAGGCAGCGTTTGCCCGGCGCCAGCGAATTCGGCGTGCCTGGGGTCGGGTCGAACCACATGATGCCGTTGTTCATGGTGATGCCGGTCTGGTTCGTTACGAATTTGGAGCCGAAGGTGGACAGCAAGGTTTGCGTCACCGCGGCCATGTTGCCGTCGCGGTCGACGGCGGAAAAATGCGTGGTGCAGGCCGGCGCCAACGCCTCGGCTCCGAGCGCGCGCCTGCCGTCTTCATCGCCCATGTCCTTGAGGCGTTCGCGATACGCTTTTTGCAGCGCCGATGCATAGGCGATGTAGGCCGCCGCGTCCGGTCCGCCGCGCGCAGGCTCGAGATTTTCCTGCAGCAGACGAAGCGTGCGCGCCAGCGTCGGCCCGGCGGTGAGTTCGGGCGTCGCGAACACCTTGCCGCCGCGATAGGGGATTGCCAGCGGCTCGCGCACAATGCCGCGAAATGGCTTGAGATCCTCGACCGACAGCGCGCCGCCGGCCGCCTGAATGTCGGCGGCGAGGCTTTGCGCCAGATCGCCTTCATAGAAGTCGCGCGGGCCGGCGCCGGCGAGTTGCGCCATCGTGGCCTTGAGCCGATCCTGCGGCATGCGGACTTTGGACCTGATGCCCCATTGCGGGTTCGGCGGCAGGCCGTCCTGGAGATAGGCGGCGGCGCTCGCGGGGTAACGCCGCAAGTCTGCTGCGGCGCTCGAAATCATCACCGTGGTCCACCAGTCGACCGCAAGCCCTTCGCCGGCGAGCGAGATGCTCGGCGCCAGCAACTCCTTCCACGGCAGCTTGGCGTAGCGGCGGTGTGCCTCTTCCATGCCGGCGACCACGCCGGGCACGGCGATCGAGCCGGGCCCGTGAATGTTGCGGTCGTCCTTTACCCGCGGCCAGGGGAAGATGTCGGAAGCCGCGCCACCGCCGGTCAGCGGATAATCTTCCACCCGCAGGCTGAGCGGCGCCCGCATGCCGTAGTCGATCACTTCATAGCGGTTCTCGCGCGCCCGATAGAGCACCATCGCGCCGCCGCCGCCGACCCCGCTCATCCAGGGCTCCAGAACGCCAAGCGCAAACGTCGTCGCGATCACGGCATCGACGCAGTCGCCGCCCGCAGCCAGCACCTCGGCTCCCACCTGTGCCGCCCTGCTTGATTGCGCGGCAACGATGCCGCCTTTGGAAGTGACGGCCGGCTTGCGTATCGCTTGGGTATTGGAGAACTGGTCGTGCATCGGATTGCCTTTGATCCCTGTAACGTGTGTGGTTGCCGGTCGGGCGGAAAATTTCGCTGACGTCATTACACCCTAAAAATCTCAGGCCAGCCATGACAGAATAACATGCTGGGAATTCGCATCGCCCGCCTTCGTGTTGGCGTCTTGCGTCCGACAATGGCACATTGCGAACGATGGCCGTATCCACAAAGGAGCATACTGACTTGACCGCCGACGCATTCATTCATCTGCCGGACCTGCGAGCCCGGGTAACGCACCCGGAAAAATCGCTACTGCGCCTGACGCCGGAGATGTTTGCGATGTGGGAGCAGCGGGCGCGGGCCGCGGGATGGCCGGCAGGCTGGCGGCTCTCGGACGAAGTGATCGAGGCGTCGCGGCTTGCGGTGCTCGGCAATCACCCTGATGGCGACGACCTCTGGATCTACTCCTACGGTTCGCTGATGTGGGACCCCGGTTTTCACTTTGCCGAAGTCCGGCTCGCCGACGTCGAAAATTATCAGCGCCGCTTCACGCTGAAGATCAATCTCGGCCGGGGATCGCACGACTATCCGGCGCTGATGCTCTCGCTGGAGCCGAAATTGGGATGTTGCCGCGGGCTGGCGTTCCGCATTGCGGCCGATTCCGTCCATGCCGAGACCGCGATCCTGTGGCGCCGCGAAATGCTGCGCGGCGGCTACGCGCCAGCGATGATGCCGATGACGACGCCGCAGGGACCAATTACCGCACTCGCCTTCACCTCCAACCGCTCGCACCCGAGTTATGTCGGCGAACTGCCGCTCGCCGAGACCGCCGCGATGATCGCGAGCGGGAAGGGCGTTCTCGGTACTAACCGCGAATACCTCGTGCAATTGGCGACGCAGTTGCAGGCATTGGAGATCGAGGATCCGTATGTCGCGCAGTTGCATGCGCAGATCGGCGGCGCTCCCGGGGCTTGAGGCGGTCACCTCACGGCGGCCTGCCGCGTCTATTTTCAAACAATGTTTTAGGCTGATTTTGCCGCACAATCCGGCATCCTGACGCAAGTGCAGGACGCGGATAGTTGGCATCATAAGAGCCGCCGCGCGAAGACGATCGACGCCGAAATAATTAGTGGAGAGGGTGCGCATGACTGGGGAGATCAAGTCGCACTACGAGGTCGTTGTTGTCGGTGCGGGCGTGTCGGGCATTTACCAGATCAAGCGGCTGGCCGATCTCGACGTGGATGCCCTCGTGCTCGATGCCGCCCCCGATCTCGGGGGAACCTGGTACTGGAACCGCTATCCCGGCGCGCGATTCGATTCCGAGAGCTACACCTACGGCTATTCCTTCTCGAAAGAGCTGCTCAACGAATGGCACTGGCAGGAGCGGTTTTCGAGCCAGCCGGAGAATCTTCGCTACCTCAACTATGTCGCCGACAAGTTCGATTTGCGCCAATACATGCGGTTCAACCGCAAGGTGAAAGCGGCGGCGTTCGACGAGGGCTGTCATCTGTGGCGGCTCCGGCTCGACGATGGGCGTGAACTGAGCTGCCGATTCCTCATTCTTGCGGTCGGGTTGCTCTCGGTACCGACGCTACCGCGGCTTGAGGGCATGGAGACGTTCAAGGGGCGTTCATTCCATACGTTTTATTGGCCGCACGAGCCGGTTGAACTGTCCGGCAAGAAGGTCGGCATTATCGGCACCGGCGCCACCGCGATCCAGGTGATCGGCGAGATCGCCGACAAGGTCGGTGAACTCACGGTGTTTCAGCGGCGTCCGAACTGGAGCGCGCCGCTCAACAACGGCCCGATCTCGGACGCGGAAATGGCCGACATCCGTTCGCGCTACAATGAAATCTTTGCCGCCTGCAAGCGCACGCCCGGCGGTTTCGAGCACGAGCCGGATAGGCGCGGCTTCTATGAAGCCACCCGCGAGGAGCGGATCGCGCTGTGGGACAAGCTCTATGACGAGCCCGGCTTCGGGATCTGGCTCAGCAATTTTCGCGAGATTTTTACCGACGAGGCGGCCAATGCCGAGTTTTCCGCTTACATCGCCGATCGCATCCGAAGGCGCGTGAAGGACCCGGTGACGGCGGAAAAGCTGATTCCGAAGGATCACGGCTTTGGCGTGCAGCGGGTGCCGCTGGAGACCAACTATCTCGAGGCCTACAACCGTGACAATGTGCATCTCGTCGACATCAGCGAGACGCCGATTCTGCGGGTCACCGAAATGGGCCTGCGCACCAGCGCGCGCGATTACGAGCTCGATATCATCGTTTACTCCACCGGCTTCGATGCCATCACCGGCGCATTCGACGCGATCGACATCACCGGCGTCGACGGAGTGAAGCTCGCCGATAAATGGCGCGACGGACCCTCGACCTTTCTCGGCATGATGGCGCATGGCTTTCCGAACTTGCTGATGCCGACCGGCCCGCAAAGCGGCTCAGCCTCGACGAATTTTCCGCGCGGCATCGAGAACGGCGTCGGCTGGTGCATGGGCATGCTCGGCTACATGTGGGACCGCGGCTACACGCGGGCCGAGCCAACGGCCGAAGCGCAGGCGCGCTGGACCGCGCACGTGACCAAGATGTACGCCATCATGCTGATGCGCAAAGCCAAGTCGTGGTTCACCGGCTACAATTCCAATATCCCCGGCCACGAGCACGGCAAGACCCGCTACCTCGTGTACAATGGCGGCACGCCGAAATATGTCGCGGCGATCACCGAAGTTGCCGATAAGGGGTATGAGGGAATCGTGTTCGATACGGGCGCACAGGCAGCGGCGAGGTCCGCGGCCGCCGCGGAGTAAAATACGCATAAAGGCTGAGCTAGGATGGGTTGAGCCTACGGGTCCGCCTTCGGCCGGCCCGGTGATAGACTCCGCGAAACATATCGTCTTTGGAAAGGCGATGGGTTTCGAAAGAGCTCAACCCATCCTACGAGTTCGAGTTCGATCGTCGCGCTCGCGCCTTTGCTTGCATCACGTCACTGCGTCCGCAGCAGGCGTCTCGGATGAACGCCATCGACATAGCCCATGAACGGCGGATGGATCGAATAGCCGATCAGCTCGCGGGCGCGCTCGGGCAATTTGCTGGCGACCTCGGCGGGGACGGCGAGCGCCATGTTCTCGAGTTGCCGCACCCAGCCCACGCAATATTGCGGCGTGATGATCAGGCGCGGCTGGTTCGACCGGTTGGCGCCGCCACGGTGCCATAGCGTTCCCTTGGTGATGGCCAGGGATCCGGATGGCATGATCAGCTTCACGGCGTCAGGCCTGTCGCCTTCCTCGTGACCGGCTTCGTTAGTGAAATGGGTTGGCTTCACCGCGCCCTCGATATATTGCCCGTCCCACAGATGGCTTCCAGGAATGATTTCGGTGGCGCCATTTTGCTCGGTCGTATCATCGATCGCCCAGAACGTGCTGATGCCAAGGGCGGGGCGGGGGCGCGGAATCTTCACGCCGCTGTCGTCGAAATGCCAGGGCTGGACGGTCTCGCCGGGATGGAGATTGATCGCGAGCAGAGCAGACAACAGGCAGCTCTCGCCGAGTTCGGCTTCCACAAAGGCCATCGCGAGCGGATGGATCGCGAGCTCGGCGAAGACAGGCGATTTTGCCAGCAGAGCATACACGCGGTTGGTTCTGGTACCTTCGAAATCGTTGCGGCCGAACAGATCGCGCGCCAGATGTGGCGCCACCGCCGCGCGGACTTCGGCGACGCGGTCGGGCGCAAGAACGCGTTCGAAGATCAGGTAACCGCTGCGGTCGAACTCTTCCTTTAAGGAGGCGAATGAGCGTGCCCCGAGCCAGGGCAAAACCTGCTCCGCTGTCGCTACCATCTGCGCTCTCCCTCGTGAGCCCGGTCAAGCCAGGCCTCTTGCGCATATCATACGCAACTACGGGCGGTTTTCACGAGATTTCTGCAGCGTCGACGGTGGCGCAAATCATGATCGCGGTGCAAATGCGTAGCGGAACGTGCAGCTCGGTGCGCCCTGCATCAGGGTCTGGTCGCGCCTGAGGCTGACCTCGTTGCCGCCGGCGGCAACGATATCGAAATCGGTGGCGCAGACCAGCAGCGCGCCGAGTTCCGGCTCGCCGAGCGCGCGGAAGAATTCCGCGAACCGGCAATTCGTGACGTCGAATTCCAGCGCCGCCTCATCGTGGCGGCGCATCTCGACCGTTACTTCCCGCTCGGTGACTTCAGCGAGCGCGGTATGCATGGTCGCCCATTTGCGCCGCGCGCTGCCCTCGACGTTCTCGCCGATGGCGGCGAACAGCGCCTTCGACCAGTCGCGCAAGGCTTGTCGCGCAATCGCGTCAGCCTTTTCCTGGCCCAGTTCCGCGCGCAGCGCCCGCAGCATCGGCACCAGCACCTGCGCCTGGATCCGCGTTTTGTCCAACAGCGACAGGCGGGGATCGACCATATAATCGTCGAGCACGTTCATCGCAGGATCCTTTTGTTTCCCGACCTTCAGCGAGATATTGCTGCCGGCGAGGCGAGCGCAACCGAGATAAATTGAACGATTGACTTAGAAAATCTGATGCATGACGCGCAAAGCGCCAAGGCCGCGCAAACGCCCGTCGTAGGCGGTTCAAATCTTTTGGCCGCTCGGATGAAGCCGAGCGGCCGTTGCCTCGTGCCTATCCCGCAGCCGCGTTGACCTCGACCGGTGCAGCGTCCTCGCCGCTCTCTTCCAACTTTCGCGGCAATCCCGCAAAACCGCGTAACGCTTCCGCCATCCTGGCGCGCGCGCTGACGCCGGTGATCACCACATCCACCATCATCAGGGACGAGTGGATGTGGCCGCGCGCCTGCAGTTGCTCGACCGGCACGCCTGCGGCCGCCATCGCCTCGGCATATTCGATCCCTTCGTCACGCAGCGGATCGAACTCGCAGGTCGCCACGAACGCCGGAGGCAGGTTCGCCAGATTGCCGCGCAGCGGCGAGGCGCGCGGGTCGGTGCGGTCAGCGGGCGAACAATAGATATCCCAGAACCAGAACATCAGCGCGCGCGTCAGGAAATAGCCGATCGCATTGTCGGTGTAGGATGGACGGTCGAACCTGCAATCGGTGGCCGGACACACCAGGAGCTGGCCTGCGATCTCTGGCCCGCCGCGGTCGCGTGCGAGCTGGCAGGTGACGGCGGCTATATTGGCGCCGGCGCTCCAGCCCGCGACCAGCACCGGTCCCGCTCTGCCGCCGAGTTCGGTGGCATGCTCGACGATCCAGCGCGTTGCCGCATAGCCATCCTCGGCCGCGGCGGGGAAGCGATGCTCGGGCGCATGGCGATAGCCGACGCTGACGACGATCATCCCGCTGCGGCGACAGATGTCGCGGCAGAACGGATCGTCGGATTGCTCATCGCCCAAGACCCAGCCGCCGCCGTGGAAATAGACCACGATCGGATGCGGCCCCGGCGTTGCCGGCCGATAGAGGCGATACTGCAGCAGGCCATCGGCGCCGTGCAGCACGCCGTCGCCGACCTCGCCGACCGGCCGCCCGGCAGGACGTCCCTTGTTGAATTCGGTAAGGAAGTCGCGCGCGCCCTGGGCGCCGAGCGACTCGATCGCCGGCAGGTTCATCTCCGCCAGCATGCCCAGCACCAGCCGCACGTCCGGCTGCAGGCGCACGACTTGGCCGTCGTTGCATTGCTGCGAAACGTTCGGGCCGGTCAGCCGGAAGCCGAGCATGCCGCGGGCGACCACCTCGTTGCAGATGCTGCGATAGGGGCCAACGCCGCCGGTATAGGGCATCACGCCCTGCGCCTTGCCGGGAACGTTGGCGCCCGTGTACCAGGTGTTGGCGAGCCGATGCAGCGTCAGCGTCGAACAGTCGGCCATGTGCTGCGCCCAGCCGGCCTGCGCTGTCTCGGTCGCGTCGATGGTCGTGAAGCCGGCCTCGCGCATCGCCGCCAGCCGGTCGACCACCCAATCGACATGCTGCTCGATCGAGACTGCCATGTTCGACAGCACCGATGGGCTGCCCGGGCCCGTGATCAGGAACAGATTGGGGAAGCCTGAGACCGTGAGCCCGAGATAGGTCTGCGGACCGTTGGCCCAGACGTCGGACAGCGATTTGCCATCGCGGCCTGTGATCGGATGAACCGCCTTGATGGCGCCGGTCATGGCGTCAAAACCAGTGGCAAACACGATCACATCGACGTCGAACGTGCGCTTGTCGGTCGTGATGCCGGAGGCCGTGATCTCTGTGATCGGCTCCTTTCGCAGATTGACCAGCGTGACGTTGGGGCGGTTGAACGTAGTGTAGTAATTAGTATCGAGGCAGGGGCGCTTGGCGCCGAACGGATGGTCGCGCGGGGTCAATGTATCCGCCGTCTCCGGGTCCTTGACGATCTCGCGGATCTTCTCGCGGATCAGGTCGGCGAGCAGCGCGTTGCCGTCGACGTCGACGCCCTGGTCGGCCCAGAGCTGGGTCAGGATGTAGACGAGATCGCCGGCGGCCCAGGCCTTCTCGAAGCGCTCGCGGCGCTCGGCATCGCTCAACTGCCAGCTCACCGCCATCTGCTGCGGATAGGGGACGCCCGCGAGCGACCACCGCGCCTGCTCGCGATAGCCGGCGCGGTCGCCCTCCAGCAGTGCGAGGCGGTCTGCCGGTGCCGAACCGTTGTGGGCGGGAAGGGCGAAATTCGGCGTGCGCTGGAAAACGGTGAGATGCGCGGCCTGCTCGGCGAACAGCGGGATCGACTGGATGCCCGATGATCCCGTGCCGATGACGGCGATGCGCTTGCCCGCGAGCTTGACCTCTTCGTGCGGCCAGCGGCCGGTGAAATAGACCTCGCCCTTAAAATCCTTGACGCCGTCGATCTCCGGCGGCTTGGGCGCTGAGAGGCAGCCGGTCGCCATGATGTAATGGCGACAGGAAATTTCAGTGCCATTGCTGGTCGTGAGCCGCCAGCGTTCGGCCGCCTCATCCCAATTTGCCGCCGTGACCTTGGTGCCGAACCGGATGTCGCGCCGCAGATCGTATCGATCGGCGACGAAACCGAGATAGCGCAGGATCTCGGGTTGCGTTGCGTATTTCTCCGACCATTGCCACGCGCTCTCCAGCTCGGGATCGAAGGTGTAGCTGTAGTCGATGGTCTGGATGTCGCAGCGCGCGCCGGGATAACGGTTCCAGTACCAGGTGCCGCCGACATCGCCGGCCTCCTCGATCACGATCGCCGAGAAGCCGGCCTTGCGCAAGCGATGCAGGAGATAGAGGCCGGCAAAGCCGGCGCCGACCACGGCGACATCGACCTGTTGGGTCGTATCGCTGTTTGTCGTTTCAGAAGAACGTGCTGCGACCGCTGCGTCTGGCATGCCACTCCTCCCGTATGTTTATAGTTGGGAGAAGGCTACTGCCGCGTGTTCAGTTTGTCATCAGGACATATGCAATCGCTGAGTGTTTGCTGCAGACGCGCGCTGCACCGCCTCTGAGTCTGCGATTTCGCGAATTTCTCCGCGAGCAGCAGCGACTTAACCGCAACGCTTCTCGGTCTACATCTCCTACCGGACTGCATCCCCGATGTCGTCCCTGCGAACGCAGGGACCCATACCGCGTGATCTCTCGATAAGGCAGCGTGGCAGACGTCTTTCGCAAAACGTCCGCCGGTGGTTATGGGTCCCTGCGTTCGCAGGGACGACGACGAGTGTGCTGCGCGCTTGTTCGCTACGCTAAACGCGCTTGCGTCGCTCATTCGTGCGGCGGCGCTCCATTCCGCCGGTCGCCCAATTCGGACTGAAATCCAGCGTGAAGTCGCGAAAACTTTCCACGGCGGGTGAGAGCGATGCGCTGTTCCGTACGAACATCGCGATCTTCCATTTGACCGTGGGTTGCGTGAGCGGCAGGAATGCCAGTCCGAAGCCGTGCACCAGCGGCTCCGCCATCGAGGGGCAGATCACGGCGCCTTGTCTCACCCGCAGCATCGATAGCGCGGTGTTCACCCGGTGCACGGGCACCAACTCCTTCGGGTGATGCCTAGGCGGCACGTTGCTCAACACATTGACGGCGATGTTGGGCATGTAGTTGAGCAGGGGTCGCTCGCGGAGATCCTTCCAACTGACCGACTCGCCCTTTGCCAGCGGATCATCGCTGCGCAGCGCCACCCAGAGCGGGTCGGCGCAAATCATGTGCACCTCGACCGATCGATCGGGAACGACGCCGGCCGGCCCGAAGCCGATGTCGGTAGAGCCGTTCTGCAGGCCCGCCAGCACCTCCTGAATCGGCACGTCGTCAAAGCGCACGTCCACGCCGGGATGGCTATTGGTGTATTCGGCGATCAGCTCCGGCAGCAGCGTGCACGATAAGGTCTCGGGCCCGGCTACGCGCACCAACCCGCGGCGGAGTTCCTTCAGGTTGGTCAGGCTCTCCAGCGCCTCGTCGAGATTCGACAGCACGCGCCGCGCCATCGGGGCGAAGGTCTCGCCGACGCTGGACGCAGAAACCTTGCGGGTGGTGCGGTCGAGGAGGCGGACGCCGACGCGGCTCTCGAGCTCCTTGATCAGGCCCGACAGCGCCGCCTGCGACAAGTGCATGGCCTTGGCGGCTTCCGAGAAGCTCGCGGTCTCCAGCACGGCCACGTACGCGCGCAATTGCCGCACTGTCACGTCCATCGCCATGTCGCGTCCCCCAAGCATCGCCGTTCTGTATTCATAGGACGAGCTTATCAATTAGTCAAAAAATACACATTGTTCGATAGAAGGCGCGTATCTATCGTTGCAGGACAAAGGCCCCGGCGATCGCAACGATGCGATTGCGTCAAGGCGGCTCGAATAAATGGGATGAAATGCGACGGGGCTGCACCGGGCCGCCCCCAAGAGAGGCACTGATGAACGTCACGCGTCGAACGCTGCTGGGGAGCATCGCTGTCTGCCTCTCGGCAAGCCCCGTCTTCGAGGCATTTGCCCAAGGCGATTGGCCGTCACGGCTGGTGCGGCTGGTGTCGCCGTACGGCGCCGGCGGGGCCAACGACATCTCGCTACGCATTCTGGCCGAGCAGTTCGGGCGCAGCCTTAACCAGCAGTTCATCGTCGAGAACAAGCCGGGGGCGGGCACGCGCATTGCCAACGAGCTGGTCGCGCGCGCCGCGGCAGACGGATACACCTTCCTCTATGCAGCCGCGCCCTATGCCACCGCCGAAGCGCTGTTCGGTAAACTGAAGTACGAGCGCAAGGATCTGCAGCCGGTGGCGATGACTGTCATGGCGCCGCTGTTCCTGATCGTCAACGCCAAGGCGAGCTTCAAGAATTTGCAGGAGATGATCGCCCACGGCAAATCGCAGCCGGACGGCCTGACCTTCGCCTCACCGGGCGCGGGCTCTCAACCGCATCTGGCGGCCGAGTTGCTGCTGAGAGACGCTGGCGACAAGGGCCTCAACGTGCAGTACCGCGGCGATGCGATGGCCTATACGGAACTGCTCGCCGGCCGCGTCGATGCCACCTTGACCGCGATCAGCACGGCGTTACCGCACATCCGGAACGGCGATTTCCGCGTGCTCGGCGTCGCCTCCGCCGAGCGCAGCGCGATCTACCCGCAGGCTCCGACCTTGCACGAGCAGGGCTTTCCTAACGTCGTGGCGTCGGGATGGTTCGGCTTCATGGCGCCGGCAGGGACGCCGCAGCCGATCGTCGAGCGGATGCAGCAAGAGATCAATCGCGCGCTCGCTGACCCCGAGGTGAAACAGAAGCTGCTCGCCCAGGGGCTGGAAACACGCGCCGGCTCGGCCGCCGAATTCGGCAAGTTCATCGACGACGAGACACGGAAATGGAGCGAGGTGATCCGCGTGGCAGGCCTCAAGGGCGAATAGGAGGGCGCTCAGTTCGCGTACAGGCCTTCGACGATCGGCAATCGCGCGGCGCGTAGCGCCGGGAACAGCCCGCCGATCAGGCCCACGATCAGCGCGAGCATCACGCCCTCGGCAATCAGCCACGGACTCAGCTTGAAGTCGAACACCACCTGGGTGAAGTTGCCGCCAAGCGTCGAAGCCGTGACGCCATCGAAAATCAGAAAGGTGGCGGCGGCTCCTAACAATCCGCCGATGACGGCGAGCAACAGCGATTCGGCCAGTGTTCCGACAAACGCCGGGAAGCCGCCGAAGCCGATGGCGCGTAGCGTTGCGATTTCCGTCGCGCGCGCGGCGACCGACGAATACATGGTGTTGAGCGCTCCGGCGACAGCTCCGAGCGCCATCGCGATCGCCAGCGGCCAGCCGAGTTTCTGAATCAGGTCGGAGGTTTGCGAGGCCTGTTCGGCAAAGTAACTCGCTTCGGATTTGACGTCGAGCTTCAGCCGCGGATCGTTGTCGCTGTAGCTTTTCAGCTCATTCAGTGCGGCCGGTCCGGTGAGCCGCGCGCGCACGGTCTGGACGATGTTGTTGCGATTGAACAGGCTCTGGACCACGTTGAGATCAGCCCAGATCTCGGATTCGAACACGCTGCCGCCGGCCTCGAACACGCCAACGACGGTCCAGCGCGTCGCGCCGAACGATACGGTAGAGCCGAGGTCCAGCCCTTCGAATTCCCGCAGCAATGCCTTGCCGACCACCACTTCGTTGCTGCCGCGATTGAACATGCGGCCTGCGGTGATGCGAACGTCCTTGCGCAACTCGGAGCCCTGTTCGCCGATCCCGCGCAGCGGCAGATTGGCCTTGGTCTTGGTGGTCCGTTTGATACCGTCGACCACAAGATAGAGTTCCGGCGAGATCAGCGGCTTGCCGTCGCTGCCGCGCGCAATCCCGGGTCCATCCTCGATCACCCGCACCTGGTCGCGGCTCACGGTGCTGTTGATCTCGGCCTGCGAGCCGGCCCGCAGCACGATGGCAATGTCGTCGGCGCCGGATCCCGCAATGGTGCGCTGGAAGCCGTTGGCCATCGCCAGGAATGCGAGCAACACGATCACTACCAGTGCGATTGCGATCACGGTCGAGAGCGAGAGCCAGCGGCGCTGCGAGATGCTCTTGAGATTGATGGCGGTGACCGCCGCCACTTGAAGCCAAAGCGAACGCATGCCTATCCCCGTCCGAGCGCGGTTGCAATTTTGAGCCGCATGGCGTTGAGCGCCGGGATGATACCCGTGATCAATCCAAGCGCGATCATAAGCGCCAATCCCTGCAGCGCTATCGTCGGCGATACTGCAAATGCGGGCGCGATGTTGGCGAGGCTGGTGCGCAGCGCCATGGCGATCAGCGCCGCGATCGCCAGTCCGGGAATTCCGCCGAGCAGCGCCAGCAGCACGGATTCGCCGAGCACCATCGTCAGGATCCGCGGACCTGAGAAGCCGAGCGTCTTCAGCACGCCGATCTCGCGGGTGCGCTCCCGGATCGAGAGCGCCATGGTATTGCCGACGATCATCAGGATAGTGACGAAGGCCGCGCCGACCACCAATAGCACGATCAGGGCGATATTGCCGAACTGCGCCGCGAACGCCTTGCCGAATGCTTTTTCGGTGTCGGTCGAGGTCTCGGCGGTGGAGTTGGCGAACATCGCGTCGATGGTCTTGGCCACGCGGTCGTTGTTTTCGGGCGAGGTGGTCTGCAGGATCATCCAGCCGATGGTGTCCTTTCCGAAGCTGCGGGTCTCGTCGAAATAGGGATACTGGAACAGGAGGAAGTTGGTATCGACGTGCTGGGCCTTGCCCTTGGCGATACCGACAATGGTGAGATCCCAGGTATGACCACCGCTCTTCTGGCTGAAGATGTTGCTATTGAGAGGAATCCGATCGCCGATCTTCCAGCCCCACTTCTGCGCCAGCGTTTCACCGACCACCGCGCTGCCGCGGTCGCGTATGAAGGCCTGAAGCTGCTCGGGAGGAACGTCGATTTCGCTGCGATAGACGTCGAAATAGGTGTTTGGCTCGATCGCGAGCGCCATGATGAAGTTCTTGGGGTCCTGATAGTAACCGCCGAACCAGTTGGCAAAGGTCACCTGCCGCACCCCTTCCACCGCCTTTACGCGGTTGAAATAGGCGATCGGCATCGGCTGGGTGAAGTTGATCTTGTTGACCGTGATCATCCGATCAGCGGCGGCGGCATCCTCGCCGGCGGTGAAGGCACGGTAGAATCCGGCGAGCACGCCGAAGATCATGAAGGCGATCAAGATCGACACGATCATCAGGCTCGCGCGCAATTTGCGGCGGAACAGGTTTTTCCGGACCAGATCGAAGTCGTTCACGCGGCAAGCTCCCGTTCGACGAAGCGGCCCTTGTCGAGATGCAAGACGCGCTTGGCATAGTTTGCCGCCGCGGGATCGTGGGTAACCATCACGATGGTCTTGCCGAGCTCGCCGTTGAGCAGTTGCAGGATCGATAAGATCTCATCGGCGGATTGACGGTCGAGATCGCCGGTCGGTTCGTCGCACAGCAACAGGTTCGGGTCCGAGACGATGGCGCGCGCAATCGCCACGCGCTGCTGCTGGCCGCCCGACATTTCGCGCGGACGGTGCTTGACGCGATCGGCAAGCCCGACCACGGAAAGCGCGGTGTGAACACGCTCGGCGCGCTCTTTGCTGCGCAATTTGGTGAGCAACAGCGGCAGTTCGACATTCTGCGCGGCGGTCAGCATCGGCATCAGATTATAGAACTGGAAAATGAAGCCGATATTGGCGGCCCGCCAGGCCGCCAGTTCGCCCTCGGAGAGACCGTCGATGCGATGGTCCGCCACCGCAATCTCGCCCGCGTCGACGCGATCGATGCCGCCCAGCAGGTTAAGTAGCGTCGTCTTGCCCGAACCCGATGGTCCCATCATGGCGACGAAATCGCCGCGGGGAATCGCAAGGTCGAGATGGTCGAAAATCGAGATGGTCTCCTTGCCCTTGGTGAAGCGCTTGCTTACGCCGGTAAGGCGGACCATCGGGTGTTCGGCTGTCACGTTTGTCTCCTCTTTGAATCGGTCGGGAGCTAGTTCGCGGCGCTGGCGTCGGCGGAGCCGTTCGCCTTGGCTTCGCGCATAAAGTTCACCTTCACCGCCATGTCGGGCAGGATGCGCGGGTCCTTCTTTTCGAAGCGAATGCGGACCTTCACCGTGGCCTTCTCGCGGTTTGCAGTCGGCACGATCGCGATGACGGAGGCGGGAATCGTCCAGTCCGGATAGGCATCCAGCACCGCATTCACGGGACCGCCGGGGGTGACGCGGCCGATGAAGGCCTCGTTGACGTCGACCTCGATTTCGATCGAATCCATGTCGACGATGGTGCAGATGCCGGTGCGGGTGTAGCCGCCGACCGACATCGGTGAAATCATCTCGCCGGGTTGGGCGCTGCGGTCGATGACGACGCCAGCAAACGGTGCGCGGATTTGGTGCTTGTCGAGCATCGAGCCGCTGCGCTTGGCGTCGATCTTGGCGGTCTCGAGTTGCGACTGCGCCTGGCGCAATTGCGCGCTGAGCACACCGACGCGGGCTTGCGCTTTGGTCAGATCGGCCTCGGTGGCAAAGTTCTTCTGCGACAAGGTCTGTACCCGCGACATGATCCGGGTCGCATCCTCAAGATCGGCGCTGATCGCGGCCACGGCGGCGTCGGCGGTCTCAACACGCGAGCGCGCCAGTTCATAGTCTCTTTCAGCCAACACGCTGTCGAGCCGCGCGACGACTTGCCCTTCGGTCACCGTCCTGCCTTCGTCGGTGAAGACCTCGACCACCTTGCCCGTGATCTCGGCCGCAACGGTTGCCTTGCGGCGCGCCACCACATAGCCGGAGGCCGCCAGGCTGCCGGCCGCCTTGCCATTCGTTGCGGGCTGCTGAGGCTGCTGCTGCGCTTGCGGCTGTGAGGCCGGCTGCGGTGCGGCTTGCGATGTCGTCTCTTTGGGCTGGTCCTGCCTGCGCAATTCGAAGGCGGCAAAGGCGGCAAACGCGACGACGACGCAGGCGGCAACGGCCGCCGAGATCGGCAGCCAGCGGCTCTTCGGTCGTTCCACCTTGCTGGCGCTGCGATCGATGGTCAGCGATCTCAGCAATTTGCTCTTGTCTTCGCGCATCGTTCATTTCCATCCGGCTGCTCGCTGCAGCTTCCGCGCGGGCGACGTCGTCCTCGCGCGGGCGGTCTCTCTTACAGCCGATCTGCACGTCTCGCCATAGCAGCGGTCGAGCCCTCAGCTTTTTCGTGAGGCGGCGACCCCAGCTCGGTTGTAGATCACGTTCAGCTCTCGCGCGCGCCAGGCGGCGCCCGTTTTTCGACGAGCGAGTTGCGGAAATCTAAAGCCTAATGGCGATAGAAGCAATTCTTGGAACCAGCAAGAGTTGTATTCGTCGCGCCGCCAATTGCCAGGCCGTCAGCATCGCGGATCCCTGCGTAGACGCCTATGATCCTGAAATGACCTCAAAACCCGGCAAAATCTTGCAGTCGGAACCCTGTCACTGGACCCGCGCGTATGATTTTCGGTGCAAAGATACATAATGCTAGGGTTGAGAGCCCACCAGCGGGGAGGGCTTTCTTAAGACCATATTTCTGGTGCTGGCATTTACAAATGTTCCAAGACAAGAGCTTGAGGAATCGCGGAAGCCTCATCGTGGTTGATCTGCCTATGACGAGACGCCAGCCTGTTTTCATGTGGCTTGGTGCTATCAGCACCATCGTCAGGATACTCCTTGCAGTAGCCCTGGTTTGGTGCGCGAGCGCGATGGCGGCGGCGGGAGCTGATCTGTATCGGGCGCAGACCGTCGTCACGGGGCAGGGCGAGGCCAACCGCATCATCGGCTTTGCCTCCGGTCTGGAGGACGTCCTGATCAAGGTATCCGGCGCACAGAAACTTGCAGGCGACCGTCGCTTGGCGGCGTACAAATCGAACGCGAGAAGCTTCGTCAGGGCATTCAGTTATCGCGACCAGTTTTTGGGTAAGCCCATTCGTGACGAGCAGGGCACCCGTGATCGGCCCTACGACCTGACGGTCGACTTCGAGGAAAAGAAAATCGACGACATTCTCAAGGCGCTTGGTCTGAAGCCGTGGGTTTCACATCGCCCGCGCCTTGCCGTCTTTGTCGGGATGGAGAACGGCCCGAGGGCCTTTATCGTCACGGCGGATGGAGCTCAGTCCGATTTGCAGCGCGACGCGTTGCTCGCAGCCGCCGACAGGCGCGGGATGAACATCGTGCTGCCCAGCATGGCTGCGCTGGCGAAATCAGGCCTCGAAGGCGCGAAGCTCGAGACTGTGCCATCGTCGACTCTGGCACCGCTCGCGACCGAGCAGGGTGGGGAACTCGCGTTGGTCGGACATCTGGTCTGGAGTGATCGCGAGCTTGGGTGGGTCACGCGTTGGCGAATGGACTGGCAAGGCCGGACGCGCCGTTGGCAAATCCGCGGCGTGACTTTCGATGAGGCTTTCCGGCGTGGCGTCGGCGGCGCGGCCCAGATTTTGTCAGACAACGGCGATCCAGGCGGCCGCGTGCGACGCTGACGGAACGGGCCGCGGGTTAGTTCTACTGCGGCCCATGCCCCTCATGGTGAGGAGCGCGAAGCGCGTCTCGAACCATGAGGCCCGGTCTGTGGCCTACATCCTTCGAGACGCCCGCTTCTCGCGGGCTCCTCAGGATGAGGTGTTTGAGCTGTCGTGACGCAGTAGAACCAGCGGGATCGCGCTCACCCGATCTCGATCGCCACTTTGCCGAAATGCGCGCCGCTTTCCATGTGCGCAAAAGCGTCTCTGACCTGATCGAAACGGAACACTCTGTCGATCACTGGCTTCATGCCATTGGTGGTGATCGCATCAACCATCGCCTGGAGATCCTCGACCGATCCGACGGTGACGCCCTGCAGCCGCTGCTGCTGCATGACCATCAAGGGAAGCCGCAGGTCGGACGGCGGCGGCCCGGCAAGTACGCCGATAAACGCGATCGTGCCGCCGATCCTGGTCGCCCGGATCGATTCATTCAGCGTGCCGACCCCGCCAACCTCCACGACCAGATCGACGCCGTGACCGCTCCATTCGCGGGCTCTCTTCCCCCAGTCGGGTGTCGTCCTGTAGTTCAAGGTAAAGTCGACACCGAGCTGCATGAGGCGTTCGATCTTCGCGTCGCTGGATGAGGTCGCGATGACGCGCGCGCCGCACATTTTGGCGAACTGAACTGCGAACAGGGACACGCCCCCGGTCCCCTGCGTCAGAACGATCTGACCGGGCTTCACGCCGCCGAGCTTGACGATCGCGCTCCAGGCCGTGAGCCCGGCGCAGGGAAGCGCGGCGGCTTCGATGTCGCTGAGATGCTCCGGCGTTCGGACCAGCGCGTGCTTCGGAAAAATCCGATACTCGCTAAGGACACCGTCGACCGCGCCGCCGAGGGCTGAGCGCATTTTTGCTTCGCTCGGTTCGCCGCCGATCCAGCTTTCGAAGAAGCTGCCGATGACGCGGTCGCCGGCTGCGAATTCCCGCACGCCTGGGCCGACCCGCTCGACCACGCCCGCGCCATCCGAAACTGGCACGAGCGGAAATTTCTGACGCGAGCCGTAGCCGCCCTTGATGGCGATGAGATCGCGATAATTCAGCGTTGCCGCCCTGAGCCGAACCAGCACCTGGCCGTCGCCGGGCTCCGGCACGGGCTTGTCCACGAGGGCAAGCCCATCGATTCCGCTCGGTCCCTGCAGCTCGTAACATTTCAACGGAAGTCTCCTTCGACGCTGTCTGGTGAGCGCTATACTGCCGCAAATATTCCGGTTCCGCCAACCTTGCGAGCTAGAATCGCGCAGCCATCTCGGCCAGCCGCCGATGCGCGCCTTCGCGAGCCGCCCGGATCGGTTCGAGCGGCCCGGTCGTCGGTCCGATCGGCACGAAACGCACATCGCTGACGCCGATGAACCGCAGCGCCTCGCGCAGGTAAGGCGTCGCCATGTCGATGCGGCCGCGGTTCATGCCGGTAACGAAGTCGCTGCCGCTTGCGAGAATGACGATTGTCGGCCGGTCCTTGAACATAGGCAAATAGCCTTGCGCCGGGTCGAAGCGGAACGCCAACCCGGGCTGCGTGATCACGTCGATCCATTGTTTCAGCTTATAGGGAATGCCAAAATTCCACATTGGCGTCGAAATCAGCACGCGGTCGGCGAGTGCAAAGCGGATTGCGATGCGCTCGGCGACCGCAAAGGCGTCGCGCTGTGAATCGGTGAAGGCCCGCCCATTGATGCGGGCATATTTGGCCTCCAGTACATAGCCTTCGAATTCCGGCAGGTGATCCCGCCACAGGTTCATCACGTCGATGTCCCAGTCCGGCCTCGCCTGGCTGAAGCGGTCGATAAAGATGCGCGCGCCGGCCGAAGATTCCGAGTCCGCGCGCGGCGAGCAGCTCAGGTGAAAGAGTTTTGGCATGGCCGCGCTCTGGTCATCCTAATCCCCTGATAACCGCATCGGCGTTGGTGACGACGGCGACGTTCTGCATGGCAAAATTGATGGAGGCGTTGTGCCAGTCAGCGTTCATGGTCGAGCAGCAGTCTTCCGGCACGATCATGAAGTAGCCCTTGTCGGCGCCAGTACGGGCGGTGTGTTCGATCGACATGTTGGTCCATGCGCCGGTGTTGATGATCATGTCGCGGCCGGTTGCCTTCAGGATGGTCTCCAGCCGCGTGCCCTCCCAGGCGCTCATGCGCATCTTCTCGACCACGAAATCGCCGGCGCGCGGCTCAAGCCCCGGCACCGGGGCGGCACCCCAGCTTCCGCGCACCATCGCGCCGCTATCGACCAGCCCTTCGAACAAGGGAGCATTGAGCGTGACGCCGGGCGCGCCAGGTTCGACGATGAACCAGACATGGATGATGACGACGCCGCGGGCCCGCGCGGCCTCGGCAAGGCGGCGGACATTGTCGACCACCCGCTGCTGGCGCGCATGGACGGGGGAGCCGGATGCGGCGAACGCGCCGCCCTCCATGATCACATCGTTCTGCAAGTCCTGAATGATCATGGCGCAGCGGCGCGGATCGAGCTGCATGTCGCCGCCGGCCAATTGAGGTGACGCAGGCGCGGCGGAAGCAGTGTCGGGACCCGTTGAAGCCCGGCTGCTCATATAGGGCTCGTGGCGCGGTCCGGCCTTGACCGGAATCGCATAGACCGAATGCGTGGCTGTGAGATAGAGCGTGCGAAAATCAGGTCCGCCCCAGGTGAGGTTGGCGACGAGTTCGGGAACGCGCACCTTGCCGAGCAACTCGCCTGATGGCGAATAGACCCAGACACCGCCGGGCGCCGTGACCCAGACATTGCCGCGCTGGTCGCATTTCATGCCGTCGGGCAGGCCGGGCTCGAGCTCGGAACGAATGCCGCTGGCGAAGACGCGCGCGTTGGCGAGCGAGCCATCGGCCTCGACGTCGAAGACGCGGATCAGCGCCTGCGTGGTGTCGTTGACGTAAAGCAGGCGCTCGTCGGGCGAGAAACAAAGGCCGTTCGGCTGATCGAACATGTGCCGATCGACTACGAGTTTCGGTGGCCCCCCACCGGGCGGCACGCGAAAAACGCCCTGGAAGCCGAGCTGGCGCGGCCGCTCGACGCCATAGACCGGCATGCGGCCGTACCAGGGATCTGAAAAATAGATCGCGCCGCTCGAATGCACGCAGACGTCGTTCGGACTGTTGAGTTCCTGATTCTCGAAATGCGAGGCAATCACCTCGCATCTTCCGTCCGGGCGTTCGCGGATCAATGACGAGGTGGCGTGCTCGCAAACGATCAAATTGAGCCCGGCGTCATAGGTCATGCCGTTGCATTTGTTCGAGGGACGCTTGACCTCGACGACGCCGCGCTTGGTATCCCATCGCCGGCGCACGTCGGCCGGCATGTCCGAAAACAGCAGATACTGATGAACCGGATGCCAGATCGGCCCTTCCGTGAATTCGAAACCGGTGCCGACCTGGCCGACCGGCGCATAGGGGTCGATCAACGTTTCGAATTCCGGGCGCAGCGTGACGTGCGTCATCGGTCCGTCCTTTCAGCGCTCAGGCCGGGAACCAATTGCGCTGCGGCAGGCTCTGCACCACCGGCCCAGGCACCTGGTCATGCAGCCGGCCAACCACCATGCCGCCTTCGATCTTGGCCGGCCGGTCGTGGACCGGGAGCAGGTAGCGCGAATTGCTCAGGAGCTTTTTGATGGCGGCCTTCTCGGCCCGCTTGCTGGTGCCGTGATTGCCCGTCGTGCGCGGTTCCCAATCGTGAATTTCGTTGAAGGGGTTCACGATTTGGTCGTTGAAGTCGTAGATCACATCGCCGCAGATGGTGGCGATGCCGTCGGCGGTGTGAACGTGGATGTTCATCGAGCCTTCGGTGTGGGCGTTGGCCGCATCGCAATAGACGCCTGGCATCAGTTCGATCGGCCCGGTCACCTCGAGATCGAGGAAACGCAGCGCGCTCTTGGTGTGCAGGCGGTCGATCAGGTGCTTGATGTCGGGCGCCGGATATTGCGGATGCATCAATCCCGAGACGGAATATTCCAGCTCCTTGCGGTTGAGCACGACGGTGGTGTTCATCGGAAACAGATCGTCCTTGCCGGCATGATCGATGTGCAGATGGGTGTGGCAGACGAAGCGGACGTCTCCCATGCGCACGCCGTGGCGCGCGAGCTGATTCTCGATCATGTTCTCGTGGTATTGCAGACCGCGCATGCCCAGCGTTTCCATGATCTGGTTGGAGCGGTAGCCGGTGTCGATCACCACCGGATAGGGCCCGCCGACGATCAGGAAGCCGAGCGTCAGGACACGGCGGGTACGGCCGCAGTCGCGGCCGAGCACGAGAAAGCTCGATTCCAGTTCGATATCCCCATAGTCGAGGATTTTGATTTCAAGCGGCATATGTTCCCTCCTACATTCTTTTAATTGGCGGTCTGCGCGTGCACCGTCATCGCTCACGCTCCCAGCCGATAGACGCGCGCGGCCGTCGTTCTCAGAATGGCATCGCGTTGATCGGCGCGAAGCGAGGCCGTTGCGGCGAGATAGGCGTCGATCAGTTCGCGATAAGTCGTCCAAAGTTTCTCAATCGGAAAATTGGAGCCGAACAGGCAGCGGTCGGCACCGAAGATTGCGACCGTCTCTGTGAGGACTTCGGCGATATGCGACGGGTCGTTGCGATGGATGAAGGTGCCGAGCCCGGAAAGCTTTGAGACGATGTTCGGACAGGCTGCGAGGCGGGTCATCCCAGTGCGCCAGGCGGATCGGCCTTGCGGCGAGAGGTCTTCCAGCATGCCGGCGTGCTGCAGGATGAAGGTCACATCAGGGCACGCTTCGGCGAGCTCCGCGGCACCGGCCATCTGCGGCGCAAACACCTGCAGATCGAAGCTGAAGGCGTAGTCGGCGAGCCGCGCGATGTTGCGCCGGATCTTGGGATCGGCGCAGAGGTCGGGCCGCGCCGCAAAACGATAGAGGGGGTTGTCGTGCCAGTGCAGTTGCATGCGCACGCCCCGCACAAGGGGATAGCGCGCGAGACGATCAAGTTGCGGACGGACGTCATCGACGTTGAAATCGGCATAGGAGACGATGGCGTGTGGCCAGCCATGGTCCTTCGCCGTCTGCTGCACCCAGGCGGTTTCGTCCTCGAAGCGATCGTTGGCCCAATTGGTCTGCACATAGACGGAACGCGTTACGCCGGAACCTGCGAGGTCAGCGAGATATTCCTGGATCGGATAGTCGCGCCTGATCGGCTCGTAGGGGCCGAAGATCCGCGGCTGCATCGGGCCGATGAGCCAGGGCAGGTCGGCCTGACGCCAGATGTGGTGATGGGCATCGACGATTTCGGTCACGCTGCCTTCCTTTGTCCAAGCGAGAGTACATGCGAAACGATCGCAGCCGTGGATCCGCCATCGGCCAGATCATCCACGAAACGGCGGATCGCGATCAGCGCTTCGGTCTGCGGCTGAAAGCCGGGGCCTGACGCCAGCGGCGTCAGCCAGCTCAGGCGCCAGGCGCGCCGCGATAGCTTTGCCACCGCGTCGCGTAGCGCCGAGGGATCGCCACGTTCGAGGCCGTCGGAGAGGATGACGACGGCGGAGCCACGCGCATAGCTGCCGAACCGCGGTACCGCCAGGAACGCCTGCAGCGCATCGCCGATGCGGGTGCCGCCGTCCCAATCGCTGACCAGATGCGCTGCGGCGAACAGCGCCTGCTCGCGGCGCTTGAGACGGAGCGCGCGCGTCACGCGGGTAAGCCTTGTGCCGAAAGTGAATACCTCGACGTTGGGAGCCGCATGCACCACGGCATGGGCGAGCTTCATATTGTCGTCCGTGCGCCCTTTCATCGAACCCGAGACGTCGATCAAGAGCAGCACCTTGCGCGGACGGGTGCGCCGCTTCAGCCGTCCGAGCCGCAGCACCTCGCCATCGTTGCGCACGCTGTCGCGCAAGGTACGGCGAAGATCCGCCCACGGCCCGCGGCGGGCGCGCCTGCGCCGGTGGCCGCGGCGTCGCGGTAATCGGGCAGGGGCTTCGCGTGACAGTCTTCGCAAGACATCGCCGGTCGCGCTCGGCGCGAAGCGGCGTTCGACCAGCGCCTCCGCGCGGGCCGCGGCAAGCCCCGACTCGTTGGCTTCATCGGCGAGCAGTGTTTCATCCTCGCCGCGACCTTCCTCCTGCAGGCGAACCACTTCCTCATCTTCGGCGCCGGCATGGTCGACCGCTTCGCTGCCGAGGAAATGGATATCGAACAGCCGATCGTAGGTCGCGCGCCGCTCGGGCGGCGGCGCGAGCGTTGCCAATCCGGCCTGCCGAATGGCTTCGAGGCTGCGCGGACCCAGCAACTCGATGGCAGCCAGGAATGTAGTCGTCTGTTCCGGCGCCACGGCAAAACCGTTGGCGCGCAATAGAGCGACAAAGGACACGAAGACGCCGGCAGCACGTGGCAGTCGAAGTTCGTCGCTCACGCGGCAGCCTCCGCAATGAGGGCGTCGAGCCGGCCGGAGATGAAGGTGAGATCCTCCTCGTCCTTCAGCGCAACCCCGATCGAGCGCTTGAACGCGTCTGGCCAGCGGGCGCCGCGCGCGTGCAACAACGTGGCCGCTTCAGCCCAATCCACCGCCTCGGCGATGCCCGGAGCCTTACTGAGCGGCTCGCGCCGGAGTTTGCCGACGGCGGCAACCACGGCACGCGCGGTCGCTTCGGCAACGCTCGACGCCCGCATCATGACGATACGCGCCTCGCGCTCGGCGGTGGGATAATCGATCCAGTGATAGACGCAGCGCCGGCGCAACGCTTCATGCAGATCGCGGGTGCGGTTTGAGGTCAGCACGACGACAGGGCGCTCCGCGGCACGGACAGTGCCGCGCTCGGGAATCGAAATCTGGAAGTCGGAGAGGAATTCCAGCAGAAACGCCTCGAACTCCTGGTCGGCGCGGTCGATTTCGTCGATCAGCAGGACGGTAGAGTCGGGCGCGCGCAAGGCGGCCAGCATCGGCCGCTCGATCAGGAACGTCTCGCCATAGATGTCGATGCTCTCTTCGCCGGCCTGGCGGATCGCGAGCATCTGGCGCGGGTAGTTCCACTCGTAGAGCGAGGCTGACGCGTCGATGCCCTCATAGCATTGCAGGCGGATCAGGCGGCGGCCGAGCACGGCGGCGATGGCTTTTGCAGCTTCGGTCTTGCCGACACCCGGCGCGCCTTCGAGCAGCAACGGCTTGCCGAGCGCGAGCGCAAGATAGGCCGCCGTCGCCAGGCCCTCGTCGGCGAGGTAGTACGCCGTCCGCAGCGCCCTTTCGAGCGCCTCCGGGCTGTCGATGCCGACGATGTTTGAGCGGACCGTCATGGAAAGACCTCAGCGCCTCGCTTGCGGCCGCGCACCGCCCTGCGCCTTGATCGCCCGCAAGACTTTCTCCGGTGTGATCGGCAGTTCATCCATCCGCACGCCGACCGCGTTGAAGATGGCGTTGGCGACCGCGGGCAGCACCGGGTTGGCGCACATCTCGCCGGGACCCTTGGCGCCGAACGGCCCGTCGGCCGCAGGGCGTTCCAGCACCGCGATATCGTGCGGACAGGTGTCGCCGGGGCCGGGCATCAGATATTCAACGAAATCGCGCGGACCATGCGTCGGGTCGGGATAATAGGGTTCGGGTGTTTCAAACAGCGCGTGGCTGATCCCCATCCACGCGCCGCCGACGAGCTGCTGCTCCACCAGCCGTGGATTGAGCGCGCGGCCGAGCTCGTATGCACTGTCCATGCGCACCATCGCGACCTCGCCGGTCTCGTCGTCAACCTCAACCTCCGCGACCAGGCAGGCGTGCGCATAGCAAGTCGCAGGCGACATCTCGCCGGTCTCAGGGTTCACCTCCGACAGCGGCACCAGAAAGATGCCGCGGCCTGAGATCGTCTTGCCTTGCTTGAACTGCGCGGCAATCGCGACATCCTTGGTGGAGATCGAGCGGTGCGGCGCACCCTTGACGTGGATGTTGCCGCGCCCGTCGGTCTCGAGATCGGCGGCATTGACCTCCAATTCCTCCGCAGCGGCTTCCATCATGACGCCGCGCGCCTCTTTCGCCGCCGCCATCACCGCATTGCCGACCCGATGCGTGCCGCGCGAGGCGAACGAGCCCATGCAGTGCGGTCCGGTGTCGGAGTCCGCGGTATCGACATAGACGTCCTCGACCGGCACGCCGAGCGTCTCCGCGCAGATCTGCCGCGTCACCGATTTCATGCCCTGGCCGAGGTCGATTGATGACAGCGACACCGTGAACTTGCCGCTGGGGTTGGAATGCACCAGCGCCTGGCTGGGGTCTCCGCCAAGGTTCATGCCGATCGGATAGTTGATCGAAGCGATGCCGCGTCCGCGATGTTTTGCCATGGTCAGCGCCTCCTGGTGCCGAAGACGGAGGAGAAGCGGGTCGCGCCGTGTGACGGCGACTGCGGCCTTGGAGGAGGGGGCGGTGCGGGAGGCGGCGGTTCGTGGATCGGTGCAGGAGGCGCGCGATCGTATGTGGTCCGCTGCTGTGAGACCGCAGCACGTTGTGGGGCAGGCTCGATCGGCGTCGGCGATATTGCCGCCCGGCTGCCGCCGCCATCCTTGCGCGAGGACATCCGCTTGACCTCTTCGCGCAGCGGCCATTTTGCTTTCTCGGCGGCGACCTGGGCGCATTCGATCAGTGCGGTGTTCTTGGCCTCGCGCCGGTGCGCCTTCATGTCGCCGTCGCGATAGGCGTTGAGGATGCGGAACTCCATCGGGTCGATGCCGACAAGATGTGCGAGCTTGTCCATCTGGCATTCGAGCGCAAAGTCCATTGCCGTGACGCCGAAACCGCGCATGGCGGTAGCAGGCGTCCGGTTGGTGAATACGCAATACACGTCACCGTGGACGTTCGGGATCGTGTAAGGGCCGGGCAGGTGGGCCACGCATTTGACGACGGCGTAGCTCGAAAGCCTTGTATAGGCGCCGCTGTCGAAATAGGCGCGGATCTTGCGCGCGACGATGCGGCCGTCGCGCATCACGCCGTCCTTGATGTAGATGCGTTCGGCGCCGCGCGGCGAGCCGAATTGCATCTCCTCTTCGCGGCCGAGCTGATAGCGTACCGGCCGCCCTGTCAGCATCGCGCCGAGAATGGCGAGCGGCTCGGTCAGCGTATCCACCTTGCCGCCGAATCCGCCGCCGACGGTGCCGCCGATGAAGTGGAACGTGTTGGAGGGTACGTCGAGGATTTTGGCGCAGGTGTCGAGCGAGAAGAACAGCGCCTGCGTTGAGGTGTAGACGACATAGCGGCCGTTGGTGTCGGGAGCTGCGATCGAGCCGTTGGTCTCGGTCGGCGCATGCTCGATCGGCGACATCTGGTAGCGCTGTTCGAGCACATGATCGGCCTCGGCAAAGCCGCGCTCGACGTCGCCGAAGCGCAGCTTTTGGTGATCGTAGACGTCGTGATAGATGAAGGTGTTCTTGGGATAGGTCTCGTTGACGACGAGCGCACCCGGCTTCAGCGCCTCCTCGACGTCGAACACCGCCGGCAGCGGCTCGTAGTCGACGCGCACTTTCGCCATTGCCTCGTAGGCTTCGCGCGGGCTGTCGGCGACAATGGCGACGATCGGCTCGCCCTTGTAGCGCACCTTGTCGACCGCGAGCGACGGCTCGTCGTCCTTGCCGAAATTGATCAGGCTGAGCAGCGTATTGAGATTGCGCGGCACGTCGGCCCCGCGGATGATGCGGCGAACGCCGGGCGAACGTTCCGCTTCCATCGTATCGATACGGCGTAAGCGGGCATGGGCGTGCGGGCTGCGCAGCACTTTCAGATGCAGCATGCCCTGCAGCTTATGGTCGTCGAAATAGGTCGAAGTGCCCGTGACATGGCCGAGCATGTCCTGGCGCTGGGTGCCTTTCCCGATCTCTTTCAAATTATCGTCGCGCTCGTCGGCGAAGATGTCCTTGCGCAGTTCCAGCATGGTGGTTTCCTTTAGGCGCGGGCCCGCCCGCTCGATGCGGCGGCGAGCACGGCGTTAATGATCGGCTCGTAGCCGGTGCAGCGGCAGATATTGCCGGAGATCGCCTCGATGACCTCAGCGCGGCTCGGCGACGGATTGCGATCGAGCAGCGACTTGGCGGCCATCAGCATGCCCGGCGTGCAGTAGCCGCACTGGGCTGCGAACTGCTCCATGAAGGCGCGCTGCAGCGGATGAAGGTTGGGCCCGTCCTTTAGCCCGTCGAGCGTTTCGACGGCGCGGCCGTTCACGGCTTCCGCCAGCGTCAGGCAGGAGAGATGCAACTCGCCGTCAATCAGCACGCTGCAGGCGCCGCAGCCGCCCTGGCCGCAGCCGAATTTTGGCGTCATGTCGCCGATCAGTTCGCGAAGCGCGACCAAGAGATTGACGCCGCCATCGACGAACACCGCGACATCGCGGCCGTTGTGGCGAAACTGGAGTGGGGTCTTAGTCATGAAGGCTTACTCCAGGCCGGACAGCAGGCGGCGAAGATGAACGCCGACGATCTCGCGGCGATACCAGGCGCTGCCAAGGGCATTATCTGTGGGTGACACGCCTTCGGCGGCTACCGCCGCAGCAGCGTTGATCGCCGCATCGTCAAGCGCGCGTCCCTCCAGCGCCCGCTCGGCGGCCCTTGCACGAATTTGCGTCGCGGCCATCGAGCCGAGCGCGATGCGCGCACCAGAAATGCGGCCACCGCTCGAAGGCAGGTGCGCCGCCAGCGTGATCACCGAACCGCCCTTCGGCTTGATGCGGGCGATCTTGCGATAGCGGAAGGCGTCGGCACTTGCAGGCCGCTGACACGCGACCGCCAGCACCAGCGCGCCGCTCTGCCGTTCGCGAGATTGCAGGAACTCCTCGATTGGCATGTCGCGGGCGCCAAGACCGCCCTGGACGGAGACTGTCGCGTCGAGCGCCAGCAGGGCGACGGTGAAGTCTCCGTAGGGGCTGGGCGCGAACAGATTGCCGCCCACCGTACCCATGTTGCGCACGGCCGGCCCGCCGATCGAGCGCGCCGGCGCGTGCAGAAAGGCGAGGTCGCGCTCGGCCAGAATTCTCCCAAAGGTGACGCCGGCGCCGATCGTGACGCGCGAGCTTGCGACGTCGATGCGAGTTAGCGCCAGGTCGTTCGCGCGCACGACGGTGGAGATCGAGACATCGCCCTCGTTGAGGGCGCGCATGACGAGCGTGCCGCCGCCGAGATAGCGCGCGCTACGGTCCGACGATAACGCCGACGCCGCCTCGCCAAAATTCGCAAATGTCTTCACCGTGACGGGCATGACTTCGCCTCTGCTTTCATGCGGCCTCCTTCAGGTGCCTTCGAATGGCGTCGAAGCCGGCTTGATAGATCTGTTCCGCGACCATTTGCGTCAGCCGCTCGGCATCGGCAGGCCGCGTGGTGAACCTGGATTCCCAATGCCAGAAGGTGCGGTCGCCGTCGGTGACGGGCAGCAGGCGGACATGGGCGACATAGTTGAACATCGGGATCGGCGTATCGAGCAGGCAATAGCTGAAGGTCTGTTCGAGGTCGGACAAAGCGAGCAACTGTTCGCGCAGCTCCGAGCCGTCCTGCAGCTTGAAGCGGCGCACGCAGCCGATCTTGTCAGCGGCCTGTGCGCGCTCGATCGTGCTGGTGGCGACCTCAGGATGCCAGCGGTCGTGGCCGTTGAAATCGCGCAGCACATTCCAGACCGCGGTTGTCGGCGCGTCGAGGATCGTGCTTTTGACGATATGCGGCACGCTAGCCTCCGAAGGCGCGCTTGAGCGCGTCGAATCCGCCCTGGAACACACCTCCGCCGATGTTGCTGACGAGCTCGTTCTCACGCTCGGGCGCGCAGTCGAACTCGGCAGTCCATTCCAGAAAAGTCTGGTCGCCGTCGGTCACGGGCGTCAGCCGCAGCGTTGCAACGTAGTTCTCCACGCCCATCGGGGACTCCAGGATGGAGTAGGTGCAGAACATGTCGTAGTCGGAGAGCCCGAGCAGTTTTTCGCGGATACGATCGCCGTTGCGCAGGCGAAAATCCCGCACGCATCCGATCTTGTCCGCGGGCTCGCCGCCCTCGATGCGGCTTTCCGCAATCGCAGGATGCCAGTTCGGCAACCCGTTGAAGTCGCGCACCCGCGCCCAGACGCGGTCGTTGCGGGCGTTGACGACAGTGGAGACGTAGACGCGGGCCATGGCGTGCTCTCACCCTTTCTTGCGTGGTCCGCGTTCAGGAGCGGGTTCGCCGGGGCCGGGGACCGCAGGCGGTGCGTCGGGCTTGCCTTCAAGCTTCCCTTGGCCGCCTTTACGCGCGGAATCCCTGATGCCCTGCATGTCGCGCGCCTCGCGGATCAGGCCTGGCATCCTGGCGAGGCTGCCGCCCTCGACACCGATGTCGGAAAGGATCGAGTCGATCAGCGGCGCCTGCACGCGGTAGCGCAGCGCCGAGTCGATCACCTCGTCGGTGGCGCTGCGGCCGGCACCATTGCCGCCGCCGGCGCCATTGAGGCCGTCCACCTGAAGGATGCGGATACCCTCGATCTTCTCCATCGGCTTGACGCTCTCGCGCACGATGCCCTCGATCCGGTCGAGCAGCTTGCGGCGGAACAGCGAGTAACGCGCCTGGTCGGTGAGCACGTTCTCCGCTTCGTTGAGCAACCGCTGCGCCTCGGCTTCGACCGCGGCGCGCACGCGCTCGGCGTCGGCGGCGATACGGGTCTCCTCCGCCCGCTTCTCCGCCAGCAGCACCTCGACGGTCTTTTGTCGTTTGGCGATCTCGCTTTCGCGGGCGGTGACGACGCGCTCGGCCGCTTCGGTCGCGCGTACCCGCGCATCCTCGGCAGCCACCTTGGCGGCGGATTCTTCCAGCGATTTCTGATAAAGGGCGATCGCCTTTTCCATCAGCGCCGTTTCGACGTCCTTCTCGCGGTTGACCTCGAGTTTCCGCAAGTCCCGCTCGCGGCCGATACGGGCTTCATCGAGGCCGCGGTCGGCGGCGATGCGCGCCCGCTCGACTTCCTCGCGGGAAGCAATCTCGGCTTCCTGCAGCGCCTGGACACGGCCGACTTCGAGCTGCTCGATCGCGCGCCGGCGAGCGAGCCGGGCGGCCTCCAGCGCCTGTTCACGCGAGACGTCGGTGGTCTCGACTTCCTTGCGCGCGTTGATCTCGGCCTGCTTGACCTGGCGATCAGCGTCGATGCGCTCGGAGCGCTTGGCGGCCAGCGCAATCACGCGCTCCTCGTCGGCAATCTCGACTGCCTTCTTCTGATCGATATTGAGCACCTCTCGGGTCCTGGACGAAGCGATACGTTCGGCTTCGAGCGCCAGCTCGACCTCGACGCGGCGCCGCTCGATGACGTCACGCCGCTTGAGTTCGGCAGCTTCGATGGCTTCGGTACGCTCGATCTCGAGACCCCTTGTTTCTCGTTCGGCCCGAATACGCTGCGCGGCGACGACCTTCTCCTGGGAGATGCGGGCGGCCTCGATCGCTTCGCGCGAGGCGATATCGGCCTCCTCGACGGCGCGGTTGCGCGCAATTTCGAGCGAGCGAACGCGCTCCTCCTGCGCGATGCGCGAGGCTTCGGTTGCCTCTCGCGCCGAGATACCTGCGACTTCCAGCGCCTGGTTGCGCTCGATTTCGAGCTTGCGCGTGGCGTGCTCGGAGCTGATCCGCTCGGCGGCCAGGGTACGCTCGCGGGCGATCCGCGCGGCTTCCACGGCCTTTTGCGCCTCGATCTCAGCCTCCTGGATGGTACGAATCTGCGCAATCTCCAGCGCGCGGGTGCGTTCGTCAGACGCAATGCGTTCGAGGTTGACGATCGTGGTCTGGGCGATGCGGGCCTTTTCGGTTGCCTCGCGCGCCGCGATCTCGGCTTCTTCGACCGCGCGGGTGCGCTCGATTTCGCGCCTTCGGGTTTCTTCCTCGTTGGCGATCCGCGCGTCGGTGACGGCGCGGTCCTGCTGGATGCGCGCCTTCTCGATCGCTTCGCGTGCCGTGATCTCGGCTTCCTCGACGGACCGTGTGCGCTCGATGTCGCGCTGCCGCACCTCCCGCTCGGAAGCAATGCGGGCGGTATCGACCGCGCGTTGATTGGCGATCTTGGCCTTTTCGATTTCCTCGCGCGCCAGCAATTCCTTTTCCTCGACCGCTCGCGTGCGCTCGATCTCGCGGTGCCTTGTTTCGCGCTCGGAGGCGATGCGGGCTTCGGCGATGGCGAGCTCATTGGCGATACGTGCCTTTTCGATTGCCTCGCGGGCGGCGATCTGCGCCTGCTCGGCCTCGGTCTCGCGCAACGCGCGCTCGCGCGCCACCTCGGTGCGCTGCAGCGCCCGGCGCATCTCGATGTCGCGTTCTTGTTCGAGGCGGGCGGTCTCGCTCTCGCGCTCGATCTCCAATGCCTGCCGCTCGGCATCGAGGTTGCGAGCGCGGATCTTGATCATCGAATCCTGCTCGATATCGTTGCGCAGCTTGCGCTTGGCTTCGATGTCCTCCATCAGCCGGGTGAGGCCCTCGGCGTCGAAGCGGTTCGACGGATTGAAATATTCGAGGTCGGTCTGGTCGAGATCGGTGATGGCGACCGATTCGAGCTCAAGCCCGTTCTGGGCCAGCGCTTCGGCGGCGGCGGCCTTGACGCGGGCGACATACTCGCCGCGCTGCTCGTGCATCTGCTCCATTGTCATTTCGGCGGCCACTGACCGTATGGCGGAAACAAACTTGCCGGAAAGCAGGGCGTGCAACTGCCCCGGCTCGAGCGTGCGCCGCCCGAGCGTAGCAGCGGCGATCGCGACGGCTTCACGGGTCGGCTGCACGCGGACGTAAAAATCGGCCTCGATGTCGATCCGCATGCGGTCGCGGGTAATCACCGCGTCATGCTTGGCCCGCACGATGCCCATCGGCAGCACGTTCATGTTGACGGGCGTGTAGTCGTGAATGAACGGCAGCACGAAGGCACCGCCATTGATCACCACGCGCTCGCCCAAGAGACCGGTGCGGACGAAGGAGACTTCCTTCGACGATCGGTGGTAGAGCCAGTTCACGACATAGACGACGACGGCGATCACGACGATCGCGACGATCAGCCAGAGGATCAATTCGCCAACCAGAGTCCCCGACATCTCTTCCTCCCTTGGTCTCGGCGTTACCGCGCGCCGATCGCCTTGAATTTGCGAACCTGTTCCGTCAGCGCCCGCTCCACCGGCAGGCGCTCCATCGAGGAGGCGCCGTAGAAGCCGTGGCACTTGCGCGTGTGTTTCATGATGAAGTCGGCGTCGGCGGGCTCGGCGATCGGGCCGCCATGGGCCAGGACCAAGATGTCCGGATTGACGCTGAGGGCGGCTGCCGCCCAGGTGTCGATCTGTTCCGGACAGTCTTCGAGCTTCGGCGCAGTATGCGCACCGATCGCGCCGCCGGTGGTCAGGCCGAGATGGCAGACGATGATGTCGGCACCCGCGATCGCCATTGCCGCGGCTTCGCTTTCGCTGAACACATAGGGCGTCGTCAGCATGTCCTTGTCGCGCGCCTTGGCGATCATGTCGATCTCCAGCGCATAGGACATTCCGGTTTCCTCGAGATTGGCACGGAATACGCCGTCGATCAGGCCGACGGTCGGAAAATTCTGCACGCCGGCAAAGCCCAGCGCCTTCAACTGATCGAGAAAACTGTCCATGTCGCGGAACGGGTCGGTGCCGTTGACGCCGGCCAGTACCGGCGTCCGGGTGACGACGGGGAGCACTTCGCCGGCCATCTCCAACACGATCGCGTTGGCGTCACCATAGGGCATCAGGCCGGCGAGAGAGCCGCGGCCGGCCATGCGGTAGCGGCCGGAATTGTAGATCACGATCAGGTCGACGCCGCCGGCTTCCTCGCATTTGGCCGATAGGCCGGTGCCCGCGCCGCCGCCGACGATCGGCTCGCCCTTGGCGGCCATGTTGCGAAACTTCTTCAGAATGGCTGAACGTTCGAACTTCGCCATGGTCACCTCGCGACTTTCCGACGTGTCCCCGGGCGTCCGACCAGAGGACGGAGCGCGTTGACGATGGCGGATGCAAATTCGGGTTCGTTGATGTGGCGCCTGATGCGGATGAGCTGGCGGTTGCCGGTCTGGCGCACGCTGCGTTCCAGCGCTGTAAACAGCGCCGCGTCGGCTTCCGGATCCCAGAACGGCTGACCCGGCGCATCGAGCGCGGAGACACCGCCTTCCGGCAGGAAGAAGCGCACCGACCCGTCCATCCGGTTGAGTCTTTCGCCGATCCAGCGGCCGATGCGGTCGTTCTCTTCCGGCGTGGTGCGCATCAAGGTCACCTGCGGATTGTGAACGTGGAATTTGCGCTGGCGGTAGCGTTCGGGAATGCTGTCGGGCGCGCCGAAATTGACCATGTCGAGCGCGCCGACCGAGCCGATGAAGGGGACGCGGCTGCGGATGATCGCGCCAAAGCGGTCGTCGGTTGCCGGGAATACGCCGCCCATCAGGAGATCGCAGACTTCCGTCGTCGTGAGATCGACGACGGCTGCGAGCATTCCGGAATCGACCAGCTTTTCCATGGAGCGGCCACCGACGCCGGTAGCATGGAAGACGAGGCATTCGAAATCGCTGCGCAGATCGGCCGCGATCTTCTGCACGGCCGGTGTCGTCACGCCGAACATGGTGATGCCGACAGCGGGCAACGCAACCCGTGCATTACGCTCGGCCGCACTTTGATTGTCGAGACGCGCCTTCACCATGCCGGCGATGGCGTTGGCGCCATTGGCGAGCACGGCACGCGAGATCGAGTTAAGCCCCTGCACGTCGGTGACCGAATACATCATCGCGATATCGGCAGGTCCGACATAAGGGCCGACATCTCCCGATGCGACGGATGAGATGATGAGTTTCGGTACGCCAACAGGAAGGCTACGCATGCCCGGCGCAACCAGCGAGGCGCCGCCGGAGCCGCCGGCTGAAATAATGCCTGCGACATTGCCTTGACGGCGCAGCCAATTGGCGAAGGCATCGGCCATCGCCGTCACCGAGGCGCCGCGATCGGAGCCGAACACGCTCGAACCGCCGCGCCCATGGTTGAGCGCGATCTCCTGGGCGGAGACGTCGCAGGTGGAGAGCTTGCCGCTGGTGGACACGTCGACCAGGCGCGTCCGCAAATCATGACCGGCGATTACGTCGCGGATGAAGCGCAGCTCCTCGCCCTTGGTATCGAGGGTGCCGACGACGAGCACGACCGGTGGCCCGGACGCGGTTTGAGCGACGGCACCGGCTTGGCGTTTCTGCCGTGCGACGTCTTCGATCCGGGGAATGCCCGTCGAAAGCGTCCGCGCGGCGGCCTCGATGCGCGCAATCGGTGCCGGCTGCGACCAGCGCGTCGGCAGCGTGGGATTGGAGATATAGATCCGGATTGGTGCCGTGCTCGGGGCGCGCGGCGGGGAGGGACGCGTCTTCTCCGCGCTCGCATCGATAGCTTCGATATCCGTTTCCAGCTCGGCGTGAACACCAACGACACCAACACCAAGCAGCCGTTGCTGCAACTCGCGGTCGGCGGCAAGGCGCGCGGAATCGATGATGCGATTGATGCGGCCATTGACCATGATCGCGACGTTCTTCGAAATCGCCGTGGCGACGCCGATATTCTGCTCGATCACCAGCACCGACATCTCGCCGTCTTCGGCAAGCCGCACCAGCATTTCCTCGACCTGGGCGACGATGACAGGGGCGAGGCCTTCGGTCGGCTCGTCCATGATGAGGAGATGCGGATTGGTCAGAAGCGCGCGCGAGATCGCCAGCATCTGCTGTTCGCCGCCGGAGAGCTGACCGCCACCGTGATCCCTGCGTTCGGCAAGGCGGGGAAACGTCTCGTAGATGCGATCGATGGTCCAGACGCCGCGCCGCATCCCGGCCGCCAGCCGCAGATGTTCGTCCACGCTGAGCGAGCGCCACAGCCGTCGCCCTTGCGGAACGTAGCCGACGCCTGCTTGCGCGATCCGGGCCGGGCTGAGGCGGGTGATGTCCTCGCCGCGGACGCGCACCGAACCGCCGCTCGCCCGCAGCAAGCCCATGATGGTCTTGCACAGCGTGGTCTTGCCCATGCCGTTGCGGCCGACCACCGAGAACACGCCGGAATCCAGCGTCAGCTCGACGCCCTGCAGCGCATGGGAGTGGCCGTAGTAAACGTCGAGGCCCCGGACTTCGAGGGCAGGTGCTGAACGGCTGAAATCACTCATGGCCGGCCCCCAGATAGAGTTCCTGCACCTCCGGGTCGGCTTCGATCTCGTGCGGCAGGCCTTCCTTGAAGACACGGCCGTTGTGCATCATCGTGACGCTCTCGACGACGCGAAGCGCGACATCCATGTCGTGCTCGATGATGATGTAGCCGATATGGGCGGGTAGCGACGTCAGGATATCGATCAGTTCGCGCCGCTCGGTGGGTGACAGGCCCGCGGCCGGTTCGTCGAACAGGATGAAGCGCGGCGCGCCGGCGAGCGCGAGTGCGATCTCGAGCTGCCGCTGCTGGCCATGCGCGAGTTCCGCGACGCGCTGCTCCCTCAGGGGTGTCAGGTGCACCGCCTGGATCAGCGCCTCTGTCGCATGCATGAGGGCATCGTTCGCCCCCGGGCGCAGCGGAGAAAACCGTCCGCGAGAAACGCCGCGGCAGGCGAGATAGATGTTGTCCCTCACCGTAAGGCCGGGGAACAGCGCCGATATCTGGTACGTGCGGCGCAAGCCGCGCCTGATACGCTCGTAAGGCGGGAAGTGGGTAATGTCCTCGCCGAAGAAGCGGATGGTGCCGGAGGACGGCGGAAAGTCCCCGGTCACGCAATTGAACAGTGTCGTTTTGCCGGCGCCGTTGGAGCCGAGCACGGCGCGGCGTTCGCCCGGACGAACGGTAATGGTGACGTCGGTCAGCGCCGCGAGCGCGCCGAACAGCCGCGTCACGCCGCGCAGTTCCAGCGCGGCGCCGGCGCCGACAGCCGAAAAGCGTGGCGCGGTGCTATCCATGGCCGTGGCCTCCGCCCGCGCGTTTATCGACGGCCGCCGCGCCGCGGCGCCACCGCTCCCAGAGACCGATCACGCCATCCGACGACCAGAACACGATGGCGAGGAAGCCGAGGCCGATCAGCAGCCGGAAGCGGTTGCCGTCGAGCCCGAGCTTGACCAATAGATCGAGCGCGAAGGTCCGCAGGATGACGAAGATGAAGGCGCCGATGAAGGGCCCGATGGGGCGGGTGATGCCACCGACCACGGCGATGATCAGGATGTCGATGCAGGCGCCGACGCTGACCGAGCCGGGCGAAATCTGCCGGTAGTTCCAGACCTGCAACACGCCGCCGAGTGCAGCGATGAAGGCCGCGAAGGCGTAGGCTGCCACGCGGTGCGCGTTGACGTTGAAGCCGAGTGCGGCCATGCGGCGGGGATTGTCGCGCACGCCCTGCAGCGCGAGGCCGAACGGCGCGCGCGAGACATATTGAACGGCGAAGTAGCAGAATGCCGCGACGCCCAGCGTGACGTAATAGAAGGGAATATCGGAGCGCCAGTCGATGCCCCAGAAACGCGGCGTGGCGATGGTGTTGATCCCGGTGTGGCCGCCGAAGATCGGCCAGTTCTGATTGGTGAAATAGTAGAAGGCCGCGCCGATCGCGAGCGTGATCATGATGGTGTAGATGCCCTCGGTGCGCACCGCGAGCGCGCCACCGAGCGTGCCGAAGACCGTGGCTAGAATGAGCGCCATCGGCGTAGCGAGCCACCACGGCCAGCCGAGGCTGATATTGGTGTTGGCGCTCATGCCGAACACCGCGACCATGTAAGCGGCAAAGCCGGCGACGGTGAGTTGCATCAGGCTGACCATGCCGCCATAGCCCGCCAGGAACATCAGGCTGAGTGCGACGGTCCCGAGGATCAGCGTCGTGGCAAAGATCTCGATGAGGAAGAAGCCGTTGGCGATGAACGGCATGATCAAGAGGATCACGGCCACCAGCCAGACAGCCGGCTTGTTGAATTCCGGCCATGCCAACAACGCCGCGCGCGCTTCTGCCGGCTGACTGGTCTGAGGATGGGCGCCCTGGAGCAGCGACATGTCAGCGCCTCGCAAGGAGGCCCTGCGGCCGCAGCGCCAGCACCAGCACCATGATCAGGAAGGTCACGACGATTGCATAAGTCGGGATGTAGACGGAGCCGAGCTGCTCGGCGAGGCCGATGATGACGGCGCCCAGCGCCGCGCCCGGGATCGATCCCATACCGCCGACAATGACGACGACGAGGGAAGCCAGCAGAAAGCGGGTATCTTCGCCGGGCGAAAGCGACTGAAAGGTTCCGCCGACGACGCCCGCGATGCCGGCGAGGCCGGCGCCAAGCGCGAACACGGCAACGAAGACGAGCTGGATCGGCACGCCGGTCGCTGCCAGCATGTCGCGGTCATCGACGCCGGCGCGCACCATCATGCCGACGCGGGTTCGGTTGAGCGCCAGCCACATCGCGATGCCGATCACGATCGCCGCGACCAGGATCACGAGCCGCACCAGCGGATAACGCAAATAGACCGCCTCACCCGACGATCTGACCGCGGTGACCAGCGGCAATTCGATCGGGCCGACCAGCCAGCTCGGCGTCTGGATCTGATAGAAGTCACCACCGAAGGCCCACAGCATCAGATCGGCAAACACGATCGAGAGACCGATCGTGACCATGGTCTGGCGCAGATCCTGCCCTTCCATGCGGCGAAAGACGACGATCTGCAGGACGATGCCGACCAGCGCCACACCGAAAAATGCGATGATGAAGCCGAGGATCCAGGAACCGGTCCAGGCGCTGATGGCGTAACCGATGTAGCCGCCGAACAGATAAAGCGAGCCATGCGCCAGATTGACGTTGCGCATCAGGCCGAAGATCAGGGTGAAGCCGCTTGCCACCAGAAAGTAGAGGCTGCCGAGCGTGATGCCGTTGAAGACGGCATTGAGAAAGACCCGCTTTCTGCCGATTGTCTCTTCAAGGCCGGGCGGCCAGACGGCGAGGATCAGCCACAGCAGCAGCGCGATCGCGACCAGTGCGATCAGCGCCCATGCCGGATGGCGCTCGATGAATCGTGTCACGGCAGTAGCCCGGCCGTCGCCATACCGTCCTCCCAGACGCCGCGGCCGTTTCGGCTCGCGTTTTGGGCATCCTAACGGCGTCGCGAACCTTGCACTTGATTGTCAGTATCTTTTCGCACCAAGTGCGCTCAGGGGCGCAAGACTTTGGCGGCGCGGCGGTATTCAGTCGGCGCCATCCCGACATTGGCCGCGAAGAAGCGGGTGAAACCGCTCTGGGAGGAGAAGCCGAGATCGAAGCCGATATCGGCGATCGGCACCTCGGTCGCGACCAGGGCGTCCAGCGCTTGTTCCATGATCAGTGTATTGAGATAGAGGTTTGGCGTCACGCCGGTCTGGGTGCGGAACAGCCGGTAGAAGTGTGGGCGCGACAGCCCGGAGGCCCGCGCGATCGAATCCAGCTCGATCTCGGCGCCCGGGCTTTCGGACATCAGCTTGATGGATTTGCGGACGCGAAAGTCGGTGACGGCGGTGGCGGTGCGCGTCTCCTGCACCGGCTCGGACGTCTGCCAGCTTTCGTCATAACAACTGTCGATCAATTGCCTGAGTTCGCAGTCGAGGCTGCTCAGCGAAGGTGCGCCGCACACCAGCGCGGCAGAGCGGCGAATGTGCCTGTCGAGCGTGGCCGTACGCTTGAAGCAGGTGCGGCCGAACCGCAGGCTATGGACGCGGGCCGCGTCGGGGGCGAACCATTCGGCGTTGACGTAAAGCACGAAGAAGATCGCCCCGTTCTCCATGTCCGTCGGGACAAAATTGTGTGGTTCCCAGGGGTTGACGGCAATAATGGAGTCTTCGGCAAGCAGCCATCGCTCGTCGCACACATCAATGCGGGCTGGCGTTCCACCGACATGAAAAATCAGGTGCCCTTCGCGATGCGCGTGCATGTTGAAGGGGCGGTTCAACTGATAGACCGTCGCGCGACCGAACCGGCCGTGGAAGACGGCGAGAGCCTTGCTCATGCCTTCCCTCCCGCGGGATGTTCTTGTCTTTTCAACCAGCGTTCAACATCCGCCGCGAGAATGCAAGGGAAGATCAAGGGAAGATCACGTCCAGCCCGGGCCCCGGCATGACCGGGGCCCGTTCGCAAATGCGAAGAGGTCAGTACTTCTTGCACTCCGGAACCGTCCGGCTCGGCAGCCCGATCTTGGAGAACACTGCCGGGTCGTAGCCGAGCGTCTGGTTCACGTTCGGAATGACCTTCACGACCTTGCTGAAGAGGGCGCCCTTGCCGTCATCCACCACTTCGGTGACGAAGTTGGTTCCGATCGCCTGGCGGTTGGAGTCGAGCTTGATCTTGCCGTTGGGCGCATCGAGCTCGATCTTGGCGAGGGCTTCCTTGAGCTTGGCCTGGTTGTTGCTGAGGTCGCCATTGACCTGACGCAGCGCCAGGATGAGCGCCATCGTCGAGTTGTAATAGTTGGTGGCGAGCAGTGACGGGCTGGGGAACCGCTTGTTCGGCGGGAAGGCGTCCTGATAAGCCTTCACGAATTTCTGCCAGCCCGCATCCTCCCAGGTATCGGCCTGGCCGCTCGCGGCAATGGTGCCGAGCAGCGCATTCTTGGCGTTGCCCTTGGCGGAGAGGATGGTCTGGTCGACCATGATCGAGCCGCCCATCAGATGCGCCTTGCCGCCGGCCTGCTGATATTGGTTCAGGAAATTGACGGCATCGGCACCGCCAAGGCCGAGATAGATCGCGTCGACGTCGTCGGGCAGGGCGGCGATGACAGAGGCAAAGTCCTTGGTGCCGAGCGGCACCCATTGCCGGTTGGTGACTTGTCCTCCGGCGCCGCAGAACTCGAGCACAAGCCCGAAAACCTGGGTGTAGATGAACGAATAGTCTTCGCCCACCGTCGCGATCTTTCGGTAACCCTTGGTGTCGTAAGCGTATTTGCCGAGGCCCACCTGCCACTGGGCGCCGTCCATGTTGTAGCGGAAGAAGTTCGGCGCCGGATCGACATAAGTGGTTTCCTGCGCGCCGGAAGCAGCGTTCACAAAGGTCAATTCCGGACGCGTCTTGGCAAAGTTCTTGACCGCAATGCCTTCGTCACCGGACAAGGGCGAAAGCAGGATCTGGACCTTGTCCTGCTCGATCAGCTTGCGCACGGCACGAACCGCGGAGTCGGGCGTGGCATCCGTGGAGGCAATGATGAATTCGATTTCCTTGTCGCCGACCTTCTTGCCGAGTGTGTTGATCGCCGTCTGGTGCCCGCGGATTCCGTCCTCGCCGAGCACCGTATAGGTGCCTTCGAGGGTCGCGGTGACGCCGACCTTGATCTTCTCTTGAGCTAAGGCGGCGCCGGAAAGCAACAGGCTGCTCAGCGCGATAAGTCCCGCACAGCTTCTAAACATCGAACCCCTCCCATGTATCGCCAGTTTTTCTATAGGTCGTTCCGAAATCGTCATGCCCTTCACAGTGCATTGCGACCGGGACCGCCGAGCGAAAAACTAGCCGATGACTGGGGCGGCGCGTGCAGCTTCGCCCGCTGCAACTTGACCGGTAGTCTCATTTTGCATGCTGCGCCGCGACGAGATGCCGAGGCTGGCGAAGCCTAGCCGGCCCGCCCCCAGCCACGTAGCCAAAGCGCAGATGCGACGATGCCCCCGGAAACGATCGAGCCCGCGACAACGGTAATGAAGAGCTCCCTCAATCCGCCGCCAAGATAGGCAACGACGAGCCAGCCAATTCCCGCCGCGACGAGCAGCCGGACGGTTCCCCCGAAAACCGGCCACATCACGCGGCCGGCGCCTTGGCCTGCGAAATAGAGCAGCATGCCGAGACCCGCCACGCCGTAGAAGGGCGCAACGGTGCGGAAATAGATCGAGCCGGCGGCAAGAACCTCGGGCTCCGTGCTGAACAGCGTCAGCCAGGCGTGTGGGAATATCGTCACGACAAGTCCGAGGAGTTCGGTGACACCGGCCGCAAAAAATGCGGCAACCCAGGCGATGCGCTCCGCCCTCTTGATCTGGCCCGCGCCGATGTTGACCCCGACCATCGTGAGCGCCGCGCTGCCAAGCGCGAAGAGCAGCGGAATCTGGATGTAATCGAGGCGCGATGCAATTCCGTAGCCTGCGATGGCGTCAGTGCCGAACAGCCCGACGGCGCCGGTGACCAGGACGACCGTCAGATTGGACTGAATGGTGCCGATGGCCGACAACCCGCCGACGCCAAGAATATCGCCAAGCTGCCGCCACTTGATGAGGCGCACGTCGAACGGCAGACGCAACGAGGCGCGGGCGGAGCGCATGTAGACGATCAACACGAGCGCACCGACGAGATAGTAGACGACGACGGCAACGCCGGCTCCCGCTACGCCGAATTGCGGAAAGGGTCCCCAGCCGAAGATCAAGGCGGGTGAAAGCGGAAGCAGCACGAACACGCCCAGCAGAATGACGGCCGCCGGCGCGACGGTGTTGCCTGCGCCACGAAGAGCCGCCGCCAGAAGGCTGACGATCCAGACAAAGATCGCTCCGAAGAAGATAACGTGGCCATATTCGAGAGCTGCGCCGAGGGCTCCCGCCTGACCGCCGAGCAAGCGGTAGACAGCCTCGCCGAACAGCCATTCGGCGGCGGCAAAGATCACTCCGAAAGCCATGGCGAGAACGAGTGCGTTGAGCGCCAGCGCCTCGGCTTCCGCCACTTTGCCGGCGCCGATCGCACGCGCGATTGCCGATGCGACACCACCACCGATGCCGCCGTTCGACATCATCTGCATCAGCATAAAGATGGGAAACACCAGGCTGACGCCCGCCAGCGCTTCCGTCCCGAGGAAGCTGACGAAATAGGTCTCCGCGACCCCGACCAGGGTTTGCACGATCATGACCACGAGCGTCGGCAGAGCAAGCTTCAGAAGCGTCGGCAGCACAGGGCCCTCAAGCATCGACCGCTGCTTGACCTTTGCTGCCTTGTTCTCTTCCCGGCTGCCGGCCACGGCCACCGGTCGCGGCAAGGACGGTTGTTGCGGCGTCAGGGTTGTCATCATCGGCTCGGCAGGTCTCGAATAAATTCCACCAGCGCGGTGCTGACCTCGTTCGGCCGCTCCTGCTGGGTCCAGTGGCCACAGCCGGGCAGCATCTGAATCTTGCGCAGGCCGGGAACGAAGTTCTTCTGGTTGGCGAGCAACTGGTCCGTTCCGGGAAACGAGAGCAGGAAGTCACGATCGCCCGCGATATAGAGCGCCGGTATAGATACTTGCATGCCGGCCACAGCCCCCGTGATTTCCCAGTTGCGATCGATGTTGCGGTAGTAGTTGAGCGCGCCCCGGAAGCCGGTTCGCTTGAACTCCTCGCCGTAAAAGTCGATGTCGCTTTCGCTGATCCAGGATGGCAGGATTCTGGGGGCGCCGGGTCCTTGCAGAAATCCGCCGCCCTTCGGCACCATGCCAAGGTTCGGCGCGGGCCCGCCCGCAGCGACGGCCGCGCGGGCCGCGGCTACGCCATCGCCGGACGCCCCGAATAGCATGTTGCGAATGGTCGCGCGCGGATCGCGCCCCAACTCCGCCTCGGCCGGTTCGGGCTCCATGAAATAGAGTTGATAGAATTGCGCCGTCTCCGTGCGCGGCATGAGACTGGTCGGCACCACTTTGCCGCGCGGGCGGAACGGGACGCTGAGGGCTGCGACCGCCCGGAAGCGGTCGGGCCGCATGAGAGCTGCCTGCCAGGCAATGCTGGCGCCCCAATCATGACCGGCGATAACGGCGGTCGCCGCGCCCAAGGCATCAAGGATGCCCACCATGTCGCCTACGAGATGCAGGATCGTGTACTGATCGATCGCTTGCGGCGCGTCGCTCTTGCCATAACCACGCAGGTCCGGAGCGACGACACGGAAGCCGGCGGCGGCAAGCGCATCGATCTGATGCCGCCAGGAGAACCAGGATTCGGGAAAGCCGTGCACCAGCAGCACCAGCGGTCCCTCGCCCTGTTCGGCGATGTTGATGCGGATGCCGTTGCATTCGATGATCCGTTGCGTGGTCTTGCTCATTTTTCCATCCCGCTCCGAAGTTGCTGCTGATGCGTTTGACGAGATCGCGCCTGGCGCAATTCGCAATGCGAGCGGTGCCAATGCCGCAGCCAATAGCTGGCGTCTGTTCATGGTCTTTCCTCAGGTTAAGCCGGCGTACTCACAGCGAGTAGGTGAACGCCGCCGATCTTTACCGTCACAACCAGTTTTGGTACTGTCTGGTACCCAATGAGCGATGTATGGTACCACTTGGTACCGAGTCAAGAGGGAAATGACATCGATGAGTCCGAAAATGAAGCCGCGCGAGGAAGAAATCGATGGCGCCGCAGTCCGGAAGCGGATTCTCGGTGCGGCCCTTTCGGCATTCATGGAGGGCGGCTATGCGCAGACCAGCACGCTGGAGATTGCGACACGCGCACGCGTGTCAAAACGCGAGCTTTATTCGCTTTTCGGCAACAAGGAAGCGATGCTGGTCGCCTGCATCACCGAGCGCGCCCGGCGGTTGAAAGCACCGGCCGATCTGCCTGAGTTGCGTGACAGGGAAACCCTGGCCAACGTGCTTGCCACCTTTGGTACAAGGCTTTTGACGGAAACGACCGATCCGGTCGTCGTTGCTGTGTTCCGGCTGGCGATATCCGAAACAGTGCACGCGCCAAAGGTTGCACAAGCGCTGGATTCGATCGCTCGCCGGCCTACGCGTGATTCATTGCGAGAGATCATGGCGAACGCCAAGTCGGCCGGGCTGTGCGATGGCGATCCTGCCGCGATGGTCGAACAATTCTTGGGGCTGCTCTGGGGCGACCTGATGACCGGCCTGCTTCTTCAAGTGGCCGATCGCCCGAGTGCTGGCGAAATAGCGCGGCGGGCCCACGCGGCAACGACAGGGTTTCTAAACATCCATCCGAAGCCCAGGTGAAATCGCCTGCCTTCGCCTGCAGCGTCGCCGGTACGCTCACTATCTTGGATGATCTGCCGTTTTGGCTTGACCGCGGTGTGCGGTATTTCTAGGTCCATCCGATCCACCTGCACGCATGGAGAAGGTCCGCCGTGGCATTTGAACTGTTCAATCTGGCCGGCAAACGAGCACTCGTCACAGGATCGTCCCAGGGGATCGGTCTCGCCATCGCGCGAGGGCTCGCCGAGCATGGCGCCTCCGTGGTCCTGAATGGACGGGAGCGCAGCAAGCTTGAGGCCGCCGCCGCAAGCTTGACCGCAGCCGGGCACAAGGTTGCGGTCGCCGGTTTCGATGTCACCGTTGCCGAGGATGTCCGCGAAGGGGTTGCGACAATCGAACGGACGGATGGGGCGATCGATATTCTCGTCAACAACGCCGGCATGCAGTTTCGCACGGCGCTTGAGGATTTTCCCGCGGAGAAGTGGGAGCAATTGCTCAGGACCAATGTCTCGAGCGCCTTCTATGTTGGCCAGGCTGTCGCGCGCCACATGATCCCGCGCGGCAAGGGCAAGATCATCAACATCGCCTCGGTTCAAAGCGAGTTGGCCCGCCCGGGCATTGCCCCGTACACCGCTACCAAGGGAGCGATCAAGAATCTCACGCGCGGCATGTGCGCCGATTGGGCCAGGCACGGACTGCAGATCAATGCCATCGCGCCGGGTTACTTCAAGACCCCGCTGAATCAAGCGCTGGTCGACGATCCCCAATTTTCAGCGTGGCTTGAAAAGCGGACGCCGGCCTTGCGCTGGGGCAACGTGGACGAACTGATCGGCGCCGCGGTGTTTCTGTCGGGAGATGCCTCGTCCTTCGTCAACGGGCATACGCTCTACGTCGACGGCGGCATCACGACCTGTCTTTAGCATTCCCAATCCTTGAGAGCCGTTCTCGCGCATGAGCGAATATCAGTACTACGAATTTCAGGCGGTCGATCGACCGCTCGACAAAGCGGCACAGGGCGAGTTACGATCGATTTCGTCACGGGCGCGCATCACAGCAACGAGCTTCACCAACCATTACAAATGGGGCGACCTCAAAGGCGACCCGTGCAAGTTCATGGAGCGCTGGTTCGACCTGCATCTTTATCTCGCGAATTGGGGGTCGCGGCGCCTGATGCTGCGGGTGCCCGCGCGCTTCGTGAACCAGGCGGACCTAGATTCCTTTCTTGGCGAGATCGATTGGGTCGACGTCTGGACCTCCGGCGACAATTTGATCGTAGATATTCAACGTCACGAGGAAGGAGGCTATGACGATTGGGACGATTGGGACGATGGCTCCGGTCGGCTCGCTGCGCTCGCACCGCTGCGGACTGATGTGCTGTCGGGAGACCTTAGATTGTTTTATCTCCTCTGGCTGATTGCGGTGGAGGACGAACTGATCGCTGAGGATCAAGTCGAGCCGCTGCCAGGCCTAGCTCCGCTGACTGGGGCACTCGTAGCCTTTGCCGACTTCATCTATATCGATCCCGATCTCGTAAAAGCGGCTGCCGAACTGGGCGGCGATGATGCCGCGGTATCCAAGGACGACCTGCGAAAAACGCTGGCGGCTATTCCTGAACGTGAGAAGATTGAGTTGTTGCTGCGCGCCGCCGAGGGAGACTCCTATGTCGGCGCGGAACTCAGGAAAAGACTTCGCAAGGAAAACCCGATACCTGCGAGACACCGCACAGCCGGTGCATTGCGGCGACGTTCACAGGAGATCAGAGAGGCACGTGAGCGTGCCGAAGCCGAGCGCCGTGAGGCGGATCGGCGCCGCGAGGCGGCGAAGGCAGAAAAGGCGCGCCGCGCGCGGCTCGAGGTTCTCAAGCAACGCGGCACCAGCGTCTGGCGCGACATCGAGCGGGAAATCGAACGCCGCAACCCGGCCGGCTACGAGACGGCGATAAGCTTGCTTTCCGATCTTCAGTCGCTGGCTCTGGAAGAGGGGAGCCAGGATGATTTCAACAGTCGCGTCGTCGCGATCCGAGCGCGCCATGAGAAAAAGGGAAAGTTCATTGAGCGGCTGAGCAAGCTCGGACGCGACCGTGGTGAGAGAACGGGTTGATTGCGGAGCGCGATCACGAAATCACCGCGATCCGTGAGTTATTGATGAGACTCGAATCAGCGATCGGCATTGAGCGAAGTCTCAATAAAATACTCTCGCCTGGAGTGCTCTCTCGTGGCAGACGTCAAGCCGGTTTCGTCTCGCCTGACCGCGCACGCAAGGCACTGAACGCATCGACCTTGATTTCGGCGCTTGAGCCGTCGGCGAAGGAAAGGTTTACCGGATCGAAGCCGATATCCAACGTCAACTGGTCCGATCCGTCTCCGAAGGACACCGTCGCGACGTTTCCTGATATCGTGACGTTCATATTCTCGGCCGACAAGCCCGCGCCCAGTTTGATGGTAACGTCGCGGTTGGTGAAGATGGTATCCTTGCCGTCGCCGGCGTTGAACAGGATTGTGGAACCACGGTCAGCGCGAATCGTATCGTCACCGGTACCGCCGGCAACGATCGTTCCATTGTCCGCATCGATGGTGTCATCGCCCGCACCGCCCTCGACATAACTGCCGACGAGAGCTGAGATGGAATCATTGCCGTCACCACCATAGGCGCGGCTGTCGGACCATACCGAGATCGTGTCATTCCCTGCGCCGCCATCGACCAGGCTCTCCGACCAGGCGCTGATCGTGTCGCTTCCGGCGCCACCCATCGTCACGGTATTTGACCAGGCGCGCACCATGTCGTCGCCATCGCCGGCATCCACGGCGCTATCGGACCAGACGTGGATCTGGTCGTTGCCGGCGCCGCCATAGACCGCCGATCCCGACCAGGCACGGAGCGAGTCATTACCCGCGCCACCATCGACGACGCTATCGGACCAGGCATCGATCGTATCGTTGCCATCGCCTCCGTCGGCGAGGGTCTTGCTCCAACCGGACAGCGCGTCGTCGCCGTCGGTCCCCGGCCGATACGACATTCCGAGTTCCTGCAACCGCAGCAAGAACGCCTGTACCACCGGTGATTGCCCGATGCTGCCGGTGGATGGGGTTGAAGGTCCGCTTTTCGATTTCTCGTTCGATGAAGCCTGATGGTTGGACGCCAGCGCGGCCAAAAGCCTGGGCGGCTGCGGCAGCGACCAGGGTCGAAACGAGGGGGAAAGAGGATTGTAGAGCACTCTCATGGCGGCATTTCCAAACCCAGTTGCCGCCCTCTGCAAGCGGCGACATGCTGTGAAGATGCCTGAACGGTATCGCGATGCTCCTAAGAAATAATTACTCGTCTACCTAAGGGTGTATCGAAGGATGCTTGTCGGCAGCATTATTATTTCGGTTAAGTGACCGTGTCCGCGAAATCGCAGCGTCCGGCAATCAACGCCGGACGCTGCGAGCGCAAGATAATGCTGGCCTTACTTCTTGTAGGCGGCGATCACGGCTTCACCATCGGTGCCCGCCTTCTTGAGCCAATCGGCCGTCAACTGCTCGCCGATCTTCTCGAGGCCGGACTTCAGCGCCGGAGGTGGCGGCAGCACCTTCATCTTGTTGGCCTGAAGCTGTTCGAGATACCACTTCGCCTTTTCTTCCGCGAGCTTCCAGCCGCGTTCTTCTGCAACCGCCGCGGCCTTCAGGATCGCGTCCTGCGTCGGCTTGTCGAGCGCGTCGAACGCCGCCTTGTTCACGAAGGTGACGTTCTTCGGGATCCAGGCTTGCGTATCATAGAAATGCGTCATGGTTTCCCAGGACTTGCTGTCGTAGCCGGTTGAGCCCGAGGTCATGAACGCGTTCACGACGCCGGTGGCCAGCGCCTGCGGCAGTTCCGCCGCCTGGATGGTCACGGGCTGCGCGCCGACAAGTTCGGCGATGCGCGAGGTGCCGACGTTATAGGCGCGCCACTTCAAGCCTTTCATATCCTCGACCGTGTTGAGGTCCTTCTTGGCATAGATGCCCTGCGGCCCCCACGGCACCGCGAACAGAAGCACTAGTCCCTGCGAGGCGAGCTTCTTTTCGATGGCGGGCTTCGAGGCGAGCCACAGCTTCTTGGCTGCCGGATAGCTCGTCGCCAGGAAGGGGATCACGTCGATGCCGAACATCGGATCTTCGTTCTCGTGCAGAGAAATCAGAACCTCGCCGGCCTGCGCCTGGCCGGTTGCGACCGCGCGTTTGATTTCCGGCGCCTTGAACAGTGATGCGGCGGGGTGCACGGTGATCTGCAGCTTGTTGCCGGTGGCATCGGCAACGTCCTTGGCGAACGCGATCAGATTCACCGAATGCGGATTGTCCGCCGGATAGGCCGCCGGAAGATTCCATTTTGTCTGCGCCATTGCGGGGGCGGCAAGCGCCGCGATGCAGGCGGCCAATGCGCACGTCTTCATAAGTCTGAACATGACAATACCTTTCTCTAGCCAGGGAACGCGATCCGCGGCAGCAGCATCACGATATCAGGAAAGACCGTGATGATGGCAACCGCCAGAACGAGCAAGAAGAAGAACGGCAGGGCCGCCTTGGCGACGGTGTTGGAATCCTTGCCGCTCATGGTCTGCAGGACGAACAGGTTGAAGCCGACGGGCGGAGAGACCTCCGCCATTTCCACTACCAGCACCAGGAAGATTCCGAACCAAACTAGATCGAAGCCGGCCTGCTTCACCATCGGAATGACGATGGCGGTGGTCAGCACGATCATGGAGATGCCGTCGAGCGCCGTGCCGAGCAAGACGTACATCACGGTGAGCGCCGCAATCAGCGCATAGGGGCTGAGCTGGAGGCCGTTCACCCAGTTCGCGAGCGCCATCGGGATGCCGGTATAGGCCATCGACGTGCCCATGTAGGAGGCGCCCGCCAGGATCAGCAGGATCATGCAATTGACCCGCGTCGCGCCCATGACGCTCGCCCAGAACGATTGCCAGGTCAGCGCGCCCTGCCACCATGCAATCGCGAGCGATCCCAACACGCCCCAGGCCGCGCATTCCGTCGCCGTCGCCCAGCCCATCAGCAGCGACAGAAAGACGAAAATGATCAGCAGCAGGCACGGAATGAGATTGAGCGACTCGGCAACGCGCCTGCGAAAGCTCATGGACGGTTCGGCCGGCGGCGTGTTTTTCGGATTGGCGAGCGACCAGATCGCGATGTAGCCGGAATAGAGCGCCATCACCAACATACCCGGCAGAAACCCGGCGAGAAAAACCTGAATGATGGAGACGTTCGCCTGCACGGCGTAGACCACCATGGTGATCGACGGCGGGATGAGGATGCCGAGCGTGCCCGCGCCGGCCAGCGAGCCGAGGCTCAGGCCCTCGTCATAGCCGCGCTTCTTCAATTCGGGCAGGGCGATCTTGGCAACCGTGGCGCAGGTCGCGGCTGATGATCCCGACACCGAACCGAACACGCCGCAGGCGAGGACATTGACGTGCATGAGCCGGCCCGGCAGCCAGTTCAGCCACGGCGCAAAGCCCCGGAACATTTCCTCCGACAAGCGCGTGCGGAACAGAATTTCGCCCATCCAGATGAAGAGCGGCAACGCCGCGAGCGACCAGGATGCGCTGTTGCCCCACACCGTCGTCGCCAGCACGCTGCCGGCCGGAATGCCGCCGGCGGCGAATTGCATGCCGGCCCATCCCGTCGCCATCAGTGCGACGGCGATCCAGACGCCGGCGCCGAGCAGCAGCGCCAGGAATCCCAGCAGGATGGCGGCGATGGAAAGCAGCTCCATCTCAGACCCCGCTCTGCATGGTACGCTCGACGATTTCCTCGGCGCTCTGCGCCTTCGGTAATTCGTAGCGCGGCGCAAAGCCGCGCAGCACGTGGATCAACTCATCCACGAAGGCGATGAAAAGAATCGCGAGGCCGCCGCTGTAGCCGAGTTGCGGAATCCACAGCGGCACCGCGATGACGCCTTGCGAAATATCGGAAAATTTCCACGACTGCCAGGTCATGATCACGGCATGCCAGGCGAAAAAGCCGATGAAGCCGACACCGACCAGGAGGGCTGCAATCTCGACATAGTGGCGGACGTTGTCGCTGAGGCGGTCGATCAACAGGCCGACGCGGATCATCTCGCCGTGCTTGAAGGTGTGCGCGAGCCCGAGGAAGGCGGTCGCCGCCATGCACCAGGAGATGAAATCGTCGCCCGCGGGAATATTGATGCCAAACGGCCGGCCGCCCGACAGCAGCAGCATCAGGACAAAAATCGCAATGAGGAAAAGTCCGGCAAGATAGCCGGAGAAAAGGTAGAGCCGATCGAGAAACACGCGGATCATAATGAGTCCTTACCCCTCGCACGCATATTGCCGGGAAGCAATAGACGTACCATTTTCGGTCGTTCCTTTTGGAAGGGCCAATCGATCCGCGTCCCGCCAAGCGACCGAAATCAGCCTTCTAAGGGGATAGGTTTTCGGAGTTGCTCCGGACAGTCAAGGCAGGACGAGGCAAATCCTGCAACTCTTTCGGCGGATACCATTCCGATCGCGGCCGGACCTTGGCTCTAGTCCTTTTCTCGTGCAAAGCGAGGTGAAAGCAGAGCGCGTCAGCCGCGCCTGGCACGGCCTGACGGCCGGGTGAGCCGCAGCCTGCGATGGGTGCGGGGCAGAAACTGCTTGCCCTTGGCGCTGAGGAAATCGAGCATCGCCTGCGCCGGCGGCAGCAACACCTTGTCCTTGCGTGCAAGCGCGAACCACTGCCGCACGATCGGCAGGCCATCAACGTCCAGGGTGACTAGGCGCCGTTCGTCGAGCTCGGTTGCGACCGTGTGCGCAGAAAGGAAGGCGATACCTAGCCCTGCGATCACCGCCTGCTTGATGGTCTCGTTGCTGCTCATGGCGAGGCCGATCTTGGGGCGGATGCCCGACGTCTCGAACAATTGCTCCATCAGCCCGCGCGTTCCAGACCCTGGCTCGCGCGTCAGGAAGGTTTCGTCGGCAAGCTCGCGCAGCGCGATGCGGGATTTTCGCGCCAGCCGATGCGCGGTCGGCGCGATGATGACGTGGGGATGATCGCCGATCAGGTGGACGTTCATGTCGATATCGGCGGGCGGGCGGCCCATGATCGCGAAGTCGAGATCGTAGCCGCGTAACGCCTCGCCGACCTCCTGGCGGTTGCCGATCGAGAGCGTGATTTCGACGTTCGGATAGAGCTTCGAGAATCCGGAGATCATAAACGGCACGAAATATTTCGCGGTCGAGACCGCGCCGATCGAGATGCGGCCCGCGGTCTTTCCCGCCATCATCTCCAACGTGGTCTCGCAGTCAGTAATCGCCGCCTCGATCCGCTCGGCGAGCGCCAAAACCTCGCGCCCGGCATCCGTCAGCAGCATGCCGTCGCCGGTGCGCTGGATCAGCGGCAATCCTGCGACCGCCTGCAGGTTGCGTAGCTGCAACGTTACCGCGGGCTGTGTCAGGTATAGCTGCTTCGACGCTGCGGTAACCGACCGGTGCTTTTGCACGGCGGCCAGCGCCCGCAATTGGCGGATGGTTAGTTCGCGCAACAACCGGCCGGCCATGGGCACGCTCAATTATAATAAAAACTTTGCTCTGGCCAAAGATAACAAAATTTCCCTAATTCGGCAAACTGCGCTTGCTTAAGCGCGCGGGTCGCCAATCGGCGGACGCTTCGACAGCGCCGAGAGAGCGCACCGGGAGACGGCCATGGACGAACGCGTGACGCTGCGTTCACATCTCGAGAAGTCTATTGCGCAGCTCCCGCATGGCGCGGCGGTCGGTGCGGTGATCGAGGCCATCGCCGCCGCTGCAATCGAACTCGCCGCGCTGATTGCGAATGGGCCGCTCGCTGATATCACCGGGCAGGATAGCGGCATCAATTCCGACGGCGACCGGCAGAAAGACATCGACATCGTCGCCGACGAAATGATGCGGCGTGCGCTGCGCGACGCGCCGGTGGCGGCGGTCCTTTCCGAGGAGGCGGCGCTGCCGGAAACCTTGCGGCCTGAGGCGCACCTGTGTGTTGCGATCGATCCGCTCGACGGATCGGCCAATCTCGAAAACAACATCTCGATCGGCACCATCTTCTCGATCCGCCCGAGAGGCAACGACATCCTTTCGACCTTCTTTGAGCCCGGCACGGCGCAGTGCGCGGCAGGCTTTTTCGTCTACGGTCCACAAACCACGCTCGTTCTCGCGCTCAACGCGCGGGTCGATATCTTCATTCTCGACAGGCGCGCGGAGGAATTTCTGCTGATCCGGCAGGCCGTGCAGGTCGCACGCGATACGCCGGAGTTCGCCATCAACGCGTCCAATCGCCGGCACTGGCATGGTCCCGTTCGCGCCTACATCGATGAATGTCTCGCCGGTACCAGCGGTGGCGGTGAGGCGGATTTCAACATGCGCTGGATCGGTTCGCTGGTTGCGGAATCGCTTCGCATTCTGGCGCGCGGCGGCGTGTTTCTTTATCCGGCCGATGCCCGCCCCAGCTATCGCGAAGGGAGGATTCGCCTGCTGTACGAGGCCCATCCGATGGCGCTGGTAATGGAATGGGCGGGCGGCGCGGCCTCGACCGGACGGCGGCGAATTCTGGAAGTGGCTGCGAGAACGCCGCACCAGCGGGTGCCGCTGATCATGGGTTCTTTGCGTGGCGTGCGCGACATCGCTGCCATTCACGAAAGGATCGAGCCGATGTTCGACAATAGCGATGCGCCGCTGTTCGCGCGGCGCGGCCTGTTCCGCTGACGGGGTATCATTATGTCGCGGGCTCATCCCATCATATCGATTACGGGTTCGTCGGGTGCCGGTACCACGTCGGTGAAGAAGACGTTCGAGCAGATCTTCCGCCGCGAAAAGGTGGTTGCGGCCTACATCGAAGGCGATGCCTTTCATCGTTACAATCGTTTCGAGATGCGCAGCAAAATGCTGGAGGAGGCCGAGCGCGGCAACAAGCATTTCAGCCATTTCAGTCCGGAAACCAACTTGTTCGAAGAGCTCGAAAAAGTGTTTCGCGACTACGGTGAATCCGGCACCGGAATGACGCGTCACTATGTGCACGACGACGAAGAGGCGAAGCTGTACGGCGCCAAACCGGGCACATTCACCGAATGGACCCAATTGCCTGAAGGGTCAGACCTGCTGTTTTACGAGGGGCTGCACGGCGCTGTCGTGACCGACAAGGTCAACGTGGCGCAGCATGCCGATCTCAAGATCGGCGTGGTGCCGGTGATCAACCTGGAATGGATCCAGAAGCTGCATCGCGATCGTCGCGACCGCGGCTATACCGCCGAGGCGGTGACCGACACCATCCTGCGGCGAATGCCGGATTACGTGAACTACATCTGTCCGCAGTTTGCCGAGACCGACATCAATTTCCAGCGCGTGCCGACCGTCGATACGTCGAACCCGTTCATCGCGCGGTGGATTCCGACGCCGGACGAATCGATGGTGGTGATCCGTCTCAAGAATCCGCGCGGCATCGATTTTCCCTATCTGCTGTCGATGATTCCGCACAGCTTCATGTCGCGCGCCAATTCGATCGTGATCCACGGGGCAAAGCTCGACTTGGCGATGCAGCTCATCCTCACCCCACTGATCCTGCAACTGATGGAACGCAAGAGGCGCACAATATGAACGCTCCCGCTCTGTCCCGCATAGCCAGTCGTCCGGATCTGTCACACGCAGAGATGGCCAACGCTATACGCTTCCTCGCGATCGATGCCGTTGAAAAGGCGAAGTCCGGTCATCCGGGCATGCCGATGGGCATGGCTGACGTCGCGACCGTTCTGTTTTCGCGCTTCCTCAAATTCGACCCCTCGGACCCGGCGTGGCCGGATCGCGACCGCTTCGTGTTGTCGGCCGGCCATGGCTCGATGCTGCTGTATGCGCTTCTGCACCTCACCGGGTACGAAGGCATGACGCTGAACGAACTCAGGGCCTTCCGGCAGTGGGCATCGAAGACACCGGGGCACCCCGAATATGGCCATACGGCGGGCGTCGAGACGACCACCGGACCTCTCGGGCAGGGCATTGCCACGGCCGTCGGTATGGCGCTGGCCGAGCGGCTGATGAATGCCCGTTTTGGCGACGACTGCGTCGATCATTTCACCTATGTAATCGCGGGCGACGGCTGCCTGATGGAGGGGATCAGCCACGAGGCGATCTCGCTGGCCGGGCATCTCAGGCTCAATCGTCTGATCGTGCTGTTCGACGACAACGAAATCTCGATCGACGGCGCCACGTCGCTGTCATGTTCAGATGATCAGCTCGCACGGTTCAAGGCGGTGGGCTGGTCGGCCAGCCGGATTGACGGCCACGATCCCGACGCGATCGCGGCCGCGATCGAGCGGGCACGCAACAGCGACCGGCCATCGCTGATTGCCTGCCGCACCATCATCGGCTTCGGCGCGCCAAACCGTCAGGGAACTGAGAAAGTCCATGGCGCCCCGCTGGGTGGTGAAGAAACCGCCAAAACCCGCGATGCGTTGAACTGGCCGCACGCGCCGTTCGAGATCCCGGAAGCCGTCCTTGCGCAGTGGCGTCAGGCAGGCCGCCGCGGGCATGCCGCGCGCCGCTGCTGGATCGAACGGACCAAGCGCCTAAGTTCGGATGCCCGTTCGCCATTTCACGATGCGCTGAATCGCAACCTGCCGTGCAGCTATGCGCAAGCAATGACAAAGCTGCGCGATAACTTCGCGACTGAGCGACCCAATATTGCCACGCGGCAGGCCTCGCAGCGCGTGATCGATGCAATCGCTGAGGCACTGCCCAATCTGCTCGGTGGCTCGGCCGATCTCACCCATTCCAACCTGACGCGGGCCAGGACCCAGCGACCGGTACAGCCTGGCTCCTTTGCAGGCAGCTATATTCACTATGGCGTGCGCGAGCACGCCATGGCGGCGGCTATGAACGGCATCGCGCTGCATGGCGGCTTCATCCCCTATGGCGGTACGTTCCTCAGCTTCGCCGACTACAGCCGTCCGGCGATCCGGCTGGCAGCGCTCATGAACATTCGTGTCATCCATGTGATGACGCACGACTCCATCGGTCTCGGCGAGGATGGTCCCACCCATCAGCCGGTCGAACATCTGGCATCGCTTCGAGCGATCCCCAATCTGCTGGTTTTCCGACCGGGCGATGCCGTCGAGACCGCCGAGGCGTGGGACTGCGCGCTACGAGCGCAGGCCAGCCCGTCCGTGCTCTGTCTGTCGCGGCAAGCGCTGCCTGCCTTCCGCGAAGGCGGTGGTGACAATCTGGTCGCGCGCGGCGCCTACGTCGTCGTTGAGCCGGAGGGCGGACGCGATATCACGCTGATCGCGACCGGATCAGAAGTCTCGATCGCCATCGAGGCTGCGAAAACGCTCGCGAAGGATAATGTCCGCGCGGCCATCGTTTCGGCCCCGTGCTTCGAGCTGTTTCGTCAGCAGTCGCACGAGTACCGGGCGGACGTTCTTGGAGACGCTCCACGGGTCGGTGTCGAAGCCGCGATCGAAGGCGACTGGGCGCGTTGGCTCGGCGATGGCGGCGAATTCGTCGGTATGACCGGCTTTGGCGCATCTGCACCGGCGGAAACGCTTTACCGCGAATTCGGCATTACCGCGAACGCCGTCGCCACAGCGGCGATGCGCTGCATCGCGCGGTCAAGGATGGCGGCAACCTGGGCATGACGGTCACACGAGAGCAATGAGACGGAGGCTGCGATGGCGCTGATAACGCTGAGGCAATTGCTGGATCATGCCGCCGAGCGCGGCTACGGCGTGCCGGCATTCAACATCAACAACATGGAGCAGGGCCTTGCCATCATGGAGGCGGCGGCTGCCGTCGATGCGCCCGTCATCATCCAGGCCTCGCGGGGCGCGCGCTCCTATGCCAACGATATCATGCTGGCGAAGATGATCGAGGCGCTGGAAGAGATGTATCCGCAGATCCCGCTCTGTCTGCACCAGGATCACGGCAACGAGGAATCGACCTGCGCCACCGCGCTGCAGCACGGCTTCACGTCGGTGATGATGGACGGCTCGCTGATGGCCGATGCCAAGACCCCGGCGAGCTACCAGTACAACGTCGACATCACCCGCCGCGTGGTTGACATGGCGCACTGGATCGGCGCTTCGGTCGAAGGCGAATTGGGCGTGCTCGGCTCGCTGGAGCATGGCGGCGGCGAGCAGGAGGACGGCCATGGCGTCGAAGGCGAGGTCAGCCACGACCAGTTGCTGACCGATCCGGATCAGGCGGTCGACTTCGTTCGCGCTACCAAGGTCGATGCGCTGGCGATTGCGATGGGGACTTCGCACGGCGCCTACAAATTCTCGCGCAAGCCGGACGGTGACATTCTCGCCATGAGGGTGGTCGAGGAAATCCATCACCGGCTGCCCAATACGCATCTGGTGATGCACGGCTCGTCCTCGGTGCCGCAGCCGCTGCAGGACGCCTTCAACCAGTTCGGCGGCGAGATGCCGCAGACCTGGGGCGTGCCGGTCGAGGAAATCGTCCGCGGCATCAAGCACGGTGTCCGAAAGGTCAATATCGATACCGACTGCCGGTTGGCGATGACTGCGGCGTTCCGCAAGGTCGCAACGCAGAGCAGGAGCGAGTTCGACCCGCGTAAATTTCTGAAACCGGCGATGGATGGCCTGCGCGATCTTTGCCGCGAGCGCTTCGAGCAATTCGGCACGGCAGGGCATGCGTCCCACATCAAGGTCGTCCCATTGGCCGAGATGGCGCGACGCTACCGTTCGGGTGCACTCGATCCACAAATCGGAGGAATAGCCGATGCCGCCGAATGAGCTGACGACGCGTTCGATCCCGGCTAACCGCCGCACACCACCTCAGGAGAGCGATATGAACATGCACTCGATGACTGTCCGCGGCAAGGATCGCTATAAATCCGGCGTCCTCGAATACAAGAAGATGGGCTATTGGGAGCCCGACTACGAGCCCAAGGACACCGACATCATCGCGCTGTTCCGCGTCACGCCGCAGGACGGGGTCGATCCGATCGAGGCGTCGGCGGCGGTCGCCGGCGAATCCTCGACCGCGACCTGGACGGTGGTGTGGACCGACCGGCTGACCGCGGCGGAGAAATACCGCGCCAAATGCTTTCGCGTCGATCCCGTGCCGAATTCGCCGGGGCAGTATTTTGCCTATATCGCCTACGACCTCGACCTGTTCGAGCCCGGATCGATCGCCAATTTGTCGGCCTCGATCATTGGCAACGTGTTCGGCTTCAAGCCGCTGAAGGCATTGCGGCTCGAGGACATGCGGCTGCCGGTGGCCTACGTGAAGACGTTCCAGGGGCCTGCGACGGGCATCGTGGTCGAGCGCGAGCGCATGGACAAGTTTGGCCGGCCGCTGCTCGGCGCCACGGTGAAGCCGAAGCTCGGCCTATCCGGGCGCAACTACGGGCGCGTGGTGTACGAGGCCCTGAAAGGCGGGCTCGATTTCACCAAGGACGACGAGAACATCAACTCGCAGCCGTTCATGCATTGGCGCGAGCGGTTTCTGTATTGCATGGAGGCGGTCAACAAAGCGCAGGCGGCGACCGGCGAGATTAAGGGCACCTATCTCAACGTCACCGCCGGCACCATGGAAGACATGTACGAGCGCGCCGAGTTTGCCAAGGAGCTCGGCTCGGTCATCATCATGATCGATCTGGTGATCGGCTACACCGCGATCCAGTCGATGGCCAAATGGGCGCGCCGCAACGACATGATTTTGCATCTGCATCGTGCCGGACACTCGACCTACACGCGGCAGCGCAGCCACGGCGTCTCGTTTCGGGTGATCGCGAAATGGATGCGGCTTGCGGGCGTCGATCATATCCATGCCGGCACCGTCGTCGGCAAGCTGGAAGGCGATCCGGCGACCACGCGCGGCTACTACGATATCTGCCGCGAGGACTACAATCCGATGCGGCTGGAGCACGGCGTGTTCTTCGACCAGCATTGGGCGAGCCTCAACAAGCTGATGCCGGTCGCGTCCGGCGGCATTCACGCAGGCCAGATGCATCAACTGCTCGATCATCTCGGCGAAGACGTGATCTTGCAGTTCGGCGGCGGCACGATCGGCCATCCCATGGGCATTCAGGCCGGCGCGACCGCCAACCGCGTGGCGCTGGAAGCCATGATTCTCGCGCGCAACGAGGGCCGCGACTATCTGCACGAGGGTCCTGAGATCCTCGCCAAGGCCGCGGAGACCTGCACGCCGCTGAAATCGGCGCTGGAGGTCTGGAAGGACGTCACCTTCAACTACGAATCGACCGACATGCCGGACTACGTGCCCACGCCCAGCGTTGCGATGTAAGGAGCGGAAATCATGCGCATTACCCAAGGCTGCTTCTCGTTTCTGCCCGATCTCACCGACGAGCAGATCTCCCGCCAGGTGCAGTATTGCCTGGAGAATGGCTGGGCGGTGAACATCGAATTCACCGACGATCCGCATCCCCGCAACAATTTCTGGGAAATGTGGGGATTGCCGATGTTCGATCTCCGCGACGCCGCCGGCGTGATGATGGAGCTGAACCAATGCCGCAAGGTGTATGGTGACAGATACATCCGCTTGTCGGCGTTCGATTCCAGTCACGGCTGGGAATCGGTGCGGCTGTCCTTCATCGTCAACCGACCGAAGGAGGAACCCGGCTTCCGCCTCGAGCGGCACGAAGTTGCCGGTCGCAACATCCGCTACACGACCAAATCATACGCCGCCGACCGTCCGGAGGGCCGGCGCTACGGTTAGCAAGTTACCCGGTCCGACAGACGAGTTCTCCCTCATCGTGCCTTTCGTCTGCCGGATGCACTGCTCCGTCGCTGCCGAAGCGGCGACGGAGCTTCTTTGGACTGCGCATGCATTGCGTCGAGGTTTGCCAGATGGATATGGATACCGCCGACATGACAGACACGGTCAACCTCCGCGAGGAGCTCGAAGCCGTCGGCATTGAGGAAATCCTCACGCAGCTCGACCGCGAGCTGATCGGGCTAGCGCCCGTCAAAACCCGTATCCGCGAAATCGCATCGCTGTTGCTGATCGAACGTATCCGCAAGCGTCTGAATCTGACGTCGGAGGTGCCGACATTGCACATGTCGTTCACCGGCAATCCCGGCACCGGCAAGACCACGGTGGCGCTGCGGATCGCGAGCATTCTCCACAGGCTCGGTTTCGTGCGTCGCGGCCAGGTGGTGTCGGTTACCCGGGATGAGCTGGTTGGACAATATATCGGCCACACCGCGCCCAAAACCAAGGAGGTGCTGAAGAAGGCGATGGGCGGCGTGCTTTTCATCGACGAAGCCTATTATCTCCACCGGCCCGACAACGAACGCGATTACGGTCAGGAAGCGATCGAGATCCTGCTGCAGGTAATGGAATCCCAGCGCGAGGATCTCGTGGTGATTCTCGCCGGTTACGGCGATCGAATGGATAAATTCTTCGCCAGCAATCCCGGCTTCCGCTCCCGCATCGCCCATCACATCGATTTTCCCGACTATTCGGAGCCTGAATTGCTTGCCATCGCCGAGCTGATGCTCGGCGACATGAACTACAAATTCAGCGCCGACGCGCGTGAAGCGTTCATCCGCTACATCGCGCTGCGCAAGACCCAGCCGCTGTTCTCCAACGCGCGCTCGATCCGAAACGCGCTCGACCGCATGCGCCTGCGCCAAGCCAATCGTCTCGTCGCCGATCTCGATCGCGTGCTGACGGCTGACGACATCATGTCGCTGGAGGCGTCAGACGTGCTCGCCAGCCGGGTCTTTCTGAAGGACAGGTCGACGGTTCGCTCGGCGGAACAAGCGCGCGATCGTTGATTTTACTGCATTTTCGTTGGAAGTTGATCGTGTTCGTTGCGTTCTGGTGAGATTGGTTCTGGCGCGATATATTGGAGGACCGAGGATTGACGCATGAGGACGAACGCGAACGTTGAACTCGACGCCGGCAGCAAGACATTTGCCTCCGGTCTGCTGCCGGATTTGATAGCCGCACTACGCCGTAGCCGGAAGGGCGATCTGCTGGCCGTGATCAGCGGCGATCCAAGTATCGGCCCCGAACTCGAGGCATGGTGTCGCTTCACCCGCAACAGCCTGGTCGACACAGTAGTCGAAGACAGCCGCACGCGCTGGGTGCTTCGGTACGGAGAGGCTCCGGAGAATGTAGGTGAAGATCGGCCTGTCGGCTCTCGATTATGGCTTTACACCAACTTCGATTGCAACCTGAGTTGCGACTATTGCTGCGTGCGCTCGTCACCCAAGACTCCGCGGCGGGCGCTCGGCGTCGAGCGGGTGCGGCGGATTGCGATCGAGGCGGCTGAGCTCGGCGTAAAGGAAATATTTGTGACCGGTGGTGAGCCATTCATGCTGCCGGATATCGGCGAAATCATTGCCGCATGTGCTACGGCGGCGCCGACCACGGTTCTCACCAACGGTATGCTGTTTGCCGGGCGCGGGCTCGAAGCACTGCGCTCATTGTCTCGCGAGCGCGTCACCCTGCAGATCAGCCTCGACAGTCCGACGCCGGAACGCCACGACAACCATCGCGGAAAGGGGGCGTGGGCGCGCGCCTGGAAAGGAATCGAGCGGGCCCGTGCCGAAGGATTCCGCGTGCGATTGGCCGCGACAGTGTCAACTGACGCGGAGGCTGAAGAGTTTCGCAGCTTCCTTGACGCCCATCACGTCAGCGAGGAGAACCGGGTGATCAGGCGAATTGCGCTGCGAGGCGCCGCTACGCGGGGCGTCGCTGTGGCAAGGGCAGACCTGGTGCCCGAGGTGACGATCACGGCGGAAGGCGTGTTCTGGCATCCGGTCGGCGCCGAGGATAACGATCTATTGGTCAGCGGCGAAATCTTTCCGCTCGCCGAATCCTTCGCAGCCGTGCGCCGCGCCTTCTATCGCGAATCTGAGCATCAGCGCCGGTTGGCAACGATTTTTAATTGCGCCTGATCAGGTCGCGGAGGTGCGTTTACGGCCGCTCTAAAAAGCCCTGCTGCGCCGACGCTTCCCGCAGTGACGCATATGCTTCAAGCTGTGGCGCGACCCACTGGCGCAACCCTTCCGCCTCGAGCACGGAACGATGGATCGGGTTGTCGAAGCTCATGGCGAAGAGCGCCCTGGCAAACTGCTGCTCCAGCGCCGGGTCGAGATCGGACCGAGCTGTGAACATGCAGTGATTGAAGGGCGGTGAACTCCATATCTCCGTTAGCGCACCCTCCGGCACCAGGCGCTGGGCGCGTACGGCATCCCAGAAGGGGCTGCCGATGGCGCCGGCATCGGCGCGGCCGTCGAGCACCGCGCGAACGACCTCGGACTCGCTCGTCCCGGTATCACCGTGCTTGCCGACATCGCTGTTGAAGCGCAGCGTTCGATAGTCCTTCCCCTCAGCCATCCCGTCGCGCCCCAGAAAATACACTGGGAGGATGGCCGCATGGCCGCTGTCACGGCTGCCGAGCGCGAGGGTGCGATTTTTCAGATCGGCAAGCTTGGCGACGGGTCCACCGGTTACCGCGACGATCTTGGTCATCCAGCCCACATCGGTGTCGCGCATCGCGATGGGTCGGCAACGCCGATCGCTCCACGCCTCGGACTGGATAAAAGCGAGGTTCGTATTCCATCCGATGTCGATGCGCGGCAGCGCATCGCCAGGCAGGGCAAGGAGGGCCGCGACTTGGGCTTCGTAGCTCTGAAATAGCACCACCTCGACGGGGAGATGCGCTTCCTCGTGAAAGTACCGCCGCATCCCCTCCCAGATACTGACCACCTTTGGATCATATGCGACCGCACCTAACCAGATCGTCCGGCTCATGATGGCCTCGCTGTCGCGCTTGAAGTTCAGATACGATCAATTCGCTTGCCGAAGTTTCCGAACGCGTCACCGCATTCAGAACAACGGTATTCCCAAAATGGCCTTGCCGATGAAGTCGCGCAGAACATCGCCCGTCGGCGCCATGACAGCGCCGGCATGGGCGTCGCGGAACAATCGCTCGATCGCCAGATGTTTTGAGAACGCCGCCCCTCCGCACACCCGCATCGCCGCCGAGGTGACGGCGATCGCGACCTCACCTGCCGCCGCCTTGCTCTCGAGCACGCGCAGCATGGTGGTATCCCGGGGATGCTCGAGGTGGTCGACGAGATCGTCGATGCGTGCCGCAAGCCCGTCTGTGTCGATCTGCATCGTCGCTAGTTGGGCGCGAAGCGTCTGCAGGCTCTCTCCGAGGGTCTGGCCCAAATGATCGAAGCGCGCGCTGTTGAGATGAGACGCCGTGCCCGCGACTGCGGTCCGGCAAAGGCCCAGTCCGACCGCCGAGGTTCCAAGGTTGAACAGCGGAAGCACGATCTCCAGCATCGCCTTGAAGCCGGCGCCGTCATCCGTCAGTTGGAGACCGGGTGCAATCTCGCAATCTTCGAGGGTCATCGGCGCGGAAGCATTGGCGCGCATCCCGAGACCATCCCACGGGCCGGCGACCGACAGCCCGGGCGTGTCGCTGGCGACGAGATAGAGCGTCGAATCCGTTGCAGTCGTGCCTTCAGGAGACAGCGCCGAGACGACATAGCTTTGCGCATGACCCGCACTCGTCACCCACGATTTCTTCGCCGTGAGGTGCACGTTGGCGGCGTTGCGCCTTGCTCGCGAGACGGGCGCCCAGAAGTGACTGCGCGATCCGGCTTCGCTGAATGCCAGGGTGGTCAGGTGTCTTCCCGCCGAAATGTCCTTTAGCGTCTCCGCGACCGTGGCCCCCGGACGGGCTGCCGCAATCGTCGCGGTAGCGCACGCGTGCATCAAATAGACCATCGCTACTGACGCGTCCGCTTCCGCAAACGTCGTGATGACAGCGGCGAGGGTTCGCGGTCCCAGGGCTGCCCCGCCTACCTCGGCGGGCAGCATGAGCCCCAGCAGCCCCGCCGGCCCGAGCGCTGCGATGGCCTCCGACGAAAATCGCCCTTCCTTGTCGTTTTGCCTGGCCGCCGGCGCCAGGATGCGATCGGCGATATCCGTGGCATTCGAAACTGCAGTCGCATGATCCATGACGACCCCCGACATCCAGGCGCTGACCACCGGGTTCGAGAACGTCGAACCCGCTCTCGGCTACCAATGCTATGCGAGCCGCACCAAGGGATCAACACGATCAGCTCCGGACATGGCAAACTATTGCCGTGCCAGCAGCAAGGGCGGGGCAAGGTAACTACGTTCCTCAAAGCCGCTTTGTTACGTCACTCGGAATTTTTTTTACATCGACGACGCGCCTCCTCGAAACCGTACCCAGCGGGCGGCGCTTGCCCGCTTTCGAGTGGAACGCTACCAATGACCAGCAAGGGCGTAACGAGGTCTGTCTCGTGATGGCTATCAATCATGACCACGCGCTGCAACTGATCGCGATCGCCGATCCCCTGCGATCCCGGCCGCAGCCGTGAGCTGCGCAGCGATCGGAATCATTGGCAAGGCGCCGCAGCCCGGCCGCTCAAAGACGCGCCTTGCCACGGCCGTTGGTGCCACCACCGCTTCCGAGCTATCTGCCTGCTTTCTGCGCGACGTCGCCGCAGCCATTGAGGCGGTGCCCGACGCGCTCGGCAGGCGCGGCTATGGCGTCTATGCGCCGGCAGGAGCCGAAGACATCATGCGGCAGCTACTTCCGGCAGGATTCGGACTGTTGTTGCAGGTCGGCGACGATCTCGGACACGTGCTGATCGGTGCGGCGCGTGCGCTCCTGGTTGCCGGACATGACTGCGTCCTGCTCGTCAATGGCGACAGCCCGACCTTGCCGCCTCGTTTCCTTGTGGGGGCAATCGAAGCCCTGCGCGAGCCCGGTGATCGGATGGTGCTCGGGCCTGCGAGCGACGGCGGCTACTATCTCATTGGGCTGAAGAAGACGCATCAGCATCTGTTCACGCGCATCGCGTGGGGAACGGAAACCGTTGCCCGCAGCACATGTGACCGAGCTGCCGAGATTGGCCTCGCCACGACGCTGCTTCCGGAATGGTACGATGTCGACGACATCGAGAGCTTGGGTTGGCTGCAGGAGGAACTCGCCGGCGCTTCTACACGCTTTCGTGCAGGCGGATTTGCCCCCGCGAGCCGGGCCTTTCTCAAGGCCGGGCTCCAGATGAGCCCGTGAACTGATGGCCGGGAAAATTTCGAACCAATCCGGTCGACTGACGCGCGCCGCCAAGCATGCTGCTCCGCTCCATCTGTTGGCTGCCATCGGTGTCATCATCGTCGGCATGACGCTCGTAATCCCCTTTGCCTTCGAGACTCTCGGTGACAATGCCTTCATCGCGCTGACCATTCCTGCGGGCCTCTTGACGATCGCCGCGACGGACCTCGCCAAGCGCGCTCCGCAGAAGCACGCGCTCTGGCTCGTGTTTGGATGTGCGATCCTTCTGAGAGGCTATGTGCTGCTGTTCGATCCGCTCCTGTCCAGTGACATCTATCGCTATATCTGGGACGGTAGGGTTCAGGCCGCCGGCATCAACCCTTACCGCTATTTTCCGGCCGACGAGACGCTGGCATTTCTGCGCGATGGGACGATCTTCCCCCATATCAACCGAGCCGATACGGCCGTCACCATCTATCCCCCGGTGGCGCAATTTTTCTTCCTCCTTGTCACGCGGCTAGGCGAAAGCGTGACAGTGATGCGTCTCGCGCTGCTGGGGTGCGAGGCCGTGACCGTGACACTGATCATGCTCTTGCTGCGTCGAACCAACCGCCCGGTGACGCGCGTGGTCGCCTATCTCTGGCATCCGCTTCCCCTGTGGGAGATTGCCAACAACGGCCATGTCGACGCGCTGATGGTTGCGCTGATGATGCTTGGCCTATGGATCGCCTTGACCGGCCGAGCGCTCCGCGGAGCGGTAGTGATTGCGTTTTCGATACTGGTGAAACCCTACGTTGCGCCGGTGCTGGCCGGAATCTGGCGGCCATGGGACTTCAGGATGCCGCTCGTCGTGATCGCGGTCATTGCGCTTTGTTATCTTCCTTATTTGTCGGTCGGGTGGGGCGTTCTCGGATTCCTGACCCAAGGCTATCTGACAGAACAGGGCATCAGTGGCGGCAACGATCTCTGGCTGTTGTCACTTTGGCGCCTTGTGTTTGGCTATCATGAAGGTGATGTTGCCGCCTACGTTGCACTGGCAGCGCTGGCTCTTTGGTTCACGGGGCTCTCCGTGGCCCGCAGCTCTCATCACAGCATCGCATCCAGTCTTGCCGACATCAACATGCTGTTACTTCTCACGCTCCTGTTGTTGTCGCCCAACTATCCCTGGCATTTTCTAACTATAATGCCGTTTGTCGCCCTGTGTGGATCCGCGCCTAGTTGGGCGGTTTCGATCGGAGCGCTGTTGCTGTCCGAACAGCTCGATTGGGATTTCTACATTCCGAGAATTGTGAGCAAATCAATTCTGTTCGGAGGTCTTTTCCTAGCTTGCGCCTTTACGGCATGGAGGGCCCGCATGCAGCGGACTGCAGATTCCGGGGCATCGCAATGAACATTTCCGGCGAAGTGCAGGGCACTGGCGCGCCCTTCGATCCGCGCCGCTATCACGAGTCGGTTGCGGCCGAGCGTACCGAGATCGCACAGCGTCCGCCGGTCTGCCTTTATCTGGAAGTGACCAACCGCTGCAATCTGCTGTGCACCACCTGTCCTCGCACCTATGAGGAGCTTGAGCCGCCGGCCGACATGAGCTGGGACCTATTCACGTCGATTGTCGATCAGGTGCCTGCTCTGGCGCGCGCGGTTCTGCACGGAGTCGGCGAGCCGATGCTGGTCGCGAACCTGCCCCGGATGGTGAGACACCTGAAGGATCGCGGCGTCTACGTACTATTCAATACCAATGGAACGGTCCTCAGTGAGCGCAATGGCCGTGCGCTGATCGATGCCGGGCTGGATGAACTGCGTGTGTCGCTCGACGCATCGAACCGCGAGAGCTTCAGGGCGATCCGCGGCAGGGATTATTTCGGCCGCATCATCCGCAACGTGCGCGCGTTTCGCGAACTGCAGGAAAGAGAGGGACATGCCAGCCCGCTGGTTTCCATGTGGCTCACGGGCCTGAAGGAGACCGTCGCGGAACTCCCGGCATTTGTGAAAGTTGCAGCCGAGATCGGTGTCAGGGAGGTCTATCTGCAGCGGCTTGTTTTCTTCACTGAATCGGCCATCGGCATGGCACGTCCGGATCAGGCCCTGTTCGACCGCCTGACACAGGAGGAAGCGGTCTATCTCAAACAGGCTGAAGAACTGGCGCGTTCCCTTGGCGTAACCTTCAGTGCGTCGGGCGCAGCGAGCGAGCCGGAGTTGAGTTTGAAGGGCAGCGCCGACGGTTCGCCGTGGTCGTTATGCCGGCGGCCGTGGTCGCTGATGTATTTCACGGCCAATGGCCGGGCCTTGCCGTGCTGCATCGCGCCGTTTTCGCAGCATGGCTATGAGAACTATACGCTCGGCCATGCAGGGCAGCAGTCGCTGCAGGACATCTGGAACGGGCCTGCCTATCGGGACTTCCGTGCGGCGCTGCTTTCGGACAAGCCTCCCAAAGCGTGCGCCAATTGCGGCCTGCGCTGGAGCCTGTGAGCGAGGTGGCCCAGGAGATCGGCGTACCGAGCCGCTCGCCGGTCGTCTCGGCGGTCATTCCGTGCCTCGACGAGGAAACAGCAATTGGCCAGGTTGTCGCCGCGGTGCTGGCGCAGAATGTGAGTGAAGTCGTCGTCGTCGACGGGGGCTCACGGGACCATACGGTTGAGCGGGCTGAGGCCGCCGGAGCTCGGGTGATCATCGAGCCGCGGCGAGGCTACGGTCGCGCCATCCAGGCAGGCATCGCCGCTGCGCGCAACGATGCCGACATTCTCGTCTTCCTCGATGGCGACGGCAGCGATCCCGCCGAATTCATTCCTGAGCTGCTATCGCCGATCGTCGCGGGGCAGGCTGTCTTCGTTCTCGGCTCGCGCATCCGTGGGGAACGCGAGCCAGGCAGCCTCGCGCCTCAGCAGGTCGTCGCGGGCCATGTTGGCGGGCTCCTCCTGCGGCTCTTCTATGGCGCAAGCTTCACCGACCTGTCGCCGTTTCGTGCCGTCCGCCGGGATGAACTCAGACGTCTCGGCATGAAGGAAGAGGCATATGGCTGGAACCTGGAAATGCTGATGCGGGTCGCGGCCGCGCGTCTTCCGGCACGGGAGATCGCCGTTGGGCAGCGGCGCCGGATCGGGGGCGTATCGAAGGTCTCCGGCAATTTCATCGCGGGCGTCAAGGCCGCGTGGTCCATTTCGACGACGTTCGTTCGCCTTGCTCTTGAGCTGCGAACACCTCGCGAACCATAAAGGTTGGTGGTCAGCGCGCACCGGCGCGATTGGCGCAGGCAACGATGTCCCCAGGCGATTTCCGTCCCGCTTGCCCCGGTGGCGAAAACACCGCGAGATATCCGGTATCACCCGCAAGCTGATGCGTAGCGACCTCGCGATAGCCGACGGCGGACAGCTCGCAACGCAGGAGCTCAATTGGCGTGCCGTGCTCCGACGTAGGACGCTCGAGGTCGACAATTCCGACCTGCGCGCCAGGCTTCAGGGCACGCGCGAGATTGTACATGAAGGCATAAGGCTGAGCGATCTCGTGATATACGTGCACGAGGATCGCTGCATCGAGCGATGCAGCGGGCAGGCGCGGGTCGTGTGGTTCGCCCAGCGCGAATTTGACATTTGTCAGCTTCAGGCGATGCGTTCGCCTGGCGAGCGCGATGAGGTAACTTCGTGTAACGTCCTGGGCGATGACGGAGCCGGTGGGACCGACGAGACGGGAGAGACGGACCGTGTGGTAGCCAGCGCCGGCACCAATGTCGCCGACTGTCATGCCTGGCTTGAGTTCAAGAAGGCGGGCGAGCCGACCGGCCTCATTCAGTGAATCGCGGCGCTCCTCGGAGGAGCGGCTTGGGCTGACGATCTGCGCAACTGGGCGCTGAGGCGAGGGAAACGCCTTAGCGGGGCCTCCTGGCGGACCCAGATAGCCGATGTCAGCGGCGTGTCCACAGGTTGCGCCCAAGCCCACAAGAAGCGTCACTGCGCGGGCCAGTGCCATCATCTGTTCGTCTCCTACGCAAACCGATACCGACTAGCCCGCGATGTTGAAGAACCAGCCGATGAAACCCTTCCCGTCGCGCACGGCGGGCACGTTGCGGCGCAACCAGGCATCGAAGCCGAGACTCCGGCCGGCGCCCTCGAGCGCAAACAGGAACATCAGAAAGGCCAGGAACATGTACGACCACGGCCACTCGGCCGGATCGCCCGGCCGATAGATGCCGAGCCAGAGTTGCAGCACATAGGCGAGGGCCAGCACGCCCACGAAGCGCACCGCAAGCCCGAGCATCATCGAAGTGGCGAACGCCAGCTCGGCAAGAAAAACAATTGGCCCAAAGACCTTCATGTTTGGTAGCACGACCTCCTTCAGGAAGGTGCTGTGAAACTCGAATGCAGCGCGGGTCGTTTCCTGTTCGGTCCAGTATTGCAGACCACCGGACACGGGCAGCGGGAGTTTCCACAACATGCCCTCAAACCACATGCAGCCGATCAGGACCCGGACCAACCAGACTCCAACATGTCGGCCGGTCCGTTGCGCCGGATCCTCCCGCCAGTTTTGGAAGGCCACGGCGATACTGGCGAGAAGCAGCGCCCAGAACAACGCCAGGATGAGATAGCGCCAGTTTCCCAGAGTGAGGTAATCACCGGTAGTTGCGGTCAGGAACTGCCAAATATCGGTAAAGGGATTTTTGGGCATGCACGGGCTCCCAAAGGATCGAATAATGGTTCTACGTATCGGTCGACCAAATCGTTACTCTGCCGTGTCGGCTGGATGACTATACCACCGCGTGGGCGATTGGGTGGCCCAGCGGTGGTCCAGCTTTCGGTCGCCAGCCAGCGATCAGTCGGCTGTCAAAACGTCTCGGTAATCTTGCTCAGGCGAGGGGGACGATCCGGGTCAAATCCGCAGGCGCGCGCCGTCTGCTCGATCATCCGATAGGCCGGCACGAGCATGGTGATCGGATCGGTGGCGGGGTCATCCTCGGCCAACCAGGGCAGCGAGCCATGCGGTCCGCCGCATAGATGCAGCGCGATCTTTTGCTCGCGCAATTCTTCCGCCAGCGCGTCCACCGTGGCCGCCGTTTCATCCATGAGGCGCATCATGATAACCGGCGTGCGGGATGACAACGCGGCGCGCGGCCCATGCTGCAGCTCGGCGGCGCTCAGACCAATGGAAGGCAGGCGCAGAATTTCCGAGAGTTTGAGCGCGATCTCCCGCGCCGAGCCCAGGCCCAGGCCCCGCGCCGCCACAAACACGGCTGACGCCTTGGCGAGATCATCGGCAATCTCGGACCAGTCGAGCGCCATCGCGCGGTGCAGGCGCTCGGGCAGCCTGTCGAGAGCCGACCGCAGCGCACGATCTTCCGCCAGCTCGGCAATAAGTCCGGCGCCAGCGGCCATCGAGCCAATCACGGTCTTGGTCGCCGCTACGGAGTGCTCTTGGCCGGCTTCGATCGGAACGACGAACTCCGCTTCGTCAGCCACCGGCGAAGGCGTCGCATTGACGATGGCGATGGTGCGGGCGCCTGCGGCGCGGGCCGACCTCGTCGCCGCGACAAGATCCGGACTGCGCCCGGATTGCGAGATCACGATGAACAGCGCACGGCGCAGCATCAAGGGCGTGCGAAATGCGGTGATCACCGAAGGAGCGCTGGCTGATACGGCAAGGCGAAGCCGCGTCTCGACAAGGTATCTCAAGAAAACCCCGGCATGCCCAGAGCTTCCTCGGCCGCACACGACGCACAGGGGGGCGGAGCCAATCCCGATCCGCTGTGCGATGTCGCGCGTGGCATGGCGGTTACGAACGATTTTGGCGACTACATCCGCGCTTTCCCCGATTTCGCTCGCCATCGCGGATGTCGTCACGGCTCAACCGCTCCGCCTTGCTTGCGCGGCGCCGCTTCCTTGGGATGCCGGTTGCGATCCTTGGTGAGCTCGGCAAACACGCGCCGAAGGTTGCCGTCACAGCTTTTCAGAATGGTCTCGGCATCAACCCTGTCGAGACCCAACGCCAGAAGGCCTGCCGTCTTGATGTCTCCTTCGGCCTGCTCAAGCGAGCGTGCTGCGTGCGACGGCTCACAGTGCGCGATTTGCGCCACCATGGCCTCGGCGCGCCGCTTCAGCTTGGCATTCGTCGGCTGCATGTTCACCATCATGCCACGATACACCCGGCCAAGGCGCAGCATGATCCCTGAGGAGATCAGGTTGAGCACAATCTTCTGCGCGGTGCCCGCCTTCATCCGCGTGGAGCCGGCGATCAGCTCGCGGCCGGTCTCGATCAAGATCGGAAACTTTGCCGATGCCAACAGTGCGGTGCCGGGATTGTTGGCGACACCGATCGTCACTGCACCGAAAGAGCCTGACTGCTGCAGCGCCGCGACCGTGAACGGCGTTGTCCCGCTGGCGGCAACGGCGATCACCACGTCATGCGCTGTGAGCCGCGCGGCATTGATCTGCGTGACCGCATCATCGACATCATCCTCCGCGCCCTCGATGCTGGTGACGAACGCGCGTTCTCCGCCGGCGACGATGAAGCGGACGCGCTCGCTGGGCCAGGCGAAGGTCGGCATCAGCTCGGCGCCGTCCTGGACTGCCACGCGGCCCGAGGTGCCGGCGCCGACATACACAATGCGTCCGCGATCGCCCAGTGCCGCCTTGGCCGCTTCGGTCGCCGCCGTGATCGCGGGAAGGGCGTGGCCGATCGCCGCGACTGCCGCAAGCTGGCCCTCCCACATCGCTTCCATCGCCGACGTCAGCGGCCATGCATCAAGATCGGCAAAGCGGGGATCGACTTCTTCGGTGGCCATATCGTTGATCCATGTGCCATCAAACGCGGAACTTTGAAGCCTGGTCAGCTTCTCTCTCGGGCAGTTCTCTCTCGGGCAGTTCTCTCTTGGGCAAGTCAAGCCGCCCCCGCGCAACCAGTAACGCGCCGGCCGCCGCGTCGGCGTCGGGACACCGCAGGCGGGCACGCAGGTCAGGCGTCAGCCAGGGCGTAATGGCATCCGCGAGCCCGCCCACCAGCGAGAGCCGGTCAATTCCTCTCGCCAGAAACAGATCGAGCAGATCGCCAATGGCATCGGCCGCGCGTTCCACAATGCGACGGCCGACCGGATCGCCCTGATTGGCGTGCCGCATCACGATCGGCGCGAACGCAGCGTAGTCCGTGGCCCTGGCTTCTTCAGACCAAGCCACCGCCTGATAAGGATCATGATCGAATGCGCCCAGCACCTCTGACAGCAATGGGGTCAGCTCGCCGCGGCGATCCGCGGCCCGCAACGCCAGTCGCACAACCTGCAGGCCGATGTCGGCACCGCTGCCTTCGTCCGACACGGGAAAGCCGTAACCGGCGATACGGATTTCGCGGCCATCGATGAGGCCGACACCCACCGAGCCTGTGCCGGCTACCACGATAGCCCCGTCCGCGCCGCTATGGGCGCCGAGACAGGCCGCCAAGCCGTCGCTGATGAAGATGACGGAGGCAAAGGGATGCGCGATCTTGTTGAGTGCCGCTTCCGCACCCCGGCGACCAAGACCGGCAAGGCCAATTCCGGCGTGCATCCGCGCGAAATCCTCGTGCGTCAGTCCGGCCTGTGCGGCTGCCGCTTCAGTGGCCTCCATGATGGACCGCCAGGCCTTCTCGAAGCCAATCCGCGTCGTGGCAGGCCCCGAGCTTGCTGCACCGAGTACCCTGCCGTTTTCGTCCTCGATCCGGGCGCGGCAGCGGGTTCCGCCGCCATCAATGCCGAGATACGTGGTACCTTTTGTTCCCATGGAAAGTTAACGCGAAGGTTTCGCTCCGGGTCCTCCCAAAGCGCCTTGGTGTACATATGAACTCTTGTACGGGGACTCGCCTCACGAGTCCGTGACTGCCATTCTCGGATCAATGCTGATGGGCCACGCTGGTTCTTCCTCTCTCACCATTGCCGCGCAGCATGTCTTTGATGGTGCCGAGATGCGTGGGCCGGGGTCGGTCAGGATCTCGCAGGGGCGGATTGAAAGCGTCACCTTCGGCGAGGCGGAGGCGCGCGCCTCAATCCGTCTTCCCCGAGATGCGATCCTTGCACCCGGATTCATCGACATCCAGGTGAACGGAGGCGGGGGCGTTCTGCTCAACGACCAGCCAACGGAGACTGGCGTTCGACGCATCGTCGAGGCGCACCGCAAGGCGGGGACCACGGGCTGCTTGCCGACCCTCATCACCGATCGCAGCGAGGTCATCGAGCGATTGGCTGCGGTCGCCGAGGCTTGTCTGAAGATTCCCGGCGTTCTCGGCTTTCATCTGGAAGGACCGGCCCTCAACAGGTCTCGCAAGGGCATTCATCCGGAAGCCGAGATACGCGTGCCCGATCGGCGCGATCTCGCTGCGATCAAAAGTTTTGGCGGCCGCGGCCGCTCCATTGTGACCTTGGCCCCGGAATGCGTGCCCGCGTCCATGATCGATGAATTGATCGGCGTCGGATTGCGTATCGCGGCCGGCCACAGCGACGCCACCGCCGCCGAAATCGGGCAGGCGGTCGATCGCGGTGTCTCGGGGGTCACCCATCTGTTCAATGCCATGTCGCAGTTGAACGCCCGGGAACCGGGCTTGGTGGGCGCCGCGCTGGAGGATGACCGGCTATTTGCAGGGATCATCTGCGACGGTATCCACGTTGACCGCACCGGCTTGCGGGTTGCTTTTCGCTGCAAGGGACGCGATCGATTGATGCTGGTCACCGATGCCATGCCACTGGCGGGCACGAACGAGCGGCAGTTCATGCTGCAAGGAAGGCGGATCACGCTGCACGAAAATCGCCTGACTGGCCCCGATGGCACGCTCGCGGGCGCTCACCTCACGATGATCGAGGCGGTGCGCAACGCTGTTGCGCTGCTCGGAATCTCGGTTGTCGATGCCCTCATCATGGCCTCTCGGACGCCCGCAGCATTTCTGGGCCTTGAGTCCGAGCTTGGACGGATCGCGCCCGGATACCGCGCGGATCTTGTCGCCTTCAATCCGAACTTTGAAGTCGTCGGCACATGGATAGGCGGTGCCGGTTCGATGAGCGAGGCTTCTCACCGAGGTTAGATGCGCAACCATCCCACCATCGTGCAAAAATATGGCGGTGTCTGCCTTGAAACACCGGAGAAAATTCGCGCGGTTGCGCGTAGTCTCGCCGACCTGCATGGCCGTGGTCATCGTGTCGTGGCGATCGTCTCCGCCATGGGCAAGACCACCGACCAATTGATCCAGATGGCTTATCAGGTAAGCCCAACTCCCAATCGCCGTGAACTCGACATGCTGCTAACGACCGGTGAGCGCATCAGCATGTCCCTGATGAGCATGGCACTTTCCGATCTCGGCGTGCCCGCGATCAGCTTCACCGGCAGCCAGGCCGGCGTGATGACCGACGGTTCCCATTCCTACGCACGCATTCTGGATGTACGGCCCATTCGCGTGCGTGAGGAACTTGATCGTGGGCGCGTCGTGGTGCTGGCAGGATTTCAAGGCGTGAACCCGGCGAGCAGGGAAATCACCACGCTCGGCCGGGGCGGCAGCGACACCACGGCCGTTGCGATGGCCGCGGCGTTGAAGGCCGAGCGCTGCGAAATCATCAAAGAGGTCGACGGAATTTGTTCGGCCGATCCGCGCATCGTGCCGGATGCAAGACCCCTGCGGCGAGTGGACTTCGCATCCCTGTCCGAGATGTGCTTCTGGGGTGCGAAGATCCTGCATTTTCGCAGTGTGGAGCTGGCGCAAAGTCAGGATGTGCCCCTGGTTCTCAAGCAGTGGGGTGGCGTTGAACACAGCACGCAGGTGACGAAAGAGGTTGCAGACATGGAAAACGGAAGGGTTCTGGCCGTCAACTCGATGGCTCGCATTGAGCATGTGGAAATCGATTCCAAAGATCTCAATCATGGTTTCGAGAAATTCGCGCAGCATCTCAAGCAAAACAGCCTGTCCTGGCCGCAGCTCCTGGCATCACACTTCACCGTGGGAAAGACCAGCATGACCGTGGCCTGTGATTCAGAGTGGCTCGACGCCCTGTTGCGCACGCTGGAGCCAAGCAATGATCTGCGCAAGCAGCGCGAGGCTTCAAGCTCGGTCAGTCTCACCTGCTTCGGCGGCGTTTCGTCCGAATTGCCGTTCAAGGCGTTGCAGGTTCTCGGACAGCACGGGATTGTCCCCGACAACTACGTGCTGTCGCCGCATTCGGTCAGTCTGTTTGTCCCCGTGGAGAACCGGGAAGCCGCGGTTAAGGCGTTGCATTCGCTTGTCCAGCAAACATAGGTTCGAGAAGCGGCAGGGATTCGCTTGCTTCGCTTTCGAGAGAATTGTGCTGGCTTGCCAAGCCGTAGCTCGCGCGCCAGGAAGCCCGCCTTCGCCTTCGGCTCCGGCGCGGCAGCACTCGAGCTGCGACCAGACCGTCATTAGCGGGAAGATAGGGGTCAGTTTCGTTGATTTTTCTGGTTTCGGTCGATTTCGGCCGCGTTCATTGCGCCTTGTGGAAGCCGTTGCTGGTGCGCTAACGCGGAGGGGGCCATCGTTTGCGCCATTTGTCATTTGACTTGCGAGACGTCGGGCGTTCATCGTGAAGTTGAGCCCGTGGGGGATCCGCCCGACACTTGTCGAAGACGGATACAGAATGGCGGTAGCTCGATTTCGGGAGTTGCCAACCTGCCGAGCCTGAATCGCGAAGCAGCTTCCGCTGTTCGAGCACTCCTAGCGCATAGTGCCGTTATTGCTCGCGGGCGCACTGAGTATCGACTGTGGTTCTGGTTTTCCTTGAAGCTGGAGCACTAGCATGATTCATCCATCACGCAGATATCAGCAGGAATACGATTCGATCGCGAATAGATCGCGCATGGGCATAGCCCGCCTGGCCACGCTCGCTCTTGGGGCGCTCCCGTCGATCGCGTTCGGCGCCGAGAAACCGGCACTGAGCCCGGACGCAGCAACGCCACTCGTAACGACTTCGCGCATCTCTGCGACGGTCGAGTTCGGCCTGCCGGCTCTCGCTGCGGCGATCGAGCGGGATATTCCAAAGCGGCTTGCCACCATCGACGAGCGCGTCAATTGCGTTCATCGTCGGGTTTTCATCTTCCGCATCAACGCCAATTGCGACGTCTGGGGTTTTGTCGACCGAACTAGCCCGGTCTCGCTGTATGGCAGGGGCGACCGCGTCTTCGGAGCGGTCTCCATATATGGCGCCGCCGAGGGCCAGGGAGCCAATCGCTTCACGGCGCGTATTCGCGGCGACACCGAGGCGCGCGCGACGATCGAGGTTGAAGCGCGCCCCGAGCTGCGGCGGGATGGGTCGCTCCAGCTAAACATCAGCGACTCCTTCCACTGGAGCGAACATCCCTATCTTCACGTGCTCGGCCGCGAGTTTGACCTTGCGCCCTATGTCGAGCCCAACATCCGGACGCAGCTGGGCCGCATCCGGTCGCGGGCGCTGGCGGCGGCGCGCGCACTCGACCTGCATGGCAAGGCGGAGATGGCGTGGCGTCACGCGTTTGAACCCATCAAGCTCGCGGACGATCCGCCGGCCTGGCTGCAAGTGACCCCGCAGAGCACGGCTTTCGCGGGTGTCAGGGCCAACGCCAAGGTATTGTGGGGCTCACTTGAGCTTGCCGGTTCCGCCGAAACCGTAATCGGGCAGAAGCCGCCGGCTGTCGCGGTAACAGCCCTGCCGCCGCTCGGCACCGCGGTGGCCGAGCCGGGAACCTTCGATGTCATTCTTCCCGTCCGCATCAACTACGACACGCTCAAGGACAAGATAAGCCAGGCGATCACAGCCTTGCCGGCGCAGGACACGTCCGTGCGCGAGGTCCAGGTTTATCCATCGTCGGGTAAGCTCGTGATCGGCCTGCGCATCGCAAAGAGCTCGGACACCGATTCCAACGCCGGCCAATGGACCTATCTTTCCACCACGCCAAAAGTCGATACTAACAACAAGACCGTCGGCCTCTCCGAAATCAACCTGACAACTTCATCAGACGACAGCCAGATTGGATCTGCCGTGCAACAGCTCGCGGCGCAATTGAAGAATGTCGCTAATCTCGACTACGGCATCTCCTACCAGAACTTGCTCATGGCGGCGAACGAACGCCTGACGCGCCCGCTGAAGGACGGCTTTCGCATGGAGGGCCGCCTCGACTCGGCAAGGCTCGAAAAAGTGCAGTTGCTGCGCGAAGGCATCTTGATTGCCCTTCATGCCAGCGGCGGTTTGAAGATACTTTACGGACTGTGAGCACGTGAGTTGGACCATGCGATGCTTCACCACCAACGACATGCGCCGCTGCCGGAGCAAATGGACGCTGAATGCGCTCGTCCCCGTCGCGGCTGTCGTTGCCTTGGCGCAAATAGCGTCGGCCCAGACGGCATTCTATGATGCGCCGGAATCGTTGCTCGCCGGTGCCCCGGGGACCTTGGTGCGGCAGGAGCCGATGGATGGCGCTCCGCTCGGCGCCTCCACCTATCGCGTGCTCTATCGGTCGACGGGGCTGAATGGTCGGCCGATCTTTGTGTCCGGCGTCGTCATTGTTCCGCAAGGCGCGCCCCCGCCAGGCGGTCGTCCGATCGTTGCTTGGGCGCATCCTACGTCGGGCATCGTCCCGCGCTGCGCGCCGTCGCTTGCGATTTTTCTGTTTCAGCAGATCCAGGGCCTTCGCTCGATGATCTCTCGTGGCTTCGTCGTGGCGGCGACCGATTATCCGGGGCTCGGCACGCCGGGCCCGCATCCTTATCTCGTAGGTGAGAGCGAAGGTCGCGCCGTGATCGATATCGTGCGCGCGGCACGCTCCCTTCCGCGCGCGGGCGAGGGTAAGGACTTCACGGTGTGGGGACATTCGCAAGGCGGGCAAGCCGCGCTCTTTGCCGGGATGATGGCAAACGCGTACGCCCCTGAGCTGACGCTTCTCGGCGTCGCTGCGGCAGCGCCGGCAACGGATCTTGCGAAGCTGATGAGCGACGATATCAATACAATCGGCGGCAAGAACATCACGGCGATGACGCTATGGTCGTGGCACCGGGTCTACGGAGCCGCTATCGACAATGTCGTCGATCCGCGCGCCATGCCCGCGATCGACAGACTGGCGCAAGAATGCATCGAAGGGCCTTTCGACCTGATCGTCAGGCAGAGAACAGGGAGGCCGCTCGAGCAATATTTCCTGACGGTGCAAGATCCGACCAAGGCCGAACCTTGGCGCTCGCTTCTTCAACAGAACAGCACCGACGTGCTCTCTCCTGATATCCCCATCTTTCTAGCGCAAGGGACCAACGACCAGATCATCCAGCCCGCGGTTACCCAGGCCTACATGGACAAGCTGTGCAAGGCCGGCAGCAAGGTGAGGATTGTCATGCTGCCCGGTATCGGCCACGCGCGCGCCGCGCAAGCGAGCACGATGGCGGCGGTGAACTGGATGACTGACCGCTTCGCCGGGAAAACACCTCTGGACGATTGCGTCAGATAGGCAACCTTCGCTTCGCGCGCGAAGGCTGGTGGCCCGGCAGGACTCGAACCTGCAACCAGACTGTTATGAGCGGTCTGGATCAGCAGAACACCCTTATCTTCTCGGGATTTTCTACGTCGATAATTTGCGATCTTCTGCGTTCGTTCACGTTCATGCGGGACCCAATCGGGACCCGACAGGACCCGAAGAACAAAGGAGAACAGTTGATTCCGTCATATGCGATCAACCCGCCATGCTTAAGCGTTATCGCCAGTGCTCTGAATCTGCTTCCGTCTTCGGCGACATAGCGGACATGGCTGGATTTGCTATTGGCGCGACCCGGTCGCGATTGGACCCGTTGCGTACATACGATCTGCTTCTGCTGAGTTCAGGAAATGTTCCGGAATTGCCAATCGGTTCCCATGCGCAGCCGGGTGATGTCCGTATTTGACCCCTCGTGTTCTAAGTTGAATTTGCGGGTGTCATGATTTGTTGCCGAACATTCCCGACGCCTCAGTGTTATCGAACGCACGATTGGAGACGGGACATGAAATACGCACTAGGTATTTTTGCGCTTCTGGCGCTCGCAGGTCCGGCGCTTGCCGATCCGGGTAAGGACGAAAGCGGAAAGTGGCGGGGGCGCGGCGCTTACAACTGGCAGGATGAAGGGCCACGGCGCGGGCGCGGCTATCATCGTGCGGAACGAATCCCGCGCGGTCACCTGCCGCCACCGGGCTCGTGCAGAACTTGGTATCATGGAATTCCGCCGGGTCACCAACCACCGCCATACCGGTGTTGATGGTTTGAGGCCGCCTCTGTTGGCGGCCTCTTTCATTTTCGCGAGTATCACCTGTTGGCCCCTTTCGGACCTCACACCACCGCGCGGCGATCTCCGTTGATCTAGGCAAAGCGAACTCAAACGCGGCTTCGTCCGACTCTGACCCGACCCTGAAATGAGCTGCTTATGCGGCTCGACCAGCGTCGTGACCGGCTCTCAGGCGAGCTGCACGGGCCCATGATCATCGCAATGATCGCCGTGCGGATGGTGCAGCCGGCCGTCTACGAGATAGTCGACGTGATCGCCGTGCGGTACCGCTTCGTGTCCGCAATTTGGACCGTGTTTGTGCGAGCAACGGACTTCCGGCGTGCACTGCACCGGATTTGCGGTGTTGACCGCGATCGCGTGCTCATCCACGTGATCCTCGTGCATGTGATGGAGATGGCCATCATGAAGGTAATCCACATGGCCGTCGTGGCGAATCGCGGTGTGCCCGCAGCCCGGACCATGCTTGTGGGGGTGGTTGTCGTGATGCTTCTCGGTGCATTCGGCCATTGTGGATACTCCTTGCGACTCAATTGCCGATCGATACCCCACTCAACCGCCAATTAATAGAATAGTTGCGGATGCCAGCCACCCGTCCACCAGCTGATTGATGTTGAGATGTGATGTTATAGTATTGCGCACATCACCAACTGGAGTGGAAGGTAACTTCCATGGCCCACTACCGAAAGCCCATAGCTGCTGCGGTTGGACTCAACACCGGCATTTTCGCCGTTGAAGCGGTCGCGGGCTATCAGGCTTCGAGCCTGAGCCTCATCATGGACAGCTTCCATAACCTGTCTGATGAACTGGCGCTCGTCTGCCTTTACCTGGCATTCATCGTCGCCCGAGGGCCGTCCCAAAAGCTGCTGAGGAGCGCCAATCTCTTCAATTCGGTTGGCCTGATCGCAGTCAGCGGGTTGTTGTTGTGGCAGGCCGTGGAGCGTCTGTGGAATCCCGTGCCCGTGCACGGAGTCGTCCCCATTGTTGTCGGACTTGCTGCCGCCGCCGCGAACTGGGGTGTCGCCCGGCTACTGTTGGAACCGAGCCGTAACAATGCCGCCATCCGGCTCGCATACATTCACAACATGGGCGACGTGTGGGTGTCGCTCGCACCGGTGGTGGCAGGGGTGCTCCTGCTCCTCACAAGCTATTCCTTTTTTGATTCTCTTATCGCAGGCACCATCGCTGTCTGGATAATTGTGACTACGGGCCGTGAGGTATTCGAATCTCACGAGGAACTGATCTGGCCCGAAAAGATCGTTTGCGGTCATCCGGATCACGCTGAATCGCGTGCCGCTGAAAGCTAGTGATTTTCAAACTGAGCGATGGCCGCTCTTGACACAACGCGGACATTCGACCTCTTGGATGTCTCCCTTGAAGGTTCTACGCTATGGTGTGCACAGCGGGGCATGGACCGATGCGCCGGCGAGACCTCATCGCGATAATTGCTTGCATCGCAGCTTTTCCGCTCGCGGCACACGCGCAGCAGCAAGCCTCGCCTGCCTCGACCGATATCTCAAAATGCGCGCACAATCCGGATGGGTTTCCCCATCCGCTCGACGGACCACGATGGAACGGCTGGGGCGCAGACATCAACAACAGCCGGTTTCAGCCAGCAGCGATGGCTGGATTGACGCCGGACCAAGTGCCTCGCCTACGGCTGAAATGGGCATTCGGATTTCCCGGCGCATCCGCAGCCAATGCCCAGCCCACAATCGTTGGCGGTCTGCTGTTTGTGGGGGGTGGCGATCGCAAGGTTTATGCGCTCGACGCCAAGAGCGGGTGCATTCGGTGGGAGTTCGCAACCGAGGCGGTTGTTCGAACGGCGATCAGTGTTGGTCTGCTCTCCGGCACGGATCAGTCAGCGGTTTTCTTTGGCGATGTGCACGCCAATGCCTATGCCCTGAATGCCACGACGGGCGCATTGCTATGGAAGACTAAGGTCGAGGATCATCCTGCTGCCCGGATCGTTGGCGCGCCGACACTGCATTCCAGCGTGCTGTATGTGCCGGTCTCTTCATTCGAGGAGGCGACTGGATCTAAACCCGACTACCAATGCTGCACTTTTCGAGACAGCGTCGTTGCGCTGGAGAGTGCGACCGGCAGTCAGATATGGAAGGCCTACACGATCCCTGAGGCACCGCGCCCGACAAAGCAGAATGTCATCGGGACGCAGCTGTATGGTCCGTCCGGCGCAGCCGTCTGGTCGGCGCCGACCATCGATGTTCAGCGTCAGGCGCTCTATGTCGCGACCGGGAACAGCTATTCGAACCCGCCGGCAGAAACTAGCGATGCCATCCTTGCGTTTGACCTGGCGACCGGCCGGATGCTCTGGCATCGGCAGGTCACGCCCCACGACAGCTATGTTGTGGGTTGCTTAGGTGCGGACCAGACCAACTGTCCGGAGGACCGTGGTCCAGATTCCGATTTTGGCCAATCGCCCATCCTAGTGAGTTTGCGCAACGGACAGCGCGTGCTGGCCGTCGGGCAGAAATCCGGTGTGGTCCATGCGCTGGATCCTGACCAGGAAGGCAAAATTCTGTGGCAAACGCGGATCGGTAAGGGTGGTCCGCTGGGAGGCATCATGTGGGGCTCCGCCGCGGACGAGGAGCGCGTATACGTCGCCAACTCCGATCTCCGGTTTCTTCCTGACGGCACGATGAGTCTTGATCCCTCTGCCGGCGGAGGCCTTTTCGCGCTGGATCTTGCTACCGGAAAAATCTCGATGCAGGTGTCGCCGGTCCCGTGTGGCCACCGGAGCCGATGCAGCCCTGCGCTTTCCGCTGCAGTCACTGTAATTCCCGGCGTTGTTTTTTCTGGCGGGGTGAGCGGCTATCTACGTGCTTATGCCACTGCTGACGCCAGGCTGCTTTGGGAGATCGACACGGCGCGAAAGTACGCGACGGTGAATGGCGTTTCGGCAAACGGTGGCGCCATGGACGGACCTGGTCCAACGATCGTGGGTGGGATGCTCTACGTAGCTTCCGGCTACGCCCAATGGAGTGGTCTGCCCGGCAACGTCCTGTTGGCCTTCGAAGTCAGGAATCCCTGATAAGGTGGTGTCGGCGATGACGTGATGCCAAGCCAATGTCGCCCGTTGGCACATCGCGTCATTTCGCTGCGCTGCGGAACTTGATCGCTATCCAGGCATAGCGGACTTTGGCAAGCCGTCCGCCCGGCAGATTATAGTTTCACGGCCTAGATTGCTCGAATGCTGCGAGCGCGGACGGCTGGCTTGGTAGTCTGGGGGGTGCCGAAGACGCGCTTGGTCGTCTCCCTCTTGCGAGTGATCGCCCCGGACGCTTCCTTCATGTAATCGGGATGGTGATGACCGTAGGTGTCGATCGGAACCTTCACCGACATGCCGAGATAACCAGCCGATTCCCATGGGGCAGTGCCAAGCTGCATGGGCCAGGTCGCTGCCGTATGGCGTAGCGTGTGCGGCGTGACGTTGCCGTCCGAGAGGTCGAGCTTCGCCACCTCCACCGCCCGCGCGAAGCCGTTCTTCACTGACTTGACGCTAGCGCCCTGCCACTCGACGAAGTGGTTGGCGATGATCTTCTTGTCGTCCCAGCGCCGCATGTGGACCAGCAGACGGTCCGGCAGCGGCACGGTGGGCTGACGCTTGTTCGTAGCGCGCCGTGGGGCCATGCGTTTAACGAATTGCGTGACGATGCAATTGTGCTGCTGATTTGCCCGACGTGTCAAAATGTTTTCGCAGAATTCGCTCAAGGCATCCATGCCCGCGACCACCTGCTACTTTGCATGGGGTTGTTTTCGATATTTTGGTTGGTGGCGGCACCAGTTCGCCTTCGCCAAGGCTCCGGCGCGACAGCCTTCGCTCGCTTCGCGGGCGTTTGTGGCACCGGCTTGCCTAGCCGAAGCTCGCGAAGCTGTCGGGACCAAACAGAAGCGAGTCGCTTAACCCATTGATTCTTTATTCGCGGCCCAGAAGTCGCGAGTCGATAAATCAAAGCGCCCCGAAGGAACCAATTCGCAACACCAACACCCGACCTTCGAAGCTGACACCGCACATGCGTAGAAAAGCTTGCTTAAACCGATGCGGGCAACTAAACTTAAGGATGCAAACGCCGGGGGGTGTCACAGCCGAGGGTCCCACACATGGCCCACAGTATCCCTGCCCGTGCCCATCGCGCGGCACGATCGAGCAAGAACCTGCCTCAGCCCAATCACGCCGAGGTCACGTGCAGCTTGCACAACGAGCTGGCCGCCGTTCATCTCATCACGCCGACAGAGTTCCACGCGCTACCGGCAGACCCGCCCAAGCTCACCGGACCGCAGCGCCGCGCGCTCTTCGCCACCAGGCTCGGCGAGGTAACCAGAAATTACGCCGCCATGGGCGACACGCTTACGCACCCGACGATCGGCGCAAAAGCGCTGTGGAACGTTTACAACGCGGGCCTGATCAAGGATGGCCTTAAGCAAAGCAGCACCACGACAATCATGATCCTCACGCCGAGGGGCGAGGCAGCAATCGGTAAGGATTAAGTGCGCGGCGCGCTGCGTTTGTCTACACCACTTCACCAGCGTCTTGCTCGAGAAGCTGCTCCACGATTACCAGATCAACAAGCAAAAAAAAAATCGGACCTGCTGCTCACGTCGCGCGAGCAGAGCGTGGTTCAGCTTATTGCGGAGGGACATACCAACCGATCGATAAGCGCCGTCTTGAAGCTGAGTGTGAAGACCGTCGAGACCCATCGCGCATCGGCCATGCGCAAGCTCGGGATATCGTCGACGGCAGAGCTGGTCCGCTATGCCATCCGCAAGAGATTGGTTGTGCCCTGAGATACTCCTCAATTATGGATCGCCACTATCTTGATCTGAATGGACGGTGTGAAGATCCATAAACTGCTCGAGATGGAGATTTATCATGCTCTACGTCGACATTCCGACTACCGGCGATCTGAAATCACTGGTCTCCCACCGCGATGACATCTGCCTGTCGATCTATATGCGAACCTCGCCTGTGACACAGGGGACCGCAAGCGATCGGATCGAGCTGAAGAATCTGGCAAAGCAGGGCATCCATCAGCTCGAAGCGGCGGGCGCCGACAAGCGCCGCATTGCTGCATTGGCCGAACATCTGGACGATCTTGTCGACGATGACGAGTTCTGGCGATTTCAGGCGCGCAGCCTCGCGGTGTTGGCGACGCCCGACAACATTCGGACTTTTCGTCTTCCCAACGCGCTGGAGCCCATCGTTGAGGTGTCCGACCGCTTCTTCTTGAAACCCCTGCTGCGGGCTGTCACGTTTCCTCACACTTGTTATGTGCTGGCGCTATCGGAAGGAATGGTCCGCGTGATCGAGGTTCCCGCCGATTTGCCCGCGACGCTCGTCAAGGTCGAGGGCATGCCGAAGGATGCCGCCAGTGCGGTGGGCCGCTCGACGCTGAACGATCGTTCTCCGAGCGGTCGCATTCAGGGCGCCGAAGGTCAGAAAGTGAGATTGCGTCAGTTCGCACGACAGGTGGACAGTTCACTGCGCGCACTGCTTGCCGGCATCGATATCCCCCTGGTGTTGGCGGCGCTTCAGCCTTTCGCATCGATCTATCGATCCGTAAATACCTATGCTCATCTGGCACCGACAGGGATCGACGGCAGCCCTGACGCGCTGACCGATGCTGAACTTGCGGCGCGTGCCCGCTCAGTGCTCGATAGTCTTTATCGTGACGAGATCGCGGCCTTCGCCAAGCGCTTCGACCTTCGCGAGAACCAGGGGCGCGCGACCACGGACATCGCCCAGGCGGCTCGTGCCGCAACCTATGGGGCCGTTGAAACTCTGCTGGTGGACATAGATGAGGTCGTACCCGGAAAGGTGTCGCAGGTGGATGGCAGCGTGACGTTTGCTGACAAGCCGAGCGCCGGCAGTTACGGCGTGGTCGACGAAATCGCAGGGCGAGTCCTGGACGCGGGTGGCCGCGTTCTCGGTGTTCGCAAGACCGACATACCAGGAGGTAAGTCACTCGCCGCGGTCTTGCGCTATCCCATATAGACCGCGGTCATGATCCAGCTCTGCGAGACGGATACCGGTGCGGGTGTGGACCCTCGGTATTTCACGCTTCTGATCCGGTTTGGCTAACACATGCTTTCGGCAGTTCCACCGCCGCACCGTCTGGAAGGCCCTGATCGGCCGTTTGGCCTTTTCGTGCGATAATGCCGCCGAATCTACGATCAAAGATAAGATCCGGTGGTCAGATCGAATGTAGAACACTAGTTTGCTGCGAGGTGAGGATGTACGACAAAGCGATGTGCAACAAGGCCAGGCGCTTCTGGTGCGCGATCGTAGAGTCGTGCCCCTGATTTGCCCGACGTGTCAATGTCACTCGAAGCCACTTTGGCGGCGACAGCCGGCTACTTTGCATGGGGTTGTTTTCGATATTTTGGTTGGGGCTGGCTGCTCGACCGTAGCTCGCGGGCCCGGAAGCCCGCCTTCGCCCCGATGGGCTTCGGCGCGGCAGCCTTCACTACGATGTGGCTTGTCGAGCCGAAGCTGGCGTAGCCAGCGAAGGCTGGTGGGCCCGGCAGGACTCGAACCTGCAACCAGACCGTTATGAGCGGCCGGCTCTAACCATTGAGCTACAGGCCCCGCCGCGGAGCGGCCGCGGGAGAGGGCGGCCGGCAACGGTGCCGCCATCGTTTACAGGCATGACAGCGATACGGCAATGCCGACCTTCCGGGCCGAAAACGCGCTTTCACAAGCGGTCGGGCTTGCCTACAACCCTCCGTGCATCATCGTCACCGAACGTTTGAGGCCAACAATGAAACTCGCTGGGATTGCCTGGGCCGGCCTGCTCCTGTTGGCCGGTGCCGCCGCGGCGCAGGAGGGAGGCAAGGCCATTACCAAAACCACGATCAGCCTGGGAACCGCGACGCCGGGGGGCGGCTTTCCGGTCTACGGCAGTGCATTTGCGGAGGTGATGAATGCGGCCGATCCGGCGCTGTCGATCGAGCCGCGCAACACCAAGGGCTCCAACGAAAACATCCCGCTGCTGGAAGCCGGCCAGCTCGATATCGCGCTGGTGGCGGGGGAGCCCGCCTACGAAGCCTTCATGGGCATCGGCCGGCCGGCGACGAAGCTGAAAATCCTGACCGCGATGTATTCCAGCCCCGGCATGTTCGTGGTACGGGCGGACAGTCCCTACAAGACGATCAGGGATCTGGTCGGCCAGCCGGTCGCGTTCGGCGCCAAGGGCTCGGGCCTGCCGATCCTGTCGCGCTATATCCTCGACGGCATCGGGCTGAAGCAGGACGAGGACTTCAAGTCGATCTATCTCGACCGCGCCGGCGACGGCCCCGCCATGGTCCAGGACGGCCGCGCCGCCGCGCTGTGGGGCGCGGGCATCGGCTGGCCCGGCTTTGCGGCGATGGCGCAAGCTCCCGGCGGCGCGCGATTTATCGCACCCGACGCTAGCGAGATCGCGCGCGTCCGCGCCAAGCACACGTTCCTTAAACCGCTGACTGTGCCCGCCAACAGCTATCCGAACCAGCCGACCGCGATCGATTCCATAGGCTCCTGGAGCTTTGTGCTGGCGCGTGAAAGCCTGCCCGACGACGTCGCCTACCGGTTGGCGCGCACGCTGCATGGGCAGGAGGCCGCGCTCTGCAAGAAGTTGCCGCAGGCCTGTGAGACCACGGTCGCGAACACGGTTGCGGCAGCGCCGAATGCGGGACTGATCCATCCTGGCGTGATCAAGTATTTCAGGGAAGCGGGGGTGGTGAAATGACCGTTGCCTTGGCTCGCGCATCAGCGCGAGGCAACGCAACGGTCATCCCGGGGCGCGCGCAAAGCGAGCGAACCCGGGATCTCGAGATTCCGGGTCTGGTCCTTCGGACCATCCCGGAATGACGACCTTCGGTCGTCATTTCTTCGCCATCGCGCACGCCGGATCGGGCGGGCCGAACGCTTCGTCGCCGGGGATCTTGGCGAGGATCTGATAGTAGTCCCACGGATATTTCGATTCCTCCGGCTTCTTGACCTGCACCAGCCACAGGTCGTGGACCATCAGATTGTCCTCGCGCAGTTTGCCGTTGCGGGAGAAGAAATCCTCGATCGGCTTTTCGCGCATCTTCGCTGCTACCTTCAGCGGCTCGTCGGTGCCGGCTTGCTTGATGGCGTTGAGATAGCTCATGACCGAGGAATAGACGCCGGCCTGCCACATCGTCGGCATCCGGTTCATCTTGGCGAAGTAGCGCTTCGACCATTCGCGGGTCTTGTCGTCCATGTCCCAATAGAACGACGTCGTCAGCAACAGCCCCTGCGCTGCAGGTAATCCAAGCGAATGGATGTCGGTGATCAACGCGAGCAGCGCGGCCATCTGCTGGCCGCCCTTGAACACGCCGAACTCTGCGCCGGTCTTGATCTCGTTCATGTTGTTCGGAGGACCGGCGGCAATGCCGATGATCTTGGCTTTTGAGGCCTGCGCCTGCAACACGAAGGATGAGAGATCAGGCGTGGCAAGCGGCGGGCGCACCGAGCCCAGCACCTTGCCGCCATTGGCCGTGACGACGGTGGAAGCGTCGCGCTCCAGCGAGTGACCGAACGCATAGTCGTCGGTGATGAAGAACCAGCTATCGCCGCCGCGCTTCACCACCGCCTGCGCGGTGCCGACCGCCAGTGCGCGGGTATCGAACACCCATTGTATCGCGTGTGGCGAACAGAACTTGCCGTGGAAGTCTGCGGTGCCGGTCGAGTGCACGATCAGCAGCTTCTTCTTTTCGTTGGTGATGTTTTGCACCGCAAGCCCGACTGCGGAAACCGGAACGTCGAGGATCACGTCGACCTGATCCACGTCATACCAGCGCCGCGCGATGCCGCCGCCGATATCCGGCTTCAACTGGTGATCGCCGACGATGATGCTGATCGGCTTGCCCAGCACCTTGCCGCCGAAATCGTCCACCGCCATCTGCGCAGCAGTGACCGAGCCCTGGCCGGTTGCCGTGGCCGCCGGGCCATTCATGTCGGTGAGAACGCCGAGCTTGACGACGTCGTCCGAGATTTGAGCGAGCGCCGCGGTCGATGCCAGCAGCGCGGCCATGAGCACGGCGAGCCTGGATAGTTTCCTGGCGAACATCCTGTCGTCTCCCTAGGAATCAGCACATTGGCCATTGGTGTTGTCAGGCGGTTGGTTCCGCCAATTGGTCTCATTTGCAACTATTTTGCGCCGGCGTCAATGTGGGCTAAACCACGCGCGCCGTATCCGGTTCTATTTATTTTCCTCCCGATTCAGGGCATAGGCGAGCGCCAATGACCTCGAACCAGCGCTTGCCGACTTCGCTAACGCCGCTCGATGTGGCGCTCGCCGCGTTGCTGGAGGGCGTGGATCCGGTCGCGCCGATGGAACTGGCATTGGCAGAGGCGCTGCGCTGTATTGCCGCTGACATGCCGGGGCTCGATGCCCACCCGCCGCGCGATATCGCTGCCGCGGATGGCTATGCATTCCGCGCGCGCGACCTTGTCGGCGCATCCTCCTATTCGCCGCTGCCATTAATGGCAGCGCCGGTGTGGGTCGAGGCCGGCGAGATCATTCCTGACAATTGCGACTGCGTGCTGGATTCCGATTCCGTCGAAATGTCCGGTCCGCTCGTGCAGGTGCTGGCCGAGGCGATCCCGGGTCAGGGCGTGCGCCGGGCCGGCAGCGATATCACAGCGGGCAGCCGTCTCGTTGAAGCCGGCCGGCGCGTGCTGCCGCGCCATCTCATGATCGCCCGCGCCGCAGGAATGGCGCGATTGAGCGTGCGCCGCCCACGCCTGCGCATCGTCAATATTCCCGGGGGCACAGTAACCGCGGATCTGGTCGCCGATAGCGCGCGGGCCGCGGGCGGTGAGGTTGTCTTGGTCGCGGCTGCAGGTCGCGATGCCGCAGCGATTATCGCGGCGATCGATGACGGTGCGTGCGATCTGCTCCTGATCGTCGGCGGCTCCGGTGTCGGCCGCACCGACACGGCGGTGACGGCATTGGGCGCGCGCGGGAAGATTCTCGCACATGGCATTGCCCTGCAACCAGGCCGCACTTCGGCCGTTGGTCGTGCAGGCAAGATGCCGCTCGTGGTGTTGCCAGGCGCGCCCGACCAGGCCTTGGCGGCGTGGTGGACCCTGGCGCTTCCCGCGCTCGATCGTTTATCGGGCCGCCGGCGGCGCAGCAAGCTCAATCTGCCGCTGGCGCGCAAGATTGCTTCAAGCGTCGGCATTGCCGAGATCGTGCTGCTGGAACGAGAGCAGGATGCCTGGGTACCGCTGGCGGTGGGCGAATTGTCGCTCGATGCGATTGCGCGCGCCGAGGCCTGGCTCGCGGTGCCCGCCGGCTCGGAAGGATTTGCGGCGGGCACCCCGGTCGATGCCTATATGCTGCGGGAGTGATATGGGTTCGGGAATGACGAATACGCCCTCGCCGAAAGGCCGCGACACTATCGATCAGGATCAATTCCTGACCATCCTGTCGCGTGAGGATGCGCTGGCGCGGTTTGAAGCCGCGCTGTTTCCGCGTGCGGTCGCGAGCGAGCAACGCTCGCTTGCGGACGCGCTCGGCTGCGCGCTCGCCGAGGACGTCGTGGCGCCGATCGATGTGCCGCCGTTCGATCGCTCCAATGTCGATGGCTTTGCGGTGCGTTCCGCCGACCTCGCTTCGGCCGGCGAGGCTTCACCGGTGCGTGTGATGCTGAACGACGAGGTGATCGCGTGCGGCACCGCGCCGACGCGGCCGGTCTTGTCGGGAACAGCCACGCCGATCGCGACCGGCGGTCCGGTGCCGCGCGGTGCGGACGCCATCGTCATGGTCGAGCATACCCAACCGGCGGGACATCGTGCGATCGACGTCCGCCGCGCCGCTTCGCCCGGGCAATTCGTATCCTATGCCGGCTCCGATATCGCCCGTGGCGAAGCGCTGCTGCGCGCCGGCACCGTCATTGGCTCGCGCGAGATCGGGATGCTGGCGGCCTGCGGCATCGCGGAGGTGGCCGTCGCGCGTCGGCCGCGCGTTGCGATCATTTCCACCGGCGATGAACTGGTGCAGCCCGGCCATTCCCTGCGGCCGGCCGCGATCTACGACACCAACGGCGCGATCGTCACGGCGGCGATCACGGAGAATGGCGGCGAGGCGAGGTTTCTCGGCGCCATCGCCGATGATGAGGCGCAACTCGAATCCGCGATGCGCGAGGCGCTCGCGAGCAGCGACATGCTGGTGCTGTCAGGCGGCACGTCCAAGGGCGCGGGCGACGTGTCCCACCGCATCATCGGCCGGCTCGGCAAGCCCGGCATCATCGCCCATGGCGTGGCGCTGAAGCCCGGCAAGCCGCTGTGCCTTGCGGTATGCGACGGCAAGCCTGTTATCATCCTGCCGGGATTTCCGACCTCGGCGATGTTCACCTTCCACGACATGATCGTGCCGGTGCTGCGGCGGATGGCCGGCCTGCCGCCGCGCTCGGACGCCAAGGTCAATGCGCGCGTTCCCGTGCGGATCGCGTCCGAACTCGGCCGCGCCGAATTCGTCATGGTGTCGCTGGTTGAAGGCGCGGATGGACTGATCGCGTACCCCACAGGCAAGGGCTCCGGCGCCATCACCTCCTTTGCTCAGGCCGACGGCTTTCTGCGCATTGATGCGCTGGCGGACCAGATGCCGGCGGGCAGCGAGGCCGAGGTGACGCTGTTCACGCCGCACGTGCGGGTGCCCGATCTCGTCATCGTCGGCAGCCATTGCACCGGGCTCGATCTCGTCACGGCGCCGCTGGCACATGCCGGGCTCACCGTGCGCTCGATCGCCGTCGGCAGCCTCGGCGGGCTCTCGGCCGCCAAGCGCGGCGAGTGCGATCTTGCGCCGATCCATTTGTTCGACGAGAAGACCGAGACCTACAACACGCCGTATCTCAGCGATGGGCTCGAACTGATGCCGGGATGGCGTCGCATGCAGGGCATCGTCTTCCGCAAGGGCGATCGGCGCTTCGAGGGATTGAGCGCGGAGGACGCGGTGCGTGCCGCGCTGGCCGATCCCGCCTGCATCATGGTCAATCGCAACCAGGGCGCCGGCACGCGCATCCTGGTCGACCGGCTGCTTGGCGGTGCGCGACCCGATGGCTACTGGAATCAGCCGCGCTCGCACAACGCGGTGGCCGCGGCGGTCGCGCAGCACCGTGCCGATTGGGGCATGACCATTGCGCCAGTCGCGCATGCGTCAAACCTGGGTTTCATTCCCTTTGCCGAAGAGCATTATGATTTTGCACTGGTGACGGCGCGCAAGCAGAGACCGGCCGTGCAGGGCTTTCTCGACGCGCTGGCCTCGGACGGGGCGCGCGCGGCGCTTGAGCAGGCGGGTTTCCGGCCGGCCTGAAGCCTTCGGAGCTGAGGAAGCCGTCAACAGAAGCGGCTCGGGCAGGGATGGGAATGGCAAGACCGCTATAGGCGAGGCTGCGCAGGGCGCGGCGATGGCGATCGAGGACGCCGCCGTGCTGTCGCGTTGCCTCGAGGGCGTCGAGCGGGAAGGCGTTGCCAAGGAGCGAACCGCGCGCATTCAGGCGACCTCCCGTGCGAATACCTGGCTCAGCGGCAGGACCGATACCGACTGGGTGTACGGCTACGACGCCTGGACCGTGCCGCTGGCGGCGTGAACTTTCGATGATGGCGCGTGTCCCGGACGCGGCGCAGCGTGTAACGCTGCTCCGCAGAGCCGGGATCCACTCTTCGCCCGGAAGGGCCCCGGCTCAGCAGCGCAGCATTGCATGCTGCGCTGCGTCCGGGGCACGAAATCTAACCGCCATCCAGCGCTGCCAGCCGTTCTGCTTCCGCGATGTCGTCCATGGTGTTGGCATTGAAGAACGGATCGAGCGGGGTGACCGGCCATGTCACCGTGGCGAGCCTGTAGCGCGCGGTCCAGCGATCGATCTTTCTGATGTCCTCGACGACCAGCGCGTGGCGAAGTTGTTCGCGCAAGCCGATGCTCCATAATCCGATCACCGGATGCGACTGGCCATCGGAGGCGGCAACAGCTAACTCGGCATTCTCCGCTTCGATCGCGTCATACAGCCTGGAGACCAGATCGCGCGGCAGGAATGGGCAGTCTGCGGCGGCGCTGAGAACAAATTTTACATCGGGCCGGTTGACCGCAGCCCAGTCGAGTGCGGCCAGAATGCCGGCCAGCGGGCCAGGAAAATCGGCGACGCTATCGGCAATTACGGGAAGGCCGAACGCTGCGAAGCGTGCTGGGTCGCCATTGGCATTGAGGATGAGCCCGTCGCATTGCGGCGCAAGGCGCGCGATCACGCGGTCGAGGATGGTGCGGCCGGCGATCGTGCGCATCGGCTTGTCGCCGCCACCCATCCGCCGCGCCAATCCGCCGGCGAGCAGAACGCCTGGAATTTTACTCGTCACGCTCTTCGCCCTTGCGCTTGTGCCGCGCGGATTCTTCCTCGACATAGTCGAGGTCCTGGTCGAACACGATCCGCTCCTGTCCTGACAGCGCAATGAAGCGCTTGCCGCGCGTGCGGCCAACCAGCGTCAGCCCGACCTGCCGCGCCAGTTCGACGCCCCACGCGGTGAAGCCCGAGCGCGAAACCAGGATGGGAATGCCCATCCGCACCGTCTTGATCACCATCTCCGAGGTGAGCCGGCCCGTGGTGTAAAGGATCTTGTCGGCGGGATCGACGCCGTGCCGGTAGATCCAGCCGGCGATCTTGTCGACCGCGTTGTGACGGCCGACATCCTCGGTGTAGCAGACGGGAGCGCCTTCCTTGCACAGCACGCAGCCATGGATCGCGCCGGCCTCCAGATAGAGCGAGGGCATGGTGTTGATCGTGCGCGTCATCTGGTAGAGCCACGAGGTGCGCAGCTCCGCCTTCGGCAGCGCCACGCTTTCCACTGCTTCAAGCAGGTCGCCGAACGCGGTGCCCTGTGCGCAGCCGGATGTCTGCGTGCGTTTCTTCAGTTTGGCTTCGAAATTGGTGTGATGCTCGGTGCGCACCACCACGACCTGAAGGTCGTCGTGATACTCGACCTCGGTGACGACGTCGTCATATTTCAGCATGTTCTGGTTCAGGAGATAGCCGAGCGCCAGATATTCAGGATAGTCGCCGATCGTCATCATGGTGACGATCTCCTGCGCGTTCAGGTACAGCGTCAGCGGCCGCTCCACCGGCACCCGGATTTCGACCGTCGCGCCCGTCTGATCGGTCCCGGCGACGCGCTCGGTCAGCCGTGGATCCTCAGGGTTGGGCACGATCAGGGGGGCGGGGGCTTTTTCCATCTTCATCATAGGACGCAGGTTAGCATGACTTTGTCTCCGGGCTGATATAAGGACCGGAGTTAACAAGTCACGGTCTGGCCGTCATGTCCGGGCTTGTCCCGGCCATCCACGCCTTTCTTGCTGCGATAGCGTCAAGACGTGGAAGCCCGGGACTTCCAGGGTGAAGACGCGCTTCGCGCTTTTGCCCGGGCTTGGCGGGGATACTAGTACCGCTGTCGGAGTATGAGATGAAAGTGATAGGCCTCGCGGGATGGAGCGGCGCCGGCAAGACCACCTTGCTGACGCGGGCGATCCCGCAGTTCGCAAAACAGGGCCTGCGCGTGTCCGTGATCAAGCACGCCCACCACGCCTTCGACGTCGACGTACCCGGCAAGGATTCCTGGCGGCATCGCGAGGCCGGCGCGGCCGAAGTTCTGGTGTCATCGGGGCGGCGCTGGGCCCTGATGCACGAGCTGCGCGGGGCGCATGAACCGCGATTGCCGGAATTGCTGGCCAAGATGTCGCCGGTCGATCTCGTCGTGGTCGAGGGCTTCAAGCGCGAGCCGCACCGCAAGATCGAGGTCTATCGCGCCGCGAATGAAAAGCCGCTGCTGTTCCCCGACGATCCCGGTATCGTCGGAATCGCGACCGATACGGCGGTTGAAACCACGCTGCCGACCGCCCATCTCGACGATATCGAGGCGGTGGCGGCCATGATGTTGCGGTCTGCGATATCGCTCGAAGACGTGCTGGCGAAATGCGAAGCTGAGGGCTGATCAGGCACATGGCGCAATTGTCCGACGATTGCTTTGCCTTCGGCGGCCCGATGATGTCGGTCGATGAGGCCGTCGGTCTCATTGCCACGCGTGTGACTCCGGTTGTGGATATCGAGACGGTTACGCTCGCTCGCGCCGATGGCCGCATTCTGGCGCACGAAATCCTGGCGCCGCTGCCGCTGCCGCCCTTCACCAATTCCGCCGTCGACGGCTATGCGGTTGCGAGCCGCGACCTGCCGCAGCAGGAAGAGCAAACGTTTACGGTCATCGGCCGCGTTCAGGCGGGTAGTTCCGCATCTGCGCCGCTCAAGCCGGGGCACGCAATGCGCATCTTCACCGGTGCGCCGATGCCCGAAGGCGCAGATACCGTGTTCATGCAGGAAGATGTCCGCGTCGAGGGCGACAAGGTGGTGCTTCCTGCAGGCCTCAAGCCGGGCGCCAATGTACGTCCCGCGGGCGAAGACATCGCTTCAGGTTTTGCGGCGCTGCTGGCCGGCCAGCGGCTGCGGCCGCAGGACGTTGCGCTTGCCGCAGCCTTCGGCCTGACACAACTCGATGTCACAAGGCGTATTCGCGTCGCCGTGTTTTCCACTGGCAACGAGCTGGCCTCGCCGGGCGAGGCGCGCGCCGCGGTGCAACTGTTCGATTCCAACCGTTTCATGCTAATGGCGATGTTGTCGCGACTCGGCTGCGAGGTCAGCGATCTCGGTATTATCCGGGATGATCGCGCCTCGCTAGCCCGCGCGCTGCAGGAGGTCGCCGGCGGTCATGATTTGATCCTCACGACGGGCGGCGTTTCGACCGGCGAGGAGGACCACGTCAAGGCAAGCGTCGAAAGTGTCGGCAGGCTGGTGCTGTGGCGGATGGCAATCAAGCCGGGACGCCCCGTCGCGATGGGCATCATCGGCGGCACGCCCTTCATCGGATTGCCGGGCAATCCGGTGGCGAGTTTTGTCACTTTCGTTCACGTGGTGCGGCCGACCATTCTGGCGTTATCCGGTGCCCGGCCAGAGCCGCTTCGGCCAATGCCGGTTCGCGCCGCCTTCAGCTACAAGAAGAAGATTTCGCGCCGTGAATATGTCCGCGTCAGCTTGCGCAAGGGTGCCGATGGCGCGCTCGAAGCGGTGAAATTTCCGCGCGAAGGCGCAGGGCTCTTGTCGTCGCTGGCGGACACCGATGGCCTCGTCGAACTCGGCGAAGAAGTCACGCAGGTGTCGCCCGGCCAGACAGTCGGGTTCCTGTCCTATGCAAGCCTGATCAATTGATGTCCGTTGACGATGCGGGCGCCCTTCGCCATGGTCGGCGCATGACGACGACAAAACTCGATCTCGCTGGCCTGAAATGCCCGCTGCCAGCGTTGAAGACACGCAAGGCGCTGAAGACGCTGCCGCCCGGCGACAGGCTGGAAGTGCTCTGCACCGATCCGCTGTCGGTGATCGACATTCCGAACCTTATTCGGGAGACCGGCGACAAGGTCGAAATCACCGAACGCAGCCCAAGCCGCATCGTGTTTCTGATAGAAAAAGCAAATGAGACGATATAAAAGCCGAATGCTTGGGCGATCCCGCTGATAAACCTTCGCGCGTTAATTAGACGAGTTCACGACAGCGCCGATTGCCGGGTGCGACAATCGGTCCTACAAATCCCGGCATGAACTTCCCGACATCGAAGGCGAGCGCGGCGATATCCCCTGCAACGGTCAATGAACCGGCGGCCAAACCAGGCAAGCCGGCCGGCGGTCCCGAGTTCAGCGCGCTGGCGCAGGCCTCGATCCTGATCGTCGATGACGAGCCGGGCATGCGCAATTTTCTCGTGCGCACGCTGGGGCCGCATTGCAAGCACGTGGAAGAGGCCGCCGACACCGACGAAGCCTCGCGCAAGCTCGACAAGAGCCGGTTCGACGTCGTCATTCTCGACAACATCATGCCGGGCAAGAACGGCGTCGACTGGCTGGCGGAGCAGCGGGCCGTCGGCTTCTTCGCCGATGCCATCCTGATTACAGCCTATGCTGATCTCGACACAGCGATCCAGGCGCTGCGCGCTGGCGCAGTCGACTTCGTGCTGAAGCCGTTCCGCTCTAACCAGATCCTCAATGCGGTTGCACGCTGCCTCGACCGGGTTCGGCTGCAGCGCGAGAACTACGTTTTGCGTTATGCGCTGCGCGCTTCATCCGATCGCACCTTCCTGCGCGACAATCTGATCGGGGAGTCGCCGGCGGCCCGCAGCGTGCGCGAAACCATTGCCCGCGTCGCGCGCCTGCCGACCTCGATCCTGCTCACCGGCGAATCCGGCACCGGCAAGGAAGTCGCGGCGCGCTCGATTCACTCGCTCTCCGATCGTGCCGACAAGCCTTTTGTGCCGGTGAACTGCGCCGCCATTCCGCCCGATATGATCGAGGCCGAGCTGTTCGGTCACATCAAGGGTGCCTTCACTGGTGCGGATAGCGGCCGCGAGGGCCTGTTCCTTTATGCGCATGGCGGCACGCTGTTCCTCGATGAGATCGGCGAACTGCCGTTGCCGATGCAGAGCAAGCTGCTGCGTGTTCTGGAGGACCGCCGCGTCCGCCCCGTTGGCTCCGAGCGTGAAGTGCCGGTCGATCTTCGCTTCATCTTTGCGACCAATGCCGATCTCCAAAAGCAAGTGGAGAAGGGACGCTTTCGCGCCGATCTCTATTACCGCCTGAACGTCATGCAGATTCATCTGCCGCTATTGAAGGATCGCGGCGACGACGTGCAGGAGCTCGCCACCATCTTCATGAACAAGCTCTCGATCCAGCTCGGCATGCCGCCGGTTCCGATCGATAGCGCAGTGCGGGCTGCGCTTGCGAGTTACGACTGGCCCGGCAATGTGCGCGAGCTGCGCAATTTGATCGAGCGCACCTTGATCCTCGGCGCGTTTCCGGACGATTTCGCGGGCCCACGGAACGACGGGCAGGTCGCCACCGCCGACAGCCTCGCGGACCTGGAGCGCCGGCACATTCTTTCCGTGCTGAAGGAAACCGGCGGCAACCGCGAGGAAGCGGCGCGGCGGCTCGGCATCTCGCGCAAGACCATCGATCGCAAACTCGCGTTATGGAATGGCTGACCGGGCAGGCTGCATCGAGGAGCCGGTGCGCGGAGCATCCGTCCGCTTCCGGCTGCTCGCGATTGCGCTGCTGCCGATGCTGGTCATTCTGCCGCTTCTGCTTGGGGTTGCCATCTATCGCTGGAATGCGCGGTTCGACGCTACGCTGATCTCCAAGGTGAACGGCGATCTCACCATCGCCCACCAATACCTGGCCCGCATTCTGGAAAAGACCGGCGTTCAGATCCGCGGCCTGAGCCTTTCGTTCCGCTTCCGGGAGGTCGAAGAGCGGGAAACGATCTCCGCGGTGGAGACTTTGCTTGAACAGTCCCGCAAGGAGATGGGTCTGGACTTCCTCTATTTGATGGATGCCGGTGGAAAAATCATCGCCTCGTCACCCGCGCTTGAGGGAGCGCCGAGGGCCGATTGGCCGATCATCACGTCGGCATTGTCAGGCGCATCCCCATCGACCGGCATCGATATCTTCACCAACGACGAACTTGCGGCGATTTCGCCGGCGCTTGCCCAACGCGCGCGTCTCGACCTGGTGCCGACGCCAAACGCGGTGCCGACCGATCGCAGCACGGAAACCCATGGCATGGTGGTGCATGCGGCCAGCCGCGCCACGGCCCCCGGAGGAGGGCCAGCCGCGCTCGTCGGCGGGATTCTGCTGAACCAAAATCTGGAATTCATCGACACGATCAACGATCTCGTCTATCGGGCGGCAAGCCTGCCCGAGGGCAGCCAGGGAACGGCGACGCTGTTTCTCGACGACGTGCGTATCTCAACCAATGTGCGCCTGTTCGAGGGACGGCGTGCGTTGGGAACGCGGGTGTCGGCAGCGGTGCGCTCTGCGGTGATGGGGGAGGGGCGCACCTGGCTGGACAGCGCCTTCGTCGTCAACGACTGGTACATCTCGGCCTACGAGCCGCTCGTCGACACCTACGGCAAGCGCGTCGGCATGCTTTATGTCGGATTTCTGCAGAAGCCGTTCAACGACGCAAAGATTGAGACGATTCTGATCATTGCGCTCGCGTTCATCGCGATCACGGCGGCAAGCGTGCCGATCTTCCTGCGCTGGGCGCAATCGATCTTCATGCCGCTCGAGCGCGTCACGGCGACGATCGGTGAAGTCGAGAGCGGCAACCTCTCGGCCCGCACCAAATTGCCGGCGTCGGGTGACGAGATCGGCCGGGTGGCGGTTCACCTCGATACCTTGCTGGACCAGATTCAGGAGCGGGATCGTCAGTTGCGCGAGTGGAACGAGGAGTTGAACGCGCGGGTGCGCGAACGAACCCGCGATCTCGAACTCGCCAATCTGAAGCTGGAGGCGACCACCAAGCAGCTCATCATGTCCGAGAAGCTCGCTGCCATCGGCGAGATCACCGCGGGCGTTGCGCATGAGATCAACAACCCGATCGCGGTGATGCAGGGCAATCTCGATGTCATCCGCAGCGTGATCGGCGCTGACACCGAGAAAGCCAAGGTCGAGTTTCGGCTTGTCGATGAACAGATCCATCGCATCAGCCAGATCGTAACCGAGCTCTTGCAGTTTGCGCGGCCGGAAGAGTATGCCGGCTATGTCGAGCGTCATGCACCCGGAAGTGTCGTGGCGGACTGCCTGCCGTTGGTGCAGCATCTCCTGAACAAGACCGAAATCAGGGTTGAGCGGGAAGATCGGGCGAGCCGCCTGGTCCTGATGAACCGCACCGAGCTGCAGCAGGTCGTGATCAACCTCATCGTCAACGCGATCCACGCCATGCCGGACGGCGGCACCTTGACGCTGCGCTCGTTCGACGCCGATCGCGACGGCAACCCGGGCATTTCAATTGACGTGGCCGACACCGGCATCGGCATGAGCGCTGACGTCCTGGACAAGGTCTTCGATCCTTTCTTCACCACGAAACGCAGGGAGGGGACCGGCCTTGGCCTTTCCATCAGTCAGACGCTGGTGAAGCGCCAGCGTGGCCAGATCACGGCGGAAAGCCGGATCGGCTCCGGGAGTACATTCCGGGTGTGGCTCCCGGAAGCGAGCTGAGCGGACATTTTGTCCAGCGGCTATCAGGACATTTTGTCCGATGCGTCGGTGTGCATTTGGTTAAGTGATTGATTTTCTGCATCGCGCGATTTGGCACGCGGATTGCTGACTTCTCACTCAAGGGTTGGAGTGGGGAGGGGACGCGATGATCGGATATTCGGTCGCAAGCTGGGCGACCGCGCGCGCTTGCCGTCTTCATGGCGTGCCCAGGCCGCACCTCAAAACGATTTTGCCTCGACTTGAACTCCGATCTGTCGCGCGGACATCGCACGCCCGCGCATACGGTCGGCGCTGCGTGGCCCCCAATCCAATACCCCAACCTCTCAACAATCGTGCCCGGTAAGGCCGCGAACCTGGAGAATACGCCTATGACGACAGCCGATGCCACGCTCGCACCATCGGGTGCGCTCGGGATTCTCGACAAGGAGCGAACGATTGCGACCGCCGGCTTCAATCGCTGGTTAGTGCCGCCGGCCGCACTCTGCATTCATCTGTGCATCGGCATGGCCTATGGCTTCAGCGTGTTCTGGCTGCCGCTGTCGCGCGCGATCGGCGTGACCGCGCCGAAAGCCTGCCCGGACATGACGCTGGTGCAGGAATTGTTCACCACCACCTGCGACTGGAAAGTCGCCAGCATGGGCTGGATGTACACGCTGTTCTTCGTGTTGCTCGGCGTCTCCGCCGCGATCTGGGGCGGCTGGCTGGAGCGCGTCGGACCGCGCAAGGCGGGTTTTGTGTCGGCGCTGTGCTGGTGCGGTGGTCTGGTGCTCGGCGCGATCGGCATCATCACCCATCAACTGTGGCTGTTGTGGCTAGGAAGCGGCGTGATCGGCGGCATCGGGCTCGGCCTCGGCTACATCTCGCCGGTGTCGACGCTGGTGAAATGGTTTCCGGACCGCCGCGGCATGGCGACCGGCATGGCTATCATGGGCTTTGGCGGCGGCGCGATGATCGGCGCGCCGCTGGCGAACCTGTTGATGAATTATTTCAAGTCGCCGACCTCGGTAGGCGCCTGGGAAACCTTCATCGCGATGGGCGCGATCTACTTCGTATTCATGATGATCGGCGCCTTCCGCTATCGCATTCCGCCGGCGGGCTGGCGCCCGGAGGGTTGGACGCCGCCGGCGAAAGCCAATGCGATGATCTCGCAGAACCACGTCCACCTGAAGGACGCGCACAAGACGCCGCAGTTCTGGCTGATCTGGTGGGTGCTCTGCCTCAACGTCTCTGCGGGCATCGGCGTGATCGGCATGGCTTCGCCGATGCTGCAGGAAATCTTCGCCGGCAAGCTGATCGGATTGCCCGACGTCGGCTTCAACCAGCTTGACGCCGCGCAGAAGGCGACCATTGCAGGGATTGCGGCCGGCTTCGCCGGGCTGCTCTCGTTGTTCAACATCGGCGGCCGGTTCTTCTGGGCCTCGCTGTCGGACAAGATGGGCCGCAAGAACACCTACTATACGTTCTTCATCCTGGGCATCGTGCTCTATGCGCTGGCGCCGACATTTGCGGCGATGGGCTCAAAACTTCTGTTCGTGCTCGGCTTCGGTATCATCCTGTCGATGTATGGCGGCGGCTTCGCCACCGTGCCGGCCTATCTCGCCGATATGTTCGGCACACAGTTCGTCGGCGCAATCCATGGCCGTCTGCTGACCGCGTGGTCGACGGCGGGCATCATCGGTCCAGTAGTCGTGAACTACATCCGCGAGTTCCAGCTTGCCGCCGGCGTGCCGCGCGACCAGCTTTACAACACGACGATGTACATCCTGTGCGCGATGCTGATCGCGGGCCTGATCTGCAACTACCTGATCAAGCCGGTCGACGCGAAGTGGCACATGAGCGACGCCGAGGTTGCCAAGCTGCAGGCGGCGACGGCGAGCGCGGGCAGCTCGGGGCCGTCAGGATCCTACGGCATCGGGTTCGGAGGGCTCGACGCCAAGGCTGCGCTGTTCTGGGCGTTCGTCGGCATTCCCCTGGCCTGGGGCGTCTGGAAGACGCTGGAAAGCGCCGTCAAGATCCTCTGACTCTTCTGGCCGTCGCGGGGCGAGCGTTCCGCGACGGCATTTCAGGCGCGATACCGATTTCAAATCGAGTAATCGGAAATGCAGATCAATGCGCATTCGCAATCGCAGCATGAGACGGCTTTATTGATCTCCGGACTAAATTCGCGTGTTCTCATCCCGTGATTAGGCAAAGCGAACGTGATTGCTCCAGGCGCGGAGTGGATCGAAAGCTCGCGGCCTGTGTTGCCCTAAATATCTGATAAATCTCTTGGCATCTGGCATGCCACTGACTAGAGTTGGCCGCAGACTGGCAGGGAACGAGACGTTTCGATGGATCACGACGTACACGACCTACAAAAAGTCCGATCGTTCGATCATCCGGGCGCGGGACGGAAGCGGGCCAAGGCGACGCCGAAGGGCCGCCAGGTCGACCCCACCGCCGCCCATGAGATCGAGCTTCTGCTCGGCGACCGGCCACGGCGGCGCGACCTGCTGATCGAGCATCTGCACCTGATCCAGGACACGTATCACCAGATCTCCGCGGCGCATCTGGCAGCGCTTGCCGACGAGATGAAACTGTCGTTTGCGGAAGTGTTCGAGACCGCGACCTTCTACGCGCATTTCGACGTGGTGAAGGAGGGTGCGCCCGATATCGCGCCGCTGACCATCCGGGTCTGCGATTCGCTGACCTGCGCCATGATGGGCGCGGAGAAGCTGCTGCACGAACTGCAGGACAATGCCGGCCCGGGCATCCGCGTGGTGCGCGCGCCCTGCGTTGGCCGCTGCGACACCGCGCCCGCCGCCGAAGTCGGCCATCACTTTGTCGATCATGCCACGGTTACGAATGTGCTCGCCGCCGCCAAGGCCGGCGACACCCACGCACATCTGCCCAAATATACCGACTATGACGCCTATGTCGCAGGCGGCGGCTACAAGCTGCTCAACCGCCTGCGCTCGGGCGAGCTGAGCAGGAACGACCTGCTGAAGGCGCTCGACGACGCTTCGCTGCGCGGGCTCGGCGGCGCGGGCTTTCCGACGGGACGCAAATGGCGCGCGGTGCTGGGTGAGCCCGGCCCGCGGCTGATGGCGATCAACGGCGACGAGGGCGAACCCGGCACGTTCAAGGACCGCTTCTATCTCGAAACCGATCCGCATCGCTTCATCGAGGGCATGCTGATCGGCGCGCATGTCGTCGAAGCGACCGACGTCTATATCTATCTGCGCGACGAATATCCGGCGTCGCGCGAAATCCTCACGCGCGAAATCGCAAAATTGCCGCCGGGCGGTCCCGTGCTGCATATGCGCCGCGGCGCGGGCGCCTATATCTGCGGCGAGGAATCCTCGCTGCTCGAATCGATCGAGGGCAAGCGTGGTCTGCCTAGGCACAAGCCGCCTTACCCATTCCAGGTCGGCCTGTTCGGCCTGCCGACGCTGATCAACAATATCGAGACGCTGTGGTGGGTGCGCGACATCGTCGAGAAGGGCGCCGACTGGTGGAAGAGCCATGGCCGCAACGATCGCCATGGCCTGCGCAGCTACTCGGTCTCGGGCCGCGTGAAAAATCCCGGCATGAAGCTGGCGCCCGCCGGCGTCACCGTGCGCGAACTGATCGACGAGTTCTGCGGCGGCATGGCCGACGGCCACACCTTCCACGCCTATCTGCCGGGCGGCGCGTCGGGCGGCATCCTGCCGGCATCGATGGACAACATCCCGCTCGATTTCGGCACCCTGGAAAAATACGGCTGCTTCATCGGCTCCGCCGCTGTCGTTATCCTGTCCGAGCAGGACAGTGTGAAGGGCGCGGCGTTGAACCTGATGAAATTCTTCGAAGATGAAAGCTGCGGCCAGTGCACGCCGTGCCGCGTTGGAACCCAGAAGGCGGCGCTTTTGATGCAGCGGCCGGTCTGGGACCGCGAATTGCTGGACCAATTGAGCCAGGCGATGCGCGACGCCTCGATCTGCGGGCTTGGACAAGCTGCTTCGAACCCGCTGACGTCAGTGATTAAATATTTTCCGGAAGAATTCGTGCCGAAAGAGGCCGCGGAATGACCAAGATCAAGTTCGAACTCGACGGCCAACAGGTCGAGGCCAACGCGGGCGAGACCATCTGGCAGGTGGCAAAACGCCACCAGAAGGAAATCCCGCATCTCTGTTATTCGCCGGAGCCGGACTACCGGCCTGACGGCAATTGCCGCGCCTGCATGGTCGAGATCGAGGGCGAGCGCGTGCTGGCCGCGTCCTGCAAGCGCACGCCGAGCGTCGGCATGAAGGTGAAGACCGAAAGCGCCCGCGCCGTCGCGGCGCAGAAAATGGTGATGGAATTGCTGGTCGCCGACCAGCCGGCGCGCGAGACCTCGCACGATCCTGATTCGAAATTCTGGCACTGGGCCGAAAAGGTCGAGGTGACCGAGAGCCGTTTCCCGGCGGCCGAGCGATGGCAGGGCGATACCAGCCATCCCGCGATGAGCGTCAATCTCGACGCCTGCATCCAGTGCGGCCTGTGCGTGCGCGCCTGCCGCGAGGTCCAGGTCAACGACGTCATCGGCATGGCCTATCGCAATGCTGGCGCCAAGATCGTGTTCGACTTCGACGACCCCATGGGTGAATCGACCTGTGTCGCGTGCGGCGAGTGCGTGCAGGCCTGCCCGACCGGCGCACTTATGCCCTCGGTGATGCTGGACGAAAAGCAGACCCGCGTGACTTACGCGGACAAGAAGGTCGACTCGCTATGCCCGTTTTGCGGCGTCGGCTGCCAGGTCACCTATCAGGTCAAGGACGAGAAGGTCATTTATGCCGAGGGCCGCGACGGCCCGGCCAACCACAACCGGCTCTGCGTCAAGGGACGTTTTGGTTTTGATTACATCCATCACCCGCATCGGCTGACAAAGCCGCTGGTGCGGCTGCCCAATGCGAAGAAGGATGCCAACGACCAGGTCGATCCGGCCAATCCGTTCACGCATTTCCGCGAAGCTTCGTGGGAAGAAGCGCTGGATATTGCGGCCAAGGGGCTGGTGAAAATTCGCGACGAGAAGGGCGTCAAAGCGCTCGCCGGCTTCGGCTCAGCAAAGGGCTCCAACGAAGAGGCGTATCTGTTCCAAAAACTGGTGCGCACCGGTTTTGGCTCCAACAATGTCGACCACTGCACGCGGCTGTGCCACGCTTCCTCGGTGGCGGCGCTGATGGAGGGCCTGAACTCGGGCGCGGTGTCGGCGCCGTTTGCTGCGGCGATGGATGCCGAAGTCATCATCGTGATCGGCGCCAATCCGACGATAAATCATCCGGTTGCTGCGACTTATCTCAAGAACGCGGCCAAGCGCGGCGCCAAGCTGATCGTGATGGATCCGCGCCGGCAGGCGCTCTCGCGCCACGCGTGGAAGCATCTCGCGTTCAAGCCCGGCAGCGACGTCGCCATGCTGAACGCGATGCTCCACACCATCATCACCGAAGGGCTGACCGACCAGCAATATATCGCGGGCTATACCGAAGGCTTTGACGAACTCGCCGAGCGTATCAAGGAATTCCCGCCGGAGAAGATGGAAGCGATCTGCGGTATCCCTGCCGAGACGCTGAAGGAGGTGGCGCGAACTTACGCGCGCTCGCAGGCCTCGATCATTTTCTGGGGCATGGGCATCAGCCAGCACATCCACGGCACCGACAACGCGCGCTGCCTGATCGCGCTGGCGCTAACGACAGGCCAGGTCGGCCGTCCCGGCACCGGCCTGCATCCGCTGCGCGGCCAGAACAACGTGCAGGGTGCTTCCGACGCCGGTTTGATCCCGATGTTCCTGCCGGACTATCAGCCGGTCGGACGCACCGATCTGCGCGAGCCTTTCGAAAAACTCTGGCATCAGGATCTTGATCCAGTTCGCGGTCTCACCGTGGTCGAGATCATGAACGCGATCCACGCCGGCGAAATCACCGGCATGTATATCGAGGGCGAAAACCCCGCGATGTCGGATCCCGACCTGCAGCACGCGCGCGAAGCGCTCGCCATGCTCGACCATCTGGTGGTGCAGGATCTCTTCGTCACCGAAACCGCGTTCCACGCTGACGTGATCCTGCCGGCCTCGGCATTCGCTGAAAAGTCCGGCACCTTCACCAATACCGACCGCCGCGTGCAGCTCGCGCGGGAAGTGATCCGTCCGCCGGGCGATGCGCGGCAGGATCTCTGGATCATCCAGGAGATCGGCAAGCGCATGGGGCTGCCGTGGAACTACGACGGCCCGGCCGATGTCTTCACCGAGATGACGCAGGTGATGCCGTCGCTGAAGAACATCACCTGGGAGCGGCTGGTGCGCGAGGGCGCGGTGACCTATCCGGTCGACGATCCGTACAAGCCCGGCAACGAGATCATTTTCACCACAGGTTTCCCAACCGCGAGCGGCCGCGGCAAAATCGTTCCGGCCAAGGTGATCGCGCCGGACGAGGTGCCCGACGCCGAATATCCGATGGTGCTCTCGACCGGCCGCGTGCTCGAGCACTGGCACACCGGCTCGATGACCCGCCGCGCATCCGTGCTCGACCAGATCGAACCGGAGGCGGTGGCGTTCATGTCGCCGAAGGACATGCGCAAGCTCAGCGTCTGGCCAGGCGATTTCATCAAGCTGGAAACTCGTCGCGGCGCGGTCGAGGTCAAGGTGCGGTCCGATCGCGACGTGCCGGAGAACATGATCTTCATGCCGTTCTGCTACGCGGAGGCGGCGGCCAACTTGCTGACCAACCCAGCGCTTGATCCGTTCGGCAAGATCCCCGAATTCAAGTTCTGCGCTGTGCGCGCCGAAAGGCTGGCGCTACAGTCGGCGGCGGAGTAGGTGGAGTGTAACGCATTTGGCGTGGAGCCGTCATTGCGAGCGAAGCAATCCATGCCGCCGCAAAAAGAAAGAACGGATTGCTTCGTCGCTTTGCTCCTCGCAATGACGAGGCGAGTCATGAAACCGCTATAGCCAGCCGGCGCGGCGGAAGCGCCAGAACAATCCTGCGCATACGAGCAGGACGATGCCGACCACGGTGAAATAACCGTACTCCCACTCCAGCTCCGGCATGTGCTTGAAGTTCATGCCGTAGATGCCGGCGATCGCGGTCGGGACCGCGATAATGGCGAGCCATGACGCGAGCTTCTTGGACACGGCCGTCTCTTGCGCCTGGCCGACCAGCAGGCTCGCCTCAAAGGCAAACGCCAGCACTTCGCGAAGCGAATCGATCCGCTCCTGCACCGTCCGGACATGATCGGTAACATCGCGGAACAGCGGCCGCATCGTCGGCCGCACCATCGGCAAATTGTCGTGCTCGAGCCGGCGGCAGACTTCGACCAATGGGCCGACGGCATTGCGCAGGCGCAACAGGTCGCGTCGCAACAGATATAGCCGCTCGATCTGCGTCCGCGTCATCGCGCTTGCAAGCACCTGCTCCTCCATCGCCTCGACTTCTTCCTGAATGGTCTCGAGCACCGGGGAATAATTGTCGACGATGAAATCGAGAATGGCGTAGAGGATGTAATCTTCGCCGCGGGCGAGGGCGCGCGGACAACTCTCGCAACGCTCGCGAACCGCCTTGTACGACGTCGAGGCACCATGGCGCACTGAGACGATGTATCCTTCTCCGACGAACAGATGGGTCTCGCCGAACGCGGTGCTGTCGCCCTCGAGTTGCGCGGTGCGCGCCACGATGAACAGTGCGTCGCCATACTGCTCGATCTTCGGTCGCTGATGGGCGTGATCCGCATCCTCGATCGCAAGGTCATGCAGCTCAAACTGCCGCTGTACGCGGCGCAGCACGGCGATATCAGGTTCATGCAGACCTATCCAGACCACGTGGTCGGGCTTGCTGCGCCAGCTCGATGCTTCATCGATGGCGATGTTGGCGACGCGCCGGCCCTCGACATAGACGCCCGCCGCTACCACGCCGTCGGAGGTGGCCGGTTCGGTTTTGATGATGCCTGGCGATGCGACGTTCATGGCTTCCGCCCTCGATTGCTGCCGAACTTTGCTTCGCGGCGTCGTTTCGATAGAGGCTAGCACCACAGAATCCGTGGTCAATGCGGCCGGGACGACGTTGTTCCGGCGAGTACTGCAACCGGCCCATCTTTATGCTCCGCCTATGCCAAAGGCCCGCCGGGCCTCTCGATATCCTACGCCCGTCTGCGCATGTTCGGTCACGCGGCACGCGCTTCGTGCCGGCATTGGAAAGACTGAACATGACGCGTTTCCATCCGCACCACGGCCGGTGGCGCGGTTCGGCTGCAGACCTTTCCGCTGGCCGTGTGGTCCGTCGCCTGCGGACCGCGTTGAAGAATATCCATCGCGCGATCGCCGCCGCAAGGATCCGGCGTCTGCGCAACGAGCTCCGGCTGCGCGCCGAAACCCGCGCGAAACTGGACGCACGTCCGCCGTATCTCGGTGAGAAGAAGGAGTTCTGACATGCGACAATCACAATCCATATCGAATGTGCCCTCGTTGTTGGGTGCGTTAACCCGCTTCCTGCTGAACTGGCTCGGCAAGCTTGGTAACGAGCCGGTCAGGGCCTATCGCCCAGAAGCCCACTACGTGCGTGGTCCCGGACCAGCGTGGCGAGCAAAGCACGGGCGGAGCTGAAACCTTCGCGAACTCCACAGTGTTGAGCGGATCAATAGTGGAAACGCGAGAAGTAAATCGCAGTCCTTAGCGCGATCAGTCCGACAAGCAGTCCTCCCGCTGAAAGTATCGCAAGCGCGCCAAAGCAAAACTGCCTGACTGTCGGCAAATGTATTCTGGTCGCGCCAGTTTTGATGGTCCGCCTTTCGGGCGAATGAATCGAATCTTCGGAGTGCGTCAACGTCGACATACCCGGAATCCTTTATCGGCTGATCGCAGCGAATGCTGCTTCGTTAAGGCCGATGATGTATCGCGGGCCCATAGGAATGCGAGAGGTTCGGCCGTGGCGTCGCATAGGAGAATCATAAAGCGGGCTTGGGCTCGTGTTTCCCTGAGGCTTGGACGTTGCGTGACGGCAGACCCCTGAACAGATCCTGATCCTGTTTCGGGCGTCGCTTCGCCGGCGCAGCGTCCGGCTCACGTATGCCTACCGCGGCTGCGAATGCCTGCTTCAATCGGGGCTCAGCGATCTGCGCAAGATAACGGCGCAAAATCGCAGACCCCGTCTCGCCACGGCCCAGGATTGCCAGGCAGAGCTTTGCACTTGTTCTCCTGAAGAAGTGGAACGCGCCTTCGCGATCCTTCCGGCCCATCCGATCGATCTCCTGCGCGATTGCCAGAACGTTGAGGCGATCGGTATCGTCGAGGGTGACCGCAAACCGCAAAATCGCTAGGTGCCACGCGCGCAGCGTCCGCTCATGCGGTTCAGTCGATACTCCCGTGCTCATTGCAGCGGCTCGACCGAAGTTCGCCCATGCGAAAACGACATCACGCCTTCGCGGGTCCCAATCAAGCCTTCATCGGAGACGGAGGCGAGCGCGCGTGCCACCCTCGCTTTATCGGCATCATCCAGTTCCATAATCGGCAAACGTGTGTTGGGTTGCATCAATCCGAGCAGGCACAGCGCATGTTTCAGGGCCGCCGGAACGTCCTTCGACAGACAAGCCTCCAGTGGGCCGAGACGCTCTTGCAACTGTCGCGCTGATTGCAGCCGGCCCAGCCTCAGGTTCGAAAAGATGATCCGGCAGGTATCCGGCGCGATATTCGAAAGCAGCGAAACACAGCCATCGCCGCCGCTGGCAGTGAAGCCAAAGGCGGTGCGGTCGTCGCCGGACAGGAGGCGAAAGCCGGGTCGCACAAGCGAGCTCAGGCGCATCGGGCGGGACACGTCACCTGTCGCATCTCTCAAACCCACAAACTGTTTGGACCGCGCGCCAGAGCGGCAATTGTCTCGTCCGCCAGCGGGCGGGCGGTTCGCGCGGGAATGTCGTGCAGGATGATCGGGAGCGCAGTGCAGGCGGCAATGGCGCGGAAATGCGCAATGATTCCGTTCTGCATCGGCTTGTTGTAATAGGGCGCGACCGACAACACGGCGTCCGCGCCGGCGCCCTCGGCACGCATCGTCAACTCGATGGCGCGATCGGTCGAGTTCGATCCCGCGCCCGCTATGACCCGGACGCGGCCTCGCGCGGTCCCGACCGCGCAGCGAATGAGGCGGACCTTTTCATCCGCCGTCAGCGTCGATGCCTCGCCGGCGGTCTCGCCGACTACGATCGCCGAGGCGCCGGCATCGATCTGGCGCTCGCACAACGCGGCGAAGGCACCGAGATCGAGCTCTGCTTGTTCGTCGAACGGCGTCGGGAGGTCGGCAATGTAGCCGGAAAGCCAGCTTGCCGGATTCACATGCGTGGTCATCGGGATTCAGGCGGTTCCGGAAGGAGTCGGTATGGCCCCGGGCGGCATGATGTCCGGCAGGGCAGCGCTGCCGGTCATATTGAGTTCGATCTCGCGCGACAGTTCGATGATCGTTTCCGGATGATGCCCGTTCTCGAACAGTGCGTATTTGAGCGCCTGGGCGCGATTGACGAACAGGCCGCCATAGAGGCCGCTCTGTTCCTGGGCCACCCACTGGCCGCGGCGGTTGCGGCCGATAAAGACGATGGTTGACGCGGCGCGGTACGATGGAGGTTCGACGAGTTTCACGTTGGTATTCCTTCACAAGACAGATAGGCGCCCCCGCAATATCTTTGCGGGTGGATATGAATTCCAGCGGAGTGCGAGCGCGATCTCATAAGGGCGGCATAGGCTGCCGATGTCGGGATACTCAGGCGAGGGTGCAGGTCAGCGCGCATAGCGCGCCATAGGCCGCCATCTCGTCCCAATGGTTGAGATTGCGATCGAGGAGCGGTTCTCGCCGAATGCCGGCGATCACGCCGCAGAGGAGTGTGGCCATCCAGAACAGCGCCATCAGGCTGCGGTTCAGCCCAATGCTCGCGAAGCTGGCGAAGACGATCGGCACGAGCAGGCGGAAGCCAAATCGCACCAGGACCTGGGTCGATCGCAACCGTCGCGGCAGGTTCGGCCAGCGCTGCAAGGGTGACCCGCGTCAGGCGAAATTGTCGCTGAGGACCGGCTCATATTGCGGGTTCGCTTCCCGCGGCACACTTGGGACGCTGGTCCGCCTCGACAGCGCGCTGACGCGTTGTGCCTCGACGTATGCGATCAGGATCGCTAATGCCAAGTCGGCGTGACGGGCCTCGATCGATTGATCAAGCCACCCGGGCAGCTCGCGCTGGCGCGATAGTGCGCAGTACCATTCGCCATCGTCATAGGCGAGGCGGCGGACCTGCCATTGCGGCAGCTCCAGATCGATCAGCGCCAGCGCTGCGTCGGTCCAGGCCTGCGATTCGATCAGCCGCTCGATGCGGGCGTTTTTGAAATTCCGATCCATTGATGGAAGGCGCCGGCAGGTGGCGTGGATAATATCGGACAGGAACTCGACCGTGACGCAACAGGCGTCGCGCAGCCGATCGCCGAGTTCGGCGGGAGCTTGCTGTTCCAAAAGGAGTGACATGGCGTTGTCTCGTTGGTGGCGCGGCTGTCACGGCAACCGCGCTCTCCAAATTGGCGAGATCGCCGTTTGAAAACGAGAGGAGGCGAGGGGTGGAAATATAGGGATTTCATAGGGCCTTTCTTCCCCCTCTCCCCTTGTGGGAGAGGGTGGATCAATCGCGCAAAGCGCGATTGAGACGGGTGAGGGGTCTCTCTCCGCGGAGAGAACCCCTCATCCGGCGCTGCGCGCCACCTTCTCCCACAAGGGAGAAGGAAGAGGGCCGCGTTTTTATGAGATTCCTATAACGTCGCCATCCTTCCCGTCTCGAAAACCTATGCGCCCGGTGGCACCTCAGCCCGGCAAACGCGTTAGCCGTCATTCAGCTTGCGGTTGCACGTCGCACAGGAACATTCCCATGCTGGACATTGTCATATTGGCGCTCGCCCTTGGTTTCTTCATGGCAGGCATTGGTTACGCGTATGCCTGCGAACGGCTTTGAGGGAGAGCGGCCATGATCTTCGACTATTCACTCGCCGGCCTCGTCTCGCTTGGCCTGCTGCTTTACCTGACTTACGCGCTGCTGCGCCCCGAGCGGTTCTGAGGGCGCCATGACTACGCTCGCCGCCGTTGTGCTCGCATTCCTTGCGACCGCGGCGCTACTCATCGTGCTTCTGCGCGTGCTGCTGCCTGCAAGGTAATCTAAAGGACTTTTCCCATGACCCCCATCGGCTGGTTTCAGATTGTTCTGTACTGCGCCATCATCGTCGCGCTCGTGAAGCCGCTCGGCTGGTACATGACGAAGGTCTTCAACGGCGAGCGTACGTTTCTCTCGCCCGTCCTGCGGCCTGTCGAAAGCGCCCTGTACTGGATCGGCGGCGTCGATGAAAAGCGCGAGCAGCATTGGCTGACCTATACGGTCGCGATGTTGCTGTTCCATGTCGGCGGCTTCCTCATCATCTACGGCCTGATGCGGCTGCAGGCGCTGCTGCCGTTCAACCCCGCGGGGCAATCCGCCGTCGCCCAGGATTTGTCCTTCAACACCGCGATCTCCTTCATCACCAACACCAACTGGCAGAACTACGGCGGCGAAAGCACGCTGTCGTACCTGACGCAGATGGTGGGCCTGACGCATCAGAATTTCCTGTCGGCGGCGACCGGCATCGCGCTCGCAGTGGCGCTGATCCGCGGCTTTTCCCGTTCTTCGATGCGCACCATCGGCAACTTCTGGATCGATGTGACGCGTTGCACTCTCTATGTGCTGCTGCCGATCTGCATCGTCTACGCGCTGTTCCTGGTGTGGCAGGGCATGCCGCAGACGCTTGGCGCCTACGTCGAGGCCACGACGCTGGAAGGCGGCAAGCAGACCATTGCGGTCGGCCCTGTCGCTTCGCAGGTTGCTATCAAAATGCTCGGCACCAATGGCGGCGGCTTCTTCAATGCCAATGCCTCACATCCCTTTGAAAACCCCACCGCACTGTCGAACTTCGTGCAGATGATCTCGATCTTTGCGCTCGGCGCGGCGCTGACCAACGTGTTCGGCCGGATGGTCGGCAACCAGCGGCAGGGGTGGGCGATCCTCGGCGTAATGGGCGTTCTCTTCCTTGCCGGCGTCGCCGTCACCTATTGGGCCGAAGCCAACGGCACCTCGACGCTCAATGCGCTCCAACTGACCGGCGGCAACATGGAAGGCAAGGAAGTCCGCTTCGGCATCGTCGCCTCCTCACTCTTCGCGGTCATTACCACCGCTGCCTCCTGCGGCGCGGTCAATGCCATGCATGACTCTTTCACCGCGCTCGGCGGCATGATCCCGCTGCTCAACATCCAACTCGGCGAAATCATCGTCGGCGGCGTCGGCGCCGGCATGTACGGTATGCTGCTGTTCGTCGTGCTGGCGATCTTCGTCGCCGGCCTGATGGTCGGCCGTACGCCGGAATTTGTCGGCAAGAAGATCGAGGCGCGCGAGGTCAAGATGGCAATGCTCGCGATCTTGATCCTGCCGCTGATGATTTTGGGCTGGACGGCCGTTGCGGTCGTCTTCCCTCCGGCGGTGGCGTCGATGGCCAATGCCGGTCCGCATGGCTTTACCGAAGTGCTCTATGCCTTCACCTCGGCGACCGGCAATAACGGCTCGGCCTTCGGCGGCCTGACCGGCAATACCTTCTTCTACAATCTGACACTCGCCAGTTCGATGTTCGTCGGCCGCTTCTTCATGATCGTGCCGGCAATGGCGATGGCGGGATCGCTTGCGGCCAAGAAATCGATCCCGCCCTCGGCCGGCACGCTGCCGACCACCGGCGGCCTGTTCGTCGGCCTCGTCGTCGGCGTCATCCTGATCATCGGCGGCCTGACCTTCTTCCCGGCGCTGGCGCTCGGGCCGATCGTCGAGCACCTGGCGATGAACGCCAACACCTTGTTCTGATCGAAGCCGTCAGGAGTGACGTCCATGGAAACCATGAAATTGCAGAAAAAGACGACGGCGTCGGCAATGCTCGATCCGAAGATCGTGATGCCGGCGATCCGGGCAGCGTTTGCGAAGCTCGATCCGCGGCTGATGGTCAAAAACCCGGTGATGTTCGTGGTCGAGGTCGTCGCCGCGCTCACGACCGTCATCTTCCTGCGTCATCTTGTGACCGGCGGCGAGAGCCTGGCCTTCACGTTCCAGATCATCCTGTGGCTGTGGTTTACCGTACTGTTCGCCAATTTTGCCGAGGCCGTTGCCGAAGGCCGTGGCAAGGCGCAGGCTGAGTCGTTGAAGAAGACCCGCACCGAGAGCCAGGCAAAATTGCTGGAAGGTCCCGGCAAGAACTATCGTCTGGTACCCGGAACCAGCCTGAAGGTGGGTGACATCGTCCTGGTCGAGGCCGGCGACAACATCCCCTCTGATGGCGAGGTGATCGAGGGGGTGGCTTCCGTGAACGAGGCGGCGATCACGGGTGAATCCGCGCCTGTAATCCGCGAATCCGGCGGTGACCGTTCGGCGGTGACCGGCGGAACGCAAGTGCTGTCGGACTGGATCCGCGTCCGGATCACGGCGGCGCAAGGCTCGACCTTCATCGACCGCATGATCAAGCTGGTGGAAGGAGCGGAGCGGCAGAAGACGCCGAACGAGATCGCGCTCAATATTCTGCTCGCAGGCCTGACCATCATCTTCGTGTTCGCCACCGTGACGATCCCGAGCTATGCGGCCTATGCCGGCGGCTCGATTTCGGTGGTGGTGCTGGTAGCGCTGTTCGTCACGCTGATTCCGACCACCATCGGCGCGTTGCTGTCGGCGATCGGTATCGCCGGCATGGACCGGCTGGTGCGCTTCAACGTGCTCGCCATGTCCGGCCGTGCGGTGGAGGCCGCCGGCGACGTCGACACGCTGCTGCTGGACAAGACCGGCACCATCACGCTCGGTAACCGGCAGGCGACGGCGTTTCGCCCCTTGCGCGGTGTCACCGAACAGGAGTTGGCCGATGCGGCGCAGCTCGCCTCGCTCGCTGACGAAACCCCGGAAGGCCGCTCGATCGTCGTGCTGGCAAAGGAGAAATACGGCATCCGCGGCCGCGACATGAAGGAGCTCAATGCGAGCTTCATTCCCTTCGCCGCGCAGACGCGCATGAGCGGCATCGATGCCGGGTCTTCCTCGGTGCGCAAGGGCGCGGTGGATGCGATCCTGAATTATGTCGATGGTGGCGGCGCGACCCGTGCGGTCGCTTCCGGGAATGCCGCGCGCGCCGTGTCAGGCGTCCTCTCGGAGGCGGCTCGCGAGATCCAGGCGATTTCCGACGAGGTCTCGAAAGCCGGCGGCACGCCGCTGGCGGTCGCCAAGGACGGCAAATTGCTCGGCATCGTGCATCTGAAGGACATCGTCAAGGGCGGCATCCGGGAGCGCTTTGCGGAATTGCGCCGCATGGGCATCCGCACCGTGATGATCACCGGCGACAATCCGATGACCGCAGCCGCCATCGCCGCCGAAGCCGGCGTCGACGATTTCCTTGCCCAGGCAACGCCGGAGGACAAGCTGAAGCTGATCCGCGACGAGCAGGCCAGGGGAAAGCTGGTGGCAATGTGCGGCGACGGCACCAACGACGCGCCGGCGCTGGCGCAGGCGGACGTCGGCGTCGCCATGAATACCGGCACGCAGGCGGCGCGCGAGGCCGGTAACATGGTCGATCTCGATTCCAATCCGACCAAGCTGATCGAGGTGGTCGAGATCGGCAAGCAGCTTCTGATGACGCGCGGCGCGTTGACCACGTTCTCGATCGCCAACGACGTCGCAAAGTACTTCGCCATCATCCCGGCGATGTTCCTGGCGTTCTACCCGCAGCTCGAGGTGCTCAACGTCATGCACCTTGCAAGCCCGCAGAGCGCCATCCTGTCGGCGATCATCTTCAACGCGCTGATCATCATCGCGCTGATCCCGCTGGCGCTGAAAGGCGTCGCCTATCGCGCCGTCGGGGCAGGGGCGCTTTTGCGCCGTAACCTGCTGATCTACGGCTTGGGCGGCATCATCGTTCCCTTTATCGGCATCAAGGCCATCGACCTTGCGGTTGTGGCTTTGCATCTGGCCTAACACCACAACCGTCATTGCGAGGAGCGAAGCAACGAAGCAATCCATCTATCCGCTTGTGGGGTCATGGATTGCTTCGCTTCGCTCGCAATGACGGAGAACTTACGGAGACCTAAAATGCTCAGAGAAATCCGTCCCGCGATCCTCATCCTGCTGCTGCTCACCGCGATCACCGGTCTTGCCTATCCCCTTGCCATGACCGCCATCGCCGGCGCGATCTTTCCGAGGCAGGCGCAGGGCAGCCTAATCGAGAGGGACGGCAAGATCATCGGCTCCGCGTTGATCGGGCAGGAGTTCAAGGAAGACAAATATTTCCACGGCCGCCCGTCCGCGACCACGGCGCCGGACCCGGCCGATTCGACCAAAACGGTTTCCGCGCCGTACAATGCGGCCAATTCTGGCGGCTCCAACCTTGGGCCCACCAGCAAAGCGCTGGCCGACCGGATCAAGGAAGACGTCGAAAAGCTGAAGACCGAAAACCCGGCCGCGCCCGTGCCGATCGATCTCGTCACCACCTCCGGCAGCGGACTCGATCCCGACATCTCGCCGGAAGCCGCGCTATTCCAGGTCCCGCGCGTGGCGAAGGCCCGCAACCTGCCGGAGGCGCGCGTCCAGCAACTGGTTACTGAGCACATTCAGGGCCGCATGGCTGGATTGCTTGGTGAGCCGCGCATTAGCGTACTGGAAGTGAATCTGGCGCTGGATGAGGTTTCAAAATGAGACCCGCTAGGCCCCCCGAAGGGTGAGGACTATACTGCCGCATGGCCCAAGCCCGCCGCGACCCCGAACAACGTCCCTCGCCGGAGGCCCTGCTGGAGGCGGCCCGGCGCGAGGAGAGCCGCGCCGGCAAGCTCAAGATCTTTGTCGGCGCCGCGCCCGGCGTCGGCAAGACCTATGAGATGCTGCAGAGCGCCCACGCCAAGAAAAAGGCTGGAGCCGACGTCGTGATCGGCATCGTCGAAACCCACGGCCGGGCTGAAACCGAGGTGCTTCTGAACGGCCTCGAGGTGCTGCCGCGCCGACGGCTTGTCTACAAGGAGCAGACGCTCGAGGAGATGGACCTGGATGCGCTGATCGCGCGGCGGCCGCAGATCGCGCTCGTCGATGAGCTCGCTCACACCAATGCGCCCGGCAGCCGTCATCCCAAGCGCTATCTCGACGTCGAGGAATTGCTGTCCCACGGCATCGACGTCTATACGGCAGTCAATATCCAGCACATCGAGAGCCTCAACGACGTGGTCGCGCAGATCACGCATGTGCGGGTCCGCGAGACTGTGCCGGATTCCGTGTTCGACCGCGCCGACGCCATTGAGCTGATCGACGTCACGCCCGACGATCTGATCCAGCGGCTGAAGGAGGGCAAGGTCTACGTTCCCAAACAGGCCGAGCGCGCGCTGGAGCATTATTTCTCGCCGGGCAACCTGACCGCGCTGCGCGAGCTGGCGCTGCGGCGCACCGCCGAACGCGTCGACGAGCAGTTGCTCACCCATATGCAGGCCAATGCCATAGCAGGTCCCTGGGCGGCGGGCGAGCGCATCCTGGTTTGCGTCAGCGAAGATCCGCGTGCGGCCGGGCTGGTGCGCTATACCAAGCGGCTGGCGGACCGGCTGCACGCGCAATGGACCGCTGTCAGCATCGAGACGCGGCGCAGCCTGCGACTGACCGACGAGCAGCGCGACCGGCTGGCCGATACCATGCGGCTGGCGGAAGCGCTCGGCGGCGAGGCGCTGACCATTCCCGGCGTCGGCCGCCGCATCGCCGACGACGTGATCCATTTCGCGCACGCCAATAACGTCACGCAGATCGTCATCGGCAAGTCGACCCGCTCCTGGTGGTTCGAGCTGACGCGCGGTTCTGTCGTGCACGATCTGGTGCGCCGCGCCGGCCATATCAGCGTCCACGTCATCCCCGGCGACGAACAGGGCGTGGCGAAAGCGGCGGTGCAGACCGCGGCGCGGCAGGAGCCGTTCAACCTGCGGCCCTACATGATGGCGCTGCTGTTCGTCGCGATCGGTCTCGGCGCTGCCGAACTGATCCAACCGATGTTCGCTGGTATCGAGAACGTCGATCTCGTCTTTCTCACCGCCGTGGTCGGCGTCGCCGTTCGCTACGGGCTATGGCCATCGCTGCTGGCGAGCGCCGCGGCGTCGCTATGTTACAATTTCTTCTTTATGCCGCCGTTCTATACCTTCACCATCGCCGATCCGACCAACGTCGCCGCCTTCTTCTTCTTCTTGCTGATTGCGCTGTTGGTCTCCAATGTGGCGGCACGGATCCGCTCTCAGGCCGACACCGCGATCGGCCGGGTGCGCACCACCGAATTGCTCTACGCCTTCAGCCGCAAGCTCGCCGGAACTGCGACGCTGGACGACGTGCTGTGGGCGACCGCCTATCAGACCGCGCTGATGCTGAAGGTGAGGGTGGTGCTGCTATTGCCGGAGGACGGCGCGCTCACCGTGAAGTCGGGCTATCCGCCCGAGGATCAACTGGGCGAGGCCGATCTTGCCGCCGCCAAATGGGCTTGGGACAACGACCGTGCGGCCGGGCGCGGCTCGGATACGCTGCCGGGCGCCAAACGGCTGTTCCTGCCGATGCGAACCGGGCGCGGCGCGATCGGTGTCATCGGCATCGACGACGACCGCACGGGTCCGTTGCTGACGCCGGATCAGCGCCGCCTGCTGGATGCTCTGGTCGATCAGGGCGCGCTGGCGATCGAGCGCGTGCTGCTGGTGGAAGACATGGACCGGGTCAAGCGCACGATGGAATCCGACCGGCTGCGCGGCGCGCTGTTGACCTCGATCTCGCACGATCTGAAGACGCCGTTGGCCTCGGTGCTCGGTGCCGCTTCCACCCTGCGCGATCTCGGCTCCAGCCTCAACGACGCGCAGAAGAACGAACTGCTCGCCACCATGATCGACGAATCCGAGCGCCTCAATCGCTTCATCGCCAATCTGCTCGACATGACCAAGCTGGAATCCGGCGCGATCGTACCGAATACCGCGCGGCATGACGTCTCCGAGATCGTCGGCAGCACGCTGCGCCGCGCGAACAAGATCCTCCTGCATCACAAGGTGTCACTGGAGCTCAGCCCCAATCTGCCGATGCTGGAGCTGGATGCGGTTCTGTTCGAACAGGTGTTGTTCAATTTGCTCGACAACGCGGCCAAATACGCGCCGGCCGGCACCACGATTTCGATCCGGGGAACGCGCGATCAAGCCAGTGTGTCGCTGCAGATCCTCGACGAAGGTAGCGGTATTCCGCCTGCGGAGGTGGAAAACGTGTTCGACAAGTTCTATCGCGCCCAAAAGGGCGATCACGTCCGTGCGGGCACCGGGCTGGGGCTCGCCATCTCGCGCGGTTTCGTCGAGGCGATGCATGGCACGATATCGGCCGCCAATCGTACCGATCGCTCTGGAGCCATCATCACGATTCGACTGCCCGTCCCGGCCTCCGATAGCGCGCTGGATACCGCCGCATGAACGCCGCCCAGATCAAGGTTTTGGTGATCGACGACGAGCCGCCGATCCGCAAATTGCTGCGGATGGGGCTGAGCACGCAGGGCTACGACATCCTCGAAGCCTCCAATGGCAAGATTGCGCTGGAAAAGCTCGCGGATGGCCCGGCGCTGATTATCCTCGATCTCGGCCTGCCCGACATCCAGGGCCATGATCTCCTGCGCATGATCCGCGGCCGCAACGAGAGCGTGCCGATCGTGGTACTGTCGAGCCGCGGCGACGAGGCCGGCAAGGTGCAGGCGCTCGACCTCGGCGCCGACGATTATCTGACCAAGCCGTTCGGCATGGACGAATTGCTGGCGCGGATGCGCGCAGCGCTCCGGCACCAATTGCAGGTGCAGGGCGAGCGCCCGCTATTCCGCGCAGGCGATCTCTCGGTTGACCTGGTGCGCCGCATCGTCAAGGTCGGCGAGCGCGACGTAAAACTCTCGCCGAAGGAATACGAATTGCTACGCGTTCTGGTGCAGCATGCCGGCAAGGTTCTTACCCATCGCTTCCTCTTGAAGGAGCTGTGGGACGAGCTGACGGATGCGCAATATCTGCGCGTCTATGTCCGCCAGCTCCGCCAGAAGATCGAAGCTGATCCCGAGCGCCCGCAATTCGTGCTGACCGAGACGGGTATTGGGTATCGGTTGCGCGCACCGGATTAATCATACCTCCGGTGGCGGAGATCCCCGCACTTACGGTCAGCTTGCCCCACGCGGCATCACCATGAAGTGGTATGCTTCACTGCGGAAGCCGGGTTGGACCTTCCACCCAGGTGGTTCAGAGCAGGAGGGCGTACGGCATGGCTGACAGCGTCATGTATCACGACGGTAACAGGCAATTGCAGGACCGGTTCGACAGCCGCCGGATTTCGGATCGGCTCGAAGAGAAGCTGATGCGCAAGGAATTTTCGGCCGACGACAAGCTGTTCATCGAAGGCCTGCCCTATTTCTTTCTGGCAACCGCCGACGCCGAAGGCAGGCCCGATTGCTCGTTCAAGGGCGGGGCGCCGGGGTTTGTGCGCATCACCGGGCCTTCCGAGCTCGCATTTCCCGACTATGACGGCAACGGCATGTTCAAGAGTCTCGGCAACGTCGTCGTCAATGCCGATGTCGGTCTGCTGTTCATCGCCATGCACGACAAGCCGCGGCGTTTGCGTGTCAACGGCCGCGCCAGCGTGAGCGACAGCGATCCGCTGCTCGCGGAAACCGTCGGCGCGCAGCTCATCGTTCGCGTGACGGCGCGTGCGATCTTCCCGAACTGTCCGCGCTATATTCCGACGATGAGTTCGATCGAGCCGTCGATCTACGTGCCTCAAGCCGGACAGGACGCGCCGGAGCCAGCGTGGAAAGGCTTTGCGGATTTCAAGGACTGCATCCATCCGCGGCAGCCTACATTCAAGGGGTGAGCGGGCAACCGAGCCCGCACCGAAAATCACCCTCGTCGTCCCTGCGAACGCAGGGACCCATGACCACCGGCCTGGATTGCAGCGAAGGCAATTGGCCCCATCGCGCCGCAGATAAGCCGCGGCGTATAGGTCCCTGCGTTCGCAGGGACGACGGTCAAAAGTATTTGAACGGAAGCTCCCTAGATCGCCGTCATCTCGCCCTTGGTGCAGGCTTCCCGCAGCTTGAATTTCTGGATCTTACCCGATCCGGTCAGCGGGAATGCGTCCACGACGTACCAGTGTTTTGGCGTCTTGTGCGGGGCAAGCGAGGCACGCATGTAGGCGATCAATTCTTCCTTGTCGATCGCGGCGCCGGGCGCCGGGCGGATGAAGGCTGCGACCTCTTCGCCCCATTTCTCGTGCGGCAGGCCGATCACGGCGACCTCGCCGACTTTGGGATGCTTGAACAATAGTTCTTCCAGCTCGCGCGGATAGATGTTTTCGCCGCCGCGGATGATCATGTCCTTCAGCCGGCCTTCCACGGTGCAGTAGCCGCGCGCGTCCATCGCGCAGAGATCGCCGGTGTGCAGCCAGCCGTCGGCGTCAATCGCAGCCGCACTCGCATCGGGCATTTCGAAGTAACCGATCATGACGTGATAGCCGCGGGTGCAGAACTCGCCGATCGTGCCGATCGGAACCGTCTTGCCGGTGTTGGGATCGATGATCTTGGTTTCCATATTGGGCAGCGGCAGGCCGATCGTCTTGGCCTTGTCCTCGACGCTGTCATGGGTGCGGGTCTGCGCCGCGACGGGGGAGCATTCGGTCTGGCCGAAAACAATCGTAAAGGGCGCGCCGAGCTTTTCCTCCAAGAGCCGCACCAGCGAGGCCGGCACTGTCGAGCCGCCGGAGCAGATCGCCTTGACGGAGGACAGATCGGTCGCCGCGAATGTCGGGTGCTCCAGCATCGCAACCAGCATGGTGGGAACGCCGAGCATGGCGTTGCCGCGATAGGTCCCGAGCATTTCCAGCACCAGCCCAGGCTCGAAAGCCTCGACCAGCACCGTGGTCGCGGCCTTCGATACCGCGCCGATCACGCAGCAGACGCAGCCGCCGGTATGAAACAGCGGCATCGTGGTGACGAAGACGTCGCCGTCGTCGACGCCCATCCGGTCGGCGGTATCGGCACCGTTGTTGAGCAGTCCGCGATGGCGGAGCAGGGCGCCTTTCGGAAAACCGGTCGTGCCCGACGTGTACTGGATCATGACGGGATCGTCGGGGCTGACGGCCGGCAGCTTGATGCCCTCGTCGTCGCCGGCCGCGATGAAGGCATTCCAGTCGTCGAAGCAGATGATCTCGCGCAACTCGGGGCAGTTCGGCGCCACCGCCTGCACGGTCTCCAGCATCGGGTTGCCGCGGAAGCCGTTGACCACGAAGACGCCGGCGGCGCGCGACTGTTTCAGCACATATTCCACTTCCCGGGCGCGAAAGGCCGGGTTGACGGTGACGAGGATCATGCCCGCCATGCCGGCACCGAATTCGAGCATCATCCATTCCGGAATGTTCTGCGCCCAGACGGCAATGCGCTCGCCTGGCTTGAAGCGCGACAGCAGCGCTCGGGCGGTGCGCTGGGCTTCGCGATAGAACTGTGCGTAGGTCCATTGCCGCCGCTGCGCTGGGTCGGGCACGCCCGCGATCAGGGCGAGGCGATCGGGCGCGGCCTCAGCCGCCTTGCGCAAGAGATCGCCGAATGTCATCTCCCGTACCGCAGGTGTGGTCGGTCCTGCGACGTGCGACTTCGTCAATGCCATTCGTTCCTCCCCGGTCCGGCGCCGCTATTGTCGATGGCGTCAGTTCCCAAGAGGAAAATGCCTTCCGGCTTCGGGTAATGCAAGCGGGAGGGTGGCCAAGGTGCGCGAGAACCGCGTGAGCAATGACGCGGATATGCCTGCGTTAGCTCGCCTTGCGGTGCCTGGCTGTAGACCGGTGCGCTTTCCTTGCCGTCCGGCGCGCCGGCGCCCGCCGCGAAGACGTGGCGTGGGCGCGCCGTTTCGTCGCCGCTTTGCCTTTCAGGCTCGCCTTCAGCGCGTCCATCAGGTTGATGACGTTGTCCGGCCTCTCCTCGGGCTCGGCAACCTTGATCGGCTTGCCGGAAGCCTTGCGGCGCACCAGCGCCTTCAGCGCGTCCTCATACTCATCCTTGAACTTCGAGGGATCGAAATGCGCGGCCATTTTGTGCAGGATGTGGCCCGCGAGTTCGACCATGTCCTTGGTGATCTTCGGGGTCTTGATGTCCTCGAAGAAGTCTTCCTCGTCGCGCAGCTCGTAAGGGTAGCGCAGCGTGGTGCCGAGCAGGCCCTTGCCGAGCGGCTCGATCGCCATGACATGCTCGCGGTTGGTCAGCACGATGCGCGCCAGCGCCACCCGTTCCTCATCCTTCATGGCGTCGCGGATCACGGCGAAGGCATCGACCGCGGCCTTGCCGTCGGGGGCGATGTAATAGGGGTGGTTGTAGTAGCGCTTGTCGATTTCGTCCCGCGGCACAAAACTGTCGATCTCGATCGTATGATTGCTCTCGATCTGGACGGCTTCGAGTTCCTCCTTTTCGATCTCGACATACTGGCCCTTTTTCAGCTCATAGCCGCGGCCTTTCTGGTCGCTCTCGACGACATCGCCGGTCTCGGCATCGATCATCTGCTGTTTCAGCCGGTTGCCGGTCTCCTTGTTGATCATGTGAAAGCGGGTCTTCTCGACCGATGTCGAGGCCGGATACAGCACAACCGGACATGACACCAAAGAGAGCTTAAGCGAGCCTTTCCAGTAGGCGCGGGGGGCCATTGCAATCTCCGGGCGCAGTTTGGGTTTGGGAACTTCAACGGTTAGTATGGGTTTTCGTTCCGGGTGTTGCCGCGGGGCGGTTTTGATTGAGGTGTGGCCGTGGCGTTGAAGAAGCTCAGCACGTACCGCAAGAAACGCGATTTCCGCAAAACGGCGGAGCCCTCCGGCGACGTCGAGGTCGCGCCCGCCCGAGAGCGGCGGTTCGTGATTCAGAAGCATGATGCAACCCGGCTGCATTACGATCTCAGGCTGGAATTCGACGGCGTGTTCAAATCCTGGGCCGTCACCAAGGGGCCGTCACTCGACCCTCACGACAAGCGGCTCGCGGTCGAGGTCGAGGACCACCCGCTCGATTACGGCGATTTTGAAGGCACCATTCCGGAAGACCAGTACGGCGGCGGCACGGTGATGCTGTGGGACCGGGGCTATTGGGAGTCCGATGATCCCGATCGCGGCTTCAAGAAGGGCGACCTGAAATTCACCCTGCATGGCGACAAGCTGCATGGAAGCTGGGTGCTGGTGCGGATGCGGGGCGACCGCTACGGCGGCAAGCGCACCAACTGGCTGCTGATCAAGCACCGTGACGAATTCGTTAGGGAAGGCGAGGATAACGACATTCTCGACGAGGACCTTTCGGTTGCCTCCGGGCGCACAATGGAGCAGATCGCGCAAGGCAAGGGCAAGGCGCCAAAGCCGTTCATGCTGGCCACGAAGACAAAGGCCGACGCGGTCTGGCAATCCAACCGCGGCGATGCGGCCGAGGCGCGGACCTTGCGGAAGACGGCCGCCTTGCGGGCCGCGCCGGAGATCAAGACGCGCGCGCCTGCGCCAGCCGTCAAACCGAAGAAGGTCGCGGCGATGCCGGATTTCGTGGCGCCGCAGCTTTGCACAGTCGTCGAGCGGCCGCCCGGCGGCGAGGGCTGGTGTCACGAGATCAAGTTCGACGGCTACCGGGTGCAATTGCGGGTCGAGGACGGCGATGCGGTGCTCTACACCCGAAAGGGCCTCGACTGGACCGACAAATTCCAGGCGATCGCCGAGGAAGGAAAATCGCTTCCCGACGTGCTGATCGACGGCGAGATCATCGCGCTCGATCATAACGGCGCGCCTAACTTCTCTACCCTGCAGGCGGCGCTATCGGACGGCGACAGCGAGAGCCTGATCTTCTATGCGTTCGACCTGCTGTTCGCCAATGGTGAAGATTTTCGCAAGCTGCCGCTCGGCGACCGCAAGGCGCGGCTGAAGAAATTGCTGGAGGCACAGAAGGGCAAGGACAAGCAGATCCGCTATGTCGAGCATTTCGAAAGCGGCGGTGATGCCGTCCTGCAATCGGCCTGCAAGCTCGAACTGGAGGGCATTGTCTCCAAGAAACTCGATGGGCCCTATCGCTCGGGCCGCACCGAGAGCTGGACCAAGGCGAAATGCCGCGCCGGCCACGAGGTGGTGCTGGGCGGCTGGAAGACCACCAACGGCAAATTCCGTTCGCTGATGGCCGGCGTCTACCGGGGCGATCATCTCGCCTTTGTCGGTATGGTCGGTACCGGTTTCGGGCAGGACAAGGTGCGCCGCATCATGCCGGCGCTGAAGGCCGCAGCCTCCGACAAGAACCCGTTCGGCGGCCAGAACGCGCCAAAGAAAACCCGCGACGTACATTGGCTGAAGCCGGAGCTGGTCGCCGAGATCGAATTCGCGGGGTTCACCGCGGACGGAAATATTCGTCAGGCCGCGTTCAAGGGTCTGCGGCAGGACAAGCCGGCCGAGGAGGTGGAGGCGGAAACACCGTCCAAGGCAGGCGTCGCGCAGCCGAAGCCCGGCAAGGGCAAGGGCGCGACGGTGCGGGCAACGCCCGCAACAGCGAACAAGACCAGCGACGTCATGGGCGTGGTGATCTCAAAGCCGGACAAGGAGCTATGGCCCGACGCCGGCGACGGCGAGGGCGTTACAAAGCTCGACCTCGCGCAATATTTCGAGGCGGTCGGCGAATGGATGATCAGCCACCTCAAGGGCCGTCCATGCTCGATCGTTCGCGCGCCCGACGGCATCCATGGCGAGAAATTCTTTCAACGCCACGCCATGCAGGGCGCGTCCAACCTGTTCGAGCTGGCCAAGGTTTCGGGCGACCGCAAACCCTATCTGCAGATCGACCGGATCGAGGGATTGGCGGCGGTGGCGCAGATCGGCGGCCTCGAATTGCATCCCTGGAATTGTGCGCCGGACGCTTACGACACGCCGGGGCGTCTGGTGTTCGATCTCGATCCCGCGCCCAATGTTGAATTCTCAGACGTCATCGAGGCGGCAAAAGACATGCGCCAGCGGTTGACTGCAGTTGGCCTCGAGAGCTTCTGCAAGACCACCGGCGGCAAGGGGCTGCACGTGGTAACGCCGCTGCTTCATGGCGCAAGGGACAAGGTTTCATGGAAGGAGGCCAAGGCCTTCGCGCAAGGTATCTGCCAGTGGATGGCGAACGATGATCCCGAGCGCTATCTGCTCAACATGTCGAAGAAGCTGCGCAAGGGAAAAATTTTCCTCGACTATCTTCGCAACGACCGGATGTCGACGGCGATCGCTGCCTTGTCGCCCCGTGCGCGCGAGGGTGCTACCGTGTCCATGCCGTTGACCTGGACTCAGGTGCGCGGCGATCTCGATCCGAAGAAGTACACGATCCGCACCGTGCCGTCGCTACTGGAGAAGACGAAAGCGTGGGACGGTTACGATGACGCGGCAGCGTCGATCAAGCCGGCGATGAAGAAATTGGCCTCAATGTAGGGTGGGCAAAGCGAGAGGGTGCCCACCATCTTTTCTCAACAAGAAAGGTGGGCACGGCGCAAGTGCGCCTTTGCCCACCCTACGATTCGCGACGCGTGACTCAGATCTTCCCGAGCAGCAGCAGGATCAACAGGATTACGATCACCAGACCCAGTCCGCCGCCGCCGTAATATCCGGTGCCATAGAACGGGCCGCCACCGATGCCACTGAAACCACCGAGCAGGGCGATGATGAGAATAATCAGAATGATTGTGCCGATAGACATAAATCTCTCCTCCGCCCGAAGCGGGGCGTGTGTCTATCCTGCCTTCGCGGGAAGTAACAAGCGTGAATCACGAAAGTTCCGGTCTGCGAGGCGATCGTGCGGTCGTCCCTTACTTTCGAACCGCGTACAATTACATGCAGCTAGATCAGGGAGGATTTTTCAGCGATGACCAAACCGCTCGTGGTTTCCATCCCGCATAGTCTGGGCCGCGAGGAGGCGATGCGCCGCCTCAAGACAGGACTGTCGCGCGCCGCTTCCAGCGTACCGATGCTAACTGTCGACGAGGAGCGCTGGGAAGACAACCGCATGATCTTCCACGTTAGCGCTCTCGGGCAAGGCGCGGCAGGCCATGTTGACGTCGCCGACGATCACGTGCAGGTGGAAGTGGTGCTGCCATGGTTGTTGCAGCGCTTTGCCGAAGCGGCCCAGGCTGCGATCCGCAGCCGCGGCCAGTTGCTGCTGACCAAGAAGAGCTGACGTATCAGCCGCGAAGGCGCCTTGGTGCGAGTTCTGCCGCGTCATTGTACCTTGCTTTCAGCACCGCGACCGGCAGATGCGTCAGCAGGTCTGACAGGCGCAATTGCGCAGCATCGGCGTCGGCAAAACCTTCCATCGCGTAGCCGCCGACGTTCAGCGCGGCGTCGTAGTTCTCCGGACCGGGCCAATGTCTGCCGCCATCAGTAAACGGCGCGAACCATCGTGGGACCACGACGATCGCAGCCTCGCGGCCTCGCCGGCGGGCGAACGCGATGAAATGGTCGCGACGCGGTCCGCTAACTTCCAAGGGCTCGTAATCACCGCTTGCGAACGTATCGGCGAGCTCGGTTCGAAGCTTGAGCAGATGCCGTGTCCAGGCCAGCTTCAGATGACCGCTCGGCCACTTCTCGACCAGTCGATCCCAATCCGGATTCTCCACCGCGCCCAGCCGGCCAGCGCGTTCGGCAAAGTCGACGGGCCGCCGGTTGTCGGGATCGACCAGCGAAAGATCCCAAAGTTCCGTGCCCTGATAGAAGTCCGGCACGCCCGGTATCGTCGTCTTCAGCGTGATCTGGCTGAGCGAGTTCAGGGCGCCCAGCAACGAGAGCCGCTGCGCCAGTGTTTGCAGGGAATTCAAGAATTCGCCTGACAGCGAGGGGTCGAGGATCTTCGCAATGAAGCACTTGACGCCTGTCTCGTAGGCCGCGTGGGGATTGAGCCAACTCGTTTCCTGCTTGCCCTCGCGCGCCGCCTTCAGCGCATATTCCTGCATTCGCTCCACGAACGAAGCGTCGTCCGGCTGCCATGCCCCCACCAGCGCCTGATACAGCATGTATTCGAACGCCGCCGACGGCGCGCGCAGATCGCCATCGACGAGCAGATGCGGCGCGTTGAGCAGTTTCCATCGGGCTACAATGCCGGTCCATTCTCCCGCAATTTCCGCAAGCGCCATGATGCGCGCGCGCGCATCCTCGCCGCGCTTGGTGTCATGCGTTGCAGTCGCGGTCATGCCATGCGGCCATTCTTTGGCGCGCGCCTCCATCATCCCGTGAAAGTCGTCAACCGATACTGCCCTTGCGGCGGGGTCGCCGCCGACCTCGTTGAGGGCAAGCAGGCGGTGGTAGCGGTAGAACGTCGTGTCCTCCAGCGACTTTGCCATCATCGGTCCGGTGAACTGCTGCATCTTCAAGGCAAACCGGCGCACGCGCGGCGCGCTGTGATGCGCGCGCTCGGACTTGATCAGGTCCATTGTCAGGGCGTCGCGCAGGAAATCGAAAATGCCGTCATCGGCGGCAAACCAGTCGGCGCGCGCCCGCTCGATCGTCCCTGCTATCAACTGGCGGTCATGCGCGGATGGGCCCGACGCTGTCAGGTAGGTGCGATAGACCGGAAAGTGCAGCACGTAGAGTTCGAGCGCCTGCCGCAGGCTGTCGGCGGAATAGTCGCGGGTGGAATAATGTCCGCTGGCAATCCGCGCCAAGAGGCGCGTCAGCACCGTGAACTCGCTGGTCAGCAGCGTTTCCAGCACGCGACGTTTTGCATCTCGCAGGATCGGTTCGAGTCTTGGCGACTGGTTGCTGATCTGCCGCCAGATCTCGTCGAGCGGCTCCAGGCCGCGATCGTCGATCAGAACTTGGGTGATCGCGTTCAGCCACTCATAGCCGGTGGTGCCGTGAACGCCGACGAATGGCGGCAGCTTTTCGTGCTCGCCGAGAATTTTCTCGACCACCACGTAGAAGGGCCTGCTCCGCCCGCCAAAGCCATCGCGGATCAGCCGGCGCAGGCGCTGGAAATACTGGACGGGATCGCGCAGGCCGTCGATGTGATCGAGCCGCAACCCCGTAAGTTTTTCCTCCGCAATCAGCCGTTTGACCAGGCGATGGATCGCCTCGAAGGTACCGGCGTCCTCGACGCGCAGGCCCGCCAGCGTGTTGATATCGAAGAAGCGCCGGTAGTTGATGTCACTGGAAGCGAGCCGCCAATGGCCGAGCTTGTAGTGCTGGCGTTCGAGCAGATGATGCAGCGCCAGCGTTGCAGCGGCGCGATCCGGCCCGGCCCGATAGGCCGCAAGCCCATGCGCGATGATCTCGGCGGCGCCCGTGATGCCCTTTAGTTCAGCCTTAAACGCAGGTGCTTCCTTGCGGTTGGGCCGTCGCGGCCCCTGATAGCGGGAAGCCAGCGCAAGCATGGCCCTGCCGGGCGCACTTTCCTCCGCGCCCGCTTCCTTGACGATCATACGCAGGATTTCGCCATAACGCTCCGGCGCGATCGGCAGTCGATGCTCAAAGTACCAGGCCGAAAAACTGCCTTCGCCGGCGTCGTAGCGCAATTCGATCTCGCCGCTTTCCAGCGCCTGACCGTAGGACGAGCCGATGATCGGCAGCAACACCCCGCCGCGGGCGCGATATGGCAATTGCTCCCAGTCGATGTCGAAGGAGGCTGCGTGCGGCGAGGCAGGCCCCCACTCCAGCATGTCGAGCCACCATGGATTATCGTCAAAATGCACGCCGACATGGTTGGGCACGAAATCGAGAATCAGCCCGAGATCGTGTTGCCGCAGCATGGCGCTTAGCCGCTCGAAGCCGGCTTCGCCGCCGAGCTCGGGATTGAACTGGGCATGGTCGATGACGTCGTAGCCATGCGCGCTGCCCTTGCGGGCGCGCGTGAAGGGCGATGCATAGAGATGGGTGATGCCGAGCGCCTTCACGTAGGGCACCACGGAAGCGGCGGCGTCGAAATCGAAATCCGCCGACAGTTGCAGGCGGTAGGTCGCGATCGGGATCGCCGGGGGCATTTTCCTATCCGATGCGCCAGTGCACCGACCATGGCGGGACGCTATTGCCCAACTCGCTACCCCAGATCAGGGTTCCTGCAGCTTCGCCGTGGCTAACGGCCTTTTCCGACAGGTTGGCGGTGAGGCGAAGCGCAGTGCCATCGCCCATGCGCCAATCGGCGGTCAGCAACCCGCTGCTTTTCGCGTCTGCTTTCCCAAAAGCTGCGCCGGCCAGCCGCGGTACAATCTCCTGCCGCCGAACCTGCAATAGGTTTCGCACCATGGTCAGGCGTTTCTGCCCCGCCGGAGCGTCGCGGCCATCCCAGTCGAGAACGGCGGAATCGCGGGTCGAAGCGGCGAGCGCGTCGGGGACTTCATCGCCATATTCCGCATAGGCCCAGGCCAATTCGATGCGGCGGCCCTTCCGAACCGCGTCGGCGAGTTCGCCGCCGAAATCGCAGAAAAACGGGAAGGGGACCGTCGAGCCCCATTCTTCGCCCATGAACAGCATGGGGATGTGAGGCGCGATCAGCAGGATCTGAAGCGCCGCCTCGATCATCCGCGTGTCGGCGTTGCCTTCTAGCCGGTCGCCCAGCGCACGATTGCCGATCTGGTCGTGGTTCTGCAGGAAGTTGACGAAGGCGGTCGGGGCGAGATGGCCGCTTGGCTCGCCACGCCTAACGCCGCGAAAAGCCGATGGCTCGCCCTGGTAGACGAAACCTGATGATAGCGAGCGGGCGATATCCGATCTCGGCGAACGCTGGTAATCGCCATAGTAGCCCTGCTTCTCGCCGGTCATCAGCACGCGCCAGGCGTGATGGTAATCGTCGTTCCATTGCGCGCGGTATTTGCCGTGTGGAGGGTCCTGGACGGAATCCAGGATGCCGGCGCGGTTGTCGCCGTTCTCCAGCACGAGGTGAATGTGCCGGCCGGTTTCCGCGGCCAATTGGCCGGCAGCGGCGCTGATGTCATGCAGCAGCGACAGCCCGCCCGGTTCAACGATCGAGTTGACGGCATCGAGCCGCAGCCCGTCGAAGCGGTAGTCGCGCAGCCAGGAGAGTGCGTTCTCGATCGCAAAGGCACGGACTTGCCCGACGCGATAGTCGATCGCACTACCCCATGGCGTGTGGGCTTCGGTGAAGAAGGAGGACGCATAGCGGCCGAGATAATTTCCCTCGGGGCCGAAATGGTTGTAGACGACGTCAAGTATCACCATCAGCCCGCGCAGGTGCGCTTCGTCGATCAGCTCCTTGAGATCTTCGGGACGGCCATAGGAGCTGTCGGGTGCGTACCACAAGACGCCGTCATAGCCCCAATTGCGGGAGCCGGCGAAATCCGCCAGCGGCATTAATTCCAATGCGGTGATGCCGGTGGCTACGAGATGGTCGAGCCTGTCGATCATGGCGCGATAGCTGCCTTTCGCAGTGAAGGTGCCGACATGCACCTCGATGATCACCGCCTCCTGCCACGGCCGTCCGTGCCAGCTTGCGGCTCGCCAGCGATACGCGTCATGATCGATCACTTCGCTCGGGCCGAAAACGTCCTCGGGCTGAAACAGCGAAGCTGGATCGGGGACGTCGAGTTCGCCATCGATGCGGAACTTGTAGCGCGCGCCGGCCTTGACACCGGCAATATCGGCCGTGAACCAGCCGTCCTCGCCGCGCCTCATCGCGTGAGGTTGCTCCAGCATCACCTCGACGCGTTTGGCCGCCGGCGCCCACAGCCGAAACCGCGTGCCGTAGTTTGTCAGAAGCGGGCCGAATTGCCGGTCATTCATGCCGCGCCCGCAAAGACAAGCACCGATCGCGGCGGCGCGCTGGTTTCGACGCCCGAAGCGAATTCGGTGGCGGCCAGCACGGCCTCGGTCGTGTTCAGTACCTGCTGCCAGCTCTTGTATTCGGGCATCTGCGGCAACTTGAAAGCAATCTCTTCAGGCGCAGCGTTCAGCACGATAAAGATCGGCGGCTGACCTGGTTCCAAAGGCCCCAGCACATAGGCGAGGAACCGTCCTTCCGGAAAATTCCAGTCGGCTTCCTGCATCTCCTCGGCTGCCGGCGTCAGCCACAGCACGCCGTAGGAGCCGTCCTTGCGCCGCCCGGAGAGCCAGCGCTGGTAGCGCAGTTGCGGGAAGCGCCGGCGCAGCGCGGTCATGTAGCCGACGAAATCGGTGAGGTCTTCGCCCGGCTTGCCGAGATTTTCCCAGTTGACCCAGCCGATCTCGTTGTCCTGGCAATAGGCGTTGTTGTTGCCGTTCTGCGAATTGCCGGCTTCATCGCCGGCCAGCATCAAGGGCGTCCCCTGCGCGAGGAAAAGGCAGGCGAACTGGTTCTTGCGGAGCTGCCGGCGCAGCTCCACGATCGCGGCGTCCGTGGTCGGGCCCTCATGGCCGCAATTGTTGCTGTGGTTATCGTTGGAGCCGTCGCGATTGTCCTCGCCGTTCGCCTCGTTGTGCTTCTCGTTGTAGCTGAACAGGTCGGCCAACGTGAAACCGTCATGCACGGTGATGTGATTGATGCTGGCGCGCGTTGCTCGGTTGTCATGGTGGAACAGGTCGGATGAGGCGGTCATGCGGCGCGAGACCTCGCCGATCAGGCTGCCTTCGCCGCTCCAGTAGCGCCGTAGCGCGCTGCGATAACGATCGTTCCATTCCGACCATTGCGAGGGAAACGCGCCGACCTGATAGCCGCCCAGGCCGAGGTCCCACGGCTCGGCGACGAGCTTTACGGTTGCCAGCACCGGGTCCTGCCGCACGGCCATGAGGAACGCGGAATTGCGGTCAAAACCGTTCGGCTCGCGCGCCAGCGTGGTGGCGAGGTCGAAGCGGAAGCCGTCGACATGGCAGACCTCGACCCAGTAGCGCAGCGAGTCCATCACCATCTGCAGCACGCGGGGATGGGTGAGGTTGACCGAGCTGCCGCAGCCGGTGAAGTCGTCATAGTACCGCGGATGCTCTTTGTTGAGCCAGTAATAGGACGCGTTATCGATACCGCGGAAACACAGCGTCGGGCCGAGATGATTGCCTTCGGCGGTGTGGTTGTAGACTACGTCGAGCATCACCTCGATGCCGGCGTCGTGCAGCCGCGCCACTGTGGTGCGGAACGCATCGAGCGCATTGTCCTGCGCATAGCGCGGCTCCGGTGCGAAGAACGCCAGCGTGTTGTAGCCCCAGTAGTTGGAGAGCTTCTTTTCCACCAGCACCCGGTCGTCGATCAAGCCGTGGATCGGCAACAGTTCGATGGTGGTGACGCCGAGCCGCTTGAGATGGTCGATCATCGCCGGCGAGCACAACCCGCCATAGGTGCCGCGCCAGCCCGGCGCCACGTCGTCGCGCCGCTGCGTCAGGCCCTTGACGTGGGCCTCATAAATGACGGTGTCTTCCCAGGCGATGTTCGGCCGTATCTCGCGGCGGCCCCAGTTGAAGGTCTCGTCGACCACGACCGCCTTCGGCATGCCGCGCGCGTTGTCGCGGCGGTCGAACGAAAGATCCTCGCGCGCGCTCCCCGTTCGATAGCCGAAATGCGCGTCGCTCCACACCAGCCTGCCGGCGAGCCGCTTGGCATAGGGATCGAGCAACAGCTTGTTGGCGTTGAAGCGGTGTCCGCGCTCCGGCGCGTAGGGGCCGTGGACGCGATAGCCGTAGAGCTGTCCTGGCGAGACGTCGTTGAGATAGCCGTGCCAGACGTCCTCATTGCGCTCGGGCAGTTCGATTCGCTCGAGTTCGCGGCGGCCCTGGCCGTCGAACAGGCAAAGCTCGACCTTCTCCGCATTGGCCGAGAATAGCGCGAAGTTGGTACCCCTGCCGTCCCAGCTTGCTCCGAGGCGGGCGGGGCTTCCCGCGGACAGTCGCATGCGTCAGCTTTCCGGTACGAGAAAGATCGCAGCCAGAGGCGGAATGGTGAGGCTGAGTTCGGGGATGCTGCCTTCCAGGGTATGGACGTCGCCGACGTTGCCGACATTGCTGCCGCCATAATGCGCAGAATCGGAATTGAGCGCTTCCCTCCACTTGCCAGCGAACGGCGCCCGGACGCGGTAATTGTGATAGACATTCGGCGAGAAGTTCACGACCACGAGGCAGCGCGCGCGCGCATCGAAACCCTTGCGCAGCCAGGCAAAGACGTTGCCGCCGGAATCGTGGGTGATGACCCATTCAAATCCCGCTTGGTTGCAATCCATCTGATGCAGCGCCGGCACGCTGCGATAGAGCCGGTTGAGGTCGCGGATCAGGTTCTGCATCCCGCTATGGCGGTGCTGCGCCAAAAGGTGCCAGTCCAGCGAATGATCGTGATTCCATTCGCGCTCCTGGCCGAACTCGCAGCCCATGAACAGGAGCTTCTTGCCGGGATGGCCGAACATGAAGCTGTAATAGGCACGCAGGTTCGCAAAGCGCTGCCACTCGTCGCCAGGCATGCGGCCGAGGATCGATCGCTTGCCGTGCACGACTTCGTCATGCGAAAGCGGCAAAATGAAATTCTCTGAAAATGCGTAATGCAGGCCGAACAGCACGTCGCCGTGATGGTGCTTCCGGTATATCGGATCCTTGCCGATATATTTCAGCGTGTCGTGCATCCAGCCCATGTTCCATTTGAAGCCGAAGCCGAGCCCGCCATACTCGACCGGCCGCGAGACCTGCGGCCACGCGGTAGATTCTTCCGCGGCCGTGGTGGCTTCCGGAAAATGCCCGAACAGTTCGATGTTGAAGCGGCGCAGGAACTCGATGGCTTCGAGGTTTTCCCGGCCGCCGAGCCGGTTCGGAATCCACTCGCCGGCGGGCCGGCTGTAGTCGAGGTAGAGCATCGAGGCGACGGCATCGACGCGCAGGCCGTCGACGCCGTAGCGATCGAGCCAGAACAGCGCGTTGGAGACCAGGAAGTTGACCACTTCGGTGCGACCGTAATTGTAGATCAGCGTGCCCCAGTCGAGATGGCGGCCCTGCATCGGGTGGGCGTGCTCGTAGAGTGCGGTGCCGTCGAAATAGCCGAGCCCATGCGGATCGTCGGGAAAATGTCCGGGCACCCAGTCGAGCCACACGCCGAGCCCCTCGCGATGACAGGCATCGACGAGGGCGGCAAAGTCTTCCGGCGGGCCGAACCGGCTGGTCGGCGCGTACAGGCCGGTCGGCTGATAGCCCCAGGAGCCGTCGAACGGATGTTCGCTGACGGGCAGAAACTCGAGATGGGTAAAGCCCATATCCTTGGCATAGGCCGGAAGCTGTTCGGCGAGGTCGCGATAGCTCAGCCATTCATTGCCGTTCTTGCGCCGCCAGGAGCCGAGATGAACCTCGTAGATCGAGATCGGCGCTTCCAGCGCGTTGATGCCCGACGGCGCCGGGCGCGGATGCGAAATTCTGCTTTCGTCGACGACGATAGAGGCCGTTGAGGGTCGGACTTCCGCCGCAAAGGCCACTGGATCGGATTTCAGCGGCAGATGCCGTCCGTCGGAGCCGGTAATATCGAACTTGTACCGGTCGCCGGCGCGGGCATGGGGCACGAACAATTCCCAATAGCCGACGCCGCGCACCCGCATCGGATGCCGCCGCGCATTCCAGAAATTGAAATCGCCGACCACGTTGACTGCCTTGGCGTTCGGCGCCAGCACCACGAACGCCACGCCGTCGACGCCATCGAGTATCATCGGATGCGCGCCGAGCTTGTCGTAGATCCGCCGGTGGGTGCCTTCGCCCAGGAGATAGAGGTCGAAGTCGCTGAGCACGGGCGGAAAGCGGTAGGGGTCGTCGAGATCGACGACGTTCTCGCCGAAGCGGGCGCGGAGCTGATAGCGTTTCGATCCGTTCGGCAGTGCGCCTTCAAACAGCCCGGCATCGTGAATGCGCTCAAGCGGCGCCGTCTCGCCTTGCTCGCCGATCGCCTCCACGTTGGACGCTTCGGGGATGAAAGCGCGCACCACGCTGTGTCCGCCTTCGCTGTGCAAGCCGAGATATCGAAACGGATCCGAATGCTTGCCTTCGATGATTGCGTAGGCCTCTGCGGATAGCTTGGTCATGAGGACTCGAAGGACGGTTGTGACAACATTTTGGTAATTCCGCTCAGTGGCACGCGCAGCCATTCCGGCCGGAATGACAGTTCGTGTTCGATCTCGTTCAGCGCCTTCTCGAGCAGGAAGAAGGTCAGCAGGCCGTCTGCCGCCGTCGGATCGGCCGGCCAAAGCCGTTGGTCGGTCATTGCTTCGCGGTAGGCGGCGAGAAATGCGGCCGTCGCCCGGTCCCGCCATTCGCCAAGCGCCGCGCCGAGCTTGCCGTGATCATCGTGGGCTACTTTGAGCGCGCGCTCAAGGGCTGCGGTTGCCGAATAATCGATCGAGCGGATCAGGCTTGCGATGTCGCGTGCTGCGGGCATCTTGCGGCGGCGTTCGGCGATACTGCGCCGCGGCGCGCCTTCGAAGTCGACGATGAAGATGTCGTCCTTGACGATCAGCAACTGGGTGAGATCGAGGTCGCCATGGCCGCGAATGTTGGCGGCGTCGGCCTCACGCAGCAGCAGCGTTTCCAGCCAATCCGGCAGGACCGGCTGCAACGCCAGCACCTGATCGGCCAACGCTCGGTCGGCTTCCTTCAGCGTTTCTCGCCGCTGCCGAAGCGCATCGAAGACGCGCCCGGCGCTGAGCAGCAGATCGTCGACCCAGCGCTGCACGTCGTCGCCGCTGGTCGGCTCCGGCGCGAATTCGGCAAGCTCGGCGTTGCTGGCGAGCGCAACATGCAGCTCGGCCACGCGCCGTCCGGCCTGCGAGATGTAGCGAAGGTAAGGGATCTCTTCCTCGCGCTCGCCGGGATGGATGCTCGCTGCGAGCAGGCTCTGCTCCTCGACGAAGCGATCGAGATAGGCCGCACTCATGGTCCAGAGGTCGCCCTGATTGGCGATGAAGGCGTGAACGACGCCGACCGCGCTCTTCTCGTTGCCCTCGACCAGCTCGGCGCTGCCGAGCAGCGCCGGCGCATTGGGAAAGTTGGCGACGTCAGTCAGGAAGCGTCCCATCTCGATTTCGGGATTGGGGCCGGCCTGAAGCGTCCGGTAGATCTTGACGACATAGTCATTGTCCACCAGCGCGGTGCTGCGCGGCAGTTCGGATTCAATGGTGCGGATGTGCTCGGGCTGCCGGATCGGCTTGTCGTCGAAGCGGCGGGTCGGCCGGAATTCGAGCCGCAGGCCCTGTTCGCTCTCGTCGATCGTCAGCGATTGCTGCAGATTGCGCAAAAATAGCGCGACGAAGATCTGGTCGGTGGCAACGTCGAGCAGCGTTCCCTCACGCGCGCCCTGGCGAACGGCGGCCAGCGCATGCGGATTGTAGCGCTCGCGGTCGAAGCGCACCCATTCGATCTGCATCGGCAGCACGTAGCGCGTGGTGACGCCGCGCTGCGTCGCTTCGAAAAAAGCGAGCCACGGCCGGTTGTCGCCGATGTCGCAGAACGGAATCGCCGACGTTAGTTTCGGATGGATCGCCTTGGCCGAGCGTTCCGGGTACCAGCGGCTGCGCGCCAGATGTCCCGGAAGCACGTCGCGCTCGAACACGCCGCGCTCGCGCGCCAGCGATACCCAGGTCGCGTTCAACGGCACCACCAGCGTTTCAAACTCGGGCACCGCGCGCTGCGGCACCGGCGCCGATTTGTCGCGCTCCTGCAGTTCGAACCAGTAGAAGCCGTAAGGCGACAGCGTGATCATGTAGGGCAGCTCGCCGATCGCCGGGAAGCGCGTGCGGCCGAGCATTTCCAGCGGGATGCGGTCCTTGAAGGCGGAGAGATCCAGTTCGGTCGCCTGAGCCGATCGCGACAGATTGGCGACGCACAGAATGACCTCGTCCCGGTACTGGCGCACATAGCACAACACCGAGCGGTTTTCCGGGCGAATGAATGTCATGCTGCCGCGGCCGAAGGCGAGCGTGGATTTGCGAACCGCGATCAGCCGCTTGGTGGCAGAGAGCAGCGAGGAGAGGCTGCGGGACTGCGCCTCGACATTGACGGACTCGTAGCCATAGACCGGGTCCATGATTGTCGGCGCGTAGAGCCGCGCGGGGTCGGCACGCGAGAAGCCGCCGTTGCGATCCGGCGTCCACTGCATCGGGGTGCGGACGCCGTTGCGGTCGCCGAGATAGATGTTGTCGCCCATGCCGATCTCGTCGCCATAATAGATGATCGGCGTGCCCGGAAACGAGAACAACAGCGAATTCATCAGCTCGATCTTGCGCCGGTCATTGTCCATAAGCGGCGCCAGCCGCCGCCGGATGCCGACATTGATGCGGGCGCGCGGATCGTTGGCGTAGGTCGACCACAGGTAATCGCGCTCGACGTCGGTGACCATTTCCAGCGTCAGTTCGTCGTGGTTGCGCAGGAACAGCGCCCACTGGCAATTGCCTGGAATATCCGGCGTCTGGCGCAGGATGTCGGTGATCGGAAAACGGTCTTCCTGCGCGATAGCCATGTAGATGCGCGGCATTAGCGGAAAATGATAGGCCATGTGGCATTCGTCGCCACGGCCGAAATATTCCTGCACGTCCTCCGGCCATTGATTGGCCTCGGCCAGCAGCACCTTGCCTTTTGCGTAGGCATCGAGTTCGCTGCGCAGCCGCTTGATGATGGCATGCGTCTCCGGCAGGTTCTCGTTGTTGGTGCCGTCGCGCTCGCAGAGATAGGGAATGGCGTCGAGCCGGAAGCCGTCGACCCCGGTGTCGAGCCACCGCTTCATCACCTGCACCAGCGCGCTCACCACGCGCGGATTGTCGAAATTGAGATCCGGCTGGTGCGAGAAGAAGCGGTGCCAGTAGAACTGGCCAGCTTCCGGGTCCCAGGTCCAGTTCGACTTCTCGGTATCGGTGAAGATGATCCGCGTGCCCAAATATTTCTGGTCGGTATCGCTCCAGACATACCAGTTGCGGGCAGAGGAGTTCGGGTCCGAGCGGCGGGCGCGCTTGAACCAGTCGTGCTGATCGGAGGTGTGGTTGATGACGAGCTCGGTAATGACCCGCAGGCCGCGCTTCTTGGCTTCCTGAATGAAGCGCCTGAAATCCTTCATCGTCCCGAAATCGGGGTTGATGTCGCCGTAGTCCGCGATGTCGTAGCCGTCGTCGCGACCGGGGGAGGGATAGAACGGCAACAGCCACAATGTGGTGACGCCAAGGTCTTGCAGGTACCCCAGTTTCTCCGTCAGCCCGGCAAAGTCGCCGATGCCGTCATTGTTGCTGTCGGCGAAGGCCTTGACGTGCAACTGATAGATGATCGCATCCTTGTACCAGAGCTCCTCTGTGGCGACGTCGGCTGCGGGCAGCTCCTTTGCTTCGACCACAATGCTGCTATCCGGATTCAGTGGATAGGAGCCGTCGATAGGAAGGGAGACGCCGGCGTTGGAGCTCTCGGCGGTTTGCGCTTTTTTGTTCACGGTGATGCCATTGCCATGGAAATGACGTCCCCGTTTCGTTTGCAGAAAGGGAGACGTTCCGGACATAGATAGAAGCCGCTCGGTTCGCTTTGGTTCCAGCGGAACCGTTGGCGGGCCTGAACGTTAGACACCGTCTATCTCCTTCCCGTAATTGGACAATTTCGCGACATCGGTTTGATGTTTGCGTGCAAAGTACGTGCCGAATGGATCTTTTCGCTCAAGCTAAAGCCCTGGGAATTCAAACCGAATTCCTGGATGGTCAGGGTAATCGCCGTGTGACAGACGCGGCCGCCCTCAAAATTATCCTGGATGCCCTGCCGCCGCAGGCGCCGGGGCCGCTGGTAGGCCACCCGGTCGTGGTCCGGTCCGGACGGCCGTCGCGAACCGAACTCCCCACAGCCACGCTCCCGGCGGAGTGGAAAATCGTTGCAGATTCAGGAGTTATCGCCAAGGGCGAGAGCTCGGATCATGCCATCGACTGGCCCAGGGACCTGCCGCTCGGCATCTACCGGCTGCAGTTGAGCGATGCCGCGAGAGTCGAGGACGTGCCGCTGATCTCGGCGCCGGAACGGGCGTTTGGCGGCGAGTTCGACCGCTGCTGGCTGCTCGCCGTCCAGCTTTACGGCGTCCGCTCCGCGCGCAACTGGGGCATGGGCGACTTCGCCGACCTCGCAAGCCTGATCGCACTCGCCGATCATCTCGGCGCCGACGGCGTCGGCCTCAATCCGCTACACGCCCTGTTCGACGATCGCCCGGGCGATTGCAGCCCGTATTCGCCGAACAGCCGGTTGTTTCTCAACGCGCTTTACATCGACGTCGAAAAGCTTCCCGAATATCAGCTCGATTCCGAAACTCGCGAGGCGCTGGCGCCATTGCGGGCGGGCGACGTCGTCGATTATGTCAGTGTCGCCGGTTTGAAATGGCGCGCGCTTCGCTCCGCCTTTGCTGCCTTCAAGGCCAATGCCAACCCAACCCGCCGACAGGATTTCGACAAATTCCGTACCGAGTGCGGTACCTTGCTGTCGCATTTTGCCTGCTTCGAGGTACTCCGGCACAAATTCGGCAAGCCGTGGTGGGAGTGGCCAGAAGAGTGGCGGCAGCCCGACGACGCCAGATGCGCCGCCCTTCGCCAAGGCCCGGACGCCAACGAAATCGAATTCGTCGAATTTGTGCAATGGACCGCAGACCGGCAGCTCGGCGCGGCCAGCGATCTGGCGAAGAAGCTTGGCATGAAGGTAGGGCTCTATCTCGACGTCGCGGTCGGCGTACAGGCCGACGGGTTCGATGCCTGGAACGAACAGGTCGCGATCTCTCGTCATCTTGGCGTCGGCGCGCCACCCGATCCCCTCAACACCGCCGGCCAGACCTGGGGCCTTGCCGGCTTCAATGCGGCAGGGCTCGAACGGCAGTCCTTTGCGCCGTATCGCGACATGCTGCGCGCCTCGATGCGGCACGCCGGTGCGATCCGGCTCGACCATGTGCTCGGGCTGAAGCGGCTCTATCTGGTGCCGCAAGGCTTCACCGCACGCGACGGCGTCTATGTGCAGATGCCGTTCGAGGCGCTGCTTGCGGTGACCGCGCTGGAAAGCCTCACGCAGCGCTGCGTCGTGATCGGCGAAGATCTCGGCACCGTGCCGGAAGGCTTTCGCGACCAGATCGCCGATTGGGGCATCTGGTCGTATCTCGTGATGATGTTCGAGCGCGACGACCACGGATCGTTCCGCAGCATCGATCATTACCTGACCAACGCGCTCGTCACCTTCAACACCCATGATCTCTCGACCTATGCCGGCTGGCGCTCGTTCGGCGATCTCAAGCTGAAGCGCTCGCTCGGGATCGATCCGGGCGAGAGCGACGAGGCGCGCTGGCACGCGCTTGCCATGCTGGACGACGTGCTGCGGCATCACGCCATCTACCGCAACGATCTCTATTCGGTCGCGAACTTCCTGGCGCGGACCAAGTCGCGGCTGCTCGCGGTCTCGCTGGAAGATCTGCTTGGGGTGGTCGACCAGCCCAATATCCCCGGTACCGTCAACGAGCATCCGAACTGGCGGCGGCGGCTTCCGGTGTCGATCGAGGAGATGACGTCCACGATCGACATCGCCGCACTCAAGGCGGCAACCCATGAGCGATCGCGCGCCGCGATCTGACGAGTTCGAGAAGGAAGGCAGAGCGGGATGACAGTTGGAAGAAATGCCATTCCGTTCTGGCGGTGAATCACCTTGTCGTGCCGGATCGAAGACTACGGGTTGATCGGCGATTGCGAGACCGCGGCACTGGTCGGCCGTGACGGATCGATCGATTGGCTGTGCTGGCCGGCCTTCGATTCCGACGCTTGCTTTGCAGCCCTTCTCGGTACCCACAAGCATGGCCGCTGGCTGATCGCACCGGTGGAGGAAGTTACCGGCACCTCGCGCAACTATTGGGGCGACACCCTGATCCTGCAGACGCGGTTCGAGACCGCTGACGGCGCGGTCGAGCTGCTCGATTTCATGCCGCCGCGCGGCAACGCCTCCGATGTGGTGCGGTTGGTGCGCGGCCTTCGCGGGCGGGTCAGGATGCACATGCAGCTTGTCATCCGCTTCGGCTTCGGCACCGATATTCCCTGGGTCAAGAAGACCGAGGACGGCTCCGCCCTGCTCGCTATTTGCGGACAGGACATGACGGTGTTGCGCACCCCGGTGGAAACGCGCGGGGAGGACCTGACGACGGTCGCCGATTTCGAGGTCGGCGAGGGCGATACCGTCCCCTTCGTGCTCACCTACGGCCCTTCGCATCTGCCGGTGCCCAAGCCGATCGATCCGGCCTATGCCTTGCAGGATACCGAAGCGTTCTGGACCGAGTGGAGCAACCGTTGCACCTATGAGGGCGAATACCGCGCTCTCGTGATGCGCTCGCTGATCACGCTGAAGGCGCAGACCTATGCGCCGACCGGCGGCATCGTCGCTGCGCCGACGACCTCGCTGCCGGAAAAGCTCGGCGGCGCCAGGAATTGGGATTATCGCTTCTGTTGGCTGCGCGACGCCACCTTCACGCTGCTGGCGCTGATGAACTCGGGCTATACCGAGGAAGCTTCCGCCTGGCACCATTGGCTGTTGCGGGCAGCGGCGGGTTCTCCCGCCAACATGCAGATCATGTACGGCATCATGGGCCAGCGGCGTCTCCTGGAATGGGAGGCCACGTGGCTGCCCGGCTATGAAGGCGCACGTCCCGTGCGGATCGGCAACGCCGCGCATGCGCAACTGCAGCTCGACGTCTACGGCGAACTGATCGACGCCTTTCACCAGTGGCGCGTGGCCAAGCTTGAAATGGATGAAACGAGCTGGGCGCTGGAATGCGCCGTGCTGCAGCACCTTGCCGAGCGGTGGGACCAACCGGATCACGGCATCTGGGAGCGCCGGGGCGCGGGCAGGCATTATGTCTCGTCGAAAGTAATGACCTGGGTCGCGTTCGACCGCGGCATCAAGAGCGCGGAAACATTTGGCTTCAAGGCGCCGCTCGAGAAATGGCGCGCGCTGCGCGACGCCATTCACGCCGACGTCTGCGCAAAGGGCTTTGACGCCGAGTTGAACGCGTTCGTCGAGTCATACGGCTCGAAAATGCTCGACGCGAGCATCTTATTGCTGCCGTCAGTGGGATTTCTGCCGCCGGAGGACCCCCGCGTGCGCGGTACGCTTGTCGCGGTCGAACAGCATCTGATGCAGGACGGTTTTGTGCTGCGGCACGACCCGCGGGAAGTCCCGGCGGAGAAACAGCCGGCCGAAGGCGCGTTCCTCGCCTGCACGCTGTGGCTTGCGGACGCGTATGTGCTGGCGGGCGAATTCGGCAAGGCGCAGGAGTTGTTCGCCCGCGTCGTCGCAGTCGCCAACGACCTCGGCCTCTTGGCCGAGGAGTACGATACGGTGGCCGGTCGCCAGACAGGAAATTTCCCGCAGGCGCTGACGCATATCGCGCTGATCAACACCGCGCAGAACCTCAGCGTGGCGAAGAAGGCAACCGAGAAACCGGCGATGCAGCGCTCGAAATAGCGGGCGAGGTCGGTAGGGTGGGCGCGCAGCGCCGTGCCCACCATCTCACGTCCTGCTCTAAAATGGTGGGCACGCGGAGCCTGTCATCGGGCGCGCGTTCGCGCGACCCGGTGGCTCTGCCCACCCTACGGTTCCGCGCCCTTGCCTATCGGAGCCGCAGCACGGTCTCGATCGCCGCCGCGAATCCGTCGCGCTCGTTGCTGTCGGTGACGTGCGTGGCGTGCTTTTTGATGTCTTCGGCCGCATTGCCCATCGCAAACGAAACGCCGCTTCGGGCAAACATCGGAAGATCGTTCTCCATGTCGCCGATGGTCGCGACCGCTGCCGCCGAAATGCCGAGCCGGCTGATCATGGCGTCCACGAAGGTGCCCTTGTCGTGACCGGGCGGCGTGACGTCGAGATAATAGGTCTGCGAGCGAACCGCGACGACCTCCCGGCCGAGCGCCTCTCGCATTGCCACCTCGCAGCGCTGCAACAGCGCAGCATCCGAACTGGCGCCGACGATCTTGCAGGTCTCCGCGAGATGCGGCGTGAAGTCGGTGACGATGGTCGGATCGGCCTTGATCGCGCGCTTCTCGTGCGGGACGTACTCGCCGTCGGGATTGCGCGTGTACCAGCGCTGATTGGTGAACAGCCAGATATCCACGCCGAAGGCATTGAGTACGTCGAGCGTGCGCTGGGCCACGGTTGCGCCGATCAAATGCTGCTCGATCGGTTTGAGCCCGGCATCGACGATCGAGCTGCCGTTGAAGGTGCCGACCGGAAGCGTGATCGAAAGCGGCTCGATCAGGAAACCCATGCCGATGGTCGGCCGGCTGGAGACGATGGTGAAACCGATGCCGGCCGCATGCAGCTTGCGAGCGGCCGCCTTGGCGCCATCGGTCAGGATCTTGTCGTGCGTCAACAGGGTGCCGTCGACGTCGGAAACAACGAGCGCGATACGTGTCATTGGGGGACCAGGTTCAATTGACCGACGATGTCACCCACGATGCTCTCCACCGGGGCATCGATCGATACAATGATCGGCCGCTCGCCCGCGCCCGGCGGCTCCAGCGTCCTGAATTGGCTGGCGAGCAGGCCCGGCGGCATGAAATGTCCCTTGCGGGCGGCAAGCCGGGCCGCGATCAGATCCTGCGTTCCGTCGAGAAAAACGATGCGGACATCGTCGCGGCCGTGCACGAGAATGTCGCGATAGGCGCGCTTCAATGCCGAGCAGGCGATCACGGCGTGCTCGCCGGACCCTGAGAGGCGGTCGATCTCGTCGGCGATTGCCCGCAGCCACGGCCAGCGGTCCTCGTCGGTCAGCGGGTGGCCGGCGCTCATCTTCGCAACGTTTCCCGGCGGGTGAAACCGGTCGCCGTCCTCGTAGCGCCAGCCGAGGCGTTTTGCGAGACGATCGGCGATGGTGCTCTTGCCCGAACCGGAAACGCCCATCACCACCAGCGCGCTGGGAGTCCTATCGCCCACCAAAATCCTCCGGAAGCGCATCCCGGTCCACCAGCCAGACCGTCTCGCCGGTGGATCGCGCACGGTTGGCAGGCAGATTCTCGCGTGCAAGGAGGCGCGTCAAGATCGCATGCTTCTCGGTGCCCGCTATCTCGAACAGCATTTCGCGGCAGGAGGCAAGGGTGGGCAGCGTGAGGGTGACCCGCGGGACGAATGGCTCGACATTCGCGCGTGGCACGCCGACCACCCAGCGCGCGGTCTGATCGAGCGCGGGATCGCCGGGAAACAGCGACGCGGTGTGGCCATCGGGACCTACACCCATCAACACGAGATCGAACAATGGGCGGGCTTGATCGAGCGTGTCTGCTCCATAGAACGATTGCAGTTCCCGTTCGTAAAGCGCGGCGCAGCGATCCGGATCGGTCGGGTCGGCGGTCGCGGTCGGAATCGGATGGATGTTTGCCGCCGGCGCGCAGCTATCCAGAAAAAGCTCTCGCGCCATGCCCATGTTGTTGAGTGGATCGTCCGCCGGCACGAAGCGCTCGTCGCCAATGAACCAGTGCACGCGCTGCCACGGGATCCGGCTGCGATACGCATCGGTTGCGAGCAATTGATAAAGCTGTCTGGGGCTGGATCCGCCGGTCAGGCAAATCGCCACGCGGCCGCTATTGGCCTCGATCCTGGCGAGCACGCGATCGGCCGCGGCCTCGGCGAGTGCGGCCGGATCGGCGACCGCGATCACGCGGCGATTGTCGTTCGCTGTCATCGCTCACCCGAGCTTTCGCCAGCTTCGGCCTTCGCGGGTCAACAGTTCGTTCGCTTCCTGCGGACCTTCGCTGCCGGCCTGGTAGGTCTGCAAGCCCTCGGCCCCTACCTTCTTCCAGGCGTCGAGAAATGGTTGCACCGCCTTCCAGCCGGCCTCGACGCTGTCGGCGCGCTGGAACAGGATGTTGTCGCCGGTCATGCAGTCATAGATCAGCGTCTCGTAGCCGGTCGAAGGCTCCGCCTTGAAATAGTCCTTGTAGCGAAACTTCATCTCGACGCCGTCGATCAGGATCGAGGGGCCGGGCACCTTGGTGTTGAACTGCAGCGCGATGCCTTCGTTCGGCGCGACCCCGATCACGAGGTAATTCTGCGCCAGCCGTTCCACCGGCGTGCAGTTGAACATCGCGAACGGCGCCTGCTTGAACTTGATCGCGACTTCGGTGCGCTTGACGCCGAGCGCCTTGCCAGTGCGCAGGTAGAAGGGAACGCCGGCCCAGCGCCAATTGTCGATGATTAGTTTCAGCGCCACATAGGTTTCGGTCGTACTGCCGGCCGCGACGTCTGCGATTTTGCGATAGTCCGCAATCTCGTTATCTCCGATCCGGCCGGCCAGATATTGGCCGCGCACGGAATTCCGCAGCGCCTCGGCCTCGCTCTGGAGCTGGATCGCGGCCAGCACGTCCGCCTTTTCGGTGCGGACCGAATGCGCGTCGAACCGGATCGGCGGCTCCATTGCTACCAGTGACAGCAATTGAAACAGATGGTTCGGCACCATGTCGCGCAGCGCGCCGGTCTGGTCGTAAAAGCTGCCGCGGTGGCCGACGCCGAGCTGTTCATTGACCGTGATCTGGACATGGTCGATATGGTTGCGATTCCAGATCGGCTCGAACATGCCGTTGGCAAAGCGCAGCACTAAAATGTTCTGCACCGTTTCCTTGCCGAGATAGTGATCGATCCGGTAGATCTCGTGCTCATCGACAAGTTTTAGCAATTCGCTGTTCAGCGCCTTGGCGGAAGCGAGGTCGGTGCCGAACGGCTTTTCCACCACCAGCCGCCGCCACGCGCCGTTCTCGGCCAGCATGCCGGTGCGGCCTAGCTCGCGGCTGATCGGCAGGAAGGCGTTCGGCGGCGTTGCCAGGTAGAACAGCCGGTTGCCGCCGGTGTTTCGCGCGGCTTCCAGGTCGCCGAGCTGCTTGCTCATCGCGTCGAATGAAGCCGGATCCTTCGGATCGGCTTCGATGCAGGTCAGGCAATCCAAAAGCCGACGCGAAATCGCATCCTCCACCGGCCGGGTCGCGAACTGGCGCAGGCCCTTCATCAGGCTCTCGCGCAGCCTGTCGTTCGTCATGCCCTTGCGGGCGACGCCGACCAGGCAGAATCTATCCGGCAGGAGATCGCTGGCGGCGAGATTATACAGGGCAGGGATGATCAGCCGGTGCGTGAGGTCGCCGGTGACGCCGAAAATCACGAAGGAGCAGGGATCGGGCTTCTTCTGTGTTGTTTGACCGACCGCCATGACCGCTCACGCCTTTGAAGTGGGTTTCTTCGGCGGCTCCTTGTGGCCGCCGAAACCGGCCCGCATCGCGGAAAGAATTTTTTCCGCAAAGGTGTGATCCTTGCGCGAACGGAAGCGCGCATAGAGTGCCGCCGTCAGCACTTCCGCCGGCACAGCTTCGTCGATCGCGGCGTTGACCGTCCAGCGGCCTTCGCCGGAATCTTCGACAAAGCCGGAGTAGGTGTCGAGCGTCTGGTTTTCCGCAAGCGCCGAAGCGGTGAGATCGAGCAGCCAGGAGGGGATCACGCTGCCGCGCCGCCACACCTCGGCAATGTCGGCCACGTCGAACTCGAAACGATGCTCCGGCGGCAGCGCGTCGATGTTGGCGTTCTTCAGGATATCAAACCCTTCGGCATAGGCCTGCATCAGGCCGTATTCGATGCCGTTATGGATCATCTTGACGAAGTGCCCGGCGCCGGACGGCCCGGCATGGATATAGCCTTGCTCGACGCGCGGGTCGCGGCCCTCGCGTCCCGGTGTGCGCGGAATGTCGCCCACGCCCGGCGCCAGCGTCTTGAAGATTGGATCGAGCCGGTCGACCACCGCCCTATCGCCGCCGATCATCATGCAATAGCCGCGCTCGATGCCCCAGACGCCGCCGCTGGTGCCGACGTCGAGGTAGTGCAGGCCTTTTGCCTTCAGCGCCGCGCCGCGGCGGACGTCGTCCTGCCAGAACGTATTCCCGCCATCGATGATGACGTCGCCGGGCTGCATCAGCTTTGCCAATGCCTCGATGGTCGTCTCGGTGATCTTGCCTGCCGGGAGCATTACCCAGGCGGTGCAAGGCTTCTCGAGTTTCGCCACGAAATCGTCCAGCGTGTCAGCGCCGGTTGCGCCTTCCGCCGCCAGTGCGGCGACCGCCTTGGCGTCCTTGTCGTAGACCACGGCGGTGTGGCCGTCCTTCATCAGCCGGCGGACGATGTTGCCGCCCATCCGGCCGAGGCCGATCATGCCGAGTTGCATATCCTGACTTCCTTAACTGAGCGCCTCTGCGATCGCAGCATCGAGCGCAGACAGCCCCGATCCGAGATCGCCCTTGAGATGGACGCGCAGCGCACGCCTGCCGCGTTCGGTGAGCACGTCGAAATCGCCGCGCGCCTGCGCCGCCTTGATGATGCCGAAACTCGCCTTCTGTCCGGGCACCGGCAAATCCTCGGCATCGTCGGCCGTGATCTGCAGGAACACGCCGCTGTCGGGACCGCCCTTATAGGCCTGGCCGGTCGAGTGCAGGAAGCGCGGGCCGAATTCGGCGCAGGTCGCCAGATGATGCTTGTCGCGCACCGCAAGCCGCATCTTTTGCAGCGAGCCAATCGTACCGGGATTGCGCGCGATATAGGCGAGCAGGGCGACATAGTCGCCGCCGTCGGAGCGCGAAAGATGCGCTTTGACCCAGGAGCCGAGCGTGCCGTCGGCGCCAGCCTTGCGCAGCTCGGCCGCATTGTGCTCGTCGGTGTAAAGATCAGCCTCGTCGGTCGAAATCACCGGCTCCTCCGCCGGCAGCGATCCGGTCTTCTCGAACGCACTCGTCAACTCGCGCGTCTTGATCTTGGCCGCTTCTACATCGGGTTGGTTGAACGGATTGATGCCGAGGATCGCGCCTGCGACGGCGGTCGCCATCTCAAACCGGAAAAACTCCTGACCGATATGGTCGATCGACTTCATGACGATGCGAACCACGGGATGTCCGGCCGCCTCGAGCGCCTTGAGCCGATCATCATGCGAGGCGTCATCTTCGCCTTCGGTCCGGATGTCGATGAAGAAGCGGTCGTCGCCGTAAAGCGAGGGGTCGCCGAGCGGCTCGCCGTCGATCGGGATCAGGCCCTTGCCTTCCTTGCCGGTGGATTCGGCGATCAGTTGCTCGGCCCAGGCGCCGAAATCCGCGACCTTCTCCGACGAGGTAATCGTCACCTTGTCGCGGCCTTCGAGGCCGGCAAGGCCCATCGCCAGTCCGAGCTGCACGCCCGGATTTTCGTGCGGCGGCACGTCGGCGCCGCAGGAGCGCACCATCGCGAGCGCGTGCGTGATCAGGCTGCGGACGTCAATGCCGGCGGCAGCCGCTGGCACCAGTCCGAACGGCGACAGCACGGAATAGCGTCCGCCGATCGTGGGGTCGCCATGGAAGATGCGGGCAAAGCCTTGGCTGATCGCCACCTTCTCCAGGGACGAGCCGGGATCGGTGACCGCGATGAAGCGATGGCCGGCCTTGTCCTTGCCGATGGTCTTGGCGACGCGATCGAAGAAGTAATCCTTCATCACGTTCGGCTCGGTGGTGCCGCCGGACTTGCTGGAGACGATGAACAGCGTGTGGGCAAGGTCGACGGTTTCCTCCATCGCCTGCACCTGCGCGGGATCGGTGGAATCGAGCACATGCAGCTTCGGGAAACCGGATTTCCTGGCAAACGTCTCCGCCAGCACCTCCGGTCCGAGGCTGGATCCGCCCATGCCGAGCACAACCGCGTCGCTGAAATTCTGCCCCTTCACGCGGCGGGCAAAATCCTCGTAGTCGGCAATGTTGGCGGCGGCCGCGCTGTTCAGCCAGCCCAGCCATTTGTTCTCGTCGTCGCCGGTCCAGACCGACTTGTCCTTTTGCCACAGCCTTCGGATTTTGGCCGACGCGCGCCACTCCTCGGTGCTCTTCTCGACGGCCTTGCCGATGCCATCGCCGAACGCGAATTGCTGCCGGTCGATGCCGCCGCCGAGCGAGGTCGCGCGCTTGTATGCGACCGCGCCATAGAGCTTGTCGGCAGAGTCCGCGAACAGCTTGACGCCGTCCTTGACCAGCTCGGCTGTGATGGCGTCGAGCGAGATGCCGGATTTTTCGAGCTCTTCGAGCACGCGGCGCGCATCCTCGATATTCTCCTCGAGGCTGTCCCTCACTTTGCCATGGTCGCGGAATGCATCGAGCGTTGCCGGCGGCACGGTGTTGACGGTGTTGGCACCGATCAGCTCCTCGACGTAAAGCACGTCGCTATAGTCCTTGTTCTTGGTGCCGGTGGAGGCCCACAACAACCGCTGCGGCTTGGCGCCCCTGGCGGCAAGCTTCTCCCACCGGGGGCCGGCGAACAGCCGCTTGTAGTCCTGATAGGCGAGCTTGGCGTTGGCGATGGCGACCTTGCCCTTCAGCGCGCTCAGTCGCTCCTTCTCGCTCGGGTCATTGGCCTTCGCGATCTTCTCGTCGAGCTGCTTGTCGACTGCGGTATCGATGCGGCTGACGAAGAAAGACGCGACGCTGGCGATGTGAGAGGGATCGCCGCCCTTGGCGACGTATTTTTCCAGACCCGCGATGTACGCCTCCGCCACCTCGCGATAGACGTTTTGCGAGAACAGCAGCGTGATGTTGATGCTGACGCCATCGCCGATCAGGTGTTCGATCGCGGGCAGGCCTTCCGGCGTGGCCGGCACCTTCACCATCAAGTTCTGCCGCTTGACGTCCTTCCAGAGCCGTTCGGCTTCCGCAATGGTTCCCTTGGTATCGGTTGCCAGATAGGGCGAGACCTCAAGGCTGACGAAGCCGTCGCTTCCGTTCAAACGGTCGTACACCGGGCGCAGCACGTCGGCGGCGTTCTGGATGTCCTCGACGGCGAGCGCCTCGAACAGGGCGGCGACCGGGCGGTCGCCTGCTTTCAGAGCGCGGCTGATGGCACTGTCATATTCATCCGAACTGCCGATCGCCTTTTCGAAGATCGAGGGATTGGACGTCACGCCCTTGACACCGTCGGTATCGATCAGCGCCTTGAGATCGCCCTTGGCGACGAAGCCGCGGGCGAGGAAGTCCAGCCAGATTGCCTGGCCATGGTTTTCGAGTGCTTTGACGGGATTCATGGTGCCTGTTCTGTTCGATCGGTCGATTTTTGGGCTTCCGGCAGCTTTCGGGGGCAGGGCCGGAAAGTCAACATTTTGGTTGGGCATGCAGCCGGATGGAATGGTCCCGGACGATAACGCCAGTGGCTCCGGTTCGATCCCGGAAAAGTCCGTTCTGGCCCGCCGTGAGACTGGCGGGTCGGTCGAACCAGGGTTCGGATGGTGACGCCGACGGACACATTGCACGAAGTCGTGAAGGAGCCCGTGATGAGCCGTCGTTTCTCGCCTCCGGGCCATCTCGCGATTTCGTGCGGCCTGGATCAGAACACAAGACGTATTCAGCGCGATGGAGCGGCGAAAGTGCGGCGACCAAATTGTCCAAATGAGCGATCGACGTGAATTGTTCACGTCATGCGCAAACCCCTCACGGCCTCAGGTAAAGATAACCCTGCGATTGCAACTCGGCGATCCGCACCACGCCGCCGCGGTCGGCGGCAATGAAGCCCGGCAGCAAATCTTCCAGCGCGACATTTTGGGATTTCATGGTGTTGCCACAGGCGGCGAGCTCGATTCCAGCTTTGGAGAATTGACCGATACGCCGGGAAAGCTCGGGATTGACGGAAGCCGAATGAAACGCCCGTAGTGCCTGGCCGTGAACCACCAGCGCGATCGTGACATGGTCGGGACCACCGACCCCATCGAGATGATTCTGGATGTTGCCGAGCACGAAATTGACCTTGTCGAGATCGTTGAGGTGATAAACCACTTTCAATTTTGCCGAAGGTGCTGCCTCGCTGGCCGCACTGGCGCGAGAGGCGGCAAAGACTGCACTGAGCGCCGAAACCGCGCCCCACAGGATATTGCGTCGGTGCATGGCGTCCTCCCAGCCTCGAACAATGTGGCTTCTATTTGCGCCGGAGCGCCGCAAGTTCCTTGCGGTCGGTCACGAGTTCAGCGCATTCGCGTAAGTCCGCGCGATCGACGCGGAAAATCTTGTCGTCGGCGCCGGCAACCAGATCGTTGCTGGCATCGTCGTCGGCCTTGTTGCGCTCCCAGATCCTGATCCGCTCCAGCCGGATCAGTGCGGATCTATCGTCCTTCATCGCCACTTCAATGCCGCCGCCTTCGCAATCGATGCTGCAGCCGAGACGAATTTCGCCGCCGGTGCTTGCGGCGACAATGTGATTGCAATAGCCGCTGGAATCGAAATTGCCCGCGCGGTGGCGATATTTGAAACCGAGGCGGAAGGAATAATTGACGGTCTTGTCTTCCGGCGCGCCTTCGGCCGTCACCAAAAGCTTCATCGCGCTGACCTTCTGCTTCGGATGCTGCGCCAGATGGTTGGCGTCATAACGACGCACGAAGCAGGCATACGTCTTTTGGCTGAGCGGGCTGCCGAACATTTGCCCGTCGAAAGCGGCGGCCTTGGCTTTATCGACGCCATCCTGGGCGTGGCAGGCATTGGCTCCGACGAGGGAGGCAACGGTGGCAACGATCCAGAGATATTTCATGGCAGACTCGGATTAAACGCGCGGCATATTACTTTAGTTGCAGGTGGCGCCGGGTGCGTTCAAACGCGCAGGTTCGTGACTGGCCCTGACGGATATTTGGCCATTTTGCGTCAGCGCGGCCCGCCCAAAGGCCTGAATGCGTGATAAATGCGGCGTTTATCCCCGGTTCAGAGCCCGGGGCTTACTGCGTTTGCTGCCTTCGCCTTGCCCGGGCCGGCGCAAATTCGAGCCCCGCACCTGCTCACAATCCCTAAAAAACCCTTACATAATGCTCAGTACTTCCCCGGTGAAAAATGTTGCTGCCCGGCTACAACGCGAGCGAAATGGCACCGTATCTTTACGAGGTAGAGGCCCTTAGCATGAGTATTGCATTGCATTGTGAAGTCCGTCGCGTGTCCAATCGTCATATGTGCTGACGGTGATTCGCGAACGGAAGCTGTGACGCTCCGATACTGGAACCCTAGTGGTGCGTCCGGCATTTACAGGTGACCATGGAGAGACGGATCATGTACAACGATTCTCTGTTCAATGCTTTCGCCCGGTCCTTCGAAGCTCGAAGTCAAGCCGACATGTCGATGGCGGAATATCTCGAGTCGTGTCGAAACGATCCGATGCGATATGCCAATGCGACCGAACGACTACTAGCTGCGATCGGCGAGCCCCAGATGATTGACACGGCCAAGGACCCCCGCCTTGGCCGTATCTTTTTGAATCGCACGATGCGGCTCTATCCGGCGTTCGCGGGCTTCTACGGCATGGAAGACACGATCGAGCGCCTCGTCGGGTTCTTCCGCCACGCCGCGCAGGGCCTCGAAGAGCGCAAGCAGATCCTCTATCTGCTGGGCCCCGTCGGCGGCGGAAAGTCGTCGCTCGCCGAGCGCCTCAAATCGTTGATGGAAGTTCACCCCATCTACGTGTTGAAGGCCGGCGACGAACTCAGCCCCGTGTTCGAAAGCCCGCTCAGCCTGTTCGATCCGGATACGCTCGGGCCGATGCTCGAGGAGAAGTACGGCATTCCGCGCCGCCGCCTCAACGGACTGATGAGCCCGTGGTGCTACAAGCGCCTCGAAGCGTTCGGCGGCGACATCTCGCAATTCCGGGTCGCCAGGATCCAGCCGTCGCGGCTGCGGCAGATCGCGATCGCAAAGACCGAGCCTGGCGATGAAAACAACCAGGATATCTCGTCACTGGTCGGCAAGGTCGACATCCGCAAGCTGGAGACCTTCGCCCAGAACGATCCCGACGCCTATAGCTATTCGGGCGGCCTCAACCGCGCCAACCAAGGCATTCTCGAATTCGTCGAGATGTTCAAGGCGCCGATCAAGATGCTGCATCCGCTGCTGACGGCGACGCAGGAGGGCAACTATATCGGGACCGAGAACATCGGTGCGATCCCCTTCAGCGGCGTCATTCTCGCCCACTCCAACGAGGCCGAATGGACAAGCTTCAAAGCCAACAAGAACAATGAGGCGTTCATCGACCGTATCTGCGTCATCAAGGTGCCGTACGTCCTGCGGGTTGCCGAAGAACAGAAGATCTACGAGAAGCTGATCCAGAGCTCCGAACTGGCCACCGCCCCGTGCGCCCCGGCCACGCTGGAAACAATGGCGCGCTTCTCGGTGATGTCACGGTTGCGCAAGCACGAGAATTCGACCGTGTTCGCCAAGATGCGGATCTACGATGGTGAAAGCCTGAAGGAGTCCGATCCGAAGGCGCGCAGCGTTCAGGAATACAGGGACGCTGCCGGCGTCGATGAAGGCATGGACGGCGTTTCGACCCGCTTCGCCTTCAAGGTTCTCGCCGCGACCTTCAACCACGACACCAACGAGGTCGGTGCCGACGCGGTCCATCTGATGTACACGCTGGAGCAGGCAATTCGGCGCGAGCAGCTTCCCGACGAAGTCGAGAAGCGTTACCTCGAATTCATCAAGGCCGAACTGGCGCCGCGCTACGCCGAGTTCATCGGGAACGAGATCCAGAAGGCCTATCTCGAATCCTATGCGGATTACGGCCAGAACCTGTTCGATCGCTATGTCGATTATGCCGATGCCTGGATCGAGGATCAGGACTTCAAGGACCCGGACACCGGCCAACTGCTCGATCGCGACCTGCTCAACCAGGAACTGACCAAGATCGAAAAGCCGGCCGGCATTGCCAATCCCAAGGACTTCCGCAACGAGGTCGTCAAGTTCTCGCTGCGGTCGCGCGCCCAGAACAGCGGCAAGAACCCGGCGTGGACCAGCTACGAGAAGATTCGCGAAGTGATCGAGAAGCGGATATTCTCCCAGGTCGAGGACCTGCTTCCCGTCATTTCATTCGGCTCGAAGAAGGACGGCGATACCGAAAAGAAGCATGACGACTTTGTCGCGCGCATGGTCGAGCGCGGCTATACCGAGCGGCAAGTCCGCAGGCTGGTCGAGTGGTACATGCGCGTAAAACAGGCTGGCTGAGGCGGATGAAAACGTGGCTATTCACATCGTCGACCGGCGCCTGAATCCAGGCAGCAAGAGTCTTGAGAACCGCCAGCGCTTTCTGCGCAGGGCCAAGGCGCTGGTCCAGGGAGCTGTGAAGAAATCGTCGCAGAGCCGGGACATCAAGGATGTCCTGGAAGGCGGCGAGGTCAGCGTCCCGATCGACGGCATGGACGAGCCGCGCTTTCGCCGCGAAGGCGGCACGCGCGACATGGTGCTGCCTGGAAACAAGAAGTTCGTCGAAGGCGATATCCTGCCGCGACCAAACCAGAGCGGCGGCAGAGGAAGAGGAGCGGGCGAGGGCGACAGCGAAGATACGTTCCGCTTCGTTCTCAGCCGCGACGAGTTTGTCGACCTGTTCCTGGACGACCTGGAATTGCCTGATCTTGCCAAGCGAAAGCTGGCTGAGGTGGAGAGCGAAGGCATTCGCCGGGCCGGTTACACAACGTCCGGATCGCCTGCCAACATCTCGGTGAGCCGAACGGTAAGTCGCGCTCTGACGCGGCGTGTTGCGCTACGGCGACCGAGGCGGGAGGTGCTGGAGGCCCTCGAGGCGGAGCTTTTGGATTGCAGCGAGGAGCGTCGCGCCGAGCTCATGGCCGAGATCGAGGCCATGAAGACAAAGATGCGCCGCATCCCGTTCATCGATCCGATCGACATCCGGTACCGGCGTTTCGAGACGGTACCGAAGCCCGTGGCGCAGGCCGTGATGTTCTGCCTGATGGACGTCTCCGGTTCGATGACCGAGCATATGAAGGATCTCGCCAAGCGCTTCTATATGCTGCTCTACGTCTTCCTGAAGCGGCGCTATCGCCACGTCGAGATCGTTTTCATCCGGCATACCGACCGGGCCGAAGAGGTCGACGAGCAGACGTTCTTTTACGGGCCGGCTTCCGGCGGCACGCTGGTGTCAAGCGCGTTGCAGGCGATGCATGACATTGTGCGATCGCGGTTCCGGCCGGCGGACTGGAACATCTACGCTGCACAGGCTTCCGACGGCGACAATTCCTACGCGGATGGCGAAGTCGCGAGCCGGCTCCTCACCGACAACATCCTGCCGGTCACCCAGTTTTTTGCCTACCTGGAAGTCGGCCAGGAAAACGGCCTGTCCTACGAAATGCCCAATTCGGCGCTCTGGACCCTTTACGAGGGCCTGCGTGCGAATGGTGCGCCGCTGTCGATGCGCAAGGTCAACGAGCGCAGCGAGATATTCCCGGTGTTTCACGATCTCTTCCAGCGCCGTGGCCAGCAGGAAAGGACCGGGTCATGACCACGACCGACCAGTTGCTGTTCGAGGGGGCCGACTGGGACTTTCGGACGCTGCAGCGGATCTGCGACGCCTGCGAGCAGATTGCGCGGGACGAATTGGGGCTCGACGTCTATCCCAACCAGATCGAGGTCATTACCGCCGAGCAGATGCTGGACGCCTATTCGTCGGTCGGCATGCCCCTGTTCTACAAGCATTGGTCGTTCGGCAAGCACTTTGCCTTTCAGGAGGCATCCTACCGCAAGGGGTTGATGGGCCTGGCCTACGAGATCGTCATCAACTCGTCGCCGTGCATATCCTACCTCATGGAGGAAAACACCGCGACGATGCAGACGCTCGTCATCGCGCATGCCGCCTTCGGCCATAATCACTTCTTCAAGAACAACTATCTGTTCAAGCAATGGACCGATGCTGACGGCATTCTCGACTATCTCGAATTCGCCAAGCGCTATGTGGCGCACTGCGAGGAGCGCCATGGCCGGCTGGCGGTCGAGCATACGCTCGACGCCGCGCACGCCTTGATGTCGCACGGCATCGATCGCTATCCCGGCAAGAAGAGCCTCGATCTTCGCGCGGAGGAAAAGCGGGCGGGCAGGCGCCGTGCCCATGAGGAGAGCGCCTTCAACGATCTGTGGCGCACCGTTCCCACCGGCCCGGCCAAGAGCGGCGCGGTACTGGATGTCGAACGACGTCGCGCGATGCTCGGTCTACCGCAGGAAAACCTGCTTTATTTTCTCGAGAAGACGGCGCCTCGGCTGAAGCCCTGGCAGCGCGAAATATTGCGGATCGTGCGGCACATCGCGCAATACTTCTATCCGCAGAGCCAGACCAAGGTGATGAACGAGGGCACGGCGACCTACGTTCATTATCGCATCATAAGCCGGCTGCACGAGCAGGGGCGGCTGACGGACGGCAATTTCCTCGAATTCCTGCAGTCGCACACTAACGTCGTGTTCCAGCCCGAGTTCGACGATCCGCGCTATTCCGGCTTCAATCCCTATGCGCTGGGATTTGCGATGATGCAGGACATCGAACGCATCGTCACCAATCCGGAAGCCGAGGACCGCGATTGGTTCCCGGATATCGCCGGGACCGGCGACACGATGGGCGTGTTGCGGGACATCTGGGCCAATTATCGCGATGAAAGCTTCATCAGCCAGTTCCTGAGCCCGCGGCTGATGCGGCACTTCCGCATGTTCCATCTGCATGACGATCCGGAAGAGCGGGCCGGCATCCTGGTAGATGCCATCCACGACGAGCGCGGCTATCGCCGGCTCCGGCGCGAACTGGCGCGGCAGTACGATGTCGGTTTCATCGATGCGAACATCGAGGTCGTCGATGTCGACCTTGCGGGCGATCGTCGCCTGATGCTGCGCCACACCGTGGTAAAGGGCGCCCAGCTCAGCGAAGCCGACACCAAGCGCGTGCTGCAGCACCTTGCCGATCTCTGGACCTACGACGTATCCCTCGTCGAGGCCGATGCATCTGGTACGGTCTTGAAGGAGTACGTTGCAAACCCGCGGAAGATCGCCGCGGTAGCATAGCTACCGCAGGCTGGCGTTGATCTTTTCCAGCGCCGCCGAGCCGGGGCACAGGTCCTTGGCTTCGAGCGTATTGAGCGGCGTCTCGACGGTGTCGAGATGGGTGTGGAGGTCTTCCGCGTCCGGATCGACATAGAGCAGCCCGGTGACGACTTGGCCCTTGGCGGCGTGTTTCTGCAGGAAGGTCATGGCGGCCAGCCGGTCGTTGGCGTCGTAGTCGGCGTCGATCTTGCGCAGCGCCAGCCGCGTGCCGTCATGCTGCTCGACCACCTGCACCGTGCCGGGCGCATATTCGACGCTGATCGGGTCGCGGCCGGTGAGCACGTCGAGGCGGTTCACCGCATCATTATGCTCGCGGACATAGTCAAAGCTCTTGGTCGAGCCGGCGTGGTTGTTGAAGGCGATGCAGGGGCTGATGACGTCGATGAACGCCGCGCCTTTGTGCCGAATGGCGGCTGCGATCAGCGGCACGAGCTGGCTCTTGTCGCCGGAGAAGCTGCGCGCCACGAAGCTGGCGCCCAATTGCAGCGCGATCGCCACCAGGTCGATGGCGTTGTCGGTGTTCATTACGCCCTTTTTCGACTTCGAACCGCGATCGGCGGTCGCCGAAAATTGCCCCTTGGTCAGGCCGTAGACGCCGTTGTTCTCGACGATGTAGGTCATGTTGACGGCGCGCCGGATCGAATGCGCGAACTGGCCGAAGCCGATCGAGGCGCTATCGCCGTCGCCGGAGACGCCGAGATAGATCAGGTCGCGGTTGGCGAGGTTGGCGCCGGTCAAGACCGACGGCATCCGGCCGTGCACCGAATTGAAGCCGTGCGAATTGCCGAGGAAATAGTCCGGCGTCTTCGACGAGCAGCCGATGCCGGAAATTTTTGCCACCCGGTGCGGCTCGATCGACAACTCATAGCAGGCCTCGATGATCGAGGCGGTGATCGAGTCGTGGCCGCAGCCGGCGCACAGGGTCGAAACTTTCCCCTCGTAATCCCGGTGGGTGTAGCCGAGTTCGTTCTTCGGCAGGCCCGGATGCTGGAATTTTGGTTTCGCAATGTAGGTCATGACACGGCCTTGCGGAGAGGGGTCACTTTCAGATGATCCTGGTGGTCGCCGATCGCATTGGCGATGAAGCGTGCGGTGATCGGCGTGCCGTCATAGTGCAGGATCGGCACCAGCCGGACCGGATCGATGCCGTTCTCGTTGACGATCAACTGCCGCAACTGGCCGTCGCGATTCTGCTCGACCACGTACACGAAATCATGGTCGGCGATGAAGCTCGCCACGCTGGAGTGGAACGGGAAGGCGCGGATGCGCATGCGGTCGAGCTGATGCCCGCGCGCTTCCAAGATCCCGATCGCCTCGTCCATCGCGGGCGACGTCGAGCCGAAATAGATCACGCCGTATTTGGTCGGCCTGGCGGCGTTGGCCTGCAACGGCCGCGGCACCATGTCTTGCGCGGTCTCGAATTTGCGCACCAGCCGCTGCATGTTGTCGGCGTAGATGGCGCCTTCCTCCGAATAGCGCGCGTAGCGGTCGCGCGAGGTGCCGCGGGTGAAGAACGAACCCTTGGTCGGGTGCGTGCCGGGATAGGTGCGGTAGGGGATGCCGTCGCCGTCGACGTCGAGATAGCGGCCGAAATCGCGCCCCGGTTCATTGAGCATTTCCGCAGTCATCACCTTGCCGCGGTCATACTGCCTGGCGTCGTCCCACTTCAGCGGGCGGCAGAGGCGGTGGTTCATGCCGATGTCGAGGTCGAGCATCAGGAAGATCATGGTTTGCAGCCGATCGGCGAGATCGAATGATTGTGCGGCGAACTCGAACGCTTCGGCCGGGTCTTCCGGGAACAGCAGGACGTGCTTGGTATCGCCGTGCGAGGCATAGGCGCAGGCGATGATGTCGCATTGCTGGGTACGCGTCGGCATGCCCGTTGAGGGGCCGGCGCGCTGGATGTTCATGATCACGGCCGGAATTTCCGCGAAGTAGGACAGGCCGATGAATTCGGTCATCAGGGAAATGCCGGGGCCGGAGGTTGCGGTGAAGGCCCGCGCACCGTTCCAGGAGGCACCGATCACGATGCCGATGGATGCGAGCTCGTCCTCGCCCTGCACGATCGCGTATTTCGCCTTGCCCGTCTCAGGGTCGTGCCGCAGCTTCTTGCAGTGGCTGGTGAAGGCTTCCGCCACCGACGACGACGGCGTGATCGGATACCAGGCGCAGACTGTGGCGCCGCCATAGACCGCCCCTAGCGCCGCCGCGCTGTTGCCTTCCATGAAGATGCGGTCGCCGACCTTGTCGGACTTCTTCACCTGCAAACCGATCGGGCACTTCAGGTTCTGCAGTGCCCAGTCGCGGCCGAGATGCAGCGCGTGGACATTCGATGACAGCAGCTTTTCCTTGCCCTTGTACTGTTCGCCGATCAGTTGCTCGACCAGCTTGGGATCGAGATCGAGCAGGGCGCAGAGCGCGCCGAGATAGATGATGTTCTTGAAGAGCTGGCGCTGGCGCGGATCGGTATAGGTCGAATTGGTGATTGCGGTCAGCGGCACGCCGATCACGGTGATGTCGGCGCGGAATTTCGACGACGGCATCGGCTTGGTGGAATCGTAGAACAGATAGCCGCCGGGCTCGATCGAGGCGACGTCCTTGTCCCAGGTCTGCGGGTTCATCGCCACCATCAAATCGACGCCGCCGCGGGCGCCGAGATGGCCGGCCTCCGTCACGCGCACCTCATACCAGGTCGGAAGCCCCTGGATGTTCGAGGGGAAGATATTGCGCGGTGAGACCGGCACGCCGTGGCGCAGGATCGAGCGCGCGAACAGTTCGTTGGCGCTGGCTGAACCCGAACCGTTGACGTTGGCGAAACGGACGACGAAGTCGTTTACGCTGCTGATCGGGCTTTGGACTGACATGTTGATCCCGCGTAAGTCATATCGATGAGGTATTTTTGCATGTCCCAGGCACCAGTCGGACAACGCTCGGCGCACAGCCCGCAATGCAGGCAGACGTCTTCATCCTTCACCATGACGCGGCCGGTCTTGAGCCCTTCGGCGACATAGAGCGCCTGGTCGTGATGCGGCGACGGCGCTTTCAGCCGCTGCCGCAGGTCATCCTCCTCGCCATTCTCTGTAAACGTGATGCAATCCATCGGGCAGATGTCGACGCAGGCGTCGCATTCGATGCAGGCGGGCGCCGAGAATATGGTCTGCACGTCGCAGTTCAGGCAGCGCTGCGCCTCGCCGAGCGCGAGCTTGACGTCATAGCCGAGCTCGACTTCCGCCTTGATGTCCTTCAGCGCGATCACCTTGTCGCGATGCGGCACCTTGAAGCGCTTGTCGCCGGAGATGTCGTTGTCGTAGCTCCACTCGTGGATGCCCATCTTCTGCGAGAAGACGTTTACCTCGGGCAGCGGACGCTCGTTGATGTCCTCGCCTGAGAGCATCTTGTGGATCGACAGCGCCGCGTCGTGGCCGTGCGCCACCGCCCAGATGATGTTCTTCGGACCGAACGCGGCATCGCCGCCAAAGAACACTTTCGAATTGGTCGATACGAAGGTGATGGGATCGACCTGCGGCATGTTCCATTTGTCGAACTCGATACCGCAGTCGCGCTCGATCCAGGGGAACGCGTTCTCCTGGCCGACGGCCACCAGCACGTCGTCGCAAGGGATGGTCTGGTTAGGTTCGCCCGTGGGCACCAGGTTACGACGGCCCTTGGCGTCGTATTCGGCCTTCACCTTCTGGAAGGTGACGCCGATCAGCTTGCCGCTTACATGCTTGAATGCCACCGGCACCATGTAATTGAGGATCGGAATATCCTCGTGAAGGGCGTCTTCCTTCTCCCAGGGGCTTGCCTTCATCTCCTCGAAGCCGGAGCGCACGATCACTTTGACGTCCTCGCCGCCGAGCCGGCGCGCGGTGCGGCAACAATCCATCGCGGTGTTGCCGCCGCCGAGCACAATCACGCGGCGGCCGATCTTCTCGACATGGCCGAACGAGACCGATGCCAGCCATTCGATGCCGATGCGAATGTTGGCGGCTGCTTCCTTGCGGCCGGGGATGTCGAGCTCGCGGCCGCGCGGCGCGCCGGAGCCCACAAAGATCGCGTCGTAGTTCTCGTTGAGCAGCTTCTTCAGGCTGTCAACGCGGTGGCCGCCCTTGAACTCGACGCCGAGGTCGAGGATGTAGCCGGTTTCCTCGTCGATGACAGTGTCAGGCAGGCGGAACTTTGGAATCTGGCTCCGCATCATGCCGCCCGCCTTGGGATCGGAATCGAACACGGTGCAGTGATAGCCGAGCGGTGCGAGGTCCCGCGCCACCGTGAGCGACGCAGGCCCGCCGCCGACCAGCGCGATGCGCTTGCCGTTCTTCGCCGATGACGGCTTCGGCATGCGGTGCTTGACGTCGTCCTTGAAGTCGGCGGCAACGCGCTTCAGGCGGCAGATCGCAACCGGGTTCTCCTCGACGCGGCCGCGCCGGCAGGCGGGCTCGCATGGACGATCGCAGGTGCGTCCCAGAATTCCGGGAAACACATTCGATTTCCAGTTGATCATGTAGGCGTCGCTATAACGCCCCTCGGCAATCAAACGGATGTACTCGGGAACCGGGGTGTGAGCGGGGCAGGCCCATTGGCAATCAACCACTTTGTGAAAGTAGTCTGGCGCCGAGATATCAGTCGGTTTCATTCCTACCTTGTCCGCGCAAGCTTAGAAAACGCGGCCTTATTTTGCCTGCGAACGCTTAACGAGCGTTCTTGTGGTTTTTAAATTGGATCATAGGCTTATCTTATTAGAGCCATTCCAGACGCTGCGCACAAGGCAATTCTGTGCGATCTCCAGCTTTCCAATTGCACGGAAGCGTGGATTTGGCGTCGCAGCGTCAATCTGGCACTGCAGCATGTGCAATGTAGCTTTGATTTAATGCTGAATGAACGGGCAGACGTCAGGTCAGCGGCAGCGCAGCTCCGGCCGTCGCAAGAATGACGACGACAATCCATGGCGGCAGCTTCCAGACCGTCAGCAGCAGGAAGCCCGCCAGCGCGACGGCGAAGTCACGTGGTGTGAGCACGGCGCTGGTCCAGACCGGATTGTAGAGCGCGGCGCCAAGGATGCCGACAACAGCGGCATTGGTGCCGCGCATCGCGGCCTGGGCCTTGGGGCGCAGGCGCAGCGCGTCCCAGAACGGCAGCATGCCGTAGACCAGCAGCAGTCCCGGCAGGGACAAGGCGATGAGCGCAATCGAAGCGCCTGCCAGCCCATTGGGGGCGGGCTCCGCGACCGCGCCGAGATAGGCCGCGAACGTGAACAGCGGTCCGGGCACTGCTTGCGCCATGCCGTAACCGGCGAGGAAATCCGCGTTGCTGACCCAGCCCGGCGTTACGACTTCCGCCTGCAATAGCGGCAGCACGACATGGCCGCCGCCGAACACCAGGGCGCCGGAACGATAGAAGGCGTCGAACAGGGCAAGCCCTTGCGAGCCGGTTTGTGCCGTCACCAGCGGCGTGATCAGGAACAAGACCGCGAAAACCACGAGCGCCCCCGCGCCGTGTCGATGCGCTACGGAGAATCCGAGATGGCCGGTCGGAGCGGGTGCGCCTCCGCGGCACAGCCAGAGTCCGGCCAAGGCCCCAAGCGCGATGGCGCCGATCTGTCCGAATGACCCACCGACGAAAACCACGATCGCAACCGCGGCAAGCGCGATGGCGGCGCGTTCGCGGTCCGGCGTCAGGCTGCTCGCCATGCCCCAGATGGCCTGAGCGACCACAGCAACCGCCACCAGCTTCAGGCCGTGAAGAATGCCTTCGGCAAACGGGCCAGTGAGGACGCTCGCACCGAGCGCGAAAGCGAAGAGAATGATGGCCGATGGCATGGTGAAAGCGAACCACGCAGCTAACCCGCCGAGCAGGCCGTTGCCGCGCAGTATGCCGAGGGCGAAGCCGACCTGGCTGGACGCCGGGCCGGGCAGGAATTGGCAGAGCGCAACGATATCAGCGTAACTGCTTTCGCTGAGCCATTTCCGTCGCTCGACGAATTCGGTCCTGAAGTAACCGAGATGTGCGATCGGCCCGCCGAACGATGTAAGGCCAAGCTTGAGGAAGGCGGCAAAAACCTCGGCGATACCGTCCGCGGATTTTTCCGCCATGCATTTCGACTCCGTTATGCTGATCGACGATATCGGGAACGTGCCCGGCCGCCAAGCGCTTCGCTCCGAGCGACCCGACGACTACGTGTGCGCCTGATCAGCCGCCGATATCGCTCTTCGCCAGATCCCACATCAGCCGGTAGCTGCCGCTCGAGATCGCCAGCGGCTTCAATGCGATATTGCCGCTGAAGCGCAGCATCGCGGCCGGCAGCGCGCCAACGTCGGTCGCGTCAATCAGGACAAACCAATCGCTGGCGCCGGGATCGGACGCCGAGGGATCGTCGGTGATCGGCTTCGACAGCGCCGGGTCGCTCTCGATCAGGTGCACGGATATGATCCCGTCGAGCTGCGCGGGATCGAGTTGCTCGCCGAGCGCAACGCGCAGCTTGTCCTCGCCGCCGGACGGGGGACGCAGCCTCACGACGCCGAGCGCCGCGCCGCGGCCGGTGCCGCGGCTGATCGTGATGCGCGCGACCGCGCGAATCATGTTTTTGAAACGAGCAATGTTGGCTTTCGACCATGCGGTCTGGTTGGCGAGCGCGGTGCGATAGGCCGGACTATCCAGCACCTCGAAGGTCTCCGTGGAATAGAGGCTGAGATATTTCGGGTCGGCCTCATGCGCGACATAGCGGCGCGCCTCGAGAAAGCCATCGATCGCGACGCGCTCTTCGAGATGTTCGCGATCGTACCAGCGATTGAACTCGGCTTCGTGCTCGGCATCGATATTCATCGAGGTCAGCAACATACCCTTTCCGGCGATCGGCATTTTCTTGCTTCCTATTTTGCTGACTTGGGACGCCATGTCCGCGATTGCCTTCATCACAGCGTCGCGGACGCCGGGATCGTACAGCGTGTGGCCGGCGCCCTCGACAAAGCGGATTTCAGCTTCCTGCCACATGGCAGCAAGCGCGTGCGAGGTCGCGGGCGGACAAAGCAGATCGTAACGGCCTTGCACGATGATGCCGGGAACGCCGGCAAGCTTGGCCGCTTCGGCTATCAATTGATCCGGCTTCATGAAGCAGTCATTGGCGAAATAGTGCGCTTCCATAAACGGCGTCGTCGGAATGTTGCGCGACGAATTCAGCGTCGACAGGTCAAGGCGCGTGCGGTTCGGCGTGTGTTCGGAAAGAATACGTTCGGTTTCGCCCCATGCCCGCGCGGCAGGAACATGCACGTCGGGATTGGAATCGAGGATGCGGCGGAAATAGGCCTGCAGCGGTTGAGCGCGCTCGCCTTCCGGCAACACGCTCATGAAGTCGTGGTAAAGTCCGGGATAAAACCGCGGCAGCACTTTTAGAAAGCCGTTTTCGATTTCCTCTGATGTGCCCAGGAAAGTAGCGCGAAGCACGATGCCGCTGACGCGGTCGGGATGGGCCTGCGCATAGGCCAGCGCCAGCGTCGCGCCCCAGGAGCCGCCGACAACCATCCAGCGCTGAAAGCCGAATTTCTCGCGGATCATTTCCATATCGGCGATCAGATGCGGCAGCGTGTTGGCTTCGCGACGACCCTTGGGGCGGCTGCGTCCGGCACCGCGCTGGTCGAACAGTACGGCATGAAAACGTTCGGGATCGAACAGCCGGCGATGATCGGGCTGGCAGCCGCTGCCGGGCCCGCCATGCAGATAGACCGCTGGAATGCCATCGGGCCGGCCGATGCTCTCGACATAGACGTCGTGGCCTTCGCCGACCGCGAGTTGCTCCGATGTCAGCGGCGCAAAGGGGTCGGCGCGTTTGATGGATTTGCCGGCATCGGCATCAGGCGCCATGCTCGCCTTCCGTCTCCAGCGTGCCTCCGGCGAAATTGCGATAGAGGAAGCGGTCCTGGTGCGCGGCGGCCTCGCGCTGGGCGGTCTTGAAGATCTCTTCATGCCGCGGCGAGAGCGTGCAGGCCGGATCGGTATTTCCGGCGTCGCCGGTCAGCGCAAAGGCCTGGCAGCGGCAGCCGCCGAAATCGATCTCGCGGAACTCGCAGCTCTTGCACGGCTCGGGCATCCAGCCGGTGCCGCGATAGCGGTTGAAGGCTTCCGAGTTCTGCCAGATCCAGGCGATCGAATGGTTCGAGCGGACGGATTCGAATTCGAGCCCGGTGATGCTTTCCGCGGCGTGGCAGGGCAGCACCTTGCCCGCGGGCGAGATGTTGAAAAACTGCCGGCCCCAGCCGCCCATGCACTTCTTCGGCCGCAGCGCGTAATAATCCGGAACGACATAATCGATGGCGAGGATGCCCTTCAGGCGCGTCGCAGCTTCCTCGACGATCCGGCTGGTTTCCTCGATCTGCTGGAGCGTCGGCATCAGCGCCGCGCGGTTCTTCAAGGCCCAGCCGTAATACTGGACGTTGGCGACCTCGAGCCGGTCGGCGTCGAGATCGACTGCCATCTGAATGATATCACGGAGTTGGTGCAGGTTCTGGCGGTGCATGACCGCGTTGACCGTCAACGGCAGGTCGAGTTCACGCGTCCATTTAGCGACTTCAAGCTTTTTCTCATGCGCATTTTTCAGCCCTGCGACGCGGTCGGCCACGATCGGCTCGTTGCCCTGGAAGCTGATCTGCACATGGCAGAGCCCGGCATCGGCGAGCGCCGAAAGCTTTTCCCTGTTCAGCAGCACCGCCGAGGTGATGAGATTGCTGTACAGCTCGACATCGGTCGCGTGCTGCACCAACTCCACCAGGTCCTTGCGCGCGGTCGGCTCGCCGCCCGAGAAATGGATTTGCAGCACGCCGATTTCGGCGAGCTCGCTCAAGACCTTCTTCCATTCTCCTGTAGTCAATTCGCTGCTGCCGCGGTCGAGCTCAACCGGGTTGGAGCAATAGGGGCATTGCAGCGGGCAGCGGTGCGTCAGTTCGGCGAGCACGGCAAGCGGAATGCCGAACGTCTCTGCGGTCGAGCGCTTCTGTTCAAGCACCGCGAGCCCGTCACTGGGCGCGGGGCTGGCTGTTTTGCCGTCTGCGAGAATGTCGGTCATGACGTCTTCTCACGCGCTTCGGTCAGAAAGCCCTTGTCGGCGAGGTCCTGCAGCATGGCGATGACGTCGGTTAAAATCGCCTCGCGCGGCGCGGCGTATTTGGCTGCAAGCTGGTCGACCATGTCGGCGACGCTGCGTACGCCGTCGCAAAGTTGCAGCACCTCGACTGCGATCTCATCCGGCGCCAGCACCCGCTCCGGCGCCAGGATCACCCAGACCTGCCGCGTCTCATCGAACTTCAAGCGGGCGTGGCGCGGCAATTTCGGTCGGCTCGCCTCGCTGACACTGATGTTGCGGCCTAGAGCCATCGATCGCTAGTTCCCTTTGTCAGTTTCCTCGTTAGTTTCCTTGGGGCACGAATGCCCCGGGCGGTATATGGCCCTCGACATAGGCATGATACAGCGCGTCGAGCTGAACCCATAGCACGTTGGTCTTGAAGATCAGCGCGTTGCAGACTGCCTCGCGCTCCGCCGGCGTCTTTGCGTTCGTCTTGACGTATTCCAGCGCAAAACCGGCATCGCGCGGCGCCTGGGTCAGGCGGCGGCTGAAATAGCTCATGATGTCAGGATTGACGAAATCGTAGTGCTGCAGCATCCCGGAGATGCGCTCCTCGTGCAGATTCGGCGCGAACAGTTCCGTAAGCGAGGAAGCGATCGCCTCCAGCGGCGTCTTGTCGCGGCAGAAATGCACATAGGCCTCCACCGCAAACCGCGTTGCCGGCAGGATGCCTTCGGTTGATTCCACATAGGCGCTGTCGAGGCCGAGCCCCTCGGTCAGCTTGAGCCAGCGCTCGATGCCGCCCTCGCTGCCCACGTCGCCGTCGTGATCCTCGATGCGATGCCGCCATTGGATCCGGGTCGCACGATCGCGGAACCGCGAGATCACCATCGCATCCTTCAGCGGGATCGTGCTCTGGTAATAATAGCGGTTGAGCGCCCAGGCCTGCACTTGCCCCTTGTTGAGCTTGCCGCCATGCAACAGCCGATGGAACGGATGCAAGCTGTGATAGCGCGTCGCGCCGATATGACGGAGGGTTGCCTCCAGTTCCTCAGCGGTGTTGAGCGTAATGCCCTTGCCGATCGATAGGGCGGTCATTGCGGGTGCAGCGACGACGTTCACAGCTTGATCTCCGTTCCGTCAGCGGGGATGTGCCAGCCTGCCTGCTCCACGGCCTTGCGCTCGTCCGAGCCGCGCAGCAGAGCGGGGTTTGAGTTGTTGATATGCAGGAACACCTTCGTTCCGACGTCGAGATCGGCGAGGCTCTCGATCGCGCCATGATCGCCCGACATCGAAATATGGCCCATGCTTTGTCCCGTCTTGGTGCCGAGGCCGGCTGCGATCAACTCGTCGTCGCGCCACACGGTGCCGTCAAAAAACACCAGTGCAGCGCCCGAAAGGCGCGATTTGAGATCGTCGGTCACACGTGCGCAGGCGGCCAGGAAATAGAAATACTTGCTGCTTCCTTTGTCCAGAATCCGCAAGCCCAGCGTGTCGCCCGCGCCGTCGTCGCCTGCCGGATGCGCCTTGCCTTCGAGATACCACGCGCCCTTGCCGGGAACCGCGAAGGGCAGGATTTCCATGCCGGATGGCGAGCCGTCGGGCAGGGCGGGCTCGAACGCCTTGTCGACCTCGATCGGGCGCCGCTTCACGTTGTTTTCGCCCAGCACGTTAAAGATGCTGTTCGATCGCAAAATCGCAAGGACTCGCTCATGCGCATAGAGCGTAAACGGTGACCCTTCGCGCATCGACAACAGTCCCGCGACGGCGTCGATTTCGCCATTGGTGAGGATCACGCCGGCGATCGGGCTGTGCCTGAGCTGTCCAGCCCTGGGATGAAGCTGCGGCGTCGCGATCACCTGCTGGCGCAGGTCGGGCGAGGCGTTGACGAGAAACCAGTGCTCGCCGTCAGTGCTCACCGCGATGGAAGCCTGCGTGCTCCGCAATTCGGGATGATCGCTTCGTGCTTTCCGGCACACCGGGCATCCGCAATTCCACTGCGGAACTCCGCCGCCAGCCGCGGCGCCCAGGACGACGACGCGAAGCATGATCCGTCTCCTGGAGATTCGAAACTCGAAGATACAAACCAAAACGCCACGAGGTGGAAACCAGCCTCGGACGCAGCTCCGCTCTTGCGGAACGCGTCAGGCCCGGAAGTCCACCTGCGTGAGATTTGATACGCGCTGCCGCTTATTTGCGGGTGGCGCACATATACATGTTGATTTCCATGCCGACCGACACTTCGGCGATTTTCGGTGCTTTCCAGGCCATTTGGTGCTCCTTTTGCTGCCGGACGACTTCCGCCCTCATCTGTTAAAGTACTGCGGATCGAAAAGTTCGCCAGTTAAATCTTTTGCCTGGGACCTCCATTTGTTTATGCTGCGCCGCGAAGAAGAATTCACGGAGTTGTGCGGAGGGCCTTGGTCAAAACAGCGTGGGATCAAGCGTTTCGCGGTTGTTCGCACCACGGCGAATGACAATTGTGGTGCGACGGAGCGCTACCGGCTCCGGATAAAGAACTTGTGAGATAGAGCCTTCCGGTTGCGGGGGCTCAACTGGGAGCCAGGTTTCCGCCGATGCCGCGATATTACTTCAACACCCGTATCGGCGATGAGCTGATTTCCGATCCTGACGGTGAAGTGCTCAGGGATCCCGATCGCGCCTGGGAAATGGCGCGTGCCATGATCCGGGAATTGCTCAAGACCGATGGCGCTGACGGTGCGCTTCTCAGCGCCACCATCGAAGTCACCGACGACGATGGCGAGATCGTGCTGGAGTTTCCGTTCGCCGAGGCGATTCTCGATGCGCCTGGCGGTCCCATAACCAGGCACTGACCGCGCGCTGAATCGGCGTCGGAGCTTCGTGCTCGCTCGGTTTTGCGATGCAACTTCCGGGCGCAAGTTTTGCGATTGCGCACCGGCGGATAAATATTGGAGAGTGCCGGCCGGGAAAGCCTCCGGCGCCGGTGCGAGCCCGCGCGAAGAGAAAGGCTTCCGCCAGGGAGAACGCCCATGATGAGCTATTTGTCGGTGCCGCGCAGCGTGCTGCTGTCCGGCGCATTCCTCAGTGCCTTCGTACTAAGCGCGGCTGCCCAGCAGTCAGCCGAACCGCCGGCTGCCGCCCAGCAGTCCACCACGCCACCGGCCGCCCAAGCGCCGGCTGCCGGCGCGCCGCCGCCCGCCGGTACTGCGGCCTCGCCCACGCTTCCGCCGGGATCGCCGCTGATCGGACGTCCCGCAGGCAACGATGCCGCCGCCAAGCTGGCACCGATCGCCCCGCCGCCGATCCCCGCGGCGCCGGACAAGCTGCCGACGGCGAAACTCAAGGTGCCGGCCGGCTTCAACATCGAGGTCTATGCCGCCGGCATGGCGAATGCCCGCTCGCTCGCGCTCGGCGACAAGGGCACGGTGTTCGTCGGCAGCCGCCTCGTCGACAAGGTCTATGCCATCGTCAACAAGGACGGCAAACGCGAAGTCAAGGTGCTGGCTTCCGGCCTCTACCGGCCCAACGGCGTCGCCTTCAAGGACGGCACGCTCTACATCGCTGAACTGTCCAAGATCTCCAAAATCGAGAAGGTCGAAGACAATCTGGATAACCCGCCGAAGCCGACCGTGATCTTCGACAAGCTGCCGAAGGATGAGGCCCATGGCTGGAAGTTCATCGCCATCGGTCCCGACAACAAGCTCTACGCTCCCGTCGGCCAGCCCGGCAACAACGTGCTCAACGATGACGAGCATGGCCTGATCCGCCGGATGAACTTCGACGGTTCGGACGCGGAAGTGATCGTTCGCGGTGTTCGACACACCGTCGGCTTCGATTGGCATCCGGAGACTAAGCAGCTCTATTTCACCGACAACGGTCGCGACTGGATGTCGGAAGACGTGCCCGAGGACGAGCTGAACCGGATCACCAAAGTCGGCGAACATTTCGGCGCGCCGTTCTGCCTGCAGGGCAACATCGTCGATCCCGAATTCGGCTGGGGCAAATCGTGCAGCGAATACACTGCACCCGTTGGCTTGCTCGGCCCGCATTCCGCAGCGCTCGGCATGCGCTTCTACACCGGCAACATGTTCCCGAAAGCCTACAAGAACGCGGCGATCATCGCCCGGCACGGCTCCTGGAACCGCTCCAGGAAGGTTGGCGGCGATGTCGTCGTTGCCAAGCTCAACAAGGACGGCACCATGAAGTCGATGGAGCCGTTCCTCACCGGCTTCCTCGAGGACAACAAATATATCGGCCGCCCGGTTGACGTGCTGCAGATGAAGGACGGTTCGCTGCTGGTCTCCGACGACTACAACGGCGCCGTCTATCGCATCACCTACGGCAAGCCGAAGACGGCGGGGAAGTCGTAACTCAGCAAAAGCCGTCATTGCGAGCGAAGCGAAGCAATCCATTTCGCCACCTGCGGGGACGCGGATTGCTTCGTCGCTTCGCTCCTCGCAATGACGGCAGTGGAATGAAGCGATGCGATACACGTTCGTTGCGGCTCTGGCATTTGCCTCCATTTCCTTTTCCGCCAACGCCGAGCCCATCGAACAACGCATTGCGCCGTGCCTCGCCTGCCACGGCGAAAAGGGCCAGTCCGAAACCGAGAACACGCCGTCGCTTGGCGGGCAGCAGGCGCCCTATACGCTGATCCAGCTTTTCATGTTCCGCGAGAAGCTGCGCGTCTTCGAGCCGATGAACGAGATGACGAAGGCGCTGACTGACGATGATCTCCGCCTTTTCTCGGACTTCATCGCCAAGATGCCGAAGCCTGAGCCGCCGGGGGAAAATGGCGATCCAGCGCGGATGCAGCGTGGCCAGGCGCTGGTGCGGCAGCACCGCTGCGATAGCTGCCATAATGGCGACCTCTCCGGCAAGGAAAACGTCCCGCGCATCGCCAACCAGCGCGAGGATTATCTTGCCAAGACGCTTGGCGAGTACAAAGACAATAGCCGCCACGGCTACGACGCCAGCATGGCCGACGTGATGGCGCCGATCTCGCCGGAGCAGATTGCCGATCTGGCCTATTACATCGCCCGTCTGCGCTAAATCCGGGCGGCGGCCCCGCTGGCATTGCCCTGCGCGCGGCGCTACAAGGGCGCAATTGGATGGAGTTTTGCATGCAAGACCTATGGCGACTGTCGGCTGCGGAAATGGCCTCACTGATCAGGTCGAAAAAAGTCTCGGCGAAAGAGGCGGCGACCGCGGCGCTGGCGCGGCTCGACGCGGTCAATCCCAAAATCAATGCTGTCGTCGACCACAGGCCCGAGGACGTTCTTTCTCAGGCTGCCGCCATCGATGCCGCGATCGGGCGCGGCGAGGATGCCGGTCCGCTGGGTGGTGTGCCTGTTACGGTGAAGGTCAATATCGACCAGCAAGGTTTTGCCACCACCAACGGGCTGAAGCTGCAGCGCGACGCGATCGCCAAGAGCAACAGCCCGGTGATCGACAATTTGCGTAAATCCGGCGCGGTCATTCTCGGGCGCACCAATTGCCCGGCGTTCTCCTATCGCTGGTTCACCACCAACCTCATCCATGGCGATACCAAGAATCCCCGTGATCCCGGCATCACCCCGGGCGGCTCGTCCGGCGGCGCGGGCGCCGCGGTCGCAGCCGGCATCGGGCATATCGCACACGGCACCGACATTGCGGGATCGATCCGCTATCCGGCTTACGCCTGTGGCGTGCACGGGTTGCGGCCGACCATGGGACGCATCGCCGCGTTCAACGCGGCGCTCCCCGAACGGCCGATCGGGCCGCAGATCAGCGCCGTGTCAGGCCCGCTGGCCCGCACCATCGGCGATATCAGGATCGCGCTGGCTGCGATGTCGGCGCAGGATTATCGCGATCCCTGGTGGGTACCGGCGCCGCTCGAAGGGCCGGCAATGCCGAAGCGCGTCGCGATGTGCCTCAACCCTGGCGGTCTCGATCCCGTGCCCGAAGTGAAGGCCGCGGTGGCGGACGCCGGCAAGCGGCTCGAGCGCGCGGGCTGGATCGTCGAGGAAATCGCCGACACGCCGCCGCTGCGCGAGGCCGCTGATCTGCAGACGAAACTCTGGCTCGGCGACGGCTATGAGGCGCAGTTGGAAGCTGCCGAGCGCGAAGGCGATCCCGGCGCGCTGGCGTGCCTCCGCGGCAACCGCGCGAAAGTGCATCCCTTCGACCTGTCGAAAGCGCTGACACGGCGCGCGACGCTGACCCGCGAATGGCTGGCGTTCTTTGAAAACCATGCCGTCCTGCTGATGCCGGTGTCCGGCGAATTGCCGTTCCCCGATCAGCTCGACCGCAAGGACGAGGCGTCGTTTGCGCGCGTCTGGCATGCGCAATTGCCGCAGATCGCCATTCCCTTCATGGGCCTGCCTGCGCTAACGGTTTCGACCGGGCTGGTCGGACGCGTTCCCGTCGGCGTGCAACTGGTTTCCGGGCGCTATCGCGAAGATCTCTGTCTCGCCGCGGGCGAGGCGGTGGAAGCCGGCGGAACGCCCTCGGCAGCGATCGATCCTGCCGGCTAGAGCATGATCCCGAAAAGTGGGGTTTTCGGATAAGATCATGCTCCGGTGACAATAGAGAGGGCCATGCCAGGCGTTTATGATTTTACGGCGCAGTCGCTTACCGGCGAAGACATTCCGCTGAAGCGGTTCGAGGACCAGGTGCTCCTGATCGTCAATACCGCCAGCGCCTGCGGGTTCACGCCGCAATACAAGGGCCTGGAGCAGTTGCATCGTGAACTGGCGCCGCGCGGCTTTGCGGTGCTCGGGTTTCCCTGCAACCAGTTCGGCGGGCAGGAACCGGGCGACGCCAAGCAGATCGAGCAATTTTGCGCAGGCAAATATGACGTAACGTTCCCGATGTTCGCCAAGATCGACGTCAACGGCAGCCATGCGCATCCGTTGTTCAACCATCTGAAGAACGCGAAATCGGGACTGTTGGGTTCGTCGATCAAATGGAATTTCACCAAATTCCTGGTTGACCGCTCGGGCAGGGTGGTCGGGCGCTACGCCCCAACCGCGACGCCCGAGGGAATCAGAAGAGAAATCGAGGCACTGCTGTGAACGAGACCAACAAAGCAATGAGCGACCAATTCCCCGACCGTCTTTCGGTCGATCCGAGCAGCCCATACTACAACGCCGAGATCCTCGCGCGCGATGTCGGCATTCGCTTCAAGGGCGTCGAGAAGACAAATGTCGAGGAATATTGCATCAGCGAGGGCTGGGTGCGCGTCACCGCAGGCAATGCCAAGGACCGCCACGGCAACCCGCTGACCATCAAGGTGCATGGCCCGGTCGAGCCGTATTTCCGCGACAAGAAGTAAAGATTGCGAGGCGGCGGTCTCTCGTTCGTCATTGCGAGCGAAGCGAAGCAATCCACATCTCGGCACGGGGAAAGGTGGATTGCTTCGCTTCGCTCCTCGCAATGACGGTGGAGGCAGATAAGCTCTATTCGATGCCCATTCTCTGAAGGTCCATCACCATGTCCGTCCGCATCGTCGACGTCTGCGAAATCACAAAGCCGATCTCCTCGCCGATCCGCAACGCCTATATCGATTTCACCAAAATGACGACGAGCCTGGTTGCCGTCGTCACCGACGCCGTGCGTGACGGCAAGCGCGTCGTCGGCTACGGCTTCAATTCCAACGGCCGGTACGGGCAGGGCGGCCTGATCCGCGAACGCTTTGCGCCGCGGCTGAAGGAAGCCGATCCGAAAACGCTGCTCGATGCCTCCGGCGACAATCTCGACCCGGACAAGGTCTGGGCGGCGATGATGGCGAACGAAAAGCCGGGCGGCCACGGCGAGCGCTCGGTCGCGGTCGGCACCATCGATATGGCGGTGTGGGACGCCGTGGCCAAGATCGCAGGGAAGCCGCTGTTCCGGTTGCTTGCCGAGCGCCATGGCCGCGAGGCTAATCCGCGCGTGTTCGTCTATGCCGCCGGCGGCTACTATTATCCGGGCAAGGATCTGTCGGCGCTGCGCGGCGAGATGCGCGGCTATCTCGACCGCGGCTACAACGTCGTCAAGATGAAGATCGGGGGCGCGCCGGTCGCGGAAGACCGCGAGCGCATCGAAGCCGTGCTGAAGGAGATCGGCAAGGACGCCCAGCTCGCCGTCGACGCCAACGGCCGCTTCGACCTGGAGACCGCGATTGCCTACGCAAAGATGCTGCGGGAGTATCCGCTGTTCTGGTACGAAGAGGCCGGCGATCCCCTCGACTTCGCGCTGCAGGCCGCGCTGGCCGAATTCTATCCAGCGCCGATGGCGACCGGCGAAAACCTGTTCAGCCATCAGGACGCGAAAAACCTGATCCGCTATGGCGGCATGCGGCCCGATCGCGACTGGCTGCAGTTCGACTGCGCGCTGTCCTACGGCTTGTGCGAATACCAGCGCACGCTGGCCGCACTGAAAACCCACGGCTGGTCGCCGAGCCGCTGCATTCCCCACGGCGGCCACCAGATGTCGCTCAACATCGCGGCGGGCCTCGGCCTTGGCGGTAACGAGAGCTATCCTGACCTGTTCCAGCCTTATGGCGGCTTCCCGGATGGCGTCCGTGTCGAGAACGGTCACATCACCATGCCGGACCTGCCGGGTATCGGATTCGAGGGGAAATCCGATCTCTATGCCGGGATGAAGGCGCTGGCGGCGTAGGGCCGGATGCCATAGGAAAGGCTGGAATCGGTGGCCTGGACGGGGCTTTCGCTCTGGTGCCGATCATGCATTTCCGGGCCGCAGTTTACCGCTCATCCATCTTTGAAGGACGCCGCGATCTTGGCCACCACGCTTCCCCAACTCTCGCTTGCGAAGGACAAGATCCGCGTCTTGCTCCTTGAAGGTGTCAACGACAGCGCCGTGCAGATAATCGAGGCTGCCGGCTATTCCAACATGACACGCCTGTCCAAGGCGCTCGAGGGCGATGCGCTGAAAGAGGCCATCAAGGGAGTGCATCTGCTCGGCATCCGCTCGCGCACGCAAATCACCAAGGAGGTTCTCGACGCTGCGGACCGCCTGATCGCGGTCGGATGTTTCAGCGTCGGCACCAACCAGGTGGACATTGAGGCCGCGCGCCGGAGCGGAATTCCAGTGTTCAACGCACCGTTCTCCAACACGCGGAGCGTGGCAGAACTGGTAATCGGCGAGATCGTCATCCTGCTGCGCCGGATCGTCGCGCGTTCCAACGCCGCCCATGAGGGGCGTTGGGACAAGTCGGCCAATGACAGCTACGAGGTAAGGGGCAAGACGCTCGGCATCGTCGGTTACGGCAATATCGGTTCGCAGCTCTCCAACCTCGCGGAAGCGCTGGGCATGCGGGTGATCTTTTATGATCACACCGACAGGCTTCGTCACGGCAACACCGAGCCGACCGCGAGCCTGCATGAGCTTCTGGCGCAAAGCGATGTCGTGAGCCTGCATGTGCCGGAAACTCCCGCTACGCACGGCATGATCGGGCGCGAGGAGATTCGCGCGATCAAGCATGGCGCATATTTCATCAACAACAGCCGCGGCACGGTCGTGGATCTCGAGGCGCTCGCCGAGGCGCTGCGCGAAAACCGGCTTCGCGGCGCCGCGGTCGACGTCTTTCCGGTCGAGCCGCGCTCGAACGCCGAGCGCTTCGTCTCGCCGCTGCAGGGCCTGGAGAACGTCATCCTGACGCCGCATATCGGCGGGTCGACCGAGGAGGCGCAGGAGCGTATCGGCGCCGAAGTCGCGCGCAAGCTGGTCGATTACAGCGATTCCGGCTCGACCATGGGCGCCGTCAACTTCCCGCAGGTTCAATTGCCGTCGCGGCCGTCAGGCACGCGTTTCATTCAGGTGCAGCGTAACCTGCCGGGCATGCTCGGGCATTTGAATGAAGTGCTGGCGCGTCATGCCGTCAACATCGCCGCGCAATATTACGAGACCGCGCACGACGTCGGCTACGTGGTGCTGGACGTCGATGCCTCGGCCGCCGACGGCCAGCGCGTGCTCGCGGACATCCGGGCGCTGGAAGGCACCATCCGAGCCCGGTTGCTCTATGAGTACAAGTCCTGAAGCGGATTCCCAGATCAGCCCTCGGACAACAACCCCTTCTCGATGGCTGATTGCCTGTTCCTGAAAATGGCCATCGCCGTCTTCATCCGCAGGAAGCCGAACTTCGCATACAACGGCTCGCGGCCGGCGACCGCATAGAGAATTATCTTCGCGTGTCCTTGTGATTGGGCGAGCAGTCTTTCGATAAGCTGCTTTCCGAGACCTGTTCCCTGATGGCTCGGCAAAACCGCGACGTCGCAAAGATACGCGCAATCACGTCCGTCAGCCAGAACGCGGCCGGCGCCGACGAGGCGGCCGCCATCGCGGGCAAAGCAGCAGAACATGCTGTTGCCGAACACCACCTCGAGATCGGCTGCATTCTTGTTGCCGAGCGGGGCGGCCCGATAGAGGGCTTCGAGTTCCTGCCAATCCACGCCGTCGCGGCTGTCGCTCCAAATGACCGTCATCGCGAAGGGGCTCCGCGCCGTCCTACTACAGCCGCATATCCAGAAGCCGCCGCCCCTCGGTCTTCAGCAGTTTCTTCACCGAACTTGATGCGGCGATCTCGCCCTGGTTGGCGTAGGCCTCATGGTTCTTCTCGATGTCCTCGAGCCGGTAGAGGTAATTGACCATGATGCCGGCAGATTCCCGCAGGCCCTTGGGCGAGAGATCGCCGAGCCAGTCGATCTTCTCCAGCCGTGCGCCGTTGCCGATGTGGAAGCGGGCCACCGAATCGACCAGCCGGCCCTTCGGCGTGCGGGCTTTCAGGAAATAGTACGCCGCGAGCGGCTCCAGCACGGTGCGCAATTGCGCGGTCAGCTCGTCATTCTCGAACCAGTCCGGCTTGTCGAGGCTTTCGAGCAGTATCCGCTCCTCATCGCCCAGCGGAACGTCGTCGGCCTGTTTCAGCCATTGCATGAAGCCCGGCACCGGCGACAGCGTGATGAAGGTGTCGAGCTTCGGCAGTTCGCGCCGCAACTCCTCGACCACCTGCTTGATCAGGAAGCTGCCGAAGGAAATGCCGCCAAGCCCTTTCTGCGTATTCGAGATCGAATAGAACACGGCGGTGCGCGCGCGTTCGATCGGCACCGGCTGCCGCTCGGCGGCGAGCAGCGGTGCGATCGCGGTCGGAATCGTCTCGGTCAGCGCGACTTCGACGAAGATCAGCGGTTCGTCGTTGAGCTGGGGATGGAAGAAGGCGTAGCACCGCCTGTCGACGGGATCGATGCGGCGGCGCAAATCGTTCCAGTCGCGGATTTCGTGCACGGCTTCATAGCGAATGATCTGTTCCAGAATATTGGCCGGCGTCGACCAGTCTATCCTCCGCAGCACGAGAAATCCCCTGTTGAACCAAGAAGACAGCAAATGCACCACGTCGCGGTCGAGCGCGGCCAGATCCTTGTTGCCCTTCATCAGGGAAAGCAGGTCGGCGCGCATCGCCACCAACTCGCTGGTGCCGCCGGGCGCACGGTTGAGCCGGCGGATCAGTTCCTGCCGACGCGGCTCGGAAGCAAAATGAAGGTCGCTGGCATCGCTGTCGTTCGGCTGGCTGCGCCAGCTCTCGATCGCCTGCGACAGCTTCTCGCGGTCGGGGCCGAAATTGCGGGCCAGCGTTTCGAAGAACGTGAGCCGACCGGCGGCGTCGAGATCGTGGTAGCGATCGAGCACCTCGCGCGCCATCGCGGTGCCGGAGGCTTCGCCGCGGCCCGACAGCAGCGCTTCACATAATTCGATCAGCTCCGAAGCATCCTGGCCGTCGTCGGACGGTCCGGCCCGCCGCAGCAGTGTACGGCCGCGTTCTGATATCGTCGCGAGAAGATCGGAGAAAAAGGCATTGGCCATGTGGCGGGTCGAATCCAGCGGGGGGTTTTGCGGAATCTTACATGGGATTTAGGTCGGTGCCGATCACAATCAAGAAGTCCAGGTCGTCATAGCCCGCGCGTGCGGGGTATCCAGTACGCCGCGGCATCTTCGTTAATCATCGCCGCCTCTGGAATACTGGATTACCCGCTTCGCTGACAATGACGACAATACAATGTCACCGCCTCACTCCTTCCCCGCGAATTCCGTCGGTGTTTTGCCGGTAACCTGCCGGAAAGCATGGGAAAAAGCCGGCACGCTGGCATAGCCCAAATCCGAGGCAAGCTGCTTGACGGAGACGCCGGCATCCGTCGACAGCTTCTCGATCGCTGCTGCAATCCGGGCGCGCTGGCACCAGCTCTTGAAGCTCAATTGCGTCTCCGACGAGAACAGCCGCGACAGCGTTCGCACCGAGGTGCCGACCTCGCGCGCCAGCGTTTCGATCTCATGGTCGCCGGTCGGGTCCGTAAGCACGATGTCGGCGGCGCGCCGGCAGCGCGGCTCGCGCGGCAGCGGGATGAAGGTCGCCGAATCTTCCGCCTGATCGAGCTCCATCATGGCCAGTCGCAGCAGAAGCTCGGTTCGCTCGCGGTCGCCGCGATCGTCGAACAAGGCCAGGATGGTCTGATGCAACAGCGGTGACACCCGCACCACGAATTCCGCATCCAGGCTGTGGCTGCGCACTTCGCGCCGCAGCCAGTCGAGCTCGAAATAGAGCGTCCGCATCTCGATATCGGCGAGCACATCGATCGCATGCTCCGATAGCGCGGGCACCCACACCGCGCGGTCCGACGGCACCAGCCAGCGGCCCTTTGGCGTCGTCACCTGCATGGTGCCCTTCGCCGCATAGACGAGCTGCGCCTCGCGGTGCATGTGGGTGTCGAGCCGGACGCCCTTCCGGTAGCTGTTCGCAATCATGTGGATGCCGTCGCCGGTCGAGATGCGGCGCCCGACAATGGCGGCAATTGGCTTTTCGGCGATATTCATTGGCGACATCCCGTCAGGACAACCCCGTATAACCTATTTCGGAAAATTGCGGGATTCGGGAATCGACCATGAACAGCCCAAGGAACAGCGCGAGCCGGGTGATCACTTTCGTCAACGCCGCCCACTTCATCGACCATTATTCGATGCTGATCTTTGCCGCTGCCGTCATCATCATGGGCCCGGCGCTCGGCATGGCCTATTCGGAGCTGTTGCCTTACGCCACCCCGGGTTTCGTCGCATTCGGCGCGGGCTCGCTCGTCACCGGCTGGCTCGGCGACCGCTGGAGCCGGCGCCACATGATGGTGATATTTTTCCTCGGCATCGGCGCGTCGATGATCGCCGTCGGCTTCGTGCAGACGCCCTTACAACTCGGCGCGGCGCTGCTCGCGATCGGCCTGTTCGCCTCGATCTATCATCCGGTCGGCACCGCGATGATCGTGTCCTATGCCGACAAACTCGGCCGCGAGATGGGCCTGAACGGCGTCTGGGGCAATCTCGGCGTGGCGTCCTCGGCGCTGGTCACCGGCGTGATCGGGCAATATCTCGGCTGGCGCTGGGCTTTCATCGTGCCGGGAATCGTCACGATCCTGATCGGCGCGGCCTTTGCGCTGATGGTGGTGCACGAGGACCGAACCGGCACCAGGCAGGCGGCAGCGCAGGCGCGGGTTGCGAAAGAGGACATGTGGCGGGTGTTTTTGGCGCTTTTGATCGTGGTGATCGCGATATCCACGACGTTCAACGCCATCACGGTCGCGATGCCGAAACTATTCGCCGAGCGGCTGGCCGGCCTGACCAACAGTCCGGCCCTGCTCGGGGTGATCGCGGCCGGCGTCTATGTGTTCGGCGCGATGACGCAATATACCATCGGGAAGCTGATCGACCATTATTCGCTGAAGGCCGTGATGCTGCCGTTGTCGTTCTTGCTGGCGCCGTTCATGTACTTCGCGGCGACGCTGTCGAACCTGCCGCTGATCATCGCGTCCATCGGCATCGTGATGGGTGCGTTCGGCCAGGTCACCGTCAACGACGCCATGGTCGGCAAATACACCACCGAGGAATGGCGCTCGCGCGCCTATTCGGTGCGATACTTCGTCGGCTTCACCGCGGCCGGCGCCTCCGTCGGCCTGGTGGCGTGGCTCTACGAAAAGGGCGGCTTTGTCACCATGCTCCAGACATTCGGCGCGCTGTGCCTTTTGGTGATCGTGGCGGCGATCATCCTGCCGCAGGAAATCAAGGTGCCGGCCGCGCAAACCGCGCCGTGACATCACTAATTAATTGATCATGCACCACTTTCCGTCATGGAAAGGTGGGGGCGAGGTCGGACATGACGAACAGATGTACTGGCGCCTGCGCCCCGTGTTGCGGCGCAATAGCTTCGCGTGCGGCCGTGAACTCAAACAGAACACTTGACCATCGCCACCCTCCTTGTGTGAGGTGAGCGCATGACCCGAATCCGGCTTTTCCTGTTCATCATTGCGATATTTATGCCTTCGCTGGCGACGGCGCAGACCATGAAATTCGAGCAGGCCGCGGCCATGCTGGCTGCGAGCTGCGGCAAGGACATCGATGACAATTGCCGCGGCGTCAATCTCGACGCGACGCGCCTGAAGGAGTGTCTGGGCCGCAACCAGGACGTGGTGTCGGCGAAGTGCAAGACCGATTATCCCCAGGCCCTCGGCGCCATCCAGCAGCGCATTACCGCACGCACCTCCCTTGTGAGACTGTGCAATTGGGAATTGAACAAGTTTTGCGGCGAGGTTCGCCAGGATCCCGTCAAGGGACTGCAATGTCTGTTGGAATCCACCAAGAAGGCGACCCCGAACTGCAACAAGGCGATCAGCGCCGCGGGGTATCACTGATGCTTGGGGGAGATAAGCTGTGCGGCATCGGTCTCGCGCTGGGCGCCATGGCAGCCTTTGCCCTGCCGATAACGGCGGGGCTGGCGCAAACGGCCATGTCGAGCGGTGACATCATTGAGAAGCTTGCCGTCGAAGCCGAATCGGATATCGACTTGGCTGCCTTGCGCCAGCAGGCTGCCGACCGCATCAAGGCGAGAGCGGATGCGCAGCCGCAGAAACGCCCGCCGATCGCGCCGCAACTGACGAAGCTGCCGCAAATCCGTGTCGACGTCGTGTTCGACCAGGATTCCTCCCTGATCCGGCCGGCCTCCTATCAGACCATCGGCAGCATCGCGGACGCGCTCACAGATCCGAAGACGCGGCCCTATCGCTATCTGATCGTCGATCACGTCGAATCCGCCGGACGGCGCGACCACAATCTGATCCTGAGCCAGCGGCGCGCCGAATCGATCCGCGACGTTCTGGTGAACACCTTCAAGGTGTCGCCGAAACGGCTTCAGGCGCTTGGTTTAGGCGAGGAACAGTTGCAGGATGTCAATCGTCCCGCATCATCAGCCAATGCGCGCGTCCAGATCATGGCGATCGGCAAGTTCGAAACGGCCGAGCCGGCAACGCCGGCTGCGGCTCCAAAAGGCGCGGCTGCGGCAAAAAAGAAGCGCTGATCATCCGCGCAGGGATGAATGGGACACCAGCCGCCGGCTGGGGAAGGAGCTCCCGATGTTCAATCAACTCTCGCCGGCAACGGCCGGTCTCTTTCTGGGATTGACAGTGATGATGACGATGCCCGCTACAGCCGATGCCTTGAAGGATGAGATTGCGCCGACCGGCAAGCTGCGGGTGGCGATCGCGATCAGTCCGGCCGGCGGCGCGTTCTGGTCGACCAGGACCGAAACCGGCTATGCCGGCGTGCCGGTCGATCTCGGCAAGGCGATGGCGGAACAACTCGGCGTCCCCGTCGAATACGTTGCGCACAACAATTCCGGGCAGATCGTCGATGCGGCGTCGAAGGGCACCTGGGACATCACCTTCCTGCCGAAGGATCCGGAACGCGAGGGCAGGATGTCGTTCGGACCGATCTATGAGGTGTCGGATGCGACCTACATCGTCAAGCCTGGCTCGACGGTCACGAATTTCGCAACACTCGATCAACCCGGGATCAAGGTCGCGGCGGTCAACAACACGACCACGATGCGCGGCGCGATCGCGCATTTGAAGAACGCCAAAGTCACGGGCTACCAGACCTATGACGAAATCTTCGGCCTGCTCAAGAATGGCGAGATCGATGCGTTCGCGCTGTCGCGCGACCAGCTCAACGCGATGGCAAAGAGGATTCCGGGCACGCGCGTGCTGGATGAAACCTTCAAGCAGACCGTGACGGCGGTGGCGGTGCCGCCCAATCATCCGCTGTCGCTGGCGTTTGTGGTCAGGTTCCTGAACGAAGCGATCTCCAACGGCACGCTGCGCAAGGCCTACGACAATAACGGCCTGAAAGATCGGCCGATGAGGACGCAAACGAAGTAGTTCGTCATTGCGAGGAGCGAAGCGACGAAGCAATCCATCCATCCGTTATGCTGTGTCATGGATTGCTTCGCTCCGCTCGCAATGACAGAGAGAGGGTAGCCGGCAGGCGCTAACATATGTGCAACTGCACAAATACAAGGCAGCCGTTCCTCTCCGGGGCACCGCGCGATAGGGCGATAACCACGTAGAAATACGCGCCTTTTTGAGCCTGCGGCTCGATTTCGGGTTGGCACATCGATTGCTTAATCCTGTCTCAGTCAATGACGACTGCCGTCCGTTCGGATTGCCAAGGCCAGCGTTGGCCGAAGGCGTTGGGATCAAGCGGCCTCGCGTGAGGCGCTTCGAGCAGTCTTCGGGACCACCTCACGATAGCTCGCGCATCCTCGTTCCTGATCGGGCGTGACCTGCGTCGTTCTGTGCCGCTCAAAGGCGGCGCGGAATCTATCGCGCACGAGGACGGCAAGATTTTTCATTTAATCGGTGCACGGCTGCGCAGCATCCGGCGCGCTTCAACGTTGTCTCGAAAGGGGAACTGGAATGGCCTATCTCGCGCCTTCGGAATTCGTGACCAAGATGGTCGACGCCGGAGAATCCAAGATCTTCATGTCGACGCGCGATACGGTCATCCGCGCCTACATGGCCGGAGCGATCCTCGCGCTTGCCGCGGCGTTTGCGATCACCATCAACGTGCAGACCGGCGTGCCGATCGTCGGCGCCGCGCTGTTCCCGGTCGGCTTCTGCATGCTGTATCTGCTCGGCTTCGACCTGCTCACCGGCGTGTTCGTGCTGGCGCCGTTGGCGCTGATCGACAAGCGCCCTGGCGTGACGCTTGGCGGCGTGCTGCGCAACTGGGGCCTCGTCTTCATCGGCAATTTCGCCGGCGCCTTCACGGTCGCCGTGATGATGGCGATCGTGTTCACTTTCGGCTGGTCGCAGCCACCGGACAAGATCGGCCAGGTGATCGGCACAATCGGCGAGAGCCGTACCGTCGGCTATGCCAACCATGGCGCGGCCGGCATGCTGACGCTGTTCATCCGCGGCATGCTCTGCAACTGGATGGTCTCGGCCGGGGTCGTCGGCGCGATGATTTCCACGCATGTCAGCGGCAAGGTGATCGCGATGTGGATGCCGATCATGCTGTTCTTCTTCATGACCTTCGAGCATTCCATCGTGAACATGTTCCTGTTCCCATCCGGTCTCCTGCTCGGCGGCAACTTCACTTGGTGGGACTATCTGATTTGGAACGAGATTCCGACCGTGGTCGGCAACCTCGTCGGCGGCCTCGCTTTCACCGGGCTGACGCTGTACGCGACCCACGTCAAGACGGGCCCGTCGCGCAGCGCGTCGGCTGCGGCATCTTCGCGGCCGTCCTCGCGCATTGCCGCTTGATCTTAAGACGAGGATGGGCCTCTCCTCGTCAGGGGAGAGGCCCATCGTCGTGAAAGCCGGGAATGCCGCGCGAGCTGAAAATATCGGTCGGACAATTTTCCGATAAGGGCCTCAAGGAAACCAACCAGGATTTCCATGGCGTCCTGATCCCGGACGAGCCGCTGCTCAGCCTCAAGGGCATTTCGATCGTGCTGGCCGACGGCATCAGCACGAGCAAGGTCAGCCGGGTCGCCGCAGAATCGGCGGTCAAGGGGTTTTTGACCGATTATTACTGCACCTCGGAATCCTGGTCGGTGCGCACCTCGGCGCAGCGCGTGCTGGAGGCGACCAATTCCTGGCTGCATTCGCAGACGCGCAGCCAGTATGCCTATGACAAGGACCGCGGTTACGTCTGTACGCTCTCCGCCATGGTCATCAAGTCGACCACGGCGCATCTCTTTCACATCGGCGATTCCCGCATCTATCGTCTCTCCGGCAATACGCTGGAGCAATTGACCAACGACCACCGCATCGTCATCTCGTCGCAGCAGAGCTATCTCGGCCGCGCGCTCGGCGTAAATCCGCAAATCGAAATCGACTACCAGATGCTGCGGCTCGAGCCGGGCGACGTCTTTGTGCTCGTGACCGACGGCATCTACGAGCATCTTAGCGCCCGCCGCATGGCAAAGGCGGTGAACGAAGGCGGCGCCGATCTCGATGCGGCCGCGAAGGGGATTGTCGACCAGGCTTTTGAAGCTGGCAGCAAGGACAATCTCACCGTCCAGATCGTCCGCGTCGATGAGGTGCCCGACGGCGCCGCCAGCGAAGTGTTCGCCCAGCCGCATGAACTGCCGCTGCCGCCGCTTCTTGAGGCGCGCACCGTGTTCGACGGCTACCGAATCGTCCGCGAACTGCACGGCTCCAGCCGCAGCCACATCTATCTTGCCGTCGACATCGAAACCGACGCGGTGGTCACCATCAAGATTCCGTCGATCGATTTACGCGATGATCCGGCTTACCTGAAGCGGTTCATGATGGAGGAGTGGGTGGCGCGGCGGATCGACAGTCCGCATGTGCTTAAACCCTGCCTGCTGCAGCGCAAGCGCAACTTCCTCTATGTCGCGACCGAGTACATCGACGGGCAGACGCTGACGCAATGGATGATCGACAATCCGAAACCGAGCCTGGAAGCCGTGCGCGGCATCGTCGAGCAGATCGCCAAGGGCTTGCGCGCCTTCCATCGCAAGGAGATGCTGCACCAGGACATCAGGCCCGACAACATCATGATTGATGCTACGGGCACCGTGAAGATCATCGATTTCGGTTCGACGAAAATCACGGGCGTTGTCGAGGCCGAGCCATCCGGCATCCGCAATGACATTCTCGGCACCCAGCAATACACCGCGCCCGAATATTTCCTCGGCGAGCCGGCAACGATGCGTTCGGACTTGTTTTCGCTCGGCGTCATCACCTATCAGATGCTGACCGGAAAATTGCCCTATGGCGCCCAGATCGCAAAGGCGCGGACCAGGTCGCAATTCAACAAACTGGTCTACCGCCCGGCGTCGCATGGCGACCGCGAGTTGCCGCAATGGATCGACGGCACGCTCGAGAAGGCCGTGCACCCCAATCCCTACAAGCGCTATGACAGTTTTTCGGAATTCCTGTTCGACCTGCGCCATCCCAATGCAAACTATCTCTCGACGTCACGGACGCCGCTGATCGAGCGCAATCCGCTATTGTTCTGGAAAAGCACGACGGTCGTGCTGGCGCTGGCCGTGATCGTGCTGCTGGCGATGCAGCACGGGATGCATCGGTGAAGGCATCATGTCCCGGACGCGGTGCAGCGTGTAACGCTGCTCCGCAGAGCCGGGATCCAGAGTCATAGACCCCAGCAGCGCATCACGCCGCAAGGGCGGCGCGCTGCGCAAGCATCCGGGGAACGCAGAGTGTTAGTTCGTCGTACCCGCCGGAATCGGGTCGAGGCCGCTCTTGACGATTTCGGGACGCGCGGCGGGTGAGGCGAGGAACTTGATCAGCGCCTTGCCGGCCTCTGGTTCTTTCGAGAGGCTGGCGATCCCTGCGGAGAACACCGTGATCTTCTGCAATTCGTCCGGCAGCGGGCCGACGATCTCGATGCCCTCCACGGGCTTCAATTCGCTGATCTGCTGGAAGCCGATCTCGGCATCGCCGCGCGCGACGATCTCGCCGACCGGCGTTGCCGGAATCTTCCTCGCTTTGTCTTTCATGGCTTCCGTAATGCCGAGCTTGTCGAACATCTCGGTCGAGACGTAGACGCCGCTGGCGCTGTCGGAATAGGCCACGGTCTTCACCGCAAGCAGCGCGCGCTTGAGCGCATCCGCCGTAGAAATGTCCGGCTTTGGCGTGCCTGACTTAACGGCAACCCCAATCGGCGACTTGACGAGATCAACGCTCGTGCCGGCAGTCACTTTGCCTTTCTTGGCGAGATCGTCGAGCGCATAACCGACCATGATGAGGACGTCGGCCGGTTCGCCGCGCTCCAGCCGCACCGGGATAGCATTCGTGGTCGTGCCCATCGACGGCCCGTAAGCGGTCAGCACCTTGTGGCCGGTGCTGCGCTCGAATTCCGGAACCAGCGCCTTGTAGGCGGCCGACAGTCCGCCCGAGATCATCACGCGCACCTCGGCAGCCGTGGCTGTGACGGTCAGCAGGAACGCACTGAGAGTGGCGAGCGCGAGGGTGCGAAGTGTTTTCGAAAGCCGCGTCATGAATTCCTCCCGGGACGACTCTTGAGCGGTCGACCTCGGAAGGTTTTTACAGCGTGAGAAGGAAGGCGGCTAGTGCCGCATGTCGGCACTGCGTAGGGTGAGCAAAGGAGCGAAGCGACGTGCCCACCATTCTCGCGTGCCGATCGCTGATGCATGGGCACGCTACGCTTTGCCCACCCTACGGCGTTGCGCACGACGTAACGAAACCCTCACGAATTCAAATGCACAAAGTCCCGCAGCAGCGGATAGATCTCGTTGTTCCAGCGCTTGCCGGAGAACACGCCATAGTGGCCGACGCCGGCCTGCATGTGGTGCACCTTGCGATAGGCGCGCACGCCGGTGCAGAGGTCTTGTGCCGCCAGCGTCTGGCCGATCGAACAGATATCGTCCTTTTCGCCTTCGACCGTCATCAGGCCCATGCGCCTGATGGCGGCCGGATCGACCTTCCGGCCGCGATGCATCAGTTTGCCCTGCGGCAACAGATGCTCCTGAAACACGTCGCGAACGGTCTCGATATAGAATTCGGCGGGCAGGTCCATGACCGCAAAATATTCGTCGTAGAAGGTCTTGATGATCGCGGCTTTTTCCTTCTCGCCCCTGGCGAGATGATTGGCGAGGTCGATGTGCTGCTTGACGTGGCGCTCCAGATTCATCGATACGAAGGCGGTGAGCTGCACGAAGCCGGGATAGACTTTTCGAAACGCGCCCTTGCACTGCACCGGCACGTAATTGATCAGGTTTTTCTCAAACCAGTTGATCGGCTTGCTCTTGGCGAATTCATTGACCTTGGTCGGCTGGATCCGCGTGTCGATCGGCCCCGCCATCAGAGTCAACGTCGCCGGGCGGGCGGGGTGATTATCCTCCGACATCACGGCGGCCGCGGCCAGCGCCGAGACCGACGGCTGGCAGATCGCCACCATGTGCGCACGCGGACCGATCTTGTCCAGGAAGGTGATCAGGTGATCGGTGTAATCTTCGAGCCCGAACCGGCCGGCATGAAGCGGAATGTCGCGCGGATTGTGCCAGTCGGTGATGTAGACGTCGTGGTCCTGCAGCAACGTCTTCACGGTACCGCGCAATAGCGTCGCGAAATGGCCGGACATCGGCGCCACCAGCAACAGTCGCGGCTGCTCCGGCGCGTTCTCTTTCTTGAAATGCAAGAGCGAGCCGAACGGGGTGGCGAAGGTGACTTCCTCGGTTACCTCCAGCTCCTGATTGCCGACCAGCACCCTGTCGATGCCATAGGCCGGCCGGTGATAGGTGAGGGAGGAGCGCGAGATCAGTTCGAGCGAAGCGGCCAGCCGGCCGAACAATTTGTCGGAGACGCCCTGCGGCACCAGGTTGAGATATCTGAGCGCCGCTGCCGCCCCGGTCCGCCATGGCGACGTCAGGTCCATGTGGTTCTGGTAGGCCTGGTACATCAAACCTGTCTGTATCAGAATTGGTAAATCATTGTACCAAAGAGATTTTTTCATTCGTCCCGCCGACCGAAATCCACGTCGCCGCCCAACAGCCGACAGGCGAACCAATAAGCTGATCAAGCAACATTCGGACCAATCGATCGGCATTTTGCTCTGGGTAAAGGTTCAGGCCGACCTCGCGCATTGGGTTCCGGGCGCTAGCTTGGGGCATGTCCCTAAAGGCACTGTTTGAAGCGGCGAAATCAATTCCCCTGCCTGTCCATTGGACGGAAGCGGATGCCACTGACGGTTAGACGCCATCGCCAGCTTGACCGGGACAGGCGCGAGTCATATCGGCACTTGCTGCAAGACGTCCCCGATCGGGCCGGGAGGAACGAAGACCGGCGGCTGGAACGGTGCCTCGTGAATCGCCAGCAAACCGAGAACCGATACCGCGGCCAGCGTGAAGATGAACAGCGCAGCGATCTGTGGTCGCGGTCTTTCCAGATGCACGACGGAAATCGCCAATTGGGTGACGAGCGCAAGCATCAGGACCGCTGCCCACTTCGACACAGCGGTGCGATCATCGCTGAGCTCGACGCGGTCTTCGTGAGCATTCCGTATCCTCAGCACCATGTCCAGCAGCGCCTTTCGGACATCGGCGTCCTTCGAGACGCCGGTCTGCGCCACTTCTCGCAGCAGGTCGTTCATCGCCGCATCTGTCGTTGCGGACCTCTGCTGCCGCGCCAGTCGAGGCCACTCGTCTTCGACAACGGCGGTCACATAAGCGCGAATCGCGGAGCGCAAGCGACTGTTATCGGCTCCGCTTGCGGCACTCAGGCTGTAAAGTGCGACGAGCGTGTTGCTTTCGATGAGGACGATACGATCGGCCTGGTTGTTGCGATCCCATATGTCGTTGGACAGGAACGCGAGCAGCAGTCCGAAGATGATAGCAGTCGACCCAAAGAACGGGGCAACCACCCCTTTGAAGCTTTGGATGCGTCCGCTGAGCGGTGACCGGAAAGTCAGCCATACCATCAGGGCTGCCGTAGCGAGGTAGAACGCGAACAGGCTCAGGAAGAGCACGACGACAGGAAGCGCGAGCCACGCTATGAACCAGCTTTGCATCACGGCTCCTGGGAACGCTTGCCCCTTAGCATCCTAGCGCGTCGGCGGCATACGGCAATTGCCCAGCGAAGCGCTCTCGATTGCTTTCGTCACCACGAGACCGGCAAGCTCTGCGCCGTGTTTGGAAGATATCTGCCACCGTCCAAGGGAGACCAATCCGTCGCAACTGGTTCTGGTGCTACATCATTGACATCATTCACATCAGCCCCTGTCCCATACGCCATGCAATATCGACGCCACAGCGGGCCGGGCCGCCTCTAAAACTGGCACGTGGCTTGCTGTACAAATGCCCGACGCACAGGCATTGGGCGGCGGCGCGGTCGGCCGTCCTTGGCTGCGCAAAAGGCGTTTTGGTTTTCGAGGGAAGGCCATATGGCGACGACGACACTGACCATATCCAGCAAGAATTACTCGTCCTGGTCGCTGCGCGGCTGGCTGCTGGCGAAGTTCTCAGGGCTTGAGTTCGAGGAGGTCATCACCGCCCCGGACGATGCTTCCGCGCGGGCCGAAATCCTGCTGCTGTCGTCGTCGATCCTGGTGCCGTGCCTGCGCCACGACGGCGCCACCATCTGGGATACGCTGGCGATCGCGGAATATCTCAATGAGGCCATGCCGGACGCCGGCCTGCTGCCGGCCGACCGGATCCGACGCGCCCATTGCCGCTCGATCTGCGGCGAAATCCATTCGGGGTTCACCACCCTGCGCGCCTCGCTGCCGGTCAACCTGAAGGGCCATTTCCCGGGCTTCAAGATCTGGTCGCGCGCGCAGGCCGATATCGACCGGGTCTGCACCATCTGGCGCGAATGCCTTGCGGAATCAGGCGGGCCGTTCCTGTTCGGCGAGCGCACCATGGCGGACGCCATGTACGCGCCCGTCGTGACCCGTTTCATGACCTATGACGTCAAGCTCGAGCCCATCCTCGCGGCCTATGCCAGTACCATCATGGCAATGCCAGAGATGCAGGAATGGATCGAGGCCGCCAAGGCCGAGCCCGCCGATATCGAAGAGCTCGAGGTCGAATATTAGGCAGGCCTGCGGCCCTGCTCGCCTGAAGGGCTCAGGCAACGGGCAGGCTTGCTCAAGCCGGTGTCGGTCGTGATCTGCGCGCGGCCGACCCTTTCGCCATTTTTCGCAAGCCGCCGAAACCGGATTTCTGCCTACGGCCAAGCGGTTCACTGCACCGATGCCGGCCAAATCGCTGCATTGCAAGGTGACTGGCGTGGATTTCGCATAGCAGCATGCAGCCGTGAACGCGACGATGCGACGCTGCCGAAAATTTGGACGCTCTTCGCCTGTCGCGGTCCCGTCAACGCGAACCGTGGAGGCTTCAATGAACAAGCAGGCCGTCGTCAGCAAATTCTCTCACGTCAAACCCGGCGATACCGAGTTCAAGGGCGGAGGTCTGCGCGACTTCTTCCTGTACCGCGATCTCGGCATTGCCGATGCCACCGGCGGGCAGGTGATCTGCCATCTGGTCAAGGCCAACCCCGACTTGCCGCCCGAAGAGGGCACCGGCTGGCACAAGCACGAATGCGAATTCCAGATCGTGATCATGACCAAGGGCTGGGCGCGCTTCATGTATGAGGACAAGTCGACCTTGGTGCAGGCCGGCGATGTCGTGCACCAGCGGCCGGGCATCACGCATTACCTGTACGATTACTCGGAAGACATGGAATACCTCGAGATCGTCAGCCCCGCCGACTTCAAGACCGTCGACGTGCCTCCTGCGGTCGACAAGGTGCCGCCGCCCACGCCGTGGAGCTGACCGCCCATGTCATCGCCTGAGGAATTAACCTTTGTCGTCGGCCGCTGGCTGCGGCCGATTGCTGTGTTCTCTATGTGGTGCGCCGGCTGGAATGGGTGCCCGACATCTAGCCGTGAACAGGAGCGTACGGCGCCAAATCAGTGATTCGGGCGCTGTTCGTTCCGTAGCTGTTCCGAACCTTAAAGTTCCGCGCTCGTCCGTCGCATTTTGACGCAACCTGCGACGGGTCAGGGCCTTTCCGAGGCGTTTTCAGATCTCGGCCGCGGCAGTCGCCAACCGACCACGGTGGCCTCGACCATGCCGCCGGTCCTGTCATTGCGCCATTGACCGTCGATCCATCGGCAGGCGAACGGCAGTTGATAGGTTCCGCTGTGATCTTCGCAAAGAACTTCCACCGGCAGGTTCTGCGGCGGCTCCCCGTTGCCATCGAACTGCGCCAGTCGTTTTTCACGCGTTGCCATCAATCAATCTCCACTGCCGCACCCGGCTAACACACCGGTTTGAGGTGCGGCGAAATCCATCCACTGTTAACGGGATGAAGCACAACGCCTGAATGAGGTATCAGTATGGTATCTCTGGGGACGGGGCCCTGCTTCGCGCAAATTGCTGTGATAGACGTTCCCCTGCGTGGGATGCTTGTGGAACGAGGATTTTGATGATTGCTCCGATGCCCAGGATCATGATCGTCGCCATCACGCTGTTGATGGCTTTGTTGCCGGCAAGCGTCCGCGCGCAGGACGTTCCCGGCATCGAGATCTGCACCGTCGAAAAAACCATGGAGCGGCGCACCTCTTGCCTGCAGAGCAATGTCGACTTCCTGCAGAAGACGATCACAAAACTCACCACCGATCATCAGCAGAAAATTGATGCCGCCAACCGGCAGATCGAGGCGCTGAAGAACGCGGTCATTGGCTTGCAGAAGCTGGTCGGCGAGTTGCAGGCGGCGCAGAACAAGGCGGCGGAGGATGCGAAGAAGACCGCTGCGCCAACGGCGAAGGATTCAGCGCCTGCAAAGGACGGTACGAAGTAGTTCTATTGCGTCAGAGCCGCTCGAAGCCCCTCATCCTGAGGAGCCCGCTAGAGGCGGGCGTCTCGAAGGATGTAGGCCACAGACGGGGCCTCATGGTTCTCCCGGCGAAGCATCGTCCGGAGACGCGCGGAGCCTGTCATCGGGCCGCGCTAAGCGCGGACCCGTTCGCGCTCCTCACCATGAGGGCTGATGACGCAGTAGAGATAGCTGCCGTTACGCCACGCGGTATTGCTCCATGACGGCCTTATCCGGTTCGTAACCGAGACCCGGCCCCTGCGGCACCTCCACATTGCCATTGGCATCGACGTCGATGCCGCCGCGCCACAAGCAGGCGGCGCGTTTCATGGAGAACACCTCGACAAAGCTCGCGTCGTCGCGCAGCGACATCAAGTGCAGCGTCGCCAGGAAGCCCGGCCCGAAATACGGCGAATGCGGCGCAAGCCTGACGCCGAATTCGTCGGCCAAGGCAGCGACCTTAAGATATTCGGTGATGCCGCCGACCTTGATGACGGAGGGTTGCGCATGGCTTACCGCGCCCGCCTTCAGCATCTGCCTGAATTGATGAACCGTGCAGGCATTCTCGCCAGCCGCAATGTTAAGCCCGCCCTTGCTTCGCACTTCGGCCAGCGTCGCAAAATCTTCCGGCGGCCAGACCGGCTCTTCGAGGAACATCGGCGTTGCGTCGCGGCAGGAATGCGCGAAGGCGATCGCGGCCTCGCCATTCAGCGGACAGTTCAAATCGACCATTAGCGGAATGCCGGCGCCGACCGCCTGCCGCGCGGCAAATACCGCAGGCGTTGTGGTCTCATGCAGCTTGATCGCCTTGTAGCCCTGCCGCAGCGCGGTCTCGCATTCGCTTGCGATCAGCTCTGGCTTTCCGATCCGCAGCAGGCTCGCATAGGCAGGAATCCGCTTGCGCTTGGCTTCGCCGATCAGGCGGTGCAACGGCACGCCCTTGACCTTTGCCGCGAGGTCCCACAGCGCTATATCCAACGCGGAGATCGCAAACATGGTGATGCCATAGCGGCCGAATAGATGCAGGTTGCGCTGGATCTGTTCCATGAAGGCGGGAATGCCGGCCGCATCTGGGACTTTCTGTCCCCGCGCCTGCGGCGCAATCATTTCCTCGATGGCGGCGTAGCTAGTTCGCGGGCAGACATAGGCAAAGGCATCGCCCCAGCCGGTGACGCCGGCGTCGGTCGAAACTTCCACCATGACGATTTCCACCGCCGAGATGGCAGACGCGCCTTGTTTGAAGCTCGCGACACCGGCGTCATAGGGAATACGGATATGGTGCGCCCGGACATTGGTGATCAGCATGGTACCCTCCGAAAGCGTTCCCTACCTTGTCAGTGGCACGATCGAAGAGCAAGGACTGTCAAATGAAGCGCGGCGGAACCGCCGATAATGCCAACGCTTCGTATGAAAGCTGTGAGCCATGAATCCAGCCCAGAAGGCGCTCTGGTACATCGAAAGCCATCTCGCCGAGCCGCTGACGCTCGATGAGATCGCCGGCATTGCCGGCGTCTCGCGTTTCCATCTGGTGCGGGCATTTGCCGCCGCGACCGGCCTTTCGGTGATGCGCTATGTGCGTGCCCGCAGGCTGACCAAGGCGGCGCAGGCGCTGGCCGCCGGCGCGCCCGACATTCTAAGCCTCGCGCTGGACGCGGACTACAGTTCTCACGAAGCTTTCACCCGCGCGTTCCGCGACCATTTCGGCATCACGCCCGAAGCGGTCCGCGCCGCAACGTGCCTTGATCATCTCAAGCTTCAGGAGCCAATCATGATGGATTCAACTCTGCTCGATACTCTCAAGCCACCGCGTTTCGAAACTTCTAAGCCGTTGCTCATCGCCGGCATCAGCGAACGCTGCACGCACGAGAATGGCGGCGCCGGCATTCCGAACCAGTGGGAGCAATTTCACCAGAAAGTCGACGACATTCCGAACCGGGTCGGCAAGGTGGCCTACGGCGTCTGCTGCAATGGCGATGATTCCGGCTTCGATTACATCGCCGGCGTCGAGGTCGCCGACTTCTCCGACCTGCCGCGCGAGTTCGCCCGCGTGCGGATTCCGGAGCAGAAATATGCGGTGTTCACCCACACGGAGCACATCTCGACGATCCGCCGCACCGTCAACACGATCTGGAATCACTGGCTGCCGGCATCAGGCATGAAGGCGGCAGATGCGCCGAGCTTCGAGCGTTACGACGAGAATTTCGACCCCGCCACCGGCAATGGCGGGCTGGAGATCTGGATTCCAGTCAAGGAGTAGCGTCTTCGCAATGCTGCCCTGCGGCGCTTCAATGCCCGTGATTGCTTGGCAAGCCAAACCGACTTTGCCATAACAGCCGCAACGAATTGTTGCGCGTGCGGGGCCGAGCCAGAAATCCGCCTGCAGCCAAAAGCAAGCCGGGAGGATTCATGGCCGATATCCGCGTTCTCGCCACCGATCTGGAGTTTCCGGAAGGCCCGGTTGTCACGCCGGACGGATCGGTGGTGCTGGTCGAAATCCGCGGCAAGCGGCTGACGCGGGTTTATCCTGACGGGCGCAAGGAGGTTGTCGCGCAAATTCCCGGCGGCCCCAATGGCGCAGCGCTCGGCCCCGACGGCAAGATCTACATCTGCAACAATGGCGGCTTTAGCTGGATTCCGACCGGCAAGATGATCATGCCGGGGCCGCAACCCGATGATTATCAGGGCGGCTCGATCCAGCGCGTGGATCTGCAGAGCGGCAAGATCGAGACCGTCGTCGACAGATGCGGTGAGCACGCCCTGCGGGGGCCCAACGATCTCGTGTTCGACAAGCACGGCGGCCTCTGGTTCTCCGATCTCGGCAAGCGCCGCGCCCGCGAGATGGATGTCGGCGGGTTCTATTATCTCAAGCCGGACATGAAGGAGGTCGTCGAGGTCGTGCACGGCGTGCTGCCCGCCAACGGCATTGGCCTGTCGCCGGACGAAAAGACCGTCTACATCGCGGAGACGCCGACCGCGCGGCTGTGGGCCTATGAGATCTCCGAGCCCGGCACTATCAAGCCGCGCGACGTGATCTACCGCGGCGAGCGCGGCAAGCCAATCGCGGGGCTCGGCGGCTACCAGATGTTCGACTCCATGGCGGTGGAAGCAAACGGCAATGTCTGTGTGGCGACGCTGGTGTCGGGCTGCATCTCGGTGATCGCGCCCGACGGCACGCTGGTCGAGCAGGTGCCGACCGGCGACCGCGTCACCACCAATATCGCATTCGGCGGGCCGGAGTTGAAGACGGCGTACATCACGCTGTCGGGGAGGGGTGAGTTGATTGCGATGGATTGGGCGCGGCCGGGACTGGCACTGAATTTCTTGAACAAGTGACGATTGCGCGATAGCGCAATCGTCATTCCGGGGCGATGCGAAGCATCGAACCCGGAATCTCGAGATTCCGGGTCTGGTGCTAGCGCACCATCCCGGAATGACGGGGAGGATGGATCGCGACCGCTCCACAATGACGGCGTGACGACGGAGTTTTTAAATGGCCTTTCTTGAACCAGTAACCCTTCGCGGCGCGCATGCGCGGCTGGAGCCGTTGTCGCACGATCACGTCGACGGCCTGGTGGAAGCGGTAAAAGACGGCGAGCTGTGGAAGCTCTGGTACACCTTCATTCCGACCGCCGAGAACATGAAAACGGAAATCGATCGCCGGCTCGGCCTGCTCGCCGCGGGATCGATGCTGCCGTTCACGGTCTATGATGCCGAGGGCAAAATCGCGGGCATGACGACCTATATGAATGTCGATGCCGCCAACCGCCGCGTCGAGATCGGCTCGACCTGGTACGCCAAGCGCGTGCAGCGCAGCGCGCTCAATACGCAGTGCAAATTGCTGCTGCTGACGCACGCGTTCGAGAAGTTGAATTGCATTGCAGTGGAGTTCCGCACCCATTTCTTCAATCACCAGAGCCGGCGCGGCATCGAGCGCCTGGGCGCCAAGCTGGATGGCATCTTGCGCAGCCATCAGATCGCGCCGAACGGGACATTGCGCGACACCGTGGTTTACAGCATCATTGCCAGCGAATGGCCGACGGTGAAGGCGCATCTCACCTATCAACTCAACGATAAGCCGCGGTAACTAAGCCGCGCCAGAAAAGAGACGATGGAAACGTTCGATTATGTGATTATCGGCGCGGGCTCCGCAGGCAGCGTGCTCGCCAACCGGCTCAGCGAAGATTCTTCCAGCCGCGTCTGCGTGCTCGAAGCGGGTGGCAAGGACTGGCATCCCTATATCCACCTGCCCGCCGGCTTCATCAAGACGTTCCACATGAAGAGCGTCAACTGGGCCTATCAGCAGGAACCGGGGCCGTGGACCGGCGGGCGCAGCATCTACGCGCCGCGCGGCAAGACGCTGGGCGGTTCATCCTCGATCAACGGCCATATCTACAACCGCGGCCAGCGCCAGGATTTCGATACCTGGGCGCAGCTCGGCAATCGCGGCTGGGGCTATCCGGACGTGCTGCCCTATTTCAAGCGGCTGGAGTGCCGCGTCGGCGAATGCGACGAGACCTATCGCGGCCGTGAAGGCAGCCTCACCGTCACCACGATGGACTGGAAGGATCCGCTGTGCGAGGCCTTCATGGAGGGCGCTGTCAGCCTCGGCATCCCCAAAAATCCCGATTACAACGGCGCGATCCAGGAGGGCGTCTCCTATTGCCAGCGCACCATCCAGAACGGTCTGCGCATGAGCGCCGCGAAAGCGTTTTTGCATCCGGCGCGGAAACGGCCGAATGTCGATGTGCGCACGCATGCGCATGTCACCAACCTGATTTTCGAGGGCAAGCGCGCGGTCGGCGTGCGTTATCTCCGGGGCGGCAAGGGCGGCACGCCCGTCGAGGTGCGCGCCAACAAGGAAGTCATTCTTTCCGGCGGCGCCTATAACTCGCCGCAGGTGCTGCAATTGTCCGGCGTCGGCTCGCCCGAACTGCTGCAATCGCACGGCATCGAGGTCCGTCACGCGCTGCCGGGCGTCGGCGAAGGCCTGCAGGATCATTACGCGCCGCGCTCGGTCGCACGCGTCAAGAACATCAAGACCATCAATGAACTCAGGCGCGGCCTGAGCCTGTGGGTCGAGGCGCTGAAATGGGCGACGACGCGGCGCGGGTTGCTGTCGCTGTCGCCGACCATGGTCTATTGCTTCTGGCACTCCGGCGAGACCACCGAAAGCTCCGACCTGCAGCTTACCTTTACGCCGGCGAGCTACAAGGAAGGCGTGCAGGGCCAGCTCGAGGACGAGCCCGGCATGACGGTTGCCTCATGGCAGCAGCGCCCGGAGAGCCGCGGCTTTGTCCGCATCCGCTCGGCCGATCCGTTCGCGCCGCCGATTATCCAGACCAATTATCTGGTGGAAGAGATCGATCGCCGCGTCGTCGTCGCCGGCATGAAGCTGGCGCGCCGGCTGCTCGCGTCCAAGCCGCTCGCGCCATACTACGCCTATGAGGATTTTCCCGGACCAAAGGTGCAGAGCGACGACGAATTCCTGGCCGCCGCCACCGAGCGCGGCACCACCACATTCCATCCCGGCTGCACCTGCCGCATGGGCCCGGCGGATGCCAAATGGGCCGTGGTCGACGACCAGTTGCGCGTGCACGGACTGCAGGGCCTGCGCGTGGTCGACGCCTCGGTCATGCCACGCATGATCTCGGCCAATCTCAACGCCTCGACCTTGATGATCGCCGACAAGGCCTCTGACATGATCCGCGGCAAGACCGCGCTGGAAGCCGTCAGATTCCCGGTGTCGGCCTAGCATTGGCACGAGGAGCATGGCGTTCGCGATCAAGGCCGAGGTTTCCGATCTGCGGCCGAAGACGTTCGCGTTGACAGCGCAAAAGACCATGTATGGCGGCAAGCACATCGCCGAAGGCGACACGGTTTTCGTGTTCGCGAGCGAGAACGAGGGCGGGCAGGGCCTTATCGCGCGCGGCGTTGTTATTTCAGCCGAAGCGATCGCCAGGATGCGCGGCATCACCAGGCAAACACCACGTGTGAGCGTCACCATCAGACGCACCGCGCTCGCGAAGCGGTCGCTGGGGCGGAGCGAGCTCAAGCATTTCACCGAGTGGAAAGACGGCCGGCCCGAGACCGAGCTCAATTTCAAGTTCTATCGTCAGGCAACGAACAAGATCGCCGGCATCTCGGACGAAGCGGCGGCGTTCCTCGACGAATTCTTCTAGGGGCGTGGACTCATAAAGGCGTAGATGTCCGCTTCTGACGGAGAGGCGGAAATCTTACGATCAGTTGGAGTATTACCGCTCGTGACCCCAAAGCGGACTTCTGCGGAGGCTCTTCAGCGGTCCACCAAGGTAACAATTTCTTAATCGTGGCTTAGCGAGAGCACACGAAAAACATGCTCCGTTTACCGGACTTGACTACAAACGTCATTAGCTGGACTGAGGCCGGAACGTCTCCATGTTGCGCTCTTTCGTGATTTTGTCAGTGTACCTAGGCATCGCCTGCGTCAGCACGTTGCCGGCGATAACAGCGTTGAAATTCGGACGAGGACTTTTCAGAAACGGCGCGGTCTTATTTTCGGTGCTGGCGTTCTTGCCTCCGCTATGGTTTTTCTTGGTGCACCTAGTCGTGTTTGGCTGGCTGCTCGAAGATAAATTGTATCCGAAGCTCTTCCTCTTTGAGATCGTGCCGGTAGGTCTGGCATGGCTTTGTGCCTGGATCGCGATCGACAATCAGCGAAAATTTGATCGCGCTCGCGAACGTCCCTCATTGTCTGCAAGATAAGTCCGGTTGCTAAGACCATCCGTTCAACGGCCGATGTCGGCTTCTGGCCCATCTCCGGCATGAACGATCACGATCGGCAACGTCTGCTCTCGCGGGCCGAACGGAAGTGCCGGAGGTGAGCTGTAGGTTCAGCTAATGACCGCCGGTGGACATACCGATCCGATTGGTGTGTGCCCCCCGGGGGGTAGACCGGACATGGCGAAGTAAACCGCCACTTCCCCTCAGCTAACAAAAGGCTGAAATTTTTGAACCCAGCCGGCTCCGCTGGCGTTCGAAAATTACTAGCACGCAACAAATCCCGCACCTCGTGAACACAAAACATTTGACGCGCCGGATTTTCTCTGCGTTTAGATCATGACATTGTCGCGGGTGAAATTGCCTGCACTCTTGAGGACCGTAATGCGCAACGCACGCACACACATCGCAGAGACTGCCGTCCGCGTCCGGCCGCTTATTCGGCTGGCCGATTGGTCGTGCATGTCCGTGATGACGTGGGGCCCGAATTTTCAGCTCGAAGCGGGGCTGATCCGCAAAGCAAGAGTGTAACTCTCGGCGCAGGGCCGCTCCCTCCGCCGAACCGGCAGGAGGGCAAGATGAACGCCCGCAACGACGTCAAGAGACCATCCGATCAGAGCTTGGGCGCGAGGGCTGTGCTGGCAGCGGCTCAACGGCGATTTGCCGCGCGGGTTGATTTTCTCGTGGCTCGCTGGCTCGAGCGCTGCGCCACAAACGCCGAGGCCGCACAACGGTTGTTAAGGACCGATCGGAAGCCCACACGTGAGTTCGGGATGGGCGTGAGCCTTGGTGTTACATCTCCACGTTGGGATGAGTCTCCATGACGGGGGCAGGCGGCGGGGTGGGGATAGCTTCAAGATATGGAGAGAGGCTGCCCGCATGGCAGCCTCCGTTACTCTATTGCCGATCACCTCCGGACTTCCGAGTTTGCCCAAAGCCGAACAACGTGGGCCCGTCGTCAATATCGCCATGGCATCGCCATCGGATGGATTGGCGCGACAATGACGTTCGGCTATTGCACCATCGACCGAATAGGGCGTGAGGTTCCAACGTGTCTCATATCTGCCGCACTGCAGACCTATCCGTCGAACGTGTCTGATCTGCCGCACTGTAGACGTATTCCGACGGTCATGCTCACGGCGGGTCTGAGGGGAACGCGCAGCAGTTTGCTGCCTTGTTTCTTCTAACCTGGAGGAAAAGTACCGTGATGAAGACTGTGATTGTTGTCGGTGCAACGCTTGCCGTGGTGACTGCCGCTGGTGCTGCCGACATTCCGCGCCGACAGCCCGTCTATCAGACGGCCCAAATCGGCAAGATGCCGATTGGCAAGACCCCAATCGGGAAGACCCCAATCGGCAAGACGCCTGTCGCGCCGCCGCGGCCCTATACGCGGTATTGACTTAAGGTCTCGCTGAATCTGACCTTTATCGTCGACAGTTGAAGGGCGAAGCGTGGCAAATCGGCCGAAGGGGTTGGGAATATGCTTGCTTGCGGGATTCACACTCGCTGTCTTGCTCCAGTGCAACATCCAATCAGCTTCGGCACGCGAGATTGACAGTCGCGCTCGCTCGGAACGTTTCATTTCCCAGAAACGGGAGGTCCACAAGCGCACCGCCGCCGCGAGCGCGCTTGTTTCCAGTGAAGCGCCCATTGAATCGAAATCGACGCCACAGTCGACTCGAAAGCCGAGATCGGGATCAGCAAAGGGCCCGTATTACGTTGATTTCAGAGCCAGGACGGCGGCGAGCTGGGGACACGCTTTCGTCTGGTTTGGGAAGACAAGCGAGCGAGCAGTTGAAGTCGCGGGCCTTACCCCTGCGGGAGACACCGCGGCTTATGTACTTGGTCATTTGATGTGGGTGCCGTCCGAAACCGCGGCAAGCTATGGCGATCTTGATCCGCAGTACTTGACCGCTAGCTATCGCGTTTACTTGAATGAGCCGGACGCAAAAAGGGTTTTCGCATACATCAAGAAATTACAGGCGAGTTCACCGGTCTGGAACGCCGAAACAACCAATTGCACTGCGTTCATCGGTGACATCGCGGATTTCATGGGATTGAAAGTTCCTCACCGCTGGCAGCGCCCTGAGGAGTACGTCAACAATCTCAAGGCGATGAATAACGGGCGCCAGATAATCCGCCTGTCCGAGCGCTAAACTAGACAGCCTCAGCCCGGTACAGCGTATCGATCGTCACGACACCGATCGCGCGCGACACGCACGGGCAGATCTTGCGGTTGTCCTGCTTCTGCTGATCGCTGAAGAACACGTCGCGATGGTCGATCTCGCCCTCGACGGCGACGACGTCGAGGGCGCAGACGCCGCATTCGCCGCGCTGACAGTCCGATATCACCTCGAAGCCGGCGCCGTTCAGCGCATCCAGCATCGAGCTGTTTTGCGGCACGATCAATTCGATGTCGGTATCCTTCAGCCGCACGCGGAATTCCGCTGTCGGCTTCAACCCGCTGGAGCCGAAAGTCTCGTAGCGGAGATCGGCGGGCGCGCGGCCTAAGTCATTCCAGGCGCGCCGCGCAGCTTCGAGCATCCGCATCGGCCCGCAGATGACGGCGATGGCGTCGTCCGGCAGTGCACGGAAGGTGGTTTCGAGATCGAGCCGCGCGCCCTCATCGGAGGCGTAGACGTTCAGCCGGTCGCCGAGCAGCGTCGTCAGTTCGCCCAGGAAGGCCGCGTCGCCGCGCGATTTCACGGCATAATGCAGCGGGGCGTCGATATTTCTGCGGCGGAGTGCGGCTGCGATGCCTGTCATCGGCGTGATGCCGATGCCGCCGGCGATCAGGCAATAATTTCGCCGCGTCCAGTCGATCTCAAGCAGCGAGCTTGGGTTGCAGATTTCGATCCGCGCGCCAGCTCGCAAATTCCACATGCCGCGCGAGCCGCCGCGGCTGTCCGGCGCCAGCCGCACCGCGATGCGATAAGTGCCGGCGTCGCTGTTCTCCACCAGCGAATAGGAGCGGCGCGCCGGCTGTCCATCGATCAGCACGGAGACGCCGATATGGCTGCCTGCCGGGTAGGGCGTGACATGACCGCTCTCGGGGCGCAGGCGGAATTCGCGGATCGTCGGCGTCACGTCGCGGATCGATTCGACGGTGCACCAGCTCCACTGCTCGGCAAAACGCATGGGCTATCTCTATTCGACTGGCGATTTCAAAAGGGCGAGCGCGGGCAGCAAATCGAGATGCGTGCGGTTTCGGATCGCGAGCCGCAGGTTGCGCGCGGCGAGGCGGGAATGTTCGCGCATCACGGCTTCGGCGCGCGCGCCCTCGCGGTTCTCGATCGCATCGACCACGATGCGGTGATGATCCTGCCCGATCAGCAGGATCTGGTGCGCTTCGGGAAGCGCCGACTGCGCCATCACGAATGCGCTTGGCGAAGCGAACGGCAGCGCCGAGACGCGGTCGATCTCTCGGATCAGCGGCGCGCTGGCGGACAATTCGTTCAGCAGCGCGTGAAACCGCGCGTTCATCGTCACATAGGCGGAAAAGGCTTCGACCGAAATCGGGTCCTGCCGAACCAGTTGGTCGAGATCGGCAAGGCACTCCTTGAGCGGTTCAAGGCTGCGTGCGCTGACGCCACGCTCGGCCGCAAAGCGCGCGGCGAGGCCCTCCAGCGTGCCGCGCAGTTCGATCGAATCCAGAATGTCGCGCTCGGTGAAGGCTTTCACCATGAAGCCGCCGGACGGGATCGCCTGCAGCAGGCCTTCATCCTCCAGCCGGACCAGCGCCAGCCGTACCGGGGTCCGCGAAACGCCGGTGATGTCGACCGCCTGCAATTCGCTGATGCGCTCGCCCGGGCGCAGCCGCCCGGACAGGATCATGTCGCGCAGCGCGAGCTGCGCCCGCACGGTCTGCGACACGGAACGTTCGGCGTCGCGCTCGCTCATTTCCTCACTCCGCAGCTTGCATGGTCTGCGGTGCGCTCTCGCGCGCCACCATCCGGTCGATCACGCGCCGCGCCCACATCGCGCCGGCATCGATGTTGAGGTTGTAGAAGGTGCGGTCCGGATTCTCGTCCATCGCACGCTGCTGCGCTTCGAGGATGATTTCATCTTCGTGGAAGATGTTTGACACGCCTTCGCGAATTTCGGTGGTCAGCCGCTGCTCCGATGTCCGGTAGTTGCGCACGAAGGCCCAGAAATAATGACAGGTAGTCGCTGTCTCCGGCGTCATGGTGTTGAGCACAAAGCCGTTGACGCCCTGCGAGCGGTCGCCTTCCGGCGCGCCTGTGCCGGCGGGCGCCACGCCGACGTCGATGTTGACGGTGCCTGGCGCCTGGAAATGGATGATCTGCCAGCGGTCGACCGGGCCCGGCTTCTGCAACTGCGCGGCCCAGAACGGCGGCGCGTCGATACCCTTCATCCAGCGCGTCACGGTGACCGTCTTGTCGCCATGGGTGACGTCGAACGGGGCTTCGGCCACGTGATCATTGCCGATGCTGGAGCCGTGCACGAAGGTTTCGTGGGTGAGGTCCATCAGATTATCGACCACGAGGCGGTAATCGCATTTGACGTGAATGGTCTTGCCGTCGCCCGCCCAGGTCGGGTTGTCGTTCCAGTGCATGTCAGGCACCAGCGCAGGGTCAGCGAGTGCCGGATCGCCCATCCACAGCCAGATGAAGCGATGGCGCTCGACCACGGGGTAGGAACGCACGCAGGCGGAAGGATTGATGGTCTCCTGCGAGGGCATGTAGGTGCAGCGGCCCTGCGCATTGAATTTCAGCCCGTGATAGCCGCAGACGACTGTATCGCCGTCGAGCCGTCCCTTCGAGAGCGGCACCAGGCGGTGCCAGCAGGCGTCCTCCAGCGCGCAGACCCGCCCGTTGGACTGGCGGTACATCACGACATGCTTGCCGCAGATCGTGCGCGGAAACAGCGCGCGCCTGATGTCGACGTCCCAGGCGGCGGCGTACCAGGCATTGAGGGGAAATGAGGACGGCATGGCTGCACTCCTTCGGACTGAGTGCAGTTTGTATACATAGGACGCGATCCGATGGCAAATTGGCTCGATTTTGACATATTATAATACCGTAAAAGTATACATAGGTTTTGTGAATTGGTTCATTTCGCCTATCCCGCTTAGGCGCCACCCTTTACCGCGGGTCAAGCGCGCAAGCCGGATGGACATGCTTGCAGGCGTTGTCGGAGCGAATGGCTGCCGCCTCGCACTGGAGGTGGCCGGGCTAAAGCCGCAGCGCCGACTCAGTTTCCAAGCAGCGCTTGGCAATCCGCAGGGAGATCAACAATCACGACAACAGGAGGCGCGATGTCATCTCAAGTATCGGCCCTCAGGCTTTTCGATTTGATCCAGTCGCAACGTGTTACGGCGGTGATCTATGTCGCGGCCAAACTCGGGCTCGCCGAGTTGTTGAGCTACGGACCGCAGACGGTCGGCAAACTCGCCAAGGCAACCGGGGCAGATGAACGAGCGCTTGGCCGCCTGCTCACCGCGCTTTCCACCCTGGGCATCTGTTCGCGTAGCGGCGAAGATCGCTATGCGTTGACGGACATGGGTGCCTGCCTCGATAGCTCCGCGAAGCATTCGGTCAAGGGCTGGGCAATCCTTGAGACCGAACTGATCTCAAAATCCTGGAGCGGAATGCTTGAATCCATCATGACCGGCAAGACCGCAGCGCAACTGCAAGGCATCGATGACAGTTTCGAGCTGATGGGCCGGACGCCGGACATTGTGGACAAGTTCAACGTGGCGATGGTGGAGCTTACCCGTCTTGTCACACCGAATGTCCTTCAGTCCTATGACTTCAGCGGGATACGCCACTTGATGGACGTAGGCGGCGGATCCGGCGAATTGCTCGGCGCCATCGCGCAGCAAAACCGGAAACTGCGCGGAACTGTTTTCGACCTTCCGAGATGTGCCGAGGCCGCGAGCAAGCATCTCAGGCAAATCGGTGTCGATGACCGCGTGGAATTTGTGGCCGGCGATTTCTTCAAGGCCGTGCCGACGATCGCTGATGCGATCATTCTCAAGAGCATCATTCACGACTGGGATGATGCGCGCAGTGTCACGATCCTGCAAAGCTGTCGCAAGGCGCTCCCCGCCGAAGGCAAGCTGCTTCTGGTGGAACGGCTGATGCCGGAGAGGCCATCCATGGCTGACGACGACAAGGAGCAGGCGTTGAGCGATCTGAACATGCTTCGCGGGCCCGGAGGGCTCGAGCGCACCGAGCGACAGTACCGCGAATTGCTCGATCAGAGCGGCTTCGATCTGGTCATGAGCTATCCGGCCGGCCGCTTCAATCTGATTGAGGCGCGTCCTGCCTGAAGAAGCCGGGTGAGGGGATGCAGCCCTCACCCGGTGACCGGCTTCAGCCGTAAACGAATGCCTTGTCCTTGAGGTCGATGGCCGGAAATTCGTCCTTTTCCGCCCAGTAGTCCTGGTTGTGCTGCCATTCCGGCTTGTCGCCGCGCTTGGGCAGCAGGTGCATGCCGCGCATCATGTAGCCGGGATTGAAATTCTCCGGATCGATCCACGGCAATAGGGGCATGTTGTGGTCTTCGGCACGCAATTGCGGCGTCACCTTTTTCGCGCCGGTTTCTTTCATGTGCTTGAGCAGCCGGCAGACGAAGTCGGCAACGAGATCGACGCGCAGCGTCCAGCTCGCGCGGAAATAGCCGAACACCCAGACCAGGTTCGGTACACCGGTGAACATCATGCCGCGATAGGTCACGGTATCGGCGAAGTCGAGCGGCTTGCCATCGATGGCAAACTCGATGTCGCCGGTGGCGCAGAGGTTGAAGCCGGTCGCGGTGATGATGATGTCGGCCTCCAGCTCCTTGCCGGATTTCAAGAGAATGCCCTTTTCGGTGAAGCTCTCGATCTCGTCGGTGACGACGGAGGCCTCGCCGGACTTGATGCCCTGGAACAGGTCTCCATCAGGAATGAAGGCGATGCGCTGCCGCCACGGCCGGTATTTTGGCGTGAAGTGCGTTGCGATGTCGTAGTCTTTGCCGAGATAGGCTTCGACCGCCGACAACAAATCCTTCTTGGCCGCTTCCGGCTCATTGAACGTCTTGCGGGTGAAGGCGTCCTGGTCGAACAGGATTTTCCGTCGTGTGATTTCGTGAATCCAGGTCTCGTCGACCTGTAGTTTCCGCAGCTCCTCGGCGATTTCGATCGCGTTGCGCCCGGTGCGAAAATACGTCGGCGAACGCTGCAGCATGGTGACGTGCGCGCAATCGGGAGCCAGCGCCGGGATCAGCGTCGCTGCGGTAGCGCCCGAGCCGATCACGACGACGCGCTTGTTCTTGTAGTCGAGGTCTTCAGGCCATTTCTGTGGATGGACGATCGGGCCCTTGAACTTGGCCATGTCCTTCCATTCCGGCGTATAGCCCTCGGTGTGGCGATAATAGCCCTGGCACATCCAGAAGAAATTGGTGGTGAAGCGCAGCTGTTCGCCGGTATCGGTGCGCGTGGCCTCGATGGTCCAGAGGTTTTCCTCGTTCGACCATTTCGCTGAGGTGATGGTGTGCCGGTAGCGGATGTGGCGGGCGAGATCGTTCTCCTCGATCACTTCACCCATGTATTTGAGGATTTCGGCGGCGCTCGCGATCGGCGCTGTCGTCCACGGCTTGAAGCGGTAACCGAAGGTGTGGAGGTCGCTGTCGGAGCGGATGCCGGGATAGCGGTGGGTGGTCCAGGTGCCGCCGAAGGTTTTTTGCGCTTCGAGCGCCACGAACGTCGTTCCCGGGCACTGCGTGATGAGGTGATAGGCCGCTCCCACGCCGGAAATGCCGGCACCGGCGATCAGGACGTCGAAATGCTCGGTCGTGCGGGGTGACGTTGCGTCGATCTGGCTTTGAACGTTCATCTTCCCTGTTCTTTTTTCGTTGGTCGTGTTTACGAAAGCAAAACGCCAGAACCTCAGGTTCTGGCGTCGCGGTCGTCAGCGATTACACTTCGCGTCGGCTGAGAAACGCCAGCCGCTCGAACAGGTGCACGTCCTGCTCGTTCTTCAAAAGTGCGCCATGCAGCGGCGGGATCAACTTGCGCGGATCGCGCTCCCGCAGCATCTCCGGGGTAATGTCCTCGTTCAGCAAGAGCTTGAGCCAGTCGAGCAGCTCCGAGGTCGAGGGCTTCTTCTTCAGCCCCGGCACTTCGCGCACCTCGAAGAAGATACGCAAGGCTTCCTCCACCAGACGCTTCTTGATGCCGGGGAAGTGCACGTCGACGATCCGACCCATGGTGTCGCCGTCCGGAAACTTGATGTAGTGGAAGAAGCAGCGGCGCAGGAACGCGTCCGGCAGTTCCTTTTCGTTGTTCGAGGTGATCATCACGATCGGGCGCAGGCTCGCCTTGATGTTCTCGCCGGTCTCGTAGACGAAGAACTCCATGCGATCGAGTTCGAGCAACAGGTCGTTCGGAAACTCGATGTCGGCCTTGTCGATCTCGTCGATCAGGAGTACCGGGCGCTTGTCGTGGGTAAAGGCTTCCCACAATTTGCCGCGCTTGATGTAGTTGGAGATGTCAGAAACGCGGGGGTCGCCGAGCTGGCTGTCGCGCAGGCGCGACACTGCGTCGTATTCGTAAAGGCCCTGCTGCGCCTTGGTGGTCGACTTGATGTGCCAGGTCAGAAGCGGCGCGCCGAGCGCTTTCGCAACTTCTTCCGCCAGCACGGTCTTGCCGGTGCCGGGCTCGCCCTTGATCAGCAGCGGGCGCTCGAGCACGATCGAGGCGTTGACGGCGACCTTGAGGTCGTCGGTGGCGACATAGTCCTTGGTGCCGGTAAATTTCATCTATCCGTTTGCCTTGTTGTTCGTTCGTCAGCCGCTCGCGGCGTGAACAGTAAACGACCGCCGGTCCGGCGGTCGCGATTGCAATCGATGTGCTTATCCTCAGCGTCTGATCAGCGACAGGATCACCAGGATGATCACCGCGCCGATGGTGGCGTTGACGATATCGCGGATCCAGCCTGCGCCGAGGCTGACGCCGAGCTGCGGCAACAGCCAGCTCGCCAGCAGCGCGCCGATGATGCCGATCACGATATTGCCGATCAGCCCGAAGCCTGCGCCGCGCACGATCAACCCGGCAAGCCAGCCCGCAATACCGCCAATGACCAGCGCCGCTACGATTCCCATTGAATTTCCCCTGCTGGAATAAGCCTTTTACAGGTCGATTGTAATTGAAAAACCCACCCGGTCTAGGTCTGACAGCTATGCGCCGGACTTTGACACGCTCTGGCCCTTGACGTGTGCCGCCCGGCGGGCAATCTGTAACCCATGTTCCTGCAATTCTTCACATCGTTGCGCGACGCACAGGTCCCGGTGACGCTGCGCGAATATCTGACGCTGATGGAGGCGCTCGACGCCGACCTCGCCGATCAGACGGTGGAGAATTTCTACTATCTCTCCCGCGCCGCTTTGGTGAAGGACGAGCGCAACCTCGACAAGTTCGACCGCGTCTTCGGCACCGTGTTCAAGGGGCTGGAAAGCCTGCTGGATGCCATGGAGAAGGCAGACATTCCCGCCGAATGGCTGAAGAAGCTCGCGGAAAAATACCTCACCGAGGAAGAGAAGAAGCAGATCGAGGCGATGGGCTGGGACAAGCTCATGGAGACGCTTCGCCAGCGCCTGAAGGAACAGCAGGGCCGTCATCAGGGCGGCAACAAGTGGATCGGCACCGCCGGCACCTCGCCGTTCGGTGCCTATGGCTACAATCCCGAAGGCGTCAGAATCGGGCAGGAGAAGAATCGCAACAACCGCGCGGTGAAGGTGTGGGACAAGCGCGAGTTCAAGGACCTCGACGGCAATGTCGAGCTCGGCATCCGCAACATCAAGATCGCGCTGCGCCGTCTGCGCAAATTCGCCCGCACCGGCGCGCCCGACGAACTCGATTTGGACACCACGATCAGGGAGACCGCCAACCACGGCTATCTCGACGTGCACATGCGCCCCGAGCGCCGCAATGCGGTGAAGGTTTTGGTGTTCTTCGACATCGGTGGCTCGATGGATTCCCATATCGAGCAGGTCGAGGAGCTGTTCTCGGCCGCGAAGTCCGAGTTCAAGCACATGGAATATTTTTACTTCCACAACTGTCTCTATGAAGGCGTGTGGAAGCAGAACAAGCGTCGCTTCACCGACCGCACGCCGACATGGGACGTGCTGCACAAATATCCGCACGACTACAAGGTGGTGTTCGTCGGCGACGCCTCGATGTCACCGTATGAGATCATGGTGCCGGGCGGCTCGGTCGAGCATGTGAACGAGGAAGCCGGCGCGGTCTGGCTGGAGCGCATCACGCGCACCTATCCGCACACGGTGTGGCTCAATCCGGTGGCGCAGAAACACTGGGACTATTCGGAATCCACCACCATCATCCGCCGGCTGCTTTCGGATCGCATGTACCCGATCACGATCGAAGGCCTCGAAGCCGCGATGAAGGAATTGGTGCGGTAGTCGCTGTCATTCCGGGGCGCGAAGCGAACTACGATGTGCAATTGCACATCGGAGAATCTAGAGGTTATTTTGCGGATCGAGATTCCGGGTTCGCGCTGCGCGCGCCCCGGAATGACGGGCCAAGAACAACGAAAGGCGCAATCAATGCCCCAGACCATTCACCGCGGCATCAAATCCCTGATCGACGAAGCCAATGCCGAGATCGAGACTGTCAGCGCCGCTGAGGCCATCAAGGCCGCGCAGGATCCGGGCGTCGTGATCGTCGATATCCGCGATCCCCGCGAGATCGAACGCGAGGGCAAGATTCCCGGCGCGTTCTCCTGCACCCGCGGCATGCTGGAATTCTGGATCGATCCGCAAAGCCCCTATGCCAAGCCGATCTTCCAGGAGGACAAGAAGTTCATCTTCCATTGCGCCGGCGGCATGCGCTCGGCGCTCGCGGCCAAGACCGCGCAGGACATGGGCCTGAAGCCGGTTGCGCATATGGGCGGCGGCTTCGCCGCCTGGCGCGACGCCGGCGGCCCGGTCGAGAAATGGGAGCCGAAGAAGAAGGCTTAAGTTCTCCGCGTCATTCCGGGATGGTCCGAAGGACCAGACCCGGAATCTCGAGATTCTCAGGGGCGCAATCGCGCCCCTGAGTTCACGTTTCGCGTGCCCCGGAATGACAGCAGGGATTTTGCACTATGCCCACCACCACTGACCCGCTCGTCACCACCGAATGGCTCGCCGCGCACCTGAACGATTCCAACGTCAAAATCGTCGACGCCTCGTTCAAGATGCCGGGCGTGATGCCGCTGCCGAAAGATGACTATCTCGCCGCGCATATTCCGGGCGCGGTGTTCTTTGACGTCGATGCGGTGTCCGACCATTCCAATCCGCTGCCGCATATGTTTCCTTCCGCCGAGCAATTCGGCCGCGACGTCGGCGCGCTCGGGATCGGCAATGACGACACGGTCGTGGTCTATGATTCCGGCGGCTGGGTCGCCGCACCCCGGGTGTGGTGGATGTTCCTGTCGTTCGGCAAGGACGTGCGCGTGCTCGATGGCGGCCTGAAGAAGTGGGTCATGGAAGGCCGCAAGGTTGAGAGCGGGCAGGTGACGCCGAAGCCTTCGACGTTCAAGGCGACGTTCGATGCCCGGCGCACGCGCAGCATGCAGCAATTGGTCGAAAACCTCGCGAGCCGCGCCGAGCAGGTGATCGATGCGCGCGCCAATGAACGCTATCAGGGCAAGGTCGCCGAGCCGCGGCCGGGACTTCGCTCCGGGCACATCCCGGGTAGCCTCAGCCTGCCCTACAACAATCTGTTCGACGCCGCGACCGGCACGATGAAGCCGCTCGAAGAGTTGCGGGCGGCGTTCTCAGGCGCCGGCGTGAAGCTTGATGCACCCATCGTCACGAGTTGCGGATCCGGCGTCAGCGCCGCCGTGCTGACGCTGGCGCTCTATCGTCTCGGCGTCGAGAACCCGGCGCTCTATGACGGCTCGTGGACGGAGTGGGGCGCAGCCGATGGCCCGCCGGTCGCAACCGGCCCGGCTTGATCAAGCGCTACCGCGTCGCGCGCGGGGTTGGGGTCTGGAATTGCGCGAACGGATTGGCCTGCAGTTGCTGTTGGGCCAGCGCTGCCTCGCGAGCCAGACGTGCCCGCCGTACCGCAATCCGCTGCCGTTCCCGGGCCTGCTGCGCGGCCCGCTTCTTGACGGCGCTGCGATCGGGCTTCGCTTCCGTGGTCTTGGCTTCCGTGATCTTGGCCGATGTCTTTTCATCGACGATGAGGGCGGGACCGCCGAGCGTCGCGATCCTGGTCACGGCGGCGTTGTCTTCAAGTGAGGGCGCGTCCGTTGCCGGCACCGCGGGAGGCGAGGCGGCAGCGGCGGTGTGCTCCGGCTCAGGGACGGCGACGAGCGTCACTTCCGCACCGGGAGCGGGTGCCTCGGTTTGGACCGCGGAGGCCGGGGCGGCTGGTGTCTCCGCAATCGTGTCCGCCGCCGGCGCTCCCGGCTTGGCGGCTTCCCTGGCGGCTTCCTTGGCAGCTTCCCTGGCGGCTTCGGTCGGCATCAACTCTGCCGGCGTCACTGCAGCCAATTTCTCGGGCTCTGCCGGACTGATGTCTGGAGTCTGCGCGGTCGGTGCCTCCGAGGCTGCTTCCGGAACGGCGGCGGTCGGGACATTGTCGGCCGGGACATTGTCGACCGGCCTCTCCGCGACGGGTGGGTCGACGCGCAGCAACGCTAGGCTCGGCAGCGGGTCATCGTTCGGGCGGGCGAACATCGGTTCGGGCGCCGCCCGTCGCGAGGGAAGATTGGCGAATTCCTCATGCGCAGCCCGCAACAGGGCGGCAGCGCCAAGACCGAAAACCAGGATCGACATCGACAGCACGATCGCGATGAACAAAAAACGAAAGCCGGGAAGCATGGACTCGGGTTCCACCCTCTTTGATCTCTGAGGGTTATTGCTTGCTAAGGGAACGCGGTGACCACTGGGCGGGCCGGACGCGGCGGAGGGTGGGCGCGCGAATCAGGCCGATTTGAGAGTATCTCAATGCCCGGCGGCTTTTTGTTACAAAATCTGCGGTTCGACGTTCGCGCACACCCGCCGACAGCGATTTCCGCCGTCCTGAGGCATCTTTGCCGCAGCTTTGCTGCGATCACACGCACCTTGGCTGCGATCACAAATGACTGGTTTGGGCCGAATTTCGCGGATTTGTCTTGAATGCGCCGCGATCTTCCGTCATCTGCCGTTAACCGTCCGGTGGGGCTTGGGGTCTATACAAAGGCGATGATGAACAACCGCATTTTGACGATTTGTGCCGCCATTGCCGCTGGCATGGCGGGAACTTCGCTCGCCCATGCGCAGAGCTATCCGTCAGCTCCCGGCCAGGTCTATTCGACGGCGCCCGGACCGTACGTGCCCGGTGGCTATGCGGTTGACGAACGACGCCCCGGCGAACCTGATTTCGACGCATTGGAGGACGACGAGGCGCCGAACGCGCCGAGTTCGGCGGCGTTGCCGTCGCCCGGCCCGGTGCTGTCGCCCAGCGATCCCCGCTATGGCCGCCCGGCGCCCGCCCCGGTCTATTCGGACCGCGGCACGCCGATGCCCACGGGCCCCATCCTTTCTCCGGACGACCCGCGCTACGGCCGTCCGGCCGCTGGCCCGGCCTATTCGGACCGTGGCGCAGCGACGCCGACGGGCCCGATCCTTTCGCCCGACGATCCGCGTTACGGCCGCCCGGCCGGTCCGCCGCCGGTGATCTATGCGGACCGTCCGCCCGGTGCGCAGCAGCCGGTCTATTCGGATCGCGGCGATAGCCGCATTCCCGGCGCCGGTATCGTCTATCCGAACGACGACCGCGCCGGCCTGCGCCCGCCGGGGGCCATCGGCGCCGCACCGGCGGCCGCGCCCTCCGCCACTGGCGCGCTCCCGCAGTCGCAGCAACCCGCCGTTGGAGCTGATGGCAAGCCGGTGCAACTGGCCGCGCTGCCGCCGGAAGAGCAGCCGGAAGTCGGCCCTGCGCAGCTTCCGCCGCATCTGCGCCGCCAGGAAGTGGCCTTCACGACCAAGGAGCCCGCGGGCACCATCGTGGTCGATACCGCCAATACCCACCTCTATTACGTCCTCGGTGGCGGACGCGCGATCCGCTACGGCGTCCGCGTCGGCCGCGACGGCTTCACCTGGAACGGCGTGCAGAAGATCAGCCGCAAGGCCGAGTGGCCGGACTGGCATCCGCCGACCGAGATGATCGAGCGCCAGCCCTATCTGCCGCGCTTCATGGCCGGTGGCCCCGGCAATCCGCTCGGCGCACGTGCAATGTATCTGGGTTCGACCATCTACCGCATCCACGGCACCAACCAGCCTTCGACGATCGGCAAGTTCGTATCCTCGGGCTGTATCGGCATGCTGAACGAGGACGTCTCGGACCTGTTCGAGCGCGCCAAGGTCGGTACCCGCGTGGTGGTGATGCCCGGCGGCCCCCCGCCCGCCAATACCGCAAGCGCGTCAGCCGCTCCGCCGCCCGCCGCTGGCGGCCAGGCTGCCGCAGCAGCCCCCCGACCGGCGCAGGCCCAACTGGCGCCCGCTGCCGGTGCGCAGCCGGCGGTAGTGCCACCGCTGCCCGCGCCGGTCACGATTCGGTAAGAGTCTCAGTCACAACGACGTTTCGAAGACGCGCCGACGGCGCGCCTTTTTTGTGTCGATGCGCGCGCGATGCGGCCTGGCCTTTGCGGAACAAGTCCGGATGGGCCTTCAGCCACATTCGCGCGCTTGAATTCACATTTCCTTCGACTACCTGCCGGCCAGAAATTGTGGGGCAGTAGCAGGAGGATTTGCCATGCGGATCTTTGTTGCAGGCGCCACTGGCGCTGTGGGCCGTCCACTAGTTGCCGCCCTGATTGCGGCCGGTCATTCCGTCGTTGGTACGACGCGAACGGCGGCGAAGGCCGCGATCATCCGACGAATGGGCGCGGAACCTGCGATCGCCGATGGGCTCGACGCGCCGGCCATTCGCGCCGCAGTGCTTGCAGCGAAGCCGGATGTCATCATCGATGAGATGACCGATCTCGCCGGGGTCACGGATCTCAGGCATTTCGATCGCGCGTTCGCCACCACCAATCGATTGCGCACGCAGGGCACCGATTTTCTGTTGGCGGCCGCACGCGAGGCCGGCGTGAAGCGTTTCATCGCCCAGAGCTTCTGTGGCTGGACCTACGAACCGATCAAGGCCGAGGCCGATCCGCTCGATTTAGATCCGCCGGAGGAACTGCGCCGCACGCTGGACGCGATTCAATATCTGGAGGACGCCGTCACCAGCTCGGCGAATCTTGAAGGCATCGTCTTGCGATATGGATCGTTCTACGGGCCGGACACGGGAATGCTGTCGCGTGCGATGATCGAACAGGTGCGCCGCCGCCGCGTGCCGCTGATCGGCGGCGGTGGCGGAATGTGGTCGTTCATTCACGTCGATGACGCGGCTGCCGCGACCGTTGCTGCCATCGAGCGCGGCACATCAGGCGAAATCTACAACATCGTCGACGATGAACCGGCGCCGGTCGGCGAATGGCTGCCTGCGCTTGCCACGCTGGTCGGAGCGAGGCCCCCCATTCGCGTGCCGGCCTGGCTTGGCCGGTTGTTCGCCGGCGAGCACCTGGTTTCGATGATGACCGAGGTGCAGGCAAGCTCTAACGCCAAGGCCAGGCGCGAGCTGGGCTGGCAGCCGGCGCATCCGTCGTGGCGTCAGGGATTTGCGGAGGTCGTCAGCGGCGCAACCGCGCAGCACGCAGCTTGAAGGTTCTAGTTCTACTGCGTCATAACTTCTCAACCCCTCATCCTGAGGAGCCCGCGAGAAGCGGGCGTCTCGAAGGATGTAGGCCACAGACGGGGCCTCATGGTTCGAGACGCGCGTTCCGCGCTCCTCACCATGAGGGATTTATGACGCAGTAAAACTAAGCCAGCCGCTGCTTCGGCTCGCCCTTGAACCAGGCATCGATGCCCTCGACCATCTGCTGATAGTGGTTACGAAAGCTGTCTTCGGTGACGTAGCCGAGATGCGGCGTCAGCACCATGTTATCGAGCTTGCGGAAGGGATGGTCGACCGGCAGCGGCTCGACCGAGAACACGTCGATGCCGGCGCCTGCGATCTTCCTTTGCGTCAGCGCTTCCAATAGCGCGCCTTCGTCGACGATCGGCCCGCGCGCGGAGTTGACGAGATAGGCGGTTGGTTTCATCCGCGCGAGGTCATCACGCCCCACGAGCCCGCGCGTGCGTTGGCTCAGCACCACATGGATGGTGACGATGTCGGCGGTCGAGAACAGCTCTTCCTTGCTCACATAAGTGACGCCGACTTCCTTGCATTTTTCAGCCGTCAGGTTCTGGCTCCAGGCGATCACATTCATGCCGAAGGCCTGCGCCAGTTTCGATACTTTGGTGCCGAGCTTGCCGAGGCCGATCACCCCGAGCGTGCGGCCTTCGACCTCCATGCCGACATGGGCCTGCAACGGCTCGCCGGCATGCATTCGGGCGTTCTCGCGGCCGATATTGCGGGTCAGCTCCAGGATCAGACCCATGGTCAGCGGCGCGGTCGGGTCGCGGCCCCATTGCGTGCCGCACAGCACCACCTTGTGGTCCTTGGCGGCCTCCATATCGATGGCGGCATTGCGCAGGCCCGAGGTGATCAGGAGTTTTAGATTGGGCAGACCTGCAAACATGGTGCGCGGGAACGGGGTGCGCTCGCGCATCGCGCAGATGATCTCGAAATCCTTGAGCGCCGCGGCTGCGGCTTCGGCCGTGGCAAACGGCTGGTTGAACACCGTGACGTCGATGCGGTCGGTGACTTTGGGCCAGTCGGCGACCTTAAGCGCCACATTGAGATAATCGTCGAGGATTGCACAGCGCAGCCGCGTCATTTGAGAGGTCCGTTGATGGCGAGGATGACGGCGGCAGACGCCGTCGGGAAGGTCGCCATGGTTGCGCGCAATCAGTAGCGGCGCAAGCGGACTAAACGCAGGGCAGGCTCAAATGCCGGGCAGGCTCAAAAGCCAGGAAATCTCAGCTCAATTGGCCGAGATGCTTGGCACGCCAGGCCGGTCCCGGGCCGCGCATATAGTGCAGTTCCGGGCGGTAAGGGTTGAACGCCTTGGCCACGAACTGGCGCCAGAAAGCGCGGAGCTCTGCCAACGGTTTTGCCAGTCCGGCGCTTACATGAGCCGGGGCGGAAAGGGATGCCGAACCGATCGTAGCCATGACGCGGGCCCTTGTTTTCAAGACGCCTTTTTCGGCGCTGAAAACGAGTTTTCGCCTGATCTATTAAAAGATAGTTTCAATTGTCGGGATCTCGGCGGACATAGTGACGATCCCGTATTGATCCGTGGTGAACGGATGGAAAACGTCCCGCCGCGGTTGCCCTTTGGGGGCCGCGCCGCTACATCAGCGGCAGCAAATTTCCGTAAAATCCAACGATTCCAAGGATCGCGATGGCTCGCCAATTCATCTATTTCATGCAGGGTCTGACCAAGAGCTACCCGACCCGAAAGGTGCTCGATAACATCCATCTGAGCTTCTACCCGGACGCCAAGATCGGCGTGCTCGGCGTCAACGGTTCCGGTAAGTCGACCCTGCTCAAGATTATGGCCGGCCTCGACAAGGAATACACCGGCGAGGCCTGGGTCGCCGAGGGCGCCCGCGTCGGCTACCTCGAGCAGGAGCCGCACCTGGACCCTGCGCTTACCGTCCGCGAAAACGTCATGCAGGGCGTCGCCAAGCAGAAGGCGATCCTCGATCGCTACAACGAGCTGGCGATGAACTATTCGGACGAAACCGCCGACGAGATGACCAAATTGCAGGACGAGATCGAGGCCGCGAGCCTCTGGGATCTCGACAGCAAGGTCGACCAGGCGATGGACGCGCTGCGCTGTCCGCCCGACGATTCCGACGTGACAAAACTCTCCGGCGGCGAGCGCCGCCGCGTCGCGCTGTGCCGTCTGTTGCTGGACCAGCCGGAGCTGCTGCTGCTGGACGAACCGACCAACCACCTCGATGCCGAGTCGGTGTCGTGGCTGGAAGGCCACCTGCGCAATTATCCCGGCGCGATCCTGATCGTGACCCACGACCGCTACTTCCTCGACAATGTCACGGGCTGGATTCTCGAGCTCGACCGCGGCCGCGGCATTCCCTACGAGGGCAATTATTCGTCCTGGCTGGTGCAGAAGCAGAAGCGCCTCGAGCAGGAGGGCCGCGAGGAGGCCGCGCACCAGAAGACGCTGGCCCGCGAGCAGGAATGGATCGCGTCCTCACCGAAGGCACGCCAGGCCAAGTCCAAGGCGCGCTATCAGCGCTATGAGGAATTGCTCAAGCAGGCGAGCGAGAAGCAGACGCAGACTGCGCAGATCACCATTCCCGTGGCCGAGCGCCTCGGCCAGAACGTGGTCGATTTCGAAGGGCTCACCAAGGCGTTCGGCGACCGCGTGCTGATCGAGGATCTCACTTTCAAGCTGCCGCCGGGCGGCATTGTCGGCGTGATCGGCCCCAACGGTGCCGGCAAGACCACGCTGTTCCGCATGATCACCGGGCAGGAAAAGCCGGACAAGGGCACCATCACCGTCGGCGAGAGCGTGCACCTCGGCTACGTCGACCAGTCGCGCGACGACCTCGATGGCAAGAAGACGGTGTGGGAAGAGATTTCCGGCGGCAACGAACTGATCCTGCTCGGCAAGCGCGAGGTCAATTCACGCGGCTATTGCTCGTCGTTCAATTTCAAGGGCGCCGACCAGCAGAAGAAGGTCGGCGCGCTGTCAGGCGGTGAGCGCAACCGCGTGCATCTGGCCAAGATGCTCAAATCAGGCGCCAACGTGCTGCTGCTCGACGAACCGACCAACGACCTCGACGTCGATACGCTGCGCGCGCTGGAAGAGGCGCTGGAGGATTTCGCCGGCTGCGCCGTCATCATCAGCCACGATCGCTGGTTCCTCGACCGTATCGCCACCCACATCCTGTCCTTCGAAGGCGACAGCCATGTCGAATGGTTCGAAGGCAACTTCCAGGATTACGAAAAAGACAAGATGCGCCGGCTCGGCCAGGACAGCATCATTCCGCATCGCGTGAAGTACAAGAAGCTGACGAGGTGAACCAATCGGGCGATTGCATGATTAGTGTCCCGCTTGTGCTGCGGCCAGTTGTCGCTTCACACGGCGGTGACAGTGCGTAGATATAGGCCTTGTTCCGCAATTCCGATCCTGAGCGAGCTATCCCTGATGTCCCTTACCCCCGAAACACCCTTGCCGCCGAAAGGTAAGGGGAAGGCATTGCGTCCTGTTCCGATGCTGATCTTCGGCTCGCGGTGGCTGCAATTGCCGCTTTACGTCGGTCTGATCGTTGCGCAAGGCGTCTATGTCGTGCTGTTTCTGAAGGAGCTGTGGCATCTGTTCGCCCATGCCTTCGATTTCAGCGAGCAGCAGATCATGCTGGCGGTGCTGGGCCTGATCGACGTCGTCATGATCTCGAACCTGCTGGTGATGGTGATCGTCGGCGGTTATGAGACCTTCGTCTCCCGTCTCAACCTGCAGGGCCATCCCGACGAGCCGGAATGGCTCAGCCATGTCAACGCCAGCGTGCTCAAGATCAAGCTGGCGATGGCGATCATCGGCATCTCCTCGATCCATCTCTTGCGCACCTTCATCGAGGCCGGTGCACTGGCGTCGGGAAAAAGCGTCTACACCGAAACCGGAGTGATGTGGCAGACCATCATTCACACGGTCTTCATTCTGTCGGCCATCGGCATTGCCTATGTCGACCGGGTGTCGAACATGGCTATCGACGAAGCAAAGCGCGCCACTTCGCATTGATGGGCAGCCTGTCGATCATCGGATTTTCAGCTTCGCGAACGAGGGCGGCTGCCGCAGTTCTGATAGTGACTGCGGTGACGCTCAGCGCGTCGCAACCGGCGTTCTCCGCCGACGCCGCCTTCACCCAGTTCATCGCCTCGCTATGGCCGGAGGCGCAGGCAGCCGGCGTATCGCGCGCGACGTTTGATCGCGAGACGCAGGGACTGGAGCCCGACTACAAACTGCCCGATCTCTTGCTGCCCGGCCGGCCCCCCACCGGCGCGCCGGCGCAAGCCGAGTTTGTGCAGGTGCCGGCCGACTATCTGAAGGAAGCTTCCATCGCGCGGCTGGCGGTCGAAGGGCAAAAGCTGATGCAGAAGCATCGCGCAGCCCTCACCGAAATCGAAAGGCGCTTCGGCGTTCCCGCAAGCATCGTGCTCGCGATCTGGGGCCGCGAGACCGACTACGGCCGCTACCGGCTGCCTTACGACACGCTGCGCGTGGTCGCGACGCAGGCCTATGTCGGCCGCCGCAAGGACCAGTACCGCACCGAATTCATCCAGGCGCTGAAGCTGCTCGGCGAGGGCGCCGTGGCGCGCAAGGATTTTCGTTCGTCCTGGGCCGGCGCCACCGGCTACACGCAATTTCTACCCTCCGAATATTACAATCACGGTGTCGATCTCGACGGCGACGGCCGGATCGACATCTGGCACTCGGTGCCGGACGCGCTGGCCTCCGCCGCGCGGCAGCTCGTTAACAAGGGCTGGCAGCCGGGCGTGCGCTGGGCCTATGAGGTCAAGGCGCCCGCCAATGTCGATTGCACCATCGGCGTGCCCGAGGTGACGAAGCCGATCGCCGAATGGCTGCGCGCCGGCTTTGTGCCGGTGCGCGGACAAAAGCTGAGTGCGGCCGAACAGGCGCAGCCGGCCTCGCTATTGCAGGTGGAGGGCATCCACGGCCCGTCGTTCCTCACGACGAAGAACTATTTCGTCATCAAGGAATACAATTTCTCCGATCTGTATGTGCTGTTCGTCGGCCATGTCGCCGACCGCATGACGAGCCCGCTGCCGTTCGCAACACCGTGGTCGGCCTCGACGCAGTTGCGCTCCGCCGATGTGGAGGCCATGCAGCGTCATTTGACGCGCATCGGTCTCTACAAGGACAAGCTCGACGGCAAGGCGGGCATGCAGACCCGTGCGGCATTGGGCGCGTATCAGAAGTCGGCGGGCCTCAAGGTCGATTGCTGGCCGAGCGAAGCGGTGCTGCGTTCGATGAGTGGAGGGCGCTGACTACGTCGTAGACATCGTAGCCGGATGAGGGCCGGCGATATCCGGGAGCGGTGCCGGCGTCATCCCCGGACGTCGCTGCCTCACCTCGGCTACAGGACTGGGGCGGTCTCTTCGAAGACCTAGTTGCAGTAAGTTTGATTCCCTATGCGTTGGCACGTACGGCCGTCGCTGAAGTAGGTGAAGTTCCCAATTGTTTGGGAGCTGGTGCCGTCACTGTAGTAGTTGAAATTTCCGATTCTCTGAGAACTTGAGCCATCGCTGTTGTAAATGAAATTTTCTGTGCGCTGGGATGAAGTCCCATCACTCCAATAGGTGAAATTTCCAATCTTCTGGCCTGAGAGACCGTTGTCGCAACTAACGAAGTTACCGATTTGCTGGCAACTATCGGCCTGCGCAGCGGTCGCGACGAATACTAGGGCAACCGAAAACAGAAATCGCATGTCTCAACCCATTGTTGAACGTGGATGAGACCACACGATTCGTTAAATTGGAATACTGGTAACTTCAAACTTGGACACGGGCCTCGGAATACGGACAGTAGCCTACGTCGTCACAAAGAAAAAACCCGGCCGAGATCTCGGCCGGGCTCTTGATCACGCGCGGCTCGCGCGCCGATCGATCAGATCAGTGGCAGACTTCGACGCGGCGATAGCGCCAGTCGTAGCCATCCCAGAAGCGCTCGCGAACCATGCGGCACGCCGGATAGGGCGCCTCTTCCACATACACCGGACCGCCGTAAGCCGGGCGGCTGGAGGCGATTGCACCGCCGATGATCGCGCCGCCGAGCAAGCCGGCTGCAACGCCAGCGGCAACGCCACGCTGTGCGTTCGCGGGCGTCGAGGCAAGCGAACCGGCAATCGTTGCGACCGCGACGAAGGCAGCAAATGTCTTCTTCATGTCTTGGGCTCTCCTGGAGTGACGCCTTCGGGCGCCGGGTTTAGGGGATGACTCACACGCTGTTTCGAACTGCCGCTTCGCTAAAAAAGCGCACATGGGTCAATCGAAAGTAAACGTCTTCAAACGGTCGCCGAAAAAAGCGGTCTTTTTCGGGCCGGAAATCGCATGCACCCCGGAAAAGCACTGGCTTTCCGGGGTGTTGAGCGCAACTTTAATGAAGATGAACGGCTGCTAGTCGCAGACCCTGACGTTGCGGACCCGCCAGCCATAGCCATCCCAGAATCGCTGTCGCTGCCAGAAGCAGGACTCGCCGTAGCCGGGATCGACGACATAGGCCGGGCCACCATAACCGGGCCCATAATAGCCCGGGCCGTAATAGTAGCCGTTCTGCGAAGCAATCGCGCCGCCGACAATAGCGCCGCCGATCAATCCGGCGGCGACGCCCGCCGCAACGCCGCGCTGCGCCTGGGCGGGAGCGGGAACAGCCACGGCCGAAACGGCCAACGTGGCGGCGGCACCGAGCGCCATTAATGTCTTCTTCATGGCCTCACCTTTCTCGTGGAGCAAACGACGTTAAGTTCCGTCCGGGCAAAAGTTCCACATTTCGCTTGAATGATCAATGAACGGCCGTGCAGGGCGGGGCGACGAAACGGGAAGTGAGGCAGGTCACGGTGCGACGATACCGAAATGCTCTACTTTTCCTTGAGAACGCAGGACACGACGACGATGAGCGCGATGGCGGTATTCATGCTAGCGGGCGCTGAGCGGAGGAGGCGATGGCAACGGCGGCGACATGGCGGCGACTGATGCCGGAAACACCGGGAAATCAGCGCCCATTTGATTTACCGCAACACCGTCTTTTAGATTCATTCCAGAAATTCCCCGGCATCAGTTTGGAATTGCTTGAAAATGCGGCTTTTCCTTTTGCATCTCGCAGCTCTCTTCCATATCGATGAGCAGGCATCACCAAGGGTTCTACCGGTTTCATGATCGTCTGTTCCTGCAACGTCCTGAGCGACCACGATGTCCGTAATGCAGTGAATGCAGCTTCGGACCTGCCGCGAAATCCCAAACAGATTTACGGTTGCCTCGGTTGCAGCGCCGAATGCGGGCGCTGCGCACGCACCATCAAGACCATCATCGATGAAGCGCTCGGCGCCTGCGCCAAGGAGTGCTGCGACGGTTGTCCACACACGCGCCAGGCCGCCAATGACGAGCCGGCGCAGGAAGCTGCTCCGGCCTTCGCCCTCGCGGCCTGCTGAAATCCCTCTGAAATCCCCCGATTTCCCCGGTTCCCCACCGCTTTTTTTGCGGAACAGTTGCTCTTGGCTCCAAACTGATTTAGAAACGTTCTAAATACAGTGTCAGGCCGCGTCGGCCTGAGGAAATTGGAGTGGACCCATGCAGGGCGATCCCAAGGTCATCGACTATCTCAACAAGGGCCTGCGCAGCGAGCTCACCGCGATCAATCAGTACTGGCTGCACTATCGGCTGCTGAACAATTGGGGCCTTTTGGAATTTGCCAAGGTCTGGCGCAAGGAATCCATCGAGGAGATGGAGCACGCCGACAAGTTCACCGACCGGATTTTGTTCCTCGACGGCTTTCCCAACATGCAGGTGCTCGATCCGCTCCGCATCGGCCAGAACGTCAAGGAAATCATCGAATGCGATCTCGCAACCGAGATGACCGCGCGCGCGCTCTATCAGGAAGCCGCAACCTTCTGCCATGGCGTCAAGGATTACGTCTCTCGCGACCTGTTCGAGAGCGTGATGAAGGATGAGGAACATCACATCGATTTCCTCGAAACCCAGCTTGACCTGATCCAGCGCATCGGGCTTGAGCTCTACACCCAGAAGCACGTCGGCGGCCTCGAGAACGGGGACTGAGCAAGGACGCGCTATGGCCTACGCCGAGGAAATTGCCCGGCTTGAGCAGGAACTGGCGGAGCTGAGATCGCAATATGTGAATCTCGCCCGTAACGGGCGGGTGGCGACGCGGAGCGTCATTTTCTTGCTTGCCGCGTTGGCTGTTCTCCTCAGCTATCTAATGTGGAAGGATTTTGTGATGGGGGCGTTCGCCCTGATCATGGCGGCGGCATTCGTTGCCCTGGTCTGGCTCACGCCCCCGTGCGTTGCGATGGATCGATGTGGGAACACCCATGGGGGAGTTTGATGTCGGGCCAAGTCAGGCAAAAAAAGTAGAGCAGTGGATCGCTGAGAGGGAAAGCCGCCTGGCCGAGCTTCGATTGGCGGTCAGCTCGGCCGACTCCTCATAACTGCGTCTTGTAGCGCTCGTAGATCTCCGCCTGGCTTTCGCGCTCGCCAAGTCCGGTCTGGTCGTGGATCACCTCGCCGATGCTCGGCATCACCGAGCGTTCGACCTGCGTAGCCGCCCACAGTTTCGAGCGCATCAGCGCCTTGCCGCAGTGGAAATAGGTTTCCCTCACGTCGATATGCAGCACCGCGCGCGGCGGCTTGCCGAATTCGATCATCGACGCCATCAACTCCGGATCGACAGATAGCTTGCCCTTGCCGCCGACGCGCAGCGTCTCGTCGATTCCGGGCACGAAGAAGATCAACTGCACGAAGCCTGATCCCTCGACGATGTTGCGAAAACTGTCGATCCGGTTGTTGCCCGAACGATCCGGCATCAACAAAAGGTTCGGTCCGCCGACATGGACGAAGCCGGGATTGCCGCCGCGCGGCGACGCATCGACGCTGCCGTCCGAGCCTGAAGTCGCTAGCACACAGAACGGCGACATGCCGATGAATTTTTTCGCATGCGCATCGATCTCTGGCCGCGCCTTGGCGATCACGCGCGGCGTGGGAGCGGGATAGATCGTGGCAAGATCAGAGGGGGCAAGATCGGACAAGGGCGGCTCCTTTGCGATTTTCCGTCAGATTATCATCCGCCGGTGCCACCGTCATCTTGAAGAATCTAGACCGCGTCCGCCGGCACGAAGCAGCTAATGATGATGCTGCCGCGGTGATGCACGTACCACACCACGGCTTCGCCGATCGGGTTGCGCTGGTCGCGAATGACCGCGCGCTCGGGCACCTGCATCCATTGGCCCTCGATCGGCACCCAATAGGCGCCGCCGCGAACGTCGTAGCTGGTGCGATGGCCGTCGGAAATATCACAGCAGGGTACGCCGTTCGGTGCGATCACGCTCTTGAACCAGGCGCGGATATCAGGCGGCACGTGGTCGTACTGACCCCTGTCTACCGCAAGCGCTGCGCTGGCCGACATCGAAAGGCAGGCCAGCAGGACCAATGGCGCAAGCCTTCGCATCCGATCCCTCCGCTGCTTGTCCTCGCGACGGCGCAGGACATCGACGATTCGCAATGCAAGGACAATTCAAGCGGAGCCCGCTTGTCGATGCACGCTCAAATAATGAGCGATGAAAGCGAGGCAGATTTGATGCGGTGCGAAATCATGGCTTCTTCTTGTCGCGCGCGCATTGCGCTCCTTCCAAAGGCCCAGGCTTACATTGCTCGTTGCGGCGCGCTCTGCAGCAACTCCTGCAGCTCCTTCTTGTAGAACTTCGCATTGCCTGTCGTGAGATGGCCGCGCGTCTCGCTGGAGGCCGGGATCAGGAACAGTCGACCGTTCTTGACGCGCTTCATCGCCGCCTCGGTGACGCCGGTTTCCGGCGGATTGCGCTCGTCGTCGGCGGCATTGATCAAGAGCAGCGTGGCTTCGATCTTCTCGAGCGAAGGCGCCGGATTGTAATCGTGCGAGGCTTCCCACTGGTAGATGAAGTCGTTGGCATCGGCAGTGATCGCGGTTGCCAGGCGGTCGTCGACCAGCTTGTCAGCTTTCGCCGCCGTCGGCGCCAGCGCCTGATAGGCCAGCGTGCCGCCGCCGGTCGCAATGCCGAAGGCGTTGATGGCGTACTTCATCATGCGCGGCTGGGTGATGTAATTGCCGCGATTGTAATCGGGATCGTTCTTGATGGTCTCCAGCATCATCCGCCGCAGCATCCAGTTGCGCGCCGCCATCTCGGTCGGTTGCGAGGCCATCGGCACCAGCGCGTCCATGAATTTCGGATATTTGCCGCCCCAGATCCAGGTGTGCATGCCGCCCATCGAATTGCCGATCACGAGCCGCAGATGCTTTACGCCGAGACCTTCCGTGACCAGGCGATGCTGCGCGTCGACCATGTCGTCGTAATTGTATTTCGGAAACGCCGTCTTCATGCCGTCCGAAGGCTTTGACGATTTGCCGTGGCCGACGCTGTCCGGAATGATGATGTAGTACTTCGTTGCATCCAGCGGCTGGCCAGGGCCGAACAACTCGCCGCCGAAGGTGGCCGTCAGCATGCTGGCCGCCGAGCCGCCCGAGCCGTGCAACACCAGCACGGGCTGACCGGTCGGCTCGCCGATCGTGGTGTAGTGCAACCGTAGCTCCGGCAGCGTCTCGCCGGTGTGAAATTTGAAATCTTTGGCGATCCAGTCGCCCTGCTTCGGTGTGGGATAGTCGGCTGCGAAAGCAGTGACGGTGGTCAGGGCCAATGCGGCGGCCGAAAAGGCGGCGTGCGAAAAATTCATCATAGTCTCCCCAAAGCTGCGGCTATCTTTGCGAACCGCTTGGCGGGGAACCTAGCACACGGGCTATTTCTCCGTCACGACATCGCCGCACAATGCACCAGAGCATTTCGGTTCTGATTGAATCAGAACCGGGCTCTAGGTTTCTGTTTTGACGCGTTTTCTTGACGCGAACGGATGTCCACCCCGGATCAAGTCCGGGGCAGGCTTTCGCTGGAAAACGCTCTAACCGTCCACCTCGGTTTCCGGCCGGTCGTTGCCGGCGGCGGTTTCCGAGTGCCATCGTCCGTCAGCGGTTTCGTATTCGATCACCTCGGTGCGGCCGGGCACCCGCTGCTCGGCGGCCGCACGCCGGGCGGCTGCCAGCGCCACGGCGCGGTTCGGAAATGGCTCTGAAAACACGCCGTCGACGGTGTAGGCCCAGCCGCCGTCATGTTCGACGATCTTGTAGGTCACACGGGTCATCGGGAACTCGCTGTTCCGGGTACCGACAGGGTGAACGCACCGCTAGATTCATGACAGAATAAGCCACGCTGTCGGATTTTGCACCGGCCGTTCGTCCTTGATCGAAGACCTCTGCAGAAGAGAGAACCATGTGCCGTAACATCAAGACCTTGTTCAATTTCGATCCCCCGGCCACGCACGCGGAGATCCATGCCTCCGCGCTGCAATTCGTGCGCAAGCTCTCCGGCTTCAATTCGCCGTCGCAGGCGAACGCCGAGGCGTTCAACCGCGCGGTTTCCGAGGTCTCCGACAGCGCGCGGCGTCTGCTGGCGTCGTTGCAGACCAACGCACCGCCGCGCGACCGCGAGGTCGAGGCCGAAAAGGCGAGGGAGCGCTCGCGGGCGCGGTTTGGGTAAACCCTGGCGAAGCAAGATCCCCAGCGATCAGACCTCACACCGCCCGATAGCCACCGTCGACCATCACGATCGACCCGGAGACGTAAGCCGACAGATCGGACGCCAGGAAGATCGCGGGGCCGACGATGTCTTCCGCGGTGCCGGGCCGGCCGAGCGGCGTGTGATCCATGAAGGTCTTCACCAGGTCCGGATTGTTGGCGCGGGCGTTGGCGTTCAGTGGCGTTGCGATGAAGCCGGGACCGATTGCATTGACGCGGACGCCTTCCTTGCCGAGTTCGGCGGCGAGCGCTTTGGTGAAACCGAGCACGCCGTGCTTGGAGGCGGTGTAGGCTGGCGAGCTCGGCGTGCGCACATGCACGAAGGATTGGATCGAGCCGATATTGACGATGCGCCCCTTGCTCGCGCGCAAGGGTTCGAGAAAGGCATGCGTCACGTTGAAGACGCCGGTGAGGTTGATCGCGATAATGTCTTCCCAGTCGCTGATCACGGCCTCCGCCGCGCCCAACATGCCGTTGCGGCGGACGATGCCGGCATTGTTGACGAGGATCGAGACCTGGCCGACCTTATCGGCGACCTGCTTGGCCATCGCGACGCAATCCTCGCGCTTGCTGACGTCGAGCGCAAAGCTTTCGGCCATGCCGCCGGCGTCGCGGACTTCCTTTGCCGCTTCTGCCACCGCGTTCTCGTCCCTGTCGAGCAGCACGACCCGCGCGCCCTCCCGTGCATAGCCGCTCGCAATCGCGCGCCCGATGCCGGAGCCTGCGCCGGTGACGACGGCGATGTGATTTTGGAGAAGGGGCATGGCGCGTTTCCTCTTGCTTGGGTTTTGCCGGAGGATAGCAAGCGTGCCCGCGCGCACAAGATGGTAACGTTGCAGTCCGTAGGATGGGTAGAGCGAAAGCGAAACCCATCAATTGGTCCCGATGAACGAAATGATGGGTATCGCTTCGCTCCACCCATCCTACGGAACTGCTATGCGCTACAGCGTGCAGGTGCCCTTCTTGAGCATGTCGTCCTTCACAGCGAGGGCTGCGGCAAATGTCGGGACCGGCTTGCTGACGGTCTTGTAGTTCGACGGGATCGGCTTGGTCGGAATGCTCTGGTCCCAGACCTGGCAGACGCCGGTGCCTTCCCAGCGGATCAGGTGAAAGGCGGCTTCGGCGGGGCTGGTCGCGGCAAGCGCGGTGAAGGCGATCCCGGCGGTGGCAGCAAGGGCGGTAACGCGAAGCATAGGCAGAATACTCCTGTCATGGAAATGCGCAGGCCACGCTCCGCAAGGGGAATTAAGGGAGCGGGGCTCCCGGCCGGGGATGACCGGGCATTCCTTTGTTGTCACTGATGCGTGATTGGTTCAAATGCGGCTTTCGAAAAAAGCCGGCGCGTCATCCTCGCAAAGATGCGGAGCGACGGAATGGGTTAGCGAAATCCTTACGCGCTGCTACAATTTGGCGGTTAGCGACAAGGCCAGGGTTGGATGGAAGGAAGTCAGGCATGATGCAGACAGCAACGTCATGGCGGGTGTCACGCGCGTGCAGCCGCGCAAGGATCGCCCTGACGATGCTATGCGCGGCGGCCGCAGTGTCGTTTGCCTCGGGTGGATCGCCGGCCGCTGCGCCGATCGCCGTGGCTGTCGCAGATTTCGATTATTTCGACACGTCGGGAGAGGTAGTGGACCAGAGCGCGGAGCATCGCGCCCGCGTGGCGTCGTTTGCCGCGTTGCTGCGCGACAATCTCGCGGCGCAGGGCGGTTATCGCGTGGTGCCGATCGAATGCCCCGATCACCCCTGCACGGCCACCAGCATGTCGCAGGACGTCTTCATCGCCGCCGCACGCAAGGCCGGCGCGCGGCTCGTGGTCTATGGCGGTATCCGCAAGATGAGCACGCTGGTGCAATGGGGCGAAATCCAGTTGCTCGACCTCGAAGCCGAGAAACTGTTGATGCGGCGAACGGTGACGTTCCGCGGCGACAACGATGCCGCCTATCGCCATGCCGCCGATTTCGTCGGCAATACGCTGAAGGAATCCATGCCGAAGCCGTGAGGTCATAAGCCCCTCATGGTGAGGAGCGCGAAGCGCGTCTCGAACCATCAGGCCCGATCCGTGGCCTACATCCTTCGAGACGCCCGCTTCTCGTGGGCTCCTCAGGATGAGGGTTCAAGTAGGTGACGCAGTAGAGCAATCCGCCCTAGGCCTTCGCCAGTGAGGCAACAGCTTCGATCTCGATCAGCATTTTCGGGTCGGGCAGCGCCTGCACCACGCAGGTGGTGCGGGCGGGGTAGGGCGCCGGCCCGAACGCCGACGCATACAGCACATTCATCGTGGCGACGTCGGATGCGCGCGTCAGCAGCACGTTGACCTTGACCAGATCGCGAAACGTCGCGCCGGCCTCGTCGAGCACGCGCTTGATATTGACGACGACGAAGCCGAACTGCGCCTCGAAACCATCCGCCAGCGCACCCTTGTCGTCAAAACCCGGAATGCCCGAGATGAACAGCAGGTCGCCGGTGCGTGTGGCAAAGGATAGCGGCGGGGCCTTGACGCCGGCGGGTGGCGCAAAATGCTGGATCGGGGGCATGGGACACCTCGTGGATGGTTCGGTGCCTTGAAGCCTAACGCGCCGCTGCCTCGCTGGAAAGGCAGCGGCGCACGCGCTTCACGACCCGCCGATTGGTTTGAAGGTCCCGCCCGTCAAGGAAATTCACTCGACCCGAAATAGCGGGCTACGGTTGCTGTGACAGTAATGCAGTTCACAGGTCCGCAATTTTTTGTTCGTGCAATCGTGATGAAATTGTGTCGGGCGTACGGCGCGGGTCGGCCCAGAGCGCGTCGCGCAGGGCCTGAATATGCTTTGCCCCTTGCGCCGATCGGCTACAATCCGATAGTTGCGACTCAACCTGCGCCGCAAAGCCCGCCTGACACTTTTCCGATTTGCAAGATCTCCGGAGATACGATCCATGAACATGCCATCCGCCGTTCGCGCCACTGTGCTCGCGTTTGCGGCCTTCGCCAGCGTCACGCTGTCCTCCGCCGCGCATGCCGACGAAGGTTTCGTGCAGCTCACGATCTACAAGGCGGGATGGATCATCGGCGGTTCCGGCGGCAGCGGCGTTCTGAATTTTCACGGGCGACGCTATCCGCTGTCGACCGGCGGGCTCGACTACGGCCTGGTGTTCGGCGGATCGAAGACGGTGCTGCGCGGCCGCGTCAGCAACATCTGGCGCCCCTCCGATGTCGCCGGCGTCTACGGCGCAGCCGGCGCGGGCCTGGCGGTCGGCCGCGGCGCGCGCGCGATCGTGCTCACCAACCAGAAGGGCGCGGTGCTGGAATTGACCGGGCACCAGGTCGGCTTGATGGCGAACGCCGATCTCAGCGGATTAGCGATTACGATGCGGTAGAACTTGTAGGGTGGGCAAAGCGCAGCGTGCCCACCACTTCGATCAGCGTGTTGGATGGTGGGCACGTCGCTTCGCGCCTTTGCCCACCCTACAGCAGAGACGCGGAGCCTTGCGATGAACCGCGATCAGCTTATCACCGCCTACACGGCGCCGGGCCGTCACTATCACAACCTCTCGCACATCGAAGACTGTCTTGCTGCGCTCGCGCGCGTCGACAATCTTTCGGCAGCCGAGCGCGAAATCCTGACCGAGGCGATCTGGTGGCACGATGTCGTTTACGACCCGACCCGCTCGGACAATGACCAGGACGCATGACGTCCAGCACGGTGACCGCCTGGGCGCGATCCTGATCTCGATCGATCTCAGCATCCTCGGCGCCGAGCCCGCGCGCTACGACGCTTATGCTGCCGCGATCCGGCAGGAGTTCATCCACGTGCCGGACGCTGACTATCGCGCCGGCCGCGCCAGGGTGCTCGGCCAGTTCGCCGCCCGGCCGGTGATCTTTCCCGATCCGGCCTTTGCCGCAAGATATGACGGCCAAGCCCGCGAAAATCTCGCGCGCGAACTGGCCGCTTTTCGCTGACGATTACCTGATGATGCTGCTCAACTAACCCCGCTTGCGGGGAGAGGTCGGATCGCATCGTCAGATGCGATCCGGGTGAGGGGGCACAGGTATCTAGGCATTCGCATCCGTGGAGAGAGGCCCCTCACCCCAACCCTCTCAGCGCGAGCTTTGCTCGTCGCGGCCCCGCGAAGAGCGGGGAGAGGGAGAAGAGAGAGCTACCGCGCCGCAGGCATCACCAGGCCGGCGGGCTGCGCCTGGACGCTGGGGCCGCGCATCCGTGCCAAGAGCTCCGCCGTCGGCCAGGAATCCGCCGGCAGGCCGTATTTGATCTGCATCGCCTTCACCGCCGTGCGGCTCAATTGCCCCATCACGCCGTCGACCTTGCCGACATTGTGGCCCGCGCGCACCAGGAGCTGCTGCAGCTCTTTCAGCTCGTTGAGCGGCAGTTGCGCCACCGGCGCCGATGGCTGCCGCATTGGCGGGGCGCCGGCGATGCGGCTGGCGAGATAGGCGGCGGTGGTCGAATAGATCAGCGAGTTGTTCCACTCGGTATAGGCGGCGAAATTCGGATAGGCCAGGAACGCCGGTCCGGTGCGGCCCATCGGCAAGAGCAGCGAGGCCGGCAGGTCGTCATTCGGCAGCGGCCGGCCGTCGGGATAGGTGACGCCGAGCTGCGCGAATTTTGCGCGCGGCAGTTTTGTCGTGAGGTCAGCCTGCTCCCACGGAAAATTTTGCGGCGCGCGCACTTCCTGCAGCCACGGCTCGCCGCGCCGCCATTTCAATCCGTTGGCGATATAGTTTGCGGTCGAGCCGATCACGTCGGACGCGCTGCGCAACAGGTTGCGGCGGCCGTCGCCGTCATAGTCCACCGCGTAGTTGAAGTAGTGCGTCGCCAGGAACTGCGTCTGCCCGAGTTCGCCGGCCCATGCGCCGATCATCTCGCTTGCCGTGAGATCGCCGCGCTCGATGATCTTCAGCGCGGCGATGGTTTCCTTGCTGAACATCTCGGAGCGGCGGCAGTCATAGGCCAGCGACACCAGCGAGCGCAGCGTATGAAGATTGCCTAACTCGGCGCCGAAACTGCTCTCCAGCCCCCAGAACGCAGCGATCACGGCGGGCGGCACGCCATATTCCTTCTCGGCGCGGTTGAACGCGGCCGCATGCATCCGGATTCGCGCCTGCGCATTTTTTGCCGCGCCATCGGACGCCCTGTTCCGCGCGAACTCGGTGAACACCTGGCCGAACACGCGCTGGCCGCGGTCGCGGTTGACGATGCTCTGGTCATAGACGAGGTAGGGCGCCGCTTCGGCCAACGTGCGCTGCGACACGCCCTCTGCTGCGGCCTGCTGTTTGAGGTCGGCCAGGAAGCGCTCGAACGATAGCCCGTTATGGCAGGCCGCGCCGCGGGGTGCGCGCGGAGCGGCGGCAGTGGGCTGTTGACCGGGTGCCGGTGCGACCACAGGTCTCGGTGCGGGACGCACTGGGGCGGGGACTGGTTGGGCGATGGCGAGAGATGAAAGAAGCAGGGACGCCGTGGCAGCAACGAGGGATCTGTGAAGCAGCATCAATGTCACCGGCGAGCAGGAATCGTAGGGTGGGCAGAGCCACCGGGTCGCGCGAATGCGCGCCCGATGACAGGCTTCGCGTGCCCACCATTTCAAATCCGGCCAGTTCAATCAATATGGTGGGCACGGCGCAAATGCGCCTTTGCCCACCCTGCAGCCTGCCGCCTCGGAGCAATCGGCCGTGCAAGCCCCGTCACGCGCATAGGAGCCTGCCGTATCAACCTGATCTCGCAGGCTGTTCCAACCGCTTTTCCCCGTGTAGGCTTGGCCTTTGCCCGACTTTTGAAGGTGAGCCGACAATCACTGGGGCGGGCGGAACGAGGGAGATGGCGGAAGACCATGACGGAACTCCGATACTTGGCGCCTGATACGCTTGACGAAGCGGTCGGTGCATTTGCGAAAGCCGGCAGCGCGGCGCGCATCCTGGCCGGCGGCACCGATCTTCTTGTGCAGATGCGATCCGGCGTGCTGAAGCCCGGCGTGATCGTCGACATCAAGAAAATCCCCGAACTGACGGCAATCGAACAGACCGCCGACGGCGGCTTTCGCATTGGCGCCGCTGTCTCCGGCATGGCGCTCGCCGAACACCGGAATTTCGGCAAGGTCTGGCCCGGCGTGCTCGAAGCGGTCAACCTGATCGGTTCCAAGCAGGTGCAGGGCCGGGCGTCTGCCGGCGGCAATCTCTGCAACGGCTCGCCCGCCGGCGACAGCGTGCCCGCGATGGTCGCGGCCGGTGCCATCGTCACCGTGCAGGGCCCGGATGGCCGCCGCGAGATGAAGGTGGAGGACGTCCCTGCCGGCCCCGGCCGCACCAACTTAAAGCCCGGCGAAATCCTCGTCAGCTTCACGCTGCCGCAGCGCCCACCCGGATCGAGCGATGCTTACTTGCGCATGATCCCGCGCACCGAAATGGACATCGCCGTGGTCGGCTGCGGCGTCAGCCTCACCGTGAAGGACGGCATCGTCACATCAGCCCGCGTCGGCTTGGGGGCGGTGGCGCCGACCGTGCTGCTGGTAGAAGACGCTGCGAAAGCGCTGATTGGCTCAAAGCTCGACGACGCCGCGCTGGCAAAGGCAGCCAGCGCATGCTCCGCCGCCTGCCGCCCGATCGACGACAAGCGCGGCACCATCGCCTATCGCATCAAGGTGGCCGGCGTGCTGCTCAAGCGCACCGCCGCGATCGCTGCTCAACGCGCTACAGGAAAATAATTCATGGCCAAAGTTCACGTCACGACCACCATCAACGGCGAGCCGATGGAATTTCTGTGCGAGCCATCAGATACCATGCTCGACGCGCTGCGCGGGCCGCTGGGCTTGACCGGCTCCAAGGAAGGCTGCGCCTCAGGCGATTGCGGCGCCTGCTCGATCACGATTGACGATCGCCTCGTCTGCTCCTGCCTGATGCTCGCGGTGGAATCCGAGGGTCACGAGATCAGGACCATCGAGGGCCTGGCGCAGGGCGAGCGTCTGCATCCGCTGCAGCAAAAATTCCTGGAAATGGCTGCGCTTCAGTGTGGCATCTGCACGTCGGGCATGCTGGTCGCCTCCGACGCGCTGCTCAAGAAAAATCCGGACCCGAGCGAGGAGGAAGTCCGCTTCTGGCTCGCCGGCAATCTCTGCCGGTGCACCGGCTATGACAAGATCGTCCGCGCGGTGATGGAAACCGCCGCCGAAATGCGCGCGCACTAATTTTCGGGAGACAGCCCATGAACCTCGTCACCAACAACAAATGGATCGGCCAGCGCACCATTCGCCCTGATGGCATGGACAAGGTCACCGGCCGCGCCCAGTTCGCCGCCGACACCACCATGCCCGGAATGATCTGGGGCAAGGTCTTGCGCAGCCCGCATCCGCATGCGCGCATCAGATCGATCGACACGTCGAAAGCGGAGAAGCTGCCGGGCGTCAAGGCCGTCGTCACTTCGAAAGACATCGTCGATTTCCCGATCGAGAAGGGCGCTGTGATGCTCGGCATCCAGGACATGCGCTGGATGTGCCGCAACGTGATGGCGCGCGACAAGGCGCTGTTTCCCGGCCACCCCATCGCGGCCGTCGCCGCGACCACGGAAGCGATCGCCGAGGAAGCCTGCAAGCTGATCGAGGTCGATTACGAGGTGTTGCCGTGGTCGATCGAGATTGACGACGCGCTCAAGCTAGATGCGCCGATCCTGCACGAGTTCAACAAGTTCGACGGCAAGCCGTCCAACATCGTCGGCCGCCTCGAGCACAAGAAGGGCGACATCGCGGAAGGCTTCAAGAAGGCCGACATCGTCATCGAGCGCACCTTCACCACGCGCCCGGTGCACCAGGGCTATATCGAGCCGCATGCCTGCCTGATCTCGGTCGCGCCAGACGGCAAGACCACGATCTGGAGCTCCAGCCAGGGCCAGTTCATGGTGCGCGCGATGACGGCCTATCTCACCGGCATCCCGCAGAGCGACATCCGCGCGATTCCCGCCGAGATCGGCGGCGGCTTTGGCGGCAAGACCATCGTCTATCTCGAACCGCTTGCGACCTTGCTTGCGAAAAAATCCGGCCGTCCGGTGAAGATGGTGATGACGCGCGAGGAGGTGATGCGCGCGACCGGCCCGACCTCAGGCTCGAAGAGCACGGTGAAGATCGGCGCGACCAAGGACGGCAAGATCGTCGCCGCGCACGGCACTTTCTACCTGCAGGCCGGCGCCTTCCCGGGTTCGCCGATCCGCGGCGCCGCGGGCTGCAGCTTCACGCCATACGACATCCCGAACCTGCTCTCGGAAGGCTATGACGTCTGCTCCAACCGCTCCAAGGTCGCGGCCTATCGCGCACCGGGCGCGCCGATCGGCGCCTATGCAGTGGAATGCGTGCTCGACGAAGTCGCAGAAGCCCTGAAGATGGACCCGCTCGACTTCCGCCTGAAGAACGCCGCGAAGGAAGGCACCAAAGCCGCGCACGGCCCGGTCTTCCCGCGCATCGGCTATGTCGAGACCGTGGAAGCAGCAAAAGCCTCCCCGCATTACGCCGCGCCGCTCGGCGACGGAAACGGCAAATTGAGGGGCAGGGGCGTCGCCTCCGGCTTCTGGTTCAACGCCGGCGGCGAATCCTCCGCGCAGGTCAACATCACGGAAGACGGCAACGTCGTCGTCACGACGGGGCATCCTGATATCGGCGGCTCGCGCGCTGGCATCGCCAACATCTGCGCCGAGCTCCTTGGCATTGATTACCGCCGCGTCTCCGTGATCATCGGCGACACCCAGACGGTCGGCTTCTCCAACTTGACCGGCGGCAGCCGCGTGCTGTTTGCGTCTTCGATGGTGGTGACGCAGTCGACTGAAAAGATCATCCAGACCCTGCGCGAGCGCGCGGCCAAGATCTGGGAGATCGATCCCGAAGCGGTGAAGTGGGAGAACGGCGCGGCGCATCCGGCAAGCCCGAACGCCGGCCAGTTCGAGCCGCTGACGCTGGAAGAACTCGCTGAGAAGGCGCCCGCGATGGGCGGCCCCATTGGCGCCGGCGTGCAGCTCAACACCCAAGGCGCGGACGGCGGTTTCGGCACGCATGTCTGCGACGTCGAGGTCGACGTCGATCTCGGCATCGCACGCGTGATCCGCTACACCGCCGTACAGGATGTCGGCCGCGCCATCCACCCCGGTTATGTCGAGGGCCAGCTCCAGGGCGGCGTCGCGCAAGGCATCGGCTGGGCGCTGAACGAGGAATACATCTACACCAAGGAAGGCAAGGTCGATAACCCCGGCTTCCTCGACTATCGCATGCCGGTCTGCTCGGACCTGCCGATGATCGACTGCATCATGGTCGAGATCCCGAATCCGAAACACCCGCAAGGCGTCAAGGGAGTCGGCGAAGTGCCGCTGGTGCCCGTGATGGCCGCGGTGGCCAACGCGATCTACAACGCTCTCGGCAAACGTTTCTACGCGCTGCCGATGTCGCCACCGAAGGTGCTGGAGAAGCTGGAAGCGCCGATGCAAGAGGCGGCGGAGTAGGGACTTGTAGGGTGGGTTAGCCGAAGGCGTAACCCACCGTTCTTGCCACGGACGGCGGAGTACGCTTCGCTGATCCGCCCTACGCACTGTCTGCCGTCATGGGACAAACAAATGACGATCTCGTTTGATCAGGCAAAGGATCTGGCCGAAAGAACTGTGCGGGGCCTTGCTGACGCGAGCAACGATGAGTTCGATATAATTCGTAATGAGGCAATCGACGAAGGATGGCTCTTCTTTTATGACACCAAGGAATTCGCCGAGACCGGCAACTTTTCTTCCCGTCTCGCTGGCAATGGTCCGATATTTGTCGATCGGAGCGGGGTCGTGAAAATAATCTCCAGCGCCACCCCGTGGCAGGTAGCAATCAGAAGTTTGTAACGCGAAGCGCCGCATGCGTCACCCGGACGAGCGACTTGTCGGCCGAAGCTCTACGAGCGTAGGTGGAAGCGATATCTGGGACCTTCATTATCGTTCCCCGCATGCGCTCGTGCGGGCTACTGGTTGGCAACGCCAATGAGTGACGTACTTCCCTTCCGCACCATGGCGTACAACAACGCCTGGGCAAACCACCGGCTGCTCACCGCCTGCACGCGGCTGTCGCAGGATGAATTCACCGCCAAACGAACCGGCTTCTTTCCAAGCCTGCGCGCCACACTCAATCACATCCTGATCATCGACCACTTTTACGTCGACGCGATGGAAGGCGGCACGCTCGGCCCGGCCGCCTTCGCGGATCAGGAGCCTTGCGCAACGGTCGCCGCGCTGAAGGAAGCGCAGGCCGCAGTCGATCAACGTTTGCTCAAGGTCGTTGAAACGCTCGACGGAGCCGGATTGCAGCGCATCGTGTCGGTGCATCGCGGCACCTCCATCCAGCGTGAGCGGATGGACCGTCTGCTTCTGCATCTGTTCCAGCACCAGGTGCACCATCGCGGCCAGGCCCACGCCATGCTCAGCGGCACCTCGGTGAGCCCGCCTCAGCTCGACGAGTTTTTCTCGGCCGGTGAAGCGCCGTTGCGGGCGGCGGAATTTGCGGAGCTGGGTTGGAGCGAGGAGAAGATTTGGGGCGGCTCGGACCCTGCGACGTGAGCTGCGTAGCCCGGATGAGCGAAGCGACATCCGGGGACTCCTTCGAATTCCCGCATGTCGCTGTGCTCGTGCGGGTTACAGGTCTGTCGCTCGGTTCAATTGAAAATCAGCCAGCCTAGCGGGATCAGGACACACAACGTCAAGGTGATCCCGAGCATCAGTCGCCCAAACTTCTCCAGCGATGAAATCTGTGAAGGATCGCGATGCGGCTGGCGATCCAGCCAGCGGCGAAAGAGACCTAGCGGCCAGCCGAACAGCCAACCAAAGACCAGGCCGAGGATATGTGAGACGCCTTCAAGCGCTACCATTGGCAGTCACTCTGTTCTCAGACGATCGAGCAGCCTATTTTGTGTACGATTAACGTCGTGATAAGGGCGTGAGTGAAGGCGAGCCAAGTGGAGACGTAGCCGTGAATGATCAGAATCCATCCACCACTTCCCCCTTCCATTCCATCCGCGCGATCGACTACACCGTCATCTTCGTGCGCGACATGGCGGCGATGCGCCGCTTCTATGAGGGCGTGCTCCGCTTATCCCTGACGCGCGAATTGTCGGCGGGATGGATCGAATACCAGATTGGCGGCAACACGCTCGCGCTGGCGCGGCCTAGCCGGACGGCGAAGGATGCGCCGACGCCGATCGGCAGCGCTTCGCTGCAGCTCGCGTTCAAGGTTGCCGCTGATGACGTCGATCGCTGCGCCGACGAGCTGGTGCGGCACGGCGTCGATCTGCTCGAGCCGCCGACCAACCAGCCGTTCGGCCATCGCACGCTGTTCTTCAGGGATCCCGACGGGAATCTGCTGGAGGTGTATGCGGAGATTTGATGCGGGCTACAAACAGTTTTACCGCCACCTAATTCAGCGTCAGCCACACCAGGTTGCAGTCGGTGTGACAGGTGTTGCAGCGCGCCGGCTGGTTGAAGGTGTTGGCGAGCTGCCATTCCTGCGCTTCATTGCTCCATTGCGCCGTGGCATGGCAGATGATGTCGTCGGAACCGCAGGCGGCGCAGACCGGCGTGGAACGGGCGGCGCGATTGATCACCTTGCGTTCGATCGGCTGCGGCCGGTCGTGGGTGATCCGGTCTTGGGTGACCCGGTCTTGGGCGATTTCGAACGGGTTCATCAGCTTGGCGAGTCGCAACATCGGTCCTGCATCCATATGCGAGTTCTGAGAATCGCTACTCTCAAACTAGCGAATCGGCTTGGCCGTTCCATCGCAAAATTGCGGAATACCCACGTTTTAAATGTGATCGTCACCAGCGGGACACAGAAGCGGGTTTCCGGTGAGAGAAAGCGGTCCATTGATGCATCGCACTGTGCAAATGACGCGAGAGACCCTGTAGAAAGATCGAACCTGTGGACATGTGCACGCAAAACGGCCCGGCAGCGATGCCGGGCCGCGCTGTTGGAGAATTAGTACTTCTGCTTCGTAGTCGATCCGGTGGTCGTTCCGGGTGCGCTTTCCGATGCCCCCTTCGCAGTCGAAGCCTTGCTCTTCTTCATCTTCTGTTCCGACGTCTTCTGCATCTTCTTCTGTGCCGACGAGTACTCAGAGGAAGCCGAGGATTTCATCTTGTCGCTCTGCGCAAACGCCGAGGTTGCGACCAGCAGGGCGGCGGTCACGGCAATCAATGGTTTCAGCATCGATCTCTCCTTCGTGTCATTGGACGAAATGCAACGTCCTGGATGCAGCGATGTTCCAGTTTTTCCCAATGGACCGACCCGCGATGTAATGCTGATGAACAGTCCTTCATCTTCCGGGCAACCACACGATCCCGCGACGGCGATTTTTCGTACGCAGGCGGCGGTGCGGGGCGCTGCGCGTAAGGGAAGGCCGGTTGTTTCGGCTGATACCTGTATGCTCGTGTGCGTTTCTTTAGCGCTTATTGCACACGAGACCGCGGGTGCCAGCCAGCCCGGCCTTCCCTGCGCCCTCTGATTTTCGGGGGCGAAGAATCAAGCAAAGCCCGGGCGCGATGCATCGCAGGAGCGCGCTTACTCGTCATCGCCCGCCAACGGGTCGCGCGAATGCGCGCCCGATGACAGGCTCCGGCGGGCGATCCAGTATTCCAGAGACGGCAGTGATGGAAACGATAGGCTGCGGCGTACTGGATGCCCCGCCTTCGCGGGGCATGACGAGTTGTGGTCGGGCGAGCGCCTCACAACTCCCGTGCATTCGAAAACGCAAACGACGACAGCCGCCGCGTGTTCTCATCCAGGATCAGCGTCCGCGTGATCGGCGGCTCGGCGCGCTGGCTGCAGTTTTCGCGCTCGCAAAGCCGGCAGTTGACGCCGATCGGCGTGCCCTCCGCCTTCTCCAGATCCATCCCGGCGGCGTAGACCAGCTTCGAGGCATGACGGATTTCGCAGCCCAGGCCGATCGCAAAGCGCGGCTGCGGCTGCGGGTGTGGCGCGATCGGCCGGCGCACCATCTGCGCGATGGAAAAGTAGCGCGTGCCGTCGGGGAGTTCGATTACCTGCTTGAGCAGGCGGTCCGGTGTGTCGAAGGTCGAATGCACGTTCCAAAGGGGACAGGTGCCGCCGAACTTCGAGAACGGAAACGTGCCGGACGAAAACCGCTTGGAGACGTTGCCGGCATTGTCGACGCGCAGCAGGAAGAACGGCACGCCGCGCGCGTTCGGCCGCTGCAGCGTGGTGAGGCGGTGGCAGACCTGTTCGAAGCCGGCATTGAAGCGCTGTGCCAGCACGTGCACGTCGTAGTTCAAATTTTCCGCCGCGGTGTGGAACGGCTGATAGGGCATCATGACGGCGGCGGCGAAATAGTTCGCCAGCGTAATCCGGTAGAGCCGCCGCGGGGTGTCGTCGAGGGGACCTGCGCGGTTGACGATGCCGTCGATGGTCGCGCCGTATTCGGCGAGGCCGATCTGCAGCGCGAGTTGGAAGGCGCGGCCCGAGCCGTCGACCAGTTCGGAGATCAAAAGCTGCCGGCGATGGCGGTCGAACCGCCGCAGCGTCTCACGCATGACGTCGACCGGCATGATGCGGGTGACGATCGAATGCTTTTCGCGCAGCCGCGCCGAGAGCGCGGCGAACAGTTCCTCGGCGGAGGCGTGGAGTTCGTCGCGCAAATTTTCCGCGGCCTGTTCGAGCTCCGGAAAATAATTGCGGTTGGCTTCGATCAGGTCCCGCACGCGCTCGATCGGGTTCGCCTCGAAGCGGGCGCCCTCATCGCGGTCGGCCATTTGGGCCGCCACCAGCGTCTCGCCGCGGCGGGCCTCGGTATAGGCGGCGTAGAGGCGCTGCAGCGAATGGGTCACGCCCGGGCAGAGTTCGGCGAGGTCGCGCAGTTCCTGCTTCGGCAGGTCGATCTGGCGGAACAGCGGATCGGAAAAAATCTCATTCAGCTCGGCAAAAAAGCGGTCCTCATCGGCGGTGGCGAGGTCGCGCAGGTCGAGGTCATAGGTTTCGGCCAGCCGCAGCAGGATCTGCGCCGTCACCGGCCGCTGGTTCCGCTCGATCAGGTTGATGTAGCTCGGCGAAATCCCAAGCCCTTCCGCAATCTGGGTCTGCGACAGCCCGAGCTGCTGGCGGATCCGCCGGAACCTCGGCCCGACAAAAAGCTTCTTTCCGGTGTCGTTGGCCATCGCAGAGGTTCCTGAATGTGACAAAATTTACAAAATGACATCTATTACAAGTTCATATGTTACATGACATCACCAATAAAAAACAAGGTGTCTATACGAATTTCTCTTTTTCGCGTTTAGCTCTCAGGACGTTTTGCAATGCACTGTCAAGAATGTCGATTGGAGACAGTGGAAGACAAGGATCACGCACATGAACTACCAGCCACGTGGAATCAGTGACCGGACTATCGAGGGACCGGCTTCCTATCTGAGCGAGATTGGAGCTGCTGAAGCACTCCTGAAGACCCAGCCGACCTGGAATGGCGTCACCGCTGAAGCCGTGGCGCGCATGCGTCTGCAGAACCGTTTCAAGACGGGCCTGGACGTCGCAAGGTACACCGCGGCGCTGATGCGCAGCGATATGGCTGCCTATGACGCCGATCCCACCAAGTACACCCAGTCGCTCGGTTGCTGGCATGGCTTCATCGCGCAGCAGAAGCTGATTTCGGTCAAGAAGCATTTCGGCACGACCGATCGCCGCTATCTGTATCTCTCCGGCTGGATGATCGCCGCGCTTCGCTCCGAGTTTGGACCGCTTCCTGATCAGTCGATGCACGAGAAGACCTCGGTGCCGGCCCTGATCGAAGAGCTCTACACCTTCCTGCGTCAGGCGGATTCCCGTGAGCTCAACGATATCTTCCGTGCGCTCGACGCGGCCCGCAAGGAAGGCGACAAGGCGAAGGAAAAGGCGCTGATCGAAAAGATCGACAACTTCCAGACCCATGTCGTGCCCGTCATCGCCGACATCGACGCCGGCTTCGGCAATGCCGAGGCAACCTACCTGCTCGCCAAGAAGATGATCGAGGCGGGTGCCTGCGCCCTGCAGATCGAAAATCAGGTCTCCGACGAAAAGCAGTGCGGCCACCAGGACGGCAAGGTGACCGTGCCGCACGAGGTGTTCCTGGCGAAGATCCGGGCCTGCCGCCATGCCTTCCTCGAATTGGGTGTCGAAGACGGCATCATCGTGACCCGCACCGACTCGCTGGGTGCTGGTCTCACGCAGCAGATCGCCGTGAGCCACAAGCCCGGCGACCTCGGCGATCAGTACAACAGCTTCCTGGATTGCGAGGAAGTGACAGCCGCCACGGCCCGGAATGGCGATGTCATCATCAACCGCAACGGCAAGATGATGCGTCCGAAGCGGCTTGCCAGCAACCTCTATCAGTTCCGTGCCGGCACTGGCGAAGATCGCTGCGTGCTCGACTGCATCACCTCGCTGCAGAACGGTGCCGACCTGCTGTGGATCGAGACCGAGAAGCCGCATATCGAGCAGATCGCCAGGATGGTTGACCGCATTCGCGAGGTGATTCCGAACGCGAAGCTGGCCTACAACAACTCGCCGTCGTTCAACTGGACGCTCAACTTCCGTTGGCAGGTGTACGACGCGATGAAGGAAGCCGGCAAGGACGTCAGCAAGTACAATCGAGCCGAGCTGATGAAGCCGGAATACGACGATACGCCGCTGGCCATTGAAGCCGACGAGCGCATCCGCACCTTCCAGGCCGATTCAGCAAAGCGTGCTGGCATCTTCCACCATCTGATCACGTTGCCGACCTATCACACGGCAGCTCTTTCGACTGATAATCTCGCGAGGGAGTATTTCGGCGAACAGGGCATGCTGGGCTATGTGAAGAACGTTCAGCGCCAGGAAATCCGTCAGGGTATCGCCTGCGTCAAGCATCAGAACATGGCCGGCTCCGATATCGGCGATGATCACAAGGAATATTTCGCCGGTGAAGCCGCTCTGAAGGCGGGCGGCGCCCACAACACGATGAACCAGTTCGGCTAACGCTGGAATTGATCAGTCCGGGGTCCGGTCAGATTCCGGACTGATCACGCTACTCGGACAACAGGAGACGACAATGACCAAAGGCAGCAATTTCTGGGTGATCGGCGGCGAGTTCGGTTCGATGAACTTCCACAAGCTCGTCGAAGGCTCGGCCCAGGTCAGAGGCCCGTTCAAGACCCGCAAGGAAGCCGAAGAGTGCTGGAAGGAGGTCTCTGAAGAGAGCCGCCATAAAGCCGGCGTGCGCTTCTCGATCGTCGAAGAGCCCTCGCGCGTCTCGGCCTGACCGGCTGCTGCCGACCTATCAGAAGAAACGTCCAAGGACAGGCGGCCCCATCCGGAATTCCGGCTGGGGCCGCTTGCCGTTCAGGGGCAGCCTTTCTTCGCCCTCTCCCGCTTCCGGGGGAGGGGCGGGGTGGGGTGCCGCCACGGGGGATAAAGCCGCAAGCATAACTCATTGAAAACAAACAGCCATTGCGCAAGGCATGGTTACTGCTAGGTTAAGCCCAGGCTAACCCCTGCAGGATAAAGGCGGCTCCCGATGTCAAACGCGCAAAATACCGGCAACGAAGCCCGCGACATGCGACCGACCCGGCTGCGCGATGCGCTTCGCCAGGCCCGGATCGAGGCCGCCGATCGGACCGGCGTCGTGGTCGAACTGCGCGATGCCGAGGTCGCCCGGCTCGAGATCCTGAACGAGGCGCTCGATCCGCTGTTCGCGGAGGTGCCGGAGCAAATCGATTTGTTCGATCGCGGTGTCAGCCAGGGCGAAACGCCGCGGCTGTGGATCGACGTGGTCGCGCATATCGTGATGGGACGCGACAAGCGCATCTACCGATTCGTGCAGGATACGCGCTTCGGCCGCATCGTGCTTGCCGAGTCGCATGATGTGCCCGTCATCGTCGATGCCGTCACCGGCTATGTCGCGCGCCGCATGATCGAGCGGGAGCATGCGATGGTGGCAATGCCCGTGGCCGAGCCTGTTGTGGAAAAGAAGCCGCGCCGCCGCGGCCTGGGCATGTTCGTGCTCGGCTTCGTGCTGGGCGCGGTGGCGCTGTTCGGAGTGGCGCTGTATGCGAGCCTGAAGAGCTTTTAAAGCAGCGTCGCCTGCTTGATCTGCTTGACACGGAAGTCGGCATCGACAGCGCGCACGGTCTGCACGCAGCGCCATTTGCCGCCGTCGCGCGTGATCGAAAACAGGTTGTAGGCAGCGGCCGGATAATGCCGGTGCGCCAGCGCCGATGCCGAGGGCACGCCAACCGCGGGGATCTGGTGGCCGGCGCCTTCAAGCCACATCGTCGAATGGATGTGGTCATGGCCGTGCAGGACCAGTTCCGCACCGCGCCGCTTCAGCACGGCGCGCAGCGCCTTCGAGTCGGTCAGTCGCTTCATCCGCGAACTCGATTCCAGGGGGTGATGGACCAGCAGCACCCGGAATGCCTCGTCCGGCGGCAATTGGGCAAGCTGGCGGTCGAGCGCATCGAGCTGCGCGCGGCCGAGCCGGCCGGTTGCCATCAATGGCAGCGTCGGCACCGCCGAGGAGACCCCTATCAGCACCAGCGGACCGCGCCGGCGCACGAATGGAAACGACGCTCCGTCCGCCGCGGCATCGCCGCGCAGATATTGCTCGAAGTGGCCAGCGAAATGATGCCGCGTCGCCCGCACATAGGCGTCGTGATTGCCGGGAACGACGGTCACCTGTTGCGGCGTGCCGATGCTTTCGAGCCAGGCCTGGGCCGGGGTGAATTCCGCCTCCAGCGCCAGGTTGACGAGATCGCCGGTCACTGCGATGTGGTCCGGCCGCTGCGCGTGCATATCGGCAACCAGTGCATCCAGCACCTCGCGGCGGTGATATTTATGGCGGTTGCGCGTCCAATTGAAATAGCCGAGCGCACGTTTGCCCGCGAGCTCGCGCAGCCGCGCCGCGGGCAGCGGCGGCAGATGCGGGTCCGACAGATGCGCCAGCGTGAAGATATCGGTCATTCGCGCTCCGCCGCAGTCTCTGTGATATAGAGCCGTCGCACCATCATGTCGGCGATATAAGGATCAAACGTGATAGCTGTCCATCCGAGGTTTGCGTGACGGCGCTGCAGCACTTGCGAAAACGTCTGGAGCCGCAACTGCGGCGGGCCTTTCACCTCTATTGGCGGATGGCCCGCGGCATGACGCTCGGGGTTCGCGGCGTCGTGCTCGATGGCGATGACAAGGTGTTCCTGGTCAGGCACGGCTATGTCGCCGGCTGGCACCTGCCGGGCGGCGGGGTCGAGGTCGGCGAAACCTTTCTCGAAGCCTTGCGAAGAGAGCTGGTGGAAGAGGGGCGGATCGAATTGACCGGAGAGCCGGTCCTGCACGGCCTGTTCTTCAACGGCCACGTTTCCCGCCGCGACCATGTCGCGGTCTATGTCGTCAGGCAGTTCCGGCAGGACCGCCTGCCGGAGCCCAACCACGAGATCGTCGAGTGCGGGTTCTATGCGGCAGGGGCGCTGCCGGCGGAGACGACCAGGGGCACGCGGCTCCGGATCGCCGAAGTGCTCGACGGTGCCCCGCGGACTGCGACCTGGCGCTGACGCAGGGCTCGGTTGCTTCGCGGCCCCGCAATGCATAGAAGCGGGGAAACGGGGGCGGGAATCGACATGGGCAGGATGGGGGTCCTGAAGCTACTTTGCGCCATTGGCTTCCTGGCGGTGCTGGCTAGCAACGTCTGGAGCATTTCGCGCTGGAGCGAAAGCCGCGGTGTCTATGACGACATCTGCTATCTGCGGCAGGCGCATCTGTTGCAGAAATACGGTCTGGACGGGTTCAATACCGACATCACACGCGACGACGATGGTTTCCTCTCCGGCAAGCTGAAGGAAATCAGCTTCCCTGACTGGAATGATCCGACGAAAATGCCTTGTCACGTGTGGAATGCGAAGACGAACAAACGCGCCCTGCAATACCCTCCGGGGACCGGATTTGCGTTGGCGTTGTTTCCGAGTGGATTTCAGGTGATACCGCTTTATGTACTAGCCTCGATCGTCGCCGTGGGCTTTTCGCTCCTCGCCTTGATCTATGCGTCCACGTTTTACCAGCTGATGCTGGTTGCCGCGTTCGGCGACAGTGCGATCTATCTGATGATCAACCCGACGAAAGCCAGCTATTCGATGGCGCCGACCATGATAGTATGCGCGCTGGCCGGTTTTCTGACGGCTAAACTATTCACGGGCCAATCGCGGCATCGGCTCGCCCTGCTGGTCCTGGTTGGTTTTCTGATCGGCCTCTCCGTCAATTTCCGTTTGCCGAACCTGTTTCTGGCGGCAGGCTATTGCCTGTGTTTTGCGGGCGCGTTCCTGCTGGCGCGCAGCAAGGAGACTTTCCTGCACGGGCTCGCGTTTGGTGTTTCGTTCCTGATCGGGATTGTGCCGACGCTGATCGCGAATGCGATCAATGCGGGAAGTCCGTTCTCGACCACCTACGGCAGCGTCGATGTCGTGCCGCCTGAACTGAATTCGGGCGTACTGTTGAGCTATCTTGTTGACGTTCAATTCACCTTGCTGGCGATATCGGTCGGCTGGACCGCTTGGTTGTGGTGGTTCGATCGGGGCCGAGCCAGAGGAGTTGCCCTGCTGGTCGCTGCAAACCTCGCCGTGAACCTGATTTTCTTCATGACCCATCCGATCTTTACGCCTTATTATATTATTCCGATCGACATGCTATCGCTCTGGACCCTGCTGTTCGCAACGCTCGATTTGCGCGCGGATAAGTCGGCCTTCCCTCAACCGGCCAGTGCCTGATTGCGGTATAGATGTTCCATGAACAGACTTGATTCTGTGGGCCAGCGATGACCACACCAGCGCTACGGATCGCGGTTCTGGTGCCGTGCTTCAATGAGGAAGCCGCGGTCGCCACCGTGGTCTCGGATTTCCGCAAGGCGTTGCCGACGGCTCAGATTTTCGTCTACGACAACAATTCCAGAGACCGCACCATCGAGGTCGCGCGCGCAGCCGGCGCCATCGTGCGCAGCGAGCGCCGCCAGGGCAAGGGGCATGTGGTGCGGCGCATGTTCGCCGACATCGATGCCGACGTCTATGTACTGGTCGATGGCGACGCCACCTATGATGCGCCGAGCGCGCCGCGCATGATCGATGCGCTGGTCAACGACCACCTCGACATGGTGGTGGGCTTTCGCGTCGACCAATCGGTCGCCGCCTACCGGCCAGGTCACCGCACCGGCAACTGGATGCTGACGAGCTTCCTTTCTTCGGTGTTCGGCCAGGAATTCAAGGATACCCTTTCCGGCTACCGCGTGTTCTCGCGCCGCTTCGTCAAATCCTTTCCGGTGCTGTCCGACGGTTTTGAGATCGAAACCGAGCTCAGCGTTCACGCGCTCGAACTGGCGCTGCCGGTGATGGAAGTCGAGACGCCGTATTACGCCCGGCCCGAGGGATCGTTCAGCAAGCTCAACACCTGGCGCGATGGTTTCCGGATCCTCGGCACCATCCTGAAGTTGTATCGGTCGGAAAAACCGCTGCGGTTCTTCACGGTGATCGGCATCTTTCTGATGCTGGTCTCAATCGGCCTCGCGATCCCGGTGATTGTCACCTATCTCGAAGAAGGCATTGTTCCGCGGTTACCGACGGCGGTGCTGTCGATGGGCCTGATGATCGTGGCGGTGCTGTCGGTCAGCTCGGGGCTGGTGCTGGATACGGTGACGCGCGGCCGCCGCGAGATGAAGCTCCTGGCCTATTTGTCTCAGCCCGCTCGGGTCAGCGATTGAGGCAATTCAGGGATTGCCGTCTTCCAGCGATGGACCGCGCCGTCGCCAGATGCTATCCCGCGCTCCATCATGAGCGAACTCGACGTCACCATCCTGGCCGAAACACCGAAGGACGCCCAGGCGATCGAACGGCTGCACGAGCGCACGTTCGGTCCCGGCCGTTTCGTGCTGAGCGCCTATCGCCTGCGCGAGCATGTCGATCACCTGCTGGACCTCTCGTTCACGGCGCGGATCGGCACGTTGCTGGTCGGCTCGGTGCGCCAGTTGCCGATCTGCATCGGCGACACGCCGGCCCTGATGCTCGGACCGTTGACGGTCGAGCCGCCGTTTCGCAGCCGCGGCGTCGGCCGTATGCTGCTCGATCGTTCGCTGCGGGATGCCAAGGCCAAGGGCCATCGTTTGGTCATTCTGGTCGGCGACGAACCCTATTACAGCCGCGTCGGCTTCAAGGTTATACCGAAGGGACGGGTGACCATGCCGGGCCCCGTAGATTACAGCCGCCTGCTGGTGGCGGAACTGGTCGAGGGCGCGTTCGACGGCGTATCCGGCAATATCCGGCCGGACTGGAGCAAGGCGCGGTAGGGCCGTTGGCGCGCGCCGCCGTCGCGATCCGTCAGAAAAATCGACGCTTCTTAGTACCGCTCGTCTGGATCGGCGCGGATCCTGCGCTGCCCGCGGCCTTCTGCAATTCGTGCCGGAACTCCTCGCGCTTCTCGTGGATGCTGGCGACGACATGACCCATCGCAACCCCGAGCCCGATCAGGGCAGCTTCCGACAGCAGCAAGCTTGCCTCGATGGTCTCCGGCACCGCGTCGGTAACGCCGATCTGGTAGAGATGCCGCGCGTGGTCGGCGTCACGGGCGCGCGAAACCACCAGCAGGTCTTTCCTCAGTGCGCGGACCTGCGCGACAATTTCGTCGATGCCTTCAGGTTGGTTGATGGTGACGATGACGGCGGCGGCTTCCATGAGGCCGCAGCTCTTCAGAAACTCCGGGTTCGTCGCGTCACCGTAAAAGACGGTACGCCCCTGTCTTCGCTGCTCTGGGACGGCCGCGGCATCATAGTCGACCGCAATGTATTTGAACTGGTGCCGGTCCAGCATCGTGCAGACGACCTGTCCCACCCGGCCATGTCCGACGACAATGGCATGGCCGCTCCCGCCGCTTGGCGCAACGGCGAGTTCAGGGTCAATCGGCTTGTCTTCGCGCATCATCGGCGCCAGCCGCCGCGCGACATGAGATAGCGCCGGGGTAAGCATCATGGTCAGCGAGGTCAGTGCGACCGTGAAGCTCGATACGCTGGCATCGATCAGACCAAGCGTCGTCGCCATTCCGATCCCGACGAAAGCGAACTCGCCGCCGGGACCCAGCAGCAGCCCGACTTCGATAGAAGCCGGCCATGAGAGGCGAAACATCCGCGACAGGAAGATGAGGATGACCGACTTTACGGCGATCAGCCCGGCCGCACCCGCGATCAGCCAGACCGGGTCACGCGCGAGCTCGCGGAAATCAATATTCATGCCGACCGTGAAGAAGAACAGGCCAAGCAGGAGGCCCTTGAACGGATCTATGGCGGTCTCGATCGCCTTGCGGAATTCCGTTTCGGCAAGCAGCAGTCCGGCGACAAAGGCGCCGAGCGCCATTGAGAAGCCGGCCACGGCGGCAGCCACTCCCGTTGCGACGATCACGAACAGCGTCGTAGCGACAAACAAGTCGCTCATGCCCACCGATGCCACCAGACGGAACAGGGGGCGCATCACGACGCGGCCGACGATGACGATCACTGCGAGCGCGACGGCAGCGTTGGTGAGTGCGAGAAGGAGCGTCGCAACGATAGAGCCGGACTCGCCCGCGCCAAAAATGGAGATAAAGAGCAGGAGAGGGGCGACTGCCAGGTCTTGTGCCAGTAGCGTCGCGAAGCTTGCCCGGCCTGCGCTTGTGCTGAGTCGTCGTTGCCTGGAAAGGATCTCGACGACAATGGCTGTCGAGGATAGGGCAAGGCAGGCGCCTAGGATCAGCGCCACCGGAGCTTTGTTGCCGACAAGGGCCGCGGCCGCGCCGATTGCCGCCGAGGAGAGTACGATCTGCAAGCTGCCTAACCCAAATATCAGGCGGCGCATTGCCTTCAATCGATCGTAAGATAGCTCCATGCCGATGAGGAAGAGCAGGAACACAACGCCGAGGTTCGCAAGGCCGGAGACGTTTTTGGGATCGACGACCGTGAACCAGTAGAGAAGCGGAAAACTCTCGATGAACGATCCCAATCCGAGAGGGCCCAGGATCGCGCCGGCGCCTAGATAGCCGAGAACGGGATTGAGGCCGAACCGCCGCACCAAGGGAATGACGACGCCCGCGGTGCCGAGCAGAACGAGCGCGTCGCTGTAGACGGGAATATTGATAGGCGCGGTCATCTAGCGGTTGTGCATTTGCTTCCACGGGCTGGAACATGACGATGGATACGCGCGGTATCCACCGTCATTCCAAATGAACGTTAGCTGGTGGCACCAGCTAACGCCACCCCTGGGAAGCCGTACCGCCCGCGCTCTAGAACTTCAGGTTGGCAAATGCGCGCACGCCAATGCCCGGCAGCAAGACTTCGTCCTTGTTGAAGGACGCCGAATTGCGGATGTTCTCGTTCAAGAGGTTGTTGCCGACGAGCCCAACCGTCATTTCCCGCGCGCCGAACCAGGTGGGATCGAGCTTCGTCCTGTAGCTGACCTCCGCCTTCAACAGATTATAACCCGCGGTCGGCGTCTCGCCGACCGGGGCGATATCGTTCTGGGCGAAGGCGTGCAGCAGGTTGATCCGCGTCAGCCAGTTGGCATCGCGCCAGAACAGGCCGCCGCCCACGCGCACGGGTGGGATGCGCGGGACATTGGTGCCGTCGTTGAAGGTTGCGCGCACGACATCGAACTGGTTTTCGATACCCCAGATGCCGCCGTAGAGCGGCCCGACATCCAACTGGCTTTGGAACTCGCCGCCGCGGAAGGTGGCGTCGCGCTGCGAATAGATCGCCTGATTCAGCTCAAGGGGAAAAGCCGGGTCCGCAGGATCGACGCAAGCGACATCCTCGCAGGTGTTGCCGGTGAGACGACGGTAAATGAAGCCATTGAACTTGGTGTAGTACGCAGTTGCTTCGAATCGGAAGGGGCCGGTGGCGCGTCGTAGTCCGATCTCGATCGATTTGGCGGTTTCGATGCCGAGATTGGGATTGCCGATATCGAAGGTGACAGTTGCTTCGTGCGGTCCACGCGAAAACAATTCCGCCGGCTTGGGCGCGCGTTCGACGTATTGGGCGGTGATGCTTGCGACCAGTTGACCTGGAAGATCCTGGATCAAGCCGATGCTCGCGCTCTTCGGCGTAAAGCTGAGGTTGCGGGCTGTCGGCGGACCGATATCGCCGGGATTGGCATTGAGGTCGAACAACTCCGGAATGAATGCCGGCGTCGTTCCGCTGAGGTTAACATGCTCGACCCGGCCGGCGATCTGCGCCTTGGTGGTTTCGGTGAATCTGAGTTCGTTGAAGACGTAGCCGGCGACCCTGTTATTCTTGTTAGGATCAAACAACCCGTTGAGCGGGCTGCCTGGATCGTCCGGGCTCGACCCTGTCAGTTCCTGATGCCCGGCCTGCAGGCCGAAGGCGGTCGTGACGGAGGCAAAGCGCGCGTTGAAGGGCGCCATCTGCACCTCCACGCGTCCTTCCTGCTCCTTGTTGGTAAAGGTCTGCCGCACGCCAAGGGACGAGAAGTCGGCGGGATCGGCGAGCGCGATCTCGTTGTGCTTGTAATCGGTGGCGCCCGCCCAGAACCTGATGGCGTCGATCGCCGCCGCATCCGGCCGATATTCGCCCTTGGCCGTGAATTTGGTTTGGCGCGCGTCGATCCGGGACTGGTGATCGGAGGGCTCAATTCCTGGAATGCGGTACAGCGTGTCGTTCTGCGTGATCGCCGCGCCGATAAATCCGCCGTGGAAGATGTAGGAGCCGCCAATCGATGCACCAGCCGCCTGCATCGCCGAATTGGGCTGCCGGCCGTTGACCGGGCGGGTCTGGTCGAACAAGTACGGATAGCTTGGAATGCTGTAATCGCTGGCCTTGCGGCCATAGGCGTCGGCGTGGAATGCGAAATTGCCGCCGCCGGCATCAATCAGGATGCCGCCATCGACACCGCGGTCAACGGAACTGACGGCCGTTCGGGTTTCGACAGTGACGCAGGAAGGTGACCCCACGTTTGCAAGCGGCGCCTTCGCCGGCAGCCCGTAAGTCTGGAAGGGTGCCGCCGCGCATGAAGGCAAGGCGTCAGGGATGCGGTTGTTGGTTGCGCTGACGACGCCGCCGATCGATGTTGATCCGTACCGCATCGCCGCCGGACCGCGGATGACTTCGACCTGGTTTGTCGCCAGTGGATCGACCGGCACGAAATGGTCTTCGCCGAGATCGGAGGCGCCACCAGCGTTGGTACCGTTCTCGAGGATGCCGACGCGATTGACGTCGAGGCCCCGTATGATCGGCCGGCTCGCGGCACCGGGCGCGAAGGTCGAGCCGGTAATGCCGGGCTTCGAGAACAAGAGATCGCCAAGCTGGGCGGTGCCTTGGCGGCGGATTTCCTCGTTGGGCACGACGGTGACGGTTGCGAACTGGTCGGTTACGACCGGCAGCACGCCCTGCTGGGGCGCGGCGACGACGGGCGCGGCCGGTAGTTCTGGCGCGCGCTCGCGGGTCTGGCCGGGCGCTGCGCGGGTGACACGCACCGGCGTTCGTACGGGCGCGGGTTTGCGCCGCACGATCGGGCTCGGCGCCGTCACGGTGATTTCAGGCAGTTGCGTCGATGCCGGTGACGTGGCCTGTGCCATCGCCCCGTCGGCCATCGCGCATAGCAACAGCCAGCTTGCTCCACCGCAATGGAACGCACGTTTCTTCTTGAATGTCATTGTCCCGATCCTGATTCCGTCGATGTGCGACGGACGATTCCGATTTCTCCTCAGGAACCGCGCCTGACGCGGCAATCCCTTGGGGAGTGCATTGATTCAATCGGCGTCAGGGGGCAGGCGGTGCGCGAGACTGGAACGCGAGATGGGACGAGCGGAGATGCGCGAATCCAGTGCCGGTGGCCAGGTACAGAAGTTCGACAGCCCCCGGCAACTCCAGTACGGGCGGCGTGATGAACAGGAAATTGTTCGCCAGGGAGAGGACGGCGCAGACCGCGCAGACATTGGCCGTGTGCTCATCGTCATCGTGGCCCGCGGGCTGCTGCGGCCGTGCGGCTTCGGGGTGCGCATCTTGTGCGGCAACGGATGTGGCGATCGCAAGATTGGCGACGGTCAGCCCGCTTTGAACGGCTGGCGGGGCCTGCTGCGTGGCTGCCGCGTGAAAATGCCCGCACAACAGCGCAAACTGGATCGCGAGCGCAAACAGCGCCAGCCGCGAGCCGTGCTTGAGGTGCTTTCGGAACCAGTTCACGACGATTGACGCCTTGTCCCCCGGGGCGGCTCAGGCATCTCGCCGTCCCAATGTTACATTATAACGTCGCGAACACCGCGGAGTGTCAATCGACACCGGGCTGCCGTCTTTCCGGAGCCCTGACAATTCCGCCAAGTGTGAGATTCGCGCAACATCGGCGCTTTTGCCCGGCGCGCCGCGTCTGTTTTGCCAATTGACAACCTCTCGGTCTTACGTTGTAATGTTATAACATAATATGATCCGTCGCCAACGGGGCCCTTGCATGCGTCTTCCTCCCCGGTTGGGGCCCCGTGAGCTCAAGAGGCTTTTCGATCTCCATGCGAAAACTCCCCGTCACCGTCTTGTCCGGCTTCCTCGGGGCTGGAAAGACAACTTTGATGAATCACGTGCTCAACAATCGCCAGGGCCTGAAGGTTGCGGTGATTGTGAACGACATGAGCGAGGTCAACATCGACGCAGACCTCGTCCGCGATGGCGGTGCGAATCTCTCGCGGACTGACGAAAAGCTGGTCGAGATGACCAACGGCTGCATCTGCTGCACGCTGCGCGACGATTTGTTGAAGGAAGTGCGGGCGCTCGCCGAGAGCGAACGGTTCGACTATCTGCTGGTCGAATCAACCGGCATCTCCGAGCCGCTGCCGGTCGCGGCGACCTTCGACTTCCGGTCCGAAGACGGAGAAAGCCTGTCCGACGTGGCAAGCCTCGACACGATGGTCACGGTCGTCGATGCCGTCAATCTGCTGAAGAACTATTCCTCTACCGTTTTTCTGGCCGATCGCGGCGAGTCGCTCGGTGAAGGCGACAAGCGCACACTGGTGGATCTGTTGGTCGAGCAGATCGAATTTGCCGATGTGATCGTGCTCAACAAGATCGATGCTGCGTCGCAGGGAGAACGCGACGCCGCCCGAATGATCATCCGATCTCTGAATCCCGAGGCCGATATCATCGAGACCAATTTCTCCAATGCGCCGCTGGAGCGCATTCTCAATACCGGCCGCTTCGATTTCGAGCGCGCGCAGCAACACCCGCTGTGGTTCAAGGAGCTTTATGGCTTTGCAGACCATACGCCCGAGACCGAGGAATACGGCGTCAAGAACTTCGTCTATCGCGCGCGACGGCCGTTCGAGCCTGCGAAATTTCACCAATTCCTGAAAGAAAGCTGGCCTGGCGTCATCCGTGCCAAGGGACATTTCTGGATCGCAACTCGCCCGCAATGGCTCGGCGAGTTGAGCCAGGCCGGCGCGATCGTCCGAACCGAAGGGCTGGGCTTCTGGTGGGCGAATGTGCCGGCAGATCGCTGGCCGGACGATCCGTTCTGGCGACAATCGCTCAAGAAGAACTGGAGCGAGGTGTACGGCGATCGCCGGCAGGAGATCGTCTTCATCGGCACGGATATGGATCAGGACGCGATCACGGCGCGTCTCGATGCGTGCCTTGTTTCAGGAAAGCCGGGAATGCGCGTTGCGGAATGGTCCGGGCTTGCCGATCCATTTCCGAGGTGGCGACGCGCGGACGAGGCTGCGTAGGGCTCATCGACGCGTGCCGTCAGCGCCCCTCGCGCACCCAGGTCGCGGCGAACGCGCCGAGCAGCAGCAATAGCCCGACAAGGCCGGCGAACATCGGCAGCACGCCGACGCCTTTGACGACGCTGGCGTCGCGCATCTTGACGCCCATCCAGCCGTCGCCATGGAAGATGCCGGAGGAACGCACCGGCACAACGCGGGGCAGGTCGACGCTTCCGCCATCGGCGACGCGGCGGGCGTCGCCGCCGGTTGCCTGCGCTAACGGCTTCAGCATTTCGGTCGTCGAGGTGACTTCCGAAAACTCCTTCGGATTGGTCGGCCCGACATTGATCAGCGCCTTGAGCGCGCCATCGGTTGCCTGCCACAGCCCGAGCTCGTTGGCGGGAATGGTCGCGCGCCAGGTGCCGGGTTCGCTGGCCGTCAGCGTCAGCTCCTTGGTGGCGCCGCTCGGCGAGGTCACCGTGACCGGCGGCACGTTGTCGGCCATGGTCTGGCGCAGCACCACGAGGTCCTTGCCCTGGATTTGCAGGCGCAGCGCCTCCTCGTCGAGATCAGGCTGCTTCATCAGCCAGTGCGACATCCGCCGCAGCAGATCCAGATGCGGGCCGCCGCCCTCATAGCCGCGCGCCCACAGCCAGATGTGGTCCGTCAAGAGAAGCGCGACGCGGCCTTCGCCGAAGCGCGACAGCAGCAGCAGCGGTTTTCCGTCGGCGCCGGTCATTACGGGGGAGCCGATCGCGTTGCGCGTATCGACGGTGCGGAAGAAGCGGCTCCAGCGCGGCGGCTCGCTGGCGGAGCCTTCCAGGCCACGCGTTACCGGATGGCGCTTACCGGCGTCGCTCAGATGCGCGTAGAAGGGTTTTTCGGTGACGCCGACGGGCTCGGCCGGTAGCACCGTATCCAGCGGCGTGCGCCAGATACTGGTGGTGGAGGCGTAATCGGGACCGGCCGATACCAGCACCGCGCCGCCGGCGCGAACATAGCGCGCCATGTTGTCGAAATAGGCAATCGGCAGCACGCCCTGGCGGGCGTAACGATCGAAGATGATCAGGTGGAAATCGTTGATCCTCTGCTGGAACAACTCGCGCGTCGGAAACGCGATCAGCGACAATTCGTTGATCGGCGTGCCGTCTTGTTTCTCCGGCGGTCGCAGAATCGTGAAATGCACCAGGTCGATGGCGGCGTCCGACTTCAGTAGATTGCGCCAGGTGCGTTCGCCGGAATGCGGCTCGCCTGATACCAGCAGCACGCGGAGCTTGTCGCGCACGCCCTCGATCGCGACCACGGCGCGGTTGTTGACCGGAGTCAGTTCGTTCTCGAGCGGCGAAGCCTCGATCTCGACGATGTTCGGGCCGGCATGCTTGATGTCGACCTCGACGTTGGCGGTCTGGCCGCTCGAGAGATTGCGCTCATTGATCACCTCGCCGTCGCGGCGCACCACGATCTTGGCGCGCTGGCCGGTAACGCCCTGATCGTCGAGCCGGTAGGTGATGGTCTGCGGCTTTCCGACGATACCGAAACGCGGCGCGGCCGTAATCGCGATGCGGCGATCGCGCTCGTCCTTGCGGCCGGTGATAAGTGCATGCACCGGCGCCTGGAAGCCGAGGGCCGCGGCATTGGCGGGAATGTCATGGACCCGGCCATCGGTGATCAGGAACGCGCCGGCGACGCGGTCGACCGGAACGTCCGACAGCGCCGAGGACAGCGCGCCGAACAGTTTGGTGCCGTCGGTTTCGCCGTCGGCCTGTCCAGCCTCGACGACGCGGACTTCCAGTCCCTTTGTTTTCTTCAGCGTATCGACCAGCGCCTCCTGCGCCTTGGCCGTCTCCTGGTTGCGGGTGCCGAAATTCTGGCTCGGGCTCTTGTCGATCACGACGGCAGCGACGGATGATAACGGCTCGCGCTCCTCGCGGGTGAAGGAGGGGTTGGCGAGCGCCAGCAGGATCAGCGCCAGCGCCGCGACGCGCACCGCGGCGCCGCGCGCGCGGCCGAGCAGCAATAGTGCAGAAATTGCGACGATCGCGGCCAGCGCGATCCAGAGCACGATTGCCGGAACGAGGGGAGTGAACGCGATGCCGTAGTTCATGGCCTATTGCCCCAACCGTTCGATCAGGGCGGGCGCGTGGACCTGGTCGGCCTTGTAGTTGCCGGTCAATGTGTACATCACGATGTTGACGCCGGAGCGGAAGGCAAATTCGCGCTGGCGCGGCTCGTTCGGCGTCAGCGGCAGCATTGGCTGGCCGTCCGGCCGATGCGCCCAGGCGCCGGCGAGATCGTTCGAGGTGATGATGATGGGCGAGACGCCATCGCCGCCGCGCGCCGGGCGCGAGGCCGTATCGTCTTCATCCTCGCGCGGCAAGGTCTCGACCCAGGTCTGGCCCGAGGTGAAGCGGCCGGGAAAATCGCGCAACAGATAAAACGTCTTGGTCAACACATGCTCGCGCGGCACCGGCTCCAGTTCAGGCACGTCGAGGGAGGAGAGAATCTCGCGCAAGGTGCGCATGCCCGAGGTCTGCGACGCGCCGTTCTCGCCCGGCGGCGCCTCGACGGCGTCGCGGGTATCGAACAGCACCGTGCCGCCCTGTTTCATATAGGCGTCGATGCGGTTGATGGCGTCCTGCGGCGGCTTCGGCGCGCCCGGTACCACCGGCCAATAGATCAGCGGGAAAAACGCCAGTTCGTCCTTTGCGGGATCGATGCCGACGGGATCGCCAGCCTCCAGCGCCGTGCGCTGCGCCAGGAACAGCGTCAGTCCGGCCATGCCCGCCTTGACGATGGAATCGACGTCGGCATTTCCGGTGACGACATAGGCAAGGCGCGTCTGCGACACTGACTTGATGGCGAATTCATCGTTTCCCTGGGCAAGCGTCGGCGAAGGCGCGGTCGAGGCCGCGACCAGGATCAAGGCCAATAGAACGGAGGCCGTCGCCGTGCGCCGCCGCCACAAGGCCGCAAGGCCTGCGCCCAGCATCGCAACCACGACCGCGTCGATCAGGAACAGCACCAGCGACGACGACAGCAGGATGCCGCGCAAATCGCGCGGTTCGGCATTGGTGTAGCTGGCGCGCTGCGCGCGCAACGAGGATGTATCGAGTGGCGCGATGCGATCGGCCGAGGCCAGGGTGTTGACCGCGATCGGGCCATCGGCCGGGCCGTAGAAGCCCGGTGGATGTTCTGCTGTGGCGCGATCGCGATAGTCCGCCGGCATCGGCTTGGCGGTCGAGGGCGGCGGCCCGAAGGCGCCGAAACCATCGAGGGTGCGCAGTGGCGCAACCGTCTCGACGTTGGTCGCCTCGCTCGCAACGCCAGCACCGGGCTTCGTCGTATAGCCGGACATGTCGACCAGCCGCCGCAGCATCTCGACGAAGCTGCCGGACATCGGCAAGTCAGACCAGCGCGAGTCGGCGCCGACATGGAACAGGCTGACAATGCCCCTGCCGCGATGCTCGCCCGTCACCAGCGGCGTGCCGTCTTCCAGCGACGCCCAGGTCTTGGTGGCGAGCACCGCATCCGGCTCGGCCAGCACCTGCCGGTTCACGGTGACATCCTTGGGCACGGCGAGGCCCGCGAACGGCGCGTCAGCGGCGAAGGACGCCAGATGCTGCGGCTTTTCCCAGGTCAGGCTGCCGCCGAGGACGCGGCCGCCGCGACGCAATTTCACCGGCACTAGATCGTCATCGGCCTGCGCCAGGCGGGGACCTGCGAAACGCACCAGCACGCCGCCCTGATCGATCCATGCGTTCAGCCGCTCGCGGATTTCGGGCGACAGCGTGCCGACATCGGCGAGCACGATCATCGGCAGCCGCTGATCGAGGAATTGCGCGATCACCTGTTGCGGCGCGCCACGGTCGCCGAGCCGCACGTCGGCGAAAGGCGACAGGGCCCGGGTAAGATAGAAGGTCGATGCCAATAGCGGCTGGGCGGTATCGCTGGTCGCGCCGGTGACGACGCCGACGGCGCGCCGCCGCCATCGCTTGTCGAGCAATTGCACCGCTCCCGCCGATCGTTCACCCGAAATTTCCAGCCGCGAAATGTCGTTGCGCAGTTCGACCGGCAGATCGAATGCCGCTTCGCTTTCGCGGTCCTGCATGCCGAAAGCGTAGCGCGCCTCGCCGATCGGCGAGCCCTTGGCGTCGGTCGCGCGAACCACGCCGGCTGCGACGCCGCCGGTAGTGCGCAACACCTTGACCGTCATCTTCGCCGCGGCGTTTTCGGCGGCGACCAACGCCTGCGTCGGCGCCGCGCCGCCCTCGAACACCGTCAGCTTGCGGTCGCCGATGGTCTTGGCGAGATTTTCGACGAATTCGGCGCCGCGCCCGGTATCGACACCGTCGGACAGCCACGCGATCTCGGCATCACCGGTGGCCTTCAGGAAGCGGTCGAGCGCGCCAAGCGTGTCGACGCGGTCGATCGAATGCGGCTTTGGTGCAATCTGGCGCAGCGCGACGCGCGCGGTGCCGGCCGGCATCAGCGTGATGTCACGTGCGGGCTCGGAGAGCGGAACCAGCGCGACGCCGCGGCGGTCGTTGTCGGCATTGGCGATCAGTTCGTCAGCGGCCTTGATCCGGGTGTCCCAGCTTGCCGCCGCGCTCCAGCCGTCGTCGAGCAGAATCACCAGCGGCGCGTTGCTGCCGCCGACCCCGGTCTGCGGATTCCAGATCGGGCCTGCGGCGGCAAGGATGACCAGCGCCGCGGCGGCGAGACGCAGCGCCGTCAGCCACCACGGCGTCCGCGACGGGGTTTCTTCCCTGGGCCTGATGTCGAACAACAGCCGCGTCGGCGGAAACTCGATCCGTCTCGGCCTCGGCGGCATCACGCGCAGCAGCCACCACAGCACCGGCAGGCTCAACAGGCCCAGCAGAAGCAGCGGCTGCGCAAAGCTTAAGGGGATGCCCGCCATCATGCGCTGCGCCCCGCCTTGACCGTTGAGCCACGCGCGCTTCCTTTGGCTGCCATCATGCCGGAATGCAGGAACAGCAGCAGTTCGGCGGCGGACCGGCTGGTGGTGTGGGTCGAGAACAGCCAGTCGAGCCTGTTGGTCTCGCTGCGGATCTCATCGCGATGCAGCGTGACGCGCGCGACATAGTCGCTGGCCCAGCTCTCGGCGCGGCCGGCGGTGATGACGCCAAAGCCTTCCGGCTCGACGAACTCGATCCGGCCGGCGTACGGAAAGGTCTCTTCGGCAGGATCGACGACCTGAATCAGCGTGCCATGGGCGCCGGAGGCCGAAAGCCCGGCAAGCATCGTCCTGATTTCGCTCATCGGCGACCAGAAGTCGGACAGCACGACAATTTCGGCCAGCGCCGACGGCACGAAGGAGGGCGGCAGGCTGGCGCGCACCGCATCGTCATGCAGCATCGCCTGCGCCATCTTGTCGATCACGTTGCGGCTTGCGGTCGGGGTCATCAGGCCGGGAATGCCGACGCGCTCTCCGCCCGAAACCAGAAGTTCGGCGAGCGCAAAGGTCACGATCAGGCCACGCTCCAGCTTGGAGTCGCGGGCACCCTTGGAAGCAAATGCCATCGACGGCGAACGGTCGGGCCACAGCCAGATCGTATGCGCAGCCTCCCATTCCTGCTCGCGGACATAGAGATGATCGTCGCGCGCCGAGCGCCGCCAATCGACATTCTGCGACGGCTCGCCCGAGACGAAGCGGCGATATTGCCAAAAGCTCTCGCCGGCGCCGGCGCGGCGCCTGCCGTGCAGGCCATGGATGACGTTGGCAGCGATGCGGCGGGCATCGAGCACGAGACGGGGGAGCGATGCGGCGAGCGTTCGGCTTTCGCCATCGGCACGTCGGATCGCAACAATCTCCCTGCTCTCGTGGCTGGTCTCTGCGGCCATCAACCAATCCGCGTCTTCAATTGTCTGATTACGTCGGGAATGGTGCGGCCTTCCGCGCGCGCCGAGAAGGTCAGCGCCATGCGGTGCTTGAGAACGGGTTCGGCGAGATCGAGCACGTCGTCGATCGAGGGCGCAAGGCGGCCGTCGAGCAAGGCGCGGGCACGGACTGCCAGCATCAGCGATTGGCTGGCGCGCGGGCCCGGTCCCCAGGCGATCAGCTTGTCGCCGCCGTCTTCGGTGTTGGGACGTGCAGCGCGTACCAGCGACAGGATCGCCTCAACGACGCTGTCGCCGACCGGCAGGCGCCGCACCAGCCGCTGCGCCGCGATCAGGGTTTCCGCGTCCATCGAGGCCTTGGCAAGTGTCTCTTCCGCGCCCGTGGTCTCGAACAGGATGCGGCGTTCGGCGTCGCGATCGGGATAATCGACGTCGATTTCCATCAGGAAGCGGTCGAGCTGCGCCTCGGGCAGCGGGTAGGTGCCTTCCTGCTCCAGCGGGTTTTGGGTGGCGAGCACGTGGAACGGCTTGGGGAGATCATGCCGCGCGCCTGCAACGGTGATGTGCTGTTCCTGCATGGCTTGCAGCAGCGCCGATTGCGTCCGCGGGCTGGCGCGGTTGATTTCGTCGGCCATCAGGAGCTGCGCAAACACCGGTCCGGAGATGAAACGGAACGACCGCTTGCCGGAATTGCTCTCGTCCAGCACCTCGGCGCCCAGAATGTCCGACGGCATCAGGTCAGGCGTAAACTGGATGCGCTTGGCATCCAGCCCGAGCGTGATGCCCAAGGTTTCGACAAGCTTGGTCTTGGCGAGGCCGGGAACGCCGATCAAGAGCGCGTGGCCGCCGGACAGGATCGTCACCAGGGTATTTTCGATCACCCGAACCTGGCCGAAGATGACGGTGGAGATCGCTTCCTTCGCGGCGCGGATCTGGCCGGCGACCTGCTCGGCCGACCGGACGATCGCGTCCTCGAGTTTCTCGACACCGTCTGCGCTCGCCATGTCTTTCTCCTTCAACAACCTAACCGCTTCATGACGCCGTTGGTTGCGTCGTCATGCCACGAACCTCATGCTAAGCCTGTGCAAAGGCCATGCATTCGTTTGAATTAAACTATCCCCACATTATCGGTATTTCGGGGTATGAACGGCATCACGATATGGCGACTTGATCCGCAATAGTACGGGCACAAATCGTCGGGAACACATATCTCGGTATATGTGCACCAATCGTGCCAATCGACGCGCCGAGACTCAGGGCAAACAATGGCGAAGCAAGGGCAAACCAGCGGCCAACGGCACGAAGGCAACGATTCTGACGGCAAGGGGATCGAAGGGCTGACGGCCGCCGCCAGGGAAGCCGTCAATCGCACGCCGGCCGGGAAGGGACTGCCTCCGGTCCATCTGTGGAATCCGCCGTTCTGCGGCGATCTCGACATGCGAATCGCCGGCGACGGGACGTGGTTCTACATGGGGACGCCAATCGGGCGGCCGGCGCTGGTGCGGCTGTTTTCGACCATTCTCAAGCGCGAGGACGGCAAGCACTTTCTCGTTACCCCGGTTGAGAAGGTCGGCATCCGCGTCGACGATGCGCCGTTCCTGGCAGTGGAGATGCAAAACGAGGCCGGCGATCGCGGGCCGCTGTTGCGCTTCCGCACCAACGTTGACGACTGGGTGCCATGCGATTCCGCCCATCGCCTGCGCTTCGAGACGGCCGCCGATGGCGGGCTGACGCCCTATCTGCACGTCCGTGCGGATCTGTGGGCGAAGGTGACGCGCGCGCTCTATTACGATCTGGTTGACATGGGGGAGGAGCGGATGGTCGATGGTCAGCCGATGTTCGGCATCGAGTCCGGCGGCGAGTTCTTTGCCATGGCGGACGCGAAGCAGGTGAGGGATGCGGTTTGAACGAGCCGATGCTGACGAAGATGGAGGCGGCTCCGATCAGCTCGACGGAATTCTTTGCGCGAAGCAGAACCCGGCTGAATTTCGACGTGCCGCCCGGCCTGGTCGATCCCAATGTCATTCCGAGGACGGGCGATGCGGGCAATGATCGCATGCTCGAGATCGTGGCGCGCGAGCAGCCGGTGCGCCCGGCGGCGGTGCTGATCCCGGTGGTCGATCACCACGAGCCGACTGTGTTGCTGACGCAGCGCTCGCCGCATCTTTCCAGCCACGCCGGCCAGATTTCCTTTCCGGGCGGCAAGATCGACGCAATCGACGCTTCCCCGCTCGATGCCGCCTTGCGCGAGGCAGAGGAGGAAGTCGGCCTCAAGCGCGAGTTCATCGAGCCGATCGGTTATCTCGATCTTTATGGAACCGCCTTCGGGTTTCGCATCCTGCCGACGGTGGCGCGTGTGAAGCCCGGCTTTGAGCTGACGATCAACGAAGGCGAGGTGGTCGACGCCTTCGAGGTGCCGCTGGCGTTCCTGATGAATCCCGAGAACCATCAGATCCATTCCAAGGAATTCCGCGGCATGGAGCGCTCCTATTACGCAATGCCGTTCGCCGAGCGTTACATATGGGGTGCGACCGCGGGGATCCTGCGCGTGCTATATGAGCGGATTTATCTCGCATGATCCGTCCGATCTTGACCGAAATCGCAATATTCCTGATCCCGTTCGTGGCCTACGCGCTGTTCCTGATTGCCACCCGTTCGGGCCTGTTCGCGTCCTCCTCCTGGCCGGCACATCTTATCGCCAAACTTGCGCTGGGATCGCTGCTGCTGGTCGCGATCAGCTTCGTGCTGCTCGCCCAATTCTCCGGCGCGCCGCCGAATTCGACCTACGTTCCCGCGCATCTGGAAGACGGCAAGCTGGTTCACGGGGGAGAGAAATGAGCGAGGCACGCGTGCTGTCGGACGCGCCCTGGCTCAGATCCGGTCCGGCCGCGCGCGTGCTCGCGTTGCTCAATGGCGAGGGCGAGGAAGCCCGCGTGATCGGCGGCGCCGTGCGCAATGCGCTTCTGAAAATTCCTCTCGGCGACATCGATATCGCGACGACGGCGTTGCCCGACGAGGTCGTCCGCCGCGCCAAGGCGGCCGGCATCAAATGCGTCCCGACCGGCATCGACCACGGCACGGTCACGCTGGTCGTCGAATCCCACCCATTTGAGATCACGACCTTGCGCGAGGACACCGAGACCTTTGGCCGCAAGGCCAGAGTTGCGTTCGGGCGCGACTGGGTTCGCGATGCGGAACGGCGCGATTTCACTATCAACGGGCTTTCGGTCGATGCCGAGGGCGTCGTGCATGACCATGTCGGCGGGCTTGCCGATATCCAGGCCAAACGCGTGCGTTTCATCGGCGACGCCGGCCAGCGCATCGCTGAGGATTATTTGCGCATCCTGCGCTTCTTTCGCATGCATGCCGCCTACGGGGCGGGCGAGCCCGACCGTGCCGGATATCTCGCCTGCATCGACGGGCGCGCCGGGCTTTCGAGCCTTTCCGCCGAACGCGTGCGCATGGAGATGTTGAAGCTGTTGATCGCGGAAGGCGCCGCGGTTGCGGTGCAGGCGATGGCGGATGCCGGCCTACTGTTGCTGATCTTCGGCGGCGTCACCTACACGGGGACATTCGCGGCGATGATCGCGGCCGAACGGGCGCTGGGCCTGCCGTCGAGCGCCGTGCGCCGGCTCGCCGCGCTCACGGTCGCCGTCACCGAGGACGCCAGGCGCGTCTCGGCACGGCTTCGGCTTTCCAACGCGGAAGCCAAAGCGCTGGATTCGATGGGCCATCGCTGGTGGCGGCTCGCGAGCAAGGACGACGCGCGGGCGCGACAGCTTCTCTATCGGCTCGGCGAGGATCCGTATCGAGACCGGCTGATGCTGGCGTGGGCGCGGGCAGGCGGCGTCGGTAATGACGCCGCGCGCTGGCATGAACTTGCAACCTTGCCGCAGCGCTGGAGCGCGCCGAAATTTCCGCTGAAGGCGGCCGATTTCATCTCCCGCGGCATTGCCGAAGGTCCCGGTCTCGGTCACGTGCTGGCGCTTGCGGAAGACGCCTGGTTGGCTGCCGATTTTCCGCTTGAACCATCCGCCCTTGCCGCGATCGCCGACCAGGCCGCCGCCCGTTTCACCCGCGATCACCGGCTGTGAATATTCTGGCCGGGTTTGCCGATATTTCGCTCGGTCAACTCGTGCTGGTTGGAGGCATGGCGCTATTGGCTTCCGTGGTCGGCGGGCTTGCCGGCTATGGTACCGGCGCCTTGATGCCGCTGGTCCTCGTGCCGCTCGTCGGCGCCGAGCCCGTGGTGCCGATCATCGCGATCTCGGCAATCTTCACCAATATTAGCCGCTTCGTGGCGTATTTTCGCTATGCCGACCAGCGTCGCGCGCTGATCGTGATCGGCGCCGCCATGCTGACGACGGCGCTCGGCGCGTATGGCTACACGCGGCTGACCAGCGCCGGCGCGGCGCTCGTGATCGGCAGCATGCTGATCCTAAGCGTGCCGCTACGTCGGCTGGCCAAGCACCGCGATATCAAGATCGGCGATACCGGCCTTGGCGTGAGCGCGGTGGGTTATGGCGTGGTGGTCGGCGGCACATCAGGTTCCGGGGTGATCCTGCTGTCGTTGCTGATGGCGTCTGGCCTCGAGGGAGCTGCCGTGATCGCTACCGACGCGGTGATCTCGGTCGTGACCGGTCTCATCAAGATTTCGGTGTTCGGCCTTGCCGGCGCCGTCACTGCGCAGGTGCTTGCCTTCGCGCTCCTGATCGGCGCCATCGCAATTCCCGGCGCGTTCCTCGCCAAGGCGTTCGTTGAACGCATGCCGGTGCACATCCATACTGCGATCCTCGACGCCGCCGTGATTGTCGGCGGCCTCGTCATGATCACCGCGGCGTTGCGGCACTGATTGGGATCAATGCGTGAGCGATGCCGTGCGGATCGGGAAGCAGTTCAAGCTTGATATGTTCCAGACAAAGGGCACGTTGCACCAAAGGCCGGCCGGGCGATATTTCACCCGAATTTGCTCCAACTGATACAGCGCCAGACTGCTGAACGCATTGATCCGGCCAGCCAGATCGTCCAGTTCGGCGTTGATCTCCTTTTCTCCCTGGAGAATATCGCTTTCCTTCGCGGCGTCGCCGACGCTCCCGGCGGCCCATTGCCGCGCTGCCGCCAGCTTGTTGTGCGCGGCCTCGAAGCAGTAATGCATCGTCAGGACATGGTGTTTGGCGCTGTACCAGTAGATTCGCTTTGCTGCCCTGTCTTGAGGGCCGGCGCAGATTCGGATGAATGCGTCTTTCGGTCTGGTCGTATCGTCAACGCCACGCTTTTCGGCCATCGCGCAATATTTGTCGTCGGCAACTTCCTTGGGTGGTGTGTCGTCATCCGGCGCATGCACGTTTCCGAAGGCCGGAAAATTAAACTTGTCGGAACAATCGAAGGCGTAGTCGCGCAACACTCGTCGTGACAGCGGGTCCTCGTCGACGTTACGCTTCTCGGCCGGATCGCGATATGTATTGCTGGCCCAGTCGATGTAGATTTCGGCCTTTCGGGTGAGAAGGTCGATGTTTTCACGGAGTTCGTTCCGTGCTTTCTCATAACTTTCCGAAATCGCCCGCGCGTTGCTGGTGGCCAGCGCCTTGTCGCCGGCATCGGATTTCTCGCCGACGGCGCGCACGAAATCGGTGTAAAGGGTTTGCTGCAACCCCTGCATTTTGGAGAATGCGTGTGAGATCTCGGTGAAAGTTGCGGCGGCCAAGTTCATGTCTTCCTTGGCCTGGCTGCTCACCTTCTCCTGATAGGCGTTGAGATATTGGAAGTAGCCGACCACGAGGCTGCTCAGCACCGTAACCAGCGACAGGCCTTTGACGATGTCGAGCCCGTGATTGAACTTCCAAAGCCACCTGAGCGGGGCGGCTGTCGGTGCGATATCATGCGTGTCGTCGTTCGGCATCGGTGAACCCCCAACCCTTGGACTTCAACCTTGAACCAACCTCGACACAATCTGGGATTGTCGGCCTCGGCACTGTGAGACAACTCACACTACACGCGATCGTGTGATGGGCAGGCAGCGGTCAGGGGCGCGCCGTCAGCTCTTGGGCCGTCAGCCCTGGCGGGGCAGCAGTTCCGTCAGCGAGCGGATGATGCGGTCGGGCTTCACGGTGGAATTCGGCGGCAGGCCGTCGCCATGCACGTCGATCCAGATGGCATAGATGCCGAGCCGCTGCGGCGCCACCACCTCCCATTCCAGATTGTCGCCGATCATCCAGGTCTCGGGCGCGGTGACGCCGAGCGCCTGCATCGCGTGCAGATAAGCGCGCTCGTCCGGCTTGCCGAAACCGTGCTCGCCTTCGATCTGGATGTGATCGAAACGGTGCGACAGCGCGAAGCGTTCGACCTTGGCTCGCTGGGCACCCGCGGCGCCGTTCGTGACCAGCGCCAGCTTCACGCCGCGTGCCTTCAATTCGTCGATGGCGTCATGCGCGCCGGGGAAGACGAACATTTCCTCTTCACGGTAGGAGGTAAAGCGGTCTGCCAACCGTATCGCGAGGTCTTCAGGCAGGACGTGACCATCTTCGGCAAGCGCGGCAAATCCGTTCCTGACGGTGATGCGCCGCGCTTCATCGAGCTTGAGCCGCCATTCGGCTTCGGCAACAGCCCAGAATTTGCGCGCGGAATCCAGAACGGCGGTGGCAACCTGCTGCGAGGTCAGGGGCCCGAACTCGGTGGCGAACTCGGACGTGACATTGTGCCAGGCGATCTCAGGACGTCCATAGGCCGACAGGATGGTGTCGTCCATGTCGATCAGCATCGCGCGGGGCAGGTGGGTCATTGTTTCGCGGCCATCTCACTTCAAGCGTCGTCGGCCGCGGGAAGCAGCCGCGGACTTGCCGCGAATATCAGATCACCCGCACCGGGTCCAATCCCGGAAGCCACGCCGCCGGACCATGGAAGCCCGGCGGCGCAAAAATGCCTCATGCAACCTTGTTGGCGCGGTCGTCCTCTTCCTCGTCCTCGTCCTCGGCTTCCTCTTCGTCCTCGTCTTCTTCTTCGTCTTCGTCTGACGTATCGGCTTCGGCGAGCTCTAGGACGGCAAGCGGCAGCGTCTCGCGGAACAGATCGCCTTCATTGCCCATCCATACGCACGCAACGTTGCCGTCTTTGACCTCCACCACACTGAGAGGATGGCCGCCGGACTTCAGAATGACGACGTCGCCTGGTTTCAAATCCATGATCTACTCCTCGGATTACATGACACGAATCGCACCATAGCGATCAGTCATGACAACCCGATCATGCGATCATGGCCACTTTACCTCCGGCGGCATCGACGAGAGGATGGAATCCACATTGCCGCCAGTCTTTAGCCCAAAGATCGTGCCGCGATCATAGAGCAGGTTGAACTCGACGTAGCGCCCGCGCTGGATCAACTGTTCCTCGCGGTCGGCGGCATTCCAGGGAAGGGCGAAATTGCGGCGGACCAGTTCAGGATAGATTTTCAGGAAGGCGCGGCCGACCTCCTGGGTAAAGGCGAGGTCGGCGTCCCAGTCACCTGAATCGTGCCAGTCGTAGAAGATGCCGCCGATGCCGCGCGCTTCCTTGCGGTGCGGCAGATAGAAATATTCGTCGCACCATTTTTTGTACTTGTCGTAATCGGCGACGCCGTTCGATCCCCTGCAGGCCTCCTTCATCGCCTGATGGAAGGCGAGCGTGTCGGGGTCATCCTGGGTGCGCCGGCGGTCGAGCACCGGCGTCAGATCCGCCCCGCCGCCGAACCAGGCCTTGGTGGTGACCACGAAGCGGGTGTTCATGTGCACCGCCGGCACGTGCGGGTTACGCATGTGCGCAATCAGCGAAATGCCCGACGCCCAGAACCTGGGATCGTCGGCCGCGCCGGGTATCTGCGCGCGGAATTCCGGTGCGAACTCGCCATGCACGGTCGAGCAGTGCACGCCGACCTTCTCGAACAGCCGCCCGCGCATCATCGACATCACCCCGCCGCCGCCGGGCTTGCCGGTGTGGTCGGTGCGGTCCCAGGGCGTGCGCACGAAGCGACCGGCCTCGCCGGGATAGAGGGCGGGCGGCGCGTCGTCTTCCAGCTTTTCGAAGGCCGCACAGATGTCGTTGCGCAGCGCTTCGAACCAAGCTCTCGCGCGTGTCTTGCGATCCTCGATGACTGACATGTCCATTGGCGCTCAGCCCTGCGGCCCGAAATACGTGCAGCTCTCGTTGCAACTGTCGCGATGAACGCTGACGCGGATGACCTGGCCTGCGTGCTGGACCCGCTCGAAGATGTAGCGCGAAATGTTTTCCAGCGTCGGAGTCCCCAGCGCCTCGACCTTGTTGAGGAGCTTGTGGTCGAGTACTTTCCGAACTTCTTCCATGCTGCGTTCGAGCAGGCCGAGATCGAGCACCATGCCGGTTTCCGGGTCGGGCGTGCCGCGCACGCTCACTTCGGCGCGAAACGAGTGGCCGTGAATTTCCTCGCTGGCCGCGCCGAAGGTCGTTCCCTTCAGGGAATGCGCAGCTTCGAAGCGAAACGATTTCGTCAGTTCCCACATCTTGAAAATCTAAATCCTATCTGATGCCAAGTGTCTTGTGCGTCTGCAGGCTGAGCCGCCATTGCGGATGGCGCAGGCAGTAGTCGACCGCACGCGCGGTGTTTTCGAGCACGTCGGGTCCATCCATCGGCTGCAGCGAAAAGCGCTCGAAATCGAGCCTCGCAAAATCTTCCGGCGCCGCGCCCGTCTGCGGATAGACCAGCTTCAATTCGTGGCCGCGGCGCACCACGAGCTCGGCGCCGGCTTTCGGACTGACGCAGACCCAGTCGATCCCTTCGGGCGGTTCGATCGTGCCGTTGGTCTCGATGCCAATGGCGAAGCCGCGCGCATGCAGCGCATCGATGAAGGGGGGATCGACCTGCAGCAGAGGCTCGCCGCCGGTCAGGACCACGTAGCGGTTGGTATTCTCGCCGGTCCATTGCGCGGCGATGGTGTCGGCGAGTTCGTCCGCCGTGGCATAGCGACCGCCGAGCGTGCCGTCGGTGCCGACAAAGTCGGTATCGCAGAACTGGCAGGTGGCGCTCGCGCGGTCCTGTTCGCGGCCGCTCCAGAGGTTGCAGCCGGAAAAACGGCAAAACACGGCCGCGCGGCCGGCATGCGCGCCTTCGCCCTGCAACGTCAGAAATATTTCCTTGACCGCGTAGCTCACACCTTCTCCTTGGACCCGATCTCGCCTGCAATCGGATGACCCGTCTGACGCATCGCCTCGCCTAGTGCCATGGCGGCCGCCATCGCCACATTGAGCGAACGCAAGCCCGGCCTTATCGGGATCGTCACCCGAGCGTCGGCCGCGGAGACGACCTCGTCGGTAACTCCTGCGGATTCCCGCCCGAATAATAGGACGTCGTCACTTCGATAGCGGAAATCCAGATAGGAACCGGCCGCTTTGGTCGTAAACAGCACCAGCCGGGAACCAGCCTCGTTACGCCATTGCTCGAATTTTGGCCATGAGTCATGGCGGGTAAGGACGACGTGATCGAGATAGTCCATTCCCGCGCGGCGGAAATGCCGGTCAGAGGTCGGGAATCCCGCTGGCTCAATGATATGGGCGGCCACGCCCAGGCAGGCACACAGGCGCAGAATCGTCCCGGTGTTCTGGGGGATGTCGGGCTGGAAAAGCGCAATCTGCATGGTGTCAGGCTTTGGTGGCGCGAATGAAATGTTTCGAATAAATCACGGCCGGGCGCCGATTTAGTGCATTGCACGCTATCGAGCCGATAGCGGGCTTGCGCTCTCACGGCAAGGGTGCCAATAGAACGATTCTGGACTGCTTGTTCCGCCGGAATGGGGGGAGGAAAAGCGGTTTTTCTGCCGCCGCGGGGGCCGCGGGCGCCGGCAGCCTCCTCCGGGGCGCGCGTTTGCGCGGGTCCGGGGCGGTTCCGCTGGCTGCAGACAAGAAAGGGCTTGAGATCGTGACGACAGCGTCTTCGGCGGACCATCCGACACGCCGTGATTTTCTTTATGTTGCAACGGGAGCCGTCGCTTCCGTAGGCGCGGCTGCCACGGTGTGGCCGCTGGTTTCCCAGATGAATCCGGATGCCTCCACGGTCGCGGCCGGTGCGCCGATCGAGGTCGACCTGACCCCAATCGCCGAAGGACAGGACATCAAGGTGTTCTGGCGCGGCAAGCCGATCTACATCAGCCACCGGACCAAGAAGCAGATCGAAGAAGCCCGCGCGGTGTCGGTGTCGAGCCTGCCCGATCCGCAGAGCGACGAGGCGCGGGTCAAGCCGGGCCATGACCAGTGGCTGGTCGTCGTCGGCATCTGCACCCACCTCGGCTGCATCCCGATCGCCCATGAGGGCCAGTACGACGGCTTCTTCTGTCCGTGCCACGGTTCGGTGTACGACACGTCGGGCCGGATTCGGCAGGGACCTGCGCCGACCAATCTGGCCGTGCCGCCCTACACCTTCGTTTCCGATACCAAAATCCAGATCGGCTAAGGGCTCGGACGCCAGTCCGAGACCGCCCTTAAGCCGTTGCGTCGTTTTACTTCCTCAGGATCGCATCAATGAGCGGACCATCCGATTTCCAGCCGACCAATCCCGCCTTGAAGTGGATCGAACGGCGCCTCCCAATCATGGGACTCATGCATTCGTCGTTCGTGGCGTATCCGACGCCGCGTAACCTGAACTACTGGTGGACGTTCGGCGCCATCCTTTCGTTCATGCTGGTCGTGCAGATCCTGACCGGCGTGATCCTGGCGATGCACTACACGCCGCATGCCGACATGGCGTTCAAGTCGGTCGAACTCATCGTCCGCGATGTCAATTACGGCTGGCTGCTGCGCAACATCCACGCCAGCGGCGCCTCGATGTTCTTTTTCGCTGTCTACATTCACATGTTCCGCGGCCTTTATTACGGATCGTACAAGGAGCCGCGTGAAGTGCTCTGGATCCTCGGCGTCATCATCTATCTCCTGATGATGGCAACCGGCTTCATGGGCTACGTGCTGCCGTGGGGCCAGATGAGCTTCTGGGGTGCCACCGTGATCACCAACCTGTTCTCGGCCGTGCCCTATTTCGGCGAGAGCATCGTGACGCTGTTGTGGGGCGGCTATGCCGTCGGCAATCCGACGCTGAACCGCTTCTTCTCGCTGCACTACCTGCTGCCGTTCGTGATCGCCGGCGTCGTCGTGTTGCACATCTGGGCACTGCACGTGGCGGGCCAGAACAATCCGGCCGGCGTCGAGGCGAAGACGGAAAAGGACACGGTGCCGTTCACGCCTTACGCGACCATGAAGGACATGTTCGGCGTCTCGTGCTTCCTGCTGTTCTTCGCCTGGTTCATCTTCTACATGCCGAACTATCTCGGCGACGCCGAGAACTACATCCCGGCCAATCCCGCGGTAACGCCCGCCCACATCGTGCCGGAATGGTACTATCTGCCGTTCTACGCGATCCTGCGCTCGATCCCGAACAAGCTTGCCGGCGTCGTGGCGATGTTCGGCGCGATCCTCATCCTGGCGTTCCTGCCCTGGCTCGATAGCGCCAAGACCCGCTCGTCGAAATATCGTCCGCTGGCCAAGCAGTTCTTCTGGATGTTCGTTGTCGTCTGCATCGGGCTCGGCTATCTCGGCGCGCAGCCGCCGGAGGGCATCTACGTCATCGTCGGCCGCATCCTGACCTTCCTCTACTTCGCCTATTTCCTGATCTTGCTGCCGTTGCTAGCTCGGATCGAGAAGCCCCGCCCGGTGCCGAACTCGATCGCGGACGACGTGCTGGCAAAGACGGGCGGCAAGCCGGCGCCGATGGTCTCGACCGTCATCGCGCTGATGGTGGCAGGCGGTCTGCTGCTGGGCGGCGCCGAGAGCGCCCGGGCCGCCGAAGGCAGCACCAAGCCGCCGGCCCAGAAGTGGTCGTTTTCAGGCCCGTTCGGCAAGTTCGACCGCGGCGCCATGCAGCGCGGTCTGAAGGTCTACAAGGAAGTCTGCGCATCCTGCCATGGCCTGTCGTTCGTCGCCTTCCGCAATCTCGCCGAAGCCGGCGGTCCCGGTTACTCGGTGGCGCAGGCCCAGGCGTTCGCCTCCGAATACAAGGTCAAGGACGGCCCGAACGACCAGGGCGAGATGTTCGAGCGGCCGGGTCGGCCCGCCGATTATTTCCCGTCGCCGTTCCCCAACGAGCAGGCGGCGCGCGCGGCCAATGGCGGCGCTTTTCCACCGGACCTGTCGTTGATCACCAAGGCGCGCAGCTACAGCCGTGGCTTCCCGATGTTCCTGATCGACTTCTTCACCCAGTATCAGGAGCAGGGACCGGACTACGTCACGGCGCTGTTGCAGGGCTATGAGGACAAGCCGCCGGCTGGCTTCAATCTGCCGGAAGGGTCCTTCTACAACACCTACTTCCCCGGCCACGCCATCAAGATGCCGAAGCCGTTGAGCGACGGTCAGGTCACCTACGACGACGGCTCGCCGGCCACGGTTGCGCAGTACGCCAAGGACGTCACCCACTTCCTGATGTGGGCCGCAGAGCCGCACATGGAGGCGCGCAAGCAGCTCGGCCTGCAGGTGTTCGTGTTCCTGATCCTGCTCACCGTCTTGCTGTACTTCACCAAGAAGAAGGTCTGGGCCAACGCCCACTGAGCTTCATTGAAGCGTCATGAATTCGGAAAGGCCCCTTCGGGGGCTTTTTTGTTGGGCCCAGCAATGCGCCGGCGGGCGATTGCGTCCCAATCCCGCAGCGGCCAAAATGGCTGCAACCGATCGAGAAGTCAGCGGAGGAACCCATGGGCACCCACATCACCTTCAAGCGTCCGGACGGCAAGGAAACCGCCGGCTTTCTCGCCAATGCCGCGCGCGGCAACGCGCCGGGCGTGGTGGTGGTGCAGGAATGGTGGGGCCTGTCGGAGAACATCAAGGGCCTGTGCGACCGCTTTGCGGTAGCCGGCTTCGATGCGCTGGCGCCCGATCTCTACAAGGGCGTCGTGGTGCCGTATCACGATACGGACGCGGCCAACGCGCAGATGAACTCGCTGGATTTCATGGACGCCACTACCCAAAATGTACGTGGCGCCGCGCAATATCTCGCACGCAACGGCGCCAAGGTGGGACTCACCGGCTTCTGCCTCGGCGGCGCCGTAACCATCATCGGCGCGACCAAGATTCCGGAGTTCGCGGCGGGCGTCGTATTCTACGGTATCCCGCCGGAGCAGGCCGCCAAACCTGCCGACGTGAAAATCCCGCTGCAGGCGCATTTCGCCAACAAGGACGACTGGTGCACGCCGGCCGCGGTCGACGCCTTCGAAAAGGCGATGAAGGACGCCGGCAAGTCGCTTGAGCTGTTCCGCTACGATGCCGAACATGCCTTCGTGAACGAGCAGCGCATGGCCGTGCATGACCGCCAGGCCGCCGAGCTTGCCTGGGGCCGGGCGACGGAATTTTTCAGGAAGCATCTTGGCTAAGTTGAGCGCATCTCGGCGAAGGGTTGGCCGCGCATGAAAATCTTCTGCACGGGTGCATCGGGCTATATCGGCGGTTCGGTTGCGGCTCATCTCATTGCCGCCGGACATCAGGTGACCGGATTGGTTCGCTCGCCTGAAAAAGCCGAAGCGGTTCGCGCGCGAGGCGTCCAGCCCTTGCTTGGAACGCTCGACGACAGGGAAATCCTGGCGCAAGCCGCGCAGGCCGCCGAAATTGTCGTCAATGCGGCGAGCGCGGATCACAGAGGCGCGGTCGAAAGCCTGCTCGGCGCACTCGCCGGAAGCGGCAAGCCGTTCATCCACACATCGGGATCGAGCATCGTGGGCACCCGCGCCAAGGGCCAGCGATCGGATGCGACCTTCGACGAAGACACGCCGATTACGCCATCGCCCGCGCGCGCAGCGCGGGTCGCGCTGAACGAGTTCATTCTGTCCCATCGCGATAACGAATGTCGGCCGGTGATCATCTGTCCGAGCCTGATCTATGGCAGAGGCCTTGGCGCTGGGCGAGACAGCGTGCAGGTGCCGTTGCTGATCAATCTCGCAAAAAAGCGCGGCAACGCCGCACATGCCGGGCCCGGCGAGAACATCTGGTCGAACGTGCATATCGACGATCTCGTGACGCTCTACGCGCTTGCCATCGAGAAGGCGCCGACAGGCAGCTTCTATTTCGCCGAGAACGGCGAGAATTCGATGCATGAAGCGTGCGAGGCCATCAACCGCATGCTGGGTTTTGCAGGGCCGCCGACGGCGATGTCGATGGCCGAAGCCGCCGCCGAATGGGGCGAGGGCACGGCCGAGGACACGATGGCGTCGAACAGCAGGGTGCGGGCAAAACGCGCGCGACAGGAGCTTGGTTGGCAGCCGAAGGCGCGGGGACTGATCGAGGAGATCGAGAGCGGGTGTTATCGGGAGTAGCGCCGCAAACCCAACTGTCGTCCCTGCGAAACGCAGGGACGACGCGGTTTGTTGGGCGACACATCTGACCGCTAACCACCCAAAGTTGGGTCTGGGGCGGGCTTCCTGGCCCATCCCTCCCTTGACATCGCCTCCGCCGGATGGTGATTAGGTTCCCATGAGCACTGTTGTTGCCCCCTGCCGTCTCTGGTGGCGCACCTCCTAAGAGGTGGCCGGTGCGATTTCATTTTTTCAATCGTCGAAGGTCGCCATCGCAGTGCGACGGTTCCTTCGTTTGTCCTGTGTGGCGCGCCCTCCCGAGGTTTCGTAAGAGGATCACATGAACAGGACAGCCTTCTCCCTGCCGGAGCACAGCGAATACCGGACCAGCGGCGGTCTGGCGATTTTGCGCGCCGTCGAGCAGTTCACCGGCAACGCCAAGCGCCTTGACGACCTGATCGAGCTGCTCGATCGCCGCCGTGGCGTGGTGCTGTCCTCCGGCACCACGGTGCCGGGACGTTACGAAAGCTTTGACCTCGGCTTTGCCGATCCACCGCTGGTGCTGGAAACGGCCGGCTCGAATTTCTCGCTCCAAGCGCTGAACGCGCGCGGTGAGGTGCTGATCGCCTTCCTCGGCGATGTGTTGCGCGAGCCCTGCGTCGTCATTTCGGAGCGGAGCGAGCGGCGATTGGCCGGCCACATCATCCGCGGCGCCGCGCCGGTCGAGGAAGACCAGCGCACCCGCCGTGCCAGCGTGATGTCGCTGGTGCGCGATCTCGTCGCCGCCTTCACCGCAAACGACGATCCGCTGCTCGGCCTGTTCGGCGCCTTCGCCTACGACCTCGTGTTCCAGATCGAGGACCTCGTGCAGAAGCGGGCGCGGGAGGCTGACCAGCGCGATATCGTGCTCTACGTGCCGGATCGCCTTCTGGCCTACGACCGTGCCACCGGCCGTGGCGTGGTGTTGAGCTACGATTTCTCCTGGAAGGGAAGGTCCACCCAGGGCCTGCCGCGCGACACCGACGAGAGCGTTTACGCCAAAACACCGCGGCAGGGATTTGCCGATCATGCGCCCGGCGAATATCAGGCAACGGTCGAGGTCGCGCGTGCGGCGTTCGCGCGCGGCGACCTGTTCGAGGCGGTGCCGGGGCAACTCTTCGCCGAGCCCTGCGAGCGTTCGCCGGCGGAGGTGTTCCAGCGGCTGTGCCGCATCAACCCGTCGCCCTATGGCGCGCTGATGAATCTCGGAGACGGCGAATTTTTGGTGTCGGCCTCGCCGGAAATGTTCGTGCGCTCCGACGGCCGCCGGGTCGAGACCTGCCCGATTTCGGGCACGATTGCGCGCGGCGTCGATGCGATCGGCGATGCCGAGCAAATCAGGCAATTGCTGAACTCGGAAAAGGACGAGTTCGAGCTCAACATGTGCACCGACGTTGACCGCAACGACAAGGCGCGCGTCTGCATCCCCGGCACGATCAAGGTGCTGGCGCGGCGGCAGATCGAAACCTATTCGAAGCTGTTCCACACCGTGGACCACGTCGAAGGCATGCTGCGCCCGGGCTTCGATGCGCTGGATGCCTTCCTGACGCACGCCTGGGCGGTTACCGTGACCGGTGCGCCGAAATTGTGGGCCATGCAGTTCGTCGAGGACAATGAGCGTTCGTCGCGGCGCTGGTATGCCGGCGCCATCGGCGCCGTGAATTTCGACGGCAGCATCAACACCGGGCTGACCATCCGTACCATCCGCATGAAGGATGGGCTGGCCGAAGTGCGCGTCGGCGCCACTTGCCTGTTCGATTCCGATCCGGCCGCGGAAGATCGCGAGTGCCAGGTGAAGGCGGCTGCGCTGTTCCAGGCACTGCGGGGCGACGCGCCGAAGCCGCTGTCGACCTTTGCGCCCGACGCGACCGGCTCGGGCCGCAAGGTGCTCTTGATCGACCACGACGACAGTTTTGTTCATATGCTGGCGGATTATTTCCGGCAGGTCGGCGCAAGCGTAACCGTGGTCCGGCACGTGCATGCACAGGAGATGCTGAAGCGGAAGGGCTGGGATCTCCTGGTCTTGTCGCCGGGCCCGGGTCGTCCGGAGGATTTTGGAATCTCGAAGACCATTGGAACGGCGCTGGACCGAAAACTGCCGATCTTCGGTGTCTGCCTCGGCGTGCAGGCGATCGGCGAGTATTTTGGCGGCCAGCTCGGTCAGCTCACTCAGCCGGCGCATGGACGGCCGTCGCGGGTTCAGGTGCGCGGCGGACGGCTGATGCAGAACCTGCCGAATCAGATCGTGATCGGCCGCTATCATTCGCTCTATGTCGAGCGCGACACCGTGCCCGATGTTCTCGAGGTCACCGCGACCACCGAGGACGGCGTCGCGATGGCGATCGAGCACAAGACCTTGCCGGTCGGCGGCGTGCAGTTTCACCCGGAGTCGCTGATGTCGCTCGGCGGCGAGGTGGGACTGCGTATCGTCGAGAATGCCTTTCGTCTGAATGCGCCCGTCACTTGAGGATTGCGAGATACCGATGACATTCGATCACGACATCAAGGCCACCGTCCGCACCATTCCGGACTACCCGAAAAAGGGCATCCTGTTTCGCGACATCACGACCCTGCTGGCGGACGCGCGCGCCTTTCGCCGCGCCGTCGACGAGTTGGTGCAACCGTGGGCTGGATTGAAGATCGACAAGGTCGCCGGCATCGAGGCGAGGGGCTTCATCCTCGGTGGCGCGGTGGCGCATCAGGTTTCCGCAGGCTTCGTGCCGATCCGGAAAAAAGGCAAGCTGCCGCACACCACCGTGCGGATCGCCTATTCGCTGGAATACGGCCTTGATGAGATGGAAATGCATGCCGACGCGATCCATCCCGGCGAGCGCGTCATCCTGGTCGACGATCTCATCGCCACCGGCGGCACCGCGGAAGGCGCGGTGAAATTGCTGCGCCAGATCGGCGCCAACGTGGTCGCGGCCTGCTTCATTATCGATCTGCCCGATCTAGGCGGCGCCGCCAAGCTGCGCGCGATGGAAGTGCCGGTGCGCACGCTGATGGCTTTCGAGGGGCATTAGAGGAGGTACTAGCTAACAGGCTGTCCGCCCAGTGTAAATATTACCCGGGTAATATCTGGCTTCGTCACGGCCGCTGCGGGAGCAGGCTGAACTCGAGCTCGCGAAAACCGGTGTAGTTCCTGCGGATCCACTGATGCAGCTCGGTCGACGAGTCCCGCTCGTTGCGCAGGTAGTTAGTGAAGGAAAAGGTCAGCCGGTCGATATAGGTTTTCAGGAACGAGGGCAGCGCCGATATGCGCAGCACCCGCCCCAAGCCCATCGCCTCGGGCAGTTCGCCACGCACCACATACTCGTTGTCGACCGTGATCAGCGCTTTCAGCGGGATCTGCTCCCGTAACGTCGAATAAGCGCGCGCTGAAACGCGGTCGGTATCCGCCACGAACAGGATGATCGGCGCCACGCCACGCCGTGCGGCCTCCTTCAGGAATCCGATCTCGTTGATCATCTTGAAGAACTCGTCGAACGCATGAAAGCCGAGGTCGATCACCTTGGCGACGCCGTCGTTGACGATCAGGCGGTCCATGAGCTGCATCTTGCCGTAGGTGTCCATCACGTCGGCCGTCTCGGTGATGCGCGGCAGATATTCGAGCAGCGATGGTTCCTTCAGGTTGATGTCGAAGGAAGATACCGTCCCATCCTTCAGCAGCAGGAACTCGCTCAACAGGCGCGCGAGCAGCGTCTTGCCGACCAGCGGCCGGGGCGAGCAGATGATGTAGACAGGCGTGGAGCTCATCACCCGCTATATCAAAGGAATTTTCCGCCTAATCCAGCCCCGCCGCGGCGGCTATCCGACTATTTTTCGCCGCCGCGCACGCCAGGCTTGGCACCGACGAGATCGGTCAACTTGATGCGGTCGAACTCGCTCCAGACGTTTGCGAGCCAGTGCCGGACATAGCCGCGCAGCACGAACGAATAGTTCGCGGCCTCGTCGTCCTTGCCCTTGTTGGCGACGAATTTGAGGAACGGCACCGAGGAAACCTCGACCTGCTCATAGGCCATCTCATTGAGTTTGGGGATCGTGAGGTCGGTGGCGTCCTTGATGCGGTGAAAGTAGGAGTTGTAGGTCGACTGATCCCACTGGAAGAACTGGGTGTCGTTGATGAAGTTCTTGACCAGGAAATATTTGGCGCCCTGCATGAAGTTCGCGGTCTCGGCGATTTCGTCCAGCGAGGCGATCGAGGGGCCCAGTATATGGAATACGGCAAAGGTGATCTGCCCGGCCTTTGCGGCATCGAGAAAGCCGATGTCACGCAGCGAAGCCAGTGCTGGCGACAGCAGTCCGGCGCGGACGTCGATCACGGTCACCGAAGGCCCGGCACTCAGCGTATCGAAGATCTTCATCTGATCCGATGTCGTCGTCATGTCGACGATCTCGGTGATGTCAGGGTGGAAGCGCTTCAGGGTGCCGCGCGGCGATTCGGTATCGAATGCCCGGGTCGGCACGTTATTGGCGCTAAAATAGTCCAGGAGCGTCCGCGACACGGTCGTCTTGCCGACCCCGCCCTTGTCCGCGCCCACCACAATCACGACTGGCTTTGCCATGGAATTCCCTTGAACAGCAGTTCCGACCGCGGGAGCGGCCGGCTTGCCCCAACCCTGCTTTGGGCGCGAACATGGCAGAAACAAGGGAGAATTCAATTCATTAGACGGCCGTCGCCATTATTCCGCACGGAATTCGTTAATCCCGCGCGTCGGCGGGCGCTGTTTAGCGATGCGGGCCCCAAGGGCCGTCCAGGGGGCCGGAGCGGGCGCCCGGAACGCCGGCGGGCTCGCTGGCGTCGCTCCACGGGCCGCGGGGAACCGGCGGTTGGAGTTGCTCCGTGGCCGATTCCTCCGATTCGGGTTCATCCGCCGTATCCGACGGGAGGGCGAGCGGGCCGGGATCGCGGCCACCGGCAAACTGCACCAGCGCCTTGACGCGCCTGTCGACCGACGGATGGGTCGCAAACAGGTCGGCAAACCCTTCGCGCGGATTGTCGACACAGAGCTCCATCACAGCAGACGTCGCGCCGGGCAGCTCGCCGCGATTTTCGATCTTGCGCAGCGCCGTGATCATGGCGTCGGGGTTCTTGGTCAGTTCGACCGAACCGGCGTCGGCCAATAGTTCGCGCGACCGCGACAGCGCCAGCTTGATGACTTGCGACAACAGCCAGGCCAGCAGGATCAGCACGACCGCGATAATGATCGCCATGACGGCGCCGCCGCCCTTGCCGCGGTCGGACGACGAAGAGGAGGAGGACGATGAGGAAGATGACGAGGACGACCAATCGCTGCCGGTGGAGTTCCACGACAGGTTGGTAAACGTTCGAAAGAACAGTTCGCCGAAGAAGCCGACCACGCCGGCGATGATCATGGCGATCACCATCAACTGCACGTCGCCGTTGCGGATGTGCGTGAGCTCGTGGCCGAGCACGGCCTCGATCTCCTGGTCGTTGAGCGCCTGCAGAAGGCCCGAGGTCACCGTGATGGAATATTGCCGCTGGTTGAGCCCGGTGGCGAAGGCGTTCAGCGCCGGGCTGTCCATCACCTTTAGCTTCGGCATCGTGATGCCGCGCGAGATGCAGAGGTTTTCCAGCAGATTATAGAGCCGCGGCTGCTGCTGCCGCGTTACGCTCTCGCCGCCGGTCACGGCGTCGATCATGTTCTGGTGGAAGAAATAGGCGATCACGATCCACAAGGCGGCGATGATTGTCGCATAGGGGAAGGCTGCGATCAGGTCTCGCGAGGCGCGCGTCAGATAGTAATTGAGTGAAGCATCGCTATTGAGCACCACTTCCGCAACCAGCGCGCCGGCAAAGACCAGCACGTAGATCAGCAGAAACAGGCCGGCGAGCAGCAGCATCGAACGAAACTTGTTCGATGCGATATGCGTGTAGAGACCATACGCGGCCATGATGCGTTACCACGCGTCATTCCGGGGCGCCGCGAAGCGGCGAACCCGGAATCTCATCGCACGCAAACTTCTCGAGATTCTAAGGTACGCAATTGCGCACCTGAGTTCACGCCGTTGGCGTGCCCCGGAATGACGGTCGTGGTGGAACGCCATATTTAGAACTTCACGCTCGGCACCGTCTCGACTTCGGTGCGGCTGGTGCCGAGATCGAAGAATTCCTTGCGGGTGAAGCCGAACATGCCGGCAAACAGCGCCGCCGGAAGCTGCTGAATGCCGGTGTTGTATTCCTGGACGGCGTTGTTGAAGAAGCGGCGGCTGGCCGCGATCTTGTTTTCGAGGTCGGAGAGTTCGCTGGCAAGCTGCTGGAAATTCGCGTTGGCCTTGAGGTCCGGATAGGCCTCCGACAGCGCGATCAGCCGGCCGAGCGCGCCGCTCAACTGGTTCTCCGCCGCCGATACCTGCGCCGGCCCTTGCGCCGACATCGCGGAATTGCGGGCCTTGATGACGTCGTCGAGCGTGCCGCGCTCGTGCGAGGCGTAGCCCTTCACGGTCTCGACCAGGTTCGGGATCAGGTCGTGGCGCTGCTTGAGCTGGACGTCGATGTCGGCAAAGGCCTGGCCGACGCGCTGGCTGAGCGCGACCAGGCGGTTATACGCAGCGAACGCAAACAGCACGATAATGACGATGACGCCGAGAACGATCCAGCCGGTCGACATGACGGAGAACTCCTAAATGGGGCGAAAGACAGCGAACCTAGACGAAAACCGGGGCGTGCGGCAGCCCGCCCGGAAGGTGGGGCATGGCGTTAGTCGGAAGTGGGGCGGGATAAGTTCATTCGCTCGTGTCCCGGACGCGGTGCAGAGTCTCTCGACGGTGTACCGCAGAGCCGGGACCCATCGCCGCCGGAGAGATGGGCTCCGGATCAGCAGCGCACCACGCCGCGAGTGCGGCGCGCGGCGCAGCATCCGGGGCACGGAGACCGATGTCCAGATCAGCTTTCGTCCTTCACCGCATCGCCCCACCGCCAGCGCCGGGCGCTGGCATACTCGGCCTTGGCACGGCGGGGCACTCTCGTGAAGCTGAGACCTTCCGGCGTGCACAGCTTGGCCGTTACCTCGACCTTGGTGACGATTGGTTGCGCCAGTACCCGCGACGGGCGCTGTTCCACCGCCGCGCGTGTCAACGCGACATAGGAGAATTTCTCGTCCTCGTATGGCAGCTCCGCGCCCTTGATCTGCTTGTGCGCGCGTGAGCGCTGCAGGCGCTGGGTGAAATGGCACCAGTCTGGTGCTTGAAGCGGGCATTGGCTGTCGTGCGGGCAGGGGGCAGCGACGTGCGCGTCCAGGCCGATCAAGTGGGCGCGGAGCGCGATGATCCGGGCATAGCCCGCCGGAGTGCCGGGTTCGACCACGAGCAGCGTGTCGTGGGTCTTCTGCCACAATAGTTCGGCGAGCGCGCGTTGCGCCGCTTCGCCGATCTCGCCGATCATGTAGCTCGCTACGACGAGGTCTGCCGTATCCGCTTTGGCCAGCGCGGCGCGGGCCTCGCCGAGCTGGTAGCCGATGCCGCGCAGCCGGGTGCTGTCGTGCGCCAGATCCAGCGCCAGCGTGCGCAACGCCGCGTTGGCGTCCAGCAGCGTGAAATCTCTTAGCGACGGGAATGCTTCGGCAGCTGCCCATGCGGCCGTGCCCGGCCCGGCGCCGACGTCGAGCAGTCTCTTTGGAGCGAAGTCAGGTCTGTTCTCGACGAGTGCCTTCAGGCTGGCCGTGACTGCGGCATAGGTTGCAGGCATCCGCGCCAGCGCATAGGCGAGCGCGTCCGTCTCTGAGCGGATGGTCGTGGAGCCGCCGCCTTCACGGTAGTTCTTCGAGATGGCGGCTGCGCGGCCCGCGGCGTCGCTGCGCGAAAAGCCCCGCAGCTTGCCGTCGAGCGCGGCTTTCAGTTCAGCGGGGAGGTCGGGTGAGGTCATCTCTTTGTCATGCTCGCGAAGGCGGGCATCCAGTACGCCGAGGCGGCTGTGACAATCATGGACAGCGCTGGATCATCCGCCTTCGCGGATGATGACATCATCGGTTGGGGTGACGAAAGCGTAATCTCACGCCACGTTTTGGTCGAGGATCTTCACGGCGTCGTCGAGGCCGACCGAGACCAGTTGTGACACGCCGCGTTCGGCCATGGTGACGCCGAACAGCCGGTTCATCCGCGCCATCGTGATCGGATTGTGCGTGATGATGATGAAGCGGGTTTCCGTCGACGAGGTCATTTCGTGCAGCAGGTTGCAGAACCGCTCCACATTGTGGTCGTCGAGCGGCGCGTCGACTTCGTCCAGCACGCAGATCGGCGACGGGTTGGTGAGGAACACTGCGAAGATCAGTGCCAGCGCCGTCAGCGCCTGCTCGCCGCCCGAAAGCAGCGACAGCGTCTGCGGCTTCTTGCCGGGCGGTTTTGCGATGATTTCGAGGCCGGCTTCCAGCGGATCGTCGCTCTCAATCAGGTGAAGCGCCGCTTCGCCGCCGCCGAACAGTTCGACGAACAGCCGCTTGAAGTGCTCGTTGACGGTCTCGAACGAGGTCAGCAGCCGCTCGCGGGCTTCCTTGTTGAGGCTCTGGATGCCTTGGCGCAGCCGCTTGATGGCTTCGACCAGATCGTCGCGTTCGGTGGTTAGCGCCGTGTGCTGGGTCTCGACCTCGCGCAATTCTTCCTCGGCGCGCAGATTGACGGCGCCAAGGCGCTCGCGGTCGCGGCGCAGCTTTTCGAGGCTTTCCTCGATTTCGGAAAGCGGCGGCAATTCCGCGCCGGGCCCGATCTCGGCGAGCGCCGCTACCGCATGCGGCTCGACTTCGAGCATGTCGTGGATCTCTCGCTCGATGTCGGAAAGCCGGCGCTTGGTGCCCTCCATGCGTTCCTCGGCGCGGGCGCAGGCCTCGCGGGAAGAGGAGAGCGCTTCCAGCGACGCCTTGGCCGCGCGATCGGTCTCCGCCATCAGGCTTTCGGCGGCGGCCAATGCGTCGGCGGCGATGCGGCGGCCGCCTTCGGCGGATTCGATTTCGTTGATCAGCGCGCGGCGCTTTTCGGCAAACACGGCCGGTGCATTTTCAAGCTCGGCCCGCTCGGCCGTTACTTCGGTGATGCGCGCTTCGACGGTGGCGACCTGTGAGGCCGAGCTTTGCTTGCGGTTCTGCCATTCGGTGCGTTCGGCCGTGATCGCCTGCACGCGCTTGTCGGCCAATTCAGCTTCGCGCGCCAGCGCCTGGGCTTCGGCCCGCACCTGCGCGGCAAAGCGGCGGTGTCCGTCGATCTCGGTGCGAACGGCGCTCAGTTTCGCTTCCGTCTCATCCGTCGGCGGCAGTTCGGTCAGCGCGGCAGTGGCGCTCTCATGCGCGGCCTCAGCCTCGCTGCGGTCGGCGGCAAGACGGGTATGGGCTTCGGTCAGCGCGGATTTGCGCGCGGCATGGCGATTGATCTCGCGCTCGGTCGCGGCATGGCGTTCGCGCGCCGCATCGGCTTCGCGCTGCGCGGCCCGCCAGGCCTCGCGGGCGGCGGTTTCGGCGGCGGATGCCGCCTTCAGTTCCGCCTCGGCGTCTTCCAGGGCCTGCCGCTTGGCAGCGGCATCGGCGCGGGCCTGTTCCAGCTCGTGTTCGATGTCGACCAGGCGGGCGCGTTCGGCCAAACGCCGAGCGGCACCGGTCGGCGCATGCGCGGCGGCGACAAAGCCGTCCCAGCGCCAGACGTCGCCTTCCAGTGAGACCAACCGCTGGCCGGTCTTCAATTGCGAAACGAACTCCGCGCCGCGCTCCTTTGGCACGACGCCGATTTGCGCGAGACGGCGCGCCAGTTCGGCCGGCGCCTCGACGTGGGCGGCCAACGCATCCACGCCATCAGGCAGGGCCGGATCGTCGAAGCTTGCACCGGCATTGGTCCAGCGCATCGGCGCGGAGGGATCGACGGGCGCGTCGAGATCGTCGCCGAGGACGGCGCCGAGCGCTTTCTCATAGCCCTTGGCGACGGTGACGCCGTCGATGATCGGCGGCCACAGATTCTTGGTCTCGACATTGACCAGCTTTGAAATCGTGCGCGCTTCGGTCTCGAGCCGCTGCACGCGCTTTTCGGCCTCGGTGAGCGGGGCGCGGGAAGCTTCGAGCTTCTGCCGTGCGGCGATGTGGCCGGTCTCGCTGGCTTGCGCTGCCGCTTCGGATACGGCCAGCGTTTCCTGCGCGGTCTCCATGGCGGCGGCGAGCGCGTCGAGGTCGCCGAGATTGCCGGTCTCGTCGCTGAGCTTCTGCTCATCGGCCGCAACGCTGGCAATTTCCTGGTCGAGCCGGGCCAGCCGGTCGCGATGGGTGCGCACGCCGGCCTCTAACTGGTTGCGCTTGGCCGTGAGGTCGGCGAGCGCCGTGGTCAGTTCGCCGAACATGCGCTCGGCCGCGGCCAGTGTCGCTTCCGCTTCCGACACGCGCTCGTCGACGCCAGAACGCTTTTCGACGCGTGACTTGATCTCTTCCTTCAGCTCGGCGTCCTCGGTGTCGAGGCGCTGCAGCGCGATTTCGGCATCGGAGGTCTGCTGCTGTTCGCGTGCGATGTCGGCGGCGAACTGATTCAGCCGCCGGTCGAGCTCGGCGACGCGCTCCTTGGCGCGCTCTTCCTCGCGGTCGAGCTGCTCGCGGGCGTTGGTGAGGCGCTGCAGTCCCGCCGCGGCGCGGGCTTCGCCTTCGCGCAAGGCCGGCAATTCGGAAGCGCGGATCGCCTGGATTCGCGCCGCTTCGGCCTGCTCGCGGGTACGCTCCGCCATCTCGCGCACGTTGACGTCGTGCGTATGCGCGGCTTCCGCGACGTCGGCATTGGCCTCGAGCCAGCGCAGGTGGAACAGCGTGGCCTCGGCCTTGCGCACCTTGGCCGCAACTTCGCGGAAGCGAATGGCTTGGCGGGCCTGCTTCTTCAACCCTTCCATCTGGCCGGACAACTGTCCGATCACGTCCTCGACGCGGGTGAGGTTGGTTTCGGCAGCCCTCAGCCGCAGCTCGGCTTCGTGACGGCGGGCGTGGAGGCCGGCGACGCCGGCGGCGTCTTCCAGCACGCGGCGGCGCTGCTCGGGCTTGGCCTGAATGATCTCGCCGATCTTGCCCTGGTGGACCAGCGCCGGCGACCGCGCGCCGGTGGCGGCGTCGGCAAACAGGATCTGCACGTCGCGGGCGCGGACGTCGCGGCCGTTGATGCGATAGACCGAACCTGCCTCGCGCTCGATGCGGCGGGAGATTTCCAGCACCTGGCTGTCATTGACGGCGGCCGGCGCCGTGCGATCGGCATTGTCGATCGTCATCGTCACTTCGGCGTGGTTGCGCGCCGGACGGTTGCCGGAACCGGCAAAGATCACCGCATCCATGTCGGCGGCGCGCAGCGATTTGTGCGAAGTTTCGCCCATCGCCCAGCGCAAGGCTTCGACCAGGTTCGACTTGCCGCAGCCATTCGGTCCGACCACGCCGGTGAGGCCGGGTTCGATCATGAAATCAGTGGGTTCGACGAACGACTTGAAACCGTGGAGGCGGAGGCGCGTGAGTTTCATGAACACAAATCTCTGTTGGCCGGGCGCGAATCTCCCTGCCGTGACAATACCATAGAAGGCAATGTCAGTGTGGATGAGCCGCCCGTTGCGGCGCTTATGAGCCGCGACAATGGCGAGGCCGAGGCCGGAGAGCAACGCCCCCGCGGGGCTTTTCCCAAGGGATTTGAGGCGCTTGTGTGGCGCCTTTTGCTGGACTTATGAGCGCGAATGAATCCGGTTCGCGCGAATCAGCTCTTCAGCATCGCATTGATGCGCTTTGCGAACTCCTCGAAGCTCTGCTCGCCCTTGATCATCTCGCCGTTGATGAAGAAGGTCGGCGTCGACTGCACCTTCAGCACCTCGGCGGCATATTTCTGGTCGGCGGCGATCTTGTCGAGCAGCGCCTGATCCTTCAGGCAATCCTCGACCTGCGTTTGCGTGAGCCCGGCCTGCTTGCCGATCCGGATCAGCGTCTCCGTGGTATTCTTCACCACCCAGTCGTTCTGCTGCTTGAACAGGAGATCGATGACGGCGAAATATTTCGGGGCGTCGTCCTTGGCGATGCAACGGGCCAGCATCGATCCGGCGGCGGCCTTGATGTCGAGCGGAAATTCACGGAACACGTAGCGTATCTTGCCGCTGTCGATGAATTCCGACTTGATCTTCGGGAATACTTTTTCGCCGAACGCGGCGCAATGCGGGCATGTCATCGAGGCGTATTCGGTGATGGTCACGGTCGCGTTGGCGGGCCCGAGCGCCATGTCGGGCAGCGACTGCGGCTTGGCGACGTCAGCGGGACTCTGCGCCATCGCATCGGTGATCAGGCGCAGCGGCGAGAAGCCGGCGAGCAGGCCAAGCCCGGTCAGCGAGAGAGCGGTGGTGAAGGCGCGGCGCCTGATCATCAAAGTCTGCTCCCGAATGGCGCGTTCACGCCCGAAAGAACTGCGAAAAAGAAGCCTTCGCTAGCTTGAAACGCCAGTTGTGGCAATGGCGGTCGCGCCGTGCTGCGGGCTCAATTTCGCTTGATCGAGGCGCCAAGCCGGGCCAGCGCTGCGCGCAGTTCCTCATCCTCCACGGCGGACAGGGTTTCGGCCACCTTCGCGACCGATTTCGGGTCGGGCGCGCGGCGCGGCGCGGGGCGATTTCGGCGCGACAGCGGAGCCTGCCGCAGCGCCAGCCGGCCGACCGCGCTCCAGCCGAAAAAGCGGTTGACCCGTTGCAGGATCACGTCGGACGAATGCTGGATCTCCAGCGCCATCGGACCCTCCACCCGCAGCACCAGGGTTGCCGGTTCCTGCGGCTGCCCCTCCACCGGCCGCGGCCATTGCATCTTGAGCGGCTCGGAATGGGCGGCGATCTCGGAGCCGGCGATTTCAGCCCAGCGCGTCACCAGTTCGCGTGCGGCAAATCCCTGCTTGGCATAGGCGTCGGAAAAGACGTCGCTGAGCAGGACGGAAAGCGGTTTCGCCGAGATCGGGCCGGGTTTGGACATGGGGCTCTATAACACGGCGCCAATTGCGGTAGAAATCGCCAGTGCAACCTCGTCATGGCCGGGCTTGACCCGGCCGTCCACGTATCGGATCAACGCAAGAAAGACGTGGATGCCCGGGACAAGCCCGCGCATGACGTGGAGAGCTTTGCGTTCCGGCACTAAAGTAGGTGGATGACGTCTTCCGCGGCCGCAAAAATCAAGCGACAGGCAGTACCTGCCGGAAGCGCCTCCCGCCCCGCGCTGCTGCTCGACTGGTACGACCGTCATCGCCGTCGCTTGCCGTGGCGGGCGGCAGCGGGCGAGCGGGCCGATCCGTATCGGGTCTGGCTGTCGGAAATCATGCTGCAGCAGACCGGCGTCAAAACGGTCGGGCCGTATTTCGAGAAGTTTCTGGCGCGCTGGCCCGATGTCGCCGCGCTCGGTCGCGCCTCGCTGGATGACGTGCTGCGGATGTGGGCCGGGCTCGGCTACTATTCGCGCGCACGCAATCTGCATGCCTGTGCGGTCGCCGTGCTGCGCGACCATGGCGGGATATTTCCCGATACCGAGGAAGGCCTGCGCCAGTTGCCCGGGATCGGGCCTTACACGGCAAAGGCGATCGCAGCGATCGCGTTCGATGCCCGAACCATGCCGGTCGACGGCAATATCGAGCGCGTGGTGTCGCGGCTTTACGCGGTCGAGGAGCCATTGCCGCAGGCGAAGCCACGCATCCAGGAATTGGCATCGACACTATTGGGAGAATCCCGTGCGGGCGACAGCGCGCAAGCGCTGATGGATCTGGGCTCCTCGATCTGCACGCCAAAGAAGCCCGCTTGTGCGCTGTGCCCGCTGAATGATGATTGCGCCGCTTGCCTGCGCGGCGATCAGGAGACCTTTCCGCGCAAGGCGCCGAAGAAAGCGGGAACGCTGCGCCGCGGGGCCGCCTTCATCGTCACCCGCGGCGATGAACTCCTCGTTCGCACCCGGGCGGAAAAGGGCCTGCTCGGCGGCATGACCGAAGTGCCGGGCTCAGATTGGCTGGCCGGACAGGACGACAAGATGGCGCTGAAGCAGGCGCCTGAGGTCAACGGCGTGACGCGTTGGCACCGCCGGGCGGGCGTCGTCACTCACGTATTCACGCATTTTCCGCTCGAACTCGTGATCTACACCGCCGATGTCGCCGCGCGCACGCGCCCACCTGCGGGCATGCGGTGGGTGCCGATTGCAACGCTTGCCGACGAGGCGTTGCCCAATGTGATGCGCAAGGCGATTGCCCACGGGCTGGACATTTGAAGATGGAGGCTGCTCGCTGCTGACACCATGCTGGCAGCAGGGCCACGTTAGGAAGGAGCCTCACGGAGGTTCCCATGATCGCGACCGCTCTCGATAATCTCACCGCGCCGCCATCCTCCAGACTGCTCGGTTGGCGCCTGCTGGACGCGCGGCCGAAGGACGGCTGGATCCGCATCGGCTTCGACGGCAAGCGGGATTTCTGTAACCCGGCGGGCTTCGTGCAGGGCGGCATTCTCTCGGCGATGCTCGACGACACCATGGGGCCTGCGGTGTTCGCCATGACCGAAGGCAGGCTCTACACCGCAACCATCACCATGACGGTGAATTTTCTGGCGCCGGCGAGGCCAGGGCCGATCACGGGCGAGGCGAAAGTCACCCAGCTCGGCAAGACCGTCGCTTTTGTCGAGGGACGGCTGATGGCCGAGGATGGCACGCTGCTGGCGACCGCCTCGACCAGCGCGCGGCTGGTCGAGACGGCGAAGGCGATTGCCTCGGCTAGATCGCAGCCCGCGGCGCTTCCCGCATGATCTGAACAATCGGCGGCTTAGCGTTGAGGCCCTCGACCTGGAAGCCGGCAACGCGCTTGTAATTGGCGGCGATGTCCTCCAGCTCTTGCTGCGACAGCACGTCGGTGACGACACCAAAGCCATCAGGCGCGCGTTCCTCGACCATCTGCATCACCTGCTCGGGGCCGTTGCGGCGGTTGAGCGTCACGAGGTCGGTCGTGGCGGGGCGGCGCTCGGCTTCATACGCTGATAACGCGGCGCTGGTCGCGCCTTTCGCGAGGATCTCGCGGGCGATGACGCGCGCGTCCAGAATTGCCTGCGACGCACCGTTGGAGCCGATCGGGTACATCGGATGCGCGGCATCGCCCATCAGCGTGACGCGGCCGAATGTCCATTGCGGGATCGGATCGCGATCGACCAGCGGATATTCGTAGGCGTGCGGGCAGTGTTCGATCAGGCCGGGCACGTCGAGCCAGTCGAACTTCCAGTCCTTGAACCAGGGCAGAAACTCTTCGAGTTTTGCGGTGCGGTTGTAGTCCTCGCGCCGCCACTGGTAGGTCGGCGGCATGTGCCGCTCGGCCACCCAATTGATCCGGAACTTGCCGGCGCCGTCGGCCTGCTTCGAAATCGGATAGCAGACGAATTTCAGGATCTCGTGGCCGGCCATGATCATGGTGCGGCCGGACAGGAAGGCGTCGCTGTCGGTGATGCCGCGCCACAGGATGCGTCCATTCCAGATCGGCGGGCCTTCGTTGGGATAGAGCTTCTCCCGAACCGCCGAATGGATGCCGTCGGCCGCGACCAGCAGCGCGCCATCGTGAGCGCCTTTCGATTTGCCGGTCGCCTTGTCGATGAATTCGGCGCGGACGCCATTCTCCGTCTCAGACCAGCCGGAGAGGTGATGGCTGGTCAGGATGTTCTCTCTTCCCAACCGTTCGATGGCAGCATCGAGTAAAATCTGCTGCAGCGTGCCGCGATGGATCGAGAATTGCGGCCATTTGTAACCGGCCTCGATGCCGCGCGGCTCGCTCCAGATCGGCTTGCCGTGCTTGGAAAAATACGCAAGCTCCTTGGTGCGGACGGCGGCCGCGTCAAGCGCATCATGTAGGCCGAGCTCGATCAGCTCGCGCACCGCATGCGGCAGCACGTTGACGCCGACACCGAGCGGCCGCAGTTCGGGCACGCTCTCGAAAATTTTGGCTGATACGCCGATCTGATGCAGGCTGAGCGCCAGCGTCAGGCCGCCGATACCGCCGCCCGCGATGAGAACAGTCATGGTACGCCCCTGTTGCTTTCCGGGCGTCATGGCATGAGGGGCGGCAGGGGGCAACTGCGAAGGCCCGTCGGATGTCCCTCGCAGCCCCTGAGGTTTATGGCAGAGGAGGGGCCGGCCCGAAGAACCCGACGATCTTGACCAGCCGGCCATCGGGGCCAATTTCGCCGAAGTCGATTGAAATATCGCCGTAGGTTCCGTCCGCGCGCACCAGCCGCCAAAGAAAGCGAACCACGTTGTGATGGATATCGATACCGCTCATGAACTCCAGCCGCGCGCCAGGCCGGCTGGCCAGCACCTCGCCGATCTTCTCCGCCAACGCGTCGCGTCCGGCCAGCGAGACGTTCGGATCGAGATAGACGCCGCTGTCGCTCCAGCATTGCGCGAGCAGGGCGCGTCTGGCCGCATCGTCCGGCTCGTTCCATGCCGCCATATATTGCGTCAGGGTTTTCGCGATTGCGCTTTTGTCCATCAATGCTGTCCTTCAACTTCTCTCCCCATGGGGTTCACTTTGCAAGGAATTGCGGAGCTCGTCACTTACATCAGAGGTAATTGCCGTCCTGATGCGATGCTCTAGATTGTTGGCATGGGTGTTTCAGACACGAACTCGCACGAAATCCCGGCTGGACATTTCAGCCGCCTGCTGAAGCACTGGCGCAGCGTTCGCCGGCTGACCCAGATCGAACTGGCGGCGGACGCAAACGTGTCGGCCCGGCATCTATGCTTTCTGGAGACCGGCCGGTCGCAGCCGAGCCGCGAGATGGTGCAGCTACTCGGCAGCGCACTCGACCTGCCGCTGGAGGAGCGCAATGCCCTGCATGTCGCCGCGGGTTTCGTGCCGCCCTATGGCAACAAGGGGCTGGCGGCCGAAAATCTGCAGCCGGTGCGGCAGGCGCTGGATTTCATTCTCCGGCAACAGGAGCCGTATCCGGCGATCGTAATCGACGGGCACTGGGACGTTCGCATCCGCAATCAGGCTTCGGCGCGCCTGCTCAGGGTGTTTCGCGATTCATACGAGTTGGAAAACGGTCTTGCGGACAATGCCATGCATGTTGTTTTTCATCCAAAGGGCCTGCGGCAGTTCATGGTGAACTGGGACGAGTTCGCGCGGCAGTTGATCCAGATTCTGCATCGCGACGTCGCGCAAGGCAGCCGGGCCGCGGCGCAACTGCTTGATGAAATCATGGCCTATCCCGGCCTGTCGGCCGAATGGCGGCTGCCGCGTCATCCGCAGGCGGCATCACCGGTCATGACGATGCAGCTCGCCAAGGGCGAATATCGCTTGGCCTTCTTTTCCACCTTCACGACGCTGGCAATGCCGATGGACGCGGCGCTGCAGCAGATCAAGATCGAATGCTTCTTCCCGGCTGATAATGCGACCGCCGAGAAGGCGCGCCAGATGGCCCTTCAAACTCCGGGAGATCGAGATGCAACATGCCCTGCGTGATCATCAATCGGCCGCGACGATGGACGAACTGCGCGCGCTGAACGCCCGCTTCATCCATAATTTCGTCACCTGCGACGTGGCTTCGCACGACGCCATTCTTCACCCGCGTTTCATCAACATCTGGCCGACAGGCCAGCGATGGGATCGCGCGACTTATCTCAAATATTGGGCGACGGCCTTTGACCCAAAGGTGATCGTCTATTGGGACGTCCGGGATGAACTCATCACCGTGGTCGGAGACGTGGCGCTTGTGCGTTCCACCAGCAAGCACACCCGCCGCCGCGATGGCAATGAAGTGACGGGCATGACCACGTACACCGACACCTATCTGTTCGAGAACGGCGCGTGGAAATGCATCCAGGCCCAGCTCACGGCGGTGGCGCCCGAGCATTATCCCGCCGACGATACCATCGTCAGCGTCTATATTGAGGGAACGCTTCAGCCGCGACCGAGTTGAACCGCGAGCGGGTACTCCACCCACCGGGGATGGACGGCGCGGGGGCATGCCGTTAACGTCCGGCTTTCCTCATGAGGACCGCCATGTTCAAGCTCTACTACGCCCCTGGCACCTGCGCGCTCGCTTCGCATATCACGCTGGAAGAGGTTGGCGCGCCCTACAGCGCCGAACGGCTGAACTTCAAAGAGAACCAGCAGAACAGTCCGGACTATCTCAAGATCAACCCCAAGGGTCGGGTGCCCACGCTGGTGACGGACAATGGGGTGCTGACCGAGACGCCGGCGATCCTTGCGTTCATTGCGCACAGCTTTCCAGACGCGAAGCTCGTGCCGCAGGACCCCTTTGCATTCGCGCAAGTGCAGTCGATCAGCAGCTATCTCTGTTCCACGGTGCATGTCGCGCACGCGCACAAGATGCGCGGCGCCCGCTGGGCGACCGAGGAGACTTCGTTCGCCGACATGAAGCGCAAGGTACCGGAGACGATGACAGCGTGCTTTGCGCTGATCGAGCGCGACATGCTGAAGGGGCCGTGGGTGATGGGCGAGCAGTACACGATCTGCGACCCCTATCTGTATACGATCGGGCTCTGGCTGGAAGGCGACGGTGTCGATGTTGCGACGCTGCCCAAGGTGATCGCTCACCGCAAGCGGATGTCGGAGCGTCCGGCCGTGCAGAAGGTCATGGCGGAAGAGAAGGCGTAAGCTCATACGCCAGACCTCATCCTGAGGAGCGCGAAGCGCGTCTCGAAGGATGAATGGCGCCAGCGGAGCCGCATGGTTCGAGACGACGCTAAGCGTCTCCTCACCATGAGGGTTTGGTTTCGTAGGGTGGGCAAAGCGAAGCGTGCCCACCATTCATGCGAGCGGATAGATGGTGGGCACGGCGCAAGCGCGCCTTTGCCCGTCCTACGCCGCCTTTTTCGCGCGCTCCATCTCGCGGCCGATGCCGAGCATGATGTTGCGCAGCCAGATCGAGCCGGGGTCCATCTGGGCGCGGGTCGGATAGAACATGAATTGCTCGTCGATTCCGGGATCGAGCGGCGGCGCGACGGCTGAAAGCGACAGTTGCTTCGACAGCGCACCGATCAGCCGGCGCGGCACGAAGGCGACGAGATCGGTGCGCGCGGCGACGTGCAGCGCCTCGATATAGCCCGGCACGACCAGCGCGATCCGCCGCTCGATGCCTTTGGGGCGCAACCACATGTCGATCAGGTCCTCGCTCTGGCCGCGGATCACGACCGCGACATGGCGCGCGTGGAGAAAGCTTTCGATCCGCTTCAGTCGCGCGCCGGCCGGATGACCGCGCCGGACTGCAAGCGCGTCGCTGTCGGTGTAGAGACGTTGCCGATGAAATCCGGTGAAGGCGTTGCCGATCGAGATCACGAGATCGATGGTGCGAGCGAATTCGGCGGTGAAGATCGCCGGCCCGCGCCATGGTACCACGTCGATCCGGACGTTCGGCGCAGCCTTGGTAATCTTCTCCATCAGCGGCGGCATCAGAAGCTCGACCGCCAGATCCGGCATCATCAGACGAAACTGGCGCTCGCTTCGTGCGGCGTCGAATTCATCGGCGATGAACAGCGAGCGTACCTGATCGAGCGCCTGCGCCAGCGGCGCGCGCAACGCCTGTGCGCGCGGCGTCAGCTCCATGCGCGCGCCATTGCGTACCAGAAGTGGATCGCCGATCAGGTCGCGCAGCCGCTGCAGCGCGTGGCTCGCCGCCGGCTGCGACAGCCCGATCCGCATCGCCGCGCGGCTGACGCTGGTTTCCCTCAAGAGCGCGTCAAGCGCCACCAGCAGATTGAGGTCAAGCGAATTCAAATTCATGGAGTGAATATATATCATATTCTCTATTGATTGGAAGAATGCCGCGCGGCGCGCGATGATGTCGATACTGGATCAAAGGAGAAGCCGCCATGAGCGCAGCAGCGAACAAGAAATTAGTGCAGCAGGTCTACACGGATTCCGCCAACCGGAGCGGGACGACATTTCTCGACAACCTTGCCGAGGACGCAACCTGGATCGTTACCGGTCAGTATTCGTGGTCGCACGAATTTAGGGGGCGCGATGCGATCAATAACGGACTGATGGGTCATTTGCGCTCACGCCTCGCTACCGCACGCCCGCGCACGGTGGCCTTCAACTTCATCGCGGAAGGCGATTACGTTGTCGTCGAAGCGCGGGGCGACAACATCACCAAGGACGGCATCCGCTACGACAATCAATATTGCATGGTCTGGCGCATCGAGGACGGCAAGATCAAGGAGATCAAGGAATATTGCGACTCCGCGCTGGTCGAGCGTGTGCTCGGGCCGTTCCCGGCAGAGCGGAAGCTTGTTGTTGCGGTTTGAGGCTTGGAGGTACGGCGGAGCTCGGCTTGTAGGGTGGGCAGAGCGAAGCGTGCCCACCATTCTCAAGACATGCTTCAAAAAGAACGGTGGGCACGGCGCAATTGCGCCTTTGCCCACCCTACAGGTTTCGGTGCCAGCCTGCTCAAGCGGCCTTCACCGACAGATGCTTGAACATGTTGCTGCGGGCCTCGTCGTCCATCTCGGCCTTGAACTTGAAATTATCCTTCAGCGCGATCGCCTTGGCCGCTGCCGGACGTGCCGAGATCTCGTCGACCAGCCGTTTGACGTTGGGATATTTTGCGGCCGCTTCTTCGCCGAGAACGAAGGGCATCATGCGTGCCCAGCCCCACACGTCCATGTCTACGATGGTGTAGGTGTCGCCGACCATGTAGCGACGCTTGGCCAGATGGTCGTTGAGAATGCCGAAATGTCGCTGCGCCTCGAACTGGTAGCGGTTGTGGGCGTAGTCGATCTTTTCGGGCGCAAAATGCTTGAAGTGGACGGCCTGGCCGGAGAACGGTCCGACGCCGGTGGCGACGAACATCAGCCATGACAGCAGTTCACCGCGGTTGGCTGGCGTGTTCGAGGGCAGAAACTTGCCGGTCTTTTCCGCCAGATAAAGCAGGATGGCGTTGCTGTCGAACACTGTGACGCCGTCGTCGTCGATGGCGGGCACCTTGGCGTTCGGATTGATGGCGAGATATTCCGGCTTGAACTGGTCGCCCTTGCGGGTGTCGATGGCGACCGGCTGATACGCGATGCCGGCTTCCTCGAGAAAGAGCGCGACCTTGGTCGGGTTGGGCGAGCCGTTGAAATAGAACTTGAGCATTTGGAATTCTCCTCCATTGCTTCTTGCAAGGAAAACTTGGGCGGCGAGCGGCGCATTACCGCCGGGCGCCACGTCCATGCTCAAATTTTTGCGGGATGCGCAAGCGACGAGTTTGTGACCGGCCGGGGCCGGACCCTTACAATAGCGCCAGACCGCCTATGCCGGCGACGGCCAGGCCCGCACCGGCAGCGATCATAACGGATGCGAAGCGCACTTCCGAACGCAGTGCCGTTCGTTGTCCTGCGCGTTCCGATCCTCGCGCATAGCCGTGGACGATGATCTGCTCGCTGAAAGCGCCGCTGGCGTCGAGAATGTCGGTTAGACCTGCGCAGGCGACCAGAATGCCGAGGATGATCAGTCCAGCCGGACCCAGCAAGCTCAACAGCAGCATCGGAAACAGGCCGATCAGGAAGATCGGCAGCAGCGGCAGCACAATGAAGGACTCGGAGCCTCGTGTGCGCATGGGAGTAATCTCGCAATGGGAAAATGAATATAGCTTATTTATCTTCAAATAGGGGCGAAAAGGCACAACGCCACCTGCAAGCGTGGCACGGCTGCCATGCCGGCCAATCACGCTGGCTGCGCATGGTCTGGGCAAGCCGCATTTTGAGCCATGTCGGCCCGCAAACCGTACGCATGTTACGGTGCTTTGGCGCGGCCCTGCCATCGGACCGCACCCCCGGACGCGATGTGGTGAACCAGGCCTTAATCCGCCGCCATCCCGGAACGGATTTCGGCGCGCAATTCGTCGATCAGCTTGAGGCCGTTCTTGGTCTCGACATGCCAGAAGGTCCAGCCGTTGCAGGCGCCGGAGCCCTGCGCGACCGCGCCGATGCGGTGGATCGAGCCGACCTTGTCGCCGAGCATGATGGCGCCGTCGGCGCGAACCAGCGCGCCGTGGCGCTTCTTGGAATCGACCAGTTTGGTGCCGGGCGGAATCATGCCGCGCTCGATCAGTTCGGAGAACGCCACGCGCGGGGCGTCGCGCGCGGTCATGAACGGCGCTAGCGTCGCCTCGGGCAGCGGTTCGACCGCTGCGATGCGTTCTTCGGCGGCCTTCGCATAGGTCTTGTCGCGCTCGAAGCCAATGTAGCGGCGACCGAGACGCTTTGCCACGGCGCCTGTCGTGCCGGTGCCGTTGAAGGGGTCGATCACGAGATCGCCGGGTTTTGACGACGACAGCAGCACGCGCGCCAGCAACCCTTCGGGCTTCTGGGTCGGGTGCACCTTCTTGCCGTCGGCGCCCTTAAGGCGCTCTTCGCCGGTGCAAAGCGGGATCAGCCAGTCGGAACGCGCCTGCACGTCCTCATTGGCGGCCTTCAGGGCCTCATAATTGAACGTATAGCCCTTCGCCTTCTCGTCGCGCGCCGCCCAGATCATGGTCTCGTGCGCATTGGTGAAGCGGCGGCCGCGGAAATTCGGCATCGGGTTGGTCTTGCGCCAGACGATGTCGTTGAGGACCCAGAAGCCGAGGTCCTGCATGATCGCGCCGACGCGGAAAATGTTGTGGTAGGAGCCGATCACCCACAGGGTTGCCGACGGTTTCATGACGCGGCGGCAGGCGAGCAGCCAGGCGCGGGTGAAATCATCGTAAGCGGCGAAGGATGAAAACTTGTCCCAGTCGTCGTTTACGGCATCGACATGAGATTCATCGGGGCGCTTCAGATCGCCCTTGAGCTGCAGGTTGTACGGCGGATCTGCGAACACCAGATCGACCGAACCGGCCGGAAGCTTCGACATCTCGGCGACGCAATCGCCGACGACGATACGCACGCTTGAGCCAGACTCAAATTTAGTGCGGGGCGCCCTTGCAGACGCCCCGCGACGCGACACAACCATGACTCAATTACTCTGACTCAGGCGACGCTGTCGGCGACGCGGGACTAAACAACCGACTGGCGATACATTGACCGGGCAAAGTAAAAATCGACTTAACCAAGAAAGTTATCGACGCAGAATGCGAAGAGAGATCATCGGCAACATTACCAGCAGAGATTGCGGCGGCTTGCGCACTAGGCAATTTTTGCCGGGCGGGCTATTGATTAATGAAATGGAAATTTTACGTGATTGCCGCGTTGAAGATCGGGCCGACAGCCGGGGATGAGGAAATAGCGCCATGCGTTACGATGATTTCCGTCGCAGCGACGACATCGAAGACCGTCGCGACCAGGGCGGCGGCGGAACGGGCGGCGGTGGCGGCTTTGGCCTGCCGATGGGCGGCGGCGGGCTCGGCATCGGCACCATCATCGTGCTCGGCCTCGTCGGCTACGCCTTCGGCATCGATCCACGTATCCTGATCGGCGGCGCCGAAATCCTGACCGGCGGCGGTCAGGCGCCGACGTATCAAACCGATCGCCGGTCGGGACCGGCCAAGACCGGCGCGCCGAAGGATGAAGTCGGCAGCATGATCGCCGGCATTCTCGGCGAGATCGACGACCGCTGGAGCGAGATCTTCCAGTCCAGCGGCCAAAATTACACCGGTCCCCGCATCGTGCTGTTTCGCAACGCCACCAATGGCGGCCGCTGCGGCATGGCGCAGTCGGCGATGGGACCGTTCTACTGTCCGCCGGACAAGCAGATCTTCCTCGACACCAGTTTCTTCCGCGAAGTCGAGACGCGCTTCCGCGGCTGTTCGGGCAGCGCCTGCAAGTTCACGGCCGCCTACATCATCGCGCATGAAGCAGGACATCACATCCAGAACCTGCTCGGCATCCTGCCGCGCGTGCAGCGGTTGCAGCAGCAGGCCGGCAGCAAGGCGGAAGCCAATGCGCTGCAGGTCAAGGTCGAACTGCAGGCGGATTGTCTTTCCGGCGTCTGGGTCAATCGCGAAGAGAAGAAGCGTCCGGGCTTCATCGAGCCCGGCGATATCGATGCGGCACTGAAGACAGCAACCGCGATCGGCGATGACACGCTGCAGCGGCAGTCGACGGGCAGGGTGGTGCCCGACAGCTTCACCCACGGCTCGGCAGCGCAGCGCAAGCAGTGGTTCATGACCGGCTACCAGCAGGGCACGGTGCAGGCCTGCAACACGTTTGCGGCGGGAGCGTTGTAGCTTGAGCAGAAGTAATTCGTCATGGCCGGGCATAGCCGTCTGAAGGACGGCGTCGCTGTCGCTCGCCTATGCCCGGCCAAGCACGTCTTACTTCCAGGAATTGAAACGATGCCCGGGACAAGCCCAGGCATGACGAGAAAAAAGCAGTCATGTCCATCGATGAAACCAAACAATTCGTGCCGCTGAACATCGCGGTGTTGACGATCTCGGATACCCGCTCGCTGGCGGACGACAAATCCGGCGCCACGCTGGCCGACCGGCTGACGGCGGCCGGCCATCATCTTGCCGCGCGCGAGATCAGCGTCGACGACATCGATGCGATCCGCGTCGTCGTCAAGCGCTGGATCGCCGATCCTGGCGTCGATGCGATCATCACCACAGGCGGCACCGGTTTCACCGGCCGTGACGTGACGCCGGAGGCAGTCGAGCCGCTGTTCGAAAAGCGGATGGATGGTTTTTCCATCGCCTTTCACATGCTGAGCCATGCCAAGATCGGCGCGTCGACGGTGCAGAGCCGCGCCACCGCCGGCGTGGCGGGGGCGACCTTCATCTTCTGCCTGCCGGGATCGCCGGGCGCTTGCCGCGATGCATGGGACGGCATTCTTGCCGCCCAGCTCGATTACCGCACGCGCCCGTGCAATTTCGTCGAGATCATGCCGCGGCTGGATGAGCACCTGCGGCGGCCTAAAGCCCAAGGCGCTTCAGCCTGACCAGCAACGCCCATAGCGCACGCCACATGTTGTGCCAGGCCTCGACGCGCAATTGACGTGCGCGCTTGACATGGAAGTCGATCAGTTCGGGCGTGACGCGTCGCGGACGATCGCGACGCGCGGGCTTCACAGGTCCAGCTCCCAGGTTTCGCCGACAAGATCGACGCCAAAGCTATGGTGCGGCTCTTCCTTGATGCGACGGAAGCCCGCGGCCTGATAGATGCCGCGCGCGGCGACTAGGATGCTTTGGGTCCACAGCGTCATTTTCTTGTAGCCTTTCTCGCGCGCCGCGCGGACGCATTGCTCGACGAGCGCTCGGCCGACGCCGAGCCCGCGCGCCTTTCTCTCCACCAGCAACAGCCGCAGCTTTGCGACGTCATCGCCGCCCTTCACCAGAAAGATCGAGCCGACCGGCTCGCCGCCTGCTTCCGCGATCCAGCAATGCTCGCGCGAAGCATCATAGTTTTTGATGAACTGCGCGCAGATCTCGGCGACCAGCGCCTCGTAGCTGATGTCCCAGCCATACTCCTCGGCATAGGCCTTTGCCTGGCTCGAGATCACCCAGCCGATGTCGCCAGGTCGATGGCTGCGCAAGAGAAAGGCGGCCGGCTTCGCCGTCGGGCGCTCCAGCGTCTGTTCGATTGTCGTCATCGCGCGGACGACGGCGTTGCGCTGATTGTCGTCCAGCACAGCGAGCAGGCTTCCAACTTCCTCGCGCGCGCGGCGCTCGAGCTCGGCCTGGGCGGAGCGCCCCTTCGCGGTGAGCGAGAGTTCGTTGACGCGACCGTCGTCCTTTGAAGGCTTTCGCGTCACGATCTGGCGGCGCTGTAGCCCCTGCAAGGTCCGGCTCAGGAAGCCGGGATCGAGGCCGAGGTCACGGGTGAGGTCGGTGGCAGTGCAGGCCGGGCGATGCCTGATCTCGTACATGATGCGCGCTTCCTGCAGCGTGAACGGGCTGTGCAGAAGCTTCGGCTCGATGATGCCGAGCTTGCGGGTATAGAAGCGGTTGAAGGCGCGAACGGCCGCGACTTCTTGTTCGGAATTCATCTGAGACATCGGGCACCTCGATATTTGCTATTGTCAAAGATATATTTGATTTTAGCAAGTATATTTCCGGCCGCGGCATCCGGCAAAGGCGCGCCAGCGCCCGTTCTACTTTGCATGGGGTTGTTTTCGATATTTTGTGTTGGGCCGCCCTAGGCGACGACCATGATCCGGCTGCGCAACTGGGTGCGCGCCGAGCGACCAAGCTGGCGCAGCAACCGCGTCTCGGAGCGGCGGGCATCCGGCCGGTAGCCGCCAAGCCGCTCATAATGATCGCGGGCGATCAGGAGCCCCTGTTCCGCCGATGGCCCGGCGACCATGCGGGCGACGAATTTGAAGCCGTCGCGCAGCCGCGTCTCGGCATAGGGCGAGCGGGCATAGCGAAATACGCCGGCGCGCGGCCGGCCGCTGAGCGATACGTTCTGGATGAATTGCGTGGTCTCGTCGATCCAGCCGCTGTCGAGCACCGCGCCGGCGTGCAGGAACATCAGCCATGGCGAGCGCGCCGCCCGCGCCCCGGCGGCCAGCGCCGCTGCGCGCGTCCCCTCGAACTTGAGAAAGCGGCAACCGGCCACATCGGCCACCCGTTCGATCACGCCGTTGCCGGCCCTGTCGACCAGCAGCACTTCGCGGATGACGCCGGCTGCGGCTCCCGGCACGAGTGCCGCCAGCGTGGCGACGGCGGGCTGTTCTACCCCTTCGGTCGGAATGATCACGCTCAACATGAGTGCGGTTTTCGATGGCTCAAACGGTGAAAAACGCTGCACAGTTATCATCTTGTCACAATCAAAACAGCCGCTTGCGTGCAGATTTTTGCGGCATCGGGCGCTGGCTCCGTTTCCGTTGTCTGCGCTGCCGGTGAATTGTTGTCGATGATGTTCTTGATTTGTTCTCCGTGCGTGCTATGTTCGCTTCATGAGCCGAGCATCCTCTCATGCCCTCAAGCACCCGCCGGTCACGGCGCCCTCCGATCCGGCGGGTGCGACACCTTTTCCCGAGCTCGCGGTCGCCATCGAACGCCAGCGGCGGCGCGGCCGCGGCGCGCAGTCCAACGACAGCGGCCGGTTCGAAGCCGAGGCGCGAGTCGCCTTCGACGATGGCTGGCAGAGCCTGGACGACCTGCCGCCGTTCAAGACCACGGTCTCGCTGGATACCTCGCGCAAGGTCATCACCCGCAACGACTCGCCCGACATCGGTTTCGACCGCTCGATCAATCCCTACCGCGGCTGCGAGCATGGCTGCGTCTACTGCTTCGCGCGGCCGACCCACGCCTTTCTCGGCCTGTCGCCGGGACTCGATTTCGAATCCAAATTGCTCGCCAAGCCTGACGCGCCGGAATTGCTTGAGAAAGAATTGGCGGCGCCCGGTTACGAGCCGCGCATGATCGCGATCGGCACCAATACCGATCCCTATCAGCCGATCGAGCGCGAGCACAAGATCATGCGCGGCATTCTCGAGGTCCTCGATCGGGCCGGTCATCCCGTCGGCATCGTCACCAAATCGGCGCTGGTGACGCGCGACATCGATATTCTGCAGCGAATGGCAAAGCGTAATTTGGCAAAGGTCGCGATTTCCGTGACCACTCTCGACCCCAAACTCGCCCGCACGATGGAGCCGCGCGCCTCGACTCCGCCGAAGCGGCTGGAGGCGCTGCGGCAATTGTCGCAGGCCGGCATCCCCGCCACCGTGATGGTCGCACCCATTATTCCCGCGCTGAACGATTCCGAGATCGAACGCATTCTCGATGCCGCGGCTCACGCAGGCGTCAAGGAAGCGAGCTACGTGCTGCTGCGGCTGCCGCTCGAGGTGCGCGACCTCTTTCGCGAATGGCTGATGGCGAATTATCCCGACCGTTACCGTCACGTCTTCACCCTGATCCGCGACATGCGTGGCGGGCGCGACTATGACTCGCAATGGGGTACTCGGATGAAGGGCACCGGCCCGATGGCCTGGATGATCGGGCGGCGGTTCGAAATCGCCTGCGAGAAGCTCGGCCTCAACAAGCGGCGTTCGAAACTGACGACCGATCATTTCGTCAAGCCGAAGCGGAACGGACAGCAGTTGAGTTTGTTCTGATCGTCATTGCGAGCCGTCGCGCGAACACGCGCCAGATGACAGGCTCCGCGACGCAATCCATCGCGCCCAAGCAAGGAAGAATGGATTGCTTCCGCCTTAGCTCTCCGAGCTACGGCGGACACGTCGTCGCTTCCGCTTCTCGCAATGACGGATGGAGATTTGCATGAGCACTGACAGGCCAATCCCCCGGTTCACGGTCATCACGCTCGGCGTCAGCGACATGCGCGCCAGCATCGCCTTTTATGAGGCGCTCGGTTTTGCAAGAAAAATGCGCGCAACCGGTGAGGCCGTCGCTTTCTTCGACACTGGCGGCACGGTGATTGCGCTCTACCCGTGGGATCAACTCGCCGGCGACGCCAAGCTGCCGGATCAGCCGCGGCCGAAGACGTTTCGCGGCACGACGCTCGCCTGGAATTGCAGCTCTACCAAGGAGGTGGACGCTGCGCTCGAGTTCGCCATCTCCTGCGGCGCGTCGCTGTTGAAGCCCGCGGACAAGACTGAATACGGCGGCTATTCCGGCTATTTCGCCGATCCCGACGACCACATTTGGGAAGTCGTGGTGGCGCCCGGCATCGAGGTCGGCGACGACCGGCGGGTGCATCTGCCGGATTAATCGCGCGACGTTGCGGCAGCGCCACTTCTCCCGGCCGGTGAATTGCCGTATTGCGGTTTGATGAACCAGCAGCCCGCGCCAGCGTCGGAAGAGCAGCCGCTCGTCATTCTGACAACGCCGCGCCTGATTCTGCGCGCTGCGGTTGAAACGGACATACCGGTCCTGCAGGATCTCATTCTTGGCGACAGCGATGTAATGCGCTTGGCATTCGCCGGAGCACCGATGGCAAGGGACGCTGCCGAGGACTTCATTCGGCGATTCTTCACCTTCGGTGGCAGCCCCACGGGGATGGCGGTTCTGACCGAAAAGCCTGCGGGTGAAATCATCGGCTTTGCCGGCTTGTCCTCATGCGATGCGTTGGGAACTAACGATTTTGAGATCGGGTTTGTGCTTGCGCGCCGGGTATGGGGTCGGGGGATCGCGACCGAAATTGGAAAGGCGCAGCTCGCGTTCGGGTTTGACCACCTCAAATGCGAAAGATTACTTGCACTGGTCGATCCGAGAAATGCGCCATCCATTCGTGCCCTTGAGAAGCTCGGAATGCGTTACCGGCAGACGATTGCGGCGCCCAAGCGTGGCAGCCGGAGCGTTTATGTGATCGAGGCCGGGGAGTGGCGACGAGGTCACGCTGAATAGGCTGAATAGTGGGAATTGTCTCGGGTTCCCGGTTGCGCGCTGCCGCGCGCTGGCGCACGAATCCCGGCCATGATTCGGGACAACTCCACCAAGAAAACTGACGGGAAGTCGGACAAGAAGGCCGGCAAGGAGCAGGCCGAGCCGCCCAAGGGCGTCATCACGCTTGCGCCGCCGAGCTTTCGCCGCGAGCGGGCGCTGATCAAGCGCGGCGTCTGGCCGGTCGCCGGCTGCGACGAGGCGGGGCGCGGTCCCTTGGCGGGTCCGGTGGTGGCGGCCGCGGTCATCCTCGATCCCAAGCGAATCCCCAAAGGCATCGACGATTCCAAGCGGCTGACGCCCGAACGCCGCGAGGAACTGTTCGAGGAGATCTGCGCAACCTCGTCGTTTGCGGTCGCCTTTGCCTCGCCCGCGCGGATCGACCGCGACAATATCTTGCGCGCTTCGCTCTGGGCGCTGGCGCGTTCCGTGCGCGCGCTGCCCGAAATGCCGAAGCATGTGTTCGTCGACGGCCGCGACAAGATCGATGCGCCCTGCGACTGTGACGCCGTCATCGGCGGCGACGGCCTTGTCGTGTCGATCGCAGCCGCCTCGATCATCGCCAAGGTGACGCGCGACCGCCTGATGAGCGCATTGGCGCTGGATTGTCCAGGTTACGGCTTCGAAACCCACAAGGGCTACGCGGTGCCGGAACACCGCGAGGCGCTGGACCGCCTCGGTCCAAGCATCCACCACCGCCGGTTTTTTGCACCCGTCATTGCCGCGCGGCTGAAACATTTCCCCGAGACGGTCGAAGAGGCGATCGAACCCGACCTCTTCAGCGTGGACGAAGAGATTGCTTCCGAGGTCTCGGCCACGATCTGAGATCGGTTGCCTCGACGGCTCCTGCGCTCTATCAAACGTCAGGGGACAGGGCTGCCCGGCCCGGCATTCGGACGTTTCATGCGCTTCACCTCGCTCGTTGTCGAACTGATCCGCGCCCGGCCGCGGCTGGTGGTCTGGCTCGTGGTGTTGGTCCAGGCCGCAATCTGGCTGATCCTGCCGATGCTGCTGTACCGCAGCCCGCCCGGTGATCTTGCGACCGCACTGGCCTTCGGCCGGGAATACCAGGTCGGAACCTGGCTCGGTCCGCCGCTGGCTTTCTGGCTCGCCGACATCGCGTTTCGCGCCGCCGGCAACCATATGTTTGGCGTCTATCTGCTGGCGCAGGTCTGCGCCGTCGTCACCTTCTGGATCTACTATCAACTGGGCCGCGCGATTGTCGGCGGGCAGCAGGCGGTGCTCGCAGTGCTGCTGTCGATGACGGTGGTGGCCTTCTCTTCGCCCGGCGTCGAGTTCGGCCCGCTGGTGCTGGCGCGCCCGCTATGGGCGCTGCTTTTGCTGCATTCCTGGCAATTGATCGGTCAGAACCGGCGCAACGCCTGGTTCGCCTGGTCGATCGAGGCCGGGCTTTTACTGCTGACGACGCCGGCCGCGCTCGGATTGTTGCTGCTGCTCGCCGGATTTGCCGTTGCCACCGCGCGGGGGCGGCGCGTGCTGATGTCGCCCGATCCGCTCTATGCGCTGCTCGTGATCGCCGTCCTGGTCTTGCCCTATCTGATCTGGTTGCTCCGCGCCGATGCGCTCGCGATGCCGCCGTGGCCGGCGATTTCCGATCTCGGCGGGCGCATCGTCCAATGGGGCTGGCTGCTCGTTGGCCTCGTGCTCGCAATGTCCGCCATCGTGCTGCTGGCGATCCTCAACTCCGGCCGGTTCGCCCGCCAGGCCGGGGAGGCGCCGATCATCTACCGGCCGCCGGTCGATCCGCTGGCGCGCGACTTCGTCTATTTCTTTGCGCTTGCGCCGGCGCTGCTCGGAAGCCTGATCGCGGGCATCTTCAACCTCGATCATGTCGTCGGCGGGGAGGGCGTCGCCTTGCTGATGTCGGGGCTCGCCGTAATCGTGGCGAGCGGCGATCTGATCCATCTGCGGCGCCAGCGCCTGTTGCGGACGCTATGGGCGGCGGCGGTCGTCGCGCCTGCCTTGGTGACGATTGCAGCCACGCTGTTTTTGCCATGGACCGCGAACGAAGTGCCGACTTCGCTGCCGGCAAAGGCGATCGCACATTTCTTCGGCGACAGCTTTGAGCGCCGGACCAACCAGCGCCTGCGCGCGGTCGCCGGCGATCCGCAACTGGCGGGCTTCATCGCCATGAGCAGCGGGCGCCCGCACCTATTGCTCGATGCCACGCCGGAGCGGACCCCATGGCTGTCGGTCGCGAAATTCAACGAGACCGGCGGCGTCGTGGTCTGGCGCGCCTCCGACACCTCGGGCGCGCCGCCTCCCGACATCGCGCAACGGTTTCCCGGCCTGGTGCCGGAAGTGCCGCGCGCCTTCGAATGGATGGTGAACGGCCGCCAGCCATTGCTGCGGATCGGCTGGGCAATCGTGCGGCCGAAGGCGCCGTAACGTTTCTACGGTGCATCGCCGAGGCGCCGCGCCGGATCAGTAGGGTGGGCAAAAGCGAAGCGTGCCCACCATCACGAGCACGGACAGGATGGTGGGCACGGCGCGTTCGCGCCTTTGCCCACCCTACGAAGCCTCCAGCGCCTTCGCGATCGCGCGCAGGTCCTGCCAGGACATCCGCTTGTAGGACGGCGAGCGCAACAAATAGGCCGGGTGGAACGTCGCCATGGCGCGGATGGTGCGGGTGCCGGTGTCGTAGTCGAACCATCTTCCGCGGGTCTTCATGATGCCATCGCGGGTCGACAGCAGCGTTTGCGTCGAGGGGTTGCCGAGCGTCACCAGTATGTCGGGGTTCACGAGTTCGATCTGCCGCTGGATGAACGGCAGGCAGATTTGCGTCTCCTGCGGCGTTGGCGTTCGGTTGCCGGGCGGCCGCCAGGGAATCACGTTGGCGATGTAGGCCTTGCTGCGGTCTAGTCCGATCGCCGCGATCATCCGGTCCAGCAACTTGCCGGAACGTCCGACGAAGGGCAGGCCCTCGATGTCTTCGTCGCGTCCGGGTGCTTCGCCGACGAACATGACGCGCGCCTGCGGGTTGCCGTCGGCAAACACCAGCCGCGTTGCGGTGTTTCGGAGCGCGCAGCCCTCGAAAGTTTCCAGGAGCGCACGCAGCGCTTCCAGCGTCGGCGCCGTTCGCGCCGCCTCGCGCGCGAGAGCGATGGCGGCTTCAGGCGCGGGCGCTATTTCGCTGCGCGGAACTGTCGGCATTGCGGCGGGCATTTCCCTGACGGGGCGGAGTGACGCAGTCTCGCGGACAGCGATGGGGGCAGCAGGGGTGTCGGCCTCGGTCAGCCGATCGACTGGTTCCTCCATCAACGCGCAATCGACCCCGGCCTCCAGATAAAAAGCCAGCAATTGCCTGAGATTAGGCGCGGGTTCGGGGATCAAATCCATGCTGCCAATCTAATATGGATCGAGCCGGCGTGAAACGCCTCGCATTGCATTTCCATGGTTGTCCTCCCCGCAAAAATCGGAAACAACGAGCCTTTAGAGCCGTTCTCAATTGGGCTGAGATCAGATCATGAGTGCAGAAGAACTTCCTCCCCGCGAATCCATGGAATTCGACGTCGTGATCGTCGGCGCCGGGCCGTCTGGCCTCGCTGCGGCGATCCGGCTGAAGCAGCTCAATGCCGATCTCAGCATCGTCGTGGTGGAGAAGGGTTCCGAGGTCGGCGCGCACATCCTGTCGGGCGCGGTGATCGATCCGGTGTCGCTCGACAAGCTGATTCCGGATTGGCGTGAGGACGCCGATTGCCCGCTCAAAACGCAGGTCAAGGACGACCGCTTCTACTGGACCACCGCGACCAGCGCGATCCGGCTGCCGAACTTCGCAATGCCGCCGCTGATGTACAATCATCACTGCTATATCGGCTCGCTCGGCAATGTCTGCCGCTGGCTCGCGCCGAAGGCCGAGGCGCTCGGCGTCGAAATCTATCCCGGCTTTGCCGCGGCCGAGGTGCTGTATGACGATAACGGCGCGGTGCGTGGCATTGCGACTGGCGACATGGGCATCGCCAGGGACGGCAGCCACAAGGATTCCTACACCCGCGGCATGGAGCTGCTGGGCAAATACACGCTGTTTGCCGAAGGTGCACGCGGCAGCCTGAGCAAGGAACTGATCGCGAAATACTCGCTCGACGCGAAAAGCGAGCCGCCGAAATTCGGCATCGGGTTGAAGGAAGTCTGGGAGATCGATCCCGCCAAGCACCAGAAGGGCCTGATCCAGCATTCGTTCGGCTGGCCGCTGAACAATAAAACCGGCGGCGGCTCGTTCCTCTACCATTACGACGACAACAAGGTGGCGGTCGGTTTCGTCGTGCATCTCAATTACGACGATCCGTATCTCTCGCCGTTCGACGAATTCCAGCGCTTCAAGACGCATCCTTCCATTCGAACCGTGTTCGAAGGCGGCAAGCGTATCTCCTACGGCTCGCGCGCCATCACCGAGGGCGGCTATCAGTCGGTGCCGCGCTTAAGTTTCCCGGGCGGCGCGCTGATCGGCTGTGCGGCGGGCTTCGTTAACGTGCCGCGCATCAAGGGCGTGCACAACGCGATGGGGAGCGGCATGCTCGCCGCCGAACACGTGGCTGCCGCGCTCGGCGCCGGCCGCGCCAATGACGAATTGGTGGAATATGAAAACGCCTGGCGCGATTCCGCCGTAGGCCGAGACCTGCGCCTGGTCCGCAACGTCAAGCCGCTATGGTCGAAATTCGGCACCATCATCGGCGTGGCACTCGGCGGCTTCGACATGTGGTGCAACACGCTGGGCTTCTCGCTGTTCGGAACCCAGTCGCACGCCAAGTCCGACCGCAAGACGCTGGATCCGGCCAAGGCGCATGCGCCGATCGCCTATCCCAAGCCGGATGGCAAGCTCACCTTCGACAAGTCGTCTTCGGTGTTCCTCTCCAACACCAACCATGAGGAGGACCAGCCGGTTCATCTCAAGGTCGCCGACATGAACCTGCAGAAGACATCCGAGTACGATGTCTATGCCGGTCCGTCGAACCGCTATTGCCCGGCTGGCGTCTATGAATGGGTCGAGGAGGCCTCGGGTCCGCGCTTCCAGATCAACGCCCAGAACTGCGTCCACTGCAAAACCTGCGATGTGAAGGACCCGAACGGCAATATCACCTGGGTTCCGCCGGAAGGCGGCGGCGGGCCCAATTACCAGGGCATGTAAGAGGCCATATAGACCACGATTGCGTGAGTTGGAGGAGGGTGATACCGCCTCCGGCCACGATACCGCCACAGTAAAAGCGTTTCCGGGTTGGGCTGGCTAAATCGGAGCCTTAAGGGCCTATCTGCCAATCGATTCGCCAACCCGTATCCTTGCGGTTGAAGGCCAAAAGCGGCATTGTCGCTGCCTGAGATGCCGCCGCTTGGGTTTGCATTCGAGACCGATCGTAACGATCCCGCCATACATCCTGGAGCTAGGCGAACTGTGATGCTTTCCACTCGTATGAATCGTTGGACCATCGCCGCAATTACTGTTGCCAGCCTGGCCGCGCCTGGCGTGGCTCCTGGTGTGGCTTGGGCCCAGACGCCCGAACATACGGCCGACAACGCCGCGCAATTCCCCACTAAATCCGATCTGAAATCGCTGACGACGGCGGGCAGCTATCTCGCCGCACGCCACGCCAGCGTCGAGCGCGATGCGGCCTCGGCTGCAGCATTCTATCGCTCCGCGCTGCGCACCGATCCGAAGAACAACGAACTCCTGGATCGCGCCTTCATCTCTTCGCTCGCCGATGGCGACATCGATGAAGCGGTCAAGCTCGCCGATCGCATCCTGACGATGGACAAGGCGAACCGCGTCGCGCGGCTGGTGGTCGGCGTCCGCGACCTCAAGCAGAAGAAATATGCGGCCGCGCAGCTCAACATCAACCAGTCGATCCGCGGACCGATCACCGACCTAGTGGCGACGCTGTTGTCGGGATGGGCGAGCTACGGCGCGGGCGATGCCAAGACCGCGGTTGCCAATATCGACAAGCTGACCGGACCTGAATGGTATCCGATCTTCAAGGATCTCCACACCGGCATGATCCTGGAGATCTCGGGCAAGGACAAGGACGCCGGCACGCGGTTTGAGCGCGCCTACAAGCTCGACGATTCGATGCTGCGCGTATCCGACGCCTATGCGCGCTGGCTGTCGCGCAACAAGGATGGCGCGGCGGCGGCCGGCATTTACGAAGCGTTCGACAAGAAGTTGCCGCGGCATCCGCTGGTGCAGGAAGGCCTGCGCGAGACCCGAGCCGGCAAGAAGATGTCGGCGCTGGTCGATTCGGCGCAGGCCGGCGCGGCCGAGGCGCTGTACGGCATCGGCGCCACGCTGACCCGCCGCGGCGGCGAGGATCTGGCGCTGGTCTATCTGCAGCTCGCGCTCTACCTGCAGCCCAATCATCCGCTGGCGCTGTTGTCGCTCGCCGATCTCTACGAGTCCGTGAAGAAGCCGCAGATGGCGATCAAGGTCTACGAGCGCATGCCGGCCAGTTCGCCGCTCAAGCGCAATGCGCAGATCCAGCTCGCCACCAATCTCGACGCCGCCGACCGCAGCGAAGAGGCGATCAAGATCCTGAAGGGCGTCACCGCGGAGGCGCCGAAGGACATCGAAGCCATCATGGCGCTCGGCAACATCGAGCGCGGCCGCAAGAAGTTCAGCGATTGCGCCAATACCTATACACTTGCGATCGACGCGATGCCCGGGGTGACGGACAAGAACACCTGGGTCACTTATTACTATCGCGGCATTTGCGAGGAACGTTCCAAGCAGTGGAGCAAGGCCGAGGCCGACATGCGCAAGGCGCTGGAGCTGCAGCCCGAGCAACCGCATGTCCTGAACTATCTCGGCTATTCCTGGATCGACCAGGGCATCAACCTCGACGAAGGCATGAAGATGATCCGGCGCGCCGTCGACCAGCGCCCCGATGACGGTTACATCGTGGATTCGCTGGGCTGGGCGTTTTACCGGATCGGCAATTTTGAAGACGCGGTAAAGCATCTCGAGCGTGCGATCGACCTCAAGCCGGAGGATCCGACCATCAATGACCATCTCGGCGATGCCTATTGGCGCGTCGGGCGGACGCTGGAAGCCAAATTCCAGTGGGCCCATGCACGCGACCTCAAGCCCGAGGCGGAGGAATTGCCGAAGATCGAAGCCAAGATTGCCAACGGCCTGCCCGAAGACACTTCCTCTGCGGCTTCCGCCGACAAGAAGAAAGAAGACGGCAGGGGTGGCTGAGGCAAGGACTTTGGGGGCTGTTCGGCAATGCCGCTGTTGAACGACAAGGCGCGCGCGAAGGTCAACCTGACCTTGCGGGTGAATGGCCGCCGTGCCGACGGCTACCATGATCTCGAAAGCGTGGTGGCGTTCGCCGACTGCGCCGACCGGCTGACGCTGACGCCGGGTTCGGATCTGGATTTGAAGATGTCGGGTCCGCTGGCGCTGGCCTGCGGCGAGACCTCGGACAATCTGGTGCTCAAGGCCGCGCGTCTCTTGGCCGAGCGCGTGCCCGATATGAAAGCCGGCAGCTTTACGCTCGACAAGGTGTTGCCGGTCGCGGCCGGAATCGGCGGCGGTTCGGCCGATGCCGCGGCGGCGCTGCGGTTGCTTGCACAGTTGAACGGGCTCGCGCTCGACGATCCCCGCATCGTCGAGGTCGCGCAACTGACCGGCGCCGACGTCCCGGTCTGCGTCAACTCGCGCGGCTGCGTCATGACCGGCGTCGGCGAAACGCTGCTACCGCTCAGTCTGCCGAAGATGCCGTGCGTGATGGTTAACCCCGGCGTTGCCGTCTCGACCCGCGACGTTTTCAACGCGCTCGGCCTGCGCAGCGGAGAATTGCTGGTCGGCGTCACCGACGTGCTGCTGCGGGACCGCTGGCCGGACGAGAAGGCATCGCTGGAAGATTGGGTCGAAGCGATTGCCGCCAGCTCCAACGATCTGGAAGCGCCCGCCATGCGTGTCCAGCCCGTGATCGGCGAGGTCATCGCAGCGCTCAACGCGACCAACGGCGCCTGGCTGGCACGGATGTCCGGCTCCGGCGCCACCTGCTTTGCGATCTACGAGAACACCGTCGAAGCCGGACGCGCGGCAGAGCAGATCCGGCGCGATCACCCCGGATGGTGGGTGCATGCGGGAACGCTGAGTTAGCTCGCGGGCCGCCGCGCCAGCGCCAGCGAAACACCGAGCCCAGCGATGAACAGCCCCGAACCCTGTCGCAATCGTTGAAACAAGTTCGGCCTGCGCGTGAGACCACTGCGCGCGGTCGCGGCCATCATCACCACGATGATATCGACAAGCGTGTTCAGCGCGACCGAGATCAGGCCCAGCGCCATGAACTGGAGTGCCGGATAGCTGCCGGCCGGATCGAGGAATTGCGGAATGAAGGCCAGGAAGAACGCCGCGGTCTTCGGGTTCAAGGCTTCAACCAGCACGCCTTCCCGAAACGCCTGTTGTGTACCGACCGCGACGGCTTGTTGCGGCACGAGATCGCGCGCCTCGCGAAATGTCTTGATGCCAAGCCACACGAGATAGATCGCGCCGGCGAATTTGAGCGCAGTGAACAGCTCAGCGCTGGCCAGGATGAGCGCCGAGACGCCCAGCCCGCCTGCAATCACATGCACAAGGCCGCCGAGCGCAGTCCCAAATGTCGACGCGATACCGGCGCTCTTGCCGCCCGACAGCGTCCTTGCGGCGACGTAAAAGATTCCTGGACCGGGGACGGCGGCAATGACGAGTGCGGCCAAGAGGAACAATGTGAAATTGGTGCTATTCAATGCGATGTCTCTTGTAGGATGGGTAGAGCGAAGCGAAACCCATCGATTGTCGCCAATGGGGTAAATTGATGGGTATCGCTTCGCTCAACCCATCCTACAGACGGCTAATGCGACCTCGCCAGGCAGAACGCTACGACCTGTTCGAGCGCGGTTTTCATCGGCGAGGCCGGGAATAGCGCCAGCGCGTCGACGGCCATTGCGCCGTAGTGCTGGGCGCGGCTGATCGTATCCTCCAGCGCGCGGTGCTTGGTCATCAAGCCGATGGCGTGATCGAGGTCGCTGTCGCCGATCTCGCCGCGCTCCAATGCCTTGATCCAGAACTTCCGCTCGCTGTCATTGCCGCGGCGGAACGCCAGCACCACCGGCAGCGTGATCTTGCCTTCGCGGAAATCGTCGCCGATGTTCTTGCCGAGTTTCGCGGCCTTGCCGCCATAATCCAGCACGTCGTCGACGAGCTGGAATGCGATGCCGAGATTCATGCCGACCGAGCGGCATGCGGTCTGCTCGGCCTTCGGCCGGTTGGCGATCACGGGTCCGACTTCGCAGGCGGCGGCGAACAGTTCGGCGGTCTTGCCCCTGATCACGGCGAGGTATTCGTCCTCGGTGGTCGCGGTGTTCTTGGCCGCCGCAAGCTGCATCACTTCGCCTTCGGCGATGGTGGCCGCGGCCGAGGAGAGAATGTCGAGCGCACGCAGCGAGCCGACCTCGACCATCATGCGAAAGGCCTGGCCGAGCAGGAAGTCGCCGACCAGCACGCTGGCCTCGTTGCCCCACAGCATCCGCGCCGACAGCTTGCCGCGGCGCAGTTCGCTCTCGTCGACCACGTCGTCATGCAAGAGCGTCGCGGTGTGCATGAATTCGACGGAAGCCGCGAGCTTGATGTGACCATCGCCGGAATAGCCGGCGAGGCCCGCCATCGCCAGCGTCAGCATCGGGCGCAGACGTTTGCCGCCGGATGAGATCAGGTGGTTGGCGACTTCCGGAATCATGGTGACTTCCGATCCCGTGCGCGACAGGATCGTGGCGTTGACCCGCTCCATATCGGCGGCGACCAGCCCGACCAGCGCATCTATCGAAGCGTTCGACGGGCTTTCGAAGGGTACAATAACCGCCACACGGGTCTCCAATTTTGGCCAATTCGCACTATCCTTAATCTACAATAGAAAGTGCCGGCAATCGCGGCAAGGGCACGTAGCGGTTGACAGACCCCGTGCCGTCCGTCGCATCGGGGCGAAAAGGAGAACACCACTTGCGGGAATTGGTCAGGACCAATGATATCGTGCTGGTTTCTGCAATCGGCGCGCTGCTCGACGGCGCCAATATCCATCATCTAGTGCTGGACCAGAACATGAGCGTCATCGAGGGATCGATCGGCATCCTGCCACGCCGCATCCTGGTTCATGAGGACGACAATCGCGCAGCCCGCCAGTTGCTGGCCGAGGCGGGTCTGGCTCACGAATTGCGCCCCGATGACTGACCTCGAACTCACCGAGGATGCGTTTCTCGGCGGGCAATTGCGTTTGAAGCAACTGAAATCGGGACATCGCGCCGGTCACGATGCGGTGCTGCTGGCGGCAGCGACCGCGGCCCGTCCGGGCGACCGCGTGGCCGATCTCGGTGCCGGCATCGGCGTCGCGGGGCTTTCGGTTGCCAGGCGCGTGGCCGGCATCGATCTGGTTCTGGTGGAGATCGATGCTGTGCTGGCGGGTCTTGCGCGCGCCAATGCGGAGGCGAATACGATTCAAGCCGACGTGATCGTGCTTGACGTGGAGGCCGATGCCACGGCCTTTGCCGCTGCCGGACTCCTTCCTGACAGCGTCGATGCGGTACTGATGAATCCGCCCTTCAACGACCCGGCGCGGCATCGCGTCTCGCCGGACACGGCGCGTGGGACTGCGCATATGGCGACCGCAACGACGCTCTCGAAATGGATTCACGCGGCGCGGCGCATTCTCAAATCGAAGGGAGCGCTGACGCTGATCTGGCGCGCCGATGGAATCGCCGAAGTGCTCTCGGCGCTCGATCACGGTTTCGGGAGCCTGCAGGTGCTGCCGGTTCACGGTGACGCACGGGGGCCTGCCAACCGCATCCTGGTTCGCGCCACCAAGGGTGGGCGGGCGCCGACGCAAATCCATGCCGCCCTGATGCTCAATGACGAGCAAGGTCAGCCCCATAAAAGGGTGCAAGAGATTCTGGCGGGGAAGGGAACCTTGCCGCTGGCGAACCTGTAAAGTCGCCCCACAACTCCCAATTACTCGCTATTGCGGAAGCGTCTCGGACTGTTGTTTGGGCGCCGACGTAAAGTGAATCGCGGTCAGAAGGCTGCCGATGAGCATTATCAGCAGGTAGATTTTCATGTCAGTCTCCGCTGCGCCATTGCAGTCTCTCGTCTGCAATTGCAAAAGGCGTCCTGCAAAAAGGCGTTCCGGCCTTTCCAATGACATTGGCGTGATAAAAAATGGTTAATTCGAGGTAACGGCATGAGTGAACAATTAAGTGATCGCACGGGATTGCCGGTCCTCATTGACAGGATGAAACGATTCATTCCGGCAAAATTCCGGCGCGACGTCCCGGTCGTTCCGGTGGTTCGCCTGTCGGGCGTCATCGGTGCGGTGACGCCATTGCGGCCGGGCCTGACGTTGGCCGGCATCGCCAAAACGCTCGAACGCGCGTTCGCCACCCGACACGCCAAGGCGGTGGCGCTGGTGATCAATTCGCCCGGCGGCTCGCCGGTGCAATCGCGTCAGATCTATTTGCGGATCAGGCAGCTTGCTGCGGAAAAGAAACTGCCGGTGCTGGTGTTCGTCGAGGACGTCGCGGCATCCGGCGGCTACATGATCGCCTGCGCGGGCGACGAGATATTCTGCGATCCGTCCTCGATCCTCGGCTCGATCGGCGTGGTCGGCGGCAGTTTCGGCTTTCAGGACCTGATCAAGAGGATTGGTGTCGAGCGGCGGCTTTACACGGCAGGCGAGCATAAGGCGATGCTGGACCCCTTCCTGCCCGAAGACCCGGATGACGTCGCCCGCCTGAAGACGCTTCAGCGCGAGATCCACGCCATCTTCATCGCGCTGGTCAAAGGCAGCCGCGGTGCGCGCCTCAAGGGGGCCGACGACGTCCTGTTCACCGGCGAGTACTGGGCGGGCGAGAGATCGGTATCGCTCGGCCTTGCGGACAAGATCGGCGATCTCCGCTCGACGCTGCGCGAGCGCTATGGTGACAAAGTGCTGACGCCCCTTATCGTGCCGGCAAGCGGAATGCTGGCCGGGCTCCTGGGCCGGAGATCGCCGGGCGCGGGCTCGCTGGCCGACGGTATCGGGGGATTGCCGGAAGACCTGATTTCGGCGCTGGAGACCCGGGCAATTTGGGCCAAATTCGGGTTCTAGAGCGTTTTCAAGCGAAGTGGACACCGGTTCGCGTCAAGAAAACGCGTCAAAACAAGAAGCTAGAGCCCGGTTCTGATTCAATCAGAACCGGGCTCTAGGCCGGGAGTACCCGCGCCATTTAGTCCCAAAAGCGGAATTGCGGCGCAGGCCGGCTTCGGCGAGAATGCAACCCATTGGGGGCTGACACGTGAACGACAAGGATCGACCGATGCCGCCGCTGATCGCATTCGCGGGTGCCCTGGGAGGGCTCGCCGTAGTCCGCTGGGCCTACAAGACCGCTGTCCGTATCAACCGGGAACTCGAAGAGGCACGGCTGGCGCGCGTCGCCGAGGCCACCCAGACGGCCGACATCCCAACGCTGCGCCGCGACCCCGTCACCGGCGCTTACCGGCCGGGCTAGCCACGTCAATCCGGGGGGCGCTGAAGCGCGCCCCGGAATGACGCTACAGGGTTGCCTTGATTCCCTGCCCCTACGCCGATACGGTCCCGCGCACTTTAAAACCCCCCTTCGCGAGGCCGATTCTGCCGATGGACGCTTTGCCTGCCCATATGCGCCCGGAACGTTCGTTCCAGGGCTTCATCCTCGCTCTCCAGCGGTTCTGGGCGGAGCAGGGCTGCGTGATCCTGCAGCCCTACGACATGGAAATGGGCGCAGGCACCTTCCATCCGGCGACGACGCTGCGCGCGTTGGGGCCGAAGCGCTGGAATGCGGCCTATGTGCAGCCCTCGCGCCGGCCGAAGGACGGCCGCTACGGCGAGAACCCCAACCGGCTGCAGCACTACTATCAGTTTCAGGTGATCATGAAGCCGTCGCCGCCGAACCTTCAGGATTTGTATCTGAAGTCGCTGGCCGCGATCGGCATCGATTCAGGTGTACACGACATCCGCTTCGTCGAGGACGATTGGGAAAGCCCGACGCTTGGCGCATGGGGGCTGGGCTGGGAGTGCTGGTGCGACGGCATGGAAGTCAGCCAGTTCACTTACTTCCAGCAGGTCGCGGGCGTCGAATGCGCACCCGTTTCCGGCGAGCTCACCTACGGGCTCGAGCGGCTTGCGATGTATGTGCAGGGCGTCGACCGCGTCTATGATCTCAACTTCAACGGCCGCGACGGCGCCGACAAGGTCACCTATGGCGACGTCTTCCTGCAGGCCGAGCAGGAATATTCCCGGCACAATTTCGAGCACACCGATACGGCGATGCTGTTCGAGCAATTCAAGATGGCGGAAGACGCCTGCAAGAAATATCTCGCGGCCGGGTGGAAGGAGGGCGGTAATCAGAAAGAACATCTGATGGCGCTGCCGGCCTATGACCAGTGCATCAAGGCGAGCCATGTCTTCAACCTGCTCGATGCGCGCGGCGTGATCTCGGTGACGGAGCGGCAGAGCTACATCATGCGCGTGCGCGAATTGGCAAAGGCCTGCGGCGAAGCCTGGGTTCACACCGAAGCGGGCAGGGCGGTCTGATGCCTGATCTTCTGCTGGAATTGTTTTCCGAGGAAATCCCCGCGCGCATGCAGGCGAAGGCGGCGGACGATCTGCGCCGCATGGTGACCGACAAGCTCGTCGCCGAGGGCCTGGTCTATGAAGGCGCGAAAGCGTTTGCGACGCCGCGGCGGCTGGCGCTGACCGTGCACGGCGTTCCGACGCGGCAGTCCGATCTCAAGGAAGAGCGCCGCGGCCCACGCGTCGGCGGCCCTGATGCCGCAATCCAGGGATTCTTGAAGGCGACCGGTCTGGCCAAGATCGAAGACGCCAAGATCCAGACTGACCCGAAGAAGGGCGACTTCTACATCGCGCTGATCGAAAAGCCCGGCCGCGCCACCATCGATGTGCTCGCCGAGATTCTGCCGGTCATCATCCGAACCTTCCCGTGGCCGAAGTCGATGCGCTGGGGCGCACGTTCGACCAAATCGGGTTCACTCTCCTGGGTGCGGCCGCTGCACTCGATCATCGCGACCTTCGGTCTGGAAACCGAAGAGCCCGACGTGGTGAAATTTTCCGTCGACGGCATCGAGGCTGGGCAGACCACGTTCGGCCACCGCTTCATGGCGCCGTCGGCGATTCCGGTGCGCCGCTTCGAAGATTACGAAGCCAAGCTGAAGGCGGCCAAGGTCGTGCTCGACCCGCAGGCGCGCAAGGAGATCATTCTGGCGGATGCCAAGCAATTGGCGTTCGCGCAAGGGTTTGAGCTGGTCGAGGACCAGGGGCTCTTGGACGAGGTCGCCGGCCTTGTCGAGTGGCCGGTGGCATTGATGGGATCGTTCGACGAAGAATATCTCACGATCCCGGACGAGGTGATCCGCGCCACCATCCGCAACAACCAGAAATGCTTTGTGGTGCGCGACCCCAAGACGGGAAAGCTCGTCAACAAGTTCATCCTCACCGCCAACATCGAGGCGACCGATGGCGGCAAGGTGATCGTTGCCGGCAACGAGCGGGTGATCCGCGCGCGGTTGAGCGATGCAAAATTCTTCTATGAGACGGACCTGAAGACGAAGCTGGAAGATCGCCTGAAGAAGTTCGACCAGATCGTGTTTCACGAGAAGCTGGGCACGCAGGCCGAACGCATCAAACGGATCGAACGGCTGGCGGCCGAGATCGCGCCGCTGGTCGGCGCCGACGTCGAAAAGGCCAAGCGCGCCGCTCATCTGGCAAAGGCGGATCTGCTGACCGAGGTCGTCGGCGAATTCCCCGAGCTGCAGGGCTTGATGGGCAAGTACTACGCGCAGGCGCAAGGCGAAGACGACTCCGTCGCCGCCGCGAGCGAGGACCATTATAAGCCGCAAGGGCCTGCTGATCGCGTGCCGACCGATCCGGTGAGCGTCGCGGTCGCGCTGGCCGACAAGATCGACACGCTGGTCGGCTTCTGGGCGATCGACGAGAAGCCGACCGGGAGCAAGGATCCGTACGCGTTGCGCCGAGCGGCTTTGGGTGTGATTCGACTGATCACCGAAAACAATCTTCGTTTACATCTTTACGAACTCTCGATCTTTCATTCGCTTTTCTTCGCTGAGAAGACACTTTCGACTTTCGAAGGAAAGATCGCCAAGAGGGGAGAGCCGCTCGATTTTGTTGTTCCAGGTCTTGCTGACGCCTTGGCTCAGCGTGCTCGTCAAATAACAAGGTCTGAAAAGGTATTCGAAACAGCGTTCGAGCACTATCAGGAGCTTACCAGGGATCTGCTTTCCTTCTTCGCCGACCGCCTGAAGGTCCAACTCCGCGATCAGGGCGCCCGACACGATCTCGTCGATGCCGTGTTTTCGCTCGGTGGCCAGGACGACCTGCTGCTCATCGTCCGCCGGGTCGAGGCACTCGGCAAGTTCCTCGACACTGATGACGGCAAGAACCTCCTTGCAGGGACCAAGCGTGCGAGTAACATCCTCTCGATCGAGGAGAAAAGGGACAAGCGCACGTTCGACGGTGCGCCGGATGCCGGGCTCTACGCGCTTGCCGAAGAAAAGGCGCTCGCCAAGGCGATCAACCAGGTCAAGAGCGAGGCCGGAGCCGCGGTGCAGAAGGAAGATTTCGCCGCCGCGATGAGCGCAATGGCGAAGCTGCGGCCCGCGGTGGATGCGTTCTTCGACAAGGTCAAGGTCAATGCCGATGAACCTGATGTGCGCGAGAATCGACTAAAACTCCTGAACGAAATCCGCGCGGCGACCCGTGCGGTGGCGGATTTTTCCAAGATCGAAGGCTAGACCATGGATCCTCAGACGCTTGCCGCTTATGACCAGGATGCGGCGGCGTTCGCGAAGGACTGGCTCGGTCAGCCGGCGCCCGTCGACCTGCAGGAGGTCGTCGAGCGATTTTTCGTGCGCGGCGGCAATTCGGCCGATATCGGCTGCGGCTGCGGCCGCGAGGTCGCCTGGCTTCATACCCACGGCTTTTCGGCGGTGGGCTTCGATGCCTCCGAGGGCCTGCTCAACGAAGCGCGCCGGCGCTATCCGTCGTGCAAGTTCGCGCACGCCGAATTGCCCGATCTGCGCGGCATCGGTACGTTCGATAACGTGCTGTGCGAAACCGTGATCATGCATCTCGACCGCAAGGAGATTGCGGCATCGGTCCGCCGCCTGCTCGATATCGTCAAGCCCAGCGGCATTCTCTATCTGAGCTGGCGCGTCACCGAAGGCGCCGATCAGCGCGACGCGCAGGGACGGCTTTACGCCGCGTTCGATCCGGCGGTCGTGCAGGCGGAGCTGAAGGCCGCGACCGTATTGCTCGACGAAGAGATCGTCAGCGCCTCATCGGGAAAGAAGATTCACCGGCTGGTGGTGAAGAAGCCTGGATTGGAAATTCGCGAGTAGCTGTAGGGTGGGCAAAGCCAACGGGTCGCGCAAACGCGCGCCCGATGACAGGCTCCGCGTGCCTACCACTCACACCGACGATCCGGATAGATGGTGGGCACGGCGCAAGAGCGCCTTTGCCCACCCTACCGACCTGCACCGCGTTCGCACAAAAAAGACCCCGCCCGGAGGGGACGCCGGGCGGGGCTTCTTGTCCGGTCGTATCTCGCGCACATCCGCTTGCGCGGCGCCCGGACCAATCGTTCAGGCTACTGAAGGTCAATCGACCACCTGAACGATGCGACGCGAACGCGGTTCGACCAATATCGTCTGGCCATTCACCACGGTGTAGCGATAGGGCGTCACCCCGAACGATTGCGGCACGTCGTAGTAGGTCACGCCGGTTTCCGGCAGCACGGCGCCAACCGTCACGCGCTCGGAGATCGTGTAATTCGGCACGCGTTCACGCACGATGTATTCGCGGAAGGCGGGACGCACGTCGGGCGCGATGCCTTCATGTTCACCGATGACGACCGTGCTGCCGCCGCCTGTGCCGATCGTGGTCTGCGCCTGAGCTGCGATCGGGACCGCCATCGCGCCCGTGATCGCCGCAATGGCAATTAGTCTGTTCCGCATGGTCAACTCCTTCGCGAGAAGAGGTGCCGGCTTTCGCCAGCACACGCAATGCGGGCCAATTCATCCCGTACGGCATTGTTCCGGAAAAAGCGCGGTCTCATCCGCGGCATTTCTGGGGAATTGTTGCGGAGGCTGGAACCCATTGAAGCGGTTGAGCGTCTTGCTATTCCCGAACCGCGCCAGCGGTTAAGTTGCCGCCCTCGATTCGATTTCTTCCCACCCCCGATCATCCGGAGATTTCAATGACCATCACCGCCACGCATGTTCCTGCGATCGTTGCTCTGCTCGCCGGGATTTTCATCCTGATCATGCCGCGGCTGCTCAACTACATCGTCGCGATCTACCTGATCTTCGTTGGCCTAGTGGGTCTCGGCGTGCTCAAGATGTTCAAGTTCTAGCACTGGAAAGCGGGGTTTCGCGGCTTGCGCGGAACCCCTCAAAATGGTGTAAGGCGCGCAATCTTCTCCCCTTTTCGGATAGTTGGAATCCATGGCCAAAGCCGTCGCGAAGTCCAAGAAGGCTGCAGTGAAATCTGTAGCGAAATCAAAGCCATCGGCCCGGCCGAAGGCCACGCCGCAGGCCTCGGCCCGCAAAGCGCTGAAGAAGGCCCCGGGCAAGCCGGTCGCCAAGGTCGCGGCCAAGAAGGCTGCCGTCCGCAAGCCTGCCGCCGAGGCGGTAAAATCCGGCAAGTGGGTCTATACCTTCGGGGACGGCAAGGCCGAGGGCAAAGCGGGCCTGCGCGAACTGCTCGGTGGCAAGGGCGCCAACCTCGCCGAGATGGCCAATCTGGGCCTGCCGGTGCCTCCGGGCTTCACCATTCCGACCTCGGTCTGCACCTATTTCTACGCGCATGACAAAACTTATCCGCCCGCGCTGAAGGCGCAGGTCGAGAAGGCGCTTGAGTATGTCGGCAAGCTGACCGGCAAGGCATTCGGCGACTCGAAGAATCCGCTGCTGGTGTCGGTTCGCTCCGGCGGCCGCGCCTCGATGCCGGGCATGATGGACACCGTGCTCAATCTTGGCCTCAACGACAAGACGGTCGAAGCGCTCGCCGAGCTCTCTGGCGATCGCCGCTTTGCCTATGACAGCTATCGCCGCTTCATCACGATGTATTCGGACGTGGTGCTCGGCTTTGAGCATCATCACTTCGAGGACATCCTCGACACCTTCAAGGACAGCCAGGGCTACATGCTCGACACTGATCTGACCGGCGACGACTGGGTCGAGCTGGTCGGCAAGTACAAGGAAGCCGTGGCGCGCGAGACCGGCAGGGATTTTCCGCAGGATCCGCACGAGCAATTGTGGGGCGCGATCGGCGCGGTGTTCTCATCCTGGATGAATACACGCGCGGTGACCTACCGCCGCCTGCACGACATCCCGGAATCCTGGGGCACCGCGGTCAACGTGCAGGCCATGGTGTTCGGCAACATGGGCGAAACGTCCGCGACCGGTGTTGCATTCACGCGCAATCCCTCGACCGGCGAGAGCAAGCTGTACGGCGAATTCCTGATCAACGCGCAGGGTGAGGACGTGGTGGCGGGCATCCGCACGCCGCAGGACATCACCGAGGAAGCGCGCCAGGAATCCGGTTCCGACAAGCCGTCGATGGAAAGCGCGATGCCGGAGGCCTTCAAGGAACTGACGCGGTTCTACACGCTGCTCGAAAAGCACTATCGCGACATGCAGGACATGGAGTTCACGGTCGAGCAGGGCAAGTTGTGGATGCTGCAGACCCGCGGCGGCAAGCGCACCGCGAAGGCTGCGCTGCGCATCGCGGTCGAGCTCGCCAATGAAGGCCTGATCTCGAAGAAGGACGCGGTGATGCGGATCGATCCGGCTTCGCTGGATCAATTGCTGCATCCGACCATCGATCCCCAGGCCAAGCGCGACGTCATCGCGACCGGCCTGCCGGCCTCGCCCGGCGCCGCATCCGGCGAGATCGTGTTCTCGTCCGACGAGGCCGCGAAACTTCAGGCCGATGGCCGCAGCGTCATTCTGGTGCGCGTCGAGACCAGTCCGGAAGACATTCACGGCATGCACGCCGCCGAAGGCATTTTGACCACCCGCGGCGGCATGACTTCGCACGCCGCGGTGGTCGCGCGCGGCATGGGCAAGCCCTGCGTCTCCGGCTGCGGCGCCATTCGCGTCGACTATGGCCGCGGCACGATGAGCGTCGGCTCGCGCACCTTCAAGACCGGCGACGTCATCACCATCGATGGCTCGCTCGGCCAGGTGCTGGCCGGCAAGATGCCGATGATCGAGCCGAAACTATCGGGCGAGTTCGGCACGCTGATGGGCTGGGCCGATGACGTCCGCAAGCTCGGCGTTCGCGTCAACGCCGACACGCCCGAAGATGCGCGCACCGCGATAAAATTCGGCGGCGAGGGCATCGGGCTGTGCCGCACCGAGCACATGTTCTTCGAGGAAACCCGCATCCGCACCGTGCGCGAGATGATCCTTTCCGAGGACGAACAGTCGCGTCGCGCGGCGCTGTCAAAGCTGTTGCCGATGCAGCGCGCCGATTTCGTCGAGCTGTTCGAGATCATGAAGGGCCTGCCCGTCACGATCCGCCTGCTCGATCCGCCGCTGCATGAATTCCTGCCGCACACCCAGGCCGAGATCGAGGAAGTCGCGCGCGCGATGAACACCGATCCGCGCAAGCTCGCCGATCGCGCCCGCGATCTCGCCGAGTTCAACCCGATGCTGGGCTTCCGCGGCTGCCGTCTTGCGATCGCCTATCCTGAGATCGCCGAAATGCAGGCGCGCGCGATCTTCGAAGCCGCGGTCGAAGCCGAGAAGCGCACCGGCGAGGCCGTCGGTCTCGAGGTAATGGTGCCGCTGATCGCGACCAAGGCCGAGTTCGACCTGGTCAAGGCGCGGATCGACGCCACCGCGCAGTCGGTGATGAAGGAGACCGGCAAGAAGCTCGCTTATCAAGTTGGTACGATGATCGAGCTGCCGCGTGCGTGCCTGCTGGCCGGCGATGTCGCGCAGACCGCGGAGTTCTTCTCGTTCGGCACCAACGACCTGACCCAGACTACCTACGGCATCAGCCGCGACGACGCGGCGAGTTTCCTCGGCACTTATGTCAGCAAGGGAATTCTGGAGATCGATCCGTTCATCTCGGTCGATCGCGATGGCGTAGGCGAACTGGTGAAGATCGGCGTCACCCGTGGTCGCAAGACACGGCCCAATTTGAAGGTCGGCATTTGCGGCGAGCATGGCGGCGATCCCGCCTCGGTGGCGTTCTGCCACGAGATCGGGCTCGACTACGTTTCGTGCTCTCCCTACCGCGTGCCGATCGCACGGCTTGCCGCCGCGCAGGCCGCGCTCGGCAAGAAGGTTGAGAGCCAGGCGTAAGCCTGCTTCAGGACGCCATACAACGATGACGTGATGCCCGGGCTTGGCCCCGGGCATTTGCTTTTAGCGAGCTGTGCCAGGCCGTCATTGCGAGGAGCGCAAGCGACGAAGCAATCCATCCATCCGTTATGCCGCGCTATGGATTGCTTCGCTTCGCTCGCAATGACGTGGAGGGAACTCGCTCAAGGTCCTCAACATCGCCTTGCTCTCTGCGACGACGGGTTCCCGCACTCACACAGCGAAGAATTTCTTCATCATCTTCGTTGACGGGATGTTTACCACTTTCATCGCGGGCCTGTTTACCAACACTTCTCATGCCATCCGCAAAATTCGCGCGATGTCTTGCGTGTAGCACGCACGCCACGCCGATTAACTCCCCGGCAACCTAAATTCGATACCAACAAAAAAGGTCGAATTGCACGGATGTACTGACATTCGATCGTGTAAGCGTTGCGTGAGCGTATCGATGTTTGTGTTGCGTAACCAGCCGAAGGGCGCGCGGTTCGCGTCCTTCGGTCTCGGTCTCTGCGTCTTCGCTTTGATGCCGACCGAGATCGGATATCAGGATATCGCCTCGCTGCTGGCGCGCCAGCCGGGCGTCGCCGAGCGCTGGCAAAAGCGCGTATTCTCGACCGCCGGCATCCAGGTCGCGACGTTCTCCTTCGGCCGCCCGATCGGAACCTCGTCGCCGCAGACCGCGACTTACCGTCTCGCGAGCCTCGACACTCAGGGCATCGACATCACGGGTTCGGTGACGCGCAATCCGCTGGTCGCTCCACCGCCACGCTATCACGCTGCCGATTTCCCCAAGGTCGACCGCACATTGAAGGGTGACCGTCTTATCATCGCGCCGCCGTCGCCGGCAGTGGAAACCACGGGTCCTGCCGATCGAGCGCCTGCGATCGAGGATCCCGCGACATCAAATGCATCGGTCAAGGGCGCCAAGACCGCCGAGACGCCGCCGTCCGTCGAGCGCGCGCCGCTCGATCCCGAGCTGCAGGCCGCGCTGAACGCGCCGCCACTGGATATGTCGCTGTCGCTTGAGAGCAAGCCGCAGGACGATCTCAAGGTCGCGCCGCAAGCGGCTCCGCCACCGCGCGATGGTTTCTCCTTCAAGACTTCGAGCTTGTTCTTTGGCTCCTCGCTCGGCTCGCCCGAAAGCATCGAACGCTGGCAGCCCGGCGAAGAGCCCGTCATCGTGATGCCACCAGCGCATCCGGATCCCGACATGAAGGTGATGGCCTCGCTGCCGGTCGATGCCGATGGTCCGGTGCGGGCCGGCGAGATGGGTGAGAGTGTCGCGCCAAAGGGCGAGGTCAACGCCGACAACCAGCGCGCCAAGACGCCGGCCGAACGTCTCGGCCTGTTCGACGAGAAGTCGCGCGCCAAGTCGGAAAAGTGCCTGGCTGAAGCGATCTACTTCGAGGCCCGCGGCGAAGCGGTGCGAGGCCAGATCGCTGTGGCGCAGGTGGTTTTGAACCGCGCCTTCTCCGGCAAATATCCCGAAACCGTGTGCGGCGTAGTCTACCAGAACAAGCATCGCCATCTGGCGTGCCAGTTCACCTTCGCCTGCGATAACAACAAGGACGTCATTCGCGAGCCCGACATGTGGGAGCGGGCGAAGAAGATCGCGAAGGCAATGCTCGACGGCCAGCTCTGGCTGCCGGAAGTCGACAAGTCGACGCACTACCACGCCTATTGGGTGCGGCCGTCCTGGGTCAATGAAATGAAGAAGATGCACAAGTTCGGGGTGCACACCTTCTACCGGCCACGCGCCTGGGGCAATGGCAGCGACGCGCCGAGCTGGGGCACGCCTGCCGAGACCGCGGCGATCTCCGCCAAGCTCGCGGAAGCCGCGCAAAGCTCGGCCGAGCAGTCGAGCGCGAAGCGGTAACAGCCGTCGTCCATGCGGAGCGCAGGACGACTGAATAGAGGCGAGAACACCTCAACTTGTCGCCCCTGCGAAAGCAGGGTCCCATAACCACCGGCTTTCGTTGTGTGACAAGGTGTCTGCTCCCGCGCTTCCTCGATAGATCACGCGGTATGGGTCCCTGCGTTCGCAGGGACGACATCTCTGCCAGGTGCCCGCTCAATAGATTGCACTCATTGCCCTCGACAATTTTGCAGAGCTGCTCTGCAGCGGAAAATTTTTCTCTCCCTCCCTCTTGGGGTTTTCATGCACCTGCATTAACTCACCGTAATGTTTCGCTCGGGGCCGTCCCGGGCGCCGATTGGTCCAGGGGGAAGCAAATGGCTGTAACGACCGACCTTCGACCATCCTCCGGCCTCGGCACCTGGCGCACGCCGCTGGTGATCATGATCTGCGGCTGCATGATTGCGCTGCTGAGTTTTGGGCCGCGCTCGAGCCTCGGCTTTTTTGTTCAACCGATGAGCGCTGAATTTGCCTGGGGCCGCGACGTGTTCGGGCTTGCGCTGGCGCTGCAGAACCTGCTGTGGGGGCTGGGCCAGCCGATCGCAGGCGCCATCGCCGATCGCTTCGGCATCATGCGCGTCATTGTCGTCGGCGCGCTCCTTTATGCCGCCGGTCTTCTATTGATGCGCTATTCGTCGACGCCGCTGTCGCTCAGTCTCAGCGCCGGTGTCTTGATCGGCTTCGGCTTGTCAGGCTCGTCGTTCAACCTGGTGCTGTCAGCGTTCAGCAAGCTGTTGCCGCCGGAACGGCGCGGTTTCGCGCTCGGCGCCGGCACGGCTGCCGGTTCGTTCGGCCAGTTCCTGTTCGCTCCCTTCGGCGTGGCCGTTATCGATCAGTTCGGCTGGCAAGCAGCGCTCATTGTATTTGCGGCATTGATGCTTCTTATCGTGCCGCTGGCGCTGGCGCTGGCAACGCCGCCGGCAGCAACAACGGCCGATGCGCCGCCCGCCGAGCAGCAATCCTTCAAGACTGCGCTCGCGGAAGCGTTCGGTCATCGCTCCTACGTGCTGCTGGTGCTCGGCTTCTTCACTTGCGGCTTCCAGCTCGCCTTCATCACCGTACATCTGCCGGCCTATCTCGTCGATCGCGGCATTCCCGCATCCACCGGCGGCTGGGTGATTGCGGCGATCGGCCTGTTCAACATCATTGGCTCGCTCAGCGTCGGCTGGGTACAGAACTATTTTCCGAAGCGCTATATCTTGTCGCTGATCTATTTCACGCGGGCGCTGTCGATCATCGCCTTCATCTCGTTTCCGATCACGACCTTCTCGGCGATCGCGTTCGGCGCCATCAGCGGCCTGACCTGGCTCTCGACGGTGCCGCCGACCTCGGCGCTGGTGGCGCTGATGTTCGGCACAAAGTGGTTCGCCACGCTGTACGGCTTTGCCTTTGTCAGCCATCAGGTCGGCGGCTTTCTCGGCGTCTGGCTCGGCGGCATCGTGTTCGAGCAGTTCGGCTCCTACACCCCGATCTGGTGGCTCTCGATCCTGTTCGGCGTGCTGTCGGCGCTGATCAACCTGCCGATTGTCGAGCGGCCGGTCGCGCGCCCGGTTGCACAACCCGCCTGATGCGGTAAACACTCCCGATACAGAAAAGTCCGGGGAGTTTGCCGTGGGTACGTTCAAGGCCATCAGGATCGACAAGGCCGATAAAGGCACCACCGCCGCGCTGACGCAGTTCGACGAAGCCGAGCTGATGGAGGGCGACGTCACCGTCGCCGTCGAGTGGTCGACGTTGAACTACAAGGATGGTCTGGCCGTCACCGGCAAGGCTCCCGTCGTGCGGCGTTTCCCGATGATCGCCGGCATCGACTTCGCAGGCACCGTCGAACAATCCTCGCATCCGGCGTGGAAGGCCGGCGACAAGGTCGTCTGCAACGGCTGGGGCATGGGCGAAACTCATCTTGGCGCCTATGCCGAAAAAGCGCGCGTCAAGGGCGACTGGCTGGTGCGGCTGCCCGATGGCATCTCGACGCGTGAGGCGATGGCGATCGGCACTGCCGGCTACACCGCGATGCTGTCGGTGCTGGCGCTGGAGAAACACGGACTGACGCCGAAGAGCGGTCCCATCGTGGTGACCGGCGCCGCCGGCGGCGTCGGCTCAGTCGCGTCAGCCGTGCTCTCGAAACTCGGCTATCACGTCATCGCGTCCACCGGGCGGATGTCGGAGGCCGACTACCTGAAGGGCCTCGGGGCCGCCGAGGTGATCGATCGCGCCGAGCTCGCAGGTCCCGCCAAGCCGCTGGCGAAAGAGCGCTGGGCGGGTGGCGTCGACAGCGTCGGATCGACCACGCTCGCCAACCTGCTGTCGATGACCAAATATGGCGGAGCCATCGCCGCCTGCGGCCTTGCCGCCGGTATGGATCTGCCGTCGTCGGTCGCGCCGTTTATTTTGCGCGGAGTGTGCCTTCTCGGCATCGACTCGGTGATGTGCCCGATCGAGCTGCGAAGGGTCGCCTGGAACCGCCTTGCCAGCGATTTGGACAAGGGCAAACTAGCTGATATTACTCATGAAATCGGTTTGGACCAGGTGATCGGCGCGGGCGCCGAAATCCTCGCAGGGAAGGTCCGCGGTCGAATCGTGGTAAAAATCCCCTAACGGTGTTCAGACTTTACCAACCAACCTGCTCCAATGTTGCCACGGTGGTTGGTATGGTAAGCAGCGGGTAAAGGCGGGCGCCCGCGCTCTTGTTAAGTTGGAGTAGCTGCATGCTTGCGCGTTTGGTTCTGGGGGCCGTCACGGCCAGTGTGATGATCGTTCCTGCGCTGGCCGGGATGATGAATGCCGACGAGGCGCGCAGGTTCGTGAGCGGCAAGGTTTTCGCCTTTACTTGCTTTGACGGCACCCGCGGCGCCGGGCGCATCCTTGACGATCTCGGCGCAGCCGGCTCCGTCCAATTCAGCGGCTCGGGCCCGATCCGTCATGTGCGCCTGCCCGGCAACACGCTGCAGATTCGCGGCCAAGCCGTCTGCGCTTCGATCAAGGGGCTGCCGTTCGAGCCGTGCTTCAATCTCGACAAGCGTGATGATCGCTCGTTCCGCGGCTCGGTCTCGGGCATGGGCTTTGCCTATTGCGATTTCCGCCATCAGGGCGCCTCGCAGATGCTGATGGCGCGCTCTGTGGCGCGCCCGCGCTCGCTGCATCGTCGGGAGGATCCGTCGCGTGCGTCGGCCGATGCGCGGGCCGAAGTAACGGCGCGTGCCGAGACGCCTGCGGTCGAGAGCGCCAAACTCGAGCCGGTGAAATCCGAGCCGAAGGCGGAACAGGCGAAGCCCGAACCCGCGAAGGTCGAGAGCGCCCCGGAGCTGCGCCGCTCGACCGATTGATCGCGGCAACGGCACCTGTGGCGGGCGGCAAACAAGCCGCCTCTGAGGCCATCGCGCAGCCTGTGAATCACCTGCCATCCCACCGTCTTGGCGAACGCCAACCCGTAGTCATACGGGCTGGCGCATTCATGTCCTGGTAGCGAATCTGGTTCCAAGTGACCGGCAGAGAAGGCCGGGAGGCGGCCCAACACATGAGATCAATCATGCCGCTGTATTTTTTTCGGATCAGCCACGGTCGCTACGCAGGCGCGTCCGATCAGGGATCCGAATTCGAAAGCCGCGAAGCCGCCTGGGCCGAGATGACCAAGGTCTGCGGCAACCTGCTAGGCAGCCTTTCACGCAGCCTGAAGCAGAACGCCGAATGGCAGATGGAGCTTTTGGACGAAGCCAAAAAGCCCGTGTTCAGGATTCGCCTCGTCGCCGAATCCGTCGGTTAGAGGATCATCCTCTAGAGCCCGGTTCTGATTGAATCAGAACCGGGCTCTAGATTTTTGTTTTGACGCGTTTTCTTGACGCGAACCGGTATCCACTTCGCTTGAAAACGCTCTAGCTTCCCGTCGGCGCGGCTGCCGCTTGCCGGCGGAACAGGATCCGCTGGTACAGCCACCCGATCGCCACCAGCACCAGGCCGAGGCACATGAAGGACAGCGCGCGATAGACGCCGGTCAGTGCTGACATGTCGATCAGGAATGCTTTCAGGATCGTCAGTCCGATGACCACCGCGGACGCCAGCCGCGCGCGCTGCGAGTTGAAAAGAATACCGATGCCGAGCAAGACGACGCCGAAGGCGAGATATGCGATCGAGTAGGTATATTGCTCGGCGCCGCTGGTCGGTCCGGCCGCAATCGCCGGACCGTGATAGATCCGCCTGATCTCGAACGTCACATAGGCAAGCGCGAGAACGAGCGCTGCCGCCGCGATCGTGTTGGCATAGGCGACCGGCCGCCGACCCGCGACGGCATAGGACAACAGCAGCGCGAGCACCGCGGGCAGGGCGTAGCCGAGCAGCAAAAGGTTGATGACAACGCCGCCGACGTCGATCCATTGCAGCATCGGGTTTTCCAACAGCAACAGCCCGAACACGGTCGCGAGGCCGGCAAACGCAGTGAGCAGGATCGCGCCGGCATTGTGAATGACGCTGCCGGTGCGGATGCGCAGCCGCTCCAGCCCGATCGCCATCGCCAGCGTAACGCAGACCTGCAACGCGACTTCGGTGAGGTCGGCGCTCGCGTGGTAGACGTCGCCATTGTTGACGGCATGGCGGATTTCCATGAACGCCAGCAGCACCGTGAACAGGATCGCCGCCGATTCCACCGTGCGCAGTGGCGCGTCGTCGCCGCCGCGGCGCAGGAAGATGCTGCCGGCCCAGAATGAGACGGCAGGAATGCCATAGCCCCACAACAGCCAGTTGAAGATCGGCGTGGTGCCGACGGCCTGGCCGACGATGCGCGGCTCGTAGCCGATGCGCAGCACGACGATGCCGGCGAGGATGGCCGCGAGGGTGCGCAGGAACGGAATCGGCCGCTGCGTGGATATCCAGGCGGTGCCTGCCGACATCAGCGCCAGGGCGATCGTCAGCCAGCCTTTTTCCAGCGCAAAGGTCAGCGCCAGAGCCAGCGCTGCGAGGGTGCCGGTCGCAAACAGCGCGATCGAGGCCTGTAGTCCCGGACGATCCTCGCGCTTGCTGAGTATCTCGGTCGCAGCGGCATAGGCCGCGGCGAGCACTACCGCGAGAATCGCAAACGGAATCGAGCGGTCGAGATGCGCGATGCGGGCGTAGAGTGCGACCAGCAGCGCCAGCGGCGTGAACACCGCCGCGGCCGACCAGATCACCGGTATCACCGGCCCCGCGAAGCGGCCCTGCGCGAAAAATCCCGCCACGCCAAAGCCCGCCGCGAAGATCGTGGCCGAGATCAGATGTAGCGATACGGATCCGTCCGTGGCGCTCGGCCCGATGCCTTGCAGCGGCCCGCCGGGGAGCACCAGCATGTCGGGATTGGCGCGAATGGCCCATTCGGCGAACACGACGAAGACCAACGCAGCAGCGGCGCCGACGGCCCCCGCGGCGGCATCGCTGCGCCAGGCAACCGCGATGCTGCCGGCCACCAGCAGCCCGAAGACGATCATCGCGGCGTCGGCATGAAAGCTGTTCAGCACGATCAAGGTCGCGCCGAGCAGATAGGCCGCGAGCGAGCCGGACGAGATCGGCTCAACCTGGCCTTCGTCCGCGGGCGGGCCGAACATGAAGCCGCACACCACGAGTAGCGCGGCGAGAATGAAACCGGCGAGCACGTGGAGCGCATGCGGGCCGACCATCGACGGGCCGCATTGCAGGCAGGGGAACGTCCATAGCAGCGCGAACACAATCGTGGTGACCGCGAGCCAGCGCCACAGCCTGACGCGCGCCAGACCGAAGGCCGCCGCAGTGACGATCGCGAGATAGATGTAGAGCGCCCAGAAGTCCGGCTTGTCGGACGAGACCAGGACGGGCGTCACAAAGGCGCCGACGACGCCGAGGCCAGCGAGTGCCGGCCCATGCAGGAGCGCCGCGGCCAGCGTGCCGAGCGCCACCAGCCCAAGCAGGATGAACGCGGTTGCCGGCACCAGGAAGCCGTAGAGCGCATAGGCGACATAGACTGTGGCAAACGTTACTGCCGTTCCGGCGGCGGTGAGGATGGCAGGAATGTTGGCGATCGGCAGCGCTGCGATGGAAGACACGCTCTCCTTCCGGCGCGTCCATTCGCCTGCAGCAAGCAGCGCCAGGGCGAACAGGCCGCCCAGCGCCGTCCGGATTTCGTTGCTGAGCAGGTCCGCTTCGATCGAATAGCGCACCATGAAGAATCCGCCGAGCGCCAGCGTCAGGCCGCCGATCCACACCACCCAGCGCGTGCCGACGGTTTCCTCGAAACCGCGATCGGCCGGCGGCAATGGAGGCGGCGGCGGCGCTCCGCCAGCGGCTTGCCCAGTCGCCTCAGGGCTGGCAGCGGACGCGCTGGATTCCGCCTCGGGAACGATCGGTGGAGGCGTCGGTGTGGCCCCGCTCGGAGCTGGCGGCAGGCTTTGCTCGAAGGCTTCGAATGGCGTGAGGGGCGGAGGCACGGCTGCAGCGTCGGCCGCCGGCGTGGCCTGCATCGCCTCCAGGCGCTGACGTAACTCCGCCACCTCATTCATGGCCTTCCGCGCCAAGATCAGGGCGACGATCGCGATCGCAAGCGAAAAGAAAACGAAGGTGTCGTCGAACATCGGGCCTCCAGCGGGCGTCAGAGCGTTAACCGGCCACGTCCGCAGCCCGGTTGCAATCCTGTGTGTGCTTTTGTCCGCTAAAAGTTCACGCCGGTCCGGGCGTCATTTGGCGCATCCGTGTCCTGGACGCGGCGCGTCATTCCAGATCTAGTCGGAATGGCCGGCCTTCGACCATCATGCTGCCGGGGCCCATTTCGTCCAGCGCGCGCAACATTCGCCCCTCGCGACCCAGCGCCTTGTCGGCGAGGCTGACGATCAACCGGTTCGGCGACGCGATCGGGGAGCGGGCGCGAATTTGCCGGGCGATCTCGATCTCGGCGCGCTGCGGATTGAGGGCGCAGGCGGCGGCAAACGCGCTCGCCGTCGAGCGGCTGATGCCGGCATAGCAATGCACCACCATCGGCGCGCTGCGGTCCCAGCTTCGAACGAAATTCAGCACTCTTTCGATGTGATGATCCGCCGGCGCGACAAAGCCGTCCATCTCCTCGATGATGTCGTCCATCGAGATTTTCAGATGGTTGGCCTCGAGCACCGAGGCCGGGCGCTGCACCTGATCGACATTGGCCATCACGGTAAGAATGTGGCTGGCGCCGGTCGCCCTGACGGTGTCGGGAAGTGCGGCAAGCGAGCAGACGTGAAGCATGGCGTTCCCTGGGTAATCTTTGGTCAGCAATATAACCGGTGCCGTAGGGTGGGCAAAGGCGCTCTTGCGCCGTGCCCACCATCTTGGTTCCGGGGGCGATAATGGTGGGCAACGCGACGGCCCCATTCAACCAAGTAGCAGCTTGAATCGCGCCAAAAACTGCTTCTCGGCCCGGGCCGCGGTCCACGGCGTCAGGTAGTCCCGCACGGTGGCCTCGGGCAGGCCGGGGTCCCTGCCGAACAGGCGCTTCGCTTCACTTACCGAAAATCCCGCCAGATGGGTGGCTTCGAGATAGGCCGCACCGCGGTCGGCCGCTTTGATGGCTCTCGTGATTTCATCGGCGAGAGTTGGCGGTAGCCCGAAGCGAATATGGATCGCGGCCAGCAGGCGCTTCTCCACCACCTTGTAGTCGCCGCCGAGCACTGCCTTGAACGGCGAGATCATGTCGCCGATGACATATTCCGGTGCGTCGTGCAGCATCGCCGCGAGGCGGAAGCGGGCGTCGACGCGCGGCATCTGCTCACGCATCACGGCTTCGACCAATAGCGTGTGCTGCGCCACCGAGAAGATGTGCGCGCCGCTGGTTTGCCCGTTCCAGCGCGCCACGCGCGCCAGGCCATGGGCAATGTCGGCGATTTCGATATCGAGTGGGGAGGGATCGAGCAGATCGAGCCGCCGCCCCGACAGCATCCGCTGCCAGGCGCGCGTGGCGACGATGGACGATCTTCGCGCCGTCATTTGGCCTTGAGGCGGGGCTTGCGCAGTTTGCCGCTACAGGCCTCGTGGCAGAAGCACGTGACGAGATGGTCGTTGACCATGCCGGTAGCCTGCATGAAGGCGTAGACGATGGTCGGGCCGACGAATTTGAAGCCGCGCGCGCCGAGTTCCTTTGATATCTTGACCGAGATCGGCGTCGAGGCCGGTACGCTGGCCGTGGTCTTGAACTGGTTGACGATGGGCTTGCCATCGACAAAGTCCCACATGAACTTGGAGAAGCCCGCGCCTTCTTCCATGATCTTCAAATAGGCCTTGGCGCTGTTGACGGCGCCTTCGATCTTGGCGCGGTTTCGCACGATGCCGGCATCGTTCATCAGCGCGTGGATTTTCTTGGCGTTGTAGCGCGCGATCTTTTCCGGCTGGAAATCGTCGAATGCTTTGCGAAAATTTTCGCGCTTGCGCAGGATCGTGATCCAGGACAGTCCAGCCTGGAAGCCATCGAGGATCAGCTTTTCGTACAGCGCCCGGTCGTCATAGTCAGGCACACCCCATTCCGTGTCGTGATAGGCCATGTAGAACGGGTCTTCGCCGGGCCACGGGCACCGCGTCTTGCCGTCAGCGTGCAGTCGCGCAGATTTGCTCATGCGACGGTCTGCTTCGGTGGGATGCGAACGTCGTTCGGATCGGTCAGCCGGATCGCAAGGCCGCCGGCGGTCAGCGAAAGTCCTGCATCGAGCGCATCCGCAACGCGGTCGATCCGGACCAGTGCGAGGCCGTGGCCGCCGGCGGTCGATCCCATGGTGCCGACCTGCTTGTCGCCACCGAGAACGGCGACGCCGGTTTCCGGCGAAAAGTCTTCGAGCGTGACCCGCACGATCCGCGTGCGCGCGGTGCCGCGGTGCTGCATGCGCGACACCACTTCCTGGCCGACATAGCAGCCCTTGTCGAAATCGACGCCGTGCAGGCGGTCCATGTTGGTCTCGTGCGGGAATGCATCGCTGTACATGAAGTCGAGCCCGCCGCGCGGCACGCCCAAGGCGATGCGATGCGCCTCGTAGGCCTCGTTGTCGACGAGGTCGGCGCCGATCAACACGGCCACCTTTTGCTTGAGATCTTCCGGGACAAGAATGCGCCAGCCGAGAGCTTCATGCCGCGGATCGGCAAAGGCCAGATCAGGCTTCGTCGAAGGCTCGCCGTCCCAGGCCGCCAGCACGCCCATGCTGTCGGAGATGTTCTCCACCGCGACCTTGGCGCGCAGCTTGTAGAAGCCGAGCTTGTCAGCGAGGTTCTGCGCTAGCACGCGGGGCGCATCGATCAGGAAGCCGCCGCCGTGACCTGCAGCGGCTTCGGTAATGAGGAAGTCCGCCGTGATTTTTCCCTGCGGCGTCAGCAGCGCGCCGAACCGGCCAAGACCGGGCTGCAGCGGCGTGACATCTGTGGTGACGAGGCCGTTTAGGAAGTTGCGGGCATCCTCGCCGCTGACCTTGACCACGCCCCGGTCCGGAAGAAACGCTGCTTTCATTAGGTAAAACGGCCTCTTTTGCAGTGCGGTTTGCAGTGAGCTTTCAAGTTCCTGGGAAAACGCAGGAGCCGGATATCACATGAGAACGTAAGGCGCTAAGGTGCTGTCAACAAGGCCCTAAAGCGAACGCCAGAGGACCATGAAGCAGCGATGAATCAGCGATTTGATACCATTCTAAAATCCGGCACCGTGGTCAATCAGGACGGCGAGGGCATCTGCGACATCGGCATCTCCAATGGCCGGATCGCTGCGATCGGAGGGCTCGGACAGGCCTCCGCCGGCGAGACCATTGACTGCAAAGGCCTGCACATCCTGCCCGGCGTGATGGACACGCAGGTGCATTTCCGCGAGCCGGGGCTGACGCACAAGGAAGACCTCGAGACCGGCTCGCGCAGCGCCGTAATGGGCGGCGTTACCGCGGTGTTCGAGATGCCGAACACCAATCCGCTCACGGTCACCGAGGAGACGTTCACCGCCAAGATCAACGCCGGCCGTCATCGCATGCATTGCGACTTTGCCTTCTTCATCGGCGGCACCCGCGAGAACGTGAACCATCTGCCGGAGCTGGAACGCGCGGAAGGCTGTGCCGGCGTAAAGGTGTTCATCGGCTCCTCCACCGGCGCGTTACTGGTCGAGGATGACGAGAGCCTGCGGCGCATCTTCCAGGTAATCCGCCGCCGCGCTGCCTTTCACGCCGAGGACGAATATCGCCTCAACGACCGCAAGTCGCTCCGCATCGAGGGCGACCCGCGCTCGCATCCGGTATGGCGCGACGAGACTGCAGCGCTAATGGCAACCCAGCGGCTGGTCAACCTTGCGCGCGAGACCGGCAAGCGCATCCACGTGCTGCACATCTCGACCAAGCAGGAGATCGAATATCTGCGCGACCACAAGGATGTCGCGTCCTGCGAGGCGACGCCGCATCATCTCACCATGGCCGCACCGGAATGCTACGAGCGGCTCGGCACGCTCGCCCAGATGAACCCGCCGGTGCGCTCGGCCGATCACCGCGAGGGAATCTGGTATGGCATCGAGCAGGGTATCATCGACGTGCTCGGCTCCGACCACGCGCCGCATACGCTGGAGGAAAAGGCGAAGACCTATCCTGCTTCACCCTCCGGCATGACCGGCGTGCAGACGCTGGTGCCTTTGATGCTTGATCACGTCAACGCGGGCCGGCTATCGCTACAGCGTTTCGTCGATCTCACCAGCGCAGGTCCTGCGCGACTGTACAACATCGCCTGCAAAGGCCGCATTGCGGCGGGCTACGACGCCGACTTCACCATCGTCGATCTCAAGCGGTCTGAGACCATCACCAACAAATGGGTGGCCTCGCGCGCCGGCTGGACGCCCTATGACGGCGTCCGCGTCACCGGCTGGCCGGTCGGCACGTTCGTGCGTGGCAGGCGCGTGATGTGGCAAGGCGAGGTAACGACGCCGTCCACCGGCGAACCGGTGCGGTTCCTGGAGACATTGAGGGCGTAAGGACTTCTGCCGTCGAGCGATGGCGGGGCGCCGCCTCAACTACAGTCGTCGTCACCCGCGAAAGCGGGTGATCCAGTACGCCGCGGCTTCTCGGTTGATCACAAATGTCTCTGGAATACTGGGTCGCCCGGTCAAGCCGGGCGATGACAGTAGTGCAAGATCACTGCTTCGCCAGCGTCAGCGAAAACTCGCCGTTGCGCACGCGGGCCGAAAGACCTTCGGCGAATCTCGCCACCGCGTCCTCGCCATAGGTCGAGACCAGTTCGGCGAGCGCCGTGAACAGGCTCGCCTGCGCCAGGCAGTCGCCGTCGACGCCATCATGCCGCGCTTCGGCCCAGGCCTCGCTCAGATAGCTCAAGGCAGTCTGCTTCTGTTCGAGGTCGGGAAGCGGGTCGTGGGTGGTCGAGAAGGAGACTGGGCGGCTCATGAAGCTCAACGAAATCTGCGCGCGAACCAGGGCGGATCGCATCCTAACGCGACAAGCTGTAGCACGCGGTGTGGGCCCGCCTAGGCCACATCTTTAGGAAAGGTTAACAGCGGTGCCGATATTTCGGGCGGCGGTTCCACGAGGTTCCCAACGTCAAGAAATGCAGCCGAGGATCGCTCCCGGTGTGGCGCAGACATGATGGGCGCCGGCCTCGATCAGCTCGGCCCGGCTGCCATAGCCGTACAACACGCCGATGCCCTTCATGCCGTTGTTCTTTGCGCCGAGCATGTCGTGGCTGCGATCGCCGATCATCAGGGTTTTGGACGGATCGACGGCGACTTCCTTCAGCGCGTATTCCAGCAGATGCGACTTGTCGGCGCGGGTGCCGTCGAGCTCGGCGCCAAACACGCGCTCGAAGTGCTTGCGCAGGCCGAAATGGTCAATGATGCGTTCGGCGAACACGTGCGCCTTGCTGGTCGCGACGAACAGCCGGTGACCGGACGCGCGCAGTGCCGTCAGCACCTCGTCGATGCCGTCGTACACGCCGTTTTCGTAGAGGCCGATGTCGGAAAATCGCTCGCGGTAGAGCGTCACCGCGCGGTCCGCGGAGTGATCGCCGAGCAACTTCACAAAGCTTGAGCGCAGTGGCGGGCCGATGCACCAGGTCAGTTCGTCCTCGGTCGGGATGGTGGGATGATCGAGCCTTTGCAGCGCATACTGGATCGATCGGGTGATGCCGGGCTTGGGATCCGTCAGCGTTCCGTCGAGGTCGAAATAGATCGCTTCCATGGCCTTAGTTCGCATAGCGCGCGGTGAGGTCGCGCGAGATTTTGGAGCCTTCCTCGATATATCTGCGGATCGCGACCGAGGCCGCCGGCGTGCAGGTCCGGTAGGTCTGCTGAAAGCCGTTATAGCCGCGGTTGAAGCCGGCTATCATGCGGGCGCGGCGGTCGCCGGAGGGGGTTTCGGCGTCGATCAGCGCCTGCATTTCGTTCCGCCATTTCGCCCCTTCATTGGCGCCGCAAATGCCCCGGAGGTAATGCAGGGTGCCGAGAATCTCGGCCAGCCGCTGCAGGTCGCCGTCGAATGGCGCAGCCGCGTCTTGGGCGCGTGCGGGGGCCAAATGGCATGCCGAAACGAGAATGAGGGCGGCGAGGGCGTGCTTGAACATTTGAGGGCCGATATGCCCCCTCAATACGCCCGAGGCAAGGCGTGAGGCACCGGTAGGGACGACCTAGACCAGCTTCCGGGCGGCCTCGATGACCTCCAGGAGGCCGCCGGTCACTTTGAGATCGCCGAGCGCATCCGGCGCCAGCCATCTGAAATCGTCGTGCTCGTCGTTCAGAACCGGCTCCCTGGCCGTCCAGCGCGCCGCGAACGTCATGATCAGGTAATGCCCGCCGCCAGAGGCCCCCGGCAGCACCTCGCGCCAGCCGGCCAGGCCCAGAATCTCGATTCGCAAGCCGGTTTCCTCGTCCACTTCGCGGTGGAGCGCGGTATGCAGGGATTCGCCGAATTCGACCCGGCCGCCGGGGAGCGAGTAAAAGCCCTTGCCCGGCGAGCGGGCGCGGCGGACCAAGAGGACCTTGCCGTCGCGGAAGATCGCGCCGCTGACGGCAAGCTGGGGGCGGTCCGGCTGAATGGGGGAGGTCAAGGGGTGATCCGGTAGCCAAGGAACTCGCTGCGCAAACGATCATGCCCGATCAGGCTGCGCAGGTCTAATGTGGTGGGCCGGGGACGAGGCGGCTAGTTCGACATCGCCGCTTCGAAGTCGGTCTCGGCATTGCCGTTGATGACGCCGCCTGCCAGCGCCACCAGCGGCTTGACCCAGGCGGTGGCCTGCTCGGCCAGCGTGGCGCGGGTTTTGTCCTGCTGGGCCTCGCGCATCGCCTTGCCCACCGCGGTCAGGATCGACGTCATGGTCGCCGTGAGCTTGTCGAAATCGGCACGGACCTTCGGGTCGGCGCATTCATAGGCTTCGATCGCGAGGTCGCGGGCCTTGAAGTTGGAGGCCCAGAAATGCTCGGCGTAGGACAGCGGCGTCCAGGTGAGAAAATCCTCGGCGCATTCCGGCATGTCCGGAACCATTTCGAGCAGCATGATGGCTTCGTTGAAATGATTCAGATAGTCGGTGGCGAGCCCGGTGCGGGGATTGATGTTGGCGGCGCGCAATTGCTCCGCGCGAGCCTCGTCTATGCGGCCCGTCGGTGGCGGCATCGGCGGATCGGATCGCACTTCTGTGGCAGCCGTGGAGGTCATCCATCGCACTGTTAACATCTGGGGTTAACACCCATTAAACGGAAGCTTATGTTGGTTAGATAATGTGCGGACGCTTCGTCATCACCTCGCCGCCGGAGGCGCTCCGGCAAATTTTCGGCTATATCGAGCAGCCTAATTTCCCGCCGCGGTATAATATCGCGCCGACTCAACCGATTCCGGTGGTGATTCTGGAAAATGGCGGCCGCCATTTCCGGCTGATGCGCTGGGGCCTGGTGCCGTCCTGGGTCAAAGATCCCCGTAAATTTACGCTCCTGATCAACGCGCGCTCGGAGACGGTGCTCGATAAGCCCGCGTTCAAAAACGCCATCAAGCGGCGCCGCTGCCTGATCCCGGCGGACGGCTACTACGAATGGCAGGACGCTGGCGCCCGCAAGCGGCCGTTCTTCATCCATCGCCGCGACGGCCGTCCCGTTGGCTTTGCTGCGCTCGCGGAGACCTGGATGGGGCCGAATGGCGAGGAGACCGACGGCGTTGCCATCGTCACTGCACCGGCCAGCCGCGATCTCGCCACGCTGCATCACCGCGTGCCCGTGACGATCGCGCCTGACGAATTCGAGCGCTGGCTCGATGGCCGCATCCACGACGCAGAGGATGTCATGCCGCTGCTGCGCGGGCCTGTTGAGGGCGAGTTCGCCTGGCACGAGATTTCCACGCGCGTCAATCGCGTGGTCAATGACGATGCGCAACTGCTGTTGCCGATCACGGACGAGCAGCGCGCAGCGGAGGAGGAGCCGAAGCCTGCGAAGCGAGCGGCGCCGCGCAAGGTGGCTTCGGCGGTGCCGGAGGATGACGGGCAGGGCTCGTTGTTTTGAGCGTCATGCAATCTCGTCGTCTCTGGTAGGGTGGGCAGAGCGAAGCGTGCCCACCATTTCCACCACGAAATTCTGCTCGCAATGGTGGGCACGCTGCGCTTTGCCCACCCTACAGTCAGCGAAAAATATGCAGCGCCGCGTACTGCAGCAGCATGATCGTCTTGGCATCCGCAATGCGGCCATCCGAAATCATGGCCAGCGCGGAATCGATCGGCAATTCCAGCACCTCGATGTCCTCGCCTTCGTCGGCCAATCCGCCGCCGTCGCCGACCCGCATCGCGGCTTCGTATTCGGCGACGAAGAAGTGCAGCTTCTCCGTGACCGAGCCCGGGCTCATGAAGGCCTCGAACACCTTGCGCACATCGTGCAGTCGATAGCCGATTTCCTCTTCCGCCTCCGCACGAATCCGATTCTCGGGAGTCTCGTCGTCGAGCATGCCGGCGGCGGCCTCGATCATGAAATCGTCGTGACCGGCACGATAGGGCGGCAGGCGGAACTGCCGCGTCAGCACGACGGTGCGGCTTGTGACATTGTACGCCAACAGCGCGGCGGCGTGGCCGCGGTCGAAAACCTCCCGCTTCATCGTCTGCCATTCGCCGTTGCCGCGTCGATAGTCGAACTCGACTTCCTCCAACCGATAGTGCCGGTCGGAGAGCACGCGGACGTTCTTGACGCGGACACGATCTGCGAGGCTCATGGCAATCCTCAGCTCACCGCGGCGGCTCGCGGCCGTCGAGCCATTTGGCGAAGAACAGGATCTGTTGTTCGCCGAATCCGATCGACTGGTAGAACGCAGCGACATCAGAATTTTCCGGCCGCACCAGCAATTGCAGTTTCGGAATTCCGGCTGCGCGCAGCCAGTCCTCGGCCGCGTTCATGATGGCGCGGCCATAGCCTTGCGTGCGGCGATCGGGATCGGTGGCGACATAATAGACCCAGCCGCGATGCCCGTCATGGCCGACCATCGCGGTCGCCACGATCGCGCCACCGTCGCGGCCGATCAGCACTGTGGAGTGCGGTCCACGGCGAGCGAGCGCGATATCGCTGGCGGGATCGTTCCAGGGCCGTGTCAGGCCGCAGGCCTGCCACAGCGCGATCACGGTCGCGACATCGGCATCCACGATGTCGGTGATGGCGAGCGCAGGCACGGGCTTCGTCGCTGATACGGTCACAGCACCTTGCCCGGATTCATGATGCCGAGCGGGTCGAGCATCGCCTTGATGCCGCGCATCAGTTCGATCGCAACCTTGTCCTTGACGTCGGGCAGTTCGTCGCGCTTGAGCACGCCGATGCCGTGCTCGGCGGAAATCGATCCACCCATCCGCAATACGATTTCGAACACGACCTCGTTGACCTCATGCCAGCGCGACATGAAATCGGCGGTGTTGCCGCCGATCGGCTGGCTGACATTGTAGTGGATGTTGCCGTCGCCGAGATGGCCGAACGGCACCGGCCGCGAGCCCGGAATGAGTTTTACAACGGCCGCGTTGGCTTCCTCGATAAAGGCGGGCACGGCCGCAACCGGCACCGAGATGTCGTGCTTGATCGAGCCGCCTTCCGGCTTCTGCGCGGCGGACATTTCATCGCGCAGTTTCCAGAACGCGGCGCGCTGCGAGAGATTCGCCGCGATCACGGCATCGTCGACGATGCCTTCCTCCATGCCTTTGGCGAGGATCGCTTCCAGCGCGTCACGCGCGTCGTCGCGCGAGGACGACAATTCCATCAGCACATACCAGGGATGTTTGGTCGAGAGCGGATCGCGGATGTCGACGCCGTGACGCAGGCTGAAATCGACGGCGATGTCGGCAAGCAATTCGAAGCTGGTGAGGCCGCCGGCGGCCTCATTCTGCGCGATCGACAACAGTTTTAGCGCCTGCGCCGGCGATTGGAGACCGACATAAGCGGTCTCCACCGCGCGCGGCTTCGGAAACAGTTTTAGCGTCGCCGCGGTGATGATGCCGAGCGTACCCTCGGCGCCGATGAAGAGGTTGCGCAAATCGTAGCCGGTGTTGTCCTTTTTCAGTTTGGACAATCCGTTCAGGATCCGGCCATCGGCGAGGACGACTTCGAGCCCGAGCGCCATCTCGCGCGCCACGCCATACGCCAGCGCCGCCGTGCCGCCGGCATTGGTGGAGAGATTGCCGCCGATGGTGCAGCTTCCTTCCGCACCGAGCGAGAGCGGGAACATGCGATCGACTTCGGCCGCGCGAGCTTGCGCGATCTGCAGCACCACGCCGGCCTCGCACGTCATGGTATTGGAGGCGGGATCGATCTCGCGAATTTTGTCCAGCCGCCGCAGCGAGACGACGACCTCGCCATTGTGCGGGGTCTGTCCGCCGACCAGCCCGGTGTTGCCGCCCTGCGGCACCAGCGCGATTTTGTATTCGCTGGCAAGCTTGCAGATCGCGGACACTTCTGCCGTCGAGCCCGGTCGCAGCACCAGCGGCGAGCGGCCGTGGAACAGGTCGCGTTCCTCGGTGACGTAAGGGGCGATATCGGCGGCATCGGTCACTGCATATTTGTCGCCGACGATGGCGCGGAACTTTGCGATCAACTCGGCGGGAAGCGGCGGTACGGAACCCTGAACGATATTCATTTTCTTCTCTTTCATTCCCGCCCGTTCATTCTCGCCCGACTGCTGCGCGGCGCAGCCGGTCGTTGATGGCTTCGCCCAATCCTTCGTCGGGGATTGGCATCACCGCGATGGTGCGCGCGCCTTTGCTGTCGAGCGTGCGAAGATGGCCGAACAGATTGGCGGCGGCCTCGTCGAGATCGCCACGCTCCGACAGATTCATCACGTGAGAGGCTGCGTCAATTCCCGAAATTGCTCCGAGGCCAAACGCGAGCAATGCTTCGCCCGGCTCGAGCGCGACGGCATTGAGCCGCACACGCGCGCGCGGCGCGTAGTGCGAGGCCAGCATGCCCGGCGCCAGCGGCTGGCCGTTGTCGCTCTCAGTGTCGGCCGGCGGCTGCAGCAGCGTGCGGCCCAGCACGCGCTCGATCTCGGCGCGCGGCAGGCCGCCGGGGCGCAGCAGCATCGGCGCGTCAAAGCAGCCGACGATTGTCGATTCGACGCCAACCTCGACCGCGCCGGCATCGACGATCAGGTCGATCCGCCCCGCGAGGTCGCTCTGCACATGGGCTGCGGTCGTCGGCGAGACATGCCCCGAAATGTTCGCGGACGGTGCGACCACCGGGCCGCCGAACTCACGCAAGATGTCGCGAGCCACCGGATGGGCCGGAATGCGGACCGCGACCGTATCGAGGCCGGCGGTGGCGAGATCGGCGACTGCGCAACCTTCCGTCTTCGGTAGTACCAGCGTCAGCGGGCCGGGCCAGAATGCTTCGGCCAGCGCCGTCGCAGCCGCATCAAAACGGGCGATCTCCCGCGCGGCCGCGACATCGCCGACATGGGCGATCAGCGGGTTGAACGCTGGCCGGCCCTTGGCCTGGTAGAGGCGGGCGATCGCGGCCGGATTGGTGGCATCGGCGCCAAGGCCGTAGACCGTCTCGGTCGGGAACGCCACCAGCCCGCCTTCTGAAAGGGCATGCGCGGCAGCCGCCACGGCGGCCGCGCCGGCGGGCAAAATCTCGGTTTTCAGGCCAACATTCACTGTGATTAATTTCCTTAATTCGGCTGCTTGCGGTCGCCGAAACCCAAGGCTATAAGCCGCGTTCCAAGTCGGAGTGTGGCTCAGCCCGGTAGAGCACTGCGTTCGGGACGCAGGGGTCGCAGGTTCGAATCCTGCCACTCCGACCATCCTTTCAAGTACTTATAGTTTCGATGTTTTTCGTGCGCAATGAAATGCGCAATGAATTGCAATTTGGGGCAGCTCTGGCCGTTAATACTGACCGGCATTTGCGCGCTGAAATCGTGCGTTAATGTCCTAGTGGACGATGGGATCGCTTTGCCAGACGGACATCCAGCACGGCAGCCTGGGCTGCTGTGAGGGCCGCGCAAGCGGAACTCGTGCTGTCGCAAACGATTGGCCTAAATTTCTGCTTCAAGATCAGCATCGCCCGCCAAACGCCTCAGCAGCCTCTTCCTGGAAGTCCGGGTGATGATGACCGTAGTTGGCTTCCAGCTGCTCCACCGTCATCCCGAGCCAGCCGGCGGCCTCCCACATGTCGACGCCGGCCTGCATCAGCCATGTAGCTGCGGTATGACGCAAAGAATGGCGGACCACATCATCGCCAAGCCCCGCGTCCTCCAGGATTCCTTCCCAAGCTGACCTGATCTTGCCCGCGAGCGGCGGGCCATCATGCATGCGGTTGACGACGAATCGGATTTGCTCGCCGTTCTCCAGGATGCCGGCGTTGCGCAGTTCAGCCGATCGCCTTTGGTCGATTTTGCGCCAGCGCACTAGGTGAGGGCGCCGACTAGCGATCTTTGTTGGTGGGCGCCGCTTCTTGGTTGACCGCTCCAAGGCACCTTTGCCCTGATAGACCATGGCCTCCAGATTCATCCACGGATGCGTGGTGGTGGGAAGCCACTGCGTACGCCGGATGGTTTCCTCGCGGCGCGCGCTGTAAATGCCAACCAAGCAAAAGCGGGCGGCCGGGTATCGGCGACAAATGATCCAACGCTCACGGCGCAACAGCGCGCCATCTTCCTTGCGCTTCCAGATCTTTCGTTCACTATCCCACACGTAGCCGATCGCGGCGCCCAACAGGCGTGCGGCCTCGTTGCGAGTGAGCCAGCGATGACGCCCTTCTGCTTTCGGGGGCAAGGTAATCTTCGGAACGACGCTTAGCGTGTGCTCCGCATGGTACGCGTTGACGGCAGCCCGCAAATCCTTGAGCCGACGTCGCGCGGTTTGGTCCGAGACTGTACCGTTGCGCGGCTTGATGTCGGCTTTCCTGTTGTGTCATTTGGTGTGCCCGTAGACCAGTCTACGAAATCACGGCAGAGCTGGGCTTTAAGTGCGCTGACCGTCTTGTCGCCAAAGAACGTGTGTTGAGGTCGAGCAGGCGAATGAGCAATAGATCGTGCTGTGCCGATGCGCGTTGGTCGCTCTTGTCCTTGGGCCGCTTTGAAATCTCGTAGGCGGTGAGAACATCAGCTATGGCGAGGACGCTCGGGTCAGTGGCGCCAATCGTGGTGGTATGCCGCGCGCCGATGTAGGTTTCGAGTGCCGTCGCAGCGCCATCAATGTCGTCGCGGCTGCAACCTGTGCGGATTTGGCGCCCGCGGTCGAGGATGAGCCAGGTTTCATCGTCCTCTCTGAAGCAGAGTCGCGGCGGCTTGGCTTTGCGACCCGGCATGACGGCTTCACCAATTTGCGGATTGCTCGAGGCGAAGTTAGATCCTTGCCTGCCACTTTGGCGATTTCAAGAGTCCCAGCTGCCGCTGCTCTGCGCAACGATGACAGTGTCAAGGGACCCTGAGGAAAGAACACAGCAGCGGCCTCGACAAGGGTCATTACTTCGTCGTCGACCCATTGGGCTGGATCCGGCCGCGCTTTCGCGCGTGCGAGCTTGTCGGTGTTGCGCTTTGCCATGAGTTGGACGCGGTACCAGTGAACTTGCGATGCCCTTGCCTCGCTCTGTTCGAGATGTACGCGAAATCTACCGCTGCAGAACCTTTTTGCCTCAGCTGGAAGGCAACCGGCGGCCTTGGAGTGCAAATCGGACGACTTCGCGGGGGATCGAATCCCTCACCCTCAGCCAAATAGCAATCAGACTACGAATCTGGGGGTCAGGAGTTCGAATCTCTTCGGGCGCGCCATTTCTGCCAAAACCAAATAAGCTTAGCGCCCTTAGTGCTTTTGCGAGATTGCTCGGGCGAGTTCTCGCGAAACGTCCTTGCCGCTTACCGATAAAGCTTCATCTCCGGTCGCGGATCCGGCTCGAAGCCGTCGCGATTGGGCATAGCCACTTTGGGTAAGGTGGCGGCATTCATCGTCTCGCTCGGCTTGATGATTGTCGCTTGCGCGAGGATATAGGCGACAACACTATAGACGTCGTCGCTTAGCGATCCGTTCGCATTGAACGGCATCGCCCGCTTCACGTAATCGAAAAGTGTCCGTGGCATAGGGCCAGTAACCTTCGACCGTCTTGGTCGGAATTTTCGTGGCAAGCGTGTCGCGTCCTCCGATCAGTTTGTCGCCGCCAACGCCCTTGCCTTCCAGATGATCGCCGTGACAGGAAGCGCAACTCTGCGCATAGATCTTGGCGCCCATAGTGGCGTCGCCGCTACCCGGCGGCAAGCCGCGCCCGTTAGGCGGGATCGCAAAGAACTTCGCAAGCTCTTGTTGCGTTGCCGGCGATCCGAAGCCGAAGTGCGGAGGGTCCTACGCCAGCGCGCCGACCGTCAATGTAAGGACAGCTAGACACGGCGATGCCGCACCGATCCAAACGTTACGCGTGAACATTGGTCACACTCGCGTCGGCGGCGTCGGCCCAGCTCTGGATGGCGTTCAGATGATAGATCGAGCCGAACGGCCCGTTCGATCCGCGGATGGCGACGAGTTTGCGCCGGCGTGGGCTGAGTGTAGCCGGTCTCGTCGGTGCACCGGCTTTGCAGCACGGCGGGCTTGCCGTCCCACATCCAGGGAAGCTGAAGCGTAATGCGAAAGTCTAATGTACGTAATGGACCTAAGTACCGAGTTAAAAATTGGAATCTGTTGGGTAGCAGAGTTTCGTTGCGCCTGACGGCAATTTGCGGGAGCGGACGAGACGCATGGAGATCGTCTAGATCGTCGGTCTCCCGATAAAACGGATCCGCAACGAGCACGACAACGGTGCCGCGAGGATTCGAGACACCGCCCAAGAATACAACAAAACATAAGAATAAGAAACGGGAGGAGGAGGCCCCAATGGCAAGGGGTACTGGCGAGGCTTGCCGGAGAGCGGCAGAGCCCTTTATGGGCGCCGCTATAGTTGCCCGTAGCCTCTTGGTGACCGCTTGGCGCTCCCATCGAGCAGCACTGCGATTTTCGATCTCCCACCCGTTCTCGCACGGTCGGGCCCGTGGGGCCGACCACGCTTATCGTCCTGATGGTTCCGGTTTGGAGGCCAGGGCACGGGCCGGCGCCTTTGCGCCCCGGCTAAGCCGCTTCAAAGCGGCTTAGCTGCCATAAGCCTTCGACCTCAGCGGTACCGGTCTGTAGACAAAGGGAGGAATCCGCCATGCCAGGTGAAACAGCATACAACTGGCCACTTATCTGGGGGGTGCTCATCGCAGTCGGGCTTTACTGGGCGTACTGCATTTACTGGAGCGTCATCGGATACCAGAGAGCCAAGTCGCTTGCCGGATGGGGCATCGCCGGGCGGACGCTTCCCGGCTGGCTCTTTGTGCTTTCCGCCTCTGCGACCTCGTTCAGTGCGTGGACCTATATGGGGCACCCTGGGACCGTCTACGCCGGCGGCATCGCCTACGCCTTCGCCGGCCTCTACGCCATCACGATCCCGTTCACAGGCGCCCTGTTCATCAAACGGCAATGGATGCTGGGCCGGAGGTATGGCTTCGTCACGCCACCCGAGCAGTATCGGACGATCTTCGACTCGTACTTCCTGGGAGTCATCATCGTCATTGTCTCGTTCCTGTACAGCTGCTTCTACGTGGCCGTCCAGCTTATCGGCTCCGGTCTCCTCTTCTCCGTGATCACCAACGGGTTCTTCCCGTTCTTCTTCGGAAGCGTGGCGCTTGCGCTGATCATGCTCATCTACGTGGCGGCCGGAGGTCTCAGGACCATCGCGTGGGTCGACGTCATCCAGTACTTCCTGACGTTCGGTGGGATCACCCTGATCGGCATCGGCGTACTCTACGGCCTAGGCGGCTGGGGTCCGTTCATGGAGCAGGCCTGGCAACTCTCCGGCTACTACACGAACTCCCACGGCGCGATCCACTGGGGCTGGAACTGGGTTGGTGACGTGGAGGGCTTGGGACCCAAGCCGCAGTGGACGGGCGTGATGATGCTCACCTACATGTTCGCCCTCGCAGGCATCCAGGCTTCCCCCGCCTTTACCATGTGGTCCTATAGCCTCAGGCATGCGCGGACGATCTCCTACCAGATCGTCGTCGGCATCGGGGTCGTCGTCACCGCGACGCTCGTCCTGTGGTCGGTGGTCCAGGGCGTCGGCGCGCAGATCCTCGCTCATCAGAATCCGGGCCAGTGGGGCACGGCTGAACTGGTAGAGTTCATCCGGGCCGCCGGCGCGGCGGGTGCCGGTTCCGACGGCGTGGTCCCGAAGTTGATGCTGACCTACCTCCCGTTAGCGCTCATCCCGCTGGCGGCGATCGGTCTGCTGGCTGCCGCTCAGTCCACAGCAGGGCCGTATGTTTCCTCGTTCGCGGCGATCGCGTCGCGCAACATCATCGGTGAGTGGCTCCTGTACCGAGCGCGAGGTGCCGCGGCGATCATGGGTCGTCCGGGCGTCATATCGGAGAATCCGGGAAATCCCGCGCATTCGGGAAACCCTGGGCCGTCGGGGAATCCCGAAGGCCGGCGTGGGGATGAGCCTATCCTGATCAGCGACGTATTCCCGGAGAAGTGGCAGGTCACCTGGTCGCGCATTTTCTGCCTAGTGCTGCTGAGCGCTTCCTTGTACGTCGCGTTCGCACAACATGACCTCATGGTGATGTTGGGCGGGTTGGCTGTCTCGTACGGCTTCCAGCTCTACCCGGCCCTGGTGGTGATCTGCTACGGCTTCCGCGGGTGGCCGATGCGCTGGACACCGCAGGGCGTAACGGCCGGTTTGCTCGTCGGAATCGTGGCGGTCACGCTGACGTACTATTGGCCGGCGTACCGCTACACGCTGAGCATCCACTCCGCCGGATGGGGGATCATCTTCAACATCCTCACCATCTGGGCGGTTTCCTCGTTCACCACCCCGAGCCGCCGGTACATCGAGTGGCAGAACTCGCTCGATGATTTCTTCAGGAAATACGACCCGGCCTACTACGAGCCGAGGGCCCAGGCTTGGCGGAAGTTCCTCTGGTTCTACATTCCGTTCTGGTGGATCATGTTTGTCGGGCCGGGGATCGAGTTGGGCAACGCCTTGGATCGCGTGGTGTTCGATCTTCCCGGAATCTGGACCTGGCTGATCCTGGGCGGCATCACCGGCGTGTTCCTCCTCTGGTCGATGGCCTTCCCGGCTCAGATGGCAACGGCACCCCGCCACACGCCTGAGCCGATCGACGAGGCGGCGCGGCAGTCCATCACCGAACGCTAAAGGGGAGAGCAATGAGTGCAGGGCTGAGTACGACCATCGTCACCGCATTGTGGGCGTTCCCGATCGTCGTCGCGCTCATCTTGATGAATATCTATTACCGGCCACCAACCCCGGACGAGATGAGAGAAGCTGACGAGGTCGCAACGAGACGATAGCTGTTCATCTGTCAGCGGATTCCAGGCGGCATACCGCCTGGAATCTTAATCTTAAGACGTGGATGCCCGCAACGAGCGACGACGAGCGCGGGCATGATGTGTCAAGTGTCGGCTGTATTGCTCACCTTCGGTTTGGTAGGGCGGATAGCTTCCCGCTCAGGAACCTGCAAAACGCATCGACCTGCTCCGGACTCCCCGGTGCCGTGTATCGCTTGCCGTGACGGAGGAGCAGCCAGAAGGGAAAGAACATCACGATGTGCCCGACAGAGGGCTTGGGATCGTCTCGCCTGATCCTCAGCTCCACCCAGTGCTCTCTCATAAACAGGCCAAGATGGAGGAAGACGGCACCGATCAGAAAGAGGAGGATGCTGATTGTCGTCGCCATCGGGGTTTCGAAACCGGTGAGGGCGCCCCCCGCCACGAATGCGATCCCCATGGCACTGCGAACGATGCCGCGCGACGCGCGGCGCTTCACGTCCGTCACTTCCTCGTAAGCGATGTCGATCAGCCTCTCTCCACGTTTACCGAAAAAGCGCCGATCAGTCGCGTAGATGTCCAGTCCCTTGCCCATGTCGAAGACAGCCTCCACCGACTCCCCCGACTTGAGCTTTGAGGCAACTACGGCGGGAACGTTTTCGGGGTCCGGACGTAAAGAGGACCGTGCTGCCATGACAATCAGTTACCTCTGATGGTCCGCCGTTTTTTAGCGGTCCCGTCGCCAGATCGAGCTCAGGAAACGCCGTTCGGTAGTTGTGATATCCGGCGGGGACCACCTATTACAATTCTATAATAATCTCAATAGCATACGAGTTCGCCGTTTTATTCTGGATGGCGCGCCATTCCAATCAAGCACTTAGAAAAGATCGCCGTTTGAGTTCGAAAGATTAAAACGGTTTTTCAAACGGCGGAATTTTCCTTGATCGGCTTAGCGGGAAGAGTGCGCGAGCGGCCGATGTCACAATTTAGGTCGCGAACGAACCCGCACTGCTTGTCGCCTGAGAACTCAGACCGTCTTTCGCAGCGCCGGTAAGAAGGATCGCCTATTGGATGTTCGATCCCGCTGTCCCATCCAGCCCGTTCCAGATTGGGAAGCCGGATGAAGTGTAGTCCGTACCGTGGGTTCGAATCCCACTCTCTCCGCCAGCCAAATTCGAGATGCCGTACAGCGGCGCTGTTGGTCTCAGGAACGCCAAGCTTTTCATAACATATTGATATAGCTTGGTAACTTTCTAGATTTGGCAAACTGCCTGATCGAGGAGCGTCATCTCCGCAACAATATTCACCGGCGTCGGGTCTCGATTGATCGGTTCGCCGAAGGCCTCAACCCATGTCGCATTCTGACCAGGCGCGTTCGGCCACTACCGAAGGACCGCGACACCGCGTCATCTCGGCAAGGCCGGACTTCCTCCGGCACAACGAACCTCAATACGCTGTGCTATGCTCTGTGATCGCGCTGGGAGCACCAGCAGTCTCGAGATTCGATCGCAGCTCTGTAGCCCCGAGGACCGCACGTAGGCGTTCTGCCGATTCTCGCGCAGCCGGACGCGTGGAACGCTGACGCTGATTGCGGCCAAAGGCGCGCCCAGCTGATTGAGGATCGGCGCCTAACATCGTCGTCAAAAGGCAAGACCGATGATGAGCACGCGAAGTGGTTCAAGCCGTCCACTCGCAGGCGAGACCGGCACCAGAAACGCCGACGACCGCACTGGCAGCGTCATTGCCGAAAACAAATGGGAGGAGACAATGCAGCGCATTGAAAGCGTTCGACAACTGGCTCTGAGCGTGACCTGCGCCATTCTGTTCGCGGGAACTGTGGCAGGTGCGGCGGTCGCCCAGACCAAGGTTGTGCGGGTTTGGCATACCGAGACCGACCCGGCCTCGGTGAAAGCGGTGGCGGAGATCGTCGAGCGCTTCGAGAAGGCGCATCCGGACATCAAGATCGAGGCCGAGGCATTGGCCTGGGGCGACCTGGAGCCAAAGATACAGGCCGCACTCGCCGCCGGCGCTCCACCCGAGCTCTCACACGGTCAACCCATCACTTGCACAGCGCTGCAGCAACAGGGTCTGCTACTGCCGCTCGACGACGTGGTGAAGGCCATTGGCGAGAGCAATGTCTGGGATCAGATCAAGCAGGTGTGCAGAGCTGACGGCAAGTATTATGGTCTCGTCCATGCCGCCGGTACATCACTGCTGATCTATCGTGCCGATTGGGCAAAGCAAAAAGGTTTGAAAGCACCTAAGACCTGGTCCGACCTCATAGCCAACGCGAAAGCGCTGACAATGGACACCAACGGCGATGGCAAGCCAGACGTGTATGGTCTCACCATTCCGGGCGATAACTTGTTCATCAACATCCTCGTTGGCGAGCTGATCGCGGCCAACGGCGGTCAACTCTTCGATGACAAGAACAAGCCGCTGTTCATCGACAAGAGAATGATCGAGGTGCTGAATTTCTGGAAAGAGCTCACCACGGCGCTGCCGCCGGGATGGGAAGGTCACGGCTATCTCGACACGTTCGCGAGTATGTACGGCCAGAAGGCGGCAATGATGTTCCAGGGCTACGGCCGCGGCGCGTCGCTGATCGAGAAATACGTCCCCAAGGAGATGCAGGATACAGATCACTTCGATGTCTGGATGAAGCCAGTCGGACCGAGCGGCAACAAGCCCGCCGTCCAGGTCGATGAGGAGCCCTGGATGCTGCTCAAGGGTTCGAAGAATCCGGAAGCCGCCAAGGAATTCCTGAAGTTCTTCTATAAGGACGAGAACTATATCGAGTACATCAAGTCGGTTCCGATCCACTTCTTCCCGATCACAAAGTCGCTTCGACAGTCGGCTGCTTACAAGGAAATCCCGATGGTGAAGCGCTGGGGCGGCTGGCTGGAAGTGCAGCAAGAGGCGCTCGATGGCGACCTCGCCAAGCCGACATTGGTCGTGAAATACGAGGACCTGAACACCAAACCTTACTTGATGCAGGTTCTCGGATCCGGCATCATCCGCGACATGGTGCTCGAAACAGTAGTGGAAGGAAAGAAGCCGGAAGAAGCCGCAGCCAAGGCGCAGGCTCGTGCCGAGGCGTTGATCAAGAAAGCCGGCTACGCCAAGTGGTGAAGCACGCGTGAGGCCGGAAGCGCGGGGGGCGAAGGCGCCACCCGCCGCAGGCTCGGTTACGTGTCGCCTCGCGCTCTTGAGTTACACATCATGCATTCGTCCCACCGCAGACGAACGGCCAGCGTGCAGACGTCCCAAGCGAGACTTGGCATTCTGCTCCTGCTGCCGGCCATGCTTCTGCTGGCGGGGCTGACACTCTATCCTGTCCTCTACGGGGTTTGGCTGAGCCTGCATCACAAGCATTCGTTCTTTCCCCAGCAGAGCTGGGCAGGCCTGGAGAACTATTGGTTCCTGCTCGCCGATCCTGAGTTCAGCGAGAGCGTCTGGCGCGGCGTCGTCTACTCGGTTTCGACGATTACGCTCCAAATCATTATCGGCGTAGGGGCGGCGCTTGCTCTCAATCAGTACTTTCCCGGACGCAGTCTGGTGCGCGGGATCGTTCTTTTCCCGTACGTGATCCCGACCGTCGTGGCCGTGATCCTTTGGAAATGGCTTCTCAACAACCAGTTCGGCCTCATCAATTATGGGATGGTGATGCTCGGCCTGACTGACGAGCCGATCAACTGGATGGGCCGCACTTACATCATGACGTCCCTGATCCTGATCTCGGTATGGCAGTTCTTTCCTTTTGTCGTTCTCGCGGTCCTGGCGCGCCTGCAGACCATTCCAACCGAGCTCTATGAAGCGGCGCGTGTGGACGGAGCCGGCCCATTGAGCCGCTTTCTTTACGTGACGCTGCCGCAATTGGCATCGGTTCTCTTCATCGTCGTGCTGCTTCGCACGATCTGGATGTTCACCAAATTCGACACCGTTTGGCTGATGACCCAGGGTGGCGGCGCTGAAAAATATATCCGCACCTTGCCGGTTTACGCTTATCTGCGCGCCTTCCATTACTATGAAGCGGGCACGGGAGCGGCTGCCTCGGTGGTCATGTTCTTGCTGCTGGTGGTCTTCGCTGCCGTCTATTTCATGATGTTCAGGCGAGAGGAACAGCTATGAATCGCCGTTCCGCGTTTTTTTTGCAGCGCTTTTCGCTCGCCCTGGCCATCATCGCGTTGCTGTTGTTCACAGCTTTCCCGTTCGCATGGATGGCGGCGACCGCATTCAAGCCGTCGCAAGAGGTATTCTACTGGCCGCCGCGCTTCTTCCCCGAACAGGCGACGCTATCCAATATTGCGCGGCTGTTTGAGGAGACGCGCTTCCTCGACTATTTCCGCAACAGCGTCGTTGTCGCGTCGGCAACGGTGTTGTTGACGCTCGCCCTGGCCACGCCCGGCGCGTACAGCCTGACACGTTTCCGCTTCCGCGGCCGCGAGACGCTGGCGGCGACAATACTGTTCACCTACATGTTCGCGCCGATCATGATCATCATTCCGTTCTACGTAATGGTGCGCTATTTCGGCATCGCCAATACCCATCTCGCCCTTGTTCTCGGATACACGGCATTCAGCATGCCGTTTGCGTTATGGATGTTGCGTACTTTCTTCCAGAGTATCCCGCTTGATCTGGAAGAGGCGGCGCTGACTGATGGCGCCGATCGTGGACGTGCTGTTCTGTACGTCGTTCTTCCGATGGCACTGCCGGGCATTATCGCGACAGGCATCTTTACGTTCATCCTCGCCTGGAACGACTATATTTTCGTTCGCATCCTGATCACCTCCGACGAATTGAAGACGCTGCCGATCGGCATTGCCGATCTCTACAATTCCAGCGTCATCGATTGGGGAATGATCATGGCCAGCGGGATGCTGGTGATTGTTCCCGTCGTGATCGTGTTCTCTTTCATTCAGAAGTTTCTCGTCGCCGGCTGGGGCGGTGGCGGCGTGAAAGGCTAGGGGGCCGCAAACGCATGACCGAGATCCGGCTTGAAAGACTGACGAAGCGCTTCGGCAGTGTCGCGGTGATCCATGGCATCGACCTCGTCATCGCGGAGGGCGAGTTTGCGGTCCTCGTTGGTCCTTCGGGCTGCGGAAAGACAACGACACTGCGGATGATCGCCGGGCTGGAGGACGTCAGCGAGGGTTCGATTCGTTTCGACGGCAAGGCGGTGGAGCTTCTGGCGCCGAAAGATCGCGACATCGCGATGGTGTTCCAGTCATACGCGCTTTATCCGCACATGACAGTGCGCGGCAATCTCGCCTTCAGCCTCAAAATGAAGGGCGTTCCAAGGGCGGAGCGCGAACGCCTGGTGCAGCGGGCCGCGACAATGCTGGGGATCGAATCCCTGCTCGATCGCAAACCGCGGCAACTTTCGGGCGGACAGCGCCAACGGGTGGCGATGGGTCGTGCCATCGTGCGCGAGCCGCGTGCCTTCCTGTTCGACGAACCCCTGAGCAATCTCGATGCCGCATTGCGGGCTCAGATGCGGATCGAGATCAAGCGCATTCATCAGCGCCTCAAGNCCACCGTCGTCTATGTNACGCACGATCAGATCGAAGCGATGACGCTGGCTGACAAGATTGTCGTTATGCGCAGCGGGCGCATCGAGCAAGTCGGCGATCCCATGTCGGTTTATCGGGCGCCGCTGAACAAGTTTGTGGCCGGCTTCATCGGCTCGCCGAAAATGAACTTCATGGCGGCGCGACTTGTTCTCGAAAAGGGCGAATTGAGAGCTGAACTGCGCAACGGCGCTGCGATTNCTTTGCCGCGCGACCGGTTCGCCTCTTATNGCGCCTATGCGGNAGCTGAAGTNGAGATTGGCTTGCGCCCCGAGCANCTCACCGACCGTGCNGANCCGCCAGATGGCGATTGCCANTTTCTGGATGGCGTNGTCGACGTGATCGAGCCNATGGGGGCCACAAGCCTGATCACCTTCACGCTCGCTGGCGNCGCCTATAATGCNATCGGCGACGCTNGCCGCGTGCGCGGCGCCGGCGAGCCTTTACGGCTATGCGCGCAGCTTCGGCATATGCACCTGATCGATCCCCAGACCGAACGCGTGGTGCCGCCGCTNGAAAGCGNCACCGNGGCACCGNAACATGCGCACCGNCTNGCCNTCTGACTATCGCGAGGACNTCCTATGNTCATTGATCATCGCACCTACACGATGCATCCCCTGAAACTTGGCAAATGGCTCAAGCTCTATGAGGAATTCGGCTTGCCGGTCCAGCTTCGACACCTCGGCAACTTGATCGGCTTCTTTCAGACCGAGATCGGTCCGCTGAACCAGGTCGTGCACCTCTGGGGCTTCGATACGCTTGAAGAGCGGCAGCGCCGTCGGGCGGCTATGGCCATCGACCCCGACTGGCAGGAGTTTCTTCGGCGCAACGAAGAACTAGGGGCGCTACTCTACCAGGAGGACAAGATCGTGATGCCAGTCAGCTTCTCACCCATCAAGTGATCAAACATCATTTCCAGCCACCGCACCTTGGCCCGTTGCAGAGGCCCGGTTGCCGGAGTTCCCGATGGCGAGAGCTGCGAATTGCTGGGAGCACTGCTTAGGCGCATCCGGATATCATTGGTGTGATAGCTGGCCACGCCATGGTCAGCATGGTGCCGGAGGAATTCTTCCACCAGCTCGAGCGAGTGCGCGAGATTTCCGGCATCGAACGTCGCGTGGATTCCTTCCCACTCGTTGCAGAACTGTCTTCCGACTCTGACGCGCATTCGCGCGTGCATCTGATCTCGAAGATCGGGATTTTTCGCGAAGCCCTTCGGGCTATCGACACTGCGAAACAGAAAATGAGCCTCCGCGCGCAATATGATTTGATCACTCACCAGGGCCTTGGTGCCGTAGGTCTTGTTCAATGCCGCAGGCCGTGCCGCCAGATTCACCGTGGTGCCGAGCACAGTGTAATTCATGCGATCGGCTGAGCCGATATTGCCGACCACGATGTTTCCGACATGCAGGCCTAACGTGATCGGGATCCGTCGCCGGCGTTCCACATCGCCCGTCACGGCATCGCCGATGAACTTGTCCACGGTGCCTTTGGTTGACATGATGTCAGGGCAGTAAGGGACGAAATCGGCCGCCTATGGCGGCTTGCAATCACCTTCCGGCGGCCTACCATGGACTGCCTAGCTCACCTGCAGGAGCGCAGCCATGGAACTCACCGTGGTGCCCATCGTCAAGCCGGACGACGTCAACTTCATTTTCGGCCAGTCGCATTTCATCAAGACCGTGGAAGACCTCCACGAGGCGCTGGTGGGCGCGGTTCCGCGCATCCGCTTCGGGCTGGCCTTCTGCGAGGCCTCCGGTAAGCGGCTGGTGCGCTGGTCGGGCAATGACGAAGCCGCCCTCGCCCTCGCACGCGACAATGCGTTGGCTATCGGCGCCGGCCACACTTTCCTAATCTTCCTGGGCGACGGGTTCTTTCCCGTCAACGTGCTGGCTGCGGTGCGCGCGGTGCCGGAAGTCTGCCGCATCTATTGCGCGACGGCCAACCCGACACAGGTAATCGTCGCGCAAACGGAGCTGGGCCGCGGTGTGCTCGGCGTGGTGGATGGCGCCTCGCCGCTGGGTGTCGAAACCGACGCCGACATTGCGTGGCGGAAAGACCTGTTGCGCAAGATCGGCTACAAGCTCTAGTGGCTGGATGAAGCACGCCCGCTTTCGACGTGACCAAGCTCGGCATCTCGCAGGTCTTCGAGGGCCGGCGCGTCTTCGAGCACGCTCACTACGGAGGAGAACCTGGTCGCCGGCGCACGTCTGCAGCGCGACGCTGCAAAGGTGCACAGCGGGATCGAGCGCGTGTATGCCTACTTCCCCATCCTGACGAACCGGCGCGCACAGCTGTCAGGGTATCTCTCGGGAGTTGAGCAGCAGATGCTGGTGATCGGCCGTGCGCTGATGTCGGAGCCGAAAGTCATCCTGCTGGACGAGCCCTCGCTCGGCCTGGCGCCGATGCTGGTTGAGGAGATCTTCGGCATCGTGCACCAGCTGGTGAAGGGAAGCTCGCCGTGCTGCTGGTCGAGCAGAATGCCACCATGGCGCTTGAGGTCGCCGATCATGGCTACGTCATGGAGATTGGCCGTATCATTCTGGAGGGCAGCGCCGAACAGTGCGTTCGAACTCCGACATTCGTGAGTTCTACCTGGGACTGAACGAGCCGGCCCACGCAAATCCGATCGCGACGTGAAGCGCTGCAAGTGGCGCAAGCGCTGGCTTTCTTGATCGCCCACGCGCAGAATGCCGGCGTGAGATGGAAGCCTGATGGTCGTGCTGGGAGCATGTGGGTCCGCGGAGCAAGCCACCCTTGAGTACGCAAACCGAGATCTTTCGGCGACTCGTACGCGACCATATGCGACCGCCGCCTGTGCGTGTTGCACCGAGCGCGACGGTGAGCGAGGTCGTGAGCCTGATGACGACGACGCCCGCGTCCTGTGCAGTCATCATCGATGGTGCGGGCCGGCCCAGGGGCATCGTGACGGAACAGGACGTCGTGCGTCGGATCGCGTGGCGTACGGAGCGCGATCAAGGCGTCGAGTCGGTGATGACGTCGCCGGTCGTCGTGACGGGGGCCGACGACTACCTTTTCCAGGCGGTCGCCTTAATGCGCCGTAGCAAGCTTCGGCATGTCCCTGTCGTGGACTGGAGCGGAGCGATGATCGGCATGCTCGCCCTGGACGAAGCGCTCGCCTCGTTGTCGAGCGAGAGTATGTCGCTCATCGAGCAGCTCACGCACGAGGAGAGCGTCGAGGGCCTGCACCTCATAAAGCAGGCGCAGGCCCAGCTTGCCAGCGCACTGTTGGAGAACAACGTTCCGGCGCCAGAGGTGCAGTCGCTGCTCACGGAGATCAACAACGATATCCACCGGCGCGTCTTGAGGCTGGTCGAAGCGGCGATGCGCGACGACGGTTGGGGCGAGCCTTCTGCGCGATTCGCTCTCATTATCATGGGGTCGGGTGGGCGCGGCGAAAACTTTCTAGCGCCCGACCAGGACAATGGCTTCATCCTCGCTGACGACGTCGGCGGCCAGTGCAAGCGTGCGGACGCATATTTTCTGGAGCTTGCCGAGCGCATGACGCGGATGCTCGACGCGGTCGGCTTTCGTCTCTGCATCGGCGATGTCATGGCCACCAATCCCGTCTGGCGCAAGAGCCTGTCGGATTGGCGCCGACAGATCGACAGCTGGATCAGGCGGCGCGAGTCCGAGATGCTGTTGAACTGCGATATCTTCTTCGATTTCCGTCATGCGTTCGGCGATCCCGCACTTTCAAGCGAGCTCCGCGCCCATGTCACCGCAGTAGTGTCGGAGTACCCTCAGTTCCTCCGACACCTGTTCGCGATCGAAGCCGAGCACAAGGTGGCACTCGGCTGGTTCGGACGCTTGCGCAAGGAGTACCATGGGGACGATCGGCAGGGTGTGGTGAACCTGAAGCTTCGTGGAACGCTACCGCTCGTGGAAGGTGTGCGGCTGCTTGCGCTTAAAGCCGGCATTCCGGCCACGTCGACTCTCACCCGGCTTGACTGCCTCAAGGAGAAGGGGGTCATCAGCGCTGGAGATCATGAGGATCTTGCCGACGCGTTCAGGCATATGACCCGTCTCATGCTGCGCCAGCAGCTGGAGGACTTCAAGGCCGGGCGCAAGATCACCAACTACGTCCCCGTGGCTGATCTCTCACAACGCGATAACAAACATCTCGTGGCGTCTTTCCGCGCCATCGAAAACCTGCGTGCAACACTGAATATGGAATTCGCGGAACGCTCGCTCTAGCTGGCGCGCAACCCGCCGAGTTGCCGTCAAGTGATCTCGCGAGCGGCCGTTGCCTGGAGGAGCTCGGCCGAAGAGGCGGCCGAAGGGATGCGGACGAAAAAAGTCGCACCCTGGCCGAGTTCGCTCTCGACCCAGATGGTGCCCCCGAAGCGCTCAAGGATATGCAAGCTGATCGGCAGCCCGAGACCGGTGCCCTGCGGCTTGCCGATCAATGTGTCGCCCGCCTGGCGGAAGCGCTCGAAAATCTTCTTGTGATCCTCCTTGGCGATGCCGACACCATTGTCACGCACGCTGACCAGGACGGACCCCGCTTCTGCTCGCCCCACAATGGTTATCAAACCATTGTCCTTGTCGCAGAACTTGACCGCGTTGGAAATCAAATTGACCAGCACTTGCGTGATCCGGTCGGCGTCAACGAGAACCCTCGGAAGATCCTCGGCCACGCGACACTCAAGCTTGATTCGAGGGTTCTTGGCAAAGAGGCCGGCCGTTGCGGCGAGCGCGTTGTCGATCACCTTCCTTGGCTCGATCCTGGCCAGTTGCCAATCCGTCTGGCCGGCTTCCATCTTGGCGAGGTCGAGGATGTCGTTGACAAGCCTGGTCAGGCGCTCGGTTTCCTGAACGATAGTACCAAGGAACATCTTGCGCTGCTCGACGGGAATGTCCGGATTGTCGTGCACGATCTCGCTGAAGGAGCGGATCGAGGTGAGCGGTGTCCTGAACTCATGGCTGATCGTCGAGACAAAGTCGTCCTTCATCTTGTCGAGCTCCTTGAGCCGCTCGTTGGCCGCCCTGAGCTCCGCCGTCGCAGCCTCGAGCTGCTGCGACTTCTCCTCCAGCTGACGGCTATAGACAACGAGTTGAGAAGCCTCGTCGAGAATCTGCATGACCTCGTCGATGTCGTGCATCTCCTCCCGCAATACTGACGCAATCATGATCCGCGCAGAGGCCGCGCCAATGGCACCAGCGAGTTGCCGCTCGGCGTAATGCACGACGTCTGCGTCCGCCGCATGCGCATCGTCGAGCCGGCGCCCTCGGTCGCGCTCGAAGCGCTGGAAGGCCTGGTCCGTCAGGGTCTCACCGATGAAGCGGTTCGAGAGGCGACGGAGGTCGCCAATAGTGGCCCTGCCACGCCAAATGCGCGCGCCCTCGGATGGCTGCTTGAAGATGTCTACGAACTGTACCGCTTGGCTGCGTTCTATCATGGTCTGCGTCGTCATGAGCGATACAGCAATATACAAGCCGATATTGATCACCAAAGTCCAGAACAGGGCGTGCGCGATGGGATCGAGGCCGGAAAGCCCGAGCAACGCGTACGGCCTCAACAGCGCAAGTTCCCACGGGCCGTCCTGCAGGAAGCTCTCTGAGATCCACCCGGATCGTGCGAACGAAGGCAGTAGCAGGGTGTAGATCCACACCAGGAACCCGGTGCTCAACCCAGCCAGTGCGCCGAGTCGGGTCGCTCCCTTCCACAGGATGCCGCCGAGGATGGCAGGTGCGAATTGTGCAGCGGCGACGAATGACATCAGCCCGATGGAGACGAGCGCGTAGGATTCGCCGATCAGCCGGACATACGCGTAGCCGAGCAGGATCACGAAGATGATGGCGCTGCGGCGGATGGCAAGCATTAGGCCAGACAGATCCTTTCGCTCCGAGAGATGCAGGCGGCCGAAGCGCAACAGGAGGGGCATGACGAGATCGTTCGACACCATGGTGGCCAGGGCAATGGTTTCGACAATGATCATGCCCGTTGCCGCGGAGAGGCCGCCGATGAATGCGAACAGCGCGATGGTCCAAAAATGCTCAGCCATCGGCACAGTCAACACGAAGGTGTCGGTATCGACGGTATTTCCGGGAAAGTGGAGGAGCCCACCAAAAGCGATCGGCAAGACGAAAATGTTGATGAGCAGCAGGTAGAGCGGGAACAGCCAGATCGCCTTCTTGATGTGGCGCTCATCCACATTCTCGACCACCAGCACCTGAAACTGGCGCGGCAGCAAGACAATGGCTGCCATCGAGACCAGCGTCAGCGAAATCCAGCTCGTGTACCCGCCGGCTGCCTCGAGCGTAAAGAGACGCGCGAGGGCTGGATCGGTGGCCGCGCGCGAGAACACTTCGCCGAAGCCGCCATAGATGCCGAAGGTGACGAACAGCCCAACCGCCAGGAAAGCGAACAGCTTGACTACCGACTCGAAGGCAATCGCCGCCACCATGCCCTCATGACGCTCGCTGGCATCGATGTGCCGCGTGCCAAACAAGATGGCAAATGCGGCCATGATCACCGCGACGTAGAGCGCCGTGTCCTGCAGAACCGGTGTCGAGCCAAGCTTGGCCGGCATCACGATGTCCGGGTAGTGCCGGAGCACGGCGAAGCTCGTCGAGATCGCCTTCAGCTGCAGTGAGATGTACGGCATGATGCCGACGACCGCGATGATGGTCACCAACCCGCCCAGGAAGGAACTCTTGCCATAGCGCGAGGCAACGAAGTCGGCAATCGAGGTAATGCGATTGACCTTGCTGATGCGGATGATCTTGCGGATCAGAAACCAGCCAAGGATGAACGTCAGCGTCGGGCCGAGATAAATGGGCATGAAACTGACGCCCGAAGACGCGGCTCGTCCGACGCTACCGTAGAAGGTCCAGGCTGTAGCGTACACGGCGATGGACAGCGCAAAGATGTAGGGGCTCGCGATAATGCTCCGACCCTGATCCGCGCGGCGGTCACCATAGTAGGCGATGGCGAACAGGATCGAGAGATAGAGGAAGGATACCGTAACTATGACGTACCCGCCCGGCATGGCTCAGACTCGCGGTGCGCGGTTGGTGCCATGGTCGGGATCGGCGCCAGGCTCGCTTTCGGCAATCTCCTCGTCGGGGTCCGGCCGCTCGACGATCAACGCCGTGAGGGCGATCAGCAACACCCAGGAGAAAAATAAATAGAGGTAAAGCGGCGGTACCCCGCCCACTAAGGTGGCCTTGTCGAAGGTGCCGATCAGCGGCGGTGTGAGCAGAAGCAAACCGAACAGGAACAAGCCGATCAAGCGCTCGCCGATCAATCCTCGCCTTGGCATGGTATCACCTCGATGTGTGCTTCGCTGCGTCCCTGCCGCGACAGCGCGAGATCACATAAGTTGTGCCTGCTGACGACGCTGCTCCATCATCCGCCTTGAGATCCTGGCGGCTTGACCGAGCGTCTCGATTCCGCGGGCTTTCAACAGATCCAGGAGCTTCACGAAGATCGCAGCCGTGGTCATGGCGTCGCCGATTGCGGTGTGCCTGCGAATGACCTCGACACCCAGTCGTTCTGCTGTGGCGGTCAGCGAAAAATCGGACACATCCGGCTGCAGATACACGGACAGAAGCAGGGCATCGAGCACCGGGTTGTCGAATTTAACGCCTGCCGGCTCGGCTCCGTTCTCAAGGAATTTCATGTCGAACGCGGCATTATAGGCGACGAGCACGGAGTCACCGATGAAGGACCTGAACTGTGGCAAGATGACATGGGCAGGGGGCTTGTCGCGCACCATTTCGGTGGTGATGCCGTGAATTCGCGTGGAGCTGGCCGGGATAACGCGGCCCGGATTAATCAGCCGCTCGAACGTCTCGCCCGTCAGAATGCGGCCATTAACCACACGAACCGCTCCGATCGAGATGAGCTCATCGCCCTCGTTGGGCCTGAAGCCGGTGGTCTCGGTGTCGAATACGACCAGGTCGAGCTTGCGCAACGGCGTGTCCCTGATTGCCTCAGTCGGAAGAGCAAACAGGTCGAAGTCGTATAGCTCCGGCATCGGCACAACGCGGTCCGGGCGTTCCCGGGCGGGCGGCTCTTCGGTCTTCCTCAGCGGCAATCTGAGGCACGTGCGCCCCTCTGACAGCGCCTGGCTCCATAGCTCGCTGCCATGCTGCTCCACGATCTGGCGGACTGTGCGGTTGCCGATCGTTCCCTTCAGCGGCTCGGACAGCCAGGCTTCGATGATCGCCGAGACGAGCGGCGCGCCGTCCCAAACCACCTCGACGTAGACGTATTTGTCTTGCACCACGGCACCGATATCGAAGGCGGCTTTCGCCGTGTGCCTGGCAACGGCGCGGATGAGATGCTCGAGCGCCAGCACCAGCGAGTGGCTGTCGGCATGAATCCAGACCGGCACGCCCACGGGCGTGACCTGGATGCCATCGGCGTCTGCCAAATGCCTGCTGACGGCGCGGAACAGATCCAGCGAGTAAATGTCGGCCAACGGCCACTGACCCGTCGCAAGGCGTTCGTAACGCTGCGCAACGTCGGTAAAGCTCCGATTGAGCGCTTCGACCTCCTTGCCAACGACGTCTTGAAAGACGCGGCGCTCGCTCGCTTCGAGCTCCCCCGCCAGCATCTCGGTCGCGGCGCGCAAGCTTGCAAGTGGCCGTCGCCATTCCATGGCGACTTCACGCAAAACCGCATCGCGCTGGGCCACGTTTTCGAGTTCGGCGCCGACATCGGCAAAGGTCAACACGTAACCTGAGGCGCGGCCCGAAGGTTCGCGCACCAGGCTGAGCCTCGCCTGCAGCAAAGTCGCAAGGTCGACCGACGCACAGACGAAGCGGCGCGTCGTGGAATCGAGCGTCGATTCTCCGGTGGACTGGGCTTCATCGCCGGCTGCGTCCTCTGACCGTTGCAGGAGCAGATCAAGCATCAATAGCACGGGCTCTCGCGTGAGCACGCCAAACAATGAGCGGGCAAGCCCAAGCGTATCGCGCGCGTTGAGTATCCGGGCGGCGGCTTGGTTGTAGAGGAGTATGCGGTGCTCGAGATTGCAGACGATCACACCTTCGGAGAGATCGAGCAGGATGGCCTCGAGCCGGCTCTTCTGTTCCTCCGCACGCCGCGTGGCAGCATCCACGGCCTCCTGTGTCCCGCCACGCGCGGCTCGGAGCGCGCCGAGTATTTTGTCGACCGCCGTTGGGAGCCCATTGAGCAAGTGGCCGCGATCGACCGCGAGCGGTCGATCGACGCGTATCTGCGACTGCATCAGCAGCTCCTGCTTCAGGGCGGCCAGGGGCTTGAGAAGCTTGACGTGCAGCAGAGCCCACGCCAGCCCAACCAAAGCGGCGACGACGGCAAACGCGATGGACATGTAAACGCCGACCGCTCCACCACTTTGCACCGCCAGCCACAGCGCAACGCCGGCGACAGCGAAGGCGGCGAACGCCAATGCTGCGAGGAGGATTGGTATCGCAACGGCAGCCTGCATCGCACGCCCTTGTTGCCCGGTTACTTGGCCGGCCCGATCCAAGCGGTGACCCGTTCAACGACCTCGCGCGTCGAGAACGGTTTGGTGATGTAGTCGTCGGCGCCCAGCGCCAAGCCCTTTTCGCGTTCGATGTCGCGGCCCTTGGCTGTTAGCAGGATGACACGCACCGCCCGCCACTCAGGATTGGCCCGGATGGCCTCGCACACGTCGAAACCGTTGCGCTTCGGCATCATGACATCGAGGAGCACGAGATCCGGTCGCGCCTTGCCCATCTCCGCGAGCGCCTCCTCGCCATCGCGGGCGAGGCGAACTTCGTAGCCAGCCTTCTTCATCAGGAATTCGAGAGACAGCAGGATGTTGGCCTCGTCATCGACCACGAGCACGCTTTGCGGCATTGCATCCTCCAGGGGTCGCCTTGCCCGACCGCGCGAGAGCGCGGCAAGCGAAAAGCGCGCTCCGCCTAACTTCGCGCCACGTAGCTAGAGCATGATCCGGAAGAGTTTGCCCTCGACGTGATCGGGGACGGGTACCAGTTTTCCGAAAAGATCATGCTCCATCAAAAACCTGGAGCGCGATCGCGAGTCGATCTAATCCCGTCGCGCTCTAGCGCAGCAGGTACATGGCGACGACAGCCACGGCTGCCCCGATCGCAGCCCATGTGAACTTGGCACCGAGACCTTCGATGGGGTTCCACTCGAAGTAGCGCTCTTTGTTTTCTTGCCAGATATCCTTTTTCATCGGTTCCTCCGTTTTCGCTCTCGCCCTCCCAAACCTCAGCCGAGCCCGCCCGATGACACAGCGACCCGCCGATTCGCGCAGCAAGTCAAACTGCTGGCATCCAGGGTCGCGCGGACTGACCTTACATCCTCTGCCCCTGTTTGTCCCTTGCCCACCTTTTCCGTACCTGGGTGTCCGGTAGGAATGCTGCGGTGCCGTGCGTGCGAGGCAGCATAGGTTCGACCTTCGTGGGGTCGGACAAGTCGCAGGTTGCAGGAACGCTGGTTTTCCGCCGGTTGCTGCACCGCGAGAACGCCTGCGCCTTTGAAAGCGCCGGCCAGCTGCGGTTCAGCTTTGGCAGCGAGCGGCTTCGACACCAGTCGCCCGATGGTTAGGGCCGGCGGCCTACGAACACCGTCATGGAGCGAGGAGAAAAATGGCGCGCCCGGAGAGATTTGAACTCCTGACCCTCGTTTCGCAGTCTAATGGTGAAAGGGGCGTAGCTGGCGTAGCAATCTGGTTGAGCAGCTGCGGTCGTTGGTTAGTACCAGCTCTCCGGAAAGCCGTGGCAGAGCAAAACAAGAGGGCCCTGGCCCTGCTCGACGATATTCAGGCTGATGCTGTTGGTCTTGACGATCCGCTCGATCGGTTTGCTCATGATCCTCGTCCCACCAAGGCGTGACCGCAGCTCGCTTGCCTATTCACCGAGACTACATGGGCGAACAGGGAGCTGCGCGTGAGCTGCAGGGTATGTACGTCAGCGGGTATTAGCAACTGTCGCATCCTTGCGTATTAGGCGCATTTGAATAGAGGCAGTGTCATCCTTGCCCCTGAAAGCGGACCAACGCACATTTATGAGTGCACGCCCTAATGCTAATTGTGAGCATCGAGGCTTCACCCATGACTTCAGAGCAGTTTCGGCAACTTGCAAAGTATAACCGCTGGGCCAATGCTCGACTGTATGCGGCTGCTCTCGATCTATCGGAGATCTCATATCGACGCCACATTGGAGTCTTCTTTGGCAATCTGCACGGAACTCTGAACCATCTGCTACTCACCGACCGCCTTTGGCTGAAGCGGCTGACTGGGGAAGGGGACCATCCAACGCAGCTTAATGCTATTTTGTATGAGGATCGTGCTGAACTTACTCGAGCCCGAACTGCAGAAGATGAACGCCTGATCGAGGTGGTCGAAAAACTTGATGATACTACCTTAAAGGGCCTTCACAGTTATCGGACCACATCCGGAATGCCGAAATCCCAAGTTCTCTCCGATATTCTAATGCACATCTTCAATCACCAGACTCACCGCCGGGGACAGGCACGCTCTACGTATCCCCCACGATGAGGGTCACTGCTAATATAGTTTTATTTGGCCGTGTACTCATAAATTGATCTTGTCCGCTTAGCCCCGAAAAGCGGCGCAAAAGCAGACATGCCAATATCGACGCGATGTGCCGATGCTGTCGAAAAAGGGCTTGAGGAGCCGAGCGAACAATGATTCCTGCTCAGGAGGCGGCAGGAGAGTCGGCGATGATGGGGCGGCAGGACCGAGATCAGCGGCAGCTCTTTTATGAGTTTAGCCTCGACGAGATGATCCCGACTGATCACCTGTTGCGACGGATCTATGTGTTTGCGACGACGGCTCTGGCCGATTTGCACCACCAGCTAAAGGCGTTTTACAGCGACATCGGCCGGCCTCGGTAGATCCCGAGCTGATAATCCGGATGCTCCTGGTCGGTTACTGCTATGGCATTCGTCATAGCCGCCGAAGGTGATCTCGCCTTCCGATCCGTCGTCGGCCTGGACGGCGAAGGCCAACAAACGCGTGCAGTTCGGATACGGACTCAACTATCTCATCGACGTCGAGCACGCAGTCATCGTCGACGTAGAACCAATGCCCGCGCGCACCTATGACGAGGTCGAGTCCACAAAGGCGATGCTCGATCGAACCGAACGTCGCTTTAGGTTTGAAGCCGAAGCGGCTTGCTGCTGACACCGCTTATGGAACCGGCCGTTTCCTCGGCTGGCTGGTTGGCCGCGGGATTGCCCCACATATTCCAGTTCGCGATGCAAGCGAGCGTGATGACGGCACCTTTTCGCGCAGTGAGGTCCGCTGGGACAAACGGCGCGGCGTCACATTGTCCAAACAACAAAGTACTGCACACCACCGGCACCGTGCACGATGGCAACATGCTCCGCTACCGCGCCTCCAAATTCGACTGCGATGTGTGTGCGCTGAAGAGCTATGCTGTCCCAATATGGCTGCCCGACAGGTACCCCGTGATGTTCACGAAGATGCCCGCGACATGGCGCGACGGCTCATGGGGACAAAGCGCTTCCTCAAATCGCGGGATGAGCGCAAGCGCGTCGAGATGCGCTTTGCCCATCTCAAGACCCACCACGGTTTCGAACGCATGCGGCTCCGAGGTCTCTCCGGCGCCCGCGACGAGTTTCACCTTGCCGCCATCGTGCAGAACCTCAAGACGATGGCGCTCCGTCTGCTCGGCCCGCCAACAGGTCAGGTGTGCGCGTCGATTGCGTAAGTGGAACGGCAATCCGGGGCAAGGCGTTCGCCGACCAGGCCGTGATGCCCCGCCAGGAGTAAGTGAAAACGCCCCCACAGCAAGCGATCTGCGGCGGGGCGTTTCAACAGCATCGACCAGAAGCGGACGTCGCTATGAGTTGGCGCCGGTGGCTTCATGCGTTCACACTCGACCAGAGGCGCCGGGCGCCCCCGCCCTCGAACTGCTGAGCCGCGGTCTTCTGGCGGCCATCGGCGCATGGCTGCTCTTTCGCGCAATCCGCGGTGAGGCGCACCGTCACGATGCTTGTCCGTGGGACTTGTGGCGGGTCTCGTACCGTGCCCGCCTCACGTTGTTCGCGATGGTCTACGCCCTGGCAAACGGTGTCCCACCGGCCGGCGTTGCCTCGCCGCCGCGATGCTGCTGGGCGTCGCCCTGACGCCCTGCGTCGTTGCGTCGTTGCGTTGCTGACAATCTTCGCACGCGAATGGCGCGTGCGCAGCTGGACCCGGCATGGCGCAACCCTAGCCCATCTGTCCCGTCTCCTTGAAGGTGCCACGGGCGTCGCCCTGTTGCTGATCGGTCTCGCGCCGTTCGTTTCGGTGATCTGACCGCGAAGGATATGTCCGTCGTATCAGCGCCGACACTGAAAACGCTGCACTTTGAGGACAAGGAAATGCTGGACCGACAAGAACGCCATGGCCGTGAAGAGGCCGTTGTTTTTCGCCCTTTCGACCCATGGTGGTTGGCACTTACCCCAAAGGGGAGTAGCTTCGCCGGACGGTCGTCAGGACGAGATCTTGATCTCCTCATCGTGCCGCCGGGCGCCCAGGGCGTTGCCGATCGTCGTCCCGACCAGAATAGGGTCACGATTCTGCTGAGGGAGGAGCAAATGATGCAATCCGGGCAATCCTGGATCATCACTGCGGCCGCGACATTGCTGCTCACCGCAACCGCAGCGCATGCGGATACGACGTCCGTTAAGGCGTGGCAGGTTGTGCGCGTTGCGAAGACCGGCGCGCACTGCGTCGACGACAAGAACTGCATGAACCGCATGCACCCGGCCATCAAGCCGGTGAGTCGCGCCAACCCCGGTCAGCATATCGTCTTTGAGACGCGCGACGCCTTCGACTCCGACTTCAACCTCGGCTCCAAGCCCGAGGATGTGTCGGCGGCCGATCTCAATCTCGTCCATCCGCTGACCGGCCCGGTCTTCATCGAGGGTGCCCAGCGCGGCGACGTACTGGCGGTCACACTCCTCGACGTACAGCCGGACGACTACGGTTACACCGTGATCGTCCCGGGCTTCGGTTTCCTGCGCGATCGCTTCACCAACCCGTTCATCGCCAATTGGAAACTCAACCGCAAGGAGGCGGTCTCCGACCAGATCCCGGGCGTCGTCATCCCCTTTAACGGATTTATGGGCACGGTCGGGGTGCTGCCGGGCCAGCCCGAGGTGGCCACGATCCTCACGCGCGAGGCGGCGCTGCAGAGCGCGGGCGGCGTCGTGCTGACTCCGCAGCCGCTCGGTGCGCTGCCGAGCGATGTCTGCGGCCAGAACGGAAGCAGCAAGAATGAGTGTCTGCGCACCATTCCGCCGCGCGAGAACGGTGGCAACATGGACATCAAGCAGATGGTGGTGGGCACGACGCTGCTGCTGCCCTGCTTCGTGGACGGGTGCGGGCTGTTCGTCGGCGACGTCCATTTCGCGCAAGGCGATGGCGAGGTCTCCGGCACGGCGATCGAGATGGGGGCGACGGTCACGCTGGTCACCGAGATCCGCAAGGCGCAAGCCGCGAAAGTCAAAGTCCCGCACTTCGAAGGCGGCGATCAGCTCATCCGGTTGGCTCCGACCGAGTTCTACGCCACCACCGGCTTCCCACTGAAAGCCAAGGGCCAGATCCCGCCTTACCATACCTACCTCGACAGCCAGAAAATCGGCCCGCTCGAGAACCTCTCGGAGGATCTGATGCTGGCGGCGCGCAACGCCCTGATCGAGCTGATCGACTGGATGGTTGGCGAGAAGGGCCTTACGCCGGAGCAGGCATATGTCGTGGCGAGCGTGGCCGCCGACCTGCGTATCGGCAATGTCGTCGACGTGCCGAACTACGCAGTCTCCGCCATCCTGCCGACCACCATATTCCGCAAGTAGTGGCGTGTGGCATAAGACCGAAGGTCCTGAGGTTGGCGGGAGGCCGAGCCGCCGGGAATTCCTCCGAACGGCGGGGGCCGGCGCCGCAACCATGTTCCTTTGTGGCCACGCACCCTATGGCCAGTGGGGCGTCTACCGCCGGCGTCACCTGCTGATCCTGACTTCGCGCGCCGATCCTCCCTCGTTCGAGCTCGGCAAGCGGGTAGCTGAGGTCCTCGCGGATCGCTTGCCGAGCAGCAAGGCTCAGGTGAGCAGGGCGCCGCACAAGGAGCGCATCGCCAGTCTGATCAGCTCGCAGCAGTTGGACGTCGCGCTGATGCGGCGCGACGATGCGGCAGCCCTTCGACAAGGGAGGCCCCCCTTCGCCGAGCACGGACCAGTCAAGCTGTTCACCGTCGTCGGCATCGGAGAGTATTTGTTCGTCTGCCGCGACGACTTTGCAGCACGCCATGCCTGGTTGATCGCCGAAGCGTTGGACAAGAGCCGCAGCGCCCTTCCCGAATTGCTGCTGCCGAGCGGTTCGTCCTCCGAGCCACCCGACTCGCGCATCCCGCTGCATCCTGGCGCTCTAGGTTATTTCACGGGCGCGCCCATGCCGGGCCTCGAGCCACATGCCCATGAAGATCACACCCACGAGGTTGATGTCCCGCAATGAGCCGCGGCCCCCAAGCTGGAGGCCGCCCAGACCTCTGCTTCTTCATCAATTGCGAGCCTCGTCGCGCCCTCGCAGCACTTCGGAAAGGGTCAAACTGAGAAGGACTGAGTGCGAGCAACTGTTTTCCGCTTTGCCCTCGAACTCGGACATTGCCCGATGAAGTCGGCACTTCGCATTAGGGCCAAGAGCCGACCTAGCGCTGTTTGCTGCCGGTCGATGAAATGCCATCGCGAGAATTGGGGCAGACATACTGCCTTGTAACGGACCCAAACCTGACGGAGGGTTAATCGGTTCCCGATATGACTCGACGGTCTGCGCGTGATCGCGCGGCAGAGTGAAAGTAAATCGCCTGCACCTGCTGCCATATGGGCCGCGACTTCGCGAACGGACATCGATCGCCAAACTTCACCGTTGTCGGAGGTTCAGAACGATGTCTTACAGAGCACAATTTGTCACGTTGCTGACGGCCGCGGCTTTGGCGACGTTCGCAGTGTTCTCATCCGGCAGAGCGGCCGACCAGACTCCCAAACTCTTGACCGAGCACTTCATGATCGACGCTGTCGATCCTGGGACGAAGCTGTACATCAGAAACAAGCGCCCGGAGGACATGACGCAGTTTGCGGCACAGAAAACGCTGCTGTTTGTCCATGGTGCGACCTTGCCAGGCGAGGTGACATTCGATTTTCCGCTCGAAGGACTATCCTGGATGGACTACATCGCCCAGCGCGGCTGGGATGTGTATCTGGTGGATGTGCGCGGCTACGGTCGATCGACGCGGCCGCCGGAAATGGATCAGCCAGCAGCCAGTAACCCTCCCATCGCCACGACCGATGTCGCGGTGAGGGATGTCGGCTCCGCTATCGATTTCATCCTTCAGCGGCGAGGCGTCTCCAAGCTCAGTCTCCTGGGCTGGTCATGGGGCGCGGTCATCACCGGCGCCTACACCGGCGACCACAACGAGAAGGTCGATAACCTGGTGTTCTTTGCGCCCGGCTGGCTGCGAACCCCGCCGCCCTCGCAAACTGCGCCCCCTCCGTTGGGCGCCTACGTTGCAGCCCCGCCCACGCGGGAGCGCCTGCAGGTCGGCGCACCCGATGATCGAAAGCGCGACTTGATGCCGGGGTTCGAGGCGTGGGCCGCGGCCGCCATCGCCTCCGATCCCGTTGGCTCGAAACAGGAGCCCCCGGTGCTGCGCAGCCCGGCGGGGTATTTCAGGACAACAGGAATTTCTGGCAGGCAGGCAAGCCATATTATGATCCAGCGCAGATCAAGGTCCCCACGCTGGTGATCGTCGCGGAGTGGGATGGGCTCGCCCCTCCCGAGGGCGCGCAGGCGATTTTCCGCAAGCTGCCGAGCGGCCCCAACAAGCGGCTTGTCATGCTTGGCGAGGGGACCCATTTCCTCATGCTGGAGAAGAATCGGATCCAGCTTTTCCACGAGGTGCAACTCTTCCTCGATAGGGCGCGCCTGACAAACTGACAGCTCTTCGCCCTTCTTCGCGGAGCAGTGTCGCCATTTCGATCACGACGGTTGCGTGCGTCGTTGGGGTGCCGGCTACTTGGCAATGCGCCTCTAAGAAGCTGCGCTGACAAACGCCGAGAGTCCGGTTTGGGTCAAAAGGCGAAATTCCCACTATGCGGCGATAACTTCCGGCCTACCCCGATAAGCAGACAATCAGAGAGCCAGTTGGCACTTCGCAAACGTGCCACAAGCGGTCATTCGATCACCTCGTCGGCGATGGCGAGGAGTGCCCGCGGCATTTCAATCCCGAGCGCCTTGGCCGTCTTCAGATTGACGACGAACTCGAATTGGTGCCGATGCGCGGCAACATGGTGTCGCCGCCGTCTGGACCCAAGAGATCGCGGCCGTGTTCAAGGAACGCGATGTCATTTACCTTGCGGACAACGACAAGCCGGGCGCGACAAAGCTGCCAGGGTGGGACAGGCGCTCACAGGCGTTGCCAGGAGCATTCGCATTGCGAGCTGCCGGTCTCCGGCCGAGCGATGTGGCCAGCGTGGATATTTCGTTGGGGCAGGATCGTGAGGTGTACCGTGTCGATCATTCCTTGGTTTTTCGAGCCGTTGTTGCCGCGTTCATTCCGGCTCGTGCTGATTGATCCGCCGTGGGAATTTCAAACCTACTCGCGTGCCGGACAAGGCAAGTCGGCTCAGGCACATTACACCGTGATGCCGCTCGACGCGATCAAGGCGCTTCCTGTCCGCGATCTCTGCCAGGATGACGCCATCGTGATGTGTTGGGCCACCATACCTATGCTGCCGGACGCGCTCGCCTGCCTTGAAGCGTGGCGTGTCAGGTATAAAAGTAACATCGTCTGGCGCAAGGTCACGAGGCGCGGGAAGCTGCGTATGGGTTGCGGATTTTGGACGCGATCAATGCACGAGCAGGTCTTGATCGGCACCATCGGAAAGCCGCCACTGATCACGTTTCCATCGATCTTTGACGGCATCGCGCGCCAGCACAGCCGCAAGCCGGATGAGCTTTACCAGATGATCGCGGATCGCACGGCGGGTTGGCGGCGCGCCGACATCTTCTCGCGTGAGACGCGCCACGGCTGGCACGCGTGGGGCAGCGAGGCTGGCAAATACGATGATGAGGTGCGCGGCGCCCCAATCCGTCAGGCCGGCATCAAGCAGCGCCAGGCGCAAAAGGAAACGATAGGCGAAAGCGATGCCCCAAAGCTGGATTGTGTTCCGGCTCCGAACATTGACGCCTTTCGGCGTCCAACCTTGACCCCGGTCGCGGCAATCTTTTTCGGGCGCGGCCGCAGTCAGTTAATCGATCCATAGTGGGGTCAATATTGGACGCCAAAAGGGGGCAAACCAGACGCCGATCTACACCTTTGGGTATGGCCGCTACTTTTTCATGCCGACGAGAATCGAGCGCGCGTGGTCGCCGAAATCGACACGCAGCCGTACGAGCCTCTCCGAATGTGCCACGTCCTCGACAGCGAGAATGGTCCCGACGCGGACGTCGATCTTGTCGAGGTCAGAGATGGAGATGAGGGGTTTGATGTGCGCCGGATTCATGTTCCACTCGTTGCTGAGGCTCGGTCGATCGCGTCGAATTCGGTCTCACTCAAGCGCCAACCGAGTGCATCGAGATTGGTCCTGGCGTGATGAGGCTTGGTCGCGCCGGGGATGGGAATCACGTGACTGTCGCGCGCCAACAGCCAGTTCAGGGCGACCTGGCCGATGCTGGCGTCGTGCGCGCGGGCAATATCGGCGAGACACGTCAGCAGCGCTTTCGTGCCCATGCTGTCCGACGGCTGCGTGAGGCGGCCGGACGCAAGGGGAAAATACGCTACCAGTGCCACATCGAACTCACGGCAGGCTTCGAGCACGCCATTCGTTTCCGCTGCTCGTCGGAGCAGGCTGTAGTTGACCTGATTGGCGGCGAGCGGAACGCCTGCCCTTGCGAGGTGATCGGCGATGCGGCGCATCTGGTCCGCATTGAAATTTGCCACGCCGACCGCGCGTGCCTTGCCGGACTTCACCGCTTCGACGAGGCCTTCGGCGAACACTCCCACGTCGATGAAGGGCAGCGGATAATGGACATAGTAGAGATCGATTGTCTTGAGGCCCAAGCGCGCGAGCGAACCGTCAAGCGCGCTCATCAGGCGTCGCGGAGAGGTTCGGCCCGGAAAGGGAAGGAACTTTGATGCTATCACCGCGCGGGTGGGACCGGCGCGCAAGCAGTCACCCACGACGCGCTCCGAGAAATAGATCTCAGCCGTGTCGATCATGCACGGGCCGGCATCATGAATGGTCCTGTAGGTTTCCAACACGGCCCCACGATCGGCACGCCGCCACTTGTTCGTGCCGATGCCCAAGGGCAGCACATCGATGCCGGTTCGACCCAGAGGGCGCGTATCATGATCTGCGGGCATCGCTGGACCTCTCACAAGGCGAAAGCGCCGTTGGCTGGTCGGTGTGATGACGCTGGCGTTTCAATGTTACGCCATAGCGACTACGGCCGCATCATCTTCTGCGGTTACGTCCGTATCAGGACGACGCCAAGGATCAGGAAGGTTGCACCGGCAAGTCGGATCGGGCTCGCGGGGTGAACGGGAATGCCGAGCAGACCGAGGCGGTCAGATGAGGCAGAATTGATGTCCGCTTGTCCCCCCAATAGCGGAGCGGAGCAAAAACGGACATGCCCGTGGGTCCGGGTTGGGCCAAACCCGGGCATTCGGCACTCTCCGTTAGCACGGCCGATCTCTAGAACCGCTCGTTGAGTACAGGCCCTATAGTCCTCTTGAGCGATGGCCTACCGGTGCTCAACCGCGCAGCAGCGGCGCGAGATCGGTGATCGCCTTGACGATTGTATCAACCTGGAATCCCAATTCCTCGGGAACCTCGACGGTACTGCGCTGAATCCAAATTGGCCGCAGTCCGGCCGACGCGGCGGCGACAGCGTCCCAGTTATTCGCCGAGACGAAGCCGAGCTCGGGGTTGCTTACCTTCATGCGCTCGGGCGCGAGGTTGTAGACGCGCGGGCTGACCTTGAAGATCTTCACCTCCTCGACGCTGATGATTTCGTCGAGCAGATCGCGGATGCCTGCGCTTTTCGCGGCCGCCTCGAGCATTCTGGGCTCACCGTTGGACAGGATCGCAAGCTTGATCCCCTGTTTCTTCAGTGCATCGAGGCCCGGCTTCACGTCCGGGAAGGCCGCGAGGCTCAAATAAGCATCCATCAGCTGTTTCTTCTTGTCGGCCGTCAGGTCGAGCTGGAGATTCTTGCTCGCCCAGACCAACCCGTCCTCGGTCAGGCCCCAGAAGTCGCGATGGCGGCCCATGAGGCTGCGCATCAGGCTGTATTGCAACTGCTTGAACCGCCAGATTTGCGCCAGCTGGTTGCCCTTGCCAGGGAACAACTGCTCGCACAACGCCGTAACTGAGAAGACGTCGAACAGTGTGCCGTAGGCGTCAAATGCCAACGCCTTGATAGACTTGAACTGCCCGCTCATCTGGGCGGCGGCCGGTGTCGCAGCCCATGCCGTGCCCACCACTGCCGCCGTGGCACCGGCGAGTTTCATGAACTCTCTACGATCTCTCGACATTTTCGCCTCCTTGTGGATTGCCGTTACTCATTCTCTCAGAGGAAGGTCGATAGTCGTTGGCGGTGACGTAGCCAATCTTCCGAGTGAGCCGAACGCCGAGCGTGAGAGTCTGCCTGCTTGGCTCTCGGCGCAAGGCCGATCGGCAGCGATCCATTCGGTGGCGCGCTCAACCCAGCTAAATGTTTGATCCGAGTCAACGAGTCCTTTTGGCCACGAGACTTCCGTTGTGGGTCAAAAGCGGCGTCTTGCCTTTCGGCAACAGATTGGTGTTTGTCTCAAACAGCCCAAGAGCGGACCGGATTCTACATCCTCGAAACTCGCAAGATGGCAATCCTCAGCAATATGAGGAGAGTAGCCGAAAGACTTTGCAACATCTGCGCCGAATGCTACGGGACGTGCCCCCTGGAATAAAGGCAAGCTGATCGGAGCCAAGCCTCCACTACGGCCCAAGCACGTTTGGTCGATCCGAACCAAGCTCCAGGTTGGCGGCCGGATCGGTGACCCTGCCCTGATGGACGCCGCACGACCTAGTTAGTCCTCCTTTTGTCGCCGCGCCTTCCCTTCGGCTTTGGCGTACTGCTCGGCAAGTTCGATCACTTCGTTCGGGCGGCTGCGCTTTTGATTTTCATGAATGCCATTAGGAGCCGGAGCGATTGATCAATTTCGTCCGTATCGCTGTTTGTTTCGGTCCCGCTGGCGGTGATTGCGGTCCATCCCTTGAATGGCTTTGCACGCGTCCGCTACGCGCGGACTGACGCTCGGACGCGCGCTGTTTCTGTCCTGTCACGCCAATGCTTCACGTTATCAAGGAGGTTCGTCTTATCCATAGCGTTCCCCGTTCTGCAAACTGTCGAGTGAGAGCCTGTTGGCTTGGCGGCCGCAGCCCGGGATGCCTTTACAGTTCAATCGGGTTCGCCAACACGTCATCGTGGTCGGGTCTCCTTTCAATGGGATTGCGGTTGGTCAGGACTGTGCACGCTTCCATGCATTGCCTCGAACTCTCCAGCGTGGTCTCCGGTGAAGGTTATCAAGACGACCGCACCATGCCGGCAACCGCTCTTGCGATGGGCGAAGCGGATCGCCTCGCTGCGATTGGGGAAGGTGGCTTCGACAACGCCGCCGATCGCGCGGACGACCCAACTGCCGTCACGGCTGCGACCGATGTTGAAATTGCGGCGCATGTTGGCAACGTGCGAGGGGCTGAATTCACGGGCCATGATTGTCTCCCCGGGCTAAGAATCACACCATCATCGAGCGGCCCCAACCGGTGGCCGTCTTTCGCTTGGGCAAATGCTTCCCCCTGACGCGCAGGCGCCTCAGCTCGCCATGGGTGAGCGCGCCTTGCCAGGCACAGCAGGAAATCTGGAGGAAGGCTGGTGTTGGAAACAGCCTTCGATATTGTGTCGGGCGCACGTTCTCCACGCCCTTGTGGCTCTCACATCACTCTTGAACTTGAAGAGCCGTGATGCGCCGCGTCCGTGTCAGGAAGCTTGATGTGATAGTTCTTGCTTGACCATGCCGAAGACCTCCCGTTCGCACATTCTGGCTGCGTGCACAGCATCTTTGCGCTGAATCGTTATTGTTGTTTGGTTTTGCGAGAGAAACTTATCCACCGATGCAAGGCGGATACAAGCGGAAATTCATACTAACTGCTCTATTGACCAACGACATATAGCCCGCATGAAGCGTGGCGCGAATGTGCCATTTCAGCGTTGGAAGCATGACTGACCGGCACGATCGTCGGGCATCCCGGGTGTCATGAGAAGCTGTTCGCACCAAGTTTCCTACAGGGCAATGCGCTCCAAAGCGGCGTTCGGGCGCGGTGTCGATGAGCGTGTGGCGACCACCGCGGTCAGCCCTTGTCGCCCAACCTTCGCAGTCGCCTGACGTGAAGCTCACCACCGATGGAGAACGCTTCGGCCCTGCCTTCTGCAGTTTCGGCTCGAGCAGGAGCATGAATTCAAGCTGGAAACGCATTGCGCCAGGCTGCTTAGCCTTCGGACTGCGGAGCGCCGAGCACACGGAAGACCCGCCGCTCGGATAACTACATCACTGATCGCTCGTGATCGATACGTCACGGCGGCGCGCGGGGCTGTTTCCCCTGGCTGCCCTCGCAAAGGGCATCTCGTCGAGCGTCAGGTCGACCTCGCATGGCCGTTCTTGCCGACGGTGATGTGATCGTGCACGGCAACGTGGCGATGTTGACGATCGCCTTAGTCATCCGCACGTCCGCGGCGTCGGGGTCGTCGGAAGGGCGGTTGTGCACCCAGACTACTTGTCGCACAATATTAACTGGTGCGCCTGACGACGTCGCCACGGACTCCGGGGGCCGGCGTACGAAAAGCTCCAAGGGAGGAAACCGCGATTGGGCGGACTGCGGCGGGGCCGCAGGCGCTATGGGGATTTGACTGGGCCCGCAAGGCCGGTTGCGCGCAGCGCGACCGACGGCGACGATTGCGGAGGTTGGCGGGCACAGGTGATTGCTGTTTGTGGGGCCCAGCTGGGTAAATGGTCGAAGATCGTTGATCACGAACTGATTTGCACGAACTGACATGGAAACGATGTCGTGGCGAGAACTATCGCGGCCGGTCGAGAACCGGCCAAGAAAGCGAGCGGCTTTCCGGCGAGGTGGCTCGGGCGTTGCGGTCATGAGGTTCGATACTGACCGCGGCCGAGGGCGCCTTCGGATGATAGCGCGTACCCCTCAGGAAAGCTCATGGCGTGAGGACAACCGCGGGGTTCCAATGGCGATTAGATGAGCCGGATTGCAGAACTGGTGTTGAAGCACGGGAAATCAGTAGACTTCGCCGGCTATTGGCAGCGGCACGTACCGCAGTAGGGTTGCAACCCTAATGAGGGCCAAGGCTATGAAATTAACCTATACGGATTCGCGTGATGGAATGGTGCTTATCGGGTTCACCGACGAGCGCGGAGAACATGAAATCGCCCTAAGCACAATAGAGACGGCCGACCTTATCGGCGCGTTGAGAACCTCGCTAGAAGAGGCGATTGGAAGTCCGGCCGCAAACAGCATGAGCCTTCCTCGCATGGAGCGAGTGCAGATCGTTGAGACCACTGAAGAAGTATTTTTCCGCGTTTATATGAATGATCGCATTTCCCATGATTATCCGGTTCCGAAAGGAACTGTTCTTGCGGATGAGCTTCGGGTGATGGCCGACCGGATGGAGGCGCGCAATTCGGCAAAGGCCACACGTCCGTCACCCGATATCCAGAAGGGCAAGCTGAATTAGCTGACACATGATGTCTCCGGAGCTGACGCATATCCCGACGTGGACGAGGACATTCCCGCCGCGGCTGGAAAGACCCTGTTCGTCGCCGATGAGCGGTTAGAGGAGCCTCGCGCCTATGAGATCACCAAGCCGATCCTCGAACACACCCCGAGCTCACCGCCGCGAAAGAGATCACCCCGACGAATGCCGTTCTTGGATCTTCTATCCCATTCCATCCGGGCGCGCTGCGCTACTACAAAAGGGCATAGCGGTGCCCCAACTTGCATTGAGGCCGGACAGCGCGGCGGGAAGGTCCGCTCAGGGTCATTCGCGTCATTCTGAACGCCGGCGGATCACTTCCGGTCTGCCGTGGTAAACAGACATTCTGGTCGTCCATCGGCATGTCTCAAAGGTGCCAATAGGCGACATTTGAAGGCTTGGCTTGGAGATCGCTAAGGGGCCCTCAATCTTAATGCCCTGTGGTGTGGTCCCGCTGTCCCCAGCTTCGCCTCAGTTTACCGGACCCGCTAGTTACTAGTTCACGCAGAACTCGCAGCTTAAGCAATCGAGCGTGCATTAAGCCATCGCAAGGAAGTACCTTTTGAAGATATCAAACGGAACGAGGAAACGTTCGGAAGTTCGCGCGTTACTGGGCCGGACCAACGCGCAATGGAGGAGACGTATGCGAACCGCAACTCTCGCGATGATTGTCGTTGCCGGAAGCGCGATTGCCTTCCCAGCAACGGCGCAGCAGCAACCGGCCGCGCCTAGTGAGCAAACCAAGGAAGAGATGCACCGTGATGTAGACAAAGGGTCCAAGACTAGCGAGCCCAACGAGCAGATGCAGCGTGATGCAGACAAAGGGGCCAAGACCCGCCAGTCCGGTGAGTCAGGTTATGTCGGCATGCAGGAAAAGCCGGGCGCGTCCGCCCATCCTCCGGGCCAACCGGGAGGTGAGCAGACCACGGGTTCGGGTAGCCAGACCGGCGCTCCGAAATAGAGCCTTTAGCGGATCGCTTAGATCGGCGCAGAGCTACGTTAGGGGCAGCCTGACCAGTGCGGCGCCCAAAGGGGCCGCCCCGATACTTCGCGTTTGGGCCTTGCTTGGCCAAGCAAACTAGCCGCCGACCAAATGTCCGTTGGGGGTCATTCGCGTCACTTTGACCGTGCACCGGTCCCTCCAGGTCTTCCGCAACAAGCGGACAACACAGGAGCCGGTCGGCATGTCTCAGAGGGGCCATAAGCGGAAGAACTGTTCAGTAGCACAGTGCGACTTCCTGTCCGTGAGCAGACGCCTTAACATTCATGCATCTAGCCTTGCTTGCACCGTGAGGATAGAGCAGTGAGCGTAGTGGCAGTCGCACCAGGCTTTGCATCCCTTACTGGAGACCTGCGCCGGAAGGGGGTAGATAAGTAATGCCATACTTCGCGTAGATCTGCGGTGGTATCCGCTGCTCGACAACTCGTGACACCGCAGCATCCACGGCTCCAAGCAGCGCATCGTCCGCTCGGCGAAGCCCGACTGAAACACTCCAGCGCAGTGCCGGTTCTGGCTCGTATCCGTCGGGTATCCTTACTGCCGTGCTGGGGTGTTCGTGCCGATACCAGCCGACAATCACGGGGTTGGTGGCGCCGACTTCGATTTCGCCTGTCTCGATCGCGGCAATTATGTCTTCTTGAGAGGCGAAGACCGAAACGCGGAAGCCGTTTTTGGCCAGCCACTCGTGCTCGATGGTGCCAACCATGACGCCAATCTTCTGACCGTGCAAATCCTCAAGCCGACGAACCGAAGATCGAGATGAAATGACGAGGACAACACCGCTGTCTGCGTAAGGTCTCGAAAAGCGAAGAGGTAGATGCGTTGTCAGCGGCCCGGTAAGTCCCTCCCGATCGTAGCTTGCTGCGGAGGCGACGACGCCCATCAAGACATCGCAATCCGAGTTCTTAATATCACCGGCATTTCGAACCCAGGTCACACCGAGCTCAAATCCCATCTCGTGCGCCAACACTTCCGCGAGTTCGACTTTGAACCCGGCAAGACCGCCTCTATCGGTGAGGTTCGAATAAGGGAGTGCGGATGGGTTGGCGCAAAGGCGTAGGATACCATTCTGCCGCACCTCTGCTAGTGATGCAGCGTCCGCACGGTGTGTTGTGCCTTGGGCGATGAGCGTCGCGAGTATGGCGATAGCAGCACTGCCAGGGATCAGACCATGATACATCAACGAGGCTCCAAAGCCGCGCGCCGAGGCAAGTATTCACCCACCTTAAATAGTAGCGGTGTCGTCAGGCGACAACCCGAGTACTGCCGCCTGCCGGGAGCGCGCTGCCTAGGTCGCCTTAGGGTCAATTTGCGTCATTCTGACCGACGGCGGATCACTTCCGGTCTACCCCGATAAACAGACATTCTGGTCGTTCGTCGGCATGTCTCAAAGGTGCCATTTTCGGAAGTCGACGCCCGCATCGACGAGGGCTGCTTTGCCCCTATAAACAGACTTCGTCAGTCCGGCCTGTCAGGTCCGAAAAGTGCCGATTCCGTTGAAAAAGGTCGTAAGTAATCGGATGTATTGGCGCAACCATTGAAGCGGCAGAACGCTGTCGTCCGCTATGCGGGCTTGGGGATTTGCATCGGGATTAGCTTGGCCATCTTGCGAAGGTTCTGGGCGGTGGCTGCGAGAATGAACTCGTCGTGCGCGCCGTTTGGGCCTCGTAAACGTAAACGGTCGAGCTTGAGGATGCGCTTGAGGTGCGCGAACAGCATCTCGATCTTCTTGCGGAGCCGGCGCGAGGTGCGTCCTTCCGACGATCTTGCGATCTGGCGGGCCATGTCGCGAGCACCCTCATAGATCGAGCGCAACGGCAGAGGCCAATGCACTAGCCGGCTCGGACAATAAGTTCTCCTCGAAAATCCTGGTCGACGGTGAAAGCGATAAACCTGCCATCCAGATGCTGATGAACACCGAGCAGTTGGCGGAAAATTACCGGCACGTTTCCGCTTATACGCTGATCAACGCATTGGCCTTCCCGATCGAAAATGTCAAAGGCGGTTTCATCATCGTCAAACCGTTTCGTGCGATCGCGCGACCAATCGCAGGCTGGCTGCTCAACATTATTTTCGACCAGGGCGAAAAGCTGCACCGGCGTTTCCTCGGCAATCGCGGCGAAGATCAACCAACCACCTTCGCCACTTGCGGACGAGGAACAAACCGACGCGCCGCGTGCCTCAAGGACGTCGGAAGGCGGGGACGTCCAAGCTCGGGGCTCCGATCGAACCATCGGCAACCAGCCGCGGAATGATGCGCGAATTGATCGAATACAGTCGAGAGCAGCGCATCATTGATCACCGCCAGCGCCAAACCGAATTCGGTTAGACGCCGCTGAGGAGAGGCGCTTCCGCAATGGGTCAAAGCAGACGTTCTGGATCATTGCGCTTCTTCATCGTTCGGCCTCATTATGCGTCCTTGATAGAGTTCGGGAGCGACGCCCGCAGCGTATCATCCAGGGAGGACGGACATGACAGTTTCGACGGAACGCGCCGTCCTGGCTGGCGGCTGCTTCTGGGGGGTGCAGGATCTGCTACGCCGCTATCCCGGCGTGATTTCAACCAGGGTCGGCTATACCGGCGGCGAGGTGCCAAACGCGACCTATCGCAAGCACGGCAATCACGCCGAAGCGATTGAGATCACCTTCGATCCGCAGACCATCAGCTATCGCAAGCTGCTGGAGTTCTTTTTTCAGATCCATGATCCGTCGACGCTGAACCGCCAGGGTAATGACCGGGGCGCGAGCTACCGGTCGGCCATCTTCTATACCAGCGACGCGCAGAAGCGGATCGCGGAAGACACCATCGCCGATGTCGATGCTTCCGGCCTTTGGCCGGGCAAGGTTGTCACCGAGGTGGCTCCTGCCGGACCTTTCTGGGAGGCCGAGCCTGAGCATCAGGATTATTTGGAAAAATATCCTGACGGCTACACCTGTCACTTCGTTCGGTTGGAATGGACACTGCCGCGTCGGGCGGAGAAAGCTGCAACAGGAGCGAGCGGAGTTTCGGCCGCGTGACAAAAGCCTCCGATCTGCTGGTGGCCGCCCTTGAGAGCGAGGGCGTCGGCTACATCTTCGCCATTCCCGGCGAGGAGAATCTCGACGTGCTGGAGTCGCTGCGGCGCTCGAAGATCAAGCTGGTATTGACACGGCACGAACAGGCTGCCGGTTTCATGGCGGCCACCTACGGGCGCCTCACCGGGCGCGCGGGCGTCTGCCTGACGACGCTGGGTCCCGGTGCGCTCAATTTGACGACGGCTGCGGCCTACGCGCATTTGGGCGCGATGCCGATGGTCATGATTACAGGACAGAAGGCGATCCGAAGCAGCCGCCAGGCGCGCTTCCAAATCGTCGACATCGTTGCGACCATGCGGCCGCTCACCAAGATGGCGACGCAGATCGTCTCCGCGCAGAGTATTCCGACCCTGGTTCGCGACGCCTTCCGGGTCGCGCAGCAGGAGCGGCCGGGCCCCGTGCATCTCGAACTACCCGAGGATATCGCGGCCGACGAAGCCGCGGCCGACATCATTCCCCCGCATGTCGTCGAGCTTCCGGTCGCGCCTACAGCGGCCATCGAGCGCGCCGCAGCCATGATCATGGGCGCCAGCAGGCCGCTCGTCATGCTGGGCGCCGCGGCGAGCCGCCCGCATCTCGCCGAGCCGCTGTCGGCGTTCGTGCGACGATGCAGGATTCCATTCTTCAACACCCAGATGGGGAAGGGCGCGGTCAATGCCGGCTCCAATCTCTATATTGGCACGGCTGCGCTGTCGGAGCGGGATTGGGTTCACGAGGCCATCGACCAGGCCGATCTGATTATTTCGATTGGCCACGACACCGTCGAGAAGCCGCCTTTCCTGATGGGTCATGATGGACCGCAGGTTATCCATGTCGGCGCCACGCCGGCGACGGTGGAACAGGTATACTTCCCGCAGGCGGAGGTCGTCGGCGACGTCGGCGCGAGCCTAGCAAGCCTGGCCGATCGCCTCGAAGGCAAGCTCCCCAATGGTCAGGCATTGCTGGGTTTGCGGGAGGGGATCCTTGCCCACCTCGCCGAGCGGTCGACGGAGGATCGGTTTCCTCTGACGCCGCAGCGCATCGTGCACGACGTCCGTCAAATCATCCCGCCGGACGGCATCGTTGCCCTCGACAACGGCATGTACAAGATCTGGTTCGCCCGCAACTATCGCACCAGCGTCGCCAACACGCTGCTGCTCGACAACGCGCTCGCGACCATGGGGGCGGGTCTTCCTTCGGCGATCGCAGCGTCGCTGATCTATCCGGACAGGCGCGTGCTCGCCGTCTGCGGTGATGGCGGCTTCATGATGAATTCGCAGGAGCTTGAGACGGCCGTGCGGCTCAAATTGAATCTCGTCGTGCTCGTGCTCGAGGATCGTGCCTACGGTATGATCCGATGGAAGCAGGAAGTCGACGGATTTTCCGACTTCAGTCTCGACTTCGGTAATCCTGATTTTGTGGCTTATGCGAAGTCATATGGCGCCAAGGGCTCCCGCGTCGGCAAAGTCTCGGAACTCGCGACGACGCTGGGAGCGGCTTTCGCGGAAGGCGGCGTCCATCTCGTCGTAGTGCCCGTGGACTACAGCGAGAACATGCGCGTGCTCGTCAATGAGCTGCACTCGATAGCCCAGACCGGGTGACATTTTAAATCACCGCGTCAGGGCAAAATGCCACAGGCTATCCTCGGTGCTGCCATTTCCGGCACAGGGAAAGCAATGAGCAATGACGTCATCGCCAATGGCTCCTTATCAGAAGACCTGAAGGCAATATTCGTGAAGACGATTTCCGCTTTGTAGAGAGAGCCCGATACCGACACCCGATCAGGGGTGGATTTTTGACAAAGCGCATTATCCGCATTGCCAATGCTCGCTTCGCCGCCAAACCTCACTTCGTATCTTTGGAGATTGATGGAAGTTGAACTCCCCGGAGGCGACCAAGATGAGAACAACTGAATCGCAGAATGCTGCCAGGCATCTGAGGTCTTGGGCTCCGACCTTGTTCGTCGCCGTTCTTCTGTTCGGTTTTGCGTTCATCGCACTGAAAGTGACCGAAGGAGAGCCTATCGCGTTCGACCGTTGGTTGATGGTCGTCTTTCGCCACGCGTCCGACTTGTCGCGGCCAATCGGACCGCCATGGTTGCTTGACGTTGTGCGAGACATCACCGCACTGGGCAGTACCGCGGTACTTGCACTGCTGGTCACGGTTGTGACCACGTTGGTATCTCGCCGGGTCATGCCGAGCTTTGGTTGACGCTGAGAACGCTGACGGATGCCAAGATGGAAAGCATCCGCATGCAAGCTGAGAATCTGGTTCGGCGCGTTGCGGAAGACGAGCGGCTGAAAGTGGAGATCGCCTATCGCGACGTCTTCGCTCACTGCATGAACGCGCCGGAGGCCGTCATTCATCTGAAGAACGCGCTTGACGCCGAAGGCATCGCGCACTCCGCGCGGGGGCTGCCGCTGCGCGGCTCTGAGGATTTCGGCCTGTTCAACCGAAAAGCGAAGTCCGCGATGTTTTTCCTGGGTGCAGGCGTGGATCATGCCGGCCTGCATGCGCCGGACTATGATTTTCCGGACGAGTTGATCGAAGTCGGCTCGCGCGTCTTCATCCGCGCGTTGCGCAATCTGCTGGGCTGATGTGGCGCGAATCAATTTGCAGATTTCGCTGCACAACAAAGCGTCACGACTCGGTCGATCGCTTCATTCGACTTCGCGTTCAGCTCACAAAAATTAGAACGCTTAAAAATTCCATGCGGCTTAGAACGCTTCGAAATGTGTGAGGTGTTGCCTCATCGCCACTAACGCGATCCGTTATGTGCACGCTTCGTTACCTTAGATGGCTTCTACTCGCCGTTTCCACCTCAGAAGTTAGAACGAGCCGGAACCTGCTTTTGGGCTTTTGGGGTGGAAGTATGACGCATCGTGTCGCTGCCAGAAATGTTATGCGCGCTGTTTCGCTGGGAGCGGTGAGCTATCTTGCGCTCTCTCTGGATTTTGCCGGCGGCTCGAGCGCCTTCGCGCAGAACTTGCCGCCCGTCACCGTCGATGCTCCGAGCCAGCAACGCGCGCGGCCCGCCCCCGCACGGAGAACGCAAACGTCGACGTCGCGCGTGCAACGGCGCGTCGCTGCGCCGGCGCCGCGTCGGGTGGAGCCGGTCCCGTATGCGACGCCTTCGACTGGAACTATCGGCGCACTGCCCGCGCCCTATGCTGGTGGACAGGTGGCGACGGGCGGGGGCCTGGGCCTTCTAGGCAATCGCGGTGTAATGGATACGCCGTTCAACCAGACGAGCTACACGGCGGAGCTGATTGCAAACCAGCAGGCTCGCACGATACGTGACGTGCTCGCGAATGATCCCTCGGTTCGCGTGGTTCAGGCAGCCGGTGGCGGCGCCGACACTCTGTTCATTCGCGGCTTCTATCTCGATAGCGGCGACTATCTCCTGAACGGCCTTGCAGGGATCGCGCCGTACTATTCCACGGGCGCAAACTTCATCGAGCGGGTTGAAGTTCTCAAAGGTCCTAGTGCTCTGCTCAATGGCATGACGGTAGGCGGTCAGGGCGTCACCAGCGGCGGCGCAGTCGGCGGCACCGTGAATCTCATCACCAAGCACGCGCCCGATGTGGATATCACCCGCATCACCGGAACCTATGTGTCGAAGTCGCAGTTCGGCGAGCATATCGACGTCAGCCGACGTTATGGCGAGCACAAGGAGTGGGGTGTCAGACTCAACAGCACCTATTCAAACGGCAATACGCCATGGAATCGTCAGACCGACGAATTCGGCAACGTCCACTTGGGACTAGACTATCGCGGCGAGAACGCGCGCATGGAGGTTGATGTCGGTTATCAGGCCGACAACCTCAATCCGCCGTTGCGGTTCTTTACCGTCCCTGCCACCACAACTATCATTCCTCCGCCGCCGAAAGCCGGGCATAATTTCCAGGTTCCTTGGGCCTATTATGCGCCAACGGACTTCTTCTCGACTGTAAGAGGCGAAGTTGATGTCACCGACTGGATGACTGCCTACGCGGCCTTTGGTTATCACGACAGCAATATCAACTATGCCTATCCTTCGCCCAACATCTCCAATGCTGTGCCGGGTCTCCTGGCGCCTAATCCAGCGATACCAGCGACATTCCAGTTGGGAGGCCTGTGGTCGCGACCGCTTACCGGCAAGGAGACGTTCGAGACGCTCGCAGGTGTGGCGGGCCTTCGTGCAACGGTAGACACGGGCCCCGTCAATCACGCGCTGAACGTCAACTACGCCATCAACGACCGAACCTATAATCAGCAGGTCCGGACGCGTTCGAATAACCCTCTCGCCGACGTGATATTCTGGAATCTCTATAACGAGCCGACCAATATTCCCAAGCCCAACTTCACGACGTTGTCTGCCAGTCAGACGACCAATGTCCAACTGAAGAGCGTCGGCGTTTCCGACACCATGTCAATCCTGAACAACCGCGTCCAGTTGACGGTCGGTGTTCGCCGCCAGACGGCCGGAAGCGAGTTGACGAACTTTCTCCCGACGCCGGCGAATCCGAGCCGGCCTTACGAGGAAACATCCTTGTGGACCCCGGCTTACGCCCTTTTGGTCAAGCCGGTCGAGAATATCTCGCTTTACGCAAACTATATTGAAGGACTTCAGACGCCGGTGGTGGTGACGGGCACCTTCCAAAACGCCGGCACGGTGTTTCCGCCCAGCAAGACCACTCAGGTTGAAACCGGAGTGAAGATCGACACGGGTCGCTTTACCACGACCCTGAGCTGGTTCGACATCACGCAGCCGAGCGTTATCACGGTGCCAGGCTTCCCTCTGCCTTCCCGCGAACTCAACGGCAGGCAACGCAACCGCGGTGCGGAAATAAATGTGTTCGGCGAGATTACGCCCGACATCCGGTTGCTCGGTGGCGCTGCTTTGATCGATGGTGTGCAGGAAAAGACCGAAAACGGGACCAACGATGGTAAAAAGGCGATCGGCGTTCCGGCGGTCACCGCCAACATCGGCGCGGAGTGGGATACCCCGTTCGTCAGCGGGCTTACTCTTACGGGAAGGGTCATCTATACCGCCCCGCAGTATGTCAACGTAACAAACACTCTCTCGATACCGGAGTGGACCCGCGTCGATCTCGGCGCCAGGTATACGTTCACGTCGCCATGGAACGGCAAGCCGATCGTGATACGCGCCGGCGTCGAGAACGTCTTCAACAAGGCGTATTGGGCTTCGGCCTACAGCGGCGTGATCACGCTTGCTGCCCCGCGCACTTATCTGGTGTCGACGGAGTTCAACTTCTGAACGCTACGCCGTTCGCATCACCTGCAATTCGTGCCGCCGCGGATCTCATCCGCGGCGGCATTTCTTTGATCGGATGGTGTCGCAAAACTGACTCATCGAAATTGATGACAATGCGATGAAAATCGTCAGACGTTGGATGCGCGATTTCGGGTGCGCGATTTCGAAAATCAAAAAGGTTCCCGCCTGGCGAGTTAGAATTGCAAGAAACTGCGTATCGTTTTGCCAATCAGTCACTTTTCATGCGCGCCAGCTCGCAAGCGCGGAGGTTGCATCGTGTCACGCTATCGCCAACTTGGAGCTATTAAAAACTTCGGCGACGATATTGCTTTGACCATCATTTGCTTCTGACCTAGTCAACACGCCATTGCTTTCGTTTCTTAGAAGGGACCGAACCATGATGGTGTTCGACAGAGACGACGTCACCTTCACCGTCGTCATCAATCACGAAGAGCTATTCTCCATCTGGCCGACGTTCAAGGCAATTCCGAACGGCTGGAAAGCGGTGGGCAAGACGGGCAGCAAGAAGGAATGCCTTGAACACATCGAGCAGGTGTGGACCGACATGCGCCCGCTAACGCTCCGAAAATTCATGGACGAGACGGCACCGCAGAAGTCGGCCTAACAACGGAGCCTTGTCTTCCGATGCGGCTTCTTTGTCTGCCTTATTCCGGCGGCAGCGCCATGCTCTATGCACGGTGGCGCAGGCTGTTGCCGTCATGGATCGATGTCCGGCCGGTGGAGTGGCCCGGGCGCGGCGCACGCATGGACGAACCGCTGGCGACCGACCCGCACGCGCTGGCGTGGCAGCTCGCTGCAGAACTTCACGCGCAGCTTGATGCGCCATATGCGCTGTTTGGACATAGCCTCGGCGCATTGATTGCATTCGAGCTCGCGCATTTCCTGCGTGATCGCGGCGCGCCCGCGCCGGCGATTCTCTTTGCCTCCGGCGCCGAGGCGCCGGCCGTTCGAGACGGCAGCAAGTGGCGCCTGCCATTGAGCGACGAGGCGTTGCTGCGGGAGCTGCGCGATCTGCAGGGCACGCCGGATGAGGCGTTGTCGAATGCCGAGCTGATGCGGTCGGCATTGCCGGTGCTCCGCGCCGATTTTTTGATGTGCGGCGCCTATGTCTATCGGCGGCGGCATCCGTTGTCGTGTCCCATGCACGTCTTCGGCGGCGCCGACGACGAGACCAGCCGTGAATCGCTACAGGCCTGGCGGCAGGAAACGTCGGCGGAATTCACGCTCGACATGCTGCCGGGCCATCACTTCTTCATTCACACGCAGCAAGCCGAACTGCTCGACCTGATCGCATCGGCCCTGGCCCGACGGTCGGGGCGATCGATTGGTTCGCATCGGAGCGAGGATCATGAGCGTATTCTCCGTCCAGCCACTCATTGAAGGCAAAACTCTTCCATTGCTGCTGAAGGCCGACAAGGCCGGGCAGCCGCTCGGCGCAGCGCTTCCTATGCTGCGCGACACCATCGACCGGCATTTGACGGATTGCGGCGGCATCGTGTTTCGCGATTTCTCGCTCGACGGCCCTGACGCGTTCCGGGCGTTCGCGGCCGATTTCGGTCACCCGCTGCTCACTTACGAGTTCGGATCGACGCCGCGCTCGCAGGTTACCTCCGGCGTCTACACCTCCACGGAATACCCGCCGCACCAGCACATCCCGCTGCACAACGAGCAGGCCTATACGCGCGATTGGCCGATGAAGATCTGGTTCTATTGCATGCAGCCGGCGCAGGAGGGCGGCGAGACGCCGATCGCTGACAGCCGCGCGATCTATCGCGACATGCCACAGGCCGTTCGGGAGCGTTTCGCCGAGAAGGGCGTGATGTATGTGCGAAACTACGGCAATGGGCTCGACGTCGACTGGCAGCAGGTGTTCGGCACCGAGTCCAGGTCGGAGGTCGAGGCCTACTGCGCCGGGCACGACATCGAATGCGAATGGAAGGATGACGGCGAGCTTCGCACGCGCCAGATATGTCAGGGGACGGCACAGCATCCGGTGACGGGAGAGTGGGTCTGGTTCAATCAGGCCCATTTGTTTCACGTCTCCAACCTCGAGCCGGAGGTGCGCGAGAGCTTGCTCGACGTGGTCGGCGACGAGACTGAATTGCCGCGCAACGTCTTCTACGGCGACGGTTCGCCGATCGACGACGAGACGCTCGCCACCGTGCGCAACGTTCTCGAAACCCACAAGATCAGCTTTCCCTGGCAGGCCGGCGATGTGGTGATGCTTGACAACATGCTCACCGCGCATGCGCGCGCGCCGTTCAAGGGGCCGCGCAAGGTGATCGTTGCGATGGCGGAAGCGCATCGGCAGGGCTGATCGGCATTTTCGGGCGGTGGGAATAGGTCGAGCGCGGACTGGATTCGAAAAGATGTACAAAGACAACCTCGTCGAACGACTACGGTGCCACGCCGCGTTACGTCCGGACGCGATCGCGTTGCGCTTCCTGGAGGGAGACGGCGTCGCCGACGAGTTGACCTTTGCCGGTCTCGACGCCCGGATTCGATCCGTCGCAGCCCGGTTGCAGCAGTTGGGCGACGCGGGTGAGCGCGCGGTGATCCTGCTGCCCAGCGGTCTCGACTATGCCGTGGCATTCTATGCGTGCCTGTATTCGGGTGTGATCGCCGTCCCGGCCTATCCGCCGGAGGGCGGCACTGAGCGCTATGCAGGACGCCTCAACGGCATTCTGCGTGATGCTGCGCCTCGCTTCATACTGACCGAAACCGCGCTGGTTGGTGCGGTGGAAACGGCACTTCCCGAGCTGGCGAACCTAGAGATCGTTGCGGTGGATGCGATACCGGCGGCATTCGCGGCAGAGTGGCGCGAGACGAGGCCGGAGGCAGATGCGATTGCGTTCCTGCAGTACACGTCCGGATCGACCTCGCACCCGAAAGGCGTCTGCGTCTCGCACGCGAACCTGACGGCCAATGAGAAGGCCATCGAGGCCGTGGCCGCGGGAACACTCGACGACGTCTTCGTGAGTTGGCTGCCGCTCTATCACGACATGGGATTGATCGGCGGGTTGTTGAATCCGCTGTTTACCGGCTTTACCGCCGTCCTGATGTCGCCACGCAATTTTCTCAAGCGGCCGCGACGCTGGCTTGAAGCCATCGATCGTCACGGCGGCACGATGAGCGGTGGACCCGACTTTGCCTTCGCGCTGTGTGCCGACCGCATTTCCGACGAAACGATCGACCGGCTCGACCTCAGCCGCTGGAAGTTTGCATTCTCCGGCTCGGAATTTGTGCGCCAAACCACACTGCGCAGGTTCGGAGATAGATTCGAGCGGGCGGGGTTCAATCGATGTGCGTTGACCGCCTGTTACGGTCTGGCCGAGGCGACGCTGCTGGTGACGGCCGGTGAGCTCACCACCGAGACGGTCAGCCATACGCTCGATACGGCGGCGCTTGCGGCAGGGCGCGTCGCAACCGCCGACCAAGGCAGCGAGCTCGTGGCGTGCGGCGGGACGGTCGCGGGTCACGTCACGCGCATCATGCGCATCGATGGGTCGGCTGCGGCGCAGGTCGACGAAGTCGGCGAGATCTGGGTCGCCGGCCCGAGTGTCGCGCTCGGATACTGGAACAATCCCGAAGCCACGCAAAAAGCCTTCGTCGAGCGCGATGGCATGCGCTGGCTGCGTACCGGAGATCTCGGTTTCGTCAAGGACGGCACGCTGATCGTGACGGGCCGGCTCAAGGACCTGCTGATCGTTCGCGGCCAGAATGTATATCCGACTGACGTCGAGCAGGCGGTCGAAGCCGAAGTCGAATCCGTCCGTAGCGGACGGGTTGCCGCGTTTGCGGTCGAGATCGATGGGCGGGAAAGCATCGGCGTCGCGGCAGAGTTCAGCCGTACCGTTCTCAAGCGCGAGCGTCCCGAGGCTCTCGCCCAGGGAATCGGCGAGGCCGTGCTACGGCAGGCGCAGGAATATCCGGCTGTGATCGTCCTGTTGAATCCGCAAGCGATGCCGCTGACGACGAGCGGAAAACTGCAGCGCTCCGCCTGTGCCGCCGGCTGGGCCAACAACACGCTCGACAGTTTTATGGTGTTTGAGCGAGGGCGACGCCGCGATGGCGCGATGCTGAACGCGCCCGCGACCGACACCGAGCGCGCGTTGGCGTCGATCTGGTGCGAGGCGCTTGCCGTCCAGGCGGTGCATCGCGAGGACGATTTCTTCGTGCTGGGCGGAAACTCGATCGCGGCGGGGCAGATCGCTGCGGCGCTGCGCGAACGCTTCGGCGTCGAGCTGGAACTGCGCAGCTTTTTCGACGCGCCGAAGCTTGCCGCATTCGCAGACCATATCGACGCCATGTTGCGCGACGGCGCGAAGAGGGCGCTTCCTCCGATCCAGCGGGCAGCGCCGGCCGACCGCGCGACCCTGTCGCATGCGCAAGAGCGGCTGTGGTTTCTCTGGAATCTGGACCCTAATGGTACGGCCTATACGGTCGCGAGCACGATCCGGCTCAAGGGAAAGCTCGACCATACCGCCTTGTCGCAGGCGATTGCGGAAATCGTTCAACGTCATGAGGTGCTGCGCACCACATTCGTCGCAACGGATGGTCGCGCAAGGCAGGTTATCCACGACGTCCTCGGCGTCGGTATCAGGCACCAGGATCTCCGGGGGCTTTCCGCCGAGCATGCGGCGGAGGTCAGGCGGTCCGAACTCGGAAAACCGTTCGACCTTGTCAATGGGCCGCTATTGCGGGCGGTGTTGCTTCAGTTCGCAGATGATGCGCACGAATTGCTGCTGCTTGCTCATCACATCGTCGTCGATGGATGGTCGCTCGACGTGATGCTCGAAGAGCTGGCGGGACTCTACCGCAACGTTACCGGGCAGGACGCAGGCCGGCCGCCGGTGCCGATGATGCAATATGCGGATTTCGCAGTCTGGCAACGAAACTGGCTCGCTTGTGGCGAGGGAGATCGGCAGCTCGCCTATTGGCGTGCGAAGCTGGGTGACGCGCACCCCGTGCTGGCTCTGCCCCATGATCGGCCGCGTCTGGCAACGCAAAGCCATGCCGGCGATACGGTCGGTCTTGCCATCGACGGCGCGCTGGCCGCTCGATTGCGGGAGATCGCCGCAAAATATCGCGTCAGCGTCTTCATGCTGCTGCTCGGTGCATATCAGGCGCTGTTGTATCGCTATACGGGGCAGAGCGATTTGCGCGTCGGCGTGCCGGTCGCGGGGCGTCGTCACGCCCAGCTCGAGCGGCTGATTGGCTGCTTCGTCAACACGCTGGTGCTGCGGGCCGAGATTGCCGATGGCGCAAGCTTCCCGAACCTGCTGCAGCAGGTCAAGGACGCGGTGATCGAGGCGCTGTCGCATCAGGATCTGCCGTTCGAATTGCTGGTCGACGGGCTGCGCCCTGAACGAAGCGGTGGGCACAATCCGCTGTTCCAGGCCAAGTTCAACTACATGACGGCGCCGCGCGGGTTCGACGGCGTCGCAGGGCTCACCGCCGAGATCGACATCATGGACCTCGCGGGTTCGCATTTCGATCTCGCGCTTGATGTCGTCGATGGCGCCAGCGGCATGAAGGCGACATTCAACTACTCCACCGATCTGTTCGATTCCCCGACGATCGCGCGACTGGCTACACAATTCGGGTCGATGCTGCGCCAGATCGCGGAAAACGCGGAACGGCGGATTTCCGACTTTGTCATCGACGATGCGAACCGGCAGGTGGTGCCGAGCGAGGCCACCGTGTTCGGATTCACCGATGTGGTCGGTCTTCATCGCGCGTCGACCGCCGATCGCCATGCCGCGATTGCCATCCGGTGCGACAGCGAGACGCTGACATTCGCTGAGCTGGAGCGGAAATCGAACCGCATCGCTCACATGCTCGCCAGCAAGGGCGTGACGCGCGAGGTGCCGGTTGCGCTGTGGATTGAGCGCTCGCCGGCCTTTGTTGTCGCCCTCCTTGGTGTGCTGAAGGCTGGTGGCGCCTATGTGCCGCTCGATCCGAAATGGCCGCTGGAGCGTATCAGGCGCATCCTGAAGGATGGCGGCATCGAAATCGTGCTGGCTGCCGGAGAGAAGCTGGCGGAAGCGCTTGCACTTGATTGTACGGTGCTCGATGGCGACACCGAAGCTGCGCGCGGGGATACTTCGGGCGTACCGCTCGACAATGTGATTCACCCGGCGCAGACCGCTTACGTCATCTATACCTCCGGATCGACCGGGACGCCGAAGGGCGTCGCCGTCTCGCACGGCGCGTTGGCCAACTACGTGCAGGCCCTGCTAGAGCGCCTGCAGCCACAGCCGATGGCGAACATGGCGATGGTCTCGACGGTGGCGGCGGATCTCGGTCACACCGTCCTGTTCGGCGCGCTCGCTTCCGGCGCGACGCTGCATCTGCTGCCGCCCGAAGTGGTGTTCGATGCGGATGCGTTCGCGAAAGCCATGCGGGACGGCGACGTCGGAGTTCTCAAGATCGTGCCCAGCCATCTGCGGGGGCTGCTGAAGGCGTCACGCTCGGCCGATCTCCTGCCGAGCGATACGCTGATCCTCGGTGGCGAGGCCAGCGATCCCGCGCTGCTGAACGAGATCCGGCAGTTGCGGCCGCAATGCCGAATTCTGAATCACTACGGGCCGACGGAAACGACAGTTGGCGCGGTTACGCATGAATGTGAGCCTGAAGGCGAGACGGGTTCGGTTCCCATTGGCTTGCCGCTTGCCAATCTGCGCGCGCACGTTCTGGATGATGCGCTGAACGAAGTGCCGATCGGCGTATCCGGCGAACTCTATATTGGCGGCGCCGGCGTCGCGCGGGGCTATCGTGGCGGGGCTGGCTTGACCGCCGAGCGCTTCATTCCGGACCCGTTTGGGCCGGCCGGAGAGCGGCTATATCGCACCGGCGATCGCGTTCGCTGCGATCGGGCAGGCCGGCTGATATTCCTCGGCCGTGGCGATGATCAGATCAAGCTACGCGGCTATCGCATCGAGCTTGGCGAAGTCGGGCGCGCGATCAAGGCGCTGCAGGGGATCAACGACGCGGTTGTTGTCGCACGCGCCATCGGCGACAGCGCCGAACGCCAGGAACTCGTTGCCTACTGTGTGCCAGCGATGGACGCCACGCCGGAGCCGGATGTGATCAAGCAGCAATTGGCCGCGGTGGTTCCGGAATACATGGTGCCGTCGCACATCATTGTTCTGCAGCGGCTGCGGCTGACGCCAAACGGCAAGGTCGACCGCAAGGCGCTGCCGGAGCCGGTGGGAGACGCGGTCGCCACGAACTATTCCGCGCCGCTGGGAGACACCGAAGAACAGATTGCGGCGGTGTGGCGTGAGGTGCTCGGTCGCGAGCGCATCGGCCGCAACGACAATTTTTTCGAGCTTGGCGGCGATTCCATTCTCAGCCTGCAGATCATCGCCCGCTTGCGCAAGCGCGGCATTCGCCTGACGCCGAAGCAGGTGTTCGGGCAGCAGACCGTGGCGGGTTTGGCTACAGCACCTGCGGCAAGAAAGGAGAGTTCAGCCGCAAAGGTATCGACCGCTGCGGCAACCGGCATGCGTCATTTGCTGCCGATTCAGGCGCGCTTTTTCGGCGAAGACATCGGCAACCGGAACCATTGGAATCAGGCGGTATTGCTGGTCCCGCAAACGCGGATGGACTGGGAGACGCTGCGGCGTGCGCTGACGACGATCGTCGATCATCACGAAGCGTTGCGCCTGCAGTTCGCGCAGGTGGACGGCGCGTGGCGCGCGGTGCAGGGCACGCCGCCATCGCCGTCGGAGTTGCTGTGGATCCACACCGATGTCGGAGATGCGACACAGATCACCGCGCTCGCATCGGCCGCACAGGAAAGCCTGTCGCTGTCCTCGGGCCCGTTGCTGCGTGCGGTGGCGATGGACCTTGCGGACGGCAGCCAGCGGCTGCTGATCGTGATCCATCATCTGGTTGTCGACGGCGTATCCTGGCGGGTCCTGCTCGAAGACCTGGCCTCGGCGTACGACCAGTTGAAGAGAGACGCCGCCGTGACGCTGCCGCCGAAGAGCGAGCCCTATGCGTCCTGGGGCGAGCGGTTGCGTTCCTACGCGACGACCGGGGAGCTTGCTGACGAACTGCCGTTCTGGCTCGATTGTGCGGCGGGCCCAAGCCTGCCAAGCGACGATGATCATGGCGGCGTCGATCGGGTCGGTGACGGCGAAGAGGTGTCGCTGGTGTTCGATACCGAAGTGACGTCAAACCTGCTGCAGGATGCGCCCTCCGCCTATCGGACGCAGGTCAACGATCTGATACTGGCGAGCCTGGCGCGTGCCGTGTCGCGCTGGAGCCAACGCGACGATGTGACGGTCGAGCTCGAGGGCCACGGCCGCGAAGACATTTTTCCCGGCGCGGATGTTTTCCGGACGGTCGGCTGGTTCACGACGGCCTTCCCGGTGCGGCTGCAAGGTGGGTCGAACGACGACGCCTCCCTGATCAAGACCATCAAGGAGAAACTTCGCGCGGTTCCGAACCGCGGGCTTGGTTATGGCGTGTTGCGCTATCTCGGCTCCGAGGATCAGCGCAACGCCCTGGCGCAACTGGCGGAACCGCAGATCGTCTTCAACTATCTCGGCCGGTTCGACGGCAGCGTGGGGGCTTCCTCGCTGTTCGGATTTGCGCCTGAGAGCGCGGGTGCGTCTCGCAGCGCGACTGCTCCCTTGCGGGGATGGCTGAACATCATCGGGTTGGTGCGCGAGGGGCATCTGCACTTGTCCTTCGGGTATGGACGCAAGCGCTATCGGCGAGAGACGGTCGAGCGGCTGGCGAAGTTTTATGAAACGGCCCTGCGGGAGCTGGTGGCGCATTGCTGCAGTGGAGCCGTTGGTCTCACGCCTTCGGACTTCGCGTTGTCCGGGCTCGACCAGGCCGATCTTGATCGGTTGGCGACGATTTTCGATCTTCGCGGCATCGAGGACATTTATCCGCTTTCGCCGATGCAGCATGGCATGCTGTTCCACGCGGTCCGGGATGGCGACAAGGATGCCTATGTGAACCAGATTGGGCTCGAGCTGTTCGGCTTCGAGGCCGACAAGCTTCGAGCCGCGTGGCAAGCGGTGAGTGACCGGCACGCCGCCTTGCGGACTGGCTTTGTCTGGCAACACGTGTCAGGCGCGGCCCAGCAGGTTGTGCACCGTCACGTGACGGTGCCGTTCGTCGAAGAGGATTGGCGCAGCCACGCGGCAGCGCTGGAACGCAATGGTGGCGGACACGCTGAACTGGATGCCGCGCTGGCGGAAGTATCTCGGCGGGAGCGCGAGAACGGCTTTGACGTCTCTCAGCCGCCGTTGCAGCGGGTGCGGTTGATCCGGCTCGACGACAAGCGTCACTGGCTGATCTGGACCCACCACCACATCTTTGTCGACGGCTGGAGCTCGGCGCGGCTGGTTGCGGAAGTGTTTCGGCATGCGAGCGGGGGCACACTGCCAGCCGTACAGGGCAGCTATCGCGACTACATCGCATGGCTGCAGGGCCGCGATCACGCAGGCGCCGAAAAATTCTGGCGCGACGCTTTGGCAGGGCTCGAAGCGCCGACCTTGCTGGCGAATGCGCCGGCCACGAACAACAAGCCATCGGAGGAAGAAGGACACGCCAGCATTGCACTCGCTTTGAATGCGGAGTTGACCGAACGGCTGAAGGCATTTGCGAAACGCGAGCGGGTGACGCTCAATACGCTCGTTCAGGCGGCGTGGGCGCAGTTGCTGCGACGGCATTCGGGGCAGGCCGCAGTCTGTTTCGGGGTGACCGTGTCGGGCCGTCCGGCAGACCTGCCGGGCTCCGAGGAGATGGTGGGCCTCTTCATCAACACGTTGTCGATTGTCGACGCACCGAGCCCGCAAGCGCGAGTTGGTGAGTGGCTGCGTCAGTTGCAGGAGCAGAACCTGGCCTTGCGCGAGCATGGCTGGACGCCGCTCTACGAAATCCAGCGCCTCGCCGGCCAGGCTGGACAGACGCTGTTCGACAGCATTCTGGTGTTCGAAAACTATCCGATCGATGAGGCGCTGCGGCGAACGGGGGAGAGCGGCCCACGCCTGGGGCGAGTGCAACATGTGACGCCGACAAATTATGCGCTGGCCGTTGCCGTGTTTGCCGGAAGCAAACGGCTCGATCTCGAGTTCAATTACGACCGCGCCCGCTTTGATGAGGTTGCCATCCGGCGCCTCCGGGACATCCTGCATGGATTGCTGGAGCGGATCGCCGCCAATGCGGAGCGACCGATCGGCGAGCTCGGACTATCCGCCGGTGATGAGGCCCGGCGAATTGTGGAATGGAGCAATGCCGGCCGTTTGGCGACAGGTACTTCATATGTCGGCGTCGTCGCGCATATCGAGGCGCAAGCCGCGCGGGCGCCTTCTGCCCTTGCGATTGCGTGGGGCGACCAGCGCCTGAGCTATGGCGAGTTGAACGCCCGGGCCAACCAGCTCGCGCGGCGGCTTCGTCACTGGGGCGCAGGTCCGGATCGCCTTACCGGCATCGCCTTGACGCGCAGCCCGGAAATGATGGTCGCGCTGCTGGCCGTTCTGAAAGCAGGCGGCGCCTTTCTCCCCCTCGATCCGGACTACCCGGCCGAGCGGCTCGCCTACATGCTGCGCGACAGCGCGGCGACACTGGTATTGACGCAAAGCGCGCTGCTCGAACCTCTCGCGCCGGTGCTGCGCGAGACCGGTGTCGAGGCCTGGTGCATCGACGAGCCGCAACTGCCCGTCGGCGAAGATAGAGCCAATCTGAACGTCGAGATTCATCCGGATAGTCTGGCCTACGTCATCTACACGTCGGGTTCGACCGGAACGCCGAAGGGCGTGGCTGTGACGCATGGTCCGCTGGCCATGCATTGCGAAGCAGTCGGCCGGTTGTACCGCATGACTCCGCGCGACCGGGAATTCCAGTCGGCCTCGATCAATTTCGACATTGCCCACGAGCGCTGGCTGGTGCCGCTGATGACAGGTGGCTCGCTCGTGCTGCCGTCCAGGCCAGGTCTATTGATCGACGACCTCGTCGAAGAGATTGCGAGAAACTCGGTCTCCACGATCTTTCTGCCGCCGGCCTATGCGGACCAATTGAGCGCCGCGTTGCGGCAGAGCGGGCGCCGGCTTGCGATCAGGGCCTGCATTGTCGGCGGCGAGGCCTGGTCGGATAATGGAATCAAAGCGCTCCGCCAGGCCGCCGACATAGATCTTCTGGTCAACGCCTACGGCCCGACCGAAACGGTGATTGCGCCAACAGCGTGGCCCGTCGACGCCGCCGCGTTGACGCCGGGCCAGCCGGCGCCGATCGGACGGCCCGTTGGCATCAGGTCCGCCCATATCCTCGACGCCGATCTCAACATCGTGCCCGTTGGCGTTACCGGCGAGCTGTTCATCGGCGGTGTTGGATTGGCGCGAGGCTATCTGAACCGGGGCGCGCTGACGGCGGAACGGTTTATCCCGGATCCGTTCGGTGGCGACGGCGCGCGTCTCTACCGGACCGGCGATCTTGCGCGGTGGCGGGCGGACGGCGTGATCGACTATGTCGGCCGCGCGGACCAGCAAGTGAAGATCCGCGGCTTCCGGATCGAATTGGGAGAGATCGAGGCGCGCCTGCTCGAACAGCGCGGCGTGCGCGCCGCCGCCGTGGTGACGCGCGAAAGCCGAACCGGCCGTCAGTTGATCGCCTATGCCAGCGGCGAGCCGACGCTTGACGGCGGCGGCTTGCGCGATGCGGTGTCGGCTATTCTGCCTGATTACATGGTGCCATCGACGATCGTGGTGCTCGAGCAGTTGCCGCTGACATCAAATGGCAAGATCGACCGTCGCGCCTTGCCGCCGCCGCATGAGGATGGTCAGGCACGCCGCTTCTATGAGGCGCCCGAGGACGAAATCGAGATCGCGCTGGCGAAGATCTGGGCCGAACTGCTCGGCGTCGAGCAGATCGGACGCAACGATCACTTCTTCGAGCTCGGGGGACACTCACTGCTGGCGGTGCGGGTGCTCAGCCGGGTGTCGCAGGAGATCGGCGTGTCGATCCCGGTTTCGGATCTGTTCGTTCATCCCGACCTCGCGTCATTCGCGCGCGTCGTGTCGATCAGGCTGATCGAGCAGGAGTTCGATGCCGATGAGCTCCAGGATCTGATCGCGGCGGGGCAGTGAACATGGCTGAACCATCAAAGCCAGGTTTGCGTGATCTGGATTCCGCGCAGGTGAAAAAGCTCCTGTCGCTGGCGAGAGAGCGCGGCCGAAATGCCAGCAAGGCTGGAATCGCCTCGATTCCGGCGGTGCCGCGCGGCGGGCCGCTGGATTTGTCTTTTGCCCAGCAGCGGCTTTGGTTGCTGGCGCAGGTCGATGGCGCCAACGCCAACTATCACATTCGCGGCGCCTTGCAGCTTTCGGGTGATCTCGACATCGATGCATGGCGTCGCAGCCTTGATCGGTTGTTTGCGCGTCACGAAGCGCTGCGCAGTGTCTTCCGCGTGGTCGATGGAACGCCTTGCGTTGAATTGCTGCCGGCCGATGAACACCTGCCGGTGCTCGAACATGATTTGCGGCGACGCCTGGATGCCGAGAAGGAACTCGCGCGCTTGTGCCGCGAGGAGGCCGACACGCCGTTCGATCTCGCCGCCGGACCATTGATCCGCGGACGCCTGATCCGGACGGCGGAAAAGAAGTATCTGTTCCTGCTCACCCAGCATCACATCATATCCGACGGCTGGTCGATGGGCGTGCTCGTACGTGAGCTGGGCGCGCTTTACCGAGCCTTCACGGCAGGCCAACACGATCCGTTGCCGCCGCTGGCAATTCAGTACCCGGACTACGCTGCCTGGCAACGGCAATGGCTGGCGGGCGAGCGGTTGCAGCGGCAGGTCGACTATTGGCGGCAGGCGCTCGCGGGCGCGCCCGCGGTGCTCGAACTGCCGACAGACCGGCCGCGGCCACCGGCCAGGTCTCTCGCCGGCGCGTCATTGCCGATCGAGATCGACGCCGAGCTTGCGCATCGTATCAGGCTATTCAGCCAGTCGCACCGCGTGACGGCATTCATGACAGTGCTGGCGGCCTGGGCGGCGGTGCTGTCAAAGCTTTCCGGGCAGACTGATCTCGTGATCGGCACGCCGACGGCAAACCGCAACAGGCGCGAAATCGAGGGCCTGGTTGGCTTCTTCGTCAACATGCTGGCGCTCCGCGTCGATTTATCGGGAGAGCCTGATGTGGCTGAGTTGCTCAGCCGCGTGCGCGCTGCGGCGCTCGAAGCTCAGGATCATCAGGATCTGCCGTTCGAGCAACTCGTCGAGATCATTCAGCCGCCGCGGCGGCTGGCGCATACGCCGGTCTTTCAGGTCGTGTTTGCCTGGCAGAACAACGAGGCGGCGGTACTCGAGCTGCCCGGCCTCCAGGCTGAGATAGCCGATATCCCGCTGCAGCAGGTCAGGTTCGATCTCGAGCTCAATCTGGGCGAGGCGGACGGCCGCATCGTCGGCGCCTTGAACCATGCGACGGCACTGTTCGACGAAGCGACGATCAAGCGTCACCGGGACTATCTGCTGGCGTTGCTGCGCGCCATGGTCGTCGACGCGGATCAAATTGTCGACCGGATCGATATTGTCGGCCAAGAGGAACGCAAGCTCGTTCTGGACACATGGAACGAAACGGCTGCGCCGTTCCCATCGGAGCGCTGCATCCACGAACTGTTCGCAGAGCAAGTCCGAACCGCGCCCGAAGCCACGGCGCTGGTTCACGAGAACATTCGCCTGAGCTATGGCGAACTTGATGCGAACGCCAATCAGCTCGCACGGCACCTGATCGCTTTGGGTGTAGGCCCGGATCAGCCGGTCGCGATCTGCCTGGAACGCGGCATCGCCATGATCGTCAGCCTGCTGGCCGTGCTGAAGGCGGGCGGCGCTTATCTGCCGCTGGATCCGGCCTATCCGGCGGAGCGGCTGCGTCAGATCGTCGAGGACGCAAGCCCGGGATTGTTGATCGTTGACGATGCCGGACGCGCAATCTTCGCGGATGCGGCGTGCAAGGTTGTCGATCTGGAGGCGAGCGCAGCCACCGTCGCCAATCTGGCAGCATCGGATCCACGTGACCTTGTCACGGGACTTGCATCACGGCATCTCGCCTACATCATCTACACGTCCGGCTCCACCGGGCGGCCAAAAGGGGTGATGGTCGAGCATCGCGGCCTGGTAAATCTGGCGCTGGCACAGCGAGCGCTGTTTGACGTTTCCCAACGCAGCCGCATCGTGCAGTTCGCCTCGTTCAGCTTCGACGCCAGCACTTGGGAAATTGTCATGGCGCTGTGCTCGGGGGCCGAGCTGTTTCTCGTCGGTCCGCGACAGCACCGCAATACGTCGGAACTGCTCGATTTTCTCGCGGACAACGCCATCACGCATGCGACCTTGCCGCCGGCCATGCTGCAGGGGCGGGATGATCTCGACAGGCTGGCGTCGCTGCGGGTGCTCGTCCTCGCCGGTGAATTGCCCAAGGCGGAATTGATCAAGGATCTGCCGCCTAGCGTCGCCGTCTTCAATGGCTACGGGCCGACGGAAACGACCGTCTGCGCTACCAGTTGGCTGCGGCCGGCGGGATTTAATGGCGACATCGTCCCGATCGGTCGTCCGCTTCCCAATACGCGAATCTATCTGCTTGATAGCTTCGGCGCGCCCGTTCCGCTCCGGGCGACCGGCGAAATCTACATCGGCGGCGCAGGGATCGCTCGCGGCTATCTCAATCGCGCCGACCTGACAGCGGAGCGCTTTGTGCGCGATCCCTTCAGTGGCGACGCTAACGCGCGAATGTATCGCAGCGGCGATCTCGGCCGTTACCTGCCGGATGGCAATATCGCGTTCCTCGGCCGCAACGATCATCAGGTCAAGATCCGCGGCTTCCGCATCGAATTGGGCGAGATCGAATTTCGTCTCAATGAGCATGCCGACGTCGCCGATGCGGTGGTGCTGGTCCGCCAGGATCACAGCGGTGACCCGCGGCTGGTCGCCTATGTGGCCGCGAAGGACGACGGCGCGCGGCTTGATGCCGGTGATTTTGCGGCTGTGATGCGCAATCATCTCCGTGAACGTTTGCCGGATTACATGGTGCCATCGGCGTTCGTGCGCCTGGATGCACTGCCGCTGACGCCGAACGGCAAGGTCGATCGCAAGGCGCTGCCAGCGCCGGAGGATGATGCCTTTGCAAGGAGCAGTTTCGGGCCGCCGCAAGGGGAGACCGAGGAGGTCGTCGCAAAGATCTGGACCGAGCTGCTCGGCGTCGATCGTATCGGACGCAACGATCACTTCTTTGAACTGGGCGGCCACTCGCTGCTCGCGGTCCGCATGCTAGAACGCTTGCAGCGCCATTCGCTCCGCGCCGATGTGCGCATGCTGTTCGCCAATCCCGTGCTCGCCGATTTCGCCGCCAGCCTCAATGGCGGCGTCGGCGCGGCTGTTCCGGCCAATCTGATCACGCCGCAGATGACGGCGATTACGCCTGAGCTGTTGCCGTTGATCGCATTGAAGCAGTCCGACATCGACAGCATCGTGGCCAACGTGCCCGGCGGCATCGCCAACATCCAGGACATCTACGGGCTATCGCCGCTTCAGGATGGCATTCTGTTTCATCATCTGCTGTCGTCACAGGGCGATCCATATTTGCTGGTCGGCCAGATGGCGTTTGCCAGCCGTGACCTGCTCGACCGCTATCTCGCTGCCGTCCAGCAGGTCATCGATCGTCACGACATTCTGCGCACGTCCATCGCGTGGGACGGGCTGTCCGCTGCGGCGCAAGTGGTTTGGCGGCGGGCTTCTGTAGTTATCACCGAGGTCGTGCTGGACCGCGAGAGCCCGGCGCATGAGCAGCTTGCGCGGCGTTTCGACCCGCGCCGCACCCGGATCGATCTCGGTCAGGCGCCGCTGTTGCGGTTTGCAATCGCGCGCGATCCCGGCAAGGAGCGCTGGCTGCTGCTGGTGTTAATGCATCATTTGATCGGCGATCACTCCACCCTGGAGGTGATGCACGACGAAGTGCAGAAAATATTGTCCGGACGCGGCCATGAGCTTCCGGCTCCGTATCCATTCCGGAATCTGGTGGCGCAGTCGCGTGGATCGGCAGCTATTGCGGAGCACGAGCGCTTCTTCCGCAGCATGTTGTCTGACATCGATGAGCCGACCACGCCCTTTGGGCTGGATCGCGTGCATGGCGATGGTGGCGGCGTGGCGGAAGCGCGGCGAATGCTGCCGGAACAGCTCAATGCACAGCTCCGCGTTCTGGCGCGGCGGCTGGGGGTAAGCCTTGCCAGCCTCTGCCATCTAGCATGGGGTCAGGTAGTGGCGCGAAGCAGCGGGCGTGAGCACGTCGTGTTCGGCACGGTTCTGTTCGGCCGCATGCATGCGGGCGCCGGCGGCGATCGCACCATGGGGTTGTTCATCAATACATTGCCGCTGCGGCTCGATCTCGATGACACCGCGGTTGAAGACAGCGTTCGTGATGCGCACACCCGGCTGGCCGAGCTGATGGCGCATGAACATGCGTCGCTGGCGCTCGCGCAGCGATGCAGCGGTGTCGCCGCGCCGGCGCCCTTGTTCAGCTCGATCCTCAACTACCGGCACAATGCGATGCCGGCGGCTTCGTCCACGGGGCAGGGCGGCGCAGGCCTACACGGCGTCGAGTGGCTCGGCGGCGAAGAGCGTACCAACTATCCCTTGATGATGGCAGTCGAGGATTATGGCCAAGCGCTCGGCTTGACCGCCCAGGTCGTCCATCCACTCTCGGCCGATCGCATCTGCGCCTTGATGCAGCAGGCGCTCGATCAATTGGCGGAGGTGTTGGGGCGCGCGCCTCGCTCTCCGGTGCGGCAACTGGATGTTCTGCCTGACGAAGAGCGTCAGCTTTTGCTGGAGAGGTGGAATCGGACGCAGACTCGGTATCCACGAGACCGCTCATTCATCGAGCAGTTCGAAGAACAGGTCGGGCAATCTCCTGATGCTGTGGCGCTGGTGTTTGGCGATGAGGAGCTGAGTTATCGCGCGTTGAACGCGCGCGCCAATCGGCTGGCACGGCGATTGCACGATCGAGGCGTCGGAACCGACACAGTGGTGGGGCTGGCGCTGGAGCGCGGCGTCGAGATGATGGTCGCGCTGCTCGCGGTACTGAAGGCGGGCGGGGCTTATCTGCCGCTCGATCCGGATTACCCGGCGGAGCGGCTGGCGCACATGCTGCGCGACAGCGGCGCGGCGCTGGTGCTGACGCAACGGACGCTGCTGGATCAGTTTGCCCCAGTGCTGGAGGAGACCGGCGCCGAGGTATGGATGCTCGACGAGGAGGACAGCGGCGAGAGCGGTGATGCGGCCAATCTCGGCGTCGCCGTTCACCCCGAGAGCCTGGCTTATGTGATCTACACCTCGGGCTCGACCGGCCTGCCCAAGGGCGTGATGGTCCGCCATGACGCGGTGACGAACTTTCTGGCGACCATGGCGGAGCGGCCGGGCATGACGGCCAAGGACCGCGTGCTCGGCTTGACCTCGCTGTCGTTCGACATCGCGGTGCTGGAATTGTGGCTGCCGTTCACGCTCGGGGCATGCGTGGTGCTGGCCGATCGCGCGGCTGCGCATGATCCGGCGAGGCTCAAGGCGATAGTGGCCGCGCAGGGTGTGACCCTGATCCAGGCGACGCCCTCGACCTGGCGGATGCTGCTTGATCATGACGGCCCGTCGCTTCCTGCAAGCTGCCGCGTGCTGTGCGGCGGCGAGGCCTTGCCGCCGGACCTGGCGCGGCGGCTGGTGGCGCAGGCCGGCGAGGTCTGGAATCTGTACGGCCCGACCGAGACCACGGTGTGGTCAGCCCGCCATCGCCTGGATGTCGAGGACGACCGTCCGCTTCTGGGCGGCCCGATCGGCAACACCACGTTGCATATCCTCGACAACGACCTCAATCTCGCGCCGGTTGGCGTTGCGGGCGAGCTCTATATCGGCGGCGCAGGACTTGCGCGCGGCTACTGGCGACGCGGCGCGCTGACCGCGGAGCGCTTCATCCCCGATCCGTTTGGTACTCCCGGCGCGCGGCTTTACCGCACCGGTGACATAGCGCGGTGGCGCGCCGATGGCGTGATCGAATATATCGGCCGCGCCGACCACCAGGTGAAGATCCGCGGTTTTCGGATCGAGCTCGGCGAGATCGAGGCGCGGCTTCTCCAACAGGATGGTGTACGGTCGGCAGTGCTGGTGGCGCGCGAGATTGGCGTTGCCTGTCAACTCGTCGGCTATGTCAACGGCGCGGCGTCGCTGGACGCGACGACGCTCAAGGCGGCGCTGTCGTCGGCGCTGCCGGACTACATGGTGCCGGCACGGATCGTGGTGCTGGACCGGCTGCCGCTGACACCGAACGGCAAGATCGACCGCAAGGCGCTGCCGGCTCCGGACCAGCTTGCAGCCTTGGCCGAGCATGTGGCGCCGCGCACGCCGGCCGAAGCGGCGCTCGCCGCGATCTGGGCCGACCTGCTGCGCCAGCCCAACATCGGCGTCACCGACAACTTCTTCGAGCTCGGCGGCGACTCTCTCACCGCCGTCCAGCTCGTTGGCCGCATCAAGCGCGATCTCGGCCACGACCTGCCGCTGAACCGCCTGTTTGAAATGACGACCATCGAGACGATGGCCGCTGCGCTTGCCCCGGAGATCCAGGTCGACAAGCGCAGCGACGACATCGCCGTGATGCTCGACATGTTGAAGGAAGTCGAACTTTCCGATGAATGATATCGCCGCCACGCAGAAGCAGCAGCTTCGCGACATCTCACGACGCTTGATGCGTCTTGATGCCAGCAAGCAACAAGCGTTCCTGACGCAGCTCGCGGCGAAGGGCGTCAATCTCGCCATGCTGCCGATTGCGCACCAGGAAAAAACGCGGGCACCGCTTTCCTTTGCGCAGTCGCGCCTCTGGTTCTTGTGGCGGATGGATCCGGACAGCGCCGCCTACAACATCTCGGCGACGGTACGGGTGCGAGGCAAGCTTCAATTGCACGCCCTGCAGCAGGCCCTCGATGCGCTGGTCGCCCGTCACAGCGCGCTTCGCACGGTGTTTCGGCAGGAGGGCAAGGAAGCCGAGCAGGTCGTGCTCGACCCGCAACCGTTCACGTTGCGGCATGTAGCGCTTGATGGCGATGACCGCGAGCAGCACGCATATCTGCTGACGCGGCAGGAAGCATCGCTGCCGTTCGATCTCGAAGCCGGCCCGCTCATGCGTGCCGCGTTGCTGCGGCTTGAGGAGGACGACCATTTCCTCGCCGTCAGCCTGCATCACATCGTGGCCGACGGCTGGTCGATGGGCGTGCTGGTCGACGAGTTCTGGCGCTTGTACGCGGCACTCGCAGGCGGCGAGACGCCGGTTTTGCCGGAGCCCTATATTGAATATGCCGACTATGCCTGTTGGCAGCGGCTCTGGATGAGCGCTGTCGATGGCGAGCGCCAGGTCAATTATTGGACGGCGCGCTTAAAGGATCCAGCGGCGCTGCAGCTTCCAGTCGATCGGGCGCGGCCGGCGGTTCCTGATCTCGCCGGCGCCGCGCTCCGGATGACCCTCGATCCGGCGCTCGCCGAGGGCTTGCGCGCGCTGGCGCGCCGGCATCAGACCACGTTGTTCGTCGTCCTGCTGGCGAGCTTCAAGCTGCTGCTCTATCGCTACACCGGTCAGTCCGACATCAGTGTCGGCGTCCCGGTCGCCAATCGCCACCGGGACGAGACGCGCGGCGTGATCGGTCTGTTCGTCAACACCCAGGTGCTACGCACGCAGTTCGATGGTCGCGCGACGATCGCGGACTTTATCGCATCCGTTCATTCGGCCACGATCGAAGCCCAGGAGAACCAGGACCTTCCGTTCGAGCGGTTGCTGGAAATCCTGCAGCCCAAGCGCAGCCTGAGCCAGAATCCGCTCTTTCAGGTGCTCTACAACCATCAGCGCCGGCGCCAGTCGGGCAATCCGCCCGACGGCACCGACCTGCAGATCGAGAAGCTCGACGCCGAAGTCGACACGGTCAAGTTCGACCTGGCGCTCGACAGCGAAGAGGGACCGGTAGGGGAGATCCGCGCGATCTTTACCTATGCGACCGCGCTGTTCGAGCCGGCGACGATCGAACGCATGGCGTCGCATTGGATCACGATCCTAAACACGATGGTTGAGGACGGCGCGCAGTCGGTCGCCGGCATGGCGCTGCTTTCCGCGCAGGAAGTGGCCACGCTGCGCGAGTGGAACGGCGGGGGTGCCGGAATGGCCGCGCCGTTTACGCCGGTGCACCAAACGGTCGCGCGGCTGGCTGCGGAAACGCCTGACGCGCCCGCGCTCATCTTTGGCGACGACGTGATCTCTTATGCCGAGCTTGACCGTCGCGCCAATCGGCTGGCACATCGCCTGATCCGCTTGGGCGTCGGTCTTGCCGATCTGGTCGGCATCTCGGCACGGCGGTCGCCGTCGCTGGTTGCAGCCTTGCTGGCAATATTGAAGACCGGCGCGGCCTATCTGCCGCTCGATCCCGAGCATCCGGCAAAACGGCAGGTCGGAACCATGCACGACGCCGGCGTGCGCTTCGTGCTGGTTGATGCCGAAGGTTCGGCACTCACGACGCTTCCGTCAGGAATCGCGGCTGTCCCGCTCGACGCGAGCGATCTCGGCCAAGAGCCGGAGAGCGATCCCGGCATTGCCGTCGGAGCAACAAGCCTTGCCTATGTGATCTACACCTCCGGCTCCACCGGCATCCCGAAGGGAGTCGCGATCGAGCATAGGCCGTTTGCGATGCATTGCGAGGTGACCGCCGGGCTCTACGACATGGACCGGCACTCGCGCGAACTGCACTTCCTGTCTTTTACCTTCGACGGCGCCCATGAGCGGCTCTGGACGGCGCTGACCTGTGGCGCAGCGCTCGTGATGCGCGACGAGAGCCTGTGGTCGGCCGAACAGACGCTCGACGTGCTACGCCAGCAGCGCGTCACCAACGCCGGCTTTCCGCCGGCCTATTTGCAGCAGCTCGCCGACTTTGCGGCATGGCGTGGCGATCCGCCGCCGGTCGGGCTTTACTCGTTCGGCGGCGAGGCCATGCCGAAGGCAGGCTTCGACAAGGTCAAGCGCGCGCTCAAGCCGCGGACATTGATCAACGGCTACGGCCCGACCGAAACCGTCGTGACGCCGCTGGTCTGGAAGGTCGATGCCAGCGAGGAGATCGAAGGCAACTATGCGCCGATCGGCCGCCCGGTGGGACGCCGCTCGGCCTATATTCTGGATGGTGACCTGAACATCGTGCCGGTTGGCGTAACCGGCGAATTGTTCGTCGGCGGCGAGGGACTGGCGCGCGGCTATTGGCGCCGCGCCGAACTGACGGCCGAGAGATTCATCCCCGATCCCTTTGGTGCGCCCGGCGCGCGGCTATATCGCACCGGCGATTTGGCGAGATGGCGCCCCGATGGCGTGATCGAGTATGTCGGGCGCTCCGATCATCAGGTGAAAATCCGCGGCTTCCGGATCGAACTCGGCGAGATCGAGGCGTGGCTGATGCGCCAACCGGGCGTTCGATCAGCGGTGGTCGTTGCGCGCGAAGCTGGCGTAACCAGCCAACTGGTCGGCTATGTCGCCGGCGAGGGCGCGTTCGATGAAGCGGCAATGCGCGCGGCCCTTTCGAACGAACTGCCCGATTACATGGTGCCGGCTCGTATCGTGAAGCTTGAGCGGCTGCCGCTCACCGCGCACGGCAAGGTGGACCGCGAAGCGCTACCGGCGCCCGATGTGCAAGCTACTGCGGCCGCACATGTCGCGCCGCGCAGCGCGACCGAGGCGACGCTTGCCGCGATCTGGGCTGAGTTGCTTGGCCAGCCGCTCATTGGCGTTGACGACAATTTCTTCGAGCTCGGCGGCGATTCGATCATCTCGCTGCAACTGGTCGGCCGCGCCCGGCAGGCGGGCCTCGTGATCGAACCGCGTGACGTTTTCCGGCACCAGACCTTGCAGGAGTTGGCGCGGGCCGCGCGCATCGAACGGATCGATGAAGCTGTCGCTCCCGAGAAAGAGGTAGAAGGCAGCGAACATCCGCTGTTGCCGATCCAGGCGCGATTCTTCAGCGAGGATGCCGGCGAGCGCCATCACTGGAATCAGGCCGTCGTGTTGATACCGAAGGCGCGGCTGGATTGGGCGACCGTGGAGCGCGCGGTCGCCGCCGTTGTCGCGCATCACGATGCCTTGCGTCTTAGCTTCAAGGAAGTCGATGGCGCTTGGCGCGCAACCTATGGCGCCGCGCCGGCAGCTTCGGAGTTGTTGTGGATTCGGAGCGGCATCCGCAATGCAGCCGAGGTAACGGCCGTCGCTTCCGCCGCCCAGGCCAGCCTGTCGCTGGCAGGACCGCTGCTCCGCGTGGTCGGCATGGATCTCGCCGACGGCAGCCAGCGGCTTCTCATCGTGGTGCACCATCTCATCATCGACGGCGTGTCGTGGCGCGTGCTGCTCGCAGATTTTGCTGCGGCTTACGGGCAGTTTCAGCAAGGCGCAGCGTCGATCGCGCTGGCGAGGAGCCAATCCTATGCATCTTGGAGCGCGCGGTTGCAGGCATATAGCGGCACCGAAGAGCTGTCTGCCGAGTTGCCCTATTGGCTCGAACGAGGATCGCGCGTCGATCTGCCCTGCGACGACGATTATGATGGCATCGACCGGGTGGCCGAGGGCGAGGAAATCCTGCTGGCATTCGATGCTGGGCTGACGACGCGGCTGCTCAAGGAAGCGCCGTCCGCCTACCGGACCCAGGTCAACGATCTGCTGCTGGCGGCATTGGCGCGGGCGGTATCGCGCTGGAGCGGAATTGAGGACGTTGTCGTCGAGCTCGAAGGACACGGCCGCGAGGACATTTTTGCCGAGGTAGACATTTCCCGCACGGTCGGTTGGTTCACCACCGCTTTCCCGGTGCGCTTGCCGGGCGGCTCCGGCGATGATGCTTCCCTGATCAAATCCGTTAAAGAAGAGCTTCGGGCGATTCCCGCCCGCGGGTTAGGCTTCGGCGTATTGCGCCATCTCGGCACCGAGGCGCAGCGCCACGCGCTTGCCGCGCTGCCCGAGCCGCGCATCGTTTTCAACTATCTCGGCCAGTTCGATAGCAGCGTGGGTGAGGGCGCGCCGTTCCGGCTTGCGCCAGAGAGCGCCGGGCCGTCGCGCAGCGACAGCGCGCCGCTTGGCCGCTGGCTGAGCATCAACGGCCAGGTGCGGGAAGGCCAGCTACGGCTGTCGTTCAGCTACGGCCGCAGGCGTTACCGGCGAGCCACGATCCAACGCCTCGCAGAGCATTATGCCGCGGCGCTGAGAGAACTCGTCGAGCATTGCACAAGCGGCGCCCGCGGCATCACGCCGTCGGATTTCGCATTGTCGAATTTGAGCCAAGCCGATCTCGATCTCCTGGGCGCGACGATCGATTGCCGCGACATCGAAGACATCTATCCGCTGTCGCCGATGCAGCAGGGCATGCTGTTCCATGCGCTGCGCGACGGAGAAAGCGGCAATTACGTCAACCAGGTCGGTCTCGAAGTGCGAGGTCTCGATGCCGGCCGGTTGCGCGCAGCCTGGCACGAGGTGAGCGCGCGTCATGCGGTGCTGCGGACCGGCTTTGCCTGGCGCGAGTTGTCAGGCGCGGCACAGCAAGTGGTATATCGCCATGTGACGCTGCCATTCGTGGAAGAAGACTGGCGCGAGCGGGCCGCAGCCATGGACCGCGGCGAACGCGAAGTGGCGCTAGCGAAGGCGTCGCAGGCGGAGCGCGCCAAAGGCTTCGACCTGTCGCAGGCGCCGTTGCAGCGCGTGCGCCTGATCCGGCTTGACGAAAACCGTCACTGGTTGATCTGGACGCATCATCATATTCTGCTGGACGGCTGGAGTTCGGCGCGGCTGGTGGCCGAGATACTGCAACACGAACGCGGCCATCGTTTGCCCGCCGTGCAGGGCCGCTACCGCGACTACATCGCCTGGCTGCAACGGCAGGACCGCGACGCGTCCGGGACGTTCTGGCGGTCGGCATTGTCGGAGCTCGATGAGCCGGGTTTCCTGGCGGATACGCTGGGAGGACCTGCGGCCTCCGGTGCATCCGGCCATGGTTCGCTCGACCTGCTTCTCACTGCCGATCTGACTGCAAAGCTGCAAGCATTTACAAGGCGCGAGCGCGTCACGCTGAACACCCTGTTGCAGGGCGCATGGGGACAATTGTTGCGTCGTCACACCGGCCGGCGCGTGGTCTGCTTCGGCGCGACGGTATCGGGCAGACCGGCAGAGATCGGCGGGTCCGAGGAAATGGTGGGCCTGTTCATCAACACCCTGCCGGTTGTGGATCGGGCAAGCCCGCAGACCGATGTTGGTGTATGGCTGCGGGACCTGCAGGAACGCAACATCGATTTGCGCGATCACGGCTGGATGCCGCTCTACGAGATCCAGCGCCTCGCCGGACGATCTGGCCGGCCGCTGTTCGACAATATCCTGGTGTTCGAAAACTATCCGATCGATCAGGCGTTGCGCGGCGAGAACGAAAGCGGTCGCCGCTTCGGGCGGGTCGAGCAGGTCTCGATCACCAACTATGCGCTGACGGTAGCGGTATTCGCCAAGGCCGACGGCATCAATCTCGGCTTCCGCTACGACCGCAGCCGCTTCGATGAAGGCCAGATCAGGTATCTGCAGCTCACGCTGTCGCGGCTCCTTGCCGAGATCGTCGCGGACGCTTCCCGACCGCTGGGTGAGCTCAGCGGGCTCGATGCCGATGAGACACGGAAGGTGCTCGGCTGGAGCGGCGGCTTTGCCAAGGCCCCGAATGTCGGCAATAGTATCGTGGCTCAGATCGAGGCTTGCGTCGCTGCTTCGCCATCCGCGATTGCGTTGGTGTTTGGTGACCAGCAGGTCAGCTATGAGGAGCTGAATGCTCGCGCCAATCGTCTGGCGCGACGGTTGCAAGCCCACGGCATCGGCCGCGACCGGTTGGTCGGGCTCGCACTGGAGCGCAGCATCGAGTTGATCGTCGGCGTTCTCGCCGTGCTGAAAGCCGGTGGAGCCTATCTGCCGCTCGATCCCGATTATCCGCCCGACCGCCTTCTGCATATGCTGCGCGATAGCGGAGCTGCGCTGGTCTTGACGCAAGGCCGGTTAGTAGAGCGCCTAGCGCCGGTGATCGCGGACGATGCCGTCGAGGCCTGGCCCATCGATGAAGCGACTAGGGCACCGACCGGAGAGCCCGTCCGCAATCTCGACGTAGCGCTCCATGCCGACAGCCTGGCCTATGTGATGTACACGTCGGGATCGACGGGCATGCCCAAGGGCGTGGACTGCTCGCACGGTGCGCTGGCCGCGCGGCTTGGCTGGATGCAGGCGGAGTATCGCCTCGATGCCGGCGAGACCTTGCTGCAGAAAACGCCGTTCAGCTTCGACGTTTCGGTCTGGGAGATCCTTTGGCCGCTCGCGACCGGCGCACGGCTTGCGATCGCAGCGCCGGGCGCGCATCGCGAGCCGCGGCTGCTGGCCGATGCCATCATCGCCCACGACGTGACGACACTGCATTTCGTGCCGCAGATGCTCGAGCATTTTGTTACCGAGCCCGAAGCGAAACGCTGCATCACCCTCAAGCGCCTGTTTGCCGGCGGCGAAGCCTTATCGTCAGAGTTGAAGGCGCGTGTGCTCGCGGCCTTCCCCAATGTGCGTTTCGATAATCGCTACGGTCCGACCGAAGCCTTGATCAACGCTACGTTCTGGAATTGTCGCGACGATGGCGCGGTGCGGGTGCCGATCGGGCGGCCGATCCCGGGTACGGTCATTCGGATCCTCGATACCAACCTGAACATGGTCCCGGCCGGCGTGACCGGTGAATTGTTCATTGGTGGAGCAGGGCTGGCGCGGGGCTACTGGCGACGTCAGGCGCTGACGGCGGAACGCTTCCTTCCCGATCCCTTCGGCGGCCCTGGCGCGCGGCTATATCGAACGGGTGATTTGGCGCGTTGGCGCGCCGATGGCGCGATCGAATATGTTGGGCGGTCCGATCACCAGATCAAGATCCGCGGATTCCGCATCGAGCTTGGAGAGATCGAGGCACGGCTGCTCGAGCAGCCCGGTGTCCGCGCTGCGGTGGTGGTGGCGCGCGAGGCTGGATTGGGCCGCCAGCTCGTGGGTTACGTCAGTGGCGCGGCTGAACTGGAGGAACGGGTTTTGCGGTCGGCGCTGTCGGCCGTTCTGCCTGATTACATGGTGCCGTCGCGGATCGCAGTGCTGCGGCGGCTGCCGCTGGCGCCGAACGGCAAGATCGACCGCCAAGCGCTCCCGGCGCTCGACGCCGTGTCCACGGGTGCGCAGTACGAGGCGCCGCGCACGCCGGCCGAACTGGTGCTGGCGGCGATCTGGGCCGAACTGCTCGGCCGTCCTGCCGTTGGTCTCGCCGACAACTTCTTCGAGCTCGGCGGCGATTCGATCATCTCGCTGCAGATGGTAAGCCGGGCCCGCCGCGCCGGTTACCTGATCGAACCGCGCGATGTGTTTCAGCATCAGACGCTCGAAGCGCTGGCGCTCGCCGCACGTGCCGAGCAGCGCAGCGAAGCGCTCGCCGATCAGGGGCAGGTCACCGGCCCGCATTCGTTGCTGCCGATCCAGGCACGATTCTTTGCAGAGGACGCAGGAAAGCGCGATCACTGGAATCAGGCCGTGCTGCTGCGGCCGAGGGATCCTCTCGATTGGGAAATGATGCGGCGCGCGCTAGCGGCTGTGGTCGATCATCACGACGCACTGCGGCTTCGCTTCGAGGAAGCCGAAGGAAGGTGGCGCGCGGAGCATGGTGCCGCACCCGCCGCCGGCGATTTACTTTGGATACGAAGCGCGCCCGACGGGCAAGCCGTGACGGCGTTGGCAGCATCAGTGCAGGCAAGTCTTTCGATATCGAGGGGACCGCTGCTGCGGGCGGTCGGGATCGACGTCGCCGATGGCACTCAGCGTCTCCTGATCGTGATCCATCATCTGGTGGTCGACGGCGTGTCGTGGCGGATTTTGCTGGAAGACGTCGCCGCCGCCTATGCACAGCTAGTGAACGGCAACGCGGCTGCGCTTCCGGCGAAGAGCCACGCCTATGCCGCGTGGGGCAAGCGGCTGCAAGATTGTGCAGGGTCGCTCGAACTGGCGACTGAATTGTCCTATTGGATCGATCGCCGTGCGAATGCGGATATTCCTTGCGACGACGACCATGGCGGCAGCGACTATGTCGCCGATGCCGATGAAGTCTTGCTCACATTCGAACCGGAATTGACGCAGCGCCTGCTGACGGACGCGCCGGCCGCCTATCGCACGCAGATCAACGATCTTCTTCTCGCCGGCCTTGCACGCGCCGTCTGGCAATGGAGCGGACAGGACGACGTACTGGTCGAGCTGGAAGGCCACGGCCGCGAGGACCTGTTCGGCGATCTCGACATTTCGCGCACCGTCGGCTGGTTCACCACCGCCTTTCCCATGCGGCTGGCTGGTGGGTCGCAGGACCCCTCGTTACTCGTCAAGACCGTGAAGGAGGAACTGCGCGGCATTCCCGGCCGGGGACTCGGTTATGGCGTATTGCGCTATCTCGGCTCCGAAGAGCAGCGCGCGGCGCTGACTGACATTGCCGAGCCGAAGATTGCCTTCAACTATCTCGGCCAGATCGACGGCGGCGTCGACGACGCGGCATTGTTCGCCATGGCATCGGAAAGCGCGGGCCCCTCGCGTGACGCATCGAGCCCGTTGCGGCGCTGGCTCAGCGTGAATGGCACCGTGCGCGACGGCCAGTTGCGGCTCTCGTTCGGCTTCGGTCGCAAGCGCTATCGGCGGGAAACGGTCGAGCGACTGGCTGGATTGTACGACGTGGCGCTGCGCGAACTGGTCGATCACTGCACCAGCGGCGCCTGCGGCGTGACTCCGTCGGATGTAGCATTGTCGGGCCTTGGCCAAGCCGATCTCGACGGGCTGGAGTTGGATTGGCGAGAGATCGAGGACATCTATCCGTTGTCGCCGATGCAGCAGGGCATGCTGTTCCATGCGATGCACGACGGCGAGAGTGGGCTTTACGTCAACCAAGTCGCCGCGGAGGTACGCGGCCTCGATGCCGGAAAGCTCCATCGCGCGTGGCAGGCGGTCAGCGATCGCCATGCGGTGCTGAGAACTGGTTTCGTCTGGCGCGATCTTTCCGGCTCGCCGCAACAGATCGTCTATCGTCGTGCTGAGGTGCCGTTCGTCGAGGAAGACTGGCGCGCGCGGGCCGCGGCGTCCGAGCCGCCCCAGTTGGAGGCTGCTCTGGGCGAAGTTTCGCTGCGCGAACGGGTCGAAGGATTTGACCTGTCGAAGCCGCCCCTGCAGCGAGTGCGGCTGATCCGGCTCGGAGAAGATCGTCATTGGCTGATCTGGACCCATCATCACATCCTTCTCGACGGATGGAGTTCGGCGCGGCTGATCGCCGAGGTGATGCAGCACAATGGCGACGGCCGGTTGCCTGCATTGCAGCGCCGTTATCGCGACTACATCGGTTGGCTGCACAGCCGGAACAGCGACGCATCGGCGGCGTTCTGGCGCAATGCGATGGCAAAGCTGGAAGAGCCGAGCCTCCTGGCAGGCGGTTCGACCGAACATGCAGACGAGGAGGCGCCCGGTCACGGCATGCTCGCGCTGGAGCTGGATATTGCCGCGACCGAACGCCTGCAGCAATTTGCTGCGCGCGAGCGTGTGACGCTGAACACGCTGGTGCAGGCGGCTTGGGCGCAACTGCTAAGGCAACATACCGGGCAGGGAACGGTTTGCTTCGGCGTCACCGTATCAGGCAGGCCGCCGGAATTGGCCGGCGCCGAGGATATGGTTGGCCTGTTCATCAACACCTTGCCTGTTATCGACGATGTCGGTCCGCAGCAGAAAGTCGGCGCATGGCTGCGTCACTTACAGGATCGCAATCTGACCTTGCGCGAATACGGCTGGACGCCGCTCTACGAGATCCAGCGCCTGGCGGGACGTCCTGGGCGGCCACTGTTCGACAGCATCCTGGTGTTTGAGAATTACCCGGTCGACCGCGCGCTGATGGGGAAGAATCGGCAGATCAGGATTGGCGAGACCAGGATCGTCGAAACCAGCAACTATCCGCTGTTCGCGAGCATCGGCCTCGATGAGCGGCTGCGGCTGGTCTTCAACTATCAGCGCAGGCATTTTGATGAGGCGCAGATCGCGCGGCTACAGCGCGCCTTTGTGCGGCTAATGGAGGCGTTGAGCGTCGATGCCGATCGACCCGTCGGCATGATCGCGGCCAGCGATCCCGCTGATGATGCGCTGCTTGCCCGGGCGAACGACACGCGCCGCGATGCGCCGCGTCGGGGAATTGTCGAGCAGTTCGAGGCGCAGGTCGATCAATCTCCGGACGCTGTTGCGCTGGTGTTTGGCGATAAGGGGCTGAGTTATCGCGCGTTGAACGCTCGCGCCAACCGGCTGGCGCGGCGGCTGCGCGATCGCGGTGTTGGAACGGACGTGGTGGTGGGGCTGGCGCTGGAGCGCGGCGTCGAGATGATGGTCGCGCTGCTGGCGGTGTTGAAGGCGGGCGGGGCCTATCTGCCGCTCGATCCGGATTACCCGGCGGAGCGGCTGGCGCACATGCTGCGCGACAGCGGCGCTGCGCTGGTGCTGACGCAACGGACGCTGCTGGAGCAGTTTGCGTCGGTGCTGAAGGAGACCGGCGCCGAGGCGTGGCTGCTCGACGGGAAGGAAGACGGCGAGGGCGGTGATGCGGCCAATCTCGACGTCGCCGTCCACCCCGAAAGCCTGGCCTATGTGATCTACACCTCCGGCTCGACCGGCCTGCCCAAGGGCGTGATGGTCCGCCACGATGCGGTGACGAACTTTCTGGCGACGATGGCGGAGCGGCCGGGCCTTACGCGCGAGGATCGCGTGCTCGGCCTGACCTCGCTGTCGTTCGACATCGCGGTGCTGGAACTGTGGCTGCCGCTCACGCGCGGGGCGTGCGTGGTGCTGGCGGATCGCGCCGCCGCGCATGATCCGTCGCGGCTCAAGGCGATAGTGGTGAAGCACGGCGTCACCATGATCCAGGCGACGCCCTCGACCTGGCGGATGCTGCTCGACCATGACGGCCCGTCGCTCCCCGCAAGCTGCCGCGTGCTGTGCGGCGGCGAGGCCTTGCCGCCGGACCTGGCGCGGCGGCTGGTGGCGCAGGCCGGCGAAGTCTGGAACCTGTACGGCCCGACCGAGACCACGGTGTGGTCGGCCCGCCACTGCCTGGATGCCGAGGACGACCGTCCGCTTCTGGGCGGCCCGATCGGCAACACCACGTTGCATATCCTCGACAACGACCTCAATCTCGCGCCGGTCGGCGTTGCGGGCGAGCTCTATATCGGCGGCGCAGGGCTTGCGCGCGGCTACTGGCGACGCGGCGCGCTGACGGCTGAACGCTTCATCCCCGATCCGTTTGGCCCGCCGGGATCACGGCTCTACCGCACCGGCGACGTGGCGCGGTGGCGCGCCGATGGCGTGATCGAATATATCGGCCGCGCCGATCACCAGGTGAAGATCCGCGGTTTTCGGATCGAGCTCGGCGAGATCGAGGCGCGGCTTCTCCAACAGGATGGTGTACGGTCGGCAGTGCTGATGGCGCGCGAGATTGGCGTTGCCTGTCAACTCGTCGGCTATGTCAACGGCGCGGCGTCGCTGGACGCGACGACGCTCAAGGCGGCGCTGTCGTCGGCGCTGCCGGACTACATGGTGCCGGCACGGATCGTGGTGCTGGACCGGCTGCCGCTGACGCCGAACGGCAAGATCGACCGCAAGGCGCTGCCGGCGCCGGACCAGCTCGCGACATCAGTCGAGCGCGTCGCACCGCGCACGCCGACCGAGGCGGCGCTGGCCGCGATCTGGGCCGACCTGCTGCGCCAGTCCAACATCAGCGTCACCGACAATTTCTTCGAGCTCGGCGGCGACTCGATCATCTCGCTGCAGATGGTGAGCCGCGCGCGCCGCGAAGGCGTATCTATCGAGCCGCGCGATGTCTTCCGGCACCAGACGATCGAAGCGCTGGCCGCGTTGTCCCGCGACGTCAGACCGAACAATGACACTCCGGCATCAGCGCGCGGCTCACTCTCAGGTTTGACCAGCGAACAGCTCGAACGGCTCGATCTGGACTGGAGCCGCATCGAGGACATCTACCCGCTGTCGCCGATGCAGCAGGGCATGCTGTTCCACAGCCTGCGCGATGCCGGCAGCGGCGTTTACGTCAACCAGGTCAGCGTCGAAATCCGCGGGCTTGATGCGGAGCGTCTCGGAAGGGCATGGCGCGAGGTGGCCGCACGCCATCAGATGCTTCGGACCGGATTCTTGTGGCGCGAGCTTGCCGGCTCTCCGCTGCAAGCCGTCTATCGCGACGCCGTCGCGCCGGTCGAACAGGAGGACTGGCGCGGGCAAACCATCGATGAGGATCGGATTGCGGCGGCGCTTGCTGACGAACGCGCCGCCGAGTTCGATCTCTCGACGCCGCCGCTGCAGCGGGTGCGGCTGCTGCGTCTCGAGGACGATCTCTATCGGCTGATTTGGACCTATCATCACATCCTGATGGATGGGTGGAGCTCGGCAAGGTTCGTCGGGGAAGTTCTGGAATGCTATTATGGCGGCGCGCCCGCGGCGAACCCGACGCGTTACCGCGACTACATCGCCTGGCTGCTGGCGCAGGACGCCAAGGCTGCCGAACGTTTCTGGCGCGAACAGCTCAAGAGCTTCGAAGAGCCGACGCAACTGGCGGACACTTTCGGCGCCCGCCGTCATCAGGCATCCGGCCACGAGCGCTGTTACACGCGGCTCGGAGAGACGGCGACCGCGGAGCTGAAAGCATTCGCGCGCCGTGAGCGGATCACGCTCAATACCGTCGTTCAAGGCGTATGGGCGTTGCTGCTGCAACGCTATACCGGCCAGCAGACCGTGACATTCGGCGTTACGGTTGCCGGCCGCCCGGCGAATCTCGACGGATCGCAGCAGATGCTCGGGCTCTTCATCAACACGCTGCCCGTGATCGAAACGCCGCCGTTCGCGAGCACGGTGGGAGAATGGTTGCGGGCGCTTCAGGATTGCAATTCGGCGATCCGCGATTACGAGCATACGCCGCTTTACGATATCCAGAGCTGGGCCGGCCGTGCCGGTCAGGCCATGTTCGACAGCATCATCGTGTTCGAAAACTATCCGATCGAGCGCAGCATGCACCGGGGCGATGGCTCGCTGCAGTTCGGCGGCCTCAGGAATGTCGACGTGACGAACTATCCGATGGACCTGTCGGTGCTCGTCGAGGACACGCTTCAGGTCGAGTACACCTATATGCCGAGCCATTTCACCGCGGCGCAGGCGGGGCAGATCAAGGCGCAGTTCGAGTGTCTGCTTGAAGTGCTGACGCGCGACGCGTCGGCGTTGCTCGGCAGTATCGATCCGGTCACGGCGTTTGACGCCGCGCTCGCCGAAAACTGCAATCGTCATGCGACGTCGGCGGCCGCATTGCCGCTGGTTCACGAGTCGATCGGCATCCACGCGCGGCGTCATCCGGAACGGACGGCGCTTACCATCGGCGGCAAAACGCTCTCGTTCGGTGCGCTCGACGCCAGGTCCAACCGCCTTGCCCATCACTTGATCGGCCGGGGGCTGAAGCCCGAGCAGCGCGTTGGCGTTGTGGTCGAGCGAACCGAAGCCACGATGGTCGCGCTGCTAGCCGTCCTGAAGGCCGGCGGTGCCTACGTTCCGCTCGATCCGGAGATTCCGGCCGAGCGGCGCGCCTTTGTCATGCGCGATGCCGGGATTTTGTTCCTGCTGACGGGACAGCTTGATGTCCAGGAAGGCATCGAGCGTGTCGAGAGAATCTCCCTTGCGACATTCGATTTCGATGCCGGGCCGGACTATGCGCCGCAACCGGAGCTGCATCCCGAGAATCTCGCTTATCTGATCTACACGTCCGGCTCGACGGGAACGCCAAAGGGCGTGGCCGTCGCCCATGGGCCGCTCGCGATGCACTGTCATGTCACGGGCCGGCTTTACGAGATCGACGAGAGCTCGTGCGAACTGCACTTCCTGTCGCTGGCCTTCGACGGTGCCCATGAACGCTGGCTGACGGTCTTGTCGCATGGCGCGCGTCTCTTGATGCGGGACGCCGAATTGTGGACGCCGGAGCAGACGGCTGAGAACCTGCACGCGCATCGTGTCAGCCATATCGGATTGCCGCCGGCCTATCTGCAGCAGGTCGCGGAGGCGGTCGAGCAGGCGGGCAATCCGCCGCCGGTCAAGCTCTACTCGTTCGGTGGCGAGGCGATGCCGAAGGCTGGCTTCGACAAGGTCAGGCGCGTGCTGAAGCCGCGGATACTGATCAACGGTTACGGTCCGACCGAAACCGTCGTCACGCCGCTGGTCTGGAAGGTCGATGGCACTGGCGAATGCGAGACACCTTATGCACCGATCGGTTTGCCGGTCGGTGACCGCCGCGCCTACATCCTCGATAGTTCGCTCAATATCATTCCCGCCGGTGTCGCCGGCGAGCTCTATCTTGGCGGCTTCGGACTGGCGCGCGGCTATCAGGGCAAGGCCAGCATGACTGCCGAGCGTTTCGTGCCCGATCCATTCTCGGCGGTGCCGGGCGGGCGGCTATACCGGACCGGCGACCTCGCGCGCTGGCGCGAGGACGGTACCGTCGAATATCTCAGCCGCAGCGACGACCAGGTCAAAGTCAACGGCTTCCGGATCGAGCTTGGAGAGATCCAGACCTCTCTGCTTCGTCACGAGGAGATCGAACAGGCCGCCGTAGTGGCGCTAGCGGGCGCAGCCGGAAACCAACTCGTGGCCTATGTCGCGCCGAAGGCGGCAAAGAACGCGGCGGGAGACGCTGCCGAGGCTCTGGTCGGCAGATTGACCTCCTTCCTGAAGCAGACCTTGCCTGCTTACATGGTGCCGGCGCGTATCATGGTGCTTGAGCGGCTGCCGGTGTTGTCCAGCGGCAAGGTTGACCGGCGCGCGCTGCCGGCCCCCGATTCGGCTGGGCGAAGTTTTGTGGCTCCGCAAGGGCCGGCGGAGACCGCGATGGCGCGGCTGTGGGCCGACATTCTCAAGCTGCCGCAGGTCGGCGTCACCGATAATTTCTTCGAGCTCGGCGGCAATTCGATTCTCAGCCTGAAGGTCGTGGCCCGGCTTCGGCAGGACAAGGCGTTTGGCATTGAGATCAAGCTGCGCGATCTCCTGCAGAAGCCCACGATCCGCGCGCTGCTCGCGGACAACGCTTCCCCGGCGCCTGCCGCTGCGCCGCCGACAGCGCTGCTGCCGCTGAATGCCGCGGTCCATGGCGCGCATCCGGTATTCTCTGTACACGGCGGCTTCGGCACTGTTTTCGATTATGGGCCGCTGGCGCGCCGCCTCGAAGGACGCCGGCAAGTGATCGGTCTGCAGTCCAGGATGCTGGTCGACAGCTCGTGGAGCGATCGGTCGCTCGAAGCGATGGCGGCGGACTATGCGAACGAGATCAGGCAGGTTCAGCCAAACGGTCCCTATAGTTTGATCGGCTGGTCGCTCGGAGGGCTACTCGTCACGCTTGTTGCAGCCGAACTCGAACGGTGCGGTGAACGCGTCGACTGTCTCCTGATGGTCGACAGTTTTGTGCTGCGGCAGCACGGCGGACCGGAGCGGCAGGAAACGGCCGCCCACTGGATCGATGATCTCGCGGGATTGCTGTCGGCCGTGCTTCCGCACGCGGCAGCCGTTCGTATCAGCTCGCATGTGGAGGAAGCGAAGGCCGCAGGCATGCCGGAGACATCCGAGAGCGTCCGGCATCTGGTCGCACAGATATTGGGGGAGGAAGCATCGACGGACGACACACTGCTTGGTGTCGACGACCTGTCAGCAGCCTTCGCAGTCGGCCGGCACCTGAAGTCCCTGACGCAGAATGCCGCGCCGCCGCGGCGTCTTGCGACAAAGCCATTGTGTTGGTGGACGTCGGGCCGCCTGACGCAGCGCGATCGGTTGGAGATGCAACTACCTGATGCCATTGACCGCGGCGTCGTCGGAGGCAGCCACTTCACGATCCTGAAGGATGCCGGCTTGCTCGATGAGATCTGTGGGCTGCTCGTGCCGGAGACGGCATCGGCGGCTTCGCAGGACACGGTGCCGGAACCGGCGGAGTGAACATTGGCATGAGCCTTGATCCCGATATCGCCGCACTGCTCGAGATGGTGCAGGCTGGCACCGAAAGCGGATCACGCATTCCGTTTCCGCAACTGACGGCCGCACAGGCGCGCGCTGATTTCGATGCATCCTCACCGTTGCTCGATGTCGATCCGCCGGCGCTCGGGTATGAGCGCCATCTCGCGCTGCCGACGCGCGATGGGGCCACGATCGACGCGCGGCTCTACGCCAAGCAGGAGCCGAGCCGTGGCAATCCGGCGCCGGTCTTCCTCTATATGCACGGCGGCGGCTTTGTTGTCGGAAGCCTGGACTCACATCAGCCATTGTGCCGTGGTCTTGCCGAAGACAGCGGCGCCGCCGTGGTGTCGGTTGGCTATCGGCTTGCTCCGGAGCACAAGTTTCCGACCGCGTTCGAGGATGCGGTCGATGCGCTGGCCTGGGTCGGCCGTGAGGGGCCGGCTGCGGGGTTGGATGCCCATCGCGTCGCCGTTGGCGGCGATAGCGCGGGCGGCACGCTCGCCGCGGCGCTCGCCATCGAAGCAAGGGCGAACCGAAACCTGCCGCAGCCTGTCCTTCAGGTGCTCGCATATCCCGGTCTGAGTTCTCGGCAAACGTCTAATTCCTACGAACGATATGGTTCCGGCTATCTCCTGGAGCGCAGCACCGTCGACTGGTTCTTCCGGCAATATCTCCGCGACGATTCAGACCGTGACGACTGGCGGTTTGCGCCGCTGGCCGCGGAAGATCTCTCAGGGCTGCCCCCGGCGCTCATCGTGCTTGCCGAATATGATCCCCTGGTGGACGAAGGGCGCGACTACGCAGCAAGGCTCCGCGCCGCCGGCGTTCCCGTCGACCTGCAGATCTATCCGGGCATGATCCACGAGTTTTTGCGGATGGGCAATGTCGTGGCCGATGCCCTGCAGGCGCGGGCGGCGATCGGGCAGGCGCTGGCCGGCGCCTTTCGCGCCGTAGACGAAAGGCGGCGGCCGGGCATCGAAAGACAGAGCATATGAAGGTATGGCATATGAAGGTATGTCATAACTCTCGTCTCTCGCAGCCTCGCCGCAAGCCGTTCCCGAGCCGCACCCCATGAGCAAGAATTCACTCTCCGATTACAGGCTGTCTCGCCGCGCGCTTCTCACTGTGGGCGCGGGCATCGGCGGAGGGGTGCTTGCAGGTGGCTGGCCGATGGCGCTTGCTCAAGCCGCCGCACCGCAAGGAGGCCCCCGCATCGCCGCGCTCGGCTGGGCCTGCGCGCAGACGATACTGGCACTCGGCGTCGTGCCGCTGGTTGTGCCGGAGATCGAGCGTTACAGCCGCCTCGTCGTCGAGCCGGCTGTCCCGTCAAGCGTTCAGGAGATCGGCCTGCGTTCGGAGCCAAATCTCGAACTGCTGCAGAGTTTTGCGCCTGACATTATCATCATCGATCCCAGCATCACGGCGGCAATACCCCGGCTCAGGCTGATTGCCCCGGTCGAAGTCTTCACGATTTTCAGGCCCGGCCGGCCTCCGCTTGAAACAGCACACAGTTCGACGATGGAGCTGGCGCAGCGTCTCGGTGTGCAGGCCGCATGCGAGGCCTATCTGGCACGCTTCGATGCCGCCATGACCGGCTACCGCGATCAGCTTCGCGGTCGCAACGACAAGCCGCTGTATCTCGTCAGCGAAATCGCGCGCAACCGCGCGCTCGTATTCGGGCCGAACAGCCTTTACCAGGAAGTCCTCAGTCAATTCGGATTGAAGAATGCCTGGACCGGACAGAGCGGTCCGTGGGGACATACCAGCGTTGGCCTTGAAGTGCTCGCTGCGGTTCCGGATGCGCGGCTGGTTCTGATGAGTTCGCGGGTTGCCGATATCGAAGCCCTGCTCAACGCAAGCCCGGTGCTGCGAACCTTGCCGTTCCTCCGCTCGGGGCGGCTGACCGTGCTGGGAAATCAATTCTTCTATGGCGGCGTGCCGGCGGCGGAACGCTTCGCACGCCTTCTCGCCGAACGTTTGCCGCAGGAAAACAATGAGCAAGGTTGACGCGCTGCCCGCCCGATCCGCGATCGAGATGCATCCTGCGATACTGATCGGCTTATTGTTTGCGGCGGCGGCTGCGCTGACCTTTCGGCATCTGTCGGGATACCTGCCTGTTAGCGCATGGTTGCCTGTGCTGTGGCGTCCTGAAATCAACGATCCGCAGCAGATGCTCGTGCATTATACCGTCTTTCCGCGAATTGCGGTGGCGCTGCTGGCCGGGGCAGCATTGGGCCTTGCCGGCGCCGTCTGTCAGCAGGTGCTGCGCAATCCGCTGGCCGAACCGACCACGCTCGGCGTCTCGAACGGCGCCTATCTCGCGCTGGCGGTGACGACGTTGTGGGCGCCGTCGCTGCTTGCTTTGGGCCGCGAGTGGATTGCGCTGGTCGGCGGATTCGCTGCGTTCCTGTGCGTGTTCGGCCTCACCTGGAAACGTGCGCTATCGCCGGTCGTGCTGGTGCTGGCCGGCTTGATCGTTGGCTACTACTGCGCCGTGACGACCCAGGCCCTGGTGTTGCTCAACCATGACTACCTGATCGGCCTGTTCATCTGGGGCGCGGGCTATCTCAATCAGCAGGACTGGAGCAATGCGGCGTTCCTGGCGCCGCGGTTTCTGATTTCGTTCGTGCTGATCGCGGCGATGGTCCGCCCGCTGACCTTGCTAGGATTCGACGACGAGACCGCGCGCAACCTCGGCCTCGGATTGACGGGCGCGCGGGTCTGCGCGCTTGGCGTTGCGATCGCTCTCAGCGCTTCGGTGGTCAGCGTGGTCGGCGTATTGGGCTTTGTCGGTTTGACCGGGCCGGCGCTCGCCATGCTTGCCGGTGCACGGCGTTTCCGCGATCGGCTGATTTGGGCGCCGCTCTGCGGCGCTGGCTTGCTGTGGCTGGCAGACGAACTTGTGCTGCTGATTCCGCCGGGCTATCGCGAGATGCCGGCCGGCGCAGCCACGGCATTGATCGGCGCGCCCATGTTGCTGGTGCTGTTGCCGCGGTTACGGTCCGCAGCTCCGGTCGGAAACCTCACACCATCCGTTCCACCACGTCTTGATCATCCCTGGCGGGTGATCCTGTTTGGTCTGGCCTTGCTGTTGTTCGTGGTCTGGGTCGCGCTCGCAGTCGGGGTCGGCGCCGAGGGCTGGAGCTGGAGTGGTCTCGCCGGCATCCAGGAATTCCTGCCGTGGCGCTGGCCGCGCGTGGTGTCGGCGTTGGCCGCGGGGGCCACGTTGGCGGTGGCGGGCACGCTGCTACAGCGCATGACCGGAAATCCAATGGCGGCTCCAGAGGTGATGGGGATCAGCTACGGCGCCGCGATGGGAGTGATCGTGCTTCTCTATCTCTTTCCCTCCCACACGCGGGTGGCGCAGATTGCAGGCGGCGGGATCGGAGCCTTTATCGTGCTCGGGCTGGTTCTGCTGTTCAGCCGGCGGTCCGAATTCAGTCCGGAGCGTGTGCTGCTGGCTGGTGTCGCCATGAGCGCGGCTTTTGCCGCGATCGTCGCCATGGCGCTGGCAACCGGCGATCCGCGCATCGGCATGCTGCTGTCGTTGCTGACCGGATCGCTCTATCAGATCAGTCCGACCGAGGCCTCGGTGTTTGCCGCGGCGGCGGCCCTTTTGTTGATCATGGTGCCGATGCTGTCTCGCTGGCTCGACATTCTGCCGCTAGGCTCGGCGGCGTCGCGTTCGGTAGGCGTATCGATGGCGAGAAGCCGCATCGTCATCATGCTGCTGACCGCATTGTTGACGGCGACCGCGACGCTGATGGTTGGGCTGCTGAGCCTGGTCGGTTTCATCGCGCCGCATATGGCGCGGATGATGGGGGCGCAGCGCGCGCTTCACCAGACGGCGCTGGCCGCGCTGATTGGAGCCATCCTGATGGTAACAGCCGATTGGGCCGGGCGAATGGTGATATTTCCGTTCCAGATGCCGGCCGGCATCTTCGCGATGATGCTCGCCGGGCCCTATCTGCTCTGGCTGTTGCGACCGCAGTGCGGATGACGCGAGCTCACCGTGCGAAGCTGATGAGATGGCTGTGATCCGGAGACGGCATCACCGCCATCGGAATGCCGTAGATGGTTTCGAGTTCGGTAGGCGTCATGATCTTGTCCGGCGCGCCGCGCGAAATCAGCTTGCCCGAATGCAGGGCGATGATCTCGTTGCAGAAGCGCGCCGCCATGTTGACGTCATGGAGCACGACGACCACGCCGAGATTGCGCTCCCGTGCGAGCCGTTTCACAAGCGACAGCACTTCGATCTGATGGGCAATGTCGAGCGCCGAAGTCGGCTCGTCGAGCAGCAGGCATTCGGCATCCTGCGCGACCAGCATGGCGATCCAGACCCGCTGGCGCTCGCCGCCTGATAATGTATCGACCAGCCGGTCCGCAAACGGCTCGATGTGGGTCAGTGCCATGGCTTCCGCGACCTTGTCGCGGTCAGTGTCGCCAAACCGGCCGAGCGCGCCATGCCAGGGATAGCGGCCGAGCGCCACCAGTTCCTTCACCAGCATGCCGGCGACGGGCGGCGTCTGCTGGGGCAGATAGGCGACCTTGCGGGCGTATTCCCGATCGCTCCATTCGCGTAAAGCGCGGTCCTCGAAACGGATCGTGCCGGATGAGCTTGGCTGTTGCCGCGCCAGCAATTTCAGCAACGTCGATTTGCCGGAGCCATTGTGCCCGATCAGGCCGACGACGCTGCGCGCAGGAAGCGACAGGGTGAGCGGTTCGAGCAGCGCGCGCCCCGCCACAGCGAACGCCACCTGGTCCAGCTCGAACAAGGGCGCGGCCGCATCGGGCGAGGCTAGCGCGATTTCGGTTGGCCGAACTACGTGCATAGGAAGTTACCTGCAGGGACAATGCGGTCCGAGGTGAAGGTCGTCCCGTCGGTCTGCGGATATGGGGACGTCATGGCTGCCGCAGGCTCCAATACGCGACCGCAAGATGCTGCTCGCGGGCGAGCTTCCGCTCGTCGCGCAGATGGTTTCGCAGCGCCTTCAGCGCCTGCGCTTCGCACGCGACCCACGCAAAGATCTCGCGATGATCCGGCCATCGCACGGCCTTGACGGCATCGACCAAAAGCTGCGTCGTCCCGGCCGGACGGTCGCCGCGATGCAGCCATTGGATCGATACGCCGGTTGGCGCGATCAGCGGAACCTCTTCAAGCCGGTCAGCGACTTCGATGAAGACTTCACCGGTTGCCGTCGCCGGCAGCGTTTCGAGAATTCGCGCAATGGCGGGAAGGGCGGTCTCGTCGCCCGCCAGCAGCAACCAGCGCGCCGGCCGAATGCCACGTCCGAGCGGACCGGCCATGCCGCAAATGGCACCGGTTTGCGCATTGAGAGCAAAGGCCGAGCCCGGTCCGGCGTGATCGTGGACCACGAAATCGATATCGATCTCGCAAGCCCGCAGATCGATGCGGCGGATCGTGTAGTAGCGGGTGATGGGCCTGCGGTCCGGTTCGGGCCACAGGATACGCCCGTCGAGGGCGGGCCACGGCCATTCAGGCTTGGCGAGCCCTTCCGGCGGAAAATACAGGCGGACATGCAGGTCATCGTCGTTCACGAAGCGGGCAATGTCGTCGCCGGTGAAAGTCAGCCGGCGCATGCGGGGCGTGAGGTCGATTGCTGCCTTCAGCCGCACCTCGCGGAAATTGGCCAGCGTGCCGCCGTTGGATTCGTGGCCGGACCAGACGATGGTCGGCGGCTCATCGCCGGCGAACTCGATGACGTGGGAAGCGACGACCGAGCGCAGCATTTCCAGATTGCCCTTGTCGTTGGCCTCGACGCGGATCTTGAGCGCCTCGGCCTCGACGGCGAGCGAGCTGGTTCCAAACGGCAGCTTCGCCACCATCAGGCCACCTTGGTCCTCGAAGGCGATATCATGCTCGGCAAGATGATCGATCATTCGGGCAGCAAGGCCGGCGGCATCAGCAATCGGGATGCGGGTTTCGGAAACAAGCGAATCCAAAGTCATTTCTCCAGTCGGGCCTGCCCGATGCTGGCCTGCGCACGCTTCGATTTCCGGATATCGCAGCCCGACACCGGATCCACGTCCACCTAATGGATCTTTGTCCTACTCGCTCGCCGGCTGCGACGCAAAGGTTCTACTACTCGCATTTTATTAAACGCGTTGCCGATCACAAATTAGAATCAATCGAAAGAGGCCGAAAAATAAGCTCTGGATGAGCGATGCTGCCATCATGTATTCGCATCACTCCCGCAAGGCTATTCGTACTACGACGGGCCGTGTAGGTTCGCTTCAGCTCTACTCCAGCGCGGCACTCATGATGAATCCACGAAGCGGCCTGACGGCGCAGATTCTGCATCTCCTGCGGCCCTACTGGCCGATCGTGCTGGGCGGCACCGGTCTCGGCGTTGTCGGCGGCGCCAGCGTTGCGGGGCTGCTCGCGGTCGTCAATCGCGGACTTTACGCGTCGCAAGACGACGTCGCGACGCTGCTGTTCGCGTTTGCGGGCCTGTGCCTCTTGATCCTGATCGGCTCGATCGGCGCCGATATCAGCGCCAACTATATTGGGCAGCGGATCATCGCCGAGCTGCGCAAGTCGCTCGCCGCGAAAATTTTGGCGGCCCCGATCGACCAGCTCGAAATCTACCGGACGCATCGATTGATTCCGGTCCTCACTCATGACGTCGACACCATCAGCGATTTCGCGTTCTTCTTTTCCTCCTTCTTCGTCTCCGTCGTCATCACGCTCGGCTGCATGGTTTATCTGGCGGTGCTGTCGTGGCCGCTTTTTCTGATCACGGGGCTGGTCATCGTTCTCGGCTCGCTCGCGCATGCCTATGCGCGAACGCGCGGCGTTCAGGGCTTCAACGTCGCCCGCGATTCCGAAGACCAATTGCAGAAGCACTACCGCGCGATCGCCGAGGGCGCGAAGGAGCTGCGCCTGAACCGCGCCCGCCGTCAGCGCGTCTATGTCGACCAGCTTCAGCGCACCGTCGACCGGATCAGCGCGGTGCAGATCAAATCGATCAACCTCTTTGTGACCGCGCGGGCGTTGGGTACGATGTTGTTCTTCGTCGTGATCGGCGTCGCGCTGACGTTGCGTCCGTTCCTCTGGCCCGACAGCCCGGCCGCCGTCTCCAGCGGCTTCGTCCTGGTGCTGCTCTATATGCGGGGACCCATCGATCAGGTGATCGGCATCCTGCCGGCATTGGGTCGCGCGCAGGTGGCGATGAAGCGGATCGCCGAGCTTTCCGAGCAGTTCGCGACGCCCGAGCAGGGCTTGCTGGCCGCGCCCTCGGCCGCGCCGGATGGATCAGGCAGGATCGAATCGATCGAACTCCGTGGCGTATCGTACGGCTTCCGCGCGGTGCCCGGCAGCAATCCCTTCGTGCTCGGACCGATTGACCTGCACGTCCGGCAAGGCGACATCGTTTTCATTGTCGGCGAAAACGGCAGCGGAAAAACCACGCTGATCAAGTTGCTGCTAGGTCTCTACGCACCACAGAGCGGTACGCTGCTTCGCGACGGTATGCCCGTCGTGACCGAAACGCGGGATGATTACCGGCAGCTCTTCACGACCATCTTTTCCGACTATTACCTGTTCGAAGATCTTCTGCAGGGAGCGGGAATGGTGCCCGACGTCGCGGAGCGCTATCTGAAGCGATTGGAGGTCGCGCATAAGGTCTCGGTCGAGAACGGCGTGTTTACGACGACGGACCTGTCGACCGGTCAACGCAAGCGGCTGGCATTGATGAATGCCTGGCTCGAGGAGAGGCCGGTACTCGTGTTCGACGAGTGGGCCGCGGATCAGGACCCTGCGTTCCGGCATATCTTTTACACGGAACTGCTGCCGGACCTGAAACGTATGGGCAAGACGATCATCGTGATCTCACATGATGACCGTTATTTCGGCGTGGCAGATCATCTAGTGCGACTGCGGCACGGCAAGATTGTCGCGGGCGATGCGAAGACCCATGACATCATCAAGTCGTCATCGGTTCCAACGGGTGCCTCTCTTTAGAGCTATTTTATTCTTTCGGAGATTTGCGTCGAAGTTCAGGCTGTTTCGAGACGCGCGCCGGGGAACGCGTGCGACGTCTTCGGTGACGCCGCTTTGTCAGATTTGTAAGAAATCTAAACTGCGTGTGTCTGCATTTCTTGTCATCCTGTACGCGAGTGCTTTACATCGCAGGCGCGCGTCAAGATCGCGTGCTGTTTCAAGCAACCACGTTTGCGATGCGAGGGCCGGATGAGCAAAGCTTCGAGCTCCGCGACAGGGCCTCGCGCATTCCCGATCGGACCGGATTTTTCCATGACCGTCGTTCAAGACGGTGGGGGAGATCTCCGCATCGCTGTAGGCATCACGACGGTGATGCGCCTGCGTCTCGATGAACAGCTCGATCATCTAAGAATATTGACCACTCCTGACGATTCGCAACTGGCGATCTCGGCTGTTTCGGCGGCGGCGGAAGCCATTTTTGGATGGCGGCCGACACTTGACCGGCTTGTGCTGGAGAGAGCCAGTGTGGAGCTTGCGCGCGAGTTGATGAACCACGGTCTCGCTCTCATGGCGGGGGCAGACCTCGTGTTGCTTCCCGAAGTGATCATGCAACGGCGGGACAATTGGCTGGTCAATGCCAAACGGCCACCATTGCCGCAACTCCACGTCATGACGGACGGCAAGCGCCATCCGCGACGCTCGCCAAAGCCGGCCGGAAAGGTCTATGCCCGCTTCATACCCTGGCTCGCCGAAGTGATCTCCTTTCGAGTCGCCAATTTGGATGGTGACCTGCATCTGCTGCACCGGTGGATGAACGATCCCCGCGTCGACGCGTTCTGGAACGAAGCGGGCGATCTCGAGAAGCATCGGCGTTATCTCTCCGGCATCCTGGCCGATCCGCACATGCTACCGCTCATCGGCTGCTTCGACGACGAGCCGTTTGGCTATTTCGAGCTCTACTGGGCCAAGGAGAATCGTATCGCGCCGTTCTACGATGCCGACGATTACGATCGCGGCTGGCATGTCGTCGTCGGCGAGGACGCCTATCGCGGGCGCCGCTATATCAGCGCCTGGCTGCCATCGCTGATGCACTACATGTTCCTGGACGACTGTCGAACACAACGGATCGTCGGCGAGCCGGCGGCGGCGCATGCGCAGCAGCTCCGCAATCTGGAAGTCTCGGGATTCGCAAAGATCAAGAACTTCGATTTTCCGCACAAGCGGGCCACGCTCGTGATGCTGTTGCGCGAACGCTTCTTTGGTGACCGGCTATGGCTGCCGGCAGCTACCAGCCCGGCGACCACGTCCTAACGCCCGAACGGAGCGCAGCTCATGTCTCACCAGTTTGCGATCGAGCACGACGTTATCGGCGTCGGATTCGGGCCGTCCAATCTTGCGCTTGCGATCGCATTGGATGAATGCGCCAGAAGATCACGTCTGAAATGCGCCGCTCTGTTCGTGGAGAAGCAGCCGCAATTCACCTGGCACGGCGGAATGCTGCTTCCAGGCAGCGACATGCAGATATCGTTTCTCAAGGACCTCGTTTCGTTGCGTGATCCGACCAGTCCGTTCACCTTCGTGAATTATCTGCACAAGTGCGGCCGTTTGCAGGATTTCATCAACTGCCGAACGTTCTATCCGAGCCGGATTGAATTCAACGACTATCTGCGGTGGGTAGCAGCCCAGTTCAAGTCTCAGGCGGCCTACGGCGAGACCATCGTCGCCATCGAGCCCGTGACCGTCGGCCAGTCGGTGACGTCCTTGCGCATTCATTCACGGACGCCGGCCGGCGGGGAAACGGTGCGGCTTGCAAGAAATCTGGTGGTCGCGATGGGAGGGCGACCGTATATCCCGCAGGTATTTGCCGAGATCGCCGATGATCCGAGATTATTGCATTCAAGCCGCTATCTCGACACGGTCGATGACATCGGCCTCGGAGGAAAGGCCGCGCGCGTGGCCGTCGTCGGAGGAGGGCAGAGCGCGACCGAGGTGACGGTCGACCTTCGCGGGCGATTTCCGGACGCGAGCATTGATCTGATCTTTCGCGGCCATGCCTTGAAGCCGTCCGACAGCAGCCCGTTCGTCAACGAGATTTTCAATCCTGATTACACCGATTTCATCTACGCGCAGCCTGCCGAGCGGCGAGACGCGATCGTTCGCAACTTCCGGAACACGAACTATGCGGTGGTCGATTCCGACCTCCTCGACCAGTTGTATCGATTGCTCTACCAGCAGCGCGTCAGCGGCACGACAGGGATCGCGTTGCACCCGCGTAGCGAAATAACGAGTATAGACGCCGCACCTGAAGGCATCGAGATCGGCACGGTTGACAAGTTTGGCGGTGCAAAGCGCCGATCCACCTACGATGCCGTCATCCTGGCGACGGGCTATGACAGGGAGACGCCGCACGCGTTTCTGGAGCCGATCCAGCGCTACATTCGCGACACCGTGTTGGACCGCAACTACAAGCTCGTCACCACCCCGGCATTTCGTCCGCAGATCCATCTCCAGGGATATTCGGAGGCCTCTCACGGCCTGAGCGACACGCTGCTGTCCGTTCTTGCCACGCGCTCGCAGGAAATCGCAGAATCGCTGCTTTCGACGATTTCGCGCCGCGAGCTTATTGCGTAGGCCATCAGATGGCGGGCGCGATGAGTAGCCACTCTTCGGCGGAGCCAAGTGCGGCTGGCGCCGACAGCACGGCAGGTGACGGGCCTGCGTCGACGATCACAGTGTTCGGAGCTATCGTGAATCCGAGTGCGGCCGCCTTCAGCAAGGCTTCCTTGATGGTCCAGTAGCGAAGAAAGAGCTGGGGCCGAAGCGCCGCGGGAGCGTTCCGTAGAACCTCCCGCTCTTCTGCCGCCAGAACGATTTCGGCGACCGAATCCATATCGGCGATTTCCCGCAGCGGTTCGATATCGACGCCGATCGGCATGCGGGCCGCTGCAACGGCGACAGAGCCCCTCGCGTGACTCAGGCTGAAGTCGATCTCGACTGGACCGGCAACGAGCATGGGCTTGCCATGCTCCGACGGTTGAAACCGCAGGGCTTCGGCCGGTTGACCGACAAGCCCGCCAAGCATGAGGCGAACGCCCGCATGCGCAGCCAGATAGCTCATTCGATCTTCTATGTGCAGAAATCGCCCCATGCGATCGGTCTCATCGGCATCGAGCACCTTCGCAGCTCGCTCGACGCTGAGCATGCCGGGTTCGCCGGCAGCGATCTCCCGCGATGGAGGTGTTGCTGCCAGCCAGAGAACGATCTCTTCCAGTTCCAGCCGTCCGACCGGCCTCGTGATATCCGCATCGCCCAACCATCGCATCCGCAATTGATCCTGCGGAGCCGCGCATTTAACGGCGATCGACCACGCGAGGGAGACGCTTGCATGCGCCATTGAAAGCGATGCGGCAAATGGTCCTTGTCGAGCCTTCAGGGAGTTGGCCATGGCACGGGCTTATCGACCAATGTGCAACCGTATGCAACCCCCGGATGTATAGCGGCCCGTGTCGAGGTGATCTGACTTAGAATCCATCTAACTGAGAGAAGCCCTGATCACGTGCGCTTGCGGTGCTGATAGATTCATTCTCAATCGCATCGGCAGATATTTAACGTGGAACCGGTCATGATAAAATCCGTCCCTCTCGAGCAGCATATCGATAGCTATCTGCCGGAGCGAATTGCAACCATACTGGTTCGCAGTCATCACGCGGGGCTCGTCAGCAAGGAGCCATCCACGCGCATCAACTACCTTCTCGAGATTGCGTCGCTCCATACCAGGGGCGAACTCCTTGGGCAGCCTGGCCTCGGACGCCTGAGTTTGCAGCGGATCGAGAAGTGGATGGATTTTCATGGCCGCCGCCTTCGGCGCAGCGATGAGAGTCTGGATAGCGTGATCTGCCGATTTGGCTTTCGGCACGCTTTGCTCGAGAAAAAGGCCAGCCGGTCGGCGCCCAGATCGGTCATCTCGTCCGAGGACAGAGACAAGATCTTGCGTGAGTTTGGTTCATACGGCGAACGTGAAAACATCCGGCGGCCGGAACGGCGGATCGCGGTGAGCCAAGATACTTGATGCGAGGGTGCTGCGCGTGCGCTACCGTCTACGTCTCATCCGCCAAAGCCGTAATACTCGCGAACCACGGGTTCGCGAAGCGGGCCCGGCTCGAATATTTCGACCACGACTCCGTCCGGAGCGCCGAGCATGAAATAGCCGCCTCCGCCGCCAAGTTTGCGGATCGGATTCGGAATGTGCAGGCCTGCGGCTTTCATTCGCTCGTATAGCTCCTCGATGCCGACGACCTGCATTCCCAAATGATGAACGGCGTTCTTGCCTTCGCCTCGCGGCTGCTGGTCGTAGAGATGCAGCGCACCGATGCCGACCTTCACGAAGACGTTGCGAGCGCCGGCGACGTCACCGTCCCACTTCACCTCCGCATCAAACCATTTTCGATAGAAGTCGATCGTCGCGTCGATGTTGGACGCGAACAGGTGGACGTGCTGCAGATGATAGCGCTGCCGGGTGCCGTAGGGATACTGCCAGTCGTCCTGGGGCGTCGTCATGCCTGCTCCTTTCGGCGCGAAGGGCTGCGCCTTGAACCGTCGGAGTGTCTGTGTCAGAGCAGCGCCAGGCTGGCAAACGAGCTTTTTTGAACGCGCCTTGAGTGAAACTCAACGCGCGTATTCTGAGCCTGCCTTCGCGGTTGTCTTCTTCGCGGCGGGCTTCTTCGGCGCCGGCTGGTCGCGTGCATTGTTCAGCCAGGCGACGAACGCCGTCAGCGCCGGTTCGTCAGCCATGCGCTGCTCGTATTCGAGCACGAACTGCCGGCGCGTCGGGCGAACGATTGGATGGGCCTTGACGAGATTGCCGCGTGCGAGATCCGGCGCGAGAAGGCCGTCGATGGCGATGGCGACGCCCATGCCGGCGGCGGCGGCTTCAATGGTCAGGCCGAGGCTTTCGAAGCTGCTGCCGCCCTGAACGGGCACGTCGGCGAATTGCGCGTGATCGAGCCACCGCCGCCAATCGTCCGGGCGCGGCCGCGCATGCAGGAGAGGAACGGTTGCGAAATCCACAGCGCCGTTTTTCATGAACTCCGGCGCGCAGACCGGCACGGTCGCAATCGGCATCAACGAATGGGTGACGAGCCCGGCGCGAGGCTGCCCGTCCGAGACGGCGATCACCGCATCGTAACGGCTGGCGAGCAAGTCGAGCGGATTCGAGCTCGTGTGCAGGTCGACTTCCAGATCGGGATAGGCCGCATTGAGCGTAGGCCAGATCGGCAGCAGGAAGCGCGAGACGAAGAAGCCGTAGACCCCGATCGAAAGCCGCCTGAAACGCCGCAACCGCAGCCCGTCGGCGGCATCTGCGATCCGGTCCAGTGCCTCGCGGGCGGAATCGGCGAAGGTCTTGCCCGCGGAGGTGAGAACCAGACCGCGCGAGCCGCGCAGAAAGAGCGCGGTCCCCATTCGCGCTTCCAGGGCGCGCACGTGCCGGCTCACGGCGCCGACGGTCACGTTCAGTTCGTCGGCCGCCCGGGTGATCGACAAGTGGCGTGCGGCGGCCTCGAACGCCCGCACCGCATGCAAGGGAGGAAGTCGTCGTGATGCCATCGCGGGAGCTTAGTTCAAAAGGACCGGCCGGCAAACGGGGGAACCGCAGCGTTGAGTCTGGCTCAAGCCCCCGACCCAAGAAGTCGTTTGCACGGACGCTCCCCGGCTCATACGCCGATATTATTCTCCGCAGATATCGTCCAGGCCGGTGCGCCCGGGCGGGCGGAGCCGAGGGAGATGTCCATGACCATTCATGTCGATCTGACCGGCCGCGAGGCGGCGGCGCGGCGCTCCAGGGCACTGGCGCCCACCTGTCGCGGGCTGAACTTTTACTCGCTCGACCAAAGCCTGCGCGACCTCTTGCCCCATTACATGGAGGCAGCACTGCTGGCGCATCTCGCGCCGCACCTTTCGGAACTCGGCGAACTCGCCGGAGGCCGGCTGCACGATTTGTCGGACCAAGCCGAGCGCCATCAACCGGTGCTGCATCCGCGCGACGGCTATGGCCGCGACGAGGAATGGGTCGAGTATCACCCTGCGTACCGCGAGATGGAAAGCATCGCGTTCGGAAAATTCGGTATGCACGCGATGTGCAACCGCGCCGGCGTCTTGGGCTGGCCGTCGCCGATGCCGCCGATCGCAAAATACGTTTTTCACTATCTGTTCGCGCAAGCCGAGTTCGGCCTGCTTTGCCCGGTCAACCTCACCGACAGCTCTTCGGAGCTTGTGCGCCGTTTCGGCACGGATGAGCTGCGCCAGCGATATCTCGAACGGATGTGGAGCCAGGATCCTGCCGCGCTGCTCAAGTGCGCGCAATTCATGACCGAGAAAACCGGCGGCTCCGATGTGGGCGCCGGTGAACTCGTTGCTGTCAGCGATGGCCAGGATTGGAAGCTGTGGGGCGAAAAGTGGTTCTGCTCTAACGTCGACGCCGAACTGGCGGTGCTGCTCGCCCGGCCCGAGGGCGCGGTGGCGGGCGGTCGCGGGCTCGGCCTGTTCCTGATGCCCAAAGTGCTTCCCGATGGACGGCGGAATTCGTACCGGATCCTGCGGTTGAAGGACAAGCTCGGCAGCCGCACCATGGCAAGCGGCGAGATCGTGTTCGAGGGCGCCACAGCCTACCAGCTCGGCGAGCTAGATCAGGGCCTCAAGCACATGCTGGTCATGGTGAATTCGAGCCGGGTGTCGCACCTCGCGCGCGCGGCCGGCATGATGCGGCGATGCCTCAATGAGGCGATGATCGCCACGCGTCATCGCAACGCGTTCGGGCGCGCCGTGATCAATCATCCGCTGATGCGCCGGCAGTTGCTCAAGCTGATGGTCCCGACCGAGCAGGCACTGTCGGCGCTACTGTACTCGGCGACCGCGTCCGACAAGGTGCTGCGGCTGCTGACGCCGATCGCAAAATATCGGGCGTGCCGGGACAATGTCACGGTCGCCACGGGTGCGATGGAGGCCCGCGGCGGCAATGGCTACATCGAGGACTGGCCGAACGCGCGGCTGGTTCGCGATGCCCATCTCGGCCTGTTGTGGGAAGGCACCAGCAACATCAACGCGCTCGATGCGGTCCAGCGCGCGGTCGGAAAAGCGCGGGGCCATGAGGCGTTGCGCGACGATCTCGGCCGCCGCCTGGAAGACACGGCCGGGATGCCGGGTCAGTTTCGGACGCGCCTTTCCGGCGCGCTGACGGATGCGATGCGGTTTGCGGAACAGGTTGCGGCGGATCCCGAGAACGAGCGCTTTTGCAGGATCGCCGCCGGAAAGCTCTACCACGCCACGACGGCCGCGCTGTTGGCGTCCGAGGGCACGCGCCTCGGCAATGCCGGCGGCGATGCACGCCGCCTGCTGCTTTCGCGTTTCGTGCTCGAGCATCGCTTGGCCGAACCTTCGTCTACCAATCTGCAGGCGCAGCATTGGGAGAACGCAGCGATCGATTTGCTGCTTGGCGAAGCGCCGGTCTCGATGCGCGAGGCTGCCGCGCTGGTGCAGGGGTAGGTCATGGACATCGCTCACCAACGTGAACTCGCCCGCCTGCTCGCGACGCTGCGCCGTGAGGGGCGGCCGCAGAGCGGCCTCGATCGACGGCTGGTGCCGCCCGACAAGGCGACAGCCTATCGTGTCGCCGGCATGGTCGCGGAGGAACTGGGCTGGGAGGTCGTCGGCTGGAAGATCGCCGGCATGAAGGAGGGGCTGCAGCGTCAGCTTCGCACGGACTCGCCGATCTATGGCCGGGTATTCGCACCGATCATGGAGTCGCCGGCCAGCGTCGAGCATGCCAAACTCTGCAGCCCGATTCCCGAAGTCGAATATCAGGCGCGCCTGGGCGTTGATCTGCCGCCGCGCGAAAAGCCCTACACGCTGGCGGAGGTCACCGAAGGGGTAGTGTCGCTGCATACGGGAATCGAACTCGCCGAATGCCGCTTCGTCCACGACGCCGCGTTTCCGCCGCTGCCCGCGATCCTCGCCGACGGCGCGGGAAGCGGCACCATCGTCTGCGGCGCCGCGATCCCTGATTGGAAGACATGCGACATCGCCGGGCAGGAAGTGTCGTTGACCTGCAACGGCACGCTGCGCCGAAAGGGCACGGCGGGGGAGGCGCTTGACCATCCGATGGTGCCGCTCACCTGGCTCGCCAACGAGCTCTCGCGCACCGGCATCGGGATGAAGGCGGGACAGACGGTCAGCACGGGAACGCTGACAGGCATGTTGCGGCCGAAGCCCGGTGAGACCTATGTCGCGGATTTCGGCCCGTTCGGGAGCGTTACGGCGACGTATGCGTGATGAGCCGGGGCAAGGCCGGTCTCACTTGCCTTGTTCGGGAAGGTCGCCAAGAAGGTTCGACAACCTGACCGCAAGCTTTCGCAGCCGGACATTCTCCTCGAGCAGCAGCCTGAGATTGGCGTTTTCCTGCTGCGGCGCGCCGTCTCTGCGAAGTCCGTCGGCTTCGTCGAGGAGGGGCGATAGCGCGGCAAGGAGGGCGTCGCCTCGAAGCGGCGCATCCCGCGCTTGAGGCTCGTACTTGCCCCGACGCAGCGGCACGACGTTGTCGCGATGTCCGGCGTCCCGAAATGCATCGACGCCGGCCTGTCTGGCACGCAGTGAATGTTCGGTACTCATGACAATTTCCTGATCACAAGGTGGCACAGTCGCCTTTTCAGCGACCAACTTTCCATTGAGTCCGGGGCAAATTTGCGTCGGAAAGGCAACGGCGAAAAGGCTCGCCAGATAGTTCGTGCGTCGTTCGAGTCACACGGCAGATCGGATTAGGCCTAATTTTTGACGTACCGCCGGACTTTCTGGCGTGTCGGGGTGGGCTGGGGAGCAAACCACCTTAGGGGCGTACCGATGACGGATTTCCTGACCAATGCGGAGCACTGGCGCAAGCGCGCGGAACGGACGAGGGAGCTAGCTGCGGTTGCTGTCAAAGATCAGGGGCGCCTGCTCAAGGTGGCGGAAGAATACGATCGCCTGGCGGCGCTCGCCGAGCGGCGGCGAAGCGCGCCGGTTCCGACCGGCTCCTACGTTCCGGCAAGCCGGCCCGAATAAGGCCCTTCAATCGAAAAACTGTCGTGAGAGGCGGGCATTTCCGTTTCCGCAGGCGCGTGGCTGCGTCATCGCGGCAAAATGCGCGGCCATACGCCAGATATGTGACCTCTAAAACACAACCGCCGAGCAACGTTCAAGCCATTGTGATCGCGCGATTGCGGTCGAATCAACGAATCGCCTAGACCGTTAGCGGGGCTGGGAAGCGGAGAGTTAGTATGAGAGTCGCTTCCTTAGAAAGTGTACTGACGGCGGCTACGCTGGTATTGGCCATCGTCATCGTGCTGTGGGGAATCAAGATTTTCCACGGCGTGTGAGCAGGCGAGCTGGCGTCGAACTAGAGACCTCCGGTCAAGAAGAGGCTCGCGACCAAGGCAGAGGCAAAGGCGTCACTTCCGCGGCGGCGGAGGCCTTTTTGTTCCTGGTTGCCAGACGCATGGTTCGCCGGAGGCTTGTCCCTTCCGACGCGTATCGAGTTTGATTTACGGCCTGGCGCGAGCCCGCACAGGCCGCGAGAGGCTTTGGTTTCAAATTCCGCATGCATTTTGGTTATTATCTGATGATCGCAGCCCTCGTTCTCATGGGGCTGGAAGTCCTTTACGCGCTCTATCAATTGTCGACGTTTCTCTAGATCGCACGCGCAGGCTGCAGGCTTGCCCGCGTGGGCCTTACGATTTGCCGCAATCACGCCGCTTTAGCGCCGGGGTCGTCTCCGCACGATTCCAATTTTAGTCGCAAATTTGCCTGCCGACTCACCTCATTCTCCGCGCGCGACAAGGTGACTGGGGGCACGTTCCGCTTTTTAAAAATTGGAGTATCAATCATGCGAGTAGACCATCCGCAGCTTAATAAGCGAGACCGCCGCGCTGAACCTTCATTTTGGGTTGAGGAACCGACCGACGACGCTCTTTCACTGCTTGAGAATGCCCTGCGCGGGGACGAGCCCGCACTTCGTCGAAACGAACAAGCCGACGAAGCCCATGCGCTGATCGAGGAGAATGCCAGGCTTCGGGAGCTTTTGTCCCAGCTTTCGGACCTGATCCGCAAGAACGGCATTCAGACGCGCTAGACTAGCGCCGCGATCTGATTTCGGCCCCGCCCCGGCACGAGTGGTTCGACCGCTGCCGGGGCGGGGCCGTATTGTTTTCAGGGATTGAATTCTTTGCCGCCGCCGCATGAGAAGCGGCGGATAGCCAGACGGAATAAGCCGCCGCTGTCAGGCCAGATGACACGCCACGAAATGCCCGTCGCTGCCCTGCTTCAGTTCGGGCGCGCTTTCCCGGCAGCGCGGCTCGGCGATCGGGCAGCGGGTGTGGAAATGGCAGCCGCGCGGCGGGTTCATCGGACTGGGTACATCGCCCTGCAGCCGGATCCGCTTGCGCTTCACCTTCGGGTCCGGCACCGGCACGGCGGAAAGCAGCGCCTGCGTGTAGGGATGTCGGGGATTGCGGTAGAGGTCGCTTGCGTCAGCGAGCTCGACGATGCGGCCGAGATACATCACCGCGACGCGGTCGGAAATATGCTCGACCACGGAGAGATCGTGGGCGACGAACAGATAGGTGAGCCCGAGCTCGGCCTGCAGGTCTTCCAACAGATTGATCACCTGCGCCTGAATGGAGACGTCGAGCGCGGAAACCGGCTCGTCGCAGACGATGAACTTGGGCTCCACCGCAAGTGCGCGCGCAATCACGATGCGCTGGCGCTGGCCGCCGGAAAATTCGTGCGGGTAGCGGCGCATATGATCGGCCTTCAGCCCGACCTTGACGAGCAGGCTCGCCACGCGGTCGTCCCGCTCGCTTGCCGAGGAAGCGAGCGCGTGGATGGTGAAGGCTTCGCCGAGAATCGCGCCGACCGTCATGCGCGGATTGAGCGAGGCAAAGGGGTCCTGGAAGACGATCTGCATGTTGCGCCGCATGGCGCGCAGGTCGCCGCCGGAAAGGCCCCGCACGTCGCGCCCATCGAAGACGATCTCGCCTTCGCTGGGTTCGACCAGGCGCAGCACGCAGCGCGCGGTGGTGGACTTGCCGCAGCCGGACTCGCCGACCAGCCCGAGCGTTTCGCCGCGATTGACTGCAAACGACACGCCGTCCACCGCATGCACGCGCCCGACCTCGCGCGAAAGGAGCCCGCCCTTGACGGGAAAGTGCTTTTTCAGATCGGTGACGCGCAGCAGGGGTTCGCTCATGGTGCCACTCCTTGCTTCTCTCCAAGGTGACACGCCATGCGATGGCCGGGCGCGACCTCGCGCAGAAGCGGTTCCTCTTCCGCGCAACGGCCAAAGGCGTAGCGGCAGCGCGGCGCGAAGCGGCAGCCGGGCGCCGGATTGATCAAGATCGGCACCGTGCCGCCGATCGCCTCCAGCCGGGTCTTGTGCTCACTGGCGAGATCGATGCGCGGGATCGAGCGGATCAGGCCCTGCGTGTAGGGATGGCGCGGGCTTTCGAACAAGCTGTCGACATCAGCCTCTTCGACCACCTTGCCGGCATACATGACGACGACCCGCTGCGCGGTTTCGGCCACCACGCCCATGGCGTGGGTGATCAGCATCACCGCCATGCCAAAGCGTTCCTTCATGTCCTGCAGAAGATCGAGGATTTGCGCCTGGATGGTCACGTCGAGCGCGGTGGTCGGCTCGTCGGCGATGACGAGCTTGGGCTTGCAAGCCAGCGCCATCGCGATCATGACGCGCTGGCGCATGCCGCCCGAGAACTGATGCGGGTAATCATGGACGCGGGCTTCCGCGTTGGGGATCTGCACCAGCTTGAACATCTCGACCGTGCGGGCGAGCGCGTCCTTGTTCGAGAGGCCCTCATGGCGGCGCAGGCTCTCGGCAACCTGCTCGCCGACCGTCAGCACCGGGTTGAGCGAGGTCATCGGCTCCTGGAAGATGAAGCCGATATCCTTGGCGCGGATGTCGTCGAGTTCGTGGCTCGAGAGCGGCACGAGATCGCGGCCTTCGAACAGGATCTGGCCTTGAACGATGCGGCCCGGCGGCATCGGAATGAGCTTCAGGACCGACATGGCTGTCACGGTCTTGCCGCAGCCGGACTCGCCGACCACGCAGAGCGTCTCGCCCTTGTTGAGCGTGATATCGACGCCGTCGACCGCCCTCAGCATGCCGTCGTCGGTGGCGAAGTGGGTTTTCAGGTCCTTGATTTCGAGCAATGGGGCCATCAGATCACCCGCCTCGCATCGAGCGCATCGCGCATGCCGTCGCCGATGAAATTGATGGCCACGACCGCGATGAAAATGGCGCCGCCTGGAAACAACGCCCAATGCGGACCGATGTCGAGATAATCCTTGGCGTCGAACAATAGCCGCCCCCAGGTCGGGGTATCCGGCGGAAAGCCGAGGCCGAGAAACGACAGCGTCGATTCGGCGATGATCGCGGCGGCGACGTCGATGGTGCCGGCGATGATCACGGGGCCGACTGCGTTAGGCAGGATGTGCCGCACCACCTGCCGCAACGGGCTGGCGCCGAGCGCGCGCGCGGCTTCGACGAATTCCTTCTCGCGCAAGGAGAGGAACTGAGCGCGCACCAGCCGCGCGACCGGCATCCAGCGCAGGCCGCCGATGACGAGCACGATCAGGATGAAGATGCCGCCCTCGGGCCCGAACACGGATTTGAGCCCGTCGCGGAACAGATAGATCAGAAGCAGCAGCAGCGGCAGTTGCGGTAGCGAGAGGAACAGGTCGGTCAGCCACATCAGCGCGTGCCCGAGCGCCCCGCGCGACATGCCGGCGAGCGCACCGATCAGCGTACCAACGAGGACGGCGACCGCCATGGCAGCAAGCCCAACCGCGAGCGAGATACGTCCACCATAGATCATGCGGGCGAGGATATCCTGTCCGAGATCATCGGTGCCGAAGGGGTGGGCGAGCGAGGGGCCCTCAAGGCGCGCAGTGAAATCGATGTCGTTGATGCTGACCCGCCAGACGAATGGGCCGAATACCACCGCTGCGATCAGGACAAGCAGCAGGAACGCGCTGACCACGGCGAGCTTATGGCGGCGATAGCGCCGCCACGTCTCGCGCCAGGGCGACCAGGCCGGCCGCCGCTCAGCGGAAGGAGATGCGAGGGTCAAGCCAGCCATAGAGGATATCCGCGATCAGGTTGAAGAGCACCACAAGACAGGCGAAGACGAAGGTCACGGCCATCACAACCGGCGTGTCGTTGGAGAGGATAGAGGAAATCAGCAGTGAGCCGATTCCCGGAATCCGGAATATCTGCTCGGTGACAATGGCGCCGCCGAACACGGCGGGCATCTGCAGCGCGACCAGGGTGACGACCGGGATCATCGCGTTGCGCATCGCGTGCTTGACGATCACCCGGGGTTGCCCGAGGCCCTTGGCGCGGGCGGTGGTGACGTAGTCAAGGCGGATCACGTCCAGCATGGCCGAACGCACGAAGCGCGTCATCGAAGCCGCCTGGAACAGGCCGAGCACCATCACCGGCATGATGGCCTGGCGGATATGCTCGAAAAGCCAGCGTATCCCGGTTGCCTTGATATCGCTGGAATAGACAAAGGGCAGCCAGTCCAGCGTGATCGAGAAGATCAGGATGAATAGCAGCCCGGTGAAGAAAGTCGGCAGCGAAAAGCCGATGAAGGCGAGCGTGTTGGCGATCTGGTCGAAGATCGAATAGGGCCTGGTCGCGGCATAGACGCCGACCGGTATGGCAATCAGAAGCGCAAGCAATTGCGCCGAACCGATCACATAGAGCGTGGTCGGCAGGCGCTGCAGGATGAGGGTGTCGACGTTCATCCGGCTGACGAAGGAAAAGCCCCAGTCGCCCTGCGTCATGGCAGCGAGCCAGCGCAGGTAGCGGACATAGACCGGATCATCGAGGCCGAACTTGGCCCGAAGCGCCATTGCCACTTCGGGCGGCACGTTGGGATTGGTCGCGAGCTCTGCGAACGGATCACCGGGCGCCAGCGCAAGCACCGTGAACAGAACGAGCGAAATGCCGAGCAGGCTCGGCACGGCAATCAGCAGGCGACGCAGGATATACTGCCGCATGAGAAACGATCCGCCTGTACCGGGCTATCAGGTCTCTCGGTACCAGTCTTGGATATTGTCGGTGTCGTTGGTCCAGCCGCTGAGCACCGGGCGCAGCGAGTTGGTTGCCGCGCCGACCTTCAGGCGGTGCATCACCGGGATGACCACCGTGTCCTGCCACATGATGTCGTTGGCCTTGATGTAGAACGCGGCCCGCTTGACCGGATCGACTTCGGCCTCAGCCGCGTCGATCGCAGCGTCAAACTCCTTGTTGACCCAGCGCGGGAAATTCCTGCCCTGCCACTTGTTTTCCTTGGTGGCCACGAAGCGCGAATGAAAGCGCCGCATATGCTGAGCCGGGTCGGGCTGAGTCATCGGAATCTGGAACATCTCGATGTCGGCATAGAACTTGGAATAAGTGTCGGGATTGGCGACATCCGAAGAGAAAAAGACCGAGGCCACGACCGATTTCAATTCGATGTCGATACCGGCCTTCTGGCAGGCCTGCTTGACGATCGCCTGGGTCTTCTGGCGCGGGCCGTTGATCGAGGTCTGGTACAGGAGTTTCAATTTCTTTCCGTCTTTCTCCCGGATGCCGTCGGCCCCGACTTTCCATCCGGCCTCCTCCAGCAGCTGGGTCGCCTTCTCGATGCTGAACTCCCATTTCGTGTTCTTGGAGACGAATTGGTCGGGACCGTTGAGGAAGCTGGCCGTGGTACGCCCGGCGCGACCGTAGATGTGCTTTTGAATGGCGCCGCGGTCGACGAGGAGTGCCAGCGCCTTGCGAACGGCCGGATCGGAGAGCAGGGGATGCTTGGTCTTCATCGAGGAACGTTCGCCGTCGACCTCGGTGTTGGGATCGGTGAAGTTCAGCGCAATGAATTCGATATCGCCGCCCGTCGAGTAGACGGTCTTGCCCTTGCCGCCCTTCTCCAGGCGCAGCAAGACGTCGTCTTCCACCTGCATGTTCCAGGCATAGTCATATTCGCCGGTCTGAATCACCGCGCGCGCCGCCGAGACGGCATCGCCGCCGCCCTTGATCTCGATCGTATCGAAGTAGGGGCGGTTCGGCATGTGGTAGTCAGGATTGATTTCCCCGCGCACGAGGTCGCCCGGCTTGAACTCGACGAACTTGTAGGGACCGGTGCCGACGGGCTTGAGATTGTTCGGAGCCTCGCGCGATTTGGCGCCTTTGTAATCCGCAAACAGATGCTTGGGCAGGATGCAGCCGACCACCGCGACAAAGGCATCGGCCCAGAACGGGGTGGGATTCTTGAACAGGATGCGTACGGTGAGATCGTCGACTTTTTCGACGGTGATGTCCTGGTAAACACCGATGGTCAGCGCTGCGGTGGCGGGATCGCGGGCGTATTCCCAGTTGAATACGACGTCGTCGGCAGTGAATGGCTTGCCGTCATGCCATTTGACGCCCGGCTTAAGCTTCCACGTAACCGACTTGCCATCGGCAGCGAGACCGCCGTTCTGGATCGACGGAATTTCAGCCGCAAGAATCGGACAGAGGTTGCCGGCGGCGTCCCAGCTCGCGAGCGGTTCGTAGAACAGGCGCGAACCGTCCTGGTCCTTGGTACCGGTGGCAAAATGCGGATTGAGCAGGGTCGGTCCCTGCCACCACAGCAGTTTAAGCGGCCCACCGCCGCCGCGCTTGGTCGGTTTGTAAGGAGCGGGACTCTGCGCCATCGCCACACCGCCCATGGCGAGTATCTGCGTGGCCATTGGCGCGGTGAGGCCGAAAGCAATCATGCGTTTAACGAAGCCGCGGCGATCCATGCGCCCGTTCTTCACCTCGTCGATCATGGTTCGCAGTTCGGTGTCCAGCATCGTTGTCCCCGTCTGGTTTTGGCGTTGTACGGCGCGCCGCCGGGCGGCAGCGTCAAATGTCCCCTGGTAAGTTGGCACATCAAATGCCCCAAAGGTCAACGTCTGCCTGTCAACAATTGGCAGCATGGAGGAGGCCGATGATTTCTGCTTGGGCAGAAACACGCTGCGGCGCACATCGCTTTGGCAATCGGGCGGCCCGGGCGCGTCAAAACCGGGCGGAATCGCGCTCTGCACTGCAAAAAATTTGTTCGCCGGATCGGCCGGAGCAGGTCAGATCAGCGACATGTCCAGCGGCGGGGCCACGCTGTCCGGCAGCGGGCTGACATAGGGGGTGCGGGCGGTGCGCTTGTTCAGGTCGGCCTTGGCGGCGGCGATCAGGCCCGGTTCCGTCAGCGCCTTGACGCCCAGCCCCGCCATGGCCTTGGCGGCCTGCACCATGGCCTTGTGGGCGTGCGGGCTCTTGCCCTGCGCCACCACCTGCCAGGTGTGCAAGGGGGTGCCGATGGCAATGGTCGGGGCGTGAACCTGGACGGTCGGCACCACCCAGCTCACGTCGCCGACGTCGGTGGAGCCGATCAGCGGGGTGCGCTTGGCGTCCAGCGGCACGATGAAATCGGCCAGCGGCCGGTCGGTCGGCTCCATGCCGATCGCATGGTAGACGGTGGCGATATCTTTCTCGGTCAGCGTCGAGCGGATTTTTTGCGCGAAATCCTTATCGGCTTCGTCGAAATGCGGCGGGCCGAGTTCCTCCATGATGCCGTGGAGGGCCTGTTCGAGCGGGGTGTTGGGCAGCAAATTGGAGACGGCGGAAATGATCCGCATCTCCACGCTCGTTTCGGTCATCAGCGCCGCGCCCTGCGCGATCTTGTGGACGCGTTCCACCAGTTCGTTCATGCCGGGCAGGTCGCGGGCGCGGATAGAATAGCGCACGCGCGCATGGGCCTGCACGACGTTGGGGGCGATGCCGCCGGTGTCGAGCAGGGCGTAATGGACGCGGGCGTCGCTCGGCATGTGCTCGCGCATATAGTTGACGCCGACATTCATCAGTTCGACCGCATCCAGCGCGCTGCGGCCGAGATGCGGCGAGGCCGCGGCGTGCGAGGTGCGCCCGGTGAAAATGAAATCGGCGCGGGTGTTGGCGAGCGAAGGCGTCACCACGACTTCCCAGAAGCTGGAAGGATGCCAGGTAATTGCGATATCTGCGTCGTCGAAGGCGCCCGATCGCACCATGAAGGCTTTCGCCGCTCCGCCTTCCTCCGCAGGGCAGCCGTAATAGCGCACGCGCCCCGGCACCTTGTGCTCGGCCAGCCAATCCTTCACGGCGGTGGCCGCGAGCAGGGCGGCGGAGCCGAGCAGATTGTGGCCGCAACCATGGCCATGGCCGCCGGTTTCCAGCGGCCGAGGTTCCGCGACGCCAGCCGCCTGGCTGAGGCCGGGCAGGGCGTCATATTCGCCAAGGAAGGCGATCACGGGTCCGCCTTCGCCCCATTCGCCCATCAGGGCGGTGGGAATGCCTGCGACCTGCTCCGTGATGCGGAAACCCTGATGACGCAGCTCGGCGAGATGTTCGGCGCAAGATCGCGCCTCGGTGTAGCAGATCTCGGGCATCGCCCAGACCCGGTCGCTCAAGTCTATGAAGCGCGGCTTGATGGTGTCGACGCCACGCCAGATGTTGCTGCGATTATCCATCTTCCAATTCCTGATCCCGAAGGCGATGTGAGCATTGTTATCAGCTTCGCGAGATAACGCCCAGCGCAGGGCAGGTATCCGCCATGGTCGTCACACCTTCAAGACGTGCGGCCTGAACAGCCGGCCCTTCTCCACCACCAGCACCACCGCGAGCGCTGCCAGCGTGCAGAGCAGAAAGCCGGTCGCGAACGGCACCAGCGTGCCGTCGTAATCCTGGCCGATGGTGGCGCCGATGCCGATGCCGAGCAGGGTGGTGATCGAGCCGTACAGCGACGCAGCGGTGCCAGCGATATGGCCCTGCGGCTCCATGGCGAGCGCGGTGAAATTGGCGATCATCAGCCCGAACGCAAACATCATGGATACCGAAAGCACCATGAACAGCGGCAACGGCAGCATCTGCAGCTTCGCCGCCACTAGCATGGTTGCGGCGATGACCACGAAGCCCAGCAGAGCAGCGTGGGAGATCACGCGCATGCCGAGGCGGCCGACGAGGCGGGAATTGACGAAGCCGGCGATGGCGGTTCCGACGGCGACGCCGGCAAACGCAAGCGGAAAATAATATCCGAGCTTGTAGATCTCGGTGAATACCTGCTGCGACGTAAACACGAACGCGAACAGCGAACCCAATACGCCGCCGGCGACCAGCGCATAACCCAGTGTCTGGCGATTGGTCAGTGTCTGGCGGAACGCATCGAACACCTCGCTGACGGCGAGCGACCTGCGCCTTTCGACCGGCAGCGTCTCCGGCATGCGCAGCGCGCTCCAGATCAACGCCACCACGCCATACAGCGTCAGTACGATAAAGATGCCGCGCCATTGCGTCAGCAGCAGCACGGCCTGGCCGAAGGCCGGGGCGACCACGGGCACCGCAATGAATATCATCATCGCCAGCGACATCACGCTCGCCATGCGCCGGCCGGCATAGCAGTCGCGCACGATTGAGGTTGCGATCACACGCGTGGCCGAGGTGCTGAGGCCCTGCAGTGCGCGTGCCAGCAGCAACGTCTCGAACGAGGGGGCTGCGATCGCGAGCAGGCCGGCAGCGCAGTAGACGACCATGCCGCCGAGCAGGACCGGCCGTCGCCCGAACCGGTCGGATAAGGGGCCCATGACGAACTGTCCGACGCCGAAGCCGACCAGGAAGATCGACAGCACCATCTGCGGCCGGTTGGCCGAGGTGATGTGGAAGGCGGACGCGATGTCCGGCAGCGCCGGCAGCATCATGTCCATCGCAAGCGGATTCAGCGCCATGATCGACGCGATCACGATCACAAATTCGGGGAAGCCCATCGGGCGGTGGCCTGAAGCGGCCAAGGCATCGGCACTGGTATCGGACAACGAAAAATCCTCTTGCGGAGCGCAATCTATTCATGGTGTTGCGGCGCACAATCTGCGTTTTGGTATAGCAGCCCGGCAGCATCGGAGCCGATAGGCACCCCCTGCCCACACAGGCGGCAACGCGTTCCGCTGCCGGCCAAGGTCATTGTTCTGATGGGCCGCTTGTTCTATCCCGTACCGGCTGGAAACGACAGCCGTGGATTACGTTCGAGCGGAGACCTCGTGTCAGGACAGACCTTGAAGATTGGCACGCGCAAGAGCGCGATGGCGCTGGCGCAGACCGAAGCGATCGCACGGTTGCTGCGCGCGGCCGATCCCGCGCTCGATGTCGAGATCGTCAAGTTCGAAACCCGCGGCGACCAGGACCAGACCAGCAAGCTGCTGCGCCACGGCGGCAAGGGCGGCGCCTTCGTCGCCGAAATTCGCGAGGCGATGCGCGGCGGAGAATTGCAGGCGGCGATGCACTCGCTGAAGGACGTTCCCGGCAACGAGGAGACGCCGGGCCTGATCATCGCGGCGACCCTGCCGCGCGATCCGGCCAACGACGCGCTGGTGCTGCGCGCGGGCCTTTCGCTGGATGCGTTTCGCGCATCGAAAGGTAAAGGCTTCAAGATCGGCACCAATGCGGTGCGCCGCGCCGCCTATCTGCGGCGGCTATTCCCCGAGGCCACCGTAATCCATTTCCGCGGCGCCGCCGATACCCGCGTCGCGAAGCTCGATCGCGGCGACAAGCAGCGGCTTCCCGATGGCGGCGAGGTGGGACCGGCGGATGCGCTGGTGATGGCAAGGTCAGGGCTCGAACGCATCGGAATGGCATCGCGTATCGTCCATGACTTTTCGGTTCGCGAAATGCTGCCCGCGGTAGGGCAGGGCATCGTCGCGGTGGAATGCGTCGAGAAGGACTGGGTCACGCGCGGCCGGCTCGCCAAGATCGAGGACGCCTCGTCGCGCCTCTGCGCCGACGCCGAGCGCGAAGTGCTGTGGGTTTTAAACGGCCACTGCAACTCGCCGATCGCCGGCCACGCGACGTTGGCGGGCAATGAGATGACGCTGACCGCCGCCGTGCTGGATGAAGCCGGCGACCGCTTCATCGAGGTGTCGCGGAGTGGCCGTGCGGATCGCCCCCGCGAACTCGGCCGCGCCGTCGGCCTCGACCTGCTCGACAAGGGCGCCGCCGAAATTATCGCGCGCACGCGGCCGGAGGAAGATTCGATGCTTGCGTGAGGGTGCCGGTTATCGCGCCCAGCGTCATTGCGAGCTCAGCGAAGCAATCCATCTATCCCCGAGCCGAAATGTGGATTGCTTCGCTGCGCTCGCAATGACGTGGATGCGCCGCGGCGTGCCTCTCATGCGCGGAGGTGCAATGACGCGGTGGGCGTTACAGCCACAAAATCTTCTTGCGATATTCGAGATCCGTCAGCAGCGGTTGCGCCGGTCCCTGATGGAACACCGCGCCGCGTTCCAGCGCGAAGACGCGGTCGGCGAGCGCCAGCACCAGGTCGAGATTGTGCTCGACGATCACGATGGAGATGTGTTGCCGCAGTTTGTCGAACACCTTGAACAGTTCGAGGATCACGGCCGGTGCCAGCCCCTCAAAGGGCTCGTCGAGCAGCAGGAGTTTGACGTTGCCCGACATCGCGCGCGCTACCGCCACCATCTGCTGCTCGCCGCCGGAAAGATAATCCGCCGCGACGTCCATGCGCTCGCGCAAACGCGGGAAATAGTTGAGGATCTGCGCTTCGTCCCACACCACGCCGTTGCTGCCGTCGGTCTTGCGTGCGAGACGCCCGAGCGAGAGATTTTCCCGCACCGTCATCCCGGCGAACAGGCCGCGGCCCTGCGGCACATAGCCAATGCCGGCGCGCGCTATCTCGGGCGCAGGCAGGCGGGAGATGTCCATGCCGGCATACTCAATCGTGCCCGACGATAGCGGCACGAGGCCCGCGAGCGTCTTCAGGAGTGTCGACTTGCCGGCGCCGTTGCGGCCGAGCAGGGCAACGATTTCGCCCTCGCGCACATCCAACGTAGCGTCGTGCAGGATATGGCTCTTGCCGTAGAAGGTGTTTACGCGCGTTAAGCGCAGGATCTGCGCGGCGCTCTCGCGGGCCTGCTCGCTGCTGATATGCTCGACCTCGGGAACGCCGGTGCCGGTATAGATCTCCTGCACCTTGCGGTCGGCGCGCACGGCCTCGGGCGTGCCGGTCATCAGCACTTCACCCTGGTTCATCACGGTGACGGTGCGGGAGAAGCCGAGCACGCGATCGATGTCGTGCTCAACGATCAGGACTGGAATGTTGGCGGCGATATTCTTGACCAGGTTTGCGACGCGCTCGCGCTCGGCGGCGGCTAGCCCGGCGAGCGGTTCATCCAGCAGCAGCACCTGTGGTTTGGAGCCAAGCGCAATCCCGAGATCGACCAGCCGTTGCCCGCCATAGGACAGTTCGCCGCCTTCGATTGTCTCGATGCCTTCGAGGCCGAGAAACTTGATCAGTTCCGTGGTCTCGGCGTGGATGTCCCTGTAATGATCGACGTCGCGCCACAGGTCGAAACGCCCCGGGCTTTGCGCCTGTAGCGACAGGCGGAGGTTTTCGTAGATCGACAGCCCCTTGAACAGGTTGGTGATCTGGAACGAGCGCGCCAGCCCTTGATGGCAGATCGCCTCCGACGGCACGCCCTGGATCTCGCGGCCGTTCAGCTTGATGGTGCCGCTGTCGGTCGGATAGAGGCCGGAAACCAGATTGAACAGCGTGGTTTTTCCCGCGCCGTTCGGCCCGATCAAGGCGTGGATTTCGCCCGCGCCGACCGTGAGGCTAGCATCGGTCACCGCGCGGATGCCGCCAAAGCTCTTTGAGACGCCTTGCACGTCGAGCACGGCGCCCTCGAGCGCTCTCGGCCGCAAGAAAGCGGGCAAAGGCAGGCCTTGGTAGATTTTTCGCCTGCTCATGGCGGCAGATTCCTCCGGCGGCGGCCACCAGCGCTTTGCGAGTGTCGCCCAGATGCCGACAAGGCCACCTGGCGAGTAGAGCACGAAGGCGACGAAGACGAGACCGAACCAGAGCAGCCAGTTCGGCGTCCAGATCGAAAACAACTCGCGGAACAGGATGAAGAACAGCGCGCCGATCGCCGGCCCCAGCATGCTGCGCATGCCGCCGATCACGACGATGGCGAGCAGTTCGCCTGAGAAGGGGACGGAGACCGCTTCGGCGGAGACGAGATAGTTCTGGAATCCGATCAGCCCGCCGGTAAAGCCGGTCACGACCGCCGAGATCACGAAGACGCCGAGCTTGTAGCGCTCGACCGGATAGCCCTGGAACGTGGCGCGCAACTGGTTCTCGCGGATCGCCATCAGCACATGGCCGAACGGCGAGCGCACGAGCCGCAGCAGGAGATAAAGCACGCCGAGGCAGAGTGCGGAGACGACGACGTAATAGTTGAGCGCGTTGTCGAGGCTGAAGGGGCCGATGCTGCCCCGCTTCAACCCGCCGAGGCCGTCCTCGCCGCCGGTCACCGCGGTCCAGCGAAAAGCGATGGTATAGGTTAGCGCCGACAGCGCCAGCGTCAGCAGCGAGAAATAGACGCCGCGCCGGCGCAAAATGACGAAGCCGACGAAGGTCGCAATAACGGCGACGACGATCGTCGCGAGCAGCAGCGGCAGGAAGATGTCGTTGTTGAACCAGTTGCGCTGGATCAGTCCCGCCGCATAGGCGCCAATGCCGAACCAGGCGCCGTGGCCGAACGAGACCAGCCCGGTATAGCCGATGCACAGGTTGAGCCCCATCGCGGCAATCGCGAGTGCCACCACCATGGTGCCGGTGTTGAGTGACAGGCCGAGCAGATAGAGGCCGAACGGCAGCACGATGACGGCAAGCGCGGCCAACAGCAGCGGACGATATTTGGCCGCGGGCGTCATCATTCGAACTTCTCGATACGTTCGCCGAGCAGCCCGCGCGGCCGCACCATGAGCACCAGGAACATCAGCACATAGATCGAGGCTTCACCGGCAGCCGGCGCGAAGTGGATGGTGATGCCCCTGACGACACCGACGAGCAGTGCCGCGATTACGACGCCCCAGAAGCTGCCGAGGCCGCCGATCACGACGACGACAAAGGCGACGGTGATGATCTCAGCACCCATCGCCGGATGCACGATCGTGATCGGTGCAAAGAAGGCGCCACCGAGCGCGGCCATGCCGACGCCCAGCATGACGATCGCGGTCATGTAGGGCTGCAAGCGAATGCCGAGTGCGGCGACCATGTCCGGCCGCTGGATGCCCGCGCGTACTACGCGGCCGAACGACGTCTTGTGCAGCAGCAGCCAGACACCGAGCAGGACTGCAGCGACGACGGCGAGGATAAGCAAGCGATAGCGTGAGAACAGGAAATCGCCGATGAACACCGAGCCGCGAAGCGCCTGCGGGATCGCGGCCGAGATCGGCGGCGCGCCCCAGATAATACGGATCGCCTGTTCGGTCACCATGGCGAGGGCGAACGTCACCAATAGGCTCAAGATCGGATCGGCGTCGTAGAACCTTCGCAGGATGAAACGCTCGAAGAGAATGCCGAGCAGCGCTACGGCGGCCGGCGACAGCACCACGGCCGAGCCGAAGCCGAGATACTTCGTGATTTCGACGGAGATGTAGGCGCCGAGTGCATAGAACGCGCCATGCGCGAGATTGACGATGCCGCCGACGCTGAAGATCAGCGACAGCCCAAGCGCAATCAGGAGGTAATAGCCTCCGAGCACCAGGCCATTCACCACCTGCTCCAGCAGAAAACCGAACTGCATCTGCGATCCGCGACCTTAAAACGCACCTCGAAAAAGAGACGGCGCCGGCTGTAGTCTGCCGGCGCCGTTAGCGCCAGTGTGCCTACCCGTATCGGGCTTCTATTGCGTCACAACTGCTCAAACCCCTCATCCTGAGGAGCCCGCGAGAAGCGGGCGTCTCGAAGGATGTAGGCCACAGACGGGGCCTCATGGTTCGAGACGCGCTTCGCGCTCCTCACCATGAGGGTTTATGACGTCGGATCATGCTCTATGCCTTCATGTTGCAGGGATTTTGCGTCTTCATCGGGTAGATCGTTTCAAGGTCGGCGCCCGCGGCCGGCACGGCTTCGCCGAGCACCAGCATGTCCCACTTGTCCTTCATCTCAGCCTTCGGCTTCACCGTGAACGGGTAGGCCTCCTGGACGAGCTGATGGTCCCAGGATCGGAAATACGCCTTGCGCGACTTCATGATGTCGAACTGCGTCTGCTTCTCGAAATAGCCGATCAGCGCGTCGCTCTCGGTCGACTTGGTCTCGGTGATCGCCTGCGCGATCATTTTCAGCGTGATGTATTCGATCCAGGCATGGTTCTCCGGCGGCTTGCCGTATTTCTTGCTGAAGGCCTCGACGAAGGTCTTGGACGCCGGATTGTCGAGCGTGTGATACCAGACTGTCGGCCAGGTGCCGGAAAGATTGCCTTCGCCCATCGCCCAGGCGTCGCCGGTGTTGAGGTTGAAGCCGACGAGGGGATAGGGGAAGCCGAACTCGGCATACTGCTTGACGAGGTTGGTGACCTGGTTGCCGGCGAGGTTGCAGCAGACGACATCGGGCTTGGCCTGCCGCACCTTCAGGAGATACGGGCTGAAATCGGTAACGTCGGTCGCGATCAGCTCGTCGCCGATCAGGGTAGCGTCGTTGGCGCTGAAGAAGGCCTTCGCCGCTTTCAAGAGGTCGTGGCCGAAAATGTAGTCCGCCGTCAGCGTGACGAACTTCTTGCCCTTCACCATGCCCTTCTGCTTGAGCGCGGTGCCGACGGCGTTGACCATCACCGTGTTGGGAATGTCGCAATGGAAGGAGTAGCGGTTGCAATCCTTGCCGCGCAGCGCGTCCGAGCGCGCGCCGGTCGAGAAGAACACCTTCTTGTTGCGTTCGGCGACCTGCATGATGGTCAGCGACGAGGCGGATGAGATTTCGCCGAACAAGAGCACGGCGCCGTCCTGCTCGATCATGCGCTGCGCCTTGGTCGAGGCGGTGGCGGGGTTGACGGAGTCTTCCGACATCAGGTCGATCTGTTTGCCCATGATGCCGCCGGACGCGTTGATCTCCTCCGCCGCCATCTTCACCCCTAGCTGGGCGTAGCTGCCGATCGCGCCGAGGAAACCGGTCAGCGGCACAAGATGGCCGATTTTGATCCGCGCGGCCTGTGCACGGACGATGGCAGGAGATCCGATAGCGGATACGCCGGCAAAAGCGGCGCCGGCCTTCAACAGCGCGCGTCGGCTAAAGCGGGTCATGACTGATCTCCTCCCGAGAGTTCGCCCTGACGTTCTCCCTCCGATTCCCGCTCATGCGACAATGTGAGAGACGTTCTTTTATTATTGTAGGATATTTCCGGACGCGGTGTCGGCTGTCAACGCCAAATGCGTCGCAGTCGCGTTCTGCCCGTTCGGAGAGGATTTAGATCGATCGGATCAGGAGGATTTCGCCACACCTCGTGCGCCGAATTCGATCGACAGTCGGCTGGCGGCCGATTGCACCAGCTTGGCGCGGCTCTGCACTACCTCGTCGGTCATGCGCCAGATCGGGCCGGAGATGCCGAGTGCGCCGATCACTTCGCCGGTGAAATGATACACCGGCACCGCAACGCAGCGGACTTCGGCGTTGTATTCGCCGTCATCGAAGGCGATCGCGCTGCGGCGGATTTCGGCGATCTCGCGCATCAGCACGGCGGGATCGGTGATCGATTTTTTCGTCGAGGGTTTCAGCTCGACGCGTTCGAGGAAGCGTTTCAACTGATCGGGGCGGAGCGAGGCCAGCATGATCTTGCCGAGCGCCGTGCAGTGCGCCGGCCGCACCACGCCGACGCGGTCGGCCAATTGAAACGCACCGGCCCCACTGGTGCGGGCAATTACGACCACGGCATCGCCCATTCGCACGGCAAAATGACCGCTTTCGCCGGTCTCCCGCGACAGCTCTTCCAAAATCGGCGTCGCCAGATTGACCATCTCGATTTCGTCGAGCGCGCTTGCCGCCAGCGCAAACAGCGGCCGGCCGACGCGGTAGCGCTTGGAATCGCGCTCCTGCCGGAGATAGCCGAGCGAGACCAGCGTCTTGGCGAGGTGGAAGGTGGTGGAGTTGTGCAGGCCCACCAGCTTGCTGAGATCAGCTAGTCCAATGCCTTCGCGGTGGCGCGCGACTTCTTCCAGGATCGAAAACGCGCGCCCGAGCGACTGCACGCCGCCGCGCGCGCGCTCCTCGGCTTCGTCGTCGATGTTGGGCTCGCTCGACGGCATCAGCCTTGCGATCGAGACCTTGCGAGGAGGTGCCTGCTTATCGCTCGTCTTCGGCTTGGTGCGCGGCTTCACAGAATCATTTCTCCAAGTGGGCGAGGCGAACTCTATTCAGGCCGTCCTCGCCCGGCAACTGCGTCGCGCCACTATACCACAATAGCAATTGACGTACAGTATTATGAGAAATAGGTTCTGCCCGGTCGCCAGCCGCGCATATCCAAGACGCAGAGGCCGCTGAGGGCGCAGGGAGAGAGTGAATCGATGTCGCGTAACATGCTCAACGGCGCCCAGGTCATCGTCGACTATCTGATCCAGGAAAAGGTGCCGCAGGTGTTCGGCCTGTGTGGCCACGGCAACATCCAGTTCATCGACGCGCTGTACGAGCGTTCCCACGATATCAAGACGATCTCGGTGCATCACGAGAGCGTCGCCGGCTTCATGGCCGACGTTTACTACCGCGTCTCGGGCCGGCCGACGGCGACGTTTACCTCCTGCGGGCCCGGTTCGGCGAACCTGCCGATCTCGCTGGCCAACGCCTTTCTCGATTCCGTGCCGTTCCTGGCGGTGACCGGCAACGTGCCGACCAGCCAGTTCAACCGCGGCGCCTTCCAGGAGATGTACCGGCATCATCAGGCCGATTTTCCGTCCACCGTGCGCACGATCTGCAAGAAGGTGTTCCAGCCGACGCGCGGCGAGATGGTGCCGCTGGCGGTCCGGCAGGCCTGGAAGACCATGACGACGGGCCGCCCCGGGCCTGTCGTGCTCGACGTGCCGTTCGACGTGTTCATGGAATCGGCGGCCGAGGAGGCGCCGAATGCGATCGAGTGGAATGCCAACATATCGAGCCGCTGCGGCGCCGATCCGGAGGGCGTGGTGAAAGCCGTCGACATGCTGCTCGGCGCCGAGCGGCCGACGATCATTGTTGGCCAGGGCGTGCGCTATGGCGGCGCGGCGGAGGAACTGCTGCGGCTCGCCGAGCGGCTGCAGATTCCGGTCGCGGCTTCCGCCAGCGGCCTCGGCGCGATCGACTGCAACCATCCGCTGGCGCTGGGCCTCGTTGCGCGCGCGGGGCACTACCAGGCCAACCATGCAACGCGTCAGGCCGACGTACTGCTGGCAATGGGCATGCGGTTCGACGATCGCACCTCGAGCTCATGGATCCCGGGCTATTCCTTCACGATCCCGCCGACGCGGCTGATCCATGTCGACATCGATCCCGAGGAGATCGGCCGCAACTATCCGGTCGCGCTCGGCCTGATGGCCGACGTGCGCACCTTCCTGCGGCAGGTTCATGCCGAACTCGATCGCCGCGCCGATCTCGCAAAGAAGCTGGACGCGCGCAAGAAGTGGCTTTCGCAGATCGATGGCTATCGGAAAGAGTGGGACAAGTTCGTCGCTCCCGGCTTTTCCGACGACACCACGCCGATCAATCCGCAGCGGGCCGCGCTAGAAATCGACAAGGCGCTGCCGGAGGATGCCGTCCTCGTCAGCGACATCGGCGTGCATCACAACTGGCTGCTCGGCTTCTGCAAGCCGCGTCGGCCGGATTCGCTGATCGGCTCGATGGGATTTGGCCCGATGGGCTTTGGCGTTGCCGGCGTGATGGGCGCGAAGTTTGCCGCTCCCGACCGTGCCTGCGTCTCGGTGTGCGGCGACGGCGCGTTCTTCATGCACGCCAATGTGCTGGGGACGGCGGTGGAATATAATCTGCCCGTGGTCTGGGTGGTCTGGAACAATTACGCCTACGCCTCGATCCGCGGGCTGCAGCGCGGCTATCTCGGCGGCCGCGAGCTTGCGACCGATTTCCACGATCCCAACACCGGCGAGCGCTACAATCCGGATTTCGCCGCGATGGCGCGTTCCTGCGGCGTCGAGGGCGTGCGGGTCGATCGCGCCGGCGATCTCGGCGAGGCCATCCGCAAAGGCATCGCCGCCAACAAGCCGTATCTGATCGACGTCGATATCGCCGCCGACATCAATCCGGTCGGTGCGGGCGTCTGGGAATTGCCTGGGCTCGGGCAGAGCAAGGCCGGCATCGGCACGCGCTATCAGCCCGCCTGATCTCACTTCGAGGAAATCACATGCTGCTGGCAGGCAAGAAAGTCGTCGTCGTCGGTGGTTCCTCCGGCATCGGCTTGTCGACCGCGGAGATGGCGAAGCGCGAGGGCGCCGACGTCATCATTGCGTCCCGCAATGTCAAAAAGCTCGACCAGGTGGCGGAGAAGCTGAACGCCATCGCGATTCCCGCCGACGTCACCAGCGACGACAGCGTGGCAAAGCTGTTTCGCCGTTGCGGCCCGGTCGATCACGTCGTGGTGACGGCGGCGCAGCTTCGCACCGGCCCGTTCAAGACGGTAGCGATGGAGGATGTTCGCGCCACGATGGAAGGCAAGTTCTGGGGTGCATGGCGGGTCGCGCGCGAGGCCGAAATCCGCGCCGGCGGCTCGCTGACCCTGGTCTCGGGTTTTCTCAGCGTCCGTCCGCGGCCGAACTCGGCAATCATCAGCGCCGCCAACGGCGCGCTGGAGTCACTGGCGAGGGCGCTGGCGCTGGAATTGGCGCCGGTGCGCGTCAATGCGGTCTCGCCGGGCGTGATCGACACCCCGATCCGCGCTGCGATGCCGGAAGAGGCGCGGCGCGACATGCTGGCGAAGACGGCGGCGGCGCTGCCGGTCGGGCGCGTTGGTGCGGCTGAGGACATCGCGCGGCAAATCCTGAGCTTCATGGCGAACGGTTTTGCGACGGGATCGATCGTCTATATCGATGGCGGGGCGCTAGTGATCTGACCGGCAAAGGAGGCAATCATGGCTCCAGAAAACAACGGCGCCTTCATCCGCAACATCGCCGAAGTGCCGTGGCGCGAATTCCCCAATCACTTTGGCGGCGCGCTGTCAAAACCGCTGGTGATGCCGGAGACCGCGGGCTCCCGCCACATCGACTATCGCATCTCGATGTACCAGCCGATGGCCCATGTCGCGCGCCACAAGCACCTTGTGCAGGAGCAGATCTATCACGTGCTCGAAGGCGAGGGGCTGATGGAGATTGCAGGAAAAAATCACGTGGTGCGCAAGCACGACGTCATCTTCCTACCGCCCGGCGTCGAACACGCGATCTCGAACTCGGGGCTGGTCGACTTGGTTTTTCTGGTGATCACCTCTCCGGTGACGGAGGAGAAGAGGCCGGCGTGAGGTCGTTAGATGACGTGTGGATGAATAAGCCACGCGGGGACTGCCACCTCTCCCGCTTGCGGGGGAGGTCGGATCACATCGTCAGATGTGATCCCGGTGGGGGCTCTCTCCACACGAACAGCGTGACTCGCGGCGACACCCCCACCCCAGCCCTCCCCCGCAAGCGGGAGAGGGAGCGCAGCTTCCGCGCGGCTGCAATTGTACCTGTTCTGATCACACTGCGGCAATCACGCCGCCAGATCCTGTAGCAGCAGCGACGAGCCGCGAATCAGCACCTTGCGTCCCTTTGCCGTGATGGCGGGTGCGTCGCCGTGCATCACGGCGAGTTCGAGCGCGATCAGGCCGTCGATCGTGGTGCGGCTCATGCGCGGCAGCCGTGATGCCGGGTTGCGCAATGCCTTCAACGTTTCCCACTGGGACGGCGTCAGGTCGTAGTCGAATTCTTCGTTCATGGTGCCTCGGCTTCCACAATTCTTGTGGCGCCTCATAGCGAGCGCACATGAAATTCGTGCGACCGCAACGAGACGGGATTTCGACAAGCGGCGATGCGCTGTCACATCATCGTGTCATTGGAACTGGTCGATGTTGTCGAATCACGCGCGTGGGCCAAAAACAAATGACGCTGGCGCAGGTCGCGTGAGCACGGGCGGTAAAAAGACCGCCCAATCGCCGGAAGCCTTAAGAGAAAGTTACTAACCAAAGGTAAACGTGCCGGCGATTGGCTGCGTAGGGTGGGCAAAGCGCAGCGTGCCCACCATCTTTTGTGCCGGGGGAATGGTGGGCATGTCGCTTACGCTCCTTTGCCCATCCTACGATTCACGCGATTATCCCCGCCTGACACTCGCGCCGCCGTCGACCGGCAATGTCACGCCGGTGACAAAACTCGCTTCATCCGACGCAAGAAACAGCGCGGCGTTGGCGACGTCCCAGCCGGTGCCCATTTTCTGGCGCAGCGGCACCTTGCTGTCGCGCTCCGCCTCAACCTCGGCACGGCTCTTCTTGAATTCGCGGGCGCGGGTGTCGACTGCCATCGGCGTGTTCATCAGCCCGGGCAGGATGACATTGGCGCGGATGCCGTATTGCGCGTTCTGGTAGGCGAGCTGTTCGGTGAAGGCGATCATCGCCGACTTGGTTGCCTTGTAGGCGACGTAAGGATAGGTCGTGATCGCGGCCATTGAGGAGATGTTGATGATGGCGCCGCTTCGTTGCGCTCGCATGATCGGGATGACGTGCTTGGCCGCCCACACGCAGCTCTTCAGGTTGATCGCGACGCAGCGGTCGAACGCTTCCTCGCTGATCTCAAGCAGTTCGGCATCGCCGCCGGCCAGGCTGACGCCGACATTATTGTGCAGCACGTCTATGCGGCCCCAGCGTGCTTGTGCGTCTGCTACCATCGCCTTGAGCTCGGCATTTTTGGTAACGTCGGCTTTGAAGGCCACCGCGGTGCCGCCGCTCGCGGCGATCATGTCGATGGTCTCCTGCGCCGATTGCAGATTGTGATCGACGCACAGCACCTTGGCGCCTTCGCGCGCAAAGGTCAGCGCGGTGGCGCGGCCGTTGCCGATGCCTTCGCCGGGGCTCTGGCCGGCGCCGACGACGATGGCGACACGATCTTTCAGGCGCATCTCGTTCCACTCCCGGGATCGGGTACTGTTCCAGTACCTCTTTGTAATAGGGCACGTTGTCGGCTTGGGTTCACCTACCCATAGAGCGCTTTATGCTCCCGCTCGTAGTTGGCGTAGGAATCCTTGATGCTCGCCATGTTCAAAAGCATGGTGGCGACAGGCGTATCGTCTTTTGCGAACACGGTCGTACGCATCCACACGCTTTCGGTGCGGCGGCTGCCGCTGAGCGCGACGACCTCGCGTTCGGTTGCATAGTTCTCGCCGACGAATAGCGGCCCGCGCAGCAGGCGGATCTCCTGATCCGCGAACAGCCCGATCGCGGGTCCGCGGACCGGCAGCCGGTCTTCGCGGGCGCGGTACTGAAACAGCACGCTCAGCATTTCGAACGGGATGATCGCGCGGCCCCATGGATTGAGCTCCTGGGAATAATACGCTGAAGGCTCGGTGATGACCTTCAGCTTCTCGGCAAGCGAAAATGGATAGAGATCGCCCATGTGCTGGTCGAAATCCATTCTGACGGTCTGTCGTCCGACCTTCATGCCGACCTTGACGTCGGCGAGGATGACAGGATCGGCGAGCGGCTTCAATTCGCCGAGCCGCCGGGAAAGCGCCGTTTCCATTACGTCGCCGACGGAAGCGGTGCCGCGCAAAATCTCGGTGCCGTCGTGCTTGGTCATGCCGATCGCGCAAGTCATTTGCCCCGGTTTCGGTTTCTCGATGTTGGCCTGCACTTCTTCACCTTCGAAGGCGGGATTGCGGTAGTGCGCGGACAGGCAGCCGGTTTCGAACCAGGTCTGGCCCCAGATCCGTTCGCACAAGGGTGCGAACTGGCTGAAGTGGGTCGGGCCCTCGATGGTGCCGCCCTGAAACCCGAGCTTCTGCGCGGTCGCATCGTCGTGAATCGAGGCGTGCGAATCATAGACCTGCGCGTGGAGCATCTGCCTCGGGCTCCGCCATGGCCCGACGAGCAGATTGCCGCTCTCCAATATCTCGGTCCTGAAGGCCGGTTCTGTCATCGCTGGCGTCTCCCTTTAATTTCCGAGCGTTTCAAAGAAGGCGGGCTCCCGCAAGAGGCTCGCCGATCCACAACACGGGCGAGATATGCCCTGCGGCCATGAATTCGCGCTGGGCACGCATAGCAAAATCGGTGCATGCTGTTCGCAATTAGACCGGTTCAAATAACCGGCGGAACGTGCGACAGGGAGCGGACGAATGGCGTTGATGGAAGTGGGACTGGACGACAAGTACCGTCTGGATGCGAAACGGATTTTTCTGTCCGGTACGCAGGCGCTGGTCCGCCTTCCCATGTTGCAGCGCGAACGCGACCGCGCACAGGGGCTCAATACCGCAGGCTTCATCTCCGGCTATCGCGGCTCGCCACTCGGCATGTACGATCACGCGCTGTGGCGCGCCAAAACTTTCCTCAAGCAGCATGACATCGAGTTCTCACCCGGTCTCAACGAGGACCTGGCGGCTACCGCTGTTTGGGGCAGCCAGCAGGTCGGCATGTTCCCGGGCGCCAAGGTCGATGGCGTATTCGGCATCTGGTATGGCAAGGGCCCCGGCGTCGACCGTTCCGTCGATGCGCTGAAGCATGCCAACTCCGCCGGCACCTCGCCGAATGGCGGCGTGATTGCGCTGGCCGGCGACGACCATGGCTGCCAGTCCTCGACGCTCGCCCATCAGAGCGAGCAGGTGTTCGCGGCAGCGCTGATGCCGGTGGTCAACCCGGCCACGCTGCAGGATTATCTCGATCTCGGCATTTTGGGCTTTGCGCTGTCGCGCTATTCAGGCTGCTGGGTCGGCTTCAAGGCGATTTCCGAGACGGTCGAAAGCTCGGCCTCGATCGTCAGCGATCCCGATCGCATCAAGATCATCACGCCCGACGATTTCGAGATGCCGCCGGGCGGGCTTTCGATCCGCTGGCCGGATGCACCGATGGAGCAGGAGCGGCGCTTGCACGGCCCGAAGATGCAGGCGGTCGCCGCGTTCGCGCGCGTCAATCGCTTCGACCGGATCGTGCTGGATTCAAAGCCGGCGCGGCTCGGCATCGTGGCGACCGGCAAGGCCTATCTTGATCTGCGGCAGGCGCTGGCCGATCTCGGCATCACCGATGCCGAAGCACAGGCGCTTGGTTTGCGCATCTACAAGGTGGCGCTGACCTGGCCGCTGGAGGAATCCGGCGCGCGGGCCTTTGCGGAAGGCCTGCAGGATGTGCTGGTGGTCGAGGAGAAGCGCGGCTTTATCGAGGACCAGCTTGTCCGCATTCTCTACAATATGGATGCCGCGAAGCGCCCTTCGGTGGTCGGCAAGCGTGACGAGAGCGGCGCGATGCTGTTGCCGAGCGAAGGCGAGTTGACGCCGACCATGGTGGCGGCGGCCGTCGTGGCGCGGTTGCGAAAACTCGGTCATCGCAGCCCGGCGCTGGAGCAGCGTCTGGCAAAACTCGAGGCGTTCGACCGTCCCGCGGACGGCGTCGGCGCCGCAAAGCTGCAGCGGACACCGTATTTTTGCTCGGGCTGTCCGCACAACACCTCGACCAAGATCCCCGAGGGCAGCCGCGCGATGGCCGGCATCGGCTGTCACGGCATGGCGCTGTCGGTGCCGAACCGCCGCACCCAGACGATCTCGCATATGGGCGCGGAAGGCGTCACCTGGATCGGGCAGGCGCCGTTCACCAGCGAAGCACATGTGTTCCAGAATTTGGGCGATGGCACCTACACCCATTCCGGCCTGCTCGCGATCCGTGCGGCGGCCGCCGCCGGCGTCAATATCACCTACAAGATCCTCTATAATGATGCGGTCGCGATGACCGGCGGCCAGCCGGCCGAAGGCGGGCTCTCGGTATCGCAGATCGCGCATCAGGTTTCGGCGGAGGGCGCCAAGCGGCTTGCCATCGTCTCCGACGATCCCGAGAAATATCCCAGCAACTATTTTCCCGCCGGCGCAACGATTCATCACCGCCGCGAGCTCGACGCCGTGCAGAAAGAGCTGCGCGAGGTCAAGGGTCTCACGGTCCTGATCTATGACCAGACCTGCGCGGCGGAAAAGCGTCGCCGCCGCAAGCGCGGGCTCTATCCGGATCCGCCGAAGCGCGTCTTCATCAACGAACGCGTCTGCGAAGGCTGCGGCGACTGCTCTTCCGTTTCGAACTGCGTCTCGGTGCAGCCGCTGGAAACCGAGTTCGGCCGCAAGCGGCGGATCGACCAGTCGAACTGCAACAAGGACTTTTCCTGCATCGAGGGCTTTTGCCCGAGCTTTGTCACGGTGCATGGCGGACGCTTGCGGAAAGCCGATCGCGCGGCGGCTGATCCCTCGGCGCTGTTTGCCGATCTGCCGACGCCGGCAGTCCCCGCGCTCGATGGCGCCTACAACATTCTCGTCACCGGCATCGGCGGTACCGGCGTCATCACCATCGGCGCGCTGCTCGGCATGGCCGCCCATGTCGAGGGCAGGGCGTGCTCGACGCTCGACTTCACAGGGCTATCGCAGAAGAACGGCGCTGTGATGAGCCATGTCCGCATCGCGCCGCAAGCTGACGATCTCTCGACCGTCCGCATCGCCCCCGGCGGCGCCAATCTCGTCCTCGGCTGCGACATCGTGGTCGCCACCAGCATCCCCGCGCTGAGCCGGGCCGAGCGCGGCGTGACGCGGGCGATCGTCAACGCCGACCTCTTGCCGACCGCGAGCTTCGTCATCAATCCCGACATCGATTTCGAGGCGGGAACGATGCGGGACGCGCTGAACGAGGCGGTCAGTGCCTCCCACCTCGACATTCTCGACGCCACCGGGCTTGCCACCGCGCTGATGGGCGACAGCATCGCCACCAACGCCTTCATACTCGGCTTTGCGTTCCAGCGCGGGGCAATCCCACTGTCGCTGGAAGCGATCATGAAGGCGATCGACCTCAATGGCGCGGCGATCGAGATGAACAAGCTCGCGTTCTCCTGGGGCCGGCTCGCGGCGCACGATCTGCCGCGCGTCGTCAGCGCCGCACGCTTCAAGAGTTCGGGCGCGGCGCCGGTCCGGCGCACGCTCGACGAAAGCATCGCGTTCCGCGCCAAGTTCCTGACGGACTACCAGAATGAGGCCTACTCGAAGCGCTATCTCGCCGAGGTCGAGCGCGTCCGCGCCGCGGAAGCCAAGGCCGCGCCGGGCTCGCATGAACTGACCGAGGCTTTTGCCAAGGGCCTGTTCAAGCTGATGGCCTACAAGGACGAATACGAGGTCGCTCGGCTTTATTCCGACGGCGAGTTTGCAAAAGCGCTGAAAGAGCAGTTCGACGGCGAGCCGGGGGTCAAGGTCAGCCTCGCGCCGCCGCTGCTGGCATCCCGCGACAAGCTGACCGGGCATTTGCGCAAGCGCGAATTCGGCTCCTGGATGTGCCGCGCCTTCGACATCCTGACCCGCTTCAAGTTCCTCCGCGGCACCGCGTTCGATCCGTTCGGCTATACAGCCGAGCGGCGGATGGAGCGGGCCTTGCCAGGCGAATATTCCGCGATGATCTTCCGCCATCTCGACAGGGCCAAGCCCCATGACTGGCCGCGTCTGGTGGCGTTGGCGAAATCAGCGGAACTCGTTCGCGGCTATGGCCACGTCAAGGAAGTCAATGTCGCGAAATACCGTGCGGAGTGCACGCGGCTGGAAGCGGCGATCGGTCAGCCGGTGGCGCAGGCCGCCGAGTAGGGGCTGTTCATCCGGCACGTGAAGTTTTTCACAGGCTGGCTCAGTCACCGGTAACCCTGAGGGTCGGAACGGCTGGAATTGTCCGGCCGGCGCCCTACATGTCGGCTGTTCTTAATTCTTTGGGTCGATTTCAGGAGGCCTGCGATGGTCCTGAAAAACGCTATTGCCGCGGCACTTTGCACGGGGCTCCTGATGTCGGGCAGCGCCGCGCTGGCAGACGAATATCGCGCGGGCGAGCTCTTCAGCCTCGATCCTTCCCAAGCCATGCTCTCACCGAAGCGACTCGGGCCGCCGACGCAATTTGCGCCGGTCCGGATCGAGGCCAGAACCGATCGCAAGCCGGTGAAGACGGAGCGCGTGGTGGTGCCCAAGGTTGCTGCGCCGAAGGTTGCTGCGCCCAAGGCTGCTTCATCCAAGACTGCTGCGCCCAAGACTGCTGCACCCAAGACCGCTGCACCCAGGACTCGTGTCGTACAGGAGCGCGTGCAGAAGCCGCGCGCTGCGGCCCCCACCAAGCAGGCGCGCCGCCATACCAATCCACTCGACGCCCAGGCCCGCGACACGCGGATCCAGACCTGGCCGTGCAAGTCCGGCGGCATCTGCGACTGGCAGCGGTGACGCGGAATTCGTGACAACATCAAACCCTCATGGTGAGGAGGCGCGTAGCGCCGTCTCGAACCACGAGGCCCCGCTCGTGCCCATTCATCCTTCGAGACGCCGCTGCGCAGCTCCTCAGGATGAGGTCTGACAGCAGGGATTGATGGGTTTCGCTTCGCTAACCCACCCTACAATTCTTCACCTTCATCCACCTGTCGCAAAACCTTCGGCCAGCATTCAAATTGCTCGGGCACACCTTCGTCGTGATTCGACGAGGGGTGTTCGATGCCGATTGCGATTCGCGCCAAGCCCGCCCTGACGCGGCGTCAATGGCTGGTACGCTCCGCCGCAACGTTCGCCGTCGCTGGTTTCGGCGGCCTCACCAGACCCTACCTCAGCCGCGCCGCGGATCGGCCACTCATCACCAGTGGAATTCAATCGGGCGACGTCTCGGCCAATTCCGCGGTGATCTGGGCGCGCGCCGACCGGGCCGCGCGGATGCAGGTCGAATGCTCGGCCAGCGAAGATTTCAAGACCATCATCGGCACGGCTTCCGCCGATGCGTTGCCGGATGCCGACTTCACTTCGAAAGTTCTGCTCGACGGACTGCCGCCGGGGCAGGATATTTTCTATCGCGTGCGGTTTGAAAGCGAGCCGGGAATCGCCGGCGAGGCGCAGGTCGGGCACCTTCGCACCGCGCCCACGGCACGAAGCAATGTATCGTTCGCCTGGTCGGGCGATACGACGGGGCAGGGCTGGGGCATCGACGAAAGCCGCGCTGGCATGCGGACTTACCGGACCATGCTCAACAACCGCCCGGACTTCTTCATCCATTGCGGCGACCACATCTATGCGGACTGCCCGGTGGAGCGGGAACTGACGCTGCCCGATGGCGGGGTCTGGCGAAACCTCGTTACCGAGGAAAAGTCTGTCGTCGCCCAAACCCTCGCGCAGTTCCGCGGCAACTACAAATACAACTGGCTCGATCCAAATTTTCGCGCCTTCCATGCCGCCGTCCCCTTGTTCGCGCAATGGGACGATCACGAGGTGACGAACGACTGGGCGCCGGTCGGCACGGCCGACGCGAGCGGCTATGCCGAGGACGGCACCTCGCATCTGGTGGCGCGGGCGCGCCGCGCGTTCCATGAATTCATGCCGATGCGCGCGACACCCGCACAGGAAGACGGCCGCATCTATCGCAAGATCGCCTACGGCCCGCTGCTCGATGTCTTCATGATCGACATGCGCAGCTACCGCGATTCCACCTTCAATAAGCGCGACGACCACAGCGACACCTGCATCCTCGGCGCGGCGCAACTAGCCTGGCTGAAGCGCGAACTGGTGGCTTCCGACGCCACCTGGAAGGTGATCGCGGCCGACATGCCGATCGGCCTGTTTAGCGAGGACGCGATTGCGCTCGGCGACGGCCCGCCGGAGCGGCGCGAGCATGAGATCGCCGATTTGCTGTCGTTCATGAAGCGCGCCGGCATCCGCAACATTGTCTGGCTGACCGCCGATATGCATTACACGGCCGCGCATCACTACGATCCGAACCGCGCGATCTATCAGGATTTCGAGCCGTTCTGGGAATTCGTCTCCGGCCCGCTGCATGCGGGCACCTGGGCGCCGGCCCCGCTCGACAATACGTTCGGCCCGAAAGCGATGTTCCAGAAGGGGTGCAGCGGCGAGAATCTCGCCCCCTGTTTCGGCCTACAGTTTTTCGGCCGCGTCGACATCGACGGCAAGACCGGAGTCATGACCGTGACATTGAAGGACGTCGACGACCGCGACCTGTGGTCGGTCGATATCGAGCCCCGCCCGGATGCGCGGCCCGGCCGGATCATGGCGCAGCATATCTGAGGCGTTCGGCCGGCGGGCCGTCGGCACAGAATTCCTGACGACCGTCCATGTTCGCGCCTCATAGTCTGGCTAGGCTTCATCGCGCGAGGCGTGTGTTGCCGGAACGGCAGCCGGAGATTGCATGCCGTTTCTTGATGGGGCACAATTCGCCTGTCCCTCCCGACCGGAGCGCTGCCATGTTTGTTGCCGATAGCAAGCGCCTGACGCATCAGGGCGCGAAAAGGATCATGGCGACGGCGCTGGAATTGGCCGGCCAGGCCGGCATCGCGATCTCCTGTGCCGTGGTGGATGCCGGTGGGCATGTGATCCTGATCGAACGAATGGACGGCGGCCGCTTCCATACTGTGCACTCCTGCACCACCAAGGCGGTCTGCGCCGCGTCGAACCGGCGTCCGACCACGGCGAAAGGCGCGGCCGGCCAGGACCTCGACGTCAGCCATGCGATCGGGCTCGCGCTCGCCGCCGGACCGGAGCGGTGGACGGCGATGGAAGGGGGCGTGCCGGTGCTGGTCGACCGCGAATGCATCGGCGGTGTCGGCGTCAGCGGCGGCGATTGGGAGACCGATTTGCGGATCGCCAGGTCGGCCGTCGAGTCGATCGGTGCGAGGTGGGAATGAAGTAGCAGGGACCGAAGCCGGCCGGACGAACGCGGCCTTTGAGAACGGCACGGTCTTTGAGAGCAAGGTCCTTGGGAGGGCAAAGTGATGGGTGCCGATCCGCTCCGCGTGGCCTGTATCGGGATGGGATGGTGGTCCGACGTGCTGGCGGATGCCATCCAGCGCTCGGGCAAGCTCGCGATCCGCGGCTGCTACACAAGGTCGGATGAGAAACGCAAAAATTTCGCGGCAAAATACCGCTGCCGGCCGGCCGCGAGCTATGAGGCGCTGCTGGCCGATGCCGAGATCGAGGCGATCATCAACACGACGCCGAACGATGTGCATCTGGCGACGACCTGCGCTGCCGCAGCCGCCGGCAAGCACGTTTTTCTGGACAAGCCGATCGCCAACACCATAGCGGACGGCCGCGCCATCACCGAGGCCTGTCGCAAGGCCGGGGTGGTGCTGGCGCTCGGCTATCAGCGGCGGCGCGAGAGCCATTTCCGCTACATCAGGCGAGAGATCGACGCCGGCCGGTTCGGCAGGCTCGTCAATGCCGAGGCGAACATCAGCCGCGATCGCCTCGGCAAGATCGATCTCGCCTCCTGGCGCTACCAGGCCGCAGGCATGCCGGGCGGCGTGATGCTGCAGATCGGGATCCACTATGTCGACGTGCTCGCCTACCTGATCGGGCCGATCCAAGCGGTACGCGCACAATCGGTGCAACTGGTGCTGCCCGGCGACAATCCGGATGTCGCGAGCCTGATCCTGCAGCATGAGAACGGCGCGCTTTCGACGCTGAACGCAAGCTACGCCTCGGCGTCCGAGTATTACCTGATGAACGTCTACGGCAAGGACATGACGGCGTTCTACGATTTGCACAACGGGCTGCGGTTGCTCAAGCGCGGTGAGAGCCAGCCGGTGGCGGTGCCATGTGCCAGCAACGATACCCTGGTCGAAGAGCTCGAGGAATTTGCCGAGGCGGCGCGCGGTCAGCGCCAGCACGAAGTCGGCGGCGAGGAGGCGACGCGATCGCTCGCGGTCGTGCGCGCCGGCATTCTTTCGGCGCGTGAGGGGCGTTCGGTCGAGGTCGCGGAAATATTGAACGACGGAAGCGTGTGACCGCGCAGCAGCAAGGGACAGGAGCGCGCGTTATGAAACCTTGCACGTGTCTCTGGGAAGCCTGCCTGGTTGCGATGCTGTTCGCTGGCATCGCAGGACCGGTGCGTGCGCAGGCTTACCCCTCCAGGGCGATTACGGTGATCGTGCCGTTCCCTCCCGGAGGCGCCAGCGACGTCGTGGCGCGGATCGTCACCAACCAGATGTCGAAGATCCTCGGGCAATCCATCGTCATCGAGAATGTCAGCGGCGCCGGCGGCACAGTCGGCAGCGGCCGCGCAGCGGCTGCCGCACCCGACGGCTATACCGTGCTTGCCGCCGCCATGGGCTCGCATGTCGCGGCTCCAGTGCTGACGCCGAACCTCAAATACGATCCCGTTGCCGACTTCGTGCCGATCGGCATCACCGCGCATTCCCCGGCGATCGTAATCGCGCGGAAGGATTTCCCGGCAAACGATCTGAAGGAGTTCGTCGCAGTGCTGCGGCAAAGGGGTGATGCGGTGAAGCAGGCTCATGGCGGCGTCGGCGCGTCCTCGCATATGGCATGCCTGCTGTTCACCGCGGGACTCGGCGCGAATCCGGCGCTCGTTGCCTATCGCGGATCAGGCCCGGCCCTGAATGATCTGGTCGGCGGTCACGTCGACTTCATGTGCGAGCAATCGGTCAGCGTGGCGGAGTCGGTTTTGGCAGGTTCGGTCAAGGCTTTCGCGGTCTCTGCCGCGAAACGCCTCGAAACGCTGCCGAATGTTCCGACCGCTGGGGAGGCCGGCATCAACTATGAGATGAGCGTCTGGGCGGGACTGTTTGCGCCGAAAGGCGTTTCGCGCGAAATCATCGCGAGGCTTTCCGATGCGCTCGACCGGGCGCTCGATGAGCCCGTCGTACGCGAGCGGATCGCCCAGCTCGGCGGCTCGATCCCGGCAAAGGACGAACGCAATCCGGCGGCATTCGACCGCTTCGTTCGGTCCGAGATCGCACGCTGGGCACCCATTCTTGCCGCGGCGGCCGGAACAGGGAAGTGAGGCGTCTCGTGTGTCACATGAACGGCTCATGGCGTCACCGCGAGATGGCCGCATACGGCCAGCGGCACGGAAAGCCCAATGTCCTTACCATCGCACCCCTGACCTGTCTCGGATCGCTTGCTCGCGGGCGATCTCAATAGGGGCCAATTTCGCTGAGTGAAACAGCCGGCGCATGCGTCCTTCGTCGCGCATCGGCCGCAAAAGACAGAACGCGTTAGCGTGGCCTTGCCCAAGAACAGGCGTTGTGCAAATCCCGGCTCCGAGCCGGCCTGCGGATCCATTCTGTTCCGCCCGCCGGAATTCGGGTTTTCGCTACACACGGGCGCGGCTCCAGTCCATACTGGATCGCATCAAAGGGAGGTCTTTCAAATGCGTGAAGCTGTCATCGTTTCCTATGCACGTACGGGGCTGGCGAAGTCCGGCCGCGGCGGATTCAACATTACCCCGCCGATGTCGATGGCGGCTCACGCCATCAAGCACGCCGTCGAGCGCGCCGGCGTCGACAAGGAATATGTCGAGGACTGCTATCTCGGCAATTGCGCGCATGGCGCGCCGAATATCGGCCGCCAGGCCGCGCTGCTCGCCGGATTGCCGAAATCGACCGCTGGCGTCTCGGTGAACCGCTTCTGCTCCTCCGGCCTGCAGACCATCGCGATGGCCGCCAACTCGATCCGCTCTGACGGAGCTGACTGCATCGTGGCCGGCGGCGTCGAGAGCATCTCGATCCCCGGCGGCGGCTCGCCCAAGGAATCGATCGATCCGGACCTGCTCAAGGTCGCGCCCGATATCTTCATGGCGATGATCGATACCGCCGATATCGTTGCCGAGCGCTACAAGCTCAGCCGCGAATATCAGGACGAGTATTCGCTGGAATCGCAGCGCCGCATGGCCGCCGCCCAGCAGGCCAACAAGTTCAAGGACGAAATCGTCCCGATGAAGACCAAGATGAAGGTGGTCGACAAGCAGACCAAGGCGGAGAGCATCGTCGACTACACCGTCGACCGCGACGAATGCAATCGTCCCGATACGACGATGGAAGGCCTTGGCAAGCTCGAGCCGGTCAAGGGCCCGGGCAAGTACGTCACCGCCGGCAACGCCAGCCAGCTCTCGGATGGCGCGGCGGCGGTCGTTCTGATGGAAGCCAAGGATGCCGAGAAGCGCGGTCTCAATCCGATGGGCCGCTTCGTCGCCTGGGCGGCGGCGGGCTGCGAGCCGGACGAGATGGGCATCGGCCCGATCTACGCCGTGCCAAAACTTCTGAAGCGCCATGGTCTGAAGATCGACGACATCGATCTCTGGGAGCTCAACGAAGCCTTTGCCAGCCAGTGTCTCTATTCCCGCGACAAGCTCGGCATCGATCCGGAGAAGTACAACGTCAACGGCGGCTCGATCGCGATCGGCCATCCCTTCGGCATGACCGGTGCGCGTCTCACCGGCCACATCCTGCAGGAAGGCCGGCGGCGCAAGGCCAAGTGGGGCGTCGTCACGATGTGCATCGGCGGCGGCCAGGGCGGCGCCGGCCTGTTCGAGATCTATAGCTGAGATTTTTCGAACGCAGCGACACGCAAAACAAAGAGAATGGCCCCGCGAGGGGCCATTTTTCGTTTGGGGACATCCGGACCGAACGCGCAACGCGATGCGATCCGAGGCGTCAATAACGATACTTCTTCTTGATGATCACTCGTCCGATCGCTTCGCTTGTTGTGGCCGTGTCGCGCATGCGTGCGCCGCGAGAGGCAAAGCTGCGAACGTCGATAAAGCAAGCGCCCACCGGAAACCGGCAGCGCCGCGCTTCAATCCAGCGTGGGACGAGAATGGGCAGGTTTTACTCTTGCTTGCGGAAGGCTGGGAGCGGGCGCATCATCGCGCCATAACAATCAAATTGGGGAGGCTGCCATGAGCGGGGTTTCACGCCGTCATTTCCTGAGCTTGGCCGGATCGGCCGCGGTCGCCGCGATGTCCGGAAGCGCCCATGCCGCGATGGGGCCGAATGACAAATTCGACCTCGTGATCAAGGGCGGCGACGTGCTCGATCCGAGTCAGTCACTCAAGGGCAAGCGCGATATCGGTATCCGCTGGGGTGTGATCGAGGCGGTCGAGAACGAGATTCCGGCCGCGCGCGCCGCCAAGACCATCGATGCCTCAGGCAAGCTGGTGACACCCGGCCTGATCGATCTGCATTCGCACGTCTACCCCTATGGTTCGGCGATCGGCATTCCCGCCGACGAGCTGGTGCAGGCCCAGGCCACCACCACGGTGGTGTCGGCAGGCGATGCCGGCGTCAACAATCTCGCGGCGCTGCGGCGTTACATCGTGGCGCAATCGCGGGCGCGAATTTACGCCTTCGTTCACATCGCCAACAACGGCCTGTCCGGTTTCCCGGTCGCCGAGCTCTACAACATCGACTACGCGCAAGTCGATGCCTGCGCGATGGCGCTGGCGGAAAATCCGGACTTCCTGCTCGGCGTGAAGGTCAGGATGTCGGAGAACGTGATCGCCAAGCACGGGCTGGAGCCGCTGAAGCGCGGCATCAAGGCCTGCGAGATGTGCGGCTGGCCGGCCAAGATGATGGTGCATATCGGCGGCGTCGAGACCAAGGAGCTGATGTCGCAGATTCTCGACCTGATGCGGCCGGGCGATGTGCTGACGCATGCCTATTCCGGCGCTCCGAACATCGCCGGCGCCTTCACTAACATCGTGCAGGATGGCAAGCTGCTGCCATCAGCGCTCGCCGCCAAGCAGCGCGGCGTGATGTTCGACGTCGGCCATGGCGGCGGCAGTTTTGATTTCACGGTGGCGGAGGTCGCGCTTCCGGGCGGCTGCACACCGGATACGATCTCCTCCGACATCCACGTCTTCTCCGGCAACTCGCCAGGCATGCCGTATTTGCCGAACGTCATGAGCAAGTTCTTCACGCTCGGCCTTACATTGGAGCAGGTGGTGGCGGCGGCGACATCGACGCCGGCGAAAATCATCAACCGCGCGCCCAAGATCGGCACGCTGCAGATCGGCGCACCCGGCGACGTCGCGATTATGGATCTGGTGGAGGCGCAGACCTCGTTCGTCGACACCCGCAACAACAAGCGCGAGGGCAAGCTGTTGCTCAAGCCCGTGCAGAACGTGATCAACGGCGTGCCGTTTGGCCGGCCCTACCAGGCGCCGTTCGCGGTGCGGTGAGGGGGGTGGACTCGTTAACGCGAAGCCACAGCCGTATTGATGCGAACTGGATGAAGGCGAGGTAGTTGGCTGCGGCTTGTCATCCCAGCATCAGGCCCGCTTTCGGGACGGCGCAGGCATGAACCGGCAAGCAGAACCGGTTGAATCGGTCGGAAATGACCCACTCTGGACATCGGGGGATCGAACTGCCGCAGCGCAGCAGTTAACGGCTTCGGCATCCGCCCATTGTCGGTGAAGCCATATTCCTGATCCCAGTCGGTGCCGTCCTTCGGCATCACGCGAATGCCCGCTGGCCTGCAGCACCCGAGCGGTGTGGCCTTCCGGTCAGAGGGCTCGGGGCGTATTCTAGAAAGATAGAAGTAGCCAGCTCAGGAGGACCAATGTTGCGTTGGGTTGAGTCCCAATCGATTCTCGGCATCACGCTTCTTGTATTCGGCTTCTGTTACGTGTTGACGATGGCGACTTTCGGCGCAGCGGCAATCCTGTCCCGGCGCGCAGTGGCGAGGGAGCTGAAGGCGGCCTCGCCTGTGACGTTGACGCCTCTAGCGGTTATCCTGGCCCTGCTCCTCGCCTTCCTGTCCTCGCGCGTATGGACAAATGTCGATCGCGCCGGGGAATATGTCGGTCAGGAAGCCAGTGCTCTCCGACAGGCCGTGCTCCTCGCGGATACTTTTCCACCGGATGTTCGGAACAATCTGCGCGATAGCATCAAGCGCCACTTCCATTTCATCGAAACGCAGGATTGGCCAGCGATGGGCAGGGGCGAAGCCAACTTGCAAGCAATCCCGACTGGATTGACTGACGCGGTGGCGGCGGTCCTTTCCTTTACGCCCGCACAAGCCGCTCAGCAGCTGGCCCAGGAGCGCGCTTTGGTGGCGATCGAACATGCATTTGAAGCCCGGCGAGATAGAATTCGGCTCAGCCAGCTTCAGATCGCGCCGATCCAGTGGGCAGTCATCGTTGTCCTGACGATGCTGATCCTCGTGACGATCGCAATGATACATATCGATAATCGAACAGCGATGGCGACGACCATGTTGATCTTTTCAACGGCAGTCGCCGTGTGCCTCGTCCTTCTCATGGTCTACGACCGGCCTTTTGCCTTTGGCGGCGTGACCATGGCACCGACAGCGTTTCGAGAGGTCGCTGTGGATTGACATCCTATACCCTCGGGAACGGAGGCCGCGACGGGACCAAGGGGCGCCGCAAGAAAAGATGACCACACGCAAAGGTGCACTCGCTTCGTCCCCTCCTGGCCCGAAGCGGGCAGGCTGGCAGGTGGCTTCGATGTCACCTTCCGGGGAGGCTGACCACGGCTTCGAGGCCGGTAATGCCGGCTCATGACCCCAACCGGACGCTGCGCGCCCCAAGGCCGGAACAGTGGTATCCTCCGTCAAACGCGATGGGACGGTTCAACGAAGCGGCGGACCCTCAAATGGCACCCTTCGCAGTGCAAAATCCGCGTCTCACCCCAAACATTCTGTCTTAGGACTGCAACCCCCTGAAACCTTTCAGGTCTTTGCGGTGTTGACTTTTGTGAGTTCTGCGCGCTGGACGCGGACGGAGCCGTCCGCGCCCTCACCGGGAGGAAGGCACCATGACGCTTACGAGCATTCGGGATTGGAGCGAGGCCATGCTCACATCCCTTGCGGCCGCGATGGCCGTATTCTTCGCCGCCATTCCCAAGATTCTTGGCTTTGCCGCGATCCTGATTATCGGCTGGATCGTCGCGGCCTTAGTGGCAAGCGCAATCGCGGCGGTGCTTCGGCGAGTCCGCTTCAACGAACTATCCACGCAATCGGGGTTCACCGGCTTCGTTCATAACATGGGGCTGGAGACGGATGCCTCGGGAGCGATTGCCCTCACGGCGAAATGGTTCATTAGGCTGATTGCGCTTGTGGTTGCGTTCGACGCTTTGGGTCTACCGGCTGTTTCGGACGTGTTGCGACAACTCCTCTTGTGGATTCCCAACCTTGTCGTCGGAATCGTCGTTCTCGTCATCGGTGGCTTGGCGGCGAATGCCCTGGGCAACTTAGTCCGAGGCGCCACGGCACAGGCCGACCTCGGCAATCCCGACCTCCTCGCCAAGATTGCAAAGGTCATGGTGTGGGCCTTCGCCATCGTCGTAGCCGTGAACCAGATCGGTGTTGCACAAACGTTGGTCAACGCGCTGTTCACGGCTGTCGTCGGCGCATTAGCTCTCGCGCTCGGTCTGGCCTTCGGGCTCGGTGGACGAGACACCGCAGCCGAGATAGTCCGTCGATGGTACGACTCGTCGCAAGATGTTGCGTCGAAGCTCGATGAAGCCGCTGAAGCCGGCCGTCGCTTGGGCGAACACACGGCAGGTACTTCCCAACCGCCGCGCCAGTCCAGCGGGTGAACATGATGATCCCGGAAGACGCCAAGGCGACGATTGAGCACGTTCCGCAGAACACTGGACGCAATGGTGCCGTCGATCTTGTTGCCAAGATGCACGAGTTCGGCGTCTTCTCGCATTCTGCCGCCGCCAGAGAGCTATACTGCAGCTCGAACGGGGACCGCTGGTACCTTGTCCGTGACGCTGACAGAGTTTCTGTTGTGCACGTGCCCAACGTCCCTTCCGGCGGACGCACAGAGAAGTTAGAGATCAGGGAATTCTTAGCGCGAGGCGGCGGAGGCGGACCGGAGGATCAAGAGTTGCTGCGTCTCATTGGGACGCTGGTGGAGGCTACTTAACCACCAGGGCGTCGCTGCTGCCTTCATTTCTCTGCTGCGCCACCGGCCTGGCCTCCAATTCCGCGGGACAATGGTGCGAGGGGGCCTTGCCGAACCTAGTCGGGGCTTCCAATTAGCGGGAGTGGCACTCTTTACAGGGGCAGCTACGCGCGCAGTCACGAGTATAAGCGAAGCGGACATTGTTTCGAGGTGCTGTCCTCAAAGGGACTCACATAGAGACAATGGCTCGGTGAGTTCGCGGCCATCATGGCGTACATCGGAGGTCTCATGCGATTCATTCTCCGTGTTCTCGCCGCAGCCGTGGTTCTCGTCTTCTATCTGCCCGTGATCTCGGGAATCACGCTTGCGATTGCTGATGCGACTGGCGGGTTGCCGGGCACTCTCAGCGGCTGGTGGAAGCATATCGGCGATGTGATCGCCGAAGGCGCTGGCTTTTCTGCAAGCTACAAAGAGACCATGTTCACTATATGGGGCATCGCCGCGCTGCTCAGTGTCATCGGTCACACACTGCTTTCGATTTCGAGGGCGTGGATGCATCGATGAGGAATTTCGGAAACCCGCTACTTGCCTTAACGGAAGCCGAAGGGAATGACTGCGCGGTCGTGCGCCAGATCGCTCGCGGCCTGCGAGGTTTTCCGCTTGTGGCCCATCGCGTCATTTCGCGGCGATGCAGCACTTCCGTCGCTTTCGGACCGAGGCGGACATTGAGCCACGCGTACGAAACCGGATCTGAGTATCCGTCCGTTCACCTTGACTGCCGCTGCGCGCGGATATCGCCGATTATGTCGGCAATGACGGCGCCCATCACCAGAGCGCCGCCGGCGCCGACCCGTAGTGTGGGCACCTCGCCGAATCCCGCCCATACCCAGAACGGCATCAGCGGCGTCTCCAGCGTGGAGATCAGGGCGGCCTGCCCGGAAGGCAGCAGCCGCGAACCGAGGAAAAACAGCGTGAGGCCGAGGGCGACCTGAAAGCATCCGAACATCGCGAGAACAAACAGGTCGAACCACGTTATTGCAGCTATTCCGTGGGCGAAGGGAATGCTGATAACGCTGCCCAGCATGTTCGACATCGCCGCCGCGGCGACCATCGATGTATTCCTGTGCCGCCGTACCATGACTGTCATCGCAGCGATCGCCAGCGCCATGAAGCAGGCGAGGCCGATCCCGAGAATGTCGGAACCGGCGCGTGCGTTACCGACGATGATCATGACGCCGCAGAGTGCCACGATACTTGCGAGCATGGTTCGCAGTTGCGGGATTTCCCGCAGCCATATCCAGGCCAGCCCCGCCGCGAGGAAGGGACCGGTCGCGATGATGATGGCTACATTGGATACATTCGTGAGCTGCAGTGAAGGGATGAAGGCGATCATCGCCAATGTCGAAAACGATGCGACAAGCCAGCCGTTCTTGTCCATCCTGGCCAAATCTCGCAGGCCGGCACGCCCTTGCAACAGCACCATCAACAACATGATCAGGCCGCCGCCGAATAATCCGCGCCAGAACAGGATAGTCCAGGAGTCGTAGGGAAGCAGCCTTGTAAAGAGCGGCGCCGTGCTCCAGGCGATGGCGGCGGCGGCGACCAGGGCAATGCCTAGGCGATGCTGGGAGCGCGTCTCCGTCATCAGGGAATCAATCCGGGCTGGGGGTGAGGCTTCGGCCGATCAGCTTGCCGACGAGCGGCGCGGGATCGTCCGGGATCGTGTCGCCCCGCCAGGCGACGTGCTGGTCGGTGCGCGCAAGGATGAGGTTGTGGCCGCCGGGCGGCGGCGCTTGGTCGCCGGATACATCGACGATTTCAAACGGGACGCCATTGGCGCGCATCGCATCGGCCAAGGGCGCAACCACAACACCCGGATCGTACCGCAAAAGCGTGTAGCCCGGACCCAACGCATCATAGACCGGCCGTCCGTCCGACAGTTTCGCGAACGGAAGCCGGCAGCCCGGAGTCGAAGACGGCGTGAAGTCCGCCATCGTAAAGCCCGGATGCTCGGCGCCGTCATAGGCGATGATCGGGGAGCGATCGTAGAAATAGCCGAAATTGAGGCCGGCGCAGCAATATTGCTGCACGTTCAAATCATAGGCCGCTTGCCCGACCTGCTTGCGGACGGCATCGCCTTCCGGCCCCGGCTGTTCGATTGCATCAGGAACGGTGCGGCGCTGGCTCAAGACCTTGCCCGCCATCTCCATCGCAAAGCGCGACACCTGTTCGGTGATGGGCAGGCGCTCGGCCTCATAGGCGTCGAGGATGGCGATGTCGGCCCATCCTTCCAGATAGGCCGCGAGCAGCCATGCGAGGTTGGTTGCGTCTGCGATCCCGGCGTTCATGCCGTAGCCGGCATAGGGCATCCACAGATGGGCGGCATCGCCGCAGATGAAGGCGCGTCCGTTGCGAAACCGGTCGGCGACGAGGCGGCGGCCGACCCAGTCCTCCTTGCTCAGAATCTCGTATTCGAAATCGGGGCCGACGCCGAGGATGGCGCGGATCGAGGCATCGCGATCGACGGATTCGAAAGTCTCATCCTCGCGATTGAGGTGATTGTGGATCAGCCACTGCTCGCGGCCGTCGATCGCGACCACCGTGCCGCAGCGCCGCGGATTGAGCGACAGCGTCATCCAGGCGGGCCGGTCCATCAGGCCGAGCAGGGCGGGCGCGCGGATGTAGGTCGACTGCACGCGCTGGATGATCGGCGTTCCCTGCAGATTGGCGTCGATCGCCTTGCGAACCAGCGACCGCGCCCCGTCGCAGCCAACGATAAAATCGGCGTGAATCTGAAAGGTGGCTCCGGTATCGAGGTTGCGGACGGTTGCAACGATGCCCTCATCGACTTCGCCGAACTCCTCGAATGCGGTGCGGTTCAGAATCTGCAGCCCGTCGATGGCGGCGGCGTGGGCGAACAGCACGGGTTCCATATAGATCTGATTGATGCGGTGCGGCGGCTCGGCCGTCGGCCAACCGGTGTCTGGCCCGCCGGTGGCGGTATAGCGATCGCGCCGGCAGGGAATGAGGATACGCGAGAGCTCGATACCCGTTGCCGTGGTGCGGTAAGAGCAGTCGTTCGGATAGTCGGCCGGCAATCCGGCGTCGCGCAGCTCCTGCGCCAGGCCGAGCCTGCGAAAAATCTCCATCGAGCGCGACGAGACGTGGTTGCATTTCACGCTCGGCGGCTCGCCGGCGGCGCGTGTTTCGACGACAGTGGCGGATATTCCCCGCGATGCGAGGTCCATTGCCAAAGTGAGACCAACCGGACCGCCGCCGACCACGAGAACACTGGTCTTCACCATGTCACCTGCCACCTTGTCGCTTGCTGCGTGGGGACGATCATGCATTACTGAGCCCCACAGAGATCATCGGGGGACCTCAATGTTTCCGTCGATCCGGCAAGGCATGATCCGCGCCCTTGTTGTTGTTTTGTCGCTGTCGTTGTCGGCGATTGAAGCAGCAAACGCATATCCCGATCAACCCATCAAGATCATCGTGACGTTTCCGCCCGGCGGCAGTGCCGACATCGTCATTCGCGCCCTGCAGCCGCTGCTTTCGGAAACGCTGCGTCAGCCTATTGTCATCGAGAACAGGGCGGGCGCGGGCGGCAATATTGGGATCGGCGCGGTGGCGCAGGCAGCGCCTGATGGCTACACGCTCGGCGTGGCCGCAGCCGGCGTGCTGACCGTCAATCCGCATCTCAACCGCGCGGCGATGGCGTTCGATCCGATCAAGGACCTGGCGCCGGTCACCCTGCTGGCGGAAATCTCGTTCGTGCTGGTGTCTTCGCGACAATCGGCCATTGCCTCTGTCGCCGATGTCGTTGCCAAGGCCAAGGCTCAAACGGCGGGTCTGTCGATCGGCCATGGCGGCAACGGCACGGCGATGCACCTGACGTCGGCCTTGTTCAACCAGAAGGCCGGCGTCGGAATTCAGTTGATCGCCTATCGTGGCACCGCGCCGGCGACGACGGATGTTCTTGCCGGCCACGTGCCGCTGGCCGTGCTGGATATTCCTGCATCCAAGCAGTTGATCGGCGACGGCAAGTTGAAGGCGCTCGGAGTCTCCGCCGCGAAACGCGTGGCCTTCCTGCCCGATGTTCCGACGCTGGCGGAGCAGGGCCTCTCTGGATTCGAATCCGTCGGCTGGTTCGGCATCGTCGCACCCGCCGGCACGCCGCCCGACATCGTCAAAACGCTGAATGCCGCCTTCGTGAAGGCGCTGAGCGATCCCGCGGCGATCGAGAAAATCCGCGTTCTCGGCGCCGAACCCGCGCCCACCTCGCCCGAGGCTTTTGCAAAATTTATCCAGAGCGAAAGCGTGAAATGGGGCAGGCTGATTACCGAGGCCGGGATCAAGGCTGAATAGGGCACCGGCCACGGCTTGCAGGCTCAACTCCGCGCCCGCTTCTCCACATTCGCGATCCGTGCTGGCACGCCGAACTCCTTGCGGCAGACTTCGGCGAGCACGGCGACGCCTTCGCGGATCTGTTCATGCGAGGGACTTGCGAAGCACAGCCGCAGTCGGCTGCCGGCATAGGCCTTGTCGGTCGACCATTCAGGCCCCGGATTGATGGCGACGCCGGCGACAAGCGCGGCCTGATAGAGTTTTAGCGTGTCGACATTGTCGGGCAGTTTCACCCACAGGAAGATGCCGCCCTCGGGCTCCTCGAATTCGGCCGAGGTGCCGAACTGCTCGCTGAGCGCTTCCATCAGCGTGTCGAGCTTGGCGCGCAGGCCGCGCGTCAGCTTCGGCACGTGGGTCGAAAAATGCGGCGCGCAATACTCGGCCAGCACCATCTGCTCCAGCGCGCCGCTTCCGGCGTCGGTCTTCAGCGCCAGCATCCGCGACATCATCTCCCAGGGTGCCACGATGAAGCCGACCCGCAGCGCCGGCGCGATCGACTTCGAGAACGAGCCGATGTGGATGACGCCGCCATGCTTGCTCATGGCGTAGATCGCGGGCGGACGTTTACCGGCCCAGACCAGGTCGGCGTAGCAATCGTCCTCGAAAATCGGCACGCCATATTGCTGCGACAGTTTCAGCATCTCGGCGCGCCGCGTCTCCGGCAGGATGCTGCCGGTCGGATTCTGCACGGTCGGGATGGTATAGATGTATTTCGGCGTGATGCCGCGGCTTTTGTGGTCGGCAAGGGCTGCCGCCAGCGCATCCATCCGCATGCCCTGCTCGTCGAGCGGGATGCCGATCGCCTTGACACCAAGCCGCGTCAGCCGGGTCAGCGCGCCCTGATAGGTCTCCTGCTCGACCAGCACGGTGTCGCCGCGCGCCAGCAGCGTCTGGTTGACGAGATCGAGCGCCTGCAGCGAACCGGAGACGATCATGATATCGTCGGCAATGCAGGCGATGCCGGCATCGCGCTTGAGTTTCGCACTGAGGAATTCGCGCAAGGGGCGATAGCCCTGCGGGCCGCTGGCGAGGCCGTAGGTCGCGAGCGTCTTGCCCTCGCGCCGGAGCACGGTATTGACGGCGTCGATCAGGCCATCGACCGGAACCTGCTCGGGATCATTGTTGCCGCCGACGAAGCTGTATCTGGCAAGGCCGGTCCACCGCGCTGACGGCGCCGGCAATCCGGCGGGCAGCAAGGGCGCAAAATCGAAGGAAGCGGTAGACATGAATGTTCACTCCATCTTGTTTCTTGTTGAGAGGGCCGACCGGGCGGCTCCCTGTCTCGTCGTCGTTCAGCCTGGTTCTCGCCGACGATCCTGATCGGCCTGGCTGATGAACGCATGATGAACGGCGCCGACGCCGCCGACCATCAGCGCCTCGATCGTGGGCTCGCTGATCTCGCCCGTGGCCGCCCATTCGCCCACGAAATTGGCTCCCGTTCCGCCGCGCACGTCGTTTGCGGCGATGAAGACCTCGACGGCCGCAAACGCTTTTAACGTAATCGGGGACTTGAGGTAGCTCCCCACCATCTTGCCTGATGTGTCGAAATAGGCGATCCGCTCGGGGATCAGGGGGCGGGAGTGTGCGAAATTCTGTTCGATTCCGTCTGCGGTCCGGGCGCTGGCAATGAGGGCGTACGGGATCGACAACGCGGCCAGAATCGCGAGAAAAGCCCCCATTCTATGGCTATGACACATTGAATGTTTGACCCTTGCGCCGGGGCCTCTAGGTTGCAAAAGGGGGAAATCCGGAACCATGCACGAGCTTATTCGCGATATCACCTTATGCATCCTGTTCGCCTGGGTGCTCGGCCTGTTGGCGCATTTTTCCCGGCAGCCGCTGATTTTGGCCTACCTTATCGCCGGGTTCTTCATTGGTCCATTCGGCATGAAGTGGGTCGAGTCCCAGGATTCGATCACCGTCATCTCCGAACTCGGCCTGATCTTCATGCTGTTCATGATCGGGCTGGAAATCGACCTGAAGAAGATCGTGCGCGCCGGAAAAGTGATCCTGTTTGCCGCGGGCGGGCAATTGGCCGGCGGCGTCCTGCTCGGAATATTGTTCTTTATCGGGATCGGCCTGTCGATGGGGAGCGGGCATTTCGACGCGCTCTATCTCTGCATCGCCTGCGCGCTGTCGAGCACGGTCATCATCGTCAAGGTACTGTACGAGAAGCGCGAGCTCGACACGCTGCCCGGGCGGATCACGCTCGGCGTGCTGGTGCTGCAGGACATCTTCGCGATCCTGTTCCTGGCGGTGCAGCCGAGCCTCGACAATCTGCAAGTGAGCGTGATCCTGTTGTCGATCGCCCGGGTCGGCGTGCTGGTGGCGACCGCGCTGGTGCTCAGCCGCTATGTGCTGCCGTGGCTATTCCACCAGATCGCGCGCCGGCCCGAGCTGATCCTGCTCGGCGCGCTGGCCTGGTGCTTCCTGATCGGCGAGATCGCGGAGAGGCTGCACCTGTCGCGCGAGATGGGCTCGCTGGTGGCTGGCGTATCGCTGTCGACATTCCCCTATGCGCTCGACGTCACCGCCAAGGTGACGACGCTGCGCGACTTCTTCATCACGCTGTTCTTCGTCTCGCTCGGCATGACCATTCCGATCCCCGGTGCGTCGGTGATCGGGCTGGCGCTCGCAATCGCGGCCTTCACCGTCGCCAGCCGCATGGTGACGACGTTCACGCCGCTTTATCTGATGAAGCAGGGCCTGCGCGCGAGCCTGTTGCCGGCGATCAACCTGGCGCAGATCTCGGAGTTTTCGCTGGTCGTGATCCAGACCGGCGTGCTGGCACACCATATCAGCCCGGAAACGTCGAGCGCGGCGTCGTTCGCCTTCGTGGTACTGGCGGTCCTGAGCACCTTCGTCATGGGCCGCAGCGACCAGGTCACGCGCGGCCTGATCGGTCCGCTGAAGCGGATCGGGCTCCGCGACCTCGATCACAAGCATGAGGCCGACGGAGGGCACGAGGGCGGGCACGGGGAGGCGTGCCGGATCGTCATTCTCGGGTTCTTCCGCGCCGCCAGCGCGCTGATTGCCGAGATCGAGCGCCTTACTCCGGCGGTGCTGGAGCAGATCACCGTGATCGACTTCAACCCGCTGGTATTTAGGACCTTAACGGACCGCGGCATGCACGTGGTCTATGGCGACATCAGCAACGTCGATACGCTGGTGCATGCCGGGGTTGGCAAGGCGGAGCTGATCATCCTCAGCATCCCGGATTCGCTGTTGAAGGGCGCCGACAACGAAAAGCTGGTCCGGCACGTCCGCTCGCTCAATCCGACCGCCAAGATCGTCGCCACCGCGGAGATCCTGGCCAACGTCAACGACCTCTACAAGGCCGGGGCCGACTACGTGACGGTGACGCGGCTCAGCGACGCCCACGAACTCTACAAGGTGATCGAAGCCGCCCAGGCCGGGCTCCTGGAGGACAAGCGCGCCGAGACCGACGCGCTGCTCAACGAGCGCCGCGAGGTGCTGCCGTAGAGCCTGACGAAATTAGGTTTGACTGCGACCACGAATAAGGTGCACTCCCTGTCCCGCTTGTGGGGGAGGATTGGGGTGGGGGTGCCCCGCGGGCGACACTGCCTGAGTGGAAAGAGCCCCCACCCGGCGCTTTGCCATAGCCGAGGCTTTGCCTCGGCGTCTCAGAGGACGGCCACCGAAGGTGGCCTACGCCTCCCCGCAAGCGGGAGAGGCTGCGGCCAAATCGATCTAAACAAAAATCAGCATGCTAGCGGCAAAAGACGGGCGCCGCGGGCTGACTTCTCCGGCAAGGCGGCATATCTACGTCAGATCGGGACGAAACCAGCCGATGCCGCCGGGCGGAAATCGTCGACAATTTATCCCGCTTCAGCACCGCCGCAGCATGGCCGCTTCGCGCCCACCGGCAGCGGCCTGCCCCGCGTATTGGCGCTGGCGCCGGCCATGGAGTCCGGCTAATGCACTGCCTGAACCGAGCGAGATTTGACGAGATTTTGAGAAATGGCCGATAGCATCCAGGAAGTTCTGCAAGCCTTTGCCAAAGGCGAACTCGTCGTCGTCACCGATGATGACGATCGCGAGGGCGAGGGCGATCTGATCGTTGCGGCTTCGCTCTGCACCGCGGAGAAGATGGCATTCATTATCCGCCACACCTCCGGCATCGTCTGCGCGCCGATCACCACCGACGACGCCAGGCGGCTGCGGCTCGATCCGATGGTGGCGCATAACGAGTCCAATCACACCACCGCCTTTACCGTCTCGATCGACTACAAGCCCGATGGCGGCACCGGCATTTCGGCGGAGGAGCGCGCCTCCTGTTGCCGCGCGCTCGCCAATCCCAATGCCGGCGCCAATGATTTTGCCCGGCCCGGTCATATCTTTCCGCTGATCGCCCGCGACGGTGGCGTGCTGCTGCGCTCCGGCCATACCGAAGCGGCGGTCGATCTCTGCAAGCTTTCCGGCCTGCCGCCGGTCGGCGTCATCTCTGAATTGATGAACGACGACGGCACTGTGATGAAGGGCGAGCAGGTGATGAAATTCGCCGCCGCCCACAAGCTCAAGCACGTCACAATCGCTGACATGATCGCCTACCGTCAGGCGCGCGAAAAGTTGATCGAGCGGGTCGCAACGTTTACCACCGACAGCCCGATCGGTCCGCTGCAGGGCTATGCCTATCGCTCGCCCTTCGACGAGATCGCGCATGCTGCCTTCGTCTATAACGGCATCGGCGACGGCAAGAACGTGCTGACGCGCTTGCACAAGCCCAATATCGTCAAGGATCTCTTCACCGGCCAGGCGCGGATGCAAATCGTGCTCGACCATTTCAAGAAGGCCGGCCGCGGCGTGCTGGTTTACTTGCGCGACGGCGCGGCCGGAGTTCCCGTCGAGCCGGTCGGCGAACAGAAAACGGCAGAGGCGGACAGGCACCGGCAATGGCGTGAAGTCGGCGTTGGTGCCCAGATCCTGCGCGATCTCGGCATCACCTCGATCGTCAATCTCACCTCGTCGGTGCACGACTATAAGGGATTATCCGGTTTCGGCATCGAGATCGTTTCCAACGAAAAGTTGGAGTAGTCGTCATTCCGGAATGGTGCGCGGGCACCATGTCCGGGATCTCGAGATTTCGGATTCATGCTTCGCATGCCCCGGAATGACGTGGTGAAACATTTGCGCTTCTGCCGATAGCGCATTAATTTGTCGACAATTTCCATGAGGACAGTGATGCGAAAGGGATTTTCATGAGCGTGCGCCCTCAAGCCAAGGACAAGCCGGCGGCGGCTTCCTTCCAGTGGGACGATCCGTTCCTGCTCGACGACCAGCTCACCGAAGACGAGCGCATGATCCGCGATACCGCGCGTGCCTATGCGCAGGACAAGCTGTTGCCGCGTGTCATCAATGCGTATCTGGAAGAGAGGACCGACCGCGAGATCTTCAACGAGATGGGCGAACTCGGCCTGATCGGTGTCACGCTGCCGGAAGAATATGGCTGCGCGAACGCGAGCTACGTCGCGTATGGCCTGGTGGCGCGCGAGATCGAGCGGGTTGATTCCGGCTATCGTTCGATGAACTCGGTGCAGTCGTCGCTGGTGATGTACCCGATCTACGCCTATGGCGACGAGAACCAGCGCAAGAAGTACCTGCCGAAGCTTGCCACCGGCGAGTGGGTCGGCTGCTTCGGCCTGACCGAGCCGGATGCCGGCTCCGATCCCGGCGGCATGAAGACCCGCGCCGAGAAGGTGTCGGACGGCTATCGCATCAGCGGCAGCAAGATGTGGATTTCCAACGCACCGATCGCCGACGTCTTCGTCGTCTGGGCCAAGTCGGCCGCGCATGACAACCAGATCCGCGGCTTCATTCTCGAGAAGGGGATGAAGGGCCTGTCGGCGCCGAAGGTCGGCGGCAAGCTGTCCTTGCGCGCTTCCATCACCGGCGAGATCGTGATGGACGGCGTGGTGGTGCCGGAGAGCGCGCTGCTGCCCAACGTATCAGGCCTGAAGGGACCGTTCGGCTGCCTCAACCGCGCCCGCTACGGCATCTCCTGGGGTGCAATGGGTGCGGCGGAAGACTGCATGCACCGCGCACGGCAATACACGCTTGACCGCAAGCAGTTCAACCGGCCGCTAGCGGCAACGCAGCTCGTGCAGAAGAAGCTCGCCGACATGGAAACCGAGATTGCGCTCGGCCTTCAGGCCTCATTGCGCGTCGGTCGCCTGATGGACGAGGGCAAGATGGCGCCGGAAATGATCTCGATCGTCAAGCGCAACAATTGCGGCAAGGCGCTCGACATCGCCCGCGTCTCGCGTGACATGCACGGCGGTAACGGCATCCAGATCGAGTACCACGTGATGCGCCATACCGCGAACCTGGAAACCGTGAACACCTATGAAGGCACCCACGACGTCCACGCCCTGATCCTGGGCCGGGCAATCACGGGGATACAGGCGTTTTCGTAAGCCACTTGCTCGTCATTCCGGGGCGATGCGAAGCATCGAACCCGGAATCTCGCGCCGTATTCTTTTCCCCACCTCGGGATTCCGGGTTCATCGCTGCGCGATGCCCCGGAATGACGCCAAGAAGAAAAACATGGCCGACAACGACGACATCCCGTTCAATCGCGATTTTCCGCTGAAGCCTGGCGTCGTCGATGAAGTGCGTCCGGACATCCGGCGTGTCCTCTGCAACAATCCGAGCCCGTTCACCTTCACCGGCACGGTCAGCTACATCGTAGGCAAGGGCAATGTCGCGATCATCGATCCCGGTCCCGATGATGATGCGCATGCCAAGGCGTTGCTCGACGCCGTGCGCGGCGAGACGGTGACGCATATTCTCGTCACCCACACCCACCGCGACCATTCGCCGAACACGGCGCGGATCAAGGCGGCCACCGGTGCGCCCGTTTATGCCGAGGGGCCGCACCGCGCCTCGCGGCCACGCTTCGAGAGTGAAAAGCACAATCCGGAATCTGGCGCTGACCGCGATTTCCGGCCCGATATCCAAGTCAAGGACGGCGACGTCGTCGAAGGGCGGGGCTGGGCGCTGGAGGCGGTTGCAACCCCCGGCCACACGGCCAATCACCTGGCGTTCGCCTGGCCCGAGCGAAAGATCAATTTCGTCGGCGACCACGTGATGGGCTGGTCGACCTCGATCGTCGCACCGCCGGATGGATCGATGAGTGACTACATGGCCTCGCTGGCGCGGCTGGAAGCCCGCGAGGAGGATCTGTATCTTTCAGGCCACGGGCCGGAAATTCCGGAAGGGCCGCGTTACGTCCGTTTCCTAACCCGGCACCGCCAGGCCCGCGAGGCCTCGATCCTGCATCGGCTCGCCAAGGGCGAGGCCGACATCCCGACCATGGTCCGCGCGATCTATATCGGCATCGACCCGCGGCTGACGAATGCCGCCGGCTATTCCGTGCTGGCGCATCTGGAAGACCTGGTCGCCCGCGGGATCGTGGCGACCGATGGCGATCCGGTGATCGGCGGGACGTACAGGATGGCGTAGGGGCGAATAGCGAATGGCGAGTAGCGAATAGGGAGGGGCCGCCTGGCTGCTATTCGCCACTCGCCATTCGCTATTTTTTCACGTTCTTCGCCTGACCCTTTGCCGGCGTCTGCGGCTTCTTCGGGGCCGCCGGCTTGGCGTTATCGACGGCGGCGTTGATGTCCTCGATCAGCTTTGAGACGCGCGCGGCGTTGCTGCCGAGGTCGCTTTCGAAATAGCGCGAGGAGGAGCGGATATCGACGCGTGAGTCGTCGCCGTCGGGCGTGATGCGGATCGAGATGTCCTCGCGGAATCCCATGATCGGCGTTCGCGCCACCGCCTCGATGCGGGCGATGCGGCGCGGCGGCTGCGGCGGCCGTTCGTCGATCACGAGCCATTTGCGCTTGTTCACCAGCGCCAGCGTCACCTCATAGGCCCGCTGCGGGGGCACTTCGAGTTCCACGGTCTCGATGTCGGGATAGGCGATCCGCTGCTGCTCGGCCGAATAGAGCCCGGCATAGACCGCGGAGTTGGCGCCTTCGCCGCTGCGCAGCCGCGCCAGCGCCTCGAAGCGCGGCGGATCGATCGGATCGGTGGTGATGTCGTGGATCGGTGGCAGCTTGCGGTATTGCAGAGCGAGGTAGGCCGGGTAGGCGAGCAGAAGGGCGCTGATCAGGAACGCCAGCACGATCCGGCCCATGCCGCGCGAGCCGTTCTGCCAGATCGCGGCAAAGGCGGCGAGGCCCACCAGGATGGAAAGCACAGCCAGACCGAGCGCGCCGAAGAACGTCGCCAGCGCGGGTTTTACCTCCAGGAAGCCGAAGCGGACGATGATGATCGACACCACCACCGCGACCACGGCGAAGATGGCGAGGTTGCGCGACCAGGTGGCGAGGCTGGACACGGGCTCCGACTGGTAAGGAGAGGAAAACCTTCGGGCCATCGGTGAATCTGCCGGGTTTCTGAAATCTGTGTGGCTGGCGGGGCCGGCTGCAAACTCGCAAGCTTGAGACCACGGCGTGGCGCGAATTTCAAGTTTGCAGGCGATACTAATCGGGCAAATGCGCTGCGTGCAGCAACCTCTTGGGTAACCATCCCTGTAAATTGATTATTAGTTGTACATTGAAGTTAGTCCAATTTTCGTCTACCTCTCGCCGCTGGGTTGTCGTATTTGCCGCAACACGGGACTGTCCTGCACGGGACACCGGCGAACGTCAGCCAAAGGGGGAACGGCGGGCGTCAGCCGGAAGCGCTGCAGGATGATCTCAACTCTTGGTCCTTGTTGCGGGCGGAGTCGCAAAAAAATTGCGGTTGCGCCCCCGGAGTTCTAGGATCGCATAGGGCGCAATCGGCATACGTCCGCGGGGCTGGCGGAAGGCCCCATGAGGGCGAGTGTTCAGTATGAGTGATGCAAAGCACGAACGATATGTCGGTCCGAACGATCCGGCATATTATGCGCCGCGTGAGCAGAGGGAACGGACGAGCAGCGATCAACCGGGCACGATGCTGATGCAGAACGACGACGGCTGGCGTCCGCGAATGCCAACTGAAGGACCGCCCTTGCAGCCCTTCAGCAAGCCCGCACGCCGCCAGGATTCCGAAATGTTCACCAAAGCCGTGGCCCAGGCCATGCAGGAGGCGAGGGAGACCGCGCCGGTCGAAGCGCCATCCGTGCTCCGCGACCTGTCGGGACGCCGCGCGCTGTTCCAGCAGGTCATCCGTTTTTCGATCGCCGTGGCGATCGCGGCGAGCATCGCGACGCTTCTGGTCATGGCCATTCCGTCGTCGCAGCGCCCGGCCAACCAGGATAATGCGTCGCTCTCGGCCGCCTGGCAGTCGGTGAAATCGTCGGTGCTTCCGGCGCCGCAGCCGCAGCCAGCGAGACGTACGGCGACCTTAGCCGTACAGGACGGCAGCGGGTTCACCAACGATCCCGTGCCGCTCGGGATCCACGTCGGCTCTCCGCCGCCCGACGCCTACGTATCCATCAATGGAGTTAATGCCGGCGCACGGCTCACATCCGGCAAGCGTGTCGGTCCGAGCGAATGGCGCGTGTCGGCGACGGAGATTTCCGGCGTTTCGGTCATTCCGCCGGATGGCTTCACCGGCCAAATGCTGGTGACGGCGGAACTGCGTGACGGCAATGGCGTGGCGCTCACCGGCACCTCCACGCGACTGACCTGGGCGCCTGTGCCAAGGGCCCCTGTCGCTGCGCCGCCGGTTGCCGCGCCAGCCCCGGTCGTTGCCGCAGCGCCGGTCGCCGCACCGCCGCCGCCGGTCGCCATGGCCGCGGCCGCGCCGCCGATGCCAGCCGTGCGGCAGCAGGCGGAAGTCGTGCGAAGCCTCGATCCGAAGGAAATCGCTGCCCTGATCAAACGCGGGCAGGACCTGCTCGCCGCCGGCGACGTGCAGTCGGCGCGGCTGGTGCTGATGCGTGGAGCGGAAGCACAGGATGCGCGCGCGGCGCTGCTCGTCGGCTCAACCTACGATCCGGCGCGGCTCAGGCAGATGGGCGCCGATGGCCCGCTGGCGGACGTCGCGCAGGCCCGCATCTGGTATCAGCGGGCAAAGGAATGGGGCGAACCCGACGCGCAGCGACGTCTCGACGCGCTGGCGCTCTCGCGCTGATCTTGGGCGGGCGTGTTGCACGCCGCTTGACTAAGTTTTTGAGGCCGCTGCTTAAGGGGGGTATACGCAGCGAAACCCGATATAGACAGCGTAGAAATCGGCTGATTTCCACTGCACGGCTGTCGATTGCGTGTTGTCCGCACCGTACCACCACGAGCCGCCGGCGGTCAGAGCGTCGTCGCCCCGGCGATCCGCAAGCCATTCCCAGACATTGCCACCCATATCGTAGAGTCCGTTCACACCCTGCTTGGTGGTGCCGACCGCCGCATGGCGCGGCCAGCGATCCCTGCCGGATGTGTTCATACCGTCAGGGCTGTCGCCGACAGGATAAGGATAGGTACGCCCCCTTACGAAACCATCGGCAGGATTGGCGCGCGTTTCAGTGTAGGCGGCACCCGCCCACTCCTCCAGTGTGGGCAGGCGTCCGCCAACAGCAGCGCAGAAATCGCGCGCTTCGCCCCACGACACATGTACGGCGGGCTCATCCTCGGCGCCCGGTTGTCCAAATGGCGCTGACCACGTCCAGCCGGTGCGACGGGTCCAGCCATCCGCGAATTCGTATCCGCCCCCGGCCCGTTCGGCCGCGGTCGTTAGAGCCCTGTCGGAGGTGAATTTGCGAAACTGGCCGATCGTGACTTCGGTTCGGTCGATGGCAAATTTGCCAAGATTCGCGCGACCGCCGGATTCGGCGAGTGCAATGCTGGCCACCGCCGTCAATCCACATCGAAAAGCAATCCAATGCCATTTCATGTGCGAACTCGCTGCTAGAGCGTTTTCCAGCGAAGTGGACACCGGTTCGCGTCAAGAAAACGCGTCAAAACAAGAATCTAGAGCCTAGTTCTGATTCAATCAGAACCGAAAAGGCTCTGGCTTTCCGCATCAAGTGAGGAGTGGCAGACGCACCGCGCCTGCCACTCCTCGGTTAGCTCATCCGCTGGCGCACTGCCGCCTGCGAACGACGAATGACGCCCTGATACATGCCCTGCTTGTCCGGATACCATTGCATCGCCGCAAGGTTGGTGAAGCCAGCAATGCTTTCCATGTGCCGCGCCATCCGCTGCCGCATGGATTGATCCGGTTGGGGCCCGCGCAGCGCGCCGACATTCTCGGCCGCGTGATCCGGGTTCGAGGTCGCGGCAAGAACCGTCGTCACCGCTGGATGGCCCATCGCCCATTTGATAAAGAACTGGGCCCAGTTCTCCGCAGCTATGTCGCGGGCAAATTCGGGCAGCGGCCGGCCATCGACGATCTTGTGCAAGCGGCCCTTTTCCAGCGGCATATTTGTCAACACGCCGACGCCCTTGTCCATCGCCGCGCGAAGGATGCGCTCCTCGGCGTTGCGGTTGAAGATCGAGTAGTTGACCTGGATGAAATCGACCAGATCCTTGTCGATCAAGCCCGCAAGCATGGGATGATAGTCATTCTCGTGGACCGAGGCGCCGACGTAGCGAATCCTGCCCTCTTTCTTCCACGCGCGCAGCAGGGGCACGATCGCGTCGACGTTGACCAGGCTATGGCAGTGGAATAGGTCGATCTTGTCGCGCCACAGCCGAAGCCTCGATTGCTCCATACTGGCCAGCGCGTGGCTTTCGTCGGCGAGGTAGTCGCCGGTCGACCAGATCTTGTTGCTGATGAACATACGGTCGGCCATGCTCATTGCGTTGAGAAATGCGCCGACGCTGACCTCGCTCGTACCGTACAGCGGCGACGTGTCGATCACCCGAACCCCCGCATCGACATACGTTCTGGTGACTTCGCGCAGCGCGTCGCGATTGCGGCCCGGCAGCAGGTCGAACGTCAGAAACGTTCCCAGCCCGAGCGCAGGAAGACTTTCGTTGGTGCGGCCAATCGTTCGCGTCAGCACCGGCCCGGTTGCGGTGGTACGCGCCGCGCCGCCTGCGGGCGCCTGGGCATTGGCGACTGAAACGCCAATGGCCGTTCCATGCCCGGTCGTTGCAGCGATAGCGCCCATCGCTGTGGCCGCGCCGAGAAAACGGCGGCGGTCGGTCATGAGCGCGGAATCCCGAGGTGTCTTATCCATGGGCCATCTCCCTTGATGCGCCCTGCGGCAAACGGCAGGGTCGCTTGCCGATAGAAATGACTGTCTTCTTGATTTGTCGTGCGGGTTCCTGACCCGATCTGTCCGATCCTGACGCGACCGCCAGTTCCAATTGCGCGACCGGCTTGTAACAAATCGCCGGTTCCGGGATTTTTGTCGTGTAGCCAGGAAGTCATCAGGAGATCACCATGCAAGGTCATCCTGTGGAAGACACTTCGACGATCGAGAGATTGAGTTCCCGGCCGGTGGGCTGGCGGCGCGCGCAGTGGGCGAGCGGCGCATTTGAAACGGCGCATCGCCCGATGACGTCCATCGTCGAAGGTCGCATCCTGTCGCCCAATCATCTCATCATGGCGACACTATCAGGTGGCGCCGACAGGCATGAGATTTCGGCCGATGGCGGGCATCGCTATGACGGCCCTGATCTTCCGTCGACCATTTCATTTCTGCCAGCGGGTTGCGAGCGGCGGCTTCGGCTGCACAATGTGGAATGGCGATGGGCAGCCATCGCACTCGATCCGGCAAAGCTTTCGACGACGGCCCGCCCATCGATCGAGGCGCTGGGCCCGCTGTCGGGTTCGGAAGACAGCTTCGTCTGGAACATGTTGGCGGAGTTCGAGCGGCTTGATGCGCTGGAAGGCGGCCTCGACGCCACCTACTGCGACACGATGACTTTGGCTCTTGTTCTCTACCTCGCCCGACGCTACGGCGGCGCGAGGGTGAAAGATCCGTCGATCAGGCTGCCTGCGTGGCGGCTGCGGCGGGTCACCGAGTACATCGACGCGCATTTGGGCGCGCCAATACGAGTTGCCGAGCTTGCCGATCTTGCACAGCTCTCCGAAGGCCATTTCCATCGCGCGTTTCGCGAAACGACAGGACGGACGCCGCTGGAATTCGTCAATGCAAGGCGCGTCGCGATGGCCAAGCAACTGCTCGCGAGGACGGAGCTTTCAATCGCGCAGATGGCGCTACGCGCAGGCTTTCTCAGTCCCGCACATTTTGCCCGCATCTTTCGTTCCATGACCGGCCAAAGCCCGTCCCAATATCGACGCTCATTCCATCTCTGACACAAATCTTTCGAAGACCGGCCAGGTCCGACGGCAAGCATTTCGGCTCGGCTGGACCGTCCCTCCCGAATGGGAGGGACGGAATTTTCCCTTACGCAGCCGCGTTCGGGAAGCTGTAGCTCTTGAACTGCTCGCGCAGCGCGGTCTTCAGGATCTTGCCGGTTGCGGTGTGCGGGATGCCGTCGACAAAGACGACGTCGTCGGGCATCCACCATTTCGCGATCTTGCCATCCATGAATTTCAGGATGTCCTCGCGGCTTGCCTGCTGGCCGGCCTTGAGTTGCACGATCAGCAGCGGACGTTCGTCCCATTTGGGATGGTAGACGCCGATGACAGCGGCCTCCGCGACCGCGGGATGGCCGACCGCGAGGTTTTCGAGGTCGATCGACGAGATCCATTCGCCGCCGGACTTGATGACGTCCTTGGAGCGGTCGGTGATCCGCATGTAGCCGTGCTGGTCGATGGTCGAGACGTCGCCGGTGTCGAAGAAGCCTTCGTCATCGAGGATGTTGGTGTCGACCCGGTAATACCCCTTGGCGACCGCAGGGCCCGCCACCTTGAGGCGGCCGAAGGTCTTGCCGTCCCACGGCAGCTCCTTGCCGGCATCGTCGGTGATCTTCATCTGGACGCCGAACGGCGGGTAGCCCTGGGTCTGCAGGATGTCGAGCCGTTCCTCGCCGGTGAGTTCGGCGAATGGCGGCTTCAGCGCGGCGACTGTGCCTATCGGGCTCATCTCGGTCATGCCCCAGGCGTGGCGCACACGCACGCCCATGTCGACGAACGCCTTGATCATCGTGCGCGGCATCGCCGAGCCGCCGCACACCACGCTCTTCAGGTGAGGCAGCTTCAGATTGTTGGCCGACATGTGGTTCAGCAGCATCAGCCACACCGTCGGCACGCCGGCGGTATGGGTGACTTTCTCGGTGTCCAGCAGTTCATAGACCGAAGCACCGTCGAGCTTGGCGCCGGGCATCACGAGCTTGGTGCCCATCGAAGGCGCGGAGAATGCGATGCCCCAGCTATTGGCATGGAACAACGGCACCACCGGCAGCATGGTCTCGGCGGCACTGGTGCCGAGCGCGTCGACGTTGTTGGCCATCAGCCCGTGCAGCACGTTGGAGCGATGCGAATACAATACGCCTTTGGGGTCGCCGGTGGTGCCCGAGGTGTAGCACATCGCGGCCGCGGTATTCTCGTCAAAGTCCTTCCACGTGAACTTGCCGTCCGCTTCCGCGATCCAATCCTCATAGGCGACCGCGTTCTTCAGCGTAGTCTGCGGCATATGCGCCTTGTCGGTCAGTACGATGTAGCGCTCGACGCTCGGCAGGTTGGCCGCGATCTTTTCCAGGATCGGCACGAAGGTGGTATCAGTGATCACCACGCGGTCCTGCGCGTGGTTGATGATCCAGGCGATCTGGTCGGGGAACAGCCGCGGGTTGACGGTGTGACAAATCGCGCCGATTCCCATGATGCCGTACCAGCATTCGAGATGGCGCCAGGTGTTCCAGGCGATGGTGGCGACACGGTCACCGAGCTTGATGCCGTCGCGGTCGAGCCGCTGCGATACTTTCAGCGCGCGTGCATGAATTTCGGCGTAATTGGTGCGATGAATGGGACCTTCGACCGACCGCGTGACGACCTCTTGCGTGCCGTGATACTTCGCCGCGTGTTCGATAATCCGATGGCAAAGCAAAGGCCAGTCTTGCATCAATCCGAGCATACGCACTTTCCTCCGATGGTTTGTTTATTGCCGCACGACCCGCGAACGTTATTGGCGGATCGGGGTTAAGTTCATGGAATTGAAATGAACTTTACCGCGCAGAAAGCAAGCCGAAAATGGGCTAATGGTGCCTTTGGCCGCATTGCAGCGGCAATGGTTACCGCTGCGGCCGCGGCGCTGTTGATTGGCATGCCAGTCGAGCCGGCCTGGGCGGCGAAAACCTCGCGCGCCGCGCCGTGGGACGACCTGTTCAGGGATTTACAGCCGCGTGCGCGAGGAAAGGCGCGCCGTGTGGCTGTGCCGCTGCCGAGGCCGCGTCCCGTTGAGGCGCCGTCTGCCGAGCCTGAGAAGCCGGCCGAGAAGGAGCAGGCGTCGCCTGAGAAAGACAAGGCCAAGGAGCAGGCGGTGCCTGCACCGCAGCCCACGCCACAACCTTCCGCGTGCCGCCTGGCGCTGACGGACGAAGTCGCCATTGCGCCCAGCATCCCGGACATCCGCGGCGCCAACGGCTGCGGCGGCGAGGATCTGGTGCGGCTCGAGGCGATCGTGCTGCCGGACAAGCGGCGGGTGTCGGTGAAGCCGGCGGCAATACTGCGCTGTACCATGGCGTCAGCGCTGGCCGCCTGGATCCGCAACGACATCGCGCCGCTGGCGGAGCGCCTCGGCAGCGCCGTCTCCGATCTCGACAATTTCGACTCGTTCGAGTGCCGCGGCCGTAACCGCATCGTCGGCGCCAGGCTCTCCGAGCACGGCCGCGCCAACGCGCTCGACGTGCGCGCCTTCAAGCTCGCCAACGGCCGCCTGATCTCGTTGACCGACCGCACGGTGCCGCGGGAATTGCGCGAGACCGTGCTGCATTCAGTCTGCGCCCGGTTCTCGACGGTGCTGGGCCCGGGCTCGGATTGGTACCATGAGGACCACATCCATCTCGATCTGATGGAACGACGCGGCAATTACCGGATCTGCCAATGGGATGTCTGGGACCCGCTGCCGCAGAGAGCGCCGCTATTGCCGGCCGAACGGCCCGAGGAAGCGCCGCCGCGCGAGGTCGCCGCCAAACCCGACGACGCCAAGTCCGACGCGAACAGGTCTGACAAGCCTGATGCGAACAAGTCTGGTGCGAATCCCGCTGCGGCCAGGCCGGACGCTGAATCGAATGGCGAGAAATCGGAAAAGGCCGATCCGGCGCGCGAGCAGAAGCCCGCAACGAAGAAGCGCCGGAAAAACCGGCGCTCTTAGTACGCGACTCCGCTGTAACGCTTCAGGCTACTGCGCCATCGAGCTGCTGTTGCCGCCGCCCTGCAGCGCCATCTTGGAATTGAACGGCGAGTCGCCCTGCTTGGGTTCGAGCACGACGACCACGGTGCCCGTCTTCACCCGGCTGTAGAGGTCGATGACGTCCTCGTTGGTCATGCGGATGCAGCCCGACGAGATCGAGGCGCCGATATATTCCGGCTGGTTGGTGCCGTGGATGCGGAACAGCGTGTCGCGGTTGCCCTGGTACAGGTAGAGCGCGCGGGCGCCGAGCGGATTGTCGACGCCGCCGGGCACCGAGGCCGGCAGGCCCTCGATACGCTTGTGAATGTCGGCGGTCGGCGTCCATTTCGGCCATTCCGCCATGTTGCCGACGCGCGCGATGCCGGAGAATGCGAGGGCTTCCTCGCCGACGGTGACGCCGTAGCGGATCGCTTTGCCGCCGTCCTGGACCAGATAGAGGTAATGGTTGTCGGAATCGACAACGATGGTACCGGGCAGTTCCTTGCGGTGATAGTCGACGATGGCGCGGCGGAACGGTTCCGGGGGCTTGACGGCCGCGTAGCGCGCCTTGGCAAGCTGGGCCTTGTCGTTCGGCTTGAGGGTGGCTTCAGGGGCGGCTTGATAGGTGGTTGCCGGCATGCAGCCGGACAACGCAAGGCCGGCGGCGAGCAGCCCCGCAAATACTTTCAGCGACGACATGGTACACTTCCAATCGAAAGTCAGGCGTTCGCAAGCCACAATCTTGCGCCTCAAACGCGACGATTCCATTAATCTCATTATCCGCAAAAGCCGGCTGACATGCCAGCATTTGCACGTCCATTCTGCGCTGCGGAAGGCTGGCTGTGGCTTTTATGCCGCAAATTTTGCGACTTCCGGTTGATTTCCGGGCAGGGATGGCGCGGAACCAAATCGCGGCCGCGCCGCCGCCACCTCGCTGCCATAAATATCGACTGTCGGTTAATGCGCGGGTCATGAAGCGCTTGCCAGAATCGGGTTTAGTGCCGCTGGGTGAGATTTCCCACCGGTTCCGGAGTTGCCCATGTTTTCGGTGTTTGTTCCCTTCGAATCTACCCTGAAGAAGCTCCCGGACGTGGACCCGGCGGCATTGCCGGACAATGCGGTCTGGATCGACCTGTTGAACCCGACGGGGCAGGAGGACCGCGCGGTCGAGCGGCTGGCCGGGATCGCGGTGCCGACCCGGGAAGACATGCAGGAGATCGAGATTTCCAGCCGGCTCTACATTGAGAACAGCGCCCGCTACATGACCGCGACGCTGATGTGCCAATCCGACACCGACATGCCGAAGACCACGGCCGTCACGTTCATCCTCGCCGGTCACCGTCTGGTGACCGTGCGCTACGACGAGCCGAAGCCGTTTGCGCTCGTTGAGCACAAGCTGGCGCGCTCATGCATGCCGGGGATATCGGGCGAGATGGTGCTGATGGAACTGCTCGACGCGGTGATCGACCGCTGCGCCGACATTCTGGAGCGCGCCGGCGCCGAGGTCGACCAGGTCTCGCACGACATCTTCGAGCCCGAAAGCGCACGACATGGTCAGGCCAAGCGATACTCGCAGATCCTGATCGCGATCGGGCGCAAGGGAGATCTGGTCTCCAAGATCCGCGAGAGCCTGGTCTCGATCGGCCGCGTCGTCACCTTCCTGTCGGCGGTGGTGGAGGGTGTCAAATGGTCCAAGGATATGCGCGAGCAGCTCAAGACCATGCAGCGCGACGTCGGTTCCCTGACCGACCACGCCTCCTACCTCTCCAACAAGATCACCTTCACGCTCGACGCCATGCTCGGCGTCGTCAATCTCGAGCAGAACAACATCATCAAGTTGTTCTCGGTGATGGCGGTGGTCTTGATGCCGCCGACGCTGATCGCCTCGATCTACGGCATGAACTTCAAGGTGATGCCGGAACTTGAATGGGTGCACGGCTATCCGATGGCGCTATCCATGATGCTCATGGCAGCAGTGCTGCCGTACTTTCTTTTCAAGTGGAAGAAGTGGCTGTAGATCACAGTTCCGTGCGGTTCCCGATGTGCGAAAGATCGGCTCAAGCCACCGCTAAAATTTGAGCGGTGGACTGAACGAATGGTCGAAACTTGTCTGCGATAACGTGTCTCTCAGGCCGCGAGGACCCCATGGTTGAGAAACTCATAATGTCGCCACGCAACGTCATCGATCTGGCCCGCTATCAGCAGGGCCGCAGCGTTGGCAAGGCGCAGGCGTTCTCGACGCGGCTTTGCCGGCACTGCGGTGCTGTGCTGGCGGACGGCGAGAACGAGGACGAGTGTTCGAGCACATTCAACGTCGCTGCGACCACTGCTCTGCGCACTGCGCAGCGGAAGTTTTGCGCGGAGTGAATATCGTATCCGCAAACGTCGACCTCATCCTGAGGAGCGCGCTCTTGCGCGCGTCTCGAAGGATGGGCCACGGGCCTCGTGGTTCGAGACGGCGCTAGCGCGCCTCCTCACCATGAGGGTTTAAGAGTTGCGACATCCAAGCACTAAACGTGCTGGCCGCCGTTGATGTGAATCTCGGCGCCGTTCACATACGAACTGGTTTCCGTGCACAACACGTAGATGATCTTGGCGACCTCGTCCGGCGTGCCGAGGCGATGCATCGGAATCTGCTGCTCGACGATCTTCTCGGTGCCCGGCGACAGGATCGAGGTGTCGATCTCGCCGGGCGCGATCGCGTTGACGCGGACGCCGACGCGGCCGAAATCGAACGCCATCTCGCGCGTCAGCGCGGCAAGCGCCGCCTTCGAGGTCGCATAGGCCGCGCCCGCGAACGGGTGCACACGCGAGCCCGCGATCGAGGTGACGTTCACCACCGCGCCCCTGGCGTGTTTCAACTCCTCGAGCAGTCCGCGCGCGATCATGATCGGCGCGAAGAAGTTGACGTGAAAGACGTGGTTCCAGGTTTCGACATCGGTGTCCATGGTGCCGAGCCGTTCGCCGCCCGGCGCCTTCGGCGAGATCGCCGCGTTGTTGACCAGCGCGTGCAGCTCGTCGTTCTCCAGCCGCCTGCGAATCTCGGAAATCGCGCGCACGGTGTCGTCATGGCTGCCGAGGTCGACCTCGATGTGATCCTCCGGGCCGGCGCCCCACGGGCAGACTTCCGGGAAGGCATGCCGCGAACAGGTGATGACGCGCCAGCCGGCCGAGGAAAACCGGATAGCGGTGGCATGGCCGATGCCGCGGCTGGCACCGGTCAGGAGCAACGTGCGCCGCGGCGCGTTGGATGAAGAGGGCATTTAGGTTCTCTCGTTGTGCCGGGGCATAGTAGTCTGCTTTGCGCAGACTACGTAGACTTGTCTGCGCTCCCGGGCGTCCACGTCTTGCTTGATCACATCGACGGACGTGGATGGTCGGGACATCCTACACCAAGACGGGTTTCGCGCCTTGGTCCGGCCATGACGCTTTTGAGTTTAGGGATAGAGCCGCACCTTGCTCCAGGCTTGTGACGGCGCATCGCGGCGGAATTCTATGCGGTCGTGCAGGCGGTACGGCCGGTCGTGCCAGAATTCGAAACGCTGGGGCGCAATGCGCCAACCGCTCCAGCCGGATGGGCGCGGCACTTCGCCGATGATGTATTTGGCCGCGACCTTGGCGATTGCCTGCTCGAAGGCGAAGCGGCTCTCCAGCGGCTGCGACTGCTTGCTGGCCCAGGCGCCGATCTGTGCCTGCTTCGGACGCGTCGCGAAATAGGCATCGGCTTCCTCGTCCGTTACCGGCGTCACGCTGCCGCGGATGCGCACCTGACGGCGCAGCGACTTCCAGTGAAATAGTAAAGCGGCCTTAGGATTTGTGGCGAGTTCGCGGCCCTTCTGGCTGGCGATGTGGCTGTAGAACACGAAACCATCCGCATCATACCCCTTCATCAGCACCATCCGGACATCGGGTAGCCCGTCGGCATCGACGGTCGCCAGCGCCATCGCGTTGGGATCGTTCGGCTCGGACTTCACGGCTTCTGCAAACCACTCGGCGAACAGCGCAAACGGTTCCTCGGCCGCGGTAAAATCACCCGATGTTAACGGTGTCGGGTGTTTGATGGAGGTCGTGTCCGTCATCTCAGGAGTCCCAGTTGCGTACCCTCGCGTCCGAGAACGCGTTGCAGCCCCGATACGGGCACGCCCTATATAGGGCATGGGGACGCATTGGCCTATCGGCGATCGGGCCGAGGGGCGCTGCGATGACGTTGATTTTGATCGGTCTCGGCTCGGGCGGCTGCAGCCTGTCGTGCCCGGATGCCTACGCCAAGATGCACGCTGCCGACGTCACGGGGACATTGGGCAAGCAGCCGGCCGCCCCGCCGGTGCCGACCGAGAGCGATCTCGCCTTTGCCCGTACCGCCGCTTCCGACGTGCTGACCAAGGGCGACAAGGACTCCAGCCAGCCCTGGGAAAATCCGGAAACCGGCGCGCGCGGCTCGGTGACGCCGCTGTCCCAGGCCTATTCTGCGGAAGATGGGCGCACCTGCCGGGATTTCCTGGCGAGCTACGTCAACGGCCGCTCGGAAAGCTGGCTGCAGGGCGCCGCCTGCAAGGCAGGCCATGGTCGATGGGAAATCCATACAATTAAGCCGTGGACGAGGGGATAACGTCTCAAATCGCCCTTCAAGCGACGTGGTAGTTGCAAAAATGCAACTGGCTCCCCAGATGAAGCCAAAGCGGGCGAATTGCCCTAAGCTTCAAAAACCGAATTTCCGTGAAGGAGACGTGACGGATGCGCGACCCCTATGAGGTCTTGGGGGTGCCGCGAGGCGCCAGCGCTACGGCGATCAAGAGTGCCTACCGCAAGCTCGCCAAGAAGCATCACCCCGACAACAACAATAACGATCCGAAGGCTGCGGCGCGATTTTCTGAGATCAACGCGGCCAACGAGATCATCGGCGACGAGGACAAGCGCAAGCAGTTCGATCGCGGCGAGATCGATGCCGAGGGCAAGCCGCGCTTCCAAGGCTTTCCTGGTGGAGGTTTTTCCAGCGATCCGCGTGGCCGAGCCGGTGGAGGCGGTTTCGAATCCTACACTTTCCGCAGCGGCGGCGGTCCCGGCGGCATGGGTGGCGCGGGCTTCGAGGACATCCTCAACAGTATGTTCGGCGGCGCAGCCAGGAGCGGACGTGCCGGCAGCAGCCGGACCTTTGAATTCGACACCGGCGGAGTCGGCCTCGATCTCGATCTGAACGTCACCATGACGGTGTCGCTGCAAGAGTCGGTAAAGGGCGGGGAAAAGCGCGTCCGTTTGCCGACCGGCAAGGAGCTCAACGTCAAGATCCCCGCAGGCGTCACCGCCGGTCAGCAGATCCGGCTAAAGGGGCAGGGCGAAACCGCGCCGGGCCACCCGCCGGGTGATCTCCTGATTACGGTCAGCATCGCCCCGCATCCCTTCTTCAAGGTCGATGGCAGCGATTTGCGCCTGGATCTGCCCATCACGCTCTATGAGGCGGTGTTGGGCGGCAAGGTCCGCGTGCCCACCCTGGGTGGCGCGGTCGAGCTCTCGATCCCGAAAAATACCTCGAGCGGCCGCACCTTCCGTCTCAAGGGCAAGGGCCTGCCCAAGCCCGGGGAAACTGGGGACCTGCTCGTCACCACCCGAATTATTTTGCCCGACGGGAACGATAGCGAGCTCGAGGCATTGATGCACAAGTGGCGCGATGGCCACCCGTACAATCCGCGCAGTGATTTCGACTGATTCGGCCGGGTTCGCGGCGCAGAATTTGCGTGGAATTGGATAGTGGGGTTCCGAGCAGGAGTTTCCCAAAAAAGCGCACTTCTTCCTGGAAACAAAGGGTTTCCCGGAAAAAGGGGCGGCCTCGAAAGGGGGACCAGCGCGGTACCAAACCCCGATCGAGGCCGCTTGCGCCGATCGGCGGATCGAACGCTGCTCATTTTCGCGTGATCACCCGGTGCATTAATGAGACGCACCGGTGTTTTGATTCCAGATTTTCGGTGTCAGAATTTGGACAAGCGGCGCGGGTGTTGCCGATTCGCCGCTTTTCGCCGCCGTCACCCGGATGAATCGAAGCGCAATCCGGGAACACGTGATCCGGTCGCAACGATCTCCGGGTTTCACTGAGTTCCACCAGAGCTACGGGTCAGCTCTTCTTTTCCAGCTGATCGTAGACAGCTTGGGCGATCTGGGTCAGCCGCCCCCGGTCGGCGCCGGTCGACACCACTGCATAGACGACGCCGTCGTCGGCCCAGAACAGGGTGCTCTCCTTGCCTTCCGCCGCGTACCGCATTTGGGTCGTCTCGGCGTCCGATTTTGCAGTGTAGATCGTGAAACGTTCGCCTGAGGCGCTCTCATACATCATAAAGGATGCCGGGCCCCCGGAACCCGGCAATAGCCGTCCGCCGACGAGTTTCAACCCAGCCCCCGCCAGTTCCGGGGCGCGGACGACCCAGCCGCAGCGCTTGGTCAGCCACTGCTGCAGATGATGGCGTTCGCTGCCCGGCACCTCGACGGGATGCCGCACTTCCACCACGTAAAGCCGGTGCGCTTCGATCGCATGCACCGTCAAATTTTGGAAAGCCGAGGGTGCAGTCGCCGCGCCGCGCGCGAACCAGCCGATGCCGCCGCCGACGATGAACGCCGCCAGCGTCGCCGCCACCGTGCCGTACACCCATCTGCGCGGCTGTCGCACCAGCCGTTCGATATCGAGCCGTCTCGGCACCGCCTCGTCGACAACCGAATCGTACCTGGTATGCAGCGCTTCCGCCATCGCGCGCCACGACCGCACCCGCGCGGCATCGTCGGGATGCGAGGCGAGCCACGCTTCGACGTCGCCGCGGCGTTCTGCCGGCAGCTCGTCGTCGACGTAAGCATGCAGCTCGTCTTCGGTGACGGGAATGTTGCGATCGGTCATTGTCGTCTCTGTCTATCCTGATCTGCTGCGTAACGCGTTTCGTGCGCCTTCGTCATTTCACCCGCCTGAGCGCCGCGCGTTCGCCCTCGAGCGAAGCTTTGACATGCGCGCGTGCGCGGGCAAGCCGGGACATTACGGTGCCGATCGGCACGCCCTGGATGTCGGCGACCTCGCGGTAGCTCAGCCCTTCCAGCATCACCAGGAGCAGCACCGAGCGCTGTTCTTCCACCAGCGTTGCCAGCGCACGCGCAATATCGCGGCCTTCCGCCTCGGTGCCGCTGGCGTCCGGGTTGTTGTCGAGCAGCGGCATGAACTGCGGCCGCCGCGCCAGCGATCGCCGCCGGTTCTTGTTCAAATTGGTCAGGATCGTATAGAGCCAGCTCCTGACGTCGCCGCCGAGAAACAGCCGCTCGGAACGCAACGCACGCACCAGCGTATCCTGCACCAGGTCGTCGGCGATGTCGGCATCGCGCGCGAGTGCGCGTGCATAGCGGCGGAGCGCCGGAATCATGGCTTCGACACTTTGACGAAACGCGCTCATCAGCACCAGATTGCAAGAGTTATGAGGCGCGAACGCCTTACCTAACATAACACCCAATTGACGCGTCTATTCCAGCCATTGAGCCGCACGCGAAACAGCGTTAATCCGAACGGCGGATTTGGGCTCGACCGTGCCGGAGTGCTGGTGTACCTCCAAGCCTGGATGGAAAGCCCTGGATGGAAGCGCGATTGGAAAGCAGATGTCGCAAAAATCAGGTCTGATGCAAGGCAAGCGCGGGGTGATCCTCGGCGTTGCCAACAACCGCTCGATTGCCTGGGGCATCGCCAAGGCATGCCACGACGCGGGCGCGGAAATCGCGCTCACCTGGCAGGGCGATGCGCTGAAGAAACGGGTCGAACCTCTGGCCAAGGAGCTGAACGGCCTTTTGCTGGGCCATTGCGACGTCACCGATGCCGCGACGATCGATGCGGTGTTCGATGTGCTCCGCGAAAAGTGGGGCAAGATCGATTTCGTGGTCCACGCCATCGCGTTCGCCGACAAGGACCAACTCGAGGGCCGCTATCTGGAGACGACGCAGGATAATTTCTCCAGGAGCATGCTGATCTCCTGCTATTCGCTGACTGCGATCACGCAGCGCGCCGAGAAGCTGATGACCGACGGCGGCTCGATCCTGACGCTGACCTATTACGGCGCCGAGAAATGGATGCCGCATTACAACGTGATGGGGGTTGCGAAGGCAGCCCTGGAGGCCAGCGTGCGCTATCTCGCCGCTGACCTTGGTGAAAAGAACATCCGAGTCAACGCGATCTCGGCGGGGCCGATCAAGACGCTGGCGGCGTCCGGCATCGGCGATTTCCGCTACATTCTGAAGTGGAATGAATACAACGCGCCGCTGCGCCGCACGGTGAGCATCGAGGAAGTCGGCGGCAGCGCGCTGTATCTGTTGTCGGACCTGTCGCGCGGCGTCACCGGCGAGGTTCATCACGTCGATTCCGGCTATCACGTCGTCGGCATGAAGCGCCCCGACGCGCCAGACATCTCGCTCTCCAATTCGGTAGCCAAGGAATAGCCGTAAAGTCCGATGCCTGCGCCCGTGATCTACTACATCCGCCATGGCGAGACGTCGTGGAACGCGGAAGGCAGGCTGCAGGGCGCGCAGGACATTCCACTGAACGATCTCGGCCGCAAGCAGGCGGCCCACGCCGGCAATGTCCTTGCCGATCTCCTGAAGCGGGACGGCCGCGACAAGTTCGCGCTGCCGTTTGTCGCCAGCCCGCTCGGCCGCGCCCGGGTGACGATGGAATTGGTGCGTGGCGCCCTAGAACTTCCGCCGGAAGACTACGCGCTCGACGACCGCCTGCGTGAGATCCGCTACGGCGTCTGGGAGGGCTCGACTCTGGCCGAGATGCAGGCCGCCGACCCCGTGCTCTACGCCAAGCGGCTGACAGCGAAGTGGACGATGGCGCCGGAAGGCGGCGAGACCTATGCCGAGGTGCAGCACCGGATGCGCGACTGGTACGATTCCGTGCGTGCGGACACTGTCGCCGTGGCCCATGGCGGCACCGCGCGGGCGCTGATGGTGGCGCTCGGTATCGAGACGCCGGCCAGCGCCGCCGACCTCGTGATCGAGCAGGGCGCGGTCTACGTGTTCCGCGACGGAGCCTTGCGGAAATATAGTTAAGCGCGGTGTTTAAGGCCGTCATTCCGGGGCGATGCGAAGCATCGAACCCGGAATCTCGAGATTCTCAGGGGCGCAAGGGGCGCCCCATAGTTCGCCCTTCGGGCGCCCCGGAATGACACCGCAGTTTGACCGCCGTGGCCCCCCGCGTTACGACACGGTCAGTAGTGACTTACGAGCCAAGCACGCCATGTCCCACAACACCTACGGCCATCTGTTCCGGGTCACGACCTTCGGCGAAAGCCATGGGGTCGCGATCGGCTGTGTGGTCGACGGCTGTCCGCCGCTGATCCCGCTGACATCAGAGGACATCCAGCACGATCTCGACCGCCGCCGTCCGGGCCAGTCGCGCTTCACCACCCAGCGCCAGGAGCCGGATGCGGTCAAGATCCTGTCCGGCGTGATGGCGCATCCGGAAACCGGCGTGCAGGTGACGACGGGAACGCCGATCGCGCTGTTGATCGAAAACACCGACCAGCGCTCCAAGGACTATTCCGAGATCAAGGACAAGTTTCGCCCGGGGCATGCCGACTTCACCTATGAGGCCAAATATGGCCTGCGCGATTATCGCGGCGGTGGACGCTCGTCGGCGCGCGAGACCGCAACCCGCGTCGCGGCCGGCGCCATCGCGCGCAAAATTCTGCCCGAGGTGAAGGTGCGCGGCGCGCTGGTGCAGATGGGCCCGCACAAGATCGATCGCGACAAGTGGGACTGGGACGAGATCGCGCGCAATCCATTCTTTTGTCCCGACAAGGACAAGGCCGCCTTCTTCGAGCAGTATCTGGACGGCATCCGCAAGAGCGGCTCCTCGATCGGCGCGGTTATCGAAGTGGTCGCCGAAGGCGTGCCGGCGGGATGGGGCGCGCCGATCTACGCCAAGCTGGACGCCGACTTGGCGGCCGCCATGATGAGCATCAATGCGGTGAAAGGCGTCGAGATCGGCGCGGGCTTTGCTGCTGCCGAATTGTCGGGCGAGGAAAACGCCGATGAAATGCGCACCGGCAACAACGGCACGCGCTTCCTGTCCAACAATGCCGGCGGCGTGCTCGGCGGCATTTCGACCGGTCAGCCGGTGGTGGTGCGCTTTGCGGTGAAGCCGACCTCGTCGATCCTGTCGCCGCGCAAGACGGTGGATCGCGCCGGCGCCGACACCGACATCATGACAAAAGGCCGCCACGACCCCTGCGTCGGTATCCGCGCGGTTCCGGTCGGCGAGGCGATGATGGCCTGCGTGCTGGCGGATCATTTCCTGCGCCATCGCGGGCAGGTCGGCTGACGCCGGACCTCTCTCAACGTCAAGCGTTCCTGTCGCCTTGACGCGCGCCGAACTTGCGCGGCAAATACCGGCGTGATGGATATCTCCGAACTACAGAAGCTGACCGACTGGCTGATCGACGGCGGGCGAACCGCGACCAGCCCGACCCGGTTCATGGCCGAGTGCGCCGAGCGAATGGTCGCGGCCGGCTTGCCGCTGTGGCGCGTCGGCGTCTTCGTTCGTACCCTGCACCCCGAAATCTATGGGCGCAGCTTTATCTGGAAGCCAGGCGCCGAGGTCGAGGTCGGTTCGGTCGATTACAATATCCTGCAGTCACCGGATTTTCACAGCAGCCCGCTGATCATCGTGTTCCAACAGGGGCTGGAAGTTCGAGCCCGGCCCGATGATCCCCAGAGCAGCCGTTTTCCAATCATCGACGACCTTCGCGCCGAAGGCGTCACGGATTATGTCGCCCTGCCGCTGCCCTTCATTGGCGGCACGGTGAACGCATCGAGCTGGACCACCAAGCAGCCGGGCGGGTTTACGGATGAACAGTTGGCGGCGCTGCGGAGTCTTGCCAAGCCGCTAGCGCGCGTGGTCGAGATCCTCAGTTTGAACCGCATGGCTGCCAGCCTGCTCGATACCTATGTCGGCAACCGCGCCGGCGAGCGGATCATGGGCGGGCAAATTCGCCGCGGCCACACCGAGACGATGAATGCCGCGATCTGGCTGTCCGATCTGCGTGGCTTCACGGCGTTGTCGGACCGGCTGCCGGCCGAGGCCGTCGTGGACATTCTGAACCGCTATTTCGATTGCCAGGTCACAGCGATCAAGAAGCACGGCGGCGACGTGCTGAAATATATGGGCGACGGGCTGCTCGCGGTGTTCCCGATCGATGAATATGTCGGCGACGAGCGGCAAGTCTGCTCGCATGTGCTGGAGGCCGCCCACGAATCCCGCGCCAGCATCGCCGAGCTGAATTACCCGATTGGAGACGCGGTCGAACGTTTTCGTTTCGGCCTCGCCCTGCATGTCGGGCGAATTCTCTACGGCAATATCGGCGGCGGCAACCGGCTCGACTTCACCTGCATCGGTCCGGCGGTCAATCTCGCGGCGCGGCTGGAAAAGATCGCCAGCCAGCTCGGCCGCACCGTCGTCGCCTCCGAAGGCTTTGCCGGAATTTGTCGCGGCGGTTGGAGCGAGCTTGGCGAGTTTCCTGTCGCCGGTTTTGCAAAGGCCGCGCGCGTCTATGGCCTCGCCGATGAGACCTCGGCGGCGGCTTAGAGAGTCTGATGAGATCGGGTTCAGTCGATCGCCTGGAATCCCCCTCTCCCAGGCGCGGAGAGGACGGATTGCGCCGGGGAATGCGAAGCATGGTCCAGTGCAATCCGGGTGAGGGTCGCGGCGCTCAGTGAGACTGTAACCCAGTTCTCTGAGTCAAGTTCTGGGCCGTGTACTGAGCGGCTGGCCGTCTGATGTCAGCTCTACCTCCAACAGCAGCGGAAAAGCCGACATCTCCTGAGGTCGCAAAAGGGCCATCAACGGGCATGAATCATAAGCAGAACGCGCTCAGGCGGTAGTTGGTCTCGTTATTGTATGATCGCATTTGGCGAAGGGCCGCGAAGAAACGGCGAGAAGGACCTCGCCGGCCGAGCGACAATAAGCGGCGCGGCCCGCTCGGTTGATCGGCACCGCAGTGTGTATCTGCACATCGGTTTGAGTGAGACGCAAGGCCGGCAGGCAAAGTGACCGACGGGCCCTCCCGCAAAGACGCCCGAAATCAAAGCTCCGAGGGCCAGCCACGACTATTACACTGGCGACTTCCTCCATCCGGGTTAAAACTACTTCGGCTGCTGGCTGATCGACATGACGTAGGCGGTGGCCTTCCAAATCTCTTCATCGGTCAGCACATCGCGCGACGCTGGCATCCGGAGACCGCTCCCCATTCGGCCGTCGGCGATCGCTTGGAACACACTTCTGGGGTCAAGGGCGCGGCGGGTGAGATTGATCCCGCCTTTGCCGCCCTCCCCATGGCAACGTGAACACTGTTTTTGCAAAAACAGATCATGGCCCGCCGCAATCATTGTGGGGTCTTTCAGGTTCGGAACGTCTTCTTGCGGATAGGCGGCGTCGCCAACGAAAATGCAGGCAATCGTCATCAGCACCAGTTTGTACATCATGGAACTAGTCCGCGACTAAAGCGCGATAGGGGCGGCTGCTCCCGGCCGCCCCTGTTTAGTTCGCTATTTCGGCAGCTTAAACGCGATAAGGGTCGAAGCCGCAGGCATCTTCTCAAGTTGAGGGAACAATGCGGGAAGCAAGATTGCAGCGTAGGAGCCCCACCCGCTTGGGACCAAAATGTACTGCTCGCCAGCGACGGCGTAGCTGATGATACCGCTGCGCATTCCCGATCCGGTATTGAAGCTCCACAGCACCTTTCCGGTATCGGCATCGAAGGCCCGCAGAATGCCGGTCGGGTCGCCGTTGAACACGAGCCCGCCGCCGGTGGTCAGGACGCTGGCGAAGCCGGGGACATCCATCTCATGCGTCCATTTGCGCTCGCCAGTAAATGGATCGCGTGCATCGAGCCGGCCGGGCTTGCGCCCATCGGGTGCCATCACCAGCCGTCCAAAATCACTGGCGCCGATATGGCCGGTGCCATAGTCCTTGGGATCGTCCTTCTGCGCCACTGGTTTGAGGTAGCCGCAGAAATCCAGCACGTTGTTGTACCAAAGTCCGGTGTTGGGGTTGTAGGCGCCGGCATTCCAGCTACGTCCACCGAAGGTGGACGGACAGATCAGCGTCTCCTGATTCATCGGCAGTTCGACGCGGCCGATCAACTCGCCGGTCCTCTTGTCGATGTCTTTGACAAAATTCTTGAGATCGCTGACTGGCCAAATGTTCTCGATGCTGCCATCATTCTTGTCCAGCACGAAAACGTAGCCGCTCTTGTTCATGTGGACGATCAAGTCCTTGCCGTCCTTCTTGAACAGGAGCACCTCATACGCCGAATCGTAGTCCCATACGTCTTGCTTAATTTCCTGCCGATACCATTTCAGATTGCCGGTCTTGGGATCGAGAGCGACAATCGAATCGGTGTAGAGGTTGTCACCCTGCCGGTCCTCATTGATGAAATCCTTCCCCGGATTGCCAGTGCCGTAGAAGACCGTGTTTGTCTCCGCATCGTAGGTACCCGGCATCCAGGCACCGCCACCGCCGTATTTGCCGCTCGTGCCAGGCCAACTCTTCGGGTCGTCCTTGATGGTGTTGAACTCCCAGACCTTCTTGCCGCTTTTGGCTTCGACACCGAAGATTTTCCCTTGCGTCGCCAATTCGCCTGCAGTCGATCCGAAAGTCAGCATATCGCCAGCAACGACGGGCGGCGAGGTGAAATTGCAACCGTGGCAGTTCGCAAAATCGGTCAACTGGACTTGCCATATCTCCTTGCCCGTTTTTTGATCGAGGGCGATGCCGCGCCCATCCACTGTTCCGATGAAGACCTTGCCGTCGCCGACCGCGACGCCACGGCTATACGGTGAGAACAACACCTTCTTGGTGAGCGGATCGAGCTTCGGCTGATAGTTCCAGACCTCCTGCCCGGTCTTCGCGTCCAGAGCCGCCACCCGGTTCCCAGAGGTTATCGAATAGATCACGCCGTCTATCGCCAAAGGCGTCTCTTGGATGCCCATGGTGATATCGCCGCCCTGGGCGATCCATGCCACAGAAAGCTTGCTGACGTTGTCCTTGTTGATTTGATCGAGCGGGCTGTAACGCCACGCGTTGCTGGTCCGATTGTATTGCGGCCAATTGTTCGGGTCTTCAGTGCCCGGGGCCTCAGCGAGGGCAACTGTTGCGGTGCTGAGCAAGCAAGTCAGACCCAAACTTGCCGCTAAAATCAATTTACCCATTATCATTCCTCCCTCTGATGGTTTCGGTGCCTCCCTCTGATGGTTTCGATGTTCTACTTAAGCCGCGGCTCCCGCCGGATGCCGTAAATCTTTCAGTTTGCTGCACGGAATAGGCGCCACTCATTGGGCACACCTTTAAGCGTATAAGTGCCGTATTCTTCCAGGACCAGGCCGGAGCCAGCCACTAGATCGCGCACTGTCTGCGAGACCAGCACTTCGCTTGGAGGCGCGATGGAGGCAACGCGCGCGCCGGTATGCACTGCGATACCAGCAATGTCGTTACCTACGAGCTCGCATTCACCAGTATGAACGCCGCACCGTACTTCAAGATGGAGCGAGCGCACCGTATCGCGGATGGCACCAGCACAGCGCACCGCTCGCGCCGGCCCGTCGAAGGTGGCGAGCAAGCCGTCACCTGATGTGTTAATCTCCCGCCCGCGGTACTGATGCAAGACCTCACGCACCCTGGCATAAAACGTCTCAAGCAACTCCCGCCAGGAATTGTCGCCAAGTGTCGCCGCCCGTGCTGTCGAACCTGCGATATCTACAAACAGCACGGTTGCGAGCACCCGCTCTGGCTCGTGAGCATGGCGTCTGCCTGTCAAAAACTGTTCGACCTCATCAAGAATCGAATCTTGATCGCCAAACCAAGCCATGTGATCCTCGCCTGGAAGCTCGACTAGCTTTGCACCGGGGATATGCTGAGCCATGTAGCGTGCATGCTCCACGTCGATCACGCGTTCTGCGGTACGGTGTAGAATGAGCGTCGGCACGCGGGTCGCGGGCAAGATATGGCGCACGTCGATCTCGCGGTTCATTTTCATGATTGCCGCCGCCGCGCCAGGACTTGCCGATGCCCTGAAATATGAAGCCAAGCCCTCCGCGGCACGAGGGTCACTGGCGATGCTGGGCGCCCACATCGTGGCGCTTATTCCTTGCGGGGTTCCCCAGTAGTGTTCGATATTGTCAAGTACATTGTTCCACTTTGCGTCGTTCCAGCCAAACGGATAATCGGTCGACCAGGAACGCTTGGCGTAAGCGCCGTACAGAACGAGAGCCGAGGTTCGTTCCGGATAGGTGGCGGCATACAGCAAGGACATCGGGCCGCCCTCGGAAATGCCAAACAGCGCCGCACGCTCGGACCCGACTTCGTTCAAGATGCTCTGCACATCGTGCATACGTTGTTCGAGCGTAAAAATCTGAGAGCTTCGATCGGACATTCCAGTGCCGCGTTTGTCGAAAATGATGACGCGACAGAACGAGGCGAGACGCCGAAAGAATCTGCTTCGATTCGGCGACTGCCATATGGCCTCGATGTTCGACACGAAGCCCGGCACGAAAATTAGATCAAGCGAGCCCTCGCCGAACACTTGATAGGCGATGTATACGTCATCGCTCTTGACGTAGTGGGTTGAGGGAACCTCAGCCATCGCTCCTGTCCTTGACAGGCTACGCCGTGCTCGTCTCTCCGATACAATGCTATCACATACAGCATGGCAGAGAGTGAGACACAGGGGCGCATCCCTTTGGAGCCGGATGGTCGGTCTCCTTGGTCTATCGAGCATGTCTGGTACGAGTCAAACTTGACAAAATTCAAAGTGAGCATAATGCGTCCGCTTTCGGGCGCATCGCGAGCCGTCAACCACCTCGCGTTTGTCCAACTTGCATCAATCAGGCTGTGGCTGCGCGCTAATGAGTTCACGTCTGAGCCAACCCGCCGCGGCAATGATGCCATTGTGCCGATGATTTGCCCGACGCGCCAAATGGTTTCGGAAAATCGGCGGGCTACGCCGGCCGTTGCCGGCTACTTTGCATGGGGTTGTTTTCGATATTTTGTTTGGGCGGTCAACGAAGCATCAGGCCGGACCTGATCTCATCATGCTCTACTAGCCTAGTAGATCCGCGTTCGGATTGAACCAGAGGCGAGCACTGGAAAAATCATTCCTCCGGCTCGGTCGTGAACAACAGCGGATAGCCCTTGGCGCGGCCAGCGTCGGTGGCGCGGGTGGCCTTGGTCTCGGCAACGTCCTTGGTGAACACGGCGACGACGCAGACGCCGCGGCGGTGCGCGGTGATCATGACCTTGTGGGCCTGATCCTCGGTCATGCGGAACTCGGCCTTCAGCACCGTGACGACGAATTCGCGCGGTGTGTAATCGTCGTTGATCAGGATGACCTTATGCAGGCGCGGCCGTTCGACCTTGGTTTTGACCTTGGTTTTTGGCGTGACGACGGTATCTGCCATTTGTAGCCCTGAAGCGAAGGAAATCCGACGAGCCCGCCGCGTTCAGTTGGCGCAGCAGTCCGCCAGGCGCTGCGCCATGGTCTGATCGCCGCGGCTGACGGCCGTCTCGATCAGTTTACAGGCTCCGGGCCGGTCCTGAAACCGGGGGGTGCCGAGGGTTTCAGCTCGATCAGGGCGGTCATCGCGCCGGCTCGGACGGGCAATCGCCTGCGCGGAACCGGCCGAGCGGCCGGCTGTGTACGAAGCCTGATCCTAACCCGAATGTGAAGGACAAATGATTTCAGTGCTTTGCGTCAGCCCTTTTGCATGTCACCATCACTGACGTTCGACGGGAGGGCCGCAATGCGCTGGTATGTCTCGATCGGGGTCGTGCTTGTAGCCGGCATGCTCGCTGGCGGCGACGTGGCAGGTGTTGCCGCGCCGAACCCAACGAACCGGCCGAGCCACCAAGCCGCCGAAAAGGACGCCAATCCGACCGTCGACCTCGAACTCGTCCTTGCCGTTGACGTCTCTTATTCAATGGACATGGATGAACTGGCGCTGCAGCGGGAAGGCTACGCGCAGGCGATCGTCTCCAAGGAGTTTTTGCAGGCGCTCAAGAGTGGGCCGAACGGCAGGATCGCGATCACCTATTTCGAGTGGGCGGCATCGACCGACCAGAAGATCATCATCCCCTGGCGTGTGATCGACGGACCCGAGACGGCCGATGCCGTTGCCAACGAGATCGTCAAGACCCCGATCCGCCGGGCATCGCGCACTTCGATTTCGGGCGCGATCAACTTCGCCCTGCCGCTGTTCGACGAGAGCCCGCACCGCGGTTTGCGGCGGGTGATCGATATCTCGGGCGATGGCCCGAACAACAACGGCGCGCCGGTCCTCATCGCGCGCGATGCCGCGTTGGAAAAGGGCATCGTCATCAATGGCCTGCCAATCATGGTGAAGGAACCGTCTTACTCCACCATGGATATCGACAATCTCGATTTGTATTACGAGGATTGCGTCATTGGCGGCCCAGGCTCGTTCGTGGTGACCATCAAGGACCGCGACAAATTCAAGGAAGCGATCCGCACCAAGCTGCTGCTCGAGATCGCCGGCCGCACGCCCGAACGCCCGGTAGTGCCCGCAGCGGCCAGGGAGCCGCGCGTCAATTGCATGATAGGCGAGAAGATCTGGCAGGACAGGTGGGGGAGGTGAATCCGAAATTCGGACCGTGCTTCACCCTTCCCTGGAGGGGGGAGGGTCGACGCGAAGCGGCGGGGTGGGGTGACGGTCCATCCTCTCGATCAGTGCCCGAGTTGAGAGATCACCCCACCCCGTCTCGCATTTCGCTACGCTCATGCGAGCCGACCCTCCCCCTCCAGGGGTAAGCAAGAAGCGCCTTACCGCCTAAACCGCGCCACTAATTCCACATGGGGCGTGTGGCGGAACTGGTCGACGGGTGTGACGCCTTCGATTTTAAAACCGCCGTCGATCAAGATCTTTGCATCGCGCGCGAAGGTCGTGGCGTTGCACGAGACCGCAACCACCGTCGGCACCTTGCTCGCTGCAATCTGGGTCACCTGCGCTTGCGCGCCCTGCCGCGGAGGGTCAAACACCACCGTGTCGTAGTCGCGCAGTTCCTGCGGCATCAGCGGGCGACGGAACAAGTCGCGCGCCTCGGCCTTGACCGGCTTCAGCCCCGAGGTGGAGGTCGCGGCCTTCTGCAAGGCTGCTACCGCGCCGGCGTCGCTGTCGAAAGCGGTGACACGCGACTTTGCCGCAAGCCGCAGTGCGAACGGGCCGACACCGCAGAACAGGTCGGCAATATGTTTGGCCCGCTTGCAATGATCCGATACCAGCGCAGCGAGCCGCTCGTCGCCCGCCACCGTGGCCTGCAGGAACGAGCCGGGCGGCAGCGTGACCTGCGCCGAGCCAATCGAGATTGCGGGCGGCGTTCGCATCAGCACCAGTTCGCCATGGCGCGTCAGCCGTGCCAGCCGGTGTTGTTCGGCGATGCGCGACAGCCGCGCGATCATGGCTGAAGATACTGGCCCGGAGCCACGCACATCGACGTCGAGGCCGCTATTGGTCGCGGTGATCTGAATGTCGAGCGGCTTGCCCATCGCGATCAACGGCTCGGCGATGGCCCAGGCGGCCTCGATCGCGCCACTCAATTGCGGATCGAGGATCGGGCAGCGGTCGATCGGAATGATGTCGTGCGAACCGGCCGCTGCATAGCCGACCTTGAGCACGCCATGCGTTCCGATTCGGCCGTGCAGGGTGATGCGCCGGCGGCCCGCGCCATGGGCATCGATGAGGGCTGCGACGTCGCAATCGATTCCTGCCTGCGAAAGCGTCGTCACCACGAACTCGCGCTTCCAGGCGCGATAGGGCTCGGCGTCCCAGTGCTGGATCGCACAGCCGCCGCAGACGCCGAAATGCGGACAGAACGGGGCGACGCGCTCGACGCTTGCTGTCTCGACCTTGAGCAATCGCCGGCGGTCGGGATGGTGGCCGGGAACCGGACCGGCCTCTATTGTTTCGCCGCCGAGCGCGTACGGCACATAGATGTTGCCGCCGCCTGATATGGCGACGCCGTCGCCGTGATGGCCGACATGGTCGATGACGAGGCGTTCGCTCTCAGCCACGGCGCGCGCCCATGAAGAACTCGATATTGCCGTCGCCGCCTTTGATCGACGACGGAAACACCTGGATATCGGTGCAGCCGAGCGAGGCGGCGAACGCCGAGATGTCGTCGCAGATCGCCTGATGCACCATCGCGTTGCGGATGATGCCGTGCTTGGAGTGCTTTCGTTCCGCCTCGAATTGCGGCTTGATCAACGCCAGGAGCTGCGTTGGCGCTGCAGCAAGCTCCAGCGCCACCGGCAGCACCGCCTTCAAGGAAATGAAGCTGACGTCGATCACGACGACATCCGGCCGGGCGGGCAGGCGCTTGCCCTCGAACTGGCGGATGTCGGTTTCTTCCATCGACACGACTTTGGGATGGTTCTGCAACGAGGGATGCAACTGGCCGCGCCCGACATCGATGGCGAAGACAAGGCTCGCGCCGTTCGCCAGCAGCACCTCGGTAAAGCCGCCGGTGGAGGCGCCGACGTCGAGGCAGACATGGTCCTCGATCTCGATCGGATACTGCTCCAGCGCGCCGGCGAGCTTGACGCCGCCGCGCGAGACGTAGGGGTGCGCGGGCTGGGCGGACAATTCGGCATTGGCGGCGATCATCTCCGACGCCTTCAACACGGGCCTGCCGTCGGCCGTCACGCCACCGGCGTCGATCGCAGCGCGTGCGCGGGCGCGGCTTTCGAACAGGCCGCGCTCGACCAGCAGCACGTCCACGCGCGTGCGGGGAGAGGTTTTGCTGTCGCTCTTGTCAGCCAAGTTCAGTCCGATTTGCCGTAGCGCGATCCGCCGCCACAGCGACGCAGGCCTCGAACGAGGTGAGATCGTGCCAGATATCCTGCGGCCGCTGCCGCGGCGTCACCAGTCTAGCACCATGCAGATCGAGCGTGTGGATCATCATGAGATTGTCGGGCAGGCCGAAATCTTCCACCGCCAGCCCGTCGCCGTCGATCAGATGGCCGGTGGCGGATTTGGTCACATCGTAGTTCCGCTTTACCCGCTCAACATAAACCGCGGGGTCGTTGCTATAGGCCAGGCACAGCTTGCCGCGACCGGCCATGTAGCCGAGTTCATAGACCGTGCCGGCGTCGGCACTGGGGCCGCGAAACGGCGTAAGATTGGCAATGATCGCGTCTGCCGCATCCATCATTGCTTCATTGCCCTTGAAGATCGAAAGCGACGCGTCGGCGGCGGCAAGGTTAACCGCGTTATCGAGCGGGTAGAGGCCGGTCAGCCCATAGTGGGCGCAGATCGCAGCTTTCCGGCGCCCGATCTCGATGGCGTCCGGCAGGAACACATCGGGACCTGCCAGATAGATCTTCATGGGGCTACCGGCGAAAGAGCCAAGGCTTCGAGACAGTCAAGGCTTCGAGACAGTTAAGCCTTCGAGACAGTCAAGCCTTCGGTTCTGATCGGGTCAGAACCGAAGGGGGCTGTGCCTCAGGCAAGCTTGACGGTTTCCGTCTTATAGTCCTTGCCGAGCGCATCGAACACCTTGGCGACGATGCCCTTGGCGTCGAGGCCGGCGTGGGCGTACATCGCGGTCGGCGAGTCGTGGTCGATGAACTCGTCGGGCAGGATCATCGCACGCATCCTTAAACCGCCGTCGAGCATGCCGTGGTCGGACAGCGTCTGCATGACATGCGAGCCGAAGCCGCCGATCGCGCCTTCCTCGATGGTAAGGAGAACCTCGTGGTCGCGCGCCAGTTTCAGTACCAGATCGACGTCGAGCGGCTTCATGAAGCGGGCGTCGGCGATGGTGGTGGACAGGCCGTGGGCAGCGAGTTCGTCAGCAGCCTTCTCGCATTCGGCCATTCGCGTGCCGAACGAGAGCAGGGCAACCTTGCTGCCCTGGCGGACGATGCGGCCCTTGCCGATCTCGAGCGGGATGCCGACCTCGGGCATTTCGACGCCGCGGCCTTCGCCGCGCGGATAACGCACCGCGCTCGGGCGGTCGTTGATCGCGACTTGCGTGGCGACCATGTGCACCAGTTCGGCTTCGTCGGACGCGGCCATGATGACGAAGTTCGGCAGGCAGCCGAGATAGGCGTTGTCGAACGAACCGGCATGGGTGGCGCCGTCGGCGCCGACGAGGCCGGCGCGGTCGATCGCGAAGCGGACCGGCAGGCTCTGGATCGCAACGTCATGGACCACCTGGTCATAGCCGCGCTGCAGGAAGGTCGAGTAGATCGCGCAGAACGGCTTGTAGCCTTCGGTGGCAAGCCCCGCCGCAAACGTCACCGCATGCTGCTCGGCAATGCCGACGTCGAAGGTGCGCTGCGGGAATGACTTATTGAAGATGTCGACGCCGGTACCCGACGGCATCGCGGCGGTGATGGCGACGATCTTGTCGTCCTTCTCGGCTTCCTTGACCAGGCTCTGGCCGAACACGTTCTGGTAGGCCGGCGCATTCGGCTTGGCCTTGGCCTGCGCGCCGGTGGCGACGTCGAACTTGACCACGGCGTGATACTTGTCGGCGGAGGCTTCCGCGGGGGCGTAGCCCTTGCCCTTTTGCGTCACGACGTGAACCAGGATCGGGCCGGTTTCCATGTCGCGGACGTTCTTCAAAACGGGCAGCAGATGGTCTAGGTTATGGCCGTCGATCGGGCCGACGTAATAGAAGCCGAGCTCCTCGAACAGCGTGCCGCCGTCCATCATGAAGCCGCGGGAATACTCCTCGACGCGGTTGGCGCGGTTGGCGAGGATCTTCGGCAGACGCTTGTTGATCTGCTTGGCCGCCTCGCGCAGCGAGCGGTAGGTCTTGCCGGAATAGAGCCGCGACAGGTACGCGCTCATCGCGCCGACCGGCGGCGCAATCGACATGTCGTTGTCGTTGAGGATGACGATCAGCCGCGAATTCACTGCGCCCGCATTGTTCATGGCTTCATAGGCCATGCCGGCCGACATCGCACCGTCGCCGATCACGGCAATGACGTTGTTCTTGCCGCCGGAGAGGTCGCGCGCCACGGCCATGCCGAGGCCAGCGGAGATCGAGGTCGAGGAGTGCGCGGCGCCGAACGGGTCGTAGTCGCTCTCGCTGCGCTTGGTGAAGCCGGAGAGGCCGCCGCCGGTGCGCAGCGTGCGGATGCGATCGCGGCGGCCGGTCAGGATCTTGTGCGGGTAGGCCTGGTGGCCGACGTCCCAGATCAGGCGGTCGCGCGGCGTGTCGAAGATGTAGTGGATCGCGGTGGTCAGTTCCACGACGCCGAGGCCGGCGCCGAAGTGGCCGCCGGTCACCGAAACGGCGTCGATGGTTTCCTGGCGGAGTTCGTCCGCGACCTGCCGCACCTGCTCGATCTTGAGCTTGCGAAGATCGTCGGGCGTTCGGATGGTATCGAGAAGCGGCGTTTTACTATATGTGGTCACTGCGATATTCCAATTTTGCATGTCGGGATAAAGGCCCGACGCGAGACGGGAAGCGCGTTAACCGCGCCGCGAAAAATCCGGACCCACCTGCCTGTCCGGCAGGCCGGTACCTGATTTGAAAGCCTAGATGCACTCCGGTTTAAACCATGTGATATGCATCACTTAGTCGCTTCTAACCCTTCCCGGTTCAGTTTCTTTAGCTATTTGAGGTGCTTGCAGCCGTGGAAAGTTGCCCGGCAGGCTGCTTTCCCCAGCGCATAGAACCGCAAGCTTTACACCAAAGCTGCTGCCAAAGCCAACCCGGAGAGCCGATTCGGTTCCGGAGCGCGGCGCCGAAAAAAGTCGATTTTTCAACCGCTGCGGCGGGCGGATGGTTCCGGTTTGCTCAAATCGGCGGCACTTGTGGCCGCGGCGGTGGCCGCTTCGATCCTCTTCCAGGCCCGATCGCGCGCTCCGGAGTCGCCGGTGGCGACATCAAGCGCAGCGTCGGGGACGGCCATGCGCGCGCTGAGCGGGACCGGGCCGCAGACGATCATGAAGAAGTCGTAGGCGTTCGGCCGTTCGTTGGCCATCACGAACTGGAAATGCACGCGGAAGAACTGCCAGCGGAATTTCTTGTAGTGCTCGGGCCGGATGATGTCACGGAAGCGAACCGGCACGATCTTCGGGTTGCGCCGCGCCGACCCGACGTCGATGCCGTGGCTCGTGATCGGATCGAACTGGTAGAAATTCATCACGTCCTTGCGGGCCTGACAGTCGATCCAGTCGATCGACGGCTCGACTGCCAGCATCCGCAGATGCTCGCGAAATTCTTTCGATACGGCGTGATAGCCGACGATCGGGAAATTGCCGCCGATCGTCAGCAGCATGATCCGCGGCCCGTGACGGCCGAGCGCGGGATCGAGCTTGAGCGCACGCGCCAGCATTTCCGTCGACAGGAACGACCCGGAACTATGGCCGACGATGACGATCTCGTCGGCGTCGGTGCTCTTGGCGACATTGACCAGATGCTGCGCAAAGCGATCGATGCGCTGGTCCCATTCCGGGCGCTCGCGGTGCGAGAACTCCCAGGTCCAGATCGTGTCGCACAGGAGATAAAGCACGTAAGTGGCATTCTCCGTGTATTTCAGCACGGCCCCGAGCAGCGCCACGAAGATGGCGGCGGCGGTAGCGATGCTGAATGCGTCGGGAATGCCGATGGCGTTCAGGCCTTTCTCGAACACGAAGGCGATGGCCGCGGCACACGCGGCTTCCAGCAACAGCACCAGGTGCGGATAGGTGATGAAAGTCGCAAAACGCCAGTTCGCCTTGCCGAAGCGGGCGATGGTGCCGGCGAAGAGGAGACGCCAGTAGATCCAGACCGCGCTGAACACCGTGCGCCAGATCGGCGACGCCAGGTCTTGCTGGATGAAGTCCTCGAACCGAAGGAAGTCGTAGGACGTGCGTGTCTGCCAGTCGGAGGCTGTCGTATCGATAGTCCAGGACGCGATCTCGTCGTCGGACACCACCTTTGGCCGGCTGATGGTGGCCTGGAACTGATAAAGCCGGCCGAACTTGCGCAGCTCGGTCCGGAACATGCGGTAATATTGCGCCAGCCCGCGCGGATCGTAGCCCTGAATATAGATGATATGGCGGTGCTCGACGCGCACGTACTGTCCCCAGATGTCGGCGGACTATATCAGGCTGTGCGGGGGGCAAAGAACTAATTCGGCTGGTCCGCCTCCCACGGCCGGGAGGGCGGAATTCGCCTAATATTCCCGATTGTTGCGCGAACCCCGAAAGGCCAGACGGCAGGTTTACTGCACGTCGAGCGGCTCGGTCCCCGTGACCTGGCCGTTCGCATCGGTCGTGATCTTGTCGACGCGGGCCTCCGCCTGCCGCAGCAATTCTTCGCAGCGGCGCTTGAGCGCCTCGCCACGTTCGTAGATCGCGACCGATTCCTCCAGCGGCACCTTGCCGTCCTCGAGCCGTTTCACGATCGATTCAAGCTCCTCGATCGCCCGCTCGAAGGAGAGTTTTTTGACGTCCATCTGGTTATTTTCGGCCATATCTAGTTCCCGAATGCGCACCATTGAGGCGCGGAATCAAACTATAGCGTTTCAAGCGACGTGGGTACCGGTTCGCGTGAAGAAAACGCGTCGAAACAAGGGCTTTTGAGGGCCTATTGTGGCGGGGATTTACGCGCCCATCAGCGCGGTGACATGCGCCGCCACCGACTCTTTCAGCCCCTGCAGGTCGTAGCCGCCCTCCAGCACCGAGACAACCCGCCCGCCGGCGCTATGGTCCGCCACATCCATCAGCTTGCGGGTGACCCAGCCGAAATCGTCCGCCTTCAGGTTGATCGAGGCCAGCGGGTCGCGGTAGTGCGCGTCGAAGCCGGCGGAGATGATGATCAGTTCCGGCGAGAACTTCTGTAGTTGCGGCAGGATCAGGTTTTCGAACGCAGCGCGGAATTTTGCGCTGCCGTCCTCGGAAGCCAGCGGGGCATTGACGATGGTGTCATGCTCGCCGCGCTCGCCGCTGGCGCCGGTGCCGGGAAACAGCGGCATCTGGTGCGTCGAGCAATACATCACGGTCGGATCATGCCAGAAGATGTCCTGCGTGCCGTTGCCGTGATGGACGTCGAAATCGACGATCGCGGCGTGGCCAATGCCGTATTTGCGCTGGGCGTGACGTGCGGCGATGGCGACATTGTCGAAGAAGCAGAAGCCCATCGGCTTCGAGACCTCGGCATGATGGCCGGGCGGGCGCACCGCCACGAAGGCGTTCTGGTGGGTTCCGGACATCACCGCATCCGTTGCAGCCACCGCGCCGCCGACGCCGCGCATCACCGCTTCCCAGGTGCCCGGCGACATCGAGGTGTCGCCATCGATATAGATCATCCCGCTCTGAGGGGCGATGTGGCGGAGTTCGCCGATATAATGTTCGCCATGGCACAGCGTGACGGAATCCAGATCGCCTTCCGGTGCGTCGCCACGTGAGAGCGGCTTGAAACGCTCTTCCCCCAGCACCTCGGCGACCGCGCGCAGCCGGTCGGGACGCTCGGGGTGCCCCGGAGGCGTGACATGGTCGAGACAGGCGGTATGTGTCAGAAGCAGCGTCATGCAAAAATCCTGGCGTATAAGGAACGCGCCGGTAAGGAAGGGGCTAATCTAGGTGGTTAGAGGCCGCTCGGAAAGGCCCGGGGCATTGCCCAAGACGATGATGGCTTTTCTTGCAGTTTCTGTGTCCCTGACGCGGCGCGGCGTCTCCCCGGCGATGCGAAGCATCGTCCGGTGACGATGCGCCGCAGAGCCGGGATCCACGGCAGCAGCGCATGGACCCCCGGATCGGCAGCGCACCACCCGCGAAGGCATAGCGCGTCAAAGACGCGCGTAAACGCGCTGTTGGCGCTGCGCAGCACCCAGGGAACGGGCCTTCGCGTCGCAGCTAATTTATCCTGGTGATGCGATCGGCGGCGGTCGGGCTGACCGGGCTGTTTGCAGCAAAATAGGCGTGCAGCGCGTCGACGTCGTAGATGCCGACCTGCGGTGCGGTTCCTTGTGTGAGCACGGTGAAACCGTCGCCGCCGACGAAAAGGAAATTGTTGACGGTGACGCGATAGCTCGCGGCTGGATCGATCGGTTGCCCGTTCAGCAGCATCCGCTCCGGCAGCACGCGCTCGCCGTCAGGCCTTGTGGCGTCCCACGCATAGGCAAATCCCTTCGACACCTGCAGGATCCGCGGCCGCTTCGGATCGAGCCATTGCTGCTCCAGCATGTCCTTGATCTGCTTGCCCGTGAGCGTCAGCGTCACCAGTTGATTGCGGAACGGCTGGCTGGCGAACAGGTCGCCATAGGTCACCGCGCCATCTTCCTTCCGCGTTACGTCGGCGCGCACGCCGCCGGGATTGGTGAACGCGATGAGCGCGCCGCCTTTCGTCTCGCTGCTGGTCGCGGCGAGTTGCGCATCGGCGATGATGTCGCCGAGCGGGCTCTCGCCGGCGGCATTGGGCGCGCGCGACAGCGTTGCGGTCACCGAACCCGCCGGGCGGTTGGCGATCGGCGCGGCCAGCCGGTCATAGGATTCGATCAGCGCGGTCTGCTGGGCGTCCTTCGCCAGCGTTGCGGTGCGGACGATGGTGTTGTCGGCCTTGGCGCTGATGACGTCGCGCGTGACGGGATCGAGCTTGAGATCGATCGCAGTGACGAGCGTGCCGTATTTGTCGCCGGAGGTAACGAGCCGTCCATCGATCTCGCAGACATAGGCGCGATGAGTATGGCCGGAGACCACGACATCCACCGCCTTGTCGAATTTTTTCACGATATCGACGATCGGCCCCGAAATGCCAGGGCATTCGTCGTAATCGCCGGTCGGCAATCCGCCTTCGTGGATCAGGACGACGATCGCCTCGGCGCCGCGCGCCTTCAGTTCCGGGATCAGCGCGTTCACCGTATCAGCCTCGTCGCGGAATTCGAGATCGGCAACGCCGACAGGTGCAACGAGGCTAGGGGTGCCCTTCAAGGTCAGGCCGATGAAGGCGACCGGGATGCCGTCGAACGCGCGGATTTCGTATGGAGGAAACACCGTCTTGCCGCTGCTCTTCTCGATCGTGCTGGCAGCGAGATAGCGGAATTTCGCGCCGGTAAACGGGTGCGGCCCCTGGCATTTGTCGACCGGATGGCAGCCGCCATTTTGCATGCGCAAGAGTTCGTCCTTGCCCTCGTCGAACTCATGATTGCCGACGGAGGAAAGCGCTAGCCCCATCATCGACAGCGCTTCGATCGTCGGCTCATCATGGAACATCGCCGACAGGAATGGGCTGGCGCCGATCAAGTCGCCGGCCGCGACGAAGATCGAGTTCTTGTGCCCGTCGCGAAGCTGGCGCACCAGCGTCGCCATATGCTCGGCGCCGCCGGCGGCGACGGTGATCTTCTTCGTCTTATCTTCGGGATCGGCGATCGTGATTCCGCCCGGCGGCGGACGGAGGTAGCCGTGAAAATCGTTGATCGCGAGGATGCGCAGGTCCACCGGCGCGGTGGTTTGCGCGCCTGATGGCGTCGCAGGCGCAAACAAGATCAACAATGCAAGGATGGGACGGAGAAGCGAATTCATGGCACTGATCAAGTAGCTTGTTGTTATGTACGTCATTACTGCAAACGGGGCGCGCATTCGCGCGCCCCGTCAGCTCGCAATGACGGTGGCCACATCCTACATGATCCAGCAAGAGGCCAAACTGTCCCGCCCACCGAAGTGACTACAAGGATAACGCAATGCAGCTAGGCGGAATTCATCACCTGACCGCGATCTCGGCGAAGCCGCGGGAGAATTTGGCGTTTTACACCGGCCTGCTCGGCATGCGGCTGGTCAAGAAAACCGTCAACCAGGACGACGTCAGCGCCTATCACCTGTTCTATGCGGACGGTAAAGCCAATCCCGGCACCGATCTCACCTTCTTCGATTTTCCCGCCGCGCCCGAGCGGCGCGGAACCAACTCGATCTCGCGCACCGGGCTGCGCATCGCCGGCGAGAAGACCCTCGGCTACTGGCGGGATCGCCTCAAGAAGGCGGGCGCAGCGACCCGCGATATCATCGAAGTCGACGGCCGGCTGACCTTGCCGTTCGAGGACGGCGAGGGGCAGCGGCTGGTGCTGGTCGACGATGGCGGCGTGGGCCCGGCCTCGCCATGGGAGCGCAGCCCGGTGCCGGTCGAGCACCAGATCCGCGGTCTCGGTCCGATCGTGCTGACCGTGCAGGAATTGTCGCGCATCGCCTTCGTGCTGACCGAGGTCATGAACATGCGCCGCGTGCGCGAGTATGCCGCCCACGGCGCGGAGATTCATGTCTTCGCGATGGGCGAGGGCGGCCCCGCCGCGGAGCTGCATGTGCTCGAAGACAAGGCCTCGCCAATCGCCCGCCAGGGCGCCGGCGGTGTGCACCATGTCGCGTTCCGTACCCCCGACGAGACGCAGTACCACGCCTGGACGCAGCGGCTGAACGAGCTCCGCGTCCCCAACAGCGGCGAGATCGACCGCTTCTATTTCCGCAGCCTCTATTTCCGCGAGCCCAACGGCATCCTGTTCGAGATCGCCACCGACGGCCCGGGCTTTGCGACCGACGAGCCGATGGAAGCGCTGGGCGAAAAACTGGCGCTGCCGCCGTTCCTGGAGCCGCGGCGCGCGGCGATCGAGGCAGGGCTGAAGCCGATTGGGTAGATTTCGCAGGATGGGTAGAGCGCAGCGAAACCCATCACTGTTTTGCGTCGCAATTGATGGGAATCGCTTCGCTCCACCCATCCTGCGGGCTTTGTCACTCCTTGCTGCCCGCGATGCGCTCTGATCCGGCCCGATCGTCCCGAAATGAGCTAGGAGACCCTTGGCCGCTTTCGCTAAGGCGAACATGTCGAGGCAGATGACTACGCGAAAGCGGACCCTTGTGAGTAAAAGCGCGCAGCTAGCGACCCGACTTTCTCGTTTTGCTCACCTTCCTAGCTTTCGTTCGTTTGACGATAGTTCTTTTCGCTCGCTCGACGCTCGTCTTTGAGCGCTTGACGGCGATCTTCTTGGTGCGTTTGACATCAGTATTCGTTCCCTTCTTAGCCGCCGTTTTATTTACAGCTTTGGAGATTGCCTTCTTCGCGCGGCGCGCAGAAGGCTTCGCTGTACCTTTCTTCGCGGCCTTAGTGCGGGTCTTTGTGGCCGCTGCCGACTTTGCGCGAGTTATTTTCTTCGTTGCTTTTTTCTTCTTAGCGCGCTTGGCAGTCTTCGCACGCGATACATCGAGCACATAGACGTCTATTCTGCCGGCCAGCTCCGCGGGCATTCTCCCAATAATTTCCTCGCGCAGCAGGGCGGGGGAAGTTATCGAGGGGTCTTTCCGGCCCGCGATTTTTTCATCGCTGCCGAACCAGAGGACCAGGTACACGCCCTGATTTGCAGCGCCCGGATATATGCTGTAACGCCCCGCCAGCTGAACCGAGGCAGCAGTGTAGAGTTCGGGATTCCATTGGCCCTTAAGTTCGGTCACGAGAATGACTTGAGATTTGTCGATTACGGCCGAGGCTGTGAAATCACAGCGCTTCTCGTTGGCCATCTGGTGCTCGACGACAACGCCAAAGTTGAGCGCGCGGAAAAGATCTTGAAGCCTGTCGACGATCCGGTCTCGCGCTTTATTTTCGTTGATGCGCTTGTCGCCTGAATAAAACACCTCGACAGGATTTGTTGCATCTCCCCTTAGCCGGTGCTGAAATTCATCCAGAAGCTCGATCAGGAGAGCCCGCATGTCCTCTACGGACGCAATCTTGCTGTCGTCGAGAAGTTGTGAGACGTCGGCTGGCGTTGGAGCGCGAAAACCGGATAGCGCTTGCTCCCTGACCGCTTCTGCGCGTTGGCTTTTAACCGAGTTCCAGAAGTCAGAAAACCTGGAGTCTGACAATATCCGATCAAACACCGGGATAGAGTTCGAAGGATCGTCTCTTCCGATGGTGAAAACTACGTCGGTCAGAAATCTGTAAGCGGTTTCTCCGGGCGCATCGCCGGTGCCCCAGGTATTCGGCAAGTGTACCTTCGGCCACGCTGAAACGAATGCGTCTAGGACGTGATGAACCTGTTCCGCATTGAGTTGCGGCCAACCCTGTGAGTCATGCTGGCCAAGCCGGCCCGAATGATGCTCGATATCAAGTATCGCTCTTGGATCGGCGCTGAACTCTGCCCATCTTGTGTCGGAAGTGGGTAGTATGAAAAAGAAATGGCGCAGCAGCCAGAAATTCCGGCGGATTACACCACTATCGGAGGGGTCTACGGGATCGCTGCAGCGCGTCTCTATCAGAGCATTGAGCTGAGCTCTGTCCGCGTGTGTTGCGGCGATGCCGAATAATGTTTCCCGCGAATGCCGGGGCATAGCCGGATAGCGTGTGAGCCAATCAATAGCGAGCGCGCCTTTCACGTTCGCGAAGGTTTCATGGCGATCGAGCATGTAGACAGCGGTAGCGGTATCTCTCGTGCGAGTCAGTTGAGGCTCGATAAGACGAGCTAAGAACTCGATCTTGTCGGCGTCGGACGAGAAAACCAAGCCGTCAATGCTTAGTTCGAAGCGTGCAGCTTCGCCTTCCTGATATGCTGATCCTCCGATGCCTCCAGCTTTTACGGCACGAAGCATATCGAGGGGAATGCCTGCTAGCGTTCCAGTCTTACGAAAGGTCGCAAGGCAAGCTGCTTCAAGGACCATTAAAACGTTGGTGCTGCCTCGCTTTGCTATAAGCTCGATTGAGGGAATTTCGGGAGCAATGAAGCTAAAGCAGTTAAGCAGGGCGGTTTCGATGAGCTGTTCGTCGTTTATAACCAGATCATCCTCGTGTACGCCGTGAAGATAGCGGCGAGCTAAATCAATCAGCCAGCCCCAGTGTTGTCCCGCCTCGATCAGGGCGCGGTTAGCCTCAAAATTGGCGAGCAGGCCAGCTTTGCGCTCAGCCTCCATACGTTCGTAATGCCTGCGCGAGCGCCCAAATCTGACATGATTTCTTCGAATGAGCTCGCGATTAGCTCGATTGACCTTGGTCCAGATACGCAACAGGTCGGGTGACGAACGTGCCTGAGCTCTCATTCGAGCTCTGGTTGGATTGGGGCCTCTTGCTGAACTATCGTAAGGGCTGTGAGAGACGATCAGATGCTGCCAAAGCACTTGATTTCCAACGGCAAGCGCATGGTCCACGAGCGCGTCATGATCGCCTCCACGAAAGCTCAATCCGGAATGGGTTGAGCTCATAAAAAAATTGACGCGAGTGTCGAGGATATGGTCCGGATCGGATAATCCGCCTATCATCGAGATCTGGATTGCCCGGCGAAGGCCGGCGTTCTGCGACATCACGTCGACAGATTTGCTTTGGTCACCGTTTTTATGGTTTTCAAACACAAGACGTTCAGTCCACCGCCTAATTTGACGTGGATCGTGAGGGCCGATCATAAGCTCGAAGTAATGATCAAGAAGGTAGCCGGCAATCTTGCTGCTTCCTCTACGGCAAGTACAACGATGCGGTTTGGTTTTGCCACATATGCACGCGAGGTTGCTTGTGATGCCGTCAAGCAGGTATCGTGTGTCATTGAGGCTGAAGGTCAATATGACCTGACCGATGAAATATCTCGATCCTAACTTGTGCTCGCGTAATCGGCTTTCGGGATAGAGCGTCGCAAGTGCTCTGACGAACGCGAGGGCGCGAGATTGCCCCATACGCGATATTCCCTCGTCTCGGAGAATCTGCGATGCAATGTCAAGCGAGTCGCGCGTTGCTTGTGTGACCAGTGTGTTGAAGTCGTTGACCAGGCCACTTTTCGAGATCGCTACGATGTTTTGATATGCCCGGTCTCGGTCATGCTCTTGGGCCTGGGGGTCTAAAAGGATGGTTCGAAACTCCGGCTCAAGGCCTCTTCCAGCTTCTGTGTCGTAAAGGAGCTCCAACATCAATCCGCGCAAATGCGTCTTGGAACTGGCGCCAGAAAGGAGAGGGCGGACGTGCGCAATCATGTCCGCCGTAAAGAAACCTGCAACATTGAACTTCCTCCATGAATCCATGCGCCGGAAAAATGGATCGTTTTCAGCTAGCGACTTTTAGTCCGTTAAGCAGCATCGGTTTGACCAATGAATCGAGCTGCGATGCATCGCCGTTAGCAAACACAGCATACGGGTCAAGCTTGCCAATTGTCTCCTGCGTATCGCGCTTGCCTAGCGAGGCCATCCATCCCAAAAGGCCGCGCAGTTCGTTGCGAACCGTGGAATTCGGGGCGACAACCGCAAGGCATCGCCTTAGAGAAAAGGTATTGGTAGGGTCTAGGTAATTGGCCGCACAATATTCGGCGACGATCCGATGGACGGGATCGTGCCGATTGACCGTGTCGGTCGGTTTAAAAAGGCGGGTGTTCAGAGCAAAGTCAGCGATTTCGGCATTCGACGCGATGCTACGGAGATAGGGATAGGCGTCGCCCTCAATTTCTTCGTTGGCTGAAACGCCCAAAGCGCCAGAGAGAAGCAGTTTGGCGAAGATTTCGCTGGCTGCGGCGACGATAGCGTCGATCTCCGGACGAGCCGTCGCTCCCGGAGCGTTCCTTCGCTCGCTTGCGAGCCTGCGGACCGCATCTGCGTAAATCTGTTTCTTTGACGAGAAACGCCGGCCACCCTGCACGTAAGCGTCGGCGAATAGCTTGAGAAACTGCGGATTGCCTAGGATGGGTGTGAGCTCGAAGCGGGTCGCCTCGGTTCGGAACGCCTCGAAGTCTTCGGAAGGTAGATAGTCTGCGAACAACTGGCGCTGTTCGTCGTCATCGAACGGTTCGAGACGCAAAATCGTTGGTTCGGCGCCGAAACAATCGCGAACCGCCGTCGTGCGCGCCTGATCCCAAACGTATGAACGGCTTGCAAGAATGACAGTTGTCGCCGTCGATGCACGCGCTTTTACAATGATCTCGTTAATTTTCTCCTCGCCGATCCGCGCCACTTCGTCGAGCGCATCGATCACCAGCACGCTCTTCGTAGCGGGAGCTTCATGAACAAACTGACTTGCGGGCTGACGGGGAACCTCATAGCTCTTGCTCAGAAAGTCGAGCAAGTCCGACTTTCCAGCGCCAGGCTCAGCAAGAACGACGAATATCCCGCTCTGTCCGACCAGTTCGCTGTCTATTAAGAGCTTATCGCCGCGGTGCAGCTTTCTTTGAATGTAGAATTCCGGCATCGAGAAACTATAAGACAAAGAAAGGTAGCCAGCTAGAAACTATGCTCGCAAAGCGCGATTACCCTGGTGACAAAATGCGCGGCGCACAATGGACTGCATGCGGCCGGCATTTGATGACGAGCAGTCGCAGCGGGCCTCGCGCTCTTGGTGTTTAGACCTTCATGGCCCCCCAAAAAGCGCAGATGTTCCATAACACCCGCACCCCGACTTACGCCGAGCGACTGGCGGTGCTCACTCCCAGGTCTTGCGCGCAAATACTAATTTCATCAGCCAAATCAACGCGATTTGCCCCGTCCAGTCCCTGCGGAAAAAACAATTCCCTTCTCAACTACCCCAAATCAGCACTAAAAATTCCGCCGTCTCATCCCTCACGAGGGGCGGATCGCGATCGTCACGGACGCGGGGTGGGATGCGGTGGACGCAGCAGCGTCGGGCGCGTGAAGGTGTTCGCAGGGCGGTTTCGGCCGTGAGCGAATACGGCGCGCAGGACGTACGGCGCTGAAGCGTACGGCAAAACCGTGTGGTCCTGACACCCGTGGCTGGTGCCAAGCTGTCGGTGGCGAATTTGATCCAACCGGATCGATCTCGCCATCAAGCCGGCAGTGATGGAGGCAAGAGGAATTCGTCTCCAGGGAGAGCACGGCATAAGCCGTCAAACCATTGCGCAGGGAATGCCGGAGTGCTCCGGCTGTACCTGTATGCTCGTGTGCGCATCTCACTCCACTCTTGCACACGAGACCGCGGGTGCAGCAAGCACCCGGCATTCCCTGCTCCCTCTGTTCTGAGGGAAAAGGTTCATGCAAACCTCGGGCGCATCGCGCCGCGAGAAGGTGAGGCCATGTCTACGAACGTTGACGCGGCGCCTCACGCCTCGTTTTTCGGCGTGTATTTGCCGAGGACGCATTTGTAGCCCTGCAATCGCCATGCGTGATACGGCCCCTTGGCGAGCCAATCGGCAATTCCGATTTGCGCGTTGACCGCGCAGGCGCCCATCGTGATGCCGGACTGCTCGCTGGTGGTAACGACCTTTTCGAGACAGAGTTGGCTGTTACAGAGAACGGCGATAAGAGTGACGAGCATGGGTGACCTTCGTTGCTGAATACCCGGTTCGCTCACGCCATGCAGGGTTCGTGCCAGCAGGGTGCGCGCCCGGCCTTTAAGGAAATCGGCCCGTAAAACTACGCACTGCAAAGCCGCGCCGTTCTCGGCGCGGGACGATCTAGTCGAACGCTCAAGGGAAACAATTGCGGTGAAAGTAGAATTCGGGCGTGGGCGATTCGCAAAGCGTAGAACTACGGTCTCGGCGGCGGATTAGGCTGACTGTCATTATGCAGCAACAGTTATGCATGGCGTTGTTCGGAACGTAATGACGCTCAGCCGCATAGAAGATTTGGATTGTCCGACTGATTTTCTTCTCGACAACATTTCGGACTCAATCCTGACATCGCGCCATGTTCGCCTCGCGCGCACAACGTGTGAAGCGGTTTCGCACGACGAGCAGGATGAGACATTCGTGCAACAACCGGCGTCCTAAATTCCGGGAGGGCGAATCGTTGAGCAGCTACGGCCCGCTCGTGGAGATATAATCGCATCGACGAATCCAAAGGAGTTTTCGATGTCGAAGTTTGCGATCGGCGAGCAAGTCGAAAACGTTGCCAACGATCACGAGTCAGGGACAGTTGTCGCCGTGGTTCCGAGGGCTCCATGACAGGCCGTGCAACCACGCGAGCGATCTCCGCGACCGAACTGACGGACGGCGACAACGATGCTGCGCGCATCAGGCATCAGCTTGATGCCTGGGCCAATGCCTCACCTCGCGCCCCCAGATTGGTGGCAACACCGGCGGAAGAGTTCAGCACTGAACCGTCCGGCAAGACGCCCCCAGCAGCAAAGAAACGTGGCCGCTCCGCTTCAGCGGCGGGGCGTGCCAAGGCCGGCAGGGCGACTAAGGCCAAGGCAACGGAAGTCAAAGCAACGGAAGGCCAGGCAACGGAAGTCAAGGCTGCTGAGATCAGTGGCGAGCCGGAGGTGCCCAGCGCGCCGCTTGAGCCACCGCCGGTTTCCGCCGCGCCTGCTGTGCCTGAGATCGTTTCTCCCGTTCCCGCCCCACCAAGGAGCGAGCGCACCAGCCGGACCTTTGCCATTGCCGCGGCTCTCGCGCTGGCAACGGTTGCGGCCTATTTTTCAGTCGCTGGCATGGCCGAAATATTTCCCGGTGATCCGGTTGCCGTGATGGTGCTTGCCGCCACGATGGAGGCCGGCAAGCTGGTGATCGCCGGATGGCTGGCGGCGCATTGGCGCCGGACCAACTGGAAAATGCGTTTCGTCATGGTCGCGCTTGTTGCCGGCCTTGCGCTGATCAACGCAGCCGGCGTGTTCGGCAAGCTGGTCGAGGCGCATGTCAGCGTCGCGGCCACGGCGCGCTCCGGCGTCACCGAGCGCATCGAATCGCTGGACGCGCGCGTCTCGGCGCAATCGACTGTCGTTGCCGATTTGACCAACCGCATCGCGCAAATCGACCGCGCCGTGGATGAATCGACGCGGCGCGGCCGGGTGACGCGGGCCATCAACATCGCAACGCAGGAGCGCGCGACGCGGGATGGGCTGGATACGCAGCGCCAGGCGGCCACCGCAACGCTGGTCGGACTGCAGGCGCAACGCGCGGCGCTGGCCGGCGAACGTTCGCGCATCGAAGCATCCGCAGGGCCGATCCAGTATCTCGCGATGATGGTCGGTGCCGCACCCGAAGCCGCAGTGCGCTGGCTGATATTGTTGATGGTGCTCTGCTGCGATCCCGCAGCGATCGCCTTGACGGTCGCTGCGGCCAGTTCGCGACGCTAGCTAAGTTAGAGAGGTCGCCGATCCAAGCGTAACCCGTCATCGGCGGGGACCGGTTACATGGTCCTGCCTTTCGACAATTTCGCGGTTTTCGCCGGTTTTGCTGCCTTGTGATCGTGCCGCTTGTGATCGTGCCGCGCGGTCACACGGACGCGCTTCTTTGCACTCGCTTGCGCGTCTTGCGTCTTCGTTCCGCCGCGGCGAGAGGCGTACTCCTTGCCGTCGATCGGCCCGACGTGCGGCGGATCCCTCTCGAGGTAGGGACGTCCGATTCCAAATTCCTTGCCGTGCTCGTCGATCCATTTCCAGAACTTTTCCGTGGAGACCCATCGCTGCGCCCGGCTTGCGCCCTTGACGCTCACCAGGTCAGCCGCGAGTCCGCGGCCGTAGCCGCCACGCAAACTCCCGCCATGGTAAGACCGATCGCTCGCCGCCTTCAGGCCGCTGGCGATTGCTTGACGGTAGTCATCGCGAAATGCGCTGGTGATGCCGGGCGAGAGCCCGGCCTGCTCGGCCGCGTGGAGCATATGAAAGAGCTTTAGCTTGAAGCTCTTGTCCATGCCGCCGATCACGTAGTCCATCATGGTCATGCCGGCTCTTTCCGCGGCCTTCGGGTCCTTCCACGTAAAATCCTCGTCGACACGCCTGGTAAAGGTTTTGGTGACGGTCACCGTCTTGCCCTTTCTCTTGACTGTCACTTTCCTCCGCTCATGCACCTTGATGGCGTCGATCTTGGGGGCGCGCTCATAGAGAGCCCACAGATAGCGATCGATGCAGGGCTCCGCGACCAGACATTCCTCGTTGATCTCGATGGTGCGCACAGTCTGCGCGGCGTTGTCGGGTGTGGAATCGGGCGTGATCGTCGTCGCAACCTCAGCTGAAGAAACTTCCGGCGGCAGTATCTCCGCCGGATCGGTCAGTGCGGCCACAACGACAGGTTTCGGCTCATCCGAGCCTGCGGTCGTGTCAGGAGCTTTCGTCGTATCAGGAGCTTTCGTCGTGTCAGGCGCCTTCTCGATCACGGATGCGGCAGGGATTGGCACATCCATGTGATCGATGGCGGCGCTTGCCAGGGCGATTGCAGGCGGCGTGCGCGTAGGCTCGGCAGTTGCGGTGAGAGATGGCTCTTGACGTTCCACAATTGAAGGCGCGTCGGCACTCTCGACGAAAGCAACAGCATCCTTGATGGAAGCGCTGACGACAGAAGCGCTGACGCGTTCGGTGGAAGCCGAATCGAAGCCAGCGAGACAAACGAGAATCCAACTCACGAGAGCCAGGGCCGCGAGAACGTTGATGCGGCGCTGCGCCGTCGTCGCCAATTGCCAGGGGTCCATGATCCGGCCTCCCAAGGCTCCGCATGAGCCTGATTACACAAGCACGCGACAGGGTTCATTCTTCGGATTGCGAAATGAATCCGCAACGGCCGAAGACTACGGGATTATCCGTTTTTTTAAGGGTGTTGCCCCAAAACCACGAGTGGCACAATGGAACTTGTTGTGTATTTTTGGGATTCTGGTGCGGTACCCGACAAAGGCTTACCCCAGCAATGCCGCATCCGCGCCGTTCACCGCATCGGCACTGTCGGTCACCGTCTTCTCCAGCGAGCCCGCCTGCACGGTAATATTCTCCGCAAAGAACCGCGCGACCGTCACGTAGCGCTGCGGATCGCCGGCGTCGCCATGGCTCTTCGCGGCCAGCGCTTCGCCGGCCAGCATGCAGCCGCCGAGCGTCGAGCCGAACAGGCGCAGATAAGGCGTGGCGCCGGCGAGCGCGTCGTTCGGCGCAGACGCCACGCGCTCCAAGAGCCACTTGCTGGCGCGCTCGAGCGAGCCGAGCGCCTCGCGCAGTTTCGCGCCGGTCGTGCCGAAGGCCGGATCGTTCGAGGCTTCGACCTGCTTGACGATGCCGCCGAGTTCGTCGAGCAGCGCCCACACCGATGCGCCGCCATTCGCGGTGAGTTTTCGCGTCACGAGGTCGATCGACTGGATGCCGTTGGTGCCCTCGTAGATCGAGGTGATACGCGCGTCGCGATAATGCTGCGCGGCGCCGGTTTCCTCGATGAAGCCCATGCCGCCATGAACTTGCACGCCGAGATACGCCACCTCGTTGCCGATATCGGTGGAGAATGCCTTTGCGATCGGCGTAAGCAGCGCGCCGCGCGCGGCCGCATCGGCGCGCACCTTCGGGTCCTTGGCGCGCGCGGAGATATCGAGCGCCACCGCCGTCGCGTAACAGATCGAGCGCGCCGCGGCCGTCATGCTGCGCATCTGCAACAGCATGCGCTTGACGTCGGGATGCACGATGATCGGATCAAGCCCGTCGCCCTTCTTGCCGACGGCGCGGCCCTGTTTGCGTTCTTGCGCAAAGGCCAGCGCCTGCTGATAGGCGCGGTCGGCAATGCCGACGCCTTCGAGGCCGACGCCGAGGCGGGCCTGGTTCATCATCGTGAACATGCATTGCATGCCCTTGTTTTCCTCGCCGATCAGGTAGCCGATGGCGCCGCCATGATCGCCCATCGTCATGGTGCAGGTGGGGGAGGCATGCATGCCGAGCTTGTGCTCGACGCCGGACGGATAGATGTCGTTGCGCTCACCGAGCGAGCCGTCGGCATTGACGAGGAATTTTGGAATCAAAAACAGCGAAATCCCCTTGGCGCCCGCCGGCGCATCGGGCAGGCGCGCCAGCACGAAATGCACGATGTTGTCGGTCATGTCGTGGTCGCCATAGGTGATGAAGATTTTGCTGCCCTTGATGCGGTAGGTGCCGTCGCCAGCGCGTTCGGCACGGGTGCGCAGTGCGCCGACATCGGAGCCGGCCTGCGGCTCGGTAAGCTGCATGGTGCCGGTCCATTCACCGGAGACGAGTTTTTGCAGATAGATCTTTTTCAGTTCCTCGCTGCCATGGGCGTCGAGTGCCTCGATCGCCGAGAGCGTGAGCAGCGGGCAGAGGCCGAAGGCGATGTTCGACGCGCTCCAGATTTCGGTGCAGGCGGCGTTGATGGCGAGCGGCAGGCCCTGGCCGCCAAACGCTTCCGGGCCCGATACTGCGTTCCACCCGGCGGCGGCCCAGCGCTGATAGGCATCGGGCCAGCCCGGCGCTGTCGTCACCTTGTTGTCGGCAAGCGTGATGCCGTGTTCGTCGCCCACCCGGTTCAGCGGCGCCAGCACGTCGCCGGCGAATTTGCCGGCTTCGTCCAGCACGGCGGCGGCGATCTCGGCGTCGAAATCGCCGTAATGGCCGGCCTTCACGGCCGCCTGCAGGCCGGCGCCGTGGTTGAGCGCGAGCAGGATATCGGAGATCGGCGCGCGGTAGGTCATGACGATAATCTCGCTTTTTGGGTAGTGAGCTGCCGCCGTCTTCCCACGAAACCGGGGTTCTCTCAACTCTCCGGTGGGCGGTATCGGTCCCGCCCGGGCGCCAAAACCGGCCCGCGAGACCGGAAGCAGTGACCCTTTGATAGTGACCCTTTATAAAGGGTCCGATCGAGGGAGCTGATTTGGGGGTGAAATTCGCCCCGCTGCCTGTTGAAATGGCGGGGCTCCCTCTATAGACCGGCGGTGCCGGATACGGATCGCGTCGGACCCCGCGTCCCAGCCCGGCCTTTTGGGGCGTAGCCAAGCGGTAAGGCAGCGGATTTTGATTCCGCCATTCGGAGGTTCGATCCCTCCCGCCCCAGCCACAGATAATGCATTGAATTTGTTCAGCAAATTGCTTTATTCGAATTGGAATTTCGAGCTCATTTGGAAATTCATTTGCCCCTGCATTTGGAAATTCTGTGCTGGTTTCGTTTTCAGCGCAGCCTACGGGAAGCCGTCGCGGATATTGAAAGGCGCTCAATTTATCAAGAAGCGAACTGAGGCCCGCGCGCGATCCGACCGGCGACAAGCCTTCGATCGTCGCCGCGCTTGACGTTGCGCGGTGAAATGCCGTCGATTGGTTCCTGCGTTGAACGAAGCGCGAAGTCTATCTTTGCGATCCGACACTACTCTTCGTAGTTGGAAAGGTGTGCTGCTTTTCGTCTCGAGGTGATGCTGCTCCATCAGCGTTCTGCTGATCGAGCTCCTTCTGCGCCAAGAGATGTGCATGCCGCTTACGGGTAGCAGCCAACGCTCGCATCATCGTTTCCTTGGCATAGCCGCGATAGGCCTGTGCGGTCTTGTGGCCCGAGAGCGCACGACCCTGGCCGTCCGTCAGCTCGGCTTCCTCAAGCTCGGTCATGCCGCCGTGTCGACAGGCATCAAGCGTGAATAGCTTTGACACGCCATCGATCTTCTTGCGCATCTGCTGCACCACCTTTTCCATGCCAGGGTATGACCACACTTTGGCGTGGCCCTTGCGCTCCCCCTTTTCAATCCGGCGCATGATCATCGGGACACCAAGCTTGGGCAGATGGCTCAAGACGTCCTCTGCTTCAGCATAAAACTTGACGGTCTCGCCATCGAGAGTCTCCTCGAACGGGTGCCAAACCAACGCCTTGTTCTTGTGATGCTCGATGCGTATGGCGTGTGGCCAACTTTTGCTGCGATAGTCGGGCCAAGTCAGAAACCCGGCCACCACATTTTCGGGCCGCTGCAGCCACTCAAAGCAGATCACTGCGACCGCGGCGGGTTCAGGCCGGCCCTCCTTGATGCAGCCCCACGCAAATTTATAGACTTCCTCGCGACTCACCGCGTGCTTCTTGGTTTTTGTGCGGCTCTTGAGGGTGAAGTCTTCCCATGGGTTCGGGTGCTTCTTGTCGAACAGCTCCGGGTGCAGCCGACGCATGATGCGCCAGACCTTGCGACAGAGGCCGACTACTTTCTCGCCTTGCCGCAGCCTAAGTCCGTTCGGCCCGTTGATGATCTTGTCCTAGATCTTGTCAGCGGCTCGTGGCGTCACTTCTATGATCTGCCACTCGCCGATCCGTCGTCCGCTCTTGCCGACAGTATCGCAGATCACCTGCATGATCCGCTCGTAGTCGGGCCGTGACCGAGGCGAGACTTTCTCGGTATACGCCTTCTCCGTCTTGTATTGCCGGAACAGCCAATCGATCGTGCCATAGCGTGCAATCTTTCCTTGCTCGCCCGGTTCACCTCGGCGCTGGTCGTTCCATTCGTCGAACAAGCCATTGAGCGTGGCGGCGCGGCCGCCTTTGCCGTCACCACCGCATGTGGCATCGTAGCTCGTCCCAAGTGGCTCATTCGCCATCTCGCAGCCAAGCTTGCGGTAATAGGTCGGGATCCGGAAGTAAAACGCGGCCGAACCGCGGGCAAGCCGACGCACCTCCACGAAGCGCGGAAGCGGGCGCTCCAACGTCACAAATCCTCGGCGAGGTCGGCCGGCACGATGTCCGGGGCAATAGCTCGGTCCAGATCGTCTCTCAACCACAGCTGACGCATCCCTTCTTTCACACGTGGCTGAGGATACTCCTTACCGACTCGTTTGAGAAAGGCTTCTACAGTTGGTTCGCCGCAATATCCGGCTGCGATTGCGGCTGGCATGCGGCGCGGCCAAGAGCCTGCAGGAATTGTGGCAGAACGTGGCATTGCGATCAGTCTGAGCGCGAGCTGGTGGAGGCGGCTTCAGCAGTGTGGTGTGCTGGGGCATCATGCAGACAGCCGCCGACGCTTGAAACCGCGACAGCAGCGAGATCGCGCGAGAAGGTAGAAGATCGTACGAAAGGGATGCGTTGACGGAAGTCGCAGGTGGCGAAGAGGCTGAACGCTCATGGCCGAGGCATTCCGCCCCAGTTCGGTTGTAAGCTAGTTCTCGATTTGCTGACTCTTAATCAGCGGGTCCCAGGTTCGAGCCCTGGTGCGCCCACCAAGCCTTTCAAAGGCCTGGGGACCTCTCGCGACGGCCATTCAAGACCCTGCTGATGTGCGCTCATTGGTGGGGCCGATGCCGCCAAACCAAGCCATAGTAGATCACTAGAGCATGCAACGCGGCAATGAAGCCGGCCGGGTAGCCGATCCAGATGCCGTCCAGCCCGATCCAGCGGGAGGCCAGGTACGCGATGGGCAACTGGACCAGCCAGATCGCGGCAATCGTAATGCCCGCCGGCCACACCACCACGCCGGTCGATCGCATGACGCCCGCGAGGACGTTGCCGATTCCGAACAACAGATAGCTCCAGAGCGCGATCAGCAGGGCGCGGCTGGCGATCGACAGCGTATCGGGATCGGTTATGAACCACGAAAGGACAATCTGCGGGAACAGGCAGATGACGCAGATCACCGGCGCTCCAATCAGAACGTTCAGCACCGTCGCGATCCGCGTGATCGCTCCGAGCCGATCGGCTCGTCGCGCACCGATCGCCTGCGCCGCAAATACCGTGGCGGCAAGCGCGACACCCTGCATCGGCGCAAGCAGATATCCGACCACCTGGTTGACGGCCCCGTAAGCGGCCGTCGCGCTCGATCCGAAACCGTTGACGAGAAAGACCACTGCCACTTCGGACAGCGAGGCCATCGCCATCTGGACACCGGCGGGAACGCCGATGGCCAAGAACGATCGGGCGATCGCCGGGTCGATCCGAACTCGGCGCAACAGCTCGCGGTCGAACGCCATCGGATGTCGCCGGACCGTAAGGTAGGCCATGAGGGCCGGAAGCGATATCGCGCAGGCTACGAGATTGGCCCACGGGGCGCTCGTCACCGCAAGCTTCGGCAGCCCGGACCACCCTTCGATCAGGGCCGGCGTCAGTAGCAGGCTGATGGCGATGCACAAGGCCGTCGCCAGGAACGGCGTCCGCGCATCGCCGGTGCCGCGTAGAAGATAGGTGTAGGCGAAAAATAATGTCATGATTGGCAACGAGACAAACGTCACGCGCGCGTAGGCAACGGCAGGCGATAGAATATCCGGCGGCGTTGCCATGGCGGCCAGCAGTTCCGGAGTGAAGCGATAGCCTATGGCCGCGATGGCAATGCTGACCAAGGCGCAGACGCACAGCGTGGTTCCGGTCACGCTCTTGATCTGCTGCGTATCGCCTGCGCCATAGGCGCGACCGACGAGAACGATGCCGCCGGTGATGACGCCGATCAAAAACGAGACCAGCAGAAGGAAGATCGGAAAGAATACCGAGGCGACGGCCAGTGCCCATGGGCCGAGAAGCTGTCCGAAATAAATCGCCGTGATGGTGCCGGAGAACAATTGAAGCACGGCATTTGCCGTCTGGGGCACGACGAACCACGCCATTGCCTGCCACAACTGCTTTTCGTCGAATTGATGAAGTTGCGGCGGGGATGCCGGCTTCCGGGTTGACGCCGGCGCGACCGGCGCCTCATCGGTGGTGCTGTGGGAATCGGCGGGAACGCGATGCCGGCGCACGCGCGATGGCGGGTTTTGCAGGTTCACGGCGGGCTCACCGGGTTCGGCGGATCGATCATGTCGATCGGTGCTGTCCGATGGGGTGGCTCAGCGCCTGCGGCGCCCGACCATAGCCCGGCTAACCGCTGCCCGGGATCGGTGGCGACCGCCGTGAGCAGGCTCACGAGGTCATCTGCGAGTTGACTGATCGCGGCTGCATCGAAGCGTCGACGGCCGAAGATAAGCCGCAGCATTATCCGCGCGCCGGGCGCTGCGACCAGGCATAGCGGAAAGTGAACGCCCTCCTCGAAGCTCGCTATGGCACCGACTCGCAATTCGGTCGCCGATAAAACCGCCTGGTCCGCAAGCGTTGGCCCAACCGGATAATTCTCGAAGACAATCACCGACTCGAACAGCGCCTCGTCGGCCGGAGCGCCGCTCCAGCGTCGGATGTCGATCAACGAGCAGCCGTCATGGCTCTGCTCCTCGGCTTGTTGGGCCTGCATATCGGCGAGCCAATCCGTCACCCGTGCCGTCGGGTCCAGTCGTACGCGGCGCGGCAGCGTGTTGATGCACAACCCGACCATCCATTCGACGCCTGGGAGCTCGCCGGGGCGGCCGGCGGTGGTCAAGATCACGTCGCCATCCGCTGTGTGGCGCCCTAGTGCCAAGGCCCATGCCCCCTGAATGAGCGTGTTCATTGTCAGCCGTTGTGCCTGCGCCAGCGCCTGCAGTTGCGCAGTTAGCTGCTCCGAGAGAGACGCACGATGCTCGCCCGCCGCATCGGGCGATGACTCGGATTCTCCCGCCGGCAGATCGAGCCGGTGCGGCGCGCCCAGGCTCGCCAGGCGGTTGCGCCAGAACGCTTCGCTGGCAGTTCGATCCGCCGCAGCAAGCCATGCCAGGTAATCGCGATAAGGCCGCGCCGGCGGCAAGGCCACCGGTCGACGCTGCCGCGCAGACTGATAGAACGCCAAGAGCTCGCGCAGCATAATCGGGATCGACCACCCATCCAATAGCAGGTGGTGAAAGCTCAGGATCATACTGTGGCGCACACGCGAGTGACGCCGCAGATAGACCCGCAGCAGCATGCCAGAGGCAAGATCGAAACCCTGCGCCCGGTCCTCCGCGAGCAGGTTCTGCAGGCGATGCTCGGCGACCTGCATATCGAGCCCCGACCAGTCGTCGGCGCGCCACGGCAGCTTGGCATCCCGTCGCACCACCTGCAGCGGTGCTTCCTCGACGTCGTCAGCGATGGCGACGCGCATCGCGGCATGCCGGATCGTCAATTCGCGCCACGCCGCTTCCAGCGCCGCTCGGTCCAGATTCCCCTCAAGCGTCAGGCACAATTGCTCATGGTAGGCGACACTGTTCGGTGATCGGCGCGCGTGCGACAGCATGACGTGCTGCATGGGAGCCAGCGGCCAGATGTCTTCGAGATCCGGATAGCGCTGCTGCAACGCGTTGAGACGGGTCTCGTCAAGCTGAGCCAAAGCAAAGTCGGAAGGCGTATAGCCGCTGATACCGCGGGTCGTGCAGTGACGAATCAGGCCGCGCAGCACTGCTGCGAAGCATTCCGCCAGGTTGACGATCGAAGCTCGATCGTGCGCGGCAGGCCACCACCGCCACTGGATCTGCAGCGTGCCGTCCTTTACCAGCGCCACCACCTCGATCAGATGATCCCTGCCGCGATTCGGCGCGATCGCCAGCCCGGAACTTTCAGCCGCCAAGCGCCATCCGGAATCGGGCCCCTCATCAAAACGGCCAAGATAATTGAAGCTGATCTTGGCGCGTGGCAGCAACCGCAATGCTTCGGCTGTCTGCTCATTGAGATAGCGCAACAGACCCCAGCCGATGCCGCCGTGCGGCACTGCGCGCAGATGCTCCTTGATGCGCCGGAGGGCGGCGCCGGCCGCGGGGCCGCCGGCCTTGACCTGTTCGAGGTCCAGCCGCCCGGCATCGAGTCTGACAGGGAACATGGTGGTGAACCAGCCGACGGTCCGCGACAGGTCGACTGCGGCGAACAGATCCTCGCAACCGTGACCCTCGAGATCGACGAGCGTAGCCGTTTCGGTCTCTCCGCGCGCAGCGCGCCAGCCGGCCAGGGCGACGGACAACGCGGTGAGGTGCGTATCGTTGATCCGGCTGTGATAGGCCTGCAGCACGGCGGTCAGCAGCGCCTGCGTCTCCTCGGCCGAGAGCAGAAGCGTAAGCCCTTCCGTTTGACCGCAGGTGGCGTGGCCGAGATCAACGGCGTGGCCGATCGGCAGGTCAGGCGCCTCGTGGCAAGCGGCGCTCCAGAAATCAAGTTCGTTCGAGACTGCAACGTCCTCGGCATGGTTTTGGAGTCTTTCGCCCAGCTCTTGAATGACGTGGTCTGCCTGGAATCTCGACGGTCTCGCTGCGTTCGAGCTGGCGATAGCCAGCGATCAAGCTGGAGTGGGACAATGAAGAATGGTTAATAAACCGTCACCGCGCTGTAATTAACGCCAGCCTATATTCCCGCCGCTGTCACACAGCCCCTCTTTCAGTGCTGCGCGAGCATCCTCGTGCGGCCGCGGTCGGCTTTTGCCTTTTTGGAGATTGTCAATGGCTCTTGGTCCCGGTTCGATTGCTTTCGTTGGTTTCAATGCGGACGGAAATGACGGCCTCGCCTTTATTGTGATCGATCCGATCGTTGCTGGATCAGTCATCCGTTTCAGCGACAACGAGTGGAATGGTTTGGCAATCGAATCTGGCGGCGCTTTCAATACGGGTGAGGGTGGTCTGACCTGGACCAATGGCGATAGCGATCTGGCCGCAGGGACGATTGTCGAACTTCTCAATACCTCCTCCGCCGCTACCCGCAGCGCCAATATTGGCACAATCTCCGGCGGAACGATCGCGCTCGGTAATTCCGACGAGTCGATCTATGCTTTCGTCGGCACCTCCGAGAGTGTCCCGACCGCATTCCTGAGCGCGGTAACGAACGCGAACGGCGGCTTCAATTCCGCTGCCAGTGGCTCGCTCGGCGGTACCGGGCTCGCCGCAGGCTCGACGGCCCTGGTGCTGCCCCGGACTGACGGGGCCGATGTCGCAGTTTACGACCCGACACTCGGCGGAACATCTTTCGCGTCACGTGCCGACGCCCTCGCAGCTTTCAATACGACCGCCAATTTCGTCGCGCAAAGCGGCAGCGGCGATCAGAGCGCTGACAGCGTCGCGCCTGACGCGCCATTCCTAACGGCTCCGCAGTCTCCAATCTCGGGTGTGCCCTTTACCATCCAGCCAGGCACGCCGTCGCAAACGGTGGCTTTCGCCGCCGGTTCGGTCTCCGTTGCCCACGCTGAAGGCAGCGCCGGAACGACGACCTTCACCTTCACAGTAGAGCGCACCGGCGGCACCACCGGTGACGTCAACTTTAGCGGCCAACTGACCTCGGCAGCGGCCGATGCCACCGACTTCAATGGCGCTGCTGCAGTGCCCTTCGTCTTCAGCGGGACAATACCGGCCGGACAGGCTTCGGTGCTCGTCACCGTCGAGGTCAACGGCGACGTGACGGTCGAGCCGGACGAAACTTTCACGCTGACGCTGCAGGCCGCGACCAACAACGACGCGGCGGTTTCGACCTCGCTCGGCGCACAGACCACCGCGACTGGAACGATCCAGAACGACGATGCACCCGCGGGCAACGTGATCGGCGGCATCACGATCCTCGACCAGGCGCAGTCATTGGAAGGGTCGGCGACGACCCCGAATGCGACCAATGCAGTGCAGCTCGTTCGGCTTGACAATTATGCGCCGGCCGCAGGCACCAATGCCGAAGTCGTCTCGTTCGATCCGTCAACCGGTCGCGCCTATGTGCTCAACACCGTAGGCAACACGATCGACATTGTGGCCATCAGCGCAAACGGCACCGTGAGCCTCGTTTCCTCGATCGATTTGGCCGCCCTTGATGGTTACGGCGGGGCGAACTCGGTTGCGATCAAGAACGGCGTTCTCGCCGTGGCTTACGCCAGTGACCTGCCCGGCGCGAACGGATTCGTCGCCCTTTTCGATCCGAACGGCACTCTGATCAAGACCGTCGAAGTTGGCGCCGGCCCCGACCAGCTCGTATTTACTGCGGATGGATCGAAACTGTTGGTCGCGGACGAAGGCGAGCCGGCCTCGATATCGCTCCCCGATGGTAGCTCGCAGATGGTAAACCCGGAGGGTGGCGTTTCCATCATCAGCCTTTCGGGCGGCGCCGCCAACGCAGCGGTAGCCAACACGATATCGTTCGAGGGCCTCGACGGTTTCGAGGCGGTCCTGAAGCAGGCAGGTGTCGCGCTCCTCAATGGCCAACCGGCGTCCGCCGACATCGAGCCGGAATACATCTCGGTTTCGCCGGACGGAAGCCGCGCCTATGTGACGTTGCAGGAAGTCAACGCGGTCGCGGTGATTGACCTCACTGATGCCGCCGCAACCAAACCGCTTGCGATCCTGCCGCTTGGCGGCGTCGATCGCAACCTGGCCGGCAACGCCTTTGACGGCGCCGATCGTGGTGGAATCAATCTTCAGAACGCCGATGTGATCGGTCTGCTTCAGCCGGATGCGATCGCGAGCTTTGAGGTCGGCGGCGTGACATACTTCGTCACTGCCAACGAGGGCGATGCGCGAGTAGAACTCGACGACGAGTCGAACCTTGCGAACGTGACGCTTGATCAGGTCGCCTATCCGAATGCGGCGGCACTCCAGGACAACACCACCGGCCTTGGCCGGCTTCGGGTCCGTTCGGACCTCGGCGATACTGACGGTGATGGCGACATCGACCAGGTGTACGCTTATGGCGGCCGTGGCATTTCGATCTTCAAGCAGAATGCCGACGGTACGATCACAAAGGTCCGCGAAACCGGAGGCGAGTTCGAGGCGATCATTGCGCGCGACTTTGCCACACGCTTCAACGTCGATACGGCCGAAGGTGGTGGAAGTGGAGCCACCGACAATCGTTCCGACAACAAGGGTCCCGAGCCGGAAGGCGTCGATGTCGGCGTCATCAATGGGCGTACCTACGCCTTCGTTGGCCTCGAGCGGGTCGGCGGCGTCATGGTCTATGACATCACCGATCCGGCCAACGCCTCGTATGTCGGCTACCAACCGCCGCTTGCCGGCGAGGGCAATGCGCCCGAACTGACGAAGTTTATCAGCGCCGCAGATAGCCCGACCGGTACGGCGCTCGTGCTTACCGCCAACGAAGGCAACTCAAGCGCCGGATATGTGGGCGCGGGGCTGACCGTCTACGCGGCCTTGCCGCAGAACTACACCCAGGAAATCCGGGTCGCGTCGTCCTCGACCAGCGTATCGCACGCGGAAGGAGACACTGGCACCACTGCCTTCACCTTCACCATCGAGCGCACCAATGGCACTATCGGTTCGGTCGATGTGACGCTGCAATTGGCGGCGGGCGCGAGCAACGGCGCCAACGCGCAGGACTTCGCGGGCGTCATGAACCTGCCGAGCAACGTCACGGTCACCATCCCGGCCGGCCAGACGTCGGCTACCGTGACGATTAACGTAGCTGGCGATTCCGCGTTTGAAGCCAACGAGAGCTTCACGGCTACCATCACCAATGCGACGACGACGCAGCAGGGCGTCACCGCTACGGTCAGCACCACGCAAGCGGTCGCGACCGGCACGATCCAGAACGACGATGCGATGCATATTTACGAAGTTCAGGGCGCGGGACATCGCTCGGAGCATGTCGGCCAGCAGGTAACCGTGCGCGGCATCGTCACTGCCATTGACGCGTCCGGCACCGAAAATGGCGGCAACAATCCGGTCGGCTACTACATTCAGGACGCCGTCGGCGATGGCGACTACCGGACCTCGGATGCCGTCTTCGTTTTCTTAGGCACGGGCGCCAACGTCACGATCCCAAGCGGCATCGTCGTCGGCGCGGAAGTGCAATTGACCGCAACCGTCAATGAGTTCGCCAGCACGAACCAACTGTCGGTTACGCAGCTCAATCCAGTGGCAGGAACTACTAGCGTGCTCTCGACCGGCAATGCTCTGCCGACGGCTGTGCGGATCGGCGATGTCGACAACCTCGCGACCGGTCTTGAGCGCAAGCCGGCCATGGTGTCGCTCGGCGACGATGATGTCGATACCGCTCCCCCGACCGGCACCTACGATCCGGTAAATCAGGGATCGGATTTCTGGGAATCGCTGGAAGGCATGCGCGTCACGCTTGAAGATGTGCGTGTTACCAGTCCCTTCCACTCGAATTTTGACGAGCAGTTCGTAACGCCGAACGTTGGCGCCAACCCCTCGGAGAATTCGCGTGGCGGCCTGACGATCAGCGACACGACGCCGGGAACCACTCAGCCTGCCGACAAGGTGTTCGACTTCAATCCGGAGCGCATTCAGCTCGACGACGAGGCGGGCGTGGCGCTACCGACCAATCTTCAGACCGGAGATCGCCTGGGCGATGTAACAGGCGTCGTGAACTATGCGAATGGTCAGTATGAGGTGAACACGACCGAGGCCTATGGCCCGGTTACGGCCGCGAACCTGCAGAAGGAAACCACGACCATCGTAGAGAACCTGGACCGGATCCGCGTTGCGACCTTCAACGTCGAGAACCTGGCGCCGATTGGCCAACCGGTGGATGGCGTACCGACGCCGGCAAGCAAGTTCGCCGGCCTCGCGGACGCCGTCGTCAACAATCTCAAGGCACCCGAGATCATTGCGCTTCAGGAGGTGCTGGACAATGACGGTGCCACAAGCTCAAGCGTCACGAGCGCTTCGCTGACCTTGTCGCAGCTCATCGACGCGATTGTTGCGGCCGGCGGACCGCGCTATGTGGCTATCGACTCGCCGCCGATCGACAACATTGGCGGCATCCCGAACGGAAATCAGCGTGTCGCCTATCTGTACAATCCGGAAGCAGTTTCGCCGACCGGGCGTAATGGCCTGACCGACATTGTCAGTGACGCCTATGGGGTGAAGGTGCAGCAGTTCGCGAGCGCCAACCAGATCGGGCAGGGCAATACTGACTTCACCGCCACGCGCAAGTCGCTGCCGATGGAATGGTCGCCCGTGGGTTATACCGACGAGCAGGGCGGCACGTTCTGGACGGTCAACAACCATCTCTCCTCGAAGGGCGGTTCGGCTCCGCTTTACACGACCTTGCTGGACTTGCCGCTCTATGCCGACCCGATCAACGGGTCTTCGCAACAAACCGGCACGTCGAGCGAGCGTGAAGGGCAGGCTGAAACGATCAACGCGTTCGTCGATGGCCTGCTGGCCAACGGGTCGGCGACCGATGACCGTATCGTGGTGCTAGGCGATCTGAACGATTTTCAGTTCTTCCCGGTGGTTGATCTCATCACGGGTCAGTTGACCCGCACCACCGCCAGCCCGGATGGGACCCCCAGCATCTTTACGCCCGGTACCGCTGTGCTTTCGGAATTGATCAGCAAGCTCCCTGTAAACGAGCGCTATTCCTACAATTTCGATGGCAATGCGCAGGCGCTGGATCACATCCTGGTGTCGAACAACATGTTCGACAGCGCTCAGTTCGATATAGTGCACATCAATTCGGAGTTCATCGACCAGATCTCCGATCACGATCCATCGGTATCATCGCTCGTGATGTCCCGTTCGGCTGCGATCGCCACCGCAGGCAACGACGTGTTCGACCAGGCCGCGTACACCGCGAAGTTTGGCGCGCGAGGCAGTCTCGCCGGCGATGACACGATCAACGGCCTCGGCGGCGATGACCGCATCGCCGGTGGCGCGGGCAATGACGTCATTGATGGCGGCACCAGCGGCGTCGCCGGCGACGTTGCGGTGTTCACCGGCGCACGCAGCAATTACACGGTCACCGTGCAGGGCGGTTCGTTCGTCATTTCCGACAACCGCACCGGCTCTTCGGACGGCAATGACACCGTCACAAACGTCGAGAGGTTCGAGTTTGCGGACCGGACGCTCACGGCCGCCGAGTTGACCGATGCAACGGGCCCCACGCTTACCGCTGCGACGCCGGCGGACAATGCGACCGCGGTCGTGGCTGGAAACAACATTGTCCTGACCTTCGACGAAGCAGTCATGGCGGGTACCGGAAATATCGTCATCAGCAGCGGAGCGGGCGACACGCGGACGATCGCGATCAACGATGCCTCGCAGGTCACGATCTCCGGCAACACCGTCACGATCAATCCGACCGCTGATCTGGCAGCCGGATCCACCTACGACGTCACGCTGGCGTCGGGCGTGATCACCGACGTTGCCGGCAACGCGTTCGGCGGCATCGCACAGGATGCTCTCGACTTCACCGTCGCGGCACCGCAGACCTACAAGCTGCAGATCCTGCATGCGTCCGACTTCGAGGCAGGTCTGAAGGCGATCGACGACGCGCCACGCTTCGCGGCCATCGTAGACCGGCTCGAGGATACGTTCGCCAACTCGATCACGCTGGCATCGGGCGACAACTACATTCCGAGCCCGTTCTTCAATGCCGCCAGCGATCCGGCATTGGCCTCGTTCTTCCCGCCGAGCATCGGCCGCGCCGATATCCGCATCCTGAACTCGATCGGCATCGAGGCGTCCGTCATCGGCAACCACGAGTTCGATCCGGGCCCGCGCGATGTGCAGAACCTCATCCGTCCCGTGAACGACCCCGATGGGGCCGGCCCGCTTAGCGGCTACGAAGGCACACAATTTGCCTATCTCGCCGCCAACCTGAATTTCGCCGGCGAGCCGGACTTGGCGCCCAACGCCCAGACCACGCCGCTGACCGAGGCGACGTTCGGCGTCGGTGCAAGCGGCGGGCGCCGGATCGCGCCGTCCACCATTCTCGAGGAGAACGGCGAGAAGATCGGCGTGGTCGGTGTCACCACTCCGGTGTTCGAAGACATCACGACACCGGGTGGCGTCCGGATCATCGGCCCGCGTACGCTGGAAACTGATGCCGACTTCATCGCGCTTGCCGCGGTCATCCAGCCGGCGATCGATGCCGTTATCGCCCAGGGCGTGAACAAGGTCATCATCGTTTCGCAATTGCAGGAGCTGGAGAACGAGCAGAAGCTCATCACCTTCCTGAAGGGCGTCGACGTAGTAATCGGCGGCGGCTCGAATACGCTTCTCTCCGATAGCAACGACGTTCTCCGTCCCGGCGATGTCAGCGAGGGTGAATACGCGCAGATCATCACCAACGCCGAAGGCAAGAACACGGTTCTCGTCAACACCGACGGCAACTATAAGTACGTCGGCCGGCTGGTGCTCGAGTTCGATGCCAACGGTGATATCATTCCGGCCAGCCTCGATCCGAGCATTAATGGTGCCTATGCCACTGACGATGCGGGTCTGGCCCGAGTCTATGAAGGCTCCGGCATCGATCCCTTCGCCGAGGGGTCGCGCGGCGACGCTGTGCGCGATATCACCACCGTGATTGACGGCATCATCACGCAGAAGGATGCTGTCACCTTTGGCCGTACCGACGTCTACCTTGAGGGTCGACGTGGCGAGGTGCGCGCTCAGGAAACCAATCTCGGTAACCTCTCCGCCGATGCCAACCTGTGGTACGCCAAGTCGGGCTACGATAGCACCGTTCAAATCTCGATCAAGAACGGCGGTGGCATCCGTGACTCGATCGGCTCGATCAGCTCCGAGGGCGACGGCGCGGAACTGCCGCCCGCTGCGAATCCGGAAGTTGGCAAGGAAGCCGGCGAGGTCAGCCAGCTCGACATCGAGAACTCGCTGCGCTTCAACAACGCGCTCAGCCTCGTCACGTTGACGCCGCAGCAACTGCTTGAAGCGCTTGAAAACGGTGTTTCCAACCCGGGCGGCATCTTCGCCCAGGTCGGCGGCCTCCGGTTCAGCTACGACCTGACCCGCCCTGTGGGGGACCGGGTTCGCTCGGTCACGCTGGTCGATGAAAATGAGCATGTGATCGCGGTCGTTGTTGCCGACGGCGAGGTGGTTGCGGATGCGCCGGCGGCGATCCGCATGGTGACGCTGAGCTTCCTGATCGGTGGGGCTAACCCCAACGCTCCGGGCGGGTTCAACCGGCCTGACGGCTTCCGGTTCGCCGAGTACATCGCGGCCAACCCGGCGTTTGCCAATCGTGTCGACCTGTCTCCGGACAATTTGCCGGCAGACGACGTGGCAGCCCGCACCGGCGATGCCAAGTTCACCGATGACGGCTTCGAGCAGGATGCGCTGGCCGAATATCTCGCGGCGAACTTCTCGATTACTCCGTACGCACAGGCGGATACGGCTCCGGCCCAGGACCAGCGTATCCAGAATCTGGTTGCAAACGGCGGTAACGACACCGTTCTGCCGATCATGGGAACCGACGGCGAGGATGACCTCTCCGGTACCGCCGCAAAAGACTCGATCTTCGCCAAGGATGGCGACGACCGCGTCCGCAGCCTCGGCGGCGACGATCTCGTGCTCGGCGGCGGCGGTGATGACGTCATCGAAGGCGGCGACGGCAACGACCGTGTCCAGGGCGGCGAGGGCAACGACTTCGTCTTCGGCGACGCAGGCAACGATACCGTGGTGGGCGATGCCGGCGACGACCGTCTGCGCGGCAATGACGGTAACGACATGCTGGTCGGCGGCGTGGGCAACGACAACCTCAACGGCGGAGCGGGTTCGGATGCCTATGCCTACAAGCTGGGCGACGGCTCTGACGTCATTACCGAAGCGGCCAACACGCCGGCCGATACCGATACACTGGCGCTGGTCGATCTCAATGCTGCGAACGTCACGTTCCGCCGGTTTGGCAACGACACCCTGATCGAGCTGTCCAACGGCAGCGTGATCACCTTGAAGGATCAGCGGATTGGCGGTGGCGTCGAAAAGGTGACCTTCGCCAACGGCCAGGAGCTCGATCGCAGCGGCATCAACGGCGCGATCGTCAATCGCGGCCCGGTGGCCGTCGACGACACGGCAGCGGCGGTAGCGGAAGATGCTGCGGCGTTCGTCATCCCGTTTGCCGACATTCTCGGCAACGATAACGATGCCGATCTTGACGCGCTCTCGATCACGGCGCTCGCCAACATCGTGGGCGGCACGGCTGAGATCGTGGCCGGTGGCATCCGGTTCACGCCGGCCGCCAACTTCAACGGACCCGCCTCGTTCGAGTATACCCTTAGCGACGGCAACGGCGGGTCGGATATTGGCAAGGTCAGCTTCACGGTAACCGCGGTGAACGATGCGCCGGTCACGGTGGCGGACGCTGGCACTGCGGGTGAGAACGAAGCCAAATCGTTTGATCTTCTGGCCAACGACACCGACGTCGAAGGCAACCTGCCGCTCAGCCTAGCGGCTTTCGAGGTCACTGGCGTTGACGGCATCAACCTGACCAACGCACAGGCGCAGTCGGCGTTTTCGATTGCTCCGGACGGCCGACTGCAGTTCACCCCGGGCAGTCTGTTCGATGGCCTGAACGACGGACAGAACGCCACGATCTCGATCCGCTATACGGCCGCCGACAATCTGAACGCCCAGTCGACTGGTACGTTCACGTTGACCGTCACGGGCGAAACCGATGCCAACGTGATCAATGGAACCAACGGCACGAACCTTCTGCTCGGAACCGACGGCGTCGATTTGATCAATGCACGCGGCGGCGTCGACTTTGTTCTCGCCCAGGGCGGCAATGACATCGTGCATGGGGGCGAGGGCAAGGACTACGTGTTCGGCGGTGCCGGCAACGACACCCTCAACGGCAATGGCGGCCGCGACAACCTGCTCGGCGAAGACGGCGATGACATTCTGAACGGCGGAGGAGGCAACGATCTGCTTAACGGTGGTTCGGGTCGCGATACCTTCGTGTTCCAGTTCAGCAGTGACGGGGCCGGGCGCGACACCGTGTTCGACTTCCGTGCGGGCTCTGGTCCGGACCATGACGTCGTTCAGCTCGATCAGTCGAAGTTTGCCTACTTCAACGCGCTGATGGCTTCCAGTGCGTTGCACGACACGCAGATCGGCGTCGAGATCAGTTACGATGACGGCTCGAGCATCACTCTGGTCGGCGTCAACAAGGCAAGCCTGACGGTGGACGATTTCAAGTTCGCCTGATGACAATCTCGGATTGTTCATCGGATTGTTCATGTGAAAGGGGGGGGCGCATGCGCCCCCCATTTCTGTTGTCAGATATCTGTAACAATTCTCGGATACCGCCAAAGTCGGATGAGTGAGTGTAGCCATTGACAACCGGTCGACAGAAATCCGGAGGAGCCCGCGGGGAGCTGGATTCTGCGCTCGCGCAGTGTCGCTCGGCCTTCCTTGCCATCGCCGGCTTCAGCGCAATCCTCAATATTCTGGCGCTGACCGGCTCACTGTTCATGATGGAGGTCTATGACCGGGTTCTGCCGAGCCGGAGCGTGCCGACGCTGGTTGGCCTGCTTGTGCTGGCGCTGACTCTCTACGTCTTCCAGGGACTGATGGATGCTCTGCGCGGCAGGCTGCTGGTTCGGATCGGCATCCGGCTCGATCAGGAAATGTCGGATCGGGTCTATGCAACGGTAATGCGTTTGCCGATCCAGGCGCCGAAGCGTGGCGAGTCGATCCAGCCGCTGCGCGATCTGGACACGGTGCGCGCCTATCTGTCGGGCCCCGGACCAACGGCATTCTTCGATTTGCCCTGGGTGCCGCTCTATCTCGCGGTGTGCTTTGCCTTTCATTTCTGGATTGGCGTCACGGTGCTGGCGGGCGCGCTGATACTGGTTTCGTTGACGCTGCTGTCGGAGCTGCTGGCAAAGCAGTCGACGCTCGATGCCAATCGCATCGGTAACGAACGCGCGCGACTGGCGGAAACAAGCCGTCGAAATGCCGAAGCCTTGACCGCGCTCGGCATGGGCAGGTGGATCTCTGGTCGCTGGCAGTCATTGAACCGAAAATTCCTGTCCGGGCATGCCAAATCAAGCGATCTCGCTGCGGGCCTTGGCGCTACGGGGCGGTCGTTCCGGATGATGCTGCAGTCGGGCGTGCTTGCGGTCGGCGCCTACCTTGTGATCAATCAAGAGGCCACCGCCGGCGTCATCATTGCGTCCTCGATCCTTTCGGCGCGGGCGCTCGCACCGGTCGACCTCGCGATTGCTCACTGGCGCAGCTTCGTCGGCGCCAGGCAGGCCCGCGAGCGCCTGAACAAGCTGCTGGTACTGTTGCCGGAGCTGAGAACGCCGACGTCGCTGCCCAGACCGCAACGCGGGCTAACAGTCGACAATATCAGTGCGGCGCCGCCGGACGTTCAGCGGGCGGTCGTGCACGAGGTGACCTTTTCCCTTAAGGCCGGCAACGGGCTCGGAATCATCGGTCCCAGCGCCTCGGGAAAATCCTCGCTCGCCCGGGTTCTGGTCGGTCTGTGGACGCCGGCGCGCGGTACTGTCCGTCTCGACGGCGCGACGCTGGACCAATGGGTTCCGGATGATCTCGGACGGCACATTGGCTATCTGCCGCAGGACGTAGAGCTCATTGCGGGAACGGTTGCAGAGAACATTTCGCGGTTTGACCCCGGCGCCACGTCGGAGGCCATCATCGCTGCTGCGAAGGCTGCAGGGGTCCATGAACTCGTGCTTGCGCTGCCGCTGGGTTATGACACCGAAATGGGCGAGCAGGGCTCCGCGCTGTCGGCCGGGCAGCAACAGCGCATCGCGCTGGCGCGAGCGCTTTATGGCGATCCATTCCTGGTCGTCCTCGACGAGCCGAATTCCAATCTGGACGTGGAAGGGGACGAGGCGTTGACGCAGGCGATCCTCGGTGCCCGGGCACGGGGAGCGATCGTTGTCGTGGTGGCGCATCGGCCCAGCGCGCTGTCCGGAGTCGATCATGTGCTCGCGCTGAACGGTGGACGCCAGCAAGCATTTGGCCCCAAAGACGAGGTGCTTGCCAAGGTGCTGCGGCGCGATGCCGTTGTCAGCACGCCCAAGGTCGTCCAAGCCGTTCAAGGATGAACAATGTCCGACACGGAATTAATTGACGCGCGTCCGTCGATCAGACGGCATATCGTCTTTGGCCTGGCTGCGGTCATGCTCGTTGCCGGGGGCATTGGCGGATGGGCGGCGACCACGGAAATCGCAGGCGCCTTGATCGCGCCCGGAAGTGTTGTCGTGGAGTCCAACGCAAAGAAGGTTCAACACCCAACCGGCGGCGTCGTTGGCGAAATCGCAGTGACCAACGGGATGAGCGTAACGGCCGGCGATATCCTGGTCCGCCTCGATGAAACCATGACGCGGGCAAATCTGCAGATCGTGTCGAGGGCGCTGGATGAGATGACGTCGCGGCGCGCGCGATTGCGGGCCGAACGTGATGGTGCATCGGAAGTATCATGGCCGTCTGCGTTCAAAAGCCGTCGGCAGGATGAAAATATCATCGAATTGATGGCCGATGAGCAGCGTCTGTTCGAATTGCGCAGCAGCACCAGGCACGGTCAAAAACGCCAGCTCCGCGAGCGCATCGCTCAGCTTGACGAGGAAGCCAACGGAATTATCGCTCAGCAGGCGGCGAAATCGCAGGAACTGGCTTTGGTGAGCCAGGAACTGGAGGGGGTGCGGCAACTCTGGTCAAAGAATCTGATCCAGATCAATCGGCTGACGGCGCTCGAGCGCGATGCGGCGAGGCTCGAAGGCGAGCGCGCGCAATTGATCGCTGCAGCGGCGCAGGGACGAGGGAAGATGGCCGAGATCGAACTTCAGATCACCCAGATCGACCGCGAACTGGCGAGCGAGGTTGGCCGCGAACTGCGAGAGATCGATGGAAAGGCCAATGAGTACATGGAACGAAAGGTCGCCGCTGAAGATCAGTTGCGGCGGATCGACATCCGCGCCCCGATCTCGGGCACGGTTCACGAATTGAACGTTCACACCGTCGGCGGCGTCATCAGCGCAGGCGAACAACTGATGCTGATTGTGCCGGCGACCGATCGTTTGACGGTAGAGGCGAGGATCGCGCCACAAGATATCGACCAGGTGCGTGTCGGCCAGCTCGCATTTCTTCGGTTCTCTGCATTCAGCCAGCGCACCACGCCGGAAATAAATGGCACCGTCAGCCGCGTATCTGCCGATGTCACGACCGAACCCCGCACGGGTGCCACGTACTATACGGCGAGAATTGCAATCGAGCCGGCGGAAATTAGCCGGCTGGGCGATGTCAAGATGGTGCCGGGAATGCCGGTTGAGGCGTTCATCAAAACGAACGATCGAACCGTTGGATCCTATCTTACAAAACCGCTCTATGACCAGGTTGCGCGTGCATTTCGCGAACGTTAGAGACACGTCAACGCCTGTGCCGGGGCGATCGAAGCCGCGGCATGCTGCGAGAGCCCTACCAAATACATTGCCGACTTTCCTGACGCGAAGCTGACCAACCTCGTCAACGAGGTGCGTGCTCGCGAAAAAATCTGTCACAAATTTCAAAATGCGTTTTTCGCGCTCCGCTCGTTAAGCGCCGGAACCAAAGGTGCGCGTCGCGATTACTCCAAGCGCAAGCAACCCCGGGTTTGAGCAGTTCGAAAATACTCTCTGCTAACGAATGATCTTATTCTCTCCACGATTGATGGACAGAGTTATTGAGCGACGATGTCGCTTTCTGAAATCGGCCGTCATCGTGATCGTTCGCAACTCCGCACTGCCATTCGATCCAGTCTTCGCGGTTCGGTGTTCGGTCGAGTTATCCTGCATTGTTTCCGGTTGGGGCTGCGAAGAATGCTGATCGAAGCCCTGGCACCACGGACGTCGCATCAAGCAAATGGTCCGGTCGCGAGACCAAAGATTCTGATTGCCGACGAAGACCCGCGGACTTTGATCGCGCTGGAGGCGATCCTGGCGGCTCCCGATCGTGAGATCGTCCAGGCGCAATCCGGGTCGGAAGTGCTGAGCTGCGTCCACCAGAACGACGTTGCGGTTGTTGTTCTCGATGTTCGCATGCCTGACCTTGACGGGCTTCGATTGGCCGCGCGCATAAAGGCGGACCATTGCCCGTCGCGGGCTTCCATCGTTTTTGTCGCGGCTTGCGGTGACGACGAACTGAAGATCGCAAGTGACTATGCTGCCGGCGGGGTCGACTACGTCTTCAGACCGATCAATCCAACAGTTCTCCGCTCGAAGGTCGACATCCTCATCGATCTATATCGAAAGACCGAGCAGGTACGCTGGCTTGCCGAGCAGGAGAAGCGGTTGCTGCTGGAGAACCTGCGTATTCAGAAGGAAAAGATCGTTGCCGAACAGCGATTGCGTGATCGCGAGGAACACCAATCACTCGTACTGAAGTCGCTGCCGATTGCGTTATACACGGCAACCAGCGGGCCCGGTTTGCGACGTTTGCGGTTCACCCACGACAGCATCCGGCGTCTGTCGGGCTTTTCGAGTTCGGATTTCGTGAAGCAGCCGAATCTGTGGGAGGCCAGGCTCAACCCCGAAGAGCACGGCCGGGTAATTCAAGCGTTCGCGGGCATCGAAAAGGCCGGCTCCGTGAGCGTCGAGTACCGCTGGCGTTGCGCGGACGGGACTGAAAAGTACTTTTTTGATCATGCCGTCCTGAGCGAGGTTCGCAAGGACGGCAGCCGCGAGCTCTTTGGCTTCTGGCTCGACGTCAGCGACAGAAGATCCCTCGAGACGGATCTTCTGCACGCGAGCAAGCTGGAGGCAGTCGGCCGCCTAACCGGAGGGATCGTTCACGACTTCAGGAATATGCTGAGCGTGGTGATCAGCAACCTCGATCTGCTGCATCTACTCATTCGCGACAACGGAAGCGCCTGTCGCCGCCTCCGCTCGGCGCTCGAAGGGGCGCAGACTTGCGCCGAGTTGACGGGCCGCCTGCTCGCCTTCGTGCGTCGCCGCTCGATCGAGACCGATGTTGTCGACGTGATCGAAACCGTCGAGTCGATCAGGGATCTGCTGGTGTGCGCGCTTGGCGCCAACATTCAGATCCGCACGAGCTACGACAAGGACTGCTGGCCCGTTTACGTCGATCGGCCGCAGCTCGAAGCTGCCATCGTCAATCTGGCGATTAATGCGCGCGATGCGATGCCCGATGGCGGCCAACTGAACCTTTGCGTGGAGAATATTTGTCGTGCGGATGACCGAGATCGCGAGGATCCGGCGACGCGGGAATATGTCCGCATTGTCGTGAGCGATACCGGTGTCGGCATGTTGGCCGAGGTTGCGGAGCAAATCTTCGAGCCATTCTTCACCACAAAGAACGGTGGAAAGGGTAGTGGCCTCGGGCTCAGTATGGTCAGGCATTTCGCTAGGCAGTCGAACGGTAACGTAACGGTTCGAAGCGCTCCCGGCAGTGGAACTCAAGTCTGTCTCGATCTTCCACGGGCGCGATTGGAGGCTCCACCTCAAATCGAATCGGCGTTGTTTGATCTGTCCGCATGACAGGTACCCGCTACAAGCATGCGAACGGATTTCGCCGCGGTGTCTTCATTAGGACGTCATTCAAAAGAGGTTCAACGCACCTGAAATGCTGAATGCGCACGTTCGCGAAGCGGCCTCACAAGCAACAGCCGCATCGCCTTCCAAACGATGCCCGTTCGGTTACGGCTGCGTGCTCGCTTGTCGAAACGGTTGAGGCCGGCGCGGCGGTCGCCTTGGGAGGGCAATGGATGCGGGTGCTCCTGGTCGAGGACGAGCCGAAGGTCGCCGCTGTCATCTCCGATATCCTGAAACTGCACGGCTTCACTGCGGATTCGGTCGGCACTTTGGAGGACGCGTCGGAATCCGTCGCAGTGGTGACCTATGACGCGATCCTTCTGGATCGCAAACTGCCGGACGGCGATGGACTCCATTGGCTTCGCCACCGGCGGCGGTCGGGATGGCCGGTGCCTGCGCTGATCTTGACGGCGGAAATGGACAGCGTCGACGATCGTGTCGAAGGCCTGAACGGGGGCGCCGACGACTACATCCTCAAGCCGGTCAACATGGATGAGCTGATCGCGCGGTTGCGCGCCGTGTTGCGGCGACCCTCCACCGCGTTTGGACCAGTGATGCGCGCGGGCAATGTCGAATTCGATCCTGCCGGACGGCAAGTGTGGATCAACGGCGTCTCGGTCAAGGTGCCGCGGCGCGAGATCTGCCTGCTTGAGGTGTTGATGCGCAGGTTCGGACGCGTGGTTCCAAAGGCCGCTCTGGAAGAGAGCCTGTTCAGCTATGACAATGAGGTTTCTTCCAATGCGCTGGAAGTCGGCATCTACCGGCTGAGGACGCACCTTTCGAAATCGGGAGCAACGGTTTCGATCAGAACGGACCGCGGCATCGGTTACATTCTCGAACTCTCACGGCCCGCCGTTTCCGACGCGACGCATGCAGGCGGCAAGAGCTCGGAAGTTTCCCGAGCCTGATGTGATGGTAACGATTCACTTCGATGACACGAGCGTGGCATCAAAGAGGCGGCTTGATGTAAGTGTGTCGTACCGACCACATGTTGTTTCATTTGCAACGTCTGATGCGCGTCGTGTGCTGACCGCGCTGCAGCAGGTGAATAGAATAAGCCAGGCAATCCGAAGCTCCACGCACTTCACTCAGTCGGGATCTTGGAGAGTGCGCCTGAAGCTCAACCGAGCACCAGGATTCAAAGTCGACCTCACGATGCCCTGTACTGCGTAATTCCGAAAAGGCCGGCGACAAGTGCCGTTGAAGCTTCAACCAACAAGACCCTGGATATTGTTGCTGTGCGTTCTCGTTGGCGCTTCCGGCAGTAACGTGTTGGCGGCTGAACAGCCGTCCGTGCGTATGGTTCCTTTGCGCAAGGCGGCGATGCAGGATACGACGACCGGTGCGGCCGATCGTGGCCAAATTCGTCTGGATGTGGCGCGCGGCCAGACCATACGGCTATCGCAGCCGGCGAAGACGATCTTTGTCGCCGATCCCGCCATTGCCGATATCCAGACACCTTCCAACGACGCGGCCTTTATCTTCGGGAAGAAGCCCGGTCGAACGAGCTTCTTCGCGCTCGACGACAACCAGCAGGCGATCGCCGAGTACGAAGTTGTCGTTACCCAGCCGATCAAGGACCTGCGCGAAATGCTCCGCAACGAGGTCGGCGATTATGCGATCCAGGTGTCCTACACGCCGAACGGTGCGGTGTTGAGCGGCACCGTGCCCAGTGCCGATGTTGCGGAAAGCGCAAAATCGATCACAGCGCAATTCCTGGGACAGGGGGCCATCATCACCAACAAGCTGCGTGTGGCTGGCGCTTTGCAGGTTAATCTCCAGGTACGGGTCGCGGAAGTGGCCAGAAACGCCGCCAAGGAGTTCGGTTTCAATCTCAACGCGACGGCCGAGACGGGAGGTTTCCGCTTCGGTCTCGTGAATGGCCGAACTGCCGTTGGTCCGACGGGACAACTTGTCCGATCGCCAACGGGAGCCGGCTCTGCCTTTGTCGGATTTAGCGCTGGAGGTACGAACATCTCCGCTGTGCTTGACGCGCTCGCAGCCGAGGGTCTGGTCTCCATTCTGGCGGAACCGAACCTCACCGCGGTCTCCGGCGAGCCTGCAAGCTTTCTAGCGGGCGGCGAGTTTCCGATACCGGTCGCCCAGGGGCTGGATCGCTTCAGCGTCGAATTCAAGCGTTTCGGCGTCAGCCTTGAATTCATCCCAACCGTCCTTGCCGGCGAAATGATCAGCGTTCGAGTCAAGCCCGAAGTCAGTGACATTTCGAGTCACGGTCAGGTTCAGATCAATGGCTTTACCATTCCAGCCCTTGCGACGCGGCGTGCCGATACGGTCGTTGAACTCGCGAGCGGACAAAGCTTTGCGATCGGCGGCCTAATCCGCAAGGGCTTCAGCACCAACATCTCGGCGTTTCCCTGGCTAGGCGATATCCCGGTGCTCGGCGCGCTATTCCGCTCGAGCAACTTCCAGAAGGACGAAACCGAACTCGTCATCATCGTCACGCCTTACATCGTGCGGCCCGCTATCAGTGCGACACGCGTCCAGGCGCCGACCGACCGTGTCGCGCCACCCTCCGACGTCGATCGCGTTTTGCTGAACAGGGTTGGGTCACCGCCGCCGGGACGTCAGGCGCCGAAGGCGAAAGTTACGCGACCGCTCCAAGATGGCTTTATTCTCGAATGACGAGGGGAATCCGGATGCGCACGACCATGATGTTCCTGGCCGTCGGCCTGTTCGCGCCGCTGCTTTCGGCCTGTCATGCCTATGTCGAGACGCCGCCAGCCGCCCTGGTCGAGCCCGCGCCGCATATCCTTCTGCTCTCCAGCGGCTCACGTGGTGCGCTGACATCGGCAGACCAGCGCCGTCTGGAAGACTTCATATACACTGCCAGCTCTGGCCGGCTCGATGCCATCCATGTGCACGTCATCGGGATCGATCCGCGCGCACGCTACGCGGTTAGGCGAAGCACCATCCGCATGGGCGTCACGCCCTTCAAGGTAAAGGAAGTCAACGAGCCGGCCGACGAGCGCTTTCGCTTCGCGATCCGCGTCGTTGCCGTGCGCTACACAGCACTTGCGCCGGTATGTCCATCGCTGGAGATCACGGCGTCGCCGAATGAAAATCATTTCGAGCCGACGCTCGGCTGCTCGAATCTTTCGAATCTCGCCGCCACGGTCAACGACCCGAAGGATCTGCTGGAGAGTTCCGCGGTGCCTCCGTCCGATGGCGAGCGCGCGGCTATTCCGGTGACGCGCCATCGCACGTTTAGCGGCAATTCAGTTCTCACCCCACAGACAGCCGGACGTGGTGCCGTTCTCGTCAACGTTCCCCCTTCCAACCCGGCGACGCCTGCCGGTGGCGCAGGCGGCGCGCCCGCCCAGTAGCGTAGTCTACGGCCGAGCAGTTGTGCCGCGGATCTGATATCCTGCGCCGCGAGTGCTGGTCTATACTCTCACTCGGATGCGCGTTAGGGCATCTTGATGTGTTACGTGCGCAGCAATGAACCAAACGATTATTGTTCGTTTTCGCGGGAGCGATCATGAATAAGGGTCTTCTGGTGACGATTCTTGTGACTCTCACCGGTACGGCGGCGGCTGCGCAGGCTCCCACCAAAGACGCGCTCATCGCCCGCGCGAAATCATTCGAACTCGATACGCCCTATGTGCCGCCGCCAGGCGACCCCTTGACGCATCATGCCGCCGGATATGTGAAGGTCATGTGCTCCGCTGTATTCATGACCGGCCTAGCGCCCGATTTCGCGGCCGGCAATGTTGGGTTTTTCACGGCGCCCTACGGACAGCGCGCGAAGCTCGGCAAGCCGGTCATCGATCGCGCCAACAAGGCGGTCCACGTCACGCTCCCTAGCGGCGTGACGCGGACGGCCAAACATCTCGGGAGCCAGGGTTGCGTCACGTTCCCGATCGGCGAGAGCGCCATCAATTTCAAGCCGGTCGCCGTCAAGAGCCGATTGCCCGATCCTGCGACCCAAATGTGGCCCATGGGCGACATGCTGCCGCAGGAGCCGCTGCCGACAGAGATCGACGCCGACAAACTCAAAGCTGCCGTGAATGCCGCGTTCCAGCCGGCCGAAGGGTTGACCGCAGCGTTCGTTGTGACGTGGAAAGGCCGCCTCATTGCCGAGCGCTACGCGCAAGGTGTTACGGCGCAGACACCGCTCGAAAGCTGGTCCATGGGCAAGAGCGTCACGGCAGCGCTCTTTGGCATTCTGGTCAAAGACGGCGTCTATGATTTGGACCAGCCGGCACCGATTCCCGAATGGCAAACACCAGGCGACCCGCGCGCCAAAATACGCATTGCGGATCTCCTTCACATGTCGAGCGGGCTTCGGATCAGGGCGCCCCTAGACCCGGATTATAACCCAACGGGGCCTTACCCGGATCACGTCTATCTTTATACCGGCGGCATCGATTCCTTTCACTACGCGGCGACACGGCCATTGCAATGGCCTCCCAACACGGTCGGACGCTATCGCAACACCGATCCGGTCCTGATCAACTATCTGATCCGGCTCGCTGTCGAAAAACGCGGCGACGAATATCTCTCATTTCCTCAGCGGGCGCTGTTCGACAAGCTCGGCATCCGTACCATGGTGATCGAAACTGATCCGTTCGGAAATTTTCTAGGGCAAGGTTATGGGGTTGGCTCCGGGCGCGATTGGGCGCGGCTTGGCAATCTCTATCTTCAGGAGGGCGTTTGGAACGGTGAGCGCATTCTCCCAGAGGGCTACACCACATTCGTCAGCACGCCTGCGCCCGCCTGGGCCGCAGACAATCGGCCGATCTATGGAGCTTTTTTCTGGCTCAACGGCGATGGGCAATATCCAGTCCCGCGCGATGCCTACTACATGGCGGGCGCTGGCGGGCAAACCACGCTGATCATTCCCTCGCACGATCTCGTCGTCGTGCGTCTCGGGCACTATCGGGGCCAATCTTACGCCGCTTCAGGCTTCAGCAAAGCGCTCGCGCTGTTGATCGAGGCGGTGCCAAAAGCACAAAAGGCCCGGGCCCCTGAGCTTGGCAACAGAGGGCACGACGGGCCAAGCGAGAAGGGCAAAAATATTGAAAATCGTGTCAACGAGGCTATCGGGAAATGAGACGTGCCAATCATGCTGACCAGTCCGCTCTCGATGAAATAGGAGACATTTGATCAGCCGGACAGGATTTCGCCTCTTCAAAGCAGACCTCTCGTGCCGACAATTGTCCAGCGTCAACCCTCTCGATCTGAGTAAAGTCGATAGGCCGTACTTGTTCTCTTGCCTCTCTCGGCAATCTCTGATTGTATGTACCAGGGACTAAGGGCTTGATTGATGCGCATTATCGGTACTGTTTTGGCGATTGCTTTTGTTTGGCTTCAATGTACTGACGTGGTTGCAGCGAGAAAACAAACTCTGCCTGCTGATTACGTGGCGGAGCTTGTGCGAAGGTTGGACATAAGCAAAGTCTACCCATACCGGGCAGACACTGATTGCCGGGTACGAACGGCTTTAGTCAGATTCAATTTTGATAAGGATGGGGCATTGACTTTCGTTCGCGTCGTCAAGAGCAGCGGATTGCCCGATTTTGACAGAGCGGCAGTCATGACTGTTCAACGCGCCCAGCCATTTCCTCCTCGCCCCGCAGGAGTTTCAAAGAGCAGCTTCGGCCTACCGCTCGTGTTGAATCCCCTTCATCGTAGGGATGGGATTCCAAGCGCTTGCCAGTTGCGCCAAGCTCAATCCGCGCAATTAGGGCGCGGTGCGAACTGAGTAAGGCGCGCCCCGCATGATTGAGCGTTGTCCGCTAGTGGTCCTTTTCGGACCAGGCGCGATGTCCGACTTGAGTCCGTAGTGCGCACCAAGGCGGACGTCCGCCAACGTCTATGAATTTGTGAGTTCGTTCACGCCTTAGACAAGGCCGGCGGCCAGCATCACGCGGGCCACGCGTTCGAACTGCTGATTTGCGATGGCGCTGCCAAGCCGCGGCTTGCGCCGCAGGCTGCGCGCGAGTGCCGCTTCCGGGACCACGGGAATGTTGGCAGAGGTCGCAATATCCAGAAGCGATCGAACGGCAGCGCCTCTCGCGCGGCAAACCACGATAGGCACCGATGTTTCGCCCCTGATATAGCGAAGGCCGATCACCACGCCATCGCCGCGCACGAACAGCGTGGCATGACGCGGACCGATCGCGGGTTCCTGGGCCTGCTGCTCGCGTTGGCGCCGGCGCGCACTGCGCACCAGCGGATTGCCCTCCTGATCCTGCAGCTCGCGCTTGCTTTCCGTGATCGTCATGCGCATCTCGCGCAGGAACAGCCAGCGCTGAAGCAGAATGTCAATCAAGCCGGTTGTCAGGAGGAAGGCAATGCCGATGCCGAGCAGCAACTGCGCCATGCTGCCGAAAACGAAGCCGATGCAGCCTTCGCCGCAGATCGGCAGCCGGACTAGCGTGTTCAGCGTGCCTGCCAACACGATGACGAAGGTGGATCCGAGCAGAACGCCCTTAACGACGGTCTTGGCAAGCTCAATCCAGTTCCTGAGAGCGAAGATGCGTTTGAATCCGGTGAACGGATTGATGTGTTCCAGATCCGGGGTCATCGGCGTCAGCGAGAACAGAAGGCCGCGATTAATGATGAGGTTGGCAAGTATTGCAGCCGCGACAGCGACCGTCAGCAGCGGCACAACCGTTCGCCAGCACAAAGCGATCAGCGCCGCGCCCAGTTGCGGCAGGGCTACCTGAAACGGTTCGTTTTGCATACCAACGGCGAGCAGCAGGGCGTCCCGCCAAAGGCCAACGATACTCGCCGAGAACGCCCACAGATACGCGATCGCCGCCACCGCGCCGACCGCGCTGACAAAATCGTGGCTGTGAGATATCTGTCCCTTCTTGCGCGCGTCCTGAAGCTTCTTCGTCGAAGGCGGGAGCGATTTTTGCTCACTGGCATCGCTCATTGCAGGAACCGCTCGAGTTGACTCTTGACGCCGTGCGTGCCTGCCAGCTCGTCCCGCATATAGTTCATGAGATATGTCGCGTAGATGCCGATGAAGACCACGAACACCACGTTCTTCAGGGTTGGCGGTAGGTCGTATGCGTTCAGTTGTGGGGCGGAGCGGCCGATCAGCATCACCGACAGATCGAGCAGCAGGAACAGTGCGATGACCGGGCCGCCGACCAGCAGCGCGTAGCCGAGGATGTGATCGAGGGCCTTGGCAATCGAAAGGGCGTTGTCGAGCGTGAGCCTGGGCGTAAAGCTCGTCACTGGCCAGATCGCGTAGCTGTCGTAGAGAGTGCCGGCCACAATGCGCAGGCCATCCGCGGCGACGAAGACGGCGATCGCGCTGATGCCGAGAAACAGGCTCAGCGACGACGCTTGCGACCGCGTTGCAGGATCGAACGCCTCCTCGTTGGTCACACCACGCTGCTCGTCGACCAACTCGCCCACCGCCTGGACGGCCCAGAACGGCACGCCGAACATGAAGCCGATGAGCCCGCCCACCATCAATTCCTTCATCGCGATCAAAACAAGTTGGGCGTTCTGGTGCGGCCCCAGCGCGCCGATGCTGTCGGTCACGTGCCACATTACGGGAAGGCCCAGGGCGAGCGCAAAGCCCGACCGGATGACGCCGCCGAGCTCGGCCCTGGTGAACACCGGGAATACCAGGGCGATTCCCAAGGTCCGCATCGCGGCGATGCCCAGGCCGAGCAAAGCCATCAACGCGCCGTCAATGAACTGCTGAAAATCCGCCGATGAGAGCAGTGACGTCATCGCGGTCGACTATCCCTCACAGACGCGTGGTGAGCGCAGGAAATTCCGTGAACAGGCGCCGGGCATGATCGATCAGGGGGCCGGCAAGCAGCGGAGAAAGCAGGCCGAGTACGGCGACGACAACAAGCAGCTTGACGGTCTGCGGCAGCGTCTGGTCCTGGACCTGCGTGGCGGCCTGCAGGATGCCGACGATCAGCCCGGCCACCAGCGCTGCCAGCAATGGCGGCAACGTCAGCACGAGAAACAGGCTGAGCGATGTGCTCATGTGCGTCAGAATGCTGGCTTCTTCCATGAGCGTCCTCCGCTATTGCGCATAACTCAGGACGAGCCCGTGCATCAGCCGCGACCAGCCGTCGATCGCAATGAACAGGAACAGCTTGAACGGAACTGAAATCACCGTCGGCGATACCAGCGACATGCCCATTGCCATCAGGATGGTCGTGACCACGAGATCGATGGTGATGAATGGAAGATAGAGCAGAAATCCGATCTCGAAGGCGCGCTTGAGTTCGGCGAGCAGAAAGGAAGGCGCAAGAATTGAAATGTCGTCCTCGCTCGCGCGATTACGCATGTCGGCCGGCCATACGCGTTCGGTGGCGGTAAGAAAGAATTGCCGCTCTTCCGGTCTGGTAAAGCGCTTTAGATAGTCACGCACCGGCTCCTGGGCGCGCTTCACCGCGACGCCCCAATCATCGAACGTCCTGTACTGCAGGGTAGGATCGTTCAATTGCCCGTAGACCTGCTCGATGATGGGGGAGCTGATATAGACGGTGAGGATCAGCGCGGCGCCATACAGGACGATGTTCGGAGGCACTTGCTGGGCGCCGAGCGCGTTGCGGACGAGGAACAGCACGACCGAGATCTTCAGGAATGAGGTCGTCGTCACGACGACGAAGACCAGCAATCCCAGGCCGAAGGTGATCGCGATAAGCGCAAGTATGCCGGGCTGTATGTCAGCCATGGTCGAACAGGCGAATAAGGCGAACGCCGAGACCATCACCCACACGCACGATCTCGCCGCGGCCGATGCGCCGTCCGTTGGCGACGATGTCGACGGGGTCATCCGGCGAACGTGCGAGCGGAAATACATAGCCGGGCGTTATCGTGCGGAGTTGCTCCAGTTCGACGGTCTGTCGACCCAGCTCGAACGTCAACTGAACTTCGAGATCGCCGAGATCATCCATCTCGACGACGCCGGATGTGCCTTTGCCATCCATCGCATTGATCTCCTGAATCGACTTGCTGTGCTGAAGCACGGATTGAACACGCGCTCCGTTTTGTTCCAGGCGCGCGATCGCCTGATATCGATGCCCAAACGTGAGAGCAACTTCGCCGCGCTCGAATGGAAGTTCGTCCGGTATCAGCACGTCGCCATGGTGCAGGTCTTGCAGCATGCGCACCGGCAGCCGTACGGCGCCTGCGCCCAAGATAGTGATGATGGGCACGAACGTCTGTGCCAACGGTAATCTTGCCGGCGCAACATGCTGGAACAGCTTGACGAAGTTCTCGATGACGTGACCGTCGAACTCAAGCGCAAGCTCGAGGGGATCGCCATCCATCGTGCCGCGGAAGGCAAGCCAGCGCGACTGCCGACCAGGCCTTGGGAGGTCGCCGGCCGCGCGGCGGCACGATGACCGAAGCGCGAGCGGCGTGCCGGTGGACATCTCGATTTTCGCGAACAGCGGAGCCAGCGCAAGCTCCATAAGCAGCGACAGAGCCGGATCGCTCGGCGGATCGTCGGAAAGCTCCGGCTGAATTCGCTCCAGCAGGTGGCGCACGGGTGCGAAGGCAAGCGTAGCGATTGCTTGAGCGTCTCCCCAGCTCAGGATCGCTTCGAAACGATCGTCTGCCGTGGCGGCAGGCGCGGACGCATAGGTGGGCGACAGGTCAAATTCGATCGACAGGCCTTCGATGGAGCCCCTGAACGGCGCGCGTCGGACGGAACAAGCGTTCAGGACGGGTAAATCCGGCAGTTCGCACAGCATCCGCGGTTGCCATGGCGTGACGCCGGTCTTCTGCGGCTGCTCTCGGTGGGTCGCAAGCGCTCCGTGGGCACTCATCACGGCCATTCACTCCGGCCGCCGGGTCTATTCACATGCCGAATGCTGCTCTGTTCTTCCGTATCCAGTTCGTCGATCAGTTCCATGTGAGAACGGAAGGCATCCTCAAGCTTGCTCTGCAGCAGGCGCGCTTTCTTGACTTCGCGAAACCGCGCGCGGTACTCAGCCGTGGACCGCAGCAACTCGCTCTCGCAGCGCGCGAGCGCCGCGCTCGCCGTCTCCGCGAGACGGCTTGCGCCTTCCACCGCTGCGCCCAATCGGGTCAGCTCGTCATGCCGCCGATACAGCATGTCGATCGTAACGCGCGCGGTGGATGCGAGATCGCGGTAGTAACGCTGTTCACCAAGGCACCGGTCGTTCTCAGCGGAAGCAAGCGCGGTCGCCGCCGCCTCGTTAGCCGAGCGTGCCCCGTCGCGCGCCGCGGCATCCGCCTGCATGAGGCGGCAAGCCTGCTGCTCGCGCAGCATGCGATAATGCGACAGCGCGCGCATATGGCTCAAGAGGCGAGGCGTGCCATCCATCGTCTGGTTTCCTCGAAGGTTGTCCGCTCGTCGGCCGGCTGCCTCAGGAACGATCGAATGTTGTCGATCTTCGCGACGGCCTCGTCGGCCACTTTGTCGGCTCCTTGCTTGTACTCGCCGACCTGGATCAGGAACTCGATTTCCGCGTAGCGGGCGAGCAGGGCGCGCAGCTTGCCGGCCTCTATGCCATGTTCGCGGGAAACCACCGCCTCCATCAGCCGGCTGCGGCTTGCGAGGATGTCGATGGCCGGGAAGTGGCCCGAGCTCGCGAGCGTGCGCGATAGAACAATGTGGCCGTCGAGGATGCCCCGCGTCTCTTCGGCGATCGGATCGCCGGTGCCGTCGCCTTCGACCAGAACGGTGTAGAAGGCGGTCACCGAGCCGCGCTCACCCATGCCTGCGCGCTCGATCAATTGCGGCAGGGTCGCGAAGATGGATGGCGGGAAGCCGCGGCGGGTGGGTGGTTCACCTGCGGCCAGGCCAATTTCGCGTGCCGCGCGAGCAAAGCGGGTGATGCTGTCGATCAAGAGCAGGACGCGGCGCCCGCTGTCGCGGAAATGTTCGGCGATCGCCGTTGCCGCATAGGCCGCCTTGAGCCGTTCGATCGGCGACCTGTCCGATGTGGCGACGACGAGGACGGCCCGCTTCAACCCCGCTTCGCCAAGCTGCCGTGTGATGAACTCCCGCACCTCGCGTCCGCGTTCGCCGATCAAGCCGATCACTGCGACATCGGCGTCCGCATTCTTGACGATTTGAGCGAGCAGCCAGGATTTGCCGCTTCCCGGCTCTCCGTAGATGCCGACGCGCTGGCCTTCGCCGCAACTGAGCAGCCCATCAATCGCACGCAATCCGACGCTGAATGAACGATCAATCATCTGCCGCGTGAGCGGATTGGGGGCCGGACCATGCAGGGAACGGACGTTCTCGCGGCGGTTGATCGGCGCACCGCCGTCAAGGGCACGCCCGAGGCTGTCGATGACGCGTCCGAGAAGGGCCTCGCCAACCGGTGTCGTCATGGTCTGGCCGGTCGGTATCACCTCGCTGCGCATCGACAGCCCATGCAGTCCGCCGATCGGCGTGAGCAGCACGCCCTTGCTGGTGAAGCCCACGACCTCGGCATTGATCGAGTGTCCGGCCTGGGCGTCCGCTATCGTGCACAGTTCGCCGATGCGGACATTGGGCACGACGGCGTGAACGAGCGTGCCGACTGCCTTGGTGACGCGGCCCCGGACCGGCCGGGTGTCAATCTGTTTGACGGCGTCATGCAGCCGCGGCAGGTGCGACGCAAAGCGAATGGATAACCGTTCCTCTGTCATGAGGCGTGCTGTCCATTGCTGCCGGCGATCTCGATCGCACTCAGCCGCTGCTGCAGGTCGTTCCGCAGCGCCCGGCTCTGCGCGGCCAGACCGATCTCGATGTTGCCGGCCTGCGTCACGATCAGACAGTCGCCGCGTTCGATGCCGGCGTCAGCCTCGACGCGCAGCAAGCGCGCGTCGCAGCAGCCGTCCTCGTCAAGCGAGCGGCGCAGCGGCTCGACCATCTCGGGCGCAACACGCAGGCATATCTCCGACCCTGCCAGCGTCGTCACTGCCTGATGGACGGCCCGCGTCACGAACTCGACCTCGTCGAATGTGCCGAGAATGTGCTCGACGATGACCATGATCATGGACGGAACAGCACGCTCGATTTCACTGAGATAGCGCGTGGCTTCTCCGGCCAGGTTGGCAGCGAGTTGCGCGGCCTCACGGCTCCCCGCCTCGCGACCCTCAAGAAACCCCCGCCGTCTTTCCTGCTCGTAGGCAGCCTGAGCCAGCTCCTGCATCGATTTCAGATATTGGTGGGCTGCATCGACCGCGCGCGCCGCCTCGCGCCAATGGTTGAACTCCTCAGCTCGCACGACGGGGCCGCATGGCTTCAATCTGGGACGTGCCGGCGGCTCAGTCGGAGGCATGCATCGACTCGTCGAGTTCTGACAGCACAGGATCAATCAGGCCGAGCGCCAGTCTCCGCTGCGCATCGCTCCATTCGGAAGACTCAGCGCTTTCAGGCGGCAGCCGGACACACAGTTGCTGTCGCATTGGCTGCGGAAAGGACGAAAACCAGACGCCGAGGCACGCATATCCAGCGTGCGCGATTCTTTCAGCCAAAGTAGCGGGCGCAACGGAACGCAGTGCGGGCGCGACGCCCTCGCGGTGCAAACCGAATGCATGGGCGCGCTGCCCGATTTGAGCGACCAGATCGGCGACGTCGCGGCCGCGGATCATTTGCCGAAGCGACCGGGCGTGCCAGGCAGCGCCGGCCAGCGACGACGCCTGCTTCAGATCGACCTGGAAGAGACGTTCGAATGTCGTTCGCCGGTTCGTCAACGCAATCGCATCGTCTGCGGGCATATCGCCCGGACCGTCGACCTCCGGCTGGATCAGCAATGGCGCAATTCGGGCATGCAGACGAGGACAGCCCTGCAGGCGGCCGATAACAGCGTCGGAGAGCCGGCCGTCGAGCGTATCAGCCAGTCTTCGCGGATGAGCGGCGAGAACGAGCCGCGTGGCATCAAGCGGAGCCATTTCCTTCCATTCGGAACGTAGGGTCGATTCGGTTGACATGAAGTCCTTTGCCGGAAGCGCCAACCTCAGGCAGCGCGCTGCGCGACCGCCTGATCGACGCCACGATCATTCGAGGAGAGACTCTTGATTCTTGGTGGATCATCGCGGGCGGTGCCGGACGCTGGCGACGAACCACCGCGCTGTCGTTCCTGGCGGCGACCGAGCCAGAAGGCCAGCGCCCCGGTCAGGAGCAGCGCAACCACGCCTGCGAGGGAAAGGTAGAGCGCTTGAGACGAACCAGCCGGCCGGGCTGCCATCAGTCCGGCTTGAGTTGCTGCGCCGACCGTGGTTGGCGCCGCGACGTCAATGGAAGGACGTTCCACCGGAACGAGCACAACCGACACCTTCTCATAGGACAGCCCCTCGATGCTGTTCGCCACCAGCATCTTGACGTGGGGCAGCAACGATTTCAGCGGTGCGCGCGCATCGTGACGAATGAACACCGACGCGGAGGACGGCGTCGTATCCTGACGCAACAGGTCGTTCTTTGGAAGAACAACGTGAATTCTGGCGGAAAGAACGCCATCGATATCGGAGATCGTGCGCGACAGCTCTTCGCTCAGCGCGTAGATAAAGCGCGCGCGCTCCTCCGTCGGTGACGAGATCAAGCCGCTGCTCTTGAAGACCTCGCCCATGTTGGTGAACGTCCTGCGCGGCAAGCCGTTTGCCTTGAGAAGCTCGATCGCTTGCGGGAGCTGGTTCTCTGCGACGCTGATCTGACTGGTGCCGTCCTTGGCGAACGAGCGCTCGGCGGAAATGCCGTATTTGTGCAGGAGCGCGATCATGTTGTTGGCTTCGCGCTCGTCCAGCTTGGAATAAAGCTCCGTCTGGCATCCTGCCAGAGTACAAAACACGACCGCGAGCACGACCAGTTTCACCACGGCACGGACGGCGATCATATGGGTCTCCGCTTGAGGTAGGGAATATCCAAGCCGCTGCTCACGCCGAGGACATCAGTTTGTTCATCGAAGTGGTGAAGGCGCCGGTGCTCTTCGTCATCAAGCCGACCTGAATGGATTGCTGATAGACCTGTTCGAAGTTGCGAAGCATGACGTTGAAGGCGTCATCCGACCTGATCGCACCGTTCAGCGGCGCAGCGGCGGGCCCGCGCGGAAGTCCAGCGCCCGCGAGTGCGACCGGCGAAGCATCGGTTGCGGAATGGGTATTCGCCGTGCGCAGCCGCTGATCGCCGCGATGGAGTGTTTCCAGCCGATCCAGCACGTGGTGTCCCAGTCCGTCCTGTGGATTTCTCGGCAATGACGTCAACGGATACTCTCGCACGGCCGCCACACGTGTGGCCTCGTGCCTGCTTTCCTGCGCGCGCGCCGCTGCATGGGATGTGGCCACATTGCTCGGTTCCGACGAAGTGTTTGCGACCACCCGCGAAAATGTACCCGCTGCATCGCCAGCCGGCGCGGCGCTTCCAGACAGGGGCGCCGTGGTGGAAACCGCACCATTGATAGCCGCCAGCGGATCGAAGGACATGTTTTCGCCTCGGCTTGATGTTCGAGAAGCTGCTCTTGCATTTGCATGCGGTGAGGGAAGGCTATTGAGGCTAGCTGACCGGAAAGTGACGAGATCGTCGCCGCTGTTCCGAACCTAGTGTCATCGATTCGATATGTGTGTCGGATAACGATCGAGGAGACGGCTTGCAGAACGACGGATATATGACGCCAAGAACGGTGCCCGAGCAGAGTTCCAGCGCCGCGCGCGACAAGGGGCGTGGTTTTGTTGCACGCCTCGTTGCGGCGAGCTTTGTTATTGCGGGCTTGAGCGTCTCGGCGTCGCTGCTGTTGTCTTCGAGAGCGCTTGCCGCGCACCTCAAACTGCCGGACACGACCTATACGTACACGGTTATCAACCAGGATCTGTCGGCGGCGCTTCTGGAGTTTGGCAGCAACCTCAATATCAAGGTCAATGTGAGCCAGGAGATCCGCGGCCGTATTCAAGGCCGACTCCCTGACCTTGCGCCGCTAGCCTTCCTGAACAGGCTGGCCTCACTCTATAATCTTGAGTGGTACTTTGACGGACAGGTGCTGCATGTCACCTCGGCCCGCGAATCGCAAAGCAGGTTGCTTGTTCCCGGTCCGGTATCCTTTGAACAGCTTGCGTCGACGCTTGCGGCGTTCGAAGTCGCCGACGAGCGCTATGCGGTGAGGCCGGCCCCTAATACGCAGCTTGTTTTGGTGACGGGGCCGCCGCGATTCGTGGCATTGGTCGAGCAGACCCTCAATGGGTTGATCGCCGAGGAGCAAGCCCGCCCGAAGCCCGCGGGCGTGCGAGTGGAATCGTCGCCTCCGCAGGATACGTTCCTGACCGTTTTTCGCGGTTCTCAGACCACTATCCTTCGTAACGGACGATTGGAGGCGACCTTCGGCCCGAACGAATCCTCAGGCACGTCGGCCGGACGCGAGCAGCCTGGTGGACGTGACGGCGATCCCGGCAGCCCCAACCGCCGCTAAAGTCCGCGCTGAGCGGTTGTCCACATCCTCTATTTCTCCTCCTCAAAAAGCCGACCTCTCGTCAGCTTCCCGAAAGCTGACGCTCATAGCGTGTGCGCCATGAGGTCTGTTGCGAAAAGAAAATCGCAAGACGCCTCATCGGTCGGCTGCGGTGACCCATAGCCCGATCGCATTCAACTCCGCGTATCGCGCCGGCCAAACCGGTTGTCGCGCCACGAGATGAACGAAGGAGAATTCGTCATGGGTGTACTCGGAGCGATTGGTCAGATCGCGGGAGGCATTTTCGGCGGTCCTGTCGGCAGCATGGTCGGCGGAGCCGTTGGCGGCGCGATCGAAGGCAATGGCGGCGGAGAGTCGCAAGCCTTCGAGGCGGAACTGCAGAAGGCCATCGGCATGATGTCGGTGCAGCCGCTCATGGACATCATGGATATGGGCCGGGAAGCGCTTGAGGAAGAAGAGGATTCTTAAGGTTGGAGCGTCGTTCGTGAAGAACATGCGCTCGATGAGGTGCGATTCGAACACAAGGCTTCAGGTTGCCGCCTCTGCGGCAGCCTGATGGACGTCGCGTCGTGGCTCGACAGCAATCGGAGGCTATGGCGTGACGAAGACGGCAAAAACATCCAGGACATCAACGACAGGAGATGAACAATGGGCGGAGTACTTGGTGGTGTCGGCAACGTCGTGAACGCGGCGGCGGGTGCCGTCGCTGGCGGCGGTAATGGCGGCGGCGGCGCGGCCGGCGGCGATTTCCAGGCCATGATGGACCAGCTCAAGCAGACGTATCAGGAATCCATGCAGAAGAGCATGGAGCTGCGTCGCCTGCAGGTCGACCAGAACACGCAGAAGAAAGTGGCCGACGAGCGCGTTCAGTAATCGTCTGCTCAGACATCGCGGTGCGCGCTCCATGGCGCGCACCGCGCACTCGTTTTTAATCCGAGCCCGCCTCGGAACCGCCTTGCAGAACGCGGGGCGTCCAGCCATGAAGAATCGGAGCGAGCCATGTCGTTACCGCCCAATTGTCTGACAATGTCAATTGAGTCCGGGCTGTATGCCGGTTCGTCACATGCCTTCGTGCCTGGGCGTTACACGATCGGCAGCTCGATGGATGCCGACATCGTGCTGATGGATGCGGATGTCGAGCCTCTTCATGCCATGATCGATACCTCCGGAGCTGAGCTTCAGGTCGAGGCGTTGGCGGGCAGGATTTCGGTCGGCCCGCAGAAGTATCTTGCAGCCGGCGCACGACAGGCGGTTGCAACGCCTTTGCGAATGAACATTGGCGCCGCGCAGTTGCATTTCAGCCGCGCCGACGATCCGGCCCCGCCATCGCGCGGCGGCCTGTTCGGCGTTTCAATGTCTCGGTCGCGCTTGTTGATGGGGATGGGACTGGTCAGCATCGTCTTGATCGCATTGATGATGCATTCGCTGGCGGACGCGCCGATTTCGCAGACGGCCGGAGCGATTCACGCGGATCTGCGGCAGACTTGGCGCGCTTCAGCCGCGAACCCGACTGACGTCCCGGTGACCGGGATCGTCAGGCAGGCGGTGCAGCGCGAGCGCGAAGGTGGCCTTAGCATTCCCGATCCCGGATCCGACGCGGTCAAGGCTGCGGCCGATGCCATGCGGGCGGAAGTCGAGCGCATGGGCATCCTGAATGTTCTGGTCGAGCCTGGGGTCGGAATCGTCGCCGCGACCGGGACCATCGATCCGAAGGCCGCGGCGCAATGGCAGACCGTCCAAAGATGGTTCGACGAGCGCTTTGAAGGCGACATCACGCTTGTGAACGGCGTCAGCGTCAGGGCGGAAAAGGTGCCGCTGTCGTTGTCCATCGAAGGCGTGTGGCGCGGAGCCCATCCCCACCTTCTCATCAGAGGTCAGAAATACCTCGAGGGCGCCATGCTCGATGGCGGATGGGCGATCGAGCGCATCGAGGCCGAGAAAGTCCTGCTGCGGCGCGAGGGGAAGCTTGTCGCAGTTCGTTACTGATGCGTTCACCTTGACCGGAGCGGGGTGCGGACGATGCCGAAGCTGACCAGCCTGCCGCCCGGCGTGCGCCTCGACGCCGCGATCGAACGAACGCTCGCCACACCGGGCCTTGACGGCGTCACCCGCAGGCATCTGGACGAGGCGCAAACCATCATTTCGCGGGCCGATCGGCCCGACGCCGCTTCGGGCTTTGCAGGCCGAAATCTGGTCGACGCGCTGATGACATTCGTGATGCCGCGGCTGCGCAATCCGCACGTCCTGCAGGCAGAGCGCCATCGCGCGCTGCTCGAGCAATTGCAGTCGGACTTGGCCGGCAGCGCGGACGAGCGACTCGTTCGCGAGGGGGTGTTGACCATCCGGCGCGAACTCAAGCGGCTATCGCAATTGCGCCAGAACAGCAACAGCCTGGTCGAAGGTTAGTGTGCCATGCGTGGCGTGATGCGGAAGTCCGACCCGTCCGACGATCCGCAGCAGCATCGTTCAGGCGCGATGGTCGGCTCCGATCAGCGCGATCTGCTCTGCGCGCTCGCTTATGTCTACGTGGCCTGCGGACAGTGCCGCCGCGCGCTCGCGCTGCTGCGCCTCGTCGTGCGGGCGCGGCCCGACGATGTCGAAGCAATCAGGATGATGGCGTACGCGCACCTCGCGAACAAGGACGGGGCGGCCGCGCTTGCCGCGATCGATCGCCTGGACGATCTGGATACCAATCCGGCATCGGAGGCACCGCTTCTGTTGCTGCGAAGCCATGCGCTGCGGCTCGAGGGGCACTTGGCCGACGCACGCCGGCGGTTTGATCAGTTTGTGGTTGCCCGGTCGCATGGAGGGCGCGAATGATGGAACGACTGAAGACGCTGGTTGCCCGGGCGCCCGGCAGTCCGGATCTGATGATCGCGCTGGTGCTCGTGCTCACCGTCGCGATGATGATCCTTCCCATGCCATTGCTGCTGGTCGACCTGCTGATCGGCTTCAATCTCGGATTTGCAGTTCTGTTGCTGATGGTGTCGCTCTATGTGTTGAGCCCGCTCGAATTCTCTACATTGCCGGGTATCATATTGCTGTCGACGGTCTTCCGGCTGGCACTCACCATCAGCACGACCCGCCTCATTCTCACCCAGGCCAACGCAGGCGACATCGTCCGGACATTCGGCGAATTTGTCATCGCCGGCAGCGTTCTGGTCGGCCTGGTGGTCTTCCTCATCATCACGGTGGTGCAGTTCATCGTCATCGCGAAGGGTGCGGAGCGCGTCGCCGAGGTGGGTGCGCGCTTCATTCTCGATGCGCTGCCGGGCAAGCAGATGGCGATCGACGCCGAATTGCGAAACGGCGACATCGATCAGGTCGAGGCAAGGCGCCGGCGCGGTCGCCTCGAGCAGGAAAGCCAGCTCTACGGGGCGATGGACGGCGCCATGAAGTTCGTCAAGGGCGACGCCATCGCCGGGTTGGTCGTCATTGTCGTGAACCTGATCGGCGGTATCGCGGTCGGCACGTTAAGCCGCGGCATGCCATTGGTGCAGGCTGTGCGCGAGTACACGCTGCTGACGATCGGCGATGCGCTGATTTCGCAGATTCCGGCCTTGATGCTTTCGATTACCGCGGCGACGGTCGTCACGCGGGTAACCGGCGACAGCAGGCTAGACCTTGGACGCGATATCGCCGGCCAGCTATCCGCAGATCGGCGCGCGCTGCGGCTGGCCGCGATCGTCCTGCTTGCCATGGGCTTGATCCCCGGCTTTCCGACAGCGGTATTCCTGGTGCTTGCACTCGCGTTCGGCGCAGGAAGTCTGGTCGCAGGAACGAGATCGAATGCGGGCGACGAGGATGGGGGGATCGCCAAGGAAGACATGGCGAGAGCAGGCGACGCGCGCGCGAACGCCCCGTCGCGCGCGCGAGAGATGCGCCAGGCGGCGCCTGCAGAAGCGCCGCCGGTCATCGTTCTGCTGGCGGACCATCTGCGTTCCACCGCAGAGATGCAGAATCTGCGATCGAAGCTTGATGCATCGCGTGCCAGTTTGGCCGATACGCTGGGCATTCTGATACCGGAGGTTGGCGTCGTTTTCGATTCGACGCTTGGCACGTCACGATTTCGGATCGAGGTGGAAGGCGTACCGGTAGAGGAGGGTTACGTTGATCCGCAGCGGCTACTGCTGTGTGACGATCCCGTGAATTTGGAACTCGCCGGAATCTCGGCGCACACCGATGGCGATGCCAGATCGTCCGATCAGGTCTGGATCGATGCAGCACACGAGAGTTCGCTGTCGGCGGCCGGCATCGGCTACCGCGACTGCACGGATGTCATTGCTGCCCGTGCGCAAGAGGTGCTCGCGCGCAATGCTGCACGATTTATCGGCATTCAGGAAACCAGGGCGCTGCTCACGCGGCTGGAAGGCCGGTATGGTGAACTTGTGAAAGAAGTGACGCGTACCATCCCGGTGCAGAGGATAGCCGATGTGCTGCGGCGCCTGGTCGATGAGGGCGTCTCGGTTCGCAATCCCCGGCTGGTTCTTGAAGCGCTCGCCGAATGGGGCGAAAAGGAGCCGAATGTCGTGCTTCTGACCGAGTACGTCCGCGCCGCACTGAAGCGGCAAATCTGTCATAAACATGCGAACGCCCACAGGATTGTGCCTGCCTACATGATCGAGCGTGCGGCAGAAGACACGATCCGCAGCGCAGTCCGCGATACCGCGGTCGGTCCCTATCTCGTTCTGGAGGACAAGGTTTCGGAAGGGCTCTTGCAACGGGTTCGCCGCATCGGAGCAAATGCGCATTCGGATCGCAATCGGCCGGTGATTTTGACGTCGATGGACATCCGCCGCTTTGTGCGTGGCTTCCTCGTGCGCAACGGTCTGGACATTCCCGTTCTTTCGTATCAAGAGTTGGCAAGCGACTTTACCATTCAACCGGTCGGTACGATTGGACTCGCCGGGAGCTTTGGCTCCGATACGGCTCCGCGATCTGGATCGTTTCCACAGGGTGTCGTACCGGCCGTCGGATGACCGCACGGCTGGATAGCCGTGAGGTGCGTGTTGAGTCAGGGTCCGCGGCCGTCGGGATCGTGCGTAGGATCGAAGTGGTTGCGCTCGCTCGCGCTACCGTTGCTTGCCCTTGGCGTCAGCGCCTGCGCCGGAGCCGGAGCACAACTCGGCACCGTCGCCGGATCATCCGAGCCTCCGGCGAGCAGCGCCAACCTCGACACCGCGGCGCTGACGCGGCTGGCCCAGGCCGCCGAGAGCAGCGGAAACGCGCTAAACGCAGCAAATATCTATCGGCGGATCGCGGAACGTCAGCCGTCCGCAGCGCAGCCCAAGATCGATCTCGGGCGCGCGCTCATGCGCAACGGCGACTTCGACGGAGCAGAGGCCGCGTTTCGCGAGGCGCTTGCGGTAGCGCCCGGCAATGTCGATGGTGAGGTTGGCCTCGCGCAGGTCATGCTCGGGCGACAGCAGCATGCAGAAGCCCTCGTAGCGTTCGGCGCCATCCTCGAACGGCATCCGCAAAACGTCAAAGCGCTCAATGGCGCCGGAATAGCACTCGATGCAGTCGGTCGGCATCAGGAGGCGCAGCGCCACTATGACCGCGCTCTTGCAGTTGCGCCCGACGATCGCGCGGCGCGCAACAACCTCGCGCTCTCGAAGACGCTGGGAACCGCCAACGTTCGATAGCACGTCCGGCCCTGTGGCGTCAGCTTCGCATCAGCTTTGAACGCTAGGTTGGCAGCGACTGCCACGCTCGCCGATGCATGCATGATGCCGTCGAGGCCGGCCGTGGCGAAAGTTGATCGACGCTCCGCATGTCAACGGAGGCAACATGTCGCCACGAGCCAGTGCTGTCGCTGCCGAGCGACGCGACACTCCACGGAACGAAAACCGATCGGAAGCGCCGGATACGGGGTTTCAGGACGCTATCGACGCGGCACGGGCATCAGAGCAAGCGGCGAGATCGCCCGTCAATGCGGGCGATACCTCAGTCCGGAGCGCCAACGATAATTCGGTCGATATCGCGGCGACGGCGACGCAGGAAGTCTCGCCGCAGCGCCGGCAACAAGTTTCAGATTGGGTCGAGCGGCGGTCGGACCCCAGCGGAGGTTTCCTCGGTATCGGTCAGACTTCGACGACCGAGAAGGTCATCGGCGCGCTGCGTGGACAGTCTGAGCTCGGAGAACTCGACCAGCAACAGCAGCTGTTATTGATGGATCGGATGCTCGATCGCTGGACCGCGGGCCGCGGCGAGGGGTCGGGCGGCGTCGCCCGTCTTGCGCGATCGCTGGGCGACGCGCCTGAACTACGCGCCGTCGTCGCCGAGCGCACGGCGCTGGAGGCGGCCGAGCTTGCGCGCGATCCCGCGATCGCCGCTGCGCAATCCGGCGAGCAGTGGCAACGCCGGATGACGGCTGCCTCCTATGCCGTCACCGCCATCACGGCCGTATCAGGTCCGGCGGGAAGCGCGCCCGCAAATCTCGAGCCGCTACGGAATATGCTGACCGCGCTGCGGCCCGAAGACGCGGCGGGCTTTGCCCGTGCGCTCTCAACTGATGCGTCGGCGGCTTTCGCCGGACAGACGACCGCATCGATGCGCGAGCGCGCATTGTCGGCGCTCAATCAGAGACCCCATTCGGAAGCTGCGAGTGCGTTCGTGCAGAACGCATTCGCCGGAACATCGGCGATCGACTACAGCACCGTGCCGACGCTGCGCCAGACGATGGCGCATGCGCTCGCACGCGAATGGCATCCCGATGATTCTGCGCAGCAGCGCGCGGAGGCCGAACGGCTTGGCGGCATCCTCGAAACCCGGCAGGGACGAGAACTGCTGGGCTCGCAGGGCGCGGACAAGGCGCCGCTTGCGGCGCGCATAGATGCGCTTGCGACCATTCGCATGAATCCGGCGATCACCGCCGATACGCTGCGGCAAGCGGACGATCCCTGGACCAATCGTGCGATTGTCGAGCCGCAGGCACAGGCGGCCGCCCAACGCTTTCTGTCCGCGCGGGGCGACGCGCCGCAGCATCTGCGCGGAACGGATCTGGACAATACCATCGGCTTTGCGATGGGCATGCCGCCGGCGCTGCCACCCGGCACAAGCTTTGCGCAAGTTCAGGCGGCCGTCTCGCGTGGCGAACTCTCACTCTATGGCAGCGGCGAACACGCTGCGGCGGTTCGCGCCATCACCGACCAAATTCGCGCAGTGGCGGGCGGCGACGCCGCGCAGGTGACGGTTCTGCCGGTTGCCCATTCGGGCGCGAACACCGGCCCGGTCCAGCTACCGCTCTTTCGCGTCACCGGCGCCGATGGGTGCGAGCACTTCGTCGATAATATCGGGCGCGCGTACGACAACTTCGATGACTGGCGGGAAAACAATCAGCTTCCGCCGGGGTCGATGACCTATCCATCCGGCGGACATCTGACCACCCGTCCTGACGGAGCCGTCGCGCTCGAGCACGGCAACACGCCGAAGACAGTCGATACTTTCGGCGAGCACTTTACCCAGGCGCTCGACAAGGCTGCGCTGGTTGGCGGTATCGTCGCCGGCGGCGTTCTGATCGTCGGCACCGGGGGTCTCGCAACGCCGGTCGTGATCGGAGCCGGAGCGGTCGCCGTTGGCGCCGGCGCGTGGGGTGCATACCGCAGCGGCAGTGAACTTGCAGACCGTGCCGATCATGGTCAGTCGATCGATCCCTTCAGCGACGAAACCGCGCGCGGGCTGTGGCTGAATGTCGGGGCGAGTGCGTTGTCGATCGGCGCATTTGGCAGCGCCGCCCGGCTCGCCCAGCTCGGGCGTGCCGGCCGCGCGATCGCGCCGGTCGAAGCATCGATCCATGGCTACGTGCAGGCAGGCGCGGCAATTGTCGATACGGCGGCAATCGCCAACGAGAGCATCTATCTGTCGCGCCACTGGACAGAGATGTCGGGCGAACAGCGCGCGCAATCGCTGTTGTCCATGGGGTTCTGGGCCGCCGGCACCGGCGCTGCGATGCGCGCCGGCGGCTTACGGCCGGGCGACATGTTCAACCCCATTGCCGTGCGCGACGGGCTCTTGCGCAACTTCGCGCCGCAAGTCATCCCCGACGGCTCGTTGCAGGGTAACGCGGTTCGGATTGACTACGATCCGGCGACGGGCGCAGTCCGGGGTATCAGGCATGGTCCGCAGGCAACAGCGGCCGATATCGACCTGCATGTCGCGACCGCACAAAATATGCAGCGAAGCCTCACGCTCGAGGGCCAGATCCGAAGCTTCTTTGCCGCGCATGGCGAGCCCCAAGCCGGCACGGTCGGCTGGGCAGCGCGGATCGATATCAGCAAGGTCCGCGAGCGAATCGAGATGCGATCGCGCGAATTGGCCGACCCAGGCCTCACCGCGCAGCGGCGGGCCGACATCGTCAGGGAGAATGCGCTCGATCAGCAGCACCTGGATCAATTGGCCGAAGATGTCGGCTCGTTCGTGCGCGACCCGTCCCGCGCGGCGATCGAAGCCCGAAACACACGCGGCCAGCCCGGTGAGCGCGCGCGCATCGTGCTCGAACCGGGGAACAAGGCCGACGGCTGGAACCAGGCACTGAACGGCGAACTGGCGCCCAACACCGATTACGTCGTGGGACGCTATACCTATACGACGGATGAGACCGGCCGCGTTGTGGAAGCCAGGGGACGGGTCTACCTGAACCGCCACGACCGCAATACGCACCAGCAGGGCAGGGCCGCGGAGGTCGGCGGAATCAAGGACGCCATCGAGGGCGATCAGGGCGGACACCTGTTCGCGGCGATGTTCGACGGCCCCGGCGAGCAGATCAATTATCACCCGATGACGCGTGAGTTGAACGGGAGCGGCGGCGACTGGTATAACATGGAGCAGGAGTGGCGGACCGCGCTTCAGCAGAACAGGACGGTCGATGCGCGAATCCGTGCCGAATTCGATGGCGATTCGAGACGGCCGGTGGCGTTTCGGGTGACGTTCTGGATCGACGGCAAGAAGCATACGCGCTTCTTCGAGAATACGACCGAGTAGGCTGCGCGACGCCGACGGGGAGCAGATGCATGGCTGAATTGAATACCGTCGAGGAAATCTACGATTTCGTGGCGAACGCGCTCGTGGCCGCGGTCGACGAACCGTGGCAGGAAATCCGGCTTGAGACCGAGATCTGGAAGACGTCGACCGGATTTACCGGAGACTATACGCGCGACCCCGCGGAGCGAGGCGTTGCCGATTTGGATGTCGATCGTCTCGATTACGCGGTCGCCAAAGCCATCAAGAAGCTGCAGACGATCATGACCTCGAGCGCGCACGAGCCTTGGAACAAGGCGACGTTTCGGGTGACGCCGGACGGCGAATTCTTCGCGAACTTCGTCTACGACGCCGACCTCTCGGCGCGCCTGGATGCGGCGGCCGCACGCGCACGCCAGCAATGACCACTTGAGTCCTTCGCAGTGGCGGGACCACAAGGACATTGGCGTTCGCGGATCGCAATCATCCTTTCAAGACGATCAATCGGGTTGTGACGGAAGTCTCGTCGGCGCGAGATTTCATAGCGATTCTATTGACGACTGGCGACGCCGCAAAATCCGCATCCCCGTCAGGTTCTCGAAAGCTTGCATGCCTATCGTACGACCATGAGCCGGCGTGCGGTACGCTAGCGGTGCCCACGCCTTCAAGGTTCATCGATCAAAATTGACCCAAGCCGGCACGGAACGAGCGCCGTTGCAGGCCGGGTAGGAACATAGTTCGGTCGTTTCTGCGACTGACCAATCACGGGATGCGAAGGAGCAAGCAGCATGATTTCAGATGTCGCACAGCGCATAATGGGCAATGCCGATCGCCTCGGGCAACTTGCAGGCGGCGGCGTACAGCAGAACGAGCAGCAGGACGTGGCGTCGATCTTCGCGAATATCCTGAAAAGCGCAGGCCAGTCCGGCGATCAATGGAGCGACGGCGAACGTGTCAGGTTGATCACGGGAGCGCTGAACTTCGTTTCGGCCGGCCAGGATCCGAATGCGCAGGGTTCGGCGCTTCAGTCCTTCTCCGGGCTCGTGCGCCAGCTTGCCAGCGATGATGTTCTGGGTCGTGGCGGGCGTCGGCCAGGTGGCCAGTGCGGCTGCAACGGCAGCGGTGGGACCGAGCCGACTGAGCCGACCACACCTCCGAGCTCCGGCGGCTCGTCCTGCGGCGGGTCGGGCGAACCGTTCAAGGTCAACGGCAACACGGTCGACACCGGCCGCTACTGCATCACCGCCAGCACTGAACACAAGGGCCAGTTGGAAGTCACCGACAAGCAGACCGGCAAGAAGTTCAAGGTCTGGGGCGACCCTCATATCGAGACCGGCGACGGTGACAAGACCGACTTCCATCGCAAGCCCGCGACCTTCGAACTTCCCGACGGCACCAAGATCACGATCGATCCGACCAATGGCGAAGGCAAGACCTACATCGAAAAGGTCGCCATTACGCGTGGCGATCAGGCTGCCGAAATGACCGGCTTCCAAGGCAATCTGAAGACCGAGCTGAAGTCCGGACAAGGGCAGGCGCTCGATCAGCAGTATGAAGACGGCACCGTCATGAAGACGAAGAACGGCGAGATCGATGATCTTGTGCTGCCGAACGGCCAGGAAATCACCGGAAACAATATCAAGGATATTGACGGTTATGCAGGAACTGGGCCGACCCAGGGTACTGGTGGTACCGACGATCAGATCATGCAGAATCTCAACGGTGTGATCGACGGGCTGAACCTCTCGCCGCAGGAGAAGGACGCGCTCAAGACAGTGGTGTCGCTGCTCGGTCGCGTGATGAACGGCGCCGGCAGCGTTGGCGGTGGCCAGCAGCCTCAGCCCGTTGCGGCTCCGCGGGCCAGTGAGGGCGGTGACGTTGCTCCGGCCCATCAGCAGGACGGAGCCAGCGGGGGTCCGTTCGATCAGATCCTGAGCACGCTCTCGTCGCTGGTCGATCGCCTCAACCTGCCGCAGAACGAAAAGGATGCCCTGAAGACGGTCGTGTCACTGCTCGGACGCCTGCTCGGCGGAGCGGACGGTGGACAGCAGGACCTTTCACAGGCGGCCTGATTTCCGCCTGACTAACGTGAAGTGTTTGGCCCTGACGGTCGGTTCCGTCAGGGCCAACGCCGTTTCTCTCAATGCCGCTCAGGGGAGCGTGATGGTGCTGAAGCGCTCGGTGCGTATGTGTCTTGATGTGTGCCTTGCGCTGGCGCTGATTACGTCCGCGACGGCGGAGCCATTGCGCGATGCAAGCACCGGGCTGGCGATCGATCCTCCCGAGGGTTACATCGCCCGGGCGCTGGGTCCGACGCCGACCTTTGTGGTGCGGTTCGAGGTCAAGAAGCCATCCGACAGCGATACGGGTTGTCAGGTTGCGTTCACGCCGCTGCCGCAGAACGCCGAGCTCAAGCAAAGCGACATCAACGACATCGTCGAAGGGCAGCGCTGGCTCGATCTTGCGCGGGCAACCATTGCCATCAACTACGATGTGTCCGCGACCGAGCATTTCAACGTCAACGGAATTGGCGGCGTCGCGATGATCGGCGAATTCAAGTCGCGGCCGGGCCTGCCCGCGCGGGCGCAGGACGTTCGAACTCTCTTCATGCTGATCGAGACGCCGAAGGGGCGAACCACCACGGTCTGCGTCGGCGAGAAGCAGAATTTCAGCACGCGCCGTGCGGAGTTTGAACTGGTGGCGCGCTCGGTCTCGGCGCCGCGCTGACGCGAGCATCTTCCCACGTCAGCTTGTCATCAGCTTCGTCGGCCAGAAATTCTGCTGACCGATCGGCGTCGGCCGTATGTCTATCCCGTGCGGCGCAAATCACCGAATTGAAGCCGTAAGGCGTCGCGCGGATCAAGGACGCGCATGCGGGCAGATGCCGCCATTTCTGATGCCTAATCTTGTTGAGGACCGGAGCTGAATCGATGTCTGGTGCAAGCCCTGCGCGGAGTGTCACGGAGAAGCAGCGAACGGCTCCCGAGCAAGCTGCCGCGGACGATCGAAGGACGTCCCGGGCAAATGCTAACCAGGTGCAGCCGGGCGTCGCCCGGAACGAGCGCGGCGCTGCTACCGGGCAAACTGATCCGGAGTTCGATGCCGCCCTGCAGAAAACACAGCGCGAGCGCAGCCGCATCGACGGAAATCCGCAAGCTGTGCGCGGAAACGAGATCCCGCACGATGTAAAGCCCGGCGACACACTTTACGGGATTTCGCGGGAATACCGCGCGCCGTTCTCCGATGTTCTGAGGGCCAACAAGCAGTTTCGCGATCCCGACGTCATCAAGCCCGGCGATGTCGCGTTCGTGCCGAACGCCGATCCGCGCGTCGTGCGCGCGCGAGAGCAGGTCGGCGGTGCCCATCGCGCGGAAGAAAACGTAGCGTCGCTGGAACGATTGGCGCGCGATCCAAACTCCACGCCGTCAGCACGCAAACTCGCGAGCATCGAATTGGAGGGTGCGCGCGGCGAGGTGTCGAAGCGCTGGGGCGACATTCAGCGTTCCGTGGAAAACGAGCTGCGCGAAGCAGGGCACAACGCGGCGCTTCCGGACGTGGCGACGGGTCCCGCGCTGGATGAAATCCGCGGTCGGGTTCCCGACGATCCGAAGTATCAGGAGACGGTGGAGAATGCGCGGGCGGCGGTCGACAGGGAATGGCGTCAGGCCGGGACGACCCAGGCCGAGCTGAACGGGTTGGTAAGCGACGCGCAGGCGGCCGACCGTTCGCTCGCGTCGCTCGAAGCTATGGCGCATGATCCGAATGCGACGGCGGGCGATCGACGGCTTGCCAACGCGGAGCTGCAGGAGGCGCGAAACGCCGCAGGCACGGCGTGGGGCAACGTGAGAACGGCGGTCGAGGGGCAACTGCGGCTGATCGGGACCGGAAAGCCTTATCCCGAGGAAGCCGTCCTCCCGCAGATCGGCGAGCTCAGGCGAAGTCTTCCCAACGATCCCAAGGTCGGGGTTACGATTGACACCGCCTATCGCAACGTGACCGACGAATGGCGTCGCCAAGGCTGGACGCGCGACACGCTCGGCACCGTCGTCGACAAGTATGGCGCGGTGGCGCAGGCGCAACGCGACGTCGATGCGGCGCGCAACGCCAGCCCTGCCGAGCAGGCGCGGCTGGCCGGCCTTGAGCAGAATCTCGAAACGCAGCGGACGGCACTGCGCGAGGAAATCGAGCGGCAGCTCGACAGCGTGGCCGGGCGGGTGCCGCCTGAGCAGCGTGAGATGGCAATCGGTGCGCGCGCGGCCTTAATGCAGCAGCACGGACCGGACGACGCCGGGTTCAACGAGATCGTCGATCAGGCGACGTATAACAAGACCGTCCAGCCCGGTGTCGACGCCGTGCGCAACGCCTACCGAATGGGCGACGCCAAGGCCGCGGCCGAGGCGCTGCGTCAGCAGACGGAAAACGTCTCACCGGAGACGGCGGAGCGGATCGTCGCGGCAAGTCTGCCGACGATCGACAGCATTGCCGCCGACATGAAGCGCAGCCTCACCGAAGGCGGGCCGATCGAATATCAGGACGTCGCCGGCGTCTACAAGAATATCGCGACCGCGACGGACTACGCCGCACGCGGCAATGATGGTGCAGAGGTGACGAGGCAGGTCGCCGACATCATGGTGCGGCACCTGCCAAGCGAGAAATTCCAGCCGCACGCACAGAACAGCCCGGCTTATCCGCTGCCCGCCTACCAGGAAGCCGTGATGCAATCGGTTAGCGACGGCACCGGTGCGACGCTGGCGCTGGAGATGGCGACGCAACTCAAGGACACTGGCCGGACCGGCGAGGCCGACAGCCTGCTTAGCGCAACCCGGGTCGGGGTCGAGGTCCTGCATGGCAGGATCAAGGATGATGTAAAGGCGTTCGGCGATGCGACTGCCGAGGTGAGCCGCCTGCGCGCCGACTGGTCGGGCACGATGTCGCCAGAGCAGCTCGATCGCGCCACCATCGAATACGTCGCCAACCGGCCGGATCTGCTGCCGAACTTCGATCGCGCATACAACGCGGTCGATGGGTTGGGTTATAGCGCGGTGCGCACCAGCATGGCGCTGAACAATGCGTTGCCGCGGCTGCAGAGCCTGCCGACGACGGAGCGGCTGACCGAGACGCGTAACGAGTTCGTCGGCAGCAAGGAAGTGCAGTTCGCGATGGGACTGAGCGACAAGGGCAGCAACGAGGTGTTGCGCATTGTGCTCGGCCAGGAGGCGGGGACGTTGTCGCCGTCAGCGACGCCGAATTCATCGGTCAGCAGCACGCGCGGTTTTGTCAAGGAACTCGGCAACGCATTGATGACGTCGCAGCCGTCCTCTTCAAGCGCGGTCGTCGATCTCGGCGCCGGCACAACCGCCGCCATTCCCTCGGCGGGAGCGACCGCCTCGAACACCGTCCGCGATATTTTCGGAACCGGCCAGGACGTCAAGCTCGATCCGAAGAAGGCGTCCGCTTTTCTTGGCAGCATGAACGGCCTCGGCGCTGCCTTCAACGGCTATCAGGCGGCGCTGGCATGGGACAAGTTCGCAAAGGATCCAGGCCATCTGCTCAACATGACCAAGGCGGTCTACTACTCGATCGGCACGGGCAAAGAAACGGCCGAACTGCTTGCCGTCGGCGCGCAGCGCGGCTGGCTCGGTCTGGGCGCCATGCCGGGCGCCGAGCGTCTTTCGACATCCATTCTCGCAAAAGCGAACCGCACCGGGCTTGCGCTCGAACCGGGCTGGGTCAAGTTCAGCACCTACTTCAAGATAGGAGGCGGATTGATCGACAGTGCATTCGCCGTCGATGCGGCCGCCCGCGGCGACTGGATTGCCTCGGGCCTCTATACGACGAGCGCCGGCGGCGGCTTCCTGATGGCGGCCGGCTCGGTCGCCTCGAGCGGAGGCTGGGTGGCAACGTGGGGCGGTCCGGTGGGCGCGGGCCTGGTGCTCGCCTCCGCAATCGGTCTCTATTTCTATAACGACGCAAAGGACAAGGCTCGATTCGAGGGGCCGAGCCGCGAATTCCTCGAGGCGGCCGGCTATCGCCCGGAGATCGCCGCGGCGCTGTCCGACTACAGCAACAATGATGGCGGCAGTGCCGGGCCCGCACTTGCGGCGACCGCCAACCAGTTCGGCGTGACGCCCGAGCAGTTGATGGAGCGGCTCAATCGCATGGATCCCGACAAGGTGCGCGATCTCGTCGATCAGGCACACACAGTCGATCAGGATGATTCGGGGCGCTTCCCGCTTACGGCATCCAACGATCGCAACGTGTGGGCACCTCCTGGCAAAGATCCGGAGTTCGGCGGAAGCTACCTTTATGACCCGCAGGATCACCGTTTTCGCGGTGAGTATCGTGCCGTGCCGGGAAGCTGGTACCCGGCACGAATCGAAGATCCCAATCCACGAAGCATGACGGCTCTCCGCGACTATGCACGAGTGCTGTTCGGCGAGGCAATTCTCGGCTGAGCACGTTTCGATATGTGAGCCACGCCTCGCTGCTTGCGGGCCTGCGCAACAACCACCGCACCCTTAACTGTAGTCATAGCCTCGTCAGGTCGATGTCAGGTCTGCGCGCTATCCAATGTGTAGGAAGCGGTGGCCGCAACCATCAGGGTGCTTCAGCGGCGAACCTTGTTAGCAACTGGCGGATTGGACAATGGCGAAGGTCATCGACAGGCCACTCGCCGCCCGCTCACAGCGGCCGGCCAAGAAAGAGGAAAGCAGCAGCGACGCTCAGGCGTGGTCTGAGAGCTTGCAACGCGCGAGCCGGCCTGACGCCGCCCCTCGTGACGCCTCCCGCGCCGACCGTGCGTCGGCGGTCCAAGACGGACGGGCAGGGCCCAATGCCGCCGCCAACGACAACGTCATCGACCACCGCGTCAAGGAAGGCGAGTCGCTCTGGAGCATTTCGCGCCAGTACGACCGTCCCTATCCGGACGTGGTCAAGGCCAATCCACAGTTCCGCGATCCCGACCGGATTCATCCAGGCGAGACCGTGCATGTGCCGCTGGGCTCGCCGCCGCAGCCGAGTGCTCCGCCTCCCACCGGCACGCCGAGCGTGCCGCCTCCCACCGGAACGCCAAGTGCACCGTCCCCGACCGCCGCACCGAATGCTACGCCTCCAACAGGAACGCCGGCTGCACAGCCCGCGTCCGGTCCGACCGTGCCGTGCGGCATCGACGCGAGCGCCGGCGCAGCCTGTGCAGCAAATGCAATCACGCCCTGCGGCTTCGATGTGGGTATCGGCACGGCCTGCGGAGCGAACGCATCGCCCTGCGTGGGCAAGCTCAGCGAAGGCACGGTGTGCGGAGCAAAGGGAACCGGCTGCGCCGCCGTTGCAGGAGTGGGCACGGTTTGCGCCGCTGACATCGGTGCGTGTGGCGCCGCCGCGGGCGCGGGTGCCGGGTGCGTCGCCAAGGCAAGTGCCTGTGCGGCGAACGCCAGGGCCGGGGCGGTCTGCGCCGTCAACTATGCGACCTGCGGCGCCAAGTTTACGGAAGGAAAGGCCTGCGGCGTCGACGGAAGCTATTGTGGCTCGAAGTACAGCGGGCCGAAGCTCTGTGGGGTCGACGGCAATCTCGCCTGCGGCGCCAAGGGTAGCGCCGGCGCATGCGGGACGGATGGGAACGTCTGCGGGACCGATGGCACTATCCAGGCCTGCGCCGCAGACGGAGATGTCTGCGGAACCAACGTCGGGGCGGACGCTTGCGGCGTCGACGGCAACGCTTGCGCCGCGGACGGCACCATCGAAGCCTGTGTGGCTGATGGCAACGCCTGCGGCGTCGACGGAGGCGCGGAGGCCTGCGTAGCGGACGGCAACGTCTGCGGCGCGGATGCCACGGTCGAAGCGTGCGGGGCCGACGGCAATGTGTGCGGCGCCGATGCAGGCGCTGAAGCCTGTGCGGCGGACAGCAACGCTTGCGGTGCCGACGCGTCCGTCGAAGCTTGCGCCGCTGACGCCGCTGCCTGCGCGGCCGATGCGGTTGCGGAGGCCTGCGCGGCCGATGCCGATGCGTGCGCCGCTAATGCGTCGGCGGATGCCTGCGCGGCCGATGCCGACGCTTGCGCGGCCAACGCTTCGCTCGATGCCTGTGCGGCCGATGCAGATGCCTGCGCCGCCAAAGCGGGTGCCGATGCCTGCGGCGTCGATACCGGTGTCTGTGCCGCCAATCTCGGTGGCGTCTGCGGCGTCGACGCGCCGGTGCTTGATCCAATTTCGTTCTGCGCGGTGAACGTCATCCCGGTGCTACCATCATGCTGATGGTCGACATGCGCAACCACACCGCGCGCATCACCATGCGCGAGATCGCGGCGGCGGGCCGCCGCTACGTGTCGAATCCGATCGCGCTCGCGAGCTTCATGTCAGGCGTGCGGCTCACGCCGGAGGTGCTGCTGGAGGGCGCGTGGCGTAGCCCGGCCGGAGCGGCGGGAAACTTCGCGTTCTTCCGCCATCTGATGCTCGGATTGCTACCACAGCTCTACGACGTTCGCCATCTGGAGACGCTGGGCGGCCGCTTCGCTGTGCGTGTCACCGGAATCGGCCGCCATGGAGATTTCACCATTATGGCCGTCAACCGGCGGGTGGTCTCGCTGACCGGGCTGCCGCTCGACGAGGCCTCCGGCACTGCCATCGCCGATGCCTCGATCCGGGCCGACGCGTTCCTCGCCTTGTGGAACGACATGCTTGCCAACCTGGCGGAAACAACACTGGCGCAGATCGCGGCGGCACGATCCGCCCCGTCGCAGACGCGCTAACCAGCACGGGACCGAGCTATGCCAGATTTCGAATGCCAGGTTTCCCAGGACGGCGAGCCGCAGGCCGCCGAGATCGCATTGCTGGCGCAAAACTCCGCGCGAGCCGATGCGCTGGAGGCGGCGGCCCGGCAGACGCTGGCGACCGTTCATGGCCGCCAGCGGGAGCCGGGCGCGAGCCGCTACAAAGTCTCGCGCTACGACATTCCGGTCAGGCTTGCCGATGGCGCCGCGCTGCTTTTCAATTCGCGGACACGGTCGCTCATCCTGCTGTCCGATGGCGAGGCCGGGATCTATCGCGGGTTGGCCGAACGACCGGCGTTTTCAGGCAGCGAGGTGAACGACCGCCTGTTGCTCGAAGCGCTCGTCGGCGGCGGCCACGTGGTCGGCGCGATGGTCGACGAGCTTGCCGTCGTGCGCGACAGTTACGAAGCGACACGGAGCGCTAAAGGCAGCCTCACGCTTACGATCGCGCCGACCATGGCCTGCAACTTTGCCTGCGGATATTGTTTCCAGGGCCTGAACAAGCCGACGACGAAGATGAAGCCCGACGTGCAGAATGCCATCGTCGATTTCGTCAAGGCAAAGAAGGATCTCAAATCGCTGAGTGTCGTCTGGTACGGCGGCGAGCCCCTGATGGGCAAGGATTCGATCTTTCGCCTGTCAGACCTGCTGATCTCCTATTGCGACAAGCACAAAATCGCCTACAGCGCCGGAATCGTCTCCAACGCCTGGTTCCTGAACGGCGAAATGGCCGCCCAGCTCTACACGCGTCGCGTCCGCTGGGTGCAGGTGACCATCGATGGCGATCGCGGAACCCACGACAAGATGCGGCCCCTGACGTCAGGACACGGAACCTTCGACCGCATCCTCGACAATATCGCCGAAGCGTTGGACCAGACTGCAATCTCGATCAATGCGCGCGTCAATGTCGGCCAGACCAATGTCGACAATGTCAATGCGATGCTCGACTGTTTCGTCGAGCGCGATTTCGCCAAGCGCGGTAACTTCAGCGTCTACTTTGCGCCGATTGAGGCTTCAACGCCGGAGAGCGGCAGCGCCTTCGAAGAGCGACTCTCGCGCGCGGAATTCAATCGCAAGGTGCTCGCTCTGGAGGAGCGCGCGCGCCGTCTTGGCTTCGCATCCATCCAGACGCCGTCAAGCGGATTCGCCGGAATGTGCGTAGCGGCCTCGCACGGCGGCTACGTCGTATCGGGCGAGGGAGACGTGCACAAGTGCTGGGAGACGGCGCACGATCCCAGCAAGCGGACGGGCAGCATCTTCGAGCCGGACAAGCTCCACAACAGCGTCAACGCCAGCCTGTGGTCGCAATGGACGCCATTCGACAATCCGGTTTGCGCTTCGTGCAAGATCTTGCCGATGTGCGGCGGCTTCTGTGCACATCGCTTCATCTACAGCAATCCGGCAGAGGCGGCGCTGCCCTGTCCGAGCTGGAAATGGAATACGGCTGAATACATCTTCAGCCGTGCGAAGGATCTCGGCGTGGTCTCGGCCGAGCAATGGGTCCCTGAGGAAGCAACCGTCGAAGCCAGGCAATCCGGCGAGCGTCATTCGCTGGATACGCTGCAGGCCGCCCAGGGGCGCGTGCTGGAAAAGGTGAGCGTGTTGCACGGACGGCAGATCGACAGCGCGATGCTCTTTGCCGGTGAACCGGCGCTGGAGGCTGCGCCTTCGCACCGGCCGACCGGGGCGGATCCGGTGCTGGAGAGCTCAGAGCCGTGAACGCGATTACGCCGGCTGGCACCTTCGATCTGACTGCCGACAGGTTCGACACCTTTGTCGCCAACGCCTTTGCCGCCAGCAGGGCGAGCCGCCACGTGCGCGACCGCCTGATCGCGCAGGTCGACGGGAGTCGCCTCGAACACATGCTCCTGCGCGCACGCAGCGGCGTCATGAGCCTGCCTGATGCAGTCAATCGGAAGGCCGCGCTGAACATCATCGATTTTGCCTTTGAGCCGCTCGTCATGCAGAACATGTCGACGGATCAGGTGACGAGATACCTCGGCGCAGTGGAGCATACGCTCCACGTTGGCGAGGCGCGCGGGCTCGACGGTTTCGGTCCACTCTGGGTCGATACGATCCACCATGTCTGCGTCTTCTCCGTGCTGTTTCGGCTTGCGGCGTTCCTTGGCAAGAACCGGAGGGTCAGCCAGGTGGTCCTGTTGCATCAGGGTCAGCGGCCCGAGCCGCGGCTGCGCATCGTCGCCGACTTGTTGCGCCGGGCGCACGGCATCGCTCTGGTGTTGCTCCCGCTCCAAGGGCACTGGTTTCCGCGCCTCGCGCGCCTCACGACGCCAGACACAGTCATCTACTATCTGACCGATATGCCGCCGGAGGCGTTCGCCCAAGCGGTCAGGAAAGAGCGCGGCCGATCGCGCCTCCTGCTCACCCATGGGCCGCGAGCGGCGCTTCAGGTCGAAACGATCTCCGGCTCGCAGAGCTTTGCCCGTCGGCTCGGAGCGACGCGCATTGTGCTCGACTATCCGTCGACGGATAGCGTGCGCATCCGACCAGCCGGCGTGGACGAGGCCATCACGCCCCTCTGTCCGCTTGAGGACTGGGTATTCTGGCCTCTGCTTGGCGTAACACGACAGCAGGCCGTCGTGCCCGATGATTTCGCACACAGATGAGGGAGAAATCGTCAATCATGCAGCAACAGACGCAAGCCCTCGTCGATGAGTGGGCTCACACATTCAACTCAGGCAAGGTCGCCGATCTGGCCCGCTTCTACACCCCGGACGCCCGGATCGTGCCGCCCGGACGATCGACCGTCGTCGGCGCGGAAGCGATCTGCACATTCTTCGCCGATGTCCGCGCGCAAGGCTTTCGCGACTATGTCGTCGATCTCGGTGACGTGTTCGCGAAGGATGCCTCTCTGGTCGCGTCGGGCCGCTGGGCACTTCGGGGACTCGGCGGCGGCGGTCCTTACAAGGGCAACTGGCTGAACATATTCGCGCGCGAACGCACGGGCTGGCTCATCGCCGTTCATATGTGGAACTGATTTCAGCTCCGATTTGAGAAATGGGGGCAAACCTGCACATCGGGACAGCGGGAGATGCCAAGATGACTTTGGTGCGGTGCGCGGATTGTGGTCGGGAGATCAGCGAACAGGCGACGGCCTGCCCCGAATGCGGCAGGCCTTTTCAGAAACGAAGTTCCGCAGCAGCGGCGAGCGGTGCGTGGGCAGCGCCGTACTATGAATACAAGTCACAGACAATTTTGTTCGGTCTGCCGCTCATCCACGTCATGCTTGGCCCGACGTGGCTTGTCGGCTTCAGACCTGCCTGCGGCATCATTGCGGTGGGCAATATCGCCATCGGCTTCGCCGCATTTGGTGGAGTTGCGATGGGCTTGGTGGCGTTCGGCGGCATCAGCCTCGGCATCGTATGCGTTGGTGGAATGGCGTTGGCGCTGGGACTTGGGGCCGGCGGAATCGCCACGGGATATTGGGCCGTCGGCGGGATTGCGATCGGCGTCTACGCGCTCGGCGGCCTTGGGATTGGCACTCACACGCTGCAGAATGATCCCAATCTGCTCCGCATCCTCACGCCCAGTAGTTCTCGATGACGCGCGATAGGGCGCCAAGGTCTTTGCGATGCAGCCTAGCCGTTTGCACGGTGAGCCGACCTGCTCCCCGACCGAACGGTGAAGGGAGTTGAGTCATTGAGGCTCGATACCTGCTTGCTTGATGATGCGTGACCATTTGGCCGTTTCGGCCCGAAGGAAGGCATCGAGCGCGGCGGGCGTAGCCTGCTCCTGCTCGACCGGCGTCATGCTCAGCTCGGCGAAGCGGTTGACCAGCGGCGGATCTTTGAGCGCGTTTTGCAGGGCAGCGGCCAGCGCGTCCACAATTGGCTTGGGCGTGTTGCGCGGCGCATACATTCCGTACCAGGTGGTGACGTCGAACGCCGGTACGCCAGCCTCTGCCGAGGTCGGCACGTTCGGCAGGGTCGCCGCCCGTTTCTTGCTGGTAATCGCGTAGCCCGGAATGGTACCGGCCTGGATATGGGGCGTCGGCCCGGTTGCAGGATCGCAATAGACGTCGATGTGACCGGCGATGATGTCGTTGAGCGCCGGTCCGCCGCCCTTGTAATAGATCGGAGTGAGCTTTGCGTCGATCGCGTTCATGAACATCAGCCCGCAAAGATGCGAGGCGGAGCCGAGGCCCACATTGCCGTAGGTGACTTTGTCGCCTTGGGCACGCACATAGGCGACAAGTTCCTTCAGGTCCTTTGCTGGAAAATTCGCTCGCGCCACCAGAAGCATCGGAACATCAGTGACGAGACCGATCGGCGCGAAATCGCCAATCGGATCGAACGGCAGCTTGGCATAGAGCGCCGGTGCGGTCGCTTGGCCGACATGCATCAGCAGCAGCGTGTATCCGTCCGGCGCTGCCTTGGCCACGCGATTGGTGCCGAGCGTGCCGCCGGCGCCAACGACGTTCTCGATGACAATCGACTGCTTCAGCGTCGCGCTCATCGATGTTCCAAGCAGCCGCGCGATCACGTCGCCGGGGCCGCCGGCCGAGAACGGAACGACGAGGGTGATCGGCCGGCTCAGGTATTCCTGTGCGAAAGCCGGTGGCGCCTGCAACGACAACATTAACGGCAATAGCAAAATCGTTTTGAAGAACTTCATTGCAATTCCCTATCTGCCGTCCGTCTTTCGAGAAGCGTTGGCCGGGTCCGGCTATTCCTCCGCCACTGCTTTTTCCTTTGGAGCGGATGATTGCTCGATCATGCTGAGCGCGGCCACCGCAGCCGCCTTGACGTGGTCGACGCAACACTGCTCGGCGAGATCCGGATCGCCATTCTGGATCGCGCGCCAGATCGCGGTGACCTCGCGCAAGCTCTTGTTGATACGTTTCGGATGCGACATCGAAGTAATTCGCAGCAGCGTAATGCGGTCGTGCAGCGGTCTGAGCATTCGCTCGATGAAGGCGTTCTGGCAGCCGCCAATCATTGCCGCATAAAAATCCGTCTTGGCTTCCAGGGCGGCGGTCAAGTCGCCCTCGGCGAATGCCGCTTTCAGCCGCGCCAGCGCTTCCCCAATTCTGCGTACCACGTCCGGATCGCGGAGACGGGCGCATTCACGGCCGGCAAATCCTTCGAGCACGGCGCGCGCCGCGTACAACTGCTTTGCTTCCTCGAGACTGATGGTGCTGACCACCGGACCACGGTGAGGAACCGTCTTGACGAGACCATCCGCCTCCAACACCCGGAGCGCCTCGCGGATGGACGGCCGGCTCACGCCCATCATCTCACAAAGCTCCCGTTCGACCAGCCGCTGGCCCGGCTTCAGCCTTCCCGACATGATCGCTCCGCGCAGCTTTTGCGCGACCATCGAGCGAACGGTCGGAACGTCCTCGATTCGAAGCGTGAATTGCAATTCACCGCGTTTGTTCATCGTCTACCGCCCTGGTACCGGCATTGGTTCAATAGCGATTTACGGGCAGAATCATCATCTCTGCAATCGGACATTCGTGCTCATGCGGCGGCCCAGCCTCCATCGATCGGCAGGGTCGCGCCGGTGATGTCCTGTCCAGCCGGGCTGGAGAGGAAAACAACCATCGCTCCGACGCTTTCCATGCCGATGAACCGTCCGCTCGGCTGGCGCGCCGCCAGATAGTCGCGCGTCGTCTCGTCAACGGCCCGGCCTTCGTCGGCTGCAATCGATGCAATCTTTCGCTGGATGGCCGGCGACGGCAGGGTGCCCGGGCTGATCGCGTTGCAGGTGATTCCGCTCGTTGCCGTCTCGATCGCGACGGCCCGGGTCATGCCGAGGATGGCGGTCTTGGTCGTCACGTAGTCGATGCGCTCGGCCACCGCGCGGGTCGAGTAGATCGAGGCCATATTGATGATGCGGCCCCAATTGCGTGCCTTCATCGCAGGTAATGCCAGGCGGATCAGGTGGAACGGCGCCGATAGATTGACGGCCAGCGCTTCGTCCCATCGCTCCGGTGCAAAATCCTCGACCGGCGCGAAATGCCGGACCACCGCGTTGTTCACCAGGATGTCGATTGCGCCCAGCCCGAGCAAATCGGCCATCATGGCTTCGATGGATGCGCGCTGCGACAGGTCCGCGGCAACGCTCGTCACCTCGACATCAAAGCGAGACTGAAGCTGGTCTGCCGTCGCTTTGGGTTCGACGAGATCATGAAGGATGATGTTGGCGCCCGCACCGGCAAGGCTTTCCGCCACGGCAAGTCCCAGTCCTGCCGTCGCGCCGGTCACGAGTGCCCGCTTTCCCTTCAGCATCGCGGTTGCGGCTCCGGTTACTTCTTCTGATCCAGCTCGGCGAAGACTTCCCGCGCATTGCGAAAGGCGTCGACGCCAGCCGGCACGCCGCAATAGATTGCGACCTGCATGAACACTTCGCGTATTTCCTCGCGGGTGGCGCCGTTGGTCAGCGCGCCCCGAACGTGAGTCTTGAGCTCGTGCGGGCGATTGAGCGCGCACAGCTTTGCGAGGTTGAGGAAACTGCGGGTCTTGTGCGAAAGGCCGTCACGCCCCCACACGTAGCCCCAGCAATATTCCGTCGTGAGGTCCTGCATTGGACGATTGAAGTCATCGGCGGTCGCAATGGCTTTGTCGACGAATTCCTCGCCGAGAACGCTTTTGCGAATTTTGAGTCCGCGGTCGTAGGTTGCCTTGTCCATAACGATTTCCTTGCGGGTTTGCCGTTAGCCCTAGTTAGTTCTTGGGCAAGAACGGCTGGGCCAAGGCCAGTTGCGGCGGAAAGACGGTGACGGGTACGCCGGATTGCCACTGCACGATGGTCATGCCGGCGCCGACACGGCGGCCCTTTTCGTCGAACTTGATCTCGCCGAGCGGATAATATTTCGAGGGGCCGCCGTCCATGGAGCGTAACGCGTCGGCGACCGCGACCCGGTCGGCCTTGCCGGCCTTCTCGAGCGCGTCCTTGATGATCCACATGTCGCCGTAGGTGGAGATCGCGTTCTGCGTCATCCATGGTTCCTTGTAGCGGGATTTGAGCTCGGCGATCAACGTCTCGTGCCCCTTGGCGCCCCAGCTAGCGACGCAGGTGAGCACGCCCTGCAGCAGTTCCGGGCTGACGGTCTGCAGCATGTCGGGCTCGGCGATGGCGATGCCGAACGAAATGGTCGGGATCTTACCTTGTCCCAGGCCAAACTCGTTCATCTTCTCGAGTAGCAGTTTTGCGTCGGAAATCACGGTCGGCAGGAAGAAGAGCAGGTCGGGCCTTGCCGCTCGGACCTTTTGAACCAGCGAGGTGGCGTCGGCGAGCGGCGGGGTGAAGGTTTCGTCGACGATCAGTTGCAGCCCGTTTTCGGCGAGCAGACCTTCCCGCATCGACTTCGCCGAGGCGACCGATGCACCGGTGTTGTCGGTGACGATCGCAACCGTCTTGGGCTTCTTGCCGGACGCGGATTCCGCAAGCTTCACGATTTGCGGCAGGGCCTGCTTGGCCTGGGAGCCGGCGGTCGCAGATGTCTGGAAGACGTATTTGAAGCCGCGATCGGTGATCAGATCGGAGTAGGAGAGGGTAAGAACGGGCAGATTGGCGCGCTCCGTCACCTCGGTGACCGCGAGCGTAAACGAACTCAGATAAGCGCCGCTCGCCGCCACCAGATCTGGCTCCTGCGCCACCATGCGCTGCGCCGCGTTCTTCGCCTTTTCTGTAGTGTCGCCGGAATCGAGGACGACCAGCTTGAGCTTGGCGCCGCCGAGCGACTTCACGCCGCCCTGCGTGTTGATGTGATCCACGGCCATCTCGGCCCCATGGCGCATCACGAGTCCAGGCCGGGCATAAAGACCGGAGACCGGCACCAGCAATCCAACTTTCACTTCAGATGGTGCTTGCGCCCACGCACGGGGCGCCATTAGTCCGACCGAGGCGCCGGCAAGCAGCGTTCGTCGCGTAATCTTGCTCATGACAATGACTCCTTGAAAATCTCGAAAGAGGCTTGTTCAGATCAGGAAGACTTCTTCGGCCAGAAAGGCGCCGCCTGCGCGAGATCGGGCGGATAGACGGTGACGGGCACACCCGACTGCCACTGCACGACCACCACGCCGGCGCCGACCCGACGGCCCTTTTCATCGAACTTCAACTGGCCGCCGGGATAGTGTTTCGAGGGGCCGCCATCCATTGTCCGGAACGCTTCCGCAACCGCGCGCCGATCGGCCTTGGCGGCCTTCTCGAGCGCCAGCTTCATCAGCCACATGTCGCCATAGGTCGAGATGACGTTCTGCGTCATCCAGGGCTCCTTGTACTTGGCCTTGAGCTCGGCGATCAGCTCCTCATGGCCCTTCGAACCCCAGTTCGCGACGACCGTCATGATGCCCTGGACAACTTCGGGGCTGACGCTTTGCAGCATGTCGGGTTCGGCAATCGTGATCGAGAACGAGACGGTGGGAATCTTGCCCTGGCCCAGCCCGAACTCGTTGATCTTCTCAAGGCCGAGTTTGGCGTCGGATACCGCATTGGGCATGAAGAGCAGCAGGTCGGGACGGGCAGACCTAACCTTCTGGATCAGCGGCGTGGCGTCGGAAAGCGGCGGCGTCCAGACTTCCTCCAGGATCAACTGAAGGCCTTGCTGCGCGAAGATCTTTTCCTTCAGCGCCTTCGCGGTTGCAACCGACGTCGCGGTATTGTCCATCAGCATCGCCACCGTCTTCGGACGCTTGCCCGATGCGTTCTCGGCGAGCTTCATCAACTCGGGCAGGCCGAGTTCTGACTGCCGGCTTGCAGGTGCCGCGGTCTGGAAGATGTATTTGAAGCCACGCTCGGTGAGCAGATCCGAATAAGACAGGGTGAGCATCGGCAGTTCGGCGCGCTCCGTGACCTCGGTCACCGCCAGCGTGAAGGAACTGAGATACGATCCGGTCGCGGCGACCAGATCGGTCTCCTGCGCCACCATGCGCTGTGCGGCGTTCTTGGCTTTTTCCGTGGTATCGCCGCAATCGATCACGACCAGCTTGAGCTTGGCGCCGCCGAGCGACTTGATGCCGCCCTGCGCATTGATGTGCTCGATGCCCATCTCCGCGCCCATGCGCATCACTTGGCCGGGGCGGGTATAGATGCCGGAAAGCGGCACGATCAGGCCGACCTTGACCTCGGCCGGCGCTTGCGCCCGCGCGATCGTCGAAAGGCCCATGGCGGCCGCGCCGGAAAGTACGGTCCGGCGCGTGAGCGACGTTTTGGACGCCTTGTTGGCTTCTCTTTGCTGGCTCATTTTTCCTCCCAATGGCTTGTTGATCGTTTGTTGTCACATGCCGAGATAGGCCTTGCGCACGCGGTCATCCGCGCGCAGGGTTTCGTTGTTGCCTTCGAGTGCGACGCGGCCGGCTTCGAGGACGTAGCCGTGATCGGCGGATTCCAGTGCTTCCGCCACGCGCTGTTCGACTAGTAGAATTGTCAGCTTCGACTGCCGGCGAATCTCGATCAGCCGTTCGAAGATGAAATCGGCTACCGTGGGCGCGAGCCCCATCGAAGGTTCATCCAGCATCAGAAGTTTGGGCGAAGACGCCAATCCCCGGCCGATCGCCAGCATCTGCTGCTGTCCGCCTGACAACGTTCCCGCGAACTGGTCGCGGCGTTCGGCGAGCACGGGCAGCCATTCGAAGATGCGCTCGATGTTGCGCTTCCAGTCGCGGTGGCCAGCTTCGGTCATCGCGCCCATTTCCAGATTTTCCGTCACGGTGAGCGAGGGAAAAACCTGGCGGCCTTCGGGAACATGGGCGATGCCGAGATGGGGCCGTCGCGCGGGATGGACTGACAACAGGTCGGACCCCTCGAAGGTGATCGTACCAGCGCTCGGCCGCACGATTCCGGAGATCGTCTTGAACAGCGTGGTCTTGCCGGCGCCGTTCGGGCCGACGATCGCGACGAACTGGCCCTGCTCGACCTTGATCGAGACGCCATTCAGAACCGGAATTGCCGAATAGCCGGCGGTCAGCCGTTCAATGTGGAGCATGGGCCACCCACTTCTTGCCGAGATAGGCCTCGATGACGCGGCTGTCGCGCGTGACGGCTTCCGGCTCGCCCTCCACAATGACCGCGCCATGGTCGAGAACGAGGAAACTGTCGACCAGGCGAACCATGGCCTGCATGGTGTGCTCGATGATAGCGATCGTCATGCCGTCGCGGGCGAGACGCTGGATCACCGCCACGACCTCGTTGGCTTCGTCATGCCCAAGGCCCGCCAGCGTTTCGTCAAGTAGCAGGATTCGAGGCTGCCCGGCGAGCGCGCGGGCCAATTCCATCAGCCGCAGCTCCTTGGTCGTGAGCTCGCCGGCGATGCGGTCGGCAATATCGGACAGGCCGACGCGCGCGATCGCCTCGGTCGCCAGCCGCCTCGCTTCGGCGTCCGTCCTGGCGCGGACGTACGCGCCCACCACGACATTGTCCGAGATCGACATACGCAAGAACGGACGCATGATCTGGAAGGTCCGGCCGATACCGGCCTCGCAGAGCTCGTGCGGCTTGCGGCCTGACATGTCGCGCCCGTCGAGGAGAATCTCGCCGGTGCCGGGTCGCAGGAATCCGTTCAGCAGGTTGAACAGCGTGGTCTTTCCGGCGCCGTTCGGACCGATGATTCCAAGGATCTCGTTGCGCCGCAGTTTGAAACTGACGTTCTGGACGGCTTTCAGCCCGCCAAAGGAGCGCGACAGGTTGCGGACTTCGAGCACCACTTCGCCCACGCCCCTGGATCGTTCCGGACGGGACGGATTGGCGATGGCGGCAGCAGGCTGAACGGGCGCGCTCGGCGTCGCCACAGCGGGTGAGGTTACTCGTTTCCGCAAGAAATCGCGCAGTTTCCAGAACAGTCCCTCAGGCGCAACCAGGATGACCGATATGATCGCGAGACCGAAGATCACGCCTTGAATGCCTGGAAAGCGCGAGCCCGCCTCGGCGTTGAGCGTTTCGGCAAGCGGGATCAGGATCACGGAGCCGATCACCGGTCCCCAGACCGTTCCGACCCCACCGAACATGGCGACCGTCAGCGCCTGCGCGGAAACCAGCATGCCGAACACCGATTGCGGGGTCACCATCAGCAGCACGACGGCATAGAAGGCGCCGATCGCCCCGGCAATCGCTCCGCTCAGGGTGATGGCGCGCAGCTTCCAGGCCAGCGTGTTGATGCCGGCTGCTTCGGCCGCGGCTTCGTTCTGCTTGATCGCCAGCAGCGCCATGCCGAACCGCGATTTTTCGATCAGCCGGGTGAGCAGGATCGTCGCCAGCATCATGGCTAGCGCCAGCAATGTGTAGAGACGGGGATCTGCAAATTGCATGTAGGCGATCGGATTGTCGCGCTTGATCGGCAACGTGACTTCCTGAAAGCCGAGCCATTCGAACACGTAGAGAATGGCGAGCGGATAGGCGAGCATCGCCAGCGCGAAGTAGTGTCCCGACAGCCGGAATGTCGGAAATCCGATCAGGAACCCGGCGATGCCGCCAAGCATGGCCGCAATCGGGATCAGCATCCACGGCGAAAGATCGAAATAGATCTGACCGAGCGCAGTGGTGTAGGCGCCAATTCCGAAGAACGCGGCGTGGCCGAACGAGATCAGGCCGGTGTAGCCGCTGAGCAGATTCCAGGACAGGCCGAACACCGCCCACACCGGCACCAATGTCATCACCAGTTGGTAGTACGAATTGGTGACGCTCAGCGACAGCACGGCATAGAGCGCGGTGAAGGCCAGAATGGGGAGGAGCGATCGCAGGTTCTGCATCGTCACGTCCTCTCGACCATGCGTCCGAAGAAGCCTTGCGGACGGAAGAAGATGATCAGGAGGAAGACGACGAAGATCGCGGCGTTCTGCAGTTGCGTCGGCAGCACCAGCGTCGACATCTGCTGCACCAGGCCGATGGTCATGCCGCCCCAGAAGGCGCCGATGATGCTGCCCATGCCGCCTAGCACGACACCGGCATACATGACGATGACGTACTCGACGCCGACAAAGGGATGAAATGGATAGTTGGTGGCGAGCAGGCCGCCGGCAATCGCTGTTATGCCGGTGCCGAGCGCGAAGGCAACGCGGTGCGCGCGATCGACGTCGATCCCCATATAGGTTGCCGCCGTCGGATTATCGGCTGCGGCCCGCAGCGACTTTCCGAGCCGTGATCGCGTGATCAATAGGGTCAGCAGTATCATCGTTACCAGCGAGACCACGGCATCGATGCCGCGCGCTTTGTTGACGAAGACACTGATGTCATTGAACAGCGGCCCGAGCTCCCAGGCCGAGCTCGATAGCGGTGTGCGGATCGACGCCAGCACCGAGCCGAATACGATCAGGCCGCCGTTCTGCAGGATCAGCGCGATCCCAAGCGTCAGAATGAGCTGGGCGTAGTGACCTTCACCCTCGAGGGAGGTGGTGCGCGTGCCCGATACGCGCGAGATCAGGACGAGATGAATCGCGTAACCGAACACCGCGAGGATTGGACCGGCGAGAAGAATCGCCACGAACGGCCCAAAGGCGTTGCCGAAAGTGGCCTGCACGCCAAGCGCGGTGAAGAAATAGAACGCCGCATACATGCCGAGCATCATGAAATCGCCCTGGGCGAAGTTGATGACCCGCATGACGCCGAAAATCAGGCCGAGCCCAACACACATCAAGCCATAGACCGCACCGATCAGAAGTCCGGCGGTCAAGGCCTGCAGAAAGCCCTCCAGCGCTGCTGTCACCGCTCACCTCGCATCGCGCGGGAGGATGTGGATCGTGGGCTTGCTGCCGGCACCATCGGCTCTGGTTTGTCCATCGCATCCCCCATTTTCTTGTTCTCAATCATCATTGATGCTGGCCGGAGCAGCCGCTCCGCTGGTTCAAGCCGGCACTGCTTGGCGATGACGCCGCTGTCTGGGAGCCGTTCGCAACCGTCGACAAGCTCCTCCAGACGGTGCGCGCGATTGCCGCCGATGGCGTCCGTGGCGGCCTGCCGAAAGCGGGTGCGGATTTCCTGCGGCGTGGCCGCTATGACATTGTCGAGGCGTTGCCGGATCGTCGTTCCATTGCGCAGGCCGACCGAGACTTCGGCGCCCTGCTGCGCCGGAAAGGCGGCGGTGAAACTGGAATCGCTCTGGAGCTCGGTCCGCTCGACCAGACGCAGGATTTTGGGGTCATTGATCGCTGCGTCATTGGTCTCTTCGATGGCACCGCGGGCAAGCACCGCAGCGACGCTGAAGGGAATGCTCATCTTGGCTTGCAGCGTGTTCCGGTAAGGCCCCCGGGGATCGCAGCCGGGATAGCGCGCCGCCGCATCGGGGACGAGGATCGAAACCGCCTCGATCTCTTCCGGATTCTTAAGCTCACGAGCCGCCCGCAGCGCGGCCTGCGCGGCGGTTTGCGCAAAATTGCAGGCAGGCACCGGTTTGTTGTAGACCGCCATGATTTCCGGCTCCGAGCCTGCAAACAACCGAATGCCGGCAGGCGCAGCCTGGCGTCGGTAGGCCGCAAACAATCCAGCTTCGCCTTCGAGGATGGTTTCCGAGGCGGCGGCGCCAGCTTCCGCCAGTTCAATCGCCGCGATGGCGTTGCGGGCGGCAAAGCCCGGATGGAAATACATCTCCGAGCCGCCGGCATGCGGCCACTCGTTCAGGCCCGACGATGTATTGGCGGCAATCGAAACCGCGCTCGTCGCAGCATCTTCGGTAAGACCAAGCGCACGGCTCCCCGCGAGGGCTGCTCCCAACGGTGCGACCAGGCCGGTCGGCCGATAGAGGCGCGCCAGATGGGCGTTGAAGAGGGCTCGCCCGATCTGCGCGCCGGCCTCATAGCCGACGATCGCAGCGGCGAGCAGGGTGGCGCCAGACAGCGGCGTTCGCTCCGACAGAGCGAGCAGCGTCGGCCAGATCACGACTCCATGATGGCAGATGCTTGCAGAGTGCATGTCTTCACGCACCAAGCCATGGCCGAGCGTCGCGTTGGCAAAGGCCGCGTCGCCTGGCGTCGCAAGCTTGCTTGTCCCGATGATGGTTGCGCCGTTCTCGGTGTGGCGTGCGATGCCGATCGCCTGCCGGCTCCACGGATGATGACGCGCCTCGAATGCGCAGGAAAGAAAGTCCAGAAGGCAAATCTTGGCCTTGGCAACGACGCTTTCCTCCAATCGGACGAGATCGACCGCAAGCGAAGCGCGGGCCAGTTGCCGCGCCAGAGGCGTCTCGTTCGATCCGCTCGACCCGATTGTCATTGCAATCGTTCCTTGCTCGACTTTCCCAAATCTTAGCCGCGCATTTCCACACCGGCCCACTCTTCAAGGACCTTCGCGATCGACGTGAAATCGGATGACGCGCCATGTTTGGCGTTGGTGATGGCAAGCATCTGCCGAACCACGGATCCGCACACCATCGGCACACCCATAGCCTCGGCTTCATCGATGCAGAGCCGAACGTCTTTGTAAGAAAGGCCGGTGGTGAAGCCGAAATCGAACGTGCCGGGAAGCACCGCGCGCGGGAACTTGTCTTCGGACGCGCTGTTGCGGCCGCTGCTGGCATTGATGATGTCGATCAGCACCTTGGCGTTGACACCGCCCTTGACGCCCATCGCAACCGCTTCCGACGTGATCACCAGGGCGGCCGCCGCCATCAGATTGTTGGCGAGCTTTGCGGTCTGCGCCGTGCCCGGTTTGTCGCCGGTATAAAACAGCTTTCCGAAGTGTTTTAAGATCGGCTGCACCGTCTCGTAGGTGTCCTTGGGGCATGACACCATGACCGCAAGTGTGCCGTTCACCGCGCCCTTGATGCCGCCGCTGACCGGAGCATCCACCAAAGTCAGGTTTCTGGGTTTGAATCCTTCTGCGATCAGTTTGGCCGCACCAGGGCCGCTGGTGGACAGGTCGATCACGATGCGGGCGCGGTTTCCCGCAATGATTCCGTCAGGCCCTAGTGCGACGGCTTTGACGATGTCAGGGGTCGGCAGGCTCGCCAGCACGATATCCGCCGACGAGGCAACCTCGGCAGGCGATTTTGCAAGGCGTGCACCGCGCGCGACGAGCGGCTTGGTGGCCTCGCACTGCGTGTCGTAGACGCACAGGGTGTAGCCGGCTTCTATCAGTCGCCCGGCCATCGGCCCGCCCATGCGGCCCGTTCCCACGAAGCCGATCGTCTCTCCCGCCATCGTCTCGCTCCCTGTCGCACCGCCTTAAGGCGGGTGTTCATTGTTCTTGCTGCGGCAGGGCTCCCGGCCGCGTTTCATCGAATGTCCGGATTGTCAGTCAATCTGTCAAGCATAAGATTCTTGTCGACACGCCACGGTGCGCCGGAATAGGGTCGGAAAAACGAGGTCCGAGGAATTCGCTCCGTGCGACAAGATGAAGCGCAAGGCGCCAGCACAACGCTCGCCGATTTCGTTGCCGGCATCGCGTGGACGGATGTCGCGGCGCAAAGTCACGAGGCGAAACGCTCGATCCTGAATTTCTTCGCGACAGCGCTTGCGTCGGCGAATGATCCCGCCGTTACCGGCGCGGTGCGGACGCTATTGCCATTTAGCGGCGCTGCGACATCCACGATCATCGGTCGTCCGGAACGGCTCGATGCGATGGGCGCGGCGTTCGTCAACGCCATTTCGGCCAACCTGCTCGATTTCGACGATACCCATCTCGATACGATCATTCATCCAGCGGCGCCGGTCGCAGCGCCCGTGCTGGCGTTGGCGCAAGCGCGAGGGTTTTCGGGGCAAGCCGTTCTCACCGCATTCATTCTCGGCGTGGAAGTCGAATGCCGCGTCGGCAGCGCAGTATCGCCGGGACATTATGCGCGTGGCTGGCATATCACATCGACCTGCGGGGTGTTTGGCGCCGCCGCAGCCTGTGCCTGGTTGCTCGGGCTCTCGGCAGGCAAGATCGCAGATGCGATCGGAATTGCGGCCAGTCAGTCCGCGGGGATCGTCGAAAGTCTCCCGACCGCAGCCAAGAATGTCAGTGTCGGCAATGCGGCGCGCAATGGCCTGTTCGCGGCGTTGCTCGCAGCCGAGGGATATTCCGCTTCGCCGCGGGCCATTGAAGGGCAGCTCGGCTGGGCTCGCGCCATGGGAGACGAACCCGATGTTGGGCGTCTGACGGGCCGTCTCGGCAAGACTTGGGAGATCGCGAAGAATACGTACAAGCCCTATCCGGCGGGCATCGTGTTCCACGCCGTAATCGACGCCTGCTTCAAGTTGCGGGCAGAATTGCACGGGCGTCTCGATGATATCGGCTTCATCACGGTGCAGGGCTCTGCGCTCCTGCTGGCCCGCGGCGACCGTCCGGTTCGCAACGAACGTGACGCGCGGGTCAGCATTCATCATTGTGCCGCCTGCGCGCTGTTGCTGGGTGCTGCCGGTGTCGCCGAATTCTCGGACGCGATCGTGTTTCGACCCGACATCGCGGCCTTGCGTCAGAAGGTAACAGCGGTGCTTGACGCCTCGCTTGCAGATGGCGCCGCGCGCGTCACGATCCAACTGACGTCCGGAGAGACGTTCAGCGAGGTCGTGATGGCTGCAAAGGGCAGTCTTGCCGATCCGTTATCGGATGGCGATATCGAAGCGAAGTTGCGCGATTGCGCGCGACTGGGTGGAAGCGATTGGGATATCGATCGCATCATCGACGACGTTTGGCGTCTCGACACGCTTGCTGATGTCTCGAGCCTGATGAGGACGCGTGGCTGAGCCGCGCTGCTTGAAAGACCGTACTCCGACAATGGAAGGAACCGATGATGACTGAGTTGTTCGACAAGGGGTTGAAGGTCCGCAAGGAAGTTCTTGGCGAAGAGTACGTCAACAAATCCATCGCAGGCGCCGACGATTTCACCCGGACGATGGCGGAGTGGTCGACCGAGTTTTGCTGGGGGGCGTTGTGGACGCGGCCCGGACTCGACCGCCGCACCCGCAGCATCGTCAATCTTGCGATGCTGGGAGCGCTAAACCGGCCCCACGAACTGAAGCTGCACGTCAAGGGAGCGCTGAAGAACGGCCTCACCAAGGACGAGATCAAGGAGATTTTGCTTCAGGTCGCCGTGTATTGCGGCATTCCCTCAGGGATAGACGCGTTCCGAAACGCGCGGGAGGCATTCAACGAAGTTGAAACGAAATCCTGACCATGGCCGAGCAGGAATACGAACTCTTTGCCATCCGCTATGCTACTCGCGATGCGCGGCGGAGCGAGCATTTCATCGGTGGCGATCCGCATGATGGGCCAATGCCAATGGACTATTTCATGTGGGTGGCGAGGGGCGGAGGTCGTACCTTCGTCATCGATACCGGGTTCAACGCGGAAGTATCGAACAAACGAAAGAGGACGTTCTTGCGTTGCCCGGTGGAGACGCTCGGCGCGTTCGGCATCAATGCGACCGAAGTCGAGGATGTCATCCTGACACATTTGCACTACGACCATGTCGGCAATTTCGACCGCTTCCCCAACGCGCGATTCCATCTGCAGGAGCGCGAACTGACGTACGCCACGGGGCGCTTTATGCGATATCCGAGGTTATCGCATTCCTTCGAGGTCGATGATATCTGCGGGATTGTACGGCTGAACTATGCGCGACGCATCTTGTTCTATGACGGCGATGCCGAGCTCGCTCCCGGGCTTACGGTACACGCGGCCGGCGGCCATTCCGCCGGGCTTCAGTTCGTTCGGGTCGGGACCCGCCGAGGATTTGTCGTACTCGCCTCCGATGTCAGCCATTTTTACGAGAACATGGCTGCTGAACGTCCGTTTGCGACCGCGCTCCACATCGGCGAAATGCTTGAGGGCTTCGACCGCCTGCTGGCACTTGCGCCGGACGAAAGCCATATCGTTCCAGGGCACGATCCGCTGGTGATGAAGCTTTATCCGTCCCCGAGCCCGCAGCTTGAGGGCGTCGCCGTGCGGCTTGATGTGCCGCCATCAGCCGCCGCGCCCGTTCGCGCCGACTATCTTTCGCGGCACTAGCCTGACTTCTGGAGAACGGCGTCCACGACGTTGTGCGCGAACGCGATAGCGATCGCAGTGTCGCGGAATGGAATTCGCCGATCGGGGAACAGGGTGATGGCGACGCAAGCGTCATCACTCGGTGCCCGCTCCGAGTTGAGCTATGGTTAGAGGCCGGCCGTCAGCTCCGCCGCTCTTAGTCGCAGCGGCGCTCCTTGCGCCTGATCATGCGGCCATCGTCCCGTTCAACCGTGGTGGTCACGGTACGACAACGTTGTCCTGGACCGATGGTAACACCGCCTGGGCCGACGCCTACTGTGGTGCCGGACCGTCGGCGATGGTCCCTATCGTAATCGTAGTCGCGGTCCCGCCCGACCTGAACGTCGACGCCTTGGGCCTTAACCGGAGTGACAAGCGGAGCAGTCGTCAGCACCGTTGCGGCAGCCGCCACCGTAATAGCGATTTTCATCATGTGACAGTTCCTTCCTCTTTGTGATTGAAGAGAACGGGCCGGGGCGCGGAGTGTTCCACCGAGGCAGCCGGGTGCGAGTTGGCAATGGCGCGGGGGAAGCTGCCCCCGCTGTTGCGGCGCTAGACCTCTTGGAGGGCGTCGAACTCGTTGCCCCTGGGTGCGCTGGCTCTCAATCAAGGTTCGGATGAGGTGAAACCGGGCGGTCGGGAAGCACAGTCTCCGACGCAAGTTTCGGCACTGTCTTCCTTGGTGAAGGCAACGCTCAAGCTCAGAACTCTTTTTGAGGGAGACATGCGGCAGTCTGCTGCGGACAGCCACGGCTTGATGCGTGGTATTTATCTGAGTGCGCGCTCCGCGCTCGCATCATGGAGTCGAGCCGCTGCAGCCTTGCTCCGCCGGCAGGTCCTCGGCATTGGGGTCGCCCGGTGCCGTCGCCCAGGCCAGTTCGACGAGCGTCACGATCCGTCGACCGGCACCGTCGAGCTGGCAAACGATGAGACCCTGCTCCTCGATGTAGGTCAGCAAACGCCGCGCACGGCGCAACGAATGTGACCCATAGGCGCGGGCAATCGCTGCATCGCTTGGGCAGGGCCAACCTTCCTTCGCGGCGCGGGCGATCATCATGAAGACGCCCTGCATATCCTCCGGCAGAAGTGAGGCGCGGACCGAGACATCCTGCCACCCGTCATCCTCTACCATATCGGAGCCGAGCCCGGCGCGGGCGCGTGTCAGCATGCGACGGAAGTCACCTAGATCCGGCACGGCCGAACCGAGGCCCTCTATTCGGCAGCGCACCACGAACTCCTGATAGAGGACGCCGATGGCGCGGAATCCAGCCTCGGGTTCCGCCATGACGGCGCACAGAATACGGTCCACGCGCTCGCGCCGCTCCGCCAGTTCCTCAGCGCCGAGCGGCTGCTCCATCGCTTCGGTACGGATCTCCAGCGCCGCGGCCTTCGCCGCCATGAGCTGGCCGAGGAGGTCTGGCGGCGAGCGGCGCTGGGGTCGATTATTCTCCGGCGGTGGCGCTGCCAGGATGATGGCGCGTGCATCCGGTGTCGCTTCCGGCAGAGGCATCAGGCGCGGGGTCGCGTTGCGCGGCGCAGTGTCCGTTGGACCAATGCGCAGCCCCAGCGGACGACGGGAGAGGGCCGGTCCCAGCGCCATAAATTGTCCACGCTCCAGATCCCGGAAGGCCTCTGCCTGTCGCCGTTCCATGCCCAGAAGGTCGGCGGCGCGCGCCATGTCGATATCCAGAAATGTTCGGCCCATGAGGAAATTGGACGCCTCAGCCGCGACGTTCTTGGCGAGCTTCGCCAGTCGCTGGGTGGCGATGACTCCCGCAAGCCCGCGTTTGCGGCCACGGCACATCAGATTCGTCATGGCGCCGAGCGAGAGTTTGCGCGCCTCGTCCGAAACCTCGCCGGCGACGGCCGGCGCGAAGAGCTGGGCCTCATCCACCACCACCAGCATCGGGTACCAGTGGTCGCGGGCGACCTCGAATAGTCCGCCGAGGAAGGCAGCGGCGCGCCGCATCTGGTTCTCGGCATCGAGCCCCTCGAGATTGAGCACGGTGGAGACGCGATGGATGCGCGCTCGCTCGCCGGCGACCTGCAGACCCCGCTCGGTATGGTCCTCGGCATCGATCAGGAGGTGGCCGAAACGCTCGGAAAGCGCCACGAAGTCGCCTTCGGGGTCGATGATGGTCTGCTGCACCCAGGGGGCACTCTGTTCCAGCAGCCGACGCAGCAGATGGGATTTGCCTGAGCCCGAATTGCCCTGCACCAGCAGGCGAGTCGCCAACAGTTCTTCAAGGTCCAGAGTCGCCGGGACGCCTGCCGGCGTGTGTCCCATCTCGATCGCAACGGTCATGTCTCGACTCAAAATCTTCCTAGGCGGGCGGGCTTAACAACCCGATCGCAGCCCGTCGAGCGCCGAGGGCCGACCACTCGGTGTTCTCCACGGCTGGTCGAGCGCCATCAGCCCAGATGGATGCCGACCTAGCACGCTTCACGCAGGCGGCTGCCGAAGTTGTGGACGAAGGATTTACGGCGAGCGCGTGAGCGCGGCGAGATCGACATGGTTCGGTCTGCGACCTGTATCGACAACGACGACAAGCGCATGGCATTCGTCGAACGGCCGATTTTGGCCCAAAGCTGCCCGACTCGACGGGACGGAGTTTGCCTCGCTTCGCCTCGAAGGGAGCGTGCGGCGCTTGCTCAGCGCCGTTTGATACCGATTAGCAATGGACTGATAGACAGCAGGGCGTCCTCATAGAGGCATCCTCCGCCAAGTGTTCGATGCGTTTATCGCATCCTGTTCTGATCGTTTATGGCGCGAGAACGGTACGATGCTTCGGATATATCGGCGCGGGCTCCGCGGCTGGGAACGGTTCGCGCTATTTTCTTTCGACGTGGGCACGCGACGCTGATTTCTGTCAACATCCCGCTCCTGGATGCCGTGCTTGCCGGCATGATCGAGCCACTCACGGAATATGCCGACGTCAAGGCCGCGCTGCTCGATGTGGCCCGCGCCGTGACCGCTTGGAGAAGATACTCGCAATGGCGGAGATGGTGAACGTCGACCGCCGGTCCGACGACAGCGAGGACGGGGACGCCAGCAAGGCAGCCGACGACTTCGACGACTCATTCTGGCAGCATCGCTATGGAACGTTACCGAGCTTGAGGAGATGGAGTAGCGAGTAATCTACCATTCCGCATGTCACCCTCTATGGACGTCGAAATTCCAGATCAGATCTCGAATCGATCCTACTCATGATCGTGAGAGCCGCATCATGAGTGATTGGAGGTCTCAATAGGAATCTATGACGATCGATGAACTGTTTGCGCCCCGCGAACTGATGCAAGACGTCCTCCGCGCGAAGCTGAAGGCCAAAAGAGCCGAGCTCAAGCGTAGATTCTCAATCAGCCGTCGAGCGATGTAGGGCCGCCGAAGTTTCGCAATCCTTAGTCACTTATTCAGACGCGCAGCTCATTGCTGACGGGAGGCGGGGCGGCTGCTGGATGGACCGGCTCTTGGCCGCGCTTTGCCGCCTCCGCTGATCGCACCATTTCTCTGAGTTTCTGAACTTCAGCCATTCGGTCGTGAAGATCGGTCGAGATTTGCAAAAGACGATGTGTCCGTACTTCAACCGGCTGTTTCATGTTCTACCCCTACGCCCGCACACACCTGACAATATCAGGCTATTCTTTCTTGGTCGTGACAGTCTGTATTCAGGTTCACATAAGGCGGATAATACCTCGGAGAACGTTTCTCGTCGCCTCCGGACAAGAATGCGCCCGCTGCTCTCTCTTAAAAAAAGCCGCCGGTATCAAAATACTCGTCCAGCGGCATCTTCGTCCTAAACTGAACCGCTTAAATCACCAGCGGCACCTAACAGCAGAAACCGTGCCAGTCGCCGGTGTTCACAGTACAACTACTGAGCCCGATACTGATGCCGCTTTGACACATCTCGCCAGCAAGGCTTCGCGCTCGGACCGGCGCGAAAGAGAGGACCCAGCCCTGCTGAGGCCGTCTTTTCCAGACAGCAGGCGAAGGCTAACTGGCTGGCCCGAGTAGCGCGTCAACACGACCACGACTGTCGCGATCGCAAACGCCCCAAGGCACCGGCACGGCCGCGATCTTGATCTTATTCGCATCGGAGGCAGCGCATGACGCATGCTGATGCCTAGCTCTTGGATCTGGCTGAGCGCTATCTGTCGCGCACAGGCTACGCCGTGTCGCCGCCAGGCATGGGGTTCTCTGCGAGCGATCGAAGCACGCTTGGATATTGGCGCATCAGTTCCGTCCGCGGACTTTAAGGCCTTCCTCTAAGCGGTCTATGCAGCCCCTACGGCGATTTTCTCCAAGCCCAGGTGTTCGCATGGTAGCGCGGAGGGGGCAGATCCGCCGACGCCGTTTCGTTCCGGGCCGATGCCGACCAACAAAATGGAATTCAGCAGATTTCGAGAGACGAGATGAAACTGAGGTCGGCAAGCCTGGCAACAATAACGCCTTGGTTATAGCTCTCGCCGGCCTGAACGGCACGCAGCGCGAATGGCGGAGGCTGAATTAGGCGTCCGCCCGAAGCCGAATAGGCGGCTTAGTTAGGCGGACTATGGGACCGCATGTGGCGCAATAGCAGCCGATCGGGTGCCGGCCTTCACGAATGACCATGGCATAGTGCGGTCTATACAGCATTACGCCCCGGCATTAGTAGCAGGATGGGTGCGCAGGACGCTGGCCGCTTGCTTGGCCGTACCGCTCGTGCTGCCGACCGATTGCTGCGCCTAATCCTAAGTTTGCGAGGCGGCGATCTTTTCAAAGGAAAGAGCAAGCCGGTGACTTCCGCTCGCAAGCGAATTAGCTCTTTATATTGTATCCTTAGATCATTATTTTGACAAGGTAATTCTATGTCGCGGTTGCGCTTTGGCATAACTCAACCCCTACATAACTAAAAACAAAATGCACAAATACCTAAACAAAATTCTGGCTAGTTCCGCAACGGGAACCAGTTGTGAGCCTTTTTGGCCGCGATTTTACTTTACAAAAAACTCACTGTGCTTTTTACCTCACTTTAATCTGAAAGCAAGCGTTGGTTTATTATTCAGATAACGGAGAAATAACGGAAGACTGTGCATGAGAAAACGATGATGGAGTTGGTCATGAAACGAATCGATCTCGATCGGATGAGTACCGACGACTTATGGACCCTGCATGTTGAGGTCTCTCAATTGTTGCAGCAAAGAATCCAGGCGGAAAAACTGCAGTTAGAAGAGCGTCTGAAGCTGCTGGAAGCCCCAGTATCAGGGCGCCGGGCCTACCCCGCGGTACCCCCGAAATATCGCAATCCTGATCAGCCGTCCGAAACTTGGGCCGGACGTGGCAAGCAGCCGCTTTGGCTGGTAGCGCAGTTGCGCTCGGGTAGGCATATCGAGGATTTCAGAATTAAGAAGGCGGTCAATAGACGATAGGCCGCCGTCCGATAAGGCTAGCTCTAAAACCTGGTGCAAACGCAACGCCTTCTGAGTTGTACCGTTCGAACCACGCTTTCGCTACCTCCGCGTTTGCGAACATGTTGAGATATACCTTGTCCCCCGCCAGTGGCTTGCGAGTGTCGACGTAGATCCACACTGTCATTGGATTATCTCCAGTTCGCGTTTGAAGCTGCGACAGATCACAAACAACACGGGATTCAGACCGCCGGTTGCTGGCTGCAAAAACCTGTCGGAGCCGCCGATCAGTTGTGCTTGCATGGGCGACGCATGGATGGTCAGGCGTCGCATAAAAAAACTTTGAGGCTCATCCGCTGGCGGGTGACCAGCCAATATGTTCAGCATATGATCGCAGCGGAAGTTCGCTCATCTGCAGATCGCAGCGCCTGCGCGACTTGCGAACGACGCATCTCGCCAACGTGATTTTCCGTTCGCGCTGCATCGCACACACGGTCACGAGGAAAGTCGCACCAAGCGGCCAACTGTTTGCACCGCATAAATGCCTTGATATCGGCATCTGCACGTCAAGATTTGAGCTGCAATTTAAATACGGGCAGTTAGGTTCGTGAGTGGGGAATTGGGAGCGATCCATGACCACTTTGCAAGCCGTAGCATTTGGAGCCACGCTCGCGTGGATGCCATCTCTTATCATCCTGGCAGTTTCGCTATGGAATGTTCGCGAGCTCGATGGAATGGAATAGCCGGGCAGTTGCCGAATACCGTACATTGGCCCTCTATCGAATCATAGAACTCCTCATTACAATTGATAGTCGTTTCGACTCATGATTGTGGGGGCGCGTCATGAACAGCGAATGGGAATCTATGACGATCGATGAGCTGTTTAGGCTCCGCGAGCAGATGCAAGACGTCCTCAGCTTGAAGCTGAAGGCCAAAAAGGCCGAGCTCGAGCGTAGATTGCAGATTCTCAACCAGCCGTCGAGCGATGTAGGGCCGACGAAGTCTCACAGTCCTTAGTCGCTTATTCAGACGCGCAGCTCATTGCTGACGGACTGCAGGCCCGCTGCTGGATGGACCGGCTCTTGGCCGCGCTTTGTCGCCTCCGTTGATCGCGCCATTTCTCTGAGTTTCTGAACTTCAGCCATTCGGTTGTGAAGATCGGGGTCTGGGCGCACGGGCGATTTTGCTCTACCGAGCGATACCATCACAAGGGACACGAACGCGGAATATCCGCCACCTTGCCTGTATCATCTTTCCAATGGCGACGAGATGCCCGGCGGCCAAAGAGCGAACAGTTCCGTTTCGGCCTTCGCAATCGTCATTTGGCAGGTCGGCGGCAGCATTTTTGTAGCGCTCAGACGCCACTCGACTAGCACTAATTGCCCTGCCGTCGATTGTCGCAACGACCTAAGTTCGTATCCGCTAATGCGCTTAAATTCCCTCCTGTCAGCGGTTGGGACATTCCAGGATCCAACGCCATTGGGAGAGACCAGTCGAGCATTCGAGAGGGGTCAAAGTCGACAGGATTTGGTTTGGTTGCGAGCGGACCAAATCCTTGTCTTTCGGCTACGGCCTCCTCGGGCGCTATCTCGCCGATGCGCACCTTGTGGATTACGGGGTCTCGCGGACGCGGTTCGACATGTTCCCTTGTCATCTGACACTCGCGAAGAAGCAAACAAAAGAACGCGCCGTTGTAACCATAGCCGATTCGCGTTATCGCGGACCCATGTCAGCTTGTGCGGCTGATTCGAAGAAGGTCGCGCCGATGCTGTTGCGGATGCTCCTGCGACGGGATAAAGGATACCGACCCTTCATGCGGATCTAATTTAAAACGCTCGATATCGACAAAGCATTTTCACCATTGCAATGCAGCAGTCATCCCACGAAAGTTTCATCCGGGACGAGGCGTTGGCGCCCGGTTCCGACCGCGCATTTGGCCTTGTCATGTCCGGGGCGCTCGCGCTTTTCAGCCTGTTGAACTACTGGCACCTCGGTCGCTGGTGGCCGTGGACGTCAGCGGCGGCAGGCCTGTTTCTTACGACGGCAGTCCTGAGACCATCGTCTCTTCATTTGCTCAATCGTCTGTGGATGAAATTCGGACTGCTGCTGCACCGAATCGTTAATCCGATCGTTATGGGCCTTCTCTTTTACGGGACGATTTTCCCCACGGGTTTCGTGATGCGGATGCGGGGTCGTGATTTGCTGCGGCTGAAACGTGAGCCCGCTGCGGATAGCTACTGGATCGTGCGTCATCCCCCCGGACCGGCGCCCGAAACCATGAAAGATCAGTTCTGATGTTGGATTTTCTCGCCGAATTGTGGCGCTTCATGCGCGTTCGCAAGAAATTCTGGCTGTTGCCAATCCTGATCATGATGGTGGTGTTCGGCGGGCTCGTCGTGCTGACAAAGGGCTCCGCGATCGCGCCGTTCATCTACACGTTGTTCTAGACGACGCAATGCGCATTCTCGGCATTTCTGCGTTCTATCATGACAGCGCGGCGGCGCTGATCGAGGACGGCCGAATCACCGCCGCGGCGCAGGAGGAGCGTTTTACCCGAAAAAAGCATGACTCCGCGTTTCCGCACAACGCCATCACCTATTGCCTTGCAGAAGCGGGCATCACCGCCGATGGCCTCGATCATGTGGTGTTCTATGACAAGCCGTTTCTCAAATTCGAGCGGCTATTGGAAACCTATATCGCGCTGGCGCCGCGCGGCTTCGGCTCGTTCAAGATGTCGATCCCGTTATGGTTGCGCGAAAAGCTGTTCCAGAAGAGCCTGTTGCGCGATGAGCTGAAAAGCTTTGCGGAGGATTTCGACTCCAGCCGGCTGTTGTTTTGCGAGCATCATTTGAGCCACGCCGCGTCCGCCTTCTACCCCTCGCCGTTCGAGAGCGCGGCGGTGCTGACTATGGACGGCGTCGGCGAGTGGGCGACGACCTCGGCGGCGATGGGTGACGGCAATCGCCTGGAAATCTTCCAGGAGATCCATTTTCCGCATTCGCTTGGCTTACTCTATTCGGCGGCTACCTATTACACCGGCTTCAAGGTCAACTCCGGCGAATACAAGGTGATGGGGCTCGCGCCTTACGGTGAACCGAAATACGCCAAACTCATTCTCGATCATTTGATCGATCTGAAGTCGGACGGCTCGTTCCGGCTCGACATGTCTTATTTTGACTACTGCACCGGCTTTACCATGACCAACGATCGTTTTGCCGAATTGTTCGGCCAGCCGGTGCGAAGCCCGGATCAGTTGCTGACGCAGTTTCATATGGATGTCGCGGCCTCGATCCAGTCGGTGCTGGACGAGGCCGTGCTGCGGCTGACGCGCAGTCTCGCCAGGCAAACCGGTTCGCGAAACCTGTGCCTCGCGGGCGGGGTGGCGCTCAACTGCGTCGCCAACGGCAAAGTGTTGCGTGACGGCAGCTTTGACAACATCTGGATTCAACCGGCGGCGGGCGACGCCGGCGGCGCTGTGGGAGCTTCCCTTGCGGCTTATCACATTTTCAAAGGCCAGCCGCGAAAACCTAATGGCGCCGACGGAATGTCCGGCTCGTATTTGGGGCCCGGCTTCGCTCAAGCCGAGATCGAGCGGAGACTGGCTGCAGTGGGGGCAAGATTCGCCGTACTTGGTGAGGCCGCGATGATAGACGCCACGGCGCAGGCGCTGGCCAATGAGAAGGCCGTCGGCTGGTTTCAGGGCCGCATGGAATTCGGCCCGCGTTCGCTCGGGGCACGTTCAATCCTGGGCGATCCACGTTCGCCCGGCATGCAAAAGAACCTCAACCTCAAGGTCAAATTCCGCGAGAGTTTTCGACCGTTCGCGCCGGCGGTGTTGCGCGAAGACATCTCGGACTGGTTCGATCTTGGTTCCGACAGCCCGTACATGCTGATCGTTGGCGACGTCCGACAGGACAAGCATCGCCAGATGAGTCCCGACGAACAGGCCTTGTTCGGAATCGACAAGCTCAATGTTGCGCGTTCGGAAATCCCGGCCGTGACGCATGTCGACTATTCCGCGCGCATCCAGACCGTCCACCGCGAGACCAACCCGCGGTTCCACCAACTGCTCAGTCGGTTCAAGGAACTGACCGGCTGCCCGGTCCTGGTGAATACCTCCTTCAACGTTCGCGGCGAGCCGATCGTGTGCACGCCGGAAGATGCATTCCGCTGCTTCATGGGCAACGAGCTCGATCTGCTGGTCGTTGGCAACTGCGTGCTCTGGAAATCCGAGCAGGACGCGGCGCTAAAGCAGGAATACAGCTCTGCGTTTGAGCTGGACTAGCGGCGCGCCCGGAGTGGCGTGCCTGCTACCACCGTCTCCGGGGGCAGTACGCCGCCGTGAGTTCTTCGCCAAAAACTACGGCTTACGTGGAGAAGGCTTGATCCCAGTTCTTCTCCCTCTGCAATAAACTTAGGAATCGAAACGATGAAGGATAGATACGGGAGAAAAGAACTCGTATTTTCGATGATCGTCGGAATAATGCTGGTGTGTCTATTAGAAGCATTATCGTTTCTCACGTTGACGTTTTCGGTAACGCCACTTCAGCCGAACATGGGACTGCCACCCGGAGCCGCGAGTGGCGGTCAACTCGCCCATCCTTACAAGAGCTATGTGTATTGGCCGGCGGATGGCTATTGGGGCAAAGGAATGCCACCATATGTATTGGCGGGTAATTCTTATGACTACGCCTTATTTGATCAAGGGATTTCCTTTAACGAATTTGGGCACGGCGTGTTGCCCATTGACCGCGACATATCGCGTAGAAAGAAGGGGCAAGGCGAATATCGTATTCTCTTCTTGGGCGGTTCGACAACTTTTCAGCCCTGGCCGTTTCTGACGGCAGAGCTTCTTAGTCGCACACTTAGTCGAGATATTCATGCGATCAGCGCTGCAACCGGAGGATATACCTCACAAGAAAACGTAGCTGACCTAGTTACAAGTGGGTCTGCCTACAACGCGGATATGATTGTGGCATATCTACCGGTGAACGACATTTGGCATGCGGCTCGCTGGCCAAAATTCAAGCGCGACTATACTCATTTTCGAACTGCAGTTCGCCGGGAATTCAAGGCTCCAAATATCAAACAGCCCGATTCTCGGGACATATTTATTTGGCCGTTTACGGTTCGTCTTGTACAAGCTCTTCTCTTCAATAAGCGGATGGAGGCGTTTTTATCCGCTGCTTCCATAAATGAAATCGTTTTTGTAAAGCCAACTCCTGATGAGTTGGGGATTTGGATCGACAAGAATAGCTACGAAGGTACAGTTGACGCGGTAATTGATAATATCTTGACGATGAAAGCCTACGCAGAGGCCAGGGGCATTACCTTCATTTTGGTTACACAGAAGGTTTTTAAAACGAGCGTGGAGGCGGACTCCTTCATCAGCAAATATGTCTTGGACTCGATCGACCGGATTAAGGCTTCGCCTCGGATTATGGGCATTCCAATTATCGAGATGAATGTTCTGTTTCCAGAGCCTCTAACCGAAGCGGCAATCAATCAGGTGAAGCAGGAGTTCCCGGGAAGGAGAATGGATTTCAGTCAGCCTGAAGCATACGACAGTATGCATTTTAGCCCAGCCTCACTCTACATCTTCGCTTCAATTCTTGCAGCAGACCTCAAGAAGAGAATTCATTGAGCGGCCCGGGCCGGCAAGGGCGTTGTGCCGTTACGTTGGTGCCACGCACGGCCAAACCGTTTCGGAAGTAGCCGGCAGGCCCGATTCAGTAGACGTTCTAAAGGGTCTTTCGCTTACCAATATGAAAGACGTTGCTAGACACTTTTGGCTCGCAGTACGCCGCCAAGCTTCCATAAGCTCGCGGTGCTTATCAAATGCGTCGCTAGGCCTGTACGCTTGTTCCGCCTTGTCGCCGATAACGTGTGAGCCAGTACCGTCTCAGTTACTTCGCGAGGAAGTTGGACACGCTCTCGCCCAATGCCGGAAGCTCGACCGGAAGCCGTGAACCGTCGAAATCCCGGGCTTTCAGCTTCGCCAATTGCTTGAGGATCGACATAGCGCGGCTGGATACCGGTATCCGATGTTCGCGGCCCCCATAGTCGAAAGCACAAGAAAGAACTCCCGCAAAACAAGACCTTCGAGCCGCCGACGTTAGTCTAGCACCGATGAATCTTCTCCGAAGGAGTGGACACCTGTAGTAGACTCAGAGAGCCCGGAGGTGTTGCATCGAAGAACATCGAGGTCGATCATTCACGGATGGCTATAAGCGCCAAGCCGCTGAGCTGGTGGTGTCGGCCGACGAAGTCTCGCAGTCCCCAGTCCTCCTAGTCAGACGCGCAGCTCATTGGATGCGATGAGGCATAGCCTCTAATTTTCGAAAGCGATGCCGAGCAATTCGCCATCCCGCCAAACCAGGCGGCACCTTCGGATAGTCTCAAAATTGTCGAAGGTCAGCTCGAAGGTGCTCGGCAGTACCGATAGATTGTGTGTCCGAAGTTTTGCGCCACAGTCCGAGATGTCAATGACCTTGCAGCCGCGTGCGCCGGGCTGCCCCTTTGAAGAACAGCAGCGCGCCTCTCCCGACACCTGCCCTGCAAACTGCTCGTCGATCGCTGCGAGGACTCGGCATCATTCTCCATCCTCATCGTACTCGATGAATTTCTTGTATTGCCAATGGCGGCCGTCATGTCGGCGCCACACGCGTCCGCGTACGAGACGGCCGGTGATGGATCGCCTGGGAAAGATCACGGTCCAAAGATGCCAGAATTCCGCGCCTGCTGGCTTTAAGCTTTGCGCTTCAGGAGGGTCAATTGCGGTGAACATGGAGCCGTCTCCGCGCAGTTTCGTTAGCGGCCCCATACGCTAACGAAGTCACCGAGCGGCGGACGAAACTGACTGTAAGCCGCCCGACGGCTTCGTCACATTGAGCCGGACGGGGCAGTTGTCCGGCGTCGTGTACGCTATCCGCACGAAGATCGAGAGCAACAGAATTCGCTCGTTAAGCTTGATATGGGCGGTAAGAGTTAAATCGGGAACAGCGGCGAGTGGGGATCTGGATCATTTGCGCAGCTTTCGTTCGCCATCGCTTTCGTAATGTTCATTCTGGGCTGAAGCAGACCTCTTTTCGAGAACGCTCGCAAAATCGCTTCAGTTGCAAACAACACGCGATTCGTATTGTCTGGTTGCGGGATTCAAGACCTGACGCTGCGAGCATTGGGAGCGGCCAACGGGTGGCACCTGCATCGGCGGCGAAATGGATGGCGGCGTCATTTCACAGACCGACAAGGGGCAGGCGGGCGGAATATCGGTGCTGGTTGTGCATCGCGGTAGCAAGCGACCCTCAACACATTGGCAAACGCATCTGGCCTGAGCGGCGAGGGTGAAAAAAGAGCTCGCGACAACGAGCAAAGTTAGCCGGATTCCTGTCATTGATCCCTCTTCAGCTTTCTTCGCGTTTATCCATCTTTCGCGCATGCCGGCGGCTCAGCGTACGCAAGACACTAACGCGAGCCAGCAGCGTGGGGTCCGTCTACTTCGACCACCGGCATTGTGGAGCCTCCATTGAGGCCCGATAAGATCTCCTTCCGGCCCTGCGATCAGGAGAGTCAACGAGCCGATGCAGGCTCTCTGATCACAAAAGCGACCTCCCCAAAAGTTGAAAGGGCCACTGCCGAACGCGCGCTGAAAGAATGTCTAATGCATCAAATCTAACGTGGTTCGAGGGCGGGTTCTATGTCTAGTCGAATTGGACCGAAAACTGGTGGCATTCCAAGGGGGAGGCGGATTTGTTAGCGTCGAGCCCTGCCAACTCAGACGACTTTACTCTCCTCTCGAGCCACTTGCGTCGTCGTTAGTTGGATGACCGAGGCATCTTACGTTCTAGTGCGAGCGGATGTTGTCGCCCGCTGGTGTACTCTGCTCACCTATTCAATCCGATCCGCTTCGCCGTGTATCCCCGGTTCGCAATCGCTCGCCACCATGGTTGGTGATCGACGTACCAGCGCACTGTCTTGTAGATTCCAGTTTCGAAATCCTCTTCCGCACGCCATCCCAGCTCTCGCTCGAGCTTGGAGGCATCAATTGCATAACGGTGATCGTGCCCAGGACGGTCGGGAACAAAATTTATAAGACTTCGGTGGGAGCCGCTCGGGTTCGGGCTGATCTCGTCGAGCAGGTCGCAGATTCGTTCGACCACGTACAGATTGGTGCGCTCGTTACGGCCACCGACGTTGTAGGTCTCGCCTATACTTCCCCGCTCTAGGACCAGACTTAACGCCTTGGCGTGATCCTCGACATAGAGCCAATCGCGGATGTTCTTTCCGTCGCCGTATACGGGCAGGGACTCGCCCGCCAACCCCCTGATGATCATGTGCGGGATTAGTTTTTCCGGGAAATGGTAGGGTCCATAGTTGTTCGAGCAGTTTGTGACCAGCGTCGGAAGTTCGTACGTGTGATGCCACGCGCGTACCAGATGGTCGGAGGATGCCTTGCTGGCGGAGTAAGGAGAGTTCGGCGCGTAGGCCGTTGTCTCCATGAAGAACCCCTCGTTCCCAAGTGAGCCGAACACCTCATCCGTAGAAATGTGCAAAAAGCGGAATCGTTTGCGCTTCTCGCCCGAGAGCGAGCGCCAGTGGCGCAAAGCTTCCTGCAAGATTGTGAAAGTACCGACTACGTTGGTCTGAATGAATTCGGCAGGCCCATCGATCGATCGGTCAACATGACTCTCGGCGGCGAGATTCATCACTGCATCTGGCTGATACTTCTCGAACAGGCGACGGAGGCCAAGCCCATCGCAAATGCACTGTTTCTCAAAGAAGTAATTCATGTTTCCGGCCGTGCCGGGTAGCGATTCAAGGTTCGCCGCGTAAGTCAGCTTATCAATATTAACGACCTTTGCGTGGGTGCCTTGCAGCAGATGCCGTACGACTGCGGATCCGATGAACCCTGCGCCTCCCGTAACGAAGATTGTCCAGCCTCCAAACCGCATGATCAGTTTGCCCCTATGTCCCGCATCTACCGTTTGAAGGAAGCGGCTACAGATTTCAGATATTCGCCATAGCTGCTTTTGGCGGTCCTCTCGGCCAAAGCCTCAAAAGCTTCGAGCGAGATGTAGCCCTGCCGCAGCGCGATTTCTTCCGGGCATGCAATGCGCAGGCCCTGGCGTTGCTCGAGGACCTGGACGAAGTTGCTGGCCTCTACGAGAGAGGAATGCGTCCCGGTGTCGAGCCACGCAAAGCCACGACCTAGCGCCTGCACATAGAGATCGCCGCGTTCCATATAAGTCTTGTTGACGTCGGTGATCTCGAGCTCGCCGCGCGCCGATGGCTCGAGCTCGGCAGCAATCTTCAGAACGTCATTGTCGTAAAAATATAGTCCTGTGACGGCCAAGTTTGACTTTGGCTGCTTCGGCTTTTCCTCGATAGAGAGCGCGCGGCCGCTGCCATCGAGTTCAATGACGCCATATTGCTCGGGTGTCTTGACGACATAACCGAAGACGGTCGCGCCCTTCCTACGGGCAGTCGCATTCAAGAGCAGCTCAGCCAGGCCGTTGCCATAGAAGATGTTGTCGCCAAGCACCAGCGCAACCGGATCATTGCCGACGAAATCGCGACCGACGATAAAGGCATCCGCTATCCCTCGCGGAGACGCCTGTGTAAGGTAGGAAAAACGCACCCCGATCTGTGAGCCGTCACCCAAAAGGCGCTCGAATAGCGGCTTGTCCTGGGGGGTAGAGATGATCAGGATGTCCTGGATTCCGCCCAGCATGAGGGTCGAGAGAGGATAGTAGATCATCGGCTTGTCGAAGACCGGAAGCAGTTGTTTCGAAACAACTGTCGTCACCGGATAGAGGCGTGAACCCGTGCCTCCGGCGAGAATAATGCCCTTCATAGGCCCTCTCACATTCAATTAACTGAATCATATTAAATATGACGCATTTAATATAGCATATTAAATGGTGCTTGTTAGATAAATTTGGTATTTGGCTAACGTGAAATGTTGCTCGGTCGGACAAGATGAACGTTATTGCGACAGCGCTTCCCGAGGTCCTAATCCTGGAGCCGAGGCTGTTTGGCGACCAACGCGGTTTCTTCCTGGAAACCTACCAATTGCCGCGCTATGCAGAGCACGGCATTAGCCTTCCATTTGTGCAGGACAACATGTCCCGCTCCAGCCATGGAGTGTTGCGTGGGCTACACCTGCAAAACCCCTTCACCCAAGGTAAGCTCGTTACTGCATTGCGCGGCCGGGTTCTGGATGTGGCGGTGGATGTGCGGGTGGGGAGCCCGCGCTTCGGACGCCATGTTGCCGTAGAATTGAGCGAGGAGAACCGACGGCAATTGTGGGTTCCTCGTGGCTTCGCACATGGCTTTGTCGTCCTATCTGAGACCGCAGACTTCTTCTACAAGTGTGACGATCTTTACAGCCCCAAGGATGAAGTCTCCATCCGCTGGAACGACCCCGCGATCGGTATAAATTGGGGCATTGAAGCTCCCTCGCTTTCAGCCAAAGATGCCGATGCCCCGCTACTGAAAGACGTCAAGAATCTGCCGATGTATGGGCAAACCTGATGCGGATCTTGTTGACGGGAGTGAGCGGCCAGGTCGGCGGCGCATTGCGCCCCTTGTTAACTGGCCAAGGCACAATTATAGCGCCTTCGTCTTCCGAATTTGATCTGTCGAAACCGGAAACGTTAACGGACCGGCTCGAGCATTTCAGACCCGATCTCATCGTAAATCCGGCCGCCTATACCGCCGTTGATCGCGCCGAGGAGCAGCGCGAGCTTGCGTTCCTCGTTAATGCCAAAGGGCCCGAGGTCATCGCGCAATGGGCGGCCAAGCACCGCGTGCCGCTCGTTCACTTCTCAACAGACTACGTTTTTGACGGCTCCGGTGATGCGCCGCGTCGCGAGGACAGCCCCACGGGCCCAATCTCGGTCTATGGCGCGAGCAAGCTTGCAGGGGACATGGCAATCATGGCGGCCGGTGGACCGCATCTGATCGCGCGCACGTCTTGGGTATACGCCGCCAAGGGTACCAATTTCCTCCGCACCATCGCGCGCCTGGCCTGCGAGCGCAAGGAGCTGCGCATCGTCGCAGATCAAATCGGAGCGCCAACGACGGCTCGAGCGATTGGTAATGCGGTTGCCGACATCGTGCTGCCGAACCTCGCGAACCTGAATGATCTGCTCGCGCGGAAAGGTGGCGTGGTAAATCTCGTTTGTGCTGGGGAAACTAGCTGGCACGAATTTGCAAGCGCCATTGTCGAAGGTCTGCGATACCGCGGCGTTAAACTCGAAGTCGAAACCGTTGTTCCAATCGCAACTGCCGATTTTCCGACGAAGGCCAAACGGCCAAGCAATTCGCGCCTCGACCTGTCTCGCCTCAAGGACGAGTTTGGTGTGGTAATGCCGAATTGGCGAGATGCATTGGCGCCGGAACTTGACGGTTTCGTTGCAGCAGATGACGTTTCAACCCCTCGATAAACGGCGCGTCAGGCCCGGCCTGCCTTTCTGGGTCGCCCAGGCAGTTCGAATACGAGGCCAAGGCGAGCGTCCCGCCATTACACTTTCCCGATGCGGTGATTGCCAACGAGTCCGAAGAAATGCCGCAGCGTATCGGCTCGCGGTAAGGTCAACGTTACGTTTCTTCGGCTATCAGTCTGATATTCTGCTCCAAGCTCCTTCCTGTAATTTCCGTAGTCAAGAATCGCAATCGCGAGGAGTGGCCAACGTGCAAGAGGGAAACGGGACTGCAGCAATAGCCTTCTAAACTGAAGCTGTGGAATGAACCGTTTGCGAAGTTCAACAGGGACGTCAACGTCAAAAAATTCTGCCAGGGCGATTAGCTGTTTTGCGATGGCGTTTCGTGCCAAGCGGCCCGGAGCAAACGACATCAGGCGGTTCCAGTCTATTCCTTGTGCCGCGTTAGCCAAGTCTCTCAACTCGACCAGATGTCGCACATCTACTTCGCCGACCCAGTAATCATGATCCTGAAATTGGTCGTGAATGATCAGCATGAAAGCTTGAAAGGTCGGTGTCGGAAGATAAGCGGCCCCGCGGCCAACCGATACGGGCATGCAATGTTCAAGCAATTGTCCAGAAGAACGATAGAAATAATCTGGACCTGGCGCTGCTTGATGTAGGTCTATCATACCGACGTCGCGCGGTCGCTTTAGGTCCGTGTATTGCTTTCTGCTCTCCGGCGGGGTTCGAAAATGGCACTGATAATCGAGGTCGGAGAGCGCGCACAGGGCCGTCTCCATCTGATCGGGCTCGACCAATATGTCGAGATCAGCCATGATTCGCGTTGCGCGACGTTCAGGAGCAGCTGTTGCGAGGATTGCTGAGCCCTTTAGCAGCACCGGTATTACATTCCGTTCATTAAGCGCCGCGACCGCCTCTTCCAATTGAGCACTTAGGAACTCGTTTCGAAGCGCGTTTCGCCGGTAGATCTCTCGAACGAAAGCCTTTACATCCTCGGGAACTGATTGATCAGGTTGATGAACCAGATCGATCAAAAGCGGGGTTGTTAGCGTATTGTTGGCCAGTTCCAACACAGCCATCCAATCCAGGTTGCTGGGCGCGTTGCCTCCGAGACATTGGCAGAGCCTGACCAGAGTGCTGCTAGGAAAAGCCATTACAGAGACCTCTCAGCTTACGTCCTGCGTCAGCAGCCTCCGCATAGGTCAGCTCAAATAATCCGGCCCCACCGATTATTTTCTTCAGCGCTGCAAACCCCGCCAGAGATAGTTTGCCGTTGGCAGCGAAAGACCCGTTGATCACTCGCTGCATGGATTCGATTTGTCCAAGGGGCGTCAGTTCTGCCGACGTCCCGTCAACTCTCTTGAGAAAGATAATCCACTCGACCTGGAAGCTTCCCTTATGCACATCTGCTACAGGTAGATACCGGACGCGTATGCCGTCTGTGCGGTCATGGGCAGTGGCATGACTTAAATCGTCGCGAGCTTTCGAAATCGCCTCCCAGGTGCCCGGCTTGATGGTGGGCGCGAAGAGAAGCCCTTGCGCAAGACCGTTTGGAGAAATCATAACGACGTCATCACCGCAATATCGGTACTCGTTACTGACTAACTGAAGCGCAAGGGTCGATTTACCGGTGCCCGGCTGCCCGCATAAGAGCAGTCCTTTATCGCCAAACACCAGCGAAGCAGCATGCAGAGCGAAATCAGGCTGATCCTGTAGAATGATGCGCTCAGTGAGGTCGGCCTTGATCGCAGGAGCCAAACTCGTGATGGGACATCGAGTGATACTCTTTCTGCAGTTGCGGAAGAGAACCTCGTCGCCGACTTCTACAACTTCGATCGTGATATCCGCTTGATCGGGTCCCGGGTTCAAGTCGCAAAAGAGCGGCTCAAGAGACTTGATCAATGCTTCGTTAGAGGCTCTGATGCTGATTGCTCGCTGCGCTAATCGGGTCTGGAGCGCGCTGGCAAATGGAAGCCTCCATTCCATTTCTACAAGTTCCAAATCAAGCCATTGTTGCAGGGCTTGACTCAGAACACTACGCGCCTGCTCGCGGCCGAGCCCAAGTTCGCTTAGTTCATCAGCAATCGTTTCGAGTTTATTCTGGTCAAGAAGTTTGCACCACAGGTAAGCGCTGATCTGATTTAGCTCATAGATCTGCTGGCTTTTCTCGCTGAACAGGACCGGTCGATCATCAATCAACGCGAACGACGCATCTGCGGCTGGACGCAGTAGAATCGGGCTGCCAGGCCCGGATTCCATCAGATCTGGTCTGAATGTCACGCAGGACTCCACAAGGGTGCGTCAAAATAATCTTCGCGATGAAGTTGACATTATTTAAGCCGAAAATTTAAATCGAGTAAATTGGAAGTAGAGCGGGAACTTGACACGGTCCGCTCAAATTAAGATGGAGCCCAAGCCATGAACAAAAATACTGATGGGCCGGTCCTCAACGCGGAGCTAGATCTCGATGCTGACAGGCGGAAGTTTCTGGCGGCATGCGGCAGATTTGCCGTCGTTACGCCTCCCGCTGTGACCCTGTTACTGTCAACTTCACTGAATTCCGATGCGATTGCACGCTCCGGCAGCGGTGGGGGAGGTGGAAGACCCCATCAGCGGCCCGATCTGCCTAACTGGCTTGAGCGGTTCCTTGACTGGTTGTTCTAGGCACTCCTGTCGATCCAGACCAAGCTGCTGAACGCACGCTTCTCGACAACCCGCGAGTTGAGGTAGCCGCAATATACTGATGACGTTCCGCGGCCCGCCAGCGCTTGCTTAAACTCGTAACAGCCACTTCAGTCAGGAGGCCGCCAAACGTGTGTACACCGTTCACCAACTTCTGGTGTAATGGCAACGTACGGCGGCAGTGGCATTCGAAATAAAACCAACCCTCGGACTGGAAGAAACGGATCTTGCGCCGAGCGCAAGGCTTAAGCAGTCTCTTATCTGATGATTGTTACACTTTGGGCGGTGATCATCGCCGGCGCTGCGGGCAGCAACCGTCTTCCTGAGTGCGCAATTGCATCTGGTGTCAGCGATTCAAGGGGCGCAGCGCAATTGCTAGTTGCGTCTGACCTTTGTTTTCATGTCCCCGACAGGACTTCCATAGTCGGCACTATGCTTGAGCGAGCCTGCTGGAAGGAAACGCTGTTGCCCGCAACGAGGACGGCGCCCAACACCTCCACCTATCGGGGCCTGCTGCCTCTCCGCCATCTATCGTCTTCACCGCCACCATAGAGTGCGCTTGAGCCGCCACCGCCGCGAGAGCCGCCCGAACTTCCGCCTCGCGAGGCATTCGCTCCTGAACCACCAGCGCCACCGCCACCGCCACCGCCACCGCCGCCACCACCACCGCCGAGGGAGGCGTGATTGCCGTCTCCGTGCCTTGCTTGTTCCTCACGCGGGCTCTTGTCGTCGGAGACTTTCTTGTCGCCGGGGGGATCGGGATCATTGTCGAAAAAGGAATGTTCCGGCCGGCCGTGATTGCCAGAATGGCCAGACCGGGCAATCGCCGTTGACGTCAATGAAGTGGACAGAAGTAAAGTCATAGCCGGCGGAGTTACAGCGGCGAACCTTCCGCAAGAAATCAGAAATTTGCGGCGATCTTCGATCTCGATGTCGTTCGGCATGGCGCAATTCCCACTCAATTAATTCAGAGCATATTAAATCATAATCATAAAGCAGACAATTTAAATGTGCAGTACCGATTTGCCACTCGCGGATCGAACAGCGCACGCTAGTTGCAGGCGGAGGTATTTATATACCTAAAAAGTTGGGCGGAAAACGCTGCTTGATTACAAGAACTTCCGTCCATGGCCCTTCAATGGGATTAATTGCGGGCAGGGAAGCGGTACTGCTGAATTAACGTTCAGCGGTAGGGTTAAACGTGAGCGCTGATCGACACGTAATTCGCGATTCGGTAAGGCTCACACTTCCTTAAGGAGTTTGCTCGTGACAGTAGAATCTCGTCCATCGTTAGAAAAACTGAGGGCGGCAGCTATTATTACGCACGCGCTCGCCGTTCAGATGTCCGAATTGCTGAAGTTGCGAGAAGCGGTGCAAAGGGCCGAACAGGCAGCGGCGGTCAAGAGGCCCGCGCGAAGTCAGCGCGGAGATCAGCTTTTTTCCAGATCGGTACCATGGCGGTCCGATTCAATTTCACTAGAAGCGGCACAAAGAAAACAAAAGCTCTTCCTGGCAGATTATTCATGCAATCGCAGTGGCGATGAAAAAAGATCGCGGCCGCTTTCTGGCGGCCGGGCTGTTCTCAAATGATCGCAAATACCGCCCAAGCTTGTGGAGGCGCGCCAAAGCCAATAAAAATGTGGGGTTTTTGGGTAATTTTATTGGGGTGAGGATGCGTATTGCTGGAGCAACTCTTCTTATCCTCGGTTTCGTACTATGTTTTGCGATAGACGACTGGGAGTTCATCGGCCTATTTCCTATGGTTATCGGCCTCATACTCCTTGCCATCGCAGAGAGGAAGGCATCAGCTCTCGCGTTGGCGCAAGCCGCATCGCGCGCGCAGATGGAAAAGCAGGCGCCGCGTCCCTCCCAGAAGCAATTGCCGACAGCAGACACAATTGAGGTGAGCTCAGAGGTGCTGCAGCTGCTCGAAAAATTAAATCGAAGCTCAAAGCCTCGATGAATGCGCTGTCGAACGGGGGAGCGTGCGTGTCTGTCCATCTGATAGAGCGAAGTGAGTAGGCGAGATCACGCCTGCGGCATCAATTGATGCTCATCCTTGATGGTCACATCATCGCGGAAATCGCTATCGGCCTATGCGAAGCGGGTCTTGTTTGCTAAGGGGGCCGTCGCAAGGCATGGGTCGCTGCGAGGCCATGACGATTTTCGGTCACGACAAACTGCGATGCATGGGCTGGGCAGGCGACATCGAGCAGAATAATTTGATCCCCCGGGAAGTGCCGCATGACGCAGAGCGCAAATCGGAGAGGATCGAAGAGCGTGGTGGCAAGGGATTGCGAAATGAAGGACAAGCAGCTGCGGTATCGCGAAACTACCGGTGCGATCGTTATTGATACTTTTGGGCGTTACCTGTTTCAATTGCGCGACAATGTTGTCGGCATCACCAACCCGGGTAAGATTGGTCTATTTGGTGGTCACCGCGAGGGCAACGAAACTTTCTTGGAATGCATGGTTCGCGAGCTACACGAGGAGATCGGATATTTTGTCCCAGCGGATCGCTTTGAGCATCTTGGAAGCTTTGAGGGTGAGGACATCGACAGCGAGGGAGGAACGATCCACGGATATCTTTTCGTCGTGCGCGATATTCCAGTGGATGCGCTGGCCATCACCGAAGGATCTCTCCTTATCGTAGAACCGGTGGAGCTTGCCGAAATTGAGCCCAGGCTTGTACCGACTACACGTCTTGCATTGAGAGCTTACCTGAATACTTGACGGAACACTTTGTGGTTTTTGAGCCGCCTCCCTAACCATGGCGACCGGCAGCGACCAACAAAATTGCGGAAAGCGGGAAGCATCCTCTTCGCGCCACGGTAGCCCGAATTTGGTCGGCTTCATTGTGGCCTTGATGCACCAGTCAGGCAAAACCTTCCCTTTATGAAGTCGAATCTTTTTGACTGATCAGCAGAAGCGGCCTTCGCTTATCGCCATGTTTGATGCCGTAATCGCATTTCTGTTGGTTCTAGGTCTCGGAATTTTCGTGGCCCACGGCATCGACTCATTACGGTCGTAACTCTCCTAAGTCCGTTCGGTCTAACTGAAATCCCGCGCCGCAATCAGGAGCGTATAAATAGCTTGAGTACGAAGCTTCGACTTTCTTTGTAGGAGTATTGGAAATGGAGACATTCTTCAAAGTCGTTGGCTGGACTACTGCCGCAATTCTGGGGGCTGCGGTTTGGAACGTATTTCCTGAATACCGAACAATCATAAGTAGCATTTTAGTCGCACTATTTATCTGCTACGTGTTCTCTGTGCTTGTGGGGGAACGGTTAGGCGGCTCATCGGGGATGAGTTGCTGGAGCTTCGTCTTCAAACCAATGCAACTGCCGACCGCCTCGAGCTCATAGACCGTAAGGTAACCGCAGTTTTGAGGGATGCACTTGAGCAGCGCCAAGCGCGAACTCAAACACTGCCTTTCCGCCCGATTGTGTCAGCGCGTACTCCTGAGGCGGTCCGGTCGCGGGATCCAATTGGCTCAGTTGGCAATTAGATCACGGAAACGGTCAATCAATGAGTGTATCGCGAGCCGCTTGGTCAGCACTGACGCCGGGTTCGAATTGGGACCATTCTCGGCAAACTAACGGCACGCCGTCTGCTATGACTACGGGTGTCGTCGGTTGCGTTGGATCACAGCAAGATCGGCGAAAGAGAGAAATTCCGTGATCTCGCTGGTCTGCAAAATACCCGCGAGCTGGCACCTGACGGCGTGGAGCGTGCTGCAATGACCCGGCACAAATGCCTGCTTAGCTGGTCATCATAAGTACCTCGAGCCTTTGAATGCGGGCCGCGAGGTCCGCCGCTCTCACCTCAATCAGCTTCATCTCTCGGTAGTGCTGTATGATTGAAACGGCAATCCCGACGGTCACATAAATAGCGATAGGGTCTTCAAGTAACCAATTAATACCTTGCAACATCTCGTCTCCCCCAAAACCGTCAAAGCTAGGAGCTTAACTTTTGGGTACCGAGACGCAAGAGTCTGGACGATACGAGCAATCTGAAGGCGGGTATCATAAATTGCGGGCTTGGCGGAGGGGCGGGCGGGTCCGTTGGATAGGCGCCCTGCAGCCGGCGGACGGTGGGCCCAGCTAGCAAGTGTCAGAAGTCAAATGCTAGACCATCGCCAGGACGCCTCCGCTTAACCCACCGCTCCATTTATTATTGACAGCTTACTCGCCGGCGATAAGCTCAGGCGGGCAAGTCCTTTTTTTAAGCCAAATACATTGAAATATCTTTTAATGATGCATCGGTTGAGAGTAACGACCCATGATTGAAGAGAGTTTTGTTCGATTACGAACGCATCGCAATAACGTACAACGCTACCGGCAATTGCTGAAGACGATGCTGACGGACGCTGAGCGCCAGTATATTGAACGTCGTCTTTTGGAAGAAGAGTCGGCCATCGAGTCCTTGGCCACTCCTCAAGAAAGACCCGGTGTGCGGGGCTGGGAATTGCCTAAGCACTGAGGCCAGCTCTCAATCAATGTTTTGAGGTTGGTTCGTCGAGTTGGAACGCCGCTTATTGGTGGTTTAAGACAAGTGTACCGCGATAGCTTCGCGTAGACGGCCTGTATTGCTGAGCGCTCCAACGCGGCAATTCCGATTCAGGGGGAAGGGCAGTTCATCGTCGGGTGCCTGCCAGCTTTTGCCGCGCGAGACCAGGGCAATTCCCCCGGGGCGATCCCGAGGTTCCGCCGCACGGCTGCCGCATTTTCCGCGTTTCTAATTGGTTATCAATCAGGGAAGCTGGTCAGGAGGGGGAATGAAATTTCTGAACCTCTGGCACGAAGCGCGAGCCAATGTCCTCCGCAAGCGATACGAGGACTTGAAGCCGCGGATTGATGCTGCAGATCCTGCTGCAAAATCGGCGTGCTTTGGTGTTGTGAAGTCGAGTTTCGAGTTTTTACGTAGGCGTTACGCGAGCGCCTCCAGCGCAGAACGAAAGGAAGTTTTGAAGCACGCTTCGAAAACTATACATCAATTGTCGGATGCAGGTGATTGGCCGCGCGCGCTGGGACTAACCATTATCGTGTTCAATCTAGAAGCGTGCTACTTGCCGGGCAATGACGCGGCTGTCTTGAAGGAAGCCACCGATGCCTTGTTAAAAGAGGCCTGCGCATATCCTGAACCCCGGCCCTTAAGAGAGGCGGGTTGAAAGATTTTCGAGTTGCAGACGTTGAATACTGCCGGGTAGGGCCTCGGCGGCCCGTCTGCATCTCCCCTAGGGTGATTTCTATTGACGCTGCATTCAGTTGGCGATCAAGATCGACCATTCGTGATCGCGACGCAAAATTCTCCGCTTTTTAAATAGATTGTATCTAAGGGCATAGGAAAATTGGAGCAACCGGAACGCAAGATCTTCACGCTCGATATCAACGGAACGCCGACGCTTGCTCTTCAGGCGCAAGACATCGAGTTTGCACGCGGTATGTGCGCGGTGCCAGAGTTCCGTTTGGATTTGCATGAGATAAGCTCGAACGGCGTCCCCGTTTGCCCAGTGGATTCTGTGTTCGGGCTTCGGCCGGCTACAGAGAAAGAAATAGCCGCCTTCGAGCGTGCTGTTGGATTGGCGCCGGCTGCAGATGATTTTACGTTTGTTATGCTGATTGAGGTAGACAGAGTGGAGGTTGTGGCAATTACCCGCCAGGCTAACGACGCTGCTTAGACTTCCTGCCTCGTCGGTCATGGGGATGCTCTTGTCTTGAGTGAAGGTTGCGAACCCCTCATCTCAAGACAGGGCGCCCTGCTGCGCTATCCTCTTGGCTGTGTCGCCGGCCGCAGCGTCCTACCGCGCGAGCGGATTAATCCTTTGATTCGGCGGCGACACCGTGGGGCACGGCAGGCGGCCGAATCCTGCTGCCAGACCCGTTTAGTACAGGCTATGAACCAAACTGGCACCTTGGCAGCATCAACTGGACCGCACCGCCAGGATTGCCGCATCCGCTGGGCTTAGTCCGGCGCAACGATTGGTTGGACCAGATTCCTTGCCCATGGCAGCAGTGGGCGGGCGCGTCACGGCTTGACGTAGGTCCAGCCCTGCTCCTGCAGTTCCATCACACGTACCACGCCCGACTTCACGACCTTTGCTTCCGAGACCAGCGGAATCTCCTTGCCCTCGTTCCTGCCCATGTTTTCGCGGGTATTGCTGCAGGCCTCGAAGGAAATCGAAGGCTGGCTTTCCGAGAGCGCCTTGATCCTCGCTTTGACCGGCGAAGTGTCGTCACGCAGCATATGCAGGCCGGGACCGAAGGTGACGATGTCGATATTCACCTTCTCGCCGAGGTCCTGATAATACTGAGCTACGTTGCTCGCGTTGTTAAGCGCCAGATTCATCATCGCCGGCTCGTTGCTGTTTACCTGCAGAATAAGGCGGTGCGGCTTCGTGGCATCCTGAGTGGGCGTGATTTTGGTAACGGCCGGGAGCTTGGTCGCCTGCGTGGACTGCTTCTTGTTCACCTGCGCTTCCGACGGCGGTGCGACCAAGAGCAGTGCCGCAATTGCCGCGGTGGCTCCAGCCATTTTTCCAAATGTTGTCATGTGAGCTCCCTCCTGTCCGATGACCATTAGTTGCGTGGCCTGGCAACGGCATGTGGCCATTTGCATGCCGTCGCCAGCTTCTCGCGGACAGTCTTCAGGCCGCCAAGCAAGAAATGTCCCTCGGACGCCACACCTGTTCGCGAGGAAAGGCGCACAGCGAATTCTCCCTCATCGGGCAGCGACTGCAACAGTCGCACCACGTCGCCCCTGAGCGCAGCGCCGGCTCCGAATGATGGGCGGGCAGCGGGAAGCTGCACTGGGAGATTGTCGTTAACGCGGTAGGAGATCAGGTACTCCTCGGCGCTGCGCGAGACCGCAGGCCCCGTGACCACGAGTTCGGTACGGCCGCCGCGGCAGTGGATCGAGAGCTGCATCGTGGCGCTATCGGAGCCGCCGCGAGACAACATAGTCGCCACAACAACCGGCGAATAGTCCACGGGCGAGGTGGTCTCGCTGACCAGCCAGTTGTCACTACCTGCCGCGGCCGCTTGCGCGATACTGCGCGGCATGGTTTCCAAGCATTCCGTCCTCACAGCAAGCTCCATATTAGAGCATGCGCGAAGATGCGCCATTACCTCGCTGGCGCCTTGCGCGAAAGCCATGCTGTAAGCTGCATCCAACAGCACAGCGAGCGGGAGCGCTGCTTTTTTCATGGCCGTGCCTGTGCGCTGCGCGCCTTGCGATCCAGCCATTCCTGCGCCGCCGAGAAGCGGTCGAGCCCGGGGACGGTCGCAGCGAGATTGATCGACTTCCATTTTGGATCGAATCCCGGGGCCTGCAGCCGGTCGATCCGCGAGAACAGATAATCCACGAAACGAGCAACGGGCGGGTAACGTTTCGATCGCGGTGACCAGTTGAACGCAACCAAAGCGGTTGGCACCGCGATCGTTGAGATGCGTTCGCCCTGCTTGATTAAGTTGGGATACTCCTTCGCCTCAAGCGTTGCCGGCAGGTAGTAATCCTCGAACTTGCTGTCGAAATTAACGGACAGGAACTTGTAGCCTTCGTCCCAGCGCCCGCGCACGAAAGCGTCAACGGGTTTCGAGGTGATGAACAGGACCGCCGCAATCTCCCCTTTGCGCATCTGCTCCAGAGCGACCTGATGTGGAATGAAAGTCTTTTCGACATTGATACCTAGGCGGCTGAAGATCAGCGGTCCTGAGTAGGCGGCGGCCGTGCCCTGGGTGTTGAAATTCACTTTCTTGCCGGCGAGGTCTTGCAAAGTCTCGATTTCGGGTCGTACGAAGATATGGAGCTCCGACGGGAATAGATTGAGAAGATAGGTTATGCGGCTCCGGATCTCCGGTATCTGAATCTTGTACTCTTCGAGCGCGTCGGAATTGATGATCGCGGTATCGACGCCACGCAGGTAGAGCAGCGAATTCACGTTCTCGGTAGCTCCTCGAGTGACGATCGGCAGGACATGTAGATTCGGACCGTCATCGACGATGCGGGCCATCTCTGCCGCCAGGCGAATAGGTGCGCCCTCCAGCAAACCGCCGGCGAGGCCGACAGTCCAGGCGTTGATCTTCTCTCTTTGGTCATGCGCTGAGGCGCGGCTGATGGCCCGCTCGCTCTTGGCGGGCTGCGCGCATACGTCCGCCGAGTGAAGCATCAAGGTAACAGGCGCCATCGCCGCGAGCAGCAAAAATGACCATAGTTTCGGCAGCGTGTTCATCTCCGTCTCCAACTGTCCGTCGTGAATGCGGTCCTGATCCCTCACTCACGCAATGCGTCGATCCGGTCCTTTGCCTCCGGAATGCCGCCGCTGTGCGCCGTTGCGTAAAGTTCACGTGCTTTCGCCGACTCGCCACGCGTTCCATAGGTGCCCCATGCGGACAGAATGACGGGGTCATACGTCTCTGCGAGCATGAAACTTGCACGGGGGTCGCCGCCCTCGACGGCGCGCTCGAGTACAATTCGCGCCGCACCGATATTGCCTTGACTGAGCAGCGCGCCAGCGCGCGCGATCAATCGTGATGCCTCTGTCTTACTCTGTGTGTCAGAGGCCATCGGCTGTTTCGTTGCGCCCGCGCCTGCGGCCAGCGTCGTCTGGACGATCGGACTGATCGGTTTGTCCTGCGCGCGCCCGAAGGACTCGCGCTGGTCCGCAGGGCGCCGCCGTGCGGGCGCAAAATCGCGTGCCATTGCTCCGATCTTGTCGCGCTCCTTGCGCAGCGATTGCCGCAGTTCCGCGATGGTGCGCTCCGCGGCTTGCTTTTGTTGTATGGCCGCATCGTCCGCTGTTTTCGACCGCGCAGACTGCGCTTTTATCTCGCGGCGGACTCCAGCAAGCTCGCTCGCGAGTGTTGCGGCACGCTCCTCAGCCTCGTTCAGCGCACGACGTTGCTGCTCGGCGCTCGCCGCCATCGCCTGTCGCACCGCGTCGACCTCAGCGAGGGCGGGGATCTTCTTTTGCTCCTGCTGCAGCGAGTCTTGCAATTTGGCAGTGGCAGCCTCCGCCCTCTGCTTCTGCTGCAAGATTTCATCGATCGCTCTTTGTGATTGCGCGGCCTGCATCTCGATCTCGCGACGCGTTCCAGCAAGTTCGCTCGTGAGCGCTGCGGCACGCGCCTGTGTCTCCTCGAGCGCGCGGCGTTGTTGTTCGGCGGCTGCCGTCATCGCCTGGCGCGCAGCGTCGGACTCCTGGGTAAGCACCGCAGTCTTCTCTTGCTCCCGCCGTAGGGATTCTCTCAGTTCGGCGATAGTTGTTTCCGCCATCTGTCTTTGTTGCGTGTCATCACCCTCTGCCACTTGCGACTGCACGACCCGCGCCTCGATCTCGCGACGCGTGTCAGCGAGCTCGTTCACGAGTGCTGCGGCACGCGCCTGAGTTTCCTCGAGCGCGCGGCGTTGTTGTTCGGCGGCTGCCGTCATCGCCTGGCGCGCAGCGTCGGACTCCTGAGTAAGCGCAGCAGTCTTCTCTTGCTCCCGCCGTAGAGATTCCCTCAGTTCGGTGATAGTTGTTTCCGCCGTCTGTCTTTGTTGCGTGTCCTCACCCTCTGCCACTTGCGACTGCACGACCCGTGTCTCGATCTCGCGACGCGTTTCAGCGAGTTCGCTCACGAGTGTCGCAGCGCGCGCCTGAGTTTCCTCGAGCGTGCCGCGTTGTTGCTCGGCGGCTGCTGTCAATGCCTGGCGCGCAGCTTCGATCTCCTGGGTGAGAGCGGCAGTTCTCCGTTGTTCCTTCTGCAAGGATTCTCGCAATTCGGCGGCGCTAGCATCCGCCGTCTGCTTCTGCTGCACGGCTTCATCAATAGCCTTTTGCGACTGTGCGGCCTGCGTTTCGATATCGCGCTGCGCTCCGGCAAGCTCGCTCCAGAGCGTTGCGGCACGCGCCTGTGCCTCGTCGAGCGCGCGGCGTTGTTGTTCGGCGGTTGCCTTCATCGCCTGCCGCGCTGCGTGGAGCTCCTGGGTGAGAGCGGCAGTTTTCCGTTGCTCCTGCTGCAGAGATTCTCGCAATTCGGCGGCGCTAGCGTCTGCCGTCTGCTTCTGATGCACGGCTTCATCAATGAGCTTTCGCGACTGTGCGGCTTGCGTTTCGATATCGCGCTGCGCTCCGGCAAGCTCGCTCCAGAGCGTTGCGGCACGCACCTGTGCCTCGTCGAGCGCGCGGCGTTGTTGTTCGGAGGTTGCCTTCATCGCCTGCGCAGCGTCGACCTCCTGGATGAGAGTGGCAGTTTTCCGTTGCTCCTGCCGCAGCGTTTCGCGCAGTTCGGCATTGATGGCCTCCGCCGCCTGCGTCCGCAATATGGCGTCATCAACGGCCTTTTGCGACTGTGCGGCCTGCGTTTCGATCTCGCGCCGCATTCCGGCAAGCTCACTCGCAAGTGTCGCGGCGCGCGCCTGTGCGCCTTCGAGCGCGTGGCGTTGCTGCTCTGCGCCTGCCGTCATCGCCTGGCGCATTATGCCGATCTCCTGGGTGAGGGCGGCGGTCTTCTTTTGCTCCTGCCGCAGGGATTCTTGTAATTGGGAAGCGGCTGCCTCTGCCGTCTGTTTCTGCTGCCGAGCTTCATCGACGGCCTTCTGCAATTGCATGGCTTGCGTTTCGATTTCGCGGCGAACTTCCAAAAGCTCGTCTGCGAGTGCGTTGGCGCCGGCCTGTTCCTGTTGAAGGGTCCGCCGCAGTTCCTCCACCATGATGTCCGCTTGGCGGAGCCGCGCAGTTTCGTCGTACGGCTTGCTCGACAACTCCACCTTGCTATCGAGATCGGCAATGTCTGGCAGATCAAAGTATCGCGTCGCAAAAGCGACCAGCTCGGTGCGGAAATGCACGCCGAGCAACGCAGCCATAACCAGACTTGCAGCGATAAAGGAAGCGATAAACCATCGGCGCACGCGATCGTTCCAAAGGGGGCCGCTCGACTGATCGTCTTCCTGATACTGAGGCTCGGCTATTGGAGACCAATGTGTCGGCGTGATCCTGATTGGTCTGCCGTTCTTCCAGACCCATTCTTTTGTCTCAGATGACCAATGCGCGACATCGTAAGCCGATCGATCATCCTCGACCCAAATTTCCTTTCCGTCCCTCGGAGCAGTTTCAATGGGCTGGCGCAAACGTGACGCCTTTTTAAACAGGTCTATGGGTCACTTCACAATTCAGTTCGCAAGTACGGTCTAAGCTCAATGCGCATTTATATTATTAAATCAAAATTAAATCAAATTAATAATGACCGGTCCTTTACCTGCCGTCCGGTCGCTCTCATCGCGTGTGGCGTTTTCAAGGGTCACTCACAGGCTGAGTTTTCAAGGATCATCCACAGGATGACAAGACAATACCAGGCGGCGGCGCATCGCTCCCGGAGGACGTCCTGCAGAATTTCCTTTCGTGGGCAAGTCAATAGAACGCGACAGCGATGCGTTTCTCTTTGCGCCAAACGACCGCGCAGCGCCGCGGGTCACCGTCGGGGATGACGGTCAGCGCAAACTCATCGGGGACTTGCTCATCTGCAGCGACATCAAGCGCGGCGCCGTAAGCAGAAATACTACGAATTGTGCAAATAGTTTTCGAACGGCCGAAACTGATTGAGCCTAGCCTTACGGGGTGCACTTCAACCATGATTTCCTCCACGCAATCAGTTCGAGGCGCGCAAATCCTCCTCGCTATTTCCGATGGCGACAGATGCGCGGTTCGGGCCAAACGCGATCCATGATCGAATTAGACTGGATGCCCTCCGGCCATTACCTTCAATGGCGACTATGAAATGAGCCTTTGCCTCAGGTCGGCGTACCTCCTCCCAAGACGATTTTTAAATTATCAGGGGTTATCTTGTTAGTACAATTAAATAGTATCACCCATTTATTGGCGACCGTCAACTTGGGGCGGACATGCCCAGAAACCTGCAAGCAGCGGAAAGCCAGGTGTCGCGGGTCGCATCGAGTCGATTGTGTTGAGAGGGCCCCAATGCAGATTGCTTGGAGGATGACTTACGGCGCGAAGCTTTGCGCGCGGCCTTTCAGGTTTCATTCCGGCGAGCACAACTCGTTTTCACGGTCTGATCTCGTTCGGGTGGTTTCGGAGTTTGCTGATCAGAGATCGGCATCGGTGCGGCATCAACACAGTTCCAATCGACAGCGATGGGCTGCCCATGCGCGGGCGATTGCTTGGATGATCAACTGGGGAGCCTCGATCCGCCCATAGACCGGCATCACTCGCACGAAAGCGATCTTGCGCCGAACGTTCGCATTTCGTGATAACTTGGCTGTGACGACTCAGCATCTATCTCGACCCAACCCATCCTGGAGAAGCTCGAAGATGTTTCAGCGATTTCTAAAGGTGCGCACCGCCGTCAATTTCAAGGCGCGATCGGCCAGCCGGGATACCGAAACTGACCGTGCCCGCGCTACTTCCATTTTTCGGTCGATAGAAGATGCGCTGGAGGGCGCGAGAACTGAGCAGGCTGGCCTGAAAGCACGTATCGATGACGCGCTAGCGCGATCGGCAGTAACCTTGGGCAATGATTCCGATGAGTATCTGACGCGAGATCCGGAGGATAGCCATTATCAGAATTTGCTCGGCCGCGAGATAGCAGAAGGGCAGAGGCGCTTGAACGAACTGGAAGCGACTATAAGGCATATCCAGTTTTTGAAGACCGCGCTAGTCACAAGGTTTCCCGATTTCGAGTTTGGGCACCACACTTCCCACACGAAGGATAGTGGATTGACCTAGGAATGGTTCGACGACAACGACGCCGGTTCGGAAAGCGTACGACGTACGCGTCCCCGCCCAGCGCAGAATACTCACGCAGGGGCGAGCAGGGTCTCTGCACAAAATCCAGGTGCTCGATCCCGTTCTAACTTTCCGCTCACTTGAGTCGATCTGGAGTTGCCTCAGGTTACTGAGCAAGATTTTGACGGCCACCAACGAGCAACGCAAAAGAATGCAATGGCTAAGAAGCCGTGAACATCCTCCGAATGAGTGGACACTCGTAGTAGGCCCATTGAGCCCGGAGTGTTCAAGCAAAGGATAATTCGAGGCTCGGTCCCCGTCAGCCAGGAAAGCCGATGCGGAATACGGTAATATTCATCGCATATATCGGCTATAGACGGCGCTAGCTTTGATGAAAGCTGGCTTACTTTAAGATTTGCGAGAGTGCTCGACCAGCAAGCCAGCCAACTGCAAACAAAATGCCTGCTGGCGGCACGCTTGCTGCGACTATCGCAAGTGGATAGGCAACGTCCCACTCCTTCATCCCGATTTCAAATGTATCTTGCCTGTCGATGAGGATAGGTAACTGCTGCTACCACTCCCAGCAACAAGGCTGTCCAAACCGGATAGTCGTGAAAGCCGAAACAGAAGCAGGTTACAATCAGCAGCCAGTACGACAAGTTTGCCATGTGCCCCTGCCATATCAAGAACTGCCGGTAAGTCGCCGTCGCGGACCGCATTCGCGGTGCCGTCGGGTAATCAAACTAGGCGCCAATTTAACGGAGCCTGGCGTAAAGGTTCGCAAATCCGCGCGACTTGAACCATACTATTATCTAGCAAATCTGCCGCGACGGAATTCGCTTGCTAAGCTTGATGTCTGTCACTGAGGTTAACCCTGAAGTACAGTTCACCGTCTCTTTACAGGGCTCTTACACATAATAGACGCGTACTAATTTAATGACAAACGCCGAACTGCACCGACAGCCTGCGCCGAGGCGATGCCCCGCCGCGAAGCGAAATCAATTTCAGGTGCCACAGGATGAGACGTCCGTCGCCATACGGCATTGGCATCGCCAAACGTGCGTTGGAAATATATTGGGGCCGAGATCGAGCGTTCCGGATCGCCAGCAAAGATCACACGCAACAGTTTGAAGCCAAAGGCGTCAGTGGAGCCAGCACCATCGTCGCATTTCGCGAACCGGTCGCGCTGGGCTTCATCAGCATGACCGCCGGTGCCCGCAGGGCCAATTGCTTCGGCGGCCGCTTCGCTGGTTGAGATCATGTGGACATTTAACGAAGTCAGAGCAATTGCGGCCGCACCGCGTTTTCGCGGCCCGGTTCCCGGCCAGTGCCCGCCGGCGCACAAGTGGGCAATGCCGCGCGGGAAGCTGAAGTCGATATCCGATCTGGTCGCGGACACGCTGGTCAGGCCGATCACGTTGACATGCTGCCGTGGGCAAACGATTGGCGAATGAACCTGAACGTTGGCCAATGACCTCCGCGACCACGCCGAATCGACGCCGCCGCTCCGGTGAGAGGTCGCGGCCAGCGGCGATGATCAACAAAGGCGGCCTCGCAGCGAGAAATGCGCGGCGAGACTCGCCGGCCCGGTTCTAGTCGCTCCCACCACTGCGCCTTAGACAGGCTGGAGACGATTGTGAGCGCGTCGCGTGTCGCCGAAGCGACTGATGGCCTACTAATCAATATGCCTACCGGCCGGCTACGCGAACAAAAAGTCACCTGCGCTGAGGTTCACGACGCCGGCGATGGTGAGGTCATTATCTGTATCAAAGTGAACTATGGTGTTCCCACCGGTCGCCTCGATGTTCAAATCGCCAAAGTCGTGGATGCCATTCGCTGCCAAAGCTGTGAGGTCGATCTTGTCCTGCCCCTTTTCGAAATCGGCCGTGTCATGCGCGTTCTCAGCGGCAAAGACAAACGTATCCTCGCCGGATCCGCTAAACATAGCGTCGTTTCCGATGCCGCTCGTGAGCGTGTCGTTGCCATCGCCCCCATCGAGAACATTTTGTGACCCACCAAAGACGGTGAGTTGATCATTGCCCGCACCACCGCTGAGGAAGCTCGATCCTATCGAACCTGACTCAACTGTTGCCGCAAGGACATCGTTTCCAGCGCCGCCATCCAGACGATTCTCGGCAACAGAATTGTCTGTAACCCCAGAAACGGGAGTTGCCGACAGAAACGCGGTGAGCTGGTCATCTCCGGAACCGCCATTCAGGACATTCGCGACATTGTAGAGATCCAGCCCGAGATCCGGCCCGCCGTGAGCTACAGCGTCGAGACGCGCCGTGAGGCTGTCTCTTCCATCGCCGCCCTCGAGTTGATTGAGTGCGCGAACAAAGCCACCAAGCGCGGTGGAGTTCGCAGTCAGGTTATCATTGTCTTTCCCGCCATCCAGGTAGTTCGTGACATCCGTGACGGTGTTCTCCCCATCGGTGGAATGAGTCGCCTCGAGGGTGTCGCTGCCATCATCGCCCCACAGCTGGTTGATCCCAACTGGCCTGCCGCTATTGGAGTCTGTCAGGTTGAAAGCATGCAGTACGTCGTTGCCCTGACCACCGTGAAGCTCATTTGTAACCGACTCGGTGAAATTGGATCGCCCCTCAGCAGACGCATCCAGGACATCATTGCCGTCGCCACCGAACAATACGTTGCTGGCTATGCCGCGCAACGCAAAGAATTCCGTTTCGGCATGCGCTGTGATGTGATCGTCGCCCGAGCCGCCCTCGACGCTATTCATCGCGATGCTGGTTCCGATAATGTTACGGCCATCAGCATGGGCTTGAATGGTATCATCGCCGCTTCCGCCGATTACATCGGTTCTGACGGTCACTGTTCCAAAAGCAGGAAGCGTCACATTTGCCGTGGCGTTGATCCTGTCATTCCCGCTGCCGCCATGGAGTAGCACATCTGCGGTTGCCTCCGTACTCTGAGGCGTGCTCCCACCCTGAAGGGTGACGGTCGCATCGAGATCATCGTTGCCTCTTCCGCCGAACTGAATGGCGAGACCGTGCACAGGCGCATCGCCCTGGAGCGGGACAACAACTGTGGTGGTCAGCGTGTCGTTGCCGCTACCGCCGAACAATGCTGTCCGGTTGAATGCACTGCTTAAAAGGTCATTGCCTGCAAGGCCCAAGACAACATCGCCGTCAGCTTGGGCGCTGAGGACGTCGTCATGTCTGGTGCCAACGATCAAACTGTTGAGGGGATAAATAAGGGAGAGCCAGTCAAAGGCAGAATCCGCAAAAGACTCAGTTACCATCAACTGCTGAACGGCTTGGCTTTTTGTTTGATAGGCTTTTGCCATCTTTTCCTCCATTGCAACCCGGGCAACGACATCAACCAAAACCCAGCGCCGAAATCGTATTAAAGGCGCGGTGAAACATATGAGGTCAAATTAATTTGGTGACAGCGAGATAATTAAATTAAAAGTTGCATCGTGTCCAATCACATTTAATTTGTGAGCGCGAGGACAGCCGGGCGGCAATGAACGCGGATCCGATTACGATTGCGGCGGGCGTTCACCGCCGGCCGCGCGCTTCGCCATGGAAACGTGTTCCTTGTTCTCGGTGGGAACCCTACATGCTGGGTGGGATGACACCTTAGATTTCAATGGGCTGTCGTGCAGGAACATGACGACGCCCCACCGCTATGCGTTTCTCATGCGTTCGACGGAGACGGTTTGCGCAACTTCAGCTCCAGCTTCGCGTGTCTGCGGTCCGCCCAGGGCAAGTGCAGGTGGAAATGATCGGTGCCAAAATCAAAGGCTGCTTTTCCAACAGACAAATCGACCGGGCGTGCCTGCGTGTCATTGAACATTGCCACTCGCTGATCGCTCCTGCTGAAATTGAAGAACAGCCGACGATCTTGTTGCCGAACTCAGGGCTCTCAGAAGACCGCGCGCAGCATCTGCCGTGCTGCATCGCATTGCATAGCGCGCAAGTTCCCAAGCTTCGATAAGCTTTGAAGACAAGCTGGCGGACGATATGCCAGTGGCGAGCGTGAGGAACGACCCCTCGACGAACTTGGCAGCGAAACTGAAGAAGAATCTGAACCTGGAAGCTAAGTCGACGAACTGCTGCACTAAATTCCGGCGCGGGAACTTTGGCGGAGTAATTGAGAAATCACCTTGGGTGGGCCGACATGTCGTCCCAAAAAAGCCTCCGCCGACGGCGACCTCGTCCGTCGGAATGTATGGTTGGCGACGACGGGACCACAACACGGTAACGTTGGTCGCTACAACTGTTGCTCAACAGAAAACCGCTGCGTGCACGGATGCGGCGCTTAAGGAAACACGATGGCCACCTACGACAACATCCCTCTGAACTGGAACGACCCGTTGTTGAGCGGGGTTACGAGTTCGAGTTCGGTCACGCTTAGAGATGGCGGGACGCTTTCCTACAAGAGTATTACCGACACTGGCTCCACGGCGTCCGTTGTCGGCCTTGGCTCGTTCAGCCTCGACCATATGCGTATTAGCTCCAGGGAAGGTGTGCGCATTGGGGGTGACGGAGACGTCACCATCAGCAATTCGTATCTCGAGTCGACGGGACAAGGGAGCGATCACGCCGATACTATTCAGATCTATGCCCCCGGCAGCACCGGGAATGTGACGATCACGAATACGACGATCGTCGCCCACACCACCGCTGCAACTGCTGGTATGTTTGTTGCGGATGATTGGAGTGGCACGCTCACGTTCGATAACGTGGTGTTCCAAGGTGGTCCGTTTGGCTTGCGTATTGCCGCGGATGCAAACGATATCTCGGTATCCCTCAAGGACGTGTATTTTGTCGGACCGTTTGGCTACGACGACATTCTCTTTCAGGAAGTCAATGCGGACATAAACATTACTCAGTGGGAAAATGTCCGCTCCGCAACGATCGTAAATGGTGAACTCGTTCCAGGTCCACTTATCCCACCGCCTTTCCCAGTGGAAGGCGGCGGCGGCGGGATGACAACGATCGACCACTTTTCGAACGACAGCGGCGCATCCGGTGATGGCATCACCAACGACAACACGCTGACTGTGAGCGGCAGCGCGGCCGCGAACAGCACCGTGAAGGTGTTCGACGGTGCGACCCAGATCGGGACCGCCACGGCCAACAGCAGTGGCGCCTGGACCTACACGACCGCTGCGCTGACGGACGGC
>NZ_AXAU01000001.1 GCF_000472965.1 Bradyrhizobium murdochi | reverse complement strand
GAGGAGCGATCGCGCAAACCATCGACACCTTCCGCGCGGAAGCGTTCGACCCATTTGGCGACCGTCTTCGCTGTGGTGTTGAACTGACGGCCGGCCGCGGCCTTGCTCAGCCCGCCGTCGACTACGCTCCGCGCCATCGCCTCTCGACCTTTCGGTGTCAGAGGCGCATTCTTATGGGTGTCCATTCGGTTCTCCCCTCAGAATCTGAAGCTTCAGCAACCTCAGCTTCCTCGGTCAGGGCCGAATGGACAACCTCCTGAAAGCTCACATCTAGTCGTCGAGCCCTGTAGGCCAGGAGCGCGATGATCATTTGAGCGAAATGGCACCGGCTGGCGTTCGGTCAGGGTTTACAAGACCGAAACCGGTGCGGATCCCGTGAAACTACGCTAGACTGCAGCAAAGCCCGTGTAAGCCGGGAAGGAATTGGACGTGGTGCTGCGAATGCTCCACGCGCGCGGAGGGTAGGCCGACAGCCGATGGTGCGATGCATCAATTGCGGTAATTGCGGTATCGGCAATGTCGCTGTCAGCATCAATGTCGCCCACAAAGGGAACACGATCGTGTCGGACAGTTGTTCAAGGAAGCGGCTGCTGAGATGCGAGCCGACCGCTGCCTGGAAACCGTTGGCTTGCGCTCCGGATGGAGCCTGAGCGGGATGGGGCGTCTCATGAAAACGGAAATCGGAATTGTCCGGCGCGCGGCACAAAACGATCGCCTCGGGAGACGATCAGGTGCGGCGGGCCGGACAGTGTAGCAACCAGCGCAAGAGCAAGACCAAGGGGAGGAAATACGGATGAAGAAGCATTTGGGTTATCTTTCTCTACCCGTTGCAGTTGCGATCGGTGCGACGCTTGCCGCATCGTCAGCCTTTGCACAAACGGTTGATACCGCGCGGATCGAGGCCGCCGGCCAGAATGACTGGCTGACCTATCACGGTTCCTACAAGTCGCATCACTACAGCCCGCTCGCTCAGATCAACACCAGCAACGTCGGAAACTTGGGTGTCGCCTGGATGCATATTCCAGGAAGATCCACCCGCGGCGTGCAGTCGATGCCGCTCGTGGCTGATGGCGTGCTTTACTACACCGGCTCCTACAGCCGAACCTTCGCGCTGAACGGCGCCACCGGCGAGTTGATCTGGCACTATTTCCCGGAACTAGACGAGGCGTTGATCAAGCGGCAGACGCACTCGCCTTACAATCGCGGTGTCGCCCTCGGAGAGGGCAAAGTCTACGTCGGCACAGTGGACGGCCGGCTCATCGCGCTGGACGCGAAGACCGGCAGGGTGGCGTGGGACACCAAGCTGATCGATTCCCAGAAGCTGACGGTCGGCTTCACCGGTGCGCCCCTCTATGCCAAGGGCTTGGTGATCATCGGCGCGCAGGGCGGTGAGTGGCCCGGCCGCGGCCCGATCTTCGCCGTCGAGGCCGCCACGGGAAAAAAGAAATGGGAGTTCCTGACGGTTGCTCCCACCGAGGAAGCCATGAAGACCTGGGGCGGTGACTCCTGGCGCACCGGCGGAGGCGGCGGCTGGATGCCCGGCACCTACGATTCCGAGACCAACACGATTCTATGGGGCACTGCCAACCCGGCGCCGCTCTACGATTGGTCGGGTGCGGACTACAAGACGCAAGGCGCGCGTCCCGGCGACAATCTCTACACGAGCTCAGTGATCGGTCTCGACATCGATACCGGCAAATTGAAATTCTACCATCAGGAGCTGCCGCACGACGCCTGGGACTTTGACAGCTCCGTCGGCGAGTTCGTGATGCTCGAGCGCGACGGCCAGAAGCTCGTGGTCCATCCGAACAAGGGCGGCTTCATCTTTGTTTACGACCGCAATCTTGCCGTGAAGAACGTCTGGCGACTCGTCCAGAACATCAATTTTGTCAAGGACATCGATCCCAAGACGGGCGCGCTGATCGGACGTCGCGACTTCACTGCTGGGAAGGTCACCGACCCGCCGCTGTGCCCATTCATTGGTGGCGGCATTAGCTGGAATGCCGGGTCGTACAGTCCGAAAACGGGCCTCTACTACAAGATCGGCCAGGAATGGTGCATGACGCTCGACGTCCAAAAGACGACGCCGGTGACGACTCCACAGGCACAGCTTAACATCGGCGCCGATTTCAAGATGGCGCCTCCTCCGGGCGGCGAGATCTATGGTCATCTCGACGCGCGCGACCCCGTGACCGGCGCGAAGAAATGGGAGGTTCGCTACCCCGAGCCGCCGCTGGGCAGTGTGCTATCGACCGCAGGCAATCTCGTATTCGTGCCTGATTCGCGCGGCACCATTCACGCCTACGATGCCGAAACAGGGACCGAGCTGTGGAATCACAACAACGGCACCGGCCATCAGGGTGGCATCGTCAGCTACTCTGTCGGCGGCAAGCAATACATCGCGGTGACCGCGGGCTTCGGCGGCATGTTGGCAGATGAATATGGGCCAAACTTCGGCGGCATCTACAAGAGCATGCCGCGCGACGACGGCATGCTCGTCGTCTTCAGCCTCAAATAGGCGATCGCAAACGATCTGCCGGGGGCGGGCGCAAGCCTGCTCCCCGTGCGTTGAAGCGGCTGGGTGGCTTTTAGGGAAATGGAGCCGGACGTTTTGAAATTGCACTTGAAGAACATCGCGCTGCTATCGGCAGTGCTGGGCGCGTCATTGGCGTGTGCCGGGTCGGTCCGGGCGCAGCCTGCGAGCCCTGCGCCCGACAACGGGACGTTCGATGTCGAGCAGTTGTTCGCAGGGACCTGCGGTTTTTGTCACTCCAATGGCGGCCGAGCTGCCGGCAAGGGGCCGCAGTTGATGAATTCGCCACGAGACGACGATTTTTTGCGTGACCGCATAAAGAACGGCAAGGAGGGCGCGATGCCTGGATTCGATGGGGCCTTCACCGACGCGCAGATCGAACAGATGATCAAATACATCCGCGCCTTGAAGCCGCGCGAGGGCTGAACCGCCGAGACCCGATCCATCCATACGGGGATACGGAATGAAGACGATTCTCCCGTTCATGGTCGGCGCCGTCATTGGGCTGATCGGCCCGGCTCAGGCGCGGCCCCTCGACGCCATCCGCTCGACCGGCGTGCTTGGATTATGTGCTCATCCCAACTCGCTTCCATTCGCGAGCAAGGCCGGCGATCCGCCAGGATTTCAGGTCGAATTAGGACGGGCGCTGGCACGCGAGCTCGGCGTCTCACTGGAGCTCGACTGGATCATCACCCGGTACCAGATGCGCAGCGCCGGTTGCGACATTCTTCTGGATGTGATTGCCGATCGCGAGGCGCAAGGCGAGACCAATTTGAGGATTTCAAAACCCTACTATCGCACTGGTATTGTCCTGGCCGTGCCGCAGGCCAGCAAGCTGACGTCGTTCAAGAGCCTCGACGGGCACACGAAGGTCGGGGTTCTGGTCGGATCCTTCGCAGCAATGATCATCAGTCAGCGGAGGGTGCCGACATCGACCTTCGGGTTTGAGGTCGATGTCCTTGAGGCCGTGGCCAACCATGAGATCGACGCGGCGGCAGTCACGCCGACGGCAGCGAGCTATTTCAATCTGATGCATCCGGACAAGGCGCTCCGTATCCTGGATCGCGATGAGAGCGAGGCGAACCTGAACTGGGATGTCGCAGTTGGCATGGTCCGCCCCGATGACAATCTGCGCGAAGCCATCGACGCGGCGGTCGAGCGGTTGCGGGCCGACGGCACAATCGATCGAATCTACAAGCGCTACGGGGTTGTGCTGCAAACGCCGAAGTAATTGCGCGTTGTCGTCGCGACCTTTGCGGTTCTGTTGACAGTGCTTGATCGGGCCAAGGGTCTCGATCGCGTGGACCCGCGCCGGCGACGAGCGCACGGGAGAGCCGGCGACAGTGCCGGACATTGCGCTCGTAATAGCCCTGCTATCCGCGGATCGCCGCGTTGGCCTTCTCGGCGGCGTTGGTCATCGCAATCTTCGCCGGCATCGCTCCGGTGACCACTTCATTCACGCCGATCATGAATGCGTCCAGGATGGGTCTCGAGAGCGAATGGAAAAGAATCGCCTTGGCGCGGTCAACATCGGCATTCTGTAAGTTCGTCAGCGCCGCCTCGGCGGCCTGCGCGCCGAACGCCTTCTTGAAGTCCTCGCCCGACCAAGCCGACACGCGTGTCGTCGCCAGCCCCGCTGCGGCAGTCCGCAGCGAGGTCGGCTTGCTTGTCGCCCACAGCAGAAACAAAAAAGCCGCCCGCTTGTGTCGTGATCTGGAATTGATGGACGCCTGCCAGTGCGACATGAAGGGCACGGACGGGCGACCGGCGGCATGGGGAAAGGCGGCAAACACGGCCCGCCCGGCAACGTGGCTTTTGGCTGGATTGGAGATGTCGGTAGCGAAGTTGCTGCTGTCGATCGCTATCGCCGTCTTGCGCTGCAGGAAGTCGTCCAGCACGTGGTACCATTCGTAGCCGCTCACACCGCGAGACCCGGCTTGACGGAGCAGTTGACCGTACATCTCGATGGCCGCGATGGCCTCGGGGCTCGCGAAAGCGGCCTTGTTGTCCTTGACCATGTCGCCTCCGTAGGAGAACACGAAGCTCATGGCCGGCGGGGACGAATTGCCGCCGGCCTGCGCCCGCATGGCGATCCCGGACATTTCACTGGTCTTGATTGCGTTGGCGGTGGCGAGCAGCTCATCGAAAGTCCGGGGAACCGACAGGTTCTTGGCTGCCAGCGCCTCGCCGTTGATGAACAAGGTCACCGCCTCGGAAGTGATCGGGCACGCGTAGCGTTCACCGTTCCGCCACACCGGAAATGTGCGGGCTGTCTCGAGAAGGTCAGCCTCGTCATACCAGCCGAGATCGGTCAGCGACTTATCGGAATAGTATGCGTTCAGCGGCTCGAGCCATCCTGCCGAGATGCCCTGGCCATAGGCCGTAAACATGAAGACGTCGGGTGTGCTGCTGCCCCGGGCGAGCTGGATCGGCAGCGCGCCCATGTACGCGGTCTCCAATCGGAAGTCGGTAACGACGCTGATACCGGTGAGCTTGGTGAAATCCCACAAAAGCGGTGTGATCGCGTTCGACCAGGGATGGATCGCGCCTGCGAGCGTGATCGTCTGCCCGGCAAATTGTTTCCAATCTATCGCAGCGTGCGCATAGACACCGGCGACATCCTCTGCGACACCCCACCGCGGCAGCATGGCGAGGGCCGGCAAGGCCACCCCCGCGGCGCCCAATCCCCTGACGAAGCTGCGCCGGCTAGCCGGTCCTCGACCGTGTGGCGACTTTTCACCCGGAGCCATGAGGATTGCTCCTGCCTGAGGACAGTCCTTCACAAGACGCGAGCGGGCGTCCCGTGACGTTCTGGCCCTTGCGAGAGAACTGACGGGCTGCCTGAGCCGGTGTAATCTATGTGGCCGAGCACGCCGGTTCCCACTTCATCTGCGCGGGTCTGGCTGTGTTTCCATTATACTAGCAATACTTTGCGTCGGCATCACAAAACAGCCGCTCTCGCGAGCATCTAAGGCCCAGGCCATGTCAGTCCCTCTGAGCCAGTCCTCTCGGCGCTTTGCTCGTCCGCTGACGCTCGTGGTCGCGGTGCTCCTGCCTGTGGTTGCCGCGACCGGGCTTCTCGCCATCCAATATCGTCAGGATCGACAAGCGGCAGACTTTGCGCACGGGCGCAGCCGCCAGGTGCTGGAGACTCTGGATCGGCTGCGGGGGGGCATCGCCGACGTGGAGGCCCAAAGACGCGGGTATCTGCTGACTCTCGACCCCTCATATCTCAAGGCTTACGGCGTCTCTGACGAAAGCGTACGACGAGACGCGCAGGCGCTCCAGGCTCTAGTCGCGAACGATCCATTGCAGAACCATCGTGCCGGACATCTGGCGCTGACAGTTACAGCAAAGCTGCGTGAGATCGATGACATCGTCAAGACGGCCAGCACCTCCGGGCAGGCGGCGCTGGCGATGATCCGCAGCCTGGACGAGATAAAGTCGCAAATCGACCAGATGGTGGACCACGAGCGTTTCCTGCTCGTGGATCAGGAGAAGCGCGCCGAGGCACTCGAACAACGCAAGGCCTGGCTGATCGCTACGGCCATCGTCATTGTCGCAGCACTGGCAGTGGTGGGGTTGGCGCTTGCGCGGCTCGAAGCAATAAGGCGGCGTAAGGCGATCGCGGAGAACGTCGCGCTCCACGGCGATCTCCTGGCGCGCGACAAGAAGATCCGGCGCTTGGTCGACGCCAACATCGTCGGCATCGTCATTTGGAATCTCGAAGGTCGCATTCTCGAGGCCAATGACGCGTTTCTCGATATGTTGGGTTACGACCGGGAGGATCTTGCCTCGGGTCGGCTGAACTGGGCGGACCTGACACCGGCGGAATGGCGCGACCGCGACGCACGCGCCGCGGAAGAGCTGAGACGGACGGGGACCGTCCAGCCATCCGAGAAAGAGTACTTCCGGAAAGACGGTAGCCGCGTGCCGGTGCTGCTCGGCGGGGTGATGTTCGAACAAAGCCCAAATCAAGGTGTCAGTTTTGTCCTCGATCTGACCGAGCGCAAGCGGGCGGAAGAGGCGCTGCGGCAGAGCGAGGAACGCTTTCGCACCCTCGTGCAGTTCTCCTTCGACGTGTACTGGGAGACTGATGCGCAACATCGCTTCACTCACCAGGAGTTCGCGGAGAGCCTTGCCGACGCGCCAGCGCCGGGCTCCGAGATCGGCAAGACCCGTTGGGAAGTGCCTTACCTGGAGCCGGATGAAGAGGCCTGGCGCAAGCACCGGGAGACGCTCGATGCCCACCTGCCGTTTCGCGATTTTGAGCTTGCGCGAGCTGGCCCCGACGGCAGCAAGCGTTACGTGTCCGTCTCCGGGCTGCCGGTGTTTGACAAGACGGGGCGCTTCGTCGGCTACCGCGGTGTCGGGCGGCACATCACCGAACGCAGGCGGGCCGAAGAAGCCTTGCGCGCCATGCAGGCGGGGCTCGCGCACGCCAATCGCGTCACCACGATGGGTCAATTGACGGCCTCGATTGCACATGAGGTCAACCAGCCGATCGCGGCGACGGTTACCAATGCCGGGGCTGCCCTGCGCTGGCTTGGCGCTCAACCGCCCAATCTCGGCGAGGTTCAGGATTCCCTTCGTCGTATCGTCGAGGACGGCAAGCGCGCCGGCAACGTCATCAACGGGATCCGGGCCCTCATCAACAAGGTGCCGCCGCGGAATGATCGGTTCGACCTCAATGAAGCCATCCTCGAAATGGTCGCGCTGACCCGGAGCGAAATGCTCAAGGACGGCATCTTGCTGCAGACCGACCTCGCGCCGGGCTTGCCTATGGTGAAAGGCGATCGCACCCAACTGCAGCAGGTGATTCTGAACCTGATCCTCAATGCCATTGAAGCGATGGAGGGCGTCGACCAGCGGGCAGGCGCACTGCGGATCAACAGCGAAAGGGAGGCCGCGGGCGGCGTGCTCGTCACGGTTCGCGATTCCGGCCCGGGCCTGGACCCGGCGGATGTCGAGCGCGTGTTCGAGGCCTTCTATACGACGAAGGCCAAGGGCATGGGCATGGGCCTCGCCATCTGCCGGTCGATGGTCGAGGCTCACGGGGGACGGATGTGGGCGAGCGCGAACGAACCGCGGGGCGCCATGTTTCAATTTTCCCTGCCGCTGGAACAAGACGAGAGCGTTCAAGCCCGGCAGATCCGGTCCAACCCGGCCGCATGAGGTTGCAGCGAGAAGCAGTAAGCCGTTCGCGGCTGGAGCAAATGTCCCTGCGCTGTGCTCGGACCGGCCACTAGGAGGCAAGCGCGGACATGTGCGTGCGCTAGACATTGCTTCCCATCTGAAGGGGCTGCAGAATGGCGGCCTCAGAACAGGTCTACGGGAGGGATATCATGATCTCACGTCGTCTTGTCACCCGACTGCTTGGGGCCGCAGTAATAGCTTTCGCGCTCAGCCCCGTCCCGGTAGCCCAGGCGTTTTCGCCCGAGGCGCGCAACGCCAAGCTAGATGAAGCCATTCGGGGCTTGGTGGAAGGCCGTAGCACGCCGGGTATCGTGGCGCTGATCCTCCAAGACGGCCGCCCGGTGTACAGCCGCAGCGTCGGCGTTCGCGAGGTCGGGGGTACCGCGCCGATCGGCGCAAACGACATGTTCCGAGTTGCCTCAATGACGAAGGCTGTCACCTCAGTGGCGGCGATGATCCTTGTCGAGCAGGGCAAGATTGGTCTGGATGATCCGGTTAGCCGCTTCCTCCCCGAGTTCACCAAGCTGCGGGTGAGAGGGCCCGACGGCGCCGAGTGGCCGGCCAACAGGCCCCCGACCATCCGCGAACTGCTCACCCATACCGCCGGGCTCTCCTATAACTTCATCAATAATCCCCGGCTTGTGGATGCCTATCGCGACGCGCGCGTGACAGACGGGCTAGATCAGCCCGAAGTAACCACCGCTGAAGCAATGCAGCGTCTCGCCTCCGTTCCGCTTGGCTATCAGCCTGGTACGGGCTGGGAATACTCGCTTGCGACGGACGTGCTCGGCGCCGTCATCGAGAAAGTGACGGGAAACAGCCTGGAAACTTTTGTCACCGAGCGCATTGCAAAGCCCTTGCGCATTGAGAGCTTTGTGTTCAACCCACCTGAGGCTCTTCGCTCACGCTTCGTGCAGGTGACGCGACCCGCACAGGTCACGGGCGCGCTCGGCACAGGCTACGTTCCCGTGATGGGGCCTGAGGCAGTGCCGTTCCCACCCACCAAGGGCACTGCCAGCCTCGACCCGAACCGCGCCTTCTCTCCGACTGCGTACAATTCCGGCGGCGCCGGCATGAGTGCCACGATCGGCGACTACGCGCGGTTCTTGCAGATGCTGCTGAACGAGGGCGAGCTTGACGGCGTGCGGGTGCTCCGCGCTGAGACGGTCCGGCAGATGACGCAGAACGCGACCGGCAACATGCCGACGATTCGCGGGCCGGGTTGGGGCTTCACGCTGGGCTTCGGGATCCTGACTGATCCCGCCGCAGCCAAGAGCCGTCTTCCGGCCGGTAGCTATGGATGGGGCGGCATCTATGGCACGCAGTTTTGGATCGATCCGACAAATCGCGTCATCGGCGTAGTCATGACCCAGACAGCGATTATCGGCTCCGGTCCAATTTCGAATGCCGTCCGGGAGGCGTTCTATGCAGCCGATTGAAGGTTCGATACCAAGTTAGGGTTCGCTCTGTTCCCGCGAACTGGTGACGTCCGATTGGGGCCAGCATGCGACATTGGAAATGGAAGAGGCCACCGGCTAAGGGGTACTTATTCGTCTGGATACCAAGCTCCGAGCAGAAATCTGCGCCTCGGCTTGGAGCCCTGCTTTTGGACGTCGGACAGATCGACGGCATAACGTTTCATCAAAAGCTTGATTGCCACCGCAATGATGACGAAAGGCGTCACGTAGATCGCGAATACCTCAAAGGCTTTCATGGCAACTCCTCCGCGATTTCACGCCAGGACACTACCATAATTCCTAGGGCGCGATGGGTCACGGCCCTGATGCCGATCGAGTTCCGCTAGGTGACGTCGCGGTGAGTCCTGTTAGCCCGGAAAGTGTGGACCTCTATTTCACAATCACGACCGGCACCAAGGCGGCCGTGATGACGCGCGATATCAGGGAAGATACAAGCGGCAAGCCTATGGCGCGTAACCAGCGCCGCACGTATTGCGGTTGCGGATCCGCCAGGACGATAACGTCGCATTTGTCTTCGGCCGCGCAACGGAGAATTATCGGCAGCGGATCGCCAATCTTGACCTTCGACAGGCAAACCACGCCCACCTTGCCCAACCGTTTGCTCACAGCATTGACGATGGGCAGCCCGACATCGTTGATCAGACGGTCCTCGATTTCTTCCTTCTTGAAACTCTGATAGCCGCGCAGGCGACCCTCATAATGTCGATCCTGCACGTTCAGAATGATGGCCTCAACATTGTCCTTGCCTTCGGCTATGGCGGCCACGAAATCGACAATGCGATTGGTGCGTTCGCTGCCATCGACGACGGCGAGAAAGCGCATGCCTCTTGTTGCCGAACTGGCGACCTCATGCCCGATGCCGCCGGGTGCAGTTGTCGTAGCCTGGTTTGTCATGCACATCTCCGTCTGGATTCACGGGAGCAACTGAAACGCCGCAGCGGCGACGAGGGTTGGAGCGAGCGCAGCCAAGACAAGGCCGCCTGCGCTGATCGTTCCGTCTTCGAAGCTGTTCTTCAGGATCGCGAATCCCGCCGGATTCGGTGCGTTTGCAATTACCGTGAGCCCACCGCCCGTCACCGCTCCCGCGACCAGGGAGTATTTGAACTCGTCGGAAACGCCGTCCACGAGCGAACCAAGATATGTCAGGGCTGCGTTGTCAGTTACTGCAGTCAACAGGGTGGCGCCGGTGAACAGCATGGTGGGCCCCATGTCACTGAGAAGCGGTTGCAGCCACCATTTCTGCTGGCCGCCGATCACCACCAAGCCGGCCAGGAAAAACGCAACCAGCAGACCTTCCCGCAGGATGAGCGGCGACTGATAGCGCTTGTACGCCTCGGCAAAGCCGAGAAAGAACATGAAGAGCGCGAGAAACACGATCGGATGATGATTGAAGGCGACCACCGCGCCGAGAAAGCCGAGATGAACTCCGGAACTCCAGGCTGGGACATCCAGCTTTGCCGGCGACACTGCGAGCTTCCGCAGATAGTCTCGGAACAGAAATGTGACCCCTGCAGCATTGACTGCCACGGCGAGTGCCGCCTTCCATCCGAACGTTCGCAACATGAACGGAAGGTCAAAGCCCCACTGCTCTGCAACCATGAGCACGGGAGGCGCGGCGTAGGGCGTCAGCGTACCGCCGATGGACACATTGACAAACAAGACGCCGATCGTGGCGTACATGAACCTTCTCGGCGCTCCGCCAGCAAAATACTGGTCGCGCAGCAGTAGCGCCGTCAGCGTCATTGCAGCAGGTTCCGTGATGAAGGAGCCGAGCAATGGACCTACCGAGAGCAGCGAGAGGTAGTAGGCGGTGGGTTGCGACAGGGGAATTAGGTGCGAGACGAGGCGAAGTAGCGCCGCCGCCATCTGGATGATCGGTCGGCTCGCGGCAATGACCATAACCACGAAGACAAACGCCGGCTCTGTAAAATTGCGGCTTTCGAGATAGGCGAGCGCGCCGGTGCTGCCCATCTTCACCACCATGAAGGCAATCAGAACCGCCGCCCAGAACCCGAATACTACCTCGACTTCTGCGAGCAGATGCCAAAGCCCGGCATGGCGCGGTTGAATATGCGCCATGCGTTCGAACGACCGCGTCGAGAACGTGTGCAGCACAGCTATGGCAAAGATTGCTGCCGCCGCCACCGCTACGTCGAAGGGCGTTTCATCCGGCACCGAGTCTCGCCTTTTGTGCTCATTCCGATCGGGCTAGACTGACGACCAAGCCGCCTCCGAACAATTCGGTGCGAAACCGTCGGGACTTTTCCGGTGTGGTCGTTCCCAGAGTAAAACTACCTAATCGCGCACGTCGTGCGTCCCGGAGTATTGTGATCATGCGGCAACCGAGTTTCGAAAACATGGGCTCGGGCAGGCCGCTGGTGCTTCGGATGTCGCGCTGGTATCTTGCGATCGGCTTGGGCTATCTTGTCAGTTACGTGCTGCTCGACTGGATCAGCTACGTCCATCCGTTCGCCACGTTCGGCATCACACCCTGGAATCCGCAAACCGGCCTCAGCTTCGCATTGATCCTGCTGTTCGGCGGCGCGTACATGCCTTGGCTGTTTGCGGCGCCGCTGATTGCCGATCTGATTGTTCGCGACCTGCCTCTTCCGCCCGGCGTCGAGTTGCTTGTCGTGGCGATTACCGGGCTCGGATATGGTTCGGCTGCGCTTCTGCTGCTGCACCGTCGCTTCGGCTTCGATCGTTCATTGTCGTCCCGCAGCTCCCTGTTGTGGCTCGTAACGATAGCTGTCGCCAGCATTGCGCTCGTGTCGATTGGACACGCGCTTGTTCTTGTACTGCATGGGATCATTGCATCACATGATTTCGCACAGGTATCGCTGCGAGGTTTCATCGGCGACTTGATCGGCGTGATCGTCTTCACGCCGTTTGCTCTTATCGTGTTCACGCGGCGGAGCTTTCCCGTGGTCTCGTGGGAAGCCGCGGCCATTCTTCTCCTGGTTCTTGTCGGACTCTGGGGCGTATTCGGCGTCACCGAGGTGCTCCGCTTCCAGCTTTTCTATGTGTTTTTCGTTCCGGTCGTCTGGATCGCAGTGCGTTTCGGTCTGGAAGGCGTGACGCTTGGCCTCGCCGTCATTCAGATTGGATTGATCGCTGCGATCGAGCTGTCACATGAAAGTGCGACTGATGTCGTTGCCTATCAGGCGCTGATGACTGTCCTATCGGCGACCGGCCTTGCCATCGGAGTACTGGTTTCGGAGCAGCGGCGCACACAACATCAGCTTCGAATACACCAGGACGCCCTTCATCGAGCATGGCGACTCGCAACCATGGGAGAATTTGCTGCCGCAGTCGCGCACGAGATCAACCAGCCGCTCACCGCGATCGGCAACTATGCCCGACTTGCGAAGCGGGCCGTCGAGAAAACGCCGCCTGATACTGCAGCCGCCGCAACAGCATCATCGGAGGCGATCGTGCAGGTTGATCGAGCGGGAGCCGTGGTGAATCGCTTGCGCGATTTCATCCGGCTTGGGAGGATCGAGACGAGCTCCGTCAGTGTCACAACGCTCGTAGCAGAGGCAGTCGCGGTGTTCGGGCCCGAGCTGGAGCGGCGGGGCATCGGGTGTCAAACGTCGGTTGGACGGGATGTTCCGCCGGTGCTCGCGGATGGCCTGCAGATCGAGCAGGTCATTCTAAATCTTGTCCGCAATGCCGCCGAAGCGTTGGCCGGCGCGGGCCGGTATGATGGCAAGATCGTTATCGAGGGTCTGACAGGACCGAATGGGAAGGTCACGATCCGCGTGAGTGACAATGGTCCCGGGATTGATCCCGATCTCGGGGACGATGCAATCGCTGCATTTGCCACGACGAAGCCAGATGGGTTGGGACTAGGTCTTTCGCTTTCACGATCGGTCATCGAAGCTCATGGCGGGGAGCTTCGGATTGAAAGCACAAAGCACGGCACTACAGCATCGTTTACGCTGCCAGCCGTGCATAGTTCGGGTTCGGGTGCATGACTATAGCTTTGATCGACGACGACGACGCAATTCTGCGCTCTTTGAGCATGCTCCTTGAGGGGCGGGGGATCCCGGTGCGAGCGTATTCGTCAGCAGAGAGCTTTTTAAACGCGCTGGCCACCGAACCGCCCCAATGCGTCGTTTCGGACATTCGCATGCCAGGGATGTCAGGTATCGAGCTGCAACAGAAGCTGAAGGATGAAGGAACGATACCGCTTATTCTCATTACCGGGCACGGTGACGTTACGATGGCTGTGCAGGCTATCAAGCAAGGCGCTTTCGATTTCATCGAGAAGCCGTTGGACGATGAGCGGCTGGTCGACAGCATCTCGCAGGCGATCGAAAGCGGAAACCGCCTTAGAAGCGAGCACAGAGAACGCGCGGCCCTTCAAGCGCGTGTGGCCGAGCTTTCGCCGCGCCAGGTCGAAGTCATGCAACTCGTGGCGGAGGGGTTGTCAAACAAGGAGATCGCGCACAAGCTGGGGATCAGCACTCGGACTGTAGAGAATTATCGTGCCTGGGTGATGGAAAGGATGGGCGCCAACAGTCTCGCCGATCTGGTTCGAAAGGTAATTGCCCTAACATCCCGGGCCTGAATGTGATGGATGAAGCGCGCCGCTTTGGATGCCGGAAGGCCGGTCGGCCCGCTCGATCGCCAGCCCGACAGCCCCGCAATTATTTATCGCAGATCATCCCGTCGGGCTTGGCAGACTTGCCGCCGTTAGGAGCGGGAGTATATTTTGCCAATGGCTATCAGCTCCCCCGATCTGAAAGCGTTCTTGCTCGCCACACCTTTCTTCGGTGGCCTTTCGGATGCAAGCCTCGATCTCCTGATCTCGATGCTGGTCGAGCGCCGCTTCAACGCCGGTGCGACTGTCGTAGCGGAAGGAGAGCCGGGGCGCTCCATGTTCATTGTTCATTCCGGCCAGCTCGTGGTGAGCAAGCGGGCGGATGCCGGAGCAGTCATTCGCATGGCGGGTCTCGAGCCCGGTGATTTCTTCGGCGAAATGACGCTTATCGAAATGCAGAACCGATCAGCCACCGTAGTCGCGGAGAGCCCAACGGTCCTGTACGAGCTCACAGCCCAAAAACTCTACATGTGCTACAAAGCCGACATCCATGCGTATGTAATGGTTATGCAGAATATCAACCGCGAGCTTTGTCGGCGGCTCCGCCGCGCCGACGACCGCATTGCCAAGCTGCAGATGCTTCACGCGAGCCAATGAGGCAGGTTTCGCGCGCGGCGTGGGTGGGACGAAAAACTGCGAACAGCGCAGTGGCGCCTCACACTGCGCAACTTGCTACGCACTACGGCCCGGCGGGAGAACGACGACGATCGCGCCGAGTTTCACCCGATTGACGAGATCGATGATGTCTTCGTTGGTCATGCGGATGCAGCCGGACGAGATGGCCTGACCGATATATTCCGGCTGGTTGGTGCCGTGGATGCGGTACAGGGTGTCCTTGTTACCCTCGTAAAGATAGATCGCCCGCGCGCCCAGCGGATTGTCCGGACCTCCGGCAACGCGCTTCGGGTAGGGGCCCAATCGAGCCTGGATCTCTGGCGTCGGGATCCAATCCGGCCATTCCGCCATGCGGCCAACCGTGGCGACGCCGGCCCAGGCCAGCGCTTCCTCTCCCACCGTCACGCCGTAACGGATCGCCTTGCCTCCCGGCAGCACGTAATAGAGATAACGCGCGTTGCTATCGACCAGGATCGTGCCCGGCTGTTCTTTGCGCGTATAGTCGACGATATGTCGGCGATAAGTTTCCGGAATGCTCGCCTGCGCATAACGCGCGTGGCCAAGTAACTGCCGGTCCCTTGGGGTCAAACTGGCATTTGATGACGGCGCAAGCGTCGCTTGCATGCAGCCGCCGAGTAACCCCACCAGTAACAACGCGAGCCCACGCCCCATCATCGCGTGTCCTCCAAAAGTCGCATGGACGCAATTTGTTTGCTCAAAAAGTGCAGAAATCAAGGCGGAGGTGCCGAAAGCTGGGGCATCGCGACCTAAAGCATGAAATAAGATTTGATTACGACCACGAAGAAGGTGCGCTCCCTCTCCCGCTTGCGGGAGAGGGTTGGGGTGGGGGTGTCTCTGCGGGGCGACACTGCCCGAGTGGAGAGAGCCCCACCCGGAGCTTCGCCATAGCCGAGGCTTTGCCTCGGCGTCTCAGAGGACGGCCACCGAAGGTGGCCTACGCCTCCCCCGCGAGCGGGAGAGGTAAAGCGCGTCTGCGGCTACCGCGCCGGCTTCATGTAATTTGCCACGAGATGGTCGGCGATCTTGCGACCCATCGCTTCTCCGACTTCCAGCGAATTGCGAAAATGAATGCCGCCCCAGATGCGCACCTCTTTGTGCTCCTGGGCCATCTGCCCAAAGCTGGAAAATTGGCGCGAAAGGCGAGCGTCGGAAGTATCGGTCACGGTGAAGTTCTCCGTCCCGTTGCCAAAAACAGCTTCAAGAACGCCTCGCACCGCACCCGCGTTGATCCCGGCCTGCGACGGATACTCCGGATGCATCGGCGTGGTATTCAGAGGCAGCCAGCCTGCGTCGCGTTCAGTGGCATCGTTGCTGTCCTGGTCGCCGTTACGGATCGCAGTGATCGGCCGCCAAAAATTGTATTGGAATTTGGCGTCCCAATCGACAATGAAGCAATTGGCGAAAGCCATGGACATCAGTGCGAACACTCGCGCGCTTTCTGCCACAGGGAGATCGTGACGGGCGGAAGCCTGCCTGGTGGCCTGGAACCATGCGGACCCAAGGTTGGCCTGTGTCCAGAAGCGAACAGCGTTGGACTGCGCGTCGGTCCGCTTGGTGCTTTTCGCGCCACCCATTTCCTTGGTTTCGTTGTAATCGCGCGCGTAAAGAGCACTGTTGAGGAGCGGGGGCGGAGCCGGGCGAAACTGACTCGCGCTCTCCATGCCCCACGGCATGGCCGTCGCATATTGAGGAAACAGCGGCAGGGTGGTCGGCACCCAGACGCCGGGCGTGGTGAGCGGGCGATACGTGTCGGCCGTGTTTGTCGCGTCGCTCTGACGTTCCGCGAAAATGGCGCCCGCAACTTTTTCACCTAAATCAATGCCTGCAACCCGTGCGGAGTTGTCCGGAATGGTTTTCATCGTCTCGGCGAAGGCCGCATCGATCAGCTCCTTCTGGCCGGGATACTGGCGCATCAGAATTTCGCGGGCAGCCGCCGCTGCCGCGGCCTCGGCCGAGGCGTTCGGGTCAATCGGAAGCTCTGGTATGTAACGCGAATATCGGTTCTGCACCGAGTTGACCGCGTCAGACATGGACACGTTCACCAGGGCCATGCTGCGCGTCCACGGATTGCCGCTCACGTTGGCCGCCTTCATCACGCCCATTGCGGTGTTGTTCCAGTCGCTGATGACGTCCGCGCGGACTGGTGTATCGGCTGAGATAAGGGCCAGGCCGACGATTACAGATTTCAGTACGTTCATCGCTGCCTCCTTCGAAAAGTTAGGTTTTCGAAATGCCAATGTGGTGTGCATGTACCTCCGAAATGACTTCATGCGCGCATCCGCGCCCGTCTCGCGAAAGCGTCGCCCAACTGCCAAGGGTCTAAGTATGCTTTTCGCTAAGGAGGCCGATTGCAGCGGCGCTTAGCGAAGTCGCGCCTATCGCTGAGACGTGTCCGTTTTCGAAGCTGATATCGCAGACCAGCGCTCGTCAAAACTGGCAGTCGGGAGCTCGTTCGCGTCAACTGCGAGGTCTTTCGACATCGTCGTGCCGCCGGAGACGACAGTGCCCTCGGTCAAAGGCGAATGCGACCTCATGGTGGCCGCAGTTGCGGCAACAGCGAGCAGAGCGACAGCCACGAATCCGGTAATCGTTCGGTGCCTTGTCATCAGAACCTCCTGCGGTTCTTAACGCCCCTTGGCGTGGGTCACGGGAGCTTCGCAAAGGTTCAACAGCAGTGGAGACAATATGGATTGTGCGAAGCCAAAGATCGGACAACGAAGTTGTCCCAGATTCAAATGTTCAGCTCTTTTTCGGAGTAGCGACATTCTTGGCCGCGGCTGTGTTTCGCAAATGTGAGCACAGTTTCTTTCGGCTACGGTGATTTGCGGACTCGATGCTCGCGACCAAGCCCCGGATTCTCATCCGGGGCTTCGCGCTGCGGGCTCAAGCGCTCAACGCGCCCGCTTGAGCGTGTTCTCGATCATGTAGGCCGCGACCTTTCGGCCCACGTCCTCGCTGGTGCGGATCGCGAATCGATAGTGCACACCGCCCCACACGCGGACATTCTTCTGCTCCTCGGCCATATCGGCCAGGCTGGCGAATTGCCGCGTTCGCTTCGCATCTCGCACATCGGTTGCCGTGAAAGGAATGGCCTTCACGGGGCCGAACACCGACTCCAAAATTGCCGACGCGATCGTTGCGTTGATCGTCGCCTGCGAGGGGTATTCCGGATGCATCGGCGTGGGATTGAAGGAGGTCCAGCCGGCATCTCGCTCAGTGGCATCATTGCCGTCCTGGTCGCCATTACGGATCGCGGTGACCGGGCGCCACAAATTATAGGTGTACTTCGCTTCCCAATTGACGATGTAGGCGTTCGCCAGACTCATGTTGAGCAGCGCGAACAGGCGGGCACATTCGGCAAGCGGCATCTCCTGCTTCATGGTGAGCTCGCGCGCCGCCGCCTGCCATGCCGGGCCGAAATTAATGTTTTCCCAAAATTTTACCGCCTCGGTCTGCTCAGCGGTACGCGCCGTGCTTTTGGTGCCGCCGAGGCTCTTGACTTCGTTGTAGTCTCGCGCCCACTCGGCGCTCGACAGTGCTGGCGGCGGGCCGGGCCGGAACTGCTGGGCACTCCCAAACACCCATGGCTTTGCGCGCGTGTATTGCTCCCGGATCGGCGGTGTGGTCGGCACCCATACCCCTGGGGCAGTGTGCGGCCGGTAAGTGTCCGCAGCGTCGGTGCCGTCGTTTGCGCGGTCGGCCTGTACTGCGTCGGCGACCGCCATACCCAGCTTGATGCCTTCGGTCTTGGCCGACCCGTCCGGGATCGCCTGGAGCGATGCCGCGTAGGCCTCTTCGATCTTGTCTTTCTTGGTTGGGTAGATCTGAACAAGGATCTGCCGCGCGGCCGCCGCGGCCGCGGCTTCTGCCGACGCGTCCGGAGCAGCCGGAACGGTCGCGACCACGCGGGTGTAGCGGTTATGCACGGTATTGATCGCATCCGACATCGCAACATGCACCATGGCCAAGGTGCGCAGTTTGGGATTGTTGCCGAGGTCATTGGCCACCAGGGTACCGGTGGTCGCGTTCCAGTCAGTAACGACATCGGCGCGCGCCGGCGCGCCCAACAGCGCGGCAGCGATGATGCCCGGCAGCAGAGTAGCTGCCGACATTCCTAAAACGGATTTCATCGGAAGACTCCTTTTTGCCGCCCACGCGATGGAGCGTTGGTTCACGCCAGGTGGGCATGGGCACCTTAGTCCTCCGCATTTCATCTTGGTGTGAACCACTTCACCTGTGGCGCGAGACATCCGAGCGGCCTCTGCGCCCGCAAAGCTAGGCGATCGCGCAGAGGCGCGCTATTCTTCTTCCACCTCACGTTGTCACGGCTGCAGCAGACTGGTGACCCATGGACAGCGACCCCTCACAGATCCCGGTTGAGCCGATTCCCTTCGAGTACGGCCTGGCCCGTTTTGCGCAGAGCCTCGCCAGAGGGCGGGCCAAGATCGTCGCGATCGGCTCGTCGACGACGGCGGGCGACGGCAAGATCAAACCCTATCCGGAACGGTTGCTGTCGCTTCTTCAGGCCAAATATCCGAAAGGCAGGATCAGCATGGTCAACCAGGGAGTCGGCGGCCAGGAAGCGCCGATCGAGCTCGAGCGGTTCGATACCGACGTCATCGCCGAAAAACCCGATCTGGTGATCTGGCAGGTCGGGACGAATGCAGTTTGGCAAAGACCGGACAACATTCCTCCGCCTCCCTCTTTTGACGAAACATGCCGGGCCATCCGCCATGGACTCGTCAAGCTGCGTGACGAAACGCAGGCCGACGTCATCCTGATGGACCTCCAATATGTGCCGGCCGTGCTGACGCCGGCCAAGAAGGACAAGGCGATGGCGATGGTCAGGGCGATCAGCGAACTGGCGGAGGACGCGGGCGTCAATGTATTTCGCCGCTTCGCATTCATGAAGGGCTTGCATCACGTCGAGCAGGTCTCGTTCGACCGGATGATCGACCCGAACGATGAACACAGGCTGCACGACAGCGATTGGGCCACGCAACGTGTGGCGTGGGCGGTGAAGCTCGCGATCGTCGGCGGCGTCGACAAGGTATGGTCAGCGGCAGCCGCGAGCAACAGTTAGGGCGTGTTGGGTCATTTACGCTCGCCGCCGTCTGCTTGTGCCTGAACAGCGGCGGAATAGGATGTGTCCCTCGACTGCCGCTACGGGTCAACAGCGGACGCTTCGCCTTCGGTCGCGATATAATTTGCTCACCGATGGAAGGCGGTATAGGCGAGCAGGCCGACAAAAATCCAGAATGTCATGCCAGTGAAGAACGACGTGAGGTGGTGCGGATGGCGCAAACCGAATAAGCTCAGCAGGCATCGACCTGTCCCCTCGAAGAACGCCTCAAAAACCGCGCTGACTAAACCAACGATTAGATCGGCCATCGGTTGTGCAATTCCGAAATCGGGGCATGGCTCATTGTCGAAGACCCAAGCTAAGGCGTCATTAAGCCGCGCCCAGCACGATTTGGTGGGCTTAACGAGTTCTCAATTTCGAGACAGCGCCAAGGCAACCGTGAGAGGAAACCACGACAAGAGTGAGAGTAAACAGACCAAAAAGTGATTTGGTCACCGCGCTCTTCCAGTCGGTAGTGACCCGCGCCAACCACAGAACGGCAACAATGGATGAGCAAACGGCAACGCCGACCGCCGGACCATGCGCGAAAGACTGAGCGGCAGCTTAAGCCCGATGTAGATCACGAACGCCCCCATATAGATCGACCATGCCACCCAGCAGAACGAGAGCGCCTCCTCCAGCGACAGTTTTCGACCGAAGAACCATTTCGGGCGCAACACCATGAATGCGGACGCGCCCAGCATCGCAAAACAGCCCAACCAGGCAGTATCAGTATACGTCATACTTGATCCTTGGTGGTGACATCAGAACCGCACTTACGCCTCAGAGCCCAGCGGCCCGTCATGAATCTGTGAAACTCGAGCATCGTCGTGTCAGAAGGCAACGCAAAACCTTGAAGGAGTTGAAAGCCAGCGCAGTAAAACACTGCTGCGGCCATGGTCGCCGACGTCAGCGCAGTGAGAAATGCATCGCCGGATCCCATTCCCGGCCTTCCAAAAATGAAAAGCGAGCATAATGGCGTCAGAGTTGCCCCCACAACGAAAGGCCAATGGGCAGGGTATGTGAAATGAGCATGCTGCCGAGACGTTGCGTGTCGGCAGATTATCACGGTCTAAGTAGCTCTTCGGAAATTCGAGCCGTTAGACTTTTAAGCAAATGTCGCGCCTGGTCCAATAGCCGATTTCTTTAGGGGACGCTGCGGCGCGTACTGAAATGGCGGTACCCTGTATCAGAAGCGCTTTCACGTGACTCGCTGCAGGCCAATGTCCGCCGTGGGGTCATCCTTAGACATCGGCCTGCGCGGTTATCGATTCCGCATCTCTGAATAGCGGACATTGCCAGGGGCAGGTCGGATTGACTCGAGGCAGATGACATGGGTGCCGTTTACCGTCGGGCGATGTTCAATGACGCGAGCCGCCTGTGCGACATTCGGCGGCGATCGATCATTGAACTTGTGCCTCCAACGATGACGGCCGCCGACGCGCAGGCGTGGGCTGCGAAGCTCACGCGCGCCGGAATGGAGCAAAAGCTGCGGGAGCTGGAAGTGTGGGTGGCCGAGCGGGCGGCGCCGGCCGACAATCTCGTTGATCCCACGGTCAGCTCAGGCCTAGACTGGCCAAGCTGAGCTATCCATGTCGTTCCAGGAGGATTCCATGAAGGTAGTTTCGCGATTCCTGCTCGCCGTGACCGTTCTCGCATTCGCCGCCGGCGGCGGCTATGCGCAGGACGGTGGCATGAAGAAGTGGTCAAAAGGAAAAGGGTGGGGCTGGGTTTGGGGGCCTCAGGACGAGGTCGGAAACCTCAACGAGATGACCGATGCATCTCGTTTGGCCGCCTTGAAGCTCGTGACACAGGGTAAGGTCTACGATCTCGGCCTTCCGTACGACCGCTATTCATACAAATGGCCCGGCCACAGCCCGGGCGAAATCATGAGTTTCCGGTCGCCTGCGGGCGTGAGGAGCCAGAAGGACCTGCCGTTCACCACGCCGGAGGGCGGCAATACGGGCATCACCGCCTGGCATAGCAACGCGATCTTCATGAACGACAACGTGGCGACCCAGATTGATGGGCTCGGCCACATCACGCACGGACCGAAGAACGAGTTTTACAACGGCTTCACGTCCGACGAGTGGGGCGGCGACTTCGGCGTTCGCAAGGCTGACGTGACCACGATCCCGCCGATCGTTGCGCGGGGCGTCCTGGTCGACGTTGCGGGCTTCAAGAACGTGGAGGCCCTTCCGTCTTCCTATGAGATCACTGTCGCTGATATCGAGGGCGCGTTGAAGGCGCAGAACGTCGACGTCACCCCGGGCACGGTCGTTCTGCTGCGCACGGGAACTGCGCGCTACTGGGGCGAGAACGGCCGCGACCATGCCAAAATCGGCCAGCACGACTCGGCGGGCATCGGCCTGACAGCCGCGAAGTGGCTCGTCGAGGAGAAGGGCGCGCTTGTGCTCGGCTCCGATACGTCCGGGCTCGAATATGGGCCGCCAAAGCCGGCCGACTCTCAGGCCGTTGGCGGCAGCTTCATCCCGGTCCACGTCTATCTGCTGGTCCAGCAGGGCGTCCACATCCTGGAGTTCAATAACCTCGAGCAGCTCGCCGCCGATCGTGTCTACGAGTTCGCCTATATCCTGACCACAAACGCCATCCGCGGCACCGTGGCCGGCACGACGCTGCGGCCGCTGGCCCTCCGGTAATCGAACGTAGCGCTGATTGGCGACCGAGAACGGTTACGGTACCCACTCTGCAAAACTTCGCGGCTGCGATGTCGTCGCTCTCTGGGTCGAGGATGTCGCTGCCGCCGGGTACACGACGGATCGCGCAACGAACCGACAAAAGAAAACCGGCGATCTGTCAGATCTTGAACTCTCTCAATAGCGGCCGTTGCCCTGTTGGTTCGGCAGGTCGGTTTGACTTGAGGCAGATGACATGGGTGCCGTTTACCGTCGAGCGACGCGCAAGGACGCGAACCGTCTGTACGACATTCGGCGGCGATCAATCCTTGAACTCGCGCATCCAACGATGACGGCCGCCGAGGCGCAGGCGTGGGCGGCGAAGCTCACGCCCTCCGGCATGGAGCGGAAGCTGCGTGAGCTGGAAGTATGGCTTGCCGAGCTGGGCGGCATCGTCGCGGGGTGGGCGGCCATTCGCGAGGATCGCCTGGAGGGCCTGTATACGGCGCCCGAATTTGCCGGGCAGGGGGTGGGTGCCGGATTGCTCGATCGGCTCGAAGGGCTGATGCGCGACCGGCAGTTCCCTTTGGTGCGCGCTGAGGCAAGTTCGAATGCCCGCGGTTTCTATCTTCGGCGCGGCTACCGGGCGACCGGTCCGCAAACGCCGGAAGGTGCTTGGCCCATCGAGAAAGAACTTCTGACCTGAAACAGGGGCGGGCGGAGTATAGATGCGTCGGACGGCGGCGCGGATTGGGTGGCCGATTAAGCCGTTCGCGGCGCTTGATTTTCACCGCGCGAGGGGCGACTTTGGCGCCCGCTTGGCCGGGCCTGTCGGAGCCCGCGCGGCGGGTTGTCAGGAGGATATTGCGTGGCGGACCATCAGGTGCACGATTTGACGCCGGAAGACGTTTCCAAGGGGATGGCGGAGGGACGCTATCTTCTGGTCGATGTCCGCGAGCCCAACGAGGTGGCGGTGGAGGCCTATCCGGATGGAGTGGTCGTTCCGCTCCAGAGCTTCGATCCGGCGGCCATTCCGGAACCGCAAGGAAAGCAGGTGGTTTTCGCCTGCCGCTCGGGCAAGCGCTCGGTGACGGCTTCGCTCGCGGCGCAGGCAGCAGGGCTGCCTTACGACAAGCATCTGGCAGGGGGCATCATCGGCTGGAAGGCCGCGGGATTGCCGACCAAAACCGGCGGCTGATCTGCCAATGACCTCCATGAACAAGGTCTTTGCCGACCTTCCCGTCACCGTGTTCGAGGCGATGTCGCAGGCCGCGCGCGACAACAACGCCATCAATCTCGGCCAGGGCTTTCCCGACGATCCCGGGCCGGAAGACATCCGCCGCGCCGCGGCCGATGCGACCGTGAACGGCTACAACCAGTACCCGTCGATGATGGGAATTCCGGAACTCCGGCAGGCGATCGCCGCTCATTACGGCCGCTGGCACAAGCTCTCGCTTGATCCGGTGACGGAAGTGATGGTGACCTCGGGCGGCACCGAGGCGCTGACCGCGTCCATTCTCGCCGTGGTCGAACCCGGCGATGAGGTCGTCGTGTTCCAGCCGGTCTATGACAGCTATTTGCCGATCATCCGCCAGGCCGGCGGCATTCCGCGCCTGTTGCGGCTCGAGCCGCCGGGCTGGCGGCTGACGGAAGAGATGCTGGCCAGCGTCTTCAATCCCAAGACCAAGGCGGTGCTGTTCAACAACCCGCTCAATCCGGCGGCCGTCGTCTACCCCCGCGAAGACCTCGAACTGCTGGCGCGCTTCTGCCAGAAGTTCGACACCATTGCGATTTGCGACGAGGTCTGGGAGCACGTGATCTTCGACGGCCGCGAGCATATACCGCTGATCACGATCCCGGGCATGCGCGACCGCACCATCAAGGTCGGCAGCGCCGGCAAGATTTTTTCGCTGACGGGATGGAAGGTCGGCTTCGTCTGCGCCGCGCCGCCGCTGCTCAGGGTGGCGGCCAAAGTGCACCAGTTCCTGACCTTCACCACCGCGCCGAACCTGCAGGCGGCGGTGGCCTATGGCCTCGGCAAGCCGGACGAATATTTTTACGACATGCGCAAGGAACTGGCGCGGAGCAGGGACCGGTTGACGAAGGGACTGGAGAGCATCGGCTTTCCCGTGCTGAAGTCGCAGGGCACGTATTTTCTCACCGTCGACCTCTCGCCGCTTGGGCTGAATGAGACCGACGTCGAGTTCTGCAGGCGCATTGTGAGCGACTACAAGGTCGCCGCGATCCCGGTGTCGGCTTTCTATGAACAGGATGCTGTGACGTCGGTGGTGCGGTTCTGTTTTTCCAAGAAGGACGAAACGCTGGATACCGCGCTGGAACGCCTGTCGGACGCGGTGCACGGCCGTCGCAAGAGGTAGAGGATGCGCGCTCCAATCCGAAGCCCGCTTCGCCTGATCGGCGCAATTGCTCTGGCGCTGTCGCTCTCGCCCGCGTGGGCGCAGGAGCGCACCGTGAACTTCTACAATTGGTCGAACTACATGGCGCCGGGGGTGCTGGAGGATTTCACCAAGCAAACCGGCATCAAGGTGGTCTACGACACGTTCGACGCCAACGAGACGCTGGAGACGCGCCTCTTGGCCGGAAAGTCGGGCTACGATGTCGTGGTGCCGACCGGCTATTTCCTGCAGCGCCAGATCACCGCAAAAGTCTTCCTCAAGCTCGACAAGTCGAAGCTGCCCAATCTCGCCAATGCTTGGCCGGTGGTGACCAGCCAGCTTGCGACCTACGATCCCGGCAACAACTACGCCGCCAACTACATGTGGGGCACCACGGGCATCGGCTACAACGTCAAGACGGCCGCGAGGATTCTCGGGCCCGATGCCAAGATCGACAGTTGGGATATCGTCTTCAAGCCGGAGAACCTCGCAAAATTCAAAGACTGCGGTATCCATATGCTTGATTCCGCCGACGACATTCTGCCGGCGGCGCTGAGTTATCTTGGCATCGATCCGAACTCCACCAAGCAGGCCGATCTGGAAAAGGCCGCCGATCTCGTCAGCAAGATCAGGCCCAACGTCCGCAAGTTTCACTCTTCCGAATATCTGGGTGCGCTGGCGTCGGGCGAGATCTGCTTCGTGGTGGGCTGGTCGGGCGACATCATGCAGGCGCGCAGCCGCGCGGCGGAAGCGAAGAACGGCGTCGAGATCGGCTACACCATCCCGAAAGAGGGCGCGCAGATGTTCTTCGATAATCTCGCGATCCCTGCGGATGCCAAGAACGTCGCGGAAGCCTACGAGCTGATCAACTATCTCTACCGCCCCGAGGTCGCGGCGAAGAATTCCGACTTTTTGTCTTACGCCAACGGCAATCTCGCGAGCCAGAAGCTGATCGATCCGAAGATTTTGAATGACCGCAACATCTATCCGGACGAGGCGACGCAGAAAAAGCTGTTCGTCATCCGGGCCCGCGAGCCTGCGACGCAGCGGATCATCAACCGGCTGTGGACGCGGGTGAAGACGGGGAGGTGATACGGCACTCCGGTGCCCCATCCGTCATTGCGAGGAGCAACGCGACGAAGCAATCCATGCATCAGCAAGCGGGAAGATGGATTGCTTCGCTTCGTTCGCAATGACGTGGAGAGGTCTCCCGCGCACAATACCTCATCCGGCCAACAAACCTCCATTGCCGGAACGCGAAGGAAACTCTATAGCTCCCCTCCGGGAGCATCACATGACCAACATCCTCACCTTCTTTTCAACACGCACACTGCTGCAGATCATTGTCGTCCTGGCATCGACCGTTGCGATGAAGGCGTGGAGCCTCGGCCTGTTCGGCGGATAGGCCCCAACCGGGAGGTGAGGGAGCGTTGCTCCCGTCATTGCGAGGCGCGAAGCGATGAAGCAATCCATGCCTCAGCGAGTCGAGCGATGGATTGCTTCGCGGAGCCTGTCATCCTGCGGCGCTTCGCGCCGACCGGGTGGCTCGCAATGACGGGGAGAGACGGTTGCGGACCTACCGCCACCGCCTGTGCAGCCACAGCCACTGGTCCGGATATTCCCGCACCCAGCCTTCGACCACGGATGTCACCGCCTGCATCGTGCCCTGGATGTCGATTTGCCCGGAGGCGTCGCGCACCGGCTTGACCTCTTCGGATAGTTCGGCGCGGAAGCGGTGGTTGGGCAGGCGGATGATGCGCACGCCGTGCACAGGGCATTCGACCTGCCGCAACAGCCGCGCCAGCGTCGGATTGGCCTTGGTCTTGCGGCCGAAGAACGTCACCTCGACGCCGTTGCCCATGTACTGATCGACCAGCATCGCGACGTGCTGGCCCCGCTGCAGGGCCTCCGCCAGCTTGAGCGGCGCCTCGCGGCCGGCCGGCACCAGCGTGCCCATCTTGACGGCGCGGATTTTTTGGATGGCGCGGTCGGCGGCCTCGATGTTCGGCCGGCGGAACAGGATCGCGCAGTCGAGCCCGTGCGCGACGGCGCCGAGCGCCGGGATTTCCCAATTGCCGAGATGGCTCGCGAAGATGATCGCAGGCCTCCCGTCGTCGCGCAACGAATCGAAGATTTCCTTGGTCCGCGGGGGAAACTCGATGCGGCTCGGCTTCTCCGGATGATCGAGGTCGTAATCCCAGATGTGATCGAGATGGGCGAACTCGGCGCCGATGCGACCGAGATTGTCCCAGACGCCGGCCAAAATGGTTTCGATCTCTTCGGCCGATTTCTCCGGGAAGGCGGCCTTGAGATTTTCGCGGCCTATGCGGTCCTCGCGCAGCCTGCGGCCGATGAAGCGGGTGACGCGGCCGAAGAAATCGGCGGTCTTGTCCGGATCGAAATAGCGCGTGGTCCGCAACAGCGCGATCGTCAGCGCGCCGACGGTGGCTTCCGCCACGGGCTTGGCGGCGTCGCGCAAGCGCGCCTTGGTGCGTAGGAGCAGGCGTTTCATTTAAGAAATAGCCAGCTCGCTACACCGGTTCGCGCGTCAGGATCAGCGAGGCGTTCTGCCCGCCGAAACCGAACGAGTTCGACATCACGGCGGTGACCTTGGCGTCGCGCGCCTTGTTGCCGACCACGTCGAACAGGATGGCCGGATCCGGAATCTCGTAGTTGATGGTCGGCGGAATCCGCTGATGCTCCAGCGTCAGCAGCGAGAATACGGCTTCCACCGCGCCGGCCGCGGAAATCGTATGCCCGACCATCGACTTGTTCGAGGACACCGGAATCTTCGGCAGATGATCGCCGAACACGACCGCGGTCGTGTTGTACTCCATCTTGTCGTTTTCCGGCGTCGCGGTGCCGTGCGCGTTGATGTGGTCGATCTGCTCGGGCTCGAGGCCGGCGTCCGCCAACGTCTTGCGCATGCAGCCGATGATCGGCTTGCCGTCCGGGCTGGAGCGGGTGCGGTGGAACGAGTCGGTCAGCTCACCGCAGCCGGCCACCACGCCGAGAATTTTGGCGCCGCGTGCGATCGCGGACTCGTAGTTCTCCAGCACCATCGCGCCGGCGCCTTCCGCCATCACAAAACCGTCGCGGTTCTTGGAAAACGGCCTTGAGGCGGCCTGCGGCGGATCGTTCTGCGTCGACAGCGCCGACAACAGCGAGAATCGCACCATCGCTTCCGGGTTCACCGAGCCGTCGGTGCCGACGCACAGCGCCGCATCGGCCTCGCCGCGGCGGATCGCCTCGACGCCGAGCTGGATCGCGGTGGCGCCGGAGGCGCAGGCGGTAGAGAGCGAGATCGGCGATCCCTTGGTGCCGAAGGTTTCGGCCAGGTGGCTCGCGATCGAACCGAACATGAAGCGGCGATGGTAGGCTGTGAACCGGCCGCCGCCGCTGACGCGCAGCATATCCTCGTAGCCGAATTCGGTCTTGCCGACCGCGCGTCCGAGCTCGAGCCGCTGCGGCCATTCGACCTCGACCGGCGCAACGGCCAGAAACAGCGGTCCGGGAAAGTCGGCCTTGGCGCCGATCGCCGCCTGCTCGAGCGCTTCCCCGGTCGCCATCTCGGCGAGACGTTCGCTGAGGCCGGTCGACGAGAACGGATCGACGGTGACGAAATCCACGGTGCCGGCCATGGTCGTTTTCAGGCCGTCGATCGGAAAGCGCGTCACGGTGCGGATGCCGGATTCACCTGCGGTCAGCTTTGCCCAATTGTCCTGCTTGCCGGCGCCGAGCGACGTCACTATGCCCATGCCGGTGACGACGACGATCGGCCTGCCGAGTTTATCGCGTGGTGCTGACATGGTTCCCCCGATGTTGCGCCGTAACTGAAAGCGCGCTTGCGCTCATTGCTTGCTCTGGCGGTGCCGAAAGCGGTCTTTCGGCCACGCTCTACTTGATGGCCTCGACCAGGGCCATGCCTTCGCCCTGCCAGTGACCGGCCCCCACCACGACAATCTGGTCCGGGCTGCCTGCCTTTTCAACCTCGAGGCCGGTCGGGTCGTTGGGCGGGAACAGCGCGCCACGGGAGATCGAGAGTGCGGCAAGCGCCAGCCCCAGCGGAAACTGCGTCTCCAGCGTGTGACCGAAGATCGTGCCGGTGGCGCGCACCGCAAAGCGGGGATGCTGGCGCAAAAACGCCTTTTCGTCCGACGTCACCGGCTCGACGCCCGTTGCGCCCGTGATCAGGGTGCCGCTGTCGCCGACGCCGAGCTTCAGCCACAGCGCCTCCAGCGATTTGGTTACCGTGCCGGGCTGCTTGCGCTGCGCAAGGTCGGCAACGACCTTGGTCAGTTTGGCGTAAGGCTTGGCGCCGCGGGCTTCGGCGTGCTCGCGGGCTTCCAGCACCAGGAAGCAGCCGGCGGAGCCGAGCGCGAACCCGCCTCTATCCTCGCGTTGCCACACCGGCGAAAACTTTTCGGTCAGGTTGAAGTCGCCGAATTCATAGAGCACCAGGAGATCAGACCGTTCGCCATTATGGGCGGCGCCGACCAGCGCGATGTCGCTTTGGCCGGCTTCGATCCGTGCCAACGCAATCCGTGCCGCGTCGATGCTGGCGGCTTCCTCGCCCATGAAGGTGCGCGACGTGCCGCAGACGCCGTGCACGATGGCGATGTTGCCGGCGAGCAGGTTGGAGAGCTGGGCCAGGAACAGCGTCGGCCGCAGATCGTTCATCAGCCGTTCGTTGAGAAAGCCGGGGCTCGAATTGCCCTTGGCGTCGGCGCTCAGGATTGATGCGTCGACCGCGATGTCGCGCTCGCCGCCGCCGGCGGCCACGATCATGTCCATGCGGCCGAGGATTTCCTTGTTGCCTTTGACGCCGGCTGAATCCAGCGCCAGCCCGGCGGCATAGGTGCCGATGCGCTGCCAAGCTTCCATCTGGCGCTGGTCGCCCTTTTTCGGGATCTGCGCGTCGAAGGTAACAGGCGCCAGCGGATGCACGATGTAGGGCGCGAACCGCTTGTCGTCGATGTTGATCTTGCCGGCGTTGAGCGCATCCCAATGCGCGTCGAGCCCCTCGCCGAGCGAGGAGACGATGCCGATGCCGGTGATCCAGACTTCCTTGGCGCCCGCGGATTTTGGCTCAGTCATGCGTGATTGCCTGCAGTGGGAAGCCGATCTTGTTGGCCATCGCGTCCATATGCACGCGCATGGTGGGGTCGGGGAACGGAGTGAGGCCGAAGGTGATCTCGGCGCTGCACTTCAATTCCTTGCCGACGCGGCCCTTGGCCTTGGTGACGGCAAAGCCGGAACCTTCGTGCTCGAGCTTCGCCTCGATCGTCAGCAACGAGCCGGGGCTGACGAACCCGCGCATCTTGGCTTCCTTCACGATGGCGAGGAACGGCATGCGCTCGAATTTCAGGAGTCCAAGCAGCAGCCAGCCGGAGCTCTGTGCCATCGCTTCGGTCAAGAGTACGCCGGGCATGGTCGGAAAGCCCGGAAAGTGTCCCTCGAAGATGGTGTGCGTGGCCGGTACCTGCGCCTCGACCGTGATCCTCTTCTCGTCGAGGTTCAGGTCGACGACGCGGTCGATGAGCTTAAAGTAATCAAGGTCCATGGCGGGCGATTAGGCGCCCGGGGCTGCATTCTTGGCGGCGACCAACTCGTCGATGCGATCGGCGAGATTTTGCAGCACGAAATACTGCTCGGTCGTGGCCTTGCCGTCGTTGACCTCCTGGGTCCATTTTTCGAGCGGCATCTTGATCCCGAACGCCTTGTCGATGGCAAAGGCGATGTCGAGGAAGTCCAGGCTGTCGATGCCCAGATCGTCGATGGCGTGGCTCTCCGGCTTGATCGTGTCGCGCGGGATGTCGCAGGTCTCCGCGATAATGTTGGCGATCTGATCGAATGTGGAAGACATCATTAAGCCTTTGATATACTGGAGAAAATCCGGAACGGCTTGGAGGAGGCGGGTGCACGGCCCCGGAAGGCCTTTTTCCCTCGGCCGGAGTCGAGTGCCCGTATATCGGAGCGGGGCGCTGAGTTCAATGGAGGGGGGCGGTCAGGGCGGAGAGGGATTTGGGGGCAAAGATGGCGGTTTTTGGTTCCGGGGAGTCGCCTAAGGAATCACCGTCTCTCGCTCGCCAACCGTAGCCCGGAGCGTAGCGACATCCGGGTCTTCGCGTCCCGCATGTCGCGGAGCCTGTCATCACTGCGCGAGCGCAATTGCGCTCGTCCCGTGGCGCGCATTCGCGCGACCCGGCTCATGCGGGCTACGGTTCAACCGGCCCTTAGCATGAACGCATCGAAATATGCCGCAAGCTCAGCATGGCCATCGAGCGGAAGCACGTGCGCGACGTACTGGTCCGGTCGCACCACGACCATGCAGCCCCCGTTCCGATCGATACCGCGCATCGAAAAGATGTCGTGGCCGGCCTTGAGATCGGGGCAGAAGTTTTTTTCGTAATCGATGAGCCCGTAGCGTCCTTTGCGCGGGAGCAGGAGCGGGGGCATCGTCTCGATGGCGAGCTCGGTGTGCGCGTGTTGGAACACCGCGCGGACATCGATCACGGAATCGATATCTGCGCCCGCAGGAGTGTGCCTCCTGACCGGAGATTTGGGGTTTTCGTTCAGGAAATCGCACAGCGCGCGAACAGGGGAGTTGGCGGCCGCGGGATCGCCCGCGCCGGCAAAGACGAAAAGCCGAAAGCGCCCGTCCGCCTTGGCGACGTGGCCGAGATGAACCGGCTTGGCGTCCGAAAGCTGGACGACCGGCGCGGAGTGAAAGCGTGTGCCGATCACAAATCCCTTGGCGAGATGCTGGTGATCGGGTGCGGCGGTGAGGATAGACGCACCGTAACGCGTCGCCGTTCCCGCGGTATAGCGGCCGTGCCGGACAAAATAGTTTTGGGTTTGCGCCGCGTCGGCGCCCTTGTTGTCGCCTTTGGCGGAGGCAAGGATCTCGGCCCATTCGCGATCGAAGTCGATCAGCTCCTTCGCGACCGCCTGCCGTTCCGCCGAATAGCTGTGCAAGAGATGCGGCGCGCTGCGTCGGCGCAGAACGGAGGCGAGCTTCCATCCGAGATTGAAGGCGTCCTGCATCGAGACGTTCATGCCCTGGCCGGCCTTGGGGCTGTGGGTGTGGCAGGCATCGCCGGCGATGAACACGCGGGGCAGACGGGTTGCGATTTCTTCGGCCGGCACGTCGTCGAACTTGTCGGTCAGCCGCTGGCCGATTTCGTAAACCGACCACCAGGCGATCTCCTTCACGTCGAGCGTATGCGGATTGAGAATCCGCCGCGCCTTCGCGATCAGATCATCCGGCGTGATGTTGCGGCTGGCGACCCGCTCGCCGGCGTCGAGATTGGCGAGTTCGACATAGAGCCGGACCAGATAGCCGCCTTCGCGCGGGATCACGATGATGCTGCCATCGCGAGCCGACTGGATCAGCACCTTGAAGCGGATGTCGGGAAAGTCGGTGACGGCAAGGACGTCCATCACGCCCCAGGCGTGGTTGGCGGAATCGCCGCGCAGCTCGCGACCGATCGACTTGCGCACCGTGCTGCGCGCGCCGTCGCATCCCACAATATAGCGCGCTTTGATGGTTTCGACCTCGCCCTCGTGCCCGGCATCGAGCCGTTCGAGGCGCACGGTCACGGCGTGATCTTCAACCTGCGCCGTCGGCGCGATCGAAAGATCCAGCAATCGCCGTGAATAATAGGGCTCGAGCTTCGCCGGCGATTTGCGCATGATATCGAGGTAGCAATCATGCACGCGCGCCTGGTTCAGGATGAGGTGCGGCATCTCCGACAGCCCGTCCTCGACGTCCTGAACCCGGCCGCCGCGCACGATGTTTTCGGGCTTGCGATCGTCCGGCTTCCAGAACATCGTTTCGGTGATCCAGCAGGCTTCCTTCAGCACGCGCTCGCCGAAACCGAAGGCGTGAAACATCTCCATGGTGCGGCAGGCGACGCCGTCGGCCTGGCCGCGCAAGAGCCGGCTCGGCTTCTGCTCGACGATGCAGGTCTTGATGTCGGCAAACGCTGAAAGCTGCGCCGCCAGCGTCAGGCCCGCCGGTCCGCAGCCGACGATCAGGACATCGACTTCCGCCGGAATCGGTCCGGACATGCCGGAGGGGGCAACCCGCTCGATGGGGTCGGCGATTTCGGGGTCGCCCGGCTCGAATCCATTCAGGTGAAATTGCATCAGACCTGCTCCTCCCGTCCTTGGCCGACCGGAGTTGATTTTGACTGATCGGGTTACCCTTCATCTATGGCGTCGTTCACTTGACTGCCGGCAGATTCCGCGACCAAAGCGCACGGATGATATTGATCAGCATGCTCAGTATGCTTGTCAATTCCAGGCCTGCCTTTGAGTTTACCTTGGAGAATTTGGTGAGAGACAACAATGAGATGCCCGGCCATCTGGCGCGCCGCTTCCAGCAGAGCGCGGTGGCCGTTTTCCTGGCCGAGGTCGAGGAGGCGGGCTTCGACCTTACGCCAGTTCAGTACGCTGCATTGGCAGCCATCAAGATGAACCCGGGGATCGATCAGGTGACGTTGGCTGGCCTCATCGCCTATGACCGCACCACCATCACCGGCGTGGTCGACCGCCTGGTGCAGAAGGGCTTGCTGGTGCGTCACGCGAGCCCCCGCGATCGCCGCGCCCGCGAATTGCAAATCACGGAAGGCGGCAAGCGAACGCTGCGCGCCATCACGCCGGCCGTCGAGGCAGCCCAGCACACCATGCTGCGCGGCCTCACCGAAAAGGAGGGCGCGGAGTTGATGCGGCTGCTGCGCAAAGCGATTACCGCCGGCAACGAACTGAGCCGCGCGCCGTTGCGGGCGGCTAATCCCTTATAATCGAAACGGCGGATTACGCTGTCGCCATCCGCTCTACGCGCTGTTAAGTGCACTGTCACCATAGCGCAACTTTAACGGCATAGGCTGCTTCAAGAGTCGAAAAGCCGGAGCCCAAGAAAAATGCAGATTGCGTTGAAGCATTTGCTTCTGGACCTTCTTTCGACGCTTGTTTTCTTTGTCATAGTCCTTTTGACCAACGATATAATGCTGGCACTTTGTTTCGGAATTGGCTTCGGCTTTTTGCAGATTGCGGTTCAGAGATATTTACGCAGTCCTATTCCTCCGATTCAATTGATGGCGCTCGCTCTGGTGCTAGTGTTTGGCGCCTCTGCGTTTATCACCAACGACAGCCGATTTCTGATGGCAAAACCGAGCATCAGCAGAGCGGCGATCGGCATCGTCATGCTTCGCCGTGGCTGGCTCGCGCGATATCTTCCAAAGATCGCCCGCGACGCGTTACCTGCAGCTCTGGTTGAACGTGTGGGTTATGTGTGGGCGGCATTGATGTTTGGTCTGGCGGCCCTGAACATAGTCGTTGCTACTACAGCGAGTACACGCATTTGGGCGCTATATTCACTAATGGTTCCGACGACAACCAAGGCTGTGGCCTTAATCGTCACTTATCTCGTCTTCAGAAGTAAGGTGAACCGCGTGTTAGCACCGGTGCGATCCGATAAGCTCGCTCGTTAGTCTTACTGCTCGGAGCGGCGCCATTGCGTTCATCGTCCGGGTTGACAATGACCGCGGCCATGCCAACTATAATGACCGGTTGATACACCGGCCGCCTGCGCCCTCTGGGATGGTGAACGTATCAAATCTCTCGGCCCTCGCTATTGGCGAACGGGTCGGCAAGGCAGGCACCGATCTCCTCCGTTCGCCGATACGGGTACTCTCATGCGCGATTTCCGCGATGCGAAAGCCATGGCGCGTTCCCTGCGCGATGCCTTAAGTGCCAAGGCTGTGCAAACCACGCACAGCGAGTCCTTGGAGCTGATCGCGAAAGCGTTCGGCTACGACAACTGGAACATTCTGTCCGCGAAGATCGATGCAGCCCGGCCACAATCTGGCTCGGCGAACGGCTCGCAGAATCCGGCTTCACAAGACAAACCCCTCTATTGCTCGTTCTGCGGCAAGAGCCAGCACGAGGTGGAAAAGCTGGTCGCCGGGCCCTTCGTGTTCATCTGCGACGAATGCATCGACCTCTGTTCTGACGTCGTTGACGAGAGCCTGCTTCGGTTGATCGAAGGGGACGAGGAGGGCGCCCGCGCCATGTCCACCGACAGGCTGCAGCACTACGTCGTACACGCCGGCAATGGAGTGCAGCGCAATCGGCTCGCATTGCAGCGTATCGAGCGCGTGCTCGCGCATCGCGCGAACGCGTCGGGAGATAGTGATGACGTGTCGCTGTCGCCCAGCTTCGCCCAGTTGAAGAACAAGACGCCGGACGAACTACGGTCCATGCAGGAATATTCGCAAGCTCAACTGAAGCGCTACGAGCAGGCGCTACGAACGGCGACGATCATCGTGAACGAACGGACCTCGTAAATGCCTTCGTAGCGTAGCCCGGATGAAGCCAACGGGTCGCGCGAATGCGCGCCCGACGACAGGCTCCGCGAAATCCGGCGCAGGCGGTCCCGCATATCGCATGCGCTCATGCGGGCTACTCGCCCACACATGAGGCTGAGTTCACTTACGTGTTGCGTTCTACGAGCACCCGTTAGTCTTCGAGCAGCGGCCTCCAGAGGTATTGCGCGTTTGTGTGCGCCCCTTCGATAAGTCATCCAGAATCACACAATCGGGTCCCGGGCCGCCCGCGCAGGATGCATCGCAACTCGCGACGAAAGCCGCGATACTGCGCTCCAATGCCTTTAATTCCGCAAGCTTCGCGCGCACGGCGACCAAATGCTCCTGTGCAAGGTCACGCGCATGCAGGCAGGAGCTGGCAGGGTCTTGCACCAGTGCCACAAGAGAACGCACCTGATCGATGGAGAACCCAAACTCGCGACAGCGCCGGATGAGCGTCAGGCTCTTCACATCGGCATCGCTGTAGACGCGCTGGTTGCCCGCTTGACGACCCGCTGAACGAAGCAGTCCGATTTCCTCGTAATACCGGATTGTCGGCGCATTCGTACCGGTCTGCTTGGCTAGAGCGCCAATCTTAAGATTGCTCATCTATCTGATTTTCCGTCGCTTCTTTCTGCTTGAACCTCAAGTTACTTGAGGATGTAGGGTCCCCGCAAGCTCCGATCAACCGCACAAGGAGATTGCCGATGACGATGGTTGAAGCCCGGCCGATAGCCTGCACGCTTGCGTCCGGGGAGTTTGAAGACCGGCTTGCCTGGATTGCCGCCTTGAACAAGGACGCGCTTCAAAAATACGAACGTCGCGATCTTGTACTGGAATTGAGCTATGCGCTCGATGCGCGCGAGCGCGTGCATGAGATGGTCCGCAATGAGCGGGCCTGCTGCGCATTCCTTGCCTTTGAGCTTTGCGAGACGGGAAGCGAAATCCGTGTCACGGTCACAGCGCCCGAAATGGACCGCGAGGCCGCAGACACTTTGTTCGAGCAGTTTGTGGCAAACGCGGCCGCACCGTCGTCATGCGCGTGCGCCACTTCGGCATCCAGCGTGAAGGATGCCAAGGAGCCGCCGGGTTCGAAAGCCGCAGGCGTCACGGCGGTGACGCTTTCGACTGGCGCAGTTGCTTGTGGCGTATGTTGCGTCTTGCCGCTTGCGCTCCCGGCAACGGTTCTCGCCAGTGCCGGACCTTTGCTGGCGTGGTTTGTCGGCATGCATGTGTGGGTCACCGTCCTTGCCATCCTCTCGGTCGTCGGCGCATGGGGCTGGATCGCGTGGCAGACGCAGCGCACGGCTCGCAAGCCAGCCACATCAACGCTCGTCATGATGGGGGCAGCGACAGCGTTATTGGCAGTCGCAGTGCTATGGCCACTACTTGAAAAGCCGCTTATTCGAATGCTGCGGGTCTGACTCCGCGACGATCTAATCCGCTGCCTTGAGCGGCAGCGGATGCCGTGAGAAGTTCAGCCTACGAAGAGTACTATCGTTTATGTTGGCGCCGCTGTCGCGGAAATCGCCGGCTGCTTTGCGTTCTGGGGCTGGTTGCGCCTCGGCAAGCCCATCTGGTGGCTACTTCCCGGCGTCTTCTCCCTCATCGTATTTGCGTATCTGTTGACGCTCGTCCAAACGGAGGCGGCGGGACGCGCCTACGCCGCCTATGGCGGCATCTACATTGCTGCGTCGCTCGTCTGGCTCTGGGCGGTCGAGAGCGTGCGTCCGGATCGCTGGGACATCGCGGGCGCTTCCATATGTTTGATCGGCGCAGCCGTCATTCTATGGGGACCGCGCGGCTAGCGAGCGCAGCCCAGATGAGCGCAGCGATATCCCGGTCCAGCGGTCCCGCATATCGCATGCGCTCATGCGGGCTACCCACCGTCACGACCGCTTCGCTTCATCCAGAAACGCCTGCACCGCCTCGAACAGCTTGAGGCGATTGCACTCCATGATGATGGAGTGCGTGCCCTCGGCCAGCGCCACGTAGCGTTTGCCCGGGGAGTTCACCAGAAGCGGAAACAGCGTCTGCGCCATGTAGGGCGGCGTGTCACTCTTTGCCGAACTCGCGCAGATGCTGCGGCGAGATCGCAAGCCCATACTCGGTCGTCATCACCCGCGGAAGCGGGTGATCCAGTATTCCAGAGACGTCGATGATTGGACCGATAGCGCACTGGATCCCCCGCATGCGCGGGGGATGACGATGGTGTTTTGCGTCACTATCTCCGCGTCATTGCGAGCGCAGCGAAGCAATCCATCTATCCCCGAGCCGAAATGTGGATTGCTTCGCTGCGCTCGCAATGACGTGGATAGGCTGCGACGCGCTCTGCGGCTTCAGAAAAACGCCTCGCTACCCCTGCGGCGCCACCGAAATCCTTGCGCAGTCGCGGCGGCCCATCAGGACGCAATCCTGGGTCTTGCGGAGATCGGCGATGCTTACCGCAAGCCAGATGCCGATCGCGGTCAGCGCCACGGTGAAGGCGAGTGCTGCAATGTTGGCGAGCATGCGGTGACGGAAGTCGTCGCCCTCGTCGCGCGACCGTTCGTAGCGGGACAGATCGTTCGCGGTTGGCGACCCCTTGACTTGACGAGTGGCCTGGCCAGGTTCTTCCCGCCCGCCTGGCGGGTGGGCCGAGGTACGCGGCCGGAACTTGAGCACGACGTGCTCATCGTTCGTGATAATGGGCCGCTGGGTTTTCACTGCGTTCGTCCAACGAAAAGTTCTGCTGCCTTTTTAGCACGGCGGCAGCGCGTCCAACATGAAATCTTGCCAACTGCAGGACAGCCATCCATCTCCGCAACGTCTGATGGAACCGTAACGACGGGGCTCAGTCCTGTTTCGGCAACCGCCCCATCATATAGAACTCGTCGTTCGGGCGCATCGCGGTGACGTTGGCCAGCCGGTTCGACAGCGCGAAGAAGGCCGAAATGGCCGCGATGTCCCAGATGTCGTCCTCGGAAAAGCCGTGGCCGGCGACCTCGGCAAAATCGGCCTCCGAGACTTCATTGGCCGCCCGGCTCACCTTCATGGCGAAGTCGAGCATGGCGCGCTGCCGCGGCGTGATGTCGGCCTTCCGATAGTTGACCGCGATCTGGTCGGCGATCACGGGGTTTTTCGCCCGGACGCGCAGGATCGCGCCGTGGGCAATCACGCAGTAATGGCACTGGTTGGCGGCCGACGTCGCCACCACGATCATCTCGCGCTCGGCCTTGGTGAGCCCGCTGTCCTTCTCCATCAACGCGTCGTGATAGGCAAAGAAGGCGCGAAACTCGTCGGGCCGGTAGGCCAGCGTGAGGAACACGTTCGGCACGAAGCCGGACTTCTCCTGCACTGCGAGAATTCGCGTGCGGATATCCTCCGGAAGCTTGTCGATGGCGGGCGGCTGAAATCGTTTGGCGGCAGGCTTGGACATGAAAGGGTTCCGGCTGATGGCCGCGGGATGCGGCGTTGCCGGAACCATATAGCGTTTTCGGGAGAAGTGGACATCGCCCCGCGCGGAGCAATCGCGCGAAACTGTTATGCCTCAGCGCAGCGGCTTTTTCAGCAGCGAGAAGCGGTCGGGATCGAGCCCCATCGAGGGCTGCAGCATCGGCGCTTCGACCGGCGTCATGACGCGGGCGGCAGGGCGGTCGTTGATCGAGGGATCGTTCGGCACGTCCCGGTGCGAGGTGGCGCCGCGCCAGCGATCCAGCACGGCCGAGACGAAATGCATGTCGTGGCCGGCGGAAACCGACGGCACGGTGGCGATCGTGGCTTCGCTGCGCGGCAATTGATGCACCGGAACCTCCTTGAAGCGCAGCCGCGTCGGCAGCGCCACGCCTTCGCCGAAGGCCAGGACTTCGCGGGTGCCGAGCGAGGGCACGAACGACAACAGGTTGGCGGCGGCGTCCGAGACCGCCGAGCGCAAGAGCGCCTGGTCGCGGTCGTTGGCAAGGCGCATCGCAAACAGCGTGTTGCACTGGGAGATGATGGTGGCGTCGAGTTCGGCCGGGCGCTGGGTGACGAGGCCGAGATAGACGCCGTATTTGCGCCCCTCCTTGGCGATACGCGACACCGCCTTGCGCGTCGGTCCGAAGCCGATGTTGCGGTCAGCCGAGGCGTAACGATGCGCCTCTTCGCAGACGAACAGCAGCGGCGACACGCCATCGCTCCACAGGCCGAAATCGAACGCCATGCGGCACAGCACCGACACCACGGAATCCACGACTTCGGCGGGGAAGCCGGCGAGCTGCATGATGGTCATCGGCCGGCCGTTGGCAGGCAGCCGGAACAGATGGCTGATGACTTCCGCCATGGTGTCGCCGCCCACATTGGCGTTGTCGAACATGAAGGCGTAGCGCGGATCGTTGCGCACGGTTTCGATGCGCGAGATCAGCTTGTGATAGATGATGCGCGAGGAGCGGTTCTCCAGCTTGCCCATCCGCTCGTCGATCAGCGAGATCAGGTCGACGAGGCGATACGGCACCGGCGTATCGACGGTGTAGACGCCCGACTTGGGATCCATGCGCTTGAGCCCGAGCCGGTCGGAGTTCTGATACTGGGTATAGATGCCCTTCGCCATCGGAATGACTTCGGCGAGGACGTCGAGCTCTTCCGGCACGCCCGGGCGGCCGCCGAACAGCACGTCGACGATCTCTTCGAAATTGAACAGCCAGAATGGCAGCTTCAAATTGCGCGGGTTCATTACGACCGCACGATCGCCGAAGCAGCGGCCATATTCGTTGTGCACGTCGAGCAGGAAAACCCTCAGGTTCGGCCGCGCCTTCAGAATCTCGTTGAGCAGCAGCGACACGCTGGTCGATTTGCCGACGCCGGTGGAGCCGAGGACCGCGAAGTGCTTGGAAAGCATCTCCTCGACGTCGACATAGGCGATCACCGAGCGGTCCTGCTGCAGGGTGCCGACATTGATCTGGTCCGACCCGCTCGGTGCATAGACGGTGCGAAGGTCCTGGGCGGTGACGAGGTCGACGGCGTCGCCGATCGTCGGATAGTTGGTGACGCCGCGTTGGAATTTCGGGCGGTCGCCGCCGAAAATTTCGCCGAGCAGGTCGACCGATGCGGTCGCGAAGTATTCATCAGAACTTGGCTGATTCTCGCACGACACCTCGGTAATCATGGCGATGATGGTGGTGGATGTCGCACAGCGAATACTGATGAAGCGGCCGACGGTGGCGCGCACTTCGGAAAGGGGCATCTGGCCTGTCGCCAGAAGTCCGACCCGGGCGAGGGAGCCGCGCACGGAAATCACACGTCCGAAGGATGTCACGGTGTTGAACCTGGATCTCATGAATTGGGGTCTGGCCAGCATTATGGGCGGCCCCGACTAGCGAAACGGTTAAACCGGCGTGGTTCCGTATCAGCTAAATCTGCGGCATCCCGGTTAGGATCCGTATTTGCAGCGGAGTCCGATCCCACGCTCCGAGTGCGAGTTAGGCTTGGAAAATCAGGGTTTTCTCGCATCTGCTGGGTCGCACGAGCTCTGCTGCGAATTAATCTCTCGTTTACCATTTCGAAGGAGAGGACATCCGATCGGCGATGAATGCTCTCGCACCGCGCCAGGGCCATGTCGGCTGCTTATGACGTCGGCTGCTTGAAACGCGGCTGCTTGAAACGAAGGGCCCGGCTTGCTATCCAGTTTTTCATAACAAGAAACAAGGCAGGGTGGACCGCGATGAGTCGCGACAACGCATCTTGAGCGAGCCTGCGCGATCTTCCGCGCTCGCACCATTCCGCGTCAGGAACTACCGTTTTCAATGGCCGGCTGATCTGCTCACCTCGTGGGCGTTCGAGATGGAGCTGCTCATTCTCGGCTGGTACGTGCTGGTCGAGACCGGTTCGGTCCTGCTGCTTACTCTGTTCGCCTCACTCGGCTATGTCGGTACGCTGGTAGCGCCGATGTTCGGTGTGGTGGGCGACCGCATCGGTCACCGCGATCTGTTGGGCGCGATGCGCGCGACCTACGCGGTGCTGGCGGCCGTGCTGATGACCCTGGCGCTGTCCGGCCACCTCGCGCCGATTTTTGTTTTTGTCATCGCGGCCGTGATGGGCATCGTTCGCCCATCGGATCTCGGCGTGCGCGGCGCATTGGTTGCGACCATCATGCCGCATGGCCAATTGATTGGGGCGATCAGCATCTCGCGCACCACGATGGATACCGCGCGCATCGCCGGCGCGCTGAGCGGCGCCGGCCTGTTTGCCTCGCTCGGCATGGGTCCGGCCTATGTGGCGATCGTCTGCCTCTACCTCACCGCGACCGCGCTGACGCTGTGCATCGTGGCGCCGGCAAAGCCGCACGCGACGGGCGAGGCTTCCAGCGAGGCGTTGCAGCGCTCGCCGCTGCGCGATCTCAAGGAGGGCGTTGCCTATGTCTGGACCACGCCGCGGATGCAGGCCGCGCTCTGGGTGGCATTTCTGGCCAACCTCACGGCCTATCCGCTCTCCAACGGCCTGCTGCCCTATATCGCCAAGGCGATCTACGGCACCAACCAGACCGGACTTGGCTATCTGTCGGCGAGTTTTGCGGTCGGTTCGCTGGCCGGTTCGATCGTATTGAGCCTGATCCGCGATATCCGGGTGGCGCGGCTGATGATCGGCGCCACCGTCGTCTGGTACGCGACATTGCTGGTGTTTGTGCAGATGCAGACCGTGCCGACCGCGATCGTGTGCCTGGTGGTGGCGGGCTTTTCGCAAAGCCTCGCCATGATCTCGATCGCCGTCATCCTGATGCGGACCGCGAGCGAGAATTTCCGTGGCCGGGTGATGGGCGTGCGCATGATGGTGATCTATGGCCTGCCGATCGGCCTGTTGGCCGCCGGCAGCCTGATCGACGAGATCGGGTTTGCGGCGACCGGCACGGTCTACGCGGCGGCCGGTCTCGCGCTGATGCTGGCGATCGTGCTGCACTGGCGTGCCGATCTCTGGCACGTGCATGCTCCGGCGAATGCGCGATGATCTGACCGCGCAAGCCGGCTCGGCGATCTCACTGCACCTTGATATTCGCCCCCTTCATCACCCTTGTCGTTTCAGTCTGTCGCGGTGGTTGGCTCGTCTATCCAGATGTTTGTTGACTAGACCTGATATTTTGTACAAACGTACAAAACTCCAGGGCGGAAAGCAAATGCCATGACGCGAAACCCCAATATGCGGGAAGCCATCCTGAGCGCGGCCGAGCTGTTGTTCTCGACGCGCGGCTTCAATGCCGTGTCGATCCGCGACATTGCGCTGGAGGCGGGCGCCAACCCCGGCAGCATCACCTATCACTTCAAGAGCAAGGACGGGTTGCTGCTCGAAATCTACAAGCGCCATTGCGGCCCCATGAACAAGCGCCGCATCGAACTGCTGGTGGCTGCAAGGCGCGTGCGCGACATTCAGGACCGGCTGGAAGCGATCGTGCGCGCCTATGTGCGGCCGGCGTTTTCGTCGAGCAGCGATCTTGCCGGCGGCGGGGCGCGATTCACGCGGCTGCGCGCGGTGATGTCGGCCGAAGGTAACGCCGTGGTGGGGCGCATCATCGCGGAAATCTTCGACGACACCACCAACGCATTCATCGATGCCATCGCGGAAAGCCTGCCACATCTGCCGCGTACGACGATCGTCTGGCGGTCGCAGTTCCTGCTCGGCGCGCTCTATTACACCCTCGTCAATCCGGAGCGGGTGACGCGGCTGTCCCGCGGCGAAGCCGATGGCGCCGACATGGCGGAAGCGATCGAGCAGATCGTCTCGGCGACGGTCGCCTCGTTGCAGGCATCCGACGTCGATCATGTCGACGGCGCGTCACGCCGGATCAAGCCAACACAACCGCATGCGGTGGGTGCCGTTCGAAAGCGGAAAGAAAATCCATCCGACTAGGTACCTGCCCGAACCGAGCACTGCAGAAGGCACCATGAACAAGCCCACAATCCCCGGACCCGATCCCAACACGCGAACGCCGAAATTCAAGCTTCCGCCGCTGGCGTGTGACGCGCACACCCATATCTTCGGCCCCGGCGACAAATATCCTTACGCGCCCGGACGGCCCTATACGCCGCCGGACGCGCCGCTCGAGGATTTTCGGGCGCTGCACAGCAAGCTCGGAATCGGCCGCGCCGTCATCGTCAATGCCAGCGTGCACGGCACTGACAATCGCGTGGCGCTCGATGCCATTGCCGTCAGCAACGGGACCTTTCGCGCTGTCGCCAATATCGACGATACCATCACCGAGCGCGGCCTTCGCGAGCTGCACGAGGGAGGTTTCCGCGGCTGCCGCTTCAACTTCGTCCGTCATCTCGGCGGGGTGCCCGACATGGCGGCGTTCCATCGTGTCGTCGCGATGGTCGCGCCGCTCGGCTGGCACATCGACCTGCATTTCGACGCGATCGACTTGCCTGAATATGCCGAGATGCTGGCAAAATTGCCGCTGCGCTACACTATCGATCACATGGGGCGCGTCAAAGCATCCGACGGTCTCGACCAGCTTCCGTTCCGGACGCTGATCGACCTGATGAAGCGTGACGAGAAATGCTGGGTGAAGGTGTGCGGTTGCGAGCGGGTGTCCTCCGGCGGGCCACCATTCCACGACGCGGTGCCGTTCGCGCGCCGCATCGTCGAGACGGCGCCGGAGCGCGTGATCTGGGGAACCGACTGGCCGCATCCCAATGTGAAGGTGATGCCCAACGATGGCGATCTGGTCGATCTCATTCCGCTGTTTGCACCGGAACCGGAACTGCAGCAGAAGATTCTGGTCGACAATCCGGCGCGGCTGTTCGAGTTTTGAAGGAGCGCGTGCGATGGCGAACAAACGACAGCAGTATAGCTTGAGCCGGCGCCACGCGTTGTTCGCCGGCATGGCGGCGCTGGCGGCAGCGCTGTTGCTGCCGCAAATCGCCCGCGCGCAAAGCTATCCGAACCGACCGGTGCGGCTGATCCTGCCGTTCGGCGCGGGCGGCGTCGCCGACGTCACGGCGCGGCTCGTTACCGAAAAACTCGGCGAAAGGCTTGGCCAGCGCTTCGTCATCGAGAACATGCCGGGCGCCGGGGGTATCAACGCGGTGCGCGCTGTGCTGTCCGCGCCCGCGGACGGCCATACGCTGGCGCTGTTCAGCAATGGCACCGCGATTTCCGTATCGCTGTTCAAGAACCTGACGTTCAACCCGGTGGCCGATTTCGTGCCGGTTTCGAGCATGGGCTATTTCGACTTCATCTTCGTGACGCAAACCGGTTCGCCGTATCCGACGCTGGCTGACTTCATCAAGGCAGCGAAGCAAAAGCCCGGCACGCTCAATGTCGGCACCATCAATGTCGGATCGACCCAGAATCTCGCCGCGCAATTGTTCAAATCGACAGCCGGCGTCGATGTTACGATCGTGCCGTTCCGTAGTTCGCCCGAAGTGCTGATCGCGCTGTTGCGTGGCGATATCCAGATGGCGATCGAAAATTACAGCGCGGTGCGATCGCATATTGCCGACAAGGCGGCGATTGCCGTGTCGTCTTCGGGGCCCGTGCGCACCACGTTCCTGCCTGATGTGCCAACGGTGAAGGAGGCCGGCGGCGGGGATTTCGAGGCGCGGTCCTGGAACGCAATCTTTGCGCCGAAGGGCACGCCGCCGGAGGTGATCAGGACGCTCAACGCCGCGCTGCGCGAAGTGCTCGAGATGCCCGACTTGAAGAAGCGCGCGCTCGATCTCGGCATCGAGGCCAAGGCCAGCTCGCCCGAGGAAATCCAGGAACGGCTGAAGGCCGATATCGACAAATGGGCTGATGTGATCGAGCGGGCCGGAATTGCCAAACAATAGTCATGCTGCCGGTGCGGCCGGCAACGTGCAACAATCGAAGGAGGAAATCCCGATCATGAGCAATGCTGGAAAAACGGGCCTTGTGGTTACGGCGCATCCCGGCGATTTCGTCTGGCGCGCGGGCGGCGCGATCGCGCTGCACGCCAAGAAAGGCTATCGCGTCAAGATCGCCTGCCTCTCGTTCGGCGAGCGCGGCGAAAGCCAGTTCGCCTGGAAAGAGTCCGGCGCGACGATGGAGAAGGTGAAGGCCGGAAGGCGCGACGAGGCGCAGCGCGCGGCGGAGATGCTGGGCGCGGAAATCGAGTTCTTCGACGCGGGAGATTATCCGCTGCGGCTGACGGAGGCGCATTTCGACCACATGGTCGATATCTACCGCGAGCTCAATCCGTCCTTCGTGCTGACCCATGCGCTGGAGGATCCCTACAATTTCGATCATCCGAACGCGGCGCACTTCGCGCAGGAAACCCGCGTGGTCGCGCAAGCGATGGGCCACAAGCCCGGCGCCAAATACACCTATTCGGCGCCGCCGGTGTTCCTGTTCGAGCCGCATCAGCCGGAGATGTGCAATTTCAAGCCGCAGGTGATTCTCAACATCGACGAGGTCTGGGATATCAAGCGCAAGACGTTCGAAATTCTCGCGGCCCAGAAGCACCTGTGGGCCTATTACGAGCGGGTCGCGCTGCAGCGGGGCGTGCAGGGTGGCCGCAACACCGGCAAGCCAATGACCTATGGCGAGGCCTATCAGCGGTTGTTCCCGATGGCGATGGAGGAACTGGCATGAAGACGGTCGTCGTCCGCAATATCAAGCGTACAGAGCCCGAGCTCGTGAAGCGGCTCGGCGCACTCGGCGTCGCCACCGCGCATGAGGCCTATGGCCGCTTCGGCCTGATGAAGCCCTATATGCGCCCAGTCTGGAGCGGCGCCGAGACATCAGGCACCGCCGTGACCGTGCTGGCGCAGCCCGGCGACAACTGGATGATCCATGTCGCGGTGGAGCAGTGCCGACCCGGCGATATTCTGGTGGTCGGCTGCACGACCGACAATACCGACGGCATGTTCGGCGATCTGCTGGCGACCTCATTGATGGCGCGCGGCGTCAAGGGCCTCGTCATCGATGCCGGCGTTCGCGACGCCAAATCGCTTCGTGAAATGGGTTTTCCGGTGTGGTCGAAGGCGATCTCGGCCAAAGGGACGGTGAAGGCGACGCTCGGCGCCGTCAACGTTCCCGTGGTTTGCGCCGGGATCAATGTGGTGCCGGGCGATGCCGTGGTCGCCGATGACGATGGCGTCGTGGTGATCAGACGCAAGGACGCCGCCGATGTCGTCGTCAAGGGCGAAAAGCGCGTCGCCGACGAGGACGGCAAGCGCAAGCAACTCGCCGCGGGCGTGCTCGGGCTCGACATGTACAGTATGCGCGAGCCGCTGGCGAAGGCTGGGCTCGTCTATGTCGACGAGCTGGAGGAGGACTGAGGTGGCGATGCGCCTGCGCACTTTGCTCGGCGACTATCCCGGCACGACCGCGCTGAAGAGCGGATCGATCGGGTCGGATCTGGTCGCGTTCGATTTCGCGCCGTATTCGCCGACCAACAAAGGCTTCAAGCCGATGGTCCGCGAGGGGGCGTTCGACGTCTCGGAGATGGCGATCGTCACGTATTTGATGGCAAAATCCTTCGGCAAGCCGATGGTGCTGCTGCCGGATGTTGTGCTGGCGCGGTTTCAGCACGGGCATGCGCTTTACAATGCGAAGGCGGGCAAGCTCGGGCCGCGCGACCTCAACGGCACGCGGGTCGGCATCCGCTCCTTCACGACGACCACCGGCGCATGGCTGCGCGGCATCCTTGCCAATGACTATGGTGTCGATCTCGATTCGATCGACTGGGTGACGTTCGAGGACGCGCATGTCGCTGAATTCGTCGATACGACCAGGCGGGCGCCCTCGGGCAAGCAAATTGTCCAAATGCTGATCGATGGCGAACTCGATGCAGTGCTCGGCGAGAAATCGGATCATCCGGATTTGAAGCCGCTGTTTGCCGATGTCGCTGCTGAAGAGAAGGTTTGGTTTGAGAAGCACGGGGTGGTGCCGATCAACCATATGGTGGTGGTGAGCCGGAGATTGTCGGAGGAACATCCGGATGCTGTGCGGGAGGTGCATCGGCTGCTTGCCGAGTCCGCGGCGGTCTCGCCGGCAGCGCCGCGCTTCAGCCGGGACGAAATGCAACGTTCGCTTCAACTGATTATCGATTACTCCGCGCAGCAAAAGCTTATTCCGCGCGCGTTTACCGTCGACGAATTGTTCGACGACGTGACGCGGGCGCTGTAATTGTAGGGTGGGCAAAGGCGCATTGCGCCGTGCCCTCCATGTGGTTTGAACTGGTGGGCACGCTGCGCTTTGCCCACCCTACGAGAGAGACCGATAATGACCCCCGAGCCGATCTTCGATCTCGCCCATCTCGGCCACATGGAATTGCTGACGCCGAAGCCGGACGAGAGCCTGAAATTCTTCGTCGACGTCATGGGCATGACCGTCAGCGGCCAGAAGGGCGAGTCGGTCTACCTGCGGGGCTGGGACGATTACGAGCGCTATTCGCTGAAGCTGACGGCCTCGAAAACTGCCGGCATGGAGCACATGGCGTTGCGCGCGCGCAGTCCGCAGGCGCTGGAGCGTCGCGTCGCCGCGCTGAAAGGCTCCGGCTTCGACATCGGCTGGACCGATGGCGATATGGGGCAGGGACCGACGTTCCGCTGTCGCGATCCCGACGGCCATATCGTCGAGCTCTATTACGAGACCGAGTGGTATCAGGCGCCGCCCGAACTCAAGCCGGCGTTAAAGAACCAGGCGCAGCGCTTTCCGGCGCGTGGCGTCAATGTTCGCCGGCTCGATCACCTCAATTGCCTGGCCGTCGACATCAAGGCGAACAGGCTCTTCTTCGAAAACTATCTGGGCTTGCGCACCACCGAGCAGATCGTGCTGAACGACGGCACGGAAGCCGCGATGTGGATGACGATGTCGAACAAGAGCTACGACTTCGCCTATACCCGCGATCACTATGGCAAGGCCGGACGCTTCCATCACGTCACCTACGCGCTCGACAGCCGCGAGGAGATTCTTCGCGCTGCCGATATTTTTTTGGAGAACGGCGTCCACATCGAGACCGGTCCGCACAAGCACGCGATCCAGCAGACCTTCTTCCTCTACGTCTACGAGCCCGGCGGCAACCGCGTCGAAGTCGCCAATGCCGGGGCCCGGCTCATTCTCGCGCCCGACTGGAAGCCGATCGTCTGGACCGAGGAGGAGCGCAAGAAGGGGCAGGCCTGGGGGCTGAAGACGATCGAGTCGTTTCACACCCACGGCACGCCGCCGGTGTGAGGCGACGTTTGCCCGCCCTCGGTCAGCGGACGTCTAAGAGATGGGGAAGATGACCGGCCTTGCGGCCGCGATGTTACGCACCATCTTGATGCGAACGCGCGAATGACGTCGTGGGTGGTCGATGGCAGAGCTTGTGGATTTTTCCAGCGAGGCCTTTCTTCGTGATCCCCAAAAAGGCGTGGCCCTGTTGCGGTCATCCGGACCTGTCGTCGCGACAAAGTTTCCCATCCTGGGCCGGCTCTGGGTCACCACGACCTACGAGGCGACGGCGCGCGTGCTGAAGGACAGCACGACCTTCACGCTGCGCAAGGAGGGTGGCTCGCTCGTCGGCTTGCCCTGGTGGATGCCGAAGTTGATCGGGACACTCGCCAACAACATGCTCACAATGGACGAACCGGATCACACACGGCTGCGCGACATCGTCGACGAAGCGTTCCGTCGCCGAGCCGTGATGGACATGGAACCGCACATCCGCGCCATCGCCGATCGCCTCGCCGATGAATTGTTTGCGGCGGGAAGCCCCGCCGATCTGGTGCAGCGTTATGCGCGGATGTTGCCACTTGCGGTGATCTGCGAACTACTCGGCTTGCCGTCGGCCGACCGGCCGAAATTCATCGCCTGGGCCAATTCAATCGCGAATCTCACTAATGCGTTCGGCCTTCTGCGGTTGATCGGCGGAATGATGAAGATGCGGCGCTATCTGAAAGCGCGTCTGCAGGTCGCCCGGGAACAGGGCGGCGAAGGATTGATTGCCGAGCTTGTGCGGGTCGAGAAGGAAGGCGGGCGCATCACGCCGGACGAAATGGTCTCGATGGTGTTTCTCTTGCTAGGGGCGGGCTCCGAGACCACCACCCATCTGATCAGCGGATCGGTGTTCGAATTGCTGAAAGATCCTGCGCGGCGCGATTGGCTGGTCGCGGATTGGAGCCGCGCTGGCCTTGCGGTGGAAGAATTTTTGCGCTTCGTCTCGCCGGTGCAATTTTCAAAACCGCGCTATGTGCGCCATGACGTCGATGTGGACGGCGTGAAGTTGAAGAAGGGTGATCGGGTCATGGCGATGATCGTCGCGGCCAATCTCGACCCGCAGGCGAACGAGGGTCCCGAACGCCTCGATCTCGAGCGGCGGCCGAACCGGCATCTCGCGTTCGGGACGGGAATACATTTCTGTCTCGGCCACCAGCTTGCGCGGATCGAAGGAATGTGCGCGCTGCAGGCGCTGTTCACGCGCTGGCCGGGGCTGAAGCTGGCGGTTGAACCATCACAAATTCATTGGCGGAGACGGCCGGGCATTCGCATGATTGCGGAGTTGCCGGTGGTGGCGGGCGGGTGATGCGCGCCGTCGAGCACTGCAGGTCGAGATCGGGAAATCTGCTCCCGTCACTCAGGGGTATGCGCGACTTCGCTTACTTCTTGAAGTTTGAGCAAGCCGTTCCAAGCCTTATCAGGAGCCTCTGATATCGTCCCGCAGCCTCGCCTTATCAAGCGTAACGAGATCGCCACGAAAGTAGGGCGCAGACAGCACATCGCGAACTTCCAGCATTGTTGCGCATGGTAGATGCCAGCAGGTGGATCGCGGGGAAGGGGCGCCAAGGGGAAGGTTCCGCAATGGGCTAGCTGGTCGGCGCCCCGCCAGCAGACGAAATGCCGCCAAATAGCAATGCTTTCATCGCTCGATCTCGATAATTGAGGTCCGCTATGAGTTCGTTCGAGGAACCTCCTGCAGTCTCGCACTGCGGCGCATCTGACCGGCTGGATATCGCTCAAGAATCCGTTAGACGTTTTAAGCAGCGAGATCGGGCCTCTCAAGGCGGGCCAGCGATCTCGTCACTTCGACCTGTCCTGCTATGCCTTCTGTTGCTGGCGGTGCTTGCACTCGGCTGCGGCGCGGTTCGAGCCCAAGGCACAATCCCTGACAGAGAGTTGGTAGTAGCGACCAAGGAAGCGCCGCCCTTCGCGATGAAGCAGCCGGACGGGAATTGGAGCGGTATCAGCATCGAACTCTGGAGAAAGATCGCTGCTGGAGCGCATCTACGCTTTCGCCTGGTCGAGACCCAGAACGTGCAGGATCTGCTGGATGAAATCGCGAAGGGCACGCTCGACGCTGGTGTCGCAGCGGTAACTGTGACCGCTGCGCGCGCACGCAGCGTCGATTTTACCCAACCCTTCTACAACACCGGACTCGGGATTGCGGTGCCGATACATGAAAGTGCGTGGGTGTCGATCGGGAGGGCGCTTCTTTCCTTCGGGTTCTTCCAGGCTGTCACGGTACTGCTTTGTTTTGCGATGGCGGTCGGCTTCCTTATTTGGCTGTTGGAACGCCGGAAAACGGAACATTTCGGCGGGGGAGCCAAGGGGCTCGGCTCCAGCTTTTGGTGGTCGACCATTGCCATGACACAGGCAGGCGCCGCCCAGAATGCGCCAGCAACGCTTCCAGGGCGGATCGTCGCAACCGGGTGGATGATCGCTTCCGTTATCGCCATAGCCGTGTTCACCGCAGGCATCACCTCCACGCTCACGCGCCGAGGGCTCGAAGGCGCCGTTCACGGTTTCAACGACCTGCGATCCGTACGCGTCGGCGCCGTCGCCAACTCTGCTACGACCGACTACCTCACTCGTCAGCAGCTTTCCTTTCGAGCGTTTCCAGACCTTCAAAGCGGCCTATCTGCATTGAGCCGTGGCAGGATCGATGCCTTCGTCCATGACAAGCCGCTTCTGACCTGGGTCGTTCGGAAAGACTTCTCGGCCTCGGTTCGTGTTGTCGACACCAGCTTCAGCAGCGAGAGCTATGCGATCGTGCTGCCGAAAGGCAGCACATTGCGGCCCATGCTCGATCTCGCCGTGCTCGATCAGATCGAAAGCGATTGGTGGCGACAAACGCTATTCCAAACCCTTGGAAATGCACGATCTCCCTAAGGTGCCCAGTTGCGACCCCATCCGCTTTCTGTGGTCTCTCAACTTCCGCGGGGCTTTATCCGACCGGAACAGTCGCATGCATGAAGGGCCGTTGAGGCTGCCCACCCGGCGAGATAGGCGAGCGTGGTCCACGAATGTGGTCCACGATCAACTGGACGGACCATCGTCTGCGGCGAAAAGCCCGTTCGGATCAAATTGTTGGTGGGATTGCCGAGTCTGGCTGGGGAACCTGGATTCGAACCAAGACAAACAGAGTCAGAGTCTGTTGTGCTACCGTTACACCATTCCCCAAGGAATTGCTCAATGACATCAATGCCTTACATAGATGTCTGAGCAATCGGCTGGAGCGGGATTTTGCAAATCGCCGCTTTCGCTGGTGCGTCGTTCTACTCGCTCGGTCCGGGCCTTGGCAAGCGTGGAAGGAGGGGCATTTTCCAACGAATTGCAGGGGCCGCGGGCGGCACTTGCCCCGTTCGAATTCACCGGGCGGTTGCTGAAGGTGACGGTCGACATGCATGCCGACCAGAAGCTGGATGGCGAGGGCGTGGGCGCCGCGGAGATGGCACGGCAGTAGCCGCCAATCCTAAGCTGTCATAGCCCGCGCATGCGGGCGATCCAGTATTCCAGAGACGGCAGTGACTATCGATAGGCCGCGGCGTACTGGATACCCCGCATGCGCGGGGTATGACGGCGCGAGTGAGGCGGCGTTGCTCTTCGTCGCAATGGCGGGGCCTACTTAATCTTCTCATAAGCCGCGGCGAAATCCGCCAACGGCATCGGAATCGTAATCGTTTCCTTGGCCATATTCTGGAACGAGACCTTCAACTGTTTGCCGGATTTCAACGCGGCCAGCATGTCAGGCGAAATCTGGGCGTTGGCGTAGCAGCCGCGCGCCTCGCAGGTCTGAACCTGCAGGTCGGACGTCATGCCGTCGTCGACCTGGAGCTTGGCTCCGGCCGGCAGGTTGAGCCCGAGCGGCAATTGCACGATGCCGACCGGTGTGCGGGTTTCGGCTGATACGCGGATATTGATCAGCACGATCAACTGACCGGTCTTGGTCAGGACGGCGCTTTGCTCAATCGCACATTCGAGCGGCGCGCCGCGGCTGGCGCTGCTGCACCGTGCAACCCAGCCGGGAGGCGCGGACGTATTGGCGCCCTCGGCCGGGCCGGCGGCGGGAGCTGGCGTTGCCTGCGCCGTGGGCGCAGCATTCTTGGTCTTGAGCGCCTGGGCGTGGCCATGGCCGCACATGCCGAATATCGCTGTGGCCACAACCGCCAATTTGATTGAAATTTTCACTGACCCGGCTCCGAAGTGAAACACTACCTTCGGATGTGTCGGTTGCCGAGCAAAGTCAAGTCATTCGGCCGCTTGCTTGACCGGGCCGTGTGCGTCCGGATGCTCATCATGGTGCGAACCGGTCGAACGGCTCCAACGCGCAAACGCGTTCGAAAGCCGGTCGAGATAGAGATAGACCACCGGCGTCGTGAACAGCGTCAGCGCCTGGCTGACAAGCAGGCCGCCGACCATGGCATAGCCGAGCGGCTGACGAATTTCCGATCCCGTGCCGGTACCGAGCATCAGCGGCACGCCGCCGAGCATCGCCGCCATGGTCGTCATCATAATGGGGCGGAATCGCAATAGCGCCGCCTTGCGGATCGCGGCTTCGGGCTCGAGCTGCTCGTCGCGTTCGGCCGTGATCGCGAAGTCGACCATCATGATGCCGTTCTTCTTCACGATGCCGATCAGAAGCACGATGCCGATCAGGGCGATCAGGCTGAAATCGAATCCGAAGAGCATCAGGATGGCGAGCGCACCGACGCCCGCGGACGGCAGCGTGGATAGAATCGTGAGCGGGTGGATGTAGCTTTCGTAGAGAATGCCGAGGATCAGGTACACCACCACGAGCGCTGCGAGGATCAACAGCGGCACCGTGCCGAGCGATTGCTGGAATGCCTGCGCCGTGCCCTGGAAGCTCGAATTGAGCGTCGTCGGCGCGCCGAGTTCGACCATCGCTTGTTGAATCGCGTTGGTCGCCTGGCCCAGTGCCACGCCCTGCGCGAGATTGAAGCTGATCGTGGTTGCCGGGAATTGGCCCTGATGGCTGATCGACAGCGGCCGCACCGGCACGCTGGTCCAGGTGGCAAAGGTCGAAAGCGGCACCTGGTCGCCGGTGATTGGCGATTTCAGGTAGATCTTGTTCAGGGTGTCGAGGCTGCCCTGCAATTCCGGCAGCACTTCGAGCACAACCTTGTAGGTGTTGAGCTGCGTAAAATACTGCGTCACCTGGCGCTGGCCGAACGCGTCATACAGCGTGTCGTCGATCAGTTGCGGCTGGATGCCGTAGCGCGCGGCGGTGTCGCGATTGATTTTCAGCTCAAGCGTGGTGCCGTTGGTCTGCTGGTCGGTCGCAACATCGCGAAGCTGCGGCAGCGTCTGCATCTTGGCCAGGATTTTTGGCGCCCATTCGTTCAGCTCGGCCAAATTGGCGTCCTGCAGCGTGAATTCGAACTGGGTTCGCGTCGGTCGGCCGCCGAGCCGCACGTCCTGAGCCGCCTGCATGTAGAGGCGGGCGCCGTCGACCTTCTCGAGCTGCGGACGCAGGCGCGCGATGATCTGCTGCGCGGATGCCTTGCGCTCGTCGCGCGGTTTCAGTGTGATGTAGAGATTGCCGTTATTGCCGGCCCGGCCGCTGCCGCCGATCACCATCGCAACCGAGGCCACATCGGGATCGGCCTGCACGATCTTTCCAAGTTCCTCCTGACGCCGCTTCATCTCGGCGAATGAGATGTCCTGGCTCGCTTCCGAAGTGGCGGTGATCAGGCCATTGTCCTGCTGCGGGAAGAAGCCCTTCGGGATGATCACGAACAGATAGACCGACAGACCGAGCGTGGCGAAGAAGATCAACAGCGTCGTCAATTTCCAGCGCAGCGCGAGGTCGAGACCGCGCTCGTAGGCGCGCAGCATCGCATCGAAGCCGCGCTCGCTCCATTGATAGATCCGGCCGTGTCTGACCTCGCCATGCCCGCGTAGGAAGCGCGAGGCCATCATCGGCGTCAGCGTCAGAGATACGACCATCGATACGAAAATGGTCATCGCGAGCACCACCGCGAATTCGCGGAACAGCCGACCGATGATACCGCCCATCAGCAACAGCGGAATCAGCACGGCGATCAGCGAGATGCTGATCGACACGATGGTGAAGCCGATTTCTCTGGCACCCTTGAAGGCGGCGGCCATCGGCTTCTCGCCTTTCTCGATATAGCGCGTGATATTTTCCAACATCACGATGGCGTCGTCGACCACGAAGCCGACGGCAATGGTGAGCGCCATCAGCGAGAGATTGTCGAGCGAATAGTCGCACAGCCACATCAGCGCGCAGGCGCCAAGCAGCGCCAACGGCACCGTCACCGCCGGGATTACCGTCGCCCAGAAATTGCGCAGGAAGATGAAGATCACCATCACGACCAGCGCGATCGTGAGCAGCATGGTGAATTGGACGTCCTCGACCGCGGCGCGGATCGTCGTGGTGCGATCACTCATCACCTCGACCTTGATAGCCGGAGGGAGCGCAGCGAGCAGCCGGGGCAGCGTCGCCTTGATCTGGTCGACGGTCTCGATGACGTTGGCGCCGGGCTGCTTGAATATCACCAGGAACACGCCGCGCTTGCCGTTGGCCCAGGCCGCCTGCTTGGCGTCTTCCGGGCCGGTGACGGCCTGGCCGATATCGCGGATCCGCAACGGACCGCCATTGCGATAGGCGATAATGACGTCGTTCCAGTCCTTGGAATTCGTGAGCTGATCATTGGCGTAAATGGTGTAAGCACGCCGCTCGCCGTCGATATTGCCTTTGGGGCTGTCAACGGTCGTGATCGCGATCTGGCTGCGCACATCCTCCAGTGACAGGCTCTTGGCGACGAGTTTCGCCGGGTCGATCTGAATGCGGATCGCCGGCTTCTGCTGGCCGCCGATGATGACCTGGGCGACGCCTGAGATCTGGCTGATCTGCTGCGCAAGCTGAGCGTCCACGGAGTCGCTGACGGTCGTGAGCGGCAGTGTGTCCGAAGTCGCCGCCATGATCAGGATCGGCGAATCCGCCGGGTTCACCTTGCGATAGATCGGGGGCGAGGGGAGGTTTTTCGGCAACTGGCCGCTGGCCGCATTGATCGCGGCCTGGACGTCGTTGGCGGCCGCGTCGATCGAGCGGTTGAGATCGAACTGGATGTTGACTGCGGTCGTACCGAGATAGCTCGTAGACGTCATCTGCGCGACGCCCGGAATCTGCGCGAACTGGCGCTCGAGCGGCTGCGCCACCGACGAGGCCATGGTTTCCGGGCTGCCGCCCGGCAGGTTGGCGGTGACCTGGATGGTCGGGAAATCGACTTGCGGCAGGGGGGCGACGGGCAACAGCGGGTAGGCGACGAGGCCGATGAACATGATCCCCGCCATCATCAGCGAGGTGCCGATCGGGTAGCGAATGAAGGGCGCGGAGATTCCGCCGCTCATTCCTGGGCAACCTTGGCTTGGGCCGGATCGGAACTGGCGACCGTTATGGTCACGAGCGATCCGGGCTGAACCTTGAATTGACCTGCCGTGATCACCTGCTCGCCGAGCGAAAGTCCCTCATCAACCACCGAGCGGCCGTCGATCGAGCGCGTCACCTTGATCTTGCGGAGCTCGGCCTTGTTGTCCTGGTTGACCGCGTAGGCGTAGAGACCATCGGCGCCGTGCTGAACGGCGTCATCCGGAATCACGGTGGCATTTTTCAGCGTCGTAACGAGCAGGCGCGTCGAAACCGACTGGCCAGGCCACAGCGCGTGGTCCTTGTTGTCGAATACCGCCTTGAGCCTGATCGTCCCGCTCGACGTGTCGACCTGGTTGTTGATCAGCGAAAGCGTGCCGGTGGACAGCTCCCGCTTGCCGTCTGTGGAGAGGGCGATCACTTTGGGAGAACCGGCGGCCAGCGCGGCTCTGATATCCGGCAACTGGTCTTCCGGTGCGGTAAAGATCACCGCGATCGGCTCGATCTGGGCAATGGTGACGATGCCGGTCTGGGTTGCGGCGTTGACGATATTGCCGACATCGACCTGGCGCAGCCCGGCGATACCGGAAATCGGTGCCTTGACGGTGGCGTAATCAAGCTGGGTTTGGGCGTTGGAGATCGCTGCCGTGTCGGCCTCAACCTGCGCCGTTAACTGCGCGACGGTCGAGCGCTGCGTATCGGTCTGCTGCCGGGTCGCGAATTCCCCGAGCCTGGTAGAGCGCTGCAGGTCGAGACTGGCATTGGCGAGATTGGCGGCGTCCTGCGCCTTCTTGGCCTTGGCCTGATCGAGCGCGGCCTGGAACGGCCGCGGATCGATCTCGGCCAGGGTATCGCCCTCCTTGACGAACTGGCCCTCCTGAAAGGCGATCCTGTTGATCTGGCCGTCGACGCGGGTGCGGACGACGACGGTGTTGAAACCTTGCACGGTGCCAAGCCCGGTCAGATAGACCGGAAAATCGGCCTTCTCGACCGGGGCAGTCTTGACGGGGACGGCCGTGCGGGCCGGCGCGCGCTTCCCGGCGTCAGCTTGCGCCAGGTGTTCCTCGCCGTGGAATCGCTGCCAGCCCAAATAGCCGAGCCCGGCAATCGCTGCGACCAACAAGACCCAACGGATGGTGCGTGATCTCGACATGCCGACCTACTTGTTTCGGAAGACAGGCAATGGCACCCAGAACGGTTCCCTGCGGAGACAGATATTCTCTCGGCGCCCTCGGGGCGTACATGCACGAGCGCTTGAGAATCCTAAACAATTGGAAAGGTTGCGGCAGCGCACGCGTGAGGATCGGTATGACGACCGCGTGGCTCGCAATCTCATTCATGGCTGTCGAACGGACCGCAAATTAGAATCGTTTTGATCTGGATGGATTCAAGCGACGTCTTGCCCCAACCGCGTTGACCGCAGAATTTTCGCTGGGTACCTACGGCGCAGGATTGTCCGCCGCACGTCGGCTGCCGCGAACTGAATTTCGTTAGCGGCATGTCCTGTCGGACCGGAGGAAGATGGCGGTGAGCTGATGGCGAAGAACCCCCGCGGTTCCCACGAAATCAAGCTCGCGGCCGGAGAGTTCGTGCGTTATCCTGCGCCTCGTTTGCATCTGGTCACGCCGGTCACACGAGGTATGCGGGTGGCGCTTTTTTCTGGCTCCAGAGCGTGGTACGGGATGCCAACGCCCGTAGCCTGATCTTCGATCTCGATATTTCGATCCCGGCCCAGGTGGAGCGGCTTGGGCGAGACGACCCTGAAACGGTCAAATTGACCGTTATCTATCGTAACCTTATCCGCTACTGGGCCTAAGTATGAATATGTCTCTTTCTCGCGCGACGACATTTGCTGTGATCTCGGCGCTGGCGATGCTGTGGCTGGCGGCGCCATCCTGGGCCCAGCAGAATGTCGCACCCGCAGCGCCGTCTGCGTCCCCGGTTCAACAGGCGCCCGCGGTTTCGCAAGCCCCAGCGGCGCCGGTCCAGGCAACCCAGCCGGCTCAGCCGACGGCAGCCGCAGCGCCGGTTGCACCAACCACAAGTTCAGACGCGACCGCCGCGCGAGAGGGCACCCCGTTGAAGGCAACATCGGTTGCACCGCGCGAATTGTCGCCGTGGTCCATGTACAAGGATGCCGATGTTGTGGTGAAGGCCGTGATGATCGGTCTCGCCTTTGCCTCGCTCGTCACCTGGACCGTCTTCATCGCCAAGATGTTCGAGCTGACCGTCGTCCAGCGCAAGCTGCGCAGGGCGCTTGCCAAGATCGCCGACGCGAGGTCGCTGGCGGAAGCGCAATTCGCGCTGGGCGCCAAGGGCAGCGTATTGTCGTCCTTCCTTGCGGCAGCGATGCGCGAGGCGCGGCTGTCGGCGGGTATCTCGAGCGACGCCGGCATCAAGGAACGCGCCGCGTCGAGCTTTTCGGAAATCGTGCGCGCCGAGGCGCGGCGGATCCGGCTCGGCATGGGGCTGTTGGCGACCATCGGCGCGACGTCACCCTTCGTCGGCCTGTTCGGCACCGTCTGGGGCATCATGAACAGTTTTATCGGCATTTCGAAATCGCAGACCACGAACCTCGCCGTGGTGGCGCCCGGCATCGCCGAGGCGCTGCTCGCCACCGCCATCGGTCTGGTCGCTGCGATACCCGCCGTCATCATCTACAATCACTTTTCGCGGGTGACCAAGGGCTACATGGAGCTGGTCAGCCGTGCATCGGGCGCCGCGGGACGGCTGCTGTCGCGCGATCTTGACCGCACGCACATCAGCTCGCACGGTAGCTCGCATTCGCGTGCGGCGGCGGCGGAGTAGGCGATGGGCGCGTCAATCGCAGAACACGACCTCGATGACGACAGCGATTTCGCGGAATCGCACGAGATCAACGTCACGCCGTTCATCGACGTCATTCTCGTCCTCCTGATCATCTTCATGGTCGCGGCGCCTCTGTCGACCGTCGACCTGCCGATCGATTTGCCCACGTCGACCGCAACCCCGCAGAAGAAGCCGGACAAGCCGACTTATGTGAGCATCAAGCCCGATCTCTCGGTGGCGATCGGGGAGGACATGGTCAAGCGCGTCGATCTGGTGCGCTCGCTCGATGCGATGCCGGACGCCAGCAAGGAGCGCCACATCTTCCTGCGTGCCGACCGCGCCGTACCCTATGGCGAGTTGATGAACGTGCTCGAAATCCTGCGCGCCGGCGGCTATTCCAAGCTCAAGCTGGTTGCGCTCGAAGGCGTTCCCGAAGCAGCGGCGTCGCAAGCGGCGCCGGCAAAGCCTTGACCGGCCTCGACGAGCAAAAACCTTCGCGGCGGCTCTGGATTTCCGCCGCGGTGATTGCGCTCGCGCTCCACATTGGCGGCGCGGCGCTGGCGATCGCGCATTTGCAGACCGAAGAAGCCGATGACGCGCTCGGCGCGTCGGCAATCGAGATCGGGCTCGAAATGGCCTCCGTTCATCGCGAGGTGACCGATCTGCCGCCGGGTCCGGACACCGATGCTTCCGCACACTCGCCGCCGCTCCCTGACCAGAATGCGGAGGCGAAGGAAACCGATCTGCCGCAGGACAAGCCGACCGAGCCCGAAGAGGCCGATCGGGTGGTGACGGAGACCGAATCCAAGAAGCCGAAAGAGGACGACCCGAAGATCGCGGCGGTGCAGACGCAGGCGTCGCCCGAGTCGGTTGCCTCCGAGGCGACCGCGACGCCGAGTTCAGAGGCCATTCCGGAAGGGCAGCGTTCCATCGCACCGGTGATCGGCACCGGCGAGAGCGCACGACGGGTGCGCGCGACCTGGCAAAAGGAGCTGGTCGCGCATCTCGACAAGCACAAGCGCTACCCGAAGGAACGGCAGCAAAAATCCGCCGAGATCCAGATTCGCTTCACGCTCGACCGCATGGGCCGCGTGCTCTCGACCGATATCGAGAAGGGGTCAGGCGATCCGGCCTTCGATGAGGCGGCGCTGGCGATGGTGCGCCGCTCCGATCCGGTGCCGATGCCGCCGCCTATCATCGCCGACGAAGGCCTGACGTTCACGCTGCCGGTGATCTTCCGCGTCAAGAACAAGAGCTGACGCCCCGCATTCCACTAGCCCCACTGCGTCATAAGCTCCTCATGGTGAGGACGCGAAGCGCGTCTCGAACCATAAGGCCCCGTCTGTGGCCTACATCCTTCGAGACGCCCGCTCTGCGGGCTCCTCAGGATGAGGGTTTGAACGGGTGTGACGCAGCAGAACTAGATCGGATAATGCTGCGGCCCGGTCTCGATCGTGATCCAGCGCAATTCGGTGAATTCGGCGATGCCGGCCTTGCCGCCGAAGCGGCCATAGCCCGACGCCTTGACGCCGCCGAACGGCATCTGCGCCTCGTCGTGAACGGTGGGCCCGTTGACGTGGCAGATGCCGGAATCGATGCGCTTGGCAACCTCGAACGCGCGCGCGATGTCGCGTCCGAATACCGCTGCCGATAGCCCGTATTCAGTGTCGTTGGCGACGCGAACGGCTTCGTCCACGCCGTTGACACGCACGCCGCAGACCACCGGACCGAACGACTCCTCGCCGTAGATCCGCATCGACGAGTTGACGCCGTCGACCACGGTTGCCGACATCAGCGTGCCCTCGCTGCGCCCGCCTGCGACCACCTTGGCGCCTTTGCTGACGGCGTCGTTGATCAAGGCCTGGATGCGGGTCGCTGCATCGGTGCCGATCAGCGATCCCAGCGGCGCGTTACCCTTGCGCGGATCGCCGGCAACGAGCGATCCGGCTTTCGCCGCGAGCTTGGTTACGAAGGCATCGGCAATCTTCTCGTCGACGACGAGGCGTTCGGTCGACATGCAAATCTGGCCCTGGTTCATGAAGGCGCCGAACGCTGCGGCGGCAACAGCGGCGTCGATGTCGGCATCGTCGAGCACGATCATCGGCGCCTTGCCGCCGAGTTCGAGCAGGGCCGGCTTGAGATACTTGGCCGCCACCTGCGCGATGATGCGGCCGACGCGCGTCGAGCCGGTGAAATTGACGCGGCGTATGGCGGGATGGCCGATGAGCGTCTCGATCAAGGCAGGGGCATCTTCCGGCGCGTTGGTGATGACGTTAAGCACGCCCGGCGGTAGGCCGGCGTCGCGCAGGCACTCGGCGATCAGCCGGTGGGTGCCCGGGCAGATTTCGGAGGCCTTCAGCACCACGGTGTTGCCGCAGGCAAGCGGCAGCGCGATGGCGCGTACGCCGAGAATGACCGGCGCGTTCCACGGCGCCATGCTCAGCACCACGCCGGCGGGCTGGCGTACCGCCATCGCGATACAGCCCGGCTTGTCCGAGGGGATGACTTCGCCCGAAATCTGCGTGGTGATGGCCGCCGCTTCGCGCAGCATGCCGGCGGCCAAGTGAACATTGAAGCCGGCCCAGCCGGCGGTGGCGCCGGTCTCCGCCGCCATCAACTCGATGAACTGGGGTGCCTTCGATGCCAGAAGATCGGCAGCCTTCAACAGGATCGCGCGTCTCGCGTTCGGACCGGTAGCGGACCATGCGGGGAAGGCGGCGGCCGCAGTGTCGGCCGCGCGCTTCGCATCCGCGATCTGGGCTGCCGCGGCGCGGCTTGCGAGATCGCCGGTGACAGGGTTGAGGCGATCGAAGGTCGCGCCGTTCGACGCCGGGACATCCTTGCTCTCGAGCAGCAGCGAAATTTCATACATGGCTTTCTCTCCTCACGCGTGGCGTTACGATGATGATGCGGTGGCCGGCGGTACGCCGCCGAGATAGGCGCGCTGGACGGCGGGATCGGCTTTCAACTGGTCGGCGGTGCCGTGTCCGACGATGACGCCGTTTTCGAGCACATAGCCGCGATCGGCGATCCGCAGGCTCTCCTGCGCGTTCTGTTCGACGAGCAGAAGCCCGACACCGGCCTCGCGCACCCGCAGCAAGGTGGCGAACAACTCCTGCACCATGGCGGGCGAGAGCCCGAGCGACGGCTCGTCGAGCAGCAGGATATCCGGATTGGACATCAGCGCGCGGCCGATGGCGAGCATCTGCTGTTCGCCGCCGCTCATGGTGCGCGCGATCTGGGCGGCGCGTTCGCGCAGGCGCGGAAACAACGCAAGCACCTGCTCGCGCCGCGCCGCTTCGCCCTCGCGGGCGCGCTTCGGGTTGGCGCCGAGCAGAAGATTTTCCTTCACCGTGAGGTCGCCAAAGATGCCGCGGCCTTCCGGCACCAGCGCCAGCCCGCTTTCGACGATGTCATGGGCGGCAAGCGCGGAGATGTCGCGGCCGCCGAGGCGCACCTGCTTGCCGGGAAGCGTACGCACGACGCCTGCGATGGCTTTCAGGAGCGAGGTCTTGCCGGCGCCATTGGCGCCCAGGATGGTTACGATCTCACGGCGGCCGACGCTGAGGGCGACGCCGTCGAGCGCGCGGTGCAGGCCGTAGGCGAGGCTGAGATTGACCTCAAGCATCGACGGCGACCCCGCCAAGATAGGCCTTCACGACGGCTGCATCGCTCAGCACGTCCGCGGTGGCGCCTTCGGCGATCTTGCGTCCGCTGCTCATGACGATGCAGCGGTCGCACAGCGCGCGAACGGCGCTCATCACATGCTCGACCAGCACGATGGTGATGCCGTCAGCCCGCAATGACCGGATCAGGTCGATGCCGATCGCAAGCTCGGATGGATTAAGGCCGGCGAGCCATTCGTCGAGCAGCAATAGCCGCGGCTTTGCCGCGAGGGCGCGTGCGAGTTCCAGGCGCTTGCGGTCGATATAGGTGAGGTCCGCCGCGGGCCGCCGGTCGTGCCCGGCAAGACCGACGCGATCAAGCAGCCTGTCGATCCGCAGTTCTGCCTCGGAGGCGGGCAGATGCGGTCTCTGAAACGCCAACCCCGCCTTGATGTTCTCGCGGCAATCCATGCCGTCGAGCACGCGGACGAGCTGGAATGTCCGGGCAAGGCCGAGCCGCGCGATCCGGTACGATGCAAGGCCCGCGATGTTCTGGCCCATCAGGCGGATGGTGCCTGCATCGGGGCGGAGCACGCCCGAGATCAGATTGAGCGCCGTCGTCTTGCCCGACCCATTGGGGCCGAGCAGGCCCATGATTTCGCCTTGAGCGACCGTAAAGTCGAGATCGTTGACCGCGACGAGCCCGCCGAATGCGCGCCGCAACCCACTGATCGTCAGCACGGGTGTTCCGCTGTCCTGGCTCATGCGGCCACCCGCTGTGTGGGTTTGCCGCCCGCCGTCGTTGACAGCTTCTCGAACAACCCCGCGACGCCCCTCGGCAGCATGTAGACGATCAGCAGGAAGATGCAGCCGAGGATGATCGTGAACGTGTTCGGAAAGCGCGCACTCAGCAGTTCGAACAGCAGCGTCAGCGGCACGGCGCCGAGCACCGGCCCCCACAGCCGGTGCGCGCCGCCGAGTAGCGCCATGATCAGCACCTGAAACGAGATCATCGAATTGAAGGCGATCGACGGCTCGATATAGGTCCAGCGCGGCGCCATGATTGCGCCGACCAGCGTCATGACCGTGGCGCTGATGGTGAACAGGGCGACCTTGGCAAAGGTGGTGTTGATCCCGCAATGTTTGGCGACGGTCTCGTCTTCGCCGATCACCCGCAGCGCAAAGCCGAGGCGCGAGCGCGCGATCAGCCAGCCCAGCAGGAATACCGCGGCGGTCAGCGCCAGCAATTGCCAGTAAATGTCGGCCTGGGTGATATTGACGAAGACATAGCGCCCGAGCACGCGCGACTTATTGACCTCGAACCAGACTACAAGCTGGCGGATCAGTTCGGTCAGTCCAAAGGTGAAGATGACGAAATACACGCCGCTCAAGCGCAGCGTCGAGAGCCCGACGATGCCAGCCACGATGGCGCCGAGCGCGGCTGCGGTCAGCAGCACGAGCGGCCATGGCAGGATCTCGCCGAGGACGGCAACGGTATAGGCGCCGACACCGAAGAAGGCGGTGGTTGCCAATGAGACGTAGCGGGTGGGCCCAGAGAACATGCCCCAGGCCGTCGCCAGCACGGTGTATTGCAAAAGGCTGATGGCGAGCGCGAGGTAGTAGGCATTGCCGAGGCGCGGAACAAGCGCCAGCAGCGCAAGGGCTGCGAGCGCCGTGGCACCGAAGCCGGCGATACGCGTGCTCATCGCGTCGCCCTGCCAAACAGGCCCGCCGGCTTCACCAGCAGCACGGCGAGAAACAGCGCGAAATTGACTGCAAGCGTGAGCCCGGGATCGACATAGGAGGCAACGAGCGCCTCGCTGAGACCAAGCGCCAGGCCTGCGACCAGGCAGCCCAGCATGTTGCCGACGCCGCCCATCACGACGACGATCAAGGCCTTCATCGTGAAGACGACGCCGGATGACGCGCTGAAGGTGAGAAAGGTGCTGACCAGGACGCCGGCGGCGGCGACCAGCGCGCCACCCAATGCAAATGTCAGGGCCGAGGCCTGCGGCACGTTGATGGCGACAAGCTGGGCGGCGAAAGGATCGACGGCGACGGCGCGTACCGCCGTGCCGGCGCGTGTCCGCGTCAGCGCGGCATACAGCGCCAGACCGAGCAGGATGGTGATGCCGAGCGCGGCGAGGCGGTTGGCAGCGACCGTCTCGCCGAGAAACTGCACCGGGAAGGCCAGGAACGAATAGCTGTAATAGGCGCCGCCGAACAGCGCGAGCATGGAGCCCTGAATGACGAAGGTGAGGCCAAAGGTTGCGAGAATGCTGTCGACCTCGAGCGCGTCTCGGTTGGGCGCGCGTCGCACCAACGGCGTCAGCAGCAGTTTGTAGATTGCAAAGTTCAGCACGAAAGCGAGAGGGACGACCAGCGCCAGTCCGACAAACGGACTGATCGCCCAGCCCGTGAACAGCCAGTGCGACGCAAAGGCGGCGGCGATCAGAAACTCGCCGTAAGAGAGGTTCATGATGCGCGCAACGCCGTACTGGAGCGTGAGCCCCATGGCGATGAGCGCATACATGCCGCCCAGCATCAGGCCGGTCAGAATGGCGTTGGTCATTGGCGTGCTGGCCGCGTCTCTATCTTGACGTTACGGCGCCACCCACGCCGGCTTCGGGACAATCGCGGCGCGCGCGCCTTCGTTCTTCGCCGGCGCAATGCCATAGAACTCGCCGTCCTGCCACTGGCCAACCCACCAGTAACGCGTCGGCATGTTGTTATCGAGCTTGACCTTGCCGATCACGGTGTCGAACGTGCCGGTCTGCAGATCCTTGATCACGGCGGCGCGGTCGATCTTGCCGACGCGTTCGATCGCCTGCTGCAGCATCTGCAGGCTGGCGTAGGTGACCGCGCTAGCCCAGCGATCCGGCTCCGCCCCGTTGGCGGCGGCGGCCTTGTGGCGGGCGAGATAGTCCTTGATCGCCGCACTGTCGCCGCTCCAGCCGCCGATGCCCATCACGCCTTCGGTGTTCTTGCCGAATTTTTGCTTGTAGAGCGGGAAGGCGGTGCCGACGCCGGTATAGAACACTTTTGGATTGAGGCCCGCGATCCGCGATTGCTCGGTCAGCGCTAGCGTATCCGGCGGATAGCTGAAGGCAATGAAGACATCGGGGTTGAGCGCCTTGATCTCGTTGACGATCGGCGCCAGATCCTGCGTGCCGATCGGATAGCTCTTGTCGTAAGCGAGCTTGAACTTCGCGTTGGTGAGTGCCGGCCGCGCCGCCGACGACAGATCGATCCCGAAGCCGTCGGCAATGCTGACCATCGCCACGGTGTCTCCGATCTTCTTTTCGTCGCGCAATTTGTTCAGCAATTCGACCAGTGATTTTGCGGCGTCCGCGCTGGTGCCGAGCAGCCAGAAACTGTTGGGCCAGCGCTTGGCGAGTTCGGGCGCACGGTCGGTCACGGCTGTGGCGGCGAGGTGCGGATAGCCTTCGCGGTTGAGCGTCGGACCAACGGCGAGGTTGAGGCCGGTGCCCCATGGCGGCAGGATAAAATCGACCTTGTCCTGGTTGATCAGCCGCTCGAGCGCGCGCACCGCCTCTTCGGCATTGGAGCGGTCGTCATATTGCACGACCTCGATCGGCACGCGCTTGTCGCCGAGCTTGATGCCGCCGGCGGCATTCACCTCCTTCACCCACAATTCGTAGTTGGGGATGGTGGTGACAGCGGCGCCTCCGGTGTTGGGGCCGGTGCGAGAAATCGCGTAGCCGATCTTGATCGAGGTTTGCGCCTCGGCGATGACGGTCAGGCCAAGCGTAGCGGCGCAGGTGGCGGCCGCCAGCAGGGTGGTGCGCCGCGTCAGGAATGTCATCATCTTCTCCTCCCAGGGTGCGTCGACCGGCGCCATTGAACTGGCGCTCGTGATCGCCCTGACGTTAGGGGAGGTTGCCGGATGCTTGGAATTGGACGAAACCGGGGAAAGATTGTACTTTTCTGGCAAATCTTCCGCTTCACTGGCGGCGGATTGCTCAGGAGATGGGGGCATGTCGGCATCACCAGGGCTGAATGGACTGTCGGTCGGCGTCGCGCTGGCGGTACGCGCGGAGGCTTTTTCGGCTGCCCTGGCGGCTCGATCGTGGGTTATCCGCCAGAAGGCGGAGCGCCGGGCGCATCTCTTGTTGCTCCAATCGGACCGCGGCCGGGCTTCATGGCACGGCACCGGTGTCGCGCTCGAAGCGCCGGCGCTGCTCTGGTTGCCCGGCAGCACCGATGCAGCGCTGCACGTTGGTCCCGGCGCGCGTGGCTTCCTGTTGTCGGTCGACGATGCCTTCCTGATCAAGATTATCGCGGGCAGTGCCGAGGCGCTGCATCTGCGCAGAACCACTGAGCGCGTGGCACTGGTTGCCGGCGAGACGCTTCCTCCAAAGCTCGATACCATCGCCGAATCCTGCCGCGCGATCGTGGCGGAGTTGCGCGCGCCAGGCTTTGGCGGCGCGACGCTGATCGCCTCACATCTGCTGTTACTGTGTCTGCAACTCTGCCGGCTCAGCGCCTCGCATGATGAGCGTCACGAGGTTGCAGCGCGTGGCGGTGGTCCGGCGCTGGTCGGCAATTTCCTGCAAATGGTCGAACTGCATTACCGCGACGGCTGGCCGGTGGCGCGCTATGCGGACGCGCTCGGCGTCACGTCCGACAAGCTGCACGCCCATTGCCAGCGAGAGAAAAACTGCGGCCCGCGCGCGATCATCCACGAGCGCCTGGTGCGCGAGGCCTGCACGCGTCTGCAGCAACTCGATCTTCCGGTCGAGCAGATCGGATATGGCCTGGGTTTCCGTGATCCCGCTTATTTCAATCGCTTCTTCCGCAAGTATTGCGGCGCATCACCGGGCAGCTATCGCCGGCAGATACGACTGGAGCACGCACGCAGCGGTCCGTCCTACGCGGCGTGGCCGTGAAAGCCGCAACATCTTTCTGAACCGTAGAGGGGTGGATTCGGCACCATCGTCACCACCCCAATCCGTTTGGACCGATGCAATCACTTCGCTCGAATCTCAGCGCCAGAAGTAGCGGATGCTGACGTAGACGATGGCGAGGCAGATGAAAATCAGGGCGACCGGTAGCCGCGGTTTTGCCGCTTGGCCGGATGCGGCCTGTTGTTTTGGCCGGGCGGGCGGGCGGCGGAAAGCGGTGACGTTGCCGCTGTCAGTGGCCGGCTCGCTCGTGCGCGAAGGAATCTCGGGTGGCGTTCCGGAGCCGCCCATCTCCGAATAGTAGCTCTTGTACATGAGCTGGATGGTGGCCTCGGAAGCGTCCGCCTCGGTCATCCTCGCAAGGAGCAACTGCTGGTAGCCTTCAAGAAAGCTTTGCGCCTCGGCGGGCAGGGCGGAAAATCCGTTGAGCTTGGCTAGCATTTTCCAGGTTGCGAAATCTGCCCTCGCGCGGGTATCAGCGCGTCGTGCGATCAACATATCGGCAGCTTTTGTCGCCATGGCCCGGGTCGGTTCTTCCCTTGTGGGTTCGTTTCTGTTTGAAGCTTAAGCGTTGCCGGTGATGAAGAGAAGCGCGCTGATCACATAACCGGTCAGTGTCCGTAGTATCGCCGAAATAACATCAAGATTTAGGCCGACCTGCGCGCCGATGATAGGGAGCAGGATCAGAACGCCGATCAAAATCAGCATCCCATACGGTTCCAGCCGCGACAGTGGGTAAGCCAGCACCCGCGGCAGCAGCCCGACGGCGACCCGGCCGCCATCCAGCGGCGGGATCGGCATCATGTTGAAAATCGCCAGCACGATATTGATCAGGAAGGCGTTTTTGAGGTTGTCCGCCGTCCATTTGGCGGCTTCCGCCGGCACCAAAGGCAGGGCGTGGAAGGCCAAAGCCATGACAAGCGCCAAGGCGATGTTGGTGGCTGGGCCGGCCAGCGCCACCCAGACCATGTCGAGCCGGGGATGGTTAAGGTTCCGGAAATTCACCGGCACCGGTTTGGCATAGCCAAACAGGAACGGCGAATGCGATAGCAGCAGAATGCCGGGGAGAATGACTGTCCCGAAGGGATCGATATGCTTGAAAGGGTTGAAGCTGACCCGGCCAAGCTCCCAGGCGGTCTTGTCCCCGAGCCGATACGCCACAAATGCGTGGGCGGCCTCGTGGAAGGTGATCGCGATCAGGAGCGGGAGAATCCAGACCGAAATGCCGTACAGTGAGATGTTCAATCGATCTGCCTCGCTTTGCGCTTCGAGGCCGCTAACCTAGCACGCCCGCGTCACTGTGGAACCGCTTCTTGATATTGCGGCAGGCCGTCGTCGAGGCAAACCCAGGCCATCTTTTCCGAGACCCAGATGTGCTCGGTTGGTGCAAAGGCGTTGCGGTCGTCAAACGCCGCCAGCGCCACGCCGACCACGGTGCCGTTGGTGCGCCTGGAAAACAGCCTGGTACCGCAAACCTTGCAGAACACCCGGTCGAGCGCCTCGGACGACGGATAACGCGCCGTTTCGCCCTCGACCGAGAGTGCCCGCTGGTCGAACAGCGCACGGGCAAAGAACGGCGAGCCCATCGCCTTCTGGCAGTTTCGGCAATGGCAGATGCGGACGTTGAGCGGCTCGCCCTCGGTCTTGAACCGGACTGCGCCGCAGAGGCATCCGCCTTCTCTGGTCATGGCCGCTCCTAGTACGTCGCGCGGCCGCCCGAGATATCGAACACGGCGCCCGTCGAGAACGCGCAATCCTCCGACGACAGCCACGCCACCATCGCCGCGAGTTCTTCCACCAGCACAAAGCGCCCCTTCGGAATCTTCGACAGCATGAAATCGATGTGCTGCTGAGTGAGCTGATCGAAGATCGCGGTTTTCGCCGCCGCCGGCGTCACCGCGTTGACGAGGATGTCGTGCTGCGCGAGTTCCTTGCCGAGCGACTTGGTCAGCGCGATCAGGCCGGCCTTCGAGGCCGAATAATGCGCCGCGTTGGGATTGCCTTCCTTGCCGGCGATCGAAGCGATGTTGACGATGCGGCCGTATTTTTGCTGCAGCATCGCAGGCACCACCGCCTTGCAGCAGATGAAGGGGCCGTCGAGATTGATGCGCAGCACCTTGCGCCATTCCTCAAGGTCGGTCTCCCAGACCGTCTTGTTGACGCCGGCGATGCCGGCATTGTTGACGAGGATGTCGATCCTGCCGAGCGCCTTCAGCGTTTCGTCGCGGGTCTTCTCGACCGCGGCGAGGTCGGAGACATCGACCTTAAAGGCGGACACCGCCGGGCCGATTTCCTTGGCGGTCTTTTCCGCGAGCGGCAGGTCAAAATCCCAGATCGCGACCCTCGCACCCGATGCGACGAAGCGTTCGGTGATCGCGCGACCAAAACCCTGCGCCCCGCCGGTGACGACGGCGCAACGGCCGTTCAGATCGATCTTGTTCATGAAGATGGTCCCTTCCGCTCGATGTTCCTCATGGTGACGAGCGCTATTGCGCGTCTCGAACCATGAGGCCCGTGGCCCATCCTTCGAGACGCCGCTTCGCGGCTTCTCAGGATGAGGATTGCGTTTACAACGTCCAGCCACCGTCGATGACGTGGGCGACGCCCGTGGTGAACGCGCTTTCGTCGCTGGCGAGATAAACAGCAAGAGACGCGATCTCCTCGGCGGTGCCGAGCCGTCCCATCGGCTGCCGCGCGATGAACATCTCGCGCCCGTTGGGGCCTGCTGCCGCCGCACGCTCCAGCATCGAGGGCGTTTCGATCGTGCCGGGGCAGATGCAGTTGCACCTGATACCTTTGGCGATGAAGTCGGTGGCGACCGAGCGCGTCAGCGCCGCGACCGCTGCCTTGGTCGCACCATAGACGTAGCGGTTCGGCGCAGCCTTGAACACGCCGGCGGCGGAAGAGATGTTCACGATCGCGCCGCGGCCATTTTCCAGCATGCCCGGCAGGAATGCGCGGATGGTGCGGTGCATCGACTTGACGTTGAGGTCGAACGAAAAATCGAAGTCTTCATCGGAGCAATCCAGCACGGTGCCGTGGTGCACGAAGCCTGCGGCGTTGAGCAGGATGTCGGTCGTGCCGGCGCGCTTGGCCATGGCGGCGACTGCCGCGCTGTCGCGCACGTCGAGCCTTGCCACTTCGGCGATGCCTTCGCTCTTCAGCGCGGCGAGTTTGGCCTCGTCGATATCGGTGGCGAACACCGTCGCCCCTTCACGCGCAAAAGCCACGGCGCAGGCGCGGCCGATTCCAACGGCCGCCGCGGTGACGAATGCGCGCTTTCCCTTCAGGCGGTCTGACATGGTCTTTTTCTCCTTGTTTCCTCGTACGTCATTGCGAGGAGCAAAGCGACGAAGCAATCCAGACCGCTTCCGCAGAGGGATTTCTGGATTGCTTCGCTACGCTCGCAATGACGGTGGTTGCCTGATGAGCGATGGCCTAATGATTGTCCCGCGCCACGCCGACCGAGCCGGCGATATTCTGATAGCGCGTGGCGAGCTCCATGCAGGCGCCGGTGGCCTGCTGTCCGACGGTCGAGCGGTAGAGCTCCTGCCACGGCGTCTGGTGGGCCGGGTAGGGGAAGCCGCCCTTGTCCTTCAACTCGGCGCGGCGCTTCTTCAATTCATCGCTCGAGATCAGGATGTTGGCATCGCCCGTGTTGAGGTCGATGCGAACCTTGTCGCCGGTCCGCAAGATCGCTAGGCCGCCGTCGGCGGCGGCCTCGGGCGAGGCGTTGAGGATCGAGGGCGAACCCGAGGTGCCGGACTGCCTTCCGTCGCCGATGCAGGGCAGCGAGAGGATACCGCGTTTGATCAGCGCCGCCGGCGGCTGCATGTTGACGACCTCGGCGCCGCCGGGATAGCCGATCGGCCCGGCGCCGCGGATGAACAGCACGCAGTGCTCGTCGATATTGAGCGAGGGATCGTCGATCCGGTCGTGATAGTCCTCCGGTCCCTCGAACACGATGGCGCGCCCCTCGAACGCATTCGGGTCTTTCGGATTGATCAAATAGCGGTCGCGGAATTCCTTCGAAATCACGCTGGTCTTCATGATTGCGGAATCGAACAGGTTGCCGCGCAGCACCAGGAAGCCTGCATCTTTCACCAGCGGCTTGTCGTAGCTCCAGATCACGTCGCCATCGGGCTTTGGCGCCTCGCGGCAGTTCTCGCCGATGGTGCGGCCGTTGGCCGTGACGGCGTCTTCGTGGATGCGCTTGTGCGCCATCAATTCGCGCACTACCGCCGGCACGCCGCCGGCGCGATGATATTCCTCGCCGAGATAGAAGCCGGCCGGCTGCATGTTCACCAAGAGCGGGATGTCGTGGCCATGTTTCTGCCAGTCGTCGATCGAGAGCTCGACGCCGATATGCCGCGCCAGTGCGTTGATGTGAATCGGTGCGTTGGTCGAGCCGCCGATCGCCGAATTCACCACGATGCAGTTCTCGAACGCCTTCCGCGTCAGGATGTCGGAGGGCTTGAGATCTTCCCAGACCATTTCGACGATCCGTTTGCCCGTCTCATAGGCGATCTGGCCGCGCTCGCGGTGCGGCGCCGGGATCGCCGCGCAGCCGGGCAGCGACATGCCGAGTGCTTCCGCCAGCGAGTTCATGGTCGAAGCGGTGCCCATGGTGTTGCAATGGCCGACCGACGGGGTCGAGGACGCCACGAGCTCGATGAACCCGTTGTAGTCGATCTCGCCGGCGGCCAGCATCTCGCGGGCTTTCCAGACGATGGTGCCGGAGCCGGTGCGCTGGCCGTTGTGCCAGCCGTTCAGCATCGGTCCGCCCGAGAGCACGATCGCGGGCAGATTGACGGTCGCCGCCGCCATCAGGCAGGCCGGCGTGGTCTTGTCGCAGCCGGTGGTGAGCACCACGCCATCGAGCGGATAGCCGAACAGGACTTCAACCAGGCCGAGATAGGCGAGGTTGCGGTCAAGCGCTGCCGTCGGTCGCTTGCCGGTCTCCTGGATCGGATGCGTTGGGAATTCCATCGCGATGCCGCCGGCGGCCCGAATGCCCTCGCGCACGCGATGCGCCAGTTCGAGATGGTGGCGGTTGCACGGGGAGAGGTCGTTGCCGGTCTGGGCGATGCCGATGATAGGCTTGCCTGATTGCAATTCCTCGCGGGTCAGGCCGTAATTGAGGTAGCGCTCGAGATAGAGCGCGGTCATTCCCGGATTATGCGGATTATCGAACCACTCGAGGGAACGTAGTCTTCGGCCCTTGCCATTGGTGGCAGTCTTGTTGTCGTTCTTTTTCATTGGTTCCTCCCGCACTGCAAGCTCGTGGGCGGCTAAAATCACGGCGGCGATTGCACCATGCTGAAAATTTCATCCGCTGCAACGCGCTTCGCCCGTGTCCTATTGAGCAATCGATCTTAGTTCGGGCCAAAAGATAGCGCTACCATTTTCTATCCGCGCTCAATCTATGCCCACAGACCCGGCCATCACGGTGCTTTGTCGCGTTGAGCTTTCACGGACTACCAACTGAAAGCCGAGGTCGAGCACCGGCGTCTGGGGGCGGCGGCCCTCGATCGCGTCGATTACCATGGTGACGGCGTGCCGGCCCATTTCATATCGATTGGTTCGCACGCTCGTGATCGAGGGGACCGCGGCGGCGGTGAATTCCAGGTCGTTGAAGCCGACAATGGCCAGGTCACGGGGAATCGATATCTGCCGACGCTGGCATTCGAAGAGCACGCCGAGTGCGAGGTCGTCATTGACGCAGAAGACCGCGTCGATATCGGGCGTCTGGGCAAGGAGGTCGGCGAACAGCGTTCCGCCAAGCGTGACGGTCGTGGGTACGGAAGTGGTGACGATGAGGTTCGGGTCGAATAGCGAGGCCGCCTTCATGGCATCACGATACCCTTCGAACCGCCGCTGCACGCGGGGGTCCATTCGCGCACCGAGAAATCCGATGCGGCGGCGTCCCTGCTCGAGGATGTGCGAAATCGCCGCAGAAGCCGCGTCGTAGTGCGAAAAGCCGACCATCATGTCGACAGGACTGTCGCCGATCTCCATGATCTGCGTGACCGGACAATTCATTGACTCCAGGATCGCGCGCGATTCCGCGGTTTGGTTGATGCCGGTGACGATCAGTCCCGCAGGCTTCTGCGCCCGAAACAGGCGCAGCAGCTTTTCCTCCTGCAGGATGCTGTAGCGCGTATTGGCAAGCTGAATCGTATAGCGGCTACCTTCGGAGGAATCGTAAATGCCGCGCAACACGTCGGCGAACACGTTGTTGGTGAGAGAAGGAATGACCACGCCGATGACTTCGGTGCGGTGCGAGGCCAGAGCCCGCGCAGCGAGATTGGGTACGTAACCCAGTTCCTTCACGGCGCTGTCGACGCGTTCCCGCTTGCTAAGCGACAGCGCTTCGGGGTTCCTGAAAAAACGTGATGCCGTGATTGGGCTGACGCCAGCAAGCTTGGCGACCTCGGTGAGGCGGATTTTGCCAGACTTTGTCTGTTTTCGTCCCATCTTGCGCTCATATCACAACAAATTAGACGTTTGAACAATTATTGACAGCGCTACCATCGGATTGCTAAAAGCCGCCAAACTGCGGATGATAATGACCGTTGAATTCGACTTCCGGCATTAGAGTCGAAAAGACAGCATGGCGTCGTCGCCCGTCTGTGGCGCCACAAAGCAGAAATTGAGGGGAGAGAGTTCGATGTCGTCGGTACAGATTCGCGACGTGCGCAAGTCGTTCGGAAACTTTGAAGTTTTGCACGGCGTGTCGATTCCGATCGAGGATGGCGAGTTCGTCGTGCTCGTCGGCCCCTCCGGCTGTGGCAAGTCGACCTTGCTGCGGATGCTCGCAGGCCTCGAAAACATCACCTCCGGCACGATCTCGATCGGCGATCGCGTGGTCAACAATGTCCAGCCCAAAGAGCGCGACATTGCCATGGTGTTCCAGAACTACGCGCTCTATCCGCACATGACGGTCGCCGACAATATGGGCTTTTCGCTCAAGCTGCGCGGTGCCAAGCCCGAGGAGATCTCGACTGGTGTCAAGCGCGCAGCCGAAATCCTGGCGCTGACCCCGCTGCTCGATCGCTATCCCCGGCAATTGTCGGGCGGCCAGCGCCAGCGCGTCGCCATGGGCCGCGCCATCGTGCGCGACCCGCAAGTGTTCCTGTTCGATGAGCCCTTGTCCAACCTCGACGCCAAGCTGCGCGTTGCGATGCGCACCGAGATCAAGGAACTGCACCAGCGGCTCAAGACCACGACGGTCTACGTTACCCACGACCAGATCGAGGCCATGACGATGGCCGACAAGATCGTGGTGATGCATGACGGCATCGTCGAGCAGATGGGCACCCCGCTCGAACTCTACGACACCCCGGCCAACCAGTTCGTTGCCGGCTTCATCGGCTCGCCGGCGATGAATTTCCTTAAAGGCAAGGTGAAGTCGAACGGCGTCGCCGGCTTCGAAGGCCCGAACGGCGTCAAGCTGCCGCTGAAGACGGCGCCCGCCAATTCGGAAGGTCAGCCGGCGGTTTACGGCGTGCGGCCCGAGCATTTCACCATCGCCGATGACGGCGCCGAGGCCGAGATCGTCGTGGTCGAGCCGACCGGTTCGGAAACCCAGGTCTTCGCCAAGCTCGGCGGAGAGCAGGTGGTCGCCGTGTTCCGCGAGCGGCATCAATTCAGTCCGGGCGACAAGGTCCGGCTCAAGCCGGATCCGTCGCTCGTACATCTGTTCGACGAGACGACGGGCAAGCGACTGAATGGCTGAGCGATAACTAAAAGTGGCTGAGCAATAACCAAAAAATACTCAAAGGGAGGATGGACTATGCAAGACTTTACCCGCCGCTCTCTGCTGCAGGGTGGCACCGCGCTGGCGGCCGCCGGCGCGCTGACCGGACCCGCACTGCTCGATTTCGCCAAGGCTTGGGCGCAAGCTTCGCCGTGGAAGGCGGAACAGGGCGCCAAGCTCACCGTGATGCGCTGGAAGCGCTTCGTGCCGGCGGAAGACGAGGCGTTCAACGCGATGGTCGCCGCGTTCAAGGCCGCGACCGGCACCGAAATGAACGTGTTCTCGGAGTCGTTCGAGGACGTGCAGCCGAAGGCGTCCGTTGCCGCCAACACCGGCTCGGGCCTCGACATGGCCTGGGGCCTGCACACGCTGCCGCAGCTGTTCCCGACCAAGGTCCTGAAGATGAACGACGTTGCCGATTATCTCGGCAAGAAGTACGGCGGATGGACCGATGCAGCGGCCTTGACCTGCAAGCAGGGCAACGACTGGCTCGGCATTCCCGTCGCCACCGTTGGCGGCTACATGACCTACCGCAAGTCGGCCGTCGACAAGGCGGGCTTCAAGGAATTCCCGAAGCATTTCCCGTCCTTCCTCGAAATGTGCAAGGCGCTGAAGGCGAACAACACGCCGGCCGGCTTTGCGCTGGGTCACGCCTCGGGCGACGCCAATGCCTGGCTGCACTGGATCCTCTGGGGCCACAACGCGTGGACCGTCGACAAGGACGACAAGGTCATCATCAACTCGCCGGAAACGGCGAAGGCGCTGGAATATACCAAGGCGCTCTCGGAGACCTTCATCCCCGGCACGGCATCGTGGAACGATTCCTCCAACAACAAGGCGTTCCTCGCCGGCGAGTTGTACTGCACCTCCAACGGTATCTCGATCTACGTGGCGGCGAAGGACGATCCGACCAAGAAGGAGCTGACCGAGGATACCTACCACGCCCTGTGGCCGGTCGGCCCGATCGGCAAGCCGACCGAGCTCCAGCTCACGGTTCCGATCCTGACGTTCAACTTCACCAAGTATCCGAACGCCGCCAAGGCCTTCTCCGCGTTCATGCTGGAGAAGGAGAATTTCGACAAGTGGCTGACCGGAGCGCGGGGCTATCTGACCCACACGCTGAATGCCTACGACAACTCGCCGGTATGGACCGCCGATCCCAAGAACGCCGTGTTCCGCGAAGCCTCCAAGCGCGCGCTGCCGGCTTCCGGCATCGGCAAGGTCGGCGAGAAGGCCGCGACCGCGATCGCCGACTTCATCGTGGTCGACATGTTCGCCAACTTCTGCACCGGCGCCAAGGATGCCAAGAGCGCCATGGCGGAAGCCGAGCGGCAGCTGAAGCGTATCTATCGCTGATAAGGTGGGAAGCGAACGGCGGGCGACCGCCGTCCGCTCCATCAATATTTGGAGCAGCACCGGAAAAGCGGGTAGGGGATTTTCCGGTGCGATCGTGCTCAAGGCAAAGGCGTAAACGGGACATCGCCCATGGCTGACGTTGCAATAGCACCAAGACGCGCCAAGACGGAGATCCGCGAGGCGACGTCATGGGACCAGCTCAAGCACAACAGGAACTGGCTCGGCTTCTGGTTCATGGTGCCGGCTATGGGGTTCCTGATCCTGTTCCTGGCCTATCCGCTGGGGCTCGGCATCTGGCTGTCCTTCACCGACACCAAGATCGGCCGCGTCGGGCAATTCATCGGCTACGAGAACTACGAATGGCTGTGGGACGATGCCATCTTCTGGCTCTCGGTGTTCAACACGCTACTCTACACGTTTGTCGCCAGCGCCATCAAATTCGGCATCGGCCTATACCTGGCGCTGCTGCTCAACGAGAATATGCCGTTCAAGGCGATGCTGCGCGCCGCGGTGCTGATTCCCTTCATCGTGCCGACCGTGCTGTCGGCGCTGGCGTTCTGGTGGATCTTCGATTCCCAGTTCTCGATCATCTCCTGGTCGCTGAAGCATCTCGGCATCATCAACCAGAACATCAATTTCCTCGGTGATACGACATGGGCGCGGATCTGCGTGATCTTTGCCAATATCTGGCGCGGCGTGCCGTTCGTTGCGATCACGCTGCTCGCGGGCCTGCAGACGGTGTCACCGTCGCTTTACGAGGCGGCGACGCTCGACGGCGCATCGCGCTGGCAGATGTTCCGCCACATCACCTATCCCTTGCTCACGCCGATCATCGCGGTCGTGATGACGTTCTCGGTGCTGTTCACCTTCACCGACTTCCAGCTGATCTGGGCGATGACCCGCGGCGGCCCGGTGAACGCCACGCACCTGATGGCAACCTTGTCCTACCAGCGTGCGATCATCGCCGGGCAATTGGGCGAGGGCGCCGCCATCGCCAGCGCCATGATCCCATTCCTGCTCGCGGCCATCATGGTCTCTTGGTTCGGTCTGCAGCGCCGCAAGTGGCAGCAGGGAGAAAACAATGACTGATCTCCCGACCACACACGTTAATCTCAAGGGTGTGCTGACGTCATCCACGCCGACCGCGGACCATTCCGAGGGCATGAGCTATCTGCAGTCGGTACCGCGCCGGCTGGTGACGCTCTATCTGCCGCTGTCGATCATCGTATTCGTGCTGCTGTTCCCATTCTACTGGATGGCGCTCACCGCCGTGAAGCCGGATGCGCAGCTCCTGGATATGGAGACCTACAGCCCGTTCTGGACCTGGAATCCGACCTTCAAGCACTTCTACAAGCTGCTGTTCGAAAGCCACTATCCGATGTGGCTCTGGAACACGATGTATGTGGCGGTCTGTGCTACCTTCCTGTCGATCGTAGCATCCGTGCTTGCCGCCTATGCGATCGTGCGGCTGCGCTACAAGGGCGCTAACCTCGTCGGCGGCCTGATCTTTCTTGCCTACCTAGTGCCGCCGTCGATCCTGTTCATTCCGCTCGCCACCGTCGTGTTCCAGTACGGCCTGTTCGACTCGCCGCTGGCGCTGATCCTGACCTATCCGACGATCCTGATTCCGTTCTCGACCTGGCTTTTGATGGGTTACTTCAAGACCATCCCGTTCGAGCTGGAAGAGTGCGCGCTGATCGACGGTGCCAGCCGCTGGCAGATCCTGATCAAGATCGTGCTGCCGCTGGCCGTCCCCGGCCTGATCTCTGCTTTCATCTTCTGCTTCACGCTGTGCTGGAACGAGTTCATCTACGCGCTCACCTTCCTGCAATCGACCGCGAACAAGACGGTGCCGGTCGCAATCGTCAACGAGTTCGTCGATGGTGACGTCTATCGCTGGGGTTCGCTGATGGCGGGCGCGCTGGCGGGCTCGCTGCCGCTCGTCATCCTTTACGCCTTCTTCGTCGAGCACTATGTGTCGGCCATGACGGGAGCCGTGAAAGAGTGAGCGCGTAAGGTCCGCATCAAGAAATAGCAAAACTATCGCTGTCGTCCCTGCGAAAGCAGGGACCCATAACCACCGGCGGCAATTGTTGAGACGAAGCCGTCAACCATCCCATCTTGATTGCATCGGCCGCGGCGTATGGGTCCCGGCTCAAGGCCGGGACGACCAAGTATGAAGAGGGAGTAGGGGTCTTGCACATTCTGATTCTCGGCGCCGCCGGCATGGTGGGCTGCAAGCTGACCGAACGGCTGCTGCGCGACGGCCGCCTCGGCAAGCACGACATTACCCAAATGACGCTGCAGGACGTGGTGGCGCCCACCAAGCCCAATGCGTCGATCCCGATTCAAGTCGTAGCTTCCGATTTTGCCGATCCCGGCGCGGCGGAGCCGCTGATCGCGCATCGACCGGACGTGATCTTTCACCTCGCCGCGATCGTTTCCGGCGAGGCCGAGGCCGAATTCGACAAGGGCTACCGGATCAATCTCGACGGCACGCGATACCTGATCGATGCCATCCGCCACGCCGGCGGCGGCTACAAGCCGCGGCTGGTGTTCACGTCCTCGATCGCAGTGTTCGGCGCGCCTTTCCCGGAAAAGATCGGCGACGAATTCTTCCATACCCCGCTGACGAGCTATGGCACTCAGAAGTCGATCTGCGAACTCCTGATCAACGATTACACCCGCAAGGGCCTGCTCGACGGCATCTCGATCCGCCTGCCGACGATCTGCGTGCGGCCGGGCAAGCCGAACAAGGCGGCCTCCGGCTTCTTCTCCAACATCATTCGCGAGCCGCTCGCCGGCGAGGAGGCCGTGTTGCCGGTCTCCGAAGACGTGCGGCACTGGCACGCCTCGCCGAAATCGGCGGTGGGCTTTCTGGTCCACGCCGGCACCATGGATCTCGATGCAATGGGGCCGCGGCGTAACCTCAGCATGCCCGGCATGTCGGTGACCGTCGGCGAACAAATCGCGGCGCTCGATCGGGTCGCCGGCAAGAACGTCACCGCGCGCATCAAGCGCGTGCCTGATCCGACCATCATCAGTATCGTCTCTGGCTGGCCGCGGGACTTTTCCACCGACCGCGCGCTGAAGCTCGGCTTCACCACCGCGGAAAAGACGTTCGACGACATCATCCGGATCCATATCGAGGATGAACTCGGCGGCAAGTTCGCGGCCTGAGTTGATTTCTCACCCGTTCATGCGGATGCGGTCATGAGCAAGGTAGCCTGCATCGGCGAATGCATGATCGAACTGAAGCAGGCCCAAGGGACTCAGCAAGGGACTGAGGCTGGCCTGTATTCGCGCGGCTACGGCGGCGATACGCTCAATACCGCCGTCTATCTCGCCCGCCTCGGCGCCAGCGCCGACTACATCACCGCGCTCGGCGACGATAGCCTTAGCGATGAGATGATAGCAGGCTGGGCCGCGGAGGGAGTCGGGACGGCGCGCGTGGTTCGGCTGCCGGGCAAACTGCCGGGTCTCTACATGATCGAGACCGACGACAAAGGCGAACGCCGGTTCTTTCATTGGCGCGACAGCGCCGCCGCCCGCAGCCTGATGGATTTGCCGCAAACGCCGGAGATCCTGAGTTCGCTGGCCGGCTATGACGTCATCTATCTCTCCGCGATCACGCTCTCGCTTTACGGCGGAGAGGGGCGGGCGCGGCTGTTCGCAGCGCTCAAGCGTGCGCGCGAAGCCGGCGCGCGTTTCGCGTTCGATACCAATTTCCGCGCCCGCGGCTGGCCCGATCTCGACGTTGCGCGCGCCGTCTTCCAGGAGGCCCTTGCTGCAGCCGACATCGTGCTGGCGTCCACGGAGGACCTGCTGCCGCTCTACCCCGGCGAAAGCAATGAAGCCTTGCTGGCGCGGATTCCGGGCGCGGAGGTGGTATTGAAGCTTTCGGAACCGGCGAGCATTCTACGTCTCCAGGATGCGCTTCACCCGGTCCAGGCCGAGCCCTTGAAAGCGCCCGTGGTCGATACCACGGCGGCCGGCGACAGTTTTGCCGCCGCCTATGTTGCCGCGCGCCTTGCCGGCGCGGACCCGATTGAAGCCGCCCGCGCGGGACACCGCCTAGCCGGCGTCGTGGTATGCCATCCCGGGGCGATTATCCCGCGTGCAGCGATGCCGCCCGATCTCATTTCCGCTACCTCTCGCAAGGCATCTCCATGACCGCAGCCACAAGGCAGGAACAGCTCGCCACGATCTTCAAGTCCGCGACAGTGATCCCGGTGCTCACCATCGAGCGGCTGGAGGACGCGGTGCCGCTGGCGCGCGCGCTGGTTGCAGGTGGGGTGCGCGTGCTGGAAGTCACCTTGCGGACGCCGGTCGCCGCGGACGCCGCCAAGGCCATGATCGCAGACGTGCCGGAAGCCATCGTCGGCATCGGCACGATCCTGAACGCCGACGACTTGGCGCGGGCGCGCGCGCTCGGGGCCAAATTCGGTATCAGCCCGGGCGCGACGCCGGAGCTGTTGAAGGCCGCCGCCGCGAGCGACCTGCCATTTGCCCCGGGGATTGCGACCGCGTCCGAGCTGATGCAGGCGCTGGCGGCCGGCTTCGACATCGTTAAATTCTTCCCAGCGGAACAGTCCGGCGGTATCAAGGCACTTCGGGCGCTCGCCGGGCCGTTTCCGAATATCAGGGTCTGCCCGACCGGCGGCATCGGAGAGGCCAATGCCGCAACTTGGCTGGCCGAGCCGAATGTGGTGGCGGTGGGCGGTTCCTGGCTTTGTCCGGCGGCGGAGATCCGGTCCGGGAACTGGGCCGGCATAACCGCCATGTGCGCGCGGACCATGAAATCGCTGAAACCGGCGTGAAGTCTGTTCCCCGATAGGCTACATAAGCCTTCAGAACCGAAATAGGGAGAACGACCATGACAGCCAGCATCGTCGGATGGGCGCACACGCCATTCGGCAAGTTCGACGCGGAAACCGTCGAGAGCCTCGTGGTCAAGGTTGCGACCGATGCGCTTGCCGACGCCGGCATAGCGGCCGAAGACGTCGACGAGATCGTGCTCGGGCATTTCAACGCGGGCTTCTCACCGCAGGATTTTACCGCCTCGCTGGTGCTGCAAGCCGACCCGAAACTGCGCTTCAAGCCGGCTACGCGGGTCGAAAATGCCTGTGCCACCGGCTCGGCGGCGGTGCACCAGGGTATCCGGGCGATCGCCTCGGGCGCCGCCAGGATCGTGCTGGTGGTCGGCGTCGAGCAAATGACGCGGACGCCGTCGGCTGATATCGGGCGCTACCTCTTGAAGGCGTCCTATCTGCCCGAGGATGGCGATACCGTTGGCGGCTTTGCCGGCGTGTTCGGCAAAATCGCGCAAAGCTATTTCCAGAAATACGGCGACCAGTCAGACGCACTGGCGATGATCGCGGCCAAGAACCACAAGAACGGCGTCGCCAACCCATTTGCGCAGATGCGCAAGGATTTTGGCTTCGAGTTCTGCCGCGCTGAGAGCGAGAAGAATCCCTATGTCGCCGGCCCGCTGAAGCGCACCGACTGCTCGCTGGTGTCGGACGGCGCGGCAGCGCTGGTGCTGACGGATTCCGAAACCGCCAAGACGATGGGCAAGGCGGTGAATTTCCGCGCCACCGCGCACGCGCAGGATTTCCTGCCGATGTCCAAACGCGACATCCTGCAGTTCGAAGGCTGCACGGTGGCTTGGCAGCGCGCGCTGGCGCAGGCCGGCGTTCAACTCTCGGATCTCTCTTTTGTCGAAACCCACGACTGCTTCACCGTGGCCGAACTGATCGAATATGAAGCGATGGGCCTGACGCCGCGCGGGCAGGGCGCCCGCGCCATCAAAGAGGGCTGGACCCAGAAGGACGGCAAGCTGCCGGTCAATCCGTCCGGCGGCCTGAAAGCCAAGGGCCACCCGATCGGCGCCACAGGTGTTTCCATGCACGTGATGAGCGCGATGCAGCTCGTCGGCCAGGCGCCCGAGGGCATGCAGCTCAACAACCCAAAACTTGCCGGCATCTTCAACATGGGCGGCGCAGCGGTGGCGAATTACGTCTCCGTGCTGGAGCCCGCGAAGTAGCGTTGCATCATGCCGCGCGAAAGGGAGGCATCCGATCCGTAGGGTGGGCAAAGGCGCACCTGCGCCGTGCCCACCATGAGTGCCGAGAGGTGAGACTGGTGGGTACGCTTCGCTTTGCCCACCCTACAGTTTTCCGGAGCGTGCATTATGAGCAACGAAAGTTCGATGTCAGAGTCAGAACTGAACAACCGCATCAGGATTCTGGAAGACAACATCCGCCAGTTGATCGAACAGGCTGCCGCGGCCTCCGGCGAACGGAACGAAGCGCGCATCGCCGACCGGCTCAGTCAGCAGAATGAAGAGCTGGAACGGCTGACCCGGGAACGCGACGCCAGGGCCAAGAAATAACGATCGAAGAAATCGCCATCTAAGAAATAGCCGCTATCGCGCATACGCCCATACGCTGAGCGCGCCTTGATCTTCGTAAGCGCCTGCCGTTACTTGGTTCCCAGACAATAATGCGGGCCGTAGATGGCCCTCGGGAGCAGGCTGATCCATGGGACCATTGGCGGGCATCAAGGTCATCGACATGACGACCGTGCTAATGGGGCCCTATGCCACCCAGATGCTCGGCGATTACGGCGCCGATGTCATCAAGGTTGAATCGCTCGACGGCGACGTGACGCGGCAGATCGGGCCGACCCGTCATCCCGGCATGGGGCCGGTGTTCCTCAACACCAACCGCAGCAAGCGCTCGATCTGCCTCGATTTGAAGAAGCCCGCCGGGCGTGACGCCGTGCTGCGCCTGATCAAATCCGCCGACGTGCTGGTTTACAATGTGCGCCCGCAGGCGATGGCGCGGCTGAACCTCGGCTACGACGTGGTCGCGAAAATCAATCCGCGCCTGATCTACGCCGGCGTATTCGGCTTCGGCCAGGATGGGCCCTATGCAGCAAAACCCGCCTATGACGACCTGATCCAGGGCGCGACCGCACTGCCGGCGCTGATGGCGCAAACCGCCGACGGCGTGCCGCGCTATGTGCCCAATGCGCTGGTCGACCGTATCGTCGGGCTCACCGCGGTGGGCGCGATTTGCGCCAGTCTCGTCGATCGCAACCGGACCGGGCGCGGCCAGCGCGTCGATATTCCGATGTTCGAAACCATGGCCGGTTTCGTGATGGGCGACCACATGGGCGGGCTCACCTATGAGCCGCCGCTCGACAAGGGCGGCTATGCTCGGCACCTGTCGCCGGACCGCAGGCCTTACAAGACCTCCGACGGCTATATCTGCGTCATCGTCTATAACGACAAGCAGTGGCAGAACTTCTTTGATGCCACCGGGCGCGACGATCTTCGCGTCCACCCGAAATTTGCGACCTTCGCCGGCCGCGCCGCCAATATCGACGCTGTCTATGCCGAGCTGGCGCGCATCCTCGAGACCAAAACCACCGCCGAATGGTCGGCGATCCTGGAGAAGGCCGACGTGCCGGTCATGCCGATGCATGATCTCGAGAGCCTGCTCGGCGATCCCCATATCGTTGCGACCGATTTCTTCCCGGTCGTCGATCATCCGACCGAGGGCCGCATTCGCAACATGAAGCCATCGGCGCGATTTTCCGAAACGCCGGTTGAAACCAAGCGGCTGGCGCCGCGCCTCAGCGAGCACAGCGCTGAAATCCTCAGCGAAGCGGGTTTCTCGGCGGACGAAATTGCCGCTTTGGTGCGCGAGGGTGTCACCAAGGCCGTGCCAAACACATAGGACGGACACATGGATTTCGCGCTATCCGCCAACCAGGAATCGATCCGTGATGCGGTCGGCAAAATCTGTTCCCGCTTCGACGATGCCTATTGGCTGAAGAAGGACAAGGAAGGCGGCTACCCCGCCGACTTCCACCGCGCGCTGGCGGATGCCGGCTGGCTCGGCATCTGTATCCCTGAGGAATATGGCGGGTCGGGGTTAGGCATCACTGACGCTGCAATCATGATGCGGACGATTGCGGAATCAGGGGCCGGCATGTCGGGTGCGTCCGCCGTGCACATGAACGTGTTCGGGCTCAATCCCGTCGTCGTGTTCGGCACCAAGGAGCAATGCACACGCATGCTGCCGCCGATCATCGACGGCCGCGACAAATCCTGCTTCGCGGTGACCGAGCCCAACACCGGGCTCAACACCACGCAGTTGAAAACCCGCGCGGTGCGCAAGGGCGACAAATATGTCGTCAACGGCCAGAAGGTCTGGATTTCCACCGCGCAGGTTGCCAACAAGATACTGCTGCTGGCGCGCACCACGCCGCTGGAAGAGGTGAAGAACCCAACCCACGGTTTGAGCCTGTTCTATACGGACTTCGACAAGCAGCGCGTCACCGTGCACGAGATCGAAAAGATGGGCCGCAAGCCTGTCGATTCCAACGAACTGTTCTTCGAGAATTTTGAAATCCCGGTCGAGGATCGTCTGGGCGAAGAGGGCCGCGGCTTCGAATATATCCTGCACGGCATGAACCCCGAGCGCATCCTGATCGCAGCGGAAGCGGTGGGCCTCGGCCAGGTCGCGCTGTCGCGGGCCGCGGCCTATGCGAAGAACCGCATCGTGTTCAATCGTCCGATCGGCATGAACCAGGGCATCCAGCATCCCTTAGCGAAGAACTGGATGGAACTGGAGGCCGCGTGGCTGATGGTGCTCTCGGCCGGCTGGCAGTACGACCAGGGCATGCAGTGCGGACCAGCCGCCAACGCCGCGAAATATCTCGCCGCCGAAGCCGGCTTCCACGCCTGCGAGCAGGCGGTGATGACGCACGGCGGTTTCGGCTACGCCAAGGAATATCACGTCGAGCGCTATCTGCGGGAATCCCTGATCCCGCGCATCGCCCCAATCAGCCCGCAGCTCATTCTCAGTTTTATTGCCGAGAAGGTGCTGGGGCTGCCGAAGTCGTATTAGCGGTCGCCGTAGTAACGGGATTGAGAATTTCCGTTCGTCATTCCGGGATGGTCCGAAGGACCAGACCCGGAATCTCGAGATTCTCAGGTGCGCAATTGCGCACCAGAGTTCGCATCTTCGATGCGCCCCGGAATGACGACGATAGAGTGTGAGGTCCTGACATCATGAGCTTCATCACCGGGGTCGGACTGACCTCCTATGGCAAGCACGAAGGCTCGTCCTCGCTCGATCTCATGAGCAAGGCGGCTGAGCTTGCCATCGCCGACGCCGGGCTGAAGCGATCCGAGATCGACGGCATTCTTTGTGGCTACTCGACAGTGTCGCCGCACATCATGCTCGCAACCGTATTTGCCGAGCATTTTGGCATCCAGCCATCCTACGCACACGCGGTGCAAGTCGGAGGTGCCACCGGCCTCGCCATGACCATGCTGGCGCACCATCTGGTCGATGCTGGCGTGGCAAAACATGTGCTTGTGGTCGGCGGCGAAAACCGTCTCACCGGCCAGAGCCGCGATGCCTCGATCCAGGCGTTGGCGCAGGTCGGCCACCCCGATTACGAGGTGCCGCTGGGGCCGACCATTCCCGCCTACTACGGCCTCGTCGCCTCGCGCTACATGCACGAATACGGCGTCACCGAGGAAGATCTTGCCGAGTTCGCGGTTCTGATGCGCGCCTATGCTCTGACCCATCCCGGTGCGCAGTTCCACGAACCCATCACGGTCGAGGATGTGATGGCCTCAAAGCCGGTGGCGATGCCGCTGAAGCTGTTGGATTGCTGCCCGGTGTCGGATGGCGGCGCGGCGTTCGTCGTCAGCCGCGAGCGCACCGGTGCGACCGGCATTCGCGTGCGCGGCTGCGCGCAGGCGCATACCCATCAGCACGTCACGGCTGCGCCGCGCCTAAGCGAACTCGGTGCCGAAATCGCGATCGCCAAGGCCAAAGCCGCATCCGGTCTCGCGATCTCGGACGTGCGTTACGCCGCGGTCTATGACAGCTTCACCATTACGCTCGCAATGCTGCTGGAAGATCTGGGCCTGGCCCGGCGCGGCGAGGCGGCTGCGCGGGTGCGGGCAGGGCATTTTGGCCGCAACGGCGCCATGCCACTCAACACCCATGGGGGGCTACTGAGCTACGGCCATTGCGGCGTCGGTGGCGCGATGGCGCATCTCGTCGAGACGCATCTGCAGATGACCGAACGTGCCGGCTCCCGGCAGGTCCGTGATGCCTCGATCGCGCTGTTGCATGGCGATGGCGGCGTGCTGTCGTCACACGTCAGCATGTTCCTGGAGCGGGCGCGATGAGCGAAAAACTCGCCGACTGGACCAAGGGCGCTGAGGCCATCGTCTATCAATCCTGCCGCGCTTGCGGGAAGGCGCAGTATTTTCATCGCAGTTTCTGCGCCGCCTGTGGCGCACCTGATCCGGTCGAGAAGCGCGCCAGCGGAAGAGCGATGGTCTATGCGACGTCGCTGGTCTGCCGCGCCGCGACGCCGGAAACCCGCGCTCACGTTCCCTACAATATCGTGCTGGTCGATGCGGCCGAGGGCTTTCGCATGATGGCCCATGGCGTCAACGATCTCGCGATTGGCGATTCCGTTACTGCAAGCTATCGGCTGTTTGCGGGAAGGCTGGTCCCGTATTTCAAGAAAACGAGGTGAGTGTCAGGCGCAATGCTTACGCAGCGAAGCAACCCAGAATTACGCGGAACGGGTTAAAAATCTGAGTGCTTCGACGCGTCAACATTCAGTGCCAGTAGAACACAACGCTGGCGATGACGAGCATCGCTGTTACCGCCAGCATCTGCGCAAGTGCTTCCGAGGCCGCCTTCCTGGTGGCTTCCTTCATGCCTAACTCCCTAGACTTGGGCATGAGTCATCATTGCCCGCGAAGGCCTGATGAGCTCAGTTTGGTTTTACTCGGAACACCCCGCGACGAGTATTCGCTCTTTTGAGTCCCCACTCAGCGAATATCGACAGTCCGGAGAATCGACCAGCATTGAGGCGGCAATTTGGCTCGCTCGCAGCCGGTTTGTGCACGAGAAAGGGAGTTTTTTGGAGCGTGTTTGACGGCTTGAGCGCAAGCCCCACCTGCGACCGCAGCGTTTCGACGGTTGATCGGCTCCCTGCTGCAGTGCATGATCTCTCTGTCAGCAAATCAGAAAATCCAAAGCCCAAGGTGACGAATGGCCCGCATCGAATATAGCGATCCAGCCAAGCACAACGATCGCACCCGCGAACTGCTCGGCAAAAACCGCAATGCGAACATCTTCCGGATGATGGCGCACTCGCCGAGCTACCTCGAGCAATACTGCCGGCTGGGCGGGGCCATCAGGCACAAGGGCGAACTGGACCCGATCGTGCGCGAACTCGCCATCACCCGCACCGGCATCCTGTGCGAGGCGCCTTACGAGATCGTCGCCCATAAGCGAATTGGCAAGAACGTCGGCGTAACCGACGAGCAGAACGAGGCGCTGGAAAACTGGCAGGCGGCGTCCTGCTTCAACGACGTGCAACGCGCTGCGCTCGCCTTCACGGACGAGATCGTCAGGCGTCACAAGCCGACGGAGGCAACTTTCAACGCGATTGCCGCCAAGCTGACGCCGGCCGCATTGGTCGAACTGCAGCTTTCGGTCGGCTTCTACGTCATGACGTCGAAATTTCTGGAAACCTTTGCCATCGACATGCAGCCGGTGACGGAAGTGGTGGGGTGAGCGGCGGCTGGGTCCGCGAACCGCTGATCTCAATTCGCGGGGCCGTATCGCCGTAGCGCCTCCAGCGTCAGTCCCTTGCCGACGGCGCCAAAGATGTCGCCTTCGACGATGCGGGCTGACGGCACGGCTTGGGTGATCGCCTTGTGGACGTGGGCGAGTTTTACCGAGCCGCCGGTCAGGAACACGGAATCGATATCTTCAGCGGCCAATCGCGCCTGAACGAGGCAGTTCCTGATGCGCGCGGCGATGCGGTCGGCCAACTGCCTGGTATGGCTGACGAGATCAGGGCGGCCGATGTCGGCGCTGAGCCCGGGGGCAACCCACTCCAGCGGGATGTCCGCCCGCCGCTTCTCGGACAGGGCGATCTTGGCATCTTCGACTTCCATTGCCAGCGTGTGGCCGCGCTGCTCGTGCACCACGCGGATCAGCCGGTCGAGAAGTTCCGGCTCGGCCGCCTGCAGCCGGACCTGGCGGATATCGGCCATCACGCGCGGCTCATACATGCGGTTGATGTTCGACCAGGTGGCGAGGTCGTGAAAATAACTCGAGGGCACGTCGAGCCCGGCGCGCTTCATGGCGCTGCGGAATCCGAACAGCGGCATGACCACGCCGAGACTGAGCTGACGGTCGAAATCGGTGCCACCGATGCGGACGCCATCATTGGCGAGAATATCGGCTGTACGATCGGCCTTGCCGTGGCGTTCGGGACCCAGCCGCACGATCGAAAAGTCCGATGTGCCGCCGCCGATATCGGCGATCAATGCCAGTTCCTCGGAAGTGATTTGCCGCTCATAGTCCAGCGCCGCCGCAATCGGTTCGAATTGAAACGTGACCTCTTCGAAACCGATCCCCTGCGCAATCGATCGCAGGGTTTGCTCCGCCTTGCGATCGGCGTCCGGCGCACTATCGACGAAATGCACGGGACGGCCATGGACGACATGGCGCAATTGGCGGGCTGTGGCCTGTTCCGCGCGACGTTTGATTGCGCCGAGGTAATAGGCAATCACATCGCGGAAGCTGACCCGCGCTCGGCCCAGCCGGGTGGTTTCCTCGATCAGCGAGGTACCGAGCACCGATTTGAGGCTGCGCATCAGGCGGCCGGCCGTGCCTTCGACATAGGCTTCCATGGCCCTGCGGCCGATCAGAACGCCGCCATCCGCCTCATAGAAGATCGCGCTGGGAATCGTGCTGTGCGCCGCTTCCAGCGCCACCAGAACCGGCGCCCGGCCTTCCATGGTGCCGAGCGTCGTGTTCGACGTTCCGAAATCAAGACCGCAGATCGACATGGGAGCTCCGGGAGGGAGCGCCCGTTTACACATTACAAGGCCATCAATCCACCCCTATCTCGGCGCGTTTTCGCTTGCGAATCCCGCGCTGGGTGTTCCTGACCGATGGGCCGATCCACAGATCAATTTCTTTCGTCCGGCGGGTTGGCAAATCAATCCGAGATGGTCCATAAGCTGCGTCCCCGCGGCCGGTCCTCCCGCCGCAAACGGCTTTGGAAAGAGGTCGCGTGGCAAATATCAATCGACAGATTGCGCAAGAGCTTGGCGTTCGCGAGGAGCAGATCGCGGCGACGGTTGAACTGCTTGATGGCGGCGCCACGGTGCCGTTCGTGGCGCGCTACCGCAAGGAAATCACCGGCGGGCTCGATGACGCGCAGTTGCGCACCCTGGAAGAGCGCCTGACTTACTTGCGCGAGCTCGAAGCGCGCCGGGTCGCGATCCTTGATTCGATCCGCGAGCAGGGCAAGCTCGATGCCGCGTTGGAAGCACAGATTATGGCAGCCGATACCAAGGGCCGCCTGGAAGATATCTATTTGCCGTTCAAGCCGAAGCGCCGCACCAAGGCCGAGATTGCCAAGGAAGCCGGACTCGAGCCGCTGTCCGAGCTGTTGCTGACCCAGCCGCAGAACGATCCAAAGGTCGTGGCGGCGGATTTCGTCGATGCCGAAAAGCAGGTGGCGGACGTCGCAGCCGCCCTCGAAGGCGCGCGCGCGATTCTGGTGGAGCGATTCGCCGAAGACGCCGACCTGATCGGGCGGCTGCGCGAAGAGATGTGGACCGGCGCACTGATGATCTCCACGGTGCGCAAGGGCAAGAAGCTCGAAGGCGAGAAGTTCAAGGACTATTTCGATTTCAACCAGTCGCTGCATAAGCTGCCTTCACACCGTATCCTCGCGCTGTTCCGCGGCGAGAAGGAAGAAATTCTGGAGCTGCAGATCCAGCCCGAGGCCAATGTGCCCGAGGCCGGCGTCCCCAGCGCCTATGAACTGAAGATTATGCAGCGCTTTGGCATCACCGATCAAAAGCGCCCGGGCGACCGCTGGCTGGTGGAGACCGCGCGCTGGGCGTGGCGGACCAAGATTCAGGTGCATCTCAATATCGACCTGCGGATGCGGTTATGGACGGCAGCCGAGACCGAGGGCGTGCGGGTGTTCGCCTCGAATCTGCGCGACCTGCTGCTGGCGGCGCCGGCCGGTGCCCGCGTCACTATGGGGCTCGATCCCGGCTACCGCTCTGGCGTCAAGACGGCGATTGTCGATGCCACCGGCAAGGTGGTGGCGACCACGACGATCTATCCGCATGAGCCGCAGCGGCAATGGAATGAAGCGCTGGCGACGCTCGGAAAACTCGCGGTCGCGCACCGCGTCGAGTTGATCGCGATCGGCAACGGCACCGCCTCGCGCGAGACTGACAAGTTGGCGACCGAGCTCGTCAAGCTGCTGCCGGATCTCAAGATGTCGAAGATCGTGGTGTCGGAGGCCGGCGCGTCGGTCTACTCCGCCTCGGCCTTTGCGTCGGAAGAGTTGCCGGAGCTCGACGTCACCTTGCGCGGCGCGGTGTCGATCGCGCGGCGTCTGCAGGACCCGCTTGCCGAACTCGTCAAGATCGATCCGAAGGCAATTGGCGTCGGCCAGTACCAGCACGACCTCGGCGAGGCCAAGCTGGCGCGTTCGCTCGATGCCGTGGTCGAAGACTGCGTCAACGCCGTCGGCGTCGATGCCAATACCGCTTCCGCGCCGTTGCTGGCGCGGGTGTCAGGCATCGGGGCAGGGCTCGCGCAAAGCATCGTGCAGCATCGCGACGCCAACGGGCCGTTCAAGTCGCGCAAGGAGCTCAAGGAAGTGCCGCGGCTCGGACCGAAAGCGTTCGAGCAATGCGCCGGCTTCCTGCGCATCAACAATGGCGAAGACCCGCTGGATTCCTCCGGCGTGCATCCCGAAGCCTATCCGGTGGTGCGCCGGATTCTCGCCGCGACCAAGAGCGACATCAAGGCGCTGATCGGCAATGCCGATGTCGTGCGCCAATTGAAGCCGCAGGCCTTTGTTGACGAAACCTTCGGCCTGCCGACGGTGACTGACATCCTGCGCGAACTGGAAAAGCCCGGCCGCGACCCGCGCCCGGCGTTCAAGGCCGCGGTGTTCAAGGAGGGCGTCGAGGAGATCAAGGACCTCAAGCGCGGCATGATCCTGGAAGGCACGGTGACGAACGTCGCGGCGTTTGGCGCCTTCGTCGATATCGGCGTCCACCAGGACGGGTTGGTGCACATCTCGGCGATGTCGAAAAATTTCATCAAGGATCCGCGCGAGGTGGTGAAGCCCGGCGACATCGTCAAGGTCAAGGTGCTGGAGGTCGAGGTCGCCCGCAAGCGCATCGCGCTAACGCTGCGGCTCGACGACGAAATCGGCGACAAGGGCCCCAAGCTGTCGGACAGCAAGATGCGCGAGTATTCCAAGGCGTCGATGACGTCGTCGTCGCCGCGCAAGCCGCAGGAGCAGGGCGGCGCGCTGGCGGAGGCGCTGCGCCGCGCCGCGGAAAAGAACGGGCGGGGCAAGGCGGGGTAGGCACCGTCGGGGGGCTTCATCCTTCGAGACGCATCGCTTTTCGCGATGCTCCTCAGGATGAGGTCTGGGTGTGTTGCACCATGAGGTCTAAGACCTCATGGTGAGGAGCCCGGCAGCGCCGGGCGTCTCGAACCATGCGGCCCGTGACCTCTCCCAATCCAGTCTACCCCGACGTCAGCAGCTCCAGCTTGGCGTTGGCGAGGATCAGCCGATCGGCGAGCAATTGCGCGAGATTGCGCATGATGTGCTCGCCGGCGCGCGGGTGCTGTTTCCGGAAGCGCTCGAAATCGCGCAGCGGGATTTCGTAAGCAGTCGCGGCCATGTCGGCCAGCACGTCCGCGGAACGCAGCGGCTCCAGCAGCGCCATTTCGCCAAAGGGCATGCCCGCCGTCAATGTCGCCAGCCTCACGCCGTCGGGGAGGGTGACGTGGACTGCGCCGCTCCGCAAGAAGAACAGCGATGCGGCGGGATCGCCGGCGGAGATGATCTTCTCGCCGGCTTGATAGGTCCGGATTGACGCGCGCGAGGCGAGATCGGTCAATTCCTCCTCCGTCAGCCCCGCCAGCAGCGATTGCTCGGAGAGTTCGGTCGCCTCGAAGAAGTCGATGGCGCCGCCGTAGCGATAGACGAGCTGGTCTTCCGCCCACTCGATGGCGGCATCGAGCAGATAATAATTGCGGATGTTGGTGAGACCTTCGGTCCATTCCGCGATCGCTTTCCAGTCCGGCGACGAGCGCCTGATGCCGGACAGCACCACCGTGACGTGGTGCGCGGCGAGCTCGCGGAATTCCTCGGCGAGCAGGCGGGCGCCGGCGCGGGTCATGGCGGTGACGCGGCGCAGGTCGAAAATGACGAGTTGCGGCCGCGGCCTGGCCGCAAGCTGGCGCGAGACGTAGTCGACGTTGGAAAACGACAGCGTTCCGACCAGCTCGATCACGCGGACATCCTGGTGGTGGGCGGCAAGAATGTTCTGCTCCTGCGCGCGCCGCACGCGCCGCGAGGGGCTGTTGCCGATGTCGTAATCGGCGATGATGCTGGTGCGCGCGTCGTCGCTGCGGTTGAGCATGTGCAGGTCGTAATGCGACGACAGCGCCTCGCAGACCTTGATGCCGCGCACACTGTTGCCGTGCTTGTCGAGCTTTGGCGAATAGCTACCGAGCCCGAGCCGCGCCGGGAGCGCCGCGAGGATGCCGCCGCCAACCCCGCTCTTGGCGGGAATGCCGATCCGGTAGATCCACTCTCCCGCATAATCATACATGCCGGAGCTCGTCATCACCGAAAGGGTGCGCGAGATGGCATACGGCGTCATCACCTGCTCGCCGGTCACGGGATTGATGCCGCGATTGGCGAGCGTCGCCGCCATCACCGCGATATCACGCGCCGTCACCAGGATGGCGCATTGCCGGAAATAGACCTCCAGCACGGCGGCCACGTTCTCCTTGATCACCGCGTTGGTGCGCAGGAGGTAGCCGATCGCCCGGTTGCGGTCGCCGGTTGCGCTTTCGGAAGCATAGACGGCATCGTCGACGTCGAGCTCGCGCCCGGCAAACCGGCCCAACGCCTGCCTGATGTATTCGAATGCCGCATCGCCCTTGGCCTCGTGGATCAGACCGGAGCAGGAGATCGCGCCGGCATTGACCATCGGGTTGAAGGGATGGTTCTCGGCGTTGAGGCGAATGGAGTTGAAGGGATCGCCCGACGGCTCGACGCCAATAACGCTCTCGACCCGTGCCGCCCCCAGCGTGTCGAGCGCCAGCGCGAACACAAAGGGCTTTGACATCGACTGGATGGTGAAGGGGACCTGCGTGTCGCCGACCTCATAGACATGGCCGTCGAGGGTGGCGAGGCTGATGCCGAAATGGGCAGGGTCGGCCTTGCCGAGCTCAGGGATGTAATCGGCGACCACGCCGCCGGTCTCGGAGGTGAATTCGGCGTGGCAGGCGTTCAGGAACCGCAGCAAAGGCGGCTTCGAACTGGTCCAGGCTGTGGGACCGGTCGTGAACGGAAGAGGCGATTGTTTCATCGCCTCCTGTTGTGCAACGCAATCAGGGTGCGTGCAACCCGTTCGGCGACGCCAGCGTCTGGCGGCGCACCAGCAGCAGCGCGACCAGCGCCGTGGGAATGAGAATGGCCAGACCGAGCAGGGTCACCTGCATCTGCGACAGCGGAATGATCCCGCCGCCCGGCGTCGCCACCACGAAGCCACCAACTACGAACAACACCCGCAGCGGCCATTCCAATGTGCCGGCGGCTCTGAGATCTCCGACAAAGACCTGATAGCCCTGAATGCCGCCGCAAATGAACAGGGTGCCGAACGCGGCCAGTCCCATCAACCCCAAGGCTGCGAGATACGGGTCTGGTCCTTGCAGCACCAGCGCCGGGTTCAACACGAAGAAGAACGGAATGAAGTAGATGATGCAGCCGACCCACATCGATTCCCAGCCCGTCTTCATTGCTGGCGAGCCGGCGATGCCGGCCGCGGCAAAGGAAGCGATTGCGACCGGCGGCGTGATAGAGGACAGCATGCCCCAATAGAAGATGAACATGTGCACGGCCATGCGGTTGAGACCGAGCTTTTCCAGCGCAGGCGCCACCAGGATGGCGAGGAAGATGTAGCAGGCCGTCGTCGTCAGCCCGAGCCCGAGCACGAGGCTGGTGAAGGCGCACATCACGAGCAGCAGGAGTGCGTTGTCGCCGGCGATCCGCAACAGGTCATTGGCGAGGCTCGAGACCACGCCGGTCATCGAGAACGCGCCGATCAAGAGCCCGCAACCGGCAAGGATGCCGACCAGCTCGACGAAGGTGCGGCCGTTGACCTCAAGGAACTTGCTGATGGTCGTCGGCGTCCAGCGCGTATCCTTGGAGAAAAGCTGATTTAGGACCAGCAGCAGCGCCGTAGCATAAAACGGCGCGTGGCTCTCACGCTTGAAGTATAAGAGCATCACGATCAGCAGCGCGATCACGAAGACGTAGTACCAGCCGTCCTTGATCGTGTCCCAGACCCTGGGCAGTTCGGCGCGCGGAATGCCCTTCAGGTTGTGGCGGGCCGCATACGAGTCCACCTGCATGAACAGGCCGATGTAGTAGAGGGTCGCCGGAATGATCGCAGCAAGCGCCACATCCGCGTAGCTGACGTTGAGGAACTGCGCGATGACGAACGCGGTCGCGCCCATCACCGGCGGCGCCAGCACGGCGCCGGTCGAGGCGCAGGCCTCGATCGCTCCGGCATAGGAGGCGCGGAACCCGCTCTTCTTCATGACGGGAATGGTCATGGTGCCGGCGGTCAGCACGTTGGAGATGATCGAGCCCGACATCATGCCGAGCAGGCCGGACGCGAAGATGCAGACTTTCGCAGCGCCGCCACGGAAAGTACCGCACAGAGCGAATGCCAGGTTGATGAAAAACTTTCCGGCGCCCGTCATCATCAGCGCCGTGCCGAACACCAGGAAGCCGATCACAGTATCCGCGAAGGCCTGGATCGGGATTCCGAGCAGGCTTTCGCCCGAAAGCACGTGATACGCCGTCGCTTGTTCGAGTGTCGATTGGGTGCCGCGAAACGGCCCCAGCCACGTCGCGTCGGCGAACAGCGGGTACACCGTAAACGGCAGCACGCTCAGCAGCAGGCTCCAGCCGCCGGTGCGCCGCAACGCTTCCATCAGCACGACCCACATGATGACGCCGGCGACGATCACGTAGGTCGGCGCGCCGCCGAATTCCCAGCCGGCTTCTGCCGCCTTGCGGACGCTGCGCATCAGGAGGATTGCGCAGGCGAAACTAGCGACAAACAGCAGGATGTCATACCAGGGAACTCGATCGAGCGGCGCGCTCCCGGTCCCCGGAAAGATCAGGAACGTGAACGGCAGCATCAGCGCGATCAGGAGATAGAAATACTCGGTGTTGAGCTGGGTGTAGCCGAGGAAGAAGCGCAGGGAGAATTGCTGGTTGATGCACAGCAGGATGGTTACCGCGGTTGCAACCACCAGCGTCCAGCGCCACGCCCCGCGCAATGTCCGCACCCGCGTGACTTCGGCTTCCTGCATGTTGGCATGCGGGTCGTCGAATTCAACTCGTTTTGCAGGCGCGGCTACGCTATCACTCGCAGCAGGTGACATCATTCCCCCTAGACGGTATTCGCCTTGGACCCCCAGGCGAGTGAGGCAGCGCTATTCAAAGCCGTTGGGCATGTTCGCCTTTGCCAGCGCCGCAGCGCGCGCCTTCATCCAGCCTTCGAGAAACGCCTTGTCATCCGATGGCGGGCTGGACTTGCCGTAGTCCGTCCACGCGGCGGCCAGCACCTGCTGGCGCTTCAGCAATTCCTTGTTGTAGGCTTCCTGAGCGTCGGTCCATTGACCGGCTTCCTTCAGCGCCCTGGCGGCGCCCGGATGCACCGGAACCACCCAGTTCTTGGTTTGGCGGTCGGCCGCAAGACCGGCCGCGCCCGGCGCGGAATCCTTATAGGCGTCGTAGCCCGTGATCATCGCCTTGGTGATGGCATAGACCTCGTCGGCGGGCAGTGAGCCATACACCATGAAGATCGGGTAGGGATAGTTGCCGAGCTCGATCGGCTTGTCCTTGGAGATGCCGGCGCCGCAGGTCGCGACGTGCGGGAAAAAGAACGAGCCGACCTTTTTCACGCGCTCCCAGCCGGCCTTGTCGTTGTGAGGCAAGGGCGGCCAGATGATGCCGCGCGGTGATGTCTCGAGTTCCTTCGCCGGGCCGGTGATGGTGGTGGCGAAAGCAGCGTCGACGTCGTTATTGATCATGCCCTTCCACATCGCGCCGTAGCTCGAGAACTCGACGACCTTGACGTCGCTTTGCTTGAGGTCGCCGAAAGCCAGAATGGCGAGCGCGTTCTGATTGAGCGCCGGCGAACCGACCACAAAGCCGACGCGCTTGCCCTTGAGCTGCTTGATCTCGGTCACGCCGGTATCCTTGGCAACGCCGAGCGTGGCTGCGTTGCAATCGACCGTGGACAGCACGAGTTGCAGCGGCTGCGGACCCCATTCCTTGGTGCCGAATTCGAACACACCTTCCTGGGCGAAATAGGTGCCGGAACCCATGGCGGACATGGCTGCGCGCTTGGCGCGCAGCGGCGCCAGTCGCGCCACGTCATTGCCGGCGGGCAGCACGCGAACGTCGGTGCCGTATTTGTCCTTCATCATCTTGCCGACGCCGACGGCGATGTTGAAGCCCGCGGTGCCGGTGTCATAGGCGGTGACCACCATGGTCGGCGGCAGCTTGACATCATCAGCGTATGCCGCCGGCGAGGTCAGCAAGGCGGTACCTGCAAGAGCGATTGGCGCGAGCGCCTTCAAGCGATGAATCATGTTCCCCTCAGATTGTTTCGCTATGCGAAAATTGTCTTGTTAGCGTTGATCATGTCATCGGCGGCTTGCGATGGCAACGATTGTCGCGGAACTGGTCGTGAGCAGTTTATGCCGGGATCCGGTTAAGCTTCGATGATCGCGACAATCTGTCCTTCGGCGATAACGTCGTCGAGTTTGACCAGGATGGCCTTGATCTTTCCGGCCGTCGTCGACGTGACCGGAATTTCCATCTTCATGGCCTCGACGAAAGCGATCTCGTCGCCGTCGCCGACATTGCCACCAGTTGCGACGGGAAGCGCGCACACGCGTCCGGCGACTTCGGTAACAATCTTGATCTCTGGCATTTCCGTTCTCCCGGGACCGTCTGACGGACAGGCTGTCCTCGTGAACGGCTTTTTGTTGTCGCCGCAGATTGCCTGAGGTAGTTTGTTCTGCAAGTGGAATTTTGTTCCGCAGGGCGGAATTAGGCCATGGAGCCATAACAATGGGAAGACGCTCGGAAAGGCTTAGCAAACAAGGAATGCTCGCCAGCGATCTGGCGGGCGAGGGTGATGTGATCCAGGTGGTGTCGCGGGCGTTCGACGTCTTGCGCTGCTTCGAAGGTCATGAAGCGAGACTAGGCAATCTGGAAATTTCCAGCCGCTGCGGTCTGCCGCGGTCGACGGTATCGCGGCTCACCCATACGCTGACGCGGATGGGCCAACTCGTCTATCTGCCGCGCGACCAGAAATACCGCATCGGTCCAAGCGCGGTGGCGATGAGCACTTCGATGATGAAGGGGTTGCAGCTTCGCAATCTGATCAGGCTGCGTCTGCAGGACGTCGCCGATCAATTGCCGGGCACCGTCGGCTTCGTGATTCCCGATCGCTATCACCTCGTCTATCTCGAATTCGCGCGCGCGGCGAACGCGCTCGGCCTGCACGAAGGCACCGGCAGTCGCATCTCGATGACGAGCACCGCGGCCGGCTTTGCCTACACCGCAGCGCTCGACACCGACGTCGGCGACGCCCTGATCGCCGAAATGGAGCGTGAGATACCGGCAGATGCGGCGCTGTTGAAGCCGCGCATCGAAGATAACCGCCGCCATCTGCGCGAACATGGCTATGTCGTCGGCTGCGGCACCTGGAGCCCACATATCAACGGGTGCGCGGTGCCGGTGTGGTCGCCGCAATATCAAACCTTTGTCGTCGTGACGATCGGCCTTCTCGCCGCGATGTTCGACGAGGAGCGGCTGCACCGGGAAGTGGCGCCGCAGATGCTCGAACTCGGCGTTGCGATCGGCGGCCTGCTGGAAGGCGCCGAGGGCGACATCTTCGCCAACCGGATCGAAAGAAAGCCGCTTCCGGTGCCGGCCCATAATAATAACAACAAGATCATCAAGACGGAGGATACGAATGAACTGGAAGCCGGAGCTCGACGAGCTCGCTCGGCGCGAAGCGTTCGCGCGCGAGATGGGAGGCGTTGACAAGGTCAAGCGCCAGCATGACCAGGGCCGGCTCACGGTTCGTGAGCGCATCGACAAACTGATCGACAAGGACTCCTTCCACGAGATCGGCGCGATTTCCGGCATCGCCGAATACGACGAAAACAGCGAACTCAAGCACCTGACGCCGGCAAACTGCGTGTTCGGCCGCGGCAGGGTCGACGGCCGTACCGTGGTTGTCGTCGGCGACGATTTCACCGTGCGCGGCGGCTCGGCCGATGCCTCGATCTCGGCCAAGCCGCTGATGGCCGAGGAGATGGCGCACGATTTTCGCGTGCCGATCATCCGCGTCATCGAAGGCTCGGGCGGCGGCGGCTCGGTGAAGACGATCGAGACGCGGGGCGCTGCGAATCTGCCCGGCGGGGTCGGCGGCACGCGCTGGTATTGGTTCACGACGGCGAACATGGCGCGGGTGCCCGTGGTCGCGCTCGGGCTCGGTTCGGTCGCAGGCCTTGGCGCGGCGCGGCTTGCCGCTAGCCATTATTCCGTCATGACCCGAAATTCCGCGATGTTCGTCGCCGGCCCGCCGGTCGTAAAACGCCTCGGCCAGGACCTGACGAAACAGGAGCTTGGCGGCGCCGAGATCCAGACCCGCGCCGGCGGCGTCGATGATGCCGTCGATACCGAGGAAGAGGCGTTCGAACGCGCCAGGCGTTTTCTATCCTATCTGCCGTCCTCGGTATACGACCTGCCGCCGACCACGGCCTGCAGCGACGATCCCGAACGCGCGGAAGAATCGCTATTGAACGCGGTGCCGCGCAATCGCCGCCAGGTCTACAAGATGCGCCCGATCATCGACGCCGTCGTCGACAAGGGCTCGTTCTTCGAAGTGAACGCCAATTTCGGCCGTCCGATCATCACGGGCCTTGCCCGGTTCGAGGGCCGCGCGGTGCTGCTGCTCGCCAGCGATCCTTTCCACTATGGCGGGTCATGGACGGCGGAAGCCTGCCAGAAGGTGGTGCGCTGGGTCGATTTCGCCGAGACCTTCCATTTGCCGGTGGTTTATCTAATGGATTGTCCCGGCTTCATGATCGGGCTCGAGGCCGAGAAGTCGGCGACCATCCGCCACGGGGTGCGGGCGATGGCGGCAGTCAACCAGTCGACCGTGCCTTGGTGCACCATCATCGTGCGCAATGCGTTCGGTGTCGCCGGCGTCGTGCACCAGCCGGCCAACCGCTATTCGATGCGCTATGCTTGGCCGTCGGCCTATTGGGGCTCGCTGCCGCTCGAAGGTGGCATCGAGGCTGCCTATCGCGCCGATATCGACGGGTCGGATGACCCGGCCGCGAAATTGAAAGAGATCGAGGACCGCCTCAACAAGCTGCGCTCGCCGTTCCGCTCCGCCGAGAAATTCTGGGTCGAGGAAGTGATCGACCCGCGCAAGACGCGTTCGCTGCTGTGCGAGTTCGCGCGACTCGCCGAACCGATCCGCACCGTCGGCCCGCCGAGCAACATGTCGACGCGGCCGTGAGCTTGTAGGGTGGGCAAAGCGAAGCGTGCCCACCACTCTGTCGCGGATTTGGAGAAATGGTGGGCACGGCGCACACGCGCCTTTGCCCACCCTACAACAGCGTCACACCACCGCCGCCTTCGGCCGCGAGATCGCCAGCACAATCAGCGCCGCCACCACGCAGAGCGCGCCGGCAACGAAGAACGCCGGCAGGTAGGTCTGCAGCACCGTCCGCGACAAGCCCGCACCGAAAGCGGCGACGCCGGCGCCGAGTTGATGGCCGGCAAAAATCCAACCGAACACCAAATTGGCGCGCTCGGGGCCGAACCGCTGGGTGGCGAGCCGCACCGTCGGCGGCACGGTTGCGATCCAGTCGAGCCCGTAGAACATCGCAAACAGCGAAAGGCCGTAGAGTGTAAAATCGGAGAACGGCAGGAACAGCAACGATAGGCCGCGCAGCCCGTAATACCAGAACAGCAGCCAGCGATTGTCGTAGCGGTCCGACAGCCAGCCGGAAGCGATGGTGCCAACGAAATCGAATATGCCCATCGCAGCCAGCAGGCTCGCCGCCTGCACCTGTGGAATGCCGAAATCGAGGCACATCGGAATCAGGTGAACCTGGACCAGCCCGTTGGTGCTCGCCCCGCAGATGAAGAATGTGGCGAACAGGATCCAGAACACGCCCGACTTCGAGGCATCGCGCAGCGTGCCGAGCGCCGCTGCCATGATCGGGGTGTTGTTCGGGGGAGGCGCCGGCAGCGGCTCGGTGCCTTCGTCGCCGAATGGCCTTAAACCCACATCGCTCGGCCGGTCGCGCATGATCATCAGCACGGCGAAAGCGGCAACGCCGAGCATCATGCACACCAGGCCCAGCGCGATCCGCCAGCCGTATGCTTCGGTCAGGCTCGCCAGCAGCGGCAGGAAGGCGAGCTGTCCGGTGGCGACGCTTGCGGTCAGGATGCCGACGACGAGACCGCGCCGCGCCACGAACCAGCGTGCCGCAATCGTGGCGCCCAGCACCAGCGCCGTCATGCCGGTGCCGAGCCCGATCACCACGCCCCACAGCAGCATGAGCTGCCAGACCTGTGTCATCGCCAGTGACGCGACGAGGCCGGAGACGACGATCAGCAGCGCCAGCAGCGTCACATTGCGCAGCCCGTAGCGGTTCATGAGCGCTGCGGCAAAGGGCGCCATCAGCCCGAACAGGATGAAGCGGATCGACAGCGCGGAAGAAATCTCCGCCGTCGTCCAGCCGAATTCCTTCTGCAACGGCACGATGAAGACGCCGGGCGCGCCGACCGTGCCGGCGGAGATCAGGGCGGTGAGGAAGGTCACGGCGACCATCACCCAGCCGTAATGAATATTGCGGCGGGCGAGGGCGGCTGACAGCCAGTTCGAGATCATTGGGCCTCGGCGAATTCGGGTGGGAAGGGTTTGCTTTCAGTATTCTGACGTGATGGTCGTCTGACTTGAATGTCGTACTTCCCTCATTTCAGGACATGACGAGCCAGCGCGATCCGCGCAAGCCGGATATTGAATTATGAATCTAATATTATACCGCGACAGTATCGCAACCAGGCAATCCGATTAAAAGATGTCACCGGCAGGCCTCATGCGTCCCTCCGTCTATTTCTTGCGGTCGAGAAATCCCTGCATCAGCCGCTGCGGCTCGCCGGTCAGGAACGATTGTCCGAATATGCCGACGCTAAAGTTGACGGATTCGGTCAACGGCAGCTCCTCCCATTGCCGCAGCAGAGCCTTCTGCGAACGCAGCGCTTCGGGCCCGCATTCGAGCAGCGCCTTTACGGTATGCTCGACCGCGGCATCGAGCCCGCCTTCCTTGGCGACCACATCGACCAGGCCCCAGGCGAGCGCGGTGGGCGCGTCGATATTTTCCGCCGTCATGACCAGCCAGCGGGCGCGGCCCCAGCCGATCAGCCGCGGCAGCAGCGCGGCGTGGATCACCGAGGGGATGCCGACGCGGACTTCCGGCATGCCGAATTTGGCATCGTGGGCCGCAATCCGGAAATCACAGGCGGCGGCGACTTCCAGTCCACCACCGAGGCACCAGCCGGGAAGCCGCGCGATCACCGGCGCCGGAAAGTGGCGCACGGCCTCGCAGAGGTCGCGCAACCGCGTGATGAAGGCTTCCGCCGACTTCTGGTCGAGGCGCGCCATCTCCTTGATGTCGGCGCCGCCGATCATGCTCTTCTCGCTCTGGCCGGCGAGGATGACCCCGCGAATGGTGTTGTCGCCGGCGAGCCGCTCGAACCCTGCGCGCACGCCGTCGGTGACGGCGGAGGAGAGGACGTTGAGAGGGCCCGCATTGCAGATCGCGAGGCGAACGACGCCTCTGTCGTCGCGGTCGATGCCGCAATGAGGGTTGAGCATTTCCATTCTGTTTGTCCGGGCTTGTTCTGGTCGGTGATCTCACTTCCGGGACATTGCGCCGGCTTGTCAAGGGCGGGCGAGGGCCGTTGCGCGACCGCTCGCACCGATATAGAATTATGATCGTCATCTAAAGGAGCCGCCATGACTATGACCGAAACTGTCGATCTGTTTTCGTTCGATATGCGCAGGCATCGGGTGGTGGAATGGCAGGCGCCGGGGCCGGTTGCCCGGGCGGCATCCGGAATGTCCGGGCTGGAGACCATGTGCGCGATCCGCAATGGCGTCCTGCCACCGCCGCCGATGGCGCGGCTGATCGGTTTCGAGATGCGCATCGCCGAGCCCGGCCGGATCGTGATGGAACTGGATCCGGATGAAAGCCTCGAAAACACCATCGGACTGCTCCACGGCGCGACGGCCGCAGCGCTTCTGGATACTGCCATGGGTTGCGCCATCACCACCATGCAGCCGGCGGGGCAGACCTCAGTCACGCTGGACCTCAAGCTGACCTATCTGCGGCCGTTGTCGGTGCGGTCGGGCGCGATCTCGGCGGAAGGCAAAGTGATAAAGTTCGGCCGTCAGACCAGCTATGCCGAAGGCTTCGTCCGCGACCGTGCGGGCAATCTTGCGGTGCACGCGACCGGAACGTTCACGATGATCGGCGTTGAAAAGGCGATTTAGATGCAGCTTTTCCTGCTCACAACTGTTATTATATGACCAGGGACATTTAATGGGATGCGTTGATGCGTTATTCGAGAGAGCACAAGCAGGAGACCCACGCACGGATCGTGAAAAAAGCCTCGGTGCGGCTTCGTGAAAAGGGTGCGCATGGCATCGGCGTCGCCGACTTGATGAAGGAGGCGGGCCTGACCCATGGCGGCTTCTACGCGCATTTCGATTCCCGCGAGGCGCTCGTCATCGAGGCTTTTGCCTATGCGATGGACCGCTCGGTCGAGCATTGGCGAAAAATTGCCGCTGAAACGCCGCCGGAGAAGCGGCTGTCGACGATCATCGATTCCTACGTCTCGACGGTTCATCGCGACGATCCCGGCCGCGGTTGCGCCGTTACGACGTTAGGTGCCGAGATCGCCCGGGAAAGCGCGAAGACGCGCAAGGCCTTTGCCGCCAAGCTGGAGCAGTTGATCGATGTGATCGCCGACCAGATTCCCGACGTGCCGCGCAAGACGGCCCGCAGGCAGGCCATGGGCACGCTGGCGACGATGATGGGTACGCTGGTGATGTCGCGCGTTGCCGGCAGCGGCGAACTGTCCGACGAAATTCTCGTCGCCGGCCGCGAGGCGGCGCTGACCCGCGCCGAGGCGAAGCCGGCCGCGAAGAAGACGCGTGCGAAGGGGAATTGATCGCGCAAATCGTAGGGTGGGCAAAGCGCAGCGTGCCCACCATCTTTCCACGTGCGTTGCTGGAATGGTGGGCACGCTTCGCTTTGCCCACCCTACAACTCACCGCCCGCCAAACAGCGCGCGCTCGCTTTCCACCGTCTCGTGGATGTAATCGGCCACCGCCCTGATCCGCGCCAGGTCCTTGCTGTCGGCGTGCATCAGCATCCAGAACGTGCGCGAGATCCTGACCTCGTCGGGCAGTACTGCGCGCAATTCGGGATGCGCCTTCGCCATGAAATGCGGCAGCACCGCAATGCCGAAGCCGGCAATGGTGGCGTTGAGCTGCGCGATCAGATTGGCGCTGCGGAATTTGGCCGAGATCTTCGGCGAAACCTGGGGCAGGTAATCCAGCTCCGGCGTGAACAGCAGTTCCTCGATATAGCCGACGAAGCGGTGCCCCGGCAGGTCGCTGCGGGAAGTGATTTTCGGTGCCCGGTCGAGATAGGCCGGCGCGGCATAGAGCCCGAGGCTGTAGTCGAGCAGCTTGCGCCCGACGATCCGGCCCTCCTTGGGCATGGAGAGGCTGATCGCAATGTCGGCCTCGCGCTTCGACAGGCTGAACAGGCGGGCGGTGGCGACGAGCTGCAGGTCGAGATCGGGATACCGCTCGGTGAATTTCAGAAGCCGCGCCGCCAGGAAATGGCTGCCGAACCCGTCGGGGGCGCCAATTCGGACCGTACCGGTGAGCTGGGCCCGCGAGCCGCCGACCGCCTCCTGGTTGGCGACGATGGTGGATTCCATCGCTTCGGCACTGTCGGCGACGCGCTGGCCGGCTTCGGTCAGGAGGTAGCCGGTCTTGCGGCGGTTGAACAGTTTTGCGGAGAGATGCCGTTCCAGCCGGTCGACACGGCGGATCACGGTGGCATGGTCGACCGATAGCTGCTTGGCGGCAGCGGAAACCGAGCCGCCGCGCACGATCGCCAGCACGAAACGGAAGTCATCCCAGTCGATCGTCTTGGTGCCTTGATCCAGCATTTCCGCACATCTATGGTGCAATATATCGGACTTGTATCCCAAGAAATGCAGGTCAAAAAGGGGCTCGAAAGCGATCCCAGACGGGACCTTAGGGAGATCATTCATGCGCTCAATCGGACACTTTATCGGCGGCAAAGAGGTCAAGGGAACGTCCGGCCGGACGGCCGACGTGTTTGAGCCGATGACCGGCGACGTCCAGGCCAAGGTGGCGCTGGCCTCAAGAGCGGAGGTCCGCGCGGCCGTCGAAAACGCCGCGCTCGCCCAGCCCGAATGGGCCAACACCAATCCGCAGCGCCGCGCGCGGGTGATGATGAAGTTCCTCGAACTGGTGCAACGCGACTATGACAAGCTCGCTGAATTGCTGGCGCGCGAGCACGGCAAGACCGTTCCCGACGCCAAGGGCGACATCCAGCGCGGCCTCGAAGTCGCGGAATTCGCCTGCGGCATTCCGCATTTGCTGAAGGGCGAATACACCGAAGGCGCCGGCCCCGGCATCGACATCTATTCGCTGCGGCAACCGCTTGGCGTCGTCGCCGGCATCACGCCGTTCAATTTCCCGGCGATGATCCCGATGTGGAAGTTCGCGCCCGCGATCGCCTGCGGCAACGCCTTTATCCTAAAACCTTCGGAGCGCGATCCCGGTGTGCCGATGCGGCTGGCCGAGCTGATGATGGAGGCGGGGCTGCCGCCCGGCATCCTCAACGTCGTCAATGGCGACAAGGAAGCCGTCGACGCCATTCTCGACGACCCCGATATCAAGGCCATCGGCTTCGTCGGCTCGACGCCGATCGCGCAATACATCTATGAGCGCGCCGCCCAGACCGGCAAGCGCTGCCAGTGTTTTGGCGGCGCCAAGAACCACGCCATCGTGATGCCCGACGCCGACATGGATCAGACGGTCGACGCGCTGATCGGGGCCGGTTACGGCTCGGCCGGCGAGCGCTGCATGGCGGTCTCTGTCGCCGTTCCCGTCGGCAAGACCACCGCTGATCGGCTGATGGAAAAACTGATCCCGCGCGTGGAGTCGCTCAAGATCGGCACCTCCGTCGATCCGTCCGCCGATTACGGTCCGCTGGTGACGCGCGAAGCGGTCGAGAAGGTGAAGAACTACATCGATATCGGCATCAAGGAAGGCGCCACGCTCGCCGTCGACGGCCGCGGCTTCAAGATGCAGGGCTACGAGAAGGGCTTTTATCTCGGCGGCTCGCTGTTCGACAACGTCACCAAGGACATGCGGATCTACAAGGAGGAGATCTTTGGCCCGGTGCTCTCGGTGGTGCGCGCCCACGACTACAAGGAAGCCCTCGCACTGCCGTCCGAACATGATTACGGCAACGGTGTTGCGATCTTCACCCGCGACGGCGACGCGGCACGTGATTTCGCGGCCAAGGTCAATGTCGGCATGGTCGGCATCAACGTGCCGATCCCGGTGCCGATCGCCTACTACACCTTCGGCGGCTGGAAGAAGTCGGGCTTCGGCGACCTCAACCAGCACGGTCCGGACTCGGTCCGCTTCTACACCAAGACCAAGACGGTGACCTCGCGCTGGCCGTCCGGCGTCAAGGAGGGCGCGGAGTTCTCGATTCCGTTGATGAAGTGATGGTGTAGCCCAGGCGTCATTGCGAGCGCAGCGAAGCAATCCATATTGCCGCGAAAAGGAAGAATGGATTGCTTCGTCGCTTCGCTCCTCGCAATGACGACAACAATGAGCAGCCCAGAATGCAGTTCGCTCTCAACGAGGACCAGGTGGCGGTTCGCGACATGGCGCGGGCGTTTGCGGCCGAGAAAATCGCGCCTCATGCGCTGCGCTGGGACGAGGAGAAGCATTTTCCTGTTGACGTGATGCGCGAGGCCGCAGGCCTCGGCATGGGCGGCATCTACATCAAGGACGATGTCGGTGGCTCCGCGATGACCCGCTTCGACGCGGCGCTGATCTTCGAGGCGCTCGCGACCGGCTGTCCGACCGTCTCGGCTTTCATCTCGATCCACAACATGGCGTCCTGGATGATCGATGCCTTCGGCAACGACACCCAGCGGCAAAAGTGGTTGCCGAAGCTTTGTACGATGGAGCTGATCGCAAGCTACTGCCTCACCGAGCCGGGATCCGGCTCGGACGCCGCGGCGCTGCGCACCCGCGCGGTGCGCGACGGCGATCATTATGTGCTCAACGGCCAGAAACAGTTCATCTCCGGTGCCGGTGGCGGCGACCTCTATGTCGTGATGGTGCGGACCGGCGGTGACGGGCCGGGCGGCATCTCCACGCTTGTCATTCCGGCCGAAACGCCCGGTGTCTCGTTCGGCGCCAACGAGCGCAAGATGGGCTGGAACGCGCAGCCGACCCGCGCGGTGATGTTTGAAAACGCCCGCGTGCCGGTCGAAAACCGTCTGGGCGAGGAGGGCATCGGCTTCAAGATCGCGATGGCCGGGCTCGACGGCGGCCGCCTCAATATCGCGGCGTGCTCGCTCGGCGGCGCACAGAGCGCGCTCGACAAGTCGCTCGCCTACATGAAGGAGCGGAAAGCCTTCGGCAAACGGCTCGATGAATTCCAGGCGCTGCAGTTCCGCCTCGCCGATATGGCGACGGAACTGGAGGCGGCGCGAACATTTGTCTGGCGCGCGGCGGCAGCGCTCGACCGCAAGGATGCGGATGCCACCACGCTGTGCGCGATGGCCAAGCGTTTCGGCACCGATGTCGGGTTCGAGGTCGCCAACCAGGCGCTGCAACTGCATGGCGGCTACGGCTACTTGAGCGAATACGGCATCGAAAAAATCGTGCGCGACCTGCGCGTGCACCAGATCCTGGAAGGTACCAACGAAATCATGCGGCTGATCGTGTCGCGCAAGCTGATCGAGGGCGCGCAATGACGGATGCGGCCATTGCAGACGGCGACCTGATCGCGCGCAAGGAGGGCTCAGCCGGCATCATCCGCCTGAACCGGCCGAAGGCGATCAATGCCGTGACGCTGGAGATGTTCCACGACGTCGACAAGGCGCTCGATGCCTTCGAGGCGAATCCCGATGTTGCCGTGATCGTGCTTGAAGGCGCGGGCGAGCGCGGGCTGTGCGCCGGTGGCGATATCCGCGCGCTCTGGGAAAGCTCCAAGGTCAAGGGCGATCTCGGCAGGATCCTGTGGCGGGACGAATACATCCTCAACGCCCGCATCAAGAAGTTCCCAAAGCCCTATGTCGCCTTCATGGATGGCATCGTGATGGGCGGCGGCGTCGGGCTGTCGGCGCATTCGAGCCATCGCGTCGTCACCGAGAAGACGAAACTCGCGATGCCCGAGGTCGGCCTCGGCTTCTTCCCTGACGTCGGCGGCACCTGGCTGTTGTCGCATTCGCCGGGCGAGATCGGCACGTATTTTGGATTGACCGGGCAGACCATGAACGGTCCGGATGCCATCCATGCAAAGTTTGCCGATGCGGTGGTGCCGTCGGCAAAACTGCCGGCCTTGCGCGAGGCATTGACGAAGGTGGCGTCGGGCACGACATCGGCTGACATCAGGAAGCTGATCGACGGCTGCTCGACTGGAGAAACGGCCGGGCCGGTCGCCGCGCAGCAGGCGAAGATCGATGCCTTGTTCTCCCACGAGCGAATGGAAGACATCATCGCGGCGTTGCAGCGCGATGGCTCGGACTTCGCGCAGGCGACGCTGAAGACGCTGAACGAAAAGTCGCCGCGCGGCATGGTGGTGACACTCAAGCTGTTGCGGCTGGCGCGCAGCGCGCGCTCGCTGGAGGAATGCCTGGTGCGGGAATATCGCGCCGCGCTGGAAGTATTTGCGAGCGACGATTTTCGCGAGGGCGTGCGCGCGGCCGTCATCGACAAGGACCGCAATCCAAGATGGTCGCCGCCGAGAATCGAGGACGTGACGCCGGAAATGGTCGCGCCTTATTTCGCCGAGATCGGCGCTGACGAACTCAGATTTCCCTGATCAGAACAAGAAAGTTTAGCGGAGGATTCGAGATGGCAAATATCGCATTCATTGGCCTCGGCAATATGGGCGGCCCGATGGCGGCCAATCTGGTCAAGGCCGGCCACAAGGTGACCGCGTTCGATCTGGTCGAAGCCTCGCGCGATCAGGCCAAGGCCGACGGCGCCGCGATCGCCGAGAGTTCGGTCGCTTGCGTCAAGGGCGTCGATGTCGTGATCACCATGCTGCCGGCGGGCAAGCATGTGCTGTCGGTCTGGAACGAAGTGGTCCCTGTGATGACCAAGGGCACGCTGATCATCGATTGCTCGACCATCGACGTCGAAAGCGCCAAGCAGGCGCACGCGCTGGCGGCAAAGCACGGCATGCTCTCGGTCGATGCGCCGGTATCCGGCGGCACTGGCGGCGCCAAGGGCGCGACGCTGACTTTCATGTGTGGCGGCGAGGAAAAAGCGTTTGCTGCGGCGAAACCGGTGTTGGAGAACATGGGCAAGAAGATCGTCCACTGCGGCGTCGGCGGCGCAGGGCAGGCGGCCAAGATCTGCAACAACATGATCTTAGGGATTTCCATGATCGGCGTCGGCGAGGCCTTTGCGCTCGCTGAAAAGCTGGGCCTGTCGCATCAGGCGCTGTTCGATGTTGCCTCGACCTCCTCAGGGCAATGCTGGGCGCTGACGTCCTATTGCCCGGTGCCCGGCCCGGTGCCGACTTCGCCCGCTAACAACGACTATAAGCCGGGATTCGCGTCGGCCCTGATGGTGAAGGATCTGACACTGGCGCAGGATGCGGCCAAGGCTGCGGGCGCGGCGACGCCGCTCGGCAAGCACGCGCAGGAGATCTACAAGGCTTTTGATGCCGCCGGCCATGGCGGGGTGGATTTTTCCGGTATTATCCAGCACGTTCGGAGCCTCGCTGCGAAATAACGGGGACCTAATGACGACCTTTCAGGAAGCGCGCGCGTTTCTGCTCAACCACCGCACCGATTACTATGCGGCAGTGAAGGGATTTCGCTGGCCGGATCCCGTTCCATTCAATTGGGCGCTCGACTGGTTCGACGCGGAACTCGCGCGCAATCCTGACAGCCGGGATCGCCCGGCGCTCTGGATCGTCGATCCCGGCGACAAGGAAACAAAGCTCACGTTCGCCACGCTGTCGCGCCGCTCCAATCAGGTCACAAACTTCCTGCGGGCGCAGGGGCTGAAGCGCGGCGATCATTTGCTATTGCTGCTCGGCAATGTCGTGCCGCTGTGGGAGACCATGCTGGCGGCGATGAAGCTCGGCGTCGTCGTTATCCCCGCCACCACGCTCCTGACGCCGGATGAATTGCGCGATCGGCTCGAGCGGGGCAGGGCGCGGGCGGTGGTTGCCTCGCAGGATCAGGTCGCGAAATTTGCAGGCCTCGGTGGCGACGGACTGGTGCGCGTCGTGGTCGGCGCGACATCGAAGCACGATGGCTGGCTGCCCTTCGAACAGGCTGCCAGCGCCCCGGACGACTTTACACCTGACAGTCCGACCAATGCCGACGATCCGATGCTGCTCTATTTCACCTCTGGTACCACGGCGAAACCAAAGCTAGTGCGGCACAGCCAGCGCAGCTATCCGGTCGGCCACCTCTCGACGATGTTCTGGCTCGGCCTGCAGCCAGGCGACGTGCACTTGAACATCTCTTCGCCAGGCTGGGCCAAGCATGCCTGGAGTTGCTTCTTCGCGCCGTGGAACGCGGGAGCCACCGTGTTCGTGGTCAACCAGCCGCGCTTCGACGCCAAGGCCTTGCTCACCACGATCGGCCGCTGCGGCGTCACCACGCTGTGCGCGCCGCCGACGGTGTGGCGGCTGTTTATTCAGGAGAAGCTCGCGGATTTCGAGGTAAGCCTGCGCGAGGTCTGCGGCGCCGGCGAGCCGCTCAATCCCGAAGTGATCGACCAGGTGAAGGCGGCATGGGGGCTAACGATCCGCGACGGCTATGGCCAGACCGAGACCGCCGCACTCGCCGGCAACTCGCCGGGCCAGAAGGTGAAGGTCGGCTCGATGGGCCGCCCGTTGCCGGGCTACCAGGTTCGGATCACCGACAGTGACGGCCACGTCACCAAGGAGGGTGAGGTGACGCTGGCGCTTGGCGCCGACCGCCCGGCTGGCCTGATGCAGGGCTATCAGGGCGAGGACGGCAAATTAAGCGGCGCGGACGGCGATCTCTACCGCTCAGGCGACGTGGTGTTTGCCGACGACGAGGGCTATCTCACCTTTGTCGGCCGCTCCGACGACGTCTTCAAATCCTCCGACTATCGCATCAGTCCATTCGAGCTGGAGAGCGTGCTGCTGGAGCATGAATGGGTAGCTGAAGCTGCGGTTGTCCCAAGTCCCGATCCGATCCGGCTCGCCATCCCGAAAGCCTATGTGCTGCTGGTATCGGGTGTAGAGGGCTCGCCGGAGACGGCGCTGTCGATCTTCAAGCATCTGCACACTCGGCTCGCGCCGTTCAAGCGTATTCGCAAGATCGAACTGGTAAAGGAGCTGCCGAAAACGATTTCCGGAAAAATCCGCCGCGTGCAGTTGCGCCGGCTCGAGCATGATAATGTCAGAGACGATACGCTGCGCGGCGCCGAGTTCCGCGAAGAAGAATTCCCGGAGCTGCAGAAAGTGCGGACCGCCGGGTTGGAGAGCTAATCAATGAATGAAGTCTGGAAGAAGCCGCCGGTCTCCTTTGAGGCCTATCAGGCCATGGTCGGCAAGGAGATCGGTGTGTCGTCGTGGCACCTGATCGACCAGAGCCGGATCAACCTCTATGCCGACGTGATCGAGGACCATCAGTTCATTCATGTCGACCCGGAACGGGCAAAGAAGGAAACCGCGTTCGGCAATACCATCGCGCATGGCTTTCTCACTATGTCCTTGATGAGCATCATGTCGTACGAGGTGATGCCGGTTATCGAAGGCACGGCGATGGGCGTGAACTACGGTTTCGACAAGCTGCGTTTTCTCTCGCCGGTCCGCGCCGGCTCGCGGGTTCGCGGCCGCTTCACGCTTGTTGAAGCCAAGCTGCGCAAGCCGAAGGAATTGCAGTCGCGCACCAACGTTACCGTCGAGATCGAAGGCGAGGACAAGCCGGCGTTGGTCGCCGATTGGATCGGGCTGATCTATTTTAACTAGCCGGCCACCGTCATTGCCGGGCAAAAGCGCGAAGCGCGCCTTCAAACCAGTTGACCCGGCAATCCATCGCTGCTCAAAAATAGTCAATCTCCGCGAAGCCGCGGTACCTCTCCCCTTGTGGGAGAGGGTGGCTTCGCGAAGCGAGGACGGGTGAGGGGTTCTCTCCGCGGAGACAGACCCCTCATCCGGCGCTTCGCGCCACCTTCTCCCACAAGGGGAGAAGGAAGAAGAAGCAGGAATTTCGCATGGCAATCAGGTTTGACGGACGCGTCGCAATCGTCACGGGCGCGGGCAATGGTCTGGGACGGGCGCATGCGCTGGGGCTGGCGAGCCGCGGCGCCAAGGTGGTGGTCAACGATTTCGGCGGCGCATGGGACGGCACCGGCGGATCGCTGTCGCCGGCTGAAGCCGTGGTCGAGGAAATCCGCAAAGCGGGCGGCACGGCGATGGCCGACGGCGCCGACGTCTCCAAGTTCGGACAGGTCACGGCCATGGTCGAGCGGGCTACCAAGGAATGGGGCAGTGTCGATCTGCTCTGCGCCAATGCCGGCATTCTCCGCGACAAGTCGTTTGGAAAAATGGACGTCGCCGACTTTGCCAAGGTGCTCGACGTCCATCTCGTCGGCACGTTTTACTGCTGCAAGGCGGTGTGGGATGGCATGCGCGAGCGCAATTACGGCCGCATCGTGCTGACCACCTCGTCGTCGGGCCTGTTCGGCAATTTCGGCCAGGCCAACTACGGCGCAGCGAAAGCAGGTATGGTCGGCCTGATGAACGTGCTGGCCGAGGAAGGCCGCAAGAACAACATTCGCGTCAACACGATCTCGCCGACCGCGGCCACCCGAATGACGGAAGAACTGCTGCCGCCGCAGGCGCTGGCGCTGATGAAGCCCGAAGCGATCACGCCCGCGGTGGAATATCTGCTCAGCGAAGACGCGCCGACCCGCACCATCATGGGCGCGGGCGCGGGTTCGTTTGCGGTGATCAAGATCATCGAGACCGAAGGCGTCAACTTAGCCCAGTCCGACTGGACGCCCGACGCTATCGCGGCGCATTTCGCCGAGATCGACGACGTGTCGAAGGCGAAGGCGCTGCAAGGCGCATTCGAGCAGACGCAGAAGTATGTCGCCCAGGCCGCGGCACGGGCGGGGATTAAGCTGTAGCGAGGCGGCGAATTCGTAGGGTGGGCAAAGGCGCACTTCGCGCCGTGCCCACCACGCATCTCCGATGCCGGTGAACATTGGTGGGCACGCTTCCGCCTTCGCTCGTTGAGCTACGGCGGACAAGTCGCTTTGCCCACCCTACGGGACCATCGATCCGGCTACACTCTCGCCATGTCATCGCACTCCAAAAAAGTCGCCATCATCGGCGCCGGCCCTGCCGGCCTGATGGCGGCCGAAGTGCTCGCGCAAGGCGGCGCTGCGGTCACCGTCTATGACGCGATGCCATCCGCCGGCCGAAAATTCCTCATGGCGGGGCGCGGAGGGCTGAACCTCACGCACAGCGAGCCGCTGCCGCAATTCCTTGTCCGCTATCGCGAGGCGATGCCGAACCTGAAAGCCGCCATCGAAGCATTTCCGCCGCAGGCGTTGCGCGACTGGAGCGAGGCACTGGGGCAGGAAACATTTGTCGGCTCCAGCGGCCGGGTGTTTCCGAAAGCCTTCAAGGCCTCTCCATTGCTGCGCGCATGGCTGCGGCGGTTGGACTCGCAGGGCGTAAAATTGGCGCTGCGCCACCGGTGGGTCGGCTGGGACGAACAGGGCCGTCTGCGGTTTGAAGCGCACGATAGGGCACACGTCGTTGATCCCTGCGCCACCGTGCTGGCGCTCGGCGGCGCGAGTTGGCCGCGGCTCGGATCGGATGGCGCGTGGACAGAGATTCTAGCGGCAAGAGGGGTGAAGACATCGTCATTCCGGCCGGCCAATTCCGGCTTCACCGTCGCCTGGTCGGACATTTTCCGCGACCGCTTTGAAGGCCAACCGCTCAAGGGCGTGGCGTTGACATTCGGCCAACACACAGTACGTGGCGAAGCCATCGTCACCAGCACCGGCATCGAGGGTGGCGCGGTCTACGCGCTGTCTGCCGAATTGCGCGAGGCAATCCTGCGCGATGGACAGGCCACGCTCAGCATTGCCCTGCGTCCCGACGCGGAGATCGGCGAACTGACAGCGAAATTGTCCGCCGCAAAAGGCAAACAGTCCTTCTCGAATTTCCTCCGCAAGGCAGCAAATCTCTCGCCCGTCGCTATCGGACTGTTGCAGGAAGCCGCCAAAGCATCCGGGATGTCGCTATCTTCGCTGTCGCCCGCTGATCTCGCCCGCATGATTCAGGCAGTGCCTGTGCAGCTTGATAGTGTGTCACCAATCGCGCGCGCGATCTCGACCGCAGGCGGCATCGCCTTCGATGAACTTGACGACGCTTTCATGCTCCGCCGCTTGCCCGGCGTGTTCGCGGCCGGTGAGATGCTCGACTGGGAAGCGCCGACCGGCGGTTACCTCTTGCAGGCGTCGTTTGCGACAGGCGCTGCAGCGGGGCGAGGTGCGCTGAAATGGCTAAATTCGTAGGATGGGTAGAGCGCAGCGAAACCCATCATCCAGCAGCTCGGCAAGTCTCGATGGGTTTCGCTGCGCTCTACCCATCCTACGGACTACGAATTCACCGCAACTTCCCCCTTGCCGCGACCGGCAGCGTGCCGATGATCTCGTCGCCACGCACCATCACCACTTCGTCCATCATGTTGACGACGACGCAGACATGGTTGGGCACGATCCGGACGACGTCGCCGACATTCGGCCGCGTGTTGCTGCGGGCCAGGTCGAGGAAGCCGTGCTCTTCCGCGAAGCGCGCGATCTTCGCTTCGGGGTGCTCAAGGATCAGTCCGTAGCCGTCGAGACCGCCGCCGGGATCCGATGTCAGCGTCTTCGAACCGGCGTCCAGAATGCCGCGGTCCGGTCCGGCGCGGCTCACGACGGTGGAATAGATGTTCAGCGCGCAATCGTCCCATTCGGCGACGCCGGCCGCCACCTGCATGCGGTCGTTGTAGATATAGGTGCCGGGTCGATGCTCGGTCGCGCCCTTCAGCTTGCCGAGATTTTTCAGATTGGGCGAGCCGCCGGTCGAAACCATCGTCGCATTGAGCCCGTGCGCGCGGACGCCCGCCAGCGCCTTGTCGAAAAATTTCTGTGCCTCAGCCCAGCCGGTTTCGGTCGGGTACAGCATGAAGCCCGCGAATTGTAGTCCCTCTAAGCCCGCGATCTCGCGCGCTAGCGCAATGGCTTCCGCCGGCGTCTCGACTCCGGCCCGCTTACGGCCCGTATCGCATTCGACTACGACTGAAAGCGGACGTCCTGAAGCCGCGGCTGCTTGTGGCAGGCCCGCGATCACGGTCGAATTGTCGGCAGCGACCGTCATGTTGGCCTTGGCCTGCAGCGCCGCGAGCCGGGCCATCTTCTCCTCGCCGATCAGATTGTAGCTGATCAGGATGTCGTCGATGCCGGCATCCGCCATCACTTCGGCCTCGCCGAGCTTCTGGCAGGTGATGCCTTTGGCGCCGGCTGCGACCTGCATCTGTGCGAGCAGCGGGCTCTTGTGGGTCTTGATATGCGGCCGGTTGGCGACGCCGGCGGTATCGCAGGCCACCTGGATGCGGGCGATATTGCGCTCGACGCGGTCCATGTCGATGACCGCGCAGGGCGTGCCGTATTCACGGGCGATTTTGGCGGCGAGGGGCGTTGTCATGCTCTTCTCTCTTGGAAGTCCGTGTGAACCCGTAGGCTATGCCTGCTCGATCTCTTCCCGCAAAACCTCAAGCTCCAGCCAGCGGTCTTCGGCAACGGCCAGCTCTTCCTGCGCTTTTGCGATTGCCGATGACGCCGCGTCGAATTTCTTGCGATCCTTGGCATAGAGGTCGGGATCGTCAAGCAGCTTCTGCTGCTTTGCGATCTCGGCCTGCAATTTCGCGATCGTCTTCGGCAGTGTTTCAAGCGCGTGCTTTTCGTTGAAGTTCAGCCGGCGTTTTGGCGGGGCGGAAGGGGCCGTAGCTCTGGTCTCTTTCTTTTCCTCAACCGGCGTCCGACCATTGACAGATTCCCGCGACAAATCCTCGCCGCGCTGGGCCAGCATGTCGGTGTAGCCGCCGGCATACTCGATCCAGCGGCCATTGCCTTCAGGCACGATCACCGACGTCACCACGCGATCGAGGAAGTCGCGGTCGTGGCTGATCAGCACCACCGTGCCCTCGTAATCGCCGAGCATTTCCTCGAGCACGTCGAGAGTTTCGAGATCGAGGTCGTTGGTCGGCTCGTCCAATACCAAGAGGTTCGACGGCTTTGCCAGCGCTCGCGCCAGCATCAGCCGGCCGCGCTCGCCGCCGGAGAGCGCCTCCAGCGGCGTGCCGCGCTGCTCCTGCGCGAACAGAAAATCCTTCATGTAGCCGATGACGTGTTTCGGCTTGCCACCGACCATGACATGGTCGCCGCGACCGCCGGTCAGCGCTTCCGCCAGCGTCGATTTCGGATCGAGGCTTTCGCGGTGCTGGTCCAGCGTCGCCATTTCGATATTGGCGCCGAGCCGGATCGTGCCGCTATCGGGCGGATCGTTGCCGATCAAAAGATGAACCAGCGTGGTCTTGCCGGCGCCATTCGGGCCGACGATGCCGATCCGGTCACCGCGCTGGACCTGAATTGAGAAGCCATCGACGATCTTGCGGTCGCCATAGGCCTTGGCGATGTTCTTCGCCTCAATGACCAGCCGGCCAGATTTTTCAGCTTCGGCGGCCGCGAGGTTGGCATTGCCGGCAGCGCCGCGATAATTGCGCCGCTGGTCGCGCAGCGCGTGCAGATTGCCGAGCCGCTTGACGTTGCGCTTGCGGCGGCCGGAGACACCATAGCGCAGCCAGTGTTCCTCGTTGACGATCTTGCGGTCGAGCTTGTGCTGCTCGCGCTCTTCTTCCGCCAGCACCTCGTCGCGCCAGGCTTCGAATGCGGAGAAGCCGCGGTCGATCTGCCGGATCTGGCCGCGATCGAGCCAGGCGGTCGAGCGCGACAGGTTGGAAAGGAAACGGCGATCGTGACTGATGAGGACGAGCGCGCAGCGGCGGCTTTCCAGTTCACCTTCCAGCCATTCGATGGTCGGCAGGTCGAGATGGTTGGTAGGTTCGTCCAGCAGCAGGATGTCGGGCGAGGGCGCCAGCACCCGCGCCAGCGCCGCGCGGCGGGCTTCGCCGCCAGAAATATGCGCAGGGTCCTCGTCGCCGGAGAGGCCAAGCTGTTCGATCAGATAGCGCGCCTGGTAGTGATCGTCGCCGGGGCCGAGGCCTGCCTCGACATAGGCCAGTGTCGTCTTGTGGGCGCCGAAATCAGGCTCCTGCGGCAGATAGCGGATGGTGGCGCCGGGCTGCACGAAGCGGCTGCCGCTGTCGGGCTCGACCAGTCCGGCGGCGATTTTCAGCAGCGTCGATTTGCCGGAGCCGTTGCGCCCGATCAGGCAGACACGCTCGCCCGACGACACCGACAATTCCACGCCCGACAACAGCGGCGTGCCGCCAAACGTCAGCCTTATATCTTTCAACTGGATCAGCGGCGGCGCCATCGTTCAACCCTGGTTCGGCGCAGGCTGCTGCGCCCGCTGGCGCTGGATGCGGCGGATGGTCTGGTCGAGCGCCGACAGAAACGTCGAGCGGTCGCGCGGGGCAAAGGACTTTGGACCACCGGTCACTTCGCCGGATGAGCGCAGGTCGGTCATCAGATTGCGAACGGCCAGCGTCATGCCGATCGATGCTTCCGTGAACGGCTTGCCGTTCGGCGCGATCACCTCGGCGCCGGCCTTCACGCAGCGGCTGGCGAGCGGGATATCCGATGTGATGACGATGTCGCCGCGGCCGGCGCGCTCGGCGATCCAGTCGTCGGCGGCGTCCATGCCGGAACCGGCGGCGATGCGCTCGATCAGCGGATCCTGCGGCACGCGGATGAAATTTCCCGCAACAACGCTGACCGGCAGGCCGTGGCGGATCGCGACGCGATAGATCTCGTCCTTCACCGGGCAGGCGTCGGCATCGACATAGATGCGGGTTTGGTTCACGTCAGACATATCGGTTCGACAGCGGTTCTCTTGCCCGCGCGTGGTAACCTATTCGATGCCGGAATGCGAGGGAAACGGGGGGCCGGGAACACGCTTGCGTCAGCACATTCTTTGCCTACCATAACCGGCGGAAAAACAACCAAAAACAACAGGAAACCGGCATGCCCATCGAGCCCTATCGCGTCCAAGCTTACAACACCGCCAAACAATCCGAAAACAAGATGCATGACGACACCGTGGCAAGGCGGTTCGGATTCTCGGGTGGGCTGGTCCCCGGCGTCGACGTGATGGCCTACATGATGCACCAACCGGTGACGAAATGGGGCCGCGCCTTCCTCGAACGCGGCCTGATCGAGGCGCGCTTCGTCAAGCCGGTCTATGACGGCGAACTCGCGGAGCTGACCGGGGAAGAAAGCAACGGCGTGCTGTCGATCGAGGTGCAGAGCCGCGGCCAGCTTTGTGCCACCGGCACCGCGTCATTGCCGGTCTCCGCACCGGCTGCTTCGATCGCCGACTACAGGGAAGTCGCGGCGGTGGCGGAACGCAAGCCGGTCAACGCGTCTTCCTATGAAGTCGGCAAATGGCTCGGCACCATCCCGCGCGACTGGGCAGGCGAAGCGGCCGCGGGATATCTCGCCGACATCAGGGAGACCGATCCGATCTACGCCAAGGAAGGTCTCGGTCATCCCGGTCTGCTGCAACGGGTGATGAACCGGGTGCTGGTCGACAACGCCATCCTGGGCCCGTGGATTCATGTCGGCAGCCGCATGCAACTACTGTCAGCGGCGAAGGCTGGCGACGTCATCACGGCGCGTGCGAAGGTGGTCGGCAATTACGACAAGAAGGGCCACCGTTTCGTCGAACTCGACGCGCTGGTCGTCGGCAACGGCAACACGCCGTTGGCGCTCTGCCACCACATCGCGATCTACCAGCCGCGCGAGCAGGCGGCGGCGTAGGGCGGCGCGCCGCGATCTCACCTGTCATTCCCCGCGCAGGCGGGCAATCCAGTACGCCGCCGCTTCTCGGCTCAATTATTGACGTTTCTGGAATACTGGGTCGCCCGGTCAAGCCGGGCGATGAGAGTGGTGTATGCGGTGGCTCTCGAGCTACGCCGCCTGCTTCGCCTTCGCATCCTGAATCGCCCGCCACACCCGTTCCGGCGTCAGCGGCATGTCGATATGGGTGATGCCGTAATCCGACAGCGCGTCGACCACCGCGTTGACGACGCAGACGAGGCTGCCGGCGCAGCCGGCTTCGCCGCAGCCCTTGGTGCCCAGCGGATTGGATTTTGCCGGCGAAGGGTGGTCGCCGATCTCCATCGGCGGAATGTCCTCGGCCCGCGGCAGCGCGTAATCCATGAATGAGCCGGTGATCGGCTGGCCGCTGGCATCGTAGCTGACCTGCTCCATCAGCGCCTGGCCGATGCCCTGCGCGACGCCGCCATGCAATTGGCCGGCGACGATCATCGGATTGACCACGGTGCCGAAATCGTTGACCGCAAAATAGCGCACGATTTGCACGACGCCGGTCTCGGGATCGACTTCCACTTCCGCGACATGGCAGCCGTTGGGGAAGGTGGACGGCGTGTCCTTGGTGGCATGGTCGACATCGAGCGACAGCGGCACGCCTTCGGGCATCTTGCCCTCGCGCAGGCGCTTCGCCAAATCCATGATGCCGATCGAGCGGTCGGTGCCGGCGATGGTGAAGCGGCCATTGGCGAATTCGATGTCGCCTTCGGATGCCTCCATCAGATGAGCGGCCGCCTGCTTGCCCTTTGCGATCACGAGCGCGGAGCCTTCTACGATCGCCTGGCCGGTCGCCGTGATCGAGCGCGAGCCGCCGGTGCCGTTGCCGAAGCGGACGAGATCGCTGTCGTTCTGCTCGATGGTGATCTTCTCGAAGGGAACGCCAAGCTGCGCAGACAGCACCTGGGCGAACGGGGTGGCGTGACCCTGGCCGTAATCGAGCGTGCCGGTGGTCAGCTTCACCGACCCGTCAGGCTCAAAGGTGATCTTGCCGAGTTCGCCGCTCGGAGGCGCGGTGACTTCGAGGTACGAGCCGACGGCGATGCCGCGCAGCTTGCCGTTCTTCCGGCTCTCCTTCTTGCGCTTGGCAAAATTGGCGTGGTCGGAAATCTCCAGCGCCTTGTTGAAGACGCCGGCAAAGTCGCCGCTGTCATAGGTGACGCCAGAAGCCGCCGCGAACGGCAGTTGCGACGGCTTGATGAAGTTGCGCTTGCGCAGCGTCAGCCGGTTGATGCCCATCTCGTCGGCGGCGCGGTCGATCAGCCGCTCCATGTAGTAGTTCGCCTCGGGCCGGCCGGCGCCGCGATAGGCGCCCATCAGCGTGGTGTTGGTCAAAACCGTCTTGATGTCGACGCCAAGCAGCGGGGTGCGGTAGACGCTGGCGAGGTTCTTGCCGGTGTTGAGCGACAGCGGCCCCGGCGCAACACCGGTGATGTAGGCGCCGAGATTGCCGTAACCGGAAAGCCGCACCGCCAGAAACCTGCCGTCGGCATCGAGCGCCAGTTCGGCGTGGATGAGCTGCGCGCGGCCGTGGCTGTCGGAGAGGAAGCTGGTCGAGCGTTCGTCGGTCCATTTTACCGGACGGCCCAGCGCCTTCGCCGCATGCAGGATGCAGGTATATTCGGGATAGCTCACGTTCTTCATGCCGAAGGAGCCGCCGACATTGGCGGTCACGATCCGCACCTTGTCGTTCGGCACATTGAGGATTCTTGCCAGCGTCACCTTGTTGCCGGAAACGCCTTGCGTCGGAACCTGCAGCGTGAAGCGTTCGGCGGCCTTGTCGTAGGCCGCCAGCGCGACGCGCGGCTCCATCGACACCACGGCGACGCGGGTGTTGACGATGTCGAGCCTGGTTACATGGGCGGCGGTTGCAAACGCCGCATCGATCTTGGCGGCATCGCCATAGTGATAATCGAGCGCGACGTTGTTCGGGATGTGATCGTAAAGCTGCGGCGCGCCGGGCTTTGCGGCTTCCGCCGCATCGGTCACGGCGGGCAGCGGCTCGATGTCGAGCTCTATGGCCTCCGCTGCATCGCGTGCCTGTGCCAGCGTTTCCGCGACCACGAACGCCACGGGGTCGCCGACGAAGCGAACCTTGTCGGTCGCCAGCGCCGGGCGGTTGGTCTGCAACAGCAGCGAGCCATCGCGGCTCTTCAACGGCAGGCCGCAGGTGAAGGGGCCGTAGCCGGCGGCCTCGAGATCCTTGCCGGTCCAGACGCCGAGCACCCCCGGCATCGCCTTGGCGGCGGCCGTGTCGATCCCCCTGATGATTCCGTGGGCATGGCTGGAGCGCACCATCCAGCAATAGGCTTGGCCGGGCAGGGTGAAATCGTCGGTGTATTTGCCCCTGCCGCGCACCAACGTGTCGTCTTCCTTGCGGCGCACCGGCTGCCCCACACCGTATTTTTGCAGTGCGATAGCGTTGTCCAGGGAGGAGGCCGACGTGTGATCTTGCATCGAAAACACCTGAAATGCTTGGGATTCTCTTGGATTTCTTGTTGGATTCTTGGTTCCGCGGGTTCCCGCTCAGATAACGTACCGTGTAATCCCGGACAACGCCTGATTGGGCATAGTCCTATGTGATGGGTTGTTGCGTAGCCCCTTGGCGCTGCTAAAGTTTCCGTGAACGGTGATTTTCTTCGGCGGCCCGGACGCGGCCTGCGGAAAGATAGTTTTGATGAACCACGATACGCGGCTGCGCGAAGCCCTCGAGGCCTGCGCCAGCCCGTCAGGGTCGGTTGCGGCGGCCGCGGCAAACGGTGTCTATGCTGCGCTGGACCTTGGCACCAATAATTGCCGGCTCTTGATCGCCCACCCGGCCGGGGACGGTTTTCGCGTGGTGGACTCGTTTTCACGGATTATCCGGCTTGGCGAGGGCATTTCCGCAACCGGTTCCATCAGCGAGGCGGCGATCGAGCGTGCCATCGCGGCGCTCAGCATCTGCAGCGACAAGATCCGCTACCGCAAGGCCAAGCGCCTGCGGCTGATCGCAACCGAAGCCTGCCGGGCCGCCGCCAATGCCGACAGCTTTCGTGCCCGCGTCGCGAGCGAGACCGGCATCCGGCTCGAGGTGATCGATCGCGAGACCGAAGCAACTCTGGCCGTGATCGGCTGCTCGCCGCTGCTCGACGCCAAAGGGCGGGGCGCGATCCTGTTCGACATTGGCGGCGGGTCGACCGAGCTGGTGCGGATCGAGCGCGATCCGGAAGAGCAGAACGGGGTGCCGCGCATCAAGGCGTGGATGTCGGTCCCGCTCGGCGTCGTCACGCTGGCCGAGCATTTCGGCGGAGGTGACGTCACGGCGGAATCCTATGCAGGGATGGTGCGCGAAGTCGCGCAATATGTGGCGCCGTTTGCGGCCGAGCACGGCAACGATCTGCGCGACATGCATATGCTGGGCACCTCGGGCACCGTGACGACGCTTGCCGGCATCCATCTCAACCTGCCGCGCTACGACCGCCGGCGCATCGATGGCATCTGGATGAACGGTCCCGACGTCACGGCGGTGATCCAGCGGCTGCTCGGTATGAGTTATCAGGAGCGGGCCAGCAATAATTGCATCAGCGTCGAGCGCGCCGACCTGGTGCTGGCCGGCTGCGCCATTCTCGACGCCATCCGCGATGCGTTCCCATTGCCTCGGCTCAGGGTGGCCGACCGGGGCCTGCGCGAGGGCATGCTGGTGGAGATGATGCGCGAGGACGGCGCGCTGCGGCCGTGCTGATGTGTGGGGTCCCTGGCTATCCCCGCAAACTGGAAGAGCGGCTGAAAGCCAGCCGCTCTTCCCTCAAAGCTGAGCCGGAAGGCCGCGCTATTTCTACAGCGTCATTGCTGTTTCAAACCCTCATCCTGAGGAGCCCGCAGAGCGGGCGTCTCGAAGGATGTAGGCCACAGATGGGGCCTCATGGTTCGAGACGCGCTTCGCGCTCCTCACCATGAGGGGCTTACGCAGTAAATCTAGGCGGCGCGCCGTACCTCTTCCATATTCTGCTTAATCTGCTTTCCGGCATCGTCGGCCAATTTGAGCGACATATCGGCGATCCGCCGGCTGCTTTCCAAAACAGAACCCACGGTCTCACGGACCAGGTCCGTCTGAACGGCTGCAACCTCCTGAGGAGTTCGGCAGGCCCACAATTCATTCATGCGGTCCATGTTCGTCTCGACTTGATGCCGAACTAACTGCAGGTATTCCTGCGAAATGCCGCCCATCACTTTGGCAGCCGTTGTGCCGGTATATAGGATGGTTTGCGCGTTGCGGGCCGATCGTTCGGTTGCCTGTTGCACTCCCTCTCCTGACAGGCCGAGCGAACGACCAAGTTGCTCCGTGGACCGCCCCATCATGGTCGTCGCCATATCCAGGCCGAAGCGCCAGGTGCTCTGTAACGTCTCGGCGTTTTGCTGGAATAGGGTAGCACCTGCCCGGACCACTTCCTCGCCGGCTTCAGCCGCAGCATGACCGATCCGCGTCGTCTGCTCGGCTGTAGCTTGTCCAAAGCGGCTGGTCTGTTCGGCAGTCCTCTCGCCGGCGCGGCGGGCGGCGTCTTCCATGCCTTGGGTAGACTTTTCCTCTTGGCGTGGGTTTGCCATCTTAGTTCTCCGCTGATTGCAGGTTAATGACTCCCCCAGCTCCGACCCGAGCAACGCAATCGCTGTGCGACCGTTCCAAGCCTTCCGATCTTTTCCGCACACCTCGCTTAGTTCGCAACGACTGCTTAGGAACGTCGGCAACATGTCGTGGTTATGCCGCAGACTGGCTCTTCACCCGCCGCATTTCGGATCGCTAGGCACGGCACGAGGCTCAGCGAATGTCCACTGCCGAAGCATCTTAGGTGTCCGCTTGTTCTGCCGATTGGGATTATAGTTTTCTCAGGTCACGGCCGAGCGGAAGAACCCGTCGATCGGCAGTTTCATCGACTGCGATGGCGTGCGGCTGCATTACCTCGAACGGGGTGACCCGGCAGCTCGGTGCGTCGTGTTGTTCCATGGCAAACGGGGCTGGCGTTAGATGGTGGGTCCGGCGGCTCATCATACTCGCTTCAATGCGCATCCACTTCCGTGCTACTGATTCCAGGCTCCGGGTCCGGGCTGGCATTTTCAAGACAAGTATCGATATGGCGAAAGACACCACCGGACGGCTGCACGTCACGGTCAAGAGCGCGGGCAAGCGCAAGCTGTCGTCAAAGCTCTGGCTGGAGCGGCAGCTCAACGATCCCTATGTGGCGAAGGCCAAGCGGGAGGGCTATCGCTCGCGGGCGGCCTACAAGTTGATCGAAATCGACGACAAGTATCGGTTTCTCAAGCCCGGCAACGCCGTGGTCGATCTTGGCGCCGCCCCCGGCGGCTGGAGCCAGATCGCGGCCAAGCGTGTCGGCGCGATCAATGGCAAGGGTAAAGTGGTCGCGATCGATCTGCTGGAAATGCCGGAAATTCCCGGCGTCGATTTCGCGCAGCTCGACTTTCTGGCCGAGGACGCACCCGAAAAGCTGATCGCAATGATGGGCGGGCGCGCCGATGTCGTGATGTCCGACATGGCGGCCAACACCACCGGCCACCGCAAGACCGATCAGCTCCGCATCATCGGCCTCGTCGAGACGGCCGCGGCCTTTGCCGCCGAGGTGCTCAATCCCGGCGGGACGTTCCTGGCAAAGGTCTTTCAAAGCGGCGCCGATGCCGAGCTCGTCGCCCAATTGAAGCGCGACTTTTCCAGCGTGCGTCACGTCAAGCCGGCCTCAAGCCGGCAGGACTCCTCGGAGCGCTACGTGCTGGCGATGGGATTTCGAGGGCACCGCAACTAGCGCAACCGGGACGGCGCGAGGACTGGACAGCGTCTCCAACGGTTGCAGTCCCGGGCCGGATCACGTGTCGAATCCTTGGAACTTTCTCCCGTAGCGGCGTATTTCAGTACCCAGTATTTGTACTTCAGTACTCAGGCGCGGTCTGTTTGTCGCATGCAGCCCGAACGCCGCCGGGAATTTTCTGCAAGCGAGCCGCGCCTCCGTCTGGGAAGGAGTATTCCCGTGATGGAGCAGAGGACCAGAGTTGGTAATCGATTGTTAGCTGCGTTGCCACCGGCAGATCTCGATCTGCTTGTGCGTCATTTCCGACTGGTCACCCTCGAACGGGACGCCGTGCTGGTGCGGTCGGGCGATCCCATAGAACGGATTTATTTCCCCCTTACCGGCCTGATCGCCTTCGTCATGGATATGCCGAGCGGACAAACGGTCGCGACCGCCGTCGTCGGCAACGAGGGAGCCGTGAGCGTTCTGTCGACGCTGGGGCCCTCCCGCTCTCCGATGACGGCGGTGGTGCGGGTGGTAGGGACCGCGCTGCAGATTTCGCCGGCACAATTTCAGGCGGCGCTTGAACGCAGCAGCGCCTTGAGGGGAGCGGTTCAAATTCACACCAGGGCGCTATTGGCCCAATTCCAGCACGTCGCAGCCTGCAATGCGCTGCACTCGGTAACGGCCCGCCTGGCAAGATGGTTGCTGCAACTCCACGATCGTGCCGACGGCGACATCCTGCCGCTGACGCAACAGACGCTTTCGGAACTGCTCGGTGTGCGCCGCCCGACGGTGACGCATGTCGTATGCAAGCTGCGCGACTCCGGTGGAATCCGATCCAATCGGCGCAGCTCGATTGAGATTGACAGGAAGCGGCTCGAAGCGGCGACATGCGAGTGCTACCAACTCATGCGCCGTAGAATCGATCGCATCTTCCTGACGGAAGACATGAAAGCGCCGCCGCTTGGCGCCGAAGCGTCCCTGCCTGCCCACGCGGACGAAGTGCGGCAGCGCACTCCGACGCGGGGAGCGACCGGCCATCGGCCAAGGGGTCATTGAGAGGTCGTTGACCCGGATTGCCGGGCCGCAACGGCTCGACGGGTGCAGGATGTTCGGTGCGGCACAGAAACGGGAAAATCCGGCATTCGGGCGTGAAAATGCGCCGCGAGTTACCCCAGCCGCTGATCACGCGCGTCCTCGGTGCCTTCACTGGCGGCCTTCTTGGTCGCTGCTTTTTCCGCACCCTTGCGGCTGGAAATCTCGACGACCTTGCGCCCTGAAATCTCGTGGCCGGCGTCGTCAGGCATCTGCCAGAAGAAGTATGCCGACGCCGCCGAGATGATCGCAACCACGAGGAAGGCGGGCGGGAATACGCCGGCACTCAGCTCTGTGACATGCTGGTACAGCATGGTCGATTCCACCGAGAATGCGCCGACGGCGACGCCAGCCGAAATCGTCAATTGCTGGTTGACGCTGACGAGCGTGGTGGCTCGGCTCATCTGCGCCGGCTCGACCTCGGCATAGGCGACGGTGTTGATCGCGGTGAACTGCAGCGAGCGGAAGAAGCCGCCGACCACCAGGATGATGAAAATCAGCAACAGCGGCGTCGTCACCGTGAACAATGCGCAGGCCGCGAGAAAGCCCGCGCTGATGACGGCGTTGACCGTCATCATGTAGCGGAAGCCGAAGGCGCGGATGATGCGTGCGGCCAGTGTCTTCATCCCCATGGCGCCGACGGCCGAGGCAAACGTCACCAGGCCGGACTGGAACGGCGTCAACCCAAAACCTTCCTGCATCAACAGCGGCAGCAGGAACGGCAGCGCGCCGATGCCGAGCCGGAACAGGAAGCCGCCGATAATGCTGGCGCGCATGGTGGACAGCCGCAGCAGCGAGAAATCCAGCACCGGCGAGCCGGTTCGTTTCGCGTGCATGACATAGAGCGTCATCGAGATGGTGCCAACCGCGACGAGGCCCGCGATAATCGGCCAGGGCAACAGATTGAGACCCGCGACCGAGAGGCCGAAGGCGATGCCGGCTAGCCCAATCCCGGCCAGCACCAGCCCGTAGAGATCGAAGCGCTCGGGATCCTCGCTCTTGATCGGGTCGATGTACTTCATCGCCATGAAGATGCCGAGCAGCCCGATCGGAATGTTGATCAGAAAGATCCAGTGCCAGGAGAAGTAGGTGGTGATGAAGCCGCCGAGCGGCGGGCCGATCACCGGCCCGACCAGAGCCGGCACTGTTACCCAGGTCATCGCATTGACCAGCGCGCTCTTGTCGATCGAGCGCAACAGCACCAGCCGCCCGACCGGCGTCATCATCGCGCCGCCCATGCCCTGCAGAATGCGGGCAATGACGAAATGGGTGATGTTCTGCGACAGCGCGCACCCGATCGACCCGATCATGAATACCCCGATGGCGATCGAGAACACCATGCGCGCACCGAAACGATCGGCGGTCCAGCCGCTCGCCGGAATGAACACCGCAAGCGAGAGCAAATAGGACGTAATCGCCAGCTTCAGCGTCAGCGGGCTGGTGCCGATGTCAGCCGCGATCGCCGGCAGCGAGGTCGCAATCACCGTCGAGTCCATGTTCTCCATGAACAGCGCGGTGGCGACGATCAGCGGGATCAGGCGTTGCTTGTCCATCGGGATCGGGGGACTGGAGAGAAAGGCAGGCGGGGGCGCTGTATCATCCCGCCGTCACACAAGCCATTGCGAAACCGGGCAAACCACCTAAATCCTGCGTGACGCTGGTATGCACCGCGCCAGCCGCTGGAGGTCACGATGATCTACGTTCTCGCCGCGCTGTTGCCGCCGCTCGGGCTGCTCCTGAACGGGCAGCCGTTTTCGGCGATCTTCAACCTGGTCCTGATCGTGTTTTGCCTGGTTTTCGGGCTGATCTTCCACGTCCTGCTCTTGGTGCCGTCGGCGCATGCGCTGATCGCGGTTCACATGAAGCGGGAGGACCGCCGGCACCGCGAGGTGGTGGAGGCGATCCGCCAGCACGGGCCGCCGCCGGGCTATCGGCCGTAAGGCCCTCCCGTAAACTCTTGCCCTAAGCCCTTGGGATTGCGGCGTTTCCGGAAAAGTCTGTGCATAGCCGTCAAACGCTTTGATTCGGCGTGCCGCCATGCTATCGACCACCGTCAACCCCACCGATGGGCTTCGATTCGACGGCGATGCCGGTAGCATCGCCGAAGGCGGCGTTCATCCATAGAACTGATCGCGGCGGCGAGCCGCCGAAAGGAGTTGGCAATGGCGCAGGGACTTCAGGGTATCCGTGAAGCCTTCACGTTCGACGATGTGCTTCTGAAGCCTGGTCTCTCGGATATCTTGCCCTCGGAGGCTGATATCCGCTCCTACGTGACCCGCGCGATTCCGCTGAACATTCCGATTATCGCCTCGGCAATGGACACGGTCACCGAAGCGCGCATGGCGATCGCGATGGCGCAATCCGGCGGCATCGGCGTCATCCACCGCAACTTCGATCCGGAGGGGCAGGCCGCCCAGGTGCGGCAGGTCAAGAAGTATGAATCCGGAATGGTGGTCAATCCGCTGACCATTGGTCCCGACGCGATGCTGTCGGACGCGCTGGCGCTGATGAAGGACCACGGCTTTTCCGGCATTCCCGTCGTCACCGGCGCCGGCAAGAATTCGCCTGGCAAGCTGATCGGCATTCTCACCAACCGCGACGTCCGCTTTGCGACCAATCCCAAACAAAAAGTCTCGGAGCTGATGACGCATGAGAACCTCGTCACGGTTCGCGAAGACGTCAGCCAGGACGAAGCGAAGCGGATGCTGCACACGCACCGCATCGAGAAATTGCTCGTTGTCGACGACCAGTACCGCTGCGTCGGGCTGATCACCGTCAAGGACATGGAAAAGGCAGTTGCGCATCCGCTCGCCTGCAAGGACGAGCATGGCCGCCTGCGCGTGGCTGCCGCGACCACGGTCGGCGAGGGTGGCTTTGAGCGCACCGAGCGGCTGATCGATGCCGGCGTCGACCTGATCGTGGTCGACACCGCACACGGCCATTCCTCGCGGGTGCTCGACGCGGTCAATCGCATCAAGCGGCTTTCCAACGCGGTGCAGGTGATTGCCGGCAACATCGCAACGAAAGAGGGCGCGCAGGCGCTGATCGACGCGGGCGCTGACGCGATCAAGGTCGGCATTGGCCCGGGCTCGATCTGCACGACGCGCATCGTCGCAGGCGTCGGCGTGCCGCAGCTCACCGCGATCATGGATGCGGTGGAAGCGGCGAAGAAGGCCAACGTTTCAGTGATTGCCGATGGCGGCATCAAATATTCCGGCGATCTGGCCAAAGCGCTGGCTGCCGGCGCCGACATCGCCATGGTCGGCTCGCTGCTCGCCGGCACCGACGAAACGCCCGGCGAAGTGTTTCTGTGGCAGGGCCGCTCCTACAAGGCCTATCGCGGCATGGGGTCGGTCGGCGCGATGGCGCGCGGCTCGGCCGACCGCTATTTCCAGCAGGACATCAAGGACACGCTGAAACTGGTGCCCGAGGGTATCGAGGGCCAGGTGCCCTACAAAGGCCCGGTCGCCAATGTCATGCATCAGCTCGCCGGCGGCCTGCGCGCCGCGATGGGCTATGTCGGCGCACGCAACCTCGCCGAATTCCACGAAAAGGCACAGTTCGTCCGCATCACCGGCGCGGGCCTGCGCGAAAGCCACGTCCACGACGTGACGATTACGCGGGAGAGCCCGAATTATCCGGGCGGGGCGTAGTTTCCGTCAGTCATTCCGGGGCGCGAAGCGAACCCGGAATCTCGAGATTCCGGGTCTGGTGCTTACGCACCATCCCGGAATGACGGCTTCCGATTACCTCAGTCCTTCGCTACGCTCCCAACGATGAAAAGCAACAAGCAGGGACCGGAGGAACATCCATGTCCGCATCAGCCAAACGCATCGTTCTCGCCTCGCGCCCCGTCGGCGAACCAAAACCCTCTGACTTCCGCCTCGAGGATTGCCCTATCCCGACGCCGGGTGCTGGCGAGGTGCTCCTTCGCACCATCTGGCTGTCGCTCGATCCCTACATGCGCGGGCGCATGAGTGACGGGCCGTCCTATGCGCAGCCGGTGCCGATCGGCGGCGTGATGGAAGCAGGCACCGTCAGCGAGGTGATCGCCTCGAACAATCCCGGCTTCGCCAAGGGCGACATCGTGCTGTCGCGCGCCGGCTGGCAGACGCATGCGGTCTCCGACGGCAAGGGCCTTGCAAAAATAGATCCGAAAATCGCGCCGATCTCGACTGCAGTCGGCGTGCTCGGCATGCCCGGCATGACGGCGTATACGGGCCTGCTCGACATCGGCAAGCCGCAGGCGGGCGAGACCGTCGTTGTCGCGGCCGCTTCCGGCGCGGTCGGCTCGGCGGTCGGCCAGATCGCGAAGATCAAGAGCGCCCGCGCGGTCGGCATCGCCGGCGGCAAGGACAAATGCGCTTACGTCAAGAATGAACTCGGCTTCGACGATTGCCTAGATCACCGCGACCCTGATCTCGCGGCCAAGTTGAAGGATGCCTGCCCAAAAGGCATCGACGTCTATTTCGAGAACGTCGGCGGCGCCGTATTCGAAGCGGTATTCCCGCTGCTCAATGCGTTTGCGCGCATTCCGGTCTGTGGCCTGATCGCGCACTACAATGACACGCAGGCGGTGGCGCCGAAATGGGCGCCGTCGCTGATGCGCGCGGTGTTGACCAAGCGCCTGACCATCCGCGGTTTCATCGTCAGCGATTTCGCTGCGCGCCACGGCGACTTCCTGCGCGACATGTCGGGGTGGGTGCGCGAGGGCAAGGTCAAGCACAAGGAGTTCGTCACCGAAGGCCTTGAGAGCGCGCCTGAAGCGTTCATGGGACTTCTGAAGGGCGCCAATTTCGGCAAGCAGTTGGTGCGCGTCGGGCCGGACAAGATTTGAAACCGGCGCGCCCCGGGTTTCCGGGGAACCCTCAACCAAGAAACTCACGCCTACTTGAGGTGGCGGAACGTCCCTTCGAAACTGTCGTTGGCCTCTGACATCTAATGGAGAAGCCAAATGACGATCTTCAAGAAACTATCGCTCGGCATGGTTGCCGCCACGATGCTGGCCACTCCTGCGATGGCTCAAGTGGTCTATCAGGAACCCGGTGTGATGGGCTATAGCTATCCGAACTCAGCTTACGTCACAGGTGGCTATGGCGTCAGGACCACCACGCCCCCAGGCTACTATTATGGTAACCGGTTTCACCCGGCTCCACGCGTGGGCGCATTTGCGTCACAGCCCTGGGATGATGGTTCCTACTTCATTGAGCGGGAGTACTGAGGTCTAGGGTTTCCTGCCAATCAGTGAATCCAGATCAACATCGGTTTGTCCGGGCGCCTTGACGTACCGGACTTCAAGGGCGTCGGGCTGGAAACGATACTCTACCAGCCCGACTTCCTTGATGCCGATGACCGGCTGAATTCGTTCGGGAAGGATGAAGCCTGTCGACGGCGCCCAGACGTGGCGCGTGTTACGATAGGTGAAGTCGCGACGCTGATGGACGTGGCCTGAGGCGACCAGCCGCAGATCGACCTTCGAAAACATTTCGATCAAATTTCTGCGCCGAGGCTGCGGCACATAGCGGATCGCCGTGTCTGATGTCTCGGGGTCATCAGGTGCGTTCAAAAACAGCGGCTTGTGCAGGAACAGCGCGACCGGCTTGCCGTTCACACGCCCCAGTTCTGAAGCCAGCCAGCCGAACTGCTCCGCCTCGCTCTCGATCCCGGTATTCATGATCAGCGAGTTCAATCCGATGAAGCACCAGCCGGCCGCATCGAAGCGCCAGCGGTCTTCGCCGATCACGGAAAGATAGTTCTACCGTTCGTTCTCTGTCGCCAGATCCTTCGGCGCAGGGGCGACTTCCGTCGGGTTGTCGCCGACGTCGTGATTGCCCGGCAAGTACCTGCACGGCACCGGCAGCGCGTTGTGCAATTCCCTGGCAAATATCAGGTCGTCCCGGCTGGACGGCGCATCGAACGCCAGATCGCCAGTGTTGACGACGAGGTCCGGCCGCGTCGCATCGATATATTCGCTGACGCGATGAAAATTGTCGGTGAGTTCGTGCAGTCGGCGCGCGAGGTGGGTGTCGGAAATTTGCGTCAGGCGAAATTCGGACATGCAGTATTCCTTTTGGACGGATTATCGCCGCGTCTGGAGTCAGAACGATGACGGGATTTTATCGCCCACCCTCAATCGTCGTACCCCGCGAAGGCGGGGTACCCAGTACGCGGCGGCTTCTCGATTCGATCATCAGCGTCGCTGGAATACTGGATCACCCGCTTTCGCGGGTGATGACGACTTTTTATGTGGTGGATCTCAGACGTCACCCCAACGTCCGTCGCCAAAACGCCAGCATGTCCTCCCGAAACAGCTCAGCATCGCCGTCGCGGCTTCCAATCGTCGCGCCCTTGCGGCCATAGCCGGCCTTCAGCGCATAGATCATCAGGTCGCGGTCGGTGAGCTTGCTCTCCGCGACGCCCTGAAGCGGATGGATGAAGGCGCCGTCATTGGCGATATAGGCCGTCGGCGCGGCGGGGGAGACGGACGCTTCAGCGACGTTCTCGATTCCGGTGCCGCGGTCAAAACTGTGCTGTGCACCGCCGATCAGCCGCATCGTCGCCTTGCCGCCGGAGAGGCGGATGGCCTGGCAATGGCCCTGCACCTGCATCGGCGAGCACCATTCATCGGCATCGCCCATGATGACGCGGATTTCGGTTTCGTCGACGGACGGATCGAGGAACTGATGACCGCTCCAGGGATAGGCGGCGAGCACGCTTCGAAAGCCGGCGCCGGCGCCGACCACCGCATCGGCGAAGCGGCGCGTCGCTGCCGTCAGCACGGCCGAGCCGCCGCGGCTGTGGCCCTGCGCGCCGATCCGGGATGCGTCGATCTCCGGATGGGCTGACAGCACCTGCCAGGCCGCGAGCACGTCATAGGCGCTGGCGGCAAAGGAGAACTGGGTCTGGTTGGCAACCGTCGAGGTCACGCCGCGCGCGCCGAAACTATCGAGGACAAACGCCGCAAAGCCGTCACGGACCACCGTTTCGGCATGCGTCAGGTGCGAGGGGGCAACGCCGAGGCTGCCGGGCACCACCATCACCAGCGGAAGCTTTCCGTTTCGTTTGCGAGTATCCGAGGCCGGCAGGAACAGCTTGCCGTCGACCACAAGTCTCGGCAGCTCGGCTGCATTGCTGATGACGTGGAAGTAATTGACCGGATTGGCGGTGAGAATATCGATATTCTGTCCCTTGGCGCCGCCAGCGAAAACAATGTCCTGATCGCGAAATCGCAAAGTTGTTGTCCTCCGGCGGCCGCTCTTTCTCGGCGACCGTCAGGGATACAGTAGAGCGCTGGTTGTTGGCGTCAAAGCAAATGTGTCCAGCGTTCCGCCATCCTCATATCTCAATGGGCGTCACAGCACGCGGTATCGTATAGCGAAGGCGTCATGAATCTCTGATGTCACCGTGTCGCCATTGGCGGGGACGATGCCGTCGGCCAGATGCCACGGCCCGAACTGCTCCGAATGCGAGGGGCTTGCCGGCAGCCGCAGGCGGAACGTGCTTTGGGCCCGGCCGGGCAGGTTCAGCACCATCATCCGCTCGGTGGTGCGATAATCCAGCGTCACCGTCCCGCGCAAGATGCTGCGGCCGTCGGGCGCGGAGGCCAGCGCGCCCTCGACCTTCGCCAGTTTCTGGTTCCGGTCAGTGAGCAGCTCGATCTGGATGTCTGCGGCGCTCGTCAACGTCGCCTTCGGCAGGCGGATTTCAAATTCCACCGCGGGCTTTGCCGGATTGAGGCCGAGATAGGCCTGCGCCGCGTGCCTGATGTCCGAGATCGCGAAAGCGAGCAGGACCAGCACCGCGGAAGCGGCAAGCCCGTGTTTGAACAGATCGTGGCGGCTGCGGTGGCCGCCGTGGAAATAGACGGAGAGCATGATCGCGACCGCCAGCGCCGCGGCGATGCCGGCCAAGGCCGACATCACGATGCCAAGGCCGCCGTCGGGACCGTCGCTGAATCCGACGGCCCGGAGCAGGGAGGTCACGGAATCGCCGGGCAGCTCGGCGGCGCGGCCGGCGCCGGTCAGGATCGGGGAGGTGATGTTCATCGCCTGCTCGCGGATTGCTTTCCAAGGCCTGTTCGAGACCAGAACCATCGGAATTCTCGCTGGTTGGTCGTCTGGGCTCTGCTTGTGGTTCAAGCGAGCCCGGTTAAACGTCCTGCGTCATAAGACCCTCATGGTGAGGAGCGCGAAGCGCGTCTCGAACCATGAGGCCCCATCTGTGGCCTACATCCTTCGAGACGCCCGCTCCGCGGGCTCCTCAGGATGAGGGGTTGAGCGGTATGACGCAGAATTGAGTGCATTTGTCAGGTGAGGGGCGTCTCGTTATTGCTATGGGATCACAGGCGGGCTTCGGGGAGATTCTCATGTCGGTTCAAATGGTTTTGCTGCCGGTCTTCGTTTTGATCGGGCTCACTTTCTTCCTGCTGCTCTGGATGGTGACGGCCCGCACCAAGGCGGTGAAGGCCCGCGAAACCAGCCTGAAGGACATCGCGGCAGGCCAGCCGAAATATCCGGCCCGCGTCGCCCAGATCGGCAATTGCTTCTCAAATCAGTTCGAAGTACCCCTGCTGTTCTACCTCTTGATCGCGCTGGCGCTGCCGCTGCGCCGGGCCGATCTCTTCATCGTGCTGATGTCCTGGGTGTTCGTGGTGACACGATTTGCCCATGCCGGCATTTTCGTCACCTCGAACAACATCCAGCAGCGCAGCCTGGCGTGGTTTGCCGGCGCGCTGGTGCTGCTTGCGATGTGGATCTATTTCGCGCTGAAGCTTCTGCTTCTAATCTAGAAAGTCTTCGATGACTCCCGCTGCCCGCCTTTCCGCCGCCATCGAACTGATCGACACCATCGACGCGCAACGCGTTCCGGCGGCAAAGGCGCTGAAGGAGTGGGGCACTGCGCATCGTTATGCCGGCTCGGGCGATCGCGCGGCGATTTCGGGCCTGATCTGGGACGTGCTGCGGCGGCGGGCATCGAGCGCCTGGCTGATGGACGCCGATACGCCGCGGGCGCGCGTGCTCGGCATGCTGAAGCTCGAGCGAAAGCTCGATGTCGAGGCGATATCGGCGCTTTGCGACGGCGGACGGTTTGCGCCGGAACCGCTGACCGAAGCCGAACGATCTGCGCTCACCTCGCGGACCCTAGACGACGCGCCGCCGCACATCGCCGGCGATTATCCGGAATGGCTGGATGCGCATCTCGCCGCCGTGTTCGGCGACGACCGCGTGGCGGAGGCAACCGCAATGGCGAGCCGCGCCCCGCTCGATCTGCGCGTCAATACGCTCAAAGCCAAGCGCGAAAAAGTGCTGGCCTCGCTCGGCTATCTCGGCGCTGCGCCGACGCCGTGGTCGCCGATGGGCTTGCGCATCGAACTCGGCGCCGACGCTCGCAATCCCGGCATTCATGCGGAAGAGGATTTTATCAAGGGCGCGATCGAAGTGCAGGACGAGGGCTCGCAGCTTGCGGCGTTGTTCACGGCAGCAAAGCCCGGCGAGCAGGTGATCGATCTCTGCGCCGGCGCCGGCGGCAAGACGCTGGCGCTGGCCGCGATGATGCAAGGCAAGGGGCGATTGATCGCAACCGACCGCGACAAGCGCCAGCTCGCCCCGATCTACGAGCGGCTGTCGCGCGCCGGCGTCCACAACGCCGAGATTCGCGCGCCGAAGGGCGACAGTGATCCATTGGCCGACATCAAGGCATCCGCTGATCTCGTCCTGATCGACGCGCCCTGCACCGGCACCGGCACCTGGCGCCGCAATCCCGACGCCAAATGGCGGATGCGCCCCGGCGCGCTGGAGGTTCGCTTGAAGGACCAGGCCGAAGTGCTTGGTCGCGCAAGCCGCCTGGTCAAGCCCGGCGGCCGCATCGCCTATGTCACCTGCTCGGTGCTGCCAAGCGAAAACGGCGAACAAGTCCGCGCCTTCGTGGCGCGTCATCCCGAGTTTTCGATTCAGCCATTGAACGAGACGGCGAGCGTGCTGTGGGACAGAGCGGAGGATTTTGAGAAGGCTGCGCTGCGATCGCCGGAGGGCTGGCTGATGACGCCGCGAAGGACGGGCACGGATGGATTTTTTGTGTCGGTGCTGAAGAAGGCGTGAGGAGAGCGCCCGTCATTCCGGGGCGCGAAGCGAACCCGGAATCTCGAGGTTCCGGGTTCGCGCTTTGCGCGCCCCGGAACGACAGCGCGTCAATACGCGCTCCAAAGTAGGTCAATAATACTTACCTAATATCGATTTGTCCATGCCCCAGAAAGAATGTGGGTCAGCCCGTTGCCGCGGTTGCGAGGCCGCGCCCCGTCGCGTAATTCCTGTCCATGACAGCAGCACAGAAAGCCCGCGAGTCGACGCCCTCGGTGGCCTCGGCGCATGACAAGATTCTGATTGTCGACTTCGGCAGTCAGGTGACGCAACTGATCGCCCGCCGGGTGCGCGAGGAGGGCGTCTATTCCGAAATCGTGCCGTTCCAGAAGGCCGAAGCCGCTTTCAAGGAGATGAAGCCGAAGGCGGTGATCCTCTCCGGCGGGCCGGAATCGGTGCACGAAGAGGGCTCGCCGCGCGCGCCGCAACTGATCTTCGATTCCGGCGTCCCCGTGCTCGGCATCTGCTACGGCCAGATGACGCTCGCCGCTCAGCTCGGCGGCGAGGTCGAGGGCGGCCACCACCGCGAATTCGGCCGCGCCGATGTCGAGGTGAAGACGGCGAGCAAACTGTTCGACGACACCTGGTCGATGGGCGAGCGCCATCCGGTGTGGATGAGCCATGGCGACCGCATCACCAAAATGCCGCCGGGCTTTACGGTAGCCGCCGTCTCGCCGAATGCGCCGTTTGCGGTGATCCAGGATGAGAAGCGCAAATATTACGGCCTGATGTTTCACCCCGAAGTGGTGCACACGCCCGACGGCGCCAAGCTACTGCGCAATTTCGTCCGCAAGGTCGCAGGCTTCACCGGCGACTGGACCATGCGCGCCTTCCGCGAGGAGGCGATCGAAAAAATCCGCGCCCAGGTCGGCAAGGGCAGGGTGATCTGCGGCTTGTCCGGCGGAGTCGATTCCGCGGTCGCCGCGGTGCTGATTCACGAAGCGATCGGCGATCAGCTCACCTGCGTGTTTGTCGATCACGGCCTGCTGCGGCTGAAAGAAGCCGAGACGGTAGTCGATCTGTTCCGCCATCACTACAATATCCCGCTGGTGCACGTTGATGCCTCAAAGCTTTTCCTCGGCGAACTCAAAGGGGTCGGTGATCCCGAGGCGAAGCGCAAGACGATCGGCCGCCTGTTCATCGACGTGTTCGAGCAGGAAGCGAAGAAGATCGGCGGCGCCGAATTTCTGGCACAGGGCACGCTCTATCCCGACGTGATCGAAAGCGTCTCCTTCACCGGCGGCCCGTCGGTGACCATCAAGTCGCATCACAATGTCGGCGGCTTGCCTGATCGCATGAACATGAAGCTGGTCGAGCCCTTGCGCGAACTGTTCAAGGACGAAGTCCGCGTCTTGGGCCGTGAACTCGGCCTGCCCGAAATCTTCGTCGGCCGCCACCCGTTCCCCGGCCCGGGTCTCGCGATCCGCTGCCCCGGCGACATCACGAAAGAAAAGCTCGACATCCTCCGCAACGCGGACGCCGTCTACATCGACCAGATCCGCAAAGCCGGCCTCTACGACAAGATCTGGCAGGCCTTTGCCGTGCTGTTGCCGGTGAAAACGGTCGGCGTGATGGGCGATGGCAGAACTTACGAATACGTCGTGGGCCTGCGCGCCGTGACCTCCACCGACGGCATGACCGCCGACTTCTATCCCTTCGACATGAGCTTCCTCGGCGCCACCGCGACGCGGATCATCAACGAGGTGAAGGGGGTGAATCGGGTGGTGTACGACGTGACGTCAAAGCCGCCGGGGACGATTGAGTGGGAGTGAGGGTGCAAGCGGCGGCGGTATCGTAGTTCGCCGTGGTTTCGGAAGGTTCTCACATCCTTCTCGCGGCTCCTGCAAAATCTATACTTAGATCGTTTCTTTCCATTGCTTCATTTGGCCATGGTTTTTTGGGATATTGTGTCGGTTCGTCTGACCACGATCGCTTCACGCCGAGGTGCCCTCCACAAGGCCGCTCATGATTCGGCGTGCAAGCTTATCTGGAGCTCGCCTGAGATCGCGGGCGAAGCTCTTCGGCACTTCGGTTTTGGGGTCCCATTTGTAGGACCAGGCGATGAGCGCCAAGAGCGCTGGCACGAGATCGCGTCCCTTTTCGGTCAAACGGTAGATCGGCCGGCCATTCTCCGGATCGATCGTCCGATCGATGAGACCGCCTGACTCGAGCTCGAGCAGTCGCGATGCAAGGATGTTGGTGGCAACACCTTCCTCGACAGCGAAGTCACCATAGCGCCGAGCTTCCTTGAGAGCGAGGTCGCGCAGGATGACCAGCTTCCACCGGTCTCCGATCATCGCCGCGGCGTACCGAATGGGGCAGCCATGCCAGTCGTCCAGCTTCCTCGTCATGGTCGTAACATAACCCTCGCGCTTGCAATTTGCAAGTGCAAGTGCTATGAGCCAACGCGCTTGCGAATTGCAAGTGCGTTGGAGAGGAGACGCCCGATGACTTCACCGATTGCCTGGTTCGACAACCAGTCCAAAGATGCGGATCTGACAGCGGGATTTTACGCGGAGACGCTTGGTTTCAGCGTGCAGCAGGGCCCCGGATTCCCGATGCTCTCCTCTGGGGACGGACCCTTCGCGAGCGTGTCGGCGAGCACGAAGGGTCGCACCGGCTGGATTCCCTACTTTGAGGTTGCCGATCTCGAGACGTCCGAACACAAAGCGCGCGAAAAAGGCGGCGAGGTCGTCGAAGAGCGGCGGCGCGGTCCGGCAGGCGAGTACGTCATCTTGAAGGATCCCGGCGGCACCCTTTTCGCATTATGGAAGCGCGGTTGATCGCAGAGCTTCCGCGCAAGGATTGAGAAGGGGGGACGTCCGCTTGCCGATTGTCATCACACCAATCTTCGTCGGCCTGTTCGTGATCGCTCAGGTGCCGCTGACCTGGATCGTGGGCATGCGCCGCTATCATACCGGCATCCGCTTCTTCGGCGGCGATGATGACATTCTGCTGCGGCGCATGCGGGCGCACGGCAACTACACCGAGACCGTTCCTATCACGCTCCTCGCAATGGCATGTGCGGAGCTTCTCGGGATGCCCAGCGCAGCGCTGTGGGCCGGCGGGGCCCTTCTGGTCGCCGGCCGCATCGCTCATGCTGTCGAAATGCTTCGTACAGGATGGGGCATCGGCCGATCAGGCGGCATGATACTGACCTTTCTCGCAATGGTCGAATTCGGTGCTTGGAGCCTGTGGCGGTCGCTATTTCCTTCCTGATTCTTCGCATTGAAGCACGAAGAGCACGAACGGGGGTCCGTCTATTTGCAATCAACAGCGGAAGAATCTGACAGTTTGGCTGGCGGGATCAGATCATCCTGAGAAAGATTTTGCGCTTAGAAATCAGTGCGTTACGATGTCCTTAGATCATCGAGTGGGAGTGAGGGCGGGGCTTTCGCTATCGCGCATTTTCATGAGCACTATGCCTACTGTTCCCGACGAAATTGCTGAGCAGCTACAGCAGGCGCTTGCGATCATCGAGCGGCACCTCAGCGGCCAGGTTCATGCTATCCATCTGTTCGGCTCTGCCATCGATGGTGGGTTGAAGCCACATAGCGACATCGATTTGCTGGTTACCGTCAATGCCGCGCTTTCGCCTGTCGCGCGCGCCTCGTTAATGACTGGCTTGCTGGCGGTGTCGGGAACGCCGAAGGGTGGCGCGCCGCTGCGCCCACTGGAAGTGACAGTCATCGTCAAAGCCGAAGTGGTGCCGTGGCGCTATTCTCCAAGGCGTGAACTGCAATTCGGCGCGTGGCTGCGCGACGACGTGAAGCGGGGGATCGTCGAACCTCCTATCGAAGATCGTGATCTGGCGATCCTGCTGACAAAGCTGCGCCGGCGCAGTGTCGCCTTGAAGGGGCCCGGCGCATCCGATCTTTTCGATCCTGTGCCGGCGGCTGACTTTCGCCGCGCGCTGCACGAAACATTGTCCCTGTGGAATTGCGAGGACGATCTCAGCGGTGACGAGAGGAACATCATTCTTACGCTTGGCCGCATCTGGTTCAGCGCCTGTACGGGCGAAATCGCGTCCAAGGATGCCGCAGCCCGATGGGCGCTTGAACGCGTGCCGCACCAGCACCGGCCCGTCATGGAGACGGCGCTGCGGGCCTATCTCGGCGGGGGTGAAGACGATCTGGGTGATCGTCTCAATGAGGTTCTGGCCTTTGCCCGCTTCTGCAAGGTGGAAATCACCTCGGCGTCACGTCCGCAATGACCGCTCGCCCACGCTTCACGTTGGTCTGACTATTGGGGTTAGAGCAAGTGTGGCCCGGATGAGCGCAGCGATACCCGGGACCGCTTCCCCCGCATATCGCTATGCTCATGCGGGCAAACCGGTCTTCCGCTACGCTTTCTCCTGGCGTCTCACGTTACTCTTATCGGGATAGCACCGATGAAGTCACGCTTGCCGATCTCGACGCCGCAGTGGCGGAGGATGTCGTAAGCGGTTGTCACGTGAAAGTAGAAGTTTGGCACCGCGAAGTGGTTGAGATAGTCCGCGCCTTTCATGTGGCCCTTGTTCGGGCCGAGTGGGAAGGTGATCTCGCGGTCGGCTGACTCGTCGATCTTCTTCGCGTCGAGCGTCTTAACAAACGCAACCGTCCTGGCAATGCGCGCCTTGAGCTCCGGGATCGTCTTCTCGTTGTCTTCATAGCTGGGCGGGTCGATGCCGGCGAGCCGTGAGCAACCGTTCTTCGCCTGGTCGCAGGCGCTCTGCACCTGCTGGGTCAATGCGAACATGTTCGGGAAAAGACGTGCGTCGAGAAGCACCGAGGGAACGATCGACTTTTCTTCGGCATAGGCTTCGGCCTTGTCGAGGAGTGCCGAGAGCGCGTTGAGACCGATCTCAAATACCGGAATTGCGGTGGACATCGTCATGGGGGAAGTCTCCCTACCGTTGCCTTGTTCGAGAAAAACATTGCATATGCACCTATCCTGGAGGTAGGATCAATCTTGTCAAGATTGTCTCACGCTGAATGCAGTGGGCAGCGCAGGCAACCATATGGCCGAACTCTCTCAACTGGCTCGGACGATGGCCATGGAGTGCCCCGCGCTCCGCGTGCGGCAAGCGTCGCGCGTTCTCACGAAGCTTTTCGACGACGAGTTGGCGCCGTTCGGCCTGCTGTCGTCGCAATTGCCGATACTGACCGCAACGGCAATGTTCGGCGATCGCGGAGCGACGATGAGCAAGCTCGCGCGGGCTCTGCTCATGGATCGCACGACCCTTACGCGAGGCATTCGGCCGCTCCAACGTGCAAGGCTCATACGCATTGCGCGGTCACGGGACGATGCTCGCGCTAAAACAGTCGTGATTACTCGAGCCGGCGAGCGCGCGATCCAATCGATCTTTCCGGTATGGGAGCGCGTCCTTGGGCAAATCACAACGTCTCTTGGAGCAGAGACGCTCATAGATATTCACGCGCGACTCGATCAGGTGATTGCGCTTTCGACCCTTGCCGAGCGAAGCGCGGTCAACGGCGCGTCCGACTGTAGCTGAGCGAACGGAAACGTGACCCTCGCAGAATACAATGTATTCTGTCGAGCGCTTCCAGCGACCTCTCGCGTGGTCCAGTGGGGCGGCTCGCATGTCTGGAAAGTCGGCGGCAAAGTCTTCGCGATCGCCAGCGCACAGCGTGACCAACCCTGCAGCCGCTTCGCCGCTCCCTTCAACGTAAAGAAGACACGCATAGTGTCGGTGCCGACGATCCCGTCATGGCCAGTTTCTGTACAGGCCTAGAGCCATTTCGGTTCTGATTGAATCAGAACCGGGCTCTAGGTTTTGTTTTGACGCGTTTTCTTGACGCGAACCGGTGGTCCACCCCGGATCAAGTCCGGGGCAGGCTTTCGCTGGAAAACGCTCTAGCGGCTGAATAGCTCGGCGAAGCGCCGCAGGTACAGAGGCCAACCTTGGTCACCGGCAACTCCGTCGCGCACGCCTTCCCAGCCTTCGCCATGGCGCTCAAGCTTACGGTGCTCGATCTCGACGCGGGTCCGGTGTGTCGTTTCGGCGGTGAACCGCACCTCCCACTCGCTGGTCTTGTCCTGATTTGTCTCGATCTGCCACCGCGGGCTGATGTTCCAACTCAGGAGCACGCGGTTGGGTGGTTCGTAAGCCAGCACGCGCGCCCAGCGGCACTCTCTGCCGTCAACGCCGCGGTCGTAGAGGTAGCCTCCGACTCGAGGCTCGAACACGGTTTCCGCGATTTCAACACCGAGCAAGTTGTGTTCGGCGGGTTTGAAGCTGCCGAACTCTTCGGTGAAGACCTTGAATGCGCGCTCGATCGGCGCCTCGACCACGATGGAATGCTTTACTGAATTGTCTGCTGCAGGCGTGCTCATTGCTCCTCCGGCGGTTGCTCGACGGCCAGCTTGTAGGCCGCTAGCGTCTTGCTCCAGAACTGGTCGAGTTCCGTACGCAGGGCTGCTAGCCCGGCCTGATCGACCCGGTAGATGCGGTGCTTGCCGGACGGCGTATCGGCCACGAGGCCCGCGTCCTTGAGCACCTTCAAGTGCTGCGAGACTGCCGGCCGGCTGACCGGCAGGGCACTAGCCAACTCACTGACCGAGCACGGCCGCTCGACTAGCCGCTCGAAGATCGTGCGCCTAGTCGGGTCGGCCAGGGTCGTCCAGCCAGTTTTCGCGTAAGTCATCACTGACGCGTAAGAATATAGTTACGCGTAGCGTTGTCAACGGTCTCAAGGGGCCGGACGGAGATTTTCGGCGCCGGTGGTTCGGCCGATCGTCGGGCGGCGCAAATGCGCTGCGCCTGTGCGTGACCGCATGGTACGACATCGGCATCGCCTCTCTGGAGTGATCGTCGATGACCGCCGCGACCGCCGCTAGCCAACAGCCTGCAACCGCCGCTGAGACCGATCCGCAAGCAATCGGCTGGATGCAGGGCTTTCCGCCGCCGCCGGATAAAACCATCACTTTCCATAGCGGCTCGTTCCGCAGCTTTCCCGAACTCCGCTGGGCGTGGAGCAATATCCGCCAACTGGTGCCGACCGTAAACGTCTGGCGCGGCGCGGGGCCGGCGTCCGTGTTGCCGCGCGAGGAGCATGATATCGGCGCGTCCGCGTCGATCACGATGGACGGGCGGCCCATGACGTTTGCACGGATGCTCGAGGAGACCTATGCCGACGGCATTGCGGTGCTGCACCGGGGCAAGCTGATCTACGAGCGCTATTTCGGCGCGCTGAAGCCGCACAAGCCGCATATCGCGATGTCGGTGACAAAATCGTTCACCGGCACGCTCGCCGGCATTCTGGTCGCGGAGGGCAAGATCGATCCGCAGGCGCCGATCACGGACTATGTGCCGGAGCTTAAGGCCAGCGCTTTCGGCGATGCGCGCGTGCACGAGGCGATGGATATGACCACGGGCCTCGAATACACCGAGGTCTATACCGACAAGAATTCCGGCGTGTTCGGGCTCAGGCGGGCGAACGGCATAGCGCCGATCGAGCAGGGCTACGAGGGCGCGACCAACATTTTCGATTTCCTGTGTGCGCAGCGCAAGCAGGGCGAGCACGGCAAGGCCTTCGCCTACAAGACCGTCAATTCAGACGTGCTGGCCTGGATCTGCCGGCGGGCGAGCGGCATGACGCTTTCCGATCTGCTCTCGGAGCGGATCTGGATTCCGATGGGTGCGGAAGAGGACGCGCATTATCACGTCGACCGCATCGGCACCGAAAGCGGCGGCGGCGGGCTTTCGACCACGCTGCGTGATCTCGCCCGCTTCGGCGAGACGATCCGCAATCACGGCCGCTTCAACGGCCGCCAGATCGTGCCGTCTCAAGTGATCGAGGACATCGCGCGCGGCGGCGATCCCGAAAAATTCAAGCCGGCCGGCTACACCACATTGCCCGGCGCGTCGTACCGGAACCAGTGGTGGGTAACACACAACGCGCACGGTGCCTTCATGGCGCGCGGCGTTCACGGGCAGGGCATCTATATCGATCCGAAAGCCGAGATGGTGATCGCCCGCTATGCCTCACACCCGGCCGCCGGCAACGCCGCCAACGACCCGGTGACGCTGCCGGCTTACATGGCGCTGGCGAAGGATTTGATGGCGGGAGGCTGACGCCGTTGGCGCTCACGTCGATCCGCAGGGGCAGCCCCCGCTGAGCATGTGGTCGCGAACGACCGCAATGCGAAGGCAGCCGGTAGGTCTATCGAACTGTAGAATCTAGAGCGGAATTGCGGTCACTTCTTTGGCCGTTCGGATCACGAACATCGTGTAGTATCGTGCGACATTGCTTCGCTCTCGGAACAGCCGCTCGCACAGCGCATCGAACTCGTCCATATCCGTCAAGCGTAGCATGAGGACGGCGTCGGTTTGGCCGCTCACGCTATAGGCCTGAGTGACGGCCGTTTCCTGAGCGGCCCGCTCCAAAAAATCACGCATGTATTGCTCGCCATGTCGCTCCAGTTCGATGGTGACGAACGCCTTCATGCCTCGGCCAGCCTTGGCCGGGGCAAGAAGCGCGACAACGTGGCTGATGACGCCGCTTTCCTTCAGTCGTCGAATGCGGCGCAGGCAGCTCGAGGGAGAAAGCCCGACCAATTCCGCCAGTTCGGCGTTCGTCCGTGAAGCGTCATCCTGGAGCAGGTTGAGAAGCTTCCTGTCGATCTTGTCCATCTCGGTCCTCGCTCGGCGTCTGTCGATTGCAATTTTATTGCACAGAATCGCAAAATTTGATCGCAAATGCGAAGCGTCTCACGCTAGTCACGGGCTCCAACGCTGATGGAGCCGCCAATGGCGATCTGCACCGCCGTCTATCGCAAGACATTGGAAACGCTTGAAATCTATTGGGAGCTGGTTCGCGTCATCGTCCCGGTTGCGATAGCCACCCAGCTTCTGCAGGACCTTGGTGTCATCCAGGCGATTTCTCCGTTCTTCTCCCCAGTCATGACGCTGGTGGGATTGCCACCCGAACTGGCCTTTGCCTGGCTGACCGGATTGCTGGTCGGGATCTGGGGGGCGCTTGTGACCATATTCACCCTGGTTCCGGTTTCAGCCCTCAGCACAGCCGACATGACAGTTTTTTCGGCTCTTCTGCTGTTTGCGCACGCCATTCCGATCGAGCAACGGATAATTCAAAAAGCCGGACCTAGCTTCCTGGCCACCGCGGCGCTTCGTGTCGGCGGAGGGTTGATCTTTGCCGTCCTTCTGCACCAGATATTCGCCGCGACCGGATGGCAGTCCGAGCCGGTGAAGCCGGCCTGGATGCCGATGAATGAAAGCACCGGTTGGAGCGGCGTTCTCCTGGGCACACTCAAGACCTTGGCGATCATGCTGTTCGTTCTGCTTTCGCTGAGCTGGCTAATCGAGCTTCTCAAGATGTCGGGCATCCTGGACTGGATGAACAGAGGGCTTGCGCCACTCTTTCGACTGGCTGGCATTGAAAAGCAGACGGTACCTTTCGCCGCTGTCGGCCTGTTTCTTGGGATTTCCTATGGCGCAGGACTGCTGATCCGCGAGGCGCGCACGGCTAGCGCAGAGCCGCGTCAGATATTCCTCGCTTGCGTGTTCATGGGTTTTGCCCACAGCCTCATCGAGGACACGGTGGTCGTCGTCGCGCTCGGCGCTGACCTTACGAGCGTGCTCCTTGCTCGCCTGGCCTTTGCCGTGCTCGCGACCGCCTTGATCGCCAGAACAATCAATGCGGCTTCTGACACTCTTTTCTTCAAAGCCCTCTTCCATAGGGAAGAACGTCAGTTCGCGCCGTCGCTCGACGAAACGTTAGCAGGGCGCTTGTTCGCCTCGCGTCCTTTGGGCGGGACCAGCCGGGAAGTAAAGGGAGGGGCGGGGTCCGCGGAGAACTGAAGCGTCGTGTGGAGCGCAATTCGGCGGATATCCGGATGCCGTTCAGATCAAATCTGATTTGTGCTCAACGTCAAATCGCGGATGACAATAAGGCTCCACCGGTTGCCGAGCATCTCCAACGTCAGGTTGATCGGACAGCCCGAGCGATGGTCTGGCAGGGTACCTAACCGACCTCGGCCTTACCGATGTGTATCATCTCTACTTCCGCCCGTTCGTGCTTGGGCGCGGCAAGCCGTACTTCGCCGGCGCGCGACCACCGCTTCGGCTTGTCGCCTGTGATGCCGTTGGCGAGGACGCGGCCAGGCTAACGTACGTCCCTGCCTGATCGCTCGTCCGGTGCCGTCGGCCCTGTCTAGGACGGCCATCGCGGTCTGTCATGAATTGTCGTTGCGACGGTCTTTCTGGCCACGAAGCGCACAGTCGTTAGTAGCCGCGGATGTCGGAAATCGACCGATCGACGCCGATAGTCCTCGAAACTGAGCAAATCGCGGTCGTCGAAATTCGTGTTTGAAATCAAGAACGCAGATTTCTGACGGCTCGGTGAGACTTAGCACGGTGCTCGGTCGCGCTTGACCAAGTGGAGATCAGTCGGCCAGACCAGCTTCGTCACGCTCGTGTTCCTTACCGCTGGTGCGCTGTTGCGATCGCCGATAGGTCAGTCCCGACATCTTTCGCCGGGCCGCCAGCCTCCTTGCGCTCAGAGTATCGGTCGCTCAGGATAGCGACATGCGGTCGGAGCAAGATCGTGAAACGGAAAAGTTCCTCGACCACGTCGACGATCCGCTCGTAGTAGCCAGACGACCGCATCCGTCCGGCTTCATCGAACTCCTGGAAGGCCTTCGCGACGCTCGATTGGTTGGGGATGGTAAACATCCGCATCCAGCGTCCCAAGAGCCTGAGTGTGTTCACCGCATTGAACGACTGCGAGCCGCCGCAAACCTGCATGACGGCCAGTGTCCGGCCCTGGGTTGGCCGCATGCCGCCGATGTTGAGCGGCAAGTGATCGATCTGCGCCTTCATGACGCCGGTGATCTGGCCGTGGCGCTCCGGGCTGCACCAGATCTGTCCTTCCGACCACATGGCGAGCTCGCGCAACTCGTGGACCGCGGGGTGATTGTCCGCCCTGACCTGATCGGGTAGCGGCAAATCTGAGGGATCGAATATCCGCGGCTCGGCTCCGAAGAACCGCAGCAGGCGCGCTGCCTCCTCGACGACGAACCGGGAATAGGAGCGTTCCCGCAGCGACCCGTAGAGCAGCAGGATGCGTGGGGGATACTGTGGTCCGCTGCCAAGGTCGTTTTTCGGCCGTTGCAGGGCGTAGCGCTTGTCGAGCGCGGGCAGGAAATCCGGATCGGCAAGTAAACGAAGTCTCATGCTTGTTCAACCGTCGATGAAGGGGTGGGAGCAAGGATGGCGACGAAGCCGGCGAGTTCGAGCGCGACCGATAACGGCCAGCACGTCGCGACCACCGAACAGGTCGATCTCGCGGCCGGCCTGAGCGCCACCAAGCGCGATGATCACGTTCATTTGACCCTTCGAAATGCATATAAGCAGCGACCCAAGAGACGCATCGGGCGCCAATGCCTCGATCATCGACGTATGAGCGTAAATATCAGCATGTGTATTTGGCCTTGCCGCGCGAACGATTCATCGCATCTGCTGCAGCCTTGCCGGCGATGATGCAATCTGTCGCCTCCAGCCATGCGTCGACTGCGGTCTGGAACGCTTCGCGCCCCTTCCCGGTGAGGGTGTAAACCTTCCGCTCGCGCCCCTGGACAATCTCGGAATGCGAGGTGAGGTAGCCGCCTGCCTCAAACTCGTTGAGCACCGGATAGACCGTTCCCTCGGTCGGACTGCAGCATCCCTTTGTCGTTCTTTGGACCGCTTGGACGACCTCGTATCCGTGCATCCGCTTCTGATGAAGCACGCAAAGTACGAAGAACTTGGAAAGCGACATCTTGATCGTTCCCTGCCAGTACGCGCGATCGGTGTAATCGAGCATTGGGCGAGGCGCCGAACGGATGGCCTTTACGGGGCGAGGCAGGCGAGGCATACGAAGCATGTAGGCCTCGAACATCGAGGTGTCAAGCGATGCAGAGCCTAAGCCGTGATGTACTCGTCGGCCAGCGTCCGCGCCTGGTGATATGCAGGGTGACGGTGTTCTTAAGCGCTTGTTGTTGGGACCCCGCTCGCATCTGTGCACAAAGATTTGACCGGTCGGCTGATTGGCGACGGGAATCTGCTGCCGGAAGCTCGTAAGCGCAGCCCGATGACAGGCTCCGGCGTAATCCGGCGCATTCAGCAATCACGTGACGCGGTAAATGCGGTACTCGATCTGGTTTTTTCCGGTGAGACGGCCATCGGCCAAAAATAAATGCTGGTTGAGCCAAGTGTATTTCGGTGCGCCGGTATCGAAGCGCATCGCCATCCGCATGTAGTGATCTTCAAAGCGCGTGGCGTCGGCCGCTTCGGCGGCCTTGGTGAATGCGTCATTCATCTGCACGAGGCCGGTGTAGTGCAGCAGAATAACCGCGTCATCGTCCGTGATGAATTGCACGCGGACATCGGGTCGGCCAAAGCCATCCGCGCCCGGCCGGTACCAGTCACCGCCCGGCATCGCGATCCGCGCATTGATACGCGGACCTTCCAGTGTGCCCTCGCTCATCTCCCAGTAGATGTGCTCCCCAAGGGGCGAGCCTTGCGTCGCCGGCATCGGACCGCGCACGCGCAGACGATAGGTCATTTCGAATTCAAGACCAGCCATTGGATCGGCCTTTTCGGCAACATCGGTCAACGGCGGCGCAGGCGCGCCGTTCCCGGTGAAGGACTGCCTGGCTGGGCCGGGATCACCGAGGATTTTTTGGTTCCAGACATGCTCGTGATCAAGACGTGCTTCATGCACTTTCTCGCACTACGCCCGATCGGCAAGGATCCATCTTTCGACATCGGCTTTCCAGCCCTATCTGCTCCTCGTCGCGGAGGAGAGTGCGATAGCCGAATACGCTAGACATCACGATAACAGCCGAAAAGGAGCAACGCATGAGCGCGACAGCACTGGCCGTGCAGGGTCACCGGCTGATTCAGATCGGCGTGGCCCTGTTCCTCTTCACGAGCTTTCAGGGATTTGCTGTGCCGTATTTCGCCGCACCAAATCTCGGCCGTTCGGTTCACACGCTCAGCGGATTCACCGGAGTGTTGCTTGTGGCCGTGGGTCTGGTCTGGCCGAAGCTGAAGCTCACATCGATGCCGTCACGGCTGGCATTCTGGTTTCTCATCTATTCCGCGCTTGCAACGATCGCCGGTTTCGTGATCGCGGCTCTCTTGGGAGCCGGTGGTTCGATCATTCCGATCGCGGCGGCCGGCGCTCGTGGGAGCGACGCTCAGGAGATGCTGATCCAACTCGTCATGTACCCAGCCGCCCCGACGGGAATCATATCCTTTGCGCTGATCCTCTGGGGCCTTCGCGGCAGCGGGGTTCATGAGAACACCGCTCGAAGGGTGGATGAGCCCAACGGGTCCGCGCAAAGCGCGGCCCGATGACAGGCTGCGACGTAATCCACCGCATTGTCACATCGTGACGAACGCGTGAACGGCACATTACGCTTTCGCGAACCTACGCCTGCGGACCTGCGCCGCCGTTAGCATTTCCATTTCCTGCACATATGCTAGAAGCCGTCGCGCAGGAGGGGCACGCCATGTTTCGTATCGCCAATGACGCTCAGTTCTGGGATCGCGCTGCGCGCAAGTATGCCGCCGACCCGATCGCCGACATGGCGGGCTATGAGCGCACGCTGGATCGGACGCGACATTACCTCAAGGGGGATGAGACGGCATTCGAGTTCGGATGCGGAACGGGAACGACGGCGCTAAAGCTCGCGCCATCAGTCGGACGCATTGTGGCGACCGACTTATCGGGCGAAATGATCGCGATCGCGCGCGAGAAGGCGAAGGCCGAAGGCTGCAGCAACGCCACGTTCGAAGTGGTGCGGCCCGAGGCGGCGCCGTGGCCGGACGGGACTTTCGATATCGCTTTCGGATTCAACGTTCTGCATCTGGTGGCTGAGCGCGAAGCGGCGCTCCGAAGCGTCCATCGGCTGCTGCGGCCCGGCGGGATCTTCATTTCCAAGACGCCGTGCCTGAAGGAAATGAATCCGCTATTGCGCATTGCGCTGCCCCTGATGCAACTCGTCGGCAAGGCGCCCTATGTGGCGTTCCTGTCCACGGAGGACCTGGAGCGCGAAATTTCGGCAGCGGGATTTGAAATCATCGAGCGCGCCCGCCATGCCTCGCGTGGCAAGGACGCGCGGCCGTTCGTTGTGGCAAAGAAGTAATTATCGATAACCACACGCTGTTCTCATCGTGACGAACTGGTGAACAGTGCGCAGGGTGAATCAGGCCGCCTGGACGTTCCCTCTCGCTGCCTTGGTCTCCCGGCCCGGCGGCAAGCCGAACAGGCGGCTGTATTCCCGGGTGAACTGCGACACGCTCTCGTAGCCGACCGCAAAGGCCGCGCTGCTCGCGGCCATCCCGTCGGATAACATCAGGCGTCGCGCCTCGATCAGGCGCAATTGTTTCTGGAACTGGAGCGGCGAAAGCGACGTCACGGCCCGGAAATGCTGATGGAAGGACGACGGGCTCATCCCGGAAACGGCCGCCAGTTGCTCGACCCGTAATGGCTGAGCGAACTTGGCCCGAAGCACTGCGACCGCGCGCGCCACTCGCTGCACGTGACCGTCCGGCCAGCCAAGACGCCGGATCGCCTCTCCGTGCCGTCCGGTCAGAAGCCAGTAATGCATCTCACGTATCAACTGTGTGCGCAGCACCGGCACGGACGCCGGGCGCTCAATCAGGCGCATCAGCCGAAGGGCCGCGTCGGTAACCTCGGCATCGGTCGGCTCCCAGCGCACGGGCGCGCCGTCGGCGGTCGGCACGGCTTTCATCTCCACGGCGAGATCTGCGATCACCGCCGGGTCCAGGTCCAACACGAGCGCGAAGTAGGGCGAGGCGATGCTCGCCCGCTTGACCTGGCTCACCGTTGGAACGTCAGCCGTGACCAGCAAAGAGTCACCCGCGCTGAACGTGAAGGCCCGATTGCCCATCGTCACGTGCTTGGTTCCCTGCAGCACGAGACAGATGAGCGGTCGGGAGATCGCGTAGTCGAGGCCGCTCGGTGCAGTCGCACGAATGGCCGTCAGACCGGCAATGGGAGTCCGGGCAATCCCGGCCGGATCGGCATTGGCCTGCGCATAGCGGCGAACAGCCTTGAGGAGAGTGTCGGTCATGCGGCCATCCTATCGCGCCCGGATTGACGCGTAAATTCGATCTGGAGGATTAGGCAAGGATCGTCGAGGTTCCGGCAACTAAGGCAGGCTAGCGTGCGCCATATCGGCGTGGTCACGTATGCAATGGGAGTCTGACCATGACCAAGATCGCCCTCATTACCGGTGCAAGCCGCGGGCTCGGCCGGAACACGGCGCTCAACATCGCCCGCAACGGCAGCGACGTCATCATCACCTATCAAAGCCGGCAGCAGGACGCCGAAGCCGTCGTCGCCGAGATCGCGGGGATCGGCCGCAAGGCGATCGCCCTGCAACTCGACGTCAGCGATGTCTCTACTTTCGCCTCGTTCGCCGATCGGCTGCGGACGATGCTTCGGAAGACCTGGCAGCGCGACACATTCGATCATCTCGTGAACAATGCCGGCCATGGCGACATGGCGTCGATCACCGAGACGACCGAGGCGCAGTTCGACAAGCTGGTCAACGTTCACTTCAAGGGCGTGTTCTTCCTTACCCAGGCGCTGCTGCCGCTGATCGCCGATGGCGGCCGCATCGTGAATCTTTCCACCGGCCTGACCCGCGTGTCCTTCCCCGGCTTCTCCGCCTATGCGGCAGCGAAAGGTGCGGTGGAAGTGCTCAGCGTTTACATGGCGAAGGAGCTCGGCAGCCGCGGCATTGCGGTCAACACAGTGGCACCGGGCGCGATCGAGACCGACTTCCTCGGCGGCGCCGTCCGCGATACGCCGGATCTCAACAAGACGTTCGCGGGCATGACCAGCCTCGGCCGTGTCGGCCAACCCGATGACATCGGCCCGATGATCGCGAGCCTGCTCCGCGAGGACAATCGCTGGATCAACGCCCAGCGGATCGAAGTCTCCGGCGGCCAGGTCATCTGACCGGTACGCCGGAGCGCGTTGACGCTAATGTCGGTGCGGGGCGTGACCACAGCGGGATGGCTCTTCTTCGAAACGTCATCCCGCTCTGTCTTTCCGGATCATGCCCTAAGCCGGGAAGAACTGATAATCGATGATGATCCGGCCTTCGTCGTCGATGATCAGAAACTCCAATCCCCTGACCAGGACTGTGTCACCATTGGCGGGTAGCATCTCCCAATGGAACGTGATGACGTCGTGCAGACGACGGGCGCCGGGCGCCGCGCGAAATCTGTTGCCGCTATCCCTGACATTTCTTTCATGGGATCCCCGGACCCGCTTCTCCAGCTCGTCATAGCCCCGGGCCTGCCGGCCTTCGACGAAGTGTTGGCCACTTGGCACCCAAAGCGCCGATATGGCGTCCCGCCTGCGCTTCTCGTCGGCTTCATTCCATACGGCAACGTATCGATCGGCTAGCGTCTGTGGGTCGAGCATCGCTTTTTCTCCAATTGGCGATCTGGCGTTCTGAGCGAGAGCAGGGATCGCAAGCACTGCGCTCATCAGAAATGCGAGCAGGTAGTAATCAATCCTGGGCATGTTCCACCTCGAAGTTTCGCGGTTTGAGTTCGAACCAAAGCCCCGCGCCAGCATTCGCTTGAGCGTCGGCCGAAATCGATGACCCAACAGGTCAAAAAACAGCAGTTCCGCGCAGCCAACTTGACCTCTGAGGTCATTGAGAACAGCCGGGTCGGCGCTAGGCTCGCGCGATGAGTGCCTATCCGCTCCCTTTCGGCATCCTTCTCCGGCGCTGGCGCGAGCGGCGCCGCATGACGCAGGCCGACCTCGCGCACGCAGCGGAGAGCTCGACCAGGCATCTGTCCTGTCTTGAGACCGGCAAGTCGCAGCCCAGTCGTGAAATGATCCTGCGACTTGCCGAACATTTGGATCTGCCGCTTCGCGATCAGAACAAGCTGCTGCTCGCCGCGGGCTTTGCTCCCGCCTTCGAGGAGCGCGCGCTCACGGAATTGGAGGCGGCAAAGAGCGCCATTGATCGTGTGCTGATGGCTCATCGGCCATACCCGGCCTTCGCGGTCGATCGGCACTGGAACGTGGTATTGTCGAATGCGGCGCTTCCACAGCTTTACGAAGGTTGTTCGGCGGAGCTTTTGCGCACTCCGGTCAACGCCATGCGTCTCCTCCTGCATCCTTCCGGAATGGGTCCGCGCATCCTGAATTTCGTGGAATGGCGCGCGCACTCTCTGAGCGTCCTTCGTCAACAGATCGAGACGCGGGCCGATCCGGTTGTTCAGGGATTGCATGCAGAAATAGCGGCCTACCCTGTTCCGCCCAATTCCGAGCCGCCCGGGGGCTTGGAGGCATCGCAGCGTCTGGCAACACCACTTCGTATCGCTACACGCCTGGGCACGGTGTCATTCCTGAATACCGTGACCGTTTTCGGCACACCCAATGATGTGACATTGGCCGAGCTCGCGTTGGAAATGCTCTTCCCAGCCGATGCCAGGACTATTGAGATTACTAAAAGCATGGTGCAGGAGCAGCCCCCGTCAAACACCACGCCAGCGGTAACGGCTCGCTTATTCGCGACTTGGTAGCCTGACGTCCGGCGCCGGAGGTCACGGAAATCCATGACCGGACGCGCGAGAAGCTGAGCGGCAACTGAAGTACCAGCCTCACTGTGACGAACGCGTGAACGGCGGGTTACGCTTTCGCGAACCCACCCACGGACCTGCGCCGCCGTCAGCGTTTCCATTTCCTGCACAATGCTAGAAGCCGCCCGGGGGGAGCCACCATGTTTCTTATCGCAAATGATACGCCGTTCTGGGATCGCAGTGCGCGCAAATATGCCGGCGACCCGATCGCCGATATGACGGGCTATGAGCGAAATGATCGCGATCGCGCGCGAGAAGGCGAAGGCCGAAGTCTGCTGCACCGCCACGTTCGAAGTGGCGCGGCCCGATGGTAGGCTCCGGCGTAATCCACCGTATTGTCTCATCAGAACGAGTTACCGCCAGAAACGAGGCCGCGGCCGAACTCAGACTGCCCAGAGGTGTAAGCGCAAAGATCGTCGCACGCCGGCTGCTGTGGCATCCCGCTGATCAGGGGCACGCATTGCGATGGGTCAGTCAGGTTGTATGTCGCAACGCCTTGTGAATGGACGTGAGCTATTGTCATTTGATCTGATCGAAGTTGCTGACTAGTGACGTGATCCTCTGGGGGCCCACGGTCAAGGGGAGGCGTCCATGACTGATCTCCGGGTCACAATCAAAAATACCTCCGAAAAGGGCGGCACATTTTTGACGCCGGTCTGGTTCGGTTTCCACGATGGAAGCTTTGATCTGTTCAACGTTGGCGAAGCGGCTTCGCCGGGGCTCGAGCAATTGGCCGAGGACGGCGCCGCCGCGATACTTGGGACCGAGCTCACCGCCGCCGATGCCGACGGGCAGGGTTTGGTTGTTACCGGCGCCGCCGGCCCGATCGCGACGCAGGAGACCACCTCGGCCATCCTCGACGTCGACGGTGTCTCCAACCCGTTTGCCAGTTTCGGATCGATGATTATCCCGTCGAACGATGCGTTCATCGGCACGGATGAGGCGTTGCGGCTGTTCGACGCCCAGGGTCGCTTCCTCGGCGAGACGACAATCGCATTCGCAGGCCAAGATGCTTTGGACGCAGGCACCGAAGTAAACACCGAACTTGACGCGGCCTTCATCAACCAGACAGCGCCCAACACTGGCGTGGATGAATTAGGTGTCGTTCACCTCCATCCCGGATTCAACGGCTCTCTGGGCAACCCGGTCGGCGAAGGCGACCAGATCATCCTCGGTGGCGTCAATGAGGCCGGCGAGTTCATTGATCCGGTCGCGGCCGACTTCACCCGTCCGGGCGCCCAGCTCGCTGAAGTCCACATCAACACGGTTCGCGTTCGGGAAGGAACGGACGACCGCGATCTGATCATCGGCCGCGGAGACGATGACCTAGTCACGGCGGGCGGGGGTGACGACACGGTGTTTGGCGGCGCCGGCTGGGATGTGGTCGATGGCGGCAGCGGCGATGACAAGATTTTTGGCGGCCGGGGCGACGACCAGCTCAATGGCGGCACCGGCGATGACAAGATCTTCGGCGGCCGGGGCGACGACCTGATTGCCGGCGGGGAGGGCGACGACTGGATAGTGGGCGGTGCGGGCGCCGACACGTTCATGTTCCAAGGAGGCGACGGCAACGACGCGATTGTGGGGTTTGGCAAGGACGACCGGATCGCACTCAATGTCGAGGGCGTCGACAGCTTTGAGGACGTGCTTGCGCATGCGACACAACGCAATTCCGGCGTCGACATCGACTTCGGCGACAACGGCAGCATTTTCCTGCTGGGAGAATCGCTCAATCGTCTCTCGGCCGACAACTTGCTGTTCGCCTAGGATGTCGGCTGGGCATCGACATTATGCCGATCCCGTACAGGCCGAAGCATTATTCACTCGGGGCGGGCACGCAAAGCATGCCCCACCCACAGGACGCGGTATCGCAGCGGTCGCAGCCTAGCGTAGGTGCGCCCCAGCGTGGATGAAACTGATAATTACACCTCCGCTGGGGCCCTCATGTAGCGTTCGATGCCGCTCATCCATTTCAGATCGAAGCCTGCACACAAGCAGACTGCCCACAACTCTTGGACTAGCTGGCGGTGGCGTTCGTCGATGCGATCGTCGGGATGGGCGGCTTGCATGCGGTGCTGTGGCACACGGATTTCGCCCAGCGGCGGCCGATGCCGCCTACCGACAATCCGATCAACCGCCTGACCGCCATCATCCGGGCCGGCCAGGGGGCCGGAGCGTTCGCAAGGGCCGATGCGGCGCTAGCAGGATGGCTTCTATTTGCGGTCATCCACGAGACCGCCGACGTGTTGGCGGGTGGTGAGGATCGCGAACGTGCCTTCGCTGCGATGCGCTGGATCTTGCGGCGAGCGCTTGAGCAGGAGGCCCGATGAGCAAGGTCCGAAAGAGTCGGGTTCTGGTTATTGGCGGCACGCGGGGCGCCGGGCTGCTGATAGCGCGCCTGCTGCACCAACGCGGCTATCAGGTCCGGGTGCTCGCGCGCAACCCGGCCGCAGCCGCGGCCGAACTGGGCCACTCTTTTGAGGTCGTCGCCGGGGATCTCACAAAGGTGGAGACGCTCCCTGCCGCGGTGGCGGATGTGGATCACATCATTTTCACCGCAGGCGCGCCCAGCGGGCGCTACGCGCCGGAGCGCCTAGTCAAGGCGACGGACTATCAGGGCGTGGTGGACACGCTTGCGGCGGCGCGCCGAGCCGGGTTCCACGGCCGCTTTGTCTATCTCAACTCGATCGGCATCGGGACGTCTTCTTTGGCCGGGACCCTGATCAACCTGCTCAAGAGGAACACGCTGGTCTGGCGCCGGCGCGTTGAAGACAATATTCGCGCCAGCGGCCTGGACTACACGATCATCCGCGTTGGCTTCCTGCTCAATCGGCCTGCCGGGGAGCACGCCGTCTTCGTCGGGCAGGACGCCCTGCCACTGGCGCCTAGGAACCGGATCGCCCGCGCTGATGTCGCAGAGGCGTTCGTCGAAGCCATGGAGCATCCGCACGCCTCGCGGACGACGTTCGAGATTGTGTGGGGCAAGGGTGCGCGGCGAGGGAGCTGGAACTCCCTACTCGATCGGCTCAAGCCGGACCCGCGATGAGATGGGCGTCTGACTGAAGGATCGCACGTGATGCGCGAGGGTGCGATGGGGGCAACGCGAGATGTCTCTTTTGCTAGGATTGCAGCGGGATTACGCTGCACTCAATTGCAACGGTGACGCAAGGCCGCGTCACAAGCTGGGATGACCGGCAAATCAATTCTGATTTTCAGAAATCGTGTCAAGCCCAGGAATCAAAAATATTTGGCCATCGTCACGAGCGCGCGGTGAGACGCGGTGGACTACGCTCTCAAAACTACTGCCGAGGCGTGGTGAACTGCGGACATCGATGTACATAGTCCCAGGGAATATCGTACACGCACGTGAAGCGGATATCGTCCGATGTTTTGAGTGGCGGAGTCTCCACGACGACCGGTCGGTCGACCTCATCCGACAGACCATAGACGACGCCGCCGGTCGGCCAGAAACCACTTACTCCCCGGTGATGATGGTGATGGTGCCCCGATTTGGGGAATGCCGGGAAAGCCGGGCGCGACGGCGCAACGCCTGCGCCGCGCGCCACGCCCGGATCGGCAAGTGTTTCGCCAGCGGCAAGGACAAGCGCGACTGCACTGAGAGACGCGATAAACGTCGTTCTATAGGTCATGGCACTCACCCATCGTAGGTTACTGAGCAGCATTGCCAAAACGCTAAGCTGAGCCTTTCGTGCCCGCAAAGCCATAATTAATTATTGGTTAAGGCGTAAGCTTAATGCAGGGGAGGCTCGCTTCGCCGGTGGCGTGGATGCCGGGCGCTACCCTCGAAGCCAGTCGACGGCGTGAGTTATTGATAGGAGATCGCGATGACCGAGCTCGTAACATGCCTGTGGTTCGATCAGGGCAGAGCGCGAGAGGCGGCTGAGTTTTACGCTGCGACCTTTCCCGATAGCCGTGTCGGCGCAGGCCATGCATCCGCCAAGCCGGGCGTGGGGCAGGGCGACGAACTGACGGTCGAGTTCACCGTGCTCGGCCGGCGCTTCCTGGGGCTGAACGGCGGACCCAACTACACGCCGAACGAGGCGGTGAGCTTCATGGTCCAGACCGATAGCCAACAGGATACCGACCGCTATTGGAATGCGATCATCACCAATGGGGGCGAGGAAGGGCCGTGCGGTTGGTGCAAGGACCGTTGGGATTTCTCCTGGCAAATCATTCCCAAGCGGATGCTCGAGATTTTCAACGGACCCGATCGCGATGCCGCCAGGCGTGCGATGGACAGTATGATGACGATGAAGAAGATCGACATCGCGGAGATCGAACGGGCGGCGGCGAGGCGATAGCTGCTCATTCGGCTTCACCGAGCGCTGGCGCAATGCGTGGCGGCGATGCCGGTGTTTCAAGGGGGCACGCAATCAGAGTGTAGGCAGCCGTGCCGTCAGGGATTCCAGCCGCCGCTGCCGTACTCGCGGGTAATAATTTCAAGAAGATGCCCGTTCTTCTCCTTGAAGTAGACGCCACGCCCGCCGTCGTGGTGGTTGATCTTGCCCGGCTGCGTTCGTCCGGGGTCGGCCCAGTAGGGAAGCTGCCGTTCCCGGACGCGGCCGAGGATCTCGTCAAACTCGCTTTCGCTGGTCAGAAATGCATAGTGCTGCGGATTAACGTCGCCCTCGACATCCATGTAGTCGAGATTGGCGCCGTTTTCGGTGGTGACCATATAAAACGGCCCCCACTTCCGTGGGGCTGGGAGACCGAGCATCTCGGCCAGGAAGGTTGCTGATGCCTTGCTGTCGTGGGTCGAAAGAATCGTATGATTGAAGTGGATGGCCATGGCGATCTCCCGGGCTGGAACAACTTCATCGTTCCGCGACATGGAGCTGGTTAACTGGGGCGCAGGTTGTATCGTTCCATTGACGAAACCGACAGCAGGGGGTGAATAGCGCAGGGGGTCTTCCGCCGAATCGGACTAGCTACCGCCCATAAAGCCGCTCATCCCACCACACCGGCTCGGGCAGGGTGTGCGCGATGTTTCTGGCTTCCGGATGAGCCGGGTTGATCAGAAAGTTGCGCTCCAGCCGCGCCGGGATTGAGGGGACGATCAGGAGCGCCGAACGCTTCTCCTCGTACCATTTCTGGCCGAAGCTCTTGCAGATGGTTTCGTTGCGTGAATCCCAGCCGGGATGCGCCGCAGTTTGGAAAACGTCATACGACACGCCGTTTGGTATCGTGATCTCGATGAAGTGCTGGTTGGCGGGCATCACCAAATTGGCATGCACCAGCTTTTCGAGCATGGCGGTGGAATAGTGCTCGGATGCATAGATCATCGGGCTGGTATGCGTATTCCACCGGCCCGGGTAGAGGCGCGATCCCTCGGCATCGTACACGGGGTAGGCGCCGTCTGGGTCCCCGATGCGATAGCATGTCAGGACACGATCGCTGTTCGGCACGCTTAGACGCCGCCGCTATAGGCTGTACGCCCCAGCAGGTTGACGACGGCGTCCGCCCCGGGGCCGGTTGCCAAGGCCAGTTCGAGCGGGGTCTTGTCTTCAAGCATCGGGTGCGGCCGGTTGAGAAAATCGCGCACCTTGGCTTCGTCGCGAAACACTTCGAGGCCGAAGGCGAATACTTTTGCGACACGCGCGAGCCGGTCGCTCTCTTCGGTCGTGAGATGCTGCTTTTCCTTGCGGCGCCGTTCCAGCGTCGGCTTCGGCACCACACGATAGGTGAAGTGACGGACGTCCTGCGGGGATACGCGGCCGGCGAATTTGTCCAACGCCGATACCGGCAGGCCCTTCTCCACGGAACGGGCGAGGGTAAGCGTCGTCTCCGTATTCTTCGGCCTGACGCCGAGCAGACCGGCCAGGATCGCGGCTAGATGGCTCACGGGAACCCTCAAAATCAGATGAGACAAAAGTATGCCTCAGATGAGACATAGTCAAGGCCGATATCGCACGTGGTCAATCAGCGCACGCAGTTTTGGCGGCAGGTTTCGTCGGTCCGCGAAATAGAGAAAGAAGCCCTGAAAGGGCGGGCAATACTGCTCCAGCAGCGGCACCAGCTCGCCGCGCTCGATGTAGGGCCTGAACGTCTCCTCCATGCCGAACGTCAGGCCGCCGCCGGCGCAAGCGGTCCGTACCATGACCCACATGTCATTCGTCGTGATCCTGGGATTGACGGCGACGTCGAACTCGCGGCCGTCTTCTTCGAACTCCCAGCGATAGGGCGCCACGTCGGGCGCCGGACGCCAGCCGATGCAACAGTGCTGCGCAAGCTCGGTCGGGTGTACGGGCGCGCCAAAGCGCGCCAGATACGACGGTGCAGCGACAACCATCTGGCGCTGGTCGCCCGAAACCGGCACGGCGATCATGTCCTGCTCGATCACCTCGCCAAGACGAACGCCGGCATCATAACCCTCGGCGACGATATCGAACTCCTCGTCGGTGACGGTGATGTCGATCTGCACGGCTGGATAAGCGTGCGTAAAACCCGCAAGCAGCGGCCCGCAGATGAAGCGCTCGGCGATCGAAGATACCGCGAGCCGTAGCTGTCCGGTCGGCTTGGCGTCGCGATCCCGCGCGGTGTCGAGGGCGAGTTCGACTTCGGCAATGGCTGGCGCGACGCGCTGGTGCAGTCGCACGCCGGCCTCGGTGAGGCTGACGCTGCGCGTTGTCCGCTGCACGAGCGCCACGCCCATCCGGTCTTCCATTCGCCGGATCGCCTGGCTCACCGCCGAACGCGTCACGCCTAGCCGTTCGGCAGCACCGCGAAAGCTTTTCGCTTCAGCGACCGCCAGGAAAACCGAAACGAGGTTCAGGTCTGTCGTCATTGGTTAGCCAATCTTACCAAGCCGGTCACGATTGAGCAAATTTTTTCACCGATGGCCTTGTCGTATGTGCGTCTCGACAGAAGTTGGAGGCACCGACGATGACATCTCTGGATAATTACCGTCTGCTCGGACGGTCCGGATTGCGGGTATCCCCAATCGCGCTCGGCACGATGACCTTTGGTCCGGACTGGGGCTGGGGCGCCGATGCGGGCGGGGCGCGTCGGATCTTCGATCTTTACGCCGATCGCGGTGGCAACTTTGTCGATACCGCCGTGAACTACACCGACGGTGCCTCCGAGCGCATCGTCGGCGAGTTCATCAAGGACAAGCGCGACCGTATCGTGCTCGCGACCAAATTCACCATGGCGCGCGAATCGGGCAACCCGAACTCGGGAGGCAACCACCGGCTCAATATGCTGCGCTCGGTGGAGCAGAGCCTGCGGCAGCTCAACACCGACCGCATTGACCTGTTCTACCTGCACGGCTGGGACATGACCACGCAGTGCGATGAGGTGATGCGCGGGCTCGACGATCTGGTGCGATCAGGCAAGATCCACTACATCGGCATCTGCAATACGCCGGCCTGGCGTGTCTCCCAGATGCAGACGATCGCCGATCTCCGCGGCTGGTCACCTTTCGTGGCGCTGCAGATCGAATACAGGCTGGTCGAGCGCACGGTCGAGCATGAACTCATGCCGATGGCAGAAGCGCTCGGCATGGGCGTGCTGCCCTGGTCGCCGCTCGGCGGTGGCGTGTTGACCGGCAAGTACACGCGTTCGGATATTGCGGACTCGCGCGACACAAGCATCTCGCCGACGCGCAAGGGCGTCATTGCGTCGTCCGGCCACCTCAATGAGCGGTCCATCGAAATCGCCGATGTGGTCCGTGCTGTGGCCGAGGAAGTCGGCGCGAGCGCGTCGCAGGTGGCGATCGCCTGGACGCTCGCGAACCCTGCCGTCACGTCGCCTGTCATGGGTGCGCGCACAGTTGCCCAGGCAGAGGACAATCTCGGTGCCCTTGGGCTCGTACTGTCGCCTGAACATCTCGATCGGCTCAATCAGGCGAGTGCGCCCGACCCGATCTTTCCCATCCGCTTCGTGGGCCGTCCCATGGTTCAGCAGCTCATCTTCGGCGGCGCGTCCGTCGCCCTGCGGAATTGAGAGAAGGAATTGCAGCAGCAAAGGAGAAATTCATGAGAGCCCTGGCAACTCGCGCACTCGCATGGTGCCTGTGCGCCGCAATGTTCACCGCTTCCAGCCTGACCACGGCTGCCCCCTGTGGTCAGACGAGCACGGCGGAAGATGATAACAAGCGAGTGGTCGCCGAAGCCTTTCATCGCTGGGCGGCGGGCGGAACGTCCTTCTTCAACGATGTGCTTGCCGAGAATGTCATCTGGAGGATCAAAGGATCGAGTCCAGGCGCCGGGGAGTTCAAGGGACGTGAGGCCTTTCTGGAGCGAGCTGTCCGCCCATTCGCGGAGAGATTGTCCAGGCCCGTCCGCCCAACAGCCGTGCGGATCTTTGCCGATGGCGATCATGTGATCGCTCACTGGGAGGGGAGCGGGGTCGCCCACGACGGCAGGGGCTACAGCAACAGCTATGCCTGGATCTTCCGCATGCACGACGGAAAAGCAACTGATGTGACGGCCTATCTCGACCTCGCTCCGTACGAAGATGTCCTGCGGCGTATTCCCGTGCCTCAGCAGCAGTAAGACGCCAGCCGATCATTTGGAGGAAAACGAGATGACCTGTCGTGCGCTGATCGTGGGATCCCTTTGTGTCCTCGGACTATCGGTGGCTGTCGCTTCCGGCGAGGCCGCACCAGCCAGCAAATCCGAACAGCAGTCCATGGAGAAAACAATGACGCAGCATCCCTATGTTGGCATGTGGGTGACCGATGGCGGCCACATTCGCCATGAGCTTCTTCCGAACGGCCGCTACGACGAAGCCCGCGGCACGCGCAAGAGCGCCTATCAAGGGCGCTACGAGATCAAGGGCGATCACATCGATTATTGGGACGACACCGGTTTTACCGCTGACGGCAAGTTCGTCGACAAGGATACCCTCCATCACGGCGGGATGATCTTTCGCCGCCAGTAATATCGCTTGCCTCGAATAGGGTCGCCGCAGCCCTAAGTCTTTCTCGGCAGTAGTTGGTCGAGCGTGATTTTCGCAAGAGACTGCTCAAAACGGGCCGTGGCTTCGGACAATGCAAGCGACAAAGCGCGGTTGGCGGCACGCTCGACGACGCATTTCGGATGATCATCGCTGGTTGCGATGGTGAAGGGCGAGCCCGGGTCGAATGCCCTGTAGATGTTCAAAAACGTGATCTCACGGAGCGGCCGTTCCAGCCGCCATCCGCCGTTCGGCCCTCGCTCCGAGGACACATAGCCACCTTCGCGCAGCGCTCCCATGATGCGGCGGACGACGACCGGGTTGGTATCGAGCATCGCCGCGATCGTCTCAGATGTTGCTGTGCCCTCGTTGAAGCTCATGTGAACCAGGACATGCGCAACGCGGGCGAGCCTTGTGTCCTTGCTCACGGCGGAACCTCGCTTGATGTCATCGTAGTTTAGACCGCTTCCATCGGTTCCGCAACTGACACAGTAACAAATTCGTTGATGCGTCTGCAATATCGTACTAGTAATAGTTACGATTAGAATGGGAGATCATCATGAACTTCGATGTCATTGTTGTCGGCGGCAGTTTCGCTGGCCTTTCGGCGGCGCTTCAACTGGGGCGGGCGCGGCGGACCGTACTCATCATCGATGCGGGTCAGCGACGCAACCGCTTTGCATCGGCCTCTCATGGCTTTTTCGGGCGTGATGGCGTGGCGCCGGGCGAAATTATCGCTGAGGCAACGAGCCAGTTGGCGCGCTATGTCACCGTCGCAACGCTGAAGGGATCGGCGTCAAAGGTGCGACGCACGGAGGCGGGATTTTGCGTCGAGACGCACAGCAACACCTTCCATGGCAAGCGGCTGATTTTCGCCGGAGGTGTCGTCGATGTCCTGCCTGATATCCCGGGCCTCGCCGACCGGTGGGGCAGTTCGATTTTCCATTGCCCTTATTGTCATGGTTACGAACTCGAACGAGGCCCGATCGGCGTCTTGGCGACCAGTGCGATCTCCATGCATCATGCCATGATGCTGCCCGACTGGGGGCCAACCACGCTACTGATCAACAACAGATTTGTCCCGGACGAAACGCAACTGTCCGCCTTGGCCAGGCGTGGCGTCTCGGTGGAAGAGAGCCGCGTTCAGCGGATATTCGGAGAGCGCCCAACCGTTGAACTCGCGAATGGCCACACGATTGAATTCGCCGGCATCTTCACGGCTACCCGGACCATGGGAGGCCCGCTTGCCGAACAGCTTGGTTGCGACTTGAAGGACGGGCCGCTCGGAAAATTCATCGGGGTTGACGAGCAGCAGCAAACTTCAGTTCCCGGCATATTTGCCTGTGGCGATGTCGCGCGCGCCGCCGGATCGATCGCGCTTGCCGTATCAGACGGAAGCATGGCCGGCGTGGCCGCCCACCGATCCCTCATCTTCTAGTCTCAGAACGGAGGGCGAGGGCGCCCGAGCGGGACCAAATCGCGCGCCTGTGCGTTAGACGATAGATCTGGATAACGCCATGACCGCCATGTTTGCCAAAGGCTTTGCTGATCTCGACCGCGAGGTTGCGGTCGAGAGCCTTCCCGTCATCGGCACCGTACCGGCATGGCTGTCGGGCGCGTTGCTCCGCACTGCGCCGGCGAAATTCGATCTCGGCAAGCAAACCGTGAATCACTGGTTCGACGGCCTCGCCATGCTGCACCGGTTTGCCTTCGTCGACGGCAAGGTCTCCTATGCGAATCGGTTCATCCATTCGGCGAACTATCGGGAACAGCGGCGATCCGGACGCTTGAGCCGGCGCGAGTTTGCGAGCGACCCCTGTCGGACGCTGTTCGGCAGAGTGCTCTCCAGGTTTTTCGATAAGCCGACCGATAATTGCAATGTCAGCGTCAACGCTCTTGGTGGATCGTTGGTGGCGCTCACGGAAACGACCCTGCCGGTGCGGTTCGATTCCGAAACCCTCGAAACACTGGGGCATTACGAATACGGCAAGCAGCTCGGCGGCCAGATCTCGATTGCTCATCCACACCATGACGCAACCCGCCGCTGTCAGTTCAGCTATGTGGTGGAATTCGGCCGGCGAAGTCGGTACCGGCTGTTTCGCGTGGCGGATGAGAACGGCGCTGAAACCACGATCGCCGATTTACCGGTGGATCGGCCCGCGTACATGCATAGTTTCGCGATGACCAGGCGCTATCTCGTCCTGACGGAGTTTCCGCTGGTGGTCAGTCCTTTGCGGTTGCTCCTGAGAGGCGAACCCTTCATCAAGAATTATCGGTGGCAACCGGAGCGCGGCCTGCGCTTCCAGGTCGTCGAGAAGGACACGGGCCGACGCATCGCCACGGCGGAAGCCGAAGCGGTCTTCGCCTTTCATCATGTCAATGCCTATGAGCGAGGCGGCGAACTCGTGCTCGACCTCGTCACGTACCCCGACGCTGGTATCATCGATCAGCTCTACCTTTCGCGTCTGCGCGCCGGTAAGCCGGTCGACGCGGTGGGCTCCCTCTCTCGCTATGTCGTTCCGTTCGGCACCGCAAATTGCACCGCGCAGAAGAATCAGATCGCCACTACCGCCATCGAACTGCCTCGGGTCGACTATGGCAGGGTCGCTGGAGAGCCCTACCGTGTGGTCTGGGGCACAGGGAATCGACAGCCGGGAAATTTCCTCGACAGCCTTGTCCGGATCGATGTGGAGACGGGCGAGTGCACTGTGTGGGCAGAGCCCGAATGCTATCCGGGAGAGCCGGTGTTCGTAGCCGCGCCGGATGCTGGCAGCGAAGCTGAGGGCGCGTTGCTTTCGGTCGTTCTGGACGGGCGGAATGACAGGTCGTTTCTCCTCGTTCTCGATGCAACACGCATGACCGAGATCGCTCGGGCGGAATGCCCCCATCAAATTCCTTTTGGCTTCCATGGCAATTTCTTCCCAACCAGCAATGGTGGGTTGACGTTGCGATATGTTCACCGCTGAGAAGCTTAGGTCACGGATACACGCGGAGGCCTGGTACGTAACTCCGATCGCGCGGTTCCTACCTATCGGCGGCAACGGGTGCGAGTGCCCGCGTCAGCATAGCAATGAGGCTGCCAAATGCGGCGGTCTCATCAGGTGCGTGATCTGGATTCAATTCGGCTATGGTAAGCGCGCGCCAGTTCGGTGCAGTCAGGAGGATATCAAGTATGTTGCCAAGCTCCTCCAACTCGAGACCGATGCCGCGCGCTCCGTAGCGGACGTTCTCGGCAATCGGAAACGATGTGAACGCAAGCACATCGATGTCGATATGAACGAGCAGACGATCAAACCGGCGTCCCCATGCCCTTGCTTGTTCGGCTGCAGACGCCGGGTGTGCTTTGATCTCCGCCAGAGCAATATGTCTAATGTTGTTGCTGGCGATTGTTCTTGACTCGGGCGCTGTAATCTCATGAGCGCCAAACAGCAGCACCTCGGAGGGACGAAGCATTGGCCGCCTCGATGCGAGACCGCTCAGTTCAGGAAGCGCGCCGGGCAGGTCAAGCATGTGGGCGATGCCAGTCCAGTCAAGGGAACCTTCGGCGGTTTCCGGCACGTTGAGATCTGCGTCACCATCGATATAGATCAATCCAACCGAAGCATCGTCGGTCAGCGCGCCGGCAACGACGCCCAGCTCGATGGTGCAGTCACCGCCAAGGACCAGCGCCGCCTCGCCATCCGCCATAGCGCGCGCGACGTGCTGGGCGACGGCTCCCCGCGGCTTCACGTACGGCTCCCAGGTTCATCGACTTCGGATTGCCGGGGTCCGGGCGCCAACGAAAACAGGAAATGTCGCCCATATCACGAACTTGCCATCCGACCCGCTCCAAGGCGGGAATCAATCCATGGCGTCGAAATGCTTCGGCTGCTTTCTCCTGCCCAGGGGCATATGCCCCGGCGCTTGTCGGCGCTCCAATAACGGTTAGGCGGTTGCTCGTAGCTCGCACGCTGCTTTCTCCGGGCGATTTGAGCTTGGGCGTAGCTCCGTAAGCGGTAAGATATGGAAGCCCAGATGTATCAGCAGAACGAATCCATCTCGCTCGCAAAAAAGTGAGCCGCGGCGGCCCTCGGCCTGTCGGCTCCGGCCCATTCCGTTCGTCTTGCAGCCGAAGAGGCTGTCAGGAGATCAGGAATGACAAATTCTAACTATCGCTGGGTGATTGTTGCAGCCGGGGGCCTGCTTGGCTGTGTCGCGATCGGGGGCATGTTTTCGCTGCCGGTGTTTTTGCAGCCGATCGCGCGGGATACCGGCTGGTCAGTGACCGGCGTATCCAGCGCGATGACGATCGGCTTTCTCGCGATGGCCTTCACCAGCATGATCTGGGGCAACTTGTCCGACCGGCTGGGGCCGCTGCCGGTGGTGCTGACCGGATCGGTCGTACTTGCGGCGAGCCTGGGGCTGGCGAGCCTTGCGACCTCGCTGGTCGTTTTTCAATTCATCTTCGGGCTCATGGTCGGCGGCGCCACGGCTGCGATCTTCGCGCCGATGATGGCTTGCGTAACCGGCTGGTTCGATACCCATCGCAGCCTTGCGGTATCGCTGGTCTCCGCCGGGATGGGCATGGCGCCGATGACGATGTCGCCGCTCGCCGCCTGGTTGGTCTCGAACCATGACTGGCGCACCTCGATGCAGATCGTGGCGCTCGTCGTTGCCGCGATCATGATTCCGGTTTCGCTGCTGGTGCGCCGCGCGCCGGCGCTCGAGAGCGGGGCGTCCGTGGCCTCGAGTGCGCCGGCAGAACCTGATATGACGCTGGTGCAGGCGCTGCGCTCGCCGCAATTTATCATCCTGCTGCTGACGAATTTCTTCTGCTGCGCCACGCATTCAGGCCCGATCATCCATACCGTGAGCTACGCCATCAGTTGCGGCATCCCGATGATCGCCGCCGTCACCATCTACAGCATCGAGGGCCTGGCGGGGATGGGCGGCCGTATCGCCTTCGGCCTGCTCGGCGATCGTTTTGGCGCCAAGCGCGTGCTCGTCTTTGGCTTGCTGGCGCAGGCGTTCGGGGCGCTCGGTTATGTCTTCGTGCGCGATCTCGCGGCGTTCTATGCGGTTGCCGCGCTGTTCGGCTTCCTCTACGCCGGCACCATGCCGCTCTATGCCGTGCTCGTGCGCGAAAACTTTCCGCTGCGGATGATGGGCACCGTGATCGGCGGCACCGCGATGGCCGGCAGCCTCGGCATGGCGACGGGACCCTTGGCCGGCGGTTTGATCTACGACACGTTTGCCAGCTACGCCTGGCTCTATATCGGCTCGTGGATCATGGGGCTCGGCGCATTCCTGATCATGATGACGTTCCGGCCGATGATGGTGGCGCGGCGTCCCGTGCCGGTCCCGGCGTAAACCTCCCTGTCATTCCGGGGTCGATGCTTCGCATCACCCCGGAATGACGGCGTTTCTTACAATCTCAGCCGCGCGCGAGCTTCTCGAAACGCTTGATCAACCGCTCACGCTTCAGGCGGGATAGTCGCTGGATCCAGAACAGACCATTGAGCTGATCGATCTCATGCTGGTGGCAGACGGCGCGCAGCCGCTCGGATTCCTCGGTGTGTGCATTGCCGTCGACGTCGTGATAGCTGATCCGAACGCGCGCATGACGCCGAATTTCGTCGTTAACTCCGGGCATCGAGACGCTGCCTTCCTGATGCATGATCATTTCAGGCGAGGCCCAGACGATCTCGGGATTGATATAGGTGCGCGCGCCATTGATGGGGTCGAGGTCGAGCACCACGACCCGCAGCAAGACACCGACATGCGGCGCGGTGATTCCGATGCCGGGCGCGGCGTGCATCGTCTCGAGCAGGTCTCGCGCCAGGTCGCGCAGCGCGTCGTCAAACACGGTCACCGGCTGCGCCGGGAGCGTAAGGCGAGGGTCGGGATATCTGACAATCGGACGGATGGTCATGATGTGTTGCTTGGACGACTGAATCAGGATGCCTGACTATCACGCATACGCAATCCAGCCGCGCCAGGTAAAGGCGGCGTAGAACAACTCCACGTCCCGGAACCCGGCCTCACGCAGAATTTGCGCATCCTGCTCTGGACTGAGCACGGGCAATCGCGCCTCGACCGCCGCACGCGCCGTGTTGGCCTGGTTCGGATCGGCGCCGGAGGCGATCGCATAGGCGGCATAGCGCGATAGCCATCGCGTCCGCTCGCTGTCCTGCTGCGGAAAACTGGAATGGGCGGCCACGAACGGCGCTCCGGGTCTGAGCCGGCGGTGGATTTCCCTGGCCGTCCGCCGCCGTTCGTCGACATCGAGGAAATGCAGCGTGAGCAGACAGGTGGCGGCATCGAACGGCCCATCGGGCGCATCGTCGATATAGCCCTGCTGCAACTGCACGCGCGCATTGAAGGGCCCCAGCGTCTGCTCCGCCAGCTTCAGCATCTCGGAGGCGGGATCGACGCCAACGAACCTCCAGCGCGGCTCTGCCTCCGCCAATGCCTTCAACTCCAGGCCGCCACCCGCGCCGACGACCAGTACCCGTGCGTCTTGCTCAGCCTGTTCCGCCAGCAGGATGCGGGTCATGCGGTGAAGGTCCGCAAAGCCGGGCACGAAGCGCGGCGGTCCAGCCGCATAGCGCGCGACCGCGTCGGGATCGGAGAAGTGGGCCAACAAGGCGTTAGCCGCCGCGTCATGATGCATGGGCGATCTCCAGACGATGACGGTTGCGCCGGTCGCCCAGGCGCTTCTGAAAATCGGCACTCAACGTTGCAAGCGTCACGGCACTCAGGCGCGACAGCAACAGCGCCTCCGCCTCGTCAAACGCCCGGTCGAGCGCAGCATTCACGGCCTGCTCGACAAGACAGCCCGGTGCTTCCGTTCTGTTTCCCAAGGCGAACAGCGAAGGCTGGCCGAGCGCCTGATAGACATCCCGCAGCGATATCGTCGCGAGGTCGCGCGCGAGAGTCCATCCGCCGCCATGGCCTTTCTCCGATCGCACATAGCCCTGATCGCGCAGTCCGGACATGATCCGCCGGATCACAACGGGATTGGTGTCCATGGCCCGTGCGAGCGCTTCGGAAGTCACCGGCTCCTTCCGCTCGGCCATGTGCAGGAGCACGTGAAGAACGCCTGATAGTCTACTGTCTCGTTTCATGTAACAATTGATATTGCATGAGGGCCGGCAGGTCAAGTCGAGGGTTGACACGTCCCCACAGGCTGCGGCCCCCATACGCCCACGCTATTTGACGGCTGAATTGGAAGTCGCGGCGTCGCACGCACGGTCGCGTTCAGCCGAACGTAAAGGTGTACGCGCTCAGGCCGGGCTTGGGCGCTTTCAGCCGCAACACGTGCTCGCCACCGGGGCCGGCGTAGAGGGGATAAAGCCTGCTTCCATCGACGGTGACTGGCGGCTGAGGCGTTCCGTCGACGGTCACGGACAATGTCTGCGGCGACACGCTGCCAGCGACTAGATTGACTTTGCGCGCATTGAAACGAAGCAGGATTTCGTCGCCGTCTGCCGAGGAGGTGGCACGATCGCCCGTCACGTTCCAGAGGCCGGAGAGGGCGAACCGGTTCGGCGGCACGTTGTCCGGCAGCGTGTAGGCCCGTTCGCCGCGCGTAGCGTCTTGCGCCTCGACGATGGCGCCATCGTTCTTCTCGGAACCGAAATACAATTCGGGCGTCGCGACGGCGCTCAGATCCGGATCGGTTGCTTGCGCGGTGGGCATGGCTTCGCCGACAAGACGCGCGATGGCGTTTTCCATCTGCTGATAGCCGCCTTCGCCGAACTGCGTCGCAACGATCGTTCCGGACCTGTCGATCAGATACGCGGCTGGCCAGTACTGATTTCCGAAGGCGCGCCAAGTACGATATTGATTGTCTTGCGCCACAGGATAATGAATGCCCAGGCGCTTGACGGCGGTCTCGACATTCGCGCGTTCCTTCTCGAAGGCGAATTCAGGCGTGTGCACGCCGACCACGACAAGGCCTTTGTCTTTGTACTGCTCATGCCACTTGGTGACATAGGGCAACGTGCGAAGGCAGTTGATGCAGGAGTAGGTCCAGAACTGAACCAGCACGACCTTGCCGCGGAGGCTCTCCACCGTCAGCGGCGGCGAATTCAGCCAGGCGGAAATCTCGGAAAACTCCGGCGCAGGCCGGGAGTCCTGCTGCGTGGGTTCGTTGCTGAGCAGGGCGGAAGGGCCAAACTGCGCAATGGCAAGAACGGCAACGAAAACAAGGACGATCAGGCTGAGAAGCTTGCGCATTGTCATAATCCCAGTTGAAGATTCGGATAGAGCACCGAAAGCCAGACAGCGACGATGCTGTCGTATTGCGTGTAGAAGGCCAGCGCGACGAGGAGCACCGCCGCACCAAATGTTCGCTGCAAGGCGACAGTGTAGGGCGCAAGCCTACGCACTTGCGTGGTCGCGTATTGTCCGCCGTAGGCGATCAGCAAAATCGGAATGCCGGCTCCGACAGCGTAGACGACGAGCAGCAGCGCAGCGCGGGCCAGGTTTTCCGAAGTTGCGATCAGCGCGAGAATGGAGCCGAGTACCGGCCCGGCGCACGGCGTCCAGAGCACGCCGAGCGTCAGTCCAACAACGAGACCCCCTGCATTCCCTGATCCGGCACGCGCGACGATGTTGTCGGCGAATGAAAGCAGGCCGTGAAAGCTCGTCATGAGCCGCTCGTATGGCTGCGGCCACAACAGTAATACGCCGAAGCTGCCGAGCAGGATGACGGAGACGGTCCGCAGCGTGTCGTGCGACAAGCCAAGCACGGTCGAGAAGGAGCCGAACAGGATCGCGAAGCCGGAGAAGGCGATGATGAATCCGGCCGCGAGAAAGAGCGGCCGCCACCGGTCCTGCCGGCCGATGGAGGCGCCCAGCAAGACCGGAAGCAATGGCAGGATGCATGGGGCCGCCGCCGTCAAGAGGCCAGCCGCCAACGCCAACGCAATCTCGATCATGTCGGGCTCTCCTTGTAGCTGCAGGCTGCTACGGTCACTTCATCAATGTGAGAAGCGGCTTGCCCTTTTCGACGATGTAGGTGGCGAGCTCGCTGCCGGTGACGTTGCCGGGATTCCTGGCCGAATGCGGTGTTCCGGCTGGAATGAACAGCACGTCGCCGGCCTTGAGTGTGACCGGCGGTTTGTCCCCGACCTGATACTCGAGCTGGCCCTCGAGGACATAGATGATCTCTTCGCCGGGATGCGTGTGCTTGCCGAACGCCACGCCGGGAGCGAGATCGACGCGGACCTGAATGGCCTCGCGCCCCTGTGCACTGAGATCGTGCCGCTGCAGATCGGTTCGGGTAATTCCGCTCTGTTGCGCCTGCGCGCCAAACGGCGCCAGAACGGCAGTGGCAACGATCGCCGCCATCGCCATGAGTTGCATCTTATTCATCCTGGTCATGTTGATCTCCTTTGGTGTTGGGAAATTCATCGAACTTGCGTGCAACGATCGCGAAGCCTGCTCATGCCGCCTGCTGCTGGCCACTCTGCTCGCGGACGATGTATTCGGCGTACCAGTCCGGCCAGTTCTCATCGTGCCGGCCGCCGTTGCGCTTCTCGTACTCGCCATGGGCAGCCGCCGCACGGCGCAGTGCGCTCGCGAGATCAGCCGACGAATTGAAGGCCGTCGCGTTGGCGTCAACGCGCCCGGGCAATCGCGCGGTGACTTCCTGCAGCAGCCAGCCATTGCCATCGGGATCGCTGAACGAGGCATAGGAGCGGTAGCTGCCGCGTTCCGGATCCGGGCCGCTCAGCCGGACCCGCCCGAACAGATAGGGCTCGTCCGAACCGACATGCACGTCGCCGCCGGCGTGAAAGGCTTCACTGATCGCAACACCGCGGCCGAGCAACTCGTTGCGGGCGGCCTCGATGTCCGAGACGATCAGGTAGAGGCCCTGCGCGGAGCCGGGCGCGGCAGGGGTGACGTTCTTGCCGAAGATGACCGAGGCGTTGGAGCCGGGCGGCGTGAACTGGATCACGCGGTAATCGTCAGGGCCGGCGAAATCGGCGTCGAGCCGCCAGCCGAGCTTTGCATAAAACTGCTTGGCGCGTTCAACGTCGGAAACCGGGATGACGATGACTTCGAGCTTCAGGTCGACCGCCGAAGCGGCCTTGGAAGTGGTGCTGGTGCGTTCCTTGAGGTCTGACATGGTTCTCTCCTTGATGTTGTGGTGGCGGGAATGCTTCCGGCGCACCGGGTTACATAGCGTGCGATAAGATCGTATGCGATATAAAGCGGCTCGGGTGCAGAGTGTCAACCCTTCCGATTTAATCGGATGCGATATATATGGGTGCGAGACTTCACATGTTCGTGTCGGAAAGGACGATCTCCATGAAACTGAACGACGGGCCGCGGACCGGTTCCAGGGACAATTCGAGAGATAATTCAAAGGCCAGCCAGAAGCCGAAGCCGGCCGCAGGCGAGCGGCGGCTTGGCGATTTCCTGTGTTTTGCGATCTATTCGGCCAACCTTGCCTTCGGGCGGGCCTACAAAAAGGGCCTCGATGAACTCGGCCTGACCTACCCGCAATGGATCGCGATCGTGGCGTTGTGGGAGCAGGACGGCCAGACTGTGAGTGAGCTTGGCGAGAAGATGTTCCTGGAGTCCAACACGCTGACGCCGATCCTGAAAAAGCTGGAGCAGATGGGCTATCTGCGTCGCCAGCGTGATCCCGCGGATGAGCGGCAGGTGCGCATCAGCCTGACCGAGGCTGGCCGCCGGCTGCGCGAGAAGGGCATGCACATGAATCTCGTGGCCTCTACCGGACTGAAGCCAGACGAGTTCGCGCGGCTGCAGGAAAACGTCGTCAAGCTCCGCGATAATCTGATCGAGGCGACGGCAGAGAAAGCGGAATGATGCGCGCAGGCGCTTCGATGCGATCGGACTGCAACGGCGCGTGAAGGTGAGGGGAGGATGAGCATGGTCTCACATGAAGGCGCGCTGGCCGGACGTATCGCCGTGGTGGCGGGCGCGACGCGCGGCGCCGGCCGCGGCATTGCCGCCGCGCTCGGAGAGGCGGGTGCCACGGTGATCTGCACGGGGCGCAGCAGCGCCCGCACCGATGCTCCAACGCGATCCGATTATGACCGGCCGGAGACGATCGAGGAGACGGCCGAGCTCGTGACCAGCCTCGGCGGCAAAGGCGTCGCCATCGCCGTCGATCATCTCGAACCTTTGCAGGTCGCGGCGCTGGCCGAGCGTATCCGCGCCGAGCATGGCCACATCGACGTGCTGGTGAACGACATCTGGGGCGCCGAACGGCTGAAGGGCGGGCCCGCCGAGTGGAATACGCCGATCTGGAAGCTCGACCTGCAAAAGGGATTGCGGATTCTGCGGCTCGGCATCGAGACGCATCTGGTGACTTCGCATTATCTGCTGCCGCTGCTGATCGCGCAGGCAGGCGGCCTGCTCGTCGAAGTCACCGACGGCACCGCCGACTACAATGCGCAGCATTACCGGATCTCGGTGTTCTACGATCTCGTCAAGCAGAGCGTGAACCGTCTCGCCTACTCGCAAGGCCACGAACTCGCACCGCATGGGGCCACGGCGGTTGCGATCACGCCGGGATGGCTGCGCTCCGAGATGATGCTGGAGAATTTCGGCGTCAGCGAAACGACCTGGCGCGAGGCGCTGGCGGAGCCGGGAGGCGGCAGGCACCATGCGCCGCCCGATTTCGCGCTGTCGGAATCGCCGCGCTATGTCGGCCGCGCCGTGGCTGCGCTCGCCGCCGATCCCGATCGCGCCAGGTGGAATCAGAAATCGGTCAGCGCCGGCGAACTCGCCCGCCACTATGGCTTTACGGATATCGACGGCTCGCGCCCGGACATCTGGCGCTACACCGCCGAGGTCCGGGAGGGCGGCAAGGTAGCCGACATCAGTGATTACCGCTAAGGTTGTCGTGCCATTGAATGAAGGTAGTCCGATGTCCGTTCACGACAGCTCCAGCCACCCCCTCGATTATCCGATCTGGACGGCGCTCACGACTACGCATCAGGCATTGGCCGAAGGCGATGCCCGCGCGCGGCGCTATCCGACCGAGATCACGCCCTTCGCAGCGATGGCGGACATGTCGCCTGAAAGCTTTGCTGTGCTCGCCGGGCTGATGTCGCCGCAGGACATCGCCGTGCTGTTCACGCCGGATCCCGTGAAGCCGCCTGCCGAATTCAAGATCGCGCTGGCGGACACTGGTGAACAGATGATTGGAACGCCGGTTGAAACACCGGCCAATGGCGTCGATATCGTCACGCTCGGCGCCGACGACGTTTCCGCGATGATCGAACTCACGGAGCTCACCAAGCCGGGCCCGTTCAGCGCGCGGACCCATGAGCTCGGCACCTTTCTCGGCATCCGCGTCGACGGCCAGCTTGTCGCGATGGCCGGCGAGCGGATGAAGCCGGCTCAATACACCGAGATCACCGCTGTCTGCGTGCATCCGTCCCATCGCGGCCGCGGCTACGGACAGATGCTGCTATCCGCCATCTCGCGCCAGATTGTATCGCGTGGCGAAATTCCGTTCCTGCACGTCTTCACCAACAATCATTCGGCCATCGCGCTCTACCGGCGGCAGGGGATGGAAATCCGCCGCCGTCTTCACGTGACGGTGTTGAAGAAACAGGACTGATCGTCCAGCGATGCACGCCTCGACCGATGCCATTCTTACACGTTGTGTGTGCCGCTCGGTCCGCCGTCCGGCCCGGGGTCCTGGCCGGCGGCTACCTTGGTCAACCTGTCGAGATAATGCGCCCAACCCTTGGAATGGGCGTCGCGGGTTGACTCGGTGGGCAGGCCGCTATGGGTCATGCGCAACAGCGTGCCGCCGTCCCGTTCGATCAGATCGATCTCGATCAGGCTCGATCCCGGCGGCACTTCCTCATTGCCTTCCCAGCCAAAGCTGTAGGCGAGACGGTGAACCGGCACGACCTCGCGGAACGCGCCGCGCGCCGTGGAGCTGCCGACGCCTTTCAGGAGGTACATGCCGCCCGGATGCATCTCCGTCACTGCCTCGCTTCCCATCCATTGCACGATCTTCTCAGGGTCCGTCAGGAAGGCGAACACGCTGGCGCGGGGGGCGGCGATGTGGGTCTCGCGCTGGAGCACAAACGATTCAGTCATCGAAAACCTCGTGGGTCGTTGGCAGGCCGCGCTGATGCAACCAGCGAGTGCCTAAATTAAGCGCCGTGGGTGACAATGCAACATCGCTGCCGCATGATCGATCCATGCAACTGAGTTCGACGCTGACATGGCTGGTCGATGCAGCCAGCGCTTCGCCGGGCGCCGACCGGTTCCTGGCCGAACTCGGCACGCGCCTGATCGAGGACGGCGTGCCGCTCGCCGGCGGAGCGCTGACGCTTGCCGTGCCGCATCCGATCGTCGCCCGTCGGACTTGGCTATGGCGCGCCGAGAATGGGGCGGTGATCGAGGCCGTGGGGTTCGCTCCGGCGGGATTCGGAGCGGCGGGGAATTTGTCCGGCGACGCCGGCCGGAGCTGGTTGGCCGGGCTCGCAGGCGGAGCGGTGCATGAAGATAATGTGAGCCAAGATGATGTGAGTCTTGGATCGGACGGGCCGATGCTTGGCTGGATCGGACCGCGGCCGTTCACGCAAGCGGAGTCTGATCGCCTGCGCGATGCCGCCCGCTTCGCTGCAGCGCCGCTCGCCGCGCTTTCGGCGCGCGCGACCGTGACCGCTGCGCTCGAGGCCTATCTCGGCAAGCGAAGCGCCGCCCGCGTGCTGACGGGGCCGCTGCGGCGCGAGGTCGGCGAGAACATCCGGGCCGCGCTGCTGTTTGCCGATCTACGCGGCTTCACGGCACTGTCCGAGGCCGAGCCTCCCGCGGCGGTGATTGCCGCGCTCGGCGCCTGGTTCGATTGCATTGCCGGCGCTGTCCATGCCTTCGGCGGCGAGGTGTTGAAATTCATCGGCGACGGCGTGCTGGCGATCTTTCCGGTCACCGGTCCATCTCCCCGCAATGCCTGCGACGCTGCGCTCCGGGCCGTCGCTTCGGCGCAGGCTGGGATGGCGCATCTCGGCGACGCACGGCGAGAGCAGGGGCTGCCGCCGCTGTCGTTCGGCGTCGCATTGCATCTCGGTGAAATTCTGTGGGGCAATGTCGGTGCGGCCGACCGGCTGGATTTCACGGCGATCGGTCCCGCGGTCAATCTGGTGAGCCGGCTGGAAGGGCTTTGTCGGCCGCTCGGTCGGACGGTGCTGATATCAGGCGCACTCGCCGCCGAAACCACTACAAAACTGATCCCGCTGGGAACGCATGAGTTGCGCGGCATTGCGTCGCCCTGCGCCGTGTATACCGTGCCGGACTAGGCCCAAATCTCATCACGAAAACGTTAAACCGATTGGTTGACAATTAGCGTCGCGCGACTATTGTAAACCAAATGGTTGAACGTAGTGCCCATCTCGACGCCGTTTTTCACGCCCTCGCGGACCCAACGCGGCGGGCGATGCTTGGTCGTCTGGCGGAACGGGAGCTGACAATCGGGGAACTGGCGACGCCGTTTCACATGAGCTTCGCCGGCGCCTCGAAACACGTGCGGGTGCTGGAGAATGCCGGTCTCGTCAAACGCACGATCCGCGGTCGCTCCCATCTCTGCCGCCTCGAGGCGGCGCGGCTCGCGGAAGCCGATGCATGGCTGAAGCGTTACGAGCGTTTCTGGACCGCAAAGCTCGACAGGCTGGAAGCTCTGCTGCGCGAAGAGGACCGGGCGAAATCAAAATCCAAATCAAAATCGGTGACGGAGTAGAGCGATGAATTCAACGACAAAGCCCGACGCGTACGGCAGTTTGCCCGAGCCCGCGACGCTGAAAATCCAGCGGCTGCTGCCCGGCCCGATCGAGCGCATCTGGGCCTATCTCACCGACAGCGAGTTGCGCCGCAAATGGATGGCGGCTGGCGACATGGACACGAAGGTCGGCGCGCCCTTCGAGCTCGTCTGGCGCAACGACGAATTGACGGACCCGCCGGGCGAGCGCCCGGCCGGCTTCGGCGGCGAGCATCGCATGCAGAGCCGGATTACCGAATTCGATCCACCCCGAAAATTGTCGATCACCTGGAACAGTACCGGTGACGTCACGTTCGAACTGGAGCCCAAAGGCAAGGGCGTGCTGCTCACGGTCACCCATCGGCGCTTCCCCGACCGCGCCACGCTGCTCAAGCACATGGCCGGTTGGCACATGCATCTCGATGTTCTGGTCGCCCGTGCGAGCGGAGAGGAGCCGGCGCCGTTCTGGGATGGCTGGAGCGGCCTCATGAAGGAATACGACGCGCGTCTGCCGGCCTGACGCTGCAAGTCGAAGCTCAAGTAACGAACATCCCAACAAACAGGAGGTTAGCCATGCAGATTCACACCGTTTCGGCACAGGAATGGGAAGCGGCCCGCCAGCAATTGCTCGTGAAGGAAAAGGCCGCGACCCGCGCCCGTGACGCGCTCGCCGCCGAACGCCGGCGCATGCCGTGGCTGGCCGTGGAGAAGGAGTACAGGTTCGAGGGGCCCAACGGCCCGGCGAGCTTGCTCGACTTGTTCGAGGGCCGTCATCAGTTGATCCTCTACCGCGCCTTCTTCGAGCCCGGCGTGTTCGGCTGGCCCGACCATGCCTGCCGCGGCTGTTCGATGGTGGCCGACCAGGTCGCCCACGTCGCCCATCTCAACGCCCGCGATACCACGCTCGTGTTTGCCTCGCGCGCGCCGCAGCCGGACATCGCGCGCCTGAAGAAGCGAATGGGATGGGAGTTGATCCCCTGGTACACCATCACCGACAGCTTCGACACCGACTTCGACGTCGGCGAATGGCACGGCACCAACGTGTTCTTCCGCGACGGCAACAAGATCTACCGCACTTACTTCATCAACAACCGCGGCGACGAGCAGATGGGAGGCACCTGGAATTACCTCGACATCACGCCGCTCGGCCGCCAGGAGGTCTGGGAGGACTCGCCCGAAGGATATCCTCAGACTCCGACGTACAAATGGTGGAATTGGCACGACAGCTACGTCGAAGGCGCAGCACCCGACAAGAGATGGGTCGAGGTGTCGGACGCCGGAGAGGCCGCGTTCCGCAAGCAGAGCGCAGGCACGAAGGGATGAGCGAGGCCTCTCACAGCAACGCGCCCTGCGCGGCGAGCTGTGATGACGAAGGCGCCGCGGCCGGCATAGTCAGATGGCTATCGCTTGCGGCCGCGCCGACCTTCGCAATCATGGCGCTGCTTACCGCCGTGGTTGGCGGTGGTCCGCTGGATCCGCTTTGCTCGGCTGCAAACGCATCGCCGGTGGGGGGCATGGTGCCAATGTACTTGCTGATGAGCGCCTTCCATTCGGCGCCCTGGCTGAAGCTGATCTCGCGCCGATGAAGCCCGGCAGCGCGACATCGTCATCGGGTGTGCGAAATTAGGGCGTGTACTCATTAAGCGACTGACTTGATGTCCGCTCAACCCTCAACAGCGGCGGAATAGCGGACATAGCCCGATGTCGCAGAAGGGCAAAACCCGGACATTCCACGGTTTGGCCTCAATCCGATTAGTTCAGCGTGAACAGACCAAGCGCGGCGCGAACATCGCGCAAGGTAGCATCTGTTATCTCACGCGCTTGCGCAGTGCCGCGCTTGATGACTTGCAGAACATGGCTGGGATCACGAGCGAGTGCGCGGCGACGGTCTCGGATTGGCGCGAGAAGTGCCTGCAGCACATCTTCCAAACGTTTCTTCACAATGCCGTCGCCCAAACCGCCGCGGATATATCGCGCTTTCAATTCCTCTACCGCAATGTGATCATCGTCGAACGCATCCAGGTACGTGAAGACCACGTTGCCTTCGACGCGACCTGGGTCGGATGCCTTTATATGGTTTGGATCAGTGAACATACGCCGGACAGCCTCACGTATTTCATCGGCCCTGGCTGACAGCTGAATAGCATTGCCTCGCGATTTACTCATTTTGGCCTTGCCGTCGATGCCGGGAAGGCGTCCGACGCGAGGAACAAGCGCGCGAGCTTCGGGCAACACGTCAGCACCAGCTTGGCGATTGATGCGGCGAACAATCTCATTGGTTTGCTCGATCAATGGAGCTTGATCTTCCCCAACCGGGACAATCGTCGCTTTGAAACCAGTGATGTCGGCGGCCTGGGCGACGGGATAGCAAAGAAAGCCTGCAGGAATATCTCGGCCAAAACCGCGCGCCTGGATTTCGTCTTTGATGGTTGGGTTGCGCTCAAGCCGCGCGACCGTGACAAAGTTCATGTACAGCAGGGTCAAATCGGCAAGTGCCGGGAGATGCGATTGAAGACAGATCGTGGTCAGGTTCGGGTCGATCCCGACAGCCAGGTAGTCTGTCGCGATCTCAAGGACATTGTCACGCACCCCACCAGGATTGTGCGCGTTGTCTGTGAGTGCCTGGGCATCCGCCAGCAGTAGGTACTGCTGGTGCGTCGTCTGTAGCGTGACGCGGTTCTTCAACGAACCGACGTAATGCCCCAGGTGCAACGGACCGGTGGTTCTGTCGCCGGTCAAGATAACAGGGAGGGTAGCTGACGAATGTTGCATCGCGGTTCTCCAGATAGGAACCGCCATTCAATCGGACTGTTGATGCAGGCAACCTCGCAAGCCGATGAACGGCGGCGACGGTTGGGTGAATGACAAAGCCGTGCCGCTCCTAGGTGGAGCGCCACCACAAGTTTGCGAAGGTGATCACGACAGTCATGCGGCCGATATTGACTAATCTTCGAAGGAAAGCAAGCTGGCTTGATGTCTCATATGGGTCATTCGCGTCATCCTGACGGCCGGCGCATCACTTCCGGTCTACCTTAATAAACAGACATTCTGGTCGTTCGTCGGCATGTCTCAAAGTGGCCAGAAGGCGACGTCACCGAAAGAGCCGGTTTCCCACGCCAGATCAGGCCGATTTGTCAGCTGCTTTCGAATAGTTCACGGGCGACGAACGGATTTGCGCGGCCTAATCAGGTCTGGCGCTGCGGCCGATAGTGCGACCGACGTCGGCAACCACCCCGTAGAGGCGCTGCCGCGAGAGCCAATGAAGGTCGTCCATGCGTTGCACGATTCCTACCACAACCGGCACGTGGTGGCGTCGCGCAAGCTGCTCAAGTGAGAAAACGGACCACCAGGCGCGAAACGCGACTCGCGTCCAAGCGCGCGCGTCCCAGCCGAGCAGGAGGACATCCGGCGCATACCTGCGCACCGCACGATTCAGGTTCCACGGGTATTTGACGATGATACCCAGGCGCACCGGTCGCGCACCCTCCCACGGAAAGGATCTTGCGACGGCGGCAAAGGCAAATACGACTGAGCGACGGGCTACGTTGCTGGCAACCAGCCTCTCGATGACCCTAGAGGCAAGTCCCGTCTCCTTCACCTCCACAAACAGGTCAAGGTCAGTCGGTGAAAGAAGCGACAGTGCCGCATCGAGGGTAAGCGCATTCTCGACATGAGGCGGCGGTTCGTGTGACACCACCAATGTGTCGGAATCCGCTGCAAGGCAGACGTCGAATTCGACGCCAGATATTCTGCCGTCACGGGCGGCACGTGCGAACGCGGCGAGCGAGTTTTCACCCGGACCCGCGGACCATCCACGGTGCGCAATAAGCTTCATGACGAGGTCCGTACAGCCAAGCTGCGCGCGCCATGCAATCTCCCCGCAGAGAGAAATGTCAATCCGCGGCCCCGACGTTGACCCATGATTGGCGTCGGGCCAAGAGGCGACGTCACCGACAGCCGGCTTTGGGGCAAAGGCGCCGTTCGGAAAGAATGTCGTCGGGTTGCTACACGCTACGATAAGCTTGCCGTCAACTATCTTGCCTTCGTCCAGCTCGCATCCATCCGGCTATGGCTGGCTGCGCGTAATGAGGCCACGCCCTAGTCAGCTCGGCATGGGTGGCCTTTTGGTCAGCGATTTATCGCCGCCTTCGTCAGACAGGTGTCACGCGTTCAAAAAGGTGCTGATAGCGAAGTACCAGACCCCGATCATCCACCTCGAGCTCCGCCTCAAAGCCTGCCGAGACGCCGAGATCTACGTAACGCATCCGATCCGGACCGAGACGGTCGTATCGTTGACGGGAGCGCTGTATCGTCATGGCCGCACCGTCCACGAAACAAGTATCGAGCGTGAGGCTCTGTCGGGCTCCGGCAGGTGTCCGGCGGATAGGGAAGGTGTTGCAGAAGGGGGTGACCGAAAGGTCGGGCTCTTCCGCACCGTCGAGATCGGGACGTTGTTGGCCGTTGACGCACCAGCCGCCATCCGTCCGCTCAAGGGTGAGGTGGGTGTGGCCGCCCGGGCCCCATCGGTCTACGTCCAGCGATTGAGCTCGCCAGTCAGGCGTCAGTCTCCAACGGTGGTCGAGGCGAAAGCCGCCGTCCTCCACGCAGATCACGGTCGATTCTGCCGAGACCGCGTCAGCGGAAATATGGAGCGCCAATCGCTCCACCCCGGCGACGTCCGTTCGGCGCCAGAACAGAATTTCGGAGTCGCCTTGCAAGACTGATCCTCGAATTGGACCCCGATCGAAAACGATTTTGGCCGATATCGGTTCCTGCGCGAATTATGCTGACATCCGGTGCGACAAATCACTTCTGATTTTCAGAAATCACGTCAAGCCCTGGAATCAAAAATATTCCGCTTCGCACCAGACCCAAATCACCGGTAAAACTCTGGCCATCCCGTCCCGAGAGAGGGGGCGTTGGCCATCGTCACTGACGTTGGGGCGGGTTGCGGTGGACGCGGCAGCGTCGGGCGCGTGGATGTGATCGCAGGGCGGTTATCCGTGAGCGAACACAGCGCGCAGGACGTACGGCGCTTAAACGCCTCCGTCAGGTCTTCGGCTGGCAAGCACTTGGCCGGTCGAAGTCTCTGGCAGAGGAAGCTGCGTACGGCAAAACCGTGTGGTCCTGGCACCCGTGGCTGGTGTTAAGCCGGCGGAGGTTCTTCGAAACCCGACCGGGTTCGATGAATCGCTAATCTGTCGGCGATGGAGGCAAGAGGAATTCGTCTCCAGGGAGAGCNCGGCATAAGCCGTCAACCCATCGCGCAGGGAATGCCGGGCTGCTCCGGCTGTACCTGTATGCTCGTGTGCGCATTTCTTAAGTGCATTTGCACACGAGACCGCGGGTGCAGCAAAGCACCCGGCATTCCCTGCGCCCTCTCATTTCGGGGCGCCGAGATTTCCGCATATCTCGGGCGAAATCGCGCCGCGAGATGCATGCGCATGTCCGTCGCGCACTTCTGCGCCGCGGCTTGACGCCGTGGCCGTAAGCGAGGATTGAGAGAAGGCTTCACCGAAAACGACCACGCGACAAACGACAAGAGGAAATCCGATGGCACGCGTTCGCTGTATCACCGAAATGGGCATGGGCGTCGACGTTCACGGATGCGATGCGACCAAGGCCGCCAAGCGCGCCGTCTCGGACGCTATCCGCCACTCCAGCCTCGGCTTCTTCCGGATGCTGGGAAAGACCGCCAACGATATGTTCGTGGAGGTTACCGTCGCGGTTCCAGACCCGAGCGGGGTCGATACTGCAGCCGTTGCAAAGGAACTGCCTTACGGCACGGTGAATGTGACGGCGGTAAAGGGCGGGCTGGAAATTCCTGCCGAGAGCGGAAGCGACTCCATCATCATCGCCAACGCCGCTGTGATCGTCAGTTTTGACGACGGCAAGACGGGCTAAATTCGTTTCAGTGTCAATCAGGCCGGACGCTAACGTCCGTGCAGTCCATCAGAAGACTTGGAGCGCCCGATGACAACGGAAGACAGCAGCACCTATTGGAAGCGATCGCGTGTCGAACTGCGCGCTGCCGGATTCGATCCGGACCGCGTCGCGGAGACCAGTGCAGTGGTGACCATCGCCAGCGCCTGGACCAACGCTCATCGCTGCAACAACCGCGTTCGCGCCATCACCGATCTCCTGGTGGAAATTCTTGCCGAGCGCGGCGGGCAGGGGCTGGTCGTCGGGGCGCCGGCAGTGTCGGATGCGTTGACGCAGGGCACGCCGACGGCGGGCTATAGCCTCGCATCGCGCGATGTCGTTGCCGACTGTTTCGAGATCGGTCATTACGCACACCACGGCGACGCGATGATCGTGATCTCCGGCTGCGACAAGACGGGAGCCGCCGCGCTGATGCCGCTGGCGCGCACCAATGCTTTCGGCCTCGTGCTCTATCCCGGCACCAGCACGCCGGGCCGCGTTTCGTTCGGCGCATGGGCGAGCAAAGGTAACAATCTGACAATCATGGATTACGCCGAGGCGCGTGCCGCCAATGAGTCCGGCCGCCTCTCCGGCGAGGAACTGCTGGAAGTCGAGCGCAACGTGATGCCGGGCAGCGGCACCTGTGGCGCGATGTTTACCGCCAACACCATGAGCACGATCGCGGAATCGATCGGCATGATGCTGCCGCGCGGCGCCTCGCATTCCGCTGACTATAACGCCGGCAGCGATATTCACGCCGATGTCCGCGCGCAGGCCCGCGCCTCGGTTGACGCGCTGTACCTGATGATGCAGGCGGGCATCCGGCCACGCGACATCATGACCGAGCGCGCTTTCGAAAATGCGATCACGACCGTCTATGCGATGGGCGGCTCGACCAACATGTACCTGCATCTGCTCGCGGTCGCGCGCGAGGCCCAGGTGCCGATCACGATCGAACGCATCCAAGCGGTCGGCGAGCGCGTCCCGCTGCTCGCCAATTTGCAGCCGCACGGTCCGTTCGCGATGGGCAGCCTGCATGCGATCGGTGGCGTGCCAGTGGTCATGAAGGAACTGCTGCGCGCGGGTCTTTTGCATGGCGACGTCATGACGGCGACCGGCAAGACGCTGGCAGAAAATCTCGCCGATGTTCCGACGCTGGATGAGATGCCGCTGCAGGAGATCGTTTTTCCGGTGTCGAAACCGATCGCGCCGGCGAACAATCACATCAGCGTCCTGAAGGGCAATCTCGCACCGGAGAGCTGCCTGCTAAAATTATCGGGCAAGACCCTCGAGAAGGGGCAATTTCGCGGCACCGCACGGGTATTCGAGTCCGAGGCCGATACGATGGCCGCGATCCGCGCCGGTGAGATCGCGCCGGGCAACGTCATCGTCGTGCGCAATGTCGGCCCGGTGGGCGGGCCAGGTATGCCGGAAATGGTAATGCTGACCATTCAGTTGCAGGGTCAGGGTCTCGGTGAGGATGTCGCGCTGATTACCGACGGCCGCTTTTCCGGCGTCTCGCACGGCATCCTGATCGGCCACGTCTCGCCGGAAGCCGCGCGGGCGGCCCGATCGCTGCGGTGCGCGACGGTGATACCATTGTCATCGACCCAGGCGCCCGCACCTTGAATCTCGAAGTGTCAGCGGAAGAGATCGCCCGCCGCATGGCCGACTGGCGCGCGCCGGCCTCGTTGGCTGCGACGCGACCGGGATCGGTGCACGACAAGTACATCCGCCTGGTGTCGTCGGCGCATTACGGGTGTGTGTTATGAGGCTGCGGGAACTTGCCTGAACGAGTTGTATTTGGGCCTTGCCACAATCTTATGTTCATGATTTGTGCTGCGTTATCATGGACGGCTTTGCAAGGTCTAGTAGTGGCCAAGTATTCCTCGCGGCTCTTCCCGACGCGGGCACAGCAGCGCGAATTCACCGGCTGGCGGGCGTGCTCAAGCGCGCCCATTGCTTCAACGGCAAGCTCATCGCGCCAGACCGGCTGCACGTTTCGCTATTTTCGCTGGGCGGGTTGCCGCAACGCCAGTTTTGCGCCGCCTGCGAGGCGGCCGCGGAATTGCGGACCGAACCGTTCGAGGTCTCGTTCGATCGCACAGCTAGTTTCCGCGGGGGGCCGGGCAATCGTCCGTTTGTCCTGATTGGCGAGAAGGGATTGTGCCGGTTGCAGTCGTTTCGGCAAATGCTTGGTGCCGCGATGGCGCGCAGAGGATTAAGGCGGCTCGCCAACACGAATTTCACGCCGCACGTAACGTTGCTATATGACGCGCGCAGCGTGGATGAGTATCCGATCGAACCGATTGGCTGGACTGTGACGGAGTTCGTGCTCGTGCACAGCCAGAGGGGCCATCGGCATCTCGCGCGATGGTGTCTGTGCGGATGATGGCCACCGGCAGCGAAAAACAGCGGAAGCCCCGAGCGGCGTTATTTCGCCGCCGCAAGCCGCTGCACCATCTCCTCGATCGAGTTGAAGAAATGCGTAGGTCCCGCCGCTTTAAGCGCGGCCGGGGTGGCATAGCCCCACGCCACCGCGCCCGAATCCATACTGGCCGCATTGGCGGCTTCGATGTCACGGATCTCGTCGCCGATGCAGATCGTTTCCGCGGGGCTTGCTTCCAGCCGTCGCGCGACCCGTCGAAACTTCCAGTGCTTGCCGAACACTGCGGCGCCACAGTCAAATCGGCCGATCAGGGCGGTGGCGGGACCGAGCACTTGCCGGACGGATGCCTCGCTATCGGAGCTGACGATCGCGGTCTTGACACCAAGGCGCTGAAGGTCGGCGAGCATCTCGGGGATCCCGGCAAACAGCGATGTCTCGTTCGCCGCCGTAAGCTTGCGCTTTCGCATGTCGTTCACAATGGCCGGAAGCTGCCATGTCGACACGCCAAGCCTCGCCATGATTTCCCGTGCGGACAGCCCGCGCATTCCTTCCAGCTCCTCCGGGGTGACCGATTTGAGATTGAAACGCGCGATCACGTCCTGAAAGGAGGCACGAAACCACTCGATCGTATCGGCAAGCGTGCCGTCAAAGTCGAAGATGGCGAGGCGATAGCGTGTCATGAGAATCCGGCTTTCAGCGTGTCACTTGTCATCGCCGCCGAAATACGCCGGCTTGCCGGTGGTCCAGGTTTCGCCCCAGAGCTGACCGCCGCCGTCCACGGTCAGCGTCTCGCCGGTGACGAATTTGGCCGAAGGACCAGCGAGAAAGACAGTGGCTTCGGCAACGTCCCAGGGCGAGCCGACGCGCATCATCGGGTTCGAGCGTGGGTAGGCGGCGCGGGCCTCCGGCGAATACACGTTCCAGCCTTCGGTTTCGATCGCGCCGGGCGCCACGCAATTGACCCTGATGTTCAGCGGCGCCCATTCGACTGCGACGGCGCGGGAGAGCCCGATGACGCCGCTCCGTGCAGCAATCGTGTGTGCGATGCCGTAGAGCCCATGCGTCGTTACAACCACGATGTTGACGATGCTGCCGGGATGCTTGTGGTCGCGCCAGCGTTGCGCGGCGGCCTGCATCATGTACCAGGTGCCGTTCAGATTGGTGTTGATGACGGCATTCCAGCCCTTCACCGAAAAATCGATCGCGGCTTGGGGAAATTGCCCTCCGGCGCTGTTGATGACGCAGTCGAGGCGGCCTCGTGCGGCCCAAATCGTATCGAACAGGGCGTTGACTGCGTCAGGGTCTCTGATGTCGGCGACACGCGCGGATGCCTTGAGGCCTCGGCCCGTCAATTGGGCGACGAGCGCGTCGAGCTTGCCGCCGTCGCGCCCGACCACGGCGACATGCGCGCCCAGCCGCGCAAACAGCCAGGCGATCGCCCGCCCAATGCCGCCGGCGCCGCCCGTTACAACGGCGACCTGATCCTTCAGCGCATCGGCCGCGAACAGGGTCGGGCGAGCCGCAAGCTCCTCATCAGTCAGGCCGAGCTTCGCCGGAGACGGTTGATCGGTCATGAACGGCGCGAACCCTTGTTATGTGCGGCATCGGCCGTACATTAGCCGCGCAACAACAACCATGCAAAACGAGTTTTGATGTCCGATCTTTCCGCCTTCCCGATCACCAAACGCTGGCCCGCCAAACATCCCGACCGCCTTCAGCTCTATTCGCTGCCGACTCCAAACGGCGTGAAGGTTTCGATTGTGCTCGAAGAGATTGGCTTGCCCTACGAGGTGCATCTGGTCGACTTCAACAAGGACGACCAGAAGACGCCGGAATTCCTGTCGTTGAATCCGAACGGCAAGATACCGGCCATCCTCGATCCGGATGGTCCCGGCGGCAGACCGCTGCCGCTGTTCGAGTCCGGCGCGATCCTGCAATATCTCGCCGAGAAGACCGGCAAGCTTGTGCCGGCCGATCCGGCGCGGCGATACCAGACTATCCAGTGGCTGCACTTCCAGATGGGTGGGATCGGCCCGATGTTTGGCCAAGTCGGATTCTTTCATAAGTTCGCCGGCAAGGAATATGAGGACAAGCGGCCGCTCGAGCGTTACGTCGCCGAGTCGAGACGCCTCCTTGAGGTAGTGGAGACGCATCTCGCCGGACGGCAATGGATCATGGACGATGAGTATACCATCGCCGACATTTCCATGCTCGGCTGGGTACGCAACCTGATCGGCTTCTACGGTGCGCGCGATCTCGTCGCGTTCGATACGCTGAAGCAGGTGCCGGCATGGCTGCAACGCGGGCTCGCCCGGCCGGCGGTGCAGCGCGGGCTCGACATACCCAAGCGGTCTTAAGCGGCGCGCTTGAGCAGTTCGTACACCACCGGGTTGTCAGCGCAGGCGCCGAAGCCGCATTCGAGCAGCGTGGTTACCACATTGGCCGCCGTGAGCGCGATCACGAGCCATACCGCGGTTTGCGCGAAGGCGCCGCCGGTGGCCGGCAGCACGGCGCGGTCTCCCTCGAACTGGCGGTCGAACAGCAGGATAGCCGCAAGCAGGACGATGGCCGTAATGAAGCCGATCAGCGCCCAGGTATAATAGTGATAGCCGAGCAACGCCGAACCGTAGCCGGCGTCGCCGGGCATGATATGCAGCAGCACCTGGCGCGTCGACGCGACGGCGCCTGCCACTGCCGCCAGCAGCGACATCGCATAATGGCTGGGACGGGGGCCGAAGCGGATATTGAGGATCGGGCCGACGGCGAGCGCCGCGAACAGGATCCGCTGCAGCAGGCAGAGCGGGCAGGGCAGCTCATGAAGAATGAACTGCGCCGCATAGGCCGCCGCCAGCACCAGCGCCACCGCGTAGAGGCTGAGTGCATTCAACGTAATGGCGCGCGCCTGGGTCATGCGTCCCTCAGAACGACAATTTCAGCGTATCGGTCGCGTGATGCAGATAGGTGGCGATGCACGCGATCAGCACGGCTCCGAACAGGCCGAGCGCCAGCGGACGCCGACCGCGCCAAGCGATCAGCATTACGATGACTATGGCCAGAAACAATACGGTGAATTCCATCGGCTGGTCCCGGCACGGAATGATGCGTCAGTCTATGATAGATTCGCCGATCTGCTTAATTCTAATCCGGTCCGGCAGGACCAATAACGAATTCCGGAAATGCAACGACAATGCCAATCACCATCTACGGCATCAAGAACTGCGATACGATGAAGAAGGCGCGCGCCTGGCTCGACGATCACGGCGTGGCCTACGACTTTCACGACTACAAGCTTGCCGGCATCGGCAAGGACAAGCTCAAGCAATGGTCCGACGATGTTGGCTGGGAAACGCTGCTCAACCGCGCCGGGACGACGTTCAAGAAGCTGCCCGACGGCGACAAGGAAGGCCTCAACGAGTGCAAGGCGTTGGCGCTGATGCTGGCGCAGCCCTCGATGATCAAGCGGCCGGTGCTCGATCTTGGCGGCAAATTGCTGGTCGGGTTCAAGCCGGATATCTATGCGAGCGAGGTGGCGTCGAAGCCGCGCGGGCGGAAGGCCTAGTCGAATTCGAGTTCATCGCCGGATGGAATGCGGCCGGGCGCGCGATGGAAGAGATCGCGGTCGATGATGGCGCGAAGCTTCGGCACCGGCAGTTGGTCGCTTCCGCGCATCAGATTCTTGATCTCGAAGCCGCCGTCCTCGCTGATCGTTTTCAGCGAAGCGATGATATGGGTGACGCTGCCGTCATCCGAGAACGGCAGCAACAGCCGCTCATAGGCGACGATCCGCCCGTAGATGTCGTCGATATTGGCGATGGTATAGGCAGGCAGGCGGCGCGCGATGCATTCATAAGGGGCATCACGATCGGAGCGAGCCTTGCGCCGAGATACTCGTCGAGATAGCGGCCCTTGCCGGTATTTCCATAAGCCGTCGACATCCGCGTGCCGTCGCTCTGGATGGTCAGGCGCGGCGGCTGGGTGCTGGTATCGACGGTGTAGAGGACCAAATCGGGAAGTTCGTCCTCGATCCGCGCCGGCTGGTATTCCGCCGTGCGCGGTATCGATTGGTCGCGGGCGTATAGCCGCAGCCAGGTGTTCAGCAGGTCGCGCTGCTTGATAGATTTGATGACCGACGGTCCGGCGCTTTCAAATTTCAAGGCGGCAATTCCTACACGATCGAAACCGCGAGATGATGCGCCCCGAGGGGAAAACATTGTGTGAAAGCGCGCCCGATAGCGGCAAAACACCGTTAACGATGGCTTGCCGGCGCGAGGTTACGGTTGAGCGTGGCCCGTGGCCCCGCCGAGCCGCGCCGGCGGGACCATTCGACTTATGGCGCATCCGGAACCGCAAGCGCGCGGTCGGGCGTGGCAGCATTCCGCCTTGCGTAATCCATCGCGTTGACGGCATATTCCGGCCGGAGGCGGCGGGCTCGGGCGGTTTCCAGACCTCCAGCAGAGCCTGCCCGAACAGGGAAAAAACTGGCCGCGCGCGGGCGAACTCGCGGAGACGGCTGAGGGGGAAATTTGTTTGGCTGATGAGTTCATTCTCGAAACCCACGGATTGACCAAGGAATTCGCGGGTTTCTTCGCCGTTCGCGATGTCGCCCTCAAGGTACGGCGCGGCAGCATTCATGCGTTGATCGGGCCGAATGGCGCCGGCAAGACGACCTGCTTCAACTTGTTGACCAAGTTTCTGAGGCCGTCTGCAGGGCAGATCCTGTACAAGGGGCAGGACATCACCGCGATGGCGCCGGCCGATGTGGCTCGCCTCGGGCTGGTGCGTTCGTTCCAGATTTCGGCGGTGTTTCCGCACCTGACGGCGCTGGAAAACGTTCGTGTCGCGCTACAGCGCCAGCATGGAAGCTCGTTCGATTTCTGGCGCTCCAAGCGCGTGCTCGACCGATTTAACGGCCGCGCCCTCGACTTGCTGAACGACGTGGGCTTGAGCGAGTTCGCCAACACACCGGCGGTCGAGATGCCCTATGGACGCAAGCGCGCGCTGGAGATTGCGACGACGCTGGCGCTCGACCCGGAAATGATGCTGCTCGACGAGCCGATGGCGGGCATGGGTCATGAAGACATCGACAAGATCGCAGCCCTGATTAAGCGCATCTCGGCGAGGCACACCATCCTGATGGTCGAACATAATCTCTCCGTGGTCGCCAACCTGTCCGACATCATCACGGTGCTGACGCGCGGTCAGGTGCTGGCGCAAGGCAATTACGCCGAATTGTCCAAGGACGAGCGCGTCAAGGAAGCCTATCTGGGGGCCGGTCATGCCTGAGTTGAAAATGGCCGAAGCCACCGCCAAACCGGCGGGCGCGGAGATTCTTTCCGTTTCCGACCTGCAGGCCTGGTACGGCGAATCGCATATCCTTCACGGCGTCAACTTCAATGTGAAGGCGGGCGAGGTGGTCACGCTGCTCGGCCGCAACGGGGCCGGCAAGACCACGACGCTGAAGTCGGTGATGGGAATTATCGGCAAGCGTACTGGTTCGATCCGTTTTAACGGTCAGGACATCACGCGCGCCTCGTCCGACAGGATAGCGCGTCTGGGCATCGCATTCTGTCCCGAGGAGCGGGGCATTTTCGCAAGCCTCGACGTGCGCGAAAACCTGCTGCTGCCGCCGATCGTGCGCAGTGGCGGGCTGTCGCTCGACCAGATCTTCGAATTGTTTCCGAACCTGAAGGAGCGCCTCAACAGCCAGGGCACCAAGCTTTCGGGTGGCGAGCAGCAAATGCTCGCGATCGCAAGGATCCTGCGCACCGGCGCGCGGTTTCTGATGCTGGACGAGCCGACCGAAGGTTTGGCGCCCGTCATCATCCAGCAGATCGGTCACACCATCGCGCGGCTGAAGTCGGAAGGCTTTACCATCCTGCTCGTCGAACAGAATTTCCGCTTCGCCTCCACGGTGGCCGACCGCTACTACATCGTCGAGCACGGTAAGGTCATCGACGGTTTTGCGAATTCGGAGTTGTCGGCCAATATGGACAAGCTCCACACCTATCTCGGCGTTTAATCGGTACTTTGCTGCACTCTGGAATAATGGAGATACTATGAAACATCGGATTTCAGCGCTCTTCCTCGGCACCGCCCTGGCACTTGCCGCAGGCAGTGCCGTGGCGCAGGACAAGACCGTCAAGATCGGCGTGCTCACCGACAATTCCGGACTTTACTCTGACCTTGGCGGCGCCGGCTCGACGGTCGCCGCCCAGATGGCAGTGGAGGATTCCGGCCTTGCGGCCAAGGGCTGGAAGATCGACATCGTCTCCGCCGACCACCAGAACAAGCCCGACATCGGCACCACCGTCGCCCGTCAATGGATCGACGTCGACAAGGTCGATATCTTCGTGGATGTGCTGAACTCCGGCGTGGCGCTGGCGGTCAACAATCTGGTGAAGGAAAAGAACGCCATCATGATCAACACCGGCGCGGCGACGTCGGATCTCACCAATACGCAGTGTTCGCCGAACACCATTCACTGGGTTTACGACACCTACATGCTCGCCAACTCTACCGGCCAGGCGCTGGTGAAGGCCGGCGGCGACACCTGGTACTTCCTGACCGCGGATTACGCGTTCGGCCACGCGCTGGAACGCGACACCTCCGCGGTGGTGACGAAGTCGGGCGGCAAGGTTATCGGCACCGTCAGGCATCCCCTGAATTCATCGGACTTCTCCTCGTTCCTGCTGCAGGCACAGGCTTCCAAGGCCAAGATCATCGGCATGGCGAACGCCGGTGGCGATACGACCAACACCATCAAGCAGGCCGCGGAGTTTGGCATCGTCTCGGGCGGCCAGAAACTCGCGGGACTGCTGCTGTTCATCAATGACGTCCACTCCCTCGGCCTCAAGGTGGCGCAGGGCCTGAACTTCACGGAAACCTTCTACTGGGATCTGAACGACGGCACCCGCGCGTTCTCCAAGCGTTTCTCCGAGCGCATGAAGAACAAGGCGATGCCGTCGATGGTGCAGGCCGGCGTGTATTCGGGCCTGATCCACTATTTCAAGACGATCGATGCAATGGGCGGCAATCCGCACGATGGCGTCAAGGTGGTGGCGAAAATGAAGGAAACGCCCACCGATGATCCGCTGTTCGGCAAGGGTACAATCCGTGCCGACGGTCGCAAGCTTCATCCGGCCTACCTGTTCGAGGTCAAGAAGCCCTCCGAATCCAAGGGACCGTGGGACTATTACAAGCTGATCGGCACTACTCCGGGCGAGCAGGCCTTCCGGCCGCTTTCGGAAAGCGCCTGTCCGCTGGTAAAGAAGTAACAACGATGGCCCGTCGGCGTCATGCCGGCGGGCCTTCTCTCGTGGCCCACAAAGCTAACCCGCATCATAACGAGATTGAGTGCGAAACCGATGCAAGCTCTCTACGCCCAGCTTTTGGTGGGATTGATCAACGGATCGTTCTACGCGCTGCTCAGTCTCGGGCTCGCCGTGATCTTCGGCATGCTCAACATCATCAATTTCGCCCATGGCGCGCTCTACATGATGGGCGCGTTCTGCGCGTATTTTCTGCTGCATCTCACGGGGATTGGATACTGGTGGGCCCTGATCATCGCGCCGATTGTCGTCGGCATCTTCGGCATGATCCTCGAACGGACCATGCTGCAATGGCTGGCCGGTCTCGACCACCTCTACGGGCTGTTGTTGACGTTCGGCATCGCGCTGATCGTGCAGGGCGTGTTCCAGAATTACTTCGGCTCGTCCGGCCTGCCGTACGCGATTCCTGATTATCCGGAGGTCGGCGGGTTCCGCGGATTACAGGGCGGCATGAACCTCGGATTCATGTTCCTGCCGATCTACCGCGGCTGGGTCGTCGTCTTCTCGCTCGTGGTGTGCCTTGCGACCTGGTTCCTGATCGAGAAGACCCGACTCGGCGCCAATCTGCGCGCGGCGACTGAAAACCCGACGCTGGTGCGCGCATTCGGCATCAACGTGCCGCGGATGATCACGCTGACCTACGGCCTCGGCGTCGGCTTGGCGGCGCTGGCCGGCGTATTGTCCGCGCCGATCAACCAGGTGCGGCCGTTGATGGGCGCGGACCTGATCATCGTCGTGTTCGCGGTGGTGGTGATCGGCGGCATGGGATCGATCATGGGATCGATCATCACTGGATTTGCGCTCGGCGTGATCGAGGGACTGACCAAGTATTTTTATCCCGAAGCTTCCAACACAGTGGTGTTCGTCCTGATGGTGCTGGTGTTGCTGGTGAAGCCAACGGGACTGACTGGACGGGCTGCCTGACATGAGCACATTGACTGACGACACACTGCCGGTAACGCCGCAAGCGATGCGCGACGAAATGATCGTGTTCGCCGGGATGGCGGTGCTGCTGGGACTCGTACCCCTGACGGGCATCTATCCGTTCTTCGTGATGCAGGCGCTGTGCTTCGCGCTGCTTGCTTGCGCTTTCAACCTCCTGGTCGGCTATGGCGGCCTGCTGTCGTTCGGCCACGCCATGTTTCTGGGGACCGCGGGCTACTGCTCGGCGCATGCGCTCAAGGTCTGGGGAGTAACACCGGAAGTCGGAATTCTGGTCGGCGTCGCTGGCGCCGCCGCGCTTTCCGTCGTCACCGGCTTCATCTCGATCCGCCGCCAGGGCATCTACTTTTCGATGATCACGCTGGCGCTCTCGCAGCTCCTGTATTTCATCTATCTGCAGGCGCCGTTCACGCACGGCGAGGACGGCATCCAGGGCATTCCGCAGGGCTACCTGTTTGGAATATTCAATCTCTCCAAGCCTACGGTGCTTTACTACGTGGTGCTCGCCGGGTTCCTCGGCGGCTTCCTCCTGATCTTCCGCACCATCAACTCGCCGTTCGGCGAAGTGCTGAAATCGATCCGGGAGAACGAACAGCGCGCGATCTCGCTGGGCTACAAGACTGACAACTACAAGCTGCTCGCTTTCATCCTCTCCGGAACGATTGCGGGCTTTGCCGGCTCGCTGAAGGTGTTCGTGGCGCAGAACGCTTCGCTCACCGACGTGCACTGGACGATGTCGGGTGAAATCGTGCTGATGACGCTGGTCGGCGGCCTCGGCACGGTGTTCGGTCCGGTCGTCGGGGCCTTCGTTATCATCGCCATGCAGCAATATCTGGCTGGCTTCGGCCAATGGGTGACGGTGATCCAGGGCGTCATCTTCGTGGCCTGCGTGTTGACGTTCCGCCGGGGCATCATCGGCGAGATCGCGCATTATTTCCGCCGATCCCTGTAAAAACGGCGGTTTTGGCACAGTTTTCGGCGCCACAAAGCGGTGGATGACCCGGTCCCCGGGGCCTGCTGTCGCGCGCTTTTCCCTCGAATGGTCTATGACAGTTTTGTGACAGCTCGCTCCGCGGCTGTTTCTGAACGACGGAAAAATACCCATGCTACGCTGGTTTCGTGTCTTTTTGCCCAAGGAGGAGCAGTTTTTTGACCTATTCGCCCGCCACGCCCAGACGGTCGTGCAGGGCGCGCTGGCGTTGCAGGACATGATGCGCGGCGGCGAGGAGACGCCGGTATTCTGCCAGCGAGTCAATCAGTTCGAACACGACGCCGACAGCATCACCCGCGAGGTCCTGACTGCGGTCCGCCGCACCTTCATTACCCCGTTCGACCGCGGCGACATCAAGAATCTGATCACGTCGATGGACGACGCGATCGACCAGATGCAGCAGACCGCGAAGGCGGTAGTGCTGTTCGAGGTCCGAACGTTCGAACCGCCGATGCGCGAAATAGCCACGCTGTTGGTCGAATGCGCCAATCTGGTCAGCCGCGCGCTTCCCCTGATGAAGTCGATCGGGAGTAACGTCGCAATGCTGACCGCCATCACGGAGGAAATCGGAAAACTTGAGGGCCGTATCGACGATCTCCACGACATCGGGTTGAAGGAGCTGTTTCTCAAGCATCGCAACGGCAATTCGATGGATTTCGTCGTTGGCGCCGAGATCTACAAGCATCTCGAAAAGGTGTCTGATCGCTTCGACGACGTCGCCAACGAGATCAACTCGATCGTGATCGAGCAGGTATAGGGCAGGGCCAATTTAGTGGACGCCACGCTTGGTCTTCCGATTCTGATCTTCCTGATCGCGGTCGCGCTGCTGTTCGACTTCCTCAACGGATTGCACGACGCCGCCAACTCGATCGCCACGATCGTATCGACCCGCGTGCTGCGGCCGCATTATGCGGTGGCTTGGGCGGCGTTCTTCAATTTCATTGCCTTCCTCGTCTTTGGCCTCCACGTTGCCAATACCATCGGCAAGGGGATCATCGAACCCGATGTCGTCAATGCCGCCGTGATCTTCGCTGCGCTAATCGGCGCGATCGTCTGGAACCTGATCACCTGGGGGCTCGGCATTCCATCGTCGAGTTCGCACGCGTTGATCGGCGGACTGGTCGGCGCCGGCGTGGCGAAGGCCGGAATTTCGGCCGCGGTCTGGAGCGGCCTGTCGAAGACGCTGCTGGCGATTGTGTTGTCGCCGCTGGTCGGATTCCTGTTGGCGCTGGTGCTGGTCGCGATCGTGTCCTGGCTGTCGGTGCGCTCGACGCCGTTTGCGGTCGATCGCGCCTTCCGCATTCTGCAATTCGTCTCGGCCTCGTTCTATTCGCTCGGCCATGGCGGCAACGACGCGCAGAAGACCATGGGCATCATCGCGGTGCTTTTGTATTCGCAGGGCCACCTCGGGGCGGATTTCGCGATTCCGTTCTGGGTCGTGATTTCCTGCCAGGCGGCGATGGGGCTCGGCACGTTGATGGGGGGCTGGCGCATCGTCCGCACCATGGGATTGCGGATCACGAAATTGACGCCGATGCAGGGCTTTTGCGCCGAAACCGGTGGGGCGGCGACGCTGTTCATGGCGACCTATCTCGGGGTTCCCGTATCCACGACCCACACCATTACCGGCTCGATCGTCGGCGTCGGTGCGGCGCGGCGGGTCTCGGCGGTGCGCTGGAACGTGGCGAGCTCGATCGTCTATGCCTGGGTAATCACCATTCCGGCGTCCGCGATTATCGCGGCGCTGACCTATTGGGCGGTGTTGTTGCTACGCTGATCCGGTGACGAGTTTAAGCCCGACGATGCCGGCCACGATCAGCCCAATGCAGGCGAGGCGGGCGGCGGTCGCAGGCTCGCCGAACAGGGCGATACCAAGGATAGCCGTTCCGACGGCACCGATGCCGGTCCATACGGCGTAGGCGGTTCCGATCGGCAGCGCTTTCAAGGCAAGGCCGAGCAGGACAATGCTCCCTGCCATGCAGGCGAGCGTCAGGACGGATGGAACAAGTCGCGTGAAACCCTCGGTATATTTGAGGCCGATCGCCCAGCCCACTTCCATAAGACCGGCGACGAACAACACGATCCAGGCCATGACAACCCTCCGAACCCCGGCAGGGTCGTCCCCGCGGATGAGCTGTGAATTTGGAAGGCCGTCCTTCCGCAGCCGATATGGGACTGGCCAGCGGCCTCCGCAACCACCAAATGAGGCTTGATTAGCCCACCTTTCCCTGCCAAACGCTCAGCCCTCATGTCCGACACTACCGTTACAGCCGAATCGCCGTCCCGCTCGCCGCTATCAGATGAAGTGGCGCGCCGCCGCACGTTTGCGATCATCTCCCACCCGGACGCCGGCAAGACCACGCTGACCGAAAAGCTGCTGCTGTTCGGCGGCGCCATCAATCTGGCGGGACAGGTCAAGGCCAAGGGCGAACGGCGCAATACCCGTTCCGACTGGATGAAGATCGAGCGCGAGCGCGGCATCTCGGTCGTGACCTCGGTGATGACCTTCGAATTCCAGGACCTCGTCTTCAACCTCTTGGACACGCCCGGCCACGAAGACTTTTCCGAAGACACCTACCGGACGCTAACCGCAGTCGATTCCGCCGTCATGGTGATCGACGCCGCCAAGGGCATCGAGGCGCGGACGCGAAAGCTGTTCGAGGTATGCCGGCTGCGCGACATTCCGATCATCACCTTCATCAACAAGATGGACCGCGAGAGCCGCGACACGTTCGAACTGCTCGACGAGATCGAAAAGACGCTGGCGCTTGACACCACCCCGATGACCTGGCCGGTCGGTCGCGGCCGCGACTTCCTCGGCACCTACGACGTCGTCAACGGCGGCGTGCGCCTGCTCGAAGGCGGCGGCGCCAAGACCGGCGCGACCGAGCAGATCGATATCGCCGATCTCGCCGGCCGCAATCCCAATCTCGACGTCGCCGAGATCAAGGACGAGCTCGCGCTGGTGTCCGAAGCCTGCAAGCCGTTCGAGCTGGACGCGTTTCGCGAGGGCCATCTCACGCCGGTCTATTTCGGCAGCGCGCTGCGCAATTTCGGTGTCGGCGACTTGCTGGAAGGTCTTGGCAAGTTCGCGCCGGCGCCGCGGGCGCAGGACAGCAATTTGCGAAAGGTCGAAGCAGCCGAGCCGCGCATGAGCGCCTTCGTGTTCAAGATCCAGGCCAATATGGATCCGAACCACCGCGACCGCATCGCTTTCGCGCGGCTGTGCTCCGGCAAGCTCAGCCGCGGCATGAAAGCGAAGCTGGTGCGGACCGGCAAAAACATGTCGCTGTCGTCGCCGCAGTTCTTCTTCGCGCAGGATCGCTCGGTGGCCGATGAGGCGTTTGCCGGCGACGTCGTCGGCATTCCGAACCACGGCACCTTGCGGATCGGCGATACGCTGACGGAAGGCGAGGACATCACCTTCGTCGGCGTCCCGAGTTTTGCGCCGGAAATCGTCCGCCGCGTGCGGTTGACGGATGCGATGAAGGCCAAGAAGCTGAAAGAGGCGCTGCAACAGATGTCGGAAGAGGGCGTGGTGCAGGTGTTCCGGCCCCGCGACGGCGCACCGGCGCTGGTCGGCGTGGTCGGTCCGCTGCAGCTCGACGTGCTGAAGGCGCGGTTAGCTGCGGAATACTCGCTGCCGGTGGAATTCGAGGTTTCGGAATTCCAGCTCGCCCGCTGGGTCTCGTCCGACGACCGCAAGAAGTTAGAGGCCTTCATCGCGGCCAACGGTTCGGGCATCGCCGATGATGTGGACGGCGATCCCGTATTCATGGCCAAGAACGAGTTCTACCTGGGCTATACCAGGGAGCGCGCCGAGGGAATCACCTTCTCCAACGTCAAGGACGTGAAGAAGAAGGCGTAAGCGGCCCACGCTTCCCGCACCAATCTCCGCAGTCGTCCTCCGCGAAAGCGGGGGACCCAGTACGCAGTACGCCACGGCTTATCCGTAAACCACTCACGTCTCTTGAATACTATCGTCCGGTCAAGCCGGACGATGACAATGAAGGCGAGGCGGGCCCGCCCTCCCACATATGCATCCACTGGATGCCGGCATGCGTTCCGAGCGCGGACAAGCCTCTTGCGCCGCTGCTTCGCCTCCGGAAGTATCCATTGGATGCTTTTTAGAAAAGGAGGACCGCCCATGACTGATCTCGCAACCTATTCCCGTTCCGGCCCCGTCGGCACCATCATGATCGACGACGGCAAGGCCAATGTGATGTCGCTTGCCATGCTCAACGCCCTGCATGTGGCCTTCGACCAGGCGGAAAAGGACAAGACGGTGGTGATCCTGAAAGCGCGGGGAAAGCATTTTTCAGGGGGATTCGACCTCAACGTTTTCGCCAAGGGCAGCGCCCAAGACCAATATCTGATGGTGAAAGCGGGCGCGGAGCTGGCCTTGCGCATCCTCTCGTTCCCGACGCCGGTGGTGGCGGGCTGCCAGGGCAACGCCTACCCGATGGGAGCTTTCCTCATCATGTCCAGCGACCACCGCATTGCCGCCGAGGGCGACTACCGGATCGGCATGAACGAGGTCGCGATCGGGCTCACCGTGCCGCGTTTTGCGATCGAAATCGCGCGGCAGCGGCTGACGCCGGCCTATTTCAGCAGGGCGGTGATGACCGGGGAGATGTTCGGCCCCATGGAGGCCGTCACGGCCGGCTTCTTTGACCGCGTCGTCCCGGCGGATGCGCTGGAGCGCAGCGCCGAGGAGGCCGCACAGGCGCTTGCCATGCTCAACATGGCCGCCCATGCCGCTACCAAGGCGCGGGCGCGCGGTGCGGTGATCAAGATGATCCGCGCCATGATCGACGAGGACATCACGCCGCAGTATGGCGAGGACCGCGTTGCCAAACGGGCATCCGCCTGACGGAAAGCTTCGGCCGCCCGGCAGTGGCGTTGCGTCTCATGCCTTTGTATGAAGGGAGCATGACCGCAAAGCCGCGCCGGGCGACCTATCGCCATGGCAATCTGAAATCCGAAGCGCTGAAGGCCGCCACCCGTCTGGTGGCCGCGGCCGGCCATGAGCAATTGAGCCTGCGCGAGGTCGCGGAGGCCGTCGGCGTCGCGCATCGTTCGCTGTACAACCATTTCGCCGACCGCGAAGCGTTGCTCGACGCGGTCGCGGCCGAGGCCTACACGCGGCTCGCCGCCATCCTCGTCAAGGCAGAGACGCCGCAGGACTACACCGCGAAATATGTCCGCTTCGCGCTCGCCAACCGCGCGCTGTACGCCCTGATGACCAGCCGCCCGCACGCCACTATGAAGCACAATCCGCCGCTGCAGGCCGCGGTTCATAAGGTCATCGCCCAGGCCATGCGGATATTCTGCCAGCATATCGAGAGCCCGGTCGAGCGTCGCCGCGCGGTGATGAAGGTCTACATCACGCTCTACGGCGGCATCTCGCTCTATACGGCCGGCGTCCTCGACCAGCCCAGCGAGAAGGCCCTGATTGCGGAACTGTCCGCCATGAACGCAGGGATGTGAACACCGTCCGCCTTGATACGGCGCGAAGCGCGCATCAGCTTAGATGGGTCGCCTTTTAGGACTTAGGGCCGCATGTTCCGGTGCATCATCGTCTGCCTGATCACCACATTCGTCGGGATGAGCGCCGCCGATGCCCAGTCGCGGCGCCAGATCGACGCCACGCCATTTTCGCACGCGCCCTGCAGCGTGCTCGACGGCCAGCCCTGCACACCATCATTTTGCAGCGTGTTCAACGAAGGTCCCTGTATTCCCGAGATCGATTATCCGTACGGCCAGAATCTGCAACTCACGATCGAAAGCGTGCCTCCACAGGATCAGGCCGCGAAATACCGGAAGCCGGATCATGATCTCGATACGATCGGCGACCTCTTTGCAGCGTTGCGCTCCTGTTGGTCGCCGCCGCCTTCTGACATTGCGCGCCAGGGCATGCAAATGTCGGTTCGGTTCAGCTTCAAGCGCTCGGGCGAGATCATCGCTACGCCCCGCGTGACCTATGCCACGGCAGGCGTTCCGGCTGACACCCGCGCTACCTATTTGAAAGCGATCAATGCGTCGCTGGCAGGCTGCACCCCGCTCAAGTTCACGTCCGGGCTTGGCGGCGCGCTCGCCGGGCGGCCGATCGCGATCCGCTACGTCGACAACCGCGATCTAGGCAAGCAGGCGGAGAAGCCATGAGCCGAGTACGTCATTCCGGGGCGATGCGAAGCATCGAACCCGGAATCTCGAGATTCCGGGTCTGGTCCTTCGGACCATCCCGGAATGACGTCGTATCATGCGCATTGCAGTTCGGGCCCTTAAAATGATACCCGGATAATCCGGAAAACCAGCCGCGCAACGGGAGGCACGTCATGGGACTGCTGGTGTTGATCCTGGGCCTGATCCTGTTCTTCGGCGTCCACACGCTCACCACGCAGCGCAAGCTGCGCGCGCAGGTGATCTCCGCGACGGGCGAGAGCGGCTACAAGATCGGCTATGCGCTGGCTTCGATCGCAGGGCTGGCGCTGATCATCTGGGGCTTTGCGCTTTATCGCGCGACGGGATGGTACAACGTCTGGAACCCGCCAGTGGCGCTCAAGCACATCACGACGGCGCTGATGCTGCCCGCGGTCATCATGGTGGTCGCGTCCTACATCCGCGGCCGGATCTATACGACGCTGAAACATCCGATGCTGACGGGCATCAAGCTGTGGGCGGCGGCGCATCTGCTCGCCAATGGCGATCTCGGCTCGATCCTCCTGTTCGGCTCGTTTCTCGCATGGGCGGTGTATGATCGGATTTCGCTGAAATATCGTTCCGACGCCGGCGCCCCGCCGATTCCCGTCGGTGGTCCCGGCAACGATTTGATCGCGATCGCGGTCGGTCTCGTCGCCTATCTGGCGCTCGCCTTCGCGTTCCATCCGGTCGTGATCGGCGTTCCCGTGGTTGGAGCCTAACATGTCCGTGCAATCTGCAATCAAGCGCAAAACGGCGCCGGATATCCGTACGCGCAAGAACGGCGAGCCGATCGTGATGCTGACGTCCTACCATGCGCACACTGCCGCGCTGGTCGATCGGCACTGCGACGTCATCCTGGTCGGCGATTCCCTCGGTAACGTCATGCACGGTTTCGAGACCACCGTGCCGGTGACCCTCGACATGATGATCCTGCAAGGCCATGCGGTGATGCGCGGCTCGAAGCATGCCCTCGTCGTGGTCGACATGCCGTTCGGCTCCTATGAAGCCTCGAAGGAGCAGGCGTTTCATTCCGCGGTGCGGATATTGAAGGAGACCCATTGCGGCGCGGTGAAGCTCGAAGGCGGCGTGCGCATGGCGGAAACCGTCGCGTTCCTGTCCGAGCGCGGCGTGCCGGTTATGGGCCACATCGGACTGACGCCGCAATCGATCAACACGCTCGGCTCGTTTCGCGCGCAGGGCCGCGACGAGGGCAGTTGGGATCCGATCCTGAAAGACGCCCAGGCGATCTCGGATGCCGGTGCGTTTTCGGTCGTGGTCGAGGCGGTCGCCGAGCCGCTGGCGCGCAAGATCACGCAGACCATCGCTATTCCGACCATCGGCATCGGCGCCAGTGCGGCCTGCGACGGCCAGGTGCTGGTGCTCGAGGATATGCTGGGCCTGTCGCCGCGGACGCCGAAATTCGTGCGCCGCTATGGCGATCTCGGCCCCGCGATCGAAGCGGCGATCCAGGGCTACGCCAGCGACGTGCGCTCGCGAGCTTTCCCGGGACCCGAGCACGTCTACGAGATGAAGAAGAGCTGACGGGGCGCGCCATCCATGGACTGGTCGCAGCACTCTATCCCGGCGATGCGGCTCGAGCCGCGCTTTGGCGATCGAATCGTTCCGGTCTTTTGTGAACGGCCCAAGAGCATTTCGGCGATGGTGGCCGAAGCGGTTGCGACCAACCCGGACGGCGAGGCACTGGTCTGCGGCGCTACGCGAATGACATGGCGCGAGGTCGCGCAGCGATCGGCGCAAATCGCAGCAGGATTTCAAAAACTCGGCCTGCAGCGCGGCGACCGCGTCGCGCTATTGCTCGGCAATAGAATCGAATTCGTGCTGACGATGCTGGGTGCGGCCCATGCCGGGCTGGTGACGGTGCTGCTTTCGATTCGCCAGCAAAAGCCTGAGATCGCCTATGTGCTCACCGATTGCGGAGCAAAGCTCCTGATCCACGAGGCGGCCTTGGCCGATCGTGTGCCCGATGCGGGCGATATCCCCGATGTGATGCGCAGGATTGTTGTCGACGACGACCCGCGAGTTTCGCGCTTTTCCGAACTCGCTGACAACGCGCCGCTGGCCGCACCAATCGAGGTCGGCGAAGAGGACACTGCCATGATCCTCTATACGTCGGGCACCACGGGGCGGCCAAAGGGCGCGATGCTCGCCCATTGCACCATCATTCATTCGGCCATGGTGTTCGTATCATGCATGAAGCTTACCGAAGCGGACCGCTCGATCGCTGCCGTGCCGCTCGGGCACGTCACGGGCGTGGTCGCCAATGTCATGACCATGGTCCGTTGCGCAGGCGCGCTGATCATCATGGCGGAGTTCAAGGCGGCGGAATATTTGAAGTTGGCCGCGCGTGAGCGGGTCACCTACACCGTGATGGTGCCGGCGATGTACAATCTCTGCCTGCTGCAGCCGGATTTCGACAGCTACGATCTGTCGAGCTGGCGGATCGGGGGCTTTGGCGGCGCGCCGATGCCGATCGCCACCATTGAGAAACTCGATGCCAAGATTCCCGGCCTGAAGCTGATGAATTGCTACGGCGCGACCGAGACCACGTCGCCCTCGACCATGATGCCGGGCGAATTGACCGCCAGCCACATCGACAGTGTCGGCTTGCCCTGTCCCGGCGCGCAGATCGTCGTGATGGATGCCGAGGGCCGCGAACTGCCGCGCGGCGAGATCGGCGAAATCTGGATTCACGGCGGGTCCGTCATCAAGGGCTACTGGAACAATCCGAAGGCGACGGCGGAGAGTTTTACGGCCGGCTTCTGGCATTCCGGCGATCTCGGTTCGATCGACGAAGAGAATTTCGTGCGCGTGTTCGATCGTCAGAAGGACATGATCAACCGCGGCGGGCTCAAGATCTATTCCGCCGAGGTCGAGTCGGTGCTTGCAGGCCATCCCGACGTGGTCGAGAGCGCGATCATCGCAAAGCCGTGCCCGGTGCTCGGGGAGCGCGTGCATGCCGTCGTCGTGACGCGGAATGCCGTCAGCGGTGAGGCGCTGCGCACCTGGTGCGCCGAGCGGCTGTCGGATTACAAGGTGCCGGAAACCATGGATCTGCGGACGGACCCATTGCCGCGCAACGCCAACGGCAAGGTGATGAAGCGGCAGCTCCGCGAGGCTTTCACGGCGGCTTAGAGCTTCGGCGCGCTGCCTTTGGGCATCGCGCTCCCGCTTGGCCCGGCGGCGAGCGCGGCACTGTCGATCGCGGCGGCGCTGACGAGTTGCTTGACGTCCAGCAGGGTGAATTGCGCGATACCGACGCGGTCGGCCAGCGTGCCCGGAACGAGCTGCACACTCAACACGCCATCGCAGTTCGCGCCCTTGGCCTCGGTCAGCATGGCGCCCGGTTCCTTGGCTTTGGTCTGGGCGCGCTTGACGACCGCCACGCAACTGCCACGCACGGTGTCGCCGTTGAGCTTGACGGCGGCCCTTGGGTCGAGCGGCTTGCCGATGGCCTCGAGCGCAGTCGCTTCCTTGTACTTGCCGCCGACCGACATGATCGAGCCCTTGCGATAGATGTAGTACAGATGCTGATCGCCGACGATGGTCGGCACGCCGTATTTGCCCATGATCTCCTTGATCATGTCTGCCTTCGACGGCTGCTGGTCCGGTGCGAAGGTCAGGTTGCGGGCAACGAAATAGGCGCGGTTGGCGCTCGCGGGCGAGGAGAAGCTGGTCGAGAGCATCTCGCCGTTCTGTTTCGAACCGGCGGGTAGGCTGAAATTCAAGGCGGCGACGTAGCTGGCACCGCCGAACTTCTGCTGCTGGATGTCGGTCTTGGTGTCGGTCCGGCCCTTGAACAGCGAATCAAAAATGGCGCGGGCGGATTCGGCGTTCGATTCGGTCGAGATACCCAAAATGTCGGGGCGCAGCTTGCCCGAGAATGCCGTCTCGGGCGCTTTCGGCTTGAAGTCGTCGGCCAGTGACGCTGCGGCCGCCAGAGGCACCAGGCCGAGGGCAAGCAGCATCGAAACCAGCGCGTGGCGAGGCATGAAACACCTGAAAAAGTACGGATCGACAAGGGAAGCGGCCGGGATTACGCCAAACTTTGAACGGCAATGTCAACATTGCCAGCCGATTTCGGAGGCGGTTGGGAGCCGCTGTTAACACTTTGATCCGCCTCGCTTTGCCTTGCCACCGCCATATCAATAGGCTACGCCCCGGCGATGCGGGATCGGGCGCGCGATACTGCCGCCGAAGCAGCAGTTCCCCGGGGATGGGATATCTTTAAGTGTCTGAATTATTTGATGAAGTAGACGAGGAGGTCCGTCGCGAGCAGCTCAAAAAGCTGTGGGACCGGTATTCGCTTCTGATCATCGCCGGCCTGATTTTGATCATCGCCGCCGTGGGCGGCTGGCGCGGCTACCAGTATCTGGAGTCCAAGAAGGCGGCCGCGGCAGGGGCGGCGTTCGACAAGGCGGTCGAGCTTTCGGAAGCCAACAAGCACGCCGAGGCCGAAGCGGCGTTCGCCGATCTCGTTGCGAAGGCGCCGTTCGGCTACCGCGTGCTGGCGCGGTTGCGCCTGGCGGCGGAGGTTGCCAACCGCGATGCGCAGGCGGCGGCAAAGATGTTCGACGAGATTGCCGCTGACCGCAGCGTCGGTGTCGCCGAGCAGGACCTCGCGCGGATTCGCGCGGCCCAGTTGCTGTTGGAAAGCACCAGCTATCCCAACATGAAAGAACGCCTCGAAGCCGCCGCTGCGCCGGGCGCCACGTTCCGCCACACCGCGCGCGAATTGCTGGCGCTATCGGCCTGGCGCGCCAATGATGCCGCAGCGACGCGGCAATGGCTGGACATGATCGCCAATGACGGCGAGACGCCGCCGAGCCTGCGTTCGCGTGCCGAAGCGCTGCAGGCCTTGCTGCCGCCGGTCGCGAAGAGCTGACGGAGGACGAGTTGAGTGGGAAACCGACCATGCGCCGCCCGCAACGTTTGATCGCAGCCGCCATTCTCGTCGCGCTTTCCGGCGCACTGGCAGGCTGCGGCGGTGGCGGCTTGGGCAATTTCGATCCCACCGATCTGCTCGACTTCCTCGATACCAAGAAAAAGCTGCCCGGTGAGCGCAAGCCGGTGTTCCCCGACGGTGTGCCGGGCCTTGAGCAGGGCGTGCCGAAGGATCTCTACAAGGGCGCCAACCAGCAAGTTGATCCTAACGCGGTAGCGGCTGCAGCCCCTCCGCCCGAAGAGCCCAAGTCGAAGCGTGGCGCGAAGTCCAAGGGCAAGCAGGCTGCCGCACCCGCCGCTGCGGATCCCGACGCCGCGCCCGAGGAAGAGGGCAGCACCGCCGCAGCGCCGCCGGCGCCCAAGCCGGCCAAGATCGTGCGCAAGCGCACCACGGCTCCACCGCCCGATCAAGCGGCCCCGCCCGCGCAATCCTCGCAACAATCGGCTTTCCCGGCTCCGATGCCGAGCGGCAGTTTCTCGCGCTGATTTGTTGTTTTCGTTCGATTGACACGCCCTTCAAAAAAGGGCGTTTGGGTCATTTATGTCCTTTACGATCGCCATCATCGGCCGGCCCAACGTCGGCAAGTCGACGCTGTTCAACCGGCTGGTCGGGCAGAAGCTCGCGCTGGTGGACGACGAGCCCGGCGTCACCCGCGACCGCCGCGAGGGAAGCGCACGTCTTGGCGATCTCGAATTCACTGTGATCGATACCGCAGGTCTCGACGAGGGCGCCAAGGGCTCGCTCACGGCACGAATGCAGGAGCAGACCGAAGCCGCGATCGGCCTGGCCGATGCGTTGATGTTCGTGATCGACGCCCGTGCCGGCCTGACGCCGAACGATCGCGCCTTTGCCGATTTCGCGCGCCGCGCCAACAAGCCGGTGGTGCTGGTCGCCAACAAGAGCGAGGGCAAGCACGGCGAAATCGGCGCGATGGAATCCTACGCGCTGGGGCTCGGCGATCCCGTGCAGATTTCAGCTGAGCATGGCGAGGGCATGAGCGATCTCTACGACGCACTCGCCGCCCTGATGCCGGAGCCGGCTGAAGCGCGGGAAGAGTTCGACGACGACGATATCGTATCGGACGAGGATCTCGCCCAGCGTCCGATCCGCGTCGCCATCGTCGGCCGCCCCAATGCCGGCAAGTCGACGCTGATCAATCATCTGCTCGGCGAGGAGCGGCTGTTGACCAGCGCCGAGGCGGGCACCACCCGCGATTCCATTTCGGTGGAGATCACCTGGCAGGGGCGCGACTTTCGCGTGTTCGATACCGCGGGCTTAAGGCGGCGCTCGCGGATCGAGGAGAAGCTGGAGAAGCTGTCGGTAGCTGACGCGCTGCGCGCCGTGCGCTTTGCCGAAGTCGTCGTGATGATGATGGATGCGCAGAACCGGTTCGAGGAACAGGATTTGCGCATCGCCGATCTGATCGAGCGCGAGGGGCGGGCGATCGTGCTGGCGGTCAACAAATGGGATTTGATGGAGCGCAAGCCGCATCTGATTTCGGCGCTGCGCCGCGATGCCGATCATTGGCTGCCGCAGGTGAAAGGCGTCCCCATCGTCGCTGTGTCCGGCTTGCTGGGTGAGGGCATCGATCGGCTGATGACCGCAATCCAGGATGCCTACGCGGTCTGGAACAAGCGCGTGCCCACGGCCGCGCTCAATCGCTGGTTCGAGCAGGCAGTCGATGCCAACCCGCCGCCCGCAGTGTCGGGCCGCCGGCTGAAGCTGAACTACATCACGCAGACCAAGGGACGCCCGCCGAGCTTCGTGCTGTTCTGCTCGCGCGCGGACGCCGTGCCGCAATCCTACTTGCGCTATCTCACCAACAGCCTGCGCGAGGCTTTTGACCTGCCGGGCACGCCGATCCGCATCACGCTGCGCGAAAAGGCCAATCCGTTCGCGCACAAGCGCAAGCGGCCCTCATGAGCGAACAGCCGTCCACCGCTGCTGCCGACGATAGGCCGCCGGTACGCAGCGGCGCGGCGGCCTTCATTTTCGTCACCATCCTGCTCGACATGCTCGCGCTCGGCCTGATCCTGCCGATCCTGCCCAAGATCGTGGAGAGTTTTGTCGACAACGACACCGCGACGGCGGCACGGATCTTCGGCCTGTTCGGCACCGCGTGGGCGCTGATGCAGTTCCTGTTCTCGCCGATCCTTGGCGCGCTCTCGGACCGCTTCGGCCGCCGGCCGGTGGTGTTGCTATCGAATTTCGGACTGGCGCTGGATTACGTGTTGATGGCGCTGGCGCCGTCGCTGACCTGGCTGTTCATCGGCCGGGTGATCTCAGGCATCACCTCGGCCAGCATTTCCACGGCTTTTGCCTACATCGCCGATGTGACTCCGCCGGAACGGCGTGCCGCGGTGTTCGGCAAGATCGGCGCCGCGTTCGGCGCCGGGTTTATTCTCGGTCCCGCCATCGGCGGCCTGCTCGGCGGCATGGATCCGCGTCTGCCGTTCTGGGTCGCGGCGGGCTTGAGCTTTGCGAACGCGCTATATGGCTGGCTGATCCTCCCCGAGTCGCTGCCGCAGGACCGGCGCGCGCCGTTCCGCTGGAAGAGCGCCAGTCCGCTCGGTGCGCTGCACTTGCTGCGTTCCAACCGGATTCTCGCTGGCTTGTCGCTGGCGAATTTCTTTGGCCAGGTCGCGCATGTGGTGCTGCCTTCCACCTTCGTGCTCTACGCCACCTATCGGTATGGCTGGGACACGACAACGGTGGGGCTTACGCTGGCGTTGGTGGGCGTCTGCGCCATGGTGGTGCAGGGCGCGGGCGTCGGGCCGATCGTCACGCGTCTCGGCGAGCGCCGTGCGCTGTTGCTCGGGCTCGCTTCCGGCGGGCTGGGATTCTTCATCTATGGCGCGGCCCCCACCGGGCCGTTGTTCTGGACCGGCATTCCCGTAATGGCGCTGTGGGGCGTGGCAGGCGCGGCGATCCAGGCCCTGACGACGCAGCTCGTTGCACCGGATCAGCAGGGCCAGTTGCAGGGCGCGACCAACAGCGTCAACAGCATCGCCCAGATGGCGGGACCGTTCCTGTTCACGCTGACCTTTGCCTATTTCATCGGCGACCAGGCGCCGGTGAAATTGCCGGGCGCGCCGTTCCTGCTGGCGGCAGCGCTGTTGGGGCTCGCGCTGTTGATTGCGTGGCGGACGTTGAAAAAGTAGGGGGAGCCGAAGGCGTAACCCGCCGCTCGTTGTGCTTCGTCATTCCGGGATGGTGCGTTAGCACCAGGCCCGGAATCTCGAGATCCCGGATATGGTGCTAGCGCACCATTCCGGGATGACGGCCTTCGGCCGTCACTTCTTCACCAGCGGACACTCGCTGGCTTCGAGCGGCTTGGCGGCGTCTTCCGCGGAGATCGTGGCGATCTGCTTGTAGTAATCCCACGGTCCCTTCGACTCTTCCGGCTTCTTCACTTCGAACAGATAGGCCGGAATGAGGCGGCGGCCGTCGGCGCGCAGCGGGCCCTTGCCGAACAGCGGATCGTCGGTCGGCAATTCCTTCATCTTGGCGACGACCTTGGCGCCGTCATGCGGATTGCTGCCGAGCGCTTCCATAGCTTTCAGGTAATGCAGGATCTCCGCATAGAGGCCGGCGACGGTCATCGAGGGCATCGAGCCCTTGGGCGAGAGCTTCTGGAAGCGCTTCGACCATTCGCGGGTCCTGTCGTTGAGATCCCAGTAGAAGGATTCGGTGAAAGTCAGGCCCTGCGCCGTCTTCAGGCCGAGCGCATGCACGTCGTTGATGAAGAGCAGCAGCGCGGCGAGCTTCTGGCCGCCCTGGACGATGCCGAATTCGGCCGCCTGCTTGATCGAGTTGGTGGTGTCGCCGCCGGCATTGGCAAGGCCGATGACCTTGGCCTTCGAGGACTGCGCCTGCAGCAGGAAAGAGGAGAAATCCGAGGTGTTGAGCGGATGCCTGACCGCGCCCAAAACCTTGCCGCCGGTCTGGGTGACGACATTGCCGGTGTCACGCTCCAGCGCGTGGCCGAAGGCGTAGTCGGCGGTTAGGAAGAACCAGGTGTCGCCGCCGGCCTTGGTGAGCGCCTTGCCGGTGCCGTTGGCGAGCATGTAGGTGTCGTAGGTGAAGGAGATAGTGTTGGGATTGCAGGCCTTGCCGGTGAGGTCGGCGGTGGCGGCGCCAGAGTTGAGCAGCACCGAGTTCTTTTCCTTCACCAGATTGCTCACAGCGAGCGCAACGCCGGAGTTCGGCGTATCTGCGATCGCGTCCACCTTGTCCGCGTCGATCCACTGACGCGCGATGTTGACGCCGATGTCGGGCTTGTTCTGGTGATCGCCGCTCAATACCTCGATCTTCCAGCCCTGGGCCTGGAGACCGGAATCCTCGACTGCCATCTTGACCGCGACCACCGAGTTTGGTCCGCCGATGTCGGCATAGAGGCTCGACATGTCGTTCAGCACGCCGATCTTGACGGTTTTGTCCTGGGCCAGTGCTGGCGTCGCGAGGGCGAGTGCGGCAAGCGCCACGGAAGCGGCGAAGCGCCGCGCAATCCTAGTCATCATGGTTTCCTCCAGAAATGTTGTTCGCCGGCTCTCTTTTTGGAACCTGCCAGCGGCTTTGCGATAGTCCTTCTCGAAACCGCGGGCAATGCACCTATCGTCGCGCGTCTGACGTCAGCTTGAACTTTCCCTTTTCGTAAAACCATTCCTTAACGAAGGTTCCATCTTTCTGGACACCTGGATGCGATCGCAGATCATAGAGCAACCCGTCATTGGCGAGCTTCACGCAATGCACGGGATTGGCGAATTCATGTCTCAGCAAGCGGCGAAATGGATTGCTTCCGCCTTCGCTAAAGCTTCGATGGACAAGTCGCTCCGCTACAATGAGGCCGCTACAATGAGAGAGCTCGTAAGATGCTCAAGCCGGCGGACGAAAACTCATCAGTGTGCGGGTCTTGTAGTCATAGAGCTTGCCGGTCTCGGTCCATTCCGGCGCACACATCGGCACGATGAATTCAGCCGCCTGTTCCGGCGTATCCAGCGTCATCGGGTCTTCGCCGGGAAAGACGCTGGCGCGCATGCGGGTGCGGATCGGGCCGGGGCTGAACAGGTTGACGCGCAGTTTCGTGCTCACGGTCTCGTTGGCCCAGGAGCGCACCAGCGTGTCCAGCGCCGCCTTCGAGGCCGCGTAGGGCCCCTGATAGGCGTTCGCCTTGCTGGCAGCGCCCGAAGTGATGAAGACGGCGCGGCCGGCGTCCGAGATCTTGAGCAGCGGATCCATGCAGCGGATGAGCTGGAAGTTAGCGGTGACGTTTACTGCGAACACGTCGTTCCAGGACTTCAGCTCGATATGCCCGAGCGGTGAGGAGGGGCCGGCAACCCCGGCATTGCCGACGAGAATGTCGAGCTTGCCGTGGCGTTCATGCAGCGCCGCGCCGAGCCGCGCGATGCCATCGAAATCGGTGAGGTTGAGCGGCACCAGCGTGGCGCTGCCGCCGTCTTTGCGGATCTCGTCATCGAGTTCCTCAAGGCCGCCTTGTGTGCGCGCGACAGCGACCACGTGCGCGCCGGCCTTTGCCAGCGCGAGCGCCGCGGCATAGCCGATGCCGCGTGAGGCGCCGGTGACGAGCGCAATGCGGGAGGCGAGGGGTTTGGTCATGGAACTAGCTCGATCTCGTCGTCCCTGCGAAAGCAGGGACCCATACGCCGCGGCGCTCATGAGGTGAGGAGGTGTCAATAACTGATGGCATCCGGAAAAACGAAGGCCTGTGGTTATGGGTCCCTGCTTTCGCAGGGACGACACCGTTTGTGTTGTCAGCTCGCCTCTGCCAAGAGCGAGAGCTGGCGCGGCTGCGGCTCGACCTGGGTCTGGTCGGTGAGGTGCGTCGGATAGGCACCGGTGAAGCAGTGATCCGAAAATTTGGGATTGGCGGGATCGCGCCCCGGTTCGCCCATCGCGCGGTACAGGCCGTCGATCGACAGGAACGCCAGCGAGTCCGCACCGATGATGTCGCGCATCTCTTCCAGCGTATGGGTGGCCGCAAGAAGTCCGCCGCGGTCCGGCAGGTCGATGCCGTAATAGTCGGGATACAGGATCGGCGGCGAAGCGAGCCGGAAATGGACCTCGCGCGCGCCAGCGTCGCGCATCATGCGCACGATCTTCTTCGACGTGGTGCCGCGCACCAGTGAATCGTCGATCAGGATGATCCGCTTGCCTTCGATCGCGGCGCGATTGGCCGAGTGCTTCATGCGCACGCCGAGCTCGCGCACGCTCTGGGTTGGCTGGATGAAGGTGCGGCCGACATAGTGGTTGCGGATGATGCCGAGCTCGAACGGCACGCCGGAATACTGGCTGTAGCCGACCGCCGCCGGCACGCCGGAATCCGGCACCGGCACCACGACGTCGACCTCGACATGGCTTTCGCGGGCGAGCTGCGCGCCGAAAGCCTTTCGGACCTCATAGACCGAACGGCCGCCGACGATCGAATCCGGCCGTGAGAAGTAGATGTATTCGAAGATGCAGGGCCGCGGCGGTTTCGGCGGAAACGGCTTGTGGCTGTTGGCGCCCTTTTCATCGAACACGATGATCTCGCCGGGCTCGACGTCGCGAACATACTTGGCGCCGATCATGTCGAGCGCACAGGTTTCCGAGGTCAGGATCGGACAGCCATCGAGATCGCCGAGCACCAGCGGTCGGATGCCGAGCGGATCGCGCGCGCCGATCAGTTTCTTGTTTGTCAGGGACACCAGAGAATAGGCGCCCTCGATCGCACGCAGCGCCTCGACGAAACGATCGATGAAACGGTTGCGCTTTGACTGCGCGACCAGATGCAGGATGACCTCGGTATCGGTGGTCGACTGCATCATGGCGCCACCCTTGACCAGTTCGCGGCGCAGCGTCAGCCCGTTGGTGAGGTTGCCGTTGTGGCCGACCGCAAAGCCGCCGGCATTGAGTTCGGCGAACAGCGGCTGCACGTTGCGCAGGATGGTCGCGCCGGTGGTGGAATAACGGACGTGGCCGACCGCCATGCTGCCGGGCAGGCGCTCGATCACCTCGCGGCGGGAGAAGGTATCGCCGACGAGGCCGAGGCGGCGTTCGGAATGGAAACGGCTGCCGTCGAAGGAGACAATGCCGGCGGCCTCCTGGCCGCGATGCTGGAGGGCGTGTAGTCCGAGCGCCGTGATGGCAGCGGCCTCGGGGTGGCCGAAGATGCCGAACACGCCGCATTCCTCGCGTAACGTGTCGCCTTCGAGATCGTCCTGCAACTCGATGCCACGATTTAGATCGAGTTGCCCGGCGTGATCGGAAGGGTTTTGCATCGCGTCCATCGCCTCTCTATTTTGGCCAGACTTAGCGGCCCGCGGGTTTCTCGATCAGCTTTTTAAGGCTGTCACGGGCAGGTTTGCTGTAGCCATCACCAGACGCAGGGGCTGCCTGGTCGGCGTCAGTTTGATCGTCTTCCGGTTTATTCTTCTTGAATCTCTTTAAAATGGTGTTCTCGGGGTCGTCAGGCAAGAGCGACATTAACCATTGCCCGGTTCCATCCAGCACTGTTCGGGACTTCGCGTTGGTGATCCAGTCCGGCCGCTGTTTGTCCGGGACCAGCCAGCTAAAGAACAGGAACGCGACCACCACGATCAAAAGGCCGCGGCCGAGCCCGAACAGGAAGCCGAGGGTGCGATCCAGCGCGCCGATCCGGGAATCCAGGATCATGTCCGAAATCCGCACCGTGATCACGGAGACCACGATCAGGGTGCCGATGAAGGTGCCGGCCACCACCGCCACGGCTGCTACGGTATCATTGTTGAAATAGGCCTTGGCGGTCGGCAGCAGCTTCGAGAAGGCATACAGCGTCACCAGCGCCGCCGCGCCCCAGGCCGCGATCGACAGGATTTCGCGCATGAAGCCGCGCACCATGGCGAGCAGCCCCGAAATCAGCATCACTCCGAGCAGGACGAGATCGAGTATCGTTATCGGCATCGGCTGGTCAGGTCCGCTCGTAAGTCCGTTAGGCAGCGAATCGGCGGCTCAGGGTCACCCCCCAAGTGAGGGGCAGACGGCGTATCCCGCAAGGCCGGAAATCGTGCCATCCCGCCCGCCTTTCGCGCGCGTTGTATAGCGGCGAGGGGCGGGCGCGTCACGCCGCTTTAGTTGTTTTCACGACGGAATCGCGCTGGTGTGGCATTTTTCTCTGCCGCACCCTCGCGACTGGTGTCGCGGTTGCCTCTCGGGTTGCCGCGCGCCGCGATTTCGGCCACCAGGCTGGTTAGCCCGCCGATGCTGTTCAGCGCAAGGCCACCATCGCCGCCGACCTCGCCGCGCGCCGATTCGGGCAGAAAGGCGCGGCCAAAGCCCAGTTTCGCGGCCTCCTTCAATCGGGCGGAGGTCTGCGCCACCGGCCGGACGGCGCCCGAGAGCGAAATCTCGCCGAAATAGACTGCATCCGTCGGTAACGGCGCGTTCACCAACGACGATACCAGGGCGGCGGCGGCCGCAACGTCGGCCGCGGGCTCCTGAATTCGCAGGCCCCCAGCCACGTTCAGATAAACGTCGTAACCGGACAATTTGACCCCGCAATGGGCCTCGAGCACCGCCAGCACCATCGACAGTCGGCTCGGATCCCAGCCGACCACCGCCCGCCGGGGGGTGCCGAGCGTGGTCGGCGCCACCAATGCCTGCAATTCCACCAGCACGGGGCGGGTGCCTTCGATCCCGGCGAAAACCGCGGTTCCCGGGCTGCCCAGATCGCGCTCCGAGAGGAACAATTCCGAGGGGTTGGAGACCTCGCGAAGGCCTAGCCCCGTCATCTCGAACACGCCGATTTCATCGGTCGGGCCAAAACGATTCTTCATCGCGCGCAAAATGCGGAAATGCTGCGAGCCTTCGCCCTCGAACGACAGTACTGCGTCGACCATGTGCTCGACCACGCGAGGGCCCGCGATCTGGCCGTCCTTGGTGACGTGCCCGACCAGAATGATCGCAGCACCGGTTTTCTTGGCGAAACGAATGAGCGCCTGTGCGGAGGCGCGAACCTGCGTCACCGTTCCCGGCGCCGACTCCACCGTGTCGGTCCACATAGTCTGTATCGAATCGATCACGATCAGGCGCGGCACCGCACCTTCCGACAGCGTCGAGACGATGTCCTCGACCGAGGTTTCGGCGGCGAGCTGCACCGGCGCGTCCGCCAGACCCAGCCGCTCGGCACGCAGCCGCACCTGCGCCACGGCCTCTTCGCCCGATATATAGACCGCGCGGTGGCCTGCGCGCGCCAGCATGCTGGTAGCCTGCGTGAGCAGCGTCGATTTTCCGATGCCGGGATCGCCGCCGACCAACAGCACCGAGCCGCGGACAAAACCGCCGCCGGTGACACGATCAAGCTCAGTCATCCCCGAAGGCAGGCGAGGGGCGTCGTTGCTCTTGCCGGTGAGGCTTTCCAGCGCAAACGTCCGGCCCTTGCGCCGCGAGCGGACCGACACCGGCATCGAGGTCGCGCCGGTGGTGTCTTCCTCGGCAAGCGTGTTCCACTCGCCGCAGGAATCGCACTTGCCCTGCCAGCGGTTATACGCCGCGCCACAGTTCTGGCAGACGAAAGAGAGGGTGGATTTGGCCATGATGGGAAATAGCAGACTCGGTGAGGCGGGTGAGACTCATAACACGAAAAGAAGCCGTGGGGCGTGACGGGTGCCGAGATGCATCCATCGCGTGCTTCAGGAGTTCAGGAAGCAACGTTCGCGCATGTCCAGATGCCGACCGGTTGCTCGAGACCACGAATAATCTGCGCGGGCCGCTCGACAAGCGACGCGAAGTCGGCGCTCGAATGGTTCGATTCCGAGCGGGCCTGCCGCACCAGCGCGTCGCTGACAACGATGGCGCATCCGAATTCTCGGGTCAGCGCCTCCAGCCGGCTCGCTGCATTCACGGTGGTGCCGATCACTGCGAATTCAAGCCGATTGAGGCCGATATCTCCCAGCACGACCTGACCATAGTGCAATCCGACACTGACCTGGATCGGCGGCTCGTTGCGGTCCTGCCGTTCTCTGTTCAACTCGGCAATCGAGGCGATCATACCCCTCGCGCAACGCAAGGCGTTGAGTGCATCGGAATCGCTGGCGAATGGCGTGCCAAACGTCGCCATCAGGCCGTCGCCGAGGTACTTGTCGAGCGTTCCGCCGTGCTGGAACACTTCTCTTTCCATTCGCTCATGGAATTGCCGCAGCGTGTCGATGACCTTTTTCGGGTCTCGTCCATCGGAATAGGCGGTGAATCCCACGATATCGGCAAACAACACCGCGACGTCTTGTGTGCGAACCCGCGTGAGCGGCTCATCATTGCCGGATAATTCGTTGACGACGTTGGGTGAAAAATAGCGCGCCAGGTTGGCGCGCTCGCGTTCGATCCCGGCATGGCTGATCAGGAGCGCATTCGAACGGCGCACCGCTAGCGCCAGGATCGCGGCCACGATGATGAACACCGTCACTTCCTGGAAACGGGCGCCGAAGCCGATCGACGAAGGATCGATGATCTCGAACAAGCGAACATCGGCACCGACAGCCTCCCTGACGCGCTGCGACAGCGCGGCATGGGTTTCGGGCTGCAGATAGGCCCAACCGACGGCAATGGCCCACAGGGCAGCAGTCCATCCGCCCATCGCGACAACCGTTCGCCACGAATAGGCGAGGGTGGCGGTGGCAAGGAAAATGAAGAAATAGATGAAACTGTCGAACCGGAATTGCATTCCGATTGGCCAGTGCTCGGTGCTCCAGGGATTGGGCACGACGCTGAGGAAGGTCAGCAACGCAAGATCGCAAATGATCAGGAAAACCTCGATCGGCGAACGGCCGACCTTGCCGACTTTGAGTTGAGCCCAGCCGATCAGGGCAAAGAAGCCCAGCATCAGGACGTAGTAGATCACGTCCCAATTCGGGTTGATGACCGGCAGGGTAACGGCAGTGATGGCCAGCGCGACCCAGCGTGCCCGGACGGCGAGCAGCAGGCCTTCACGCTTGCTCTCGACAAGGGCGGCTTCCGCAAATTTCAGGGTGTCTTGTCGGGCTTCGGTTCGTCCGGTTCGCTGGTCGCCGATATCGGCGAGATCAGCCGTTTCCGTCATCACACTCAAGACACATTCTCCCATGTCGAGAATCAGTTCGCGCAAGGTGCACGCTAATCACCGACCAAATTGGCACGCCTGAAGGCCAACGGCTACTTGCGGAGCGCATTGCTCCGATGGGGATTGTAGCAGAAAGAAACTGGCCGGAAGCGCGTTTCTGCGCTTCGGAAATCCAGACGGCGACGCGCGATGCTGCTCTGCACGGCGTCGCCCTTCTGAATTTGCGATGGTTATTTCACCGAAACGAAGGGCACCGACGAGCCCGGCACCATCGTGGTCGGCAGCACGCCGTTCCACCGTTCCGCCTGCACCAGCGTCACCAGATTCGGGTTGGTGCCGAGCGCCTTGGCGCGGGCTTCGATGGCGGCGGCTTCGGCCTCGCCGGTGATCCTGATATTGGTGGCGCGGGCTTCGCCGTTCAGCCGCAGCGCGTCGGCTGCCGCCTGCGCCTCGGCGCGGACGGCGTTGGCCTTGGCGGTCGCCTGCGTGACGGTGATCTGCGCCTGCACCTTTTCGCGCTCGGCATTCTGCTGCAGCTTCTGCACCTCGACCTCGGCCAGCATGCGCTGCTCGATCGAATGCAGATAGTTTGCGCTGAACTCGATGTTTTCGAGTTGGACGCTTTCGATCGTGATCATCGGATCGTCCTTCAGCGAAGCGGTGATGGCGTCCTTGATCGCGGAATTCAGCGGCCCGCGCTCCTGGATCGCTTTCACGGCGGTGTAGCGGCCGAACACGATTTTGACCTGCTGATTGACGGCCGGGCTGACCACTTGTTTGACCGCGGTGTCGAGCCCGCCAAACTTGGCATAGAGATCGGCCACCTTGTCAGGTGAGGCTCGCAAGGTGACGCTGATCTTGAGGTCGGCCGGCTGCTGGTCGAAGGAATACGAATTCATCTTGTCCCAGGTATAGGTGAAGGTCTTCACGCTGACCTTTTCGACGCTGTCGATCAGCGGGACCTTGAAGCCAAGGCCCGGCTGCGCGGTGCCGATGACCGCGCCATAGCGCAGCTTCACGCCGCGCTCGGTTTGATCGACGGTGTACCAGCTTCCTGCGGCGATGATGGCGACGACAATGACGGCGACGATGGCGCCGATGATTCCCCTGATGTTTCCCTTGGGCATTTCAGTTCTCCAGACGTGGGTGATGCGATTCCATGCCCGGCACTGATCTGTGGTTACTTGCCGAATGGATGTGACACGCGTCACTTGGTCGGCCGCTGATGGGAAATGGTTCAGGCGGTGCCGTGCCGAATGCTTACGAAAATGCCGTCCATAGCAGGGCGAGACCGGCGGCCAGCATGATGCCGTCCATCAACAGCCGAAAGACGTCGGGCTGAAGACGCAGCACGAAGCCTTTGGCGATGAAGGCACCGAACATGAGGGAAGAGCCCGCAATCAGGCCCTTCAGCGCCACATCCGGCGTCAGCGCGCCGAAGCGCTCGAACGTGACCGACTTGCTCAGATAGAGCCCGAGCGAGCTTGCGGCCTCGGTGGCGAGGAAGGCACCCTTGGTAAGTCCGTAAAACAGAAACAGCGGCACGCTGAGCGGCCCGGTCGAAACCACGATGCCGGTGAGATAGCCGATCAATGCGCCACCGACCGCCAGGTGCCAGAGCTGCGCTTTAAGCTGATGGCGGGCCAGCCAGTGCCGTAGCGGCACCATCGCGATGAGAAACAGGCCGATCGCGATATCTACCGCGTGCGCGGGCAGGGCGAGCAAGGACCGCGCGCCAAGCGCAGCGGCCGGAATCCCCGTGGCCGAATAGGCAAGGCAGGCGCGCCAGTCGACCTCGCGCCACCAGGCGAGAATGCGCGACAGGTTCGCCATCACCGCCGCGACCGCCATGATCGGCACCGCTTCTTTCGGCCCATATTGATAGACCAATACCGGCATCAGCATGATCGACGAGCCCGTGCCGACAATGCCTGAGATGGTGCCGGCGAGCAGGCCGACAATGAGGACAAAGAGGAAGCCCACGCTGCAGTCTTTCGCGATTCCCTGATGCCGATATCATGGTGCCGATGGGCTCGGGTTACGAGGTCTAAAAATCACTCGGAAGGGAGCCGATCGTGCCGAAGGGAAGCTGCTATGCGATGGCAACAGAGCCGCCAGCTCACTCACGCTAGGCGAGGTAAAGCTCGACCGGGGCGTCAAATCCCTTGAGCTGGAATGCCTTTGATTGGCTGTCTTTCATATCCGGCTGGACGCGCTCGAAGACGGCTCTTGTCACGAGTATCTGGTCGGCTTCGGCAACCGACTGGGCTCGGGAGGCGGTGTTGACGACGGTACCGATCGCCGTCAGGTCGCGATGCGAGTGACCGAACTCGCCAAAACTTAGTTCGCCGGAATGGATGCCGATGCCGATCCCCAGTTGGTCCGCGGTGAGGCCATGCGCTTCAACAAGAGTTGCGCGCCGCTCGCGCCAACTCGTCTGAATTTGCCGCGCTGCGAGGACGGCGTTTCTGGCATGCTCCTCCCGGTGCAGGGGAAAGTTGAAGACGGCCATGACGGCGTCGCCGATCGTCTTGTTGAGGAGCCCGTCATGCTCCCAGATCGCGTTGGCGCATTCATCGTAGAATGCATCGAGCAGCCCTGACACAGCATCCGGCGATTGCGACTGCGACAGGCTGGTGTAGCCGCGCAGATCGGCAAACATGATGGTTGCGTCGATGGTGATCTTGCGGGCCCGCATCACCTTCGTGAACATCAGCTCACAGATGGTGCAGGTATTGGGATTCATTCGGCTCGGACGAATGCCGAACGCGCGAAATGGCGCGGAGATCACGCCGCGAAGCGGCACCGGAACATGCATCTGCTCCCAGCACCCCTTGCAGATTCTTGCCTGTTGCAGAGCCGCCATTGTTCATCCGTACATTGCGCGTTTGGCTGGCTGGTCGATCCTACAGTTGGCCGCAGGTGCGGGCAAGGACGCCGCAGCGCACACCTGCCGGCTGGCGGCGAGAGGCAAAGCTGCTAGGATCGCGTCAAAACAAGCAGAACGGAGGATCGCCATGGACGCTGCGACGCCGGCAAATGCGCAGACTGCAGACACGCATTCCCATCTGGTTCGACCCGACAGCATGGAATGGCAGAAGACCCGCTTTCCCGGCTGCGAGGCCAAGACGCTGCTGTTCGATCGCAAGACCGGCCTGATGACCGCGCTGATGCGGTTCGCGCCCGGCGCGGTGCTCCCCGACCACGAACACGTCAACATTGAGCAGACCTACGTGCTCGAAGGCTCGCTCGTCGACAAGGAAGGTCCGGCGCAGGGCATCGAATGCAAGGCGGGCGAGTTCATCTGGCGGGAAGAGGGCAGCCGCCACGTCGCGTGGTGTCCACAAGGTGGGCTGATGCTCGCAATCTTCCAGGTGCCGAACAAGTTCTTCGAGGCCGATGGCCGCGTCATCGATGCTGCGGGCGAAGACTGGGACGCTGCGTGGGGTCACACGCGAAAGGGCTGAACAGCCGCCATCCTGCCGCGCAGAAAATTCGGCCGGCAGGGCTTGCTACTTCAACACGATCCATACCGGCGCATGGTCGCTGGCGCCTTCCTCGCCGCGAACCGTGCGATCGACGCCGGCCTTGATCAGGCGCGGCGCTATCAACGGGCTCAGCAGCAGATGATCGAGCCGCAATCCGGCATCGCGTGGCCAGCGGTTGCGCTTGTAGTCCCAGAACGTGAACATCGGTTTAGACGGATGAAGCGTCCGGATCGCATCGGTCCAGCCTTGATCCACCAGCGCCCTGAACGCGGCGCGGCTCTTCGGCTGGATCAGCGCGTCCTTGTCCCAGGACTTTGTCGGATAGATATCGAACTCGGTCGGCGCGACGTTGTAATCGCCGGCTAGCACCACGGGGATGTCCTGCTTGAGCAGCTTGCCGGTGTGGGACCGCAGTCGCTTGAACCAGTCGAGCTTGTAATCGAATTTCGGTCCAGGCTGCGGATTGCCGTTCGGGAGATAGATGCTGGTGACGAGGATGCCGTTAATTGCGGCTTCGATATAGCGGGCCTCGACACCCCCATCGCCGGGGAGCGCGGTCCGGGTCAATACCGGCTCGGCATTCCGCGCCAGGATGGCAACGCCATTCCAAGTTTTTTGTCCGCGCCACACCGCGCCGTACCCAGCTTTCTCGATTGCCAGAATCGGGAACTCGGCGTCGGTCGATTTCAATTCCTGCAAGGCAACGACATCGGGTTTCGCCGCGCCCAGCCAGCGCAACAGGTTCGGCAGGCGACGGTTGACATTATTAATGTTGAAGGTCGCGATCTTCATGTAGAGCTGGCTGGCATCACTGTGCTTCGGCGAACACTTGGAGATTCCATGTCGAAATTACGCTTTGCCATTCTCGTGCTTGCCATCGGATGCTCCGGAGCCGCAGTTGCTCAAACCGCCGATGGGCGCGGCGCCTGCAAGGCGGATTATGACAGATATTGCGCCGGCACGCTGCCCGGCGGTGGCCGTGTCGTCGCATGTCTGAACAAGCAGCATCACCAACTCAGCGACGCCTGCAAGCAAGTGTTGGCTAGCCGGAAGAAACAGTAGGACCGGGCAACGCTCCAGCGTCGGATTTCGCCGTCATTGCTTTGATGGTGGCGTCCTCGGCAACTTGCGGCCTCCAAGTCTGACTTCGACAAATCGTTCGGCGGCCTGGTGCTGTCCGCCGAACGACGTTTTGTGAACTGACGCTTGAAAAGGCCGCGGATGGCATCGACAGGAAACGCCGCGAAGGAACCACTCGGAACGAAGACTTACGTGGTTGTAGCACCCGGCTCCGCTGGAGGCGGAGCAGGGGGATCTGCGGTGGCACTGCCGCCCTTATAAACCCGGGCGTAGCGCTTGCCGAGGCTGGTCAGCACTTCGTAGCCGATGGTGCCGAAATGATGGGCAAGTTCGTCGGCCGTGATGCCTTCGCCCATCAGCGTCACCCAATGGCCGCGCCGCACCGCATTCTTGTCGAGATCGGTGACGTCGACCGCCATCAGGTCCATCGAAATCCGTCCTGCGATCGGGCAGCGCTTGCCGGCGACGATCACCTCGGCGCCTCGGGTGCCGTCATTGGCGCTGGCCGCGCGGAAATAGCCGTCGGCATAGCCCGCGGAAACGACCGCTATTCTGGTTGGACGCCGCGCCGTCCAGGTGCCGCCATAGCCGACGGTATCGCCGCGTTCGACGTTGCGGATCTGCACGATGCGCGCCTTCAGCTCGACGACCGGCAGCATCGGGTTGTCGGCTTCGGGCGTCGGGTTGATGCCATAGAGGGCGCAACCCGGCCGCACCAGATCGAACTGGAACTGGGCGCCCAGGAAGATGCCGGACGAGTTTGCCAGCGAGGCCGGGACGCCGGCGAACAGGCTCGCGATCTCGCGGAAGGCCGCGAGCTGCCTGGCGTTGGCAGGATTGTTGAGCATTTCCGCGGAGGCGAGATGGCTCATCACCAGCGTGATGCCGTGATCTCCGGCATTGATGCGTGGGATGATGCCCTGCGCCTCGGTAACGGTGAGGCCGAGCCGGTTCATGCCAGTGTCTATGTGAATGGCGGCGCCGCCGGACCAGCCGGAACGGCGACAGAACACGTCCCATTCGGCGAGTTCGTTGAGGTCGCCGATGACGGGCTTGCAGTCAAACTTGGCGTAGGCGTCGCCGGTGTTCTGGAAGAAGCCGCCAAGCACGTAGATCGCGGCCGCAGGCGCCGCGGCGCGAACCACGCGGGCCTCGTCGAGGGTGGCGACGAAGAACGTCTTGCAGCCGGCGCTTGCGAGGGCACGCGCGACCTGTTCGGCGCCGCAGCCATAGCCGTCTGCCTTGACGACGGCTGCGCATTCGGCCGGCACGGCCGTCTTCTCGAGCTTGCGCCAGTTGGCGATAATGGCGTCGAGATCGACCGTCAGCACGCCGGTTGCGGTCGCGAGCGCGGCAGCCTTGTTCGCCTCGAGCGAGAGCAGGGTGCCTTGCGGGATGGACTTGGGATCAGGGGCCACGTTCATGCCACAGTTCTACGCGGCGGAACGCTGCGGTTCAACTGCGCTGAAAGCCAGAATTACGGCACGCGGTAAGGCAAGCTGTCCTCTTCCGTGAAATCGCTGAATCGAGTGTATTGCCCTTCAAATTGCAGTGGGACCGTACCCGTTGGTCCGTGGCGCTGCTTGGCGATGATGACCTCGGCCTTGCCATGCGCGAGCTCCATGTCGAGTTTCCACTTCTCGTGCTCGGGTGTCCCGAGCTTGGGTTCCTTGTTCTGCAGATAATATTCTTCGCGGTACACGAACAGCACGACATCTGCGTCCTGCTCGATCGAACCGGACTCACGCAGGTCCGACAATTGCGGATGCTTATCGTCGCGATTCTCGACTTGGCGTGAAAGTTGTGAAAGCGCGATCACGGGAACATTGAGTTCTTTCGCGAGCGCCTTCAGGCTGGTGGTGATTTCTGTGACTTCCTGGACGCGGTTGTCGTTGCCGCGCTTGCCCGAGCCTTGAAGCAGTTGGATGTAGTCGACCACAATGACGTCGAGGCCCCTCTGGCGCTTCAGCCGCCGGGCGCGCGCCGTCAATTGCGAAATTGAAAGGCCTCCGGTCTCGTCAACATACAGCGGTAAATGCTCCAGCTCTATCGTATAGTCGCGAATCTTGTCGAACTCTTCCTGGTTGATGCCGCCTCGGCGGATCATGCTTGAGGCGATACGGGTTTGCTCTGCGAGAATGCGGGTGGCGAGCTGTTCTGCCGACATTTCGCAAGAGTAGAAGCCGACAACGCCGCCGTTGACGGCCATCGTGGTGCCGTCAGCCTTGGTTTCTGGCTGGTATGCTTTTGCAATATTGTAAGCAATATTGGTTGCAAGCGAGGTTTTGCCCATGCCGGGACGACCGGCCAAGATGATCAAGTCGGATCGCTGCAGGCCACCCATCTTCGAGTCCAGATCACGCAGGCCAGTGGAGATGCCGGACAGCTTACCGTCGCGTTGATACGCATTGGCAGCCATGTCGAGAGCGATTTTCATCGCCTGCGAAAAGCGCTGGAAGCCGCCGTCATAACGGCCGGATTCGGCGAGCTCATAGAGCTGGCGCTCGGCGTCCTCGATCTGCGCGCGCGGGGCAAAATCCACCGGCGCATCGAAGGCGACGTTGACCATGTCCTCGCCGATCCGGATCAGGTCGCGGCGCAGCGACATGTCGTAGACCGTGCGGCCATAGTCCTGCGCGTTGATGATCGTGGTGGCCTCGGCCGCGAGGCGCGCGAGGTACTGGCCAACCGTCATGCCGCCGATATCGGTATCGGCCGGCAGGAAGGTCTTCAACGTCACGGGCGTTGCGACCTTGCCCATCCGGATCAGGCTGCCGGCGGTCTCGAAAATGGTCTGGTGGATCGGCTCGAAGAAGTGCTTCGGTTCCAGGAAGTCGGAAACCCGGTAGAACGCGTCATTGTTGACCAGAATGGCGCCCAGCAAACTCTGCTCCGCCTCGATATTGTGCGGCGCGGTCCGGTAGGCCGGAGTTCCCGCGTCCGGGGCGAGCTTGAGGACATTCGAATCAGTCAGAGCCATAGTTTGCAATGTTCTTTAGGTTTTTGGTTTTGTCAGGTCGCTTGGAAGCGGGGCAGCGATAAAGCGCCACGTGCAGGCGATCCGAAAGCCCGAGTAGGCCTTATGCCCGATTCACACAATGTCATGTGTGAATCCGAAGCTGGCCCCTTGACGGATTTGGACCAAAAGCAGCCCGCCGTCCGGCGGTACCGGAGTGGCTTTTGTGAAAAAGCCAGGCAAGATCTTAGGAGAGTCTGAACCTTGCCGCGAGTTGGGCCGACATATCCGAAGGCAGAAGGCGTTTTGCGCCCTGATCTTAAGCGTTGATCAAACCAGGATCAGATAGACGAACGCGAACAGGGCGGCAGCTACGCCGATTGCGATCAAGGCGTAGTCGATCCTGATGTCGGAATCGAACGGGGCTGGGTAGGTCTGCCTGCTCATGGGCGGAGATGTACGACGGACCGCCGAGCGGCTCTGTGAAGTAGATCACATCGAATGTGATTTTCTTCGCTCAGGATGGATTGGTTACCAAATCGGGAACGGGCCGGCGATTTTCGAGTTGCCAGTTGCACCGACCAAAAGGAAGAGGCGATGGGTCAGCAGCTCCAGGGATGGCGATCGGCAAGCGCTCAGCGTTTGTGGCTGTCGATGCTGATCGACACCATGGAAGAGATTTCGCGCCCGGAACGGTGTGACGAGCCCTGTGATGCCCAGTTGCTTGCCGCGTTGCGAGCCCAGCTCTCCCGCCCGGCATTGGCCCGCGTGCCTTACGCCTCGGCCTATAGCCTGAGAAACTGACTGCGCCGCCTTTGCGGCTTATTCGCCGGCCAACTGCAGCCGCGGCTGCTTTCCGATTTCCATCCCGCGCAGCCTTGCTTCCTCCCGGGCGATGTAATCGCGCGTCATCGGCACAATTCCTTGCCGCCTGGTGAGCTGGATCTGGAAATTCATCAGGTTCTGCTTCCGGAACGACATTTCCGATGCCGCCAGATAAAATTCCCACATCCGGGCAAAACGCTCGTCATAGAGGCGCACCGCCTCTTCGCGCCGCGCCATGAAGCGCTCCCGCCAGGCCTTCAGCGTTTCCGCATAATGCAGCCGCAGGATTTCGATGTCGCAGACCAGAAGGCCGGCTTTCTCGATCGCGGGGATGACCTCTGATAGGGCGGGGATATAGCCGCCCGGGAAAATGTATTTCGTGATCCATGGGTTCGTCACATCGGGTCCCGTGGAGCGGCCGATCGAGTGCAGCACCATGATGCCGTCGTCGGTGAGAAGTTCGGCGCAGCGCCGGAAGTAGGTTTCATAGAAGTCGATGCCGACATGCTCGAACATCCCGACCGACACGATCCGGTCGAACGGGCCGGCAATATCGCGGTAGTCGTTCAGCAGGAATCTTGCCGACCCCGTCAGGTTCTTCTCGGTGGCGCGGGCATTCGAGGCCTGCAATTGTTCCGACGACAGCGTGATTCCGGTGACGTGGGCGCCCGTCATTTCGGCCAGGTAGAGGCCAAGGCCACCCCAGCCTGAGCCGATGTCGAGCACGCGGTCGCCGGGCCTAACAAGAAGCTTGGCAGCAAGGTGACGCTTTTTGGCTAGCTGGGCGTCGTCGAGCGTCATGTCCGGCGCTTCGAAATACGCGCAGCTATATTGCCGGTCGGCGTCGAGGAAGAGGGAATAGAGCCGACCGTCCAGATCATAGTGGTGGGCGACATTGTTTTTCGCCCGGCCCCGCCAATTGAACTGTCTCGCGTGCCTGCCGAAGTAGCGCAGCCACCATTGCAGCTTGGCCCAGCGTGGCAGCATTTCGGGCTGGCCAAGCAGGATTTCCAGCGTGTCGGCGATCGAGCCGTCCTCGACCACGAACGAGCCATCCATATAGGCTTCGCCAAGCGCCAGCTCGGGATTGAGGAGAATCCGCAGTTGCGTCCGCTTATTCAGAAACCGCACCGATACCGGACGACCGGTTCCGTCCCCGCAGGTAAATCTCGCCCCGCTCGCGGATGTGAAATTCATCGTGCCGCGGCGAATGAACTGACCAAGGAAATAACGCAACAAACGATCCATCGAAGCACCAATGGAACGACCAGCCGTTACACCAATGCACCTGGGAACAGAGAGTTCCATGTGCACCGGAACATCGTAAGTATGATGATGCCGCAGCGCTACTGCGTTGGCATCAAAGCGGATATTCTTAAATGTCACACTCACGCAGATGCGTAGTAAGCCCGCTTCCATTCGCGTCATAATCGGCTAAAAGGTGACGCCTCCGTCGGCGACGTTGTGCGTCGCAGGCAGATTCCACGTGGAGAAGCAGGGAATGTTGAGCCGAGCGCTCAGTTTAGCGACGGTGACGCTCCTGATCGGCTGCCTCACAGCAGACGTGGTATGGGCCGTAGAGAATCTCGACGCCGGCAAGAGCCCTTCCCAAATATTTTCGAGCACCTGCAGCGCCTGCCACAGGAGCCCCCGTGGCCTGTTGAAGAACACGTCGGCTTCGTCGTTGCCGGGCTTTCTGCGCCAGCACTATACCACCGGTTCCAACATGGCTTCGGTGCTTTCTTCCTACTTGATATCCAATGGGGCTGCAGATCCCCGGCATCAAGCTAAGGAGCAACCCAGGCAGAAGGACGCCAAGCAGGATGGAAGGTCGGATCAGCCCGACCGATTCGGTCGCCGGCAGCCGTCCGCCGCACCAGCCCAGGAGGCTTCCCGGCCGGATGCCGACGGAGCGCCGCCGCAAGGCGAGGGCGCGCGCCCGGGCCGCGACGCGAAGCGGCTTGCACGGCCGCACACGGCGCCCGACGCTGCTAAGCCCGCAGGTGATGGGCAGGCCGCTACCGACAGCAAATCGGGTGTCAGGCAGAAGCAGGGCAGGCGTGGCAGGCCCGCTGCCGAAGAACCGCCGAAACCGGACCAGGCCGCCCGCGGCGACGCCGCGAAGGAAGATGCGTCTCGGGATACCGCCAAATCCGAAACTGCGAAGCCCGGAACTGCCGAGCAGCTTGATTCTGCCAAGCCTGATCCCACCAAGACCGATTCTGGTGGGCCGGATCCTGCCAAGCCTGATACCGACAGGACCGACTCCGCCAAAGGTGAGGCCGACAAGCCGGCCATCACGGAGGCCGCGAAGCCGGCCGGCGAGTCGGAAAAGCCGGCCAGCGAGGGCGGGTCCGAGACCCCCAAGGTCAGTGCTCCCAAGGAGAGCGCCGATAGCGAGCCGGCCGCGCCCCGGCCCGACCCGATGACGCCTGCGCCGCCAGCTCCCGCCGCGACTGCCCCTGAGCCGGCCGCGAGCCCCCAGGCGTCGGCACCCGCGACGTCTCCGCCGGTGACAGCTACTGCGGCGCCTGCAACGCCGCCGGCCGAGCCCGTCGGTCCCCCCGCGCCACCCATCTCGCGATAGGATGCAGATTTCCAAAATACGGGCCGGCAACGCGCTTGACCGTTTCTAGAGTATCACTCTAGAGTAACGATCTAATGAGCCGAAAGGCGGCGCAGGTGGCTACGGCACGGGACGATCTGCTGGCGGCGGGGTTGGCGGTGTTCGATCGCGACGGTTTCGACGGCGCCACGGTGGCCGCCATCAGAACTCGCGCGCGAGCGTCCAACGGCAGCTTCTTCCATTTCTTCGGGTCGAAGAAGGAATTGGCCGGCACGCTGTTCCTGGAAATCCTCGCCCGTTATCACGCCGCCGTCGTAGCGGCGGTCGATGAATCCTGCGGCGCGCGGGAAGGCGTGGCGCGGCTGATTCGCGCGCATCTGGACTGGGTCGTCAATTCCCGGCGCGAGGCGCGCTATCTCTTCGAGATTTCCCGCAGTGAATGGACCGAGGGGATCCGCGGCGCGCAGCGCGCGCAAAATTCACGGCTTGCGGAAGCCGTCGAACGATGGCGCGCGCCGCTGGTTGCGCGCGGCGAATTGCTGCCGATGACTTCGTCGGTTTTCTTCAGCCAGATCATCGGACCGGCGCAGATTTTTTGCCGCGCATGGCTGTCGGGCCGTGACCGCGCCGATCCGCGAGAACAGGCCGAAATCCTGATCGCCTGTGCCATCCGCGCGGTGGTCGCGCCCGATGTAGCCGATAAAGCGGGAGAAGCCGTATGAGTGCGAATGACGATCCCGACTTCGCGCCGATCGCGACGCGTATCCGCGACAATGTCGGCCGCCAGGGCTTTATGATTCATATGGGCGCGGAATTATCCGAGCTGACGCGTGGCACCTGCACGCTTGCGGTCGACCGCCGGCCCGAGCTGTTGCAGCAGCACGGCCTGTTTCACGGCGGCGTCACCGCCTTCCTGGTCGACAACGCCACCACGATCGCGGCCGCGACATCGCGCGGGCAACCGGCGCTGACGGCGGAATACAAATTGAATCTGCTGTCGCCGGCGATCGGTGAGCGATTGATCTGCCGGGCGCGCGTGATCAAGCCCGGACGCCAGGTCGCCGTGGTTGCGGCCGACGTGTTTTGCGTAACCGATGGCGTCGAGAAGCATACCGCAACCGCGCTGGCCTCGATCGCGATGCTGGACGAGAAGGCGGCTGCCAGAATCCCAAGCCCGGCCTGAAGGGGCCGGGCTTGAAGGTCGTCAAAACGTTTGGAGCGAAGCGCCTTACTTCTCGGTCGCAGCCGGCGCCGGCGCGACCTCCTCGTGCTGGGCTTCCGGATCGAAGAACTCGCCGGCGGCGGCGATTGCCTCGGCGGCGGCGTCCTGGTCTTCCTGACGGGTCGAGATGTCTTCACCGCGGTTGATGCGCTCGGCTTCATCGGCGCTGCGCGCGACGGTGACGCTGACGCTGACTTCGACTTCCGGATGCACGGCGATGTTGATCTCATGCTTGCCGATGGTCTTGATCGGCGCGTCGAGCAGGACCTGGCTGCGGTTGATGGTGACGCCGTCGGCCTCGAAGGAGGCGATGATGTCGCGAATGCTGACCGATCCGAACAACTGGCCTGATTCCGACGCCTGGCGCAGCACGATCACGTTGCGACCGCTGATCTTCTCCGCGACCTTGGTCGCTTCGCCCTTGGCCTTGAGGTTGTTGGCCTCGAGTTCGGCCTTCATGCCGTCGAACTTGGCGCGATTGTCGGCGGTGGCGCGCAACGCCTTGCCGCGCTTGAGCAGAAAGTTGCGGGCAAATCCGTCCTTGACGCGGACGACTTCGCCCATCTGACCGAGCTTGACGACGCGTTCCAGCAAGATGACTTCCATTTTCGTTCTCCTTTGAGTTCGATATCCAGTTGAGGTTTTGGTTGAGATTTCAGGCTGCAGGCAAAGGCGGCGGCTTGCCGCTTAGATAGCGTCGGCGCAGGCCGAAAATTGCGTCCGCCAGGCCCAGCGCGATCATTGCCAGCACCGGCCAGCCGAAGGTGACCACGACAGCGTAGGTACAGCAGAGCCAGAACACGCGGCTCTTCAGCGCCAGCGTCAGCGTGTGCAGCACGGCAAAGCCGGTGAGTCCGTAGGCCATCATCAGCGCCGTGGTCGTAATCTGCGCGAACATGGCAATGAGCCCGCCGATGAAGCAGAAGGCCAGCGCGACCGACAGCGCCACCAGCGTCATCGGCGGCAGTTCGGCGCTCTTCAAGTCGGGCCAGGGCCGGTGCAGCCGACCCGAAGTCGCCGTGATCTTGCCAGCGAGCCAGAGATTGAGCGTCAGCGTCATCATCGCGATGATGGTTGCGGCTGATGGAGCGATGGCGGCAAAGGCGGTGGCCCAGCGCTCGACATCGCCCGACGATGTCGCATCGCGTGTGCCCAAAATTCGCAGCAAGCCACGGCGCAGCGCGTCCTTGATAGCCTCGGCGTCGGTGCCAAGCGTAAGCATGGCCGCGATCGTCGTCAGTGCGGCAAAGCCCGCAATCCAGAGCAGGATACGACCGACGGGATACCATTCGAGTTGAGGCGCCGTCGACGCCGTGCCATCGCCGGGAACTGCATCGGGCAGTGGCCGTCCCAACAGCGCGAGATGGCCAAGCCACCATGCCGGCAGCGCAACGGTGATGGCGAAGGCGATGCAGTAGGGAATGCCGAAGATCACACCGAGGCCGGCTGCTGCCACGATGCCGCCGATCGTCGCGGCGAGCGGGCCCCAACTCATGGCCGCCACCATCAGCGGCAGCGGCGCTAGGTAGAACAGCACGAGCGAGATCAGCGCGCCCGAAATGATCGAGGCGAACATCAGCGCCGACGCGCAGCCGGCCGCAAGACCAATGAGGATAATCGCGATCATAAGCTGTCCCGCTCCTTTCGAGCGGTTAGATAGAGGTCAGCAAAAATGCCGCCTTTACCAACTAGTTAGAGATCCGAGGGCTGATCGGTATCTTGGTACCGAGCGCAGTCAGGCCCTCAAAACGTTCACGGCCCCGCCGGGACCGTGATGATTGGCGGCCTTTTAGATCATGAGGCTCACCCGATCAAGGGTGTTTGGCCGAAGCTGCCCAGCAGGAGTTCCCGGCGTTTCATGCCGTAGGGCGTGATGTGACGCTGCCCCGCCTTGCTTAGGCGTAGATACGCAAAACACCGAAAGCCACGGTGCCAGCGAGGAGGGCGGCAGCGATAAGCGTCAACGCGGCGAACTGTGTGCGGGTCACGTGCTGGTTTCCGGCGCTATCGTTGGTCGTATCGTCCATACCTTCTGCACCAGCAGGCCGATGGCAAGCAGGCCCAAGCCGATGACGTCGGTGATGGCATTGGGGTCGATCAGCAGCATTGCGGCCACAAAGAACAGCGCCCGCTCGAACCACGTAGCAACACGCAGGAAGTAGCCTTCAAGACTGGCTGCGAGCGCAATCACTCCGATCGTGCCGGTCGCCACCGCGCGGAGGATGTCGGGCCATGGGCCCTCGAACAGCAGCGCAGGGTTATAGATAAAGAAGAACGGCACGATGAAGCCGGCGGCAGCGAACTTCATCGCCTGCACGCCCGAGGCCCACAGGCCGGCCCCGCCGATTGACGCCGCAGCATACACGGCCAGCGCCACGGGCGGCGTCACGGCCGACAGGCAGGAGAAGTAGAACGCGAACATGTGCGCCGCCATGGGCTCCACACCGAGCTTCATGATCGCGGGCACGAGCAGCGCCGCCTGCATGATGTAGGCGGGAGTGGTTGGCATGCCCATGCCGAGAATGACGCCGGCGACCATCGTGATGAGCAGTGCGGGCAGCAATGAGCCATAGGTGAAGTCGATGAGAAAGGCCGTGAACCGCAGCGCCAGTCCGGTTTGCAGCACGATTCCGATCACGATACCGGCGGACGCACAGGCCATCGCCACCGGCACGGTTTGCACCGCCCCGTCGCGCAAGCCCTCAAGGCACGCGCGCCAACCCAACGCCGTGGAAGGACGAAGCCACGAGATAGCGACCAGCGCTAAAGTGGCGATGATCGCGCCATAGGTCGGCGTGAAGCCGAATAGAAGCAGCGCCAGAAGCACGATGACCGGCAGGAACAGGTGCCCCTGGCGCAGCATGATGTAGCCCAGGACGGGCAGTTCTTCGCGTGGCAAGCCCTTGAGTCCCGAGCGCACGGCGTTGAAGTGGACGGCAGCGAACAGCGCCCCATAGTAGAAGAGCGCAGGTATCGCCGCCGCGATCATCACCTGCGTGTAGCTGACGCCCTGAAACTCGGCCATGACGAACGCCGCCGCGCCCATGATCGGCGGCATGATCTGCCCGCCGGTGGAGGCCACCGCCTCGATGGCGGCTGCCGCTTCCGGCTTGAAGCCGGTCTTCTTCATCATCGGAATCGTCAACCAACCGTCGACCATGACATTGGCGACCGCGGAGCCGGAGATGGTACCGAACAGGCTGGAGGAGACGATCGAAACTTTGCCGGGGCCACCGCGCGCGCCACCAGCGATCGCGTTTGCGAAGTTCATGAAGAACTGGCCTGCACCGGACTTCTCGAGGAACGTGCCGAAGATGATGAAAAGAATGACGTAGGTCGCGGCCACCGTCATCGGCACCCCGAAAATTCCCTCCGTGGTGAAGTAGGTCTGGTCGATGGTGAGCTCGAGGCTGAGACCTCTGTGGTAGAGCCAGCCGTACAGCCAGGGGCCCGCGAATCCGTAGAGCAGGAACACGATTGCCACGATCGGCAGCGACGCGCCGATTGTGCGTCGCGTCGCCTCCAGAACCAGCAGGGTGGCGGTAATTCCAACCGCCATGTCCATTCGGGTGAGGGACTCGGCGGTGGGAAAACGGTTCACGATGTAGTCGTAGTTCGCGAACATGTAGCCAATGCACGCGAGCGAAAGGCCTGCCAAAGCGAGATCCTCCCACGGCACGCGACCCAGTGCTGCGTGCTTGCTGCGAGGCCACAGCAGGAACGACAGCACCAGGCTGAAGGCCAGCGTTATGTAGAGCAGGGCCTGCTGATCGGGAGCGTATACCGTCAGTCGCGCGTAAACGTGGTACACGGACATTGCGACCGCAACCACTCCGACGACCAGGCCTGCGTAGCCGGAGAGTTTGCGCACGGCACGCCCTCTACTGCTTGAGCAATCCAGCTTCGCGGTAGTATTTCTCCGCGCCGGGGTGATACGGCATGCCCAGGCTCTCAGCCATGTCGGACGCCTTCACGCCCTTCATTTCGCTGGTGACGTTACCGAACTCGTCCCGCCCTTCGACAATGGCTTTGGTGATCTTGTAGATCACCTCGGGAGACGTCTTGGACGATGCAATCAGCACGGTCGGCGACTGGAAGGTTTGAACAGCGTCGGTCACGCCCTGGTCCTTGTAGGTGCCGGCCTTGATGGTGTAGCGCACAAAGCCCGAATTGAGCTTGCGCAGTGCGGCGAACTCCTCGTCGCTGACCGGAAGCACCCGCAGCGGCATCGCCGAGCCAAGATCCAGGACGAAGGATGCCGGCACTACGGTGAACCATCCGGCCGCCATCGCCTGCCGGTTCTTTACGGCCTCCGCATTGGACGACACCGGGCCGTAGCTCTTCGCGCCCAAGTCGTTCAGCGTCATGCCGTTCACCTTGAGCAGGTACTCCCAGCCGGCGGCCAGGCTGGTGTTACCGCGTGCCGGCAGCGCCACCGGCTGCCCCTTCAGATCCTTGACACTCTTAATATCGCTGTTCGCAGGCACCACCAACTGCCAGACGTTGGGATAGAAATTGGCTACGAAAAGGCCCTTATCAGTCGCCTTGCCGGCGAACTGACCTTCGCCCTTCTGCGCATCGGCCATGACGGTCGTCATGGACCAGCCGATATCGGCCTTGTCGTTGCGGATCTTCTCCATGTTGATGAGGGCGGCACCCGGCTCAACCTGCACGTTCAGCTCGGGATAACGCTTGTTCACGACCTGCGACGCTGCTGCCGCCATCGGTGTCCAACTGCCGCCCGTTGGGCCGGCGCTAAAGATGACATCGGTTTTCTGGGCATGGGCTGCGCCTGCTGCAGCGGCGGTCAGTGCTGAAATAACGGCCAGACGTACAATTTGCCGTAGACCACGGATGTGGACGGACATCGTTTGCACTCCCTTTGGCGGTTGCGCTCTTTGGCGCCGCTTATTGGGGCTCGTGTCCGCACGTGATCGGCGGCAACTTCGACGCCCGTAGCATCCGGGAATTTGGCATCCGTGCTGCTGTCAGACAGCGTACGTGCCCGCCGCAGCGATTGTCAACGAGGTGTGCTCCCTTCATGTGCAGGAAGCCGCGGGCGAGGATTTATCAGGGGGAGGGCGCACCAGTTACGTACTAGAACTAAAGACGTATCCGGAAAGCTGTACACGATGCGGACGGGCGGCATCGGACGCATTGCAATGGGAGAAAAATTTGCGGGTTCGACGGGCGGCGAGAGGTTGTTTCGACCAACCATCGGCGACCGGAGCCTGAAGAATAAGACCGGCGGCGTGGACGCCGCCGGTCGAAGGTATTAGCGAATGACGTAGGGCAAGAGACCGAGGAAACGCGAGCGCTTGATGGCGCGCGCGAGTTCACGCTGCTTCTTGGCGGAGACGGCGGTGATGCGGCTCGGCACGATCTTGCCGCGCTCGGAGACGTAACGCATCAACAGCTTGGAATCCTTGTAGTCGATCTTCGGCGCATTCGGACCCGTGAACGGGCAGGTCTTGCGGCGACGGAAAAACGGACGGCGTGCACCAGCTTCAGCCATAATTCTTACTCCTCTACCGCTGCAGCTTCGTCTTCACGCGGACGGCGCGGGCCACGGTCGCCGCGGAAGCCACCGCCTTCACGATCGCCACGGAAGCCGCCTTCGCGGTCGCCGCGGAAACCGCCGCCGCGATCGTCGCGCTCGCGGTCACGATCGGCCTTGCGCATCATTGCCGAGGGACCTTCCTCGTGCTCTTCGACGCGGACGGTGAGATAGCGGATCACGTCTTCAGAGATCCGCTCCTGCCGCTCGATCTCGGTGACCGCAGCAGACGGCGCATCGATGTTCATCAGCACGAAATGTGCTTTGCGATTCTTGTTCATGCGATAGGTGAGGGAGCGTACGCCCCAGTTCTCGGTCTTGGTGACCTTGCCGCCGAGCCCTTCGACGATGCCCGTCATCTGGGTGGTCAGCTCTTCGACCTGCTGGGTGCTCGCATCCTGGCGCGCGAGAAAAACATGCTCGTAAAGAGGCATGGATGTCCTTTCCTAGTGTTGGCGCGGTCCCCGGCGGCAAGCCCTTCGAGGCCTTCGGAAAGGACTCGGGGATAAGCTCAGAAGGCGGAAGCACGGGACGACGGGCCGACTGGCCCTGCCACATCAATAACGCCTGCAAAGGTGAGATTGCTGAGACCGTCCGTTCAGCTCCCGGCCGGGATCCACGGATGCGCGGTTTATAAGGATTTTCAGCGTGCTGGCAAGGCTTCTTGAGCAGGCCTGAAAGGCTTTTGGCGTCAGCACGGGAGGCGGTTAGGCCCAACGGATGGTTGACGTATTTGTTTGTATATCATACAAGTAACGGGTCAGAGGTGAACGATGGCCCCAAGGTCCGTCCGGACAGCGCCAAAAGCGCCCAGCGATCCCAAGCACGCCGCCCGCGCCACGCGCACGGCCGGGCGCCAGATGCGCTCGCGGCTGCTCGACGGCGCCAGCCGGCTGTTCAAGGAGCGGGGCCTCGCCGGAACGTCGATCTCGGACATCGCGGCGGCGGCCGACGCCTTTCCGAGCCAGATCACTTACTACTTCCGCACCAAGGAAGCTCTGTTCGTCGAAGCTGCCTGCCGCGACATGCTGTACGTGGCGCGTGCGGCGGAGGAGGCGGCGCTGCAGGCCCACGCGCCGCGCGACTACACGCGCGCGCTGGTCGAGACGGTCACGGCAACGGATTCGGTCGCCTTCTTTACCGAAGCCCTGACGCTCACCCGCCGCCGCCAGGATCTCGCGCCGCTGGTGGAACGCACCATCGAGCGGCTGCACGGCGAGGGGATGCGCGCCTATGCCGGCCAGATCGAGCGGCACGGCTGGAAGAGCCTGCGCGATCCCGATGCCAGCTCACGGCGATTCTGGGCGATCGCCATCGGCGTGATGGTGGAGGGCTACGCCATGGGCCGTTCGGCCGAGGAGTTGTGCAGCGAGATGCTGCGCGTGCTGGGCGATCAGGCCACGACAACATCCGCGGCCGACAGCGTCAGGCTGCGCCTGGTTGGCGACAACGATGAACCCGACAGGGAGACATCAGCATGACCGCACTTCGCATGCGCGCCCGCGACTTTCTCACCGAAGATCAATTGGTCGCCGTGCGCCAGCGCGTGACATGGAAGGGTGCAGCCCTGATCGCACATGCATGGGCGCTGATATTGGGTTCGATTGCGCTGGTGGCGTGGTGGCCCAATCCGCTGACCTTTTTGCTCGCGGTCGGCATCATCGGCTCGCGCCAGCTCGGGCTAGCGATTCTGATGCATGACGGGGCGCATGGATGCCTGTCGGCAGACGAGAAAATCAACCTGACGCTCAGCCAGTGGTTCTGCGCCTATCCGATCTTCGCCGAGACCCGCGCCTATCGGCGCTACCATCTGCAGCATCATGCACGCACCCAGCAGGACGACGATCCCGATCTGATTTTGTCGGCGCCGTTCCCGATCACCAAGATGAGCTACCGCCGCAAATTCTTCCGCGATATCACTGGGCAGACCGGCTATCAGCAGCGCAAGGCGCAATTGTTGAATGCGCTTGGCCCAAAGGAATGGCCGCTTGCACGGCGCGCGGCGCATTTCTGGGAAAAACTCGGCCCGCAATTTGCGGCCAACGCGGTGCTGTTTGCTGGCCTCGCCGGCGCCGGCATATGGTGGGCCTATCCGCTATTGTGGCTGTTGCCGCTGCTTACCTGGCAGATGGTCATCACCCGCATTCGCAACATCGCCGAACACGCCGTCGTGCCCGATTCGAGCGATCCCTTGCGCAACACCCGCACCACGCGCGCGGGCTTTCTCGAGCGGTTGTTCATCGCACCGTATTACGTCAACTACCATCTCGAGCATCATCTGTTGTTCTACGTGCCCTGCTACAACCTGCCGCGCGTGCACCGCATCCTTTCTAACAGCCGATATGCGGACCGGATGGAAGTACAGCCGAGCTACGCCGCTGTGCTGCGGCTTGCGACCGCCAAGTCCGACCACGAGGACCGGCCCGGCAAGCTGGTAAGCAGCGCACGCCGCGCGCGGGCTGGCGCTGACGTCGGTGGCGACCAGGCGGCGGGCGGCTTCTAGTGCGGTGATCGACGGTGGTGTAGCTTCCGTCGGCGACCAAGCGGAGCCAACGAATGATCGATCCGGCCACATTGATTACGTATGTCGCGGTCGTGCTTGGCTTTGTGTTCATTCCAGGCCCCGCGACGCTTCTCGCGGTTGCGCGGGCAACGACTTCAGGCACCCCGGTAGGCATCGCCACGGGCGCAGGAATCGCGGCCGGCGACATGATTCACACCTTTATGGCGATCGTCGGCATCTCGGCGATCATTGCCGCCTCGGCCATGCTGTTCAGCATCATCAAGTACCTCGGCGCGGCCTAATCTGGTTTACCTCGGCATCCGTGCCGTCCTCGAAAGGACGCCAGCAAATTTGCGGCCGGCGCACTGCCGATTTCAGCAGGAAAGGCATTTCGGCAAGCGATTTTGGCCGAGGTGCTGAACCCGAAGACGGCGCTTTTCTTCCTCGCGTTTCTCCCCCAGTTCGTACGGCCCGAAAATGGTTCGGTCATGCTTCAGCTCACGATTCTGGGGATCATCTTTGTTTTATTGGGGTTCGTCAGTACGACGGTTTTTGCAGTCGGCGCCGGAGGTCTCGGGACCTTCCTCCGCCGCAATCCTGCGGTTCTGAAATGGCAGGGGAAGGCAATCGGCGGTCTCTACTGCGCTCTGGGTATTCGCCTGGCGCTGCAGGAACGATGACCCCTCCGGTCCATTGATGACCCCGGCAACGGCCCGGCGATACCGCACCGCGGCTTGACATCCCGGCCCGCGTCAGTGTCTTACGGCCCCAATCTTACGAGGGAGCACCGGATGACGGCTGCATTTACATTTCCGGGGCAGGGTTCCCAGACGGTCGGCATGGGCAAGGCTCTGGCGGAGGCCTTCCCGGCGGCGCGGGCGGTGTTCGATGAAGTTGATTCGGCGCTCGGCGAAAAGCTGACCGCGATCATCTGGGAGGGCCCGGCCGAAACCCTCCAGCTCACTGAGAATGCGCAGCCGGCCCTGATGGCGGTGTCGATTGCCACGCTACGCGTGCTGGAGACCGAGGCGGGCTTTTCCGTCGGGCGGGATGCGGCCTTTGTCGCTGGCCATTCACTTGGCGAATATTCCGCGCTGGCCGCTGCCGGCAGCCTCAGCATCAGCGATACCGCCCGCCTGCTGCGCACCCGCGGTCTTGCAATGCAAAAGGCCGTGCCGGTCGGCGCCGGCGCGATGGCGGCACTGCTTGGGCTCGACTATGAGGCGGCGATGGCTGTCGCCAACGAAGCCGCCCAGGGGCAGGTCTGCCAGGCCGCCAACGACAATGGCGGCGGGCAGGTGGTGGTGTCCGGCGACAAGGCGGCCGTCGACCGCGCCGTGGAAATCGCCAAAGCCAAAGGCGCCAAGCGTGCAATGCTGCTGCCGGTCTCTGCGCCATTCCATTGCAAGCTGATGCAGCCTGCCGCCGACGCAATGGCGGCGGCGCTTGCAGGTGTAACCATCAAGACGCCGGCCTCGCCGCTGGTGGCGAACGTGCTGGCCGCGCCGATCACCGATCCCGACGAGATTCGCCGCCGCCTGATCGAGCAGGTCACTGGCACCGTGCGCTGGCGCGAGTCGGTGGCCTATATGGCAGCGCATGGCGTCACGCGGTTCTTCGAAATCGGTTCCGGCAAGGTGCTGAGCGGGCTGGTCAAGCGGATCGCCGACGGCGCGGTCGGCGTGGCGATCGGGGGACCCAACGATATTGCCGCCGCTAAGGACGCATTGGCGGCTTCGGCCTAAAAGCTCCCGGAAGGAGACATTGATGTTCGATTTGACTGGCAGGACAGCGCTGGTAACCGGCGCGACCGGCGGCATCGGCGGTGCGATCGCGCAGGCGTTGCATAGTCAGGGCGCGACGGTGGCGATCTCCGGCACGCGTCGCGAGGTGCTGGATTCGTTTGCCGGCAAGCTTGGCGAACGCGTCCACGTGCTGCCGTGCAACCTTTCCGACAGCGCGGAGGTCGAGGCGTTGGTGCCCGCGGCCGAAGCCGCGATGGGGCAGGTCGATATCCTGATCGCCAATGCGGGCATCACGCGCGACAATCTTTTCGTCCAGTTGCGTGACGAGGATTGGGACGACGTCATCAACGTCAACCTGACTGCGACCTTCCGTCTTGCCCGCGCCGCAACCAAACTGATGATGCGCAAGCGCTTCGGCCGGATCATTGCGATCACCTCGATCGTCGGCGTGACCGGCAACCCCGGCCAGGCCAACTACACCGCGTCAAAGGCTGGAATCATCGGCCTGATCAAGACGCTGGGTGCGGAGTACGCCAAGCGCAACGTGACCGCCAATTGCATCGCACCGGGATTTATCAAGACGCCGATGACCGACGCGCTCAACGACAAGCAGCGCGAGACCATCCTGGCGAAGGTTCCTGCGGCGCGGCTGGGGACGCCGGAGGACATCGCGGCGGCAGCCGTCTATCTCGCCTCCAACGAGGCGGCCTACGTCACCGGCCAGACGATTCACGTCAACGGCGGGATGGCCATGATTTGAGCGAGTTATTGCCCCGATCTATGCGGCCAAAGGCCGTTGTCCGGGGCGGGTGAGGCTTGTAGTCAAGGCTTGGGAAGTATGGTAACCGAACCCCCGACGGATGGGCAAACAAGGCCATTGCAGGATTTTGAAACCCTGTATATTGGCGTGGCGACGCCTGCCGTTCGCCGGGGCTTTGTCGGCTACCACCGGGCCGAATCAAGACTATGCGCGATAGCGAAGGAAGTTTAACGACCACGATAGCTCGTAGCGTCTCTGTAGCGTCTTGGGGTCGGGTCCAATAGAACAAGCACGAGGTTAAAGATGAGTGAGATTGGCGAGCGGGTTAAGAAGATTGTGGTCGAACACCTCGGTGTTGAACCCGATAAGGTTGTCGACAACGCAAGTTTCATCGACGACCTCGGCGCCGACAGCCTCGACACCGTCGAGCTTGTGATGGCATTTGAAGAAGAGTTCGGCTGTGAAATCCCCGATGACGCCGCCGAGACGATTTTGACCGTCGGCGACGCGACGAAGTTTCTCGAGAAGAACGCTAAGAGCTGACGTCCCGGGCGGGTAGAGACAGAGCCGGACGGGCCGTCATCAAACGGTCCCCCGGTTTCTTGTTTTGGGCCATCGGTTTCGGGCTGGAGTTTTGACATGAGGCGAGTTGTCGTCACGGGGCTGGGCATGGTTACGCCGCTCGGCTGCGGCGTTGAGACAACGTGGGCGCGTATCCTCAACGGCCAGAGCGGCGCCAAGAAGATCGACACGTTCGAAGTCGCCGATCTCGCCTGCCAGATCGCCTGCGTGATTCCGCGTGGCGACGGCTCAAATGGTACTTTCAATCCCGACCAGTGGATGGAGCCGAAGGAACAGCGCAAGGTCGACGACTTCATCATCTTTGCGATGGCTGCGGCACGTCAGGCGCTCGACGACGCCAACTGGCATCCGGCGACCGAAGAAGACAAATGCTCCAGCGGCACCCTGATCGGTTCGGGGATCGGCGGCCTGTCCGGCATCGCCGAGACGTCGCTGCTGTTAAAGGAACGCGGGCCGCGCAGGGTTTCGCCGTTCTTCATTCCGGGACGGCTGATCAATCTCGCTTCCGGTTATGTATCGATCGAGCACGGTCTCAAGGGCCCCAATCATTCGGTGGTCACGGCCTGTTCGACCGGCGCGCATGCGATCGGCGATGGTGCCCGCCTCATTGCGCTCGGCGATGCCGACGTGATGGTCGCGGGCGGCACGGAATCGCCGATCTGCCGGCTGGGGATGGCCGGATTCTGCGCGGCGCGCGCGCTCTCGACCGGCTTCAACGACGCACCGCAAAAGGCCTCGCGGCCCTACGATAAGGACCGCGACGGCTTCGTGATGGGCGAAGGCGCCGGCGTCGTGGTGCTCGAGGAATATGAGCACGCGAAAAAGCGCGGTGCGCGAATCTATTGCGAAGTGATCGGCTATGGCCTGTCGGGCGACGCCTATCACATCACCTCGCCGTCGCCGGATGGCGATGGCGGCTTCCGCAGCATGAGCGCGGCGATCAAACGCGCCGGCATCACGGTATCGGATATCGACTACATCAACGCCCACGGAACTTCGACGCAGATCGGCGACGAGATCGAACTCGGCGCGGTGGAGCGGCTGCTCGGCAACGCCGCCTCCAAGGTGTCGATGTCGTCGACGAAATCGTCGACCGGGCACCTGCTCGGCGCTGCCGGTGCAATCGAGGCCATTTTCAGTATCCTTGCGATTCGCGATAACATTGCTCCACCCACCATCAATTTGGAAAATCCGTCGGTGCAAACGGCGATCGATCTGGTGCCGCAGACCGCGCGGAAGCGCGAGATTAACGTCGCGCTGTCGAATTCCTTCGGTTTCGGGGGGACCAACGCCTCCGTGATCATTCGGCGCGTGGCCGACTAGCAAGTCTTTGGAACGACTCCACCGTTTTGCCGCATTCGGCGATGACTTCTACATGCGGGCGTATGCTATCGCTAGGCAAGGGATTGCCGAGTCGCGATTGAACCGACAGGATTCAGGTTGCATCGATGAGTGAGAGGCCGCCCATTTCACCACGAAGCCCGCGCGCTGCGTTGGAGCCCGAGCAGGTGCCGCCGCCGCCGAAGCGGTCGCAGCGTGCCCGCAATCCATTCGTGGTGGTCGGCAATGCCATCTTCACCATCCTGATCATTCTGATGATCGGGGTGGGAGCGGTGTACTATTACGGCAGGCAAATCCTGGAAACGCCCGGCCCGCTGAAGGAAGACAAGATCGTCAACATTCCCTCGCGTGCCGGAAAGCGCGACATCGCCGACGCGCTGCTGCGCGAAGGTGTGATCAACGTCAATCCCTGGATATTCATCGGCGGCGTGTTTGCGCTGAAGGCGAGCTCCGACCTCAAGCCCGGCGAATATTCCTTCCAGAAGAGCGCTAGCCTCCGCGAGGTCATCGCCACCATCGTCGAAGGCAAGGTGGTGCAACACGCCGTCACTATTCCGGAAGGACTGACCTCCGAACAGATCGTGACGCGACTCCTCGACAACGACATCTTCGCCGGCTCGGTGCGGGAAATACCCCGCGAAGGCACGTTGCTGCCCGAAACCTATAAGTTTCCGCGCGGCACCACGCGCGAGCAGGTGATCCAGCGCATGCAGCAGACCCAGAAGCGGGTGCTCACGGAAATCTGGGAGCGCCGCAACCCGGACGTTCCGGTCAGGTCGCTGGATCAGCTCATCACGCTGGCCTCGATCATCGAGAAGGAAACCGGCCGGGCCGACGAGCGCAGCCGCGTAGCGGCGGTATTCACCAATCGCCTGCGGCAAAGGATCAAGCTGCAGTCGGATCCGACGATCATCTATGGCCTGGTCGGCGGCAAGGGAACGCTGGGCCGGCCGATCAAGCGCTCCGAGATTACGCAGCCGTCGCCCTACAACACCTATGTGATCGACGGTTTGCCGCCCGGGCCGATCGCCAATCCGGGCCGCGCCTCGCTCGAAGCCGCCGCCAACCCGGCACGCACGCGCGACCTGTTCTTCGTGGCTGATGGAACGGGTGGGCACGCCTTTACCGAGACCTACGACCAGCACCAGAAGAACGTCGCCAAGCTGCGGTCGCTGGAAAAGCAGATTCAGAACGACACTGTCGAACCATCGGAGGACGCGCCGCCGCCGACGGCGGCCGGAGCACCGGCCGATACCAATCCAACCGCGACGACGCCGCGGCCGGCAGCGCCGGCTAAAAAGCCGCCCGCCCGTCCTCCGGCACCTGCAACCGCGCCGGCCCGCCAGGGTGCTGCGCAATCGACCACGACGCCGCCGGTGGTTCAGCGCTGACGCCGGCCAGTCGAGAAGGCGTTCCAGGCCCAGCCGGAACGCAATTCCACTTTGGCGGAAATCGGCTTATGGTCCCGCCGTTCATTTCGAGTCTCGAAATCCCTGTCTTTTGGAGAGTGTTACGCGATGGCGCTATCGAGCATGACCGGTTTTGCCCGGAGCCACGGCGCCAGCGGCCCCTACACGTTCGAGTGGGAACTGAAGTCCGTCAACGCCAAGGGCTTTGACCTGCGCCTGCGCCTGCCGCCCGGCTGGGACGAGCTGGAGGCCTTTGCCAAGAAACGCGCCGGCGAGGTGCTGTCGCGGGGCACGGTGTACGCCAACCTCAACGTCAAGCGCGCCAACGCGGTCTCGACCGTGCGCATCAATGAAGACGTGCTCGCCTCGATCGTGAAGGTCGCGGGCGTGCTCGCCGGCAAGATCGACGCGGTGGCGCCCAGCATCGACGGACTGCTCGGCATCAAGGGCGTCATCGAGGTGGTCGAACCCGAAAGCGACGAGGCGGAGGACAAGGCGGCACGGGACGCGGCGGCGGCCGCCTTCGAGCAGGCGCTTGGCCATCTCGTCGAGATGCGCCGCCGCGAGGGCGTGACGCTCGGGCAAATCCTGATCCAGCGCATGGATGAAATCGAGAGGCTGGCGAAAAAGGCCGAGGCCGCGCCCGGCCGCAAGCCGGAGGCGATCCGGGCGCGGCTGGCCGAACAGGTTGCGGCGCTGCTGGAGACCTCCGAACGCTTCGATCCTGACCGGCTCAATCAGGAAGCCATCCTGATTGCGACCAAGGCCGACATTCGCGAAGAGCTCGACCGCATCGCCTCGCATGTCGCGCAGGCCCGCGAGATGATCGGCAAGGGCGGACCGGTCGGGCGGCGGCTCGATTTCCTCGCCCAGGAATTCAACCGCGAGGTCAACACCTGCTGCTCCAAATCGAACGATCTGGAATTGACCCAGACCGGGCTTGAGATGAAAAACGTGGTCGAGCAATTCCGCGAGCAGGTCCAGAATCTGGAGTGACCGATGACGGCTGGTGGTTTCGACGGAGTTGAACGGCGCGGGCTGATGTTCGTGCTCTCCTCGCCTTCGGGCGCAGGCAAGACCACGCTGTCGCGCCTTCTGATCGAGCGGATGCCGGGTTTGAAAATGTCGGTATCCGCGACCACCCGGCCGATGCGGCCGGGTGAAGTCGATGGCCGTGATTATTTTTTCGTCGACAAGCCCAGGTTCGAGGCGATGGTCGCGCAGGGCGAATTGCTGGAGTGGGCGACCGTGTTCGACAACCGCTATGGCACGCCGCGTGCGCCGGTCGAGGCCGCTTTGTCGGCCGGGCAGGACGTGCTGTTCGACATCGACTGGCAGGGCACGCAGCAATTGCGGGAAAAGGCCCGCGCCGACGTCGTCAGCGTATTCATCCTGCCGCCCTCGGCAGCCGACCTCGAGAAACGGCTGCACACGCGGGCGCAGGATTCCGACGAGGTCATTCGCGGGCGCATGAGCCGCGCCACCCATGAACTCAGTCACTGGGCGGAATACGACTATATCGTCGTCAACCAGAACGTCGATGACGCCTTCGCTGAAGTGCAGTCGATCCTCAAGGCCGAGCGGCTCAAGCGCGAGCGCCGCACTGGCCTGACCGAGTTCGTTCGCAAACTGCAGCGCCAGTTGGAAAAATAACTGCCGCGTAGGCTTCGATTACGTCTGCGCGCTGCGGGCGAGCCGGGCCAGCATTTCCGTAACCTGCTGATCGCGCTCGCGCTCCTGAGGGACGCGTGCTCGTTCCTGCGGTGCCCGCACCACTCGTTCCTGCGGTGCTCGCACTCGCTCCTGGGGTACGCGCACTCGTTCTTGCGGTACTCGTACTCGTTCCTGGGGTACGCGGGCGCGCTCCTGCGGCACGCGGGGCCGCTCCTTGGGTACGCGGGTATGCTGCACAGCGCCGGTGCGCCGCAGCCGGGCTTCTTCATCGTGGAACACCGGCGGCGCGGGACGTTTGGTGCGCGCGGCATCCCACATCGCGCGCCGCTTGCGGTGCATGGCGCGGCGCGCCCGCATGCGCCCGATCCTGACGATCGCACTGACCGTGAGGCCGGCGAGCGCCAGCGCCGCCGCCATCACCAAAAGCAGCTTCTGCAGTGAGGCGGTCGGCTTTGCCGGTTCTGCCGCGACAGGTGCAGCCTGTTCTGCCGCGGGCTGTTGCACTTCCTCCGCCTGCACCGGTGGGTCTGCGGGCGTAGCGGCGGCAGCGATCTGTTGATTGGGTGGGTTGGTCGAGGAGCCAGCGCCGGGAGCGTCGTTCCATCTCATGCTCGCCAGCGGCGCCGGTGCGAGCACGTTCGGCATGGCAGCGCTTGGTCCGTTCTGAGCGGCGGGCGCGGGAGCTGCGCCAGTCGTTCGCGGCTCGGCTTTGTCTAGCGAACTTGCCGCTGCGCGGTTTTGCTGGGCAATCCATTCGGCGCGCGCGTCGTCGAACGATTTGCGCGAGGTTGCTTGCGCCTGCACCGGCGCCGGTTCAACGGCTGGCGGCGATGACGCCGGGGCTGATGCGGGCGGCGCGGCGCGCGCAAATTTGTCGTCGGCCTTGTCGTTCTCCTCGCGGAGATACCAGCATTGACGTTTGGTGGCGCGATCGATGCGATAGTACCAATGGCTGCCCGACGGCGTCGCGCCCTTCGGCGCGGACAGGCAACTGTCGGCTGCGGCGGCTTGCGCCACTGGAGCCGCTTGCGCTTCCGACACCTGGGCCCGGAGATCCGTTATGGTGGCGAGGCTCGCTCCCGCCACAACACCGGCAAAGAGAGCCGGGACGAATTTCACGGAACACTTCGACATCTACATCCCCGGCAACGCAACGCTATTCAACGCTTGATGCGCCCAATCTGGTCAGAGACTTGGGTCGCAATGAGCCGCAATTTCGGAGCGGATGGGGTATAATTGCGGCTCGCGCCCCGCCTCACATGTGGCAGGCTAAAGCCAAGGAAAATCAGTGAAAAAGCGGTGGAAAACAGCGGCCTTTCTGTGGGTTGAAAGCGCTGCAGTTTAGAAACGGTCCAACGTCCCGAACATTCATCTGATCGCACGAATGAACCGGAGCCGCTGCGGCGCGAGGGTGGGGCAGGGTGATGCCGGTGCTCGGATAACGCATAATTGTTTTCGCTGGATGCGGCAGGCACTGGATACGACATTGCGATCTCGCGGCGCGGGTAGCGCCCGAAGTTATGCATCGACGATGCCCTCAGGAAATTGAGGGCGCAGGGAAAGCCGGGTGCCCATGACACCCGCAGTCGTGCGCAAGAATGCACACGGTGGACCGCAGGTGCGCCGGAACACCCGGCCTTCCCTGCGCAGTGGTTTTAACGCTTATGCCGCGATCTCCCCGGAGCCGAATTCCTCTGGCCTCCGTCGCCGACGGATTGGCGATCGATCGAAGGCCCGGTTGGGCCCGACAATCTCCATCGGCTTGACACCAGCAACGGGTGCCAGGACCACGCGGTTTTGCCGTCCGCAGCTTCCTCGGGCCGAAGCGCTTCAACCAGCCCGTATGCTGCCGGAAGAAGTTTTGGCCGAGGCGTTTAAGCGCCGGTCGTCTGCGCGCCGTTCAATCGCTCACGAGACAAAGCCCGCCCTGCAATCACGCGCGCGCCTGACGCTGCTGCGTCCACCGCATTCCATGCCCAACGTCCGTGACGTTCGCGATACGCCCCTCTTAGCGGGCCGGAACGGGCGAAGTTGTACGGCTGATTTGGGTGCGAACGATAGCGGAATATTTTTGATTTCGAGGCTTGACACGATTTCTGAAAATCAGAAGTGATTTGCCTGTTGGTCGCAGGTTGATCGCGCAAAATTTGCTGGACACGGAAGTACCAAACCGCGCGAGTGATTTGCTTGGCCAGGCAACTGGCGGTTTGCCGTGCTGAAGTTAGCAAGCGTAGCCCCGGATGAGCGAAGCAATATCCGGGGTCCTTACATCCAGCGGTCCCGCATATCGCATGCGCTCATGCGGGCTACTTGCTACTTGCTGCACTGGGTTAAATCTCGTGCCCCGGACGCAGCGCAGCACGTAGTGATGCCCTGCTGAGCCGGGGCCCACCTGCCGGGTGCTGGGTCCCGGCTCTGCGAAGCAGCGTTTCACGCTGCTTCGCGTCCGGGACACGAAAAAAGACTCAAAGACCCGTCCAGCATCAGGCGTAAGGTGCACTATCACGTAACTATGCAACTTCAGGTTATCTCGGGGGGCCAATAGGTTCGTAAAGCGTAGCTTGACACGATACGAACAGGTCCATATATGCTGGTTGTATGAGGATTCGGAACGTCCTGCATAAGGGGCTGCGGCGCTTTATCGAGGACGATGACAAGAGCGGCATACAGGCTGCGGTCGCGGAGAAGCTGCGCCGCATGATCTCTTTTCTTCAGGATATGCAGAAAGAGACGGAATTGAAGGCGGTGCCGAGCTGGAAAGCCCATCAACTCACTGGGGACCGCAAGGGGACCTGGAGCCTTTTCGTCACCAAGAACTCGCGGCTGACGTTTCGGATCGACCGAAACGAGACTGAGATTATCGACCTCGATTACGAGGACTATCACTAGGAGGTGGCCATGAACGCAATACAAGGTATTCGCATGAAAAATCCGGCCCATCCCGGTGGTTTCGTGAAGAGCGAGATCGTCGAGGCGCTCGACCTCTCGGTGACCGACGCGGCCAAGGCGCTGGGTGTGACCCGTCCCGCGCTCTCGGCGCTGCTCAATGAGCGTGCAGCGCTATCGTCTGAAATGGCGTTGCGTATCGAGAAGGCGTTCGGCGTATCCATGGATACGTTGATGCGCATGCAAAATAGTTACGACATTGCGCAGGCGCGTCGCCGTGCCGGGCAGATCAAGGTTGCGCGGTTTCGCAAGGTTGGCGATCGCGGCCCGGCTCTCGCGTGAGAGGACCCTCGACCAGCAAGCGTAGCCCCGGATGAGCGAAGCGATATCCGGGGTCTTTACATCCAGCGGTCCCGCATATCGCATGCGCTCATGCGGGCTACTTGCTGTCGCGCCGGTTGGTCGCAGCTAGCTTATCAGCCGCAATTCCAGATCGGCCCGATCGGCGTGCGCGTCCAGCAAGGGCCGAAGCTGCCGCCATTGTAGCGACCGCCGTAAAAGCCGGGCCGACCGAAATAGTGCCAGTCGCCATCGTATCCGTAATAGCGCGGGACAGGATCGATATACCAAGGGCGCCGGTTGGAACGCGCCATGCGCGAAATCGAATTTTTCCGAGTGTAAGCTGGAAGGCTGTTGTTCGGCGGCTGTTGATAGCCCGGCAGGAAGCCGTAGCCGTGCCAGCGTGGCGCCGGCCGTTTATGAGGTGGCGCAGCCGTCGCGACGACGGGCAGCAGCGATAGGATGATGGCGATCGAAACGAGGCGTAACATAAGCACACCATGGATGGCTAGTTAGGGCGTGTACTCATTAAGCGACTGACTGATGTCCGCTCAACCCTCAACAGCGGCGGAATAGCGGACATAGCCCGATGTCGCAGAAGGGCATGATCGGACACTGTGAGTGCTTGGATAGTGGCGTAACGCATCCGATCATCCATTCGCGCCAGAGAGAAGTTACCCAACCCTTTTCCTTTCCGCAGCGAAGGGGCTCAGGCCCAACCACGTTTGCATGGTTCTGGCGATGCCGTTATTGCCATCCAAATCGATGCGTTCGCGCTCCTTGGCTACTGTTGTTAGCCCCATCCAGATTGCGGTCATCGTCCGCAGGTCCGTCGTCACGTATAGGTCGACTTCGAAGCCAGGATGAGACCAGCACAGGTCGACGTCTCCATCCGGTTCGACCACGAGCCACCAATCCCGTTTCGAAGCCGGAAGCTCCGGATATTGAAACTGGATTACCGTCCGCCGTTTCGGCAGAGGCGATGGGTTCAAGTTGCGGCGCATGTCCCACATCAGCAGCGACGGGTCGAGGTTATTCAGTGACGGCTGGGACTCGACCCATTTCTGCCCCCAGAAACCAAACCCCTCAACCACAGGACGCAAATCGCGGCCGGCCGCGGTCAGGCGGTACTCCAACACGCCATTGCCCTCACGGGCCGCCTTTCGCTCAACGATGCCGGCACCTTCCAATTCCTTGAGCCTTTGCGACAGCAGCGTCGGCGACATTTTCGGGACGCCGCGGCGCAGGTCGTTAAACCGCGTTGACCCGGCGATCAGTTCGCGTAGCAGCACCATTGTCCAACGCGTGCAAAGAACTTCGGCCGCCATAGCTACCGGACAGAATTGCTTGTAACCTGACTGTGGCATGCCCGCGCTCCCAATGTTTCGCCGACTCGATGGGAATTGATCGATGAGTGTTTCCTGCCGAACCGTTCCGATACAACTACTGTACTAGCAGGTCGTAGCCACCGCGACTATGGTGACCATGGCCTCTTGGATCGGCATTCCATTCAGGTCCAGGCAGTGGTGGCCCTTTTTTCGGGCCAAGCATAGGGAAACGGGAGGAATACAGTGGACAAAAGTCTCTATGAGCGCCTCGGTGGCGCAACGGGTGTCGCAACGTTGGTAGACGATATCGTCGAAGCGCATATGAGCAACCCAACTATCAAAGCCAGGTTTCTGCCCTATCGCGAGGACCCTGACCGTCTTGCTAAGGTCAAGCAGCATCTGCGCAACTTTCTCGGCGCAGGCAGCGGCGGGCCGGAGCAATACAGCGGCCGCAGCATGTGCGACGCCCATCGCGGTATGAATGTCAATGCGCAGGAGTATATGGCGGCGATCGACGACATCATGAGTACGCTGGAAAAGCACAACATTGACGAACAAACGCGGAAGGACGTCTTAGCGATCGCATACTCGCTCAAGAACGAAATCATCCACGTTTAAACCGCAGCAGGCTCGGGGCCTCGATCGATCGAGCAAGGCTAATTTGCACTTCGGGGCGAAACCTGCTGGTTGAAGAGTTCTTGCTTCAAGCTTTGAGTTCGTCCGAACCGCCGGTCTCGTTGGCTTTTTCGAAGCAGCTCATGGGCCACCGACCGCGGCAAGTGGCGGCGTAGGAACGGAAGAGTGCGTGGATCGCCATCAAGATGGATGATGTCTTCGTCAGCTCAGGGTCAAGAACGACAAAGCTCAGGGTGAGCATAATAGGTCCGCTTTCGGGTGCATTGCGTCCGACCCGTTCCTTGGCGGGCCACATTGAGCCGGACTTTGCTGGCATTTGGCGCAAAAATTCTATCCGAAGATTATCCCTAAATCGCGGAAGGCTTGCCCACGTCTTGCAACGATTGCGTTCTGCAACACCGCCATCACGAAGATTTTCGGCAGCGCGTGTGATGCTGACCCCGACTACTCGCATCCAAGAAACGCAAGAAGGGCTCCAGCGGCGCTGAGGCCCGTCTTTTGCGGGAACGACGTCGCAGGGGAGGTGCGACATCGCTCCAATTCCTCAGCTACCGATCGGTCCAGCGTCTCAGCCGGACCCTGATCTGATCGTCGCTAACCGTCGATTGCGTGTTTAGAATTACGGTGACAGTGCTGGACTGCACCCCGGAATGAGACACGATCATTTCTGTGACAGCGCGGTTGCCATGATGCGTCATCGTGCTTTGTTTTGCGCGAACGCGGTTTCGACTCAAGGGGCGATTGGTATCCGAGCGCCGAGTGAAGCCGGTCCTTGTTGTAGACCGCCGCGCCGCGATGAAACTAACTTCGCTGTCAGAAACTGTCGCATTTGTCATTGGTCATCGCGGGATCATTTGCGTCGCTTGATCGTCTTCTTCCAGCGACGGCATCCGTCGCTATGGTCCAATCACGGGAGGAGAATCGCAAATGAACAGCAGGCTCCTTAATGGCCTCATCGCGGCTGCGCTTGGTACGACGCTGGCGCTTGCGTCGCCGGCGCTCGCGCAGCGTGGCGGCGGCGGTATGGGTGGCGGTGGACACGCCGCTGGCGGTATGGGTGGCGGCGGTGGTGGTGGTCCCGCCGCCGGTGCTGTCGGGGGCGGCGGTGGTGGCGGCGGTATCGGAGGCGGCGGCATGCGCGCCGGCGGTGGCGGTGGTTTCGGCGGTGGCATGCACGCGGGAGGCTTCGGTGGCGGGATGCGTGCCGGCGCCGTGGGCGGCGGTCCGCGCGTTGGCGGCGGCACGAACATCGGCGGCGGCGCGCGCTTTTCGGGCGCAGGACCCCGTTTCAGCGGCAGCCGTTTCGCAGGGTCGTCGTCCTTTGCGCATGCCGGAGCCTCGCCGCGGTTCGCATTTCACGGCGGCCGATTCCATCGCGGCTTCCATCACCGCCATCATCATCGCTTCCACCGCTTTGCGTTCATTGGCGCGCCCGCAGTTTACGCCGCTTACGACAACTGCTGGCGCAGGGTGTGGACGCCGCGTGGATTCCGGGTGGTCAATGTCTGCGGCGACTACGGTTACTACTAGAGCATGATCCGGACCCGCGGGGCTGCGTTAGCGCAACGTGGGTACCGGTTTTCCCTCGCGACAAACGCGGAACGCGTTAGCGCGAAGATCATGCTCCAAACAAAAGGATCGAGCGTGAAGGGTTCGGAGTGGACGCGTGGACTTCGATCACCTCTCCGGCCCGGAACGTCGTGACGGTCGCAACCAAGGACGGCCATCCGGACGCCGGATCGGTCTTCGGCCTCACGCTTATTTGCGCTTCCGCAGGCAACCCTCTGATGACGCGTGGGTTGGTTCGGCCATGGAGTCGCGCAACGACTTTTCGATTTTCTTGCCAGACTGGGTTCGGCTTTTGAGCAGTCGTTCGGAGACGAAACGCCATGACGGGAGGTCACCGCCGTATTCTGGTCGTTGAGGACGACCCGGAAACCGCCGGCCAGCTCGTGGATTCGCTCACGACCAGCGGCTACCAGGTGGATCTGGCCGCCACCGGCCATGAGGCGTTGCGTCGCAGCGCCGCCAGCGACTATGCCGTGATTACCATCGACCGCATGCTTCCGGATATCGACGGCATCGCCGTGATGCGGCAACTGCGCGACGATGGCAACGCCGCGCCCGTCCTGATCATCAGCGCGCTCGGTGAGGTCGACGATCGGGTGCGCGGCTTGCGCGCCGGCGGCGACGACTATCTGGTGAAGCCATTTTCGTTCGTAGAACTACTGGCGCGGGTCGAGGCGCTGGGGCGCCGCAGCGACACCATCGTGAAGGAGACCATTTTACGGGTGGGCGATCTCGTGATCGACCTGGTGTCTCGCACCGCCAGTCGGCGCGGCAAAGACATCTTGCTGTTGCCGCGGGAATTTCAGTTGCTGGAGTATCTGGTGCGCAACGAAGGCCGCGTCGTATCACGCGCCATGCTGCTGCAGCAAGTCTGGGATCTTCATTTCGATCCCTCAACCAACATCATCGACGTCTATGTCGGGCGCGTTCGCCGCAAGGTCGACGGTCAGCAGGCTTATCCACTGATCCATACGGTGCGCGGCATCGGGTATTGTCTCCGTGCTCCTGGCTAAGACCTTCACCTCGTCGACGTTCAAGCAGGCGCTGCTCGGGATCGGGATTTTTGGCGTGATAGCGTCGGCGATTTTTGCCTACGTCTATCTCGCCACCTCCTCCTATGTGCGCAGCCAGTCGGACCGCGCCATCATGGTCGAGCTTGCCAGCCTGCGCGGAGCTTACGAGCGCTCCGGGCGCGATGGGCTGGTCGCCCTGATCCGGCAACGCGTTGCCGACCAGACTTTTGCCGACAATATCTATCTCCTGGTCGATCCCGCATCGGCCGCGCTGGCCGGCAATCTCAAGACCTGGCCACCGGCGGTCACGTCGGCTGGGGGATGGGCCGAGTTTCGCGGAGTGGAGCCGCCGCCCGGCGCAGACGGCCGGCCATTGCTGCGGGCGGCGGTCGAAACCTTTCCGAACGGCGATCGTCTGCTGATCGGAAAGGATATCAGCGACCTCGACGGCTTTACCGATCACATCAAGACGGCGGTGGCCTTGAGCATTGCCTTGATGTTCATGATAGGCAGTGTTGCTAGCATCCTGGTGACGCGGCGGACGGTAGGGCGGATCGAGTCGATCAACGCCACCAGCCGCGCCGTCATGCTCAGCGGTCCCGACAAGCGCATCCCGCTGCGCGGCACCCATGACGAATGGGATCGCGTGGCGGAGAACCTCAATCTGATGCTGGACCGTATCGAAACCTTGATGGGCGAGATCAAGCAGGTGAGCGACAATGTCGCGCACGATTTGCGGACGCCGCTGACGCGCATGCGCGGACGGCTGGAGAAGGCCTGGCACGGGCCGCGCATCGGCGACGACGATCAGACGCTGATCGGCGACGCCATCGCCGACCTCGATGCTGTCTTGCGGATCTTTGCATCCATCACGCGGATCGCGCAGATCGAGACCCAGGCGCGAAAGGACGCGTTCCACCGCGTGGACCTGGCGGAGATCGCCGGCGAGGTGGTCGAGCTGTACGATGCCGCGGCCGAGCAGGACGGCACCCGTCTCACCATTGCCGGCGATCGCGAGGTGCTGGTGACCGGTGATCGCGATCTGATCTTCGATGCCATTGCCAATCTCGTGGACAATGCGGTCAAGCACGGCCGAGCCGGAGGGCAGGTGGTGGTTGTGCACGAAACCATTGACGGTCAGCCGGCCGTCTCGGTCGCCGACGACGGCCCGGGAATTCCCGCCGATCAGCATGAGCATGTGTTCAAGCGCTTCTACCGGCTCGAACACAGCCGCTACGCGCAGGGCAACGGTCTCGGATTGAGCCTGGTCGCGGCCGTTGCCCGTCTCCACGGCGCACGGATCGAACTGCTCGACAACGCGCCAGGGCTCAAGCTCCGACTCTGCTTTCCGACGGCAGGTTCGCGGAACGAGGCTTGATGGAGCCGTCCGACGCGGCGCCGGCGGCGTGCTACGCGTAGGGCGCAACAGCAAAGCGTATTGCACCGATCAATTGCTGTCGCGTAATTCCTAGGGCCCAACTAGCGCACATAGCTTGAGTTTTTGTGTAAGCCAACGACAGTGGAGTCCCGCCGTCACGTTAGCGTTACGCGCCCGTGTGAACCAGTTCATACACGCTAAAGTTTAACTAGTGCAGAGAAGACCTCCCGCGATATTTCTACTCAATGGAGGGTTTGATGAAGCAGCTCTCTTTCTCGCTTTCGGCATTACTGTTCGGCATCATTCTCTACGCGCCCCAAGCTTACGCCCAAGCGAAATGCACTCAAGGTTATGTTTGGAGGGAGGCTACGCGCGGCGACTACGTGTGCGTCACGCCCCAAACCCGCCGGCAGGCCTGGAACGACAATACGCAGCAGGACGCCCGGCGGGCAGGGCGTGGACCGTACGGATACGAGACTTGCAGGCAAGGCTACGTATGGCGCGAAGCAACGGCGGACGACAAGGTCTGCGTCACGCCGGCGACGCGCGATCAGGCGCGCTACGACAATTCGAGGGCGCGGCAGCGCGTCCACGCGCAGCGCATTGATTAGTTACCCGTCAGCCTTCTTCGCATATCGCATGCGCTCATGCGGGCTACTTGCTGACAGCATCCAAGAAACACAAGAAGGGCTCCAGCGGCGCTGAGGCCCTTCTTTTGCGGGAACGGTGTCGCAGGGGAGGTGCGACATCGCACCAATTCCTCAGCTACCGATCGGTCCAGCGTCCCAGCCGGACCCTGATCTGATCGCCGCTAACCGTCGATTGCGTGTTTAGTCGCAGATGCGCTCACGAATCCTGACGCGTTCACCAAAGCGGTTGGTGCGTTCGCGGATCACGATCCGGCAGTCATCTCTGTAATCACGGTAATAGGGGCGATCATAGCCGGGACCAACGTAAACGCCGCCAGGGCCGACGCCGAACTCGATAGCGTTGGCCGAAGCGATGGTTCCGACCGTAAGCAGTGTCGCAATCGCCAAGACAGATAGCCTCATAGATACCTCCTCTTGTCGATCAAAACCAAAGGGTTCGGACGGCATTCGTTCCGCTCGTCGGAGATTTTGATGACGCTCTCATCTTAGGTTCCGCGAAAGAATATTGCAGTGAACCGTCTCGGTTTCGATCACCGATCGCTCATCGCGGTAACCGGCAGACCTCGTTGTCATTGTCGAACTCGATGCAGGTTTCTCGCGTGTGGTTGCGAGCGGTGGAACTTGATGCCTTTCCGAATGGTTGATCGATTTTGTTCGATGCACTTCCGGTTCCGTACTCGGGCGAGGACACCATGACTTCACTTGCGAAACTGCTCGCTCAAAAGGAACAACTGCTAGGCAGGCTGGAGGAGGGCCCTGGGCCCAACGAGCGCGCCGAACTGGAACGCCTTTTGGAGAAAGTCGATGCAGCGTTGAGTTCGCTGGAGCCTGCGCCCGGCAACATGGCCGAGGAAGACTTGGCCGAGGATCCTGACAACCGTTCGAAGCCGACTTGATTTTGTTCGCCCGATCGCTTGTGCTCTTGGCGCTTTTTAGCGCGCCTGTGCCGCGAGGGCGTAGAGCCAGCCCATCAGCGTCGCTACCGACACCAGCGTTGTGATCGAGACTGTGGCCGCGACCAGAGGTTCTTCCACCTTGTACTCGCCTGCCAGGATATACACCGTCTTGGCGGTCGGCACGGCGGCACAGATGACGGCGGCGATCGTGTAGAGCGGATTGAGGCCTGACGCCAAACAAAGCCCGTAGACGATCAGCGGCATGATTATGAGCTTCACGACCGCGAGGGCGACGGATGCCATGACGTTCGAGCGTATTGCTTCAACTGACAGGCTTAGTCCAATGGCGAAGAGCGCGCACGGCGTTAGAGCAGCCGCCAAGATGTTCATATAGGCCGCGAGTGGGGCCGGCACTGGCAGGCCTGTGGTCGACCACGCAAGACCGATCAGAGTCGATAGTACCATCGGATTGAGCACGATCTGCTTCACCAGCATTACCAAACCTGCCGTCCTCGCGTGCGCGCCGCGCCTCTCGCTTTCCAGGAGAATAACCGTCGCGGGGAACATCACCCCCGCCACGAACAAGGTTGCGATGGCGGCGGGCAGAACGGCAGGCTGTCCGTAAATGGAGTGCAGGATTGGCAGCGCTACGAATCCAGTATTGGTCATCGCCGCTGCCATTCCATAGAGCGTGCTGCTTGCGCGGTCGCGTCCCCACCGGACGCGGACTGTCAGAAAGACCACCGCGAAGCACAGAATGGAGCCGCCGCCGAACGCCAGCAGAAAGCGCCATTCGAGAAGATTACGCGCCGGCTCCTGCGCGATGGTGACGAATAGCAGCGCCGGCATCGCGACGTTATAGGCGAAATGCACAAGCCCGTCGGCCAACGACCGCGAAATGTAACCGAGCCAACCGGCCAGCCAACCCGTGACGATAATCGCAAACACAGGAAGGACCAGGTCGGCGACTGCCATCTTGTTTCCCCTTGACGGTCCTTTGATCAGGCGCGTGAAGCGATCCCGGTGAAATAATTCAAGTCTGGCGGGGTCTCCCAAGTTAAGCTGATTGGCCACGGAAGCCAATTGACCGAATGGCCGCCTCGGGCACCTTTGAGACATGCCCGCCTATTCTGAGAATGTCCGTTGAAGGGGGTAGAGCGGAAGCGGCTGGCAGATCGTCAAACCGACGCGAGTGACCCATCTCGGACCTAGGTTGACGATGGCAGAATGTCTGCCGTTGGGGCTAAAGTCATCAGTATCGCGTCGGAGCGCAAGGCGGAGGGGAACAGCATGGCAGTGCGCGGATCAGGTGGACTGCTCCTTTGCGTGGGCCTCCTGCTTGCGATGCCGGCGCTGGCCGCCACACCGGCCGACCGGGGCGAGTGCGCCGCCAGCGCCGACAAGCCCGACGTCGGAGGCGCGGCCTGCAGCCGCATCATCGACGATGCAAGCGCGTCGGTGGCAGAACGCGTCAACGCCTTCAAGAACCGCGGCCGCGGCTCCTTCAACAGGAAGGATTACGACCGCGCGATTGCCGACTACGGCGAGGCCATCAAGCTCAGCCCGAAGGATGCCTGGGCCTTTGCGCACCGGTGCGAGGCACACGAGAGCAAAGAGGACCACGACGCGGCCGTCGCGGATTGCACCGAGGCGATCAAGATCGATCCGAAATACGGCTGGGCCTACAACAACCGTGGCGTCGCCTATTACGGTCTGCATGACTACGACGCAGCGCTGGCCGACCACGCCGAGGCGATCAGGGTCAATTCCAGGGACGTGTGGGCCTATGCCCGCCGCGGCATGGCGTGGACGGAAAAGGGTGAATTCGACCAGGCGATCGCCGATATCGCCGAGGCGGTCACAATCGATCCGACATACGCCTTTGGTTTTGGGCAAAGGGGTCACGCGCACTTCAAGAAGAGGTTGATCACGAAAAAGGGCGGATGGGAGCCCGCGATCGGGGACTACAGCGAGGCTATCAAGCTCGATCCAAATCTGGTTTGGCTGTACAGCTCGCGTGGCGTTGCCTACAGCAACAATCGTCAATACGACATCGCCGTTGCGGATTGCAGCGAGGTCATCAAGCGCGAGCCAAGAAATTCCGGCGGGTACAATTGCCGCGGCGTCGCTTACGAAGGCTCGAAGGACTATGGCCGCGCGATCGCCGACTACGATCAGTCGATCAGCATCAATCCAAAGAACAGCGTGGCGTATTGGAATCGCGGCAATGCCTATATGGCGCTGCGCAAGGTCGATGACGCGATCGCCGACTATGACCAGGCGATCGCGATAAACCCCAAGGACTTCAACACTTTCAACTCCCGCGGCAAAGCCTACGTCGCAAAGCGTGACAGCGACCGCGCGATTACAGATTTCACGCTAGCGATCCAGTTCGGTCCGTCCTATGTCGAGGCCTACAACAACCGCGGCCTCTCCTATGAAGCGCTGGGCCGTCGCGCCGAGGCGATCGCCGATTTCCGCAAGGCGCAATCGATCGACTCGGCCGACCGGGTCAGCAAGCAACAGCTCCGCATGCTGGGTTTCTGACCGCGTGCCGTTCAAATCGGCCATTTGTCCTCGGCTGTGATCGGAGCAGAGGAGAGAACCATGTGCCGCAACATCAAGGCCCAGTTCAGTTTCGATCCGCCGGCCACGTACGCGGAGATCCATGCCCTCCGCGCAGCAATTCGTGCGAAAACTCTCCGGCTTCACCTCGCCGTCGCAGGCAAATGCCGAGGCGTTCAACCGCGCGGTTTCCGAAGTCGCCGCATGCTTCGGAATTGATTGATGACTCACTTCGAGGCAGCAGTTTTCCGCGTTAGCCCGTAAAGGCACGATGGCGGAGACGAAATTCTTTCCGCGTCGGGAAACGGGTGGTTGGAACATCAGTCGTGCACTAGGTGAGAGGGACGATGCCACGCGGCAAGAATTTGAACGCGGCTCTGAGTTTACCGCCGAAGGCCGCGGTGCACGTTTCGCTTACGAAGTGTGGGGCACACAATGGAGAAGGAGTTGGGAATGTCGAAGGAAGAGGAAAACAAAGCTGTCGTGGGCCGTTGGTTTAAGGAGTTCTGGGGCAATCCTTGGAACCCCGATATCGTCGACGAGCTGGCTGCGCCTGACATACTGTTGCAGTATTCGCTGCATGACCCGCGCCGCGGTCGCAAGGATGTGAAGGAATTCATGATTGGATTCCGCAATGCGTTTCCAGATCTCAACTTCGGGGGCACTGCGGACTTGATTGCGGAAGGCGATTACGTCGTCGGTCGCTGGGAAGGCGGCGGTACACACACTGGTTCCGCTTTCGATGACTTCATCATCGGATCATTGCCGGAAGCTTCCGGTCGGAAGATGCGCTTCACCGGAATTACCGTGCTCCGCGTCGAGAACGGCAAAATCGCGGAAGAGGTCGGCCTGGACGACGGCGCGACCGCCCTGCAGCAGCTCAACATCCTGCGCGCGGCCTGATCAATCATGATGGCCGTTTCCGACGAGGTTGGAAACAGCCATCCACAAACGAGCCGGACCGGGGCTATTCCCCGGTTAGATTCGCTGCCTGGCCGCAAGCCGCGTTATTAAAATCAAGGAGGGCAAACTCAATGAGTATGAGTCGCAAGGAATTAACGTTCGCCTCCGGCAATGATACATGCGCTGCGTGGTTGTACCCCGCGGCAGCGGATGAAGGGGCGAGACCTATTATCGTCATGGCCCACGGATTGACCGGCACACGCCGAGACCGTCTTGGCGCGTTCGCCGAACGGTTTGCGGCCGCCGGTATCGCGGCGCTCGTATTCGACTATCGAGGTTTTGGCGACAGCACGGGCGAGCCGGACCTATTCGAGCCTTCTCGTCAGTTGGAAGACTGGCGCGCCGCCATCGCGTTTGCTCGTTCTCTTCCCAATATCGATGCCGGACGCGTGGCGACGTTTGGTTCCTCGTTGGGCGGGGGCAACGCGCTCGCCGCGGCAGCGGAGGATCCCAAGGTGGCCGCGGTTATTAGCCAGGTTCCATATCTCGACAGGGACACCCAGACCTACACCAAACCTCAGCACCTCGCGAAGGAAATGAAGGCTGCAGCAGTCGAAGGTCGTTATTTGGCTGCCGTTGGTCAGCCCCATGAGGCGGCATTCATTAGCGCGCCCGGAGCCGAGGTCGGTTGGCGTCGTGTTGTCGCAATCGGTGAGGAATCTCGATGGCGGAATCGCGTCTCGGCGTCTTGGCTGCTAGGTCCTCCATATAGTCCAATCCAACATGCCGCCTCGCTGCACTGTCCCTGGCTGGTTTGCGTCGCTGCGGACGATCAGGTTGCCAAGCCGGGGCCAGCAATTGAGGCCGCGCGCCAAGCCCCGAAAGGTGAACTCCGCATCTATCCGGGTGTCGATCATTTCGACATCTACGACGGGCCGTCCCACGAGGCAGTGGTCGCGGATGAGATCGAGTTTCTTTACCGCCACCTCCTAGGCCGAAGCCTCTACGGAACAACTAAAGCAGCGTCGGAGTTGCCGCGAGTTTACTTACCCGCGTTGACCTCGGGTGAAAATCCATGAGATGGATCAAAACAAGCATCCAAAGGAATGGCGGCTCATGGCGGCCCTCTTGAGACATGCCGACCGGCCGTGACGGTGTCCGTTTTCCGGCGGAAGACCGGAAGTAGTCGGCCGACGACCAAATTGACGCGAATGGACCCATGGGACACGGGTAACGCGGTGCTGCAGTCCTTGACGTTCCTCCAATTTGTGTCCATATGCGGGTCAATCGACACTTGGCCGAACGACTGGGCCCGCTTTGCCTCGCTGCTGACAGGCACGCACGTTTCAGACCCTTCTCCAAAATCGATCAACGGACGTAGGTGCCGATCCACCGGCGCTTCGATCTTACGTGCACTGTCAGAAGGGGATATCTGTGCATAAGAGAACTGTGCAGGGGTCTGATGGGCCAAAAGACTTTGGCTTCATTCAGACTCCCATTGGCAGCGATGATGTCTTCAACGCACGGCGTTGGAAGCGCATTTTGGGCAATTACAGCACCCCAATTCGGCTGCGGAGCCTGACCGAGCTGGCGATCACGGCTTTGCCGCTCGTCATGCTGTGGGCCGCGGCCTGGTTCACGTTCTCCCTTGGCTATGCCTGGGCTTCATTGCTTATCGCATTTCCGGCCGCTGGCTTTCTCTTACGCCTGTTCATGATCCAGCACGACTGCGGCCATGGCACCTTTTTTGCCGGTCGCCTGGCGAATGACTGGGTCGGCCGCGTCATTGGCGTGCTCACGCTCACGCCTTACGACTATTGGCGCCGCACGCATGCGATTCATCATGCCACCACCGGCAACATCGATCGCCGCGGCATCGGCGATGTCGATACGCTGACCGTGCGCGAATACCGGGCCCTTTCCTGGTGGGGTCGTCTGAAATACCGGCTTTATCGCCACCCGCTGATCATGTTCGGGCTCGGACCGGCCTATCTGTTTCTTTTGCAACAGAGGATTCCGGTCGGCCTCATGCGCAATGGTTGGCAGCCTTGGCTCAGTACAATGGCAACCAATCTCGCGATTGCCGTCATCGTCGCTGTGCTCACATGGTTCATCGGAATCAAGGCGTTCCTGCTCGTGCATCTTCCGATTACGCTGCTGGCCGCCACGGCCGGCGTTTGGCTGTTCTACGTGCAGCATCAGTTTGAGCACACGACGTGGGAGCGCGACGAGAGTTGGAACCTGCATCAAGCCGCTCTGTACGGCAGCTCGCATTACGAACTGCCGGCGCTGCTGCGCTGGTTCACAGCCAATATCGGTATTCACCACGTGCATCACCTCTCCAGCCGGATTCCCTACTACCGGCTGCCGCACGTGCTGCGTGACTACCCGGAGCTGCGCGATGTCGGCCACATAACGCTCCTGCAGAGCTTTCGCTGTGTACGACTTGTGTTGTGGGACGAGGCGCAGCGCCGTTTGGTGTCGTTCCGCGAAATCTGAGCCCGGGACTTTTAGGCATTACGGTGACCGTGGAGGCCCAGCTCGCCCTCGCGGCGCGGCGCGTTTCGGTAGATCGGCGATGCGTGCCTTGAGGCGTGGGAGCGCGAAGTCCAGGAAGGCGCGCAACTTGACCGGCATGAAGCGATTGGGCGGATAGACGAGGCTGACGGGTATCGGCGGCGGCTCGAAATCCTGCAGCAGCAGCGCGAGCTCTCCGGTTTTGACCGATTCTGCAACTTGATAGGAAAACACCGTTGCGATGCCCATGCCGCAGCGCGCGGCATCGCACGTCGATTCAAGATGGTTCAACACCAGCCGCGACCGCACCGGCACGACATAATCGGTCTGGTCTTTCTTGAACGTCCATTCGGCTGGTGACTGCAACGGCACGAAACTGATGCAGTCGTGCCTGGAGAGGTCGTCAAGGGATCTCGGCGTCCCGCGCGATTTCAGATAGGCCGGGCTCGCGCACAGCATGCGGCGGATTTCGCCAATCCGGATGGCGATCAGGCTGCTGTCGGCCAGCGTTCCGATCCGAAGCGCGACATCGACATGCTCCTCCAGAAGATTGACCGGCCGGTCTACCAGATCGAGGCGAATGTCCACCTCGGGAAACGTCGCCGCGAATTCCGCCAGCACCGGCACCAAATGTAGCCGGCCGAACGCAAAGGGTGCCGACACGCTCAGCTCTCCGCGCGGCGTCGTGTACTCGCCGGAAGCTGCGCGTTCGGCCTCGGCCACGTCAGCGATGATCCTTTTTGCCGCGGCGATGTAGGAGCGGCCTGCCTCCGTCGGGACGAGCACGCGGCTCGAGCGGTTGAACAGCTTGGTGCGCAGGTGCGCTTCGAGCTCGGACACTTTTCGGCTCACCGTGGCCAGCGGCATTCTGTGCCGGCGCGCCGCAGCCGACAGGCTTCCGGCCTCCGCGACCGCCAACACAATCGACATGCCTTCGAGACGGTCCATCGGACACTTCCATTTTTTGGAAGGATGTATCTCGATTTTGCCAGATACCCATCAATTCCGGAAGGGCCTATCCATCAGCGCGAGGCAACGAACCCAACCAGCGGAGATGGACATGACCCAGACCAAAGGCACTGCTCTTATTACCGGCGCATCAACCGGCATCGGCGCGATCTACGCCGATCGTCTGGCGAAGCGCGGCCACGACCTCATTCTTGTTGCGCGCAACAAGCAGCGGCTTGCATCGCTGGCGCGCCGGCTCGCCAACGAGACCGGCCGGAACGTAGAGACGGTCGAAGCCGATCTCACATCCCCGGCGGACCTGCGGCGCGTTGAGAATATCCTCAAGACCAATGCGGGTATCTCCGTGCTGGTCAACAATGCCGGCGTCGGCGCGGCAGCCCCGCTGGTCGCTTCCGACGTCGACAAGATGGAGGAGATGATCCGCCTGAATGTCACCGCGCTGACGCGGCTGACCTATGCGGCGGTCCCGGGATTCGTTGCCCGCGGCAACGGCACGATCATCAACATTTCGTCGGTCGTCGCGATCGCGCCGGAGGTGCTGAACGGCGTCTATGGCGGCAGCAAAGCGTTTGTGCTCGCATTCAGCCACTCGCTCGTTCACGAGCTCGCCGACAAGGGCATTCGCGTGCAGGCGGTGCTGCCGGGCGCCACCGCCACCGAATTCTGGGACGTCGCTGGCACGCCGGTTCATCAGCTTCCGGCGCAGATCGTGATGTCGGCCGATGACTTGGTCGATGCTGCGCTCGCCGGCCTCGACCTCGGCGAGACCGTGACCATTCCGTCGCTGCCGGACAAGGCAGAGTGGGACCGTCATGAGGCGGCACGCCTCGCCATGTCGGACAGGCTTTCGAGTGCCATCCCGGCCCCTCGCTACAATTTGCGCAAGCGCGTGGATGCGTGAGCGCTCGGCCGGCGCAGGACAAGTCTTACAGCCGGATATCGGATTGAAACCTTGACCCATGAAAACGGAGATTCCCATGTCACGCATTATCACCCAGCTCCCGGCGCCGATCTTCGCACCGGGCTCCATCATCCGATGGCGCGATCAGGCCAAACGCCTGATCGCCTATGCTGAGCCGGTCAGCCGAGCCGGTCTCTATTTGTCGCTCGGGATCATCTACGCCTGGTTCGGCGGGATGAAGTTCACCGATTATGAGGCCCAGGGGCTGGTGCCGCTGGTGGAGAACAGCCCGCTCGTGAGCTGGTTCTATGCGCTGCTTTCGGTCCGCGGCTTCTCCAATTTCCTCGGCTTCGTCGAACTCAGCATCGGGCTGCTGATCATCCTCAGACTGGCAAGCCCGATCTTTTCTGCAGCAGGCGGTCTTCTCTCCGCCGGACTCTTCGTCACCACCGTCAGCTTCATGATCTCGACGCCGGGCGTCGTGGTGCCGGAGCTCGGGCTACCCGCGATCACGGTCGCGCCGGGTCAGTTCCTCCTGAAGGATGTCGGCCTGTTCGCCGCTTCTTTCTGGGTATTCGTCGACTCTCTGAAGGCGGTGGTTCGCAGGTGAGCGGCCAATCGTCATCCTGAGAAAAGCAAGTGACTACTTCCATTTGAGCAAGAACAGTCATCAAGGAGCAAGAAAATGAGTAAGCGTCTCGACTACAACCAGATCGCGCCGGCAGGCGTGAAAGCATTGGGCGGCGTCTACGGCTACGTCATGCAGAGCGGCCTTCCTCCTGCGCTGGTCGAACTGGTTTACCTGCGAATTTCCCAGATCAACAACTGCGCCTATTGCCTCGACATGCACACACGCGACCTGCTCAAGAAGGGAGAGAAGATCGAAAAACTCGCGCTGGTGCAGGCGTGGGCGGAAGCCGGCAATCTCTTCGACGAGCGTGAACGCGCCGCGCTTGCATGGGCCGAGACGGTGACGCGCGTCGCCGATACCGGCGTGCCGGATCAAGCATATCAGGCCGCCCGCGCCGTGTTCGAGGAGCGCGAACTCGTCGACCTCACGATCGCGATCGGCCTGATGAACGCCTACAACCGCATGGCAATCAGCTTTCGCAACACGCCGCAGGCGGCGCTCGGGAAGTAGGTATTACGCATACCATGGCCGTGGAGACGGCACGTCGCCTCCCGGCGAGGTGCCTATTCCGCTTTTTCCCGAAAGTGCTATCATTCAAAGATCGCTGTACTCGGAAGGGATGTTGATTAGCTTGGTTCACCCCGGGGAGGTGGCATCGTGGCTAAATTGGATGACCGCACGATTGCAAACATGGAAGTTGCGCTGGAAAAGGCCTGCAGCCGATTTCCCAACGGCGGCGATCACGAAAGCCGCAAGTATGTCGCCCGAAAGCTGATGCAGAGTGCAGTGGAGGGAAACACCACCTTGGGCGGATTGGACGTTGTCGCGCACCGGGCGGTTCAGGAATTGTCGAAGCCAAAGTCGGCATAACGGTCGCCCGCCTCAGTTCTTCAGCACGATACGTCCCACGACCTTGCCGGCGCGCAGCTCGTCGATCCATTTCTGGACGTCGGCCATCGGCTCTTCCTTCATCGGCGTCGGCTTGATCTTGCCGGCGCGGGCGAGTGCCATCAATTCCTTGGCCTCGGCGAGGGTGCCGACCATGAAGCCCTCGACGGTCATGCGCTTGTAGACCCATTGCACCATCGGCAGGCTGAAATTGCCGCCCATCAGGCCGGACACCACGATCTTGCCGCCGCGTGCGACCGTCGCAACGGCGAACGCCATCGATTTCTCATTGCCGGCAAAATCGACGACGCCGTCGAAGCCGCCCTCGGTCTCTTTCAGGATGCGTCTTATGATTTCGGGCTCGGCCGGATCGTAGGCAACCGCTGCGCCGTTCTGCAGCGCAGTCTCGCGCGCGGCAGGAGATAGGTCGGCGACCGTGATGTTCTGCTTGAACATCGCCTGCGCGAATGAAAGCCCCATCATGCCGACGCCGCCGAGCCCGATCAGCAAGAGGTTGCGCTGCCGCGGACGGTCGACCAGCCGCTTCAGCGCGCCGTAGGCGGTGACGCCCGAGCACATCAGCGTCGCCGCCTGGTTGACCGGCAGCGGATCGTAATCCAGCAGATATTTGGCGTCGGGCACCAGCACGTGAGTGGCAAAACCGCCATCGATGGAGACGCCGAGGAAGCGCTGCTTGACGCAGAGGTTTTCGTCGCCATTGGCGCAGTCGCGGCACTGGCCGCAGCCGATCCAGGGGAATACCGCCTGCTTCTTTCCGATCAGGTCCGTCGAAACATCGGGACCGACCTCATCGACGACGCCGGCAATCTCGTGCCCGAGCGTAAACGGCAGCGTCATGCCGCGCGTGGTGTCGAGCCGCTTGCCACCGCCGAGATCGGCATAGCCATCCTGGATGTGCAGGTCGGAATGGCAGAGACCGCAGCGTTCGATGCGGATGAGAACTTCGCGTCCTTGCGGCTTCGGCGTGTCGACGATGGTTTCGCACAACGGCGCATCGAACTTGACCAGCGACTGGCGACGCATCAGCGCCATGGCATCATCTCCTCGAGCAGTTTCTTCGGGCGTTTTAAGTTTTTATGCTTCGTATATCGGTCAATTCGCGTGCCATGGCAACAAAGCCGGAGATGGGAATGGTTTCGGCGCGCCTGGTTGCGTCGATATGCGCGGCCTCGGCCAGCCGGGCCGGATCGACCGAGAGCGATTTGAGGCTCTGCCGCAGCATTTTGCGGCGCTGGCCGAAGGCCGCGGCCGCCACCTGTTCGAGAGCGCGGCGGTCACACGGCTCGGGCGCCTCACGCGGCACCAGCCGCACTACCGAGGAGGTTACCTTCGGTTGCGGCACGAACGCGGCCGGGGAAATGTCGAACAGGATTTTGGTCTCCGAGCGCCAGTTGGCGAGCACGGCGAGCCGGCCGTAGGCCTCGTCGTTCTCCTTGGCGACGATCCGCTCGGCGACCTCGCGCTGAAACATCAGCACCATCAAGTCGTACCAGGGCGGCCATGGCTCCATCGAGAGCCAGTCCACCAGAAGCGCGGTTGCGATATTGTAGGGCAGGTTGGCGACGATCTTTGCCCGCTCGCCGCCGAGCATCGGACGGGGATCGAAGCGCTGCGCGTCGGTGTGAACGATCTCAAGCCGGCCAGGATAGCGCTTGGCGATGTAATCGAGCGGAGCCAGCGCGCGCTCGTCGCGCTCGACCGCGATGACGCGTTTGGCGCCGAGCGCCAGCAGCGCGCGCGTCAGGCCGCCGGGGCCGGGACCGACCTCGATAATCGTTGTGCCTTCGAGCGGGCCGGCGGCGCGTGCAATCCGCGCGGTGAGGTTGAGGTCGAGCAGAAAATTCTGGCCGAGCGATTTGCGGGCCGACAGGGAATGTTCGCGGATGACCTCGCGCAGCGGCGGCAGATCGTCGATCGCGCTCATGCAGGTTTGGTTGCCGCCATGCGCGCGGCGAGCCGCAGCGCCGCGGCGAGACTCGACGGGTTGGCCTTGCCGGTGCCGGCAATGTCGAAGGCGGTGCCGTGGTCCGGCGACGTCCGGATGAACGGGAGTCCCAACGTGACGTTGACGGCGTCCTCGAACGCAATGGTCTTGATCGGGATCAGCGCCTGGTCGTGATACATGCAGATCGCGCAGTCATAGGTCTTGCGCGCCGCCGCGTGGAACATGGTGTCCGCGGGTAGGGGCCCCCTGGCATCGATGCCTTCCTTGCGCAGCATTTCGACCGCGGGTGCTACGATGTCGATGTCTTCGTTGCCGAGCGAGCCGTCTTCGCCGGCATGCGGGTTGAGGCCCGATATCGCAAGCCGCGGCTGGGCAAGGCCGAAATGGGCTTTCAGATCCGCAACCGCAATCCGGGCCGTCGTGACGATCAGCTCGGCCGAGAGCTGGGCCAGCGCCTCGCGAAGCGAAAGATGGATAGTCACCGGAACGACGGCGAGCGCCGGCGACCACAGCATCATCACCGGCTGCGGCACACGGCCGCCATCGGCGGCAAGCTCGGCGAGATACTCGGTGTGGCCGGGATGGCGGAACCCGGCGCGGTAGAGCACGCTCTTGGCGATCGGGTTGGTGACGACGGCGCCGGCGCGTCCGGCCCTGACATGGTCGACCGCATGGCGAATCGAGGCAAGCGCCGCGCTCGCACTGGTCTGGTCTGGCTGTCCGGGGCGCGCGGTCGCGATGTCGCCGGTTGCGACCACGGGCAGGGCCTTCGCAAATGCCGCGCTCGCGTCCTCGGGCACGGCGTCCGCGAGCTCGATCGATAATCCCAGGATTTTCGCCCGCGCGGCGAAGAAGGCGCGATCGCCGAGCAGATAGAATGGCGGGAGATCCAGCTCACCGCGCCGCCGCCACGCTTCAAGGGCGATGTCGGGGCCGATGCCCGCAGGTTCGCCCGATGTCAGCGCGAGGGGCTTTGCCATGCATCAACGATATTCGATCATCGCAGCTTTGCGGATGTCGGCCAGGTAAGCCTTCGACTTTGCCTCGTACTTCTGCGTGTACATCTTTTCCCGGATTTCTCGCTTCTTCGGCGTATCGATCTTGGTCGGCTTGCGGTCGCACAATGCCACCATCTCCACGCCCTGTTTGGTGATTTCGGGCGGGGTCAGGCGACCGACCGGCGTCTTGTCCAGGAGCTCGCGAAGCGGGCCGGGTATGTCGGCCGAAGTCTTGGTGACGATGCCGCGGATCGCGGCATTCTGCATCGACTTGAAGTAAGAGTTGGCCTGCTCGCAGCTCTGCACGCGCTCGCGCAAGGACTCTGCCTCCTTACGCCGCAAGTCGATCGCGCTTTGCGCCGAACCGCGCGGCACGATCAGCACGATTGGCTGCAGCTTGTATTCGAACGCGTCAGCCTGGGTCGCTTCGCCGCTTTGCTGGGCGGCGTCGGCAACGTCCTTCTCGCCGACCTGGAGGCTCTCCTTGAAACGGCCGCGCACCAGGCTGCCCCAGACCATCTCGGCCTTGAGGCGGGCCTTCAGCGTTTCCGGCCGGACCCCCTGGCTCTCCAGGGACTTGGTCAACTGTTCGGGCGAGATACGCATCCGCTGGCTCATCCCGGCAAAGGCCTGATCGATATCGCTCGCCGAAGGGTCGACGCCGAACCGCTTGGCTTCCTTGATCTTCACCTTTTCGTCGATCAGTTCCTCGATCACCTCCTTCCGCGGCATCTGCTTCCGCGTGGTCAGGAAGTTGAGCTTGGTGCGCTGCTCTATATCGAGAGTGGTGATGGGCTCACCGTTCACCATCACCGCTACGGACTGCGCTTGCAGCGGTGGAGCGCCGCCGGCCAGAACGGCGAGCGCAACGGCGCCGCCGGCGATCAGGGACCAAAATCGGCGAGGAAGGAGCGTAATGGTCGTCATGGTCATATCAGTCGTATCAACCAATTCGTACCGCGCGGTGCTGGGTATTCTCCGGCAAGGTCGGGCCTCACGCTACTGAAGGCCGCTGGTGCCGGACGACGAGGACGAATTCGCAATGGTCCGTAGTCCGATCTGCACCATGAAAGCGTGATTGAGCACCGGCGGCGTCGTCCCGGCGGAGTAGGTATAGGACGTGACGTAGTTGGCGGCCAGCACGAAGCAGTCGTCCACATAGCCGGCGCCGATGATGTACTGGTTCAGCTTGTTGGCTTCAAGATCCCAGCGAGCGGCTCCCGAAACGACCCAGTTCGACGCCACCTTGATGGATGCGCTGCCGAGCAGGCCTTCGCGCCGGGTCAGATACCCGAGTTCCGGCTGGGCGGCATAGTTGCCGTACATCATGCTGACCGACCAGCGGTCGAACGAGGCGCGTCCTTCGGCTTCGAAGCGATTGACGTCCATCGTCGCTTCATCCATGCGCGAGCGCACGCTGAACGTATAGGTCCGGTTCGGCGAATAGTTGACGCGGGCGACGTAGTCGGAGCGGGTGTTCTGCAGGCCGGATTCTAGGCCGGTGTTAGTCGGGTCCTGCACCGCATACGAATTCAGGCCGAACAACTGGTAGGATTGGCCGAACAGCACATTGACGCTGCCGCCGCGATCGAACTGCGTGGTCGCCTGCACGCCGACATTGGCGCGGCCGCCGCCCTCGACGCGGTCGTAGCCGGAGAACTTGTCGATCGCGAACAGGTTGCTGGCGTCGAACACCATGCTCTGCGCGTCTTCGTTCGGCAGCCGGCCGGCGAAGGTCTCGTTCGGACGAGCGATGATCTGCGCAATCGGCTCGATCGTGGTGGTGCCCCAGGGCTGAACGTTGATGAAGGGGTAGCGATATTCCAGGCCGACCGTCGGCATCAGGCGGACCGCCTGCGTGTCGCCCACGGGCAGGAAGTTCGAAACGCCCGGCTGGTTCGAGATCGAGGCGTCAATGGCATCGGCACGCATGATCGCAAACGGCGTCCAGATCTGGCCGATGGGATCGGTGTACGAGCGCCGCCACTGCGCTTCGGCCGTCAGCCGCGTGTAGGTGCCGGGCATGCCGCGCAGCAGGCACTGCGAGGGAATCCGGGCCAGCGGATCGGCCGACGCGGTGAGGCACAGGCCGTTGGTGTTGGCCAGCGTCGTGATCGGGTCGAAGGCCGCGGTCGTGCGCGACAGGCTGGTGAAGTTCGTCTTGTAGCTGACTTCACCGCCGAGGATCGGGTGGTTGATCACGTTGGAATAGTCGATGACCGGATGGATCACCGGCACCTTGTCCTGGTTGCCGGAGAAGGAGAGGTAATGGATCGTGCGCGCATCGAAGAAGCTGCGATTGCCGACACCGGTCAGATAGAGCTGCGAAATCGCTTCCGTCGGCAGGGTCAGGAACGAGCCCAGCGGATCCCTGTATTGGGCCAGCCGGTAGTCCGAGAAGAAGAAGTAGTCCGACAGCAGGACGCCGTCCCAACCCCAGACCCATTTGTCGTTGAGGGCGAACTGGCCCTTGGTGTCGATGCCGCCGCGGAAGTCGCGATCGCCGGGCTGGCCGGCGAACGCGCCGGGATCGAGCTGATTGATGCCATAGCCGCGGATCTGGTACGAGCCGTTGATCAGCCGCTGGCGGAATTCACCCTGGAACAGCACGCCTTGCCGCGTCGTGAAGCGCGGATTGAACGTCGCGTCATAGTCCGGCGCGATCGCCCAGTAGAACGGGGTCTCGACGGCGTAGCCATAGGTCGAGTTTGAGCTGTAGGCGGGCATCAGGAAGCCCGTCTTGCGCTTGACGGTCGGATCGGGCGTCGAAAAATACGGCAGATACGCCATCGGCACGCCGAAGAATTCGAGCTGCGCGTTCTCGAAGTACAGCATCTTGTCGGTCTGGTCGTGGATGATGCGCGCACCCTTGACCTGCCATAGCGGCGGCTTCTTCGGATTGTCCTTGCACGGCGCGCAGGCGGTATAGACGCCGTTTTCGAACACGGTGTAATTGCCGGCAGAACGGTCGGCGCGCGTCGCCGCCATGCGCGTATCGTCAGCCGTATCGACGCGCAGCGAATCGACGAAACCGTCGCGGTAGTCGTCGCTCAGATCCATGATGTTGGCGTAGGTGACTTTGCCTTCCGCATCCGTCAGGCGGATGTTGCCTTCTGCATGCAGCCGCTTGGTCTTCTGGTCGTAAATGACCTTGTCGGCCTCCACGCTGGTGCCGTTGTAGAACATCTGCACGTTGCCGACCGCCGACACGCGCTGGTTGTTATAGTCGTAGTCCACCTCGACGGCTTGCACGAGCATCCTGCCGTCGTTGTTGGCAGGGCGCGGCGGCGGCTTGGGCGGACGCGGATTGTATGTGAAGCTTTGCGCCGCGGCGGGAGCCGTCAGGGCAAACTCGATCGTGCCGCCGAAAACCAGTCCGGCAAGCAGGGCAAACATAGGTACGCCAACGGCGGCCAAACGGGCTCGATGGCGGCGCACGGTAGTGCTCCGCCTGAACGCAGGCGACCTCAACTGGCGGGCGGCGACAACGGCCACTACCCGTCCTCCTGGTACAGCAAGGCTAAGAAGCCGGTGAGGCCGCCCACACAGACAGGCAACCACGCCGCAGCGATGGGATGCATCAACTCAGCCTTGCTCAAATCCTCAGTAACTTTCGATAGAACGTAGAGCAGAAACCCTGCGCCCACGCCACTTAAAACCATCTTTTGCACGCCGCCCATCCGGAAGAAGCGAAGGCTGACGGAAGCCGCCAACATCACCATTGCAGCCAGCAAAAATGGCTGTGCGATGAGCTTATGGTACTGCAGACGGTAGCCTGCGGTCGCGAAGCCGGAGCTTTCGGAAGAGCGGATATAGCCGGGCAGTTGCCAAAAAGACACGGTTTCGGGGGTGGAGAAACTGTTGCGAACCTGGGCCGGTGTCAGGGTGGTTGAGAGGTAATAGTTCTCCTGGTCAACCGGAGGTTTATCCAGGGAGTATCTGCGTACCGATTTGAAGGCCCAGCGGCCCTCTTCGAGGGAGGCTTCGCGCGCCTCGATTCGCTCCTTGAACTGGAGATCGGTATCGAATCGGAACACGGTCAGCCCCGTCAGCCGGATACCCTGCTGCTCGCTGCGGGCCGCATTGATGATCGACTGGCCGTCGCTGTTGACCTGGTTGAGCCAGAAGCCGGATGCATCCTGAATGCCGCCGCCGGGCGCCGAGCCGAACAGTTCGGCCTCCATCCGCTTGGACAGTTCGCGCAAATTCGCCGACATCGGGTTGTAGGCAACCGTCGCCAGGGTGCCGAGGATGATCGAGCTTGCCAGCGCTGGCGAGATGAACTGCCAGGCGGATACGCCGGCCGCACGCGCCACCACCAGCTCCAGCCGCCGCGACAGCGCGAGATAGCAGGTCATCGCACCGATCAGGACGCAGAACGGCATCAGCTTTTCGAGCAGTTGCGGCACCCGGTACAGCGACGTCTGCGCCACCGTGATCGCCGATGCCGATACCAGCCCGGACGTCTTGCGGACCATTTCGATGTAGTCGACCAGCACGAGCAGCACGAAAATGCTCGCGAACACGCCCACCGCCGAGACCAGGAAGCGGCCGGCGAAGTATCGTCCGAGCGTGTTGGTTACCATGCTCATGCGGCGGCAGGCCGTCCAAAGAGCCGAGCGAGGCGTGCGTTCGACCTGTTGATGGCCTCCATCAGCGCGGCCGGCGGCTCCACCACGATGCCGCCGATGATCATCCACAGCCCGACGCCGATCGCGCCGAACAGCATCGAATACTGCACGAGAGCCATGCTTGGCGTCTTCACCGTCATTACCGAGCAGGCGAATCCCGCCATGCGCAGGCCAAACACCGCCAGGATCGACCCGCCGATCGAAAAATTGCGGCTCTGGCGCGTGGTGCGCGGCGTGCCGAGGAAGGCAAACGTCAGCACCGCGAAGGCGAAGGGATAGACCGGCGCCAGGAAACGATCATGCAGCTCGGCGTGAAACTGACCGGATAATTGCTTGAAAACCGGATCGTCCTCCGAGGGCGAGATCAGCTCCCAGAGATAGCGTTCGCGAATCCCCAGTGCGACGTCGCGGCCGCGATTGGAGAATTTCGACATGTCGAAGGCGTAACGAACGAACGCCACAAAGGCCGGATCGCGCTTTCCCGTCTCGAAACGTTCGAGATTGCCGTCTTCGAGCACCAGATAGGAGCCGTTCTCGTTCTTCAGCACCGTGCCGTGGTCGGCGATGATGGTGACGCGCTCCTTGGGATCGCGGCGGTCGTCGACGAAAATGCCGGCGAGCACGCCGCCCGGCTGGCGCTCGCGGATCCGAATCGTCAGGTTCTGATCGAGCTGGGCGAAGCGGCCGGGCTGCAGGATATTGGTCAGCACGTCGGCAGTGATTTCGGCATCCCATTGCTTGATCCGGCGCATGCCGTCGGGCGCGAGATAGGAGCCGATGAAGGCAACCATCAGCGCCACCACACAGGTGGCATAGAAAAATGGGCGGAACAGCCGGAAAGGCGAGAAGCCGGCGGCGTTCATCACGATGATTTCAGAATCGGTAGCGAGCTTGTTCAGCGTGTGAGAGATCGCGATCATCAACGCGATCGGGGCGATGATCAAAACCAGCGCCGGGATCACCAGGCTGGTGATGCCGAGAAAGGTGATGATGGTCTGGCCCTGGCTGGTCATCAGGTCGATGCCGCGCAACGCCTGCGTAATCCAGATCACGCCGGTGAGGCTGACCAGGACCAGCGCAAACGACGCGAGCGTCGTGCGGAAAATGTACCTGTCGATCGACCCCATCGTTACCGCACAATCCCACCCTTGCACGCCCAAAGGGCAGCCTCCGACCAATCCCTGTTGAGGGTTCCCCATGGTCGGGCCGCCAATCGTTAGCCGTCTACATTCTCACTACCATCCCGTTGATCCGTCAACAAAATGGCCGGGCCGTGGCGTCCCCTCGACACGGTTAATAATTCGCCCCACGTGGCGTTCCAGCCACTGCGGCGCTTGGCAGTGGCGCGGCAGACAGGCCATAGTGCCGAAAACATCAGGTCCTGAACGATTTGGGCCGTTACCGAAGAGAACATTCCATAATGCGGACCGATTCCGGCCGCGCAAGACAGCCCTGAATTCTGGAGGATTTACCTATGTCCGACGCCGTCAAGGTCGGCTTTGTCGCTTTTTCCGCTGCTCCCCGCGGCGTTCTTGTGGTGTTTTGCGACGAGGCATTGAAGTTCGGCGAGGCGACGCGGAAGGCGCTGGGGAAGGCGGCCGATACGGTCAAGCGGGCGGCGGCGGCCAACCAGTTCAAGGGCAAGAGCGGATCGACGCTCGACATCCCGGCGCCGGATGGAATCAAGGCAGAGCGCCTGATCGTCGTCGGCGTCGGCAAGGCGGCCGATATCAAGGAGAAGGATTTTCTCAAGTTCGGCGGGGTGACGGCGGGCAAGCTCAACACCGCCAGCACAGCGGTCACCGTGATCGCCGAACTGCCTGAGGGGGCGATGCAGCCCGACTCGGTCGCCGCGATCGCGTCGGGCATCCGGCTGCGCGCCTATAAGTTCGACCGTTACAAGACCAAGAAGAAGGACGGCGAGAATGGCGCTCTGCGCGCCGACGTTTCGATTGCCGTTGACGATGTCGCCGCCGCGCGAAGGGCGCTTGCGCCCGCGTCCCATGTCGTCGACGGCGTGATCATTGCGCGCGAACTCGTCAACGAGCCGCCGAACGTACTCTACCCCGTGGAATTCGCACGCCGCGCAAGCCAGCTCAAGAAGCTCGGCGTCGATGTCGAGGTGCTCGACGTCAAGGCGATGAAGAAGCTCGGCATGGGCGCCTTGCTCGGCGTCGCACAGGGCTCGACCCAGCCCGGCCGCACCGTGATCATGCGCTGGAACGGCGGCAAGAAGGGCGATCAGCCCCTTGCTTTCGTCGGCAAGGGCGTCTGCTTCGATACCGGCGGCATCTCCATCAAGGGTGCCGCCAGCATGGAGGATATGAAGGGCGACATGGGAGGCGCGGCCTGCGTGGTCGGGCTGATGCATGCGCTCGCGGCGCGCAAAGCGAACGTCAACGCAGTCGGCGCGATCGGCCTGGTCGAGAACATGCCCGACGGCAACGCCCAGCGTCCCGGCGATATCGTCACCTCGATGTCGGGGCAGACCATTGAAATCATCAACACTGATGCCGAAGGCCGGCTCGTGCTGGCCGATGTGCTCTGGTACGTGGCGAAGAAGTTCAAACCCAAATTCATGGTCGATCTCGCAACGCTCACCGGCGCGATCATGGTCGCGCTCGGAACCGAGTATTCCGGCATGTTCTCCAACAATGACGAACTGGCGGAACGGCTGAGCAAGATCGGAAATGAAACCGGCGAGCGCGTCTGGCGCATGCCGCTCGGTCCTGAATACGACAAGCTGATCGATTCGCAGTTTGCCGACATGAAGAATACCGGTGGGCGCCACGGCGGCTCGATCACCGCCGCACAGTTCCTGCAGCGATTCGTCGACAACACGCCGTGGGCGCATCTCGACGTCGCGGGAACCGCGATGGGCGCGCCGAAAACCGACATCAACCACAGTTGGGGATCCGGCTACGGCGTTCGCCTGCTGGACCGGCTGGTCGCGGAATATTACGAAGCCACGAAATAGTTCGGTTGCAGGCGATGACGGAAGTGCTGTTCTACCATTTGCAGGCCATGTCGCTCGAAAGCGTATTGCCGCCGCTGTTGGAAAAATCGCTCGAGCGAGGCTGGCGCGTGGTCGTGCAATCGACTTCGCCGGAGCGCACCGAGGCGCTCGATGCGCATTTGTGGACCTACAGCGACGATTCGTTCCTGCCGCACGCCACATGGCGCGCCGGCGATGCCCAGGACCAGCCGATCATTCTCTCGATCGAGGAGAGCAATCCGAATGGGGCCAATGTCAGGTTCCTGATCGACAACGCGGCGTTGCCGGCCGACTGCGACAGCTACGAGCGGGTGGTGCTGGTTTTCAACGGTGACGATGCCGATGCGCTGACGGCTGCGCGCGGGGCCTGGGCCGATTGCAAGGCGCGGGGATTCGAGGTGACCTACTGGCAGGCCGACGAGCGAGGCCGATGGCAGCGGCGGCAATAGCGATCCACAGGAATTAATGATAATCAGCGGTTTCTGCGCCGCACCTTGCGGGCAGCCATGGTCGTGCCGCAAAGTGATGGTCGGACAGCTGGTTACAGTAAGGGTGGGGGCCTGGGGTTTAGCGTGCGACGCGGAACAATCGATCGAAAGCCACTGCTGACGTTGTTGCTGCTCGGGCCGGCGCTTGCGGGCTGCTCGGGTACAGATCTGCTGTCGAAGGATGCGGACTGGTTTTCGCGCTCCGGACGCGTGTTCATCCGCAACGTCTCGATCGAAACGCCGCCGCTCACCCCGACCAAAGCGGTTACGCCGGATGAACTCGTCAGTGCCGACGGCGCTTGTCCGGGAATGGCAGCGCCGGGCACCGACGCCAATGCGCTGGCGAATGGCGCTGCAGGCAACCCGCCTCCATCGACGACGGGAACGGTGGCGCTCGGCCATACCGAATGCGACGTCGTGCGCGGCATCGGTGCGCCCGACAATGTCAGCCTTTCCAATAACCCGCGCGGCGACCGCGTGGCGGTCGTCAACTATTCACGCGGCCAGCGGGCCGGCATCTACACCTTCACCGCCGGACGCCTGACGTCGATCGAGCGTGCACCGGAGCCGGTGGCGCCGGCGAGGGGCGCCAAGCCGAAGAAGAAGCCGGCGGCGTAAATTCGCCGACGACGATCCGGCCTAGCTAGCCGGCCGCTTCGTCAAATTCCGAACTGGCCTCCAGCCAATCTTCCTCGGCGCGGCGCAGCGCGCTTTCGGCGCCGGCGCGCGCCTTGCTGAGCTGGGCGGCCTGCTTGGGATCGCGCGTGAACAGATCCGGCAAGGCAAGCGCGGTGTCGATCTTGGCGATGATGCCGCTGATGCGCTCGATTTCGGCCTCCGCTTCGGCGATCCGCTGCTTCAGCGGTGATCGCCTTTCGCTCCTGGCGCGCTCGGGCTTCACGCTTTCCTTGACACGCTCGCTGCCGCGCTCGCGCTTATCCCCGATCGACAATACCATTCGCCTGTAATCGTCGAGGTCGCCATCGTAGGTCGTTACCGTCTTGTTGGCGACGACCCACAATTGATCGGCGCAGGCTTCGATCAAATAGCGGTCGTGCGAGACCATGATGACGGCGCCGGGGAAATCGTTGATCGCCTCCGCCAGTGCCGCGCGGCTGTCGATGTCGAGGTGGTTGGTCGGCTCGTCGAGGATGATCATGTTCGGGCCGAAGAAAGTGGCGAGCCCGAGCAACAGCCGCGCTTTCTCGCCGCCCGACAGGCTCTTGACCAGGGTGTCGCCGGCCTTTCCGGAAAATCCGATCGCGCCGGTGCGGCCGCGCACCTTGGTTTCCGGCGCATCGGGCATCAGTCTGCGGACATGATCGTAGGGCGAGGCATCGAGGTTGAGCTCGTCGACCTGATGCTGCGCGAAATAGCCGACCGAAAGCTTTTCCGCCCGTGTGATCCGGCCGGAGAAGGGTTGCAGCTTGCCCGCCAATAGCTTGACGAGCGTCGACTTGCCGTTGCCGTTGGAGCCGAGCAGGGCGATGCGGTCGTCGGTGTCGACGCGCAGCGTGACGCGGTTGAGCACCGGCTTTTTCGGGTCGTAGCCGACCGAGACGTCGTCGACGGCGATGATCGGCGGCGACAGCATCTTCTCCGGCGTCGGGAACGTGATTTCACGCACATCCTGGGTCACCAGCGCGGTAACCGGCTTCATTCGTTCCAGCATCTTGACGCGGGATTGCGCCTGTCGGGCTTTCGAGGCTTTTGCCTTGAAGCGATCGACGAAGGCCTGCAGCCGCTTGCGCTCATCGGCCTGGCGCTTGGCGTGCTTGGCGTCCAGCATCTCGCGCATGGCGCGCTGTTCTTCGAAAGAGGAATAGGTCCCCTTGTAGAGGGTCAGCTTGCCACGATCGAGGTGCAGGATCTGGTCGACCGAGGTATCGAGCAGGTCACGGTCGTGGCTGATGACGATGACGGTGCGTGGATAGTTCGCAAGATGGTCTTCCAGCCACAGCGTGCCTTCGAGGTCGAGATAGTTGGTCGGTTCGTCCAGCAGCAGCAAATCCGGCGCCGCGAACAGCGTCGCCGCCAGCGCCACCCGCATGCGCCAGCCCCCCGAGAATTCCGAGCACGGCCGCGCCTGGTCCGCGGCGGAAAATCCGAGGCCGCTCAGGATTGCCGCAGCGCGCGCCGGCGCGGAGTGCGCGTCGATGTCGACCAGCCGGCTCTGGATTTCGGCGATGCGGTGCGGATCGGTGGCGGTTTCGGCCTCACGGAGAAGCGCATCGCGCTCCAGATCGGCCTTCAGTACGACATTGATGAGACTCTCCGGGCCGTCCGGCGCCTCCTGCGCCAGACTGCCGATGCGCCAGCGCGGCGGTAGCGTAATGCTGCCGGATTCGGTCGGCAGGTCGCCCCGGATCGCATGAAACAGCGTCGATTTGCCGACGCCGTTGCGCCCGACGAAGCCAACGCGAGCACCCGGCACGATCTGCACCGTGCTGTTGTCGATCAGGAGCCGCCCGGCAATCCGGATCGAAATATCTGTGATGGAAAGCATGCGGCGTTGTCACCGGAGCCGGTGCCAAACGCAACTCATTTATCGGTAAAATCAGCTAGCCAGCGGCCTCAATGCAACTCATTGTCGCGGCGGCGCAGCTCGTCGACGAGTTCTCGTAGACGCGGTGGTAGTTCAGTTTCGGGGCGCAAGCTTTGCTGAAGCCGTTCGCCGATGGCGTCGCAGATCGATACGCATGTCTTATGATCGAGTTGTTCGAAATCTCTAATGATTCGGCCATCCATCGGCAGTCTCTTCGCGAGTTCCACCTCGCGGCGCTCGCAAGGCTTGAGTGAAACAATGATGAAGGATCAAGTCACAACCGCGAAATTTGTTTCCCGTGCAGAGCCCCATGCGTTCGCGTGCAAGTGGTCGAATCACGCTGTTCGCTTCCGCACAAAAAAGCCCCGGCGGCGGCCGGGGCGTCAGTCAGGGAGAAGCTCAAATCAGCTCAGTAGCAGCGGTTCACCAGCCGCCAGCGCGGGCCCCAGGGGGTCGGAACCAGACGCCGCACATAACAGCCGCCATAGCCGCCGAAATAGGCCGGGCCGCCGATGACGACGCGCGGGCCCCAGCCCCAGTCGTGATGGCGATGATGCCAGCCGTGATGGTGATGATGATGGTGGTGCCAGCCGTGACGCCAGCCGTGGGCCGAGGCCGATGTCGGCGCCAGCGCAGCCGCGCCCAGCGAAGCCGCGGCCACTGCAACGAGCGAGAGTTTGCGTAACATGATCGTCTCCTCAAGGTTCAGGCGCGAAAATGCGCGCCATCGGTGAGATCGCCTCCCGTGACGCCCCGGGCCTCGCGGATGCGCACCCGGTGTCCGATCGTCGGAAAGTTTACGGCCGCGAAGCTGAATGGCGGCGTGACGCACGTTACAGAGTGGGTTCACCTCCCTGAAATTGCGGTAATCTTCGCCCCTGCGGTGTGACGTGCCGCACGAAAAGGCGCCCAAAATGAGGGGCAGGCGCGTCACCGGGCCGCTTGCCGTCGCGAGGTGGCGCCGATATAAGCCCCGCAACTCTCCAATCAGCGTGTTTTGCAAGGATGTAACGATGGCGACTGAACGCACTTTCTCGATCATCAAGCCGGACGCGACCGCGCGCAACCTGACCGGCGCCGTCAACGCGTTGATCGAGAAGGCCGGCCTGCGGATCGTCGCCCAGAAGCGCATTCGCATGACCCGCGAACAGGCGGAAACCTTCTATGCCGTTCACAAGGCGCGTCCATTCTTCGGCGAACTGGTCGACTTCATGACCTCCGGCCCGGTCGTCGTGCAGGTGCTGGAAGGCGAGGGCGCTATCGCCAAATACCGCGACGTGATGGGGGCCACCGATCCGTCGAAGGCGGCGGAGGGTACGATCCGCAAGGTCCATGCGAAATCGATCGGCGAGAACTCGGTGCATGGTTCGGACGCGCCGGAAACCGCCGCGATCGAAATCGCGCAGTTCTTTTCCGGTAACGAAATCGTCGGCTAATCGATTGGAAGAGCGGCCGCAATAGCCGCGCAACGGCTGAAGAGGCCTGGGGGGCAACGCTGTGAACTGGTTCTTGCAAATCTTCGATCCTGCGACGATTTCTGCGTTCTTCACCCAGTTCCACGCCGAGATGCAGACACCGGCCTTCTGGGTCGCGCTCGGCAAGATCATGTGGATCAACATCCTGCTGTCGGGTGACAACGCGCTTGTCATCGCGATGGCCTGCCGCAGCTTGCCGCCGCGCCAGAAGTTCTGGGGCATGATTCTTGGCGCCGGCGTTGCCGTCCTGCTGCGCATCATCTTCACCGGCATCGTCGTGACGCTGATGGCGCTGCCGTTCCTCAAGCTGGTCGGCGGCCTGGCGCTGCTCTTCATCGCGGCAAAGCTTCTGGTGCCTGAACACGAGGACGAGGGCGACGTCGACGCGGCCGCGCACCTATGGGCAGCGGTGCAGATCGTGGCGATCGCCGACATCGTCATGAGCCTCGACAACGTCATCGCGGTCGCAGCGGCCGCCAATGGCAGCATTCCGCTGCTCGTCATCGGCCTTGCCATCAGCGTTCCCCTGATCGTTGCAGGCGCTGCGCTGATCATGGCGTTGCTGACGCGTCTTCCCGCGCTGGTGTGGGCCGGTGCAGGCTTGCTGGGCTGGGTCGCGGGCGAGGTGATGGCAACCGACCCGGCGCTGCAACCGTCTCTGCACGCATTCTTCAACGGTCCGGTCGGTGTCGGCCTCGACGGGGTCCTCAAGTCGATCGGCATGGCGCCGCAGTTCGCCAATGGCGGCCATGGCGGCGAGGTGATCCTTGGACTCATCGGCATCGCTGTGGTGCTTTTGGCGGGCTCGGTCTGGCGCAAGCGCAGGCTGCAGGGCGCGGAGCATTCGGCGACGGCGTAGGCAAGGGCCTTGCGATCTCGCGGCATGGATGGCGAGGTCGGAAGGCTGCCGGGTGCACGGTGCACCCGCAGCCCGCAAGCAGGCGGTCGTCAGGGAGCGCCGGACGGCCGGCATTCCCTACGCAACGGTCCTGACAGATCGACTTGATTTTATTGACAATTTTGAATTTTGATCGATGCCGGGCGGCGTGACGAGGGCTTCCGATTGCCTTTGCCGCCGCCTAATTCCATACAGCTTCACATGACCGAACCATTATTGGGGCGCAGCCTCGACCGGCTTGAAGACGCGCGCTTCGTGCAGGGGCGTGGGCGCTACGTCGCTGATCTCGTGGCGCCAGACGCGCTTCATGGCGTCGTCGTTCGCTCGCCGCATGCGCATGCACGCATCACCGCGATCGGCATCGAGGCGGCGCGCAGGACGCCCGGCGTCGCGGCCGTGCTCACGGGAGCCGAATTGGCATCCGACGATATCGGCCCGTTGCCGTGCGCCGTGACCAGTATCCCGATGACCACGCCGCTCGTGGTGCCGCCCTATCACGCGCTGGCGCGCGGCGTGGTGCGCCATGTCGGCGAGCCGGTCGCGTTCGTGGTTGCGGAAACCGCCGAAGCCGCCCGCGATGCCGCCGAGGCCGTCATCGTTGACTATGAGCCGCTGCCGCCGGTGGTCTCGATCGCAGCAGCGATTCTGCCGGACGCGCCGTCGATCTGGCCGGAGGCTACGGGCAACATCGCGTTCCAGTTCAACCGCGGCGAGATCGGCCCGGTGGAAGCGGCGATCCGCGACGCCGCCCACGTCGTTGAATGCGAGGTGGTCAACAACCGCGTCGTCGCCGCGCCGCTGGAGACACGCGGTGCGATAGGGCGGTTCGATGCCTCGAGCGGCCGGCTGCACCTGACCGCCTCGGCCGCCGGCGCGCATGCGATCCGCGACCTGCTCGCTGACAGTGTCTTTCGCATCGGCAGAGAAAAACTTCGCGTCAGCATTCCCGATGTCGGCGGCGGCTTCGGGATGAAGAACGTGCTCTATCCGGAATGGGTACTGGTGCTGTGGGCGGCGCGCCGGCTCGGCCGTCCCGTGAAGTGGATCGGCGATCGCAGCGAGGATTTCACCGGCTCCGCGCATGGCCGCGACAGCATCATTCGGGCCCGCCTAGCGCTCGATCGCGATGGCCGCTTTCTGGCGCTCGACGTTAAAGTCCTCGCTAATCTAGGCGCTCACGTCTCGATGGTGGGGCCGGGCGTCCCGACCATGGCCATGGCGAGCGCGACGGGTGGCGTCTACGACATTCCGCTGATCGCATTTCAGACCAACGGCGTGTTCACCAATACGACGCCGGTCGATGCTTATCGCGGCGCCGGCAAGCCGGAGGCGAACTATCTGATCGAGCGCTGCATCGATATCGCAGCCGCCGAACTCGGGATGAACGCGCTGAAGCTGCGGCGGAAGAACATCATGCGTCGCTTCCCTTACAGCAGCGCGATGGGACTTTCGGTCGAGCAGGGCAGCTTTGCCCACGCGATCGATCACGCGGCTACCGCCGCGGAGGGTTTTAAGGCGCGCCAGAAAAGTTCACGCAAGCTGGGGCGGCTGCGCGGCCTCGGGCTTGCCTGCTTTCTCGAGACAGCGCGCGGACAGCCCAACGAAGTGGCGGAAGTGCAGTTCGGTGAGGATGGCCTGATCGACATGAAGGTCGGCACGCATTCCAGTGGTCAGGGCCACGAGACCACCTACGCCCGGATCGCCGCCGACGCGCTCGGCCTGCCGCTGGCGCGCTTCCGGTTTCGGCAGGGCGATACGGACGATCTTGATTCCGGCGGAGGTCATGGCGGCGCGCGCTCGATGCACCAGGGCGGCACCGCGCTGTTGATGGCGGCGGAAGGCCTGATCGAGAATGCGCGGCGGCTTGCCGCGCGCCTGCTGCAGGCCAACGTGGAAGCGGTCCAGTATGAAGCAGGCATGTTGCGTGTGGCCGCGACCGGGCAGGAGATCAGCCTCGATGAGGTGGCGCGAGCTTCCTATCAGCTTGCCGGTGACGACATCGCGCCGGGCCTGGCGCACAGGGCGACCCATCTGTGCGACCGCTACACGTTTCCCAACGGCTGCCATGTCGCCGAGGTCGAGATCGACCCCGAGACCGGCGAGGTGAGGCTCGACCGCTACGTCATCTTTGATGATTACGGCCGCCTGCTCGATCCTCGCCAGACGCTGGGGCAGGTGCATGGCGGCGTCGCGCAAGGCATCGGGCAGGCGTTGTTCGAGCACGCGCTGTTCGATGCGGAGACAGGACAGATTCTGTCGGGGTCGCTGATGGATTATGCGCTGCCGCGCGCGGGCGATCTTCCTGCGTTCGAGGGCGATCTCACGCCCGACTTTCCGAGCCGTGCCAACCGGCTCGGCGTCAAGGGAAGCGGTCAGGCCGGGGCCATCGCAGCACCTGCCACCATCATGAACGCCGTGATGAATGCGCTGGCGCCGCTCGGCGTGCGTCATCTCGACATGCCCGCAACGCCCTCCCGCATCTGGCACGCGATCCAGGCGGCAGAAGCGCGATCGCGTCAGCGCACGGACACCACGTCCGCCGATCAATAGTCCCGATCGTCCGCCCCTAATCACAGCAAGGTGACGAATGACTTGCTGGATGGTGCTTGACATGCAGGTATTTACCTGCATATTCTATTCTTCACAGAGTGAGACCGATGCAGGCCGACAAGGTTTTCAAAGCGCTGGGCGACCCGACACGCAGAAAGCTGCTTGATCTTCTCTGTGAAAAGAACGGGCAGACGCTCGGCCAGCTTTGCGAAAACCTGGACATGGCCCGGCAATCCGCCACGCAGCACCTCGAAATCCTAGAGGCGGCCAATCTGGTGAGCACGGTCAGGCGCGGCCGGGAGAAGCTGCATTTCATCAACCCGGTGCCGCTTCATGAGGTCTACGAGCGGTGGGTGCGGAAATTCGAACGACAGCGGCTCAGCCTGCTGCACGATCTGAAGAAAGAACTCGAAGGAGAATGACGATGACCAAAGAGACGACCAGCTTTGTCTACGTGACCTATATTCGCTCGACGCCGGAAAAAGTGTTCGAGGCCATCACGAAACCGGAGATCGCAAGGCGCTACTGGGGCCACGAGAACGTCTCTGACTGGAATCCCGGATCGAAATGGGAGCACGTCCGCGCCAATGATCAACGGAGCGTCGAACTGGTCGGCAAGGTCATCGAGGTCTCGCCGCCGACCCGTCTCGTCATCACCTGGGCGAATGCGTCGCAGGCCTCAGATCCTTCCGCCTACAGCCGGGTGACGTTCGAGACTGAGGAATACGAGGACATGGTCCGGCTGACGGTCACCCATGACGAACTCGAAGCCGGCAGCGGGATGGCGAACGGCATCAAGAAAGGTTGGCCGGTCGTCCTCGCCAGCCTGAAATCCTTGTTGGAAACCGGCCACGGCCTCGACGTTTTCGCCAAGCCGAAATCGGCCTGATCCTTGGTCGTGTCAATCAATTAGAAGCGGGAGAATGACCATGACCAAGTCCTTTATCGGCGGGTGTGCGTGCGGCGCGATCCGTTTTGAGACGAGCAGCGAACCGCTCGTCGAGAGCCACTGTCAGTGCCGCGATTGCCAGAAACGAAGCGGCACGGGCCACGGATCCTACCTGGTCTTCCCCCGGCGAGCCGATGTGACAATTACGGGCGAAGCGAAAGAATGGCGGGTGGCGGACGACAACGGAAATGAAAAGGTCCACGCCTTCTGCCCGACCTGTGGAACGCCGGTCTACCTGACATTCGTCGCCAATCCGGAGCCGATAGCGGTCCACGCGGCCAGCCTGGACGACCCAAGCCAATTCAATCCGCAACTGATCACGTACGGCATCCGCGGACACGCGTGGGACAGGATGGACCCTTCGCTGCAGAAGTTCGAGCGAATGCCGCCCAGATAATTTTCGCGGGGAGAAGCACTCGTGTTGCAGAGTGTCCTGAACCTAGTTCGCGGCGCGCTTGCTCCGCCGGCCGTTTCCCTTTGCCGGCCATCGCCCTGCGCTGACCGCTGAGCGGACCACTTCGACCATTGTCTTGCGTACCTCGAGAAAGGCTTTTGTTTGCGGACGGTCCGCGAGCGAAACCAAGGCGCACGAGCGCGTCAGCGGCGGATCGATGATGCGCCGTGCGTGATATTTCTCCGCCGCCAAATCGGCGAGAACGGTTGCGCGGGAGAGGATCGCGCATCCTAAACCAGCCTCGAGCGCCATTCGCAATGCCGACAACGAATCGACTTCGAGCGTTTCGCTCGGCGTGATCTGATTGCGCAGAACCTGGGTCTGGATGATCGCGCGCGATGCCGGCATCGGCGTCAGTCCAACCACGCTCCGTTGCGGAATGGCGGAGAAGGCGATCGGACTGGAAGATTTGCCGATCAGGCTCGGATGTCCGACGAGATAGAGATCTTCGTCCTGCAGCCACTCGACGTCCAGGCGGGCATCCCGGGGCGGATTATAGGTGAGTGCGAGATCGACTGTCCCTGAGAAGACGCGTTCGATCAGCGCCGGCGACAGCGCCTCGACGACCGTCAGGTGTACGCCTGGGGAATTTTTTCGCACCGCCTTCATGACGTCGAGCGCAACGATGGAGATCGCGGTATGGCTGAGGCCGAGGCAAACCGGACCGGTCGCGGCCTCATTGAAAGTTCGCACATCCTCTTCTGCCTTGCCGAGCGCCGACAGTACGGCGCTGGCGTGCTCGTAAAGCCGCCGGCCAGCCGCGGTCAGTGCGATCCCGCGCGGCCTGCGCTCCAGCAGCTTGACGCCCAGATTGGTTTCAAGTGCGGCGACGTGATGGCTCAGCGCCGACTGGGCGACGTTGAGCGCCTCCGCAGCCCGCGACAGCACGCCGGCGTCGGCGATGGCGATGAAGTAGCGAAGCTGCCGCAATCCGAGCGCCATAGAGCCTGCCATCTAATTACTAGAACATAATGATCTTCATATTATATTTGTCAGATACCAATGCGCGCGGCAAGCTCGCCCGCAATCAACAAGGACGACCCCGAGGAGCGCCAGCGCATGGACCTGCCTGATAGCGTCGTCATCAGCGAGGAGGGGCCCCGCGAAGGCTTTCAGATCGAGCCGGGCCCGATCGCGACCGCCGACAAGATCGCGCTGATCGATGCGCTCTCCGCATGTGGGCTTCGCCGGATCCAGATCGCCTCCTTCGTCAATCCCAAGCACGTCCCGGGTTGGGCCGACGCCGAGGCCGTGATTGAAGGGTTCACCGCGCGGAAAGGTGTCGAGTACTCCGCCCTGTGGTTCAACGAGAGCGGGCTAAAGCGCGCGCTTGCGTTCAAGCACAAGCTCACCCTTGCCGGGTTCATCTCGCTGAGCGCATCCGAGCCGTTCGCGATCAGGAACCTCAACCGCGACCGTGCCGGACAGATCGAAGCCATGCGCAAGTACGTGCGTGTGCATCGGGAAGCCGGCGTGCCGATTGCGAAAATCATCGTCATGGCCGCATTCGGCTGCAACTTCGCAGGCGACATCTCACCGGCGGAGGTCGTCGCGACAGTTTCGGACGCGCTCGCCATCGCGCGCGAAGCCGGCGTAGAGGTGCGCGACGTTGCGCTGGCGGATTCCATGGGCTGGGCCACGCCGAGGCGGGTTGCGGCAGCGGTCAGCGCCGTTCGCGACCGCTGGGACGATTTGCGGATCGCGCTTCACCTCCACGATACGCGCGGGCAGGGCATCGCCTGCGCCTATGAGGGCCTGCGGCTCGGGGTCACGGCTTTCGATGCGGCGGTGGCAGGGCTCGGCGGCTGTCCGTTTGCCGGCCAACCCGGTGCGCCGGGCAACATCGCCACCGAAGAGCTCGCTTTGCTGTGCGAGGAGATGGGCATCTCCACCGGCCTAAATATCGAGGCGCTGATCGAGGCCGGGCGTCTAGCCGAGCGTATCGTCGGACATCGGCTGCCGAGCGCCGCGCTGCGATCGGGGACGCTTGCCGCCTTCAGGAGACGGGGTGCATGACGACCTTTTCCAAACCGCTCGCAGGGCTGAAGGTGCTCGACTTCGGCCACACCATCATGGGGCCGTGCGCGGGCGTCCTGTTTGCCGATCTCGGCGCCGACGTCGTGAAGATCGAGCCGGCCGACGGCGATCCGACGCGGCGGTTGCCGGGTTTCGCGGCCGGCTTTTTCGCGACTTACAACCGCAACAAGCGTTCGATCGCGATCGACCTGAAGCGGCCCGAGGGACAGGCGATCGTGCATCGGCTGGTGAAGGACGCCGATGTCGTGCTGGAAAATTTCGGACCAGGAACGATCGAGCGGCTGAAGTGCAGTTGGGAGGATCTGCGCCCGATCAACCCGCGTCTTGTGTACCTCTCGATGAAAGGATTTCTGAAGGGGCCGTACGAGAACCGCGGCGCGCTCGATGAAGTGGTGCAGATGCAGTCCGGGCTTGCCTATATGACCGGCCCGCCGGGGCGGCCCCTGCGCGCGGGCGCGCCGGTCATCGACATTCTCGGCGGCGTGTTCGGCGTGGTAGCCGCGCTGGCCGCGCTGCGCGAGCGCGACGTCACCGGCGTAGGGCAGAAGGTCGCGAGTTCGCTGTTTGAAAGCGCAACCTTCATGCTCGGCGCGGTCGTCGTCGGCAGCGCAGTTACCGGCGGGCCGATGCCGCCGATGCCGGCACGGAAAAACGCCTGGGGGGTCTATGACGTTTTCACCGCTTCCGACGGCGGCCAGGTCTTCATCGGCTGCACGTCGGACGGACACTGGCAACGCTTCTGCGACGCGTTCGGCTTCGATGACTGGCGCGATGATCCGAGGCTCGTCGGCAACGCCAATCGTTGTGAGGCGCGCGAGTGGATGCTCCCCGAACTGGAGCGGCGGATCACGAAACTGCCGCTGAACGAGATCCTCGAAAAGTGCGAGGCAGCGCGGGTCGCCTATTCGCGCGTGGGGCGGCCCGACGAATTGTCGACCGATCCGCATCTGCTTGCCAGTGGTGGTCTGCTCGCGACCGCCGTGTCGGCTTTCGGCGGCGGACCGATGGTCGGAATTCCGGCGCTGCCGGTGGAATTCGGCGATGTGCGCGAACGGCCGGGCCTCGCGCGCCAGCCGCCACGGGTCGGTGAGCACGCCGATGAAATTTTGCAATCGGCCGGATATTCGGCGCACGAAATTGCCGATCTGCGCGCGGCCGGCGTGCTGGGCGCGGCGGTGAGCGCGCCTGCATAGAAGCGAACAACACGAAGCGAACAATGAAAAGGGCGGTCCAACCGCTTTCATAACGCCTAGTCAGGGAGAAGGCGAACATGATTTCCGATAGACTGCTTCAAGCGAAGGCACGCATTCTCGGCGTGGCGGTCGTCGCGATGGCGCTGGTTGCGATGGTGTCGAGCGCCACGGCGCAACCATACCCGTCCCGGGCGATCACCATCCTGGTCGGCTATTCCGCGGGCGGACAGGCCGACGCGCTGACCCGGACGATCGGCAAGCAACTCGGCGAGAATCTCAAAGTATCCGTCGTCATCGAGAACAAGACGGGCGCCAACGGCATGATCGCGGCGCAGGCGGCGGCGCGCGCCGAGCCTGACGGATACACGATCCTGATGGTGACCGATGCGATGGTCGCCATCGATCCGCACCTCGCCACCAGCAACCATTTCGATCTTTCGACCGCGATGGAGCCGGTCGTCAACGTCGCGTGGTCGCCGCTCCTGCTTGCCGCGGCCAACAATGTGCCGGCGAATTCGGTGGCCGAGCTGGTCGCTTTGGGTAAGCAGAAGACGCAGAATTTGAGTTTCGGCAGCTCCGGCAGCTCGACGCCGCATCGCCTCGCCGGTGAGATGCTGCAGAAATACGGCGGCTTCACTATGACCCACATTCCCTACAAGGGAACGGCGGCGTCGGTGAATGATCTCCTGGGCGGCCAGATACCGCTACTGTTCGGCGCGCCCACGGCGGTGGAGCCGCTGGCTGCGGCCGGCAAGATCAAGCTGCTCGGCGTCACGTCGGAGAAGCGCTTCCCGTTGCTGCCCAACCTTCCGGCCATCAGCGAAACCTTCGCAGGCTTCAAGATCATCCAGCTATATCGGCTTCATGCTGCCCAAGAAAACCCCGACGCCTGTCATCGCGACCTTGAACAAGGAAGTGAATGCGGTGCTTGCCACTGACACGATGCGCGCATGGCTGGACAAGCAGGGCATGGTCGCCGTTGGCGGCACGCCTGATGATTTCAAGCGCCAGATCGAGATCGACTATCAAGCGCGGGGTGAACTTGTCCGCGCTCTCGGCATCACCAGCGAGTGAGTCCAGGAGTGCCGCAACGCGCGGAGGAGAACGGCGACGGCTTCTGCGCTGATCGGGCCGTGGCTAGGGCGTGTACTCATTAAGCGACTGACTGATGTCCGCTCAACCCTGAACAGCGGCGGAATAGCGGACATAGCCCGATGTCGCAGAAGGGCCAACAGGTGACATTTGAAATGAAAGAGGCCGCCAACTGAGGCGGCCCCTTTTCGACTAGCAAATCGTACACTTCTTTGATTCGTGCTTCGACGGCTACTTCTGTGTAGGCGCGGGCGGCGTTGCAGGCGGCGAGGGCGTGGTCGCGGCTGGAGGTGTTGATGTTGTCGTAGTCGTACCGGATCCGCCGTAAATATAAATGAGCACTCCAGCAAGAATAGCCACCACGGCAGCGATCAGTATGTTTCTATTGAGAGGCGTCATGACAAGTTGCTCCGCCGTAATTTAACCGTCGCCTCCAAGCTTAGATTACTCGCTTCTGGGCAATCACCCAAACTGGGCCACCCCGAAATTCAAACTGGGCCAACAGGGATCCAATCAGGGCAGCACCCGGCAGCGCATGGGAACAGATTGGCAACTCCAGACCGTTCCTGAACTCAGCAGATGCGTGAGAAAGTCCAGGGCCAATAGGCGAACTGGAACGTCCGGCCAAAATCTGGCACGGCAGACTGTTCCTTATCCTGTATTCGCCGCTGGAATCCGATTGACATGAGCCGACGCTGTTTCCTGGCTGAGATGAGGCATTCAAGTCGCTGATCGCCCGCTTGTTCAAAGCCTGCTCGCGAGCTGCATTGCGGTCAATGCGCAGCGCTCAAGCGGTCGGCAAGTGCCGACCGAAAACTGATCTGCCGATTTGCTCCTTCAACCGTTCTGGTTCAGGAGTACTCATATTGCGGCCGGATCAATGCAGTTTGTAGCAGATCCAGTCGAAGGTAAAGTCATAGCCGCCCTTTACAATCCGAAGCTGGATTGTTGCCATCATTGGATTTGGCGCCTTCCTTGAGTTCTCGCGCGGCCTGACGATAAAACTCTTCGTCTCTACCTATCGGCTCGCCTGCTTGCTGCCACAGCTCGTAAGCTCGCCGTGTAATCCTCATTTGTTGGCCATTATCCATGATATCTCTCCTTCCGAAGCGCTCGCGGAGAAACGGAATATGGATACCTCTCTTGGGCGCTCTGCCATAGAGCTTGTCGCTCAGGCGTTGACGCATCCGTACGCGAGAATATGTTGATCTCGCAAAAGGATCATTAATGAATCGCGAGCCCGCGTCAGGAAAAACCTGTCGGAGGCGCCATATGCAAATACATCAGTTGTGCTTGTTCAGGCGCTCTTACCGAGTCGCTAGTTGGCATTCACGCATAAGCCGACGGTTCTCGTGGGCCATTTTGTTTATTTTTGTGTTCCCCGCCTACTGCCTAGCCGGGGAAGGGAAACCCATCAGCATCACTGTGGCGGCCGACCACACGAAGGCCAACGGAGAACCCTGGGACGGCATTTCAGGCCTCGGCGGGGGCCGCGGTCCGGCGGCCATTCCCATCCCCCACAAAAATGCGCCGGATCTGGCGGTCTGCGTCGTTCGTTTGGAAACGCCTCCGGAATGCAGCATGCGGTATGTGAACTTGAAGCAATATTCGCTTTGCCAGAACAGCTATGATTGCATTTTCAAGCGGGTGAGCATCCCTGACGGTCCTTTCGGGCTCATCATTCTGGATTTGGACTTGCGGCGGCATGACCTAGTTGGTTTCCTTTTAATGACGGCTGGGAAGGCTCTTACTCCTGACCAGCGAGCCGCTTTGGAAAGTGAGATTCGGAGAAGAGCCGACCAGTTAGCGCCCGCTTTCTCCCAAGGAGAGAAGCAACGCAGGTTGAGGGAGATGCTCGTTGTTCCGATGGACCGCTGCGCCGAAGCTAAGGGCTGCAGGCTCGTCCAATCCGAAATCCGCGTGAACTCGGCCGAGTGATCCTTGCCGAGGCAGTTCCGTCCCGTCGCCACGTCAAAGGTGATACGAGCGTCAAGCCGCCCCTGACGCGCCGCCGTGACGGCGCAATGGGCCGGTCATCGGCAATGCCCAGGTCCGGGCATTGCCCGTGGCTTGACCCGGAAACCGCGCTAGACCGTATCGAGCTGGCTCAGATAGCGAGCGACGCTCTCCTCGAGTTGCGCGCGCCGCCGCTCCACCTTCGCCCGTGTGAAGTTCCTGTCCCGGTTGTTCACGGCTTTGAACCTGCTGTCATCGATGGCCACGCGCGCCGTCGCAAGGAGACCCGTCTCGCGGCAGAGTTCGACGCGCGGCATACCTTGCGTAGCGCCAGGCCATTGTCTTCGCGGAAGTCGGCAATCGTCTTGTGATCGGGAGCGAGCCGACCCAGCAGCCACATCATCTCGACATTGCGCTCGGCCTCTCGTTCCAGCCGCCGGCTTCACTCCTTCAAAGCTCATCTCCGCCAAATCGAGCGCACCGACAAACACGTCGATCACGCGGACGGGGTTGCTCTCATCAATGAAATCATCGAGGCACTCGGGCCGTAGCGTCCATTGCCCACGATCGGCCTCCTCAACGAAGCGCCTCATCGATCTCCCCTAGAATCACGGGAGAATCATAACAGCCGCACGGCGTTTTCACACAGCCAGGGTCAACAACGACAAAGCTCAGGGCGGGCATAATAGGTCCGCTTTCGGGTGCATAGCGTCCGACCCGCTCCTTGGCGGGCCACATTGAGCCGGACTGTCTTGCCGTGATTCAAGCCTCCTATCGTGGGGGCGAATTATGCGTTACGAACTCACCGACAAAGAGTGGGCTGCAATCAAGCCGATGCTACCGAACAAGCCGCGCGGCGTGCCGCGGGTGAATGATAGTCGTGTCCTCCTAGTACAGCCGCATCGGCAGCGGCAACTGGACGTCCTGATAGCGGCCTTCGTAGCGATCGACAAAATCCTGCAGGAAAAACGGAATGTCCCGTAGCTGGAGGTCGCAGCGTCGCCGCAACTCGTGCGCGACATCCACCGAAGCGTCACGACACCACCCCGCGGCGACGTTGAAAGCAACCACCCGGATCGGATTGGTGTACTGGCCGGTGAGCAGGTCCATTACCACCGGCTCAAATCCCGGGCTCTCGGAACTGACTTCGGCCCAGACCCGGCCGTGTTCGAGGGACTCATGCTCGACGATATAGACGTCGTGCTCATCATCATGTGGCACGATCGACGGACCCGAGCCGGCGTTACGCATCAACAACTCCCGGACTGCAGAACGGGGAATCAAGCTGGCTTTTTTCGATTCGTTCCATATCGGGCGGAGAGGCGGACGGCCGCACAGCGCGCCGCTGTTCTTGCTCAATCGCAAAGCATGCGCCGCGCAGTGGCGACTGCGTTCCGACTAGGAACATTCAGCAGGGTCGTGACTTCGCGACTGTGTCATGCAGCCAACACAGAAAACGGACATGGCGGTGAGGAAGCCAGCGAAAAAAACGACCGCGAAGCTCAAAGGCGTAGGGATCGAGCGAAACGCCGCCCGAAATTAAGGAACAGTCCTCATGCCGCGTTACTTCTTCAACGTGTATCACGACAGGGCTGAACTCGATAAAGAAGGCGAGGAACTGCCCGATCTGCAAGCCGCCTGGCGGGAAGCGACCGTGACGGCGGGGCAGATCATCCAGGATCTCGATGGGAGGCTACGTCCGGGCAAGGACTGGCGGATGGAAGTCACCGACGAATTCGCAAATCTGCTGTACGTCATTCACGCCTGCGCCGACAAGTCCAGATAGGCTGGAAGACCGCAGCGCTATTTCGGGCGCTGCAATCCAGGCGACGTCAGCCAGCGTTCGATGACCGCTGCCGACTCGGTCGCGACCGCCGCTCGTATCAAACGATCACGCTCCTGTCCTGGCGGTGAGCTCTCCGCCTTTTCGCGGGCGCGAACTGCAATTTGTTTGAGGCGCTCCTGGAGCGAGAGTGCCGGGCGGCTGCGATTGCGCTTTTTCTTCATGGACGGATCTCCTTGTTGGCTTCGACCCTTCCACGTTTCGGCAACCGCATCCTTAACCTTTGTTTGGAACCGGCATCGGGCAGGTTTCGTTCACTCAGAGGCAGAAGATCATTCAATCGAACAGGACAGGCGCGTGGATCGAGATTCGGTGTTGGCAAGCTTGTTGCGGCGGCTCGATACCGTCTCGAAACTCGATCCGGCTGATATTGCCGCGATCCGTTCGCTTCCGATTGCGGTTCGCCACTGGGAAGGCGCAAGAGCCATCGTATCTGACGGCGAACGTCCGTCGGATTGCTGCCTGATCATCGAGGGCTTCTGTATCCGTTCCAAAACGACAGAGGCCGGCGAGCGGCAAATTCTCTCGATTCACATCCCTGGCGAGATTCCCGACCTTCAGAGCTTGCACCTGCAGAGGATGGATCATGATCTCGCCACGCTGGTCCCCTCGACGCTGGGGTTTATCAGCCATGCTTCGCTGCGAACCCTGACGCATGCGAGACCCAATGTTGTGGATGCGCTCTGGCGCGACACCTTGATCGATGCCGCGATATTTCGGGAGTGGATCGTCAATGTCGGACAGCGGCCGGCGCCGGCCCGGCTTGTCCATATCGCGCTCGAACTTCGCAGGCGTCTTCGTGCAGTCAGGGGCGGCATGGAGCCTGCTACGTTCGAATTCCCGCTTACCCAGGAGCAGATCGGCGAGGCGCTAGGCATCACTCCGGTGCATGCGAACCGCATCATCAGGCAACTGCGCGAGGACGGGATCGTCGACGTCAGCAGAGGGCAAGTGCGCGTGCTCGACGAAACAAAGCTCGCGGAACTGGCGCAGTTTGACGACCGTTACCTGCACCAGGATCCGGCCGCCTGAAGCGTCCGATCGTGCGGTGGCAGCGGTCCAGCCGCGCTTGGGTCGATCGGACGCAGCGATTTTGTTCGCGTCACTGGAACGATTCAAGATCGGGAAAATTATGCAATCTGTGTCAGGGATAGACACATGAACTCGAGCGGCTGCCGATGCAGTCCCGTTTACATGGCGCATCGGCGACCGCTTTCTTTTAGCCGCCGGCCATGAAGGATTTTGCAAACGCGTCGTTCCCGCCCGAGGTCATCTCGGTGATGGAGCAGGCGCTTGACGCCGCCGTCGCGACGCTCCCGGAGCCCGTCCATTCCCACCACGTTCAAGTGATCGCGGAAGCGATCCTGCGCGCCGCTCACAGCGGAGAGCGTGACCCGGTTGTCCTGCAACGGCTCGCATTGCTGGAGCTGCAGCTTCATCCTCGGTGAGAGCTATAGCGTTTTCCAGCGAAAGCCTGCCCCGGACTGATCCGGGGTGGACACCGGTTCGCGTCAAGAAAACGCGTCAAAACAAGAATCTAGAGCCCGGTTCTGATCCAATCAGAACCGAAAAGGCTCTAGCCGCCTTTGTTTGTTCAAGCGCTCTTTGATTTCTTCCGGGCGCTGGCGGGTCGAGCGGCTGCTCGCTTCGACGTGTTCAGTGCCACGGCCTCGCAAATGAGCGCCTTCAATGCCTTTTCGTCGATCTTGTCGCCTTCATGGAAATCGATGGCGCGCCGGGTGTTGCCTTCCAGGCTGGAGTTGAAGAGGCCTGACGGGTCCTCCAGCGAGGCGCCCTTGGCGAAGGTCATCTTCACGACCGCCTTGTACGTCTCTCCGGTGCAGATGATGCCGTCGTGCTCCCACACCGGAACGCCGCGCCACTTCCACTCCTCGATCACTTCGGGATCGGTCTGCTTGATGATGCTTCGGATCCGCGCGAGCATCTCGCCGCGCCAATCGCCCAGCTCCTTGATTCGCCCATCGATGTGCTGAGAGGGAGAGCTTCCGCCTTTTGCTTCGCTCGCGCCGCTCTTCTTCATTGTTGCCTTCTTCATGGCCGTTGTCATTCGCTCACAATCGTTCGCCGGGCAATTGGCTGGCTTGCCTTATCCAAGCGGCGAGTTGGGCTTCGTCAAATCCGTCCTCATAGATGTCGAGATAGCGCACTTCCTTGTGCTTGGACTCGCCGGGTGGGACAGGGCGCAGCGACGTGCCGCGGAAGAAGGTCACTTTGACGTATTTGGTGAAGCAGTGGTAGGCGAGGAACCAGCCGCCCTGAGCCTCGACGCCATAAAAGGGCGAGTTCCATTTGACCGCCTTGTGCACGCCAGGGACAGTGCGCACGATCAGCGCGTCGAGCTGGCGCCCAAGGTCGCGTTTCCAGCCCAGCATGGCTGCGATGTAGGCCTGCACGGGGGCATCGCCGTATCCCTTTGCGATCTGAGGATTGCCGCCCGAGAGCAGGACGGGCTTTGCCGTCTTTTTCGCGACCTTCGCTGCCTTCGTGGACGTCTTGCTGGCCATCGCGCTCTCTCCTATCCGCTGATGCCTCGCACGCTACGCCATTTGGCGGCATGAGGGAGCGCGAACAGGTACAGACCCGTGAGGAGCAACAGGATGAGCGGGAACAGCGCCAGAAGGCCGACCCAGATGGCCTGCTTCTCTTGCGCCATGGCGACGACGTTGATGATCACAGCCACCGTAAAGGCAATGGACAGCCAGCGGTGGATTTGCCGAATACACGTATTCCAGTTCAATGAAACCTCCCTTGAAACGAGCGCGAGGCGGCAGACTCATTCCGTTCGCGCCAGAACCTCCTCCAGCTTCGCAAAGAATTGCTTCCATCCGGCGTGGGCGCCGCCATAAGCCTGCTTCTGATCAGGCCGGAAGCCCGTCTGCTCCATGCGCAGGAGGGTCCCGGTGCCCGTTGGGGTGAGCGTAAAGGTCACCACGCTCTGCAGATCGTAGGCCGCATCGTCGTGCTTGAAATTCCAGGTGTAGGACAGCGTCTTGTTCGGCTCGATGGCGAGGACCTCGCAGTCCAGCACGCCGCCCCATTCGCCGCGAAGATTGAAGCGATGGCCAACAGTCGGCTTGAAGTCGTTCTTCATCAGCCACTCCTCGATCAGGTGCGGTTGCGTCAGCGCACGCCAGAGCTTTTCCGGCGAATGAGCTATCTCGCGTTCGACGACGACGGAACGCGTTTCGGTCGCACGATTGGTCATTGGTCCATCCGTTTGAGCAGGTCTTCGAGATCGTCGAACCGCCTCTGCCAGAACCCGGCCATCTCGCTTGTCCAGTCGATCAGCGGGGCGAGGGCGCCGAGCTGCGCGCTATAATGCGTCTGGCGGCCTTCGTGGCGGTCGCGCACCAGCCCTGCCTGTTTCAGAACGCCAAGATGCTTCGAGACGGCCGGCTGCGAGATCCCGGCCCGGGCCGTCAGCGCCCCGACCGTCTGCTCTCCTTCGCGGCACAGCCGCTCGAAGATCGCTCGACGGCTCGGGTCGGCGAGTGTCCTGAACAGCACATCATGAGCGTTGGGCATTCGAAATCGATAACTCGATGGTTATTGATGGATACATAACCGGCGGGGTATGTGTCAGTCAAGTGGGGAATGCGAAATAGGTGGCGTCTTTTCGCGCGCCCTCAAGCACTGCAATTTGACGTCAGTAAGCTACCGCTGAATGCATGCCGTGCAGGTTATGCATTATCTTGATGTTGCGAAGTCGAGCTGCGGGTGCGAGCGCCGACGGCATGGTCGCTCCTCGTTGTCGAGGACGATAGGATGACCAGATATTTGACGTCATATACAGCGAGGGAGGTCCTATGGGAGATGCCGGCCGCCAAGCCCATTGGGAGAACGTCTACACGACAAAGAGCGAGAACGAGGTTAGCTGGTTTCAGCAAAGGCCGGCTCCTTCGCTCGACCTGATCGTGCAGACGGGGGTGGCGCACAGGTCGGCCATCATCGACATTGGCGGCGGCGCCTCGCGGCTGGTCGACGGTCTCGTCGAGCAGGGATTTGAGGATGTCACCGTGCTCGATCTTTCCGCCGCGGCGTTAGCCGCTGCCAAGCGCCGCCTGGAGAGCCACCTTGGCGCCAGCGCCGAGCGGGTTAGCTGGATCGTCGCAGATGCGACGAGCTGGGAGCCGGTGAAGCCCTACGACATCTGGCACGATCGGGCAGCGTTCCACTTTCTCACCGACGCAGGCGATCGAGTCGCCTACATTGCGCGCCTCAAGCGGGGCCTGAGGATCGGCGGGCACGCCATCATCGCTACCTTCGCACCTGACGGCCCTGAAAAGTGCAGCGGCCTGCCGGTCGCGCGCTACGACAGCGAGAGTCTCGGACGGACGCTCGGTGCCGCGTTCAAGCTGGTCCATACGCAGCGTCATGAGCACACTACGCCGTGGCAGTCCCGGCAGGCTTTTCAGTTCAGCGTGTTCCGGCACGAGGGCTGATCGCCGCGCGCTAATGCGCCATGCCGCGCGAGACCTCCTGGCAAGCTTCCATGCAGCGGCGGCAGCTTTCCGCGCAGATGCGGCAATGTTCGTGCATTGCGGCGTGCCGCTGGCATTCCTCCGCGCAAAGCCGGCAGGCGGCGGCGCAGACGCTGAGCATGCGGCGCATCACTTCGTCGTCGAAACCCGTTCGGCGGGTCATGATGCGGCCGGTGATATTGCAGATATCGGCACAATCCAGGTCAAGCCGGATGCACTGGGTCAGCTCCTGTACCATGCGCTCCGACAGGCAGGCGTCGGCGCAGGAGGTGCAGGTCTGGGCGCAGGAGTAGCATTCCTCGATGCAACGGATCAGGGTGTCGCTGATCTGGCCTTGGACGGCCGGGTGGGTGCCAATCATTTCACGGGCGTACATGGCTGGGCTCCTTGCTGAGGACAGACCACCGCCGGGGGGCGGTCGCTAACTCAAGTCGCGGCCTTGAAAAATGTTCTGGGCAGCCGGCTAGAATGAATTCGGGTCGCGGAGGGGTTGATTCATCGCAATGCGGTCTTCGTCCGCTGGCATATGTTAAGCAAACCCGCGGTTTCGTGATGGAACTCTGCTTCCCATCGTGGGCCGAGATGTGCGAAACTGGACGCGTGAAATACTCGATTCACCTTCGCCGGCTGCTGGCGATTTTTGTGATCGTCGGCCTCGTTATCGCCCCGCTCTCGGCGCGGGCGAATACGGGTGCCATGGCACCAATGGCCATGACGGCGATGCCCGATGAGGCGGCCATGTCCGACGACATGCCGTGCTGCCCGGAGAAATCGGCGCCGATCGATTGCGACCAGTGTCCGCTAATGGCGCTTTGCGTGTCGACGACGTTGCAGGCGCCGCTGCCGGCCGGCATTGCCGAAATCCAGCCCGTGACGCTTCGGATGCTGCTGCCGGGCAGCGATCCGGAAGTGGAAAGCCTCGGGTATTCACCTCCGCCAAAACCTCCCCGATCCCTGGTCCTTTCGGCATAACGCCGGAATCTCGTGGCGCTTTGTGGCGTCCGCGCCATGCCGCCATAGCGGCTGACCTGTAGATCGAGGATACCATGATGAAGGCTATTCAGTTTTCGCGCGGCCTGCGGGTCGCGCTGAGCGCCGCTATCCTGACATGCGCCGCAACCGTCGCACTCGCCGATATCAGGAATTACGAGTTCAAGCTCGTCGAACCGGCCGTGAAGACCGGTCGCGACAAGATCATTGCGGTCAAGCTCATCGATAACACGACGGGCAAGGCCGTTCCGGACGCGGTGATCTTTGCGACGCGTCTCGATATGGCACCGGATGCGATGCAAGAGATGGTGAGCGAGCTTACGCCCCTGCCGGGATCGGAGCCGGGTACCTACCGCTTCAAGGCCGATTTCAGCATGGCCGGCCGCTGGCAATTGTCGCTCGGCGCAAAAGTGCAGGGCGAAACCGGCACGGTCGACAACAAGCTCGTCATTCGGGCCGACAAATGAACCGGTCAGTTCAGGTTGCGATCGCTGCTGCCGTTATGGCTGCCGTGATCGCCGGCGTGCTCGCGCGTCCCTATCTCTGGCCGAGCGGCGAGGCGAAGCATGCCCACGTCATGGCCCAGGCGAGCGAACCGGCGGGCGCTGCGATCTACTATCAGGATCCGGACGGCAAGCCGTTCTACTCGCTGACGCCGAAGAAGACGCCGGATGGCCGCGACTACCGCGCCGTTCCGCGGGGCGCCGACATCAGTTTTGACGACCCGCCCCAGGAAAGCGCGGCGGCTCCACCCGCCGACCGCAAGATCAAGTACTACCGCAATCCGATGGGCCTGCCGGACGTTTCGCCGACGCCCAAGAAGGATTCGATGGGGATGGATTACATCCCCGTTTATGAGGGAGAGGACAGCGATGACGGGTCGGTCAAGGTCTCGCCGGGAAAGATTCAGCGCACCGGCGTCAAATCGGAGCCGGCGGCCACTCGCGCGATCCGGACGGTCGTGCGGGCGCCAGGCACGATCCAACTCGACGAGCGTCGAGTCTCAGTCATCGCGATGCGCGCGGAAACCTACCTGCAAACAGTTGCCGACGTCACGACTGGCACCTTTGTCAAGAAGGGGCAGCCGCTGATGCAGGTCTACAGTCCGGCAGTTTCCAGTGCGGCCGCAGAGTATGTGACGACATTGACGTCAAAGACTACGGCGGGCGAACCGTCCTACGGACGCGGTTCACGGCAGCGGTTGATGAACCTTGACGTGCCCGACGCGGTAATCAGCGAGGTCGAGAGAACGCGGGTCGTGCCGGTGACTGTCGCCTGGTCGGCCCCACGGGACGGCATCGTGCTGGAACGCAACGCCGTCCAGGGTATGCGAGCTCAACCGGGCGATGTGCTCTTCCGCGTTGCGGATACCTCGCTGGTCTGGGCGATAATTGATATAGCGGAGCGCGATCTCGGCTCGCTTGCGGTCGGACAAGGCGTAACCGTGCGCGCGCGCAGCTTCCCGGGGCGGGACTTCTCCGGAAAGATCTCTGTCATTTATCCCCAGGTCAACCGCGAGACACGGACAGCCCGCGTTCGGATCGAACTCGCAAATCCCGACCTCGCATTGCTGCCGGACATGTATGTGGACGCGGACGTCGAGATTGGTGGCACGGAGCCTGTTTTGGCCGTTCCCGACAGCTCGGTGCTCGATACAGGGGCGCGCCAGGTCGTTCTGGTCGACAAGGGCGAGGGCCGATTCGAGCCCCGCGACGTCAAGATCGGCCGTCGGGGAGACGGACTGGTCGAAATCCGCAGCGGGCTGAAAGACGGCGAGCCCGTCGTCACCTCGGCCAATTTCCTGATCGATGCCGAAAGCAACCTGAAGGCGGCGCTGAAGGGCTTTGCCGAGGGAGCCCAGCCATGATTGCCCGCTTGATCGCTTGGTCGGCTCGTAACCTCCTGCTGGTGCTGTTCGGCAGCGGCTTCGCCGCTGCGGCCGGCGTCTACGCGCTCGTCCATCTGCCGCTCGACGCGATTCCCGACCTCTCCGACACCCAGGTGATCGTCTACACGGAATACCCGGGGCAGGCGCCTCAGGTGATCGAGGACCAGGTCACCTATCCGCTCACCACCGCGATGTTGACGGTACCGAAATCGAAGGTGGTGCGCGGATTCTCGTTCTTCGGCGTCTCCTTCGTCTACGTCATCTTCGAGGATGGCACCGACATCTACTGGGCGCGCTCGCGAGTGCTGGAGTTTCTCAATAGCGCCGCTTCGCGATTGCCGTCCGGGGTCGCGCCGACCATCGGTCCCGACGCGACCGGGGTGGGATGGGTATACCAATATGCGGTGATGTCCAAGGAACTGAATCTCGCGGACACCCGCGCGATCCAGGACTGGAACCTGAAATTCGCGCTAGCCAAGGCCGAGGGCGTGGCCGAGGTCGCGAGCGTCGGCGGCTTCGTCAAGCAGTACAACGTGATACTCGACCCGCAGCGCATGCGCGATCGCGGCATCACCATGCAGAAGATGCGCGAGGCGATCCGCGCCTCCAATGCCGATGTGGGCGGCCGCACCGTCGAGCTCTCCGAATTCGAATACGTGATCCGCGGGAAGGGGTACCTGAAGAGCATCAATGATCTCGGCAACATCGTGCTGAAGACCGACAACGGGACGCCGGTGTTGTTGCGCGATGTTGCGCGCGTCGAGCTTGGCCCCGACGAGAGGCGCGGCATCGCCGAGCTCAATGGCGAGGGCGAAGTGGCGAGCGGCATCGTGCTGCAGCGCTTCGGCGTGAATGCGCTCGATGTCATCGAGAACGTCAAGAAGCGGTTCAAGGAGATCGGGACCAGCCTGCCGAAATCGGTCGAGATCGTCCCGGTCTACGACCGCTCGAACCTGATCTATGCCGCGATCGATACGCTCAAACATACCCTGGTCGAGGAAAGCATCGTAGTGGCGCTGGTGTGCATCGTCTTCCTGCTGCATGTCCGTAGCGCGCTTGTCGCGATCCTGATGCTGCCGGTCGGCGTACTGATGGCGTTCGGCGCCATGAAGCTCCTGGGCCTAGGCTCCAACATCATGAGCCTCGGCGGCATCGCGATCGCAATCGGCGCCATGATCGACGCAGCGATCGTCATGATCGAGAACGCGCACAAACATCTCGAGCGCGCCGAGCCGGACAAGTCGCGCGTCGCAATCCTGATCGAGGCGGCCGCCGAGGTCGGCCCTGCGCTGTTCTTCAGCCTCTTGATCATCACCGTGTCCTTCATGCCGATCTTTACGCTGGAATCGCAGGAAGGCCGGCTGTTCAGTCCGCTCGCCTTCACCAAGACCTTTGCGATGGCGGCGGCGGCATTGCTATCGGTCACGCTGGTGCCGGCACTGATGGTAATTTTTGTTCGCGGCAAGATCGTCGCCGAGCACAAGAACCCGATCAACCGCTTCCTGATCTGGATCTATAGACCCGTGATCAAGACCGTGCTGCGCGCGAAGGCGCTGGTAGTCCTGCTTGCGCTTGGCGTGCTCGCTGCCTCTATCTGGCCGGCGCGCCAGCTCGGCACCGAGTTCATGCCAAACCTCAACGAGGGTACGCTGCTCTACATGCCGACGACCCTGCCGGGGATCTCGGTGACGAAGGCGTCCGAACTGATGCAGACGCAAGACCGGATTATCCGATCGTTTCCCGAGGTCGCCTCGGTCTACGGCAAGGCTGGACGGGCGGCGACCGCGACCGATCCGGCGCCGTCCGAAATGTTCGAGACGGTGGTCAATCTCAAGCCGAAGGAGCAGTGGCGCAACGGCATGACGATCGACGGCCTCATCGCCGAAATGGACAAGGCGCTGCAGTTTCCCGGCGTTTCCAACGCCTGGACCATGCCGATCAAGGCGCGCATCGACATGCTCTCGACCGGCATCCGCACGCCGATTGGCGTGAAGGTCATGGGCACAGATCTCGCCGGAATTGAAACGCTCGCCAAACAGATCGAACAGGTGCTCAAAGCCGTCCCGGGCACGTCCTCGGCCTATGCCGAACGCGGTCTCGGAGGTTACTACCTCGAGATCACGCCGAACCGCGAGGCGCTGGCGCGCTACGGCATCATGGTGCAGGACGTGCAGGACACCATCGCGACCGCACTCGGCGGCCAGACTGTGACCACGACCGTGGAGGGCCGCCAGCGCTTCTCTGTAAACATGCGCTACCCACGCGATCTCCGCGACAATCCAAAGGCGATCGCAAGCGACATCCTGGTGCCGATGCCGGCCGGCGGGGCGGTCCCACTCGGCGAGGTCGCCAGCGTTACGCCAGCGCGCGGGCCAAGCTCGATCCGGACCGAGAACGGACAACTGGCGACCTACATCTATGTCGACATCCGCGACCGCGACCTTGGCGGATACGTCGCCGAGGCGCAACGCGCGGTGCAGGCGAGCATTGAGTTTCCACCCGGCTATTACGTCGTCTGGAGCGGCCAATATGAATATCTGGAGCGTGCGATCGCGCGGCTCAAGATCGTCGTACCGGTGACGCTGCTCATCATTTTCCTCCTGCTCTATCTCAATTTCCGCTCGGTAACCGAGACTATGATCGTCATGCTGTCGCTGCCGTTCGCGTTGGTTGGCGGGCTGTGGCTGATGTGGTGGCTCGGCTTCAACCTCTCGGTCGCGGTTGCGGTCGGCTTCATCGCACTCGCCGGCGTCGCCGCCGAGACCGGCGTCGTCATGCTGATCTATCTCAATCAGGCGCTGGCCGAGATCACGAAGCTACGTCAGGTTCAGGGCCAGGCGCTGACGCGCAACGATCTGTATGCCGCCATCATGGAGGGCGCGGTCGAACGCGTGCGGCCAAAGATTATGACGGTGGTGGCCATCATGGCAGGCCTGCTCCCGATCATGTGGAGCACCGGCACCGGGTCGGAGATCATGCAGCGCATCGCGGTACCGATGATCGGCGGCATGATCTCGTCGACATTGCTGACGCTGATCGTGATTCCGGCGGTATTCGGCATCGTCAAGGGCTTTGGATTGCCCGGCGATCCCGAAAGCGGCAAATCAGTTGCGGAGATTGCTAAGCCATCGAAAAAAGTCCCACGCGTTGTGGAGCCAGCCGAATGAGGTGAACCATGATTTACGCAGCGATTCCCCGCACGACGCCGAGCTTCAGGTTGGTGGCCGCTTCGGTCCTTATGGCTGTTCTCAGCTTCTCTTCTCTCCATGCGCAACAAGGCAATGCAGCCCGCGGCGAACGTAATTTCAGGGCCTGCGCAGCATGCCATTCGCTGGAGCGCGATCGCAACATGACGGGACCGAGCCTTGCTGAACTATGGGGACGCAAGGCCGGTACGCTGCCAAGCTTCGAGCGCTTTTCCGATGCATTGAAATCGTCCGGACTGACATGGGATGACCGAACGCTCGATCAATGGCTGACCGATCCGACGCATCTTGTTCCGGGCAACGAGATGACCTTTGAAGGGATCAAGGAGGCTCCGGCCCGAGCAGACCTGCTGGCGTTCCTGAAAGAAGCCACTAAACCCGGCGCAGCGGCGAGCCAAAGTGCGCAACAGGGCCAGAGGGGCGGCATGGGAGGGATGATGGGTGGCATGATGGGCGGCGGCGCCGATCCAAATCTCAAGAAGCCTGAGCCGGACATTCAGGTTAAAACCATCAGTTATTGCCGCGACACCTATCGTGTCACCACAGCCGACGGCAAAACACGCGCCTTCTGGGAGCGTAACCTCCGCTTTAGGACCGATACCAGCAAGGATGGGCCGGAGAAGGATGCGCCGGCTCTCTTGGGCGCAGGAATGATGGGTGATCGGGCAGCCGTGATCTTTTCGGCGCCGGAGGAAATCATGAAGTTCGTTGAACGCCGCTGCTAGACTTCCGGACAGACAGCTGTACCGTTCGGCCGCGGCTTTCCTTAGTCACGATTTCGAACAAAAGCGTTCGTGGCTGTAACCGAACGGGTGGCACGATTGCGTTACGCACGTTGGCAGGCGCGGTGTTTGGGCCGCGACTGTTGCGCTGGGTAACTCACAGCACTTCAGCCTCAATGGGAGCGAAGATATTTAACCGCCGCAGCGATCCCAAGAATCAGAAAAACAACGACGAGAAGCCAGATCAGGCCCATGCCTATCATCATTCCGCCGGACATCAGATCCATCATGACCGGACTCCAAATGCGATGAATGTCGCAGTACGAGCAAGCTGAGTGACCCAGCCCTTTCCGCTAAATAACCGCGTCTAACGAGCACCCGGGAAAAAGGTTCCTCTTCGGTACCTCCGTGGTGTTGGACGGGCGCTGGGGCTTTATCGCGACGCACTCTCACGTCGCTGTGAACCTGTAACCGGCAGCCGAGCTTTCCGAAGCTGCCGCCCGTCGACAGACACTTTGCACGCCGCATTTCTACGCTGGCTGAGCCTTCAATTCACCAGCGGATTGGCGCACCACCACGAATGCGCCTTGAAGCGCAAGTCCGGCCATGCAGGAAGCGACAATCACATCCGGCCAACCGGTACCGGTGCCAAACACGCCGAGCGCGGCCAGCAGTACCGCGAGATTGCCCAGAACGTCGTTACGCGTACAAATCCAGGCCGAGCGCATGTTGGCGTCGCCGTTGCGATAGGCCCATAAGAGTCCGAATGACGCAACATTGGCGGCAAGGGCCATGACGCCGATCGCACCCATGGTGAATGCACTCGGCAGCGTCCCTTGCGCGGCGTGCCAGATGGCCATGGCAATCACCCACAAGCCGAAAGCTACCATGGTGGCGCCCTTGGCGAGCGCTGCTGATGCGCGATAGCGCAGCGTCATCCCAACCACAAAGAGGCTGATCGCATAGTTTCCCGCGTCGCCGAGAAAATCGAGCGCGTCGGCCTGGAGCGAAGCCGACCCCGCCGCCAAGCCTGCGCCGACCTCGGCGAGGAACATGGCGGCATTAATGCCAAGGACCACCCAAAGAACCCGGCGATAAGCCGGATTGCCGCGGTTCCGGTCCAAGTTCAGGGGCGGAGGTACACAACAAGCATCGGCCATCCACGGAAAGTAGGACGCAAGTTCGTGTTACACAATTGCGTCACCAGGGAAGCGACAGTCGACCCTGGAGCAGTGCGAGCGTTGCATATTCATTGGCCAATCACGACCCTGACATGCTCCGTGAAATCTATCATCGGGGTTACGCGCCGGCCTTATGGGACTCGCGAGCAGAACTGATGGAGACGAGTTATGGGCTTCTACAACGACGTCATCCTACCGAGGCTCTGCGATCTTGCGATGCGAAACAAGCAACTTCGGCCATATCGCGAGCGGGTGATCGGCGCGGCCGAGGGTCGTGTGCTCGAGATCGGGATCGGTTCGGGCCGGAATTTGCCGTTCTATCGGCCGCCGGTGAGGGAGCTCTTGGCGCTGGAGCCGGCCCCGAAGCTCATCGCAATGGCCCGCGATGTTCTGCATCCGGGTACGCCGGTCAACTTCATCGAAGCTTCGGCGGAGGCCATTCCGCTCGATGACCGCAGCGTCGACACGGTGGTGACGACCTGGACCTTGTGCAGCATTCCGGATGCCGCCAAGGCGCTCACCGAAATGCGCCGGGTGCTTCAGCCGGGCGGCAGGCTCTTGTTCGTGGAGCACGGCATGGCGCCGGACAGGAACGTGAGGCGATGGCAGGACTGGCTGACGCCGGCCTGGAAATGCATCAGCGGCGGCTGTCACCTCAATCGACCGATCAGCACGATGATCGAAGCTGCAGGCTTCAGGATTGATCGGGTGGAGACCGGCTATATGCCAGGACCCAAGGCGATGACCTTCATGTACGAAGGCAGCGCCCGGCCGAACTAGTCCTACTGCGTCATAGCTGCTTAATCCCCTCATCCTGAGGAGCCGCAGAGCGGGCGTCTCGAAGGATGTAGGCCACAGACGGGGCCTCATGGTTCGAGACGCGCTTTGCGCTCCTCACCATGAGGGACACATGACGCAATAAGACTAGCCAGGCTATGCCGCGCGCACCTGACCAAGAAACGCGTCGACCTGCTCGCGCAATTGCTGCGACTGCCGCGACAGATTGCCGGCGGCGGTTTCGACCTGGCTTGCCGCTGCGCCGGTGGCTGCCGCGCCCTCGGTCACGCCGCCGACATTGGCGGACACTTCCTGGGTGCCGGCCGCAGCCTGTTGCACATTGCGCGCGATCTCCTGGGTCGCCGCGCCCTGTTGCTCGATCGCAGAGGCGATGGTTGTTGCAATCTCGCTGATTTCGCCGATGGTCTTGCCGATCGCCTCGATCGAGACGACGGATTTCTGCGTGGCGTCCTGGATCGCTGATATCTGGGAGGCGATCTCCTCGGTGGCTTTTGACGTCTGCTCGGCCAGGCTCTTGACCTCGGCCGCGACGACGGCAAAGCCCCTGCCGCTGTCGCCGGCACGCGCCGCTTCGATGGTGGCATTGAGCGCCAGCAGGTTGGTCTGCGAGGCGATGTTGTTGATCAGCTTGACGATGTCGCCGATCCGCTGCGCCATCGCCGCAAGGCCCTGAATTTCGGCGTTGGTGCCCTGTGCTTCCTGCACGGCCTTTGCCGCGATGGCCGCAGACTGGCTGACCTGCCGGCTGATCTCCGTGACGGAAGCGGACAGTTCCTCCGTGGCGGTGGCTACCGTCTGCACGTTGCTCGAGGTTTCCCGCGCGCCCGATGCCACGGCCGAGGCCTTGTTGGTATTCTCGGTTGCGACCGCCGCCATTCTTTCGGCGGTGGCGCGCATTTCGACGATCGATGCCGCGACGGCATCGAGCACGCGGCTGGCGCTCTGGTCGAAGCCTGAAGTCAGCGTCTCCATCACCTGTTGACGTTGCTCTTTCTTCTGTTGCTCCGCTCGCTGTTCGGCAGCCAGTGCGTTCGCCCTGACGGCATTGTCGCGGAAGACCGCGACCGATCGCGCCATTTCGCCAACCTCATCAGCCCGCGCCAGAGCAGGGATGTCGATCGACAGATCGCCGCCGGCAAGGCGCTGCATGGCGGCCGTCATGGCGGTCAATGGGCGGATCACGCGTCGGGACAGCACCCAGATCGACCCCATGCCGACAACGATACCGAGCAGCGTGACGAGGGCCACGAGAATGAGTTGGGTTCTTGCCGCCGCAGCCTTGGCTGCCGCGTGGACATTGGTGACTTCGACCGCGGCATCCTTGATCCGGACGATGGATTCCAGCGCAGGGTTCGACGCGTCGTACCATTGCTGGACCGTCATCGGATAGCCGGCGCCCGCGATGCCTGCCTTGTAGATCGTATCGGTTTGAGCCTTGAAACTACCGAGGAAGTTTTGCTCGGCGGCGGCAACGGCAGAGACAAGCGGCGACGCCGCACCGGCGGTTAGATCGCGTATCGTCTGCCAGTTCGACTGCACCTGCCCGCGCCAATTGGCAATGTCACGCTGCTGCTCGGTCGATAGCGCACGGCCGGCCGAGATATTGCCGGCGTGAACGGCGCGTTCGCGGCCGGCATATTCGCGCATCTGGAAAGCGCTCTGCTTGACCATCGTAAGCTCGCCGACGATGGCGTCTTCCCTGCTGATCTCGCGCGAGGCAATGGTCCAGAGCGATTGAATCCGGGTCAGGAGGTCCGAGACGGCCGGGTACCAGGATTTGAGCAGTTCGGCATCGCGCTGCTCCTTCGGAATTTGAAGCGCGGAATCGGCGCTGCGACGGAGCTGCTTGACACGTTCATAGGCTTGCTCGACGTCGGCAATCAGCTTCTTGCCTTCCGGCGTCGCGGTGGCGGCAATCTGCCGGAGCGCCGGGGCCAGCACGGCATCGCCCTGCGAACGGCGCTTCTGGATCACTTCGCCGGTCTGAGCATTTGCCGGGGCGGGCGCCTGCAGGGCCGTATTGGTCTGACCTCGTTCAAGCTGAATGTTCTCCAATCCCTTGAGCAGGTGATCGGCGTTTGCATTCACCTCGGCAACGCGGACGGCGGCCGTGTAGCTGCGCCAGGCATCTGCGCCGGTAATGGCGCAGGAGATCAGGACCAGTACCGCGAGCACCCCGACGATCACGGCGAGGGTGGTCTTGACGGTGAGCGTGCCCGAAAGGGCCTCGCGCTTCGAATGCATGGGGATACCTTCCGGCTGGCGGCCCCTTGATGATGGCCTCTCGTTACTACCAGCCGGCCGTTACCAAGCCGCTAATCGGAGCGCTGGGTTGTAATGCCAAAGTACTGTCTTGAAAGTCTTTTCGGCATTTTCTGATATTCGTTCGAACGAGCCACGTCCCTCAAGTTGCAGGCGCGGACAGGGTCGGCAGCATGCCGCGCGAGGGCGAAGCTTCGACGATCGATCCGGCGCGTCCGACGAGATCAGATTCGCCGCGCGGAAGGCGACTGGGAAGTAGTTGCCACGATCCTTGTCCCAGGCGGCTGCTGTTCCCCAAAGTGGCCAGTTGGTGCGCAGGCAAGCGAAGCGATGCGATGACCCAAAGAGTCGACCTCTTGGTGGCGGGCTCCCACCCCACTTGTGACGCCTTTCACTATTGCCGCAAAAAAGATCAGATAAGCTTGGGTCGGTCCGAGCAACTGCGTCGAGCGTACGTGACCTTTTGAATTTTTTCCGATCACATTGACGTACTCCTTTCCAGGAGGAACATGTGTCAGATTTTACAAGAAATCATGCCGTGGTTGTTGGCGCCGGCATGGCCGGACTTACAGCCGCTCAGGCGATCTCCAGGCATTTCAGGAAAGTCACAGTCATCGAGCGGGACGTGCTTCCTGCCGAGCCCGCGCCCCGTAGCGGCACGCCGCAGGCCCAGCATGCCCACATGCTGCTCGCGGGCGGGCTGAGAGCCCTGCAGACTCTGTTTCCGGGCTTTGAGAAGGATCTGGCGGAAGCTGGCGCAGTGAAGATCCGTGCCGGGAAGGATCTCCGGTTCGAGCGCCCCGGATTCGACCCATTCCCCGTTCGCGATCTCGGCTTCGATATTTTCAGCATGTCGCGCCCATTGCTCGAAGCTGTTACTCGACGACGCGTTCAGAAAACCCCGAACATAGGCATTTGCGCACGTTGCCGCGTAACCAAGCTTGTCGCATCGCGTGATGCAACGCGGATTGAGGCGGTCCGTTACGATAGCGAAGATGGTCGTGCTGTGACGCTGGAAGCTGAGTTGGTCGTTGAAGCTTCCGGCCGCGGCGGCCTGACGCTGCAACTGCTCGAAGAGCTTTCTTTGCAGAAGCCCGAAGAAACCGAGATCGGCATTGATCAGGCCTATGCGAGCGCCATTGTCGAGCGGCTCGATCACAATGCCGACTGGCTGGGCAATATCATGCTGCCGTCTGCACCCGGCAGCAGCCGCGGCGCGTTCCTATTTCCGATCGAAAAGCAGCGATGGCTGCTTTCCATCGGAGGCAATCATGGCGATACGCCTCCGGGCGACCGCGCGGGATTTATGGATTTCGTCAGGAGCCTGCGTACCCCGACGATCTATGACGCGGTCAGGGACGCGCGCCCGCTGACTGATATCGTCCGCTACCAGTTGCCTTGCAGCACGCGGCGACATTTCGAGCGCCTAGAGTCTTTTCCGGCGGGGCTGCTTGCGACAGGCGATGCCCTCTGCCGCTTCAATCCAGTGTTCGGGCAGGGCATGAGCGTGGCAGCGCAGGAAGCCGTGATCCTGGACCGGCTGCTGACGGAAGATGTCCCCAAGGAGCGCCTGGCGCGTGAATTCTTCGCTGCCATCCAGGACACCATCGCGACGCCATGGGGCGTTGCTGTCAACGATTTTGTCTATCCCGCCACGCGCGGCGCGCGGCCCGCCGATCTCGCGCAGCGCCTGCAATATGGTATGGCTTTGACCAAGCTTGCCGCGCAGGATCCCGAGGTGCACCGGCTGACCGTAGAAGTCTCGCAGCTCCTCAAGCCGCAGGCTGCGCTGCGTGAGCCAGCGCTCGCGGCGCGCGTGATGTCGCTAATATGATGGGCGGCGTGGGGGACCGTGATGGACTTTGTCACCGTGACGAACGGAGCGATCAAGCTCAACATGGCCGTCAGCGGTTCGGGCCGCGGGGGGCTGTAGCGCGATCGTGCGGTGCAACAACCAGCGGCAAATCCATCAGCGCGACTCCGCGCAAAAGCACAACCACGCTGCAGCAGTCTGCCGGCGCTTGCTGCGGCCAGAAAGCAAGATGACAACTTGAGGCGATGGTGGCAGACTGGTGGCAGACGTGGTTTCAAGCTTGGCGACTGAGAAGAAACGAAGAAAAGCCATCGCCAAGGTCACGTTGTCCAAGGGAGGAGAGGACTCATGAAACGCTTGTTTCTGGGATTAACCGCCGTTGCCTTGATCGCATCGGCGTTTGTCGGATCCAACACTGCAGTCATGGCGCAGACGAAGGTGCTGAAGATGCAGGCCACATGGCCGGCGTCGCTTACGCTCTATGACAACTTCACCTACTTCGCCGAGCGGGTGAACAAACTATCGGCCGGCGCGCTGAAGATCGAAGCAATGCCCGCCGGCCAGGTGGTGCCGGCGTTCGAGGTGCTGGACGCGACCAACAAGAAGGTGCTCGACGGCGCGCATGCGTGGGCCGGCTACTGGACCGGCAAGAACAAGACCGCGATTCTGTTCACCGGCGGTCCCGGCGGCACGTTCGGCATGGACTACATGGACGTGATGGGCTGGTTCTATCACGGCGGCGGCCTCGACCTTTACAACGAGTTCTATCAGAAGGAGCTCAAGCTCAACGTCGTCGTATTCCCCATCCTGCCTGCTGGGCCGCAGGCTTTCGGCTGGTTCAAGAAGCCGATCCAGACGGTCGAGGACATGAAGGGCATGAAATGCCGCCAGACCGGCATGGCCGGCGAAGTGTGGCAAGCGCTCGGCTTCACAGTGGTCAACATGCCGGGCGGCGAGATCATTCCCTCCGCGCAGCGCGGCGTGATCGATTGCGCGGAATGGGTCGGCGGCATCGAGGACATGCAGCTCGGCTTCCACAACGTCTGGAAGTACCACTATTCGCCCGGCCTGCATGAGAACGTGACGGTCGGCGAAATCGTGATCAACGGCGATGTGTGGAAAGAGCTCAGCCCGCAACACCAGGAGATCATCAAGTCGGCGGCCAACGAGACATTCCTCGTCTGGTGGACCAAGTGGCAGCGCCAGAACGCCGATGCGTTGACCGAGATGCAGCAGAAGCACGGCGTACAGATCCTGCGCACGCCGACCGAGATCCTGCTGACCTTCATCAAGAAGTGGGACGAAATCGCGGCGGCCGAGAGCGCCAAGAACCCGTTCTTCAAGAAGGTGCACGACTCGCAGAAGGCCTATGCCAGCGCCGTGGTGCCGTACAAGCGGTCCTATTTCCCGCCATACTCCTTCATGGCGAACTACTACTTCCCCGTCGAGAAATAGGGCTTCGTCCGGGGGCGGCCGGTTTCGGCCGCCCCCATTCACGCGCAGTCGGCCTGCGTCGCGCCACAAGGCGCGCCGCATCGGCGTCGGCGGTAGGGGGAGGGATGGCTGAGATAACTAACAGACAATCGCCGGCGCTGCTGGCAGCAATCCGGGTCATCGACGGCTTCACCGACCGGACCGGCACGATCATCTCGTGGCTGGCAGTGCCGCTTGTTCTGGCGGTCGCCTACGAGGTTACAGCGCGCTATTTGTTCAACGCGCCGACCATTTGGGCCTACGACGCAACCTACATGCTCTACGGCTCGCTGTTCATGCTGGGCGCTGCTTATGCGCTGCACAAGGGCGCTCATATACGCACCGACTTCTTCTGGGAGAAGTTCTCCGTCCGCAAGAAGGGCTGGATCGATACGATCTCCTATATCGTCTTCTTCTTCCCGAGCCTGATCATGCTGTTGCTGATTAGCTGGAACGAATTTCACTACGCCTTTCAGATCAACGAGACCTCGGACCAGACGCCATGGCGACCCGTGCTGTGGCCGTTCAAGTTCGTCGTGCCGCTCGCCTGCTTCCTGCTGCTCATCCAGGGCGTGTCCGAGTTGATCAAGAGCATCTACATGATGCGCACCGGTGTCGAGCTCGAGCACAAGGAGAAGGTCGAGATATGACCGCAGAAGCGCTCATCGGCCTCATCATGCTCCTGGTGCTGCTCGGAGCGATCTTCATCGGCGTGCCGATCTCGTTCACATTGCTGTTTCTCGCCTTTTCGTTCGGCTACTGGGGCATGGGCTCAACGGTCTTCGAACTAGGCTATTTCCAGACCATCGGCATGATGAAGGAGGAACTGCTGGCCGCCGTGCCGCTGTTCATCTTCATGGGCTTCATCACCGAGCAGGCAGGGCTCATGGAGCGCCTTTTTACAGCGTTCCGCATGCTGCTTGCGCCGGTGCGAGGAGCGCTCTTCCTCGTCGTCATCCTGACCTCGACCGTGTTCGCGATGGCGACGGGTATCGTCGGAGCAGCCGTCACCGTTCTTGGCATCATGGCCTCGCCGATCATGAACAAGGCGGGCTATGACCCCAAGCTTTCGGCGGGCACCATCACCGCGGGCGGCACGCTCGGCATTCTCATCCCCCCGTCGGTGATGCTGATCGTGATGGGGCCGGTGCTCGGGGTCTCGGTCGCCGATCTCTACGCCGCAGCCTTCGGGCCGGGCTTCCTGCTGGCCAGCCTCTACATCAGCTATCTGATGGTCCGCGCCTTCATGAATCCCAAGCTCGGGCCGCCGGTGCCCATGGACGAGCGGATCTATTCTGCGTGGTACATTGCGCGCGAGGTGATCATCGGCACGCTGCCCTTGCTCGGGCTCATCACGGCGACACTCGGCTCGATCATCGGGGGGCTCGCGACACCGACGGAGGCTGCCGGCATCGGCAGCGTCGGCGCGCTGATCCTGTCCATCGCCTATGGCAGGTTCTCACTCAGCGGACTGCAGCGCGCGCTGATCTCGACGATGGCGACGTCGAGCATGGTGCTGCTGCTCGCGGTCACGTCGAATATTTTCGGTGCGGTGTTCGCTCGGCTCGGCTCGGCGAACTGGATCACCGAGACGATGCTCGGCCTCCAGTTGCCGCCAAGTCTCATGCTGATCGTCGTGCTCGTGCTCATTTTCCTGCTGGGTTGGCCGTTCGAATGGCCAGCCATCATCCTGGTGTTCCTGCCGATCTTCTATCCCGTGGTGAAGGGCATGGGCATCGATCTCATATGGTTCGGCGCGCTGGTTGCGGTGGTGCTGCAGACCGCCTTTCTGTCGCCGCCGGTCGCCATGTCAGCGTACTATCTCAAGCAAGTGGTCAAGGGCTGGAGTCTTGCGACGATTTACGCCGGCATGTTCCAGTTCATGATCCTGCAGGTGATCTGCGTTGGTCTAATGATTGTCTTCCCCGGCATTGCGACCTGGTTCCCGCACACGCTGCACGAGGCGTCGCGCAGTCAGGTGATTCCCGAGGAGTACAAGAAAATCCTGGAGCAGCAGAAGCGGGCACCATCCCTGGAAGACGAAGACTGGCTGACACCAAAAAAGAAGTAGCGGGTGTTGTGCGTGCCGGCTCCAAAAAGCGGCTGTGGCGGAAAGGGCGACAAACGGAAGGCGCGTTGTGAACGCCGCCTTTCCGTCTCACTTCCGCACGATCGAGCCGGCGCGCCCGACGAGCCGCGCCAGTTGCTTGAAGCGGCTGCCGACGCGGTCGGCGACGAGATCGACCATGCGATGCTCAAACACCAGCATCAGCTTGCGGCCCTGGGTTCGGAAATGCGTCGCGGGCAACACGCCGGTGCGCGCCGCCGTTATCAGGTGCGCGACGCGGAACGCCGCGCCGAGAAGGCGCGCACGCTCATCCATCGCGGGCGGCACCAGCCCGCGGACGCGCTCCGGCGGCTCGTTCTCTTCGCTTAAGCCCGCATAGCGGTAGAACACCGATAGCGCGACAAAGGCGCGGCCTTGATGGCTGATCGAGCCGAAATTGCCGTTGGTGATCAGGCTCAGCGTTTCCTCGCCGCGGTGGTCGGGGTGCACGCGCCATCCGATATCGGAAAGCAGGCACGCGGCGTGGCGCAGGCGGCGGTCCTCCTCAGTCTCGCGCAGCTTCACGACCCGCACCAGCCGATCGGTCCATGCGACAAGTTCCTCGGCGTGGCGTGCGGAGCGCGACAACAATCCATTCAGGGTTTGGGCTGCGCAGATGAATCCGTCCTTGGCGCGCTCCTGCGGCGGCAGCATCTCGTAGAGCAGGCCCTCGCGGACGCCAAAGGTGGAAAACACGATCGTCTTCGGCCGGCCGACGCGGATGATGTATTCGAGCACCAGCGCCGCATAGGTGAGGAGCGGGCGCCGTGCATCCGCGACGACTTCGATATCGGCGAGCATGTTGGCGGCCGCCAGCCGGCGCAGGCGCCGGGCGAAATCGAGCGCGTCGGCGGCAGGTAACGAATAGCCATGCATCACGCGTAGCGGATAGCCGCTTTGGACGATGTGAATACGTGCGAGCGCGCGCCAGGTGCCGCCGACCGCATAGAAGGTGCGGCCATGGCCGGCCTTGAGCTGGGCGACGCCGGACAGATCGTCGCGAACGATGCGCTCGGCGCGCTTCAAGGATTTCTCCGAGAGATCCTGCAGCGCCAGGCTTCCCAGCGGCAGCGTGACGCCGCTGTGGACCCGGTTTTTCTCCACATCGATCAGTTCGAGCGAACCGCCGCCGAGATCGCCGACGATGCCATCGGGATTGTGGATGCCGGAGATGACGCCAAGCGCGGACAGTCTTGCCTCGCGCGGACCGGACAGAATCTGAATCGGCGCGCCGCAGATGCGCTCGGCTTTGGCGATGAAGTCGGAACCGTTCTTGGCGTCGCGACAGGCGGCGGTGGCGATGGCGAAGACGCGCTCCACCTGCTGGATACGACACAGCGCGCGAAATCGCCGTAGTGCCGTCAGCGCCTTCGTAACCGCATCCTCGGCCAACAAACCGGTGCTCTGCACCTCGCGGCCGAGCCCGCACAGCGCCTTTTCGTTGAAGATGGTGACGAGGCTGCGCGCCATCGTCTCATAGACGACGAGACGAACCGAGTTCGAACCGATGTCGATGACGGCGACGCTGGAAGCGCGCTTGCGCGGCCGCTTCACAGCGGCGCTCCCTTATGACGATTGCTGACGTTCGGTACGGCGCGTGAGGCGGCGCGGCGAAGATTCCTTGAGAGACTTTCCACGTCCAGACAGGCTCGGATTCGTCATGAAATAGTTATGCAGGTTGAACGGCTCTTCGCCTTTCGCGGCCTTCATACGCGTTGAAGACCCATCCGGCAACAATTGCCAGCTCTGCTCAGTATCCTTCAGATTCGCGACCATGATTTGTTCGAGAACTTGCTGATGTACCGTGGGATTTTGCAATGGACAGAGGATTTCGACGCGGCGGTCGAGGTTTCTCGGCATCATGTCGGCGGACGAGATATACACAGCCGCCTTCGGCCCGGGCAGGCCTTGCCCCATACCAAAGCAGTAGATTCGGCCGTGCTCCAGGAAGCGGCCGATCACCGATTTGACGCGGATATTGTCTGATAGTCCGGGTACGCCAGGCCGCAGGCAGCAGATGCCGCGCACCACCAGTTCGATCGACACGCCGGCCTGTGAGGCCTCGTAGAGCGCGTCGATGATGTCGGGGTCGACCAGCGAATTCATCTTCATCCAGATCGCGCCCGGCTTGCCGTGCCTTACGTGATTGGTCTCGCCCTTGATGTGTTCGATGATGCGCTGGCGTAGCGTCAACGGCGACACCGCCATCCGCTCGATGTCGCTCGGCTCCGCATAGCCCGTGATGTAGTTGAATACCCGCGCCGCGTCGCGGCCGATGATCGGGTCCGACGTGAAATAGGAAAGGTCGGTATAGATGCGCGCGGTGACCGGATGATAATTGCCGGTGCCGGTATGGACGTAGGTCGTCAGGTTACCGCCCTCGCGCCGCACCACCATCGAGAGCTTGGCGTGCGTCTTCAGTTCGAGAAAGCCGTACACGACCTGAACGCCCGCGCGTTCGAGGTCGCGCGCCCAGCGGATGTTGGCCTCCTCATCGAACCGCGCTTTCAGCTCGATCAGCGCGGTCACCGATTTGCCGGCTTCCGCGGCCTCGGCGAGCGCCCGCACAATCGGAGAATTGCTCGAGGTGCGGTAGAGCGTCTGCTTGATGGCAACGACGTCGGGGTCGCGGACGGCTTGCTGCAGGAATTGCACGACGACGTCGAAGGATTCGTAAGGATGATGGACGATGAGATCCTTTTGCCGGATCGCCGCGAAGATGTCCCCTGCGTGGTCGCGCACCCGCTCGGGATGGCGCGGCACATAGGGCATGAATTCGAGGTCGGGACGGTCGAGCCGAGTGAGCTGCGACAGCTCGTTCATCGCCAGCACGCCATCGACCAGAAACACCTCGTCGTCGGCGGCGGAAAGCGCCTGCTGCACGAAGGTGCGCAGCGCTTCGGGCATTTTGTCTTCCATTTCCAGCCGGATCACCGAACCGCGCCGCCGCCGCTTCAGCGCGGTCTCGAACAGGCGGACGAGATCTTCGGCCTCTTCCTCGATTTCGAGCTCGGAGTCCCTGATAATGCGGAAAGCGCCTTGTCCCTTGACGGTGTAGCCGGGGAACAGCCGGCCGATGAACATTCCGGTGGCTTGCTCCAGCGGGATCAGGTGCACCACGCCGTCCTTGGTCGCCGGCACCCGGATGAAGCGGTCGATCTTGCCGGGCATCCGGATCAGCGCGTTCATCGCCTTGCCGTCGGACGTTCGCAACAATTGCAGCGCGATGGTGAAACCGAGGCTCGGGATGAACGGGAACGGGTGCGCGGGATCGATCGCCAGCGGCGTCAGCAGCGGGAAAATGTTGCGGAGGAAGTGATCCTCGAGCCAGCCGCGCTCCGCCTTGGTGAAGTCGTGACCGTCGACGAGCTTGATGCCGGCATCGGACAGGGCGGTGCGCAAATCGCGCCAGATCGCCTGCTGGTCGGAAGCGAGTTCCGAAACCGTCCTGTTGATGAGAGTGAGCTGCTCGGACGGCGTCAAGCCATCGGGGCTGCGTTCGGCGAAGCCTTCACGGACCTGCGCCTTGATGCCGGCGACGCGAACCATGAAGAACTCATCAAGGTTATTGGCCGAAATCGACAGGAACCGCACCCGTTCCAGCAACGGATGGCCCAGATTGACCGATTCCTCGAGCACCCGGCGGTTGAAATGCAGCCAGGATAGTTCCCGATTGATAAATCGCTCTGGGCTCGTGACGATCGTGGGCGGAGCCTCGGCAATCGGCTCTTTTTCTTTTATTTCAACAGCTTGTACCAATTCCATAAGGCTTTAATCCATCGCGAGCGAGGCAGGGCCGACTTCGAGGCAGGGCCGACTTTAAGGGAATGCGGCCCACAGCATGTGATACGCCGATGACGTTTCAATGACATTGATGTTCCGCGCAGAGCCGGCGTCAAGGCGGCAGGACGCAGCAGGAGCTGCCCGATCAGGCGTTGCGCAAGAGTTCCGCGGCCAGCGCCCGGGTGACCGGCCGGCCGAGCCGCAGCGCCTCGTTATCCAGAAGCTCAACCGCCTGGCGAGCAGCGGCATAGGAGCGCTCGATTCGGGTGGCGAGGTAGCTCACCACCGTTTCGTCGATGCTCAATTGGCGGTCTGCGCAAAATTTGACGATCAGGCCACGAAACAACAGGTCATCCGGCGGCAACAGCGACACGAGTGGGGCGGCGCGCAGCCGCGACCGGAGATCGCGCAGTTCGATCTCGAACGCCGCCGGTGGAACGCGTCCCGTGATCAGGACGAAGGCCCCGTCCTCGCGTGCCAGGTTCAGCAGATGAAACAAGGCGCGTTCGTCGAAGTCGGCCGGCCTCAGATCCTCGACCACCAGTGCCCCGGTGGCGAGTGCGCCGGGGACGGCAGCAGCATCAAGCGCGTGCGCCGAGATCGAGCGCGCGCCCGCCTGTTCGGCCCAGATCGCGGCGAGATGGCTCTTGCCGGAGCCCTCCGGCCCCGCCAGCAGCATGATGCGGTTCGGCCAGTCCGGCCAGCTTTCGATCAGCGCGAGCGCGGCTTCATTGGCCGGCCCCTCGAGGAAATTGTCGCGCGTCAAGCTCTCCGCATGCGGCAGCGCAAAGGCAAGCTGACGGGGTTGAACGCGAACTACCACGCAAATCTCCAGGCCGGGATCTTGCGGCTTTCATAGCGCTTTCAAGCTAAATCGCCACCGGTTCGTGTGAAGAAAATGCGTCGAAGCAACGAACAAGCTAGCGCGCTTCGATCGTGCTCATGTGCCGCACCCACTCGACGAGATAGAGCGAGACGGAAACCAAAGTAAAGACCGTAACAAAACCCATCAGGATCACGTCATAGGGTGCCGGCTTGAAGTTGAAACCGAGCGACGCCAGCACCAGCGCCGCGAACGCCACCTGCGCTACCGTGTTGAGCTTCGATACCATCAGGGGCTTCATCGGGATCGGCTTGTCGAACAGCCATGACACGATCACCGCCGTGACGATCATGATGTCGCGCGACACGACGAGGATGACGAGCCAGCGCGGCACCGCACCCCAGATGCCGAGCGCCACGAAGATGGAAACCAGAAGTGCCTTGTCGGCAAGCGGGTCGAGCAGGGCGCCCAGTTCACTCGACATGTTGAAGCGCTTGGCGAGAAAGCCATCGACGGCGTCGCTGACCCCGGCAATGACGAAAATCGCAAACGCGATTTCCATCTGGCTGGAAACGATCGCCCAGACGATGACCGGCACCAGAATGATGCGCCCCAGCGTAATGATATTTGGAATGCTCAACTCGGTCGCTTCCCGGCTCCCGGCCTAAATCCGGCCCCTGGCGGGTACAGCCGGCTCTTATCTACATAGTATATGCGCCAAGCGCTTGCGAGCCATTGCAGGATCGCTGAATTCCTCGTAACCAGCCGTCATCATACTGGAATTTGGGCATGAACGACCGCAAAAACGGGCTGACTTACGCGGATTCGGGCGTCGATATCGATGCGGGCAACCGCCTGGTCGATCTCATCAAGCCGATGGTGCGCGCCACCGCCCGGGCCGGCGCCGATGCCGAAATCGGCGGTTTTGGCGGCTTGTTCGACCTCAAGGCGGCGGGTTTCAAGGACCCGGTGCTGGTGGCGGCGACCGACGGCGTCGGCACCAAGGTCAAGATCGCGATCGAGACCGGCCTGCATGGCGGTATCGGCATCGACCTGGTGGCGATGTCGGTCAATGATCTCGTCGTGCAGGGCGCGGAACCGTTGTTCTTCCTCGACTATTTCGCCTGCGGCAAGTTGGACCCCGACGCCGCGGCGGCCATCGTGGCCGGCGTCGCCGAGGGCTGCCGGGAGTCCGGCTGCGCCCTGATCGGCGGCGAGACCGCCGAGATGCCGGGGCTCTACAAGGATGGCGATTACGACCTCGCAGGCTTTGCGGTCGGGGCTGCCGAGCGCGGCACGCTGTTGCCGACCGCGGACATTGCCGTGGGCGACGCCGTGATCGGATTGGCCTCATCCGGCGTTCACTCCAACGGTTTTTCGCTGGTCCGCAAGATCGTCGCGCAATCGAGGGTCTCGTTCGATGCCCCGGCGCCGTTCTCGCCGGTCATGACGCTGGGCGGCGCGCTGCTGACGCCGACGCGGCTCTATGTGAAATCCTGCCTGCGCGCGATCCGCGAAACCGGCGGGATCAAGGGGCTTGCCCATATCACCGGCGGCGGCTTCACCGACAACATCCCACGCGTGCTGCCAAAGCACCTCGGCGTCGGCATCGATCTGGCGCGGCTACCAGTGTTGCCGGTGTTCAAATGGCTGGCGGAGCAGGGCGGCATCGCCGAACTCGAAATGCTGCGCACCTTCAACTGCGGCATCGGCATGGTCGCCATCGTCAAGCCGGATGCGGTCGAGAAGGTGACGGAGATCCTGACCGAAAGCGGCGAGACCGTCGCCTTGCTCGGCGAAGTGATCCCGGCTGCGAGCGACCATCGCGTGGCCTACAACGGCCATCTAGATCTCGCGCAATGAAGCGCCGCGTCGCCATCCTGATCTCCGGGCGCGGGTCGAACATGGCCGCGCTGATCGGTGCGGCGAAGGCTGCGGATTTTCCGGCCGAAATCGTCGCCGTCATTTCCAACCGGGCCGATGCGCCTGGGCTGGAGAAGGCAGCCGCGAGCGGCATCCCGACACTGGTCGTCGAGAGCAAGCCGTTCGGCAAGGACCGCGCGGGCTTTGAGGCCGTCCTGCAGCGGGCGCTGGACGAAAAGCAGGTCGAACTAATCTGCCTCGGCGGATTCATGCGGCTGTTCACCGCCGAATTCGTGCAGCGCTGGTACGGAAAGATGCTCAACATCCATCCCTCGCTGCTGCCATCCTTCCCGGGTCTCGATCCGCACGGGCAGGCGTTGCAGGCCGGGGTCAAGATCTCGGGCGCGACCGTGCACTTCGTGATTCCCGAGACCGACGCCGGCCCGATCGTGATGCAGGGCGCGGTGACGGTGACCGACGACGATACGGCAGAGACGTTGTCGCAGCGCATTCTGGGCATCGAGCATCGCATTTACCCCGAGGCGCTGCGTTTGCTTGCGAGCGGAAAGCTCCGCCTCGAAGGCGAGATCTGCAAGGTCGCCGACGGGGCCGACCGCAATGGCACCCTGATTTCGCCGCGGACGATCTGATATTATCCGAAAGGTATGCGCGAACGAGCGCGGCGACCGCGCTTCACTAAATCCATCGAGGTTTCCATGATCACGCTCTATGGCTCCGGGCCCAATTTCGGCCTCCCCGACGCAAGCCCGTTCGTGACCAAGGCCGAGACCTTGCTGCGGATGTCGAAACTGCCGTTCAGAAAAGCGCCGATGAGCTTTTCGAAAGCGCCCAAGGGCAAAATTCCCTACATCGAGGACGACGGCCAACTGCTCGGCGATTCCACGCTGATCCGCTGGCATCTCGAAAAGAAATACGGCATCGATTTCGACCAGGGCCTCAGCGCCGAGCAGCTCGCCATCTCCTGGGCCTTCGAGAAGATGGCGGAGGACAATCTCTACTGGGCCAGCGTCTACTTCCGCTGGATGATCGAGGACAATTTTCGCAAGGGTCCGGTCAATTTCTTCAGGGGCGTGCCGGCGCCGGTCCGGCCGGTCGTCGTTTCGATGGTCCGGCGCCGCCTGCGCAAGACGCTGCACGGCCAGGGAATCGGCCGTCACTCCGAAGACGAGATCACCGCGATCGGGATCCGCTCGATCGACGCGATGGCGGCCTATCTCGGCGACAAGCCGTTTTTCATGGGCAGGGAGCCCGCCGGCATCGACGCCACGATGTTCGCCTTCGCGGTCTGTGCGATTTGTCCGCTGTTCGAGTCGAATTTGCAGCGGGCAGCCGCAAGCCATGCCAACCTGCGGCGCTATGTCGGCCGGATGACCGCGCGATTCTATCCGGAACTCAGCGAGATCGCCGGCTGCGAGGCGGCGGCCTGAATTCCAGGGCAGGGCGCAAACAAAATCCCCCGGCGAGGCCGGGGGCAATTTGCGTGGACGAAGTCTACGTGACCTTGAGGTTTTCCGCGGACGTCTTGCCGCGGTTTTCGACAAGGTCGTACTCGACGTGCTGGTTCTCGTTGAGAGTGGTGAGTCCCGCACGCTCGACGGCCGAGATGTGGACGAACACGTCCTTCTCGCCGACCGCCGGCTTGATGAACCCATACCCCTTGGTAGGGTTGAACCACTTGACGCTGCCCTTGTGCATCGCCATCGCCTGTCTCCAAGTTTGGTCTAGATATAAAAAAGACGCGGCCACGTTTTCCACGTGCCACGCCACAAACGGGCTTCCCGATAGCTGCTAGATTTCCTGCTCGCGAAACGCACAGTCGAACGGCCTGAATCCGATTGCGCTTGGGATTGCAACACGAAATTCGGGCGTTCGCAAGGTTCTGGCGGGCTCCGGCAAATCGTTCTGGTGTCGGCCGGCTGTGGCAGCCGAACCACAATGACGCGTATTCGGCAGCGCGCCGATTGACCGTTTGCGCGAACTAGGGGCAAATCGTTACGGTTTATCGGCATTTGCGCATTTTTCGGGCTGGCGCTTTCGCCCTCTGGAATGGACTGCATGCGCGGCTCTCGGCGGCCTTCGCGAGCATGGAAAATCGGAACCGGGCGCGCGCTTGCATGTCTGGCCGCGATTGCGTTCGCGCTCATCACCGCCATGTCCGCCGCCCACGCGCAATCGCCGACGCCCACTCCGACGCCAACCCCGACACCCACGCCTTCGCCGACACCTAGCCCGACCCCGACCGTGATCAATTCGACGGTCTCATCGGGCGCGACACTGACCAATCTCGGCAGCAATTTCCTGGAACGGCTGGGCAACCAGTCGAGCAATGGTTTCAACCGCCTGCAGCGGACCAATCCGGGCGGGGGCGGCGCCTCCGAGAGCATAGAAGCGCCGCGCTACCGGACCTGGTTCGAAGGCTACGGGAACTGGACCAAGAACGGCGCGGTCGGCGATTTCGTCGGCGACAGCAGAAAGACCTGGGGCGGTGTTGCCGGCATTGGCGCGCGGGTGATGCCGGGCGTCAATGTCGGTTTCTCGGTCGACCAGAGCCGCTCGGCGATCGATATTCCGTTGGCGCCGCAATCGGCCACCATCGACCTGACTCAGCTCGGTTTCACGGCCTCCGTCGACAGCGGGCCGTGGACCTGGGCCAGCGCAGTCGTGCACGGCTTTGGCAACATCAATTCGCGCCGAGACACGGGGCTCGGGATTGCGACTGCCGGATACAATGCGCGGCTCGACGGCGTGTTGAGCGAGATCAGCTATTACTGGTCCAAGGACCAGGCCCGCGTCGTGCCGAAAGCCGCGTTCGAATATGTCCGTGCCCGGACCGGATCGCTGCAGGAGATCGGCGGCCTCGATCCCGTGGCGGCAACGGGCGCCACCGTGGAGCGCGCGCGGCTGCTGATCGGCGCGGAGATCGGCCATTACTGGATCTTCGACGGCAAGATTTTCGACCTGTCGGGTTACGGCAAGTTCGTCGACAATGTCGTGCAGAATTTCTCCGACATCACCGTCAGCCAGGGAGTGCAGAGCATTACGTTCCAGGGTGTCGGCGAAAGCCGGTACGGCGCCGATGCCGGCGGCTCAGCATCGCTGAGCCTGACCAATAGCGCACGGCTCTACGTAAACTACGACGCCAAACTCCGCGCCGCGATGCAGTCGCATCAGGGCACGGTGGGCATTGAGTTGAAGTGGTAGCGAACTGTACTAGTTCGGCCCACCGCGCCATGCACGGCCGGCCCGCCACTCTGGCGGCGGCTCGGATATTCGCGCTCGCCCCAAGTGATGACGATTACGATTGTCACATGTCAGGCTCTATCGGCTTATCGATCGCCTCGCCGCTCTCGGCCCAGTCCTTGAAGGCGCCGAGATTGTAGACATTGGGGTACCCCATATCCTTGAGCACCTTGCCGCCAAGCGCGGATCGTCCGCCGGACGCGCAATACAGGATGACCGTCTTGTCCTTGGCAAAATTCTTGTCGTGGTAGGGCGTCTCGGGATCGGCGCGGAACTCCAGCATGCCGCGGGAGACATGGATGGCTCCTGCGACCTTGCCGCTCTTCTCCACTTCCGGCGCGTCACGCACGTCGACGACGAGGGTATTTCCTTTCGCAATCATTTCCTTGGCCTGCGCGGGCGTGATGCGCGGCACCGCTGCGTTGGCGGCTTCCATCATCTGCTTGACGCTGGTGGTCATAGTCATCTCCTCTTATGCTCGGTTGAAAGTCCTGGGTTGAAAAATCTCTTCATCAGATCGCTCGGCCGACCGTCATCGCTTTGCGAAATTCGGCGTCTGCGTCGATGAAGGTCGGCTCCGGGCCGGCGCCGACCGCATCGAAGAACCGCGCGACGAAACAGCGGAACGCGGCGCAGAGTGCGATGTCGCAGATCTGGACGTCGGTGAAGCCCACCGCCCGCAGCCGCTCGATGTTTTTCGCCGTCACGCGGGACGCGTCGCTTGCGATCGTCTCGGCATAGCGCAGCATTTCGACGTCCCGTTCGCTTAGTCGTGCCGAGGCGAAGTTGCGTCGCACGGCCATAACCGCTTCCTTCGAGCCGAGGTCAGCGAGAAGCTGCTTGCCGTACACGTGCGAGCAGTAGGTGGACGGCACCTGCTTTGCTACGACGAATGTGATCAGCCGCCAGTCGCGCGAACTTAGCGAGAAGCCGGTGCGGATCTTGTCGGCGAACTCCTGGTAGATCGGCAGAAGATCCGGCCGCGCGGTCCAGCAGCGCGTCGCGGACATTACGAAGCCGCTTTGGGCTTTCTGCGCCGCATAGAGCTCGGCGATGCGGCCTGTCGCCTCAGTTTCGTCAACCGTCTTGAGAAACATCCAAAATCTCCGTTCGTGAAACAATTTCCGCGGCTAGTGCCGCATAAAATTCGGCCGGTTCTGCCGCGACGGACCGGCTATGGCCCGATCGACCCGATCGGGCGTGCCGGGAAAGCTCGCTTCAACCGACCGGACGGTGAACTAAGGCCGGGCCAGAGTTGACACAATGATCGGGGCGCTCAGATTCTTTGCCGAGACGCTACGCACCGTTTAGTGATCCAGCCCTGGAGGCCAAATGGACGTTTTGTCCGAGGTTCTGCGCGTCATCCGTGTGTCGGGCGCCATTCATTTCAATGCCGAGTTTACGCGGCCATGGTCGGTCGTGACCTCCCCACCGGACTTGCTGGCTTCGCGGTTGATGCCGGGCGCGGAAGCGATCACGCTGTTTCACCTGGCAATGAACGCCGGCTGCTGGATCACATGCGGCAAGCTCGAACCGATTAGGATTGAGGCCGGCGACGTTCATGACCAGCGACCCGGGGCTTTCTCCCGTCACGATTGCCAGCATCTTCCCCAGGGCGTCGGCGGAGCAGATCACCTGGGTGAAGCATGGCGGGGGCGGGGAGGAGACGCGCTTTGTTTGCGGTTACCTGCATTCCGACCAACGGTTCGGGCCGCTGCTCGATGCGATGCCGGCATTCATTTGCGTCCGCCTGCGCTACGGCAAGGTCATCCTCGACGCATTTTCTGATACCGCGCGCTATGCGGAGCCGGTCACGCTCGATCAGGAGGCCGGCTGGTGGCAGGCTGCGACCGGTCAGCTCATCGCCGAAGCGATGCGGCCAGGTCCCGGAAACCGCGCCATGCTCGCGCGCTTGTCCGAGCTGCTCTTCATGGAGGTCGTGCGCTGGCAGCTGATCCATGTCGCCGAGGGGCGTCGCGGCTGGCTGGCGGGCCTCAACGATCCCCATGTCGGCCGGGCGCTGACGCTGCTTCACGCCGAGCCGGCGCGGCCCTGGACCGTCGAGGAACTGGCAGACTGCGCGGCGATCTCGCGCGCCGCGCTGGGCAAACGCTTCGTCGAGCTGGTCGGCGAGGCGCCGATGACGTATCTGGCCGGATGGCGGATGCACCTCGCCAGGCGACTGCTTCGCGATAGCAGCCTCAGCCTTGCCGAGATCGCGTCCCGTGTCGGCTACGAATCCGAAGCCGCCTTCAACCGCGCCTTCAGCCGCCTCGTCGGTGCGCCTCCCGGCACATGGCGGCAGAGCAAGGGGCTGTCGCAGGCCGGTGCATGAGGCATGCTGTGCCGCGATTCGATCGAAGGATGGCGCGGTGCACAGCCGCAGAAGTGCGGTCTCGGAATCTCGATGCCGATCGTGCCGCCGGTTGACGCTTCGGATGGGAAGTCGCCCACCTGGCGGCTTACTTGAGCAGCATCCGGGGAACGTTCTCGGAAGTTGTTGCTTACGTCCGATCGACCCGGATGACCCTGCCTTTTTCGATCGCGAGCGCCAACCTGCCGTGCTTCAGCGCCAGCGCCGCTTCGCCGAACAATTCGCGGCGCCAGCCGTGCAGGGCAGCGACGTCGGCGTGGTCGTCGGCGGCGATCTGGTCGAGATCGTCGACGGTCGCGATCACCTTGCTGGCGACGGCGTGGCGCTCCGACGTCATCCGCAGCAGCACTTTCAGGAGCTCGACGGTCGCAGCGCCATTCGAACTGCCGCGCGGTCTTTCGATCTTCGGCAAGGTAGCGTGATCGCGCGCGAGGCCGCGCTGCACGGCGGCGATGATGTCGCTGCCCCATTTAGAGCGGTCAAAGCCCTTCGGCAGCGAGCGCAGGTTGGCAAGGCGCTCGAGCGAGGTCGGGGCGTGGGTGGCGATGTCGCCGACTGCATCGTCCTTCAGCACGCGTGAGCGCGGCACGTCGCGGCTTTGCGCTTCCTGCTCGCGCCAGGCCGCGACTTCCATCAGCACGGCAAGCTCTTTCGGCTTGCGGACCCGGCTCTTGAGCCGCTCCCAGGCGCGCTCGGGGTGGAAATCGTAGGTCCTTGGCGAGGTCAGGACTTCCATCTCCTCGCTGACCCAGTCGCTGCGGCCGCGCTTCTTCAGGTCGGCGTCGAGGGCGGCAAAGACGTCGCGCAAATGGGTGACGTCGGAGATCGCGTAATGCATCTGCTCCGGCGTCAGCGGCCGGCGCGACCAGTCGGTGAAACGGTGCGTCTTGTCCGGGCGGTGGCCGGTGACGCGTTCGACAAGCTGGTCATAGGCGATGCTGTCGCCGTAACCCAGCACCATCGCCGCGACCTGCGTGTCGAAGATCGGATGCGGAATGGTGCCGGACTGGTGCCAGACGATTTCGATGTCCTGGCGGGCGGCGTGAAACACCTTCAGCACCGCCTCGTTTCCCATCAGGTCGAAGAACGGCTTGAGGTCGATGCCGGGTGCCAGCGTGTCGATCACGACGGCCTCGTCCGGACTCGCCATCTGTACAACGCAGAGCAGGGGATAGTAGGTCGTCTCCCGCAGGAACTCGGTATCGACCGTGATGACCTTGTGTTGGGCGAGCCGGGAGCAGGCGGCGGCGAGGTCGGTAGTGGTGGTAATCAGATCCATGAACAATCCATGACGCGTCGGACAGGCGTTCTGCCGAAAACGCTGATATGTCAAGGGTGTCGCGGAGGATTTGAGCCCTGCATTTGAGCCTGAGCACGGCTTTTTTGCGTCGATTTGGCGAGCCGGACCCGGAACGTCATCGCCCGGCTAGCCGGGCGACCCAGTATCCCAAAGATGCTGGTGATTAATCGAGAGGCCGCGGCGTACTGGATATCCGCCTTCGCGGGTATGACGGTGCCGTCAGGAAGTCGATCACTCGTAACGCACATGCCGCGACGGTCGCCGGCCCGATGGGATCGCGAGCACGACGAGGCATAGCGCAATCATCACCATTCCCATGAATTCGAAAGCAAAGGCGTCCACGGCAATTCTCCCCGGTAAACCGCTAGAATTGTGGGGAGCGCGTTGACGGCTTCTTAATTTGTGGAACCGGCAGATGAGCGCGTCGGCGGATGGTGGACGGCTGCTTAAGGAGTTGGGTTAACGGCAATGTGTAGGATGGGTAGAGCGAAGCGAAACCCATCAGCATCACGCGAGCTATTGATGGGTTTCGCTTCGCTCTACCCATCCTACAAGCTGTCAGCGCGACCTCACGTCCCACAAAACGTCCGCAGCACACGCTGGTCCGGCAGCGGCGGATCGGCATAGGCCGCGAACTCAGGCTGATCGTTGTATGGCTTTGCTAGCACCTTCAGCAATTCTTCGAACGGTGCGTAGTCGTTGTTCACGGCCGCCGCGATCACGGCTTCGACACGGTGGTTGCGCGGGATGAAGGCCGGATTCACCGCGCGCATCGCGGTTTGCCGTTCGCTCGCGGATTGCGGCTCGTCGGCGAGGCGTTGGCGCCAGCGTGCGGCCCACTCGTCGTACGCGGCGGGATCGGTGAACTGATCGCGCGCCTTGTTCTCGGCGGGATCACCGGCGGCCTCAGTGAGGCGTCGGAAGGTGAGGGTGAAGTCGGCGGTGTTCTTCGCCATGGCGTCGAGCAGATCCTGGATCAAGGCTTCGTCGCCGTCGCGTTCGGTGAACAGGCCGATCTTTTTGCGTAGGCCGGCTTGATAGGCGGCGGTGAATTTGTCGGCGAATTCACCGAGGATGAGTTGCGCCTGTTCGATCGCCTTGTCCTGCTCGTCGGAGAACAGCTTCAGCAGGCATTCGGCGAGCCGCGTCAGATTCCACAGCGCGATGCGCGGCTGGTTGGCATAGGCGTAGCGGCCCATCTCGTCGATCGACGAAAACACCTGCGCGGGGTTGTACTCGTCCATGAAGGCGCAGGGGCCGTAATCGATGGTCTCGCCGGAGATCGAGGTGTTATCGGTGTTCATGACGCCGTGGATGAAGCCGACCAGAAGCCAGCGCGCGATGAGATCGGCCTGCCGGGCGACCACGCCTTCGAGCAACGCGTGATAGGGACGCTCGGCCTTCGCCACCTCCGGATAGTGCCTGGCGATGACGTGGTCGGCGAGCTTGCGCACACCATCGGTGTCGCCGCGCGCCGCGAAGAACTGGAAGGTGCCGACGCGAACATGGCTTGCGGCCACGCGCGTGAGCACCGCGCCCGGCAGCATGGTCTCGCGCATCACGCCCTCGCCAGTGACGACGGCGGCGAGCGAACGGGTGGTGGGGATGCCGAGCGCAAACATCGCCTCACTGACGATGTATTCGCGCAAGACCGGCCCAAGCGCGGCGCGGCCGTCACCCCGGCGCGAGAATGGCGTAGGCCCGCTGCCCTTGAGCTGGATGTCGCGGCGGACGCCGTCCTTGTCGATGACCTCGCCGAGCAGGATGGCGCGGCCATCGCCGAGCTGGGGCACGAACTGGCCGAACTGGTGACCGGCATAGGCCATCGCAATCGGATCGGCGCCCTCAGGCACGCGCTTTCCGGCGAGGATTTCGGCCCCTTCCGGGCTCTCAAGCACATCTGGATCGAGGCCGAGCTGAACGGCCAGCGCCCGGTTCAGCTTGATCAATCTCGGGGCGGCGACCGGAGTGGGGGCCACCCGGGCGAAAAAGTTCGCCGGCAACGCCGAATAGGTGTTTTGGAACGGGAAATGAATGGTCATGACCTAAAGATAGGCGCAGCCCAGGAATAGGCAAACGGCCCGGATGCCGGCCTGCCGAAATGGCCGTTTTTGAGCCGAAAACAGCCGCGCCATTGGTTGCCGCCCCCGGCTGCGTCGGGTAAACCCTCCGCAACTTCGGACCGCCTTTGGCCCCCGATTCTCAACCTCCGACATCTGTTTTTTGGGACTTCCATGCATCGCTACCGGTCACATACATGCGGCGCGCTCCGCGAGAGCGACATCGGGCAGATCGCCCGTCTTTCCGGCTGGTGCCATCGCATCCGCGACCATGGCGGCGTGCTGTTCATCGATTTGCGCGACCATTACGGCATCACTCAATGCGTCGCCGATCCGGACTCGCCGGCGTTCAAGGAAGTGGAAAAGTTCCGCTCGGAATGGGTGGTGCGGATCGACGGCAAGGTGCGCCGCCGTCCCGAGGGGACCGACAACCCGGAACTGCCGACCGGCAGGGTCGAGGTTTACGTCAGCGAGATCGAGGTGCTGGGACCTGCCGGCGAGCTGCCGCTGCCGGTGTTCGGCGAGCAGGAATATCCCGAAGACATCAGGCTCAAATACCGCTTCCTCGACCTCCGTCGCGAGAAGCTGCACCAGAACATCATGACCCGCGGAGCGATTGTCGATTCCATGCGCCGGCGGATGAAGGAGCAGGGGTTCTTCGAGTTCCAGACCCCGATCCTGACCGCGTCCTCCCCGGAAGGCGCGCGCGACTTCCTGGTGCCGTCGCGGATCCATCCGGGAAAATTCTACGCGCTGCCGCAGGCGCCCCAGCAATACAAGCAGCTCCTGATGATGAGTGGCTTCGACCGCTACTTCCAGATCGCGCCATGCTTCCGCGACGAGGACCCGCGCGCCGATCGCCTGCCGGGCGAGTTTTATCAGCTCGATGTCGAGATGAGCTTCGTCACGCAGGAGGACGTGTTTGCGGCGATGGAGCCGGTTGTCACCGGCGTGTTCGAGGAGTTTGCCAAGGGCAAGCCGGTGACCAAAGGCTGGCCGCGGATTCCGTTTGCGGAAGCCCTGCGCAAATACGGCACCGACAAGCCGGACTTGCGCAACCCGATTCAGATGCAGGACGTCTCTGAGCACTTCCGCGGCTCCGGCTTCAAGGTGTTCGCGCGGATGCTGGAAGACCCGAAGAACCAGGTCTGGGCGATCCCGGGCGTGGGCGGTGGCTCACGCGCGTTCTGCGATCGCATGAACTCGTGGGCGCAGGGTGAAGGCCAGCCCGGCCTCGGCTACATCATGTGGCGCGAGGGCGGCGAGGGCGCGGGTCCGCTCGCCAACAACATCGGCGCGGAGCGGACGGCCGCGATCCGCGACCAGCTCGGCATGAAGGAAGGCGACGCCGCCTTCTTCGTCGCGGGCGATCCGGAAAAATTCTGGAAGTTTTCGGGCCTCGCCCGCACCAAGGTGGCCGAGGAATTGAACCTGATCGACAAGGATCGGTTCGAACTCGCCTGGATCGTCGACTTCCCGATGTACGAGTACAACGAGGAAGACAAGAAGGTCGACTTCTCGCACAACCCGTTCTCGATGCCGCAGGGCGGCCTCGATGCGCTCAACGGGAAGGACCCGCTGACCATCAAGGCGTTCCAGTACGACATCACCTGCAACGGCTACGAGATCGCCTCCGGCGGCATCCGCAACCACAAGCCGGAAGCCATGGTGAAGGCGTTCGAGATCGCGGGCTATGGCGAGAAGGACGTCATCGAGCGCTTCGGCGGCATGTATCGCGCGTTCCAGTACGGCGCCCCGCCGCATGGCGGCATGGCGGCCGGCGTCGACCGCATCGTGATGCTGCTGTGCGGCACTACGAACCTGCGTGAAATCTCGCTGTTCCCAATGAACCAGCAGGCTGTGGACCTCCTGATGGGTGCGCCGTCGGAGGTCACCACAAAGCAGCTCCGCGAGCTCCACATCCGGCTCAACCTGCCGGATAAGGGGTAGGCACGCGACGGCTCAGAGCGCCGTCGCGGCCTCCAGCCGAAACTGCGACAGGGCAATGAGCGGATCGGTCTGAAGCAGATGGAATAGCTGCATAGCCGGAACCTTGCCGAGCGGTGTCAGCTTGATCGTGAGGGCTGTCCCCGGCGTCTCGATGAAGCGCGCGAGCGAATCCACCACCGCCTCTGCATCGGGATTGCTGGCCGCTGTTTTGGCGCCGGTGTCCCTGACGTCCTTGACGATCGCCTGCCGCGCCGCGTCGCGGCTGATGTTCTGCATCCGGGCATAATGGGCGACCGCGCGATCAACGGCACCGAGATCGCGCACCGTGAGCTCGATTCCGCCGGCCTCGATTTGCGTCGCCATGGCGGCTGCCTGAATCGGATTGATCGAGAAAATCTCGCGCGGTACGTTGGCGAGCGAAATTCTTGCCGACGCTCTCAGCATGCCACCAAGCTCGACTTTTGCCGGCTCCACCACGAATGAGCGTGATGCTTCGGTCCACACCGTGCCGAGATCGAGATCGAGCGCCAACTTGTCGAGGCCGGTGGCAATCAGCATTCGCTGGCCGGGATGCGTCGTGTCGAGGGGGCCGGACATCTTCGCGATCAGCCGTGCCTTGCTCGGGATAGGTCCGACGAACTGCCCCCAATCCAAGCGAACGAGGTCGACGTTGATCGGCTTGCCGGTGTTCTTGTAGGGAGCTGCGAGGCCCTTGAGCTCGGCGCCCTCGAGCAGCGCGATCATGCCGAGCGCCTGGTCGGGCGGCGGCGGTTGCGCCGGATTTGAGAACTGCGCGGTCATGCGCAACAAGCCGGCGACATCCAATCCTTTGAGAGCGAAGCGGGCGAGCTTGATCGGACCCTGCGGCGAACGGCCGTCAAAACCCTCGACTGCGAATTCGCCCGTCTTTCCGTTCTCCAGACTGAAGCGCATCGACGCGAGCTTGAAGCCGCCCTCCGGCATATCCATCGAAAGGCCGCGTATCTCGGCGTTTCCAATGCGCATGCCCTCGTAGATTTTGGCTGCCCGTTCCATCATTTCGCGCGCCTGCGGCGGCGTCGGTTGGGCCGTGCCGGACGGTATCGTTGCCAGCAGCGCAGCCAACTGCAGCCGCGAGGGCCGCGCCCCGATATCGTCGGCCGTCAGTGCCTCGATACGCACCGCCGGACCTTGCCCTGAGGTGATCGTATAGGGGCCGGCGCTAATCTGCCGGTAGACGCGATAGTATTGGTCGTCATTGGCGCGCTGCGGATCGAGGATGGCTGCGGCGGCTACCATATCGACGTCCTGCGCAACGAGGTTGGCCAGGTCCCCGGTCACCTTCTCGGGCTTGCCCTTCGGTTGCGAGGTCGCGGTGAATGTCATTCGGTCGAGAGTGACGGCGGCGATCTTGCCGGCCTTCATGTCGCGCAGCGTAAGGTTGGAGTAGGCGAATTCTCCCTTCCCCAGCGCCGGGTTTCCGGAGTTCATGGTGCCGGCAACACTGGGTGCCGTGATCGAGGAGGCGGTGAGTGCACCAAACTGTTCGATAAGCAATCGATACAGGTCTATCGTCGACGAGGACGCCGGTGGCCGCGGCGGGCTTGCCGGACCGGAAAAATCCTTCGCCGCGATCCGCGGCACCTTGTAGGTGACTTGCCAATCTGCCCCTGCCGGCATGCTGGCATTGATTTCGAGGTCGATCGCCTCGATCGCATCGGCCGAGAAGCGCGTCGCATCCGGCTGACCGACGCCGGAGGCTGTGATGCTGGCAACCTTCACACGAACCGGCGGCTGCGATGCCGATTCAGACGCGATATCGTCAATCCTGAGCGTGCGGCTCTTCAGGTCGAACGAGACCTTGCCGTGGCTGGCCTTGCTGCCGCTGGCTCTGATCTGCTCGAACGCGGCCTCGACCTCGCCCTTGATTCGATGCTGGGTGTAGTACTCGAAGCCGAAGAAGCCTCCCACCGCGATCACGACCGCGGCGACCAGACCCAGCAGTATCTTTACCATTAGTTGTGCTCCGGACGCCGACCTTGCGGGAGGCAAATTTGCCATATTGTCGGCCAGGGGGATGGGGTAGGGAGACGAATATGCTACCGGATTTGCCGCGCTTCGTCGATGAGCCCCTGTTGACGGCGGCGTTCGCGGATGTTGCATCCGAGTGGTCGCCCGTGCTTCACATCCCCCTCATTTTGCCGGAAAACTGACCCTGATCTGGAAGTATCAATAAGACAAGAGTTCGGGACCGGAAACGCGGGAGCCTACATGTCGTCCTATTCTGAAGATCTGCGTTCTGCGGCGCTGGCGTATCACCAGTTGCCGCGGCCCGGTAAACTCGAAATACAGGCGACCAAGCCGCTCGCCAACCAGCGCGACCTCGCGCTGGCCTATTCGCCGGGCGTGGCGGCGGCCTGCACGGAGATCGCCAACAATCCGGCCCAAGCGGCGTCGCTGACCTCGCGCGCCAATCTGGTCGCCGTGGTCTCCAACGGTACCGCGGTGTTGGGGCTCGGCAACATCGGTCCCTTGGCCTCCAAGCCCGTGATGGAAGGCAAGGCGGTCCTGTTCAAGAAATTCGCCGGCATCGATGTATTCGACATCGAGATCGCCGCCGACACCATCGAGCGCGTGGTCGAGACGGTCGCGGCGCTGGAGCCGACCTTCGGCGGCATCAATCTCGAGGACATCAAGGGACCGGAATGTTTTGAGATCGAGGCGCAGCTCAAGGAGCGCATGAAGATCCCAGTGTTCCACGACGATCAGCACGGCACGGCCATCATTGTGGGAGCCGCCATCGTCAACGGGTTGCTGCTGAACGGCAAGAAATTGCCCGATGTGAAGATCGTCTGCTCCGGCGCCGGTGCTGCGGCGATCGCGTGCCTCAATCTGTTGGTGTCGATGGGCGCACAGCGCAAGAACATCTGGGTCTGTGACATCGACGGCGTCGTGCATGAGGGGCGCAACACGCTGATGGACCGCTGGAAGGCGGTCTATGCGCAAAAAACGAGTGCGCGCATGCTGGCGGACGTGATCGGCGGCGCGGATATTTTCTTAGGGCTGTCCGCGCCCAACGTGCTGACGCCTGACATGGTCAAGTCGATGGCAGACCAACCGCTGGTGATGGCGTTGGCCAATCCAGTCCCGGAGATCATGCCGGACGAAGCGCGGAAGGCGCGCCCCGACGCGATGATCTGCACCGGGCGTTCCGACTTTCCGAACCAGGTGAACAACGTCCTGTGCTTTCCGTTCATCTTCCGTGGGGCGCTCGACGTCGGCGCTACCGGGATCAACGAGGAAATGAAACATGCTGCCGTCGATGCCATCGCGCAGCTCGCGCGCGATCCGCCGTCGGATGCGGTGGCGCAGGGCTTTGACAGCGGCGAGACGCAAGGTTTTGGGCCGGGCTCGCTGATCCCGAGCCCGTTCGATCCGCGGCTGATCCTGCGCATCGCGCCGGCAGTGGCGCGAGCCGCGATGGAATCCGGCGTGGCGACGCGCCCGATCACGAATTTCGAGGAATATACCGCGCTCTTGGAACGCTTCGCCTTCCGCTCCGGCCTCGTCATGAAGCCGGTGTTCGCCAAGGCCAAGACCCAGCCGGTCCGCGTGATCTATGCCGAGGGCGAGGACCAGCGCGTGCTGCGCGCGACGCAGGTCGTGCTGGAAGAGAAGCTGGCGCGGCCGATCCTGGTCGGGCGGCCTTCCGTGGTCGAAGCCAGGATCAAGCGGTTCGGCCTCTCGATCAAGGCCGGACAGGATTTTGATCTCGTCAACCCGGAAGACGATCCGCGCTACCGCTCCTATGTGCAGACCTACATCGACGTGGCTGGCAGGCGCGGCGTCACGCCCGAGGCTGCGCGCACTGTGGTTCGCACCAACAACACCGTGATTGCCGCGCTGGCAGTGGTGCGCGGCGAGGCTGACGCCATGATCTGCGGCGTCGAAGGCCGCTATATGAGCCATCTGCGCCATGTTCGCGAGATCATCGGCTTTCTGCCCGGCGTCAGCGATTTCGCGGCGCTGGCGATGATGATCACCAGCAAGGGTTCCTATTTCATTGCCGATACTCAGGTGCGTCCGAATCCGAGCGCCGAGGAGCTGGCGGAGGTGGCGTCGCTGGCGGCAACCCATGTCCAGCGGTTCAACATGAAGCCACGCGTCGCCTTCGTGTCACACTCCGACTTCGGCAGCTATGATACGGAATCCTCGCGCAAGATGCGCCGTGCCACCACGCTGTTGAAGGAAAAGCATCCGGAGCTCGAGGCCGACGGCGAGATGCAGGGCGATACCGCGCTCTCGGCTGCCGCGCGAAAGCTCGTGCTGCCGCATTCCAACCTGGAAGGCGATGCCAACATCCTGATCATGCCGAACCTCGACACCGCCAACGTCGCCTACCAGATGATCAAGACGCTGGCGGATGCGCTTCCCGTTGGTCCGATCCTGATCGGCCCGGCGCGCCCGGCGCACATCCTCACCCCGGGGGTGACGGCGCGCGGCGTCCTCAACATGACGGCGGTCGCCGCCGTCGAAGCCCAGGAGCGCGCCGGCCGCCAGCAGCCAACTTTGTTCGGGTAGAGCCCGGTTCAGATTGAATCAAAATCGGGATTTAGCCTTTTGTTCTGACGAGCTTTCTTTACGCGGGCCGCTACCGGCCCCCGGCTCAGGCCGGGCATGCTTCGCTTGAAAAGCTATGATCAAGAAAGCGCCTTGGTTCTGCTTCTATCGGAAGGTCTGGTTGGGGCGCGCGCAGGCTGCTGCGCGGATGGTTTCGATTTTGAGCGTTTGAAAAGCGGAGACGAAACGCCCATAATCGTTTCGCGCCGCCTGCTATCTTTGCATGCCATTCAGTGAGGCCGATCCCATGCCAGCGTTAGTTACCTTCGGGCGAGTCCTGTTCGCCGTGCTCTTCATGTACACGGGAGCGACCAAGCTTTTCGCGATACAGCAGACGGCAGACTTCATCGCATCCAAGGTGACGATTCCGGCGCTGCTTGCGCCCTATACCTCGCAGCTCGAAACCATGGCGGGCATGCCGATGCCGCAACTGCTGGCGGTCGGCGTTGGCGGTTTCGAAATCCTCGCCGGCCTGATGATCGCGGTCAATTTCGGCGCGCGCTTCTTCGCGATCCTCTTGATCTTCTTCGTGCTCGCCACGACCTTCTATTTCCACGATTTCTGGAATCAGCCGGCGCCCGAAAATGCCAAGACGTTGATCGAGGCTCTGAAGAACCTGTCGATCATCGGTGCCCTGTTCATGATCGCGGGCTATGGCAAGGGTCCGCGGCCGAATGAGCCGGCCTACGGGGACATCTAACCGCGGTCAGAAATTCCGGATCGCAACGCGCGGACCATCGAGCGCTGCGGCCGCAGTCGGCGGCGGCGCGACGTGTTCGATCTGCGCGGTGCGTGCTGCTATCCTGCGCGCCTGCAACCATTGCGGGAACCACATCGCGATGGCCGGGAAGGCCAGCACCAGGACCACGCAGACGCACTGGATAACCATGAAGTCGGCCATGCCGCGGTAGATCATCCTCAGGTTCCATTCCTTGACGACCTGCTTGAGATAGTAGGCCGACATGGCGACCGGCGGAGACAGGAAGGCGGTTTGCAGCACGACCGCGACGAGGCAACCGAACCAGACCATGTCGTAGCCCAGGCCCTTGGCCACCGGCGCCAGCATCGGCAGGAAGATGAACACGATGGCCGGCCATTCGAATGGCCAGCCGAGCAGGAAGATCAGGCCCAGCAGCAGGGACATGGTGCCCCAGGCCGGCAACGGCGAGGCCAGCAAGGCATTGGTCATCCAGGTTGCCGTGCCGAGCCATGAGAAGACCGAACCGAACACGTTGGAAGCTACCGCGAGGAGGAGCACCATGCTGGTCGTTGCAAGTGTGCCGTAGCAGGCATCCAGCAACCCGCGCCACGAGAACCGGCCGTAGGCAATGACGAGGACGATTGACCCCAGTGCGCCAAACGCCGCGGCCTCTGCCGCCGTTGTGATTCCGGCGAGGATGGCGCCGAGGGTCAGGATCGTCAGTACTGTAACCGGCACAAGACCGACCACACACTCCCACAGCACGATCCGCATCGAATCGGGCCGGTCCTCGATCGGCACGGGCGGGCCGAGCTTCGGATTGAAGTGAGAGCGTATCAAGGTGTAGGCAATGAACATGGCGGACAGCAGGAAGCCTGGGCCGAAGGCGGCCGCATAGAGATCGATAATCGAGATATCCAGCACGGGCGCCATGACGACCAGCATCACCGACGGCGGGATCAGGATGCCAAGCGTGCCGCCGGCCGCAATAGCGCCGGCCGACATGCGCACGTCATAACCCGCCCGGATCATCATCGGCCCGGCCATGATGCCGAGGAGCGTAACCGTCGCGCCGACGGTTCCGGCGGCGATGCCGAACAGCGTCGCTGTGAGGATGACGACCACGTAGAGAGCGCCATTGATCGGTGCAAACAGGTCGCGGAACGCTTTGAACAGTCGCTCCATCAGTCCGGCCTGATCGCAGATGAACCCCATCAGAATGAACATCGGCACCGCGACGAGTTCGTCCTGCTTCATGAGGCCGATGGTCTGGAGGTAGGCGAGGTTGAAGACCCGCTCGCCCATGCCGACGTAGCCGAACATCAGCGCCAGGAACAGCAGCGTGAAGCTGATCGGCAGGCCGATGAAGATCGCTCCCAGCATCACAAGGAGCATGGCAAGTCCGAGAAGTTCGAGTCCCGTCATATCTCGATCTTTTCTCTGTGCACGAACTCGCGCCCGAACTGGACCTGGTACCAGCACTTCAGTACTTCGGAGATGCCCTGGATCATGAGAAGAAGGGCGGCCAGCGGAACCGTGGCCCGGAACGGCCACATGATCGCGCGCCAAACGCTTTCCTGCGAGCGTTCGCCGGTGTCATAGGAGTGCAAGGCGTCGTCAATGCTGATCAGCATGAATGTGATCATGGCCGGATAAAAAAATAACAAATAGGAGATTAGGTCGACGACGCCCTTCTTTCGCTCCGAGTAATTCTCCCAATAGATGTCGGTGCGAACGTGTGCGCCTTTCAACAGCGCATATGCGGCTCCGAGCATGAAGGCCGAACCATTGGCCATGAAGCTCGATTCATAAACCCAAACGGTCGGCGCGTTGAATCCGTAGCGCATGACGACCTCGTACGAGATCGTCACCATCAGAAACAGCATCGTTAGAGCAATGAGCCTGCCGGTCACGTCGGTGAAGCGGTCGATCGCCCGTATAATCGCATAAAAGGCGCGCGGGAACTCGCCGCCCGGATTGCCCGGGACCGAAGCACTGCTGGTGTCCGCCGCCATGATCACTCCTCTTCATACGGTGCTGGCGTCCGGCGGTACGGACACCAGCACCTCCGCTTCATGCGGCAAGAGAGATCACTTCTTGGTCAGGTAGATCTTGCTCTTCCAGTAGTACTCGCCGGCGAAATTGTACGGCGGGAACCAGGAGAGCTTGAACGGCACGATCTGTTCGGCATAGGACTTCTGGCTATCGATGACCTTCTTGTAGAAGGGGTTCTTTGCCGCGTGCTCCGCCTGGATCTTCTCCCACTCGTCGAGGAAGTTCTTCAAGACATCGTCGGGCGTGCGATGCATCTGAACGCCCGCCTTGATCAGGTCCTGGCAAGCATGCGCCGTCTCGCGATTGAAGGCGAAGTTACGTTGCGTCGTGGCATAGACGCTCGCCACCTTGATGATCTCCTGCAGGTCAGGCGTGAGCTTCTTCCAGACGTCACCGTTGATCATCAACTGGCCGCCGGTGACGGGCTCGTGCATGCCCGGCGTGTAGTAGTGCTTGGCCACCTGATGCAGGCCGAGCTTCTTGTCTTCCTCGCAGTTGATCCACTCGGCGCCCTCGATCACGCCGCGCTCCATGGCGGGCACGATTTCGCCGCCGGGAATGGTGACGACCGACACACCGAGCCTGCCGTAGGTTTCCGCACCGATGCCGTAGATCCGGTACTTCAGGCCCTTGAGATCGCCGAGGCTGTTGATCTCCTTCTTGAACCAGCCCATTCCCTGCGGGTAATCGGTCGGGATCGGGAAGCCGACGACGTTGAGCCTGAGGACGTCGCGATAGAACTCGTCGAGCAGCTTCATGCCGCCGCCGTCATAGTACCAGGCCCAGTAGTCCGAGCCGTCCATACCGAACAGCGGACCATGCGACATCGGTATCGTCGCGGTGTTGCGGCCGAGGATGTAGCCGAACGGTCCCATGCCGACGTCGAGAACGTTCTTGGAAGTGGCGTCGAATACCTCGAACGGCGGCACGATCGCTCCCGCCGGCAGCGTCTCGATCTTGAGGCGTCCGGCCGTCATCTTTTCGACGGTCTCGGCCCACAATTTGAAGATGAGATGGAAGTTAGAGGATGCGGGGTGGGTCGATTGACCCTTTAGCACTAGCGGCTTTTCGGTGGTTTGGGCCTGAACCGGCCCGGTCAAAGCAGTGACGAACCCAAGAGTCACCGCTGCAAGCATAGTTGAAGCGCGCCTCAACATGTCGTGGTCCTCCCGATGATTACGTGTGTTTTTCTTTTTTCTTTTCAGGTTGGAACCGCGCCCGCGCGCTGTCAAGCGATCTCTGGCCACGGGTTGGCTTGCGGCGAGATTGATTGGACGAAAGGATGACGCCCTACGCGCCGCGCCGCCACGGCGTGACGGTCACCTCGTGCGCTGCATCAAGCATTTGCGGCTTGCCGGCGCGCAGTCCGTGCGCGGCGAGGATTTCCTGCGGCGAACGGGCAGGGACTCCGGGGAAGCAGGGTTCGCCGCCGGGTAGCCGGACATGCGGCGCTTGCGAGAGCCAGAACACGTCGTAGCGGTCCATGAACATGCCGAACACGCCGGGGCCGCCGATCACGGCGACGGTGCCGGTATCCACGCCTGCATGATGGCAGGCGGCTTCGAACGAAGCGCCCGCGGGATTCCACAGCGTAGCTATCGGATTGGACGGGTTGGGCGCGATGGCATCGACTTTGCGCGTCAGGATGACCCGCTTGCGCCGCGGCGAGTTCGGCTGATCCTCATAGGAATTGCGGCCGTGCAGGATCAGGTCGGCGCGGTCGAGGGCGGTAGTAAAAAACGCCTTGTCGCCCTCGAACTTCAATTCGTCCGGCATGACGTTCCGCGCGTCCGCCAGCATGCCGTCGGCGGAAACGATGACATAGCCTTCGATGCGCAGCGCCGGCACGGGCCTGCGTCGCGCCGCTATTATTCCGAGATCGTCTGGACGACGCTGGAAACCGGGCGTGAGCTCACGGTCGGCAGCTTCAGATCCTTGACGATGTCCTCGTCATACTGGGCGATGGTCTGCACCGGCGTCTTGGCGCGCATCGCCACCACCTTGTAACCGCCGGCCTTCAGCTTCTTCAGTAGCTCGGGCAGGGCTTCGGCGGTGTGCTTCTGGAAGTCGTGCATGAGGATGATGCCTTTGCCGTTCTTCTCGACCTTGCGCATCACGGTGTCGATGATCGTCTGCGCCTTGCTCGCCTTGAAGTCGAAGGAATCGAGATCGCAGGAGAAAATCCCGATGTTGCGGTCGCCAAGGTAGGTGACCATCTCCGGCGGGTGCTGCAGCGCGGGGAAGCGGAAGAACGGCGCCGGCGCCTTGCCGCCGAGTGCCCATTTCACGGCACTAAAACCTTTTTCGATTTCGTCCTTGCGCTGCTGTTCGTTCAGCTTCTTGTTGACGAGGGCGGCATGCGACCAGGTGTGCGATCCGATCGAATGGCCGGCCGCCATCACCTGCCTGAGGATTTCGGGATAGTAGGTGGCGTGCTTGCCTATCGGGAAGAAGATGCCGGTGGTGCATTCCTCCGCGAGCGTCTTCAGGACCGCAGGCGTATTCACCGGCCACGGGCCATCGTCGAAGGTCAGCACCACCTCCTTGTCGCGAAGGAAGTCGAGATCCTTGAAATGCTCGAAACCGAAGCCGGGGCCGCCGGTCGTATCGATCTCGACCGTGCGGCCGATGCCGAGCGCGTTCGGATTGTTGCAAGGCGGACGGGTCGAGACGGGCGCTGGCGGCGGAGCGGGAACTGGTGCCGCTGCTGCCTGGGGCGCGGCCACGCCTTTGGCTGGTGGAACCTGCGACCACGCCGCGCTTGATGCCAACAGCGAAACCGCGCCGGCAAAGATCACCCCCGCCCCAATACGCATCTTGCTTTCCCCAAGTTCGAATCCCGCACCCGGTCGGTGGCGTCGCCATCGTCCGGTCTGCCTCCATTCCGCGACGCACAGTAGCCTAGTTGGAGCAGGCGCGCCAATGCAACCGTTGCAATCACATGCAGCGGATTTTGTGCCCGAGGCGGTTAATTCAGGAAGCAGCCAATGCCCGTGCGACCGCGGTTTTCACCCGTGTATCTACGGGTTCGATGGATTCCGGGAAGACGTCGGCGATATATCCGTCGCGGCCGATCAGGTATTTGTGGAAGTTCCAGCGTGGAACTTCTTTCGGTCGCGCTCCTGCCGCCCATTTGTAGAACGGATGCGCGTTCGGTCCCTTGACGACGGCCTTCGCGGCGATCGGAAAGGTGACATGGTGGCTCTGCGCCGTCGCTGTGATTTCGGTCGCGCCGCCCGGCTCCTGGGCGCCGAAATCATTGGAGGGAACGCCGACGATCATCAGGCCGCGGCCACCGAACTCGGTCCACAATTCCTGCAGCCCGCCATATTGCGGGGTGAAGCCGCAGAGCGAAGCGGTGTTGACGATCAGGATCGGCCGGCCGGCAAATTCGGAAAGCCTGATGTCGCCGCCGGCCAATCCCGGAAACGAAAACGCGTAAGCCGTGATTCGACTCATGCCGGCCTGCGCCAGGGATTGCGTGCTCGAAGCCATGCCTGCGATCGCGGCTAGCGCCGCGGTCATCACGCTCCTGCGGTCCATCATGAAAGCCTCGGGCTGCGGTTTAGCGACCGAAGCATAGCGCAATGCGCGGGCCTCCGCCCTCAACAAGCCGTTATGGCTGGACCATGCGCAGCGGGACGATGAAGTCGGTGCCTTCGCCGGTTTCGCCGCCCGTGTTGATGCCGTGATCGGACACCACGATCGAGCTGCCCGTGGTCAGCATCTCGGCGATCCGCGCAATCGCCTCTGGAGCGACGGCGATGCGGTCCAGCGCCTCGGCCGGACTGTTCGCCGCCAGCAGCAGCTTTGCCTCGGCGGGCGCTGCTGCGGGCATCCTGCCGCGCCGCGCAGCAGGGTCGGTGTTATCGATCCGCGCAGCGTTGCGGGCCGTGACCGGCAGCGAGACCACCGACCAGCGCAACAGGTTGGGATCGTTCTTGTCAGACGCGACGGTGAACACATGGGTGCCAAGCGGCCGGTCGCTCGGCGCAATCGTCACCGGCAAATCGAACTGCGGCTTGAAGCTCTCGCGGACGTACAGCTTGGAATCCTTGCGGCTGACGAACACCGCGATCTGGCCGGGACGCCTGGGCGGTTCGGCCCTGGGACCCTTGTCCGCGCCGGGCAGACGCGCGGTATCCTTCTTGACCTCAGGCGCAACAGGCGACGCAGCCGGTGTATCAACGATCGCCTTCGTGGCCTCATCGGCTGCCGAGATAGCTGGCTCGGATTTCGGCGCGTCCGCCTTTGCCTCCGCGCTCGATGTATCACTGACAGGCGTTGCGTCGGACATGGTCACGACGGCGCTCGTCGGCCGAGTGCTGCCGGCATCCGCCGTGTGGGTCTGTTCGCGCAGCGGCGCCGCGTGGCCGACGGTCGATCGGAGTTCGAGGCTTGGTTCCGCATGGCCTGCGTCCGCGCCCTTGTCGCCCTTCACCGCGGGCGCATCGGTCGTGGGGTCGTCGGCGATGAGCGGCTGCGGGACGACTTTCTGCGCCACCAGCAACGGGTGCGAGAAACTTGCAGGCGTGATCTCGCCGGGCGTGATGATGACGCGCGCGCCCATCCGGGTCCAGTTCCACATCTTTATGGCAAAGGCCGTTGGCATGCGAATGCAGCCATGCGACGCCGGATAGCCCGGCAGCACGCCGGCATGCAGCGCAATCCCCGACCAGGTGATGCGCTGCATGTAAGGCATCGGCGCTCCGCTATAGATGTTGGAGCGGTGCATCTTGTGCTTCTGGATGACGCTGAATACGCCCATTGGGGTCGAATGACCCTTCATGCCCGTCGACACCGGGCTTTCGGCAAACAACCCGTTGGCGTCGTAGACGCGGACCTTCTGCTGCTCGATCGAGACTGCGATAATCAACGGCCCTTGCGGTTTGGCGTTGGTCTCCTTGATGACCGCCTCGGTCTTTGCTGACGGTCGCCGTACCTTCGGTTTGCGCGGCTGCATCGGCGGCAAGGGCCGGTAATAGCCCGGATCGAAATCCTGCCAGTAAAACAGGGCGGCGTCGGCTTGGGGAGCGGCGGCGACTATGCCGGCCGCGGTCAACATCGCAATCTGCCAAAATCGCTGCTTCGAAAGCGTCGCGCCCGGAGTACTCGCACTGAAAAACCGATGCCCGCTCACGCGCATAACCCTCAAATCCAGGTACTCGAATCTGCCGTCCTGCCAATCCGTTTGTTGTCGCAGAGGCGAAAAGCGTTCACCAGCATAGGCCTTCTAATTGCAGCGCTTTTCGCCCCGATCGTAGCAAAAAAGCCTCACATTCCGTTAAACGCTGGCCGGCTCAATCTGACGCCATCCATAAGGCAGCACTGAGGCCTCCAAGTCCGCTAGCAGCCTTCCTCTGCGACATTCCGGCACTACATACGCGGCGAGCCCTTCAGCGGAGATATCAATGACATCCAAGGCCATCGTTAAGTGTGACAAGAAGTGGGAAGTTCTGGCCTTGGTGATGTTGGCGCTGACATTGTGGCAGGCGGCACCGGCGTCAGCCGCGGAAGAGCCTGACCTGATCTTTCGTCGCTCGACGGTTTTCAAATGGCTTAGCCCCAACGACAAGCTCGCGACCTACGCGGTCGATGACCCCGAGGTCGAGGGGGTGGCCTGTCACTTCACGGTGCCGGAAAAGGGCGGCTTCAAGGGCTGGCTCGGCCTTGCCGAGGAAGTCTCGGACATCTCGCTGGCGTGCCGCCAGATCGGCCCGGTCAAGTTCAAGCACAAGATGGAGCAGGGCGACGACATGTTCCGCCAGCGCCGCTCGTTGTTCTTCAAGAAGATGCAGATCGTTCGCGGCTGCGACGCCAAGCGCAATGTGCTGGTCTACATGGTCTATTCGGACAAGTTGATCGAAGGTTCGCCCAAAAACTCGACGTCCTCGGTGCCGATCATGCCCTGGGGGGCCACTGAGGCCGCGGTTCAGAAATGCGGTGAATTCTTCCAGTAAGTCCGATACCGGCCGGGATCCGAGATCGGATCCGGGATGAGGGCATCAAGCTTACCGCTTGAGCGGATTGGAATATTGGCGGACCTCCAGGCCGGATCCGACCTTGCGGTCGCGGCAGCCGACCAGATGCACGAATTTCTGCGGCGCAGAGACATTGCCGCGAAACTCGCTGCCTTGTTGCGACATCGCGCCACAAAGGCTCACAGGATGCTCTGAGGCTTTTCCGTGGCGCTCTGTCTTCATGGAAGTATTGATCCGCTGTTCGGGGCCGTTACTTCCAGACAAATTTTCACCCCCCGGCTGGCCGGGTTTGCGGGTCGGGGGTGCACTGTTGCCATTGCCCACGACTGCTGTCCTTTTGTTGAGGAAGGATCACAACGCACAGGCACGCGGAAGGTTGCGTGGCATTCGCTGAGTCGGCTGGACCGAAGCTTCGGTTCATCCGATCTGCCAGCGAGTGAGGCGGTCCTCGGTCATTGGACGAGGGCCAAAGTGGCCGCAATGACCAGCTTGCGAAGTTCAGCCTGAGCATCTCAAGTACGAGCGGCCCGGCTGAATTCATTGGATTTTTCCCGCTATTGTTTCGTCCGACAGGACCGACGAAACAATTCTCCCGCGCGACGAAACCATTTTTCGTTTTTGGAGCAGATGTCTGGAAACAGCCGACAGTTATCAGGTGGCCAACGAGACGGCGGGCACCGCCGGCCACCTGGAGACAGTCAGATGTGGACCATCAGCTTCATCCTCGCCTTGGTCTTCGTCCTGGCTGGTCCCTCGATGGCTGGTTCTTCGGATCAGGACCTGCCGGGGGTTGGCACCTTCGCCTATAACGGCTCGCCGGTTGCGGCTCCGGCGCCGTTACCAATGGTCGTGGCCGCCAACTGAGCGTAGCGGATCCTTTGCAACGAGATCGCCGATAAAGGCTCGGTATGTTCGTACGCATCTGTTCTGCTGTTATCTTTGCGTCTCTTCTCAGCGGTGCGGCGCAGGCTCAAGTCCAGTTTCAGCCGCCGCAGACCTCGTTCCGTTCGCTGTTCAAGATGCCCGATCCGCGCGGCGAGTTCGTGCGGCTCTGCGCGCCGCATATGGTCGGACGCTGGGCGCATCCCGAAACCGTTTGCGCCTGCCTGCACGACTACGCCGCCGCGACCGTCGAAGATGCCGACCTGCGCGAAGCGCTGCTGCGCGGCATCAGCGAGACCGGGGTGCCGACGATCGAGACCGCGTGGGTGCCGGCATCAAAGCAATCCCTGATCGGCCCGACCTTCACCAAGATCGCCAAGCCGACGCTGCAATGCATGTTCGAGCCGGCGACGAACCAGTAAGCTGGTAGGTTAGGCTCCGTATCTAGACCGATTGCACAAGGGAGCTGTCATGAAATCTCTTTTTGTCGGCCTGATCGCCCTATTGTCGCTGGCCATATCTCCGGCGTTCGCTGCCGACGCAGCAACACAGGAGGCCAACAAGAAGGCCGTGCTCGAATTTTACGATGCGGCTCTCAATCGGAAGGATTTTGATGCCGCGGCGAAGTTTTTCGGGCCGCATTATATTCAGCACAATCCGACGGCGCCGGATGGCATCGAGGGCTTCAAGGCCTTCCTCGGTTTTCTGCGCGAGAAATTTCCGGACTCCCGCAGCGAGATCAAGCGCGCTTTTGCCGATGGCGACTACGTGATCGTCCACGTCCATAGCGTGCGCGAGAAAGGCACGCGCGGCCGCGCCATCGTCGACATTTTCAGGCTGGAGAACGGCAAGATCGTCGAGCACTGGGATGTCGTGCAGGAAATTCCCGAGAAGGCCGCCAACAACAACGGCATGTTCTAGGCCGGCGCGATCGCCGCTAGCGCTTTTTGGTCCCCAGCCGCGGAATGCACTTGCGGGTGCGGAGCACGCCTGACGTCGTCATTTGCGAGCCCTGGACTTCCTTGATTTGTCCCGTCGGACACGATCCATCATCGACCAGGACGCGCTGGCCGAGCCTGAGGTCGACAATGTCCTGCTCGCGCGAGACCGTCTGGGCGAGGGCCGTCGTTGCATGGCCGACCACGCCTGCGATCAATGCACCGATGACGAGATGCGAGACGTTGCGATGGCCGGGCATTGGGTATTTCCGTTCGTGAAGTTGATTTTGACTATCGAGCTTAGTGACGCGGCCGCGATTCTGATAGGGTGCCAGCCGGTGTGAGTGGTCACGTCACGGCCTTCAGCCGTTTGACCTTGCCAATTCCAGCCTTGTTCGGCTTGCCATTTGCCTGCAAAGCGGCCAGCGATGACTTCGCGAGTCGCTCGGCCGACGCGATCAGTTGTGGCAGCTTGTGGCCGGCAAAGCCGAGGACGAAGCCGGCAAGCGGGCGGGCGCGGAAATAAGTTTCCGCCAGCAGCCAACCTGCGACGCCGGCCTCGGCCTTGGCCTGCGCGGCGATGCAGGGATCGGTCGATGGATCGAACTGCGCGACCAGATGCAGACCCTGCGAGGGCACCGGCACTGATAGCGCTCCATTCGACGCGGTCGACAGGGTCGAAGCCAGCACGTCCCGCGCTTCGCGATAGATCCCGCGCACCCGGCGCAGGTTGGCCGCGAACGCGCCGGAATTCAGCATGTCTGCGACGGCGCCTTCGAGCAGTGTGCCGGGAAAACGGTCGAGCGCGGCACGGGCGGTCGTCACCGGCTCGACGAGCCGCTCGGGCAGCGCGCAGTAGCCGATGCGCAATCCGGGAAATAATGTCTTTGCAAACGTGCCCATGTAGATGACGCGCGAGAGATGATCGATGCCGGCGAGTGACAGCAGCGGCGCGCCGTCGTATCGAAATTCGCTGTCGTAGTCGTCCTCGATCACGAAGGCATCCGCATCCCTGGCCCAGTCGAGCAGTTCCAGCCGCCGCGGCATCGACATCTGCACGCCGAGGGGAAATTGGTGGGACGGAGTCACATAGGCCGCGCCAGCCGAAGGGGCGAGGGCTCGGCCCCTGGCCACGATCAGGCCTGAAGCGTCGACCGGCACCGAGATGGGGCGCAGGCCGCAATGCTCGATCGCCCTTCGTGCCGCGGGATAGCCGGGGTCTTCGCACCAGGTCTGATCACCGGATTTCAGGATCGCGCCCAGCACGATCCGCAGCGCATGCTGCGTTCCCGACGTCAGCATGATCTGGTCGGGATCGCAGCGCAGCCCACGCGCCGACAGCAAATGATCGGCGATCGCGGCGCGGAGTTCGCGGCTGCCCCTGGGATCGCCGTACTGCAGGTGTTCGGTGCCGAAGGCGCGCATGCGCCGGCCGACAAATGCCCGGAAGCGCTGCAGCGCCCGTTCGTCGATGTGCGTGCAGCCGAGCGCCAGCGGGCCTTGCTGCGGCGGCTCGATTACAATCTTCGTCCTGCGAGAGTCATGGACGCGGGCGGGAATGCGCGCGGCGACGAAAGTGCCGGAGCCGACGGTGGCTACCGCAAAGCCGTCCGCGATCAGCCGCTCATAGGCTGACGTGACGGCGTTGCGGCGGAAGCCGGTCTGCTTCGCAAGCGTGCGCGACGGCGGCAGCGGCTCGCCGGGCTTTGCAATTCCGCCCGTGATGGCGTGGCACAGCGCCTGATAGAGCCGGTGCGGGGCCGAGGCGCCCGGCGCCACGTGGGGGCCGGAGAGATCGAGCGCGAGCTCGGCCTTGCGTCGCGCCGGCGGGGAATTGGTCGGAATTTTTCGCATCGAATTGGCACTATCGCAGACCAAATTGGCCGGTACAACTCTCAACGACCGCTCACCCGATCCAACAGGAGCTGCCGTGACCGCCGATGTGTATCCGTTATCGCCGCGCAACCAGGTGAAGCGCCGTCATGATCGCGGCTTCTACGACCACGCCACCGTGCACAGCCTGCTCGACGCCTCGATGCTGTGCCACGTCTCCTACGTCATCGACGGACAGCCCTATTGCACGCCGACGTTCTTCTGGCGGGAGGGCAGCAAACTGTACTGGCATGGCAGCAGCGCCAGCCGCATGCTGCGAAACCAGTCCGAGGGCGAGAGGGTCTGTCTTACCGTTGCCCATCTCGACAGCCTGGTGCTGGCCCGCTGCGGCTTCAATCATTCGGCGGATTACCGCGCCGTGATGGCTTTCGGCACCGCCTATCTCGTCACCGATCCGGTGGAGAAGGAGCGCGCGCTCGTCGCCATGGTCGACCGCTTCTTTCCCGATCGGACCGCGACGCTAAGGCAAAGCACGGCGCAGGAGATCAAGGCGACGTCGGTGATCGCGATGGAAATCGAGCAGGCCTCCGCCAAGATCAGGTCGAAGGGTGTCGCTGACGACGATGAAGACTATGAACTGCCTGTTTATGCCGAGCGTATTCCGGTGCGGACCGTGCTGGGTCGGCCGGAACCCTGTCCGCGGCTCCTTGACGGCGTCGAGCGACCGGCCTCGCTGAGCGGCTATTCCGAAGGCCGCCTGCTCGAAGATGCATTGCGGGATGCGCATTTTACGCATTACGCCGGCGGCTGAGATCGGGGTAGGGTGCGCACACCCGACTTCCCGAAATTTCCTTCACTGGAGCTGCCGCATGACGACCGATACGCAACAAAGAATCCTCGACGCCGTCGACGCCGGCTTTGATGCGCAACTGGCGACGACGAAGGATTTCGTTGCGATCCCCTCGACCCGCGGCGCCGAGGGGCCGTGCCAGGACATGATCGGCGATCTCCTGCGCCAACGCGGCTACGAGGTCGACGATTGGCATATCGACGTCGAGGATTTGAAGGGTCTGCGCGGCTTCGGTCCGATCGAGCATGATTTTTCCAGAGCGCGCACGGTGGTCGGCACGTACCGTCCCGCGAACATTTCAGGCAAATCGCTGATCTTGCAGGGTCATTGCGACGTGGTGCCGGCCGGTCCCCTCGACATGTGGGAAACGCCGCCGTTCTCGCCCGCCATCAAGGACGGCAAAATGTACGGCCGCGGCGCCTGCGACATGAAATCCGGCACCATCGGTGCGCTGTATGCGCTGGATGCGATCAAGGCTGCCGGGCTAAGGCCGACGGCGCGCATCCATTTTCAATCCGTGATCGAGGAAGAGTCGACCGGCGTCGGCGCACTCTCTACCCTCCAGCGCGGTTATCGCGCGGACGCCTGCTTCATCCCGGAGCCGACCGGCGAGACCATGGTGCGCTCGCAGGTCGGCGTGATCTGGTTTCGCCTGAAGGTGCGCGGCTTCCCGGTGCATGTGTTCGAGGCCGGCGCCGGTGCCAACGCGATCATGGCGGCGTATCATCTGATCCACGCGCTGCAGAAGCTCGAGGCCGACTGGAACGAGCGTGCCAAGGCGGACCGCCATTTCAAGGCGGTCGCGCATCCGCTCAACTTCAACCCCGGCATCATCAAGGGCGGCGACTGGGCCTCCAGCGTGCCGGCCTGGTGCGACGTCGATTGCCGGATTGCAGTCCTGCCGGGCTGGTCGATCGCCGAATGCCAGAAGGAGATTTTGGCCTGCGTGTCGGCGGCGGCGCGCGGTCATCGATTCCTCTCCAACAATCCGCCGCAGGTCGAATGGTCGGGCTTTTTGTCTGAGGGTTATGAGCTGACGAACTCGGCTGAGCCGGAAGCCGCTTTCGCAAAAGCGTTCGACGCCGTCTATGGAGGCGCGGTGCCAGATCGCGCGTTCACCGCGCTGACCGATACCCGGTTCTACGGGTTGAATTACAACATTCCGAGCCTCTGCTTCGGCGCGAAGGGCGCCGCGATGCACGGCTTCAACGAGTATGTCGAGCTGGACTCGTTGCGAAAGTCGACCAAAGCCACCGCGCTGTTCATTGCGGAATGGTGCGGTGTGGAGAAGATGTAGGCGCGCGCTGCGAAAGCTACGTCGTCCCTGCGAACGCAGGGACCCATACGCCGCGGCCTCTCAGTGGCGCGAGATGGTCGTGACCTTCTGCTCCAATTGGCGCCAGTGGTTATGGGTCCCTGCGTTCGCAGGGACGACGGTTAAATTGTCGACTCCGGCCACAACGCCCTAACAATCGCATCCAGCCCATCCGTCAGCGCAGCCGGCCCCGGTTGCAGGATGATCGTCGACTTGATTTCGACAATGCGGTTGTTGCGCACCGCTGGGATATCGCCCCAGCCCGAACGCTGCCGGATGCGGTCGGGCACCACCTTCTTGCCGCACCACGAGGCGAGGATCACATCGGGTGCGGCGTCGCGCACCACGTCGGACGAAATGATCCGGTCCTTGGCGGCCTGCTGAAACCGCAGCTTCGGCAGCGCGTCCTCGCCACCGGCGATCTCGATCAGTTCGGAAACCCAGCCGATGCCGGAGATCAGCGGATCGTCCCACTCCTCGAAATAGACTTTGGGCTTCGGTGCGGCCCGGGGCGTCGCGGCGACCTGCGCGAGGCGCTCTTCAAAGCCGCGCGCGAGTTGATCCCCGCGCTCCGCCGCACCGACCATAGCCCCCAGCGTCCGGATCATCGCGAGGATGCCCGCAATGTCGCGCTGGTTGAAGACATGGACGGCGACGCCCGCGCGCACGAGGTCGGCAACGATGTTTGCCTGCAGATCGGAAAAGGCGAGCACGAGGTCGGGCTCAAGCGCCAGAATCTTTGGAATGTCCGCCGATATGAAGGCCGAGACCCGCGGCTTCTCGCGACGGACGCCCGGCGGGCGCACCGCATAGCCGGAGACACCGACGATGCGGTCCTGCTCGCCGAGCAAGTACAGCGTCTCCACGGTCTCCTCGGTCAGGCAGACGATCCGGCGGGGCGGGAAGTAGCGCATGCCGACGGTATGCCGAATTCCGCGCGCCATGTCACGGCCGCCATTACCTCGGAGGTCATTGCCTGATTTACCGGCAGCCTCCATTCTGTTCAGGAAATCACTTCAAAGAAAAGCCGGAGGACGAATGACGCCGCTCGAAAAGATCCAGTCGATGAAGATGCCGTTTGCGGAACTGAAGGGGGTTACCTTCACGGAAGCCGGAATGGATCGGGTGGTCGCCAGGATGCTGGTGCGGCCGGACCTCTGCACGCTGCGGAATACGATTCACGGCGGCGCGATCATGGCCCTTGCGGATTCAGTCGGCGCTGCCGCGACCTTCATCAATCTGCCCGAAGATGCCAAGGGCACCACCACGATCGAGAGCAAGACCAATTTTATCGGCGGCGCCAAGGAAGGGTCTACGGTGATAGCGACCGCCACACCGGTGCATCGGGGGCGCCGCACCCAAGTCTGGCAGACGCGGCTGGAGACAGAGGACGGCAAGCTGGTCGCGGTCGTTACGCAAACCCAGATGGTGCTGTAGCCTCAGGCCGTCTCCACCCTCTGCACGGCGTTCAGCATTCCGGTTTGCGGGTGACAATCCGCATATTCGAAGAGCTGTTCGTCGGCGCGGGCGACGGTGACCTCGTGGTACAGCCGCAGTTTTGCGGCCGGTCCGAGCGTCGACAGATATTTCATGGCGGCGCCGAAAATCCTGACATGGGTCGGATGCGATTCAGCCCAGCGCTCCAGCGCCGACAGGCTCTTCCACCAGCTCATGCCGTAGGACTTTTCGGCTCGCGCGCCGTCAGGGCCGATGACGGTCATGTAGCGGTTGGCGTAGCAGCCGATCGAACGTCCCTGGTCGCGGAGGAAATCCATGCCTTCGCGCAGCACCGGCTCGACATCGCCGAGGTACATCTTGCGCTCCGCGGATTCGGTATCGCCCCAATCCTGGCCCGAGCGGATCAGGCAGATGTTGTCGTGCGGGATGATCCGGATGCGCGCGCCCTCACGAATGGCTCGCGCGGAACCTGAGGGCGCCATCTCGCTGGTTTGGGACAGCGGGATGCGGTCGCGCATGCCACCCCAATAGGCGTGCTCCAACACTTCGCCGCTCATGCCATCGGCGAGAACGGCGACGCCTTCGGGCCTTCCGAGCGAAGAGAACAGCGTCTCGTAGCCTTCCACGGACGGGTAAAGCGCCTCGATGAAAGTCCCGCACCCGTTATTGGTCCGTTGCTCGCCAGTCCAGCGCTCGCGCACGGCGGGAAACCAGCGATCGAATTTCTGCCGGTCATCCCAATAGGCCACCGTGATGACGTTGGTGAAACCGGCCTCATCGATATAGCTCGCGCGGTCCCAATGGGAAGGGCCGTCCGCGGCTGCGAAATCCGATGCGAGCCGGGCCAACGCCTGCTCCGCGACGGCCGGGAACGCGCCGCGGGATTGGATGCCGAAATAGGCCATCACGACCCGCGTCACGCTTGGCTTGTGCCGCGCCACGAAGGACGGGTAGGGCGGCGCATAATCTTCACCGACGCGGCGGTGACGCGTTCGCGCGGTTTGCAGATGCGCAGGGATTGCGGATTCCATGGGCCTGCTCCTTCTCGAAAAAATGAAGCGCGTCAGGCCTGCAGCCTGATTTCGCTCATGACCTCGGCGTCGACAGGAAGCGAGAAATGCTCGACGCGGTTGGCGCGCGTGGAGTTGAGCAACAGCCGCGTGACGTCGGGCCGCGAATAATGCCCGGCCGGATCGGCGGCGTTCTTCGCTACCCCGATCATGCCGAGGTCGATGTCGGCATACAAAATTCCTTCCTGGTCAGGCGGGAGTTTATCGGCCAGCGAACTGCCGTCCGGCCCGTAGATCACGGCGTGGCCGCCGCCGACATGCAGGAAGGCATGCTTTTCGGGGGTGTCGCAGAGTTCGTCGATCATGGCTTGCGAAACGACAGCGCAGGGGCCGAGGAAGAAGCACGAGCCTTCGACCGCATAGACCTTGCTGGCGGCATTGTTGACCTCATGGCCGAGCGCATGCGCGAACGGATCGTACAGCGAAAAACTCGGCCAGGCGCCGACATGGACCTGTTCGTTCTGGGCATACATCGCGTATTTCGACAGCGGCTGCAGATGCTCCCAGCAGCACAAGGCACCGAGCCGTCCGACGTCGGCGCGATCGTGCACGGCGAGATCGCTGCCGTCGCCTTCACCGAACACGGTGCGTTCGGCATGGGTCGGCCGCAGTTTCCGCCGCTTGGCGATGGTCTCGCCGTCAGGGCCGATCAGCCATTGCGCGATATAGAGGCTTCCGCCATCGCGTTCGGATAGTCCGAGCACCGCGGTCAGTTTGGTGCGCTTCACGGCTTGGCGGATCTTTTCCGCCTGCGGGCTGTTGAAGGCGAGCGAGTTGTCGAAGTAGCGCTGCACGAAACCGCGACCGATCGCCCAGGCCGGCGCGCCGAGCCAGATCTGCCATGGGTACCCGGGAATAAAGGTTTCGGGAAACGCGATCAGTTTCGCGCCGTTGGCGGAAGCCTCCTCGATCAGGTTGATAGTCTTGTCCACGGTCGCATCAAGATCGAGAAAAACCGGCGCCGCCTGAACCACCGCCACCTTGTATTTCTGATGAACCAGACCCATCGCATCGTCCTCCCGCATCGACAACTGACATTCGCTGATGCCAAGCCTACAGCCGTGGCGATGCGCACCGCTTGTCCGCGGCGGAACGAAAACTTGTCTTAACCGGCAGGAGGACGGCGCTAAGCGGCGTCCGATGGGTGGGCGCAACGGGAAGAAGAGGTGAGGTCGAAAGACGTTACTTGCCCGGCTGCTCGCGCCATTCGCGCGGCGAGATGCCGAAGCGCTGCTTGAAGATGCGGCTGAAATGGGCGAGGTCGTTGAAGCCCCAGGCGAAGGCGATCTCGCCGATGTGCCGGGCCTGGTAGGCGGGGTCGGCAAGATCACGCTTGCAGCGCTCCAGCCGTTGCGCCTGCACATAGCTGCGGAACGAGGATTGTTCGGCGGCCATCAGATCGCTGGCATAACGCGGCGAGATTCCGACTGCGGCTGCAGCGCGCGGCAGCGACAGTTCGGGATCGGAAAGATGCGTCAGGATATGGTTCTTGAGGCGATAGAGCAGCGCCGACCGGTGGGCCGACTGCTCCGGCAAGCGGGCATGCAGCCTTTCGGCAAGCGTCATCGCCAGCAGGTCGAGCGCCTGGTCGAGCAGGCGCGTTGCGGCGGCGGGATCAACCAGTTCGATCGTCTTGCTCACATTGCGCGCGAAATCATATGTCAGCCGTTCGAGCGGACGATCGCCTGCAAACGTCGTCGCAGTCAGACTATCGAACGAGCCGACGCGTTGTTGCAGCAGCTTGCGCGGCATCTGGAAGATGGTCTGCGAAAAGCTGTCGTCGAACCGCAGCTCGTAGGGGCGGGTGGTGTCGTAAATGACGAATTGTCCCGCGGAGACGACAGCCTCGCGGCCATCCTGAAACACGCCGTTCACGCCGTTGTTGCCCAGCGCCATCAGCACGAAATCTTCGCTGGCGCGGGCTATTCGCGACGGCGTGCGGAATACCCGCTGTGCAGTGGAATCGACCTGCGTGAGCGCGACCTGTCCAATTCTGGATTGCGACACCGAGCCCCAAAACGCGCCGCGCAGGTCCGATTTGCAGTCGAGCCCGACGAAGGTGTCGCACACGATGTCCTGCCACACCGCAAGCCGGCGCTCCGGAAGGCAAGATCTGGTGTCGAGCACGACAGCCACAATGGGTCTCCACGAACCATCCGGGTGCGTTGCCTGGGCTTGGCGCATCCAAAATAAGCAAGCTCCATGCCCACTTTGGGCCGGGTGACGAAGCTTAACAATTGGTTAATGGCGGGTCGGCTAAATCGCTGGAAATGTTGCTGTTATTTAAGGCAGTACACGGAGCAATCCGGTCTTGAATTCGATGTTGCGCCGCACAATATGGGTGGTCTAGGGATTCGACGCCTCCTCGAGGGTTTTCTCAGAGGAGTTTTGGACTATGTACCTCACCGTTATTGCGGCTGCGCTTGCCGATAGCAGCGTGCGCACGCTGAGCCAGCAGGAAGAACTGCCGCTATTGCGCGATCACCTGCTGCGGCTCGACCGCACCAGCCGTCGCGATCGTTTCCATGGCTTCATGGACGACAGCTTCATCGAGCGCTACGCCGAGAAATGCGCCAATGACGGCACGACGATCATCGCCTTCTTTGAAAACGGCGTGGTTCGCGGAGCGGCGGAGCTGCATCCGCCGGACCAGTCACCGGATTCGCTTCCCGAGATCGCCTTCAGCGTCGAAACCTCCGTGCGGCGTCGCGGCGTCGGCAGCATCCTGTTCCGCAAGCTGATCAAGGAAGCACGCGCCAAGGGCTATAAAAGCCTGCGAATCACCACCGGCGCGCAGAACGAGGCGATGCGGGCGCTCGCCAGCAAGTTTGGCGCGCAGCTTGTATTCCGCCACGGCGAATCCACCGGCACGATCGATCTGACGAAGTATGATCAGGCCGAACTTGCGACGTCCTGGATCGAGAGCGTGCTGAATACGACGCGGGCGGTGGTGGCTTTCAACCGCGCTTATCGGCGAATGCTGCTTCGTATGGCCGGGACCGCCCCGTCTGAGTGGGGGGCCTCTTAAGCCGATCCGTACGTTCGATCTCGAGGATTGCCCAACGCCTTGGGCAATTCTCCGTGCAATTCAGCTAGTCGCGGCTGTTCAGGTGCCGGTACGCTTGTCATTGCCAAAACGCCTGACGACGCGGCGCTCGACCACGACCGAACGCTGTGCGCCTTGCTCGCCTGCAATGACGCGGGTGGCCGATCGTGCCAGCGCACGGCCGGTCTTCTTCACTTCAGCCAGCACTTCCTCATAAGGCAGGCCCATCAGCGCGGCGGCGATTTCCGCCTGCTGCTGCTGATCGTCAGTGATCCCGACCGCGGCGAAGATTGCCTCCTCCAGCGTCGGCGGATCCCGCCGGACGCGTCGTGTGCCGTATTTCGTGTTCCAGTCTTCGCTCATAAGGCGCCTCGCATTTGATTGCGGAGATACCTAGGTGCCCTAATGTTGCATTGCAATATGAATTTCGCTCGGCAATACAGCCATGCGTCTAAAATCTTTCAAGTCCGGTAGCGCTGTATGGTTCGGTGTCACCATGCTTGCCATCATGGCGAGGGATTGCCCGCGACAGCCAGATCCAGCGGCGGTTGTGGCCAGCGCTTCAGCGCGGCATGGCCGGCATCAGTCAGCACGTAGATGCCGCGCTCGGCGCGATCGAACCAGCCATAAACATTATGCAAGAGGATTTTTCCGGCATCGGGAATCTCCGCCCGCAAATCCCTGACGCGCCGCGGCCCGCCTGACAGCGCGGAGGCGCAGGCCAGCGCCTGCTGACGGTACGCCGTCATGATCGGCGCGCGCGTCGATCCACCCATGACGGGATCGCCCTTGCGCTTCTGGTGCTCCGCGATCAGCCGCGAGCGCTTTTTGGGATCGCGGCGGGGCGCTGATGTCGGCGGCTTGACGAGTACTTCCACATCGCCGGTGTTGGTGACAGCGAGCATGCCGAAGCCAAGCCGGCGGCAGAGGTTACGATACCGCGCGTCGCTTTCGCGGCCCTTGCCGCGGGCGGATAATTTAGCCGCAAGCCAGACCTCGTCGGCAGCGCCGGCGCGATCGACCGCCTGCAGGATCAGTTCCAGATTGAAGGAGAGCTTCAGTTCGCCGATCACCACGATCGGCGGATCGTCGCCACTCAGCGCCACAAGATCGCAGCCGCCGACCTCGCCTTTGACGGTGAAGCCGAGCTTTTCGAGGAAGCGTTTGACGGGAAGATAAAGTGCGGTTTCCAAGGCAAGCTCCGGCGGCGCTGGCTGCCGCGACTCAACACGCCGAGCCTAGCCCAATTCCGGTAAAGCGTTTGATCGGATAGCCCCGGAGCGGCTATTGTCGGCGCGGGGACAAGGCCAGCGGCAGTTTGAGGGAACCTGCGAATCGATCGTTCGCGGGCCACAGGCATTTGCCGCTCCCACAGCGAGTAGGCGCGTTGCAAGGGCTATACAAATTCCGCTTCACCACGGCCCGCGGCACGGGCAGCGGCGTGATGTTTGCGACATCGGGCGGCAGACTGTACGGCGGCGATTCCGGCTCTTCCTTTGTCGGCCACTTCACCGAAACCGATGGCATCGTCTCTTGCCAGGTTACGATGTCGCGCCACTATCACGATCCCAAATACGTTCCGATGTTCGAAGTTGAACATGCCGTGATGAATTTCAGGGGCGCGCCCCGCGGCGAGGAGTTTCATTTTAACGGCGGCAGCGCGGCCTTGCCCGGCATCCATTTCACGACGGTTCTGAGCCCTATCGATGATACCGATGCGCCGCCGCCTGGTACGGTCGGCCCTGACGGGATCGGCAACGGGCTCTATTCGATCCACATTCGTATGCTCGACGGAATCGATGCCGGCAACACCGGTGTCATGATGCTGCAAAACGGCCGCATCAGGGGCGGCGATGCGTTCTTCGACTATGTCGGGGCGTACACTGCGGCGAACGGCAGATGGAAGGGCGAACTCATCAACCGCGAGCATACCCCGGCCATGGGCGAACGGCCGGTGTTCGGCGGCCATGAAGTCGGCATCGGCTTTTCCGGCACGTATGACCGCGACGGTGCGGAAGGCGAAGCCACCGCGCTCGTCGGCAAGCGCAGCATCCGCTTCAGGGCGGTGCTGCGAAAGCTGGTGGAGGTGGAGGGCTAAACCCGCCCATTCACCGGCAGCAGCGCGCCGGTGACGGCGCTTGCGGCGTCGCTGGCGAGGAACAGGATCACGTCGGCCAGTTCCTTCGGCGTCACCCATTTGGTGAAATCGGCGTTCGGCATGCTGGCGCGGTTGGCCGCGGTGTCGATGATCGACGGCAGCACGGCGTTGACCGTGATCTTGCCCTTGAGCTCGGCGGCGAGCGCCTCGGTGAGGCGGTGTACGCCGGCTTTTGAGGCGGCGTAGGCGCCCATGCCACTACCTGCCTGCAGCGCGCCCATTGCGCCCATATTGACGATGCGGCCCGCGCCCGATGCGGCGAGATGCGGGATCGCCGCGCACGAGGCGTTGAGCGCGGTCATGACGTTGAGCGCGTACATCCGTTGCCAGGTCTTGGGATCGCCCTCCGCCACCGTCTCGAAGGCAAAACCGCCGGCGATGTTGATCAGCGCATCGAGCTTGCCGAAATGCGCGGCCGCGGCGTTGATGGCCTTTTTGGCTACCGCGGCATCGGTGAGGTCGACGCCGCCGAGTTCGAATAGATCCGCCGTGGCGGGGACTTGCGTCGGGGCATGATCGACGCTTGCAATCCGGGCGCCCTGCGCCAGCGCTTCGTCCACGACCACCCGGCCGAGCGCACCCAGCGCGCCCGTCACGACAATGACTTTTCCGTCCATGAAGGGCCTCCGCATGCGGATGAGGGAGCGCACCCTATCAGGAGATTTTCAATCCCAATGCGGCGAATTTCTGCATGACCGTCAGTCTCGCCAGCCCAAATTATCGCGGTCCGCGCTGGCTGGCGGTGGCGAGCTACGTAGGGATGGAGCCAAATCGATAAAATTTGCCGGAGTTCTGTAAGCCGTTTGCAGAATCCATTCGGTACAACAGGACTCCAACAAAAAGGCAGGGGGATTTGTCATGGGTTTGCCGGATCATGGTTTACCGCTTGTTCAGCTTAAGGAGCAGCGGCGCGACCTGGTTGTAGCGCTGCAGAATCGCAGCGGTCCGGTCTCGAGCTGGGAATTGATGCAGATCGCAGCGATCCAGCAGGCGATCTCGGCGTTCGAGGACGTCATCGCCGATCTCGACGCCGAACTGGAAATGGAAGCGGCGGCCTGAGCCGATAAGCGCCGCCTTCCGGGCCGCTCCGGCTCGCTTTACGGCGGGCGTCTACCAGATAAGATGGCGCCATGCGTCGCGATCTGGCATTTCGACTCGCGCTCCTCGCATTTTGCGTTCAGCCAATGGCCGGCGCCTATGCGCAGGCCTGCGTCGCCGATCAACATGGCAGCCTCGTATGCGGTGGGGGGAGGGACGCGATGCGTGTCGTCGCCGGCACCACCTCGCCCTCGAAGGACTACGCGTTCGCCTGGCGAACCGCGCAAGGGCTGCCGTACGGCCAGGATACTCCCAACGACGTCGAAAACGTCCTGATCCGTGTCACCGATGGCGCGGTGCTGGCCACACTGGGCGGCACCTATTGGGAGACGGGTGAAATGCGGGCGAACCGCTACGAACTGCTTGCGGCCTGGTCGCCGGACAGCCGGGCCGTCGTCGAGGTGGCGAACAGCCGCTGGGAGAGCGATTCCTTTGCCTATTACCGGATTGATGGTGAAACGGCGACCAAGCTCAATCTGCGTGCGCTGGTCGAGCCGGTCATGACGGCCAGGCTTCCGCCGCGAGACCGCCAGGGTAATTCATTCCGAGTGCATGAGGACCTGCCCGTGACACTCGATGCGCGCGGCCGTGTGCGCTTTACCGCGATGCTCTATGCGCCCAAGGGCGAAACCAGCAACGACTACAAGGTGCAGGTCAACGTCAGGGCGAGAGGCGGCAAGCTGTCCGCGCAGGTCGTGTCGATGCAGCGGGTGAGGTGATCAGCGCTGCAGATAGCGCGCTTCGAGATGGGCGCGTTCGGTTTCGCCGAGGCCAAGACCATCGCGGAGATAGCTTTCGAGATCACCATAGTCGGCGTCGATGGCCTCGAAGGCGGCGGCGAGGAACGATGCCTGCACCGAGCCCAGCACCTGGCTGACGTTCTCGGGCAGGTCGCTGCTGTGATTGGGGTCCCTGCGGTAGAAGCGGTTGGTCAGCAGATAGTCTTCCGAGATGATGTCCTCGGAAACACCGAGCGTATGCAGGATCAGCGCGCACGCAAAGCCGGTGCGGTCCTTGCCGGCGGTGCAATGGATCACCAGGGGCGCGCGGTCTTCCAACAGATGGGCAAAGAGCGCGCGGAAATGCTGCGTGTTGTTCTGTACGTAGCTGCGGTAGGAATCGCGCATCACCTCGACGGCGTGGTCCGTAGACAGCGGCGTACCGGCGGCTGCGATCGCGCGCAGCGCCGCGACCACCGTCGGCTCGACCGGCAGCGAATGAACAGTGATTTCCGGCATGCCGCACAGGGCGACGGCGCGCTCCTCGGTGCCGCGAAAATCGAACGCGCTGCGGACGCCCAGCTCCCGCAGGACGGAGACATCGCCTTCGGTGAGGTGGCCAAGATGGTTGGAACGAAAAATCTGCCGCCAGCGTACGGTCCGGCCGTCGCTTGTGGGGTAGCCGCCGAGATCGCGAAAATTGCTGGCGCCGGCGAGATTGAGATGGCGGGCAGGGGAATCTGACATCATGCAGCAAGGGTTCGGACGGAGAACAAGGGACGGGTGTCGTTCGGCCCCGTCTCGTCTATACTGAACTCGCAAGAGGGCGAAGCATGAATCGGCGGAACATCACGATTTTTGGCGCGGCGCTAGGGTTCGCCGCGGTTGCAACCATGCCGTCACCGGCGTCGGCGCAGTCCAGCTTCCAGAATTATCGTTGCGCCGACGGCTCGCAGTTCACGGTTGGATTTTTTCAATACGACAAGCGTGCCCATCTACAACTCGACGGCAAGGCGGTGACGCTACCCAAGCGTTGGACCCTGTCAGGGTCGCGTTACCAGGGGAAGGGCGTGACGCTACGGATCACCAAAGCCGGCGTCACCACACTCAAGCATGCCAGACGGCGGACCACGACGTGCGAGCAGACATGAAAAAGGGCCGAAACGATTTCGTTCCGACCCTTTTCTAGTTCTCTGTCCGCGCCTCGTTTGCCCGGCGCGCCCCTGCCAAACACCTCCCAAGCATCAGTGATCCCGCTCGGTTTTGGCGTCCTCGATCGCCGCGGCGTGGTACCAGCTATCGCAGCAGTCCGCGAGGTTGACCGGTTGGGCCACAAACTCGGTCACGGCCTTGGTCTCGCCATAGCGACGTCCCCCGAGAGCCGCCCGGCCCCCGGTTGGGAATTGGTAGATCGTGGCTGACCCGTGATTCAAACTCGGATTCATCATTGCAGTCTCCTGTTGTCGAAGCGCGAGCCTCCATGGTGCGCCCGACTCGTTCTCTACTGGTTACGTAAGGCGATATTGTCGGTGCCCCGGGCGGGTGCAAGTGACCAAGAGAGCGGCAGGTTTTGTCTATTTCGTAGGCAGCTTTGGCGGTGCATTCTGCGAGGCAGCGTTTGCATGACCAACGCGTGGGCCGACGGGATGGTTGCTCGGGTGAGTTGGCGTCCGACCTGGGAGGCTCAAAGGGATGCCGCACCTTTGAGCGCTTAGCGGTAGCGAAGCGAAAATGCCGGAAAAATGGGCTGGATTCGGACCGCCGACCCGCCCTCAGACCGCCCGATTTGCGGGCCGACCGCGCTCCTATGTCGCAGCTTCTATTTTGGGCCGCCGCCGGCCTGGGCTGTGGATGGCCAATACCGCACTGCAGCGATTGGCACGTTACGTGCTTAGTGAGAAGTGGCCTGACGTGGCCGGGTACACGTATGCGGAGACCTCCGGGGGCTGGGCGTCAAAATCCAGAATTCAAGGTTTCGGTCTTCCGCATTTCATAGCAACTCAAGAGAGGCTCAATGACCAAGTACAAGCTCGAGTATATTTGGCTCGACGGCTATACGCCGACGCCGAATCTGCGCGGCAAAACGCAGATCAAGGAATTCGACAAGTTCCCGACGCTCGAACAGCTTCCGCTGTGGGGCTTCGACGGCTCGTCCACCATGCAGGCCGAAGGCCACAGCTCCGATTGCGTGCTGAAGCCGGTCGCCGTCTATCCGGATGCTGCGCGGGAAAACGGCGCGCTGGTGATGTGCGAAGTCATGATGCCCGATGGCAAGACCCCGCACTCCTCGAACAAGCGTGCAACCATCCTCGACGATGAAGGGGCCTGGTTCGGCTTCGAGCAGGAATATTTCTTCTACAAGGACGGCCGTCCGCTCGGCTTCCCCTCGGACGGTTATCCGGGTCCGCAGGGCCCGTACTACACCGGCGTTGGCTACAAGAACGTTGGCGATGTCGCCCGCAAGATCGTGGAAGAGCATCTCAACCTCTGCCTCGCCGCCGGCATCAACCACGAAGGTATCAACGCCGAAGTGGCGAAGGGCCAGTGGGAATTCCAGATCTTCGGCAAGGGCTCCAAGACCGCTGCCGACCAGATGTGGATGGCTCGCTACCTGATGCTGCGCCTGACCGAGAGCTACGGCATCGACATCGAATTCCACTGCAAGCCGCTCGGCGATACCGACTGGAACGGCTCGGGCATGCACGCCAACTTCTCGACCAAGTACATGCGCGAAGTCGGTGGCAAGGAATACTTCGAGAAGCTGATGGCTGCCTTTGAGAAGAATCTCATGGACCACATTGCCGTCTACGGGCCGGACAACGACAAGCGCCTGACCGGCAAGCACGAGACCGCGCCCTGGAACAAGTTCAGCTACGGTGTGGCTGACCGCGGCGCCTCGATCCGCGTTCCGCACTCCTTCGTCAACAATGGCTACAAGGGCTATCTGGAAGACCGCCGCCCGAACTCGCAGGGCGACCCCTACCAGATCGCATCCCAGATCCTGAAGACGATCGCGGAAGTCCCGACCGGCGCCAAGGCGGCCGCGGCCTAAGGGACTTAACGATAGGACCCGGGGCGCGCCTGGGTGCAAAGCTGATCCGCCAAGGCACCACCTTGGCGGATCATTGCGTTTTGATGACACCGCTGTCTTGATAGGTTGATTCAAATACGGCGGTTCAAGGCCGTTTCCCTGCGTTATGAACCGCGCTAGACAATTAGCCGGGTTTGCCGGGGTGACGGCATTGTTTGAGGGATTTTACAAAGTCAGGTTTCAGCTTGGCGCGGCGGTCGGCCGCAGCGTGATGTATGCGCGCGGCGGCAAGATGCTGGGCGGCAATTCGGCCTTTGCCCATATCGGCAGTTACGAAAAGCGGGACGATGGCGTCGACATCGTGATCCAGACCGTGCGCCACAACCCGGACCCGAATTACCGCGCGATGGCCGGCACCGACGATGCCACCTTGCTGGCGAAGGGCAGGGCAGATGGCAATCTGTACCGCTTCGAAGGGGGCCTGAAGGAGTTGCCCGGCGTGGCGTTCCATTCGGTGATGACGCCGATCGAGCAGGAGGCCATCCCGATCGCCGGCAGCGTCGGCAAAGGCGGTATCGTCAACGGCCTCTATTCCATCCACGTTCGCCTGCTCGACGGCGTCGAGGGCGGCCTGACCGGCGTGATGCTGCTCAATGACGGGCGCATCCTCGGCGGCGACGCATCCTTCTACTATCTCGGCACGTACACCTCGGAGAACGGCCGCTGGAAAGGCCAGATCCTCAATCAGGAGCACACACCCGCCATGGGCGAGAACCCCATCTTTGGCGGCCACGAAGTCGGCATCGGCTTTTCCGGCTCCTGCGACGAGCAAGGCGCGCTCTTGGAGGCGACCGCGCTCGCCGGCAAGCGCAGCCTTCGCATGACCGCGGTGCTCAAGCTGATGCGCCGGGTATAGCAGCTGATGGTTGATACCATCCGCATGCTTTCGACGCTGGCGTTGAAGGGCGCCGTGCAAGGCCTGGCCGGCCAGTATCAGGCGGCCGGCGGCGCACGCATCGACGCCGATTTCGCGCCCACGCTGGCGCTGTTGGACCGGCTGCGCGCGGGCGAGGCTGCAGACGTCGTCATCCTGACCCGCGAGGGGCTGGACGAAGTCGTGCGCGAGGGGCGGGTGGTCCCGGAGGCTTGCGTGGACCTGGCCCGCTCCTTCGTCGGCATCGCCGTGAAGGCCGGGGCGGCCCATCCTGATATCGCGACCGAGGCGGCGCTGCGTGCGGCGCTACTCGGCGCGCGCTCGGTAGCCTACTCGCGGCTCGGCGCCAGCGGCATTCTGTTTGCAAGACTGATCGCGCAACTCGGCATTGCCTCCGAGGTCAATGCGAGGGCGCAGATCATCCCGCAGGGTTTTACTGCTGAGAAGCTGGTGACCGGCGAGGCCGATCTCGCCGTCCAGCAGATCAGCGAGTTGAAGCAGGTCGGCGGCATCGAGGTGGTTGGAGCCATTCCACGCGACTTGCAAAAGCCCGCGGTGTTTTCCGGTGGGCGTATGGTAGCGAGCGACAAGCCGGATGAAGCGGACCGGCTGCTGCGATTTCTTGCGTCGCCTGCGGTCGCACCGGCGTTGCGCGAGAGCGGGCTCGAGCCCTGAATTTCAATCCCGGATCAAGACGACACCGGCGATCAACAGCACTGCGCCTGCGAGCCGCGCGGCGCTCACGGGATGCGGCGTCAGCCCGAACGCGCCGAAATGGTCAAGCGTCACCGCAGCGAGCACCTGGCCGGCAATGACCAGCGCAAACAGCGTCGCGGCGCCGAGCGAGGGCAACAACAGGATCGCCAGCAGGATGAAGGCAGCGCCGAACACGCCGCCGGACCACGCATACCACGGCACATCGACCATCGTTTTCCAGGACGGCACGCGTTCGCCGAGCGCGATCACCGCGACGACCATGGTGATGAGGCCACCCGCATAGCTGATCAGCCCCGCCCAGGCCGGCGAGCCCAGCGCGGTGCGCAGGCCGCCATTGAGCACCTGCTGGGTCGCGACGCTGACGCCAGCGCCGAGCGCAAGGAGATAGAGGAAGAAATGTTGCACATGATCCCCCGTTCATTGCACACCGGCCGAACGATGCCGGCATTGCAAGGCCAGACAACGCGAATAGCCGGAGCGGAACAAGGGACCCTTGGCGTCATTATTGCGGACGGGGCAAGCAACAAAGCGGTGCTGGCCATGATCCGAAAGCTATCCTCGGGCGAATACCGGCTCTATTCCCGCAAAATCAATCCGAAAACCGGGAAGCGCCGTAACCTCGGAACCTTCAAATCGCGTGCGGCGGCGGAAAAGCACGAGCGCGCCGTGCAGTATTTCAAACGGCATTGAAACTGCGATAAAACGCGCGCTGGTTCCATCTCGGCGGCGGTGCTAAGCCCGCCGGACGATTCCATAGTGCAGGACATTTTCGTTGCTGAACGGGCTCTACAAGGTCGAGTACGGCGGGAACGACGCGTTCGGCCGCAGCATCATGTGCATGCACAATGGCAAGCTGTTGGGCGGCAATTCCGCCTTTGCCCATCTCGGCACCTACCGGGAGACGGCTGGGGAAATTATCGGCGAGGTCATCACCCAGCGCCACAATGACGACCCCCACTACAAGCCGCTTATGGATACCGACGTCGCCGCCATCAGCGTGCGCGGCCGGCTGCAGGGCAACAGGATTCGTTTTGAAGGCAGCGCCGCGCCGCGGCCGGGCGCCTTGTTCTGGGCCGAGTTGACGCGGCTCGACGACGAGGCACTGCCGCCGGTCGGCACCGTCGGACCGGGCGGCATTGTCAACGGGCTCTATTCCCTCCAGCTCCGCGCGCTCGACGGTATCGAGGCCGGTCTGTCCGGCGTCATGCTGCTGCTGGACGGCCGCATCCTCGGCGGCGACGCTTTTTTCTATTACCTCGGGTCCTACGCTTCGGCCGACGGCCGCTGGAAGGGCGAGATCCTGAACCAGGAGCATACGCCGGCGAAGGGCGAAAACCCTGTGTTCGGCGGCCATGAGGTGGGCATCGGCTTTACCGGCACCTGCGACGAAGCCGGCGCTGAACTCGAAGCCATTGCGTTGGCCGGAAAGCGCAGCTTGCGGCTGGCCGCGACGCTGAAGCTGATGCGGCCGGTCTAGTCTAACGTCGCTTGCGCCGCGCGAAAAACCAGCCGGTCAGCGCCACGGGCGCGCCAACCGCGATCCAGGAAAAATAACGGCCGGCGCCTTCCGAAAGCAGCGCCGTCAACAACCCAGCGACCGACAGCACCCCGATCAGCAGTGGACCGCCATACACGGTCCACCAGTTGCCACTGGAGCGCAACTTGCGTGCGTCGGTCATCGCGACGGCTGCAACGCAGGCTGTCCCGCGATCGCGTGGCTGCGGTGCTTGCGGCGTTTGACGACCCACAGATAGAGCCCGCTCACGATGACGACGATGGTCATGATGTCGAGCAGGGCCCAGATGATCTTCAGCGGCATGCCGCCATAATCACCGAAATGCAGCGGTTGCGACACGAGCAGCGCCTTGAGATAGACCGGAAGATCGCGCGCGTCGGAAACTTCGCCGGTTTCGCCATCCAGCAGCACCGGCTTCAGCAGCCGCGACGTCAGCGGCGTGTCGCCGCGCATGAACACCGCGAAATGATGCGAGCTCGTGAACGGCGTGCCGGGGAAGGCAACGAAGGAGACGTTCATGTCCGGCGCGGCCTTACGCGCATTCTCAAGCGCTACATCAAGCGAGGCGAGATGGACCGGCGGCGGCTTGCCGGCATAGGGTTTGACCATGTCAGTGAGCTCGTTGGCTTTCCACTGGCTCAGCATCACCTCGGCGAGCGTATTGATGACGCCGGTGGCGCCGACCACCAGCGCCCATGCGATGGTTACAGCGCCCAGAAGGTTGTGCCAGTCGAACCAGGCAATGCGGCGCGACTTGTCCCTGAGAGTGCCGAAGCTCAGGCGGCGCGTGAACGGCCAGTACAACACCACGCCGGAGACGATGGCGACCAGGAACAGGAATCCCATGGCGCCGAGGAACAGCTTGCCGGGCTGGCCCGCAAACATATCGACGTGGAGTTTAAGGAAGATCAGCATCGGGCCGCCACCGACCGAGCCGAGCGGCTTGGCGGTATGTGCATCATAGGCCCTGAGCGTCGCGGCATCCGGATCGCCATCGACCTTGTTGTTGGTGAAGGCGATCACGTTGTTCGGTTCGTCCTTGTCCCACAAGATGTACTGCAGGACGCGTCCCGGGTCATGCGCCAGCGCCGTGCGGGCGATCTCGTCAATGCTCCGTTTCACCGCGCCCGGCTGTGCGATCTCGGGCTTTGGATCGTAGCCGAGCAGCTCATCGATCTCATGATGGAAGATGAGCGGCAAGCCGGTGATGCACAGCAGCAGCAGGAACAGCGTCGATATCAGGCTGCTCCAGGTGTGGACCACCGACCAGATGCGAACCGTCCTGGCTTTCAGCGCTGCCTCCCTTCCGATTGCGGCGCGTTACCACTTGTAGGCGAGACTTGCCGTCACGCGGCGGCGATCGCCGTAGAAGCACGAGGTATCCGACGCGCAACTGGCGACATAAGTTTTGTCGGCGATGTTGATGACGTTCAACGCTGCGCGCCAGTTTTGCCATTCGTAATGGATCGAAGCGTCACCGAGCACGACCGAAGGAACCACAAGCGTATTCGCGGCATTAGCGAAGGACTTGCCGATGTAGCGCACGCCGCCACCAAAGCCAAAGCCCCTCAACGGTCCTTCCTGGAAGGTGTAGTCACCCCAGACGGATCCAACCTGCTGCGGCGTGTTGGTCGGCGTCAGGCCAAGCAGCGCCGGATTCGCGTCCTTGCTGATGAAGAGGTCGTAGGTAGTGAATGCACCAACCATCTTCAGGCCGGGTGCGAGATTGGCCACGGCCTCCAACTCGAGACCGCGCGAGGTGACCTCACCGGTCTGGTTCTGAAGAACCGGCGTGGTATTCGGGACCGTCGTCGGCACGTTTTGCCGCTTCAGATCGAATACGGCAATGCTGAAATGGCCGTCGAAGCCGTTAGGTTTGAATTTCAATCCGATCTCGGCCTGCTCGCCGGTTTCCGGCAGGAACAGTTGGTTCGAAGCGTTGAGGCCGATGATCGGATTGTAGCTGGTCGCGTAGGCGACATAGGGCGCGAGGCCGTTAGCGAAATTGTAGATCAGGCCGGCACGGCCACTGAACTTGCTATCTTCGCGGTTGAAAAGAGTGGCGCCGGTCGGACGATCGCCCTGGCTGGTCGATACCCAGTCGTTGCGGCCGCTCAATACCAGCGTGAAGCCGCCGAATTTGATCTGGTCCTGAATGTAGGTGCCGAGTTGATTTTGAGTCAGGAGGAAGTTGCGGAACGGCGCGACAGTGAAGGGTATGTCGCCGACACCGTAGATCGGATTGAACACGTTGATCGAGGGCACACCGCCAAAGTCGAAGATTTGGTAGTCGTCGATCCGATAGGCTTTCAGATCGAGGCCGAATAGCATCGTGTGCTGCACGGGGCCGGTATCGAAACGATACTCCAACTGGTTGTCCAGATTGCCCTGGTTGGCGGTGTTCTTTGCGTACCAATTGTAGCGACCGAGGTCACCGGTTGCTATGTTGGTATAGCTATTGCCGACCAAACCGCGATAAGTGATGTCAACGTGCGCGTAGCGGGCATTCTGCCGGAATGTGACGCTGTCGGAGAGGTTCTTCTCGAACTGATAGCCGACCATCTCCTGTTCGCGCTTGAACGTATCCACGCTGGGATCGCCGACGAACAGTTTTGTTGGGATGCGGCCAAACGGTGCATCGACCACCGTTCCGACATAGGGCAGGAAGTTAATGCCGCGCGTATCCTGCTTCGACGCTGAAGCCAGCACGGTGAACGTCGTGTCTGCGTCCGGCTTGTAGGTGACGGACGGTGCGATGAAGTAGTTATTGTCGGGCGTGAAATCGACTTGCGTGCCGCCGTTCTGGACCTGTCCGACCACACGATAGAACAGCTTTCCGTTTTCGGGCGCGGTTGCAACCGGGCCGCCGAAATCGAACGATAGATAGGCGTTGCCGAAATTGTTGACGCCGGTCTCGAGATAGCGGATCGGCTCAGCGGGCGGCATTTTGCTGACCGCATTGACAATGCCGCTCGGGCTGGAGCCGCCATACAGCACGGCGGAGGGGCCGCGTAGCACCTCGACTCGGGCGAGGTTGAACGGCTGCAGCTTCCAGCTCGCGTATGACGTGTAGAAGAGCTGCAGCCCGTCGAGGAACAGGCCGACATCGTCGGACTTGAAGCCGCGGATCAGGAACCAGTCGTTGCGGGTGTCGGCGCCGAACGTTCCGGCGACAACGCCCGGGGTATAGCGCAAAATCTCGTCGAACTTGCCGGGCTTCTGGTCGCGGATCTGTTCGTTGCCGATTACCGACAACGACTGCGGCGTCTCCATGATCGGCGTGTTGGTCTTGGTGCCCGCCATCGAGCGGCCGGCGACATAACCCTGGACGGCGCCGCGCGGGTTTTCGACGAAGCCGACGCCGCGTTGCGGCTGCGGTCTAGTGGTTTGCGCTGTCTGCGTTGCGCGTCGTATCTGGCGCCGTTCCGGCGCTGCGGCGCGACGGCGAGCCTCTGGCGAGGCGACGACGATAGGAGGTAACGACTGCGCCCCGGATTGCGACGAAGAGCTTGACTGCGCGAACGTCGACTGCGGCCACAACGCCAATGCGGATACGGTCGCCAACGTGGCGATCCGGAACAAATCACGAGACTTCAAGGTTCACCCCAAACCTGCGAGCACTTACGTCGCGCCTTCAGAAAGTTCGGCAGCGCAACGCGGTGACGCATACGTGAGGTATTACGATTCCTCTAATGGAATGGTTCTTAGAGAGACTCTTAGAAGGTCTCCAATTTAACGTCCGTGGATTGATTGATGCCGCGTCAGCGCTCGAAAGGTGTGGCACTGGACGCGCTGCAATGCTGGTTCCACCGCGTGGCCAGATTCAGGAATAGGAACAGGTATTCTGCTGAGACATTAACAGCGTGAGCTAATGTTCGAAGGAGAACCCGTTCAGCCATGACCCGAAATCGCGAGCCCAATGGCGTCGAGCCCGAGAAGTCGGAAGACGATATTCAGCGAGAGCAGCTCGGACCGCGCGGCGTGCCTGGTGCCCCCGACCCTGCGAGGATGACGCCTCAACGGGAGAAGAAGACGCCAAAGCACATCGAACCCGGACACACGGCATAGCGCGAAGCGGGAGCGCTCGCGTTCGAGGCCGAAAACTCCCGCGGCCTGCCCATCAGGCTAGTTCCCGAACGCAATCTGAACTCCCAGATTGGATTCAACCGATCCAGGAGTTCTGTCATGCCCGACCCGACCGCAGCTATCCTTCCGTCGTTATCCTCCGCCCTTGCCGATGTCGTCGCCCGGACAAAGGCCGCGATCGTCTCGGTGCATTCGCACCGCTCGCGGGCCTCGGGCTTCATCTGGAAACCCGGCCTGATCGTGACGGCTGATGAAGCACTGGCCGACGAAGGCGAAGTCTCAGTCAAATTTGCCGACGGAACGACGCAGTCGGCCAAGATCGCAGGACGCGATCACACCACCGATATCGCGCTGCTGCGGCTCGAGACCAAAAGTGATGCCAGCAATACTGCCTCTGTCGCGCTCTCGCCTGTTGTTCCGAATCTGGGCTCGCTGATGGTCGTGGTCGCTGCCGAGCATGGCGTTCCCACGGCGGCGCTCGGCGTCGTCTCGCTAATCGGGGGCCGCTGGCGCAGCCTTCGGGGCGGTGAGATCGATGCCAGGATCGAGCTCGACGTGCGGCTGCGCAGCAATCACGAGGGGGGACTTGCCGTCAATGCCTCCGGCGAAGCGATCGGCATGGCCGTTCAAGGGGTGCGACGCATTCTCGTGATTCCCGGCGCGACGATCGACCGGATCGCGGGAAGGCTTGAAACCCACGGCCGGATTGCCCGCGGCTATCTCGGGGTTGGATTGCAGCCGATCAAGCTCGACGATGGCGTCGGAGCGATGGTGATGAGTGTCGACAAGTCAGGTCCGTCGGCCGCCGCCGGTATCCTGCAAGGCGACGTGATCGTCGGCTGGAATAACGAGAAGCTGACCAGCATGCGCTCGCTGATCCGATCGCTTGGGCCCGACAGTATCGGCTCCGTCGTCGACATTACAATTCGCCGCGCCGGCCAACCGCTGCAAGTCAAGCTCACGATCGGTGAAAGGCCAGAACCGTGAGCGAGGAGGCCTCGCCGGTCATTGTGGTGGCTATCGAGATCGCCGATCCGGTGCTGGCGGACCGGCTCGCGTCGCTGCTCGGCGGAGTATCCGGGCTTCGCTTGGCGGCGTCGGGAGAGGCAGCGACAGTCGCGCTCATATCACGTGACGCGCCGACGGCCGTCGACGCGTCCGAAATCGATCTCACGCCACGCGAGCGCGACGTGCTTGTCCTGATGGCCGAAGGCGCATCCAACAAAGCCATTGCGCGCCAACTTGGAATATCCGTGCATACCGCCAAATTCCATGTGGCTTCGCTGCTTGCCAAACTTGATGCCACCGGCCGCACCGATGCTGTGGCACATGCCGCACGACTTGGCGTGATCAACCTGTGATCTCCGCGCGCGCTCGACCGGCAATCTCGCGCCTTATCCGCGGCCCTTGTTTGCCGCGTGGTCTTTCAACTGCTCGGTTTGAGACCATTTGCTGTCCTGGCCACGATCGCGCGAATGCTCAGCCTTGTCGCGGTTGGAAAGCACCGCGTTGTCGCCGATCAGGTCGTTCTGCACGTCGGTCATAGCGCCGGTTCCGGTGCCTTTGCCCTTCGCGCCAGGGCCGAGGTGCTTGCCGTCTCCGTGTGCTCCACGTGTCATAGTACTGTCCCCTATGGCTTTTGAGGCTTGTGGCCGGACTGGCCCTGACGATTGTGCTTGTTGTGCTGGCTTTCCTGGTTGAGCCCGCCGCGGCTTACCGGAAATTCCGATTGACGTGCTTGGCGCTTCGCTATTTTGGCGCCGCCACGGTGCTGGGTCTGTGCAATCTCCTCCATCTGCCTCGCGTCGGGCACATCGGGCTTCCGTTCGAGAATGCGCATTTGCTGCTCGTGCGTCTTCTTCCCTTGCAGCGGCATTCTCCGCGGAGCACTATCCCGATCGTTTTGCGGCGGCCCGCGGCGGCGGTCGCGAACTTCTGCTTTGGTGATACCGCCCTGAGGATTGGTATCGTTCTCGATGTCGCCCTCGAAGGTATTGGCGCCCTCGAATTCCTCAAGCTCGTCGGACGTTACCTGCGCCATCGATGTTCCCTTCGAGCCTCCGATCAGCGGATTGCGAACAAGATCGACGTTAGTCGGTCGGTTCAGTTTCACATGCTTGGTGCTCATGACGCGTCCTTCGATGCGGGATGGGTGCCGCCGCCCTTTCGCTCCGGATCGTGAGTGTGGTGGGTATCATGTTCGCCCCCGCCGCCGGACACCTTGCTGTGCCGGCGCTGCGGATCATCGGCGGGCGGCTTTTCGACGTGAAGCGGCGCCTTGGCGTTTTCATGGGAAGCACCCGGGCCGCCCTGGCGAATGCTCGCGCGCGTCTTCGTTGAAGTCGACATGGTGCTCGCTCCTGACTAGCGATCCTGCTGATAGCCCTGGTGAGTCGTGTTCTGAGCGGTGTTGCCCTGCTGCCCCTGCTCACGGGGATTTTCAACGCGGCCGCGGCCCTTCCGAACTTCATGGGCGTTGCCGGATCTCGGATCACCTGTACCCTTGTGGCTTTGATTGTCCTGCGGCACGGGCGGAGGTCTGGTCATGGTTCGCTCCCGTTGTTTTCGTGCTGCAAGACAACGCCCGGCGAACATCAGGGTTCTTGTCGATCTTCGGAACCGCGATCAGATGCCGCATCAGGCCGCCGATGAAACCCGGTTGTTACGAGGCCACAACGCCTGGACGTCTTCCGGAAGCGCGTGGCGCACCTTCTCGACCTGATTGGGATCGACATGATGGTTCAGAACGCGGAACACCGCCTGCGCTGCATCTTTGGAATCGACCGGCTTCTGCGAACTAAGTTCTGCCGAGACGATGGAGAGAAACTCATCTGCCGATCGCCACGCCTTCGGCGTTTCACTCGGCCGCCATTGGTCGTAATAGGTGCCGCGCACCAATAGCGGAAGCTGCGCGCCGAGATGTGCGGCCAGATTGACCGGAACCCGGTCGCGGATGGTTCGCAATACCGATCCCAGAATATGCCACGCCAGCTTGCGATCGCGCGGCAGGTTTGTCATCACTTCGTCCAACCACGTGTTGGTGATCTGGAGCGTTCTATCGAATACTTCGAGACCCGTTGCGCTCATGGGAACTCTCCGTCGGTTCAATTGGAGATGACGGGCTAACGATGCTGGTACAGATCGGTTCGCAGCGCTGGAAGGTTTTACTGCCCATACGCGAGTTCATTCGGCCACTGGTATATGTCTCCTGGGATGCAGTTGTGTCGACAAGATAAAACACCGTCAGGTAGCGCCGCTTGTTGCGGCGGGACTATCTCGGAACCGCTTCCACAAGCACGCTAGATGTCCTAAGGAGCGGCCCACAGCGATTTTCTCCCTTCAGGGCCCAATGATCCGTCTCGATAACGTCAGTAAGCAAGTCGGCCACCAGATTCTCTTCATCGAAGCCTCCGCAGCCCTTCAGAAGGGCGAGAAGATCGGCCTCGTCGGCCCGAACGGGGCGGGCAAGACCACGCTTTTCCGGATGATCTCGGGCCAGGACCTACCCGACGAGGGCCAGGTCTCGCTCGATCGGGGGATCACTATCGGCTATTTCAGCCAGGACGTCGGCGAGATGTCGGGCCGCAGCGCCGTGGCCGAGGTGATGGACGGCGCCGGGCCTGTCAGCGTCGTGGCAAACGAGCTCAGGGAGCTCGAGGCCGCGATGGCCGATCCGGATCGTGCAGACGAGATGGAAGATATCATCGCGCGCTACGGCGAGGTGCAGCACCGCTTCGAGGAGCTCGACGGCTATGCGCTTGACGGCCGGGCCCGCGAGGCGTTGTCGGGCTTAGGCTTCAGCCAGGAGATGATGGAGGGCGACGTCGGCGCGCTTTCCGGCGGCTGGAAGATGCGGGTCGCGTTGGCGCGCATCCTCCTGATGCGGCCTGACGTGATGCTGCTGGACGAGCCGAGCAACCATCTCGATCTCGAGAGCCTGATCTGGCTCGAGCAGTTCCTGAAGGGATACGAGGGCGCGCTGTTGATGACCTCGCATGACCGCGAGTTCATCAACCGTATCATCAACAAGGTCGTCGAGATCGACGGCGGGACGCTCACGACATATTCCGGCAATTACGAGTTCTACGAGCAGCAACGCGCGCTGAACGAAAAGCAGCAGCAGGCCCAGTTTGAGCGTCAGCAGGCGATGCTGGCGAAGGAGATCAAGTTCATCGAGCGCTTCAAGGCGCGCGCTTCGCATGCGGCGCAGGTGCAGAGCCGGGTGAAAAAGCTGGACAAGATCGAGCGCGTCGAGCCGCCGAAGCGGCGGCAGACGGTGGCATTCGAGTTTCTGCCGGCGCCGCGCTCGGGTGAGGATGTCGTCAGCCTGAAGAACGTCCACAAGGGCTATGGCAGCCGCACCATCTATCAGGGGCTCGATTTCATGATCCGCCGCAAGGAGCGGTGGTGCGTGATGGGCGTCAACGGCGCCGGCAAGTCGACGCTGCTGAAGCTGGTGGCGGGCTCGGCCGAACCTGACGATGGCACGGTGGCGATCGGCGGCAGCGTCAAGATGGGCTACTTTGCCCAGCACGCCATGGACCTGCTCGACGGTGAACGCACGGTTTTCGAATGGCTGGAAGATTCCTTTCCGCAGGCGGGACAAGGATCGCTCCGCGCGCTCGCGGGCTGCTTTGGTTTCTCCGGCGACGACGTCGAGAAGAAGTGCCGCGTGCTCTCGGGCGGCGAGAAGGCGCGGCTGGTGATGGCAAAAATGCTCTACGATCCGCCGAATTTCCTGGTGCTGGACGAGCCGACCAACCATCTGGACCTCGCGACCAAGGAAATGCTGATCAATGCGCTGTCCGAGTTCGAGGGTACCATGCTGTTCGTGTCCCACGACCGGCATTTCCTCGCGGCGCTCTCCAACCGCGTGCTGGAGCTGACGCCGGAGGGCATCCACCAATTTGGCGGCGGTTACACCGAATATGTCGCGCGCACCGGGCACGAGGCGCCGGGATTGCGGAGTTAACCTCGTAACCCCGATGGCGAAGCGCGATCCGGCTACAGCCTAATTGCCCACCAGCGGCGCGATGGCTTCGATTTCATTGGTCCAGATGCCGCCGGAATAGTTTTGCGGCAATCGAGCAAACTGCTCGGGCGTATCTATTCCGGTTGAGAATTCGCCGCCTCGGTAAGGGCCGAGCACAAACACTTCGCTATTGGCTGCTCGAATGCGGCTGAGGAAGCGGTCGGGCCAGCCCCAGAGCCATGGGGCGACGTTGATCGGCACCATCACCATCGCATTGTTGCAGGCCTGAGGGACGAGTCCGGTCCAACCGTAACCGATGTAGCCGAGCAGGCAGCTCTTGATGGTCGAACGCGAGATGGTTCGGACATCCGGCAGCCGCCGGCGGACCATTTCGACCGGTTCGTCGCCGCCATAGACCATGATCTGCGCTCGGCGTTCGGCGGGGAGCTTGGTCAGCACGGCTGCCAGCTTCTCTCCCTCGGACGCGTCCCGGCTCTTGACGTTGATCAGCAGCCGCTGTTGCGGAAAGGCCGCCAGTACTTCGGCGAGCGTCGGCATCAGGCCGATGCCCTTGCCGCGAAACGGAAAGGTCTTGCCACCATCGGCTGTATAGCCATGGCCGATGTCGAGCTTCTTCAAATAGGCCATGGAGTGCTCGCGCGTGACGCCGCGCCCGTCGGTGCGGCAATTCAGCGTCCAATCATGAAACACCGCGAATTCGCCATCGGTCGTCGGGTGAACGTCGAGCTCGACGACATCGGCGCCGGCCGCAAGGCTGGCTCGCATCGATTCGATCGTGTTCTCGAGATAGTGATGGTTTGACGGCAGCATTCGCGCCGCCGTGCAGGTGTCGTTCTTCAGCTCGCGCTCGTCGAAGCGCTGGGCGATGCCGCGATGCGCGAGCAGGACGGGCTTGCCTTCCTGATGGGCGGCGAGATGATTGGTGTTGTTGAGGTAAATGGCTGCGCCAAAGACGGCGATCGCCGCTGCCGCATATTTCAGTTTCTTGTTCAAGACTTGCCCCCGCCTGCGAGGCGGATCGCTAGGCACGATTTTTGGTCTATTTGCGGCAGCGCGAGGTCGCCAATATCCCCGAGGACGAGGTCATCATGACCTGCGTCGCCATGGGCTATCCCGACGACAGCTTTCCCGCCAATGCCGTCCGCTCCGACCGCGAGCCGAACGGCGATTTCGTCCGCTATGTCGGCTTTGCGGATTGACGAGCGAATTTACGCCGCACGCACCTCCGAGAGGAAGCGGTTGACTTGTCCGGCGAGATCCTTGGACTGCGAGGATAACTGCTCGGCCGCTCCGAGCACCTGATTGGCGGCAGCGCCGGTATCGTCGGCGGCCTTCTGGACGCCGGTGATGTTGGAATTGACCTCCTGTGTGCCGCGCGCGGCTTCCTGCACGCTGCGGGAGATTTCCTTCGTCGCGGAGCCCTGTTCCTCGATCGCGGCGGCAATCGCGGTTCCGATCTGGTCGATCTCGGCGATCACGTTGGCGACGTTCTGGATCGCCGTCACGGTCTGATCGCTCGCCGCCTGAATGGACGCGATCTGCTCAGAGATTTCGGTGGTTGCCTTGGCAGTCTGGCCGGCCAGCGATTTGACTTCGGAAGCGACGACCGCAAAGCCACGGCCGGCATCGCCGGCGCGCGCGGCTTCGATGGTCGCGTTCAGCGCCAGCAGGTTGGTCTGCGCGGCAATACTCTGGATCAGCGTCACGACGTCGCCGATCTTCTGCGCGCCCTCGGCGAGCGAGCGGGCGGTCTCGCCGGTGCGCCGCGCATTATCGACGGCGCGGGCGGCGATTTCGGTCGATTGCGCGACCTGGCGGCCGATCTCGGAGATCGAGGAGGTCAATTCTTCGGTGGCGCTGGCAACCGTCTGTACGTTAGCCGAGGTCTGCTCGGAAGCGGCGGCAACGATTGCCGCCTGGCGGTTGGTGGCGGTCGCCGTCGACGACATCGACTGCGCGGTGTCTTCCATGACGGACGAGGCGGCCGAAAGTCCGCCGACGAGTTCGGTGACCTTGGCTTCGAACGCGCGGGTGAGTTCGTCGAGCACCTGGGCGCGGCGCATCTTGCCGTCGTTCTCGGCGGCCTTCTCGGCGGCAAGACGTTCCGCCTCGATCATGTTGTCCTTGAAGACGCCTACCGCCGATGCCATCGCGCCGATCTCGTCGCCGCGGCCGGCGCCGGCGATTTCACCGGATACGTCGCCGCTGGCCAGCCGCGACATGGTGGCGGTGAGGTCCAAGATCGGCTTGCAGACGCGGCGGCGTACCATCACGATCAGCGTGGCGCTGGCGGCGACAACCGCGATCAGGCCCGCCAGCGCGACCAGGAAGCTGAAGCGCGCGGAGGAATAGGCCTCACCGAGCACCTGCTCGGCGTTGTCGTAGAACGCGTCGCGGACCGTAATGATCGACGCAAGACCGAGTTGCGTCTCCGCGTAGTAGGTTTCCATATCATGTTCATATTTGCCGCTGATGGCGCCATCCTTGACGAGCTTCAGCTCTTTGCCGAAGCGATCGACATAGGCCGCGTTCATCTTGTCGAGCGCCGCGGCCACATTGGCCGGCGTAGAGGGATTGCCGCGCAATTCCTGCAGCGACATCAGAATCTGATCGTTTCTCCCCTGCGAGCGGCTGATCTCCATCTTCTCGGCTTCAGTGGCTACCCGGTTGGCACCGATGAGATTCTTGTGCAGGCTGGAGTTGAGACCGCCGACGTCGCGTAGCGTCCAGGCGATATTGGCGTAGCTTGCCTGCCGGTAGGCCGTGCCGTCGAGCAGCGCGATCTTGCGCACCTGCTCGTCGAGCAGCGTTGTGACAGCCTTGTTGAAGACGGAGTTGTCGGAAACGATCTTCTTGGCAGCATCGCGGCGGGCTTCCGGCGGACCGGTGAGGGCCTTGTCGATGGCTGCGCGCAGTGCGGAGAACTGAGTGTTCAGGGCATCGATGCTGCTGCCGACGGCGGCACTGTCATCGATCGCGCCTGCCAGGGTCGCTTTGACCCGGTTCATCTTGTCGCGCGCCCCATCGGTGTTCTTGCGATATTTGTCGAGTTCGGTGAGCAGTTTCGGATCCACGGCAGGAGGTCCGAACATGATGTTGGTGGCAAAACCGCGCTCGGGATTCATGTAGCGCGGGATATCGCCGACCGCGCGCACCACCTCCAGCCGGGTCTGCGCGACCGAGACCTTGTCCATGGTCTGGTACTTCGAAACCGCCACGTAGACGGCGAGCCCGCCGCCGACGGCGGAAAGCGAGACGATGGCAGCGGTGAGGAGGGTACCGATTTTCATGGGATTTTAGGCCATTTGCGCTGGTAACGGATGTGCGGACTGCCAGTATAGGTGGTGCAAATTAATCCAGGGTTTATGGTTGCACGTGTCACACCGGCCCGTCCCAGTTGGTCTTGGCGATGGCGCGTGGTGCCGCGGCCTTAGCGGCAGAGGAGCGAGGAAATGAAGATCGTTGTTATCGGCGGTACAGGTCTGATCGGTTCGAAATTGGCCCCGTTGCTCGCCTCGCGCGGTCACGAGGTGCAGCAGGCGTCCCCGAGCAGGGGGATCAACGCCGTGACCGGGGAGGGGCTGCAACCGGCGCTCGTGGGAGCCGACATTGTCGTCGACGTCTCGAATTCGCCCTCGTTCGAGGACAAGGCGGTGCTGCACTTCTTCGAGAGCGGAACCCGCAACCTGATTGCGGCGGCGAAACAGGCCGGTGTGCGGCACTGCATTGCACTGTCGATCGTCGGTACCGATCGGCTTGAGAGCAGCGGATATTTCCGCGCCAAGCTGGCGCAGGAGCGGCTGATCGAAAATTCCGGGCTGGCCTACACGATCCTGCGCGCCACCCAGTTCTTCGAATTCATCGGTGGAATCGCGGACTACGGGCGCAGGGACGGCGAGGTTCACGTTTCCAGCCAGTTGATGCAGCCGTTGTTGTCCGATGAGGTCGCCCAAGCGCTGGCCGACGTGACGCTTGGCGAGCCTGCCAACGGCATAAGCGAGGTCGCGGGTCCCGAAGCGGCGCCGCTTGCGGATTTCGTCGGCCGCTGGCTCCGCAAGCAAGGCGATACCAGCAAGATCGTGGCGGGCGCGGACGTGCCGTATTTCGGCGCGCCACTCGCGTTGCGCACGCTGGTGCCGGACGACGGCGCGCGGATCATGCCGACGCGTTTCGACGATTGGCTGGGTGGGGCGGTTCGTTCGGCATGAATTACATGAGCTCGTGATAGACAGCGAAAGGCGGCTATCCAGTCCGCTGCGGCCTATCCACGTCATTGCGGTGGCATGGATTGCTTCGCTGAGCCTGTCATCCGGCGGCGCTTCGCGCCGACCGGGTGGCTCGCAATGACGACGAGTGTCGAAGCACCACAAGCTGTCATCCTCCGCCAACGGGTCGCGCGAATGCGCGCCCGATGACAGGCTCCGGCTCCGTCGCTGCGCAAATAGTTTCACGCAGCTTAGCGCCAGCACCGCGACGCCCGAACCACACGACTTCGCCGTACGCTTCCTGCGCGTACGTCTAGCGCGCCATCCGCGTCCACCGCATCTCACCGCACGTTCGTGACGATCGCGAGCCGCCCCTCCATCGGGTGAGACAGCGGAGTTATGCGACTGATTTGCCCCTCGCGTTAAGCGGAATATTTTTGATTCCGGGGCTTGACACCATTTCGGAAAATCAGAAGTGATTTGCCTGCGGCGGATTGCACTGGAGGTCCGGCGCCTCCAGTCACAGGCTCCGCGCTCAGCGCGTTTCCTCTTCCGCGTTCTTCGATGCGGATTTTGGCTGCGGCGCCTTTGAACCCATTTCCTGACAGGGCAGTTGCGTCCATGAGCCGTCGGCCGCCTGCTGATAGGCATGGCAGGAGGCGGAAGCGGGTGCTTCGTTCGTCTTTGCCGGTTGGGAATTCGTGTTGGAGTTCCTGGCGAGCGTCGGCGCTGCCAAAGTGAGGAGGGCGGCCGCCGAACCGAAGAAGATCGCTTGCCCTAACCGCATGGGAAATTCTCCTTTATCGAAAACGATGTGTTCTTCCTAAAAAGGATTGTGGAATTTTTTGGGAATGCTGATGGACGTACCGGCACTTGCTTAACGTTTTGCAAACGTCTGAAGGCCGCCGACGCGCTGCAGCGGAAGTTGAATTCTGTTCTCGCGGTATGGAACCAGTTTCTTCGGCCGTGCGTTGGCTTGGCATCACGCCGAGAGGCACGACCTCCATGCGTCGGGAAAAGTCACTCTTCAATGCGCTGCTCACCCATTTTCTGATGGGCGTGGCGCTTGGACTAACGCTGGTCCTGTTGCTCGGCCTCATCGATGCCTTCCATGTCAGAGACCTCGTCGCCAAGAGCGGCGCACCTGTTCAGACCACGGTGATGCTGGTGACAACCTACGGGCTAATGTTCGGCATCGGCGCAGCGCTGACCGGTTTGGTGTTGACGCTGGAAGACGAGAGCTGAGGTCGGACCGCCTGATCAGCGGCGCAGGCGGGCGATCGTGCCGGCGGTGATCTGCATGGCGACGCCGACCACCCATCCGGCCATGATCATCCAAATCCATGCCAAATGCGGATCGTGGCGCAGCACGATTAGGCCGACGCAGGCGAACGCCGAGAAAGCCGCGAGGAAGGTCCCAATCGAGCCGAGCAGTTCCGGCGTATCCACTCTGTCGACCCAAGCGTCATCGCGAGATCGGTCGTTCGATGCGGTGAGGCGCAGCGGCGTATCGATTCCGAGGTAAAAGCCGATAGCGCCACCGATCATCATCAGCAGCAGGAAGGCCTGATTGGTGAGTGCGGAGTGGCTCGTCCCAACCAGAGCGGCCACAAACAACCCGCTCGCGGCGCCGGCCATGGCAAGCCCGAGGCGTTCCAGGACGTGGGCGACTTTTCGAACGCCGGTTTGCATGACGGTGAGCCCGCCGGTTATGGAAGGAAGCTTAGGACGGTTTCCAACAAGGTGAAAGCAACTTAGCGGTGCAGGTAGTGCGCCGAATTGATACAGCGCAAGATGTGTCGGCCTGTAGAATTGGCTATGCCTGCTTCGATGGAGACGCGAACATGAGTCTGTTGGATACGCCATTCGATCCCGCGCGCGAGGCGGCGCTCGTAACCGGCGCAGGTAACGGAATCGGCCGCGCGATTGCGCAGGCGCTGGTGGGCGAGGGCGTCCGCACGGTGTTTGCCGATGTGAACCGGGACACGGTCACGGCGGCAGCCAAAGCGTCGCCGCGGCCGGAGTTGGCGCTGCCCTGGGTCGGCGATCTCGCCGATCCAGCGGCGCGCGAAGCGCTGCTGGCTGACGCCGCGTCTGCCGTCGGGCGCGTGACGCATTTCGTGCACAGCGCCTCGCCGCCGCGGCGCGAAGCCGATCATGCGCTCGGCGTCACCACGGAGATTTGGGCGCAGATGCACGCGGTGAATCTGGATGCCGGATTCCATCTTTCGCGCGAATTGGCGAAAAGACTGATCGCCGACAAACAGCCCGGCTCGTTCCTGCTGCTGACCTCGCTGCATGCCGGCACGCCGCGCAACCTGCCGCATTACTCGACGGCGAAGGCGGGGCTTTCGATGCTGGTGAAGGAATTGGCCAAGACGTTCGGCCGCTTCAACATTCGCGTCAACGCCTTGGTGCCGGGCGCGATTGCGGCCGGCGGCTTCGTTGCCGATCCCGCGCTCGCAAGACACATTCCGCTCGGCCGGCTCGGCCAGGCCGAAGACCTTGCGCCGCTGGCGCTGGCGGTGCTGTCGAACCGGATATCGGCCTATGTCACGGGCGCCGCGATCGCGATCGACGGCGGGCTGTCGCTGACGAACTGGTTCGAGCCCCCGGAGCTGGGGGATTTGTAGCTTGTAGGATGGGTGGAGCGAAGCGATACCCATCACCTTTGCGGCCCGAATGATGGATTTCGCTTTCGCTCAACCCATCCTACGGGGACTATCAGATGGCGCCGCCTTGATGCTTCTCGTGCCATTTCGGGCCGGGGCCGCGCATGTAGTGCAACTCGGGGCGATAGCGGTTGCGGGCAAGGTCGAGCAGAACCTGCCATCGCGCGGCGACCTGGTTCAGGTATCGAAGAAGCGATTGCATGGCCAGCATGGCGACCTCTCAATGCGGCTCGCCGAGCACGGACGAAAACGGCAGGGCGAAGATTTCGACGTCGAGATCGTCGCTCGCATGCAGCGTCCAGTCGCGCCAGTCTTCCGGGCACTGCGCCGTAATCAGCGACTGCACGACGCGGGCGGCGTGGTCACGCACTTCGGCCAGATTTCCGACGGCAAAGCCACGCTGATCGATGCGTACGCCGTCGGAATTGGAGCAGTGGAAATAGACTAGTGCCATGTCCGACTCCCGCGATTGCGATTCACGCTGAAAAATATCAGGCGGAAGACCGGCTTGATATTCGGGGAGATTGCGGGGCGGGATTTTACGGGGGCGAGTGGCCTCGAGTGGAACCGCGCGTCCCCAGACTTGTCCTAAAATTATAATCTACTGCGGCAGGAGGAACGAGATTTTCGGTTCGGCCGTTTTGACGAGGAAGCCGCGACATTCGAATCGCCGCGGCGAGGACGGATGCAACCCCGGGAGAGCAACATGATGTCAGAAATGCAGATCCACACGATTGCACGTCAGATGATGGAGAAGCACGGCCTCACCGCGATCGCACAAGCCGCACACAACGCACAGGCTTGCGAGAGCAGCGGCGACATCGAGGAAGCCAAGGAATGGCGTCATATCGAAGACGCCATGAAGCTGATGCGAGGCCCGCATCAGAGCTAACGGATTTGTCTCGGATGCGGCGCGGCGCAGCGCGCAGCATCCGGGACACGCAGTTACTTACCGCAGCGGCATCGGCGGGCGGACCACCGGCTCGCCGTCATCAGCCATCGATTGCTGCGGCGGTGCCGGCGGCAGCGGCGCGGGGGCGGCGGCTGGCGGCGGTGGGGGGACATAGGCGGCTTGAGCCGGTGGGTAGTAAGCCGGCTTCGGCTTCCGGACAGGCGCGACAGGCGCATTCGCGGATCGGGGCGGCGGCGGCGCGGCTGTTACCCTCGGGCGAAAATTCTGCTCGGGCCGGACCTCAGCAGCCCTCGCTTCCGCAGCTTTCATTTCGGCAGCCTTGGCAAATTCCCGCGCCATTTGCGCCTGGCCTGCCTTGAGCTGCGCGATGGTGGCTTTGAGTTCTTCAACCTGCTGGCCCATCGCGGCGAGATCCTGTGCCATCGATTGCAACTGGGCCGATTCCGCGGAGGGAGCCGCCGCGGCAGTAGCTGTGGGTTCGGGCTGAGTCGGTGCTGCCGTTGCCGCCGGCTCCGCTGCGGCCTGATCGGTTGCGGTCGCGGGAGCGGCCGGCGCGCTCGGTTCCTCGGCCACGGCGGGCTTGGCCGCCGAAGGCAAGGCTGCCAGCACGAAGGGCGGCGCCCATTCGGCAGCCATGGCCTTGGCCTGATCGCCATAATGCTGCCAGGCGGCGGCAGCAATGGCGCCGACCAAGGCCAACAGCGCCATCACTACGCGCTTCGTCCATTTGGCTATTGGCCGCTCGCCGGCGGGCTTCAGGCCATCCAGCTTGATCTCCTCGCCCGGTCTGATGTTGTTGACCTGGACATCGCGCATCTGGACATCGCGTATGTCGGTGGTGCGAAACGTCGGTTCGACCTGCGGGGTTGGCGCGCTGATCGAAATCGCGGGCGCGACGTGAACCTGCGGCCTGGCCGCGGCTTGCACTTGCGGCTTGGCCGCGACTTCAGCTTGCGGCGCGACATGAACCTGCGGCGCTACCGGTTGGACTTGAGGCGCTACGGGAGGGGCGGCCGGATCGTGGGCCAGCGGCGGCGCCTTGTGGGCGTGTGCGGCCAGCACCGATTCGATCGCAAAAACGTCGTGCGGATCAGCCTCTTTCAAAGTTGGCGTGGATTGCATTGGCGGTCCCTTGCTCAGTCCAATGTCACCCGGATCGGGGCGGCAAGCATGCTCTGCTGCGTGGAAAACCTCTGCCCTGGCCACCACACGGCCAGCGAGGTTTGACCAAAGCAAGGCAAGAGCGTGGAGAGGTTGGGGCCGCGGCTCCCGCCGCCGGGCTGGAACCCGGGCGCCGCGATCATACCTGCAGGCGGCGGGGCACGGGCGCGGAGCCTGTCATCGGGCCGCCGCGCTACGCGCAGACCCGTTGGCGCTTCTCACCAATGAAGGGCTTATGACGCAGTAAGGTTAGAGGACGGAGCCGGCAGCGCGAGGCGGATGCCGGGCGTGCCACTTTGGACCGGGGCCGCGCATGTAATGCCGCTGGGGACGATAGGGGTCGCAGGCGCGCTCGATCAGGCGGTGCCACCGTGCCATGATCGCATCCAGGCGGCGGAGCAACATGGCAACCTCTCAGTGCGGCTTGCCGAGGACGAAGGCGAAGGGCAGAACGAAGATCTCTTCGTCGAAATCGTCGCTGACATGCACGACCCAGTCGCGCCAGTCTTCCGCATCCCGCCCCATGATGAGCGATCGAACGATGCAGGCGGCGCGGTCGCGCGCCTCGGCGAGGTCGCTCACCGCTTCGCCGCTTCGGTCGAGCCGGACTTCCCGGGAGTTTGAGCAGTGGAAATAGACCTGGGTCATGTCGGGCCTCCTCTCGCAGGCGATCTGCATTGTTGGTCGCAGGCTAGCCGGACAAGGTTCTGGGACTCTGTGATACGCCTCACAGTCGTCGCTTAAGATTTTGTTAAGACTGTAGTGATCAAACTTTAGGCATGGAATCGCAGCGGAACCGGACCTCCCGAGCCGGCAGTTGCAAGAGAAGGCCGGCGGCGTAACGCCCGTCGGCCTTTTCTCTTTACGACCCGCAGCAATCGTCACTGATATTCACAGCGCTGTGAATTCGCCGCCGGAACCGGCATCTTACCTTGCCCGTTCGCTCTTCATGTTCACATGGAGAATGAGCGATGACAAAACTCACACTGCTCGGCGCGGCCGCCATCCTTGCGATGGGGCTCGCGACGCCTGCGCTCTCGCAGGAAGCCACCCAGGAGCCCGGCATGATCGGCTTCTCCCACCCGAACTCCGACTATCTGCTCGGCGGATACGGCGTGCGCACGCCGAGCCGTTATGACTACAGCTACTACTACGGCCCGCGCGTGTATGGCCCGCGCGTGTATTATCGCCCGGGCTATGTCGGCGGACCGGTTGGCGTGGCAGTCGGAACGGCGGCTGCAATCGCGGGTGCGCCGTACGTCGATTCATATGCCTATTATGACGGGCCCGGCTATTGGTAGAGCCGGACTAGCAATTTCAAAAAAGCGGCCGCAAGGCCGCTTTTTTGTCGGCTGCTTGGACCTTCAGCGGGTGGCTGCGGCATAGGACGACAGCAGCGCGAGGCAGATGATCGTGTTCAGCACGGTCGCGCCGAGGACGAACTCGATCGCCTTGCCAACGCCATCAAGGCGGCTCAGGCCTTGCATGCGAATGGCGCGCATGGTTCCAGTGTCATCATCCAATGTCCTGAGGGTTGAGGTCTCATGAGCAACCGCATTCTCGTCCTTTATGGCTCTTACCGTTCCGACCGCATGGGCATTCGTCTCGCGCAGTTCGTTGTCGAGGGGTTTCTCGCGCGCGGCGATGATGTCGAGTTGATCGACGCCAAGGCGATCGGCCTGCCGATGCTGGACAGGATGTACAAGGAATATCCGAAAGGCGGTGCGCCCGCGGCGCTCGAAGAACTTGCGGGAAAGATCCGCAGCGCCGACGGCTTTGTGTTGGTGACCGGCGAATATAATTGGGGCATGCAGCCGGGGCTGAAAAATCTCACCGACCACTTTCTGGAAGAATGGTTCTGGCGGCCGGTGGCGATCGCGAGCTATTCGGCCGGCCGCTTCTCCGGCGCACGCGCCGCGCTCGCCTGGCACGGCACGCTCTCGGAAATGGGCATGGTGGTGATTTCGAGCTCGCTCGCGGCCGGGCCGATCGCGCAGACGCTGAGTGAAGACGCCAAGCCGATCGGCGAGGGCGGCAAGGCGCTGGCGCACGCGTTTCCGCGCTTCGCCGATGATCTCGTATGGTGGATGGAAGCGGCACGGGCGCAGCGGGAGCGCAAGAAGCCGCCATATTGAGGGGCGTATCTCCCATGCCTCGAATGAAGCGCAATGTTGGCGAAAACGCACCCACTTTTCGCCACGGCTGGACAGCAGATTGCGAATTGCCTGCCATCTTCCGCCTTTCTTGAGCTGCCGCAGGCAGCTCGTCCATTTGCTTCATGCACGGGTAGAATTGATGTCGCCAACGAAAGCGCGCTGCGGCCTGCTTGTTCTTGCGTTGATGGCCGCGCTCTCCGGCCCGGCTGTCGCGCAGAATCTCGATCAGGGCAAACCGGCATCAAAACTGTTTGCCGAAGGTTGCGCGTCCTGCCATCGCAGCCCGCGTGGGCTCGCCAAGGGCCGCTTCCACCTCACGCTCTATTTGTTTTTGCAAAAGCACTATTCCACCGGCGCGAGCTCGGCCTGGGCGCTGACGTCCTATCTGGAATCCATCGATAGCGAAAAGCGCGCCGCGGCGAAGCCGCAGGCAGCGTCAGCCAAGTCGCGATCATCGATGCGTCCGCCGGCGCCGGTGCCGTCGCGATAGACCGCGTCGCCATCGCTTGCTCACGGCAGCGCTGCGAAATCTCCCCGACGCGGCCATCTTTTCGACTTTTGCCGGCATAGCATCATGAACATGTGTGGTGGCGGGGAGTAGTGACGATGGTAGTGGCTGAACTTCAGACCAAGGTGGAGAAGTACGAGAGCCGGGCCGGCAAGTGCGAAGCAAAGGCCAAGGAGGCCACGGACAAGGCGCAGCAGGCCTTCTACGAAGGGCTGGCCGGCTACTACGCGAGCCTGGCCACCGATTTCCGCAAGATTCTCGAGAAGCGAACCGCGTAGGGCGGTATCACGAACCGCGTAGGGCGGTATCACAAAGTAGGGCGGATAGCCAACGGGTCCGCGCGACGCGCGGCCCGATGACAGGCTCCGCGTAGTCCGCCGGCCTTCGGCGCGTGACGGATTGACATCTATGTACTCACGCGCCGCCGATGGCGCGGGTGATCGTTCCGCCGCCGCCGCAATTGGGGCATGGAGAGCCGTTGATTCGGCCCTTGCCGTGACATTCGGGGCAGATGTCGTCGCCGGTGCCGGGCGTTCCACGGGGTGCTTCATCGCCGGGATTGAGCATTGAATTCGCCGCCTGCATCTGGGCGTTCGAGCGCGATTTGGTGCTTTTCGGATTTGGCGCCTTGTTCCGCATGTTGCGTACCTCCTTGAGGGATTTGCGACAACGCCGTTGCGGGGAGGAGGTTGCGAGGATGCGCAACCTTCGCCGCTGCGAAAGCGTTGCAATGACATGACGGAACACCCGACGATGCACCCCATGACGGACTTCAACCCATCAGAGCCCGCAATCCTGCACGACCTTGCAAGCGACGAGATCATCACCTGGACCGGCGACGAGGCCGACGACTTTCGCCGCTTCAGCCGCGCGCGCGACGACGGCACGGTGGCTTGGCGGCAATATGTGTTCAACGGCTGGGGGAATGTGATGGGTGGGTGAGAGCGCGCAGGCTACTTGTTAGGGCCGCCGCGATAACTCCTTGCCGCGTTCGGCGAGCTTCACCATCACCTGCAGCGCCTGATTGGTCGGCGTCGCGATGCCGAGTTCGGCGCCCTTGCGCACCACATGGCCGTTGAGGAAATCGATCTCGCTGGGCTTGCCGCGGGCAAGATCCTGCGCGGTCGACGACATCTGGTTCGGCATCATGGCGGGGATGTTCAGGATATGCTCCATGAGGTCATCGGGAATCGAAACACCGCTGGCGCGAGCGACGGATATCGCTTCCTGCACCGCGCTTGTGACGACATCCCGCGTGCCTTTGACTTCCAGCATCGGTCCGTAGGGGATGCTCGCCACCGCAGACAGCGCGTTGAAGGCGCAGTTGATGATCAGCTTGCTCCACAGCGTCCGTTCGATGTCGTCGGCGATCGTGATGCCGATGCCGGCGGCCTGAAGCATCTCGGCCAGCGCAGCGCTCGCAGCCGAGGGGCCGATGGCGAGATCGCCGCCGCCGTGATGCCTGACGTGGCCGGGGCCGGCCATCTCGCTGCCGACATAGACGACGACGGGAATGACGGCGTGGCCGGTGACGGCAGAGAGACGCGGTGCATTGTCGACGCCGTTCTGCAGGCTGAGCACGGAGGTTTCCGGCCGCAGTCGTCCGACGAGCGACTGGCCGGCCTCTTCGGTATCGGCCGACTTCACGCAGACCAGCACCAGATCGGGTGGGGCGAGGGTGGTCGTGTCGGTCGCGGCGTGGGCGGGCAGGTGCTGCTTGAAACTCTTGGTGTCCAGCAAGAGGCCATGGGCATTGATGGCGTCGACATGCGGCTGCCGGCCGATGAAGGTCACGTCATGCCCGGCTTTGAGCAGCAGTCCGCCATAGTAGCATCCGACCGCTCCGGCTCCGACGACTGCGACTTGCATGTTCTCTCCCTTCGGCTGAGTGGGTCGGTAGCTGATCTGAGCCGATGCCGCAATTCCGGGGCTGACCTCTAATTCCTGTGACCCAATCACCACACTCGAACTGAATTGCGTCGAGGAGGCCGTGCCTGATCGCGTTCGGCCACGCTTCCGCCCGGATTCAGGCCCGCGATTGCCGCGTGTTGGTTTTCGGCTTGGGCTGGGGCGCGAGCGGGGGATTGCAACGTGTCTTGCATTGGCTGCACCAGTACTTCGTGCGTCGACATCAGGGCAGGCCGTACTAAACTTGAAGCGCCATTGATTGCGGCCGCGCGCACACGGAAATTCATCCGACTGCTTGCTGTTACGCTGGGAGCGGCGTCGCTCGCGGCCTGCGCGCAGTCCTCGGTCGTTACCCAAAAATCCGAACTTCGCGCCAGCCGGCAGGCGTCGTTCGATCAGGATCGAACGACAACGTCCATGATGAAAAGGCGGGTAGCGGCGGTGAGAAAACACACCGCCTCGCGCAAGGATGCACGCGGGACCAAGACGGCTTCGCATGGCATCGCCAGCTTCTACACCGAGGGAACGAAGACAGCGAGCGGCGAAAAATTCAACACGCTCGAAATGACCGCCGCCCATCCGACATTGCCGTTCGGCACCAAGTTGCGCGTGACAAACGTCGCGAGCGGCCAGTCGGTGACGGTGCGGGTCAATGACCGCGGTCCCTATGTTCGGGGGCGCATTGTCGACGTCTCCTATTCCGCAGCCGACGCGCTGGGAATGGTGGGGAAGGGCGTTGCCAAGGTCAAACTCGACGTCGTGCAGTAGCGGCTACCGGATAATCGCAATACACTCGAATTTGCGCGGCGGATGCGTCAGCAGTTCGGCGCTCTCGACGATGCGCATTTCCTCGGTCCCGCTCTTCGCGGTGCGTTCCAGCACGGCGAAGATGGCGGAGGCGGCGTGGCTGAGCGCTTCCGGCGTGCCTGCGCCGCGGAGGCGGGCGGATACCAACAGCGCGGCAAAGAGATCGCCGGTGCCGTTCGGGCTGATCGGTACTTTCGGCGTGCGCACGCGCCACGCCTTTGCGCGCTCGATGGCCAGCGTCTCGATCTCGCCCTCCGGCGTATCGGCCAGCTCGGCGCTGGTGACGACGATTGTCGACGGGCCATGCGCCATCAGCGCGCGCGCCGCCGCGATCGCCTGATCGATCGTCGCGGCTTTCGTTCCGCACAGCCATTCGAATTCGAAATGATTGGGCGTGGTGATATCGGCGAGCGCGCAGAGATGATCGCGCACCAGCGGCGGGATATCGGCGTGGACGAACAGGCCGCGGTCGCGATCCCCGAGCACGGGATCGCAGCAATAGCGCAGCGCCGGATTACGAGCCTTGGCGCGCGCGACAAAGTCCGCGACCACCTTGGCGTTATCGGCCGAGCCGAGATAGCCCGACAAAATCATCTGCGCGCCATCGACCGCGCCGCGCTCCTCGATGCCGCGCAGCAGATCGGCAACGAGATCTGCATCGAGCACGCGGCCGCGGATGGTCGGATAGCCCGGCCGGTTGGAAAGCAGCGTGGTCGGCACCGCCACCACGTCGATCCCGTGCATCTGCATCGGAAACACCGCGGCGCTGTTGCCGACATGGCCGAAAGCGACCTGCGACTGAATCGAAATCACGTTCATGCGGATAAGTCTGGGAAATGCCGAATTGCCGGGGCGGGAACCTGCCGAGGTTAACACATTGGTTATTTGTTTGCGGGCATTTTCACGATCCTATTCAACAAAGAGGCACCATGTCTGACATCACCATTCCCGGCGGGCGGATTCGTTCTTTCGTTGAGCGGATCGAGAACATCGACAGCGAATTGCAGGAGCTGAACGAGCAGAAGAAGGAAGTGTTTTCGGAGGCCAAGGGCGAAGGGTTTGACGTGAAGATCCTGAAAGAGATCATCAAGCTGCGCAAGCAGGACCAGGACGAGCGCGACGAGCGCGAAAGCCTGCTCGATCTCTACATGCGCGCCATGGAAACCGCGCCGCCGGAGAAGGAAGCGAAGGCGGCTTGAGCCTGCCGGCACATTTCTGAATACAACTCATTTTTCGTCATGGCCGGGCATAGCCGTCCAAAGGACGGCGTCGCTTGCGCTCGCCTATGCCCGGCCATACACGTCTTTGTGCGTCATCGCGCAATGGCGTAGATGGCGGCCCCGCCATTCAATCGCGAGAGTGGCGGATTTTCCGGCTGCAATGCGGAAAATTCCAGCGAACCTTTGCGGCTGGTCGCGCGACCAACGGCCGGTTCCGCATTCTGCCACCGCATGTGTGCATTGCAACAATCGACTATTGCAGCGCAGCAAAATGATTATTAGGTCCGTATTTCAGCTACCTATGGAGAATTGAAGTGAAGAAGATTTCCCTGTCCATCGCTGCCGCCGCTCTGCTCGCGATCCCGGCTGCAACTGGCGCTGTCGCAGCCGAGTTGCCGTCCTATGAAAAGGCGGGCTTTCCGGTTTCGGCCGTGCAGGTTCAGGTGCTGGGCGCTGAAAACGTCCAGGAGGCATCGCGGGTCGCCGCGTCGGCCACGCCGTTTCAGCTCAGCGTGCTGACGCCGCGGGGCAAGATCACGACCGCACAAGGCCAGATCGACACCACCGGTCGCGCCGTTCGCTGAGCGCAGCCGCTTGATCGGCGCTTGAGCTGGCGCCGACTGAGCGCCTTGCCGAAGTTTCAAAAGCCCGCGATGTCCTCGCGGGCTTTTTTGTGATGAGTGCGTGCGGCATCCGCGCAAGCACGAAGCAAACGTGTTGTTAAGAATCGGCCCGCGCTGATTTGTGCGATTCCGATTCGTTCTTTGCGAACAAAATGGAGTCGGATGAAGAACAAAGCTGCGGTGCTGCTTTTTCTTTGCTGGCACCGTCGCTATCGCATTCGTGCGAGCTGCGTAACGCGCGGCATCAAAAGATCGGCTCGCCGATCGCAACTTCACTGCGCGGGCCCAGCACGATCACATTGCCGTCCGCATCCTTCGCGCCGAGGATCAGGAGTTCGGACGTGAAGCCTGCGATGTTCTTAGCACCGAGATTGCAGACGCATACGACCAGCGAGCCGAGCAGGGCAGCCGCTCATAGTTGGTGATTTGCGCGCTCGACCACATGATCCTGTCAGCGCCGATATCGACTCCGACTTTGTAGGACGGATTGCGCGCGCGGAGAAACGGTTGCACTCCACGACCTTCCCGATCCGGATATCGAGGCGGGCAAAATCATCGTAGGTGGCTTGGGGCTTTAGAGGTTGGGGCTTTAGTGGCGGCATCTGTTGCTCACGGCTTGCGCTTTCGGCCGCCGAAGACATCCGCATCGAATTTCTGGGGATCGACGGGGTCGTAGCGCGACCAGTCCATGGAGGGGTCGTTGCCGTAGCGCGCCTGCCAGGCGGCATCGGTCTGGGGCGTGCCGGGGGCAACCGGCCGGATTTCGAAATGCAGGGTTTTGGTCGGGCCGGTTTCGCCGATCCGTCATTCTTGCCGATCGTCGCGCCCACGACGACCGGCCGGCCGTCGGTGCCGGCAATGCGGCCAAGCTGGGCGTAGCGCGTGAAGACGACACGGCCGTTGGGATAGGTGTGCTTCAGCACGACATAGCGCCCGCAACGGCCGATGCCGAAGGCGTCGACGGAGGCCTGTTCATCCTGCTCGACGCTGACCACGACGCCGTCGTCCATCGGCCGAACCGGCGCGCCTGCCTTGTCGTTGGTCATGTCGACGCCGGGATGGAATTCCGGAGTGCCGCAGCCGCAGTTCTCGGTCTAGGCAGCGGCCACGTCGCTTTTATCGGGCTTCTTGGGAGCCTCGAATTCGTTGACCAGAAGCCCTGGCCCCTCGGATGTCCGGAAGAGATGGATTGCAAACAAGGTGACGGGGCCGCCGAGCGGCACCTCGCCGGGCAGGTGCGCCCGGACCACGTCCTGGATGAAGAGCCGTGCCTCCTTACCTTTGGCCGAGCGCACCTTGATGCAGCGCGTCGCCTGAACGCCGTCGATCTGCTCCTCAGTGAACCCGAGCATTCGCATGGCCAGTGGGATCGACTGCACGGCGCATGTCTCTTCATACGAGACGAGCTTGAACTCGAGCCGCAACGGCGTTGCGCGATAGAGATCGAGGCCAGTCTGCGGATGCCGCTGCGCCAGCACATCGTCGAGATCGGCCGCCTGGTAGCGGCAGAAGTCGAAGGCGAGGGCGGGCGGGGCGAGAAGCGCCACGAGCCCAATCGCCAGGCACAAGCGCCGCAACGCCGCCGCGACACATGTTTTGCAATCGAGGAGAGCCCCAGCCATTCCCATCAAGTCCCCATCGCCGTGGTCCCGCCGAAACCGCCGGCGGGTGCGCCTCTGCCACCCCAGCGGTATGGCACAGCAGCGATGCCACCGGAAGTGAGACCGACGCGGTGACCCCTGGCGCAGAATGGACTAGCCTCGCTGGAGCCTGCCACCTCAACCTTCGAGCGCTTGGCCATGCACATTCTTCGCCCCCAGTTTCGCATCGAGGAGAGCCGCGCGCTGGCGTTCGCGGCCGAGCGCGGCTTTGGCGTGATCGTTGCCGCGGACGAGCGCGGCCCGCGCGCCTCGCACGTGCCGTTTGTCATTGAGCAGCGCGACGATCGCGTGATCGTCCAGATCCACCTCACGGCCAAAAATCCGCTTGTTCAACTTGCCGACGGCAACAGGCGCTTCCTGCTGATCGTCTCGGGCGACGACGCCTATGTCTCCAACGACTGGTATGCCTCGCGCGACAACGTCTCGACCTGGCTCTATGAGGCCGTGCATTTCTCCGGCGTCGCGCACTTGGCCGAGCGCGACGAGAACCGCGCCCACGGCGACGCGCTGCTCGCGGCCGCCGAGGCGCGCCTGCCGAAACCGCCCTGGGACCTCGCGCAGATGGAGCCCACCAAGCGCGAGACGATGCTCGCCTCGATCCGCGTCATCGACCTCGTCGTCGATGAGATCGAGGGCCAGTCAAAGCTCAATCAGCACAAGAGCGATGAGGACCATGTGGCGGTGGCTAACCAGTTGGCGCGCGCGGAGGAGACGGGGAGCAGAAGACTGGCCGAGAGGATGCGGACGCTGCGGCCGGGGCTGGGGTATGACGTTGAGCAGTAGCGCGGGTTAGCCAACGGGTCGAGCACGGCATCCGCGCGCAAGCACGAAGCAAACGCGTTGTTAAGAATTGGCCCGCGCTGATTTGCACGATTCCGATTCGTTCCTTGCGAACAAAATAGAGTCGGATGCAGAACAAAGCTGTGGTGCTGCTTGTCTCTCTGCTTCAGGTGGGCATCGGCTGGGGTTATGATCGTCCGACAGCGCAGGGCGCGAATTCATGACGAAGAAAACGGGCAAGCGGGCGTCGCGACATACGGTCCTCGTGATCGACATCGGCGGTTCGCGCGTGAAGGTCATGACCAGCAGGGAGCGAATCAGGCGCGCGTTTGCGTCCGGTCCCGAGCTATCGGCGAAAGTGATGGTGAGGAAGGTCAAGGCGCTGACGAAGGACTGGTCCTATGACGTCATCGCGGTCGGGTATCCGGGACCTGTGGTCAACAACCGGCCCTTGTCGGAGCCTCACAATCTCGGTCTCGGGTGGGCCGGTTTCAATTTCGAAAAGGCCTTCGGCCGCCCGACGAAGGTCGTCAACGATGCGCTGATGCAGGCGATCGGCAGCTATCAGGGCGGCCGGATGCTTTTCTTAGGGCTGGGAACGGGTCTTGGCTCCGCGATGATCGTGGATGGCATTCTGGAGCCGATGGAGCTCGCTCACCTGCCGTACCGCAATGGCAAGACATTCGAGCAATGCGTCGGCGCCGTAGCCCTCAAGCGCATTGGCAGGAAGAAATGGCAACGCGCGGTCGATGACGTCCTGAAGCGTCTGCTCGCCGCATTGGAGCCGGATTACGTCATGCTGGGCGGCGGCAACGCCGACAAGATCGACAAGCTGCCGCGCAAGGTCCGCCTCGGCGCCAACACCAACGCGTTCGAGGGCGGATTTCGGCTATGGAAGAAGGGGGCAGTCAAACCGCGCGGTGCACGCCGATAGAGAATGCCGCGCTGGCGGCGTCAGTGAGTAGGGCAGGCTATTGACGATCAGGGTCCGGTCGTTCGGTCGATTGCTCGAGCTCTTGCTCCCACGCGCCGTCAAACGGCCGGGACACTGCCGCCGTCTGGTCGCCGCGGATATCGGATGGTCGCGTGATCCTGCGCTCGTAGTGGGAGGCCAGTTGCAGCAACCGCCTCTTGACCAACGGGTCAGCTTGCTCGGCGAGGGCCCTGACTGTCCTTGCCCTTTCCCTGCAAAACTCGTCGTCCATATCCGTCCCCGGAACTCGAGCACCATGGGAGCAAGTGTAGGGCGGGTGGTTTGAACCGCGTATGCGCCAGATCACAGATCCGGACTCGAATGCCCCGAGGTGAAACGGGCTGCGCCATCGTCGGGGCCCTTTTGTTCTGGTGAGCGGGTTCCCAGCATCGCGGGCAGCCCGTAAGCTGTGTCAGCCGAACGCGTCCCACCTCTCGTCAGAGATCATCGCGGAACGCCGATCGAAGACGGAGAAGGAGGAGAGAACAGCGCAAGCTGCGACGCGGCATGGCCTTGAGAAAGGGAGGACACCGATGCTGCTGTCTATCGACCGCCGTCGCGCGCTTGCGCTCCTTGGCTCTTCCGTCGCCGCGCCGTGGCTTGTGCCGCGTGCGGGACGCGCGGCAGAGGCCTGGCCGATCCGGCCCGTAAAATATGTCAACGGTTTTCCGGCCGGCGGCGCCACCGACACGCTCTCGCGCCTGCTCTGCCAGAAGATGAGCGATCTTTCCGGCCAGTCCTTCGTGGTTGAGAACAAGGCCGGCGCCGGTGGGGTGCTGGGCACGGACGCGATCGCAAAGGCGCCGTCGGACGGCTACACGGTCGGGCTGGGCGGCATCGCCTCCAACGTGCTTGCGATCGGCAGCTACGCAAAACTGCCGTATCGCCCGCGCGAGGATTTCACCTTCATCACCGGCATGTGGCAATTGCCGAACATTTTGTGCGCGAAGAAGGACCTGTTCTCCGCGGACCTGAAGGAATTGCTCGCGGCATTCAAGAAGGAGCCGGGCAAATACACCTACGCTTCCGCGGGCTTCGGCACCACGCTGCATCTCTCCGGCGAGATGCTGAACAGCATGGCCGGCGTCCAGCTCCGCCACGTGCCCTATCGCGGCGCAGCTCCAGCGCTGAACGATCTGCTCGGCGGCAATGTCGATCTGCTGTTCGACAACCTGCCGGGCTCGCTGCCGAGCGTGCGCTCCGGCGCGATCCGCCCCGTGGCGGTCACCGCGAAGAAGCGGATCGCGGAGCTTCCCGACGTGCCCGCGTTCGCCGAACTGTTGCCCGGCTACGAGATGACCTCATGGACCGCGCTCATCGGCCCCGCCAACATGCCGCCCGACCTCGTCGCGCAGATCAACGCGCTCACCGCAAAGGCGCTGAACGACCCCTGGCTCAAACAGCGCTACGCCGACTTAGGCGCCACAACGTGGCCGACCACGCCGCAGGAGATCACGGCTTATCGTGATAGCGAGGAAGCGCGGTTGTTGCCGATCATGAAGGCGGCGGGAATCAAGCCGGAAGGTGGGTAAGGGGGAGGGATGCTCGTGGTCTCCGAGCCTCGCCTGCCGAGATCGCCTTGAGAGTTGCAGAGCCCATGACAAACGAGAGCGACAAAATGAAAGCGCCGCGTCTCGCGCCTGCGAGACGCCTGCTTTCTTCGGCTACTCCTCCCTCCTCAGGGAACACCTGTTTCGCTGCGGCGTTTCTGCTCGAGAGGAGGAATTCGCCATGAAATTTAGAGCATTGTTCATTGCAGCAGCCGTGCTGCTGATGCCGGCCGCCGCATTGGCGGCGCCGGGCGTCGTTACCACCACGGTCAGCCTGAAGGCCGGGCCCGGTGAAGGCTTTCCGACGGTCGACCGCATTCCCGGCGGCACCCGCGTCAACATCCACGGGTGCTTCAGAGGCAAGGCCTGGTGCGATGTGAGCTGGTCGGAGGATCGTGGCTGGGTGTCGTCGCGATATCTGCAATATCTCTACCGCAACCGCTACGTCTATCTGCCCGACTATGTCGACGAGATCGACGTTCCTATCGTGCCGTTCGTGCTGACCACGTACTGGTCAAGCCACTATGCGGGACGTCCCTGGTATCACCGCCGCGCCCACTGGAGCGGCTACTGGCGATCGCATGAGCATGTCGCGACGCGGTTGACGATCGACCGCTCGGCGGCCCGGATCGGCCGCGCGGCGGTCGCGCGCGATGCTGCGCTCCCCGGGGCAAGGACGCGTGTCGGTGTCGAGGAGAGGTCGCGTGCCCGCGTCGAGGAACGGACGCGCGCCGGTGTGACAGAGCGGAGCCGCGCCGGCGTGGCGGAACGCGTGACGCGGGAGAGGGACATCACGACGCGTGACGCACGCGAAGGGCGCGAACGCGCGGTGGTGCGGGACCGCATGACGCGCGAAGACGCGCGGACGGCGCGTGAGAGCGCGCGGCGGATGACGCGTGAGGACGCAAGAGCGACGGTGCGCGAGCAGCCGGCGACCCGCGGCCGCCCGCAGACGCCGCCGATCATGGCGCGCGGCCATGACGAACCGCGTGCGGCTGCGCCGCGGATGGAGCGTGCCACGCCCCGCATGACGCAGCCCGATGCGGCGCGCGGTGGCGGCGGCCCGCCGAACGTACGCGCGCAGCAGACGCCGGCTCCGGCCGCTCCGCGCGCAGCAGCGCCCGCGACGCCGCGGGGCGGCGCCGCGCCGCAGATCGCACCGCGCGGTGGTGGCGGTGGACCGGGCGGTGGTGGAGGCCCCGGTCAGGACAGGCGCTGATACACGAAAAGCCCGGCCTTGAGCCGGGCTTTTCTTTTGCTCGACGATCATCCGGACCACGCTTGGGTACTACGCTGCTCCAAGCGTGTATGGCGAGTTCGTCCTACTGCGTCATAAACCCTCATGGTGAGGAGCGCGAAGCGCGTCTCGAACCATGAGGCCCCGTCTGTGGCCTACATCCTTCGAGACGCCCGCTCTGCGGGCTCCTCAGGATGAGGGGTTGAGAAGTTATGACGCAGTAAAATTAGTTAGCGAGCGGGAACCGCCGCGAAATCGCCTCAACTGCCGAAATTTCATGCTGTTCCGCGATTTCTGGTGTCGGAACACACGACCCTGCCGCTCGTTCTAACTGGCGTAACAGCTCAACGCGTTCGACAGGAGTGTCCATGCGAAATGTCATTCTTCCGATTGTCACTGCCTTAGCGCTTGGTGCAGCGACACCTGCCGTCGCCTTCGATTCCGGTGACCAGATCTCGATGGAAACCGCGCTCGACGTCGCGACCGGTCTCGGCGTCATGACGGTGTCCTATACCCAGTTCCAAGGCGATCAGTGGGAGATCAAAGGCCGCGACCGCGCGGGCCGCTGGATGGAAGTCTATGTCGACTCGCGAACCGGCGAGGTGCGCCACATGAATCGCGGATGGTAGTCGCGTTCGCACCGGCGAGTAACGAGTAGCAAGCAGCCTGCATGAGCAAAGCGATATGCGGGGCGAGATGTGCCTGGGATGGAGTGATCCCGGATATCGCTGCGCTCATCCGGGCTACGTTTGCTACGCTACTAGCGCCACATGCCGCGCATGCGTTCGCGAATGTCGATCTGCACGTTTTGACCTGACGTCGGGCGTGCCGCCGGTGTCGCCGCCGGCCATATCTGCCGTTCGAACAGCTTGACCAGATGATCCGGTATGAAACGTGTCCGGGATGCATAGACATGACGGTCGCCGCGGGCATGCTGACCATGCACGAAGAAGCGCTGCGGCACGATCAGATGCAGATCGTCCTTGGCGCGCGTCATCGCGACATAGAGAAGGCGGCGCTCCTCTTCGAGTTCAGCCGTCGTGCCGGCGCCGAGATCAGACGGCATGCAGCCGTCGACAACGTTCAGGGCGTATACGGACTTCCATTCTTGTCCTTTTGCAGAGTGGATCGTGGACAGGATCAGATAGTCTTCGTCTCGCAGTGGTGGCCCGGCGCGATCGCTGGTCGCATCAGGCGGATCGAGCGTGAGCTCGGTCAGGAAGCGCTCGCGCGACGGATAACCCGAGGCGATCTGCTCGAGCTGTAAGAGGTCGGCGAGCCGGACCTCAGCATCCTCGTGGATTCGCTCCAGATACGGGGTGTACCAGAGCCTGATACGTTCGATGTCAACAGGCCATTCCGAATAACGGAGGTTAGTCAGCGTTTCGACAAAGGCGCTCCAATCCTGGCCGGCGCGGGGAGGCGTCGGAAGCGCTGCGAGCGCGGAGATCGGATCGGCCATTACGGTGGTTTGATCGAGAATGCGCTGGGCCGACGCGGGGCCGATGCCGGGCAGCAAATGAAGCACGCGGAATCCGGCGACGCGGTCCCGCGGGTTCTCGACGAACTTGAGCAGCGCAAGCACATCCTTGACGTGGGCGGCGTCCAAAAACTTCAGGCCGCCGAACTTGACGAAGGGAATATTGCGCCGCGTGAGCTCGACCTCCAGCGGGCCGCTGTGTGAGGACGTCCGGAACAGAACAGCCTGCTCCTTGAGACGCGATCCTTCCTCGCGGTTCGACAGCACCTGCTCGACGATGTAGCGCGCCTGGTCGGCCTCATCGCGAACCGTGACCAGACGCGGCAGTTGCGCCGAATTACGCTCGGTCCAGAGGTTTTTGGTGAACCGTTCTCTGGCGAGTCCAATCACGCCATTGGCGGCCGCCAGAACCGGCTGCGTGGAGCGATAGTTGCGGTCGAGCGTGACCATCTCTGCTTTTGGGCTGAAGTGATCGGGAAAATCCAGAATGTTTCTGACGGTGGCCGCGCGAAACGAATAGATCGATTGGGCGTCGTCCCCCACCACGGTAAGGCCTCGTCCATCCGGCTTGAGCGCCAGGAGTATCGTTGCCTGAAGCCGATTGGTGTCCTGATATTCGTCGACCATGACATGATCGAACCGGCCGCCGATCTCCTGCGCGATTCCCGGCTCGGATACCATCTGCGACCACCACAGCAGGAGGTCGTCATAGTCGAGCACGTTCTGCTTCTGCTTGGCCTCGACGTAGCCAGCGAACAATTGCTTGAGTTCGTCCGCCCAGCCCGAACACCACGGATAATGCTGCCCGAGCACCGCATCGATAGGCATCTGCGCGTTCACGCAACGGGAATAGATCGCAAGGCATGTGCCCTTGGTGGGAAAACGACTCTCGGTCTTTGAAAATCCGAGCTCGTGGCGCACCAGATTGAGCAGGTCTGCCGAATCCTCGCGATCGTGGATCGTGAAGGCCGGATCGAAGCCGATAGCTTCAGCGTATTCGCGCAGCAGCCGCGCCCCGATGCCATGGAAGGTCCCGGCCCAGGTCAGCGCCTCCGTCATGATACCGGCCTTGTCGCCGAGCACGCGGCGCGCGATGCGTTCGACACGCTGCGTCATCTCGGCGGCGGCACGGCGCGAAAACGTCATCAGCAGCATGCGGCGCGGATCCGCGCCCTTGATGATCAGGTGGGCAACCCGGTGCGCAAGCGTGTTGGTCTTTCCCGATCCAGCGCCGGCAATGACAAGAAGCGGCGAGCCTATGGTTCCGTCCGGGGCGATACCATGCTCGACGGCCCTGCGCTGCTCGGGATTGAGGCTTTCCAGGTATTGATCGGTAGTTTCAGCGAGCACGAATCACCCCATGTCGATCGGAGGATCGGCGGATTCGCTGAAGGTCGCAATGAGGGATGTCCGCGGCTCGCCTTCGGCTAATCCGCCCTACGCTTGCTTCTCCTTGACATGTCAGCGCTCCGCCGCCCGAATGGCGAACAGCGCATAAGCGCCCGTCGCGGTGTCTCACCCGGCGCAAAAAAAACGGGAGGGTTTGCGGATGTTTCGCCAGGTCAGCAATTTGGTCAGAAATCTCGCGCTTGCGGTGCTTGCGGCCGCAAGCCTGCTCGGCGCCGGAAACGCGCAAGCGGCCTTCCCGGAGCGGCCGATCACGCTGATCGTGCCGTGGGCCGCCGGCGGCGGCACCGACGCGGTCGCGCGCCAGATCGCGAGCATGCTGGAACGCGATCTCAAGCAGCCGGTGAACGTCGTGAACCGCACGGGCGGGTCGGGCGTGGTCGGCCACCAGGCGATCGCCACCGCCGCGCCTGACGGTTACACGTTCGGTCTCATCACGCTCGAGATCAACCTGATGCACTGGGTGGGGCTCACCGATCTCACCTGGGAGAAGTATACGCCGATCGCGCTGGTCAATCAGGACCCCGCCGCGATCCACGTCAAGGCGGACTCGCCCTACAAGACCGTCAAAGAGCTGTTCGCGCATATCAAGGCGAACCCGAACAAGGTGGTGGCCTCGGGTACGGGGCAGGGCGGAAGCTGGCATGTCGCGCTCGCCGGCCTGATGCAGGCCGACGGCGTTTCGCCCAGCTCGATCCGTTGGGTGCCGTCCACCGGCGCCGCGACCGCGCTGACCGATCTGGCGGCCGGCGGCGTCGACTTCGTCGCGTGCTCGATGCCGGAAGCCGAGGCGCTGATCAAGGCGGGGCGTATCCGCAGCCTCGTGTTCTTCTCACCCAACCGCGCGCCGAACTTCCCTGATGTGCCGACCACCGAGGAGGCGACGGGTCACAAGTGGCACAAGGGTGTGTGGCGCGGCTTTGCGGCGCCGAAGGGCCTGCCGAAGGAGATTGCCGCGCAGTACGAGACCGCAATCAAGAAGATCTGGGACAGCGAAGAGTTCAAGGAGTTCATGAACAGGCGCGGCTTCGACATGATCTATCTGGACTCGGCGAAGTTCGGAGAGTTCATGAAGGCGGACAACGAGGACAACGGCAAGGCGCTGAAGTCGCTCGGGCTGGCGAAGTAAGTGAATAGTGAGTGGCGCCGTAGCCCGGATGAGCGAAGCGATATCCGGGCGGTGCTAGAGTTGTCCCGGATGTCGCTTCGCTCATCCGGGCTACTTACTGCTTGCTGACGATATCGCCTCCCGGACCCGGTGCAGATACTCTTCTGCAGTACACCGCAGGGTCCAGATACAAAATCGCGAAAACAACCCCATGCAAAGTAGCGAGCGTAGGGCGGATGACGCCTTCTCGTCCTGCGCTTGCTTGCGAAACCTGCGACGTGTTCTCACCCCTGTGCTTGCGGCGGCGCGCCCGTCAGCCCTGCAGGAGCGTGGGTTGAACAGGGATGCAGGGTGACGTAAGCGTCCCCAATGAACCAGCCGACCAGCGGCGGCGATGCTCCAGCCCAGAAACCTGACACGAAATCGGCCCTGCTTGGGGTGGCGTGCGGCGCTGGCGCGGCGCTGTTCTGGGCGCTCGGCTTTGTCGCGACCCGGCACGGGCTGAAGGTCGGCTTCACGCCGCCGGACTTGCTGATGCACCGCTTCGTGTGGTCGGGGCTCGTGTTCCTGCCGTTCGTGCTTCGCGCCGGCATCGCCAATCTCAGCGGCATAGGATGGGGCCGCGGGCTGGTGCTGATGGTGCTGGGCGGGCCTGTGATGTCGCTCATCAGCTATACCGGCTTCCTGTTCGTGCCGCTCGGACATGGCAGCGTCATCCAGCCTTCCAGCGCGACGCTCGGCGGCCTGCTGCTGGCCGCGATGTTCTTGCGCGAGCGGGTTCCGCCCTCGCGCGTGCTGGGGGCGGTCGTCATCATCGGCGGCCTTGCGGTGATCGGCGCCGAGTCGATCGGCCATATCGGCGCCGATGGCGTGCTGGGCGATCTGCTGTTCGTGATGACCGGATTGATGTTCGCCGTGTTCGGCACGCTGCTGCGCCATTGGCGTGTCTCCGCGTTCTCGGCCGCCACCGTCATCAGCGTGCTGTCGCTGACGCTGCTGCCGCTCTATGCTGTTATTAGTGGGTTTGCCTGCGTGGCGGCGCTGGGCCTTGGCGAAAACGCGCTGCAGGCGCTGGCACAGGGCATCCTGGCCGGCCCCGCTGCGTTGTATCTGTTCGCATTCTCGGTTCAGACCATCGGCGTCGCCCGCGCCGCGGTGTTCCCCGCGACCGTGCCGGCGCTGACGATCCTCGCCGGCTGGCTCCTGCTCGGCGAGCCCCCGACCGCGCTGCAGGCGGCCGGACTGGTCACGGTGCTGCTCGGCTTCTATCTGGCGCAAAGGCAGCGGTGAGGCGGAAAACCCTTGAGCCTGAACGAGAGGAGGCCTCGCAGCGACAAAGGTTTATCGAGTTGGAGAAAGCATCCCGGCAAGTCCGAAATGGAAATCGCTGCCATCGTGACCGAAACGACAAGGCTTCGGCTCTTTGCCGCCCTCGGGCCGTTTCTTGCCTGGCTCTACTGCATCGCGTTTCTCGCCGCCCGGACTGACGGGCCGATTTTCGAGGATGGGCGGTATTGGCTGCCGTCTCTCATGGTCTGCTACGCGTTCTCGATTCTTCCCATGCTCTTTACCGCGTGGGTGGACCGCCGCCTGTCAGACAGATGGTGGCGTTCACTCGCCTGTGGCCTGGCGGGCTTCGGAATCGCTTTCGTCCTGTACTACGGCCTCATGCACGAGGGCCCCTCGGCGGCCGAGCATGCGAAGACCTTCCGGCAGGACTGGTTCTATGTGGCACTTGTGTGGGGGTTACCCGCCGTTGTCTGTGCGTGGGTGATGGGACTGACGAACCCTAGGGAAAGCGCAGATGTATTACGATGACAGTGCAGTAAACTAGCACTTCGTCATCGGTGAATTGAATGCGCTGTCACCGCAATTCCCCGGTGAATTAAATGCACTGTCGCCGCAATTCCCACGCCTTCAGGGTCGTTTTCGTCGAACCAGTTTTGCGCGGCGTCCGCACTTGCGAAGACGTGCTCGGGGTCGTTAACGTCTTTGCTGGTGTCGATCAGCGCCTCCATTGCGGCCTGCCATTCCGGCGGGCCTTACAACGACCCGAGCGCTAGCAATTGGTAAGATTTCGTTAACCTTACGAGAGCAAGACTTTGCCTGCCGGGGCTGGGCGCATCATGAAAGGAAAACCCCATGCCAAATCTGGAAGAGGCCATCCGCGAACGTGCCTACCACCTGTGGATGGCCGACGGTCAGCCCGAGGGCCAGGCAGACATCTATTGGCTCAATGCTCAACGCGAAATTCTCATGACATCGCTTGAAAGCTCGGGCAGCAACGCTCCCGCCGCAGCACCCCTCGACACGGGATTTGTTGCGACGAAATCCGCTAAGGCAAAGACTGCCCGATCGGGGAAAAGCAAAACCCGCGCCGCATAGTTTCCCTGCGAGTATCGTCACCCGGACCCTAACGACGACTCCGTCGTCAGCGGAGGGGAGAGCCTGCTCCCCCGCTGGTTCGTCGAAATAAATCGACGCAAATTTTCAAGCAAGTAGGGCGGGTTAGCGAAGCGTAACCCGCCGGCTCAGTCGCGGAGAACGGCGGATTACGCCTTCGGCTAATCCGCCCTACGCTTGCTGTCACCGTAATCGCCGATCTGGAATTGCGGCTGATTAGGTCTGTAGGGCGCAATAGCGAAGCGTATTGCGCCGTCCATTACCGGTGCATCATTGGCAAAGTTAAGTGCACTGTCACCGTAATTCGGATGTTCGGGCCGTACGGCCTTGCTACCGACTTTCCGAAAATTGAGTGCACTGTCACCGTAATGGCCATCCGGCAGAGCCCTTGTCCGACAACGTGCTCACCCTTCGCAAGTGAGAAAAAATCAAGGCCCGCCGGTTCACGCTGGCGGCCTTTCGCGATGGGAACATGTCATGCTTAGAGCGCAGCACTCCAGCTTGCCGTGATGCGAGCTTTATGCTCGACTGCCGGCGCGTCCTTTTTCCAAGTTAAGGGAGAGCTGAGCATGAAGAAAATAGTTCTTGTCGGTCTTGCGATCTTCGCTGTCTCCACTTCTGGCGCTTTGGCAGCTAAGAAAACGACGAAGCCGAAGGCACCTGCCGCCGCCGCCACGACCACGACCACGGTTGGCGCAGCTCCACCCATGTTGGGCCAGGTTAGTGCCAAGGACCGCGAGCTATATGAGAAAAATCAACGCGACTCCGGCATGAAGAAGAAGTAGCGGGACAAGCTACACCAGCGCGCGATTGCGCGCGCTGGATAGGCTAACAAGGTAAGGCCGCCTCAGTTGGCGGCCTCTTTCAGAACCTCATACTCGAAGGCCACGCCCTCAGGGTCGTTCTCCGCAAACCACGTTTCAGCGGCATCCTGATTAGCGAACACCTTGATGTGGTCGACGTCGGATTACGGTGACAGTGCTGGCACCGTAATGCCGCAATTGCGTAACTAGGCGGGCTTTCTCACTTTTTGCGTCTCATGCATCCTCGTATGGATCATAGCGATATTGATGATCACCACGGGATAATGGCTCTCTGACAGCTCCGCCTTGGGGGAGGCGGACGTGAACTGAAAATTTTACTCTACTGGCTCTTTGATCGGTACTGGATGCCGTAGATACGATGTGAGAGTCACCGACCTGAACGCTGGGCTCACCGTCCTTGGTCTCCGCAAGAACAAGCACGTCGAAATCAACTCGCGTGAAAAAACCGCTCGTTCCGCCTGACATGAGATTGCCCTCAGAGCCAATATACCCTTCAGCCGCCACGTTATCCCCTCCGGGGAGTTTCTGTGCCTCGCGGATTCCATCGAGGATCTGTGTGAGGCTCCGTGCAACGAAAGTTTTGAGATCCAATGACTAACCTCCGCCGCCAATGAAACTTGTAAGGGCTGGAAGAAAGGGGCTAACCACGCCAATGTGGTCCGCGCAGACACCAATGAATTTTTGATAGGCCTGCAAGAATCCACCTCGCCCGCGCTCGCGCTTCATGTCTTCGAGCGCTGCCAGCATCTCGTCCAGCTTGTTTTGATCACCAACGCCATTCCGAAGAGCGGCGGCCACATCGCCAAAAACACTGTCAGCGACAACGTTCACCGAATTGTCTTGCGACCCAACGTTAACGCGAGAGTTCGATCCGCTCACATGAAAGGTGTAGTTGCCTCCGGAATTGAGCGGAAAGGTGCCCTTGCGCCTTACTTTGATTTGGAAATGTGGACCCATGCCGGCCACGCCTACGTTGTAGAACGTGGGATCGATTACCTCGAAGGTTTCCTCGGTGCCATTGGGAAGCTTCCGCCGAATTTCATCGCCGGGCTCAACAACGGCATCTGCCGTCGCGGCTACAATAATGAGATCGCGACCTGCAAACTTGGCCTTTCGCGTGGCTCGGATCGTGCCGTCCGATGCGACGACCGTGCAGGCTTCATCCGAGAGAAGTGGCATCGTGTTTGGTGCTCCTTGGATTGGTGGATCGCGAATTGGAGGGACTCTAACCCTCGTCCCCATGATTAAAAGGCACAGGGACGAGGGTCATCTTCAATGGCGGCGGCAGCCGACTATCAGCTACACCCCGTCGTGCTGCCACACGTATCGCACTTCATACACGTCCCATTCCGCACCAAGGTAAAGTTGCCGCACTCCGAGCACATCTCGCCTTCGTAGCCCTTGGCCTTGGCTTCTGCCCGGCGTTCGGCCTTGCTCGGCGCGACCGCTACCGCAGCGCTGCCGGCCTTGCTCCATTGCAGGGCTCCCAGCTTTTCTGTCGGCGACAGGTCGTGCTGGGATTCCTGCCTTAAGGCCACCGCGCCTTCGTGCGCATCGGAGGCGCGGGCGCTGGGGCCGTGGCCGCCGATTGCGGTGACGTTGTGGGACCCGCGGGCGTCCGTATCGCCGCCGCGCATGACGACGAGGTTGTCCGTGCGCGAGCGAGTCAGGCCCTTCGACAGATATTTGGTGGCCTGCTGGCCCTGGTCGGACGGCTCCTTGCCTTCCTCGACGCCCTTGCCGAGCGCGTCGAAATTCGACTCGGTCGGATCGACATGGGCGAGGTCGAAGCGCGACATGTAGCTGACCGCGAGCTCGCGGAACACATAGTCGAGGATCGAGGTCGCATACTTGATGGAGTCGTTGCCCTGCACCGGGCCGGCCGGCTCGAAGCGGGTGAAGGTGAAGGCGTCGACATATTCCTCCAGCGGCACGCCGTATTGCAGGCCGAGCGAGACGGCGATCGCAAAGTTGTTGATGAAGGAGCGAAGCGCCGCGCCTTCCTTGTGCATGTCGATGAAGATCTCGCCGAGACGGCCGTCGTCATATTCGCCGGTGCGCAAGTACACCTTGTGGCCGCCGACCACCGCCTTCTGGGTGTAACCCTTGCGGCGATCCGGCATCTTCTCGCGCTCGCGCATCACGACGATGCGCTCGACCAGCTTCTCGACGATCTTTTCCGAGACCTGCGCGGTGCGCGCCGCCATCGGCTTCTCGTAGAGCGCCTCCACCGCATCGTCCTCGTCGTCATCGTCGGCGATGAGCTGCGAGTTCAAGGGCTGGGAGAGTTTTGAGCCGTCGCGGTAGAGCGCGTTAGCCTTCAGCGCGAGCTTCCAGGACAAGAGATACGCCGCCTTGCAGTCCTCCACCGTGGCGTCGTTCGGCATGTTGATCGTCTTGGAGATCGCACCCGAGATGAACGGCTGCGACGCCGCCATCATGCGGATGTGGCTCTCGACCGAGAGGTAGCGCTTGCCGATCTTGCCGCAGGGGTTGGCGCAGTCGAACACCGCGTAATGTTCTGCCTTGAGGTGGGGAGCTCCCTCCACCGTCATCGCGCCGCAGATGTGCACATTCGCAGCCTCGATCTCGCGCTTGGTGAAGCCGAGCGCGGCGAGCAGGTCGAAGCCGGGGGCGGCGATCGCTTCCGGCGCAAGGTTCAGCGTGTCGCGCAGGAAGTCTTCGCCAAAGGTCCACTTGTTGAAGGCGAACTTGATGTCGAAGGCGGTCGGCAACGCCTTTTCCACCTTGGCCAGCGCTTCGTCGGTGAAGCCTTTTGCCTTCAGCGTGGTGGCGTTGATGCCGGGCGCGTTGGAGAGCGAGCCGTGGCCGACGGCGTAGGCCTCGATCTCCGCGATATGCGCTTCGCTGTAGCCGAGCGCCCGCAGCGCTTCGGGCACGGCCTGGTTGATGATCTTCCAGTAGCCGCCGCCGGCGAGCTTCTTGAACTTCACCAGCGCAAAGTCAGGCTCGATGCCGGTGGTGTCGCAATCCATCACGAGGCCGATGGTGCCGGTCGGCGCCACAACCGTCGTCTGCGCATTGCGGAAGCCGTTGGCTTCGCCGAGCGCCAGGGCGTCGTCCCAGGCTTTCGTCGCATGCGCGATCACGTCGCCTTGCGGGCAGGAGGCGTGGTCGAGCGGCACCGGGTTGACCGAGAGCGCCTCATAGCCCGAGGCGTGGCCGTGCGCGGCGCGGCGGTGGTTGCGGATCACGCGCAGCATGTGCTGGGCGTTCTTCTTGTAGCCGGGGAAGGTGCCGAGCTCGGCCGCCATCTCGGCCGAGGTCTTGTAGGCGATGCCGGTCATCACAGCGGTCAGCGCGCCGCACAGCGAACGGCCTTCCTTCGAGTCATAGGGCAGGCCCATGGTCATCAGGAGGCCGCCGATGTTGGCAAAGCCCAGGCCCAGCGTGCGGAACTCGTAGGAGAGTTCGGCGATCGCCTTCGAAGGGAATTGCGCCATCATCACGGAGATTTCGAGCACGATGGTCCAGAGCCGGCACAGGTGCTCGTAGGCCTCGACGTCGAACCGCTTGGTGGTGGTCGAATAGAACGTCAGCAGATTGGCGGAGGCGAGGTTACACGCCGTGTCGTCCAGGAACATGTATTCCGAGCACGGGTTCGACGCGCGGATGTCGCCAGACGCCTTGCAGGTGTGCCAGTCGTTCATGGTGGTGTTGAAGTGCAGGCCGGGATCGGCCGAGGCCCAGGCAGCGTGGCCGATCTTCTCCCAGAGCTCGCGGGCCTTGAGAGTCTTGGTAATCTTCTTGTTGGTGCGGCCGATCAGATTCCACTCGCCATCGGTTTCGACGGCGCGGAGGAAATCGTCCTTCAGCGAGACCGAGTTGTTGGAGTTCTGGCCGGAGACGGTCAGGTAGGCTTCCGAATCCCAGTCGGTGTCGTAGATCGGGAAATCGATGTCCTTGTAGCCCTGCTTGGCGAACTGAATCACCCGCTTGATGTAATTGTCGGGCACCAGCGCGCGGCGCGCCAGCTTGATTTCGCGGCGAAGGGCAGGGTTCTTCTCGGGGTCGAAGCAGTCGTCGCCACTGCCTTCGCAGTTCACGCAGGCCTTCAGCACGGCCTTGAGGTGCTTCTGGTTGATCTTGGAGCCGGTGACGAGGGCTGCAACCTTCTGCTCCTCCTTCACTTTCCAGTCGATATAGGTCTCGATGTCGGGGTGATCGACGTCGACCACGACCATCTTGGCCGCGCGGCGCGTGGTGCCGCCGCTCTTGATGGCTCCCGCTGCGCGGTCGCCGATCTTGAGGAAAGACATCAAGCCGGACGAGCGGCCGCCGCCGGACAGGCGCTCGCCTTCGCCGCGCAGGCGGGAGAAGTTCGAGCCGGTGCCGGAGCCGTATTTGAACAGGCGCGCCTCGCGCACCCAGAGGTCCATGATGCCGCCCTCGTTGACGAGGTCGTCCTCGATGCCCTGGATGAAGCAGGCGTGCGGCTGCGGATGCTCGTAGGCCGACTTCGATTTCGTCAGCTTGCCGGTCTTCCAGTCGACGTAATAGTGGCCCTGGCCGGGGCCATCGATGCCATAGGCCCAGTGCAGCCCGGTGTTGAACCATTGCGGCGAGTTCGGCGCGACCATCTGCTTGGCGAGCTGGTAGCGCAGCTCGTCGTAAAACGCCTGCGCGTCTTCATCGCTGGAGAAGTAGCCGCCCTTCCAGCCCCAATAGGTCCAGCAGCCGGCGAGGCGATCGAACACCTGTTTTGCGCTGGTCTCGCCGACATAGCGCTCGCTTTCAGGGAGCAGGGCGAGGGCCTCGGTGTCGGGCACCGAGCGCCACAGCCACGATGGGACGGTCTCTTCCTCGACCTTCTTCAGGCGCGCGGCAACGCCGGCTTTACGGAAGTATTTCTGCGCCAGCACGTCGGAGGCGACCTGCGACCAGAACTGGGGCACTTCGACATTCTCAAGCCGAAACACGACCGAACCGTCGGGGTTGCGGATCTCCGATGTCGTCAGCCTGAAATCAATCCCTGCATAGGGTGACTGGCCGGAAGTGGTGTTGCGCCGTTCGATTCGCATAGTTGTCGTGCCCCGTCTTCTTGCCCGGTCCGCATTTCCTGCGGTTGCCGGATGTTTCAGTGAGCGAACCTTCGGGACCAAGGTTGAAGACAACCTTGGCCCTTGAGATCCGCAAGCTCTACCGGTGGACCCGGCCCTGTTTCTGTCTTCGCCACCCCAAGGGCTCGTCCCGCCTTCTCGGCGAGCCCAACCCCTTCCTTCGGTTTGAGCATGGTCTGTTCGGAAAACCGGTACCCACTTTTCCGGACCATGCTCCAACTCAACGCCGCAACTCGTCGCCTTGAGCCATTCGGCTCGTTTTTTAAGGCCCGGATCGCCCCCGAATTTTGGGCAGACAAGCCCTCGATCCGTGCCTTAACCGGCTGACGGAGTGTTCGTTCGGAACCCATTTGGGAGCGATCGGCGGGACCCAGAACTTAACTCGCGCCGTCCAGCAATAAGGCTAGGCCAAACCCGTTGCGCCCGTCAAGGAGTAGTACGAGTTCCTGAATCAAATACTAAATATGGTGGAAAGTGAGGGATAACAGGGGTGTTCCCGCGCCTGTGATGGTGCCAAGTATCGGTGAGTCCTCAGGGATTCCCAACCCAAAAATTTGTTCCTCGCATGTGGAAACGGGCTTCGTCCCGCTGTTCACAGGGCAGGTATTTTTTCTCCCTTCGGGATTGCGTTCGAAAGACTCACGTAACGCTACGGAACGGGGAGGGCTGGCATGCCCGCGAGCCCGTGGTCGCGCCCGCCGATAAGCGGCAAGGTGCGGCCGATTCCACCGTTTTTTCCGTCCCTGCCGGGCTCCATGACAGAATCAAAACCGACCAGCGCGCCGATGCGGATCGCGCCCGCAGGCCTGATGTTCCTCGCCATCACCTCGGTGGGCTGGGGCTTTAACTGGCCTGTCACGAAGTATCTGTTGAGCGAGTTGCCGCCGCTGACGCTGCGGGGCTCGACCGGGGTGATCGGCGCGGCGCTCCTGGCCGTGCTGGCGCTGGCGCGCTCGCAAAGCCTCAAGGTCGAGCGGCATTTGTGGCCGCGGCTGATGCTCTCGGCGCTGCTCAACGTCACGGGATGGATGGTGCTGATGGGGCTAGCGTTGTTGTGGCTGCCGGCCAGCGAAGCGGCGCTGATCGCCTACACCATGCCGGTGTGGGCCTCGCTCTTGGCCTGGCCGGTGCTCGGCGAGCGGCCGACTATTCTGCGCACGGTGGCGCTGGTGATGGCGTTCGCTGGGCTTGCCGCCATCATGGGCGGCAACGGCTTCAGCGCGACCGCTGCAAAGCTGCCGGGCATGGTGATGGCGCTTGGCGGCGCGTTCGGCTTTGCGCTCGGCACGGTGCTGGCGAAGAAGTTGCCGGTGCCGCTGCCGCCGATCCCGGCCGCGGCCTGGCAGATCGGGCTGGGATGTTTTCCGATCGTCATCATCGGCCTCGCCGTCGAGACCACGCATATCGATGATGTGACACAGCTCGGCTGGTGGCTCCTGATCTATTCCACCGTGATCCAGTTCTGCATCGCCTATGTGAGCTGGTTCGCCGCGCTCGCCCGCCTGCCGGCATCAGTCGCCGCGATCGGCACCATGGCGGTGCCCGTGATCGGCGTCGTCGCCTCGGCCATCGCACTCGGCGAGCCGCTCGGGCTGATCCAGATCGCAGCTCTGTTGTTCACGCTGGCGGGCGTGGTGCTGGCGACAAGGTCTTAGAAGCAATTACTCCTTGCGTCAGCTAGGCTGCATCATAGTGGACCTATCCGCGCTCGACCCGGGCCGCGCAAGCTCCTAACTTGGAAAGCAAGCTTGCGCGGTCAGCGTTAAGGGAGAGAGATTGAGAATTGCCGGAAACTGAAACGAATAGCTTGCACTTACCTGATTGCCACAATCCGGCGTGGAGTAGGTGAACGTCTGTGAAGGGAGAACGAGGCCGAACGTCTGCTGGGCAGCGTAGCTGGTAATAGCGTCTGGATTGCTGCAAAGCGTGGAATCGACGGTTGCACAGCGCGCTGCCATTTCGGCCCCATGTTGCAGGCCGATCTGGGTCCACAATAGCAGCCCAAGCTCGATTACTCCAAATATGAACAGGAAGAAAACCGGAGCGGTCAAACCGAATTCGAGCGCTGAAGCTCCGCGATTGTCGCGCCATAGCCTTGTGAGCTTCACTGCAGCCTCGCTGTGGACTCTGCGTTGAAACTATAGGTGTTGGCGACGAGCTGATAATCGATGAGCGTATAGTACGTCGCCCGCGCCGAAACTTTGGCATATGTTCCGGCCACTGCGCCGCCCGGGCAGACTGTACCGCAGCTCACGGTGTTGATCCCCGTGCCCGTCGGGCAGCCGCAAAACTGAACCGGCTCAGGTGATGCAGAGACCGCGGAGGAATTCGTGGCGCTGATCACGGCGTTGGAGATGGCGGTCTTATTAAAGCCACGCACAATGGCGTACTGAGTCCCAGCCTGCGCGGCATTCTCGACTTGCATCTTGCGGTAGACCGCGAGACCGATATCGGTCACGGAGATCACCATCAGGGAGAATAGCGGGATCATGATTGCGAATTCGATCGCCGCGGCGCCGCCTGTATCGCGCAGGACGTTCCGAAAAAGGCGATGAAGTGAGCCAAATCGTCGGAATTGGGCGTCGCATGACAAGTTTCGAGCGCTCATGTGGGCAACCTCATTGAACCAGTTGCGCGGTCAGCGTGCCGATGGTCGCGGTGCCAAGCGCGGAGCAATTGACCTGAACATTTGACGTGCCGGTGAAGGTGACAGTATCTGCGATGATTTTTGTGCAGGAGGTGGTCGTGCCACTTCCGCCGCTGAAGCTTAGGTTCGCCCTTGGCAGGTAAATGGCGCCACCGAAATTCTGCGTGCCGCCGCCCGTCAGATTGAACGCCGTACCCGCGGTCATTTTACGGTCGCCATACAGGACAATGCCTTGCATCGTTCCTGAGGTTGGCGCCGTCAGATTAACGATCGCATTGCTGCCAATCGAAGCTGTGCCCCAGCTGCTGCCCGAACCGGTAAAGACCAGGGTCACGCCGGTACCTGTGATCGTGGCATTGCCCGCCACGCTCAGGTTCGCTCCGTCCAGATAGTAAATTCCAGGCTCCAGGTTTAGCGTCGCTCCTGCATTAACGGTGATATCGCCGCTATAACAACCCGGGCTGAGGGAGTTGGTCTTGTTATTGGCGTTCACGGTGATCTTGGCGCTGGTGCAACTCGGCTTGAAGGGAGGAGATACGTCCGCATAGGGATCAGCGGTCGGCTTCACGTGAGTGCGGATGCCATTGGTTGCCGTGATGTTGCCCGCCCCCGAGACGTCGCCGACAACGCCGACCTGATTGGCAGAAACTGTGGCGCTGCCGCTGACGTTCAGCGATGGACTGGCGCTTGAGTTGCTGTAGAGATTGCAGTTGACCAAATTGAGCTTGTTGCTGCCGCTCACGTTCACAGCGGGGCTGGCGGTCGAGTTGAGGGCTAACACGCAGCCCGTTCCGGCATTTGGCAGCGCCACCGCGCGCGCCGTGATGAGCACGGGGTCGGATCCGAATAGCGAGGACAAGAGCCGTGGCTGCGGCTGGCTGACGACGACTTCGACTGCCTGGGCGTTCGAAGTAAAGTTGCCCGTCTTCGGTGGCTGGTTGACGGTTATGGTTACGTTGTTCACTGCATTTGCGTAGCCATAGGTAGCGGTGACCGCATTGGCTTCAGCCATCAGGTTGCTGCCAGCGGTCGCTGCGCTCACCGCGCCAGAATCTGCCGCGCTCTGCATGTTCTTGTGCTTGTAGAGCCACCATCCGACCTCGGTGCCAAGACTGGCGGCACCAACCAAAACGGGCATCATCATCGCAGAGAGGATCACATAGCTGCCCGATTCATCACGAATGAAGTGACGAAATAGATGGATCCGGTTCGGGCGCCGACCAACTTGATCCTGCGACGATTGGTGTGAAATTCGGCCAACGCGGCTGCAGATCTTTCCCAGGCTCATGACCTCTCCTGCGCGCAATTGCATACTTTTCCCGATAGAGGTTCATGCAAGTCGGCTTAAGAACGTCTCAACGAGGATGGGAAATTTGTAATCACTTGCAGGCATTTGCTCTGCAAAACAGCGTTTGGCCCAAGACTTTGCAAGCTCCCGGTGCAAGCCCGCGGTTGAGTATCAATAAGATTGTAAGATGAAAAAAGCTGCCGGGCATGGTGATGGCGCTGCGCGGCGCGTTCGGCTTTGCGCTCGGCACGGTGCTGGCGAAAAAGCTGCCGGTGCCGCCCGCCGGCCTGATGGCTCCGCAAAGCTAGCGGCGTGTTGCTTATCTGAGCCCCCAGCCCGAGCTTGCCAAGTTTCAGTTTTGTGCAAAGATACAACTGCTCGGCGAAGCTGAGTGTCTGGCTTCGGATCAGTACAACAGTCTGCATTTTGGAATGGAGTATGCCGTGAGCGAGTTACTTCATCCAAACGCCCCGCATCACCTGCCGGGCTTCATCACCGCTCCTGACAGCACCGATATCCTCATGGTGGTGGTCGGCATCGTTCTGCTCGGTGTCGTTCTGCTGGTCGGTAATCTTTATCTGCGTTTGCACTCTTTGCCGGAGCGGATGGCGCACAAATCGCAGAAGCTGCAATTCGAGATCGTGGCTGTGTTGGGTTTGTTGGCGCTCTTTACCCACATCCACCTGTTTTGGGTAATCGGGCTGTTGCTCGCTATGATCGATTTACCTGATTTCAGCACGCCGCTGCGCAGCATCGCGGGGTCGGTCGAGAAGATGGCCGGCGTTCCGCCGGGAAACGAAGCGGCTGAGGTAGCCGAAGAAGGCCCGGCCCACGCCGCTCGCCCCGAGGGACCGGATGCGACAAAAGCCGGCGTCAGGGGAGTGCGCAGCCATGCTTGAACTGCTGCTCTGCTCCCTGGTCACGATCTTTCCGGATTACCTCTATCGTCGCTACTGGCAAGGGAAGCGTCTCGGCCGGGAGATCACCTTCTATTCAGTATGGTTTGAGCTGAGGTGGGGCATCGTCACCTGCCTCATGCTGACGGTCGGCCTGATTACGGTCATCTTCTATTTTCATCCGTCGACCAACACGGCGACGCTGTTCTACAGGACCATTCCGATCGTTCCTGAGAGAATTGGGCGGGTCGCAGAAGTTCGCGCTGATTTCAGCGCTCCCGTCCAACAGGGTGATGTGATCTTCAAGCTGGACACGTCAAAGCAGGAAGCAGCAATCGAAGCGGCCCGGCGCAAGATCGCCGAAGTCGAGGCCGCTTTGCTCGTGGCGCAGGCCGACATCCTCAAGGCCGAAGGACAGATTCAGGAGGCCAAGGGCGCCTATCAGCAAGCTTCGGATGAGCTGGACACCAAACGCGAACTTCAGAGGCGCAATCCCGGCATCGTCCCGCAGCGTGACATCGAAAAGCTCGAGGTGCTGCTTGCGGGTCGGCAAGGGAGCCTTGATTCCGCGACAGCTTCGAAACAATCAGCAATGACTCGCGTGAGCGCGCTTCTGCCCGCGGAGAAGGCAAGCGCGGAGGCGGCGTTGGCCGATGCGCAGGTGGATCTGGACAAATCATACATTCGAGCCGGTGTCGCCGGCCGGGTAGAGCAGTTCACGCTGCGTGTGGGCGATGTCGTCAATCCTATGATGCGCTCGGCTGGCGTTCTCATTCCGGAGGGGGCAGGACAACGCGCGCTTTTTGCGGGCTTTGGACAGATCGAGGCGCAGGTCATGAAGGTTGGAATGGTCGCTGAGGCCACATGCATCTCGAAGCCCTGGACTGTCATTCCGATGGTGGTGACCGGTGTGCAGGATTACATCGCAGCAGGCCAGGTCCGCGCTGGCGAGCAGTTGCTCGACGCGCAGCAGGTGATGCGTCCAGGCACCATTCTCACCTATCTGGAGCCGATCTATAAAGGCGGCCTTAGCGGCGTGACACCGGGAAGCAGTTGCATCGTCAACGCCTATACCAGTAACCACGAACGGATTGCCTCGAACGAGACTGGCTTTTTCAAGCGGCTTGCGTTGCATGCCGTTGACACCGTCGGCATCGTGCACGCGATGCTGTTGCGCATCCAGGCCCTGCTGCTTCCGATCAAGACACTTGTGCTGAGCGGACACTGAGTTGCTCGTTTGAAACGCTTTTTTGTGATCCCGCTGGCCTTCACCGGCCAAACCTAGCGATTGTGGCCGCGTTGGAGATGCAATTGTAGGAAGGGAGATCGCACATGCGCCAGACGCTTGGACATCCTCTTGGCTGCGATTGCCTGGGTCGCCGTGGTTTTCTCAAGCTAGCTACCGGAGCTGCTGCAGTCGGCATTAGCGGTGGCAGCGTCTTTCTTGCAGATCGGGCACGTGCAGACGCCCTTACCAAGGAGCTGCGCGACAAGCTGACGCCGGAGCAAATCATCCAGGCAATGAAGAACGGTAATAAGCGTTTTCGCATGGGGATAAGAAAGGAGCGCAATTACCTTCGCGAACAGAAAGCAAGTGCAAAAGGTCAATACCCCGCGGCCGTCTTGCTGACGTGTATAGATTCGCGCGCGCCTGCCGAGGTGATCATGGATCTTGGACTTGGCGACATTTTCAATTGCCGGGTTGCGGGTAACGTCAGAAACGCGGACATCCTGGGCAGCATGGAATTCGCCTGCAAATTGGCGGGGGCAAAGGTCGTACTCGTAATGGGCCACACCGCATGCGGCGCCATCAAGGGCGCCATTGATAATGCCGAATTGGGAAATTTGACGGGCTTGCTGACCAAGATCAAACCGGCAGTGGAGGAGACGACCTATACCGGCGAGCGCCTGGCAAAGAACTACGCCTTCGTCGATGCAGTCGCTAGAAAGAACGTAGAAATGACCGTTGCGGGCATCCGGAAGGACAGCCCCGTACTTGCCGAGCTGGAAGCGAAGGGTGAAATCAAGATCGCCGGCGCAATGTACAATCTGGAGACAGGTGCGGCGGAGTTCTTTGACTGAAGCGCCGTTGTCGCAAGTCCTGAGGTATGCTGATCTTTCGCTGATGGTGCGTCGCGACGTGCTCATAACGTCGTTGTTGCGCTATTCTGCTTCACAATGGAGCCCGAGGGTTAGGCATAGCATTGGGAGAAACTCACCAGCTTAGCGACCGTCTTGGATAGACACCTCGTTTCGGCTATCATGTGGTGATCAGGCTCGTCATCACTCGCGGGGTGCATCACGATGCGAGCGTCGTCTGGAGCACGGCTAAAGTCGATCGGCGGCTTGCTGTCGCAGCGAGCTGGGGCTCAGTTCGCACGAGTGATGAAAAAGCCAAAGCTCAGTGCGATCATGGCGGGCTTCTTCGTCTGCCTCAGTATTCCTATCCTGATTTTTATCCTGGTCTACAATTACCACCGAAACTCCCAAACTATCATTGCTACTTTGCACGCAGAAGTCGCTAAGACGCGCCAGATCAGCATCGAAAATGTGGAAGCCATGATACGGGGCGTGGCGGGGACTGTCGGCCTGCTCGCAGAAGTGGCGGCGGCCGATCCCGGCTTCTTCCGAACCGAGCGGAGTCACGAAATCCTATTTCGAGCATTGACCACGGCCGAAGAGATCGACGCTGCCGTTGTAAGCTTCGAAGACGGGTATCATCGAGCAGTGACAAGGATTGATGATGACCGCAGGCGCTCCGATTCCAAGATACCGCCGAACGCGAACTGGCATGTAAACTTCATCGATGATTTCTCGCTGAGCGAGAACCGTCGCCGACATCGGACATTCTTCGATACCTGGGGACATGTCGTCGGCGAGTACGACGTTGTGACAACGACCGACTACCGAACGACGTCCGGCTATCCGGAAGCGAAGCACGCGGGAACTCTGGCTGTCACAAAGCCGCAGGTTAATGTCGATACCGGCTATCCGATCATCAATCTCAGAGTGCCAGTCTACCACAGCGGCGCTTTCATAGGCTGTGCTGGCGCCACCATCACACTCGGTATCTTGTCGAGATTTCTGGCTACGCACCGGGTCAGTCCGCACAGCAGGACAATCATTGCGGACCTGACGGACGGCGAGATCATAGCGGCCTCAGAGCAGCAAAAGAGCGTTCGGATGGTGGACGGCCGCCTCGAAGTGGCGCGGCTGGCCAATATTAACGATGAAGACGCACGCGAGGCGTATCGATTGCGAACGCAATCAAATGAGAACGAGTTCGTGTTTCGATCCCCCCGGGACGGACAGGAGTTGAGCGCATCGTTTGCCCGGTTTCCGGAAAGCTTCGGACGTCCGTGGCAGGCGATCATCCTCACCCCGACGGACGACTTCATCGGCGAGCTCAAGGCCACGAACCAGGAGATCGTTGTTATAATTGTCGCGCTTTCGGTGGCAGAGCTTTTGCTGATCTACTTTCTGTCACGGGCTTGTCGCATCCGATCGAAAGTATCTCGAGGGACCTGAAATTTGTCGAGACTCTATCCTTCGATCAGCCGGCGATCCGTCCGTCCAGAGTGCGCGAAATTGCCCAGCTTCAGTCTGCGACCTCGCTTCTCCGCAACTCGCTCCAATCCTTCTGCTCGTTCGCACCGGTCGATGTGGTTCGTGGCCTGATCAAGTCCGGCATTCCGCTGGCCCTTGGCGTGGAACGGCGGTCCTTGACGATTTTATTTGCCGACCTGGAGAATTTTTCGACGCACGCAGAGCAGTTGCCGCCGGATACGCTGCTCGACCAGATGTCGGTGTATTTTGAGCAGGTCTCAGGCGCGATTTCAGACGAACAGGGGACGGTCGACAAGTTCATTGGCGATGGCATCATGGCGTTCTGGGGCGCACCGATCGCCCTGTCGGATCACGCGCTGCGCGCTTGCGCAGGAGCCGTGCGGGCTGCGCGGCGAATGGAGCGGATCAACGAGGCATGGCGCGCGGAAGGCAGGCCAACCTTTGAAATCCGAATCGGGCTTAACAGCGCCGAGGTATTGGTTGGTAACGTCGGCGCGACGAACCGATTCAGTTATACTGCAATTGGGGATGGCGTGAACGCTGCGGCGCGCCTTGAAGGAACGAACAAGGCATTCGGCACCAGGATTTGTATCAGCGATAGCGTATTTGGCGCTGTCGCATCCGCAGTCGTAGCAAGGCCCTTGCGTCGTGTTCGGGTTAAAGGGCGGAAACAGGATTTCATGATTTACGAGTTGCTCGGATTTGCAAACAGCCGCGATCCGGAACTCGAAGTCCGGCGCGATGATCAAGTATTGAGTGAAATGACTTGGCTCGCTTCAAAGCGTTTTGAAGCCGGAGACCTTCAAGGCGCTGCGCGTCGCTACCGCGAAATCCTTGAGCGGTTTCCAGATGACGGCGTTGCGAAATCAATGCTCGCTACATGTTTGCCGGGCGCTGTGGCGGCAGAAGATGGTGCGACGACTACGGCGCCATGATCTGAGAAGGAAAATCAGCAGCTTGGGCGTATGCCTGACCTGGCTAATTCTTCATACAACTCACGCTGTACCAAGCGTATCCGCACCGTTTGCCGGCTTTCATGCCATCCTTCCGGAGCTGATGCGGGAGCACTTTTGTCTGGCCGCCTCCCAGCCGAACCGTGCAGAGCTCCTCAGCAATAGTGTCGGCATCCGACCCACATGGGTACAGCGTGTGGCTGCCGATCGGGCAACGTCGTTCTCCGATACAGAACCGATTTAATTGCTGCGCAAGAGACACTTCACATGAAATCGCGAGAGACAAAAGAACAAGGATGATCGTCCTCATTGCGCGCTCCATTTTTCACGAAGTCGATTCTTCTATCGGCGTTCCAATCTAACCTACAGCATCATTGGCAAACCGACGGCGTAGCCGGACGGTAAAATTGAGAGCCGCTATCTGATTGTAATATCTCCCAGTTTGCAGTACGCCTCCTGCTGAGATAGTTCTGGTATAATGGGTGCCAGACCTATGGGGGCCTGGTTTTATCTGTGAAAGAGAGAGAATGGCGCGCAACATTTTGATCCTCGGGGCCTCGTATGGCTCCTTGCTGGCGACGAAGCTTTTGATGGCGGGTCACAACGTGACCCTGGTGTGCCGGAAGAAGACGGCAGAGCTCATCAACCGCGACGGCACCGAAGTTCGCATCAAGCTGCGCGACGAGGCGGTGCACCGCGCGATCTTTTCGCGCGACCTGCCGGGCAGACTGGATGCGACGACGCCTGCCGAGGTTGACCTCTCCCGCTATGACCTGGTCGGTCTTGCGATGCAGGAGCCGCAATATACCAACCACACGATCCGCGTTCTGATGATCAAGATCGCCGAGGCGAAGCTGCCTTGTCTGTCGATCATGAACATGCCGCCGCTACCCTATCTCAAGCGCATTCCGGCGCTGGCGGACATGGACCTCGAGGAGGCCTACACCAACGCGCAGGTGTGGGAACGCTTCCAGCCCGGACTGGTGACGCTGTGCTCGCCCGATCCGCAGGCCTTCCGGCCGCCGGAAGAGGCAGCAAACGTGCTGCATGTCGGCCTGCCCACCAACTTCAAGGCTGCCGCCTTTGCCGACGAGAAGCACAACAAGCTGCTTCGCGAGCTGGAAGCTGGTATCGATGCGGTGACGCTGGATGGCCACGACGTTCCGGTGAAGCTGAAAGTGTTCGACTCGCTGTTCGTGCCGCTCGCCAAATGGTCGATGCTCTTGACCGGAAATTACCGCTGCATCACGCCGAACGATCCGCAGTCGATCCGCGACGCCGTGCACGGCGATCTCAAGCTGTCGCAGTCGATCTACGATCATGTCGATGGCATCGCCCGGCGCCTCGGCGCCGATCCGCAGGACCAGGTGCCGTTCGGGAAGTATGCCAAGGCGGCCGAGAGCCTGCTCAAGCCGTCATCGGCGGCCCGTGCGGTCGCGGCCGGCGCGCCGTTCATCGAGCGCGTCGACCTGCTCGTGAAGCTGATCTCGCACCAGCTCGGCGCGCCCAGCGCCGAGATCGACCGCACCGTCGAGATCGTGGACCAGAAGCTGAACGAGAAGATCGTGGCGGGGGGATCGGGGGCGCAGTAGGCGGCTCGCGATCGCAGTTCGGGAATGGCGCGTCACGGCGGATGAAGATGGGTGATGGTGTTCCGCGCTGGCTGCCGCGGGGACGCGTACATATCGGGGCTTGAGGTGACTACGTGTGATGGCATATTATGCCATCAGCGCGGGAGCTCGAGCAAGTTGGGAGGATGGCAGTGCCCACCAGAAATGTTGTGCTGACGGAGCGACAAGCTGACCTCATTGAGTCCCTGGTCGAGTCCGGCCGCTACCAAAACGCCAGCGAAGTGCTGCGCGACGGGTTGCGGCTCGTGGAGCAACGCGAGGCGGAAGACGCGAGCAAGCTGAAGGCCCTGCGATCAGCGGCTCGGGTCGGTGTTGGTGCACTGGATCGAGGCGAATTCAAAGAGTTCGGAGACATCGAAGAGTTGCGAGACTATTTGAATGACCTCTCGGAGAAGGTCATCTCCAAGACCGCCGGATAGATTCCGCCAATGGTCGAGCGGAAATGGCGTGTCCGCCTCGGCGCTGCTGCAGAAGTCGATTTTGCGAACATCGTCAAGTGGATCACTGAGAATTTTGGTGCGCGGCAATCGCGTGTCTATCGGGACACGCTCGTTCAGGCGATTGGCGAACTTGCCGACGGTCCGGAGGTTGCGGGCTCCAAAGCGCGAGGCGAGATTATGTCAGGTCTTCGCACGCTCCACATCGCGCGGCACGGTCGGCGCGGAAGTCACTTCCTGATGTACCGGGTGGCACCAGGAATGACGATCGAAATCGTGCGAATCCTGCATGACAGAATGGACCTTCAGCGTCATCTCCCACCTGTCCCCGACGAGAGCGCCGAATAGACGCGGTGCGTCAACAACAGGTTGGTGGCTTGCCGTCATAGATGAACACCAACGGCCCTTCTGGTGCGGGGTCATGCCTCTACGCCGATTTGTTTCACCAATTCGGGAATAAGTTGTCTGAGCTTGCCGTGGCTGATCAGCGGCGAAGCGGCGATCTCGGCGAGGCGCTGTTCGACGTGCGGCCATTGATTCGTCTCGCGCGGGTCGGTATCGCCCTTGGCGAGATTGCAGGGGTAGCAGGACAGCACGCGGTTGCTCCTGCCATTCTGGCCTCCCTTGGAGAGCGGGATGAAATGGTCGATGCTGGCCTTGACCTTGCCGCCCGTCTTTTGCCGGGGCAGTCCAACGTCGCAGTAAGCGCATCGTCCGCCCCAATCGAAATAGCAGCGTTTGTAGATCACGTCGGCCATTAGCCTTGGCTCTTCCCCCGAATCTCTTCGTCCAACGTCTCACCCTTTCATACATCAAGTCGGCATTGAAAACGACGCCGCAGGAGGAGAGGCTTGCGCCTCGTTTATCCCGACAGCGCACGGCGGACCATGTTCGCCAACTGCGACTGCCGGTACGGCTTGGTCAGCAGCAGCACGCCGGGATCGAGGCGGCCCTGGTGCACGATCGCGTTGTCGGTATAGCCGGACGTATATAGCACCTTGATGCCGGGCCGGAGCTTCAGCACCTTGTCCGCGAGTTCGCGTCCGGTCATGCCGCCGGGCATGATGACATCGGTGAACAGCAAATCGAACGCCTGGCCGCCTTCGATAAGCTTCATCGCCGCCGGTCCGTTGGCGGCGGCAACCGTGCGATAGCCGAGGCTCTGCAATTGCGTGGTGACGAAGTTGCGCACCAGCGCGTCGTCTTCCACCACCATGATGGTTTCGTTGCCATGCGGCAGTGCCGCTGCCGCCGGCGGCGCGGCCTCGACCTGGCCGCGGGCAGGGGGCAGATAGAGCTTGATCGTGGTGCCGTGGCCGACCTCGCTGTAGATCCGGATGTGCCCGCCGGACTGCTTGACGAAGCCGTAGACCATGCTCAAGCCGAGGCCTGAGCCCTTGCCGACCTCCTTGGTGGTGAAGAACGGCTCGAACACCTTGTCCAGCACGTGCTGCGGCATGCCGGCACCGGTGTCGCTGACCGCGAGCATTACATAGGGACCTGGCTTTGCGTCCGGGTTGGCCTGCGCATAGGCCTCGTCGAGCACGACGTTGCGCGTCTCCAAAAGCAATTTGCCGCCGTTCGGCATCGCATCGCGCGCGTTGATCGCCATGTTGAGCAGGGAGTTGGCGAGCTGCGATGCGTCGATATGGGCAATCGCCACTTCCTGTTCGAGAATGGAGTTGACCTCGATCTGCTCGCCGAGCGTCGGGCGAAGCAGTTTTGCGATATCGAGCACGGTCGCGTTGATGTCGACATTGCGCGGCTGCAACGGCTGGCGGCGGGCGAAGGCGAGCAGATGCTGGATCAACTCGCTGCAGCGCTCCGCCGCCTGGTCGATCAGTTCGGCGGTCTTCTGCAACGCCGGCTCATGCGCAAGGTTGGCCACCAGCGTTTCAGTGGTGCCGGTGATCACGGTCAGCATGTTGTTGAAGTCGTGCGCGACGCCGCCGGTGAGCTTGCCGATGGCGTCGAGCTTTTGCGCTTGCTGCAGCTTGTGCTCGGTTTCGCGCGACTCCGTGATGTCGTGGTAGACCAGCGCCGCGGCGCTGATGGCGCCCGAGGCATCGCGCAGCGGCCGGCCGCTGATTACGAGATGGACAGGCGAATTGCCGCTGACCGGGCGCAACACGATTTCGCTGGCGTCGAACGCTTCGCCGCGCAGCGCGCGCGAGGCGGGCATGTCATGGACAGGTAGCGGCGTGACGCCGTCGGCATGGAAAACCGCGCTGAGCGACCGTAAGTGCTCGACCGTCATGCCCGGCCGGTAGCGCAGCATCTTCTCGGCGGCCGGGTTCGACAGCAAAACCTCGCCCCTGGTGTCGATGACGAGCACCGCCTCCGCCATGCTGTGAAAGGTGCTGCGCAACACCGCGGCCGAAAGCCTGAGTTCCTCGTGCGCGGCAACCAGATGCTCGGTGCGCTCGGCGACCGCGGCCTCCAATGCTTCGTTGGTGGCCTTGGTGGCGCTCAGCGAATCCTGCAGTTCCCGCCGCGAGCGGCGGGTTGAGACCGTCAGAAGAGTGGCGAGGACCAGAATCAGCAGGACGCCGGCGAGATCGATCGCCAGCAGGAGCGTCCCGTTGGTTTCGGATTCGGCGCGTCTGGCAAAAAGCAGCCTGCGCTCTTCCGCAACCGCTTTCTCGAGGTTTCCAGTAATTGCGGCCGTCGCCGCACGGTCCTCCTGGTTGACGAGCGCCGCGACAGCGGCGCCATCTCCCGCGGTCCGGAGCCTGATCAGTTCGCCATTGACGGCAATCTGCCGCTCGACCAGCGCCTTGGTTTCCTCGATCAGCCGCTTTTCGGTGGGATTATCCTGGACCGCCTCGACCAGTGCCGCCAGCGCCGGCAGGGTCGCGTCGCTGGCCTCGCGGTATTCCCTGGCAAATTCCTGATCGCCCGATAGCGCAAAGGCGCGCGCCGCGCTTTCCGTCCGGCGCAGCAGCGGGCGCATATCCGAGATTTTGCTGAGAATTCCAAGCGCACGGTCGACCGAGGCTGCGTCGGACCGCGACTTGAGGTCGAGACCGATCGAGGCAGCGCCGATAACGAGGAGGATCGCGAGGCCAATTCCAAGAATGATACGCTGCGAGGCCATTGCCAGTTGTTTACTTCACGATTTCGACTGCTGCGCGGAAGCTTTCGGTTTGGTGATGCATTGATTGACCGAGGTCAACAACGCGTCCGGCGTGAACGGCTTGCGCAGGCAGCATGCCGCGCCGAGCTCGATGGTCATCCGCAGGAAATCCGGTGCGCGTTCGGTGTTGGCGAAGGCGTAGCCTGACATCGCAACGATCGGTACATCCGGCTTGCGCTCGTGGAACATCCGGATCGACTCGAAGCCGCGCATATGCGGCATGAACACATCGATCAGCATGACATCGAAATCGGACGTTTCCAGCGCGCGCATTCCCGCTTCACCACCGTCGGCAACGGTGACCTCGAAACCCTTGCGCGTCAGACAAACCTCGATGGCAACGCACACCATCGGGTCGTCATCGACCACGAGAACGCGCGGCACGATGATTCCTTCTTCCTCGGGGCGGCGGCAAGTCCACGTCCCATGTGACGATTAAGTCGAAACATCGACAGGTCGTCTGCATGGTAGAGTGCCCATAAAAGTTGCCGAGGGCAATTCCGTTTCGCTGTATCAGAACGATAACAAATTCAACCGCCAGTTCCGGACCCAATCCCGTCATGTCGCCGATCAACCATGCGAGGCGCGCCGCTGCCGCCCGGCTGTCGCCACTCGGCTCATCCTGTTCGCCGTGACGTCAGTGGGGTGGGGCCTCAACTTTCCGATCATGAAACTTTTGCTGACCGAATGGCCGCAATTGTCCTCGCGCGGCCTGTGCGGCATCGTCGGCGCCGCGGCATTGGCCCTGTTTGCGCTCGCACGGCGGCAGAAATTGAGCGTGCCGCGTAGCACGGTGATGCCGGCAAGCCCGACCGTCAGCGCGACGGCGCGGAGCGGCGACAGCCGCTCGGCGTGCGCGAGGTCGCGGCACTGGTGTTTACGCTTGGCGGCGTCGCGGTGGCGCTGCGCTCGTAAGTAATTTCAAACGAAAAGGCGGCGCACCGGAATGCGCCGCCCTTCGAACTCACGATGTGTCCTGCTATTGCGCCGGGCAGGGATGACGTTGCCCGTCATAGCCGAGATACGTTCCTGACGCCGGGTCGTAGGACTTGTACCGCCGCATGCAATACGCCACGGCATCATCGCCGACCGGCGCCGCTGCGACTACGGTGTCGTCGTAGTAATAGGGATCGTCGTAATAATAGGGGCTGCCGTAGTAGCCGTAGGCAGACCCGATGCCAGCGCCGATCGCGAAGCCTGGCCAGAAGCCGCCGTGCCGGTGGCGGTGATGAAAATGACGGCCGCCCCCGTGCCAAGTGCCACCCGTGACGGTACCTCCACCGACGCCGGGCCGGACAAAGCCGGTTCCGCGGCCTTCTGTGCTGGCGACGGCGCCAGCCCTAAAGCCGGGACTACCGGGTGCAACGGCCACGCCGCCACCTCTACCGCCGGGTGCAACGGCCATGCCGCCGCCTCTAAAGCCGCCGCCGCCGGGTGCGACGGCGCCGCCGCCACCGCCTCTAAAGCCACCGCCACCGCCGATAGCCGCGCCACCGCCGCCGCCGATAGCTCCGCCGCCACCACCACCGATGGCTGCACCGCCACCGCCGCCACCGCCCCTGGCGCCACCGATAGAAGGACCGCCACCGCCTCTATCCTGCGCCTGAACGGCGCTGAGGCTTGGCGCGACCACCGGCAACACAAGCGCCATCGCTGCCGCGGCACTCAAAACCTTTAGATTGATCATTTTAGGCTCCATTTGCGGGATATAGGCCCTAACCCGCTCAAAGGGCGGACGTTCCAGAGCCCGCGCATTGATTGCACGCGAATTCAGCCTGTCGGATCGCGGAACTTGTATCCGGCCGGATGAACCGGATTGCGCCGATTCCGCGACCATGGACGGGCGGCAAGCCGCCCTTCCGGCAGGGCCGATCAGCCTCTGTCTGGACAATCCGTCCCGCCGGTGGCATCAGAGCGGCACGATATCTCGAACCGGCCGAGCCCTCATGAAGCTGTTTCTGCTGAAATTTTTCACTTGGTGGAACGGCCAGACGTTCGGCACGCAATTGTGGACGTGGCGGTTCGGCGAATTGGTCGGCCAGGACGAGCAGGGCAACCGCTACTACCGCACCAAGGGCGGCAAGATCGATCCGACGCTGGGTTTCGAGCGGCGCTGGGTGATCTACAACGGGCTTGCCGAGGCGAGCCGAGTGCCGCCGTCATGGCATGGCTGGCTGCATCACGTTGTCGATACCGCGCCGACCGAAGAGAGCTATACCCCGCGCGAGTGGGAGAAGCCGCACGTGCCGAACCTGACCGGCACGCCCGCCGCCTACCGCCCCTCCGGTTCGACTCTGGCAAGCGGCCGCCGCCCCAAGGCGACCGGCGATTACCAGCCCTGGACGCCGGGAAGCTGACTTCACATTTATTTTAGCGGGAACAGCTTCGGGTTGCGCTTGCGGAGGCAAATAGGTGTAGATACACTCATTTCATGAAGCAGCCAAGCGACCCCGGCACCGCTGACTATATGGCCACCGCCGGCTGTTTCTGTCTGGCGTCGCGGCAGGCTGCACGAAAGATCACGCGGCTGTACGATTCGTACATGCAGGAATCCGGAATTCGAATCACCCAGTTCACTATCCTGTCGCAGTTGATGCTGCGAGGGGAGATGCCGATCGGCAGGCTGGCCGGCATTCTCGGCATGGAGCGCACGACGCTCACGCGAAATCTCGCGGTGCTCGAGCAGCAAAAGTGGATTTCGATCAAGGCCGGCGACGACCCGCGCGCGCGGATGATCGGCATCACCGGGCAGGGCAGGAGCGTGGTGCGCCGCAGCTTTCCGTTCTGGTCGAAGGCGCAGGCGCATATCGGCAAGCTGCTCGGCGCTGACGGCCAGGCCGCGCTGAAGCTTTTGGACTCCCGGAATTTGGGATGAGACGAAGGGACTTCGTCCGACGTTTGGCTCAATGAGTGTAGTTACACGTAAAGGAGAGACGTCATGCTCGACTTCATCGGAACCATCGTTCTCGCCCCCGCAATCATTGTCAGCATCAATGCGCTTACCGGCGCGATGCCGATTAATACATCGCAGGGTATCGCCCTTTCGGTCGGCGCCGGTCTTTGGACGGGTCTGGCCGCCGCGCTGGCAGCCGCGAACCAATTCCGCGGCGCCAGTCCGCTGGGCCCCCTGATGATTGGCATCGTGATCGCATTTCCGCTGGTGGCGACTGCCGTTGCGACCTCAATTTCCGCGCCAGTACGAGCTTCGCTGCTCGGGATGCCGATGCCGTTCCTGATCGGCCTCAACGTCTGGCGCGTGGCGGGAGGGCTCTTCATCCTGCTTGCGGCCGAAGGCCGGCTTGGCGGACCATTTCCCTATTCGGCAGGTTGGGGTGATATCATCACCGGCGTGCTCGCGTTGCCAGTGGCCTGGCTCGCGCTACGCGGGCAAGGCAAAGCGCTGGTCTGGGCCTGGAACGGATTCGGCATGCTTGATCTCGTGGCTGCGATCACGCTCGGCGTCATCTCGGCGAACGGCTCGCCGTTGCAGATGATCCACGCCGGGGCAGGCTCGGAAGCGGTGCAGATGCTGCCATGGTCGCTGATCCCGACCGTGCTGGTGCCGATGTTCCTGATCGTGCACGCTGTCATTTTTGGGCAACTGGCGTGGTCCGGTAGAGGCGGCGAGGCCGCGCAACGATGACCGTGCGTCGGACGGTCGGCCATCCGCGTGCGCCGCGAGGTCACGTTGGAGCTTGGTCCAGGTCTGTGAATAACGGGATCAGCGGGGACATCCGCCGCAGCCGCCTTGCGTCATCCGCGTTATCGCGGCTCAATGTAGCCATCTTACGGAGATGGGAAACCATCGCGTCGGTGTCGGGCTCCAGTCGCGACTGCCCCGATTTGCAGCGGTCACCGAGTAGGACACGGCCGGGAGATAGGCCCCCGGTGCAGAAGTTCTGAAATCGCCCGCCAATGTGTGGCTGCCGTAGGACAGGAAAGGCCGTCTGGGAAACCAGGCGGCCTTTTTCTTTTGTGCCAAACGCCAGAGGGGCTTGCACCGGTTCGTGTCCCGGACGCGGTGCAGCGTTCTCCCGGCGATGCGAAGCATCGTCCGGTACGCTACGCCGCAGAGCCGGGACCTATTCAGATGGGTCCCGGCTCCGCGTCGCGTCACCATAGCGCGTCGAAGACGCGCGTAAACGCGCTGCTGGTGCCGCGTGCGGGACACGATTGCAGAGGCACAGCGCTACCCCAGCCGTGCGGCGGCGCGGTTGATCATCTCGCCGCGGCGGATTTGCGCTGGCGCGATTCTATCCTTCATGAAGGCAAGCACTTCCGGCGGCGCGGTGTCGGGTGAACCGGAATTGAACGGCGGCGCCGGGTTGTATTCGAGCCGGAGCTGGATCGCCTCCGCGGTCTTCTGATCGTGCAGTAGCGAGACCAGCGTCAGCGCGAAATCGATCCCCGCGGTAACTCCGCCGCCGGTGACGCGGTTGCCGTCGACGCAGACGCGCGTTTTGGTCGGGATCGCGCCGAACGCGCTCAGAAAATCCATCGCCGTCCAGTGCGTCGCCGCGCGAAAACCCTTGAGCAGGCCGGCGGCGCCCAGCACCAGCGACCCCGTGCAAACCGAGGTGATGTATTTCGCGCCCGGCGCCTGCTTGCGCAGGAAGGCCAGCATCTCCTCGTCGTTGATCATGTCGTCGGTGCCGAACCCGCCGGGCACGCAGATCACGTCGAGTTGAGGACAGTCGGCAGAGGTCGTGGTCGGCGTCAGCACCAGCACGGAATCACTCGTCACCGGCTCAATCCGTTTCCAGATCAAATGTACGTTGGCGCCGGGCAGGCTGGAGAACACCTGCAAGGGACCGGTGAAGTCGAGCTGGGTGACGCGCGGAAACAGCACGAGACCGATCTGAAGTGGCGTGGACGATTGAGATGGCGCGGACATCGTGACCTCCGGAAAATTTGGCTTGACGAAGGGCATCGTGCCATGGTCGCTTCTTGTCCGAAATGGCATATTTCCCTCATTTCAGGACATCTCGTAGGGCATCTCGTTTCAGGACATCCACCCAAAACAGGCAAGCATCATGATCGGCGTTCTCGTGTTTCCGGATTTCCAGTTGCTCGACGCGGCCGGGCCGATATCGGCGTTCGAGATCGCGGCGCGCTTTGCCGAGGGGGCACCCGCGATCCGCGTCCTGGCGGTGACGCCGGGGCCGGTGCGCTCCTCGTCGGGCGTCGAAATCGTTGCGCGAGGATTAAAGTCGGCTTCCGCGATCACGACGCTGATCGTTGCCGGCGGCGAGGGCGTGCGGCAGGCCGCCGCCTGCGAGAAGACGATCGGCTTCGTGCGCATGATTGCCAAACGCGGCATCCGCATCGCCAGCGTCTGCTCCGGCGCCTATGTCCTCGCAGAAGCCGGCCTGCTCGACGGCCGCCGCGCCACCACGCATTGGCAGCGCACGCGGCATTTTCTGAAAACCTATCCGCAGGTGAAACTGGAGCCCGATCGCATCTTCGTGCGCGACGGCCACGTCTGGACCTCGGCGGGGATATCGGCCGGCATCGATCTGTCGCTGGCGATGATCGCGGAGGACTATGGCGACGAGATCGCGCAGAAGACCGCGAAGCAGCTCGTGCTCTATCACCGCCGCAGCGGCGGCCAGTCGCAATTCTCCTCGCTTCTGGAATTGAAGGCGCCGAACGGCCGCTTCGGGCCGCTGCTGGCCTGGGCGCGCGAAAACCTCGATGCGCCGCTCACCGTCGAGGATCTCGCGGAGCAGGCCGGTATGAGTTCGCGCCATTTCACCCGCGCCTTCATGGCCGAGACCGGCACCACGCCGTCAAAGGCGGTGGAGCGGCTGCGGATCGAGGTGGCACGGCAACGCGTGCAGTCCTCCAGCGAGGCGATCGAGCGCGTCGCGCAGACCACCGGCTTCCGCGACCCCGAGCGGATGCGCCGCGCCTTCATCCGCGCCTTCGGCCAGCCCCCGCAATCGCTGCGCCGCGCGGCGCGGGCAGGGTGAATGGAAGCCGCTACCTCCGGAAATCCACCCGGCCTTGCGCAAAGTAACCGTCGATTCGCTGATCGCTCACCACCAGGCCGACCCAGGGCACGGTGATCTCCGGATTGTTCAGGTTGATATATTTGCCGACCAGCCGCCGCGGACCTTCGCGCCGTGCCTCGATCAGTCCCCGGCGCGCGCCGGAATTCCAGTCGAACAACAGGTACACGCGGTCTCCCACGGTTCTTGCTTCGCCCCGGCCCTGTTTCCATTTATCGGGGGCGTCGCCCGGGATGGTAGGGTCTGCGGCACCCTTCCAGCGGCTCGACCACTCACCATCGATCGTGCCGCGCTGGTAGCTCGCATCTCCAGGGCTCCATGGCTTTGCATTCTCGTCGGTGGCGGATTCTTCCGGCATCGTGATGCGGGCGAACTGCATCACGTCGTCATCACCGGGATTTGGAACGTCCATGACGCCGAACGGATTTCGGGTCGTGAGATCGCTTTCGGATTTCATTGGCCTTCTCCAACTGCAGTCGCCTTGCCTTGGTTCAACGGCACGGCTTGGTTCGTGAGCTTGGGGATCGCAGGATGAAGGCGTCGCCGCCACCCGATTCCCGAAGGAACTGTGGTGACGATGCTGCCGTAGACGATTTCGAATCCGGCTGCAAGGGGCGGGGTAACCTTCTCACGCGGAGTGAGCGGCGCTGATTTCCAGATCGGCCACGACACCGAAATGGTCGCTGGGCCAGATGCCGTCGACCGCCAGGTCGAATGCGAGCGAGGCGGCCTGAACCTCGCAGCCCGCCTCCGGGTGGGCGTCCCAGGAGCCCACGAAGACGTAATCGACCCTGCGCCGATGACGCGGCTGACGGACGATCCTGCCGATCTCCGACTGTGCATTTGGATTGTCGACGCTCCAGGTGTACCCCTGACCTTCGCCTGCGACTTCCCAGGCGTCGTGATACTTGACGCTTCGTCCGCCGAGCGACTGCAGTCCGGTGAGGTAGCGAATGCTGGCCGCGTCAGGCGTTGCGTTGAAGTCGCCGGCGATGATGGTGGGAAGCGGCTGCCGGTGACGCGCGTCGAGGTCCGTCAGCGCAACGACCTGCCGTTCCCGGGCCGATTCCGCGGCGAGCCGCCATGAGGTCGTAGCGGCGATGAACAAAAGATCGCCTTCGCCGGGTAGCGGCACCGTTACTGCCAGCGAACACCAGGGGACATCGTTCGCATCCGACATGCGCAGATCGAGGACTTCCTCGACGCGATGCGGCCATCGCGTCGCGACGGCGCTTCCGCCAAAACGATCGGCATCGGGCGGGATGGTGCGCAGCACGTCAGCCTGATGTGTTCCATGCAGACCGGTGTCGTGGATCAACTCGTCGAGTTGCGAATGGTCCGGCGATTTGACCACTTCCTGGAATGATACAAGATCGGGATCCAGCCGGCGCAGTTCCAGATTGATCAAACCGGTTCGTTTCGGATCGCCTTGCCGATTCCAGACGTTGAGCGTGACGACGCGTAGCCGCATCCTCGTAAGCCGGCTTCATGTACCAACCCGACAACGTCCGCTGGAGCGGTTGGTTCAGCGCCGCTTGCCGGTGCCCGCCTGCGCTGGCTCAGGCAACGTCGGCTTGCGCGCTCTGCGTTTCCTCGGTGAGCAAGGCGTCCAGATCGACAAGCTGCGGATCGTCGTCCTGCGGTTCGCCGTTTCCTGCGCTGCCATGAAGATGCATCAACGTCTGCACGCGGCGGGCATTGAGATGGTCTACGTGCTGATGCTGCAGCGCTACCGGCAGCAGCGCCTTGGGCAACCCGACCAGCGCAAAGGCGGGAACTTTGCGCACCTTGCCGTCCTCGCGCCAGCACAGGGGATGGAGGGTGTACATCAATTGCCGCTCGGTCTCTGCCGATCGCGGCTCCTCCGACAGGGATGGCGCGGGGTTGGCGAGGTTGGCGTTGCCCGCGCGCGTGCGCACCGCGGCGGAACGCAGCTCCCAGCAGATCAAATCCGCCGCCGCGCGGACTTCACTACGCACCGCATCCACGCTGGCCGAAAACCGGGTGGCTTCAGGGATCGACAGCGAGCTTTTTGCAACGGCCTCGACGAGCGCTGTGGTGCCGGCTTCGAATCCGGGCGCCGCCCGCTCGATCGCCGCAGCCATCGCCTCGATCTCGTCAGCCATCGCGTCACGGTCGCGCTGGGCCTTGGCGTCAGCGAGGGCGCGCTCGGCCGAGGCCACCTGATCGTCGAATTCCACCAATTCGGCGCGCAACGTCTTGGCGCGGTCTTCAACGGCGCGCATGCTGGCTTCGGCCCGATCGAGCCGGGAATTGTCGGCACCGGCTACCGCCAGCCGTTCGGCAGCGGCACGCTTTTCTGCGAGTTCCGATTCGGCGACGCTCAATCGATCGGCCAACTTCTGCCGCGCCGTCAGCTTGTCCTTCAGCGCAACCTCGAAGCGCTCGATCGGGCCGAGCTCGCGCCTGAAAAATGCCATTGCAATCACCTCGCGGATTGCTGCCGAATCACCGGCAGAGTTGTTGCGTGCGAGAGCTAGTCGGAAACTTGGATAACATTGCGGCCTGAGTCGGTACAGCCTTGTCGGCCAATGGATGATCGCCGACACGAGGCCGGCAATCACCTTCGACCGCGCTAAAGCCGGGCGTCGGGGTGCCAGCCAAGGATAGCGAGCATCACCAGGAAACCGACGACGTAGGCCACCGCCACCGGCCAGCCATGGCTAACCCAGCGCCCGACGGACTTCGCCTCCGGATACATGTTCGACAAGGCGACGCCGGCCGATGAGCCGAACCAGATCATCGAACCGCCGAATCCGACGGCGTAAGCCAGGAAGCCCCAGTCATAGCCGCCCTGTTTCAGGGCAAGCGCGGTGAGGGGAATGTTGTCGAACACCGCGGAGACGAAGCCCAGTCCAAGCGCGGTCGGCCATGACGCCACCGGCAGCCGCTCGACCGGCATAAGGGAGGCCGCCGTGACGAGGGCGAGCAGGAAGATGGTTCCCTTGAAGGTTTCCGGCATCACCTTCCAATCCGGCGCGCGTAATCCTGCCGTGAGCAGGATGGCCGCCCAGACCGCAAGGCCCAGAACCGGAACGGTATCGAGCAGTGCAGGAAATTTCAGGTTTGCCGTGACGTTTGCCACCAGCGCTGCAGCGAGGATGACCGCAACAATGAACACCCGGGTCGGGTCGATGCTGAGCCCCTTCGGCGCGTCTTTCTGAATTGGCGAATAGCGGTGCTGCTGGATCGAGGCCGGCACCGCAAAAATCAACATCGCGACGATGGCGGCAATGTAGGCTTCGATAACAGCGAGCGGACTGACGCCGGCGATCCACATCATGGTGGTGGTGGTGTCGCCGACGACGCTGCCGGCACCGCCGGCGTTCGAGGCTGCGACGATCGCGGCGAGATAACCGATATGAACCTTGCCGCGGAACACGTGGCGCGCGACGGTGCCGCCGATCAGCGCCGCGGCGATGTTATCGAGGAAGCTCGAGAGCACGAACACAAGGCCGAGCAGCACGACGCCGCCCTTCCAATCGTCCGGCAGCAATGCCGGCATCTCATCCGGAATCCGGCTTTCCTCGAAATGCCGGGACAGCAGCGCAAAGCCCATCAGCAGCAGGAACAGATTGCCGAGCGTAACCCATTCATGGACCATGTGGTGGCCGAGGCCATTGAGACCCGCACCGTATTTGAAGCCGGTGAAGATCAGCTTGTAGATCACGATGGCGGCCAGTCCCGTCAGCGCAACGGGCAGCGTGTGATGATGGAACAGCGCGACGCCTAGCAGCGTCAGCGCGAACAGCAGAAAATCGACGGGTATGCCAAACAGGAGGATTGGTTCGATCACAGCGGCCCCAAATGCGCGCAGGAGAAATTCACGGTTTGCCGATAGCGTTGCGCAATGTGCATTATTTCAACGTTTTCAGCCAGCCGGCGATCTCGCTGACGGCGACGTTGGCCTGCTGCAGCAGCTTGCCCATGGTGAAGAAGCCGTGGAACTGGCCCGGGAAATGTCGGTAGGTCATGGGCACGCCGGCTTCCTTGAGCCGCGCGGCATATTCGGCGCCCTCGTCGCGCAGCGGATCGGCGCCTGCGGTTAGCACATAGGCCGGCGGCAACCCTGCCAGCGTTTTCGCGCGCGCGGGCGAGGCCTTCCAATGCTCGATGTCGGCTGCGCCGTTGAGATAATGGTTGCAGAACCATTTGATCACGGAATGCGTCAGCAGGATGCTGGTTTCGGGCTCGCTGTGCGAGGGATGCGTCATCGCAAAATCGGTGGCGGGATAGATCAGCACCTGGCCGGCGAGTTTCGGGCCGTCGCCGTCGCGTGCGGCGAGCGCCACGACCGCGGCGAGATTGCCGCCGGCGCTGTCGCCGCCGACCAGCAAGTGGCCGGCGTCGATGCCGAGCTGGCCGGCATTGGCGGCAACCCATTTCGTCGCCGTGAAGGCGTCGTCGGCGGCGGCGGGAAATTTGTGCTCCGGCGCCAGCCGGTAGTCGACTGAGATCACAATCAACTCGCCCTCGTGGGCAAGCTTCTGGCAGACCACTTCATGGGTATCGAGATCGCCGATCACCCAGCCGCCGCCGTGAAAGAATACCAGGCACGGCGCAAGGCCGTTGCTCCTGCGCAACGTCCTCGGCGCGTAGATGCGCGCCGGAATCGTGCCGTGCGGCGCGGGAATCGCGAGCGGCTTGGTCGATTCGAGCGCGGGCGGTTCGGGATTGCTGACGACGCGGGCGCTTCGATAATATTCGCGCGCTTCCGGCGCGGTCAGCGTCTCATAGGCGGGACGGCCCGCCTCCTGGAAAGCTTTGTAGACGGCGGCGGCATCGGGATCGAGCGTGACGGGCATGGGACCTCGCGTTTTGAGTTGTCATCCCGGGGCGCGCAGCGAACCCGGGATCTCGAGATTCTCAGGTGCGCAATTGCGCACCGTAGTTCGGTCCTTCGGACCGCCCCGGAATGACGGTCGTTGCATCAAGCCGCGGTGCGGCCGCCATCGACGGTGTAGGCGGAGCCGGAGACGTAGCTCGCCTCATCGGATGCCAGGAACGCAACGATGGAAGCGACTTCGGTAGCCTGACCGAGCCGCCGCGCCGGAATCCGGTCGACGATCTTTTCGGTCGGCGGCGGCTCATTGCCGGGATTGCGGCCCTGCAGGATCGTGCTCAGCATCCGGCTGTCGATCAGGCCGGGACAGACGCAGTTCACCCGCACCCCGGTGCCGGTGCATTCCCAGGCGGCGCTCTTGGTGAGACCGATCACGGCGTGCTTGCTGGCGCTGTAGACGGCGATCATCGGCGAGCCGATCAGGCCGGCGATGGAGGCGGTGTTGATGATGCTGCCCTTGTTCTGCTTCAGCATTACCGGCAGCACGTGCTTCATGCCGAGAAAGACGCCGACCACGTTGACGTCGAGCACGCGCCGAAAACTCTCTAGCGAATATTCCGCGATCGGCTTGATATCGCCCTCGACGCCGGCGTTGTTGTAGAAGACATCGATGGTGCCGAACCGGTCGACGCTGGCACGGACATATTCCGCGACTTCTTCTTCCCGGGTGACGTCCGCCGCGACCGCGAGCGCTTCGGCCGAGGCCGGCAGGTCCTTGATGGCGGCCGCAAGATCCTGCTCCCTGCGGTCGACGGCGACGATGCGGGCGCCGCGCTCGGCCAACAGGCGGATGGTCGCGGTTCCAATGACACCGGCCGCGCCGGTCACGACGGCGACCCGGCCATCGAGGCGAATTCGATCGGGCATAGCTTGAGGTTTCCTCTGGCTCGTCCGGTTATCCCGGATTTTGGTGGTTTTCGCGCGGGGGGCGCGAACGGAGCCACTATTTCATCTGAAACCGGGTATGGCCAGTGCGGCGGCAAGGGGGCAAACCGCCCTTTCCCCGCCGTATTCACCGTGTTAACCGGGAGGGACGCGAGCGGCGGACAAGTCTGTACTATGTCGCGAGCCCGATTCGCCTGTTAAAGCCGCGCGAGATGCTTCGAACCATTGCCCTGACCGGTCTTGCGGCCCTGATCGCCGCCACCATGACCTCGCTTGCGCCGCCCGCGCAGGCGCAGATCGGCAATATCTTTTCCGATCCTCCGCTGCGGCCGCCGGGCGCCATTCCCCGCGGCAATCAACAGCAGCAACAATTCCCCGACGACGACGAGCAAGTGCCGGAACTGCCGCGCGGCCGGCTGCTGCCGACCCCGAACCGCCCGCCGCCGGGGCAGGGCGCGCCGCCGCCCGGAAGCTTCCAGTCGCAGCCGCTGGCGCCGCCGCCCGGCACCACCGCCCCTCCGCAGGGGACGCAGCCGGGCGTCGCGGTTCAGCCGCCGCAGCCCGGAGGTCCGGGCGTCGCCAACGCGCCGCCGGGACAGCGCCAGCCCCCGGCCAAGGGCGTGCCCAATTCGCCGGCGACCCTGCAGCCGGGCGACGAGGTCGTGTCCGAACCGCCGGCTACCAAGATCACCAACAAGAAGGCGAGCTTCTCCGGTCTCGACAAGATCACCGGCCGCATCATCAATTTCGACGAGGACATCGGCGAGACCGTGCAGTTCGGCGCACTGCGCGTGAAGACCAGCGCCTGCTACACGCGCCCATCGACGGAAGCTGCCAACACCGATGCGTTCGTCGAGGTTGACGAGATCACGCTGCAAGGCGAGGTGAAGCGGATCTTCTCGGGCTGGATGTTCGCCGCCAGTCCTGGCCTGCACGGCGTCGAGCACCCGGTCTACGATATCTGGCTCACCGACTGCAAAGGCCCTGACCAGACCATCGTCAGCGCGCAGCCCGATCCAGCCAAGGCGACCGCACCACCGCCGGCTGCGAAGCGTCCGCCGCCGCCGAAGCAGGCGGCGCCGCGCCCGCCAGGACCGCCGCCGCAACCGCAATTCCAGCAGCAGCCGCAGCAGGCCCCACCGCCTCCGCCGCAACAGCGGCCGGGCGGGTTGTTTGGCGGGTTGTTCGGGAATTAGCACCATACACGGCGCATCAGTGTCCCGGCTCGGCAGTGCAGCGTTGCACGCTGCACTGCGTCCGGGACATGCGCATCACATGCGCTTCGCAATGATCGCGAGCGCCTCCGCGCCGCTGACGCTGGGCGACAATCGCATAAAATCCGCTGGCTCGCCCGCGATCGCCTTGTCGAGCAAGGCGCGATAGCGGCGCCTTGGAATTTCAACCGCGCCGAAGCTGCGCAGATGTTCAGTGACATATTGCGTGTCGAGTAGCTCGAACCCGCCTGCGATCATCCGCGCCACCAGATGCACCAGCGCCACCTTGGAAGCGTCCCGGGCGCGGTGAAACATGCTCTCGCCGAAAAAGGCCCGCCCCAGGCTGACGCCATAGAGGCCGCCGACGAGATCGCCGTCTTGCCAGACCTCGACGCTGTGGCAGTGTCCGAGTTCGTGGAGCCCGAGATAGAGATCGCGGATGCGCTTGTTGATCCAGGTGTCGTCGCGGCCCGGCTGCGGCGCCGCGCAGCCCGCGATGACCGCCTTGAAGGCGGTATCGACGGTCACGCGGAAAGTGTCCGAACGCACGGTGCGGGCAAGCCGCGAGGCGATGCGGAAGCCGTCGAGCGGAATGACGCCGCGCATTTCCGGCTCGACCCAGAACAGCGTCGGATCGCCGGCACTCTCGGCCATCGGGAAGATGCCGCAGGCATAGGCCCGCAGCAGCACTTCGGGCGTGATTTCGGAAGCAGCAGACTCGCGCGAGGTCATGTGCCAATGATAGCAGGACGCAGCGCGCCAGCGCTACGTGCCGAAACGACGACCACGGCCGGATCGCGGCGGCGAGTTCCTTCCGTCAAAACTCAATCAGGTTGGGCCGCGCCGATGCAAATGGTTGGGGGAAGCCTGAGCGTTCCTTCGTTCCATGAAACAAAAGAACGCTCCGATCCTTTGGGCATACTCGAGCCGCGCGGACGTGATCGCTTACGAGTGCAGCGGTCTGATGTTCTGGTTCACGCGGAAGAAATTCGTCGGGTCGTATTTGGCTTTCAAGGCGACGAGACGATCGTAATTGTCACCGTAGGTGGCCTTGAGTCTGTTGTCATCTCCATCGTCCATCATGAAGTTGACGTAGCCACCGTCAGCCGAGTAGGGATGCACAGCCTCCCAATATCCCTTGGTCCAGCGGGTGATTTCGCCCGCCTTTTGCGGATTGGGATCGATGCCGGCGATGACCATCGACCAGGTCGCGTCGCGCGTGTTCCAGGCGGTGTCGGTCTTGCCGACGCGACGGACAGCGCCGTCGATCGGATAAAGATGCATGAGCGAGAGCGGGCTCGGCAGTTTCTGTGCCTGGGCGATATGGGCGTCAATCGCTTCGTCAGTCAGTTCTTTCACGAAATCGCCGCGCCAGTACCATTGCAGGCCTTTCGGGAAGAACGGATCGAACATGGACTGGAGGGCCGGATAGGGCATTTCGCCCATCCAGTTGAAGAGCGGCGGGGGCAGCCTTCCGATCAACTTGGTCATGACGGCCTGACCGTCTTCTGTCGGGCCATTGTAGCAAGCGATGATCGCGCAGGCGCGCTTGCCCTGATGCTCCGCCGGGAACGGGTCTACCGGCGGAACGGTCTTCAACCCGACAAAGGCCCCAAGCTCTTCAGGAGCGCCAGGCAGGAAATCCCGGTACGTCTGCATGATCGTCCGGGCATCTTTGAGATCCCAGAATATTGGACCGGCATAGACCATGTTCACCGGATGAGCCTGGAACAGGAAGCTCGTAACAATACCGAAATTGCCGCCGCCTCCGCGCAGTCCCCAGTAGAGATCGGCGTTCTCCGATTTGTTGGCCGTGACAATACGACCGTCGGCGAGCACGACATCCGCCTCGAGCAGACTGTCGATGGTGAGGCCATACTTGCGGGTGAGGTACCCGGTGCCGCCGCCCAGCGTGAGGCCGGCGATACCCGTGGTCGAGACAATGCCGGCCGGCACGGCGAGCCCATAAATATGCGTTGCGTGGTCGACATCGCCCTGTGTGCAGCCAGGACCGACCCGCACGGTACGGGCGGTGGGATCGACCCGCACGCCCTTCATCATAGACATGTCGATCATCAGCCCGTCGTCGACACTACCAAGGCCTGGCCCATTGTGCCCGCCTCCACGGATGGCGACCCGAAGATCATTCTGCCTTGCAAAATTGACGGCGGTGACAACGTCAGCGACGTCGGTGCATCGCGCAATCATCACGGGGCTCTTATCGATCATCCCGTTGTAGAGGCTCCGCACACCGTCATAATCGGCATCCGTTTGCCTGATGACTGGGCCGCGCATGTTGCCGATAAAGGCTTCAGTGGCCATGGCTTGCATGATCTCCTCCTCTTTTCACACAATGATCGGCCAGTTGGGCAAGGTGGGAACTTAAGTGGGACTTACGCCGTCCCAGGTCCAATCGCTTGAAAGCCAACTGAACGCTGCTCCGGCGCGAACGACATGGCCGACGCCGGGGAACGGCAAGTGGTAGCTCGAGACCATCACCTTCTCGCTCGCGCATCGATCCAGAAAAGCTCGGCGCGTCTTCGCGCCTTGATCGAGATCCAAGTCGAACCCGCCGCGCCAGTCGGGGTGCTGGAACGCTACAGCGCGGTTCCCAACAACGTCTGCCGTACAGAGAAGCTGGCTAGAACCGGACGCGATCTGGACCGAGGTGTGGCCGGGCGTGTGCCCGGGTGTCGCTATCGCCGTTATGCCCGGGACCACCTCGCCGTCCGGCTTCACAGTCCGGATGCGATCCTTGATCGCCGCGAGTGTTTTCATGTTCTGGCCGTAAATGTCGCCCCAAACAGCATGACTTGCCAACGGGTGGTCGGGCTGCATCCAGAAGTTCAATTCCGCTTCGCCGATCACATACTCGGCGTTTGGAAACGTCCGTTCGGTGTCACTCGCGTCAGCAACCCCCCACAGGTGATCGGGATGGGCATGTGTGATCAGGATTGTGTCGACCTCCTCCGGCTTGATCTCGGCGGCCGCAAGTTTCTGAAGTAAACGGCCTGCGGTCGGCTGCTGCTGCATCTTTCCGCGGGAGCCTGCGTCGATGAGTACAAGGCGATCGCCCGTATTCACGACCAACACATTCACCTGGAGCGTAGATTTGTCCGTGGGCTGGAAGTCCGACGCAAGGACGGCATCACGTTCCGCTTTAGGCGCCTCTGGCCAGAGCGCCTCAGCTGGAAAGGCAATTGTGCCGTCGCTCACGACCGTGAGTTGGAACTGCCCGAGACTGAACCGATAGAATCCTGGCGCCTGACTTCTCGAGACTGGTGCGCGAGCTCGGGCACCACCTCCACTCGATGACTCACCAACGAGGCCAACCACAGCGCCCCCGGCAGCTGCAAGGAAATGACGACGATCAAGCGACATCTCATCCTCCCTTGAACGGTGTTGACCGCGGGACGGCAGACTTCGCTAACGATGCAGGCCGCCCCACAAGAGCAGTCCCACTCGAAGTTATGCTTTTTCCTTTAGCCCAATGGTGCTCGTTACTTTAGCACAATGGTGCTCGCACTAAACCTGCTTCGACACTCGCTCCGATCAATTCTTCATCAATGCGTCGGTTAGTTTTGAACGGGAAGGTTGCTAAATTGCACCGCCATCTTGGAGGCCGGTCCAGACCCGAACCAGTGGCGGAGATTTCTGGACCACGGAAGTATGCTGCAGGGCATATGTTCGGATCCTATTGCGGCGTGCTGGCGTCAGGATCACGCGGCAGATTTGGTCTTTGCCTCGCGTAGCCTGTCGATGGCTGGCCGTTGCCGGCGGGATCTCCGGTCGACGGCGAGCAAGCGCAGGCAAGCGATCCCCGCGTAGTGTCCCATTCTCTGCTAAACTTCGCAACGGGACTGGCTGGCGGAGCGTCGCGGAATGGACGTCGCGCAGTGGCTTGAAGATCTCGGCCTTTCCAAATATTCGGCGCTGTTCCGCGAGCAGGCCATCGATGCTGACGTGCTGCCGTCGCTCACGGACGCCGACTTCGAGAAGCTTGGTCTGCCGCTCGGACACAGAAAAAAGCTGCTAACTGCGATCGCTGCCCTGGAGGCCGCGCCGTCGTCCACCGCCTCAATCCGGCGGCCGTCGCACGCGGAGCGCCGCCAACTCACAGTGATGATCGTCGACCTTGTCGGCTCGACATCTCTTTCCACGCGGCTCGATCCCGAGGACATGCGGGAGACGCTGACCGCCTACCAGAACGCAGTCGCGGGCGAGATCGCACGCTTCGAGGGACACCTTGCCAAGTTCATGGGTGACGGCGTGTTGGCCTATTTCGGCTGGCCGCGTGCGCACGAGGACGAGGCTGAGAGGGCGGTGGCAGCCAGTCTCGCGACCGTCGAGGCCGTGGGCCGTTTGCGGTCGCCAGACGGCCACCCGCTTGCCGCGCGGATTGGGATCGCGACAGGGCTCGTCGTCGTAGGTGATCTTCTCGGTACTGGTGCGGCGCAGGAGGAAGCGGTCGTCGGTGACACCCCGAACCTCGCCGCCCGCCTGCAGGCCGTAGCCGGGACCGGCGAAGTCGTCGTCGCTGAGCAAACACGGCGCCTGCTCGGCGGGCTGTTCGAGCTCGAAGACCTCGGACCATGCGAACTGCGGGGCTTCGGAAAACCGATCAACGCTTGGCGGATCGTCCGCAGGGGCGCAGCGGAGAGCCGCTTTGAGGCACTCCACACAGCGGGCCTGACCCCGCTCGTTGGGCGGGAGCATGAACTGGGACTTCTCCTCGAGCGCTGGCATCTCGCCAAGAGCGGCGAGGGTCAGGCGATGCTCCTCGCCGGGGAGGCCGGGATTGGCAAGTCGCGACTTATCGAGGCACTCCGAGAGCGGATCGCCGACGAGCCTCATATCCGGATCTCTCATCGTGCCTCGCCCTACCACGCCAATACCGTGCTCTGGCCATTCATCGACCAGCTTGAGCGAGCGGCGGCGTTCGAGCGCGACGACACGCCTCCGATGAGGCTCTCAAAGCTCGTGTCTTTGCTTGCGCAAGGGACCGACGATCTCACCGAAGCCGTGCCGCTCATCGCGGCTCTCCTCGGCATTCCAACGGACGGTCGATACCCGCCGCTCGACCTCATGCCGCAGACCCAGAAGCGCAAGACACTGGAGGTGCTTCTCGCACAGCTCGAAGGCCTGGCCCAGCGACGGCCGGTTCTCTCAGTGCTTGAGGACGCGCACTGGTTCGATCCAACATCGCTCGAGCTTCTCGAGTTGATCCTAGAGCGGGTCCAGCGCCTGCCGATGCTCGCAATCATCACGTTCCGGCCGGAGCTGACGCAGCGCTGGCCGTCCTTCCCGCACGTAACGGCCTTAACGCTTAATCGCCTTGCGCGCCGGGCAGCGGCAGCTCTTGTCGAGCAAACGTCAGGCGGACGCCGCCTTTCTCCGAGAGTGGTGGACGAAATTGCCGCGAAGACCGAGGGCGTTCCGCTCTTCATCGAAGAACTCACCAAGACCGTGTTGGAATCGGGCATGCTGCGCAATACGCCCGAGGGTCTCGCGCCGGTCACGTCGCGTGGCGCGCTTGCTATTCCGGCGAGTCTGCAGGACTCGCTGATGGCCCGGCTCGATCACCTGGCTTCGGCCAAGGATCTGGTTCAGGTCGGCGCCGCCATCGGCCGCGAGTTCACCTACGAGCTTCTCGATGCGGTCGCCGGACGAGAACCGGCTGATCTCGACCAGGCGCTCGCCCGGCTCGTGAAGTCAGAGCTCGTCTTTCAGCGCGGCACACCGCCCGAGGCGGTCTATACGTTCAAGCATGCGCTGGTCCAAGACGTCGCCTACGCGTCGCTGCTTAAGAGTCGACGAAGCGAGCTCCACGGCCGGATTGCTGCCATCCTCGAGGCGCGGTTCGCCGACCTTGTCGCGCGTCAGCCCGAACTTCTTGCGCACCATCTCACAGCAGCCGGGCATGCCGATCGGGCGATCGACTTTTGGCTACGGGCCGGACAGCTAGCGGTTGGCCGATCGGCAAACAGGGAGGCGATAAGTCATCTGACCACGGCCCTTGAGATGCTCGGGAACCGCCCGCCCACCGATGGGCAGTTGTGCCGCGAGCTCGAGGTGCAGATTGCACTGGGTCCCCCGCTGACCGCAACCAAGGGCTTTGCCGCTCCCGAGGTCGAAACGGCGCACGTCAGAGCGGAGCACCTGGCGCGACGGTATGGACACCGTCGCCATCTCGCCAGAGCGTTGCGCGGACTGTGCTATGTGAATCACGTACGCGGTCACATCCAGCGCACGAGTGAGCTGTGCTCCGAGCTCGTCGACCTGGCCGAGCAAGGCGACGATCTCGTGATGCAGGCCGACGCGCACAATGCCTTGGCGTTCAATCTATTCCACCAGGGCGAGCATCGATCGGCGCGCGAGCACTTGGAGATCAGCAGTGCAAAGATCGTGCAGGCTGGCGATCCCGCCAATGCCTTGTCGCGCGGTGTCAACATTCACGTCTTCGGCCGTGCCTATAGGGCTCACGTCGACTGGCATCTTGGGTTCGCGGACACCGCGCTTCGGTCGATGCAGGATGCGATCGATCTGGCCCATCGGCTCGTCCACCCGTTTAGCTTGGCGGTGGCACTCGCCTACGCGGCGATGCTTCACCAGTTCCGCCGCGAGCCGACGGAAGTCCGCGCCCGTGCCGACGCGGCCCGCTCAATCTGTACCGAACACGGATTCAGCTATTATGACGCCTGGGCCGCGATCATGAACGGCTGGGCCGTCGCCGAGGACGGCGACATCGAGGATGGTATCGAACGCGTTCGCGTCGGTGTGCGGGATCTGCGGGCCACCGGGGCTGAGCTGCGATTACCGCATTATTTGGGAATCCTTGCTGACCTTTACCGCCGAGCGCAACGGCTTGAGGACGCGATCGTCACTCTCGCCGAGGCCCGCGCTGCCGCCGATCGCAACGAGGAGCACTGGGCCGACGCCAGTCTGCACCTGCTCGAGGGGGATCTCGCGCTGACAACCCACAACCAAGCGGAGGCGGAACGATGTCTCCGGCGCGCCATCGAGAGCGCACAAGTCCAAAATGCCCGCACGCTTCTCCTGCGGGCCAGTACAAGGCTCGCGCGGCTTCTGGCGGCGAGTGATCGAAAAGCGCAAGCCTATGATGAACTCGCCGATATCTATGGCTCGTTCACCGAGGGTTTCGAAACCGTCGATCACCGTGAGGCCAGAGCCTTGCTCGATGGCATTTGACAGCGTCTGGAAAAAGCACGCGAAGGTCGTGTGGCAAGCTGTCTGGTAGTACGGATCGAGTCTAATCCTCGTAGCCGAATAGTTTGGCCGGGTTGGTGACCAGGATCCTCTTCAGCTCCGCTTCGTCGGCTACGTAGCGGTAGAGAAGTTCGAGCAGATCGGCATCGTTGGGCGGCTGCACCACCGAAACCGGGTGCGGCCAGTCGCTGGCCCAGACGCAACGGTCGGGCGCCGCCTCGATATAGGCGCGCGCGATCGGAATGACGTCGTCCCAGGGCGGGCCCTTCTTCGAGGTCTTTTCGCCGAGCGACAGCATCACCCAGAAATTGCCCTTGGACAGAAGCGCCAGCATCTTCTGCAAGTTCGGGTCGTCCTTGCCGCGCGTCGGGTCCGGCCGCGCCATGTGATCGATCAGCACGGGGACGTCGAGGTTTTCGTACTTCGCGACGCTGGAGACGATGCCGTCTTTCTCCGGCTGGATTTTTGCGTACCAGCCGAGTTCGCGAATCTTCGCGATGGCGCGGGCAAAATCCTTGTCCGAGAGCACGGCGCCGAGTTCCTGCCGGAAGCTAAAGCGGGCGCCGCGGACACCGGCATCGTGCAGCTTGGCGAGATGGGCGTCATCGGCTTCGGCAAACACCAGCGCGTTGGCACAGCCGCGATAGTTCGGTCCCATCGCGGCGAGGCCATCGAGCACCACCGAATGATCGGCGCCATAGGTAGTGGTCTGCACGATGATGCCGCGCTCGATGCCGAGCGCCTTGTGGACGCGAAGCGCGGCCTCCCAGGTCGCAGTCGGCATCTGGTAGGCGGCGCCCGGGCGCACCGGATATTTTTCCAGCGGCCCCAGCACGTGAAACTGGCTGTCGACGCTCTTCGGTGGCGGCAGTTTCGAGGGGCGGCGCGGGTTCGGATCGAACGGAAGATAGGTCGGCATCTCGGGTTCCTTCTGATCGGGGTCAGTCGATCACGGCGGTGAAATCGCATTGCACGAGCGCGCCATTCTCCATGTCCATCTGCAGCGCATGGCGGGCAGGGCGGGAATGCTCGTCGGGAAACATCTTCAGCCATTCGGTGTTGACCGGCGCGCGCTGCTTTCGATCCTGCAGCCATACCGTCATCTTGATGATGTCATCGGTCGTACCGCCGCCGGCTTCGACGATTGTCTTCATGTGCGCGAACATGTTGGCGCACTGGTCCTCGATGCGCTCAGGCATTGCGCCGGTCGCGGGATCACGGCCGAGAATGACGCCGGACATCAGGAGATTGCCGATGCGGCAGGCGTTCGGAATGGGATTGGCGTGCTTGAATTCGCCGATGTGAATGCTCTTGCGCCTCATCGCTGCTCTCCATCCGGGATGCTTCTTGTTCAGATGAACTGGCAGGACACCGATCCGAACCTGCCGTAATCGGCATGAAACGTGTCGCCCTTGATGATATCGACTGGGCGCGTAAACGATCCCGCCAGCACCACTTCGCCGGCCTCGAGATGCTCGCCCTGCGCAGCCAGCCGGTCGGCGAGCCAGGCCACGCCGTTGGCGGGGTGGTTGAGCACGCCGGCAGCGATACCGGTCTCCTCGATCTGGCCGTTGCGAAACAACAGCGCGCCGATCCAGCGCAGGTCGGCCTCGAGCGGCCGAATGGGCCGGCCGCCGACGACCAGCGCTGCATTCGCGGCATTGTCGGAGATCGTATCCATCACCTTGCGCGGCGCCTTCGTCTCGGGATCGACGCGATGCATCCGGGTTTCCAGGATTTCGAGCGCCGGCGTGACGTAATCAGTGGCGTTGAGCACGTCGAACAGTGTGCAATCCGGGCCCTTCAGCGGCGTCTTCAGCACGAAGGCCAGTTCGACCTCGATGCGGGGAGCACTGAAACGGTCGAACGGGATCGGCGACGCATCGGGGTAGAACATATCCGCAAACAGCACGCCGTAATCCGGCTCGGAAATGCCGACGGCGTTCTGCATCGCTTTTGATGTCAGGCCGATCTTGTGGCCCCTGACAATGCGGCCGCGGGAGAGCTGCAACCTGGTCCAGGCGCGCTGAATGGCGTAGGCATCCTCGATCGTGAGATCAGGATATTCGCGCGTGAACGCCGGGATCAGCGACTTGCTGCGTTCGGCGTCATCGAGGCGCTGCGCCAGCCGTTCGATAATTTGTTGATCGAGCATCTTCTATTGCTCCGCCGCCACGGTGTTGCGAAGGATGCCGATCTTTCCGGACTCCACCTCGACGACGTCCCCGACCTTGAGCCAGCGCGGCGGCGTGAATCGGGCGCCGGCCCCGGTCGGGGTACCGGTCGCGATCATGTCGCCGGGCTTCAAGGTGGCAAAGGTGGAGAGGTAGGCGATCAGGTAATCGAACGGGAACATCAGCCGCTCGGTGGAGTCGCTCTGGCGCACTTCGCCGTTGACACGGGTGATGATGTCGTGCGGGCCGCGCGGATCGCATTCGTCTGTCGTGACGATCCACGGCCCGATGCTGCCCGAGCGGTCAAAGTTCTTGCCCTGAGTGACGTTGAACTTGCCGTGGTGCAGCCAGTCGCGAACGCTGCCCTCGTTGCACAGCGTCATGCCGAAGATGTGCTCCCATGCGCGCTCGCGTGCAATGTGCCGGCCTTCCTTGCCGATCACGATCACAAGCTCGCCTTCATAGTCGAGCTGTTCGGAGACCTTCGGCTTCTCGATCGGCTGGCCGGAGCCAACGACGGAGGAGGGGTTGCGGACGAACAGGCTCGGATATTTCGGCAGGTCCGAGTTGTCCTTGTACTCGGCGTTGCGATCCCTGTAGTTGACGCCGATGCACCAGAGCTTTTCCGGAGCCGGAATCGGCGGCAGCAGCACGAGCTCATCGAGCGCATGATCCGGCTTCTGCCCGGCAATCGCCTGGCGCGCGATATCCAGCCCGCCTCCGGCGATCAGCGCCCGCAGGTCGGCGAACTTCGTCCGTTCGGTCAGGTCGACGACCCCGCCCGGGATGCTCGCGCCGAAGCGCGGCTTGCCGTTTGCAAGATAGCTTAGAAGATGCATGCGATCGGTCTCCGGATCAGCGCGGCGCGTGATGGCGCGGCACGCTTCAGGATTCAGTTTTCGACGTCTGGAATACAGGTTTTAAGGTGACGATCTCGCCGAGCTTGGCGTAACGGGGACCGGCGATGCGGGCGATCGGGTCGAGCGCCTCGGTTTCGATCTTGCCGTTGTTCAAAAGGCCATCCCTGATGTGGAAGACCAGCACTTCGCCGACGATGAGCCGGCTGCGGGTCTCGCCGAATTCGAGGCACTGCCGGAAGCGGCATTCCATCGCAATCGGTGCGGCCGCGAGACGAGGCACCTTGATGCGCTCTCCCGGTAGCGTCGAAAGCCGCAACTCCTCGACCTCGCTGACGTCGGGCGGATGTTCGGTGGAGCTCTCGTGCACTGCCGTCATCAGGCTGGAGTCCGCGATGTGAACGACATACTCCTCGTTGTTGAGGATGTTCTGCGCGGTATCCTTGTAGATTCCACCCTTGCAGCCGACGCTGATGGCCAGCATCGGTGGCTTCGGGGAGACGAACGTAAAGGCAGAGAATGGGGCGAGGTTGAGCACCCCGCCGCCCGACAGGCTGGTCACCCAGGCGATCGGGCGGGGCACCACGACGCCGGTGATCAGCCGATAGGCCGTTTCAGCGTCGAGATATGCAGGATCGATCCGCATCGGGATGCGCTTCAATCGGCCTTGATGTTTGCCTTGCGGACGACGGGAATCCATTTGGCGTCCTCGCGTTCGAGGTAGCTCGTGAACGCTGCCGGCGTCATCGACACGGCCTCGGCGCCGAGCGCGTTGAACTTCTCGACGACCGCGGGATCTTTCAGAATCTCCGCGAGGGTATCGTGGAGCTTAGTCACGATCTCGGGTGGCGTGCGTGCGGGCGCGAACAGGCCGGTAAAAGTCTGGCCGTCAAATTCCTTGTGGCCGAGTTCGGTGAAGGTCGGGACGTCCGGCAGCCAGGAGGCGCGGCGGCTGCCGGTGACGGCGAGCGCACGCAGCATGCCGCTCTTGATCGAAGGCAATCCGACCGAGATCTGGTCCAGGGCAAACTGCACCTGCCCGCCGATCAGGTCGTTGAGAGCAGGCGCATTGCCGCGGTAATGCACCGTCAGCCATTGCAGGCCCAACGTCGACTGCATGAGCTCGCTGAGCAGATGGTTGGTGGTGCCTTGGCCGGGCGAGGCCATCGTCAGCTTGCCCGGATCGCGGCGCGCGAGCTCGATGAATTCCTTCAGGTCCTTGGCCTGCACCGACGGATGCACTTCGAGCACCAGCGGCGTCATCGTGATCGAAGTGATGGGAACGAAGTCCCGCTTCCAGTTGTAGGCCTCGCGCTTGGCGATCTCGGGTGCGAACAGCACGGGACCATTGGCGCCGACGAACAAGGCATAGCCGTCGGGCGGCATTTTCGCGAACGCCTCGCCGGCGATCAGTCCGCCGGCGCCAGCCTTGTTTTCCACGATGAACGGCTGGCCCAGCTTCGCCTGCAGCCTGTCGGCGATGACGCGCGCAGCGCTATCGACATTGCCGCCTGCCGGGTAAGGAACGATCAGCTTGACCTGACGCGCCGGCCATTGCTGGGCATCTGCCGGTGTGTTCAACGCTGCCGTGATTAGTGTCGACAGAGCGACGCCTGCGATCGCGAAAAATTTCATCGCATTCTCCCGAAAAGCGGCACATCTGCCGCTACATTCTTGTTTTGCGCGAGCCCCGTCCCGAGCGGCATGCGCGTGTATTGTTCCGCGTCAGCGATCTTGCGCGCAGCCCTTCCGCTGTCGACCAAATTGTGGTGTTTTTGTCCACATTGTGGACAGCGGACAGCGCGTATGACGAATGGTCGGTTAAAGACACGAGGGCCGCGGCAGGGTGGGCAGGCGGTCCGCCGCGCGCTGGCGGTGCTGCGGACGCTCGCGGTTGGTGGGGAACGAGGCGTACCGCTGGCTGAAGTCGTGCAGGCGACCTCGCTCGCTCGCCCGACGGTGCATCGCATCGTGCATGTGCTGATCGAGGAGGGGATTGTCGAACGCAGCGAGCGGACGGGAAACTATGTCGTCGGCCGCCAGGTGCCCGAACTGGCGCTGGCGCGTCCATCGCGTTCGCCCCTGATGGTTGCAGCCGAGCCGCATCTGGCGGCAGCGTCGGCGCAACTCGGCGATACCTTGTTTCTCACGGTGCGCACCGGCCTCGATACGCTGTGTGTGGCGCGCCGCATCGGTAGCTATCCGATCCAGGTGTTGTCGATCGAGGTCGGTGTCCGGCGTCCACTGGGTGTCAGCAGTGCTGGCGTGGCGATCCTGGCCGCCATGCCGTCAGCCGAGGCGCGCAAGATCGTGCTCGCCAACGAAACGCGGTTTGGCGCTTACCGGACCGATACGGCCACCGTGCTCGGACAGATCCAGCTCGCGCGGCGCCGAGGCTACAATCTGCGTGATGTCGGCCTCGTGCAGGGAACGAAGTCGCTTTCGGCCTGGATCCGGACTCCTGACGGCCAGCCCGCCGCCGCGATTACGCTCTCCGCCATGCGCAACAGATTGGGCCCACGCCGCGCGATCGAGGTGGCGGACGTTCTTGTTTCGGCTGCGCGCGCGATCGAAGCGGCGACGGCGAGGGACTAGCTTTAGTTCTACTGCGTCATAGCTGCTCAAACCCCTCATCCTGAGGAGCCCGCGAGAAGCGGGCGTCTCGAAGGATGTAGGCCACAGATGGGGCCTCATGGTTCGAGACGCGCGTTCCGCGCTCCTCACCATGAGGGGCTTATGACGCAGTAATCCCTAACTCGCCGCGGCGTTGGTCGATTTCGGCGCCGCGGCCGCGACGCGGCGGAAACGCAGTACGATCCTGGTGCCGTGGTGGTTGGGATCGCGCTCGGCACTGGCATCCAGTTTGGCGGCCATGGCGCTCACGATGCGTTGTCCCATGCCGGTGGAGCGTGGGTCCGACTTGGCGTTGAGGCCGACGCCGTCGTCCGCGATCGAGACCACGAGGTCTTCGCCCTCGGGCTTGAGCTCGACGTGAATGGGACCGGCGCCGTCGGGATAGGCGTATTTGACGGCGTTCATCACCAGTTCGTTGACGATGATGCCGATCGCCACCGCGCGATCCGGGTCGATCTCGATCGGCTCGGCCTTGAGCGTCAGCCGCGACATCCTGTTGCCCTCGGCCGAACGGCGGAGATCTTCCAGCAGAGCTTCGAGATACTGGTTCAACAACACGCTCTTGAGATCGTGCGAGGTGTAGAGACGGCGGTGGACCTGGGCGACCGCCGCGACGCGGCCCATCGCATTGGTCAGTGCCGCCTTGACGTCGTCCTGGGTCGCCGAATTGGCCTGCAAGTGCAGCAGCGAGGCGATGATCTGCAGGGAGTTGCCGACGCGGTGGTTGACTTCGCGCAGCAGCACTTCACGTTCGGCGGCGAGCGCCGCATAGCGGTCGCGCGAGGCGTGAACCTCGGCTTCGGCCTCGTCGCGAGCCCGTTGAAGCTCGGCCTGCCTGAGCGCGCCGGAGATCGCGACCTGAAGCAGCGGAATGAAATCGCCCCGCGTATCCTTGACGAGATAGTCGGCGGCGCCGGCCTTCAGCGCCGTGACAGCTATCGCCGAATCCTGCGCGGCCGTGACAAACACCACCGGCGGAGCGTCCGGTATCGCCATGATGCGCTCGAGCGTTTCGAGGCCGTCGAGACCCGGCATGTACTGGTCGAGCGCAATCACGTCGATACCGCCTTGCGCCAGCCGCGCCAGCCCTTCTTCGCCGCCCGCCGCGTGCACGACGTTGAAGCCTGCCCGCGTCAGGCCGCGGTCAACCAGCCGGGCGAGGCCGGCGTCGTCGTCGATATAGAGCAGCGTCGGCGTCGCGGGTTTCATATGGCGGCCGGGGGGACCTGAATGACGGAGAAGAACAGACCGAGTTGGCGAATGGCGTTGGCGAAGCTTTCGTAGTTCACGGGCTTGGTGATGTAGACGTTGCAACCGAGTTCGTAGCAGCGCTTGATCTCGTAGGAGTCGTCGGTCGTGGTCAGTACCACGACCGGCGTGGTCTTGAGATACTGGTTTTCCTTCACTCGCTTCAGAATGTCGATACCGGACGTATCGGGCAAGTTGAGATCGAGCAGGATCAGGAGCGCGCCGCCCTTGTGGTCGAGGCCCGTCCCGTCCTTGCCGAACAAGTAGTTCAGCGCTGCTGTACCGCTGGTGAACGCTACTATCTCATTGTTTACGCCGGATCGGCGTATGTTCCGTTCGATCAGGCGAGCATGGCCCTCGTCGTCCTCGATCATGATGATGGTGACTGGATTACTCATATCCGTATGTTCCGGTTACCTGCTGGCCAATTAATAGGCAGTGTGATCGTGAACGTGCTGCCCTGGTGAAGTTCCGATGCGACCGACATGGTTCCCCCCAAGCGGCGGACCAATGCGCGGACATGGGCAAGTCCGATGCCTTGTCCCGGCTTGTCCTGGGTTCCCGCGCGGCGGAACAAATCGAAAATACGCTGATGGTCCTTGGGATCGATGCCGCGGCCATTGTCTGATATCTCGAATACCGCAAAGCCGAGCTTGGTGCGACCGCGAACCGTGATTTCGCCGGGCACGCCGGTCTTGAGATATTTGAGCGCATTGTCGATCAGATTGGAGAATATCTGCTCCAGCGCAAGGCGATCGCTGACGATATTCGGCAATGAGTCGACCCGGATCTCGGCCTGGGCTTCCGTGGCCTGGTGCGCCACGGTCGCCACAATGCCCTCGATCAGCTCTTTGGTGTCGATCCAGACCGGCTCGAACTCGCGCCGCCCCTCGCGGGTGAGATTGAGGATCGCCGATATCAGCCGATCCATCTTGCCGATCGACGATTTGATGAAGCTGAGCGCTTCGGAGAAATCCTCCGAGAGCTTCTGGTCGGGACCTTCGAGTACGGGCTCGGCGGTATCGGTGGCATTTTCCGGGGCGGGCGGCGCTTCGGATTGCACGCGGGAAAGCGCTGCGATCCGCTTGAAGATGTCGCCGCGCAATTCTTCCAGCTCGCTCGTGAAGCCCATGATGTTCACCAACGGCGAGCGCAGATCGTGGCTGACGATGTAGGCGAAGCGCTGGATCTCGTCATTGGCTTCACGCAGATCCGCCGTGCGCTCGTCGATGGTGGCCTCGAGGTTGAGGTGGCTGTCGCGCAGCCTGGCATCGGCCTGGTCGCGTGCGCGCGACGAACGGCGGACCAGGAAGATCGCAATGCCGGCCAACACGACCACGAAACCCGAGCCGATGCCGGTGATCGAGGCCGCCAGGGTCTGGCTGCGATCGGCGTTGGTCGTGCGCTCGACGAACAGACGGTCCTCCTCGGTTCGCATCCGCACGGCGAGATCGTCAATATGTTTCATGGTGTCCCGCCCGATGCCCTCGCGCACGATCTTGGAGGCATCATTCAGGCGCTGCGCCCGGGCCAGCTCCATCGTCGTGCGGAATTCCTCGACCCGCTGGTCGTAGAGCGGCATGATTTCGTTGATGAGCGCCCGTTGAACCGGATTGTCGCTGACAAGCCGGCCCAACCGCGTCAGCGCCGGCGCCAGTTCGGACATGGCTTGCTCGAAGTCGGTCCGAAAATCGGGGCGCAATGTCGCGAGATAGCCGCGCTGTGCGCTTTCGGCACGCCGCAGTTGCAGTTGGACGAGCGATATCTGGTTCTCGACCTCAAGGGTGCGCTGGACCGCGCGCGCGTCCTCACGCGCCTCGTTCACCAGATGGACCGAACCCGCGCTGATGGCGGTCAACACCAGTAGCCCCGCCGCAAACAGCAGGATGTGGCCCATGGCGCGCTTGCGCTGGACATCAGCGATCACGGTGATCTCGCGTCATGGACAAGCGGAATACGCGCCCCCGGCAGCCCCCTGAACATCCCAACGTGCGATGGAACCCATCGGTTCCATCGGCCGTCGAAAATTTCAGGCGATTTTCGCGCCAGAGGTCTAGCCGTCCGCGGGTTGGCCGGCGAGGTACTGCTCGAGCCAGTGAATGTGGTAGTCGCCGTTGATGATATCGGCCTCCCGGACCAGTGCCCGGAACAACGGCAGCGTGGTTTCGATGCCGTCGACCACCATCTCGTCGAGCGCCCGGCGCAGCCGCATCAGGCATTCGGCGCGAGTCTTGCCGTGCACGATCAGCTTGCCGACGAGCGAGTCATAATAGGGCGGAATGACGTAGCCCTGATAGACCGCGGAATCGATCCGCACGCCGAGCCCCCCGGGCGGATGGAATTGCGTGATCTTGCCGGGCGAGGGGCGGAAGGTCTGCGGGTTTTCCGCATTGACGCGACATTCGATGGCGTGCCCGATGATAGCAATCTCTTCCTGCTTTGCGGGCAGGTCGCCGCCGGCGGCGATGCGGATCTGCTCCAGCACGAGGTCGATGTCGGTGATGCTCTCGGTGACGGGATGCTCGACCTGGATGCGGGTGTTCATCTCGATGAAATAGAACTCGCCATCCTCATAGAGAAATTCGATGGTGCCGACGCCGAGATATTTCATGTCCCGCATCGCCTTGGCGCAGGTCTGGCCGATCTTGGCGCGGGCGGCGGCTGCGAGAACCGGCGAGGGGCCTTCTTCCCAGACCTTCTGGTGACGGCGCTGCAGCGAGCAATCGCGCTCGCCGAGATGGATCGCACCGCCGCGGCCGTCACCGAGAATTTGGATCTCGATGTGGCGCGGTTTCTGCAGGTATTTTTCGAGATAGACCGAGGCGTCGCCGAAAGCGGATTTCGCCTCGTTGGAGGCGGTGGACAGCGCCAGCATCAGGTCGTCGGCGGTGCGCGCCACCTTCATGCCGCGTCCGCCGCCGCCGGCCGCCGCCTTCACCAGCACCGGAAAGCCGATCGCCTTGCCGATCGCCATTGCATCGTCATCGGAAGAGACCGCGCCGTCGGAGCCCGGCACCACCGGAATGCCGAGCCGCTTGGCGGTCTTCTTGGCCTCGATCTTGTCGCCCATCAGGCGGATGTGTTCGGCCTTCGGGCCGATGAAATGCAGATTGTGCTCGGCGAGGATTTCGGCGAAGCGGGCGTTCTCGGAAAGAAAGCCGTAGCCGGGATGCACGGCATCCGCGCCCGTTATCTCGCAGGCCGCGAGCAGCGCCGGGACGTTGAGATAGGAATCCTTGGAAGGCGGCGGCCCGATGCAGACGCTCTCGTCGGCGAGCCGCACGTGCATCGCGTCGGCGTCGGCGGTGGAATGCACGGCAACGGTGGAGATGCCGAGCTCCTTGCACGCGCGCAGCACGCGCAGGGCAATTTCGCCGCGATTGGCTATGAGGATCTTGTCGAACATGTTTTTCCAAGCCGCGAGTAGCGAATGGCGAATAGCGAATAGGGAAACACTCTCTTCACCATTCGCTACTCGCCATGCGCCTCTATTCAATGATCACGAGCGGTTCGCCGAATTCGACCGGCTGGCCGTCCTCGACGAGAATTTGCGTCACCGTGCCGGCGCGCGGCGACGGGATCTGGTTCATCGTCTTCATCGCTTCGATGATCAGCAGAGTCTGGCCGGCCGAAACCTTGGTGCCGACCTCGATGAACGGCTTGGCGCCGGGCTCAGGCGCCCAATAGGCGGTGCCGACCATCGGCGAGGGGACCACGCCCGGATGCTTGGCCAGGTCCACAGCCGCTGCGCTTCCCGCAGCGATGGCTGCCGCCGCAGCCGGCGCCGGCTGGAAGCTCGCCGGCATCGCCGCCGACACGCTGATGTTGCGCGCGACGCGCACCCGCAGCCCGGCGCGCTCGATCTCGATCTCGGTCAGGCTGGTCTCGTCCAGCAATAGCGCGAGTTCGCGAATGAGCGCGCTATCGTCGCTCTTTAGATTTTCGGCTGATTTGTCCGCTGATTTGTTGTCGGGCTGGCGGGCCATGCTCTTGATCCGGAATTCTCGATGTGGGTGACGGCTTAAGCGTCAGGTGTCGTTCGACGTCAGATGTTTGAGGTCAGTTTTTGAAGTCAGTCTTTGGCCTTGGCGCCGAGTTTGGCGGCCAGGCCTGATATTGCGAGCCGGTAGCCGTCGACGCCGAAGCCACAGAGCGACGCAAAGGCAGCCATGGCCGTGAAGGAGTGGTGACGGAAGCTCTCGCGGGCGTGGATGTTGCTGATGTGCACTTCCACCGTCGGGATTTTGACCGCGACCAGCGCATCGTGCAACGCGATCGAGGTGTGCGAATAACCGCCGGCATTGATGATGATGCCGGCCGCCTTCTTCGCATGCGCCTCATGGATGAAGTCGATCAGCTCGCCCTCGCGGTTGGACTGGCGGCAATCGGCCTTCAGGCCGAATTGTGCTGCCGTTTCGACGCAAAGCCTTTCGACGTCCTTGAGCGTCGCATGGCCATAGGTTTCCGGCTCGCGCGTCCCCAACATGTTGAGGTTCGGGCCGTTGAGCACATAAATCGTCGCGGCAGAGGCTTGGGCGCTTCCTTGGGCCATCCGGATTCCAGCAAAAAGGGGCAGGCAGGTCGCGGCGTTATAGGTAACAACGCGGCCAAGGGGAAGCCTTTAGGCCGTCCTGGGAGCCTTTCAAGGGCCTTACCCTGTTCATAAAAAGGCGGATATAACCCGCTGAATTTATTCATTAGCCAATGGAGTGAATCGATTGCCGGGTCTGGCGCGGCTTGGTCATGCCCTTGATAGGCGAAAAGGGCGGGCATTGCTGCCCGCCCTGGTCCTTGCGAAAGGCGCTGTTAGGCTTCCAGAATTGCCACGATCTCGTAGGTGTTCGGATCGATGATCACGATCTGCTCCTTGACGAGGATGTACTTATACCTGCGCCATTCCGGATAGATCGTCACCACGCGCTCTGGCAGCGTGTGGAAGGTCACGTCGCGGGGTACGCGGGTGCCGACCGAAATCGAGAAGTTCACGTTCGTCACCGGCTGAACGCGTGTCTCCTTGATCGCGGTGGTGATCTGCGTGCGCTGCTCGGTCGAGAGCTTGGCGCCCGCGCCGGCCTGGCCTGTCGTGGTCGTTTCGCCCGCGGCTCCGCCCTGCGTCTGGGTCTGCGTGCGGTCGCGGTCCTGCTGGCCTTGGACCTTCTGGTCACGCTGCATTTTCTGGTCACGCTGCATTTGGTCACGGCCCTCACGGCCCTGGGTCGTGGTCTGGTCACGGTCACGCTGGGTCGTGCCCTGCTCACGCTGCATCCCTTGGCCGGTCGTCTGGCCCTTGTCGCCCTTCATGGTGCCGCGGTCCTCTTTGCCCTCGGCCTTCATGCCTTTGTCGCCCTTCATGCGGTCTTCGCTGCGCTGGGCCTTTTCACCGCCCATCGACTTCTGCTCGGACTGCCCTTGGCCGGTGGTGCCGCCGGGTTCGCGCTGCATGGCACCGCCCCGCTCAGAAGATGCACCGCCCCGCTCAGAAGAAGGCGCGCCCTGCTGCGCCGCAGAACCGGCCCCTCCTGCCTCGCCGCGTCCCATGCCGGTGCCTTGAGCGTTCGCAAAGCCGGTTCCGGCGATCAGGGCCGCTGCCGCGACCGTCATCAGAAAGCGATTACTCATCGAATGTCTCCTCGCGTGTCTCATTGCCCGCGCCGACAACGAAAGGAATTAGCTGATGTTCCTGATACTTGGCGGTTCCGCCGACTTTGTTTTGTGAACGCGTGATGAACCGCTGCGCCGCATAATCGGCAACAAAAAAGCCGGCTGTCGAGCCGGCCTTTCACACCATGCACGAAGCGTCGCCTCAGCAGGTCGCCTTGCCGCAGCGGGCGTTGCTGATCTTTTCGCGTAGGGCCTCGACGCCGACCGCGCCGATCACGACCTGCTTGCCGATCACGTAGCTCGGCGTGCCGTTCATGCCCATGGCCTCGGCGAGCTTGAAGTTTTCCTCTAGCGTGCTGCGCACCTCCGGGCTGTTCAGATCCTTCTCCAGCTTCGCCATGTCGAGGCCGACTTCCTTGGCAACAGCCATCGCGCGTGCCTTGTCGGCGGCGCCGCGGCCTGTGAGAAGCTTCTGATGGAAGTCGAGATATTTCTTGCCGGTCGGATCCTGCATGCGCACGGCGACGCCGACCTGAGCGGCCTCGACCGAGCCCGCGCTCAGCACCGGAAACTCCTTGAGCACGACCTTGAGCTTCGGATCGCTCTTCATCAACTCCATCATGTCCAGCATCGCGCGCTTGCAATAGCCGCAATTGTAATCGAAGAACTCCACGAAGGTGACGTCGCCGTCCTTGTTGCCAACAGTAACGTTGCGCGGCGAGTTGAAGATCGCGTCCGCATGCTTGGCGACGCCGGCTTCGTGCTTGGCGACTTCGGCCGCGGCCTGACGCTTGCTGAGTTCGGTCATTGCCTCTTCGAGCACCTCGGGATGCGCGATCAGGTAATTGCGGATGATGGCCTCGATGTCGCCGCGCTGGGTATCGGTAAAACTCTGCGCGGAGGCGGACAGCGGCGCGCCGCAGAGCGCCAATGCGAACAGTGCGGGGATGAGAAGACGGAACGAGGGCATCGGTAAATCCTTATGCGGCGAGTTCCCGGGCAATTCTGCTGAAGGCCGGCTTCTCGAGAATATCTTGGTTCGGGTTGGCCAAATCCTTGATAGTGAAGTCCTTGATACCAAGTCCTTGATGATCAAGTCTTTGGCGACCAAGTCCGATTATAGCCGAATGCAGCTTAATTCTAGTTGCCCTTCTGGCCGGGCAACGGCTTGGTGTTCACGATGTCGTCAGCCTTGACCCATCCCGGCGTTCCGATCGCGAAGCGTGTTTTTGCCCGTGAGGCGAGATCGCGCGCGGTCTTGCTGTCGCCGCGCAGGTAGGCGGCCTGGGCCGACGCCAGATCGGCCTGGGCGTAATCTCCTTTTCGGCCATAGGCGATCGCAAGCTGCATATAGCCGATCGGCGCCTCGCTCTCGCGCGCTACCGCCGCGCGCAGGATGGCAATCGCCTCGTCGGTGTGGGCGTTGTTGCCGGTTGCCACGAGGGCCTGCCCAAGCATCATCTCGATGAGCGGCGCGTGGTTGGAGAGCGCTACGGCCTTGCGCAGCGGCGCGATCGCCTCCTGCGGCTTGCCGCCCTCCAGCAGCGCCTGGCCGCGCACCTCGTGGAAATACGGATTGTTGGGCTGCTGGTGAATCAGGGCGTCGATCTGCGCGAGCGCGCTGCGCAGGTCGCCGTGCCGATAGGTCGCGATCGCATGGGCGTAGCGCGCAGGCAGGCTGTTGTTGGACAACGGATAGCGCCGGTACACGGTATCCTGCCGCTCCATGAAGGCCGAGATCTTGGCGCGCACCATGTCGTGGCGTAGCTGCAGGGCAGGGTCGTCCTTTTTGTCCCAATAAGGACTCGACCGTGCCAGCTCTTCCAGCGCGGCGACGCGCTGGGCCGGCATCGGATGCGACTGAACGTAAGGGTCTGAGCCGCGCGCGGCGAACAGGCTCTCGTCGGTGAAGCGTTTGAAGGTCTCGTGCATGCCCTTGGCGGACTGGCCTGTGGCGGTCAGAAACTTGACGCCGGCCTTGTCGGCGTTCTCCTCCTGCTGACGTACATAGGAGAGCAGGTTGCGGCGGATAATTTCTCCCGGCGCGGAAAACATCGCCGCGCCGGCGTTGGCCAATCCGCTGTTGCTGCCGCCTTGCGCGCCCGCGACCATGGCGCCGGCGCCAAGCAGCATGGCGATGATCATCTGCGTCTGGGCCTGCGCCATCTGCTCGCGCATCTTGGCGAGATGGCCGCCGGAAAGATGGCCGGTTTCGTGCGCCATCACGCCGATGATCTGGTTCGGCGTCTCCGACTGCATGATCGCGCCGTAGTTCACGAAGATGCGTCGGCCGTCCGCAACGAAGGCGTTAAAGACGCCCTGGTTGATGATCACCATCTGGATATTTTGTTTTTCCAGACCGGCGGCGCGCAGGATCGGGCGCGTATATTCGCGCAGCAATTGTTCCGTCTCGGTGTCGCGCAGCACCGGTGGGCCCCTGTTCTCCTGCGCCGATGCGGCCATCGGCGCGACGGCAAGGGCGACCGCAGTCGTCAACGTGGTCAATTTCAGTGATTTCTTGCGTAGGGCGATGCGGAGCAGCATGAACAGTCTTTGGCGATTGGCGGTGCATCCGGATTTGCCCGGACGCCGGTTCGGTTTCCGATTAGATCAGAAACGGGTCCCAGTTTGTTGTTTCAACGCGTTTCTTCACCGAGCCGGTATCACTTCGCTTGAAAACGCTATAACAAGCCATCGAATACGGCCAGTCTGGGGCGCTTACCGGCTCGGGAACCCGAATTCGGATGGCGCCCGTGCAATAGCAGAGATCGATGCTGGAATCGACACTTAGAGACCGCGCGACAGCGCTGCTGACCCCCTCGGCGCGGAGCGACGTCCCGCCCTTCATGGTGATGGACGTGATGGCGGCCGCAGCCCGCATCGAGGCGGCCGGCGGCCACGTCATTCACATGGAAGTGGGGCAGCCGGCGGCGCCCGCACCCAGAACCGCGATCGCGGCCGCGCACGCGGCGCTCGATGAGGCGCGGATCGACTACACCTCCGCACTCGGCATGCCCACGCTGCGTGCCCGGATTGCCAGGCACTACCGCGACATTTACGGCTGCACGGTCGATACCGACCGCATCGTGATCACGACCGGCTCATCCGGTGGATTCATTCTGGCGTTCCTGTCGATGTTCGAGCCGGGGGATCGCGTGGCGGTCACGGTGCCGGGTTATCCACCCTACCGGCATATTCTGACCGCGCTCGGTTGCGAGCCGGTACTGATCGAGACCTCGAGCGCAACACGCCATGCGCTGACGGGAGAGGCGTTGCTGGCAGCGCACCGCAAGTCGCCGCTGAAGGGCGTGCTGGTCGGCAGCCCCGCCAATCCGACGGGAACGATGATGTCGCGCGAAGCGCTCACCGGCCTGATCAACGCGGCAGAAGGCGCGGGCATCCGCTTCATTTCCGACGAGATCTATCACGGGCTCGACTATGCGTTTCCGGCGGTGACGGCGGCGGAGCTTTCGCCGCATGCGCTCGTGATCAATTCGTTCTCGAAATATTTCTGCATGACCGGCTGGCGGGTCGGCTGGATGGTGGTGCCGGAGTCTCTGGTGCGGCCGATCGAGCGGTTGCAGCAGAACCTGTCGATCTCGGTGCCGACGCTGTCGCAGATCGCGGCCGAAGCGGCATTCGAAGGCCGCGAAGAGATGGAGGCGATCAAGCGCGGCTACCAGGAGAACCGTCGCATCCTGATCGAGGGATTGCCGAAGGCCGGTCTCGCCAAGTTCCTGCCGGCCGATGGCGCGTTCTACCTCTACGCCGATGTTTCGGATTTCACCTCCGACAGTTTCGAGTTTGCCGGCCGCATGTTGGAGAAGGCGCATGTGGCGGCGACGCCGGGCGTCGATTTCGATCCGATCCACGGCCGCAGCTTCATTCGCTTCTCATATGCGCGCTCGGCCGACGAGATGCGCGAAGCGGTGATGCGCATCGCGCGTTGGCTGCGATAATACCTCCAGCCTGTCATACATCTCATCCGCACCTATAACCAACCGGGAGCTATCCGTGTCCAGAACCATGACTGAAACCGTCGCGCCATCGCATTTCCCGCTCGCCGCGCTGCTATGGCCGCATCGCGCCGATGGATCATCGGGCCTGTTGCGCAGCGTGATCCTGGTTGCGCTGGGAACGGCGCTGCTGACCTTGTCGGCGAAGGTCAATTTGCCGTTGCCCTACGTGCCGATGACGCTGCAGACGCTTGTCGTCTTGGTGATCGGTGCAGCCTATGGCTGGCGGCTCGGCAGCGCTACCCTCGTAGCCTATCTGGCCGAGGGGGCGATCGGATTTCCGGTGTTCGCAGGCCCGGTCGGCGGCCTCGCGCCGTTCGTCGGTCCGACGGCCGGATATCTCTTTGGCTTCGTTGCAGCGGCCTTCGTGACGGGATGGTTGAGCGAGCGCGGCTGGGATCGATCGGTGCTCCGGCTATTCGTGGCGATGGCGTTCGGGCACATTCTCATTCTTGCCACCGGATTTGGTTGGCTTGCATTCGGCATGAAGCTCGGCGTCGAAAAGGCGTGGCTGGTCGGCATTGTGCCATTCATCGCAGCATCGCTGATCAAGAACGCGCTCGGCGCTGCTCTCGTGCCGGCGATCCGGCGGATTTTTGATCCGCGCGGTTAAGCCATCGCGTCAGACAACAAAAACCGCCCGGTTTTCGCCGGGCGGTTTTCTTTTTGGGTTCGATTCCTTACTCGCCGCTGCCGAAGCGCCGTGACCACCAGCCCGCCTTGCGTGGCGCGGCTTCGCCCGATGAGGCCGGCGCAGGTTCGGCTGGAGCGGGCGCGGGGTGCGCGACCGGCTCTGGCGCGTTCTGGCTGGCGGCGGGCGCCGGCTCAGTCGGAGCGCTGGTCAAGAAGCTGACTTTCTCGCGCACGGTCGAGCGCCGCCGCGCCGCGGCGCGCTCGGCCTCTTGCCTGGTTTCCTCAGCGGTTGGCGCCGGCGCACTCGCAACCGGCTCCGGCTGGGCATCGGCCGCAGGCTGCATCTCCGCCGGCGGCGAGACCGGTTCGGGTTGGGTGTCGGCCTGCACCAGTGATGGCGCGGGCTCGGACGAGGCGCCCTCGAAATCGGCAACCGCGCTGGTCGCCTCCGGAGCTGGGGGCGGCCCGAGTTCGTCTGCGATCGACCCGGCAAGACCATCTTCCAGTCCGGTACCACGCCGGCGGCGTCCGCCGCGACGGCCGCGGCGGCGCGGGCGCCGCTCGCCACTGGCAGGTAGATCGCCACGGACCGTGCCGGCCTGTTCGTCGCCTTCGTCCTCGTCGGCTTCGCCGTCCTCGGCGATCGCGCCTTCGATGGTCTCGCTTGCGACGCGCATCGCGTCAGCGTCCTCGCGCGGGGCACCACCACCTTCACGCGGCTCGCCACGGCCGCGCCGGCGCCGGCGCCGCTTGCGGCGGTGACCGTCTCCTTCGCCTTCACCCGCCGCTGCCTCGGCGGCATCGTCGGTCAGCCCCTCGGTCTCCTCGGTTTCGATCTCGGATTCGGTCTCGATGTCGAACGCCTCGTCGTCGTCATAGGCTTCCTCGACCTGCGGCGGGAAGGCGGCAGCCTGCGCTGCCAGCAACGCCTTGGCGGCTTCCAGCGTGTGGACCTGCTCGCCACGGTCGATGACGTATGATTGCTGGCCGCTCACGGTGGCGTCGGCGACGACGGCGAGCGTAACCTTGAAGGCGTTTTCGAGATCGCGCAGGTGGCCGCGCTTGTGGTTGAGTACATAGAGCGCCACGTCGGTGCGGGTGCGCACCACCAGATTGTGGGTCGCGCCCTTCATCAGGATTTCCTCGATGCCGCGCAGCAATTGCAGCGCGACCGAGGAGACCGAGCGCACATGGCCGCTGCCGCCGCATTGCGGGCAGGGCTCGGTCGAGCTTTCCAGCACGCTGGCACGGATGCGCTGGCGCGACATTTCCAGAAGACCGAAATGCGAGATGCGTCCGACCTGGATGCGCGCGCGATCCTGCCGTAGGCAGTCGGAGAGCTTGCGCTCGACCGCGCGGTTGTTGCGCTTCTCGTCCATGTCGATGAAGTCGATGACGATCAGGCCGGCGAGATCGCGCAGACGCAACTGCCGCGCCACTTCCTCGGCCGCCTCGAGATTGGTCTTGAGCGCGGTGTCCTCGATGTGATGTTCGCGGGTCGAACGGCCGGAGTTGACGTCGATCGAAACCAGCGCCTCGGTCTGGTTGATGACGATGTAGCCGCCGGAGCGTAGCTGCACGGTCGGCGAGAACATCGCGTCGAGCTGGCTCTCCACCCCCATCCGCGAGAACAGCGGCTGGCCATCGCGATACTGCTTCACGGCCCGCACGTTCGAGGGCATCAGCATCTTCATGAAGTCGCGCGCTTCCTGGTATCCGGACTCGCCGGCGACCTGGATCTCGTCGATTTCCTTGTTGTAGAGGTCGCGCAGCGAGCGCTTGATCAGCGAGCCTTCCTCATAGACGAGGGTGGGGGCCTGCGACTTCAGCGTCATATCACGCACGGTCTCCCACATCCGGATCAGATATTCGAAGTCGCGCTTGATCTCGGGCTTGGTCCGCGAGGCGCCGGCGGTGCGCAGGATGATCCCCATGCCCTCGGGCACGTCGAGGTCCTGCACCACTTCCTTCAGCCGCGAACGGTCCTGGGCCGAGGTGATCTTGCGGCTGATGCCGCCGCCGCGGGCGGTGTTGGGCATCAGCACGGCATAGCGGCCGGCCAGCGAGAGGTAGGTCGTCAGCGCCGCGCCCTTGTTGCCGCGCTCTTCCTTGACGACCTGCACCAGCATCACTTGGCGGCGCTTGATGACTTCCTGAATCTTGTACTGGCGGCGTGGCCGGAACGGGCGCTCGGGAACTTCCTCCAGCACGTCGTCGCCACCGACGGATTCGACGACTTCCTCTTCGGCGTCCTCGCCATCGTCCTCATCGTCATGGCCGTCGTCGGCTTCCAGAGCCGCGGCGGGTTCATCGGGAGGCGGAGTATAATCGCCGACGTGCTCGACGTGCGGCACGTCGTCGGCATGGGCGGCGTTTTCCTGCGCGCGCTCCTCGTCATGACGGTCGTCATGGCCGTTCTCGGCCTGCACCTCGGCGGCTTCGACCGGAGCAGGGGCATCGGATTGCACCTCCGCGACCGGCGCGTCGCTCGCGGCGCGCGCCTGTTCGGGCTCGTCGTGATCCTGTGCGGGGCGGTCGCCATCATGCGTCCGCTCGTCACCATGCGCCTCATGGTCGTGCGCATCACGATCGTGAGGAGCCGCTTCGGCGTGATGTTCGGCGTCATGCGCCGGCGTATCACCGGCCTGCATGGCCTCAGGCTCGTGCGGATGTTCTTGAAAATCCTGATCTTGAAAAGCTTCTTGGCGCTCATAGGGCTGGGCGGCCTGCGAGGGATCCTCACTGGTACCCTCGACCAGGTCACTCTGGACGCGGTCGCCATGGCCGCGGCGGCGCGCATTGCGGTGGCGCGAGCGGCGGCGGTGGCTGGAGCGGTTCTCGCTCTCTTCCTCGGCCTCGCGATGGGCACGCTCGTCGGCCTCGATCAGCGCCTGACGGTCGGCGACCGGGATCTGGTAGTAGTCCGGATGAATTTCGCTGAACGCCAGGAAGCCATGGCGGTTGCCGCCATATTCGATGAACGCCGCCTGCAGCGATGGCTCTACGCGCGTGACCTTAGCGAGATAGATATTGCCGCGGAGCTGCTTGCGTTGGGCGGTCTCGAAATCAAATTCTTCGACGCGGTTGCCGCGGACCACAACGACCCGGGTCTCTTCCGGGTGGGTGGCGTCGATCAACATCTTGTTGGGCATTTTGGAACTCTTGACGGGGGCGGGCGCGGTGCATGGCGCGCGCAAATTGCGCGGCCCGGTGACGCGACGGTCCACCTGATTCGGGGGTGAGGGGAAGGCCAAAACGCACTTCTTGGCGCCGCGCCGAACGGGGGCCCACCAGAGCGATGTGACGCGCGAAGCTTCCGCCTCGCGTCGGCGCGATCGTTCCGTGGATCTTGGTCGGCAACACAGTCTGGCGCATCAAGCGTCGGCCCATCTGAACATGTTGGCGGAAAGGGATACCGCCGCATTTATCGCTGAAGGCCCGGTTCGGCGCCTAAACGCCCGCCGGCCATCGCATATCGGACCGTTCGGGTCCGGATAATCAGTTTTGCCGTGTCTTAAACCGCCCCTGGAAAAAGGACCTGGGACCGGACGCCGCTCGGGCTCGAAACCGCCGCCTCCGTGTCAGCCGCGCGCGGCGCTGGCTGTGGAGGGATCGGGAAAGACGCAGGTTCCTCCGGGCTTCGAAGGTTCCGGCGCTGCACCGGGAGGCTGAACGCGACACAACCGGGAGTATTAGCCGTCAGCACCTCGTACATACGTGGATCAGGGGCTCCGTGCAAGGGAAGCGCAAGGGAACCCGCCGCCGGGCGTCGCTGCATGGCAACACATGCTGTTTTTTCGGTGGTTAAGCGTTAAGGTTCGATTAACCCTGCGGTTCTAATGCGGTAAGGGAAGGCTCCTCCGGAGGCACCGAATCGTTGGCGAGCCGCGCAAATCACCTCGTTTTGCTGGGATGTGGGCTATTGTGCACCGCAGCATTGCTGTGCACCCAGATGATTGGCTCCTGCGCGGCCCAAGGGGGAGCTTCCCAACCACCGGCTTCTGTCGCCGCCGTTCCCGGCCCGAAGGCCGTATCGAATTTCCCGATCGTGTCTGATGCCCGGCTGGCTGGCGATGCCAGGCAGACCCGCTTCATCCTCGATCTGGACAAGCCGGTGCAGTTTCGCGCGTTCGCGCTGGCGGACCCCTATCGCGTGGTCGTCGATTTTCCCCAGATCACCTTCAATCTTCCCGCCGGGATCGGCGCCGGAGGACGGGGGCTGGTCAAGGCGTTCCGTTACGGTCTCGTCATGCCAGGCGGATCACGGATCGTGTTCGACCTGACGGGGCCGGCCAAGATCGCCAAATCCTACATACTGGAAGCGGCCAACGGCCAACCGCCGCGGCTGGTGATCGAATTCGAACAGATGGATCGCACCGCCTTTGTCCAGTCGCTGCCGCCGGAAAGCCGCCCCGAACTGCGGCCCGCGATCGCCGAGGCCAACGCCGCCCAACCGGATTCGTCAATCGCCCAGCCGCCGCAAGCGCCCGACAAGCGGCCGGTGGTCGTGATCGATCCCGGTCATGGCGGTGTCGACAACGGTACCCAGGCCGGCGGCGGCGATATCATGGAAAAGAACTTGGTGCTGACCTTCGGCCTGGCGCTGCGCGATCGGATCGAGAAATCGGGCAAGTATCGCGTCGTCATGACCCGGACGGACGACACGTTCATACCGCTTGCCGACCGCGTGAAGGTCGCGCGCAACGAGGCGGCGGCACTGTTCGTCTCGATCCATGCCGACGCTTTGCCGCGCGGCGAGGGCGATGCCCATGGCGCCACCATCTACACGCTTTCCGATAAGGCCTCCGACTCCGAGGCCGAGCGCCTGGCCGATACCGAAAATAAGTCGGACGCGATTGGCGGCGTAAGCCTCGTCGACGAGCCGACCGAAGTCGCCGACATCCTGATCGACCTGGTGCAGCGGGAGACCAAAACCTTTTCAAACCGGTTTGCACGGACGCTGATGAGTGAAATGAAGAATACCGTGCGGATGCACAAGCATCCGTTGAAGTCGGCCGGTTTCCGGGTTCTGAAGGCCCCGGACGTGCCGTCGGTGCTGGTCGAACTCGGCTATGTCTCGAACAAGGGCGACCTCGAGCTTCTGGTATCGGAAAACTGGCGGAACAAGACGGTCGGCGCGATGGCGCAGGCAATTGATACTTTTCTGGCCAAACGGCTGGCAACTGCCGGACCGGCCAAGTGAAAAGCCCGTTACGCGTGGCGTAAGGGTGGATTGAAAAGGGGGCGTCCGAAGGACCAAGCCCTAGTTTGGCCACAGCGGCAACGGTATAGAAAACGGACTGCTGGTCTTTGGAATCGGTCAATATTGTCCGCCGGACCTTTTATTGTTCGACCGCGTAACGGCAACCCGTCCGGCGGGATTGCCGTATCAGGATAGGCGCTGCGGATGACGGCGCGCAGGGTTGGAACGGAACTTCGATAATGCGCTTGCTGGTCCGGTTTTTGGGTTTCCTGTTTGCGGCCGGCACCGTGGTGTTCCTGGTCGGCGTGGCAGGCGTCGCGGGCGCGATCTGGCATTTCTCCAAGGACTTGCCCGACTATTCGCAGCTTCAGGATTACGAGCCGCCAGTGATGACGCGCGTGCACGCGTCTGACGGTGCGCTGCTCGGTGAATATTCCAAGGAGCGCCGGCTCTATCTGCCGATTCAGGCGGTGCCAAAACTCGTCATCAACGCGTTCCTCGCGGCCGAAGACAAGAATTTTTACGAGCATGGCGGCATCGACTTCACCGGCATGGCGCGCGCGGCCGTGCTCTATGCGCAGAATTTCGGCTCCAACAAGCGTCCGCAGGGCGCGTCGACGATCACCCAGCAGGTCGCAAAAAACTTCCTCCTGACCAACGAGGTCTCCTTCACCCGCAAGATCAAGGAAGCCTTGCTGGCGATGCGCATTGAGCGCGCCTACTCCAAGGACCGTATCCTCGAGCTCTATCTCAATGAAATCTATCTCGGCCTCGGCGCCTACGGCATCGCGGCGGCGTCGCTGGTCTATTTCGACAAATCGGTGAACGAGCTCACCGTCGCAGAAGCCTCCTATCTGGCGGCGCTGCCGAAAGCGCCCGCGGCGCTGCACCCTGTGCGTAACCGCGATCGCGCGGTGGAGCGGCGCAATTACGTGATCGACCGCCTCGTGGAAAACGGCTGGATTAAGCAGGCCGACGCCGAAAAGTCCCGCAAGGAACAGCTCAACGTCACCAGCCGCGGCAACGGCGCGCATATCTTCGCCGGCGAATATTTCGCCGAGGAAGTCCGGCGCGACATCTTCGAGCGTTACGGCGAAAAGAAGTTGTACGAAGGCGGCCTGTCGGTCCGCGCCACGCTCGATCCGAAAATGCAGGTGATGGCGCGCAAGACCATGGTCGCCGGTCTGGTCCGGTATGACGAAGCCAGCGGCTGGCGCGGCGCGCCCTCCAAACTCGATATTTCCGGCGACTGGGGCGTGAAACTCGCCGACGTCAAATCGCTCTCTGATATCTCGCCCTGGCGTATGGCCGTGGTGCTGGAGACATCGGACCAGTCGGCGCGGATCGGTTTCCAACCGGGCCGCGAACTCGGTGGCGCCGTCAGCAAGCAGCGGCAGACCGGCATCATCACGCTCGACGGCGTGCGCTGGGCCAAGGCTGCATCCGGGCCCGCCAAGGGCAGGACACCGAGTTCCGTGGCGCAGGTGTTGTCGCCGGGCGACGTGATCTATGCCGACCCGCTGTTCGACAAGGAGGGCAAGCCGGTCGAGGGTCAATACCGGCTGCGCCAGTTGCCGGAAGTGTCCGGCGCGTTGGTCGCGATGGATCCGTGGACCGGCCGCGTGCTGGCGATGGTAGGCGGCTTCTCGTTCGACCAGAGCCAGTTCAACCGCGCGACGCAAGCCTATCGACAGCCGGGTTCGTCGTTCAAACCGCTGGTCTACTCGGCGGCAATGGACAACGGCTATACGCCGTCGACCGTCGTGGTCGATGCGCCCATCGAGATCGACCAGGGGCAGGGCGCCGGCGTGTGGCGCCCGGAGAACTATTCGTCCGGCAAATACGGCGGACCGACGACGCTGCGCAACGCGCTGCGGCAATCGCTGAATACGGTGACCGTGCGGCTCGCGCAGGACATCGGCATGCCCTTGATCGGCGAATATTCGCGGCGCTTCGGCGTCTATGACGAACTGCCGAATTACCTGTCCTATGCGCTCGGCGCGGGTGAAACCACGGTCATGCGGATGGTCACGGCCTATTCCATGTTCGCCAATGGCGGCCGCCGCGTGAAGCCGACTCTGATCGACCGTATCCAGGACCGCTACGGCCGCACGATCTTCAAGCATGACGCCCGCGAATGCCGCGGCTGTGACGCGCCCGGTGGCTGGAAGAATCAGGCCGAGCCGCAACTGGTGGATCGCCGCGAACAAGTGCTGGATCCGATGACGGCCTACCAGATCACCTCGATGATGGAATATGTCGTGCAGGCCGGCACTGCGACGGTGGTCAAGGAAGTCGGCAAGCCCATTGCCGGCAAGACCGGCACCACCAACGATGAAAAAGACGCGTGGTTCATCGGCTTTTCGCCGGATCTCGTGGTCGGCATCTATGTCGGCTTCGACAAGCCGCGCAATCTCGGCCGCGGTATGACCGGCGGTCATCTCGCCGCGCCGATTGCCAAGGATTTCCTCAAGCTCGCGCTCGCCGACAAGCCGGCGGTCCCGTTCAAGGTGCCCGCGGGCATCAAGCTGGTTCGCGTCGATGCCAAGAGCGGCATGCGCGTCGGTCCGGGCGAGGGCGGCCGCACCATCCTCGAAGCGTTCAAGCCGGGTACCGCGCCGCCGGACAACTACTCGGTTATCGGCGTTGCCGACATGGACGGCCGGGCGCCGCAGGGATACCCGCAAGGCTACCAGCCTGATAATGCGGGCAACATCATGCGGCCCGGCACCGGCGGGCTTTATTGATCCCGCACGAATCGTCGGCAATCTCAAGATGTACCCTTGGACATTGCGTGATACACGCGTCTGGACCCGGGTGGGTCCCGATGGTTGGTATCGCGGCAGAGCGAAAATGCCCGAGGTCGAGATAGGCGTCGGAGGATAGCGCAAAGCCTTCGCACGAGGGCAAACGCCGGCTGTTACGGCGCAAGGGTTGGAATGGAATTTCGGTAATGCGCTTGCTGGTGCGGTTTGTGGGTTTTCTGTTTACTGCTGGCACCGTGGTGTTTCTGGTCGGTGTCGCAGGCGTTGCAGGCGCAATCTGGCATTTCTCCAGGGACTTGCCCGACTATTCGCAGCTTCAAGATTACGAGCCACCGGTGATGACGCGCATCCATGCGTCGGACGGCGCGCTGCTCGGCGAATACGCCAAGGAACGGCGTCTCTATTTGCCGATCCAGGCGATGCCTAAACTCGTCACCAACGCTTTCCTCGCGGCAGAGGACAAGAATTTCTACGAGCATGGCGGCATGGACTTCACCGGCATGGCGCGCGCGGCCGTGGCGTATGTGCAGAACTTCGGCTCCAACAAGCGTCCGCAGGGCGCGTCGACGATCACCCAGCAGGTCGCGAAGAACTTTCTTCTGACCAACGAGGTCTCCTTCACCCGCAAGATCAAGGAAGCCCTGCTGGCGATGCGCATCGAGCGGGCGTATTCGAAGGATCGCATCCTCGAGCTCTATCTCAACGAAATCTATCTCGGTCTCGGCGCCTACGGCATCGCGGCGGCGTCGCTGGTCTATTTCGACAAATCGGTGAATGAGCTGACGGTTGCGGAAGCGGCGTATCTTGCAGCGCTCCCGAAGGCACCCGGCACGTTGCATCCGGTGCGCAACCGCGACCGGTCGATCGAGCGGCGCAACTATGTGATCGATCGCCTCTTGGAAAACGGCTGGATCAAGCAGGCCGACGCCGACAAGGCCCGCAAGGAGCCGCTGGTCGTGGCCAGCCGGTCCAACGCCGCGCATACTTTTGCCGGCGAATATTTTGCTGAGGAAGTCCGGCGCGACATCTTCGAGCGCTACGGCGAAAAGAAACTCTATGAAGGCGGCCTTTCGGTCCGCGCCACGCTCGATCCGAAGCTGCAGGTGATGGCCCGCAAAGCGATGGCCGCGGGCCTCGTGAACTTCGACGAGGCCCAGGGGTGGCGCGGACCTGTGAGCAAGCTCGACATCTCCGGCGACTGGGGCGTGAAACTCGCCGACGTCAAATCGCTCTCTGACATCTCGCCCTGGCGGATGGCCGTGGTGCTGGAGACATCAGATCAGTCGGCGCGGATCGGTTTCCAGCCCGGCCGCGAACTGGGGGGCGCGATTTCCAAGGACCGGCAAACCGGCCTCATCACGCCGGAAGGTATCAGATGGACGAGACCGACCTCCGGTTCGGCGCGCGGCAAGACGCAGGCCTCGATCGCGCAAATTTTGTCGCCGGGCGACGTGATCTATGCCGACCCGCTGTTCGACAAGGAGGGCAAGCCGGTCGAAGGCCAGTATCGCCTGCGGCAATTGCCTGAAGTGTCCGGCGCCATGGTCGCGATGGATCCGTGGACCGGGCGCGTACTCGCGATGGTGGGTGGCTTCTCGTTCGACCAAAGCCAGTTCAATCGCGCGACGCAGGCCTATCGGCAGCCGGGGTCGACGTTCAAGCCGCTGGTCTATTCGGCGGCGATGGACAATGGGTACACGCCATCGACCATCATGGTCGACGGGCCGATCGAAATCGATCAGGGGCCGGGCGTCGGCGTCTGGCGTCCCGAGAATTTTTCGGTTGGCAGCTACCGGGGTCCCATTACGCTCCGTGAAGCCCTCAAATGGTCGGTCAATACCGTGACGGTGCGGTTGGCGCAGGACGTTGGCATGCCCTTGATCGGCGAATATGCCAAACGTTTCGGCGTCTATGATGAATTGCCGAACTATCTTTCCTATTCGCTCGGCGCCGGTGAAACCACGGTGATGCGGATGGTCACGGCCTATTCGATGCTCGCCAATGGCGGCCGTCGCGTGAAGCCGACCTTGATCGACCGCATCCAGGACCGTTATGGCCGCACCATCTTCAAGCATGACGCGCGCGAGTGCCGCGGCTGCGATGCGCCCGGCGGCTGGAAAAACCAACCCGAGCCGCAACTGGTGGATCGCCGCGAGTTGGTCCTCGATCCGATGACGGCCTACCAGATCACCTCGATGATGGAAGGGGTGGTGCAGGGCGGCACTGCATCGGTGCTGCGGCAGGTGGGCAAGCCGATCGCGGGCAAAACCGGCACCACCTCTGACGGAAAAGACGTCTGGTTCATCGGCTTTTCGCCTGATCTCGTCGTCGGTCTCTATCTTGGCTATGACAAGCCGCGCAGCCTGGGCAGAGCCGCGCAAGGCGGCCATACCGCAGCCCCGATCGTCAAGGATTTCATGAAGCTCGCGCTCGCCGACAAGCCGGCGACCCCGTTCAAGGTGCCGCCCGGCATCAGGCTGGTGCGCGTCGACGCCAAGAGCGGCATGCGCCCCAATCCGGGCGAGGGCGGCCGCACCATCCTGGAAGCGTTCAAGCCGGGCACCGCGCCGCCGGACAACTACGCCGTTGTCGGCGTGGTCGACGACGGAGGGGTGCCGATGCAGCCGGGAATCCCGCCTGACGCCACCAATGTCATGCGCCCCGGCGGGCTGTATTAGAGCGTTTTGCAGCGAAGTGGACACCGGTTCGCGTCAAGAAAACGCGTCAAAACAAAAACCTAGAGCCCGGTTCTGATTCAATCAGAACCGAAAAGGCTCTAGCCCGCCGGCATCAAACAAAACCCGAATTCACCGGCCTGAGCCGATTGCGCTTTGCGGCGTACGCCGCTACATCCGGCCCGTTGAACATCTATCCGGTAGCGGTTCCATCCGCAGACAGAAGAGACCATGCGCGCCGAAGTCGAACGCCTTGTTGAAGAGATCAAGCAGTCAGTCGGGCTGCTGAGGAGGCATCTTTGACGTCGAGAAATCGACGGCACGGCTCGCCGAGCTGAACAAGCTCGCCGAAGATCCCAACCTCTGGAACGATCCCCAGAAAGCCCAGAAGCTAATGCAGGAGCGCACCTCGCTGGTGGATGCGCTCGAGGGCATCGGCAAGGTCGAGCGCGAGCTCGACGACAATGTCGAGATGATCGCGCTCGGCGAGGCCGAGAACGATGAAGGCGTGGTGGTCGAGGCCGAGAACGCGCTAAAAGCCTTGAAGAAGGAGGTCGCCCGCCGCGAGCTGGAAGCGCTGCTGTCCGGCGAGGCCGACAAGTTCGATTCCTATCTCGAAGTGCATGCGGGTGCCGGCGGCACCGAAAGCCAGGACTGGGCCGCGATGCTCTTGCGCATGTATACGCGCTGGGCCGAAAACCACGGCTTCAAGATCGAATATCTTGAAGAGTCCCAGGGCGAAGAAGCCGGCATCAAATCGGCCACGATCCAGATCAGTGGCCACAATGCCTATGGCTGGCTGAAGACGGAGGCCGGCGTGCATCGCCTGGTGCGGATTTCGCCGTTCGATTCCAACGCACGCCGGCATACCTCGTTCTCGTCGGTGCAGATTTTCCCGGTGATCGACGACTCCATCAAGATCGAGATCAAGGAATCCGATGTGCGCACCGATACCATGCGCTCCGGCGGTGCCGGCGGCCAGCACGTCAACAAGACCGAGTCGGCGGTACGCCTGACGCATATTCCGACCGGCATTGCCGTGGTCTGCCAGGCCGGCCGTTCGCAGCACAAGAACCGCGCCCAGGCGTGGGACATGCTGCGCGCGCGGCTCTATGAAATCGAACTGAAGAAGCGCGAAGAGCAAGCCGCCGCCGATCAGGCCGCCAAGACCGATATCGGCTGGGGCCACCAGATCCGCTCCTACGTCCTGCAGCCCTACCAGATGGTGAAGGACCTGCGCACCGGCGTGCAGACCTCGGATACGTCGGGCGTGCTCGACGGCGACCTCGATGAGTTCATGGCGGCGACGCTGGCGCAGCGCGCGTTCGGCACCGCGCCAGGCCAGGTCGAGGACGTGGACTAGCCGGTGGCAAAGGTCGGCTTCATCGGGCTCGGCCATGGTCGCCGACGACGAGGCGTCGCGAGCCGTCTGGCTGGGCAAAGGCCCAGATGCCCGACGGCGATGAAGGCAAGATGATCGAGATCGTCTCGCGGCCGAAATAGCCGCTGCACAATCGTCTTCGGGAATCGGGTGGCAAAGTCCAGCGCGACTTAATAGACCCGGCTGTCTTCTCGATTTGAACCGCCATGGCCGCCAACGACAACCGGATCGACGCCCGCGACTGGTCGCTGCTTGGCCTGCTCTCGATCCTGTGGGGCGGGTCGTTCTTCTTCAATGGCGTGGTGCTACGCGAGCTGCCGCCGTTCACGCTCGTGCTGTTGCGCGTGCTGCTGGCCGCCATGATCCTGCTGCCGGCGCTTTGCGCGCAGCGACTGCCGTTTCCGAAAGGGTGGATGGGCTGGAGGCCGTTCTTCCTCGTCGCCTTGTTCAACAATGTGCTGCCGTTCTCGCTGATCGTCACCGGACAGATGTACATCCCGAGCGGGCTGGCTTCGATCCTCAACGCCACCACGCCGCTGTTCACGGTGGCGGTGATGGCGGCGGCGGGCGAAGAAAAGCTCATCATCAGGCGTGTGGCCGGCGTGATCACAGGCCTTGTCGGCGTCGTGATCCTTCGCGGCAGCGGAGTGGGCTTTGCCAGCGGGCAGGGGCTCGGCGTCCTGCTGTGTCTCGCGGCGGCGCTGAGCTACGGCATCTCCGCGCTGATAGCGCGGCGCGCGTTGTCAGATTCGCCGCCGCTTTCCACCGCCACGTTTCAATTAATGGCCTCGAGCCTGATGATGACTGTCGTGGCCGGCATTTTCGAGCGTCCCTGGCAATTGCCAATGCCTGATACGGTGACATGGTTCGCGGTGCTTGGTCTTGCCGGCTTGTCCACGGCGCTGGCCTATATCGTTTTCTTCCAGGTGCTGCGGCGCTCCGGCGCCACCAACGTCATGCTGGTGACGCTGCTTGTGCCGGTCACAGCTATCCTGCTCGGCTCGCTCGTGCTCGGCGAGCAGATTTCGCCTCGTGAAATCGCGGGCGCACTGGTGATCGGCAGCGCGCTGCTGTTGATCGACGGCCGCGTGCTGAAGTTTCTCGAACGTTTATTTGGCTTCCCCAGGCGGCGCGAGCCAACTTGACATTTGCCTATATAGCAATACGATTTGCCATATAAGCAAACCGGAGGGTCAGCGTGGTTTCGGCAGAAGCCGGCCGGCGCGCCCGCGAGGCGGCGCGCCTTGCCGCAATTGGAGCCGTCATTCGCAGGGCCCGTTCGGCGCGCGGCCTGACGCTCGATGAACTCGCCGGAATGGTCGGTCTGTCAGTGACATTTCTCTCGCGGATCGAGCGCGGACTCATCGCGTGTTCGATCGGCAATCTCTTGGAAATTGCCGGCGTCCTTCAGTTGCCGCCAGCCGAATTGTTTGCCGACATCGAAGGAGAGGACCGGACGCGCGCGTATCGCGTGGTGCGGTCAATCGATGCCGTTCCTTCGAAGAGCGCTGACGCAAACTATGCCTGGCGCAAACTCGCTTCAGGCGTGGGCGAGCAGCGGCTGGAAACTTTCCTGCTCGAATTGTCGGCAAAACCGCGAAAGCCGACGCTGGTCGCGCATCCCGGCGAAGAAATGTGCTTCGTCCTCGAAGGCAGTGTCGAATTTCAGGTGGGCGACGAAACCATCGCGCTGGAGTGCGGCGATTCGATTCATTTGCGCTCAGACGTACCGCATATGGCGTGGGCGCGGGAGTCGGGCAGTGCGCGCCTTCTCATGGTGACATCAATCGAAAATCAGTCGGCCATCGCGGTTGAGTGGTGGAGCAATATTGCGGGCAGGAAAAGCGAACGAGAAAGCACAGCAAAAGGGAGAGCAAAATGAGTGCTGTCAGCAAGGAGATTCCCGATACGGCGGCCGCAAATGCGGAATTGACGACCGCGCGCGAAGCGTCGCGAAAGGATCACAAACCCTACGAGACGCGTCATTTCGACGAAGTCGAATGGGAGACGATCCGGTGGCCGGGCGAGACAGGCAAAATGCTTTTTCATCCGCGACCGGAACGCCCGACCGAACCGAACGCGGGTATTCTGCGGCTTGAACCCGGCGCCTATCACCCCGAGCACTATCATGGCTTCGCACAGGTCTGGCATATCCTGAAAGGCGAGTTTTCAATCGACGGAACGCTGCATGGTCCGGGAACGGTGCTGTTCCATCCCGACCCGCACTTCGAGGGTGAATTCCGCACCGAAACGGGCGGCGAGATATTCATCGTCCAGTATCCCGGTCCGACGACCGGTGAGCGCCCGATCTATAGCGGCCGGTTCAACATGGCGGAACGCAAGGCGGTTGCGAGCGAACGCGTCGATCTCTGAACCGGCGGATCGCCCGATATCAGGGAAGAAGCGAATTATCGCGTAGGCTGGCTGGAAGCCGATGTCGTCTTCCAGTCGGCAATCCAGTTTCTGAACCTTCCGCTGTCGCGCTCGCCGCCGTGCCAGGCTGCGGTGACCGTGCCGTCGCCGGCCACCAACAGCACCACGTCGAGCCCCTTGGAACGGCGCAGCGTATCGATCGCCTGCTGCGGCGTCTGCGCGATCGGGCCTGCGACATTGAAGGAGGTGTTGACGGACAGTTCGACGCCGATGTGGCGGCCGAGCGCCTTTAAGTATGCATAGGTGAGGGGATCGTCGCCGGCGCGCACGATCTGGATGCGGCCGGTGCCGTCGGCGTGAATGACAGCCGGGATTTTTTCGCGCGCATGCGGCTTCGAATGCGCCGTCAGCACCATGTAATTGTAGGCGTTGTAGTCGGCATCCGCAGCGCCGGGCAGCAGTTCGAAATATTCTTTCGCCGTCTCCAGTGTCGCCATCGGCGCCAGCGGGCGAATGGCCTCGCGGTATTTAACGCGCGCGTTGAGCAGTTCGCGCACCGCCGGATCGCAGGGATTGGCGAGGATCGAGCGATGGCCGAGCGCACGGGGACCGGTCTCGGCCGCGCCCTGATACAGCGCGATCACGCCGTTTTGGGCGACCATGAATGCCATCAGATCGGCGATCGCTTCAAGGCCTTCAGGCGTGGAGATATCGCCGATCCTTTGTGAGGAGATGTCGTCGGCCGCGACCGCATGGACGATATCGCCTTGCGAGGGCGGCGTGCCGCAATAGAAGGCGTGCGTCATCGGCGCGCCGCGCGGGGCGCCGGCCAGATGCGCGAACAGCCAGGCGGCACCGATGGTGACGCCGGGGTCGCCGGGCACCGGCGGCACCCACAGATGCAGCCGCGCATTGCGCTGCTGCGCGCTCGCAAACCACCCTTCATTGAAATGTTCGAGCAGCCGCATATTGCCGACCGCGTTCAGCGCGACGCCGCCGGTCAGCACCAGCCGGTTGGCCCCCGTCGTGCGCAACAAATGATCGACGACGTGGATCATGGCGTCCTCGAACACCAGTTGCGTCGCGGCCGCCTTGTCGAGACGATCTTTGGTATCGGGACGGTGGTGGATGTCCTCGACACGCAGCACCGCATCCGGATTCCAGAGCTGGTCCGGCTTAAGCGGTTCGCCGAGAATTTTGGTGAGTGGTTCCTTGTAGGGATGGTCGAACGGGTCGCAATACCAGTTGGCCAGCGCGCGATTGAGCCTGATGTCGCCGTTCGCGCCAAAATGCAGAACGTCGCGCAGCCGCGCGTAATAAGGATTGCTGCCGCGGTCCATATCGCCCCAGGCGGCAGCGCCCATGTAGCGGCCCTCGCTGGACAGCCAGGTCCAGCCGCCCTGTGTCGACGAGATCACGCTATAGAATGCGCCGAGTGAATCGAACATGCTGTCGTTGCAGTAGAGCCGGCGCATTGCGCCGTTCTCGACTACATAGAGCGAGATCGAGCCTTGGTCGCCGGTGCCGTCGAGCACCGCAATCGCGGTTGGCGCGCCATCGTCGGCGAATGGCGAGGCAGCGTAGGAAAACCATGCATGGTTGTCGTGATGCGGCAGGCAGATCAATGGCACGCGCTCGGCAAGCCCGAGCTGGCGGGCGAGGATTTTTGGCGTCCGCGTCATCTGGTCGAGGCGGCGGCCGTCGAAGCCTGCGGCCTCGGTGGTGCGCAGGAGTTTTATGCTCTGCGGTAGTTCCTCGAGCACCGAGCGGGCCAGCGTGCCGGCGAGCGTCGGGTAATTCCAACTTGTGAGCCAGGCATCGATGTCGCCGATGTCGCGGCCCATGTCGCGCAGCGTCGCCACCGCCGCGTCGATCGACAGCTTCGGATATTCGGTGGTGTGCTTGTTGCCGGAAAAGCGTTCTTCCTCGTTGTTGACGATCAGCCGTGGCCCATCCGCCCGTGTCACTTCGACCAGCGCCAGACCTGAATTGTGCGTGCCGGGCGCGCCGAAACCTGCGAGATACACCGTTTCGCCCTGCGCGAGTTTGTCGCGAACGTGTGCGATCCGCGCATCGGCGAATTCCGAGCCGAGTTGATGGAAACCGGCAGCGCCCATGGTTTTTGCAGCGAGCCAGCGCGCAAAGCGAAATCCACCCGCCGCGAGTTTTGGGTGTCGCGGACCAATTCGTGTGTTCGGTTTCAAGCCTTCGTCCAACCTCTGGGCCTCGCCATCGCGCAAGGTCATGCCTGCAGCCCGCATCAACCACAATTGGCGCCGGGCAACAATGCCGTTTCGTCATACGGAATAGCGTGTGCTTGCAAGCGCTGAAGCGGCTGGCGAGACAACGGCGAGGTATGGGAAGTATTCGGCGACATCATACCGGCGAGGTTTGGCAGTAGAGGATCCGGCGAGGTTGGGCAGTAGAGGATAAGGCACCACAGCGTGGTGCCTCTCCCCGACCGTCACTATTCCTGAATATCCGGCTCCACGAGCAACGCGAGCTGGGCAAGCGACTGTTGCCAGCCGAGATAGCAGGCTTCGACCGGGATCACCGTCGGCACGTTTTTCTGTTCGATGTTGATCTCGGTTCCGACCGAAACCGCTTTCAGCGTCACCGTGACCTCCATAACGCCGGGCAAATTGGGATCGTCGAAACGATCAGTGTAGCGGATACGCTCGTTGGGCACGATCTCCAGATATTCGCCGCCGAACGAATGGCCGTTGTTCGTGGTGAAATTCGTGAACGACATCCTGAACGTGCCGCCAACCTTTGCCTCGAATTGGTGGACCTTGCAGGTGAAGCCGTAGGGCGGCAGCCACTTGGCCATGGCATCCGCATCAAGAAAGGCGCGAAAAACCTTCTCCGGCTTGGTGGCGAGGACACGATGCAAACGAACGGTATTGCCTTGGGACATGACGTTGTTTCTCCAATACTGAGCGCGGTGTATCGCGGGATTTGCTTGGGTTAGCTCAGTCTATGCCACAAGGACGCCCGGCCTCCATGCGATCCGACACGGTGCCAAAAAAAATCCGACGCGGGCATACGCCGGTTCCGTTTTATGTGACTATAGAACGGCGAATAGGGCGAGTATCCCGCACGCGATCCACAGGCGAGCCGCCAGTTCTGACGGCCCGATGCTAACCTGAGCTGAATCTTACGCCCGCGCGCAAAAACTTCTGCGGGTAGACGGCATCGCCCCCGCCGGGCGGCGCTGAGCGGCACGCAGCGATATGCCGCCGGCGATGCCGACGCCCAGCACGTAGATCCAGCCTTCGTGGAAAATCGAACAGATGCAAATTCAGAACTGAGCTGACGACGCTTTGAACGACGACGACAAGCCCGATCCATGCCAACAAATCGGGGGTAATAGTCCTTGAAGATGTGAAGCACCGACGGACGCCGCGGCGGCCTGGTTTGCGGGGATCACGGACAGCTATGGGTTCCGGGTTTGCTCCTCACAGTTTTGCTCTTCGCAGTGGCGTTCGACCCGTCTGTTCAGGAATTTCCGAATCGCGGAGATGTTGAACTCGATCTTCTCGGGCCGCGCCGGCGGCGATTGCGTACGTGTTTTGCGCTCCACCACAACACGCTTGCCTCCGTGCGGCGTCAGGACGATAGCGATGGACGTCGCGTCGGCGTTCACTCTCAGCTCGCAATGCACGCGGCCGGCATATTCGCCGGCGTGCAAGACGTCGAAACCAAAGGCAAGCAGCCGACCGTAGACGTAGAGCGTAAGCAGATCGGTTTCGTCGAACGTGCGGGGAGAGCCGGGGGCAGCGCCCGGCAGGCAGGGATAACCGCCGATAGCGATCGTCAGGATGAAGTCGTCATAGCAGACATCCGCAGTCCTGCACGCATCCGCTAGCCACAAGTCGAACCGCATAGAATTATACCGATCACCGTTGGTTGATCCGCCGTCGCGCAAGTGTCGGGAGCCTGTCAGCCGGCGAGCAGCGCGATGACGAACGACGGCGCCAATCCGGCGAGGAAGATCACGCCGCACAGCAGCGCCGGCACGACGGCTGCGCGCCTGTCGCGCTCGGTTAGAACATTTCCGGTGGCGGAGGCGAGCACTTGGAGCGAAAGGCGAGACATGCGTCGATCTCCCCGTGGTTGTTGATGCTTCCTTGATATGTGGGAAAAATTCACACGTCAATCGAAAGGTGGGATTGTATCCCACGCCGAAGGCCGGTACGATTTCACCATGAACGCCAAGCCCCGGGATTCGAAGCCGGCCTCGCATCAGCCGAACGCCGCGTCGAAGTTGCATGCGCCGCTGGCGCGGCTGTTGCGTCCCCTGGTCCGGCTTTGCATCCGCAGCGGCATGACATTTCCGGCACTGGTGCAGTTGTTGCGTGAGCTCTTTGTCAACGTCGCCGAGCACGACTTCGCGCTGGGGGGCAAGGAGCAGACCGACAGCCGCGTCAGCCTGCTCACGGGGATCCACCGCAAGGAGGTGGCGCGACTGCGCGGCGCCGGTGCTCCGGTCCATGAGGCCCCGGCCACGCTCTCACGTACCAGCGCGATCATCGCGCGCTGGCTCGCCGCGCCTGAATTCACCGATGCGAAAGGCGAGCCACTGCCGCTGCCGCGCACGGCGGAGGGCGATGCACCGTCGTTCGAGCAACTGGTCGAGTCGATCACCAAGGACGTGCGCCCGCGCGCGGTGCTCGACGAATGGCTGGACCGCAAGCTCGTCGCCATCAATGGCGATGACGAGATCGTTCTGGTCGATACCGGTTTTGTTCCGCGCGGCGACGACGATCGCAAATGGCACTATCTCGGCCGCAACCTGCATGATCACGTCGCGGCGGCCGCGGAAAACGTTTCCGGGCCGGCGCCGCGCTTCCTGGAGCGCGCGGTGCACTATGACGGCCTGTCGCCGAAACTGGCGAAGCGGCTGGAGGCGCGCTCGCGCGAGCTTGCGATGGAGGCATTGAAGGTCGCGAACCGCGAAGCCAACCGCGCGCTCGCCAAGGACAAGGGCGGCAACAGCCGGTGGAATTTCGGCGTCTACGTCTTTCACGAAGACCTCGACGGTGCGCCCGATGACGGTAGCGAAGGCGGTCCGTCATGACAAAGCCACCGATCATCTCGCGGCGCTTGCTGCTGGCGGGATTTTGGCTCGCCGGGACCTCCTCGCTGTGGGCGCAGGTCAGGCGTGGCAATGACCAGGGCATCGGCGGCACCGGTATCGTCGGCGTGATTCAGCGGTTCGGCAGCATCTTCGTCAACGGTGAGCGCATTGGCTACGCGCCAGACGTGCCCGTGCGGATCGATGGTGAAGCCGCATCGGCGAAGGCGTTGCGGATCGGGCATGTCGCGCGTGTGGTGGCGCACCGCCAGTCGAACAGCACACTGACTACTAGGCGCATCGACGCGGTCAGCGAGGTCGTGGGGCCGATCGAAAGCGTCAAGGGCGGCGAGATGACTGTCCTCGGCCAGAAGGTCGCGTGGACGGGTCGTGAAGACTGGCGCGTCGGCATGCAGGTGGCGGTCTCGGGGCTGCGGCGTACGGACGGCGTGATCGTCGCAAGCCTGATCGAGCAGCGCCGCAGCGCCACCGTGCGGGTGGCGGGACCGCTGGAACGGGATCGTGCTGGCTTGCGGATCGGCGGCTTGCGGCTCGGCGGCGTCGATGCTGCGCTCGTCGGTCAACGCGTTCAGGTCGAGGGAAGTATTCTACGGGGGGCGATGCAGGTCGCGCGCGCGAGAGCCGATGACCTCTTCGATTTGTCCGGCGCCACGCGCTTGTCGATCGAAGCCTATGTGCGGCGCGTCGGTCCTAATCTGCAACTCGGTTCAGGATATGTGGCACGCGATGCGTCGCGCTTCGAACCGGGCCGGGACATGCGCGTGGTGGTGAATGCCGTTCGCGACAGCTCGCATGGCCTGCGCGTCGAATCGGTCCAGTCAGTAGGTCACTTTCCGGGATCGTCAATGCAGGGCCCGCGCGGGCCCGATCGGGCACCCGGTGGAACGCCGGATCAAGGTGGCGGCGGACCCAATGTCCCCGGCGGCAGCCGCCCTGACGCGCCCGGCGGGCGAGGCCCAGGCTCTGGCGAGTCCCCTGGCGGTGGTCCCGCCGGACATGGCGGTGGCCTTGGCCCCCCGGGTGGTGGTCCCGGTGGCTTCGGCCCTCCGGGTGGCGGTCCCGGTGGCTTCGGCCCTCCGGGTGGTGGTCCCGGTGGCTTCGGCCCCCCAGGTGGCGGTCCCGGTGGTGTCGGTGGCGGCCGTGGCGGAATGGGCGGAGGGGGACGCCGCTGACGTCTGGTGTGAGCGTGGTGAGGGCTTCCTTCGGAGATGGGTTCTCAGCCCGCGCTGAGCCTGACGCCCGCGCGCAAAAACTTCTGCGGATCGACGGCGTCGCCGTCGATCCGCGTTTCATAGTGCAGATGCGGACCGGTGGAGCGGCCGGTTGAGCCGACGGCGCCGATGACCTGGCCGATCTTGACGAAGTCGCCGACCCTGACGTGAATCTCCGACAGATGGCCGTAGCGGGTCGACAGGCCGTTGCCGTGATCGACCTCCACCATACGGCCGTAGCCGCCCATCCATCCCGACGACACCACCTTGCCGTTCGCGGTGACGCGCACCGGATCGCCGGTCGCGGCCCGGAAATCGAGGCCGGTATGCATCGCGGGCCGGCCGAGGAATGGATCGCTGCGAACACCAAAGCCCGAGGTGAATTCGACCTCGCCGACGACAGGTTTGCGGTAGGGCACCAGTGCGAGCGTCGCGTTGAGGCGCTGCATCTGCGCGCGGGTGAGATTGATCCGGTTGAGCTGGCGTTCGAACGCACCGGCATCCGCCGGCAGCTTCACCGGCACGAACGGGCCTCCGATAGCCGAGCGCGGCGTGGCGGCTTCGAGCTGGGCCATATTGAGGCCGAGATCGGTGAACACGCCGCGCATGCGGCGCAGCCGCGATTCCATGCTGTCCTCGACCGAGCTCAAGGCCGCCATCTGCCGCCGCTCGACGGTGTCAAGCGAGGTCTGCAGGCGGATCAAGACATTGTCGACGCCCTGAACCTTGGCGAATTGATTTGGCTGCGGCTTGGCGACGGCGGGCGCGCGCGATTCCAGCCGAGCCTCGCGATCCGGCGGCGCCACGAAGATCACGGTGTCGCTGATCGGGGAGGGTTTTAGGCTACCGGAAGCGGGCGTCTCCACGGCCGCGCCGCGCGGTGGAGGCCGAATCGAACCGGTCGCCGCGATATCCGGCATCGTGCCAAGGGCCGTGGCGCGCGATTCGAGCGCGGTCTGGCGGCGCATGATCTGGTCGAGCTTCTGATCGAACTGTTCCTGATCGAGCAACTGGCGGCTGGTCGTGCGGTCGACCTTGGCGCGCAGCTCCGCGATGCGGTCTTCATAGGCGTATTGCATCTCTGCCTGCCGGGCGATCAGCCGGGTCAGGACGTCGTCGCGAAACGCGAAATAGGTGGCAGTGGCGGCGGACCACATGCCAAGCAGCACGATCGTGCCGACAACGATCCAGAACACGACCGGCCCGAGCCTGACCTGCCTGCCGGCATGGACGATGGTGTAGCCGTTGCCGTCCAGCGCTGCGGCTTTTGCCGCATGGGGTGCCGGGCGGCGGGGCGGCGTCCGGCCATGATCGTGGGGATGATGGTGATCGGCATAATGACCGGAACGGTACGACATCGGCACTCCCGCGCCGGTCGGAAATCAGCTCCGTTCGGCTCAATTTGCGTGCCGATTTGACCCGTTCATGGTTAATTTTTGGGAAATGGAACCTGCCGATCAGAACCTGCCGATCACATGGCGCGAACGGCAGCCAGCACCTCCTCGGCATGGCCATCGACCCGCACATTGCGCCAGATTTTGGCGATCCGTCCGTCGGAGCCGATAAGAACCGTCGTTCGAATGATCCCCATAAAGGTCCTGCCGTACATCGATTTTTCGCCCCAAGCGCCATAGGCCTCGAGCATCTCATGCTGCTCGTCCGAAATCAGAGGAATCGAAAGCTGGTGCTTGTTCCGGAAGAATTCCTGGGCTTTTACGGTGTCGGCCGAGATCCCGAGCACCACCGCTCCCGCATCGGCAAACGCGCTATCGAGCCGCGTGAAGTCGATCGCCTCCCGGGTGCAGCCGGGCGTGTCGGCGCGGGGATAGAAAAACAGCACCAGTTTCTTGCCGGCATAGTCTGCCAGCGAGACGCTGCCGCCTCCGTCGCGCGGCAGGCTGAAGGGGGGCGCCATGGCGCCTTCGACCAGTCCGGTTCCGGCAGCCAGCTTGGGCGCATCCGATAGATTGGATTTTATTAACTGTTTCGATGTCGGCTTGTGCGACGCTTTGGCTGAAGCGGTCTTGGCCGTCTTAGCCGGCTTCTTGGCCGGTTTCCCGGCGGCTGCCTTGGCGGCGGTTTTGGCTGCCTTGGCGGCAGGCTTTTTGGTCAATGCCGGGGTGCTGCGGCGGGCGGTCTTGCTGGCGGTCTTGGCGGCAGTCTTGGCCGCGGCCGGTTTTGCCGCGGAGGCCTTGCGGTTCTTGGGGGATGGCATGGAGGATTTCTTGCGCGTTTTCTTGGACATACGCCTTCCTTTCGTCGCTTTCCGCAGATCAACCATTAGGGTATTGCGGGTCTCGCCTTTGACTGTCGGATTCGCTCCGGCTGCTGGGCAAGTTTGATGACCCCGGAGTATGGTTACAAGGAATTCGACGCTACCCCCGTCCGCTCGTCGATGGGACCGCCCAATCAATCCTTGGGCCCAACCACGAGTAACAGTATTAATCGAGGATTGGCAGCGATGCCGGCACAGGAGCGCTCGATACCGATCGAAGAGTGCGCCCTGGGCGGCGATCAATCTCAGCGCCGGCACCGAGAGGCAATGGCTAGGAATACTACGCCCAAGGGGTCGAATCCGCGTGCCGAGGCCCAGCAATGGGATGACGCGGCGGGCTGGGAGCAGGACGAGGCGGCGGGCTATCGTGCGCGACGGCTGTTGTCGCGCTCCAATTCCCGATTCCACCGGTTCGGCGACAAGCTCTCGACCCTGCAGCAATGGATGACCGGCGAGCGCTGGGTCAAGCGCGTGGCGATCGTGATCGCTGTGCTGGCGGTGATTTTCACCTGTTGTTTCGGCGGTCTGTGGTGGCGGCTCGGCGCCGGGCCGATCAATCTCGACATCGCGACGCCGTGGCTGGCGACCGCGATCGAAGACAATATCGGCCATGGCAACACCGTGGAGGTTGGCGGTACACAGATCGAGCGGGCCGGACGGATTCGAATCGCGGTGCGAATCCGCGACATCGTGGTCCGCGACCGTGACCAGGTCGTCGTCGCGACCGCGCCGAAGGCCGAGGTGAAGCTGTCGGGCATGGCGCTCCTGATGGGGCGGCTGCGCGCCGAGAGCCTCAATCTGGTCGATGCCGAACTTTCGGTGCGGATCACACCCGATGGCCAGGTGACGGTGTCTGCCGGCGATACCGCCAAGCCGCTGGCGACCGGCGTTGCCTCCAAGCGCGATGCCGGCATGGCCCCGACATTCCCCCGCCAGCCGCCGCAGAGTGCTGCTGCGACGGCTCCCGATACCACGCAGAGCGGGTTGCTGGCCGGCCTTGACTGGCTCGACAGCCTCAGCCTGACCGGCCTCGACGGCCAGAACCTGAACGAGATCGGCCTCAAGAACGGCAATCTCATCGTCGACGATCAGCAGCGCGGCAACAAATGGAATTTCGAGAATATCAGCCTCAGCATGCGCCGTCCGAGCGGCGGCGGGGTTGCGGTGAGCCTTGGCGAGCAAGGTGCCCATCCCTGGTCGCTCAAGGTCGTGGTCGGACCGCAGCAGAACGGCGTGCGGTCGGTCGATCTTCGCGCCGACAAGGTGCCCGCCGCCAACATCCTGCTGGCGATGCGGGTCAAGGACCTCACCTACAGCGCTGAGCTGCCGCTTTCCGGCGAGCTGAAGGGCGAACTGGGCCGCGACGGTCTGCCGACCTATTTCCGCGGCAAGATCACCGCCGGCGCCGGGAACCTCATCGACAGCGATACGCCTGACTATCCGATGCCGATCGATTCGGCAGAGATGAGCGTCGAATGGGATGCCGGACGGCGCGTGCTGGTCGCACCCTTCAAGGTCATTTCCGGTTCGAACCGGATTACGCTGCTCGGCCATCTCGAGCCGCCGAACGGCGCCACCACCGAATGGCAGGCCGGCCTTAGCGGCGGCACCATCCTGCTGGCCGGCACCGACAACGAACCGCCGCTGATCTTCAACCGGATATCGATCGGGCTGAAGTTCGACACCGACCGCAAGCGCGTGCTGCTCACCCAGGCCGATATCAGCAACGGCGAGATCGGCGTCGCCGGCACCGGCAGCATCGACTATGCGAACGAGGCGCGTCTCCAGCTCGGGTTTGCTGGCACGCCGATGTCGGCATCCGCGCTGAAGCGGATGTGGCCGACCCTGATCGTGCCCGAAGTGCGCGAATGGGTGATCGAGCGGATCGAGCGCGGCACGCTTCAGCGCATCGAGGTCGGCGTCAATTCGCCGGTGCGCAATCTGTCGCGCAAGGGACCGCCGATTCCGGACGATGGCCTGGCCGTCAACATCGTCGCCTCCGGAGTTACCGCGCGTCCAGTCGACGACATGCCCGCGGTCCGCGATGCCGATTTGAAAGCGCGCGTTACCGGGCGAACGGCGACGGTGACGATCGGGCAGGGAATTGCCGACACACCCGCCGGCCGCAAGATCAACATTTCCGATTTCATCTTCGAGGTGCCGGACATGGCGCCGAAGCCATCGCCTTCGCGGGTGAAGTTCAGGGTCGATGCGTCCGTGCCGGCAGCGGCCGAGATCCTGGCGTCCGACCGCATCAGCGATCTCTCCGGCACGCTGATCGATCCGAACGCCAGCAAGGGAAACGTTGCCGCCATCATCACGCTTGGCATGCCGGTCAAGGGCTCGATGACCAAGGCCGACACCACCTATACCGTGATTGCCGATCTGGCCGGGTTTGCCGCCGACAAGCTCGTGATGAACCAGAAGCTGGAATCCAATACGCTCAAGGTGCTCGCCAACAACGCGGGCTACCAGGTCAAGGGCGACGTCAAGATCAATGGGCAGCCGGCTTCGCTGGACTATCGCAAGCCGAGCGAGGGCGACGCCGATATCAGGCTGCAGGCGACGCTGGATGATGCCAGCCGCGCGCGCCTCGGGATGGACTTCGGACCCGCCGTGAGCGGCTCGATCCCGATCAAGGTGGTCGGCAAGATCGGCGAGAACGACAGCCGCGTCGGCATCGAGGCCGATCTGACCGCGCTGCGGCTCGACAACATCCTGCCGGGTTGGGTCAAGGTGCCCGGCAAGTCGGGTAAGGCGACATTTAATGTCGTGAAGAAGGAGCAATCGACGCTGTTCCAGGACATCGTGGTCGAAGGCGGCGGCGCGTCGATCAAGGGATCGCTGGAGGTCGACCAGAACGGCGATCTGCTAATGGCGAGCTTCCCGACCTACGCGCCGTCCGACGGTGACAAGACGACGTTGAAGGCCGAGCGCGGTGCCGACGGCGTCGTGAAGGTCACGATGCGCGGCGACGTGTTCGACGGCCGCGGCTTCCTCAAATCGGCGATCTCAGGCAGGGATGACCCCAAGAGCAAGTCGCGGAACATCGACCTCGATATCGACGTCAAGCTTGGCGCGGTCGCGGGCTTCAACGGCGAGGCGCTGCGCAGCGTCGATAGCAAGTTTTCCCGCCGTAACGGCATCGTTAGAAGCTTTACGCTGTCCGGAAAAGTCGGTCGCGACACGCCTATGACGGCCGATCTGCGCGGCCGGGGCCAGGGACAAGGCCGCGACATCATCATCCTGCAGACCAATGACGCCGGTGCGTTCTTCCGTTTCACCGACATGTACTCGAAGGTAATTGGTGGCCAGCTCTCGCTCGCGATGGAGCCGCCGACGGTCGAACCGAGCGCCAAGGAAGGCCTGATCAACGTCCGCGACTTCTCCATCAAGGGCGAGGCTTCGCTCGACCGTGTGGCAGCAGGCGGTTCTACCGGCACCCAGAGCGGCGTTTCCTTTACGGCGTTGCGGGCCGAATTCACGCGGCAGAATGGACAGCTCACGATCCGCGATGGTGTCGTGAAAGGACCGATGGTCGGAGCGACGATCGAAGGCAGCATCGATACCGTGGCCAATCAAGTTCGGATGAGCGGTACCTTCGTTCCGATGTACGGATTGAACAATATGTTCGGCCAGATTCCCGTGCTCGGACTGTTCCTCGGCGGCGGCAGCAACGAGGGCCTGATCGGCGTCACCTATGAAGTGGTCGGCACCCCCGGCCAGCCGGTGCTGCGCGTCAATCCGATCTCGGCGATGGCGCCCGGCGTGCTCAGAAAGATCTTCGAGTTCAACACCGGCAAGCAGAACAACACCCCGATCGAATTCCCGCCGAACAATTAGACAGCCACCGCCGCAGGCGGTGGGTGATCGAATGCAAACTTCAGGGTGGGAAGCTGCGTTCACCTGACGTCACTGCTCTGGTCTGCTTGCCAGACAAGGATCCAAGAGAACATGGTTGGCGTCGCGTCGTCGATATCCGCCTCTTACGATGACCCTGTCGCCAACCGCCACGCCGTTGGATTGGTAGGTCACGCACATGATCCTGATATCCGGCGGTGAGCACAGCACGAGATACCACAAGACTTGATCCGTCTGCACCGCTGTGAGACTGCCGACCGCGGAGAGATCGATCCGGTAGTCAAGTTCAGGAATACCGTCCGCCATCCGCCTCACATCTCTGCAGTCGGCTGGCGTCCGCGCTGGCTGCTCTGCTTTGGAAAATGCGGGCCTGCCGGCAAAGATATCCTCCGACGCGATCGATGGAGCCGAACCAGGCCCTGCAAGGCACAGAACGACGGTCGCTACCGATAATTCGGCAGTTGGTGTTTGCATTCGGCACCTAGCCAGATGCCATGGCGGAGACCGCCCGCGCGACCGAAGCCAAAATGGCGTTTTGCTGCGCGGCGGAAACGGTGGAGCCGGTCAGATAGGCGGTGATCACGATGGGCGCCTTGCCGGGTGGCCAGGTCACAGCGACGTCATTGTTTGTGCCTCGGGCACCAGTGCCGGTCTTGTCGCCGACGCGCCAATCTTTCGCAAGGCCTGCACGCAGTCTCGTGTCGCCGGTCTTGTTGGCGATCAGCCATGCCGTCAGTTGCTCGCGCGATGCGGCCGACAGCGCTTTAGTCCCAAGGACGAGGGCTTGCAAATTCGACGCCATCGCATTCGGGGTCGTGGTATCGCGGGGATCGTCGGGTAAAGCCTCGTTGAGCGAGGGCTCATCCCGGTCTAACCGCGTGACTTGGTCGCCCAGACTCCGTGCGAAGGCCGTCAGCCCTGGCGGTCCGCCGATGCTGGCCAGCAGCAGATTGCCGGCCGTGTTGTCGCTCAGCGTCACCGCCGCCTCGCAAATTTCAGCGAGCGTCATGCCGTCGCCGCCGACGCGCTTTTCGGTTATGGGCGAGTACACGACGAGCGCGGACGCGTCGAAGGTAATGCGCCGCGTCAATTGTTCGTGGCCGGCGTCTACCCGTGCCAGGATCGCGGCAGCTGCCAGCATCTTGAAGGTGCTGCACATCGGAAAGCGCTCGTCACCCCGGTGGTCATGACGAGTGTTCGTTGCTGTGTCGAGGACACAAACACCGAGCCGGCCGCCGCTCTCGCTCTCCAGACGCTTGATCTCGTCGCTCAGTCGTTGATTTGCGGTCGATGCGCGTATCGCTTGCCGGGCGCTCAAAGCAGTCGTTATCAGCGCTGCGCCGCATCCAAGCTGGAACCGTCTTCTCGTGATCACTATGAATCCCTCCTTGCTGCGCGCAGGAAGGTGCCGCCAGGCCGCTGTCTTGACAAACGATGAGTTCTGCGGGCAGGCATAAGAAAAACTAGGAACGAGCAATGCGGCGCCGGATGAAGCTTTCGCACCTTCCGCTCAATGCGCTACGGGCCTTTGAAGCGACAGCGCGCCATCTCAGTTTCACCCGTGCTGGCCTGGAGCTTCGGGTTACACAGGCGGCCGTCAGCCAGCATGTGAAAGTGCTGGAGAACCGGCTAGGCGTACAATTGTTTCGCCGGCTACCCCGTGGCGTTGCGCTCACCGATGAAGGACAGTTGCTGCTGCCGAGTATTGTCGAGGCCTTCGGCCGGCTCACCGAAACGCTCAATCGGTTTGAAGACGGCCACTACCAGGACGTCATCGCGGTCGGTGTGGTCGGTACCTTCGCTTCGGGCTGGCTGCTGCCGCGGCTCGATACTTTCAGGAAAGCCTATCCACGGATCGATTTGCGCTTGTTCACCAACAACAATCGTATCGACATTGCGGGTGAAGGCCTCGATTACGCTATCAGGTTTGGCGATGGCCTTTGGCACGGCACTGAGGCGACGCACTTGATGGCAGCGCCATTTACGCCATGCTGCGCGCCTTCGTTGGCTCGCAGGCTGAGCCGGCCGGCCGATCTCAAGCGCGAGGTGCTGCTGCGTTCCTACCGACAGGAGGAATGGCCGCGATGGTTTGCCGCGGCGGGACTGCAGAGTCCGGTCCTCAAGGGAATGGTGTTCGATTCATCCATCACAATCGCCAGTGTAGCGGCGCGCGGTTTCGGCGTTGCGTTGTTGCCGGCGGCATTGTTTCAGGACGAGATCCGCCAGCGGCGGCTGGTACGTCCTTTCAAGGTCGAGGTAGCGCTCGGCGATTATTGGATCACGTCGCTGCACTCCCGGCGACCGACAGCCGCGATGCTCTCATTCAAGAGCTGGCTGCTTGAAACGATCGCAGCAACAAAGAGCAGCGCTGGCAAGCAGGCCGGGACGTAGCTACCGCCGCAGCGCCGGCACGACCAGGAACGGAATCATTCCGAGCACCACGGCCACCAGCGCGAACGCGATCACCGGGTTATAGCTATGGGTCCAGTCGTGGATCAGGCCGCCGGCCCAGGCGCCAAGCCCCGAGCCAAGGCCGCTGCCGATCGAGATCGTGCCGTAGATGGTGCCGACCCGTTCGCCGCGAAAGATCTTCATTGCGGTTGCCGTGATCAGCGGACCGCGCGAGCCGATCATGCTGCCGAAGGTCACGACGAAGGCCGCGAGCAGCCAGAAGTTCGGATAGAACTGCAACAGCCAGAGCAGGATGATGCCGACAATCGAGATGGCGTAGCTGAGCAGCACCGACGGCCGTCGCCCGATCATTGCATCGAGCTGGGTCACGCCCAGCATACCGAACAGCAGCACGATGCCGGAAAAGCCCCAGGCCGTCGCGGCCTGCAGCGGCGGAAAGCCGGCGTCAATCAGATAGGCGACGATCTGTGCCGCAAGCGCATACATGCCGACCGCCGTGAAGAAGAAAGTCGAAAACAGCGCCCAGAACGTGTGGTGGCGCATCGCACTGCCGAGCGTCCAGCCGTCGTCGACGAATTCGGGGTTGGCCTTCTTGGCGATGTGCGGCGAGCCCATGGCGAACAATCGCCACGGTAGCAGCAACAGCGGCGCCAGCAGGCACAGCGCAATGATACCGAACGTCTGGTAGGCGCCGCGCCAGCCGACATGATCGATCAGAAGCTGCGAGGCCGGCAATAGCACCAGCATACCGACGCCGGCCGCTGAATAGACGACCGCCATCGCGGTCGGCAGGCGTGGGCCGAACCAGCGGCCGAGCAGTATCGCGTTCGGCACATTGCCGATGAAAGCGATGCCGATCCCGACCGAGACGCCGACGCTCAACTGGAATTGCCACAGCGCCTGCGCGCGCGACGCCACCAGAAACGCCCCGCCGAGCAGCAGCAGCCCCAGCGAATAGACGGTGCGGGGGCCATAGCGGTCGAACAGCCGCCCCACGACCGGCGCCATCAGCCCGCCCGCCAGCCATGTCAGCGAATAGACCGAGACCACTTCCGCGCGGTCCCAGCCGAAATTCTCCGAGATCGGTTTGAGGAAAACCGTAAAGCTCTCGCCGAGGCCGCGGCCGAGCAACGCCAGCATGAAGCACAGCGCCAGCACATTGAGCGCAATGCGTCCCGGCTTGAGCGGCTGGGTCGACGCGTCTCCCTCTGGCGCTTTCTGTTCCATGACGGGCAGGGAGCGCGTTTCCGCCGATACCGCAAGCCTCAAAAATGAATGCGCCTATGCAGGCCTGATTAGGGGCTTGGCCAATGTCCGTCATGCCCCGGTAGCGAATTCCGCATCGCAACGAAATGACGCGATGTGCCACAAGGGGACCTCAGCACGAAGCTGCTCGGTTGATTTGGTGGATCGACTACGTAATTGCTGCTGGAGCTTCCCAAACTACGGTTGCTTCCGTTGCTGCTGCATCCGACTTCTCATGGTCTCCGAAGGACTCTCCCCAAAGTATGCGCAGTACGTGACCGAGAACCGGCCCATGTGGGTGAACCCCGTGCTCATGGCAATGTCGGTGACATTCGCTTCCGGATCGGCCCGCAGCAGGGCTTGGCGAACTTGCCTCAAGCGGGCATTCCGTAGGTAGCGCATCGGCGAGACGCCCTTGAAATCTTTGAAGTGCATAAAGAGTGTTCGGCCCGCAACGCCGGTCGCCGTAACGAGGTCGGCCACTGTAACTGCCTGGTCGAGGTGGGCTTCGATATAGTCGACCGCGCGCCTCACGTCACGCGGCGCAATCGGCCTCTCGAGGCGTCGCAGCGCGTTGCTATAATTGTGCGGCTGCGACAGCAGCAGTGCGGTAGTAATGAACTCCTCGAATTTGCTCATCGTCGTCGAACTCCAGAGCACCGATCCCGCCTGTTCGAGGTCCGCTACGGCCATCAGCACGTAGCGTGCGAGGCTGCGGCCGTACCCGGCGGCGAGGTCGATCGTGGGCGCAAAGTCGAGGGGAGCGTTTGGCGGCTCGCCGAGTAGGGCGGCAAGCTGACCTGTAAGGCTGGATTTGGCCAAAGACAGTTGGATGCGGCTGCTGTCGGCCTCCGATGCCAGCCGACAACTCTCGCGCATCGGCGAGATGATCGTGGCGAGGTTCGGATTGCAAACGATGTTGTCACGGCCAACGGTGGCTTCAAGTTGCCCGCGAAGCGGCAGGTGGATCCAGGTTTCCGTGCGGGCGGGGCTCGGCGACAGGACGACCGATGCGCCGCCGTATTGCACGTAACCCATGTAGAGGCCCGGCATGTAAACGCCGTTGAGGCGCACATCGAGCTGGCGGGCCTGCCGCCCCGCGATGTCGAAGCGGTAGCCTTTCGCGCGCAGGAATGCGTCGGTCTCCTCCACATTGCGGCTGTGGAAGATGGGCAACTGCTCCAGAAGCGGCGCTGTGCCAAGCTGCATGCTCGCCTCCGTGTTGATCGAGCATACCATGCATAACGAGGCATGGGGGACCGGGGCGGGAATGCTCCGATCATTCTTGCAGTTTTTGGATAGTGATCACTGACGGTTCCCGCAGGCGATTTCCCGTTTTACGCGCTTTCCGGATAGGCCCTCGCGGCAATCGGATATCTACCACCCAAATGCGCCAGTTAAGCTTCGCGCCCAACGGGGCGGTGCCTGTCGATAGGGTGGCCCATCAAGGAGGTAAGTGTCGTGACCGCAGGGCATGTTCGCAGAATAGCTCGCCGCCAATTTCTAAGTGAATCGGCTGCAGCGGCTTTGGCCGCAGTTGCGTGCGTGTCTTTGCCGCGACCGACAAGGGCAGCCGTCGATACGGTACCGGTCCACAAATCAGGCAGCCTCGAGACTCTGGTCGTAAGCGACGGCCATTTCTTCCTTCCAGCGGGCTTCCTCGTGACGCCGGACTCTCCGCCCATCGAGCGCGAAGCCGCCCTGAACGCTGCCGGACAAACCGGCGAACGGCTCCAGCTCGTGAACACTGTCGCGGTGATCCGTAGCCAGTCCGATGTGATCCTGGTCGACACGGGCACTGGCCCGCGCCACCAGCCGACGGCGGGAAAGCTTGCGGAGAACCTCAAAGCTGCCGGCATCCCACCTACGGCCATTACCAAGATCGTTCTGACCCATGGCCATCCCGACCACCTCTGGGGCATCCTCGATGCGAATGACAATCCGATCTATCCGAATGCGAGCTATCTCGTTTCGGCCGCCGAATGGAACCTTTGGGCCGACCCGAATGTGATGCGGAGGTTGCCGGCAGTGTTGGCAACAAACGATCGCATCATCAATGGTGCCAAGAACCATTTCTCGCACGTCAAGGACAAGATGAGGACGGTACGGGATGGCGAAGAGATTGTCAGTGGCGTGCAGGTCATCGATACGCCAGGGCATACGCAGGGCCATATCTCGGTCGAAATCGCCGGTGGGGATGGTCTCGTCGTTGTTGCGGACGCGCTTACGCACGCGGTGATCTCATTCCAGCATCCGTCGTGGCCGGTGCCAGTCGACCATGAGCCTGATCGCGGCATCTCGACCCGCCGACGCCTGCTTGATCGCCTCGTCATCGACAAGCGCCGGCTGATCGGCGCTCACCTGCCGTTCCCTGGCACCGGCTTTGTCGAGCGCAAGGATGGCGCCTATCGTTTCGTTCCGACTTGAAGTTCGCGCAAAGTCGAGTTGAGCGCTATCGCATTTGGAAGGCGCAGTGAGATGGCTGATCAATGGCTATTCAAGAGCGAGACTTATGATAACTGCAATTGCGCTATGAATTGTGGTTGCCAGTTCAACCTGCCGAGTACCCACGGCTATTGTCAGTCAGCCTTCGTCGGCACCGTCGTCGAAGGCCACTTCAACGATACGTCGCTCTCAGGCCTGAACTGGGCGGCGCTGTACAAGTGGCCTGGCGAAATCAAGGACAGAAACGGCCGGCGCCAGATCGTTATCGACGAACGTGCGGATGAAGCTCAACGGATCGCGCTTGAAACAATCATCTCAGGCGAGGCATGCGAACCATTGAGCAATCTTTTCGCCGTATTCGCGTCCACATGCACGGAATTTTGCGAGACATTGTTTCTGCCGATTGATCTCGATACAGACCTGGAACTCAGAACCGCGAGGGTAGAGATACAAGGCGTCATGCGGAGCACAGGCAGGCCGAAGATCAACGAGTTTACCGGTCAACCATTCCACATTGCGCTGGCGCGCCCTAGCGGCAGTTTCGAGTTTACCTACGCAGAAATCGGGCTGGGTACCACGTCGGTCACAGGTGACATGGAAATGGCGTTCGAAGATTCATGGGCACACTTTTGTGTTCATCACTTCAATCAGGATGGCTTGGTCAGGCAAAGATCAAGGCTCACGGCATGGCTTGGACATATGCGTTCCCGTGAATGAGGCTAGGCATCTAGAAGCAGCCGCACGTCAAACTTGCATCAATCCCGAATTTGGCTGCGTGCTAAAGATTCGACGCCCTAGGCCGGCTTGAGCAGGACGTGCTTTTTCTTCCCCATGGAAAGCTTGATGACGCCTTCCGGGGTGAGGTTGGACGGCGTGAGCACCATCTTGTCGTCGGTCACGGCGGCGTCGTTGACGCGCAGGCCACCGCCCTTGATCTGGCGCCGCGCCTCGCCATTCGAGGTTACGAGACCCGCTTTCACGAACAGCCCCAGCACGGCCGCGCCGGCCTCGAGCTCGCCGCGCGAAACCTCCACCGTGGGCAGGTTCTCCGCGATCGCGCCTTGCTCGAACGTTTGCCGGGCGGTTTCGGCGGCGGTGTTCGCGGCGTCGCGGCCATGCAACAGCGCGGTCGCCTCCGTCGCCAGCACCTTCTTGGCCTCGTTGATCTCGCCGCCTTGCAATGCCGCGAGCTTCTCGATCTCGCTCATCGGCAGGGTCGTGAACAGCTTTAGAAATTTCACGACGTCAGCGTCCTCGGCGTTGCGCCAATATTGCCAGAAGTCGTAAGGCGAGAACTGGTCGGCGTTGAGCCACACCGCGCCTTGCGCGGTCTTGCCCATCTTGGCGCCCGACGCGGTCGTGAGCAGCGGCGTGGTCAGCGCGAACAATTGCGGCGTGCCCATGCGGCGGCCGAGATCGACGCCGTTGACGATGTTGCCCCATTGATCGGAGCCGCCCATCTGCAGCCGGCAGCCGGTGCGCCGCGCCAGCTCGACGAAGTCATAGGCCTGACAGACCATGTAGTTGAACTCGATGAAGCTCATCTCCTGCTCGCGCTCGAGCCGGAGCCTGACCGAATCCATCGTCAGCATGCGGTTGACCGAGAAGTGCCGGCCGATGTCGCGCAGCATCTCGATCCAGTTCAGCTTCGTCAGCCATTCAGCATTATCGAGCATGATCGCATCGTTCGGGCCGTCGCCGTACCGCAGCACCTTCGCGAATACGCCGCGGATCGAGGCCTTGTTGGCCTCGATTTCCTCGATCGTGCGGATGGCGCGCGTTTCGTCCTTGCCGGAGGGGTCGCCGACCATGGTGGTGCCGCCGCCCATCAGGGTGATCGGCTTGTTGCCGCTCTGCTGCAGCCAATGCAGCATCATCATGGTGAGGTAATTGCCGATATGGAGCGACGGCGCGGTGCAGTCGTAGCCGACATAGGCGGTCGCCTGGCCCTTGGCGGCCAGCGCGTCGAGGCCCTCGAAATCGGAGCATTGGTGGATGAAGCCGCGCTCCTGCAAAATGTTCAGAAAATCTGATTTAAATTTGGTCATGGGCGGGCGCTTTGATCATTCTATTTTCACTGTAATTGTAACCAGTTGCGGAACCATGGCCGGAACAGGCTGCCGCAAGGCCGGGCGCTGTGGCATTATAAGATGTGCGTGTTTGGCACAAGCTGGTCGTCGTCGGCGGGACGTATCGAGCAGGGCGTTTCAAAGGCACAATCGACCATGATGTTGACGGCATTAGGTTTGATGAGCGGCACCTCGCTCGACGGGGTCGACGTCGCTTTGATCGAGACCGACGGCCGCCGGGTGAATGCGCTCGGACCGTCCGGATACCGGCCCTATACCGATACGGAGCGCGGCCTGTTGCGGCAGGCGCTGTACGAGGCCGCTGACCTGACCGATCGCGCGGCGCGGCCCGGCTGCCTGCGCGAGGCCGAGCGGGTCGTGACATCAGCGCATGCCGAGGCGGTCGCCGCCTTTACCGCGCAACACCGGATGCGCTTCGACGATATCGACATCGTCGGCTTTCACGGCCAGACTGTTCTGCACCGGCCCGAGAAAAAGCTGACGGTCCAGATCGGCGACGCGCTGACGCTCGCCAAGACGATCCACATTCCGGTCATGTACGATTTCCGCGCCGCCGATGTCGAAGCCGGCGGGCAGGGGGCGCCCTTTGTGCCGGTCTATCACCGCGCGCTTGCCCAATCGCTGGACTGGGAGGGGCCGACTGTCGTGGTCAATATCGGCGGAGTCGCCAACATCACCTATATCGACGGCGACACGCTGATCGCCTGCGATACCGGGCCGGGCAACGCGCTGCTCGACGACCACATGTTCCGCCGCATGAACCAGCGCTTCGATACCGAGGGGCGCACCGCAGCGCTCGGCAGGGTCGATGCGGCCTGGATCAACCGTGCGCTGGAGATGCCGTTCTTTTCGCTGCCCCCGCCGAAATCGCTCGATCGCAACGATTTTGCGGGCCTGAAGCTCGGCGATATGGCGCCCGAGGATGGCGCGGCGACGCTGACCGCCTTCACCGTCGCCGCGATCGCCCGGGTGGTGCCATTGCTGCCGAAGGAACCCAAGAACTGGATCGTGGCCGGCGGCGGCGCCCGCAACCTGACCATGCTGCGGATGCTCCGTGAGTGCCTGGCGCCCGCGACCGTCCGGGCGGCGGATACCTTGGGCTGGGCCTCAGACGCCATCGAGGCGCAGGCTTTCGGATTTCTGGCGGCGCGAGGCCTGAAGGGCCTGCCGCTGAGCTACCCCGCCACCACAGGGGTGCCGCTCCCGATGACCGGCGGCATCATCGCGCGACCGTGACGCGGTTCAAGATATGTTGATGCAATTGCATCGACCTTGACGACTGCATGCAGACGCATCTAATTTAGATGCAAGTGCATGGAGCGGAGGCCGGCCGGCCTTCGCGTTGGGAGGTCGTCATGGCGCAGAAGCTTACTTTGATCAGCCACAAGCTTTGTCCCTATGTGCAGCGCGCCGTGATCGCGCTGAACGAAAAGGGCGTTCCGTTCGAGCGGGTCGACATCGATCTCGCCAACAAGCCGGACTGGTTCTTGAAGATATCGCCGCTCGGCAAGGTGCCGGTGCTGGTCGTGACCGGCGACGGCGGCAAGGAGGTCGCGCTGTTCGAAAGCAACGTGATTTGCGAGTACATCGAAGACACTCAGGGCGGCGCCAAGCTGCATCCGCAGGATGCGCTCCAGCGCGCGCAGCATCGCGCCTGGATGGAGTTCGGGTCGACCATTCTGAGCGAGCTCTGGGGCCTGGAGACGACGGGTGATCCTGCGATCTTCGAGAGCAAGCGGCAGGCGGTCGCCGCGAAATTTGCGCAGGTCGAGAAGACGCTCGGCACGGGTCCGTTTTTCGCGGGCAAGGACTTTAGCCTGGTGGACGCGGTGTTCGCGCCGATCTTCCGTTACTTCGACGTGTTTGATGAGTTGACCGATCTCTCGGTCTTTGCCGACACGCCGAAGATCCGCGCATGGCGGGAGACGCTGGCGAAGCGGCCGAGCGTACGCACGGCGGTGGGGCCCGACTATCCGCAATTGCTGCACGCGTTCCTGGTGCGCCATAACGCGCATTTGCTGAAGCTGGCGGCGTGAGACCGGCATGATCGTAGGATGGGTGGAGCCAACGGATCCGGCCTTCGGCCGGCCCGAGGATAAACTCCGCGATACCCATCGACACCGCGGCGTGCGATTGATGGGTTTCGCGAAGGGCTCAACCCATCCTACGTAACTGCCCGATTGTCGCTCAGCGGACGTTGGCAAGCCGCATGTCGAGATAGCCGGTCACCGTCTCCATCAGCGGCTCGAGCTTGCCGTCGAAGAAGTGATTGGCGCCCGGGATGATCTGCTGATCGATCACGATGCCTTTCTGCGTCTTCAACTTCTCGACCAGCGTGTTGACGTCCTTCGGCGGCACCACCGCATCCTTCTCGCCGTGCACGATCAGGCCCGAAGACGGGCAGGGCGCGAGGAAGGAGAAGTCGTAGAGATTGGCGGGCGGCGCAATCGAAATAAAACCTTCGACCTCGGGCCGCCGCATCAACAGCTGCATGCCGATCCAGGCGCCGAACGAAAAGCCTGCGACCCAGCAGGCGCGCGCTTCGGGATTGATGGTCTGCGCCCAATCGAGCGCGGAGGCCGCGTCCGAGAGCTCGCCGGTGCCGTGATCGAATGAGCCCTGGCTGCGGCCGACGCCGCGGAAATTGAAGCGCAGCACCGAGAAACCGCGATGCGCAAACGCGTAATAGCACTGGTAGACGATCTGGTGATTCATCGTGCCGTGGAACTGCGGATGCGGATGCAGGATCATCGCGATCGGCGCGTTCTTCTGCTTGGCCGGATGATAACGGCCTTCGAGGCGGCCCGCGGGGCCGGTGAAAATTACTTCAGGCATTGATGATCCCTAGGCAACGGACGTGATCCGGCGGAGAGAATGCGATCTGGCGTCGCTAGGCGATGCGCGAACGACGCTCCTGTGAACTGGTGCGGCCTTCTACCATGAGGCGAGGGGCAAAAAGCAAGCATCTTGAACATCTCGAAGGCTGTTCAAGGCGTTAGCTTGCGATTGTACGAGACGGCACGATCCCCAATTGCCATAAGGCGCTTTGCGCAGGCACCAAGCGTACCTCGCTCTGGCGGCCCGCGGATGTAGGTAATATTATACAGAACAATGTCCGACCGGATCTATCTCGATTGGAATGCGACGGCGCCGCTTCGCCCCGAGGCGAGGCAGGCGATGGCGGCCGCTTGGGACCAGGCCGGCAACCCGTCCTCCGTGCATGCCGAAGGGCGTCAGGCACGCCGGCTGGTCGAGGACGCACGGGCTGCAGTCGCGGCGGCCGTTGGCGCCCGTCCGCAGGACGTGGTGTTTGCTTCCGGCGGCACGGAAGCCAATGCCATGGCGCTGGCGCCGGGATTGCGCCGGGGCACGGGCTCGCCGGTCCAGCGACTGGTGGTGTCGGCCATCGAGCACCCGTCGGTGCTATCGGGCGGACGGTTTCCGGCGGACACGATCGCGGCCATTAAGGTCTCGGGTGCCGGCTTGGTCGACCTCGCCCATCTGCGTGCGCTGCTTGCCGAAGGGCCGCCGGCGCTGGTGTCGGTGATGCTGGCCAACAACGAGACCGGCGCCATTCAGCCGGTCGGCGAAGTCGCTGACATCGTGCATGAAGCGGGTGGGCTGCTGCATGTCGATGCGATCCAGGCATTCGGCAAAATACCGTTCGATATCAAATCGATACGGGCCGACCTAATCACCTTGTCTGCGCACAAGATCGGAGGCCCCAAGGGGGTTGGTGCACTGGTTCTGGCCGAGGAGGTGCAGGGACTGGAGCCGCTGCTCCGCGGCGGTGGCCAGGAGCTGGGCCGCCGGGCAGGAACCGAGAATGTGGCTGGTATCGCAGCCTTCGGCGCTGCGACCAAGACAGCCATGGCCGAGCTGCCGGCTAGTGCCATCCGGCAGCGCGGCCTGCGTGAGCGTCTTGAGAAGGGGCTGAACCAAACGCCTGAAATTATTGTGTTTTCAGAGAATGCGCCGCGTCTGCCCAATACGACGCTGTTTACCGTTCCCGGGCTCCGGGCCGAGACGGCGGTGATCGGCTTCGATCTCAGCGGTATTTCGGTATCGTCCGGTTCCGCCTGTTCCTCGGGCAAGGTGCAACCGTCCCATGTTCTGGCCGCCATGGGGTTCGGCGGTGAGCTGGCGCAGGGAGCGGTGCGGCTCAGTCTGGGCTGGTCTACCACGGAGACAGACATTGATTTGGCCCTTGAGGCTTGGCGAAAGCTTGCCGATGCCTTACTTAGAGGGCGACGAAACACGGCTTGAAACGTTCTAAGTGGGTTTCGCCGGAACGCTTCGTCATAGTGATTTGCGATTGTTCCACCGCGGTCCTTGAAACCGCGAGCGGAGGATGGAATGCCAGCCGTACAAGAGACGGTCGAGCGCGTACGCCGCATCGACGTCGATCAATATCGATATGGTTTTGAGACGCTGATCGAATCCGACAAGGCCCCCAAGGGTCTTTCGGAAGACACCGTGCGCTTCATTTCCGCCAAGAAGAACGAGCCGGCCTGGATGCTGGAATGGCGTCTGGAGGCCTATCGCCGCTGGCTGACCATGACCGAGCCGACCTGGGCGCGCGTCAACTATCCCAAGATCGATTACCAGGACATTTATTACTACGCCGCGCCGAAGCCGAAGAAGACGCTGTCGTCGATCGACGAAATCGATCCCGAAATCCTCAAGACTTACGAGAAGCTTGGCATTCCCTTGCGCGAAGTCGCCATTCTCGAAGGTGTTGAGCCCCCGCCCGGTGGTGAGCCGTCGGCCAACCGCAAGATCGCGGTCGACGCGGTGTTCGACTCGGTTTCGGTGGCGACGACATTCCAGAAGGAGCTGAAGGCGGCCGGCGTGATCTTCATGCCGATCTCGGAGGCGATCCGCGAACACCCCGAACTGGTAAAGAAGTATCTCGGCACGGTCGTGCCGACCTCGGACAATTATTTCGCGACGCTGAACTCGGCGGTGTTCTCCGACGGCTCGTTCGTCTACGTGCCGCCGGGCGTGCGCTGCCCGATGGAGCTGTCGACCTATTTCCGCATCAACGAGCGCAACACCGGCCAGTTCGAGCGCACGCTGATCATCGCCGACAAGGGATCCTACGTCAGCTATCTCGAAGGCTGCACCGCACCGCAGCGCGACGAGAACCAGTTGCATGCGGCAGTCGTTGAACTTGTCGCGCTCGACGACGCCGAGATCAAATATTCGACGGTACAGAACTGGTATCCTGGCAATTCCGAAGGCTTGGGCGGCATCTACAATTTCGTCACCAAGCGTGGCGACTGCCGCGGCAACCATTCGAAGATCTCCTGGACCCAGGTCGAGACCGGGTCGGCGATCACCTGGAAGTATCCGAGCTGCATCCTGCGCGGCGACAATTCGCGCGGCGAGTTCTATTCGATCGCGATCTCGAACGGTCACCAGCAGGTCGACTCTGGCACCAAGATGCTCCATCTCGGCAAGAACACGTCGAGCCGGATCATCTCCAAGGGCATTGCGGCGGGTGTCTCGCAGAACACTTATCGTGGCCTCGTCACCGCACACCGCAAGGCGACTGGTGCGCGCAACTACACCGCTTGCGATTCGCTGCTGATCGGCGACAAGTGCGGCGCGCACACCGTTCCTTACGTCGAGGCGAAGAACTCGTCTGCGACCTTCGAGCACGAAGCGACGACGTCGAAGATTTCCGAAGACGTGCTGTTCTATTGCACGCAGCGCGGACTCTCGCAGGAGGAAGCCGTCGGCCTCGTGGTCAATGGCTTCGTGAAGGACGTGCTGCAGCAACTGCCGATGGAGTTCGCTGTTGAGGCGCAGAAGCTGATCTCGATCTCGCTGGAAGGCAGCGTGGGATGATCGCACCTGATATCAGCGAGATGCGCGCGCTGTTGCCGATTTTGAACGAGATCGACGAAACCATTTTGTCGCGGCTCGACAGTTCAGAGTGGTTCCGGCCGAGCGACGCGCAGGCGCGCTGCCTTGAGGCCGCCGCCGATAGGATGGGTGTTTATCTGATGGCCTATCGAGCGAACTGCCGCGCGGGTATCGGCAACGGACTTTGCAATTTGATTGCAGCGGCGGAGCTCGACGCGGCCAAGCTTGGCGAGATCACAAGTCTGGAAAACGCGTGCCCAGACGCCGCGATTGTAGCCTATGAGCGCCCGATCCGGCGGCGCCACTAAACGAATTTCGACAAGGGAAAGCCATGCCACTACTCGAAGTCAGAGATTTGAAGGTCCGCGTCGAGGATAACGAAATTCTTCACGGGCTGACGCTGACCGTGAACCCGGGCGAAGTCCACGCGATCATGGGGCCGAACGGCTCCGGCAAATCCACGCTGTCGCACGTCATCGCCGGCAAGCCGGGCTATGAAGTGACCGATGGCCAGATCCTGTTCCGGGGCGAGGACCTGCTGGAGATGGACCCCGACGAGCGCGCCGCCAAGGGCGTGTTCCTGGCGTTCCAGTACCCGGTCGAAATTCCCGGCGTCGCCACCATGAACTTCCTGCGCACCGCGCTGAACGCGCAGCGCAAGGCGCGTGGCGAGAGCGAATATTCAACGCCCGACTTTCTCAAGAAGGTGCGCGAGGTCGCAAAATCGCTCAACATTCCGCAGGACATGCTCAAGCGCGGCGTCAATGTCGGCTTTTCCGGTGGCGAGAAGAAGCGCAACGAGATTTTGCAGATGGCGCTGTTCGAGCCGGCCGTCTGCATCCTCGATGAAATGGATTCCGGCCTCGACATCGACGCGCTGCGCATCGCGGCCGACGGCGTCAACGCGCTGCGTTCGCCCGATCGCGCCATGGTCGTCATCACCCACTACCAGCGGCTGCTCAACTACATCGTGCCTGATTTCGTGCACGTGATGTCGAAGGGCCGCGTCGTGAAGAGCGGCGGCAAGGATCTGGCGCTGGAGCTCGAGGCTTCCGGCTATACCCAGTTCGAAGACGCGGCCTGACGGGAAGCGGATTTGTGATGAATGTAGTTCTGGCAAAAAACGAGACCGGGCGCGCGCTGAGCGACAGCTTTGCGGTGGCGCGCGATCGGCTGCCGGGCGGCGGCAAGGTCGCCGAGGCGCGGAATACCGCCTTCGAGGCCTATGAGCGCGTCGGCCTGCCGCACCGACGGCTCGAGGAATGGAAATACACCGATCTGCGCGCGCTGATGCGCGAGGTGCCGCCGCTGGCGGCCGCACCGGATGCGGCCGCGCTGAAGCAGGCTGCTGCCGCCGTGAAGCTGCAGGCGATCAAGGGGGCCCGTCGGCTGGTGCTGGTGGACGGCGTGTTCGCGCCGAAGCTCTCCGAATTGGAGGGGCTGGAGAAGGGCGTTACCGTCCGCACTTTGCGCGACGTGCTGGAAACCGGGGACGCCGCGCTGCAGACGCAGTTGTTCACGCCCGACAATGCCAATCCGATGGTTGCGCTCAACAGCGCGATGATGACCGATGGCGTGGTGATCGAGATCGCCAATGGTGTCGTGCTGAAGCAGCCGCTGCAGGTCATTCATGCCGCGAGCGGCGCGACGCCGGCTGCGATATACACCCGTTCGCTGCTGCGTCTCGGCAAGGATACCGGCGCGACGCTGGTCGAGAGCTACATCGCGGCCGAGGGTGCGAAGGCCTATCAGTCGCATGACTCGCTGGTCGTCGCAATCGGCGATAATTCGCGGCTCGACCATGTTCGACTGGTCGAGGATGGCCGCGACGCGTTCAACATCTCCTCCGCCGTCATCACGCTGGGCGCCCACGCGCACTTCAACACCTTTGGCATGACCTCCGGCGCCGCCGTCAGCCGCTATCAGGCGACCATCACCTTTGCCGGCGAGGGCTCGAGGGTCGAGACCAACGGCGTCAATCTGCTCAACGGGCGCCAGCACGCCGACACCACGTTGTTCATGGATCACGCGGTGCCGCATTGCGCCAGCCGCGAAGTGTTCCGCGCCGTGGTCGACGACCGTGGTCATTCGGTGTTCCAGGGCCGCATCATCGTGCGTCCCGATGCCCAGAAGACCGACGCCAAGATGATGACGCGGGCACTGCTGTTGTCCGACGACGCCGAGGCGGACAACAAGCCGGAGCTCGAGATCTTCGCCGATGACGTTACCTGCGGCCATGGCGCCACGACTGGCGCGCTGGACGAGAGCCTGCTGTTCTACCTGCGTGCCCGCGGCCTCTCCGAGAAGGAGGCCCAGGCGCTGCTGATCCAGGCCTTTGTTGGTGAGGCCATCGAATCCATCGTTAACGACGATCTGCGCGAGCTCGCAATCGCCGCCGCGCAGCGTTGGCTGGAGGCACGGGCATGACCCAGCATCCGGCGGTCAAGAATGGCGCCTATGACGTGGCCCGCGTGCGGGAGGATTTCCCCGCGCTGGCGATGAAGGTCTATGGCAAGCCGCTGGTCTACCTCGACAACGCCGCCTCCGCGCAGAAGCCGGCCGCCGTGCTCGATCGCATGACGGAAGCCTACAGAAGCGAATACGCCAACGTACATCGCGGCCTGCACTACCTCGCCAATGCCGCGACGGAAGCCTACGAGGCCGGCCGCGCCAAGGTGGCGAAATTCATTAACGCAGGGCGTAGTGAAGAAATTATCTTCACCCGCAATGTCACCGAGGCCATCAATCTGGTGGCATCTTCCTGGGGCGAGCCCAACATCAAGCAGGGCGACGAGATCGTGCTCTCGATCATGGAGCACCACTCCAACATTGTGCCCTGGCACTTTTTGCGCGAGCGCCATGGCGCCGTGATCAAATGGGCGCCGGTCGACGACGACGGCAATTTCCTGATCGATGAATTCGAGAAGCTGCTGACGCCGCGCACCAAGCTCGTCGCCATCACTCAGATGTCGAACGCGCTTGGCACCTTCGTCCCGGTCAAGGAAGTCGTGAAGCTCGCCCATGACCGCGGCATTCTGGTGCTGGTCGACGGCGCGCAAGGCGCTGTGCATTTGCCGATCGACGTGCAGGACCTCGATTGCGATTTCTATGCCTTCACCGGCCACAAGGTCTATGGTCCGACCGGGATTGGCGCGCTGTACGCCAAGCATGAGCACCTGGTCGCGATGCGGCCCTATAATGGCGGCGGGGAGATGATCCGCGAGGTGGCAAAGGACTGGGTTACCTATGGCGATCCGCCGCACAAGTTCGAAGCCGGGACGCCGCCAATCGTCGAGGCGATTGGGCTGGGCGCTGCGATCGACTACGTCAATTCGATCGGCAAGGAGCGCATCGCCGCCCACGAGCACGATCTTGTGAACTACGCCCAGGAGCGGCTGCGCGAAATCAATTCGCTGCGCCTGATCGGCACCGCGCGCGGCAAGGGGCCGGTGATCTCCTTCGAGATGAAGGGCGCCCATCCCCACGACGTCGCAACCGTGATCGACCGGCAGGGAATCGCGGTGCGCGCCGGCACCCACTGCGTGATGCCGCTTTTAGAGCGGTTCAATGTCACAGCCACCTGCCGGGCGTCGTTCGGGATGTATAATACCCGGGAAGAAGTCGACTATCTGGCACAGGCGCTGATCAAGGCGCAGGATTTGTTCGCATGAGTGACACAGCCGAAGTCAAAACTGCCAACATGGAAACCAACTCCGCGCTGCCGCCGGAGGAGACCGAGCGGCTGGGCACCGAAATCGTTGCCGCGCTGAAGACGGTGTTCGACCCGGAAATTCCGGCTGACATCTACGAACTCGGCCTGATTTACAAGGTCGACCTCAAGGACGACCGCAGCGTCGATGTGACGATGACGCTGACTACGCCGAACTGTCCGGCGGCCGGCGAACTGCCGACCATGGTGGAGAACGCGATCGCCAGCGTGCCTGGCGTCGGCGTCGTCAATGTCAATCTGGTGTGGGATCCGGCCTGGACGCCGGACCGGATGTCCGACGAGGCGCGCCTCGTCCTCAACATGTGGTGAAGGGACCTATTGCCCAAGCTATCCGGCGTCATCGAGACTGCACTCTACGTCGATGACCTCGACCGCGCCCGCGCGTTCTACGAGGAGGTGCTGGGTCTGGAAGCGCTGACGGCGGATCCGCGGTTCGTTGCTTTCGATGTCGGTGGACGAAGCGTGCTGCTGCTGTTTCGCCGCGGCTCGGCGCCTGAGACGATCCAACTCCCCGGCGGCACCATTCCGCCGCATGATGGCAGCGGCCCCATCCATATGGCCTTTGCCATTCCGGCGGCTGAGTTGCCGGTGTGGGAAGAGGCTCTTGGTAAGCACAATGTTGCGATCGAAGGCAGGACGGACTGGCCGCGCGGCGGGAAAAGCATCTATTTCCGCGACCCGGACAACCATTTGCTCGAACTGGCGACGCCGGGAATTTGGAAGATTTACTAGCGGGCAGCGTTTCGAGGGGTTCTGATCGAGTTCACGACGAGAGACCTTCACAGTGGGAATTTCGTTGTTATTTTAAGGCCATGATAGCTCGTCGCCATGAGGCGACGCCGGAGATCGACCGCTATGGATACCATCGTCCAGTCCAAGCCGAAGCCGCGGCCGCGCCCACAGGTGATGAAGCTGACCGAGGCCGCCGCCGCGCGGATCACGGAGCTGACCAAGCGGGCCGATTCCGAGATCGTGGGGTTGCGCGTCGGCATCAAAAACGGCGGCTGCGCCGGACAATCCTATACGGTGGAATACGCCCACGAGATCCGTCCGACCGACGAAGTCGTCGAGGACAAGGGCGTCAAGATCCTGGTCGATCCCAAGGCGGTCCTGTTCCTGCTCGGCACTGAGATGGACTACAAGGCCGACAAGCTCCAGGCGCAGTTCATCTTCAACAACCCGAACCAGGTTTCCGCCTGTGGCTGCGGCGAGTCGGTTCAACTGACGCCCGCGAAGGTTTGAGCGACCGCATCGCCGGGGGGCGGTGAGCGATGGATCGCGATTTTCTTATCGACCTGTTCGCCGATTTCGGCCCGGTTACCATCCGCCGGATGTTTTCCGGCTACGGCATTTCAGCGGACGGCGTGAACTTTGCGCTCGCGCTGCGCGCCGGGCTCTTCTTCCGCGCCGATGAACAGACCATTCCGCAATTTGAAGCGGAAGGTTCAACGCCGTTTCAGTATCAGACTCGGGCCAAGACGGTCACCGTGAACTCGTACTGGCAATTGCCGGCGCGTCTGTTCGACGACTCCGAGGAATTGGCCGAATGGGCGCGGGCAGCGCTGGCCGCGGCGCAGCGCGCAGCTCTGCGCAAGCGACCGAAGGCGCGCAGGGCAGCGAAGGCAAAGGTTTCGCGAAAGGCGGGCAAGCCGGCTGCGAAGCGGAAGGCCACGGGCACGAGGAAGGCGCGGCGCAAATAGCTGGCGTCTAGGCGACCTGGTTGCGGGTCTCGGCGGCATATTCGGGGTCGAGTTCGCAGACCACACGGTTGCGGCCGTTGCGCTTGGCGGCGTAGAGGCAGGCATCGGCGCGCTCGATCAGCGAATCCGTGTCGTCGTCCGGCTTCATCATGGAGACGCCGACCGAGATGGTGACGCGGCCGAGAATTTCGCCGGTCGATTTCTTCTTCAATTCCTTGGCCATGACGGCGCGGCGGACGTGGTCGGCGACCGTCAGCGCCTGACGCAGCCCGGTATTCGGCAGCACCACCGCGAACTCCTCGCCGCCATAGCGGGCGGTGATGTCCTGGCCCTTGATGGTTTGCTTCAGCGACATCGCTACCAGCCGCAGCACCTGATCGCCGGTAAGATGGCCGTAGGAATCGTTGAATGATTTGAAATGGTCGATGTCGAACATCATCAGCGACAGCGGTTCGCCGCTCGCCAGCGCCGTCCGCACCGCCATCTCGATTGAGCGGTCGAAATATTTGCGATTACCCAATCCGGTCAGCGGATCGGTCAAGCTCTCGGCGCGGATTGCTTCGAGGCTGTGCTGCAGATTGCTGATCTGGGTCTTGGACAGCGCCAGCCGGTTCTCCAGCGCCATGTTGGTCTCGCGCATCTCGCGCGTCGATTTCACCAGGCCGTCGACGATCGCCTTGATCTCATCGCGGCTTTTGGCGTTCCTGAGTTTTTCGTTTGCGCCGCTCAGCTTGGCGTCATAGCTCTCCGACATCGCGAGCGCCTCGGTGATGAGGGTCATCACGTCGTCGATCTCGCCGATCACGCGCGCGCCGACCTTGTCGATGCGGTCGGAGGCCTTGATGTGCGAGAGATAGGTTTCGTAGATCTGTTCGAGATCGGACTCGCTCAGCTTGCCGTTGCGCGCCAGCGTCTCGTTGATGATCTTGTTGAGGGGAGCATTGTATCCGGTCGCGTAGACGTACCAGATTTCATAGTTGCGTGGGACGGCGGTCTGCCTGAGGGATTTGATCTGGCCCAACGCGACTTCGGCAAACGCCATCGTGCGATCGTGCTCGTCCAGCAGCTTGACCACTGATCCGTCCCCAATAGCGAGCAGCGCCGGTCGTTGCCGTGCGGCAATGATTAAATTATCGCCACAAGTTAACGGAGGAGGATGAACGGCCGGTAAACAGTTCCGGCCGCAGGAAATCGACGCTTGTCAGACGCGGGCGCGAATGGGCCGCAACAGAAATGCAGGAAGGTGCGAGTGATCGGCTGGCTCCGATTCGACCTCGCGGTGAGCGCGCCGCGGTTCGGGTCGCCCGATCGAGGGCACGCGTGAAGGCTGTGCAGGGGCGGGCGGCGAGAAGGCGGCGGCGTCCGGCTGCTGCCTGACACTGCGGCCCGTGCCCTTGGCCTGCCGCGGCTCACGATCGGCGCTCTTGTCGCGGCGCTTATCAGAATCCCTGGCGTGTCGTGGCTCGCGTTCGCGCCGCGGCTTGCGCCCGCCGCGCGAACCCTCCCGCGCGCGATGTTCGCGCGGCTGATCGGACTCCTCGGATGAGTCCGAATGTACGGCGTAGTCACCTTCGGCGGGGGGAATGGTTTGCCCGATCAGTCGTTCGATTGCAGCGATCGATTTACTGTCGAGCGGCGTCACGATCGAGATCGCGGTGCCGGCGCGGCCGGCGCGGCCGGTGCGGCCAATGCGGTGCACGTAGTCGTCGGCGTGATGCGGCACGTCGAAATTGAAGACGTGGCTGACGGCGGGAATGTCGAGGCCGCGCGCGGCGACATCGGAGGCCACCAGCAGCGGGATCTCGCCCTTGCGGAATTGATCGAGCGCCGCGGTGCGCGCCGACTGGTCCATGTCGCCGTGCAGGGCGCCGACGCTGAAGCCATGCTTCTGCAGCGATTTGTGAACGACGGCGACTTCGCGCTTGCGATTGCAGAAGATGATCGCGTTGTTGAGGTCCTTGGCGTCGCGCAACAGGCGGCGGAGGAGCTCGCGCTTCTCGTGCGGCTCACGGCCGCCGTTGACCTTGAACTGCGACACCCCGGTCGCCGTGGTTGCCGGCCGCGAGACTTCAATTCGTTCAGGATTGTGCAGGAAGGTTTCGCTGATGCGGCTGATTTCCGGCGGCATCGTCGCGGTGAAGAACAGGGTCTGGCGCGTGAACGGCACCAGCTTGCAGATGCGTTCGATATCGGGGATGAAGCCCATGTCCAGCATGCGGTCGGCTTCGTCGATGACCAGCAGTTCGACGCCGGTGAGCAGGAGGCCGCCGCGCTCGGTGTGGTCGAGCAGCCGGCCCGGAGTTGCAATCAGGACGTCGACGCCACGGGTCAGCTTGGAATCCTGGTCGCCGAATGAGACGCCGCCGATCAAAAGCGCGACGTTGAGTTTCTGGCCAGCGCCATACTTGTCGAAATTCTCTTTCACCTGTGCCGCAAGTTCGCGCGTCGGTTCGAGGATCAGGGTGCGGGGCATTCGTGCCCTGGCGCGGCCCTTCTCCAGCAAAGTGAGCATGGGCAGGACGAAGGCGGCGGTTTTGCCGGTGCCGGTCTGGGCGATGCCGAGGACGTCGCGGCGGGCCAGAACGTGGGGGATCGCCTGTTCCTGGATGGGAGTAGGGGTGGTGTAACCGGTAGCCGCAACTGCGGCGAGGACCTTATCGGAAAGACCGAGATGGGAAAAAGACATTGAGCCTCTAGTCGACACCGCCGTTCGGAATCGAAGGTAAAAAGGCTGTCGCGTTTTGCCCCGAAACGGCGCGCTTTTGAAAAGCTGGGGGCTCTGACTTACGCAGACGAGCGGCTAACCTAAGGAATCGCGTTTCGATCCAAGGCCGCGTTGAGCGCGAACATAGGGTCGAAATGGCCAAAGTCAATCTAGGAACCGGCATTGAAGCCCAAAAAGCTTAATGTTTTCGCACAAATAACGGCAAGAACCGTCATTTGGCCGTCAAATCGAGCCATCTCATTCCCATCGAACGAAGCCGTTGAACCATGGGCAATGGCCTGCCGACTATGGCATGAAACAGCTTCGCACGGGCCAAACTAGGACGAATCGTGCGCAGGGGGAATTCCATGAAGGGCTGGCTTTTCAGACTGCTTGCGGTGACAAGCCTTGCAACTTGCGTCGCGGCCTTTGCCGCGCCTGCGCAGGCGGAAAAGCGCGTCGCACTGGTGGTCGGCAACAACGACTACCGGAACGTGCCCAAGCTGCAGAAGGCGGTCAACGACGCCCGCACCATGGGCGATACGCTGAAGCAGCTCGGCTTCACGGTGATGGTGGCGGAAAACCAGAACCGACAGGCGTTCAGCCAGACGTTGCTGGCGTTCGACAAGGCGGTCGACGCCGGCGATACGGCATTCTTCTTCTATGCCGGCCACGGTTTTGAAATCGCGGGCCAGAATTTCCTGCTGCCAACCGACGTGCCGGCGGCGACCGAAGGCCAGGAAGAGCTCGTGCGCGATGCCTCGATCCTCGCCGACCGCATCATCGAGCGGCTGCAGAACCGGAAGGTGCGCACCGCCATCCTGGTGTTCGATGCCTGCCGCAACAATCCGTTCGAGCGCGCCGGCACGCGTGCGGTTGCCGGCGGCGGCGGTCTCGCGCCGATGACGCAATTGCCGGAAGGCGTGTTCTCGATCTTCTCGGCCGGGCCGCGGCAGACCGCGCTCGACCGGCTCTCCAATGACGACGCCAATCCCAACTCGGTGTTCACGCGAACCTTCGCCAAGGAGATCACGCAGCCCGGCGCGAACCTCGTTCAAGTTGCGCAACGCACGCGGCGCGCGGTCAGCGAACTGGCAGAGACCGTGCGCCACAAGCAGATCCCGGTTTACTTCGACCAGATGGTCGACGATGTCTTCTTGAATGGTTTGGCGAAGGCCCAGCCTGAGGCGGCGAAGCCCGCCGAGCCGCTGCAAAAGCTTGCAGCTTTGCCTCCGGTACAGCGCCTGCAGCCGCAGAACGATTCCGTCAATGCGCCGATCGCGATGTTCTCGCGTCACAATGGCGGCTGGACCGTGGTGTTCTCGATCGCCGATCCGACGCTCGGCATTTCCTGGCGCATCGGCGACAGCGGCGATTTCCGCGAGACCGGTTTCATGGATACGCTCGATCCGCGGACCCGCAAGCGGATGCCCAACCCGTCGGTCGAGCTGCCGGCCGATGCACCGGCGGCTGTCATCCAGGTGCGCTATGTCGACACCAATGGCGAATTGCAGGGACCGTTCCCGATCCGGTTCGATCCCGAGGCCGCGTTGATCCGCGACCAGCGCAAGATCCTCGACATGACCGCGACGAGCTGGCTGTCGTTCCGCGAGTACAACGGGCTTCTGGTCTACTATACGCACCTGATGTCGTACCGCTGCGCGATCCGCGAAGTGCGCCTCGGCATCGACAGCGCAGTGCCCGACAAGGTGCTGAAAATGCCGCCTTGCGACACTCGCGATCCCATCGCCATTCCGCGCGACGCGCAGCCCTATTTGAAGCTCGCGCCGGCAACCAGATCGGTTTCGGTGGAATTGACCTATCGCGACGGCAGCGTCTCCGAGATCAAGAGTTTTAGGCGGTAGCGGACGCGAGGCCCGCCGTCTTCGACGTCATGCCCCGCGCATGCGGGGCATCCAGTACGCCGCGGCCTTTCCACGTCATTGCGAGGAGCGTGTATTGCCGATGCCTGGCAGATGATCGATGCTGCCCCGAGCCGGGAAAACCGGCGACAGGAGCGAGCGATGAAAGTACGTTGCTGCATCGTCGGCGGCGGGCCGGCCGGAATGATGCTCGGATATCTGCTGGGCCGCGCCGGCATCGATGTCGTGGTGCTGGAGAAGCACGCCGACTTCTTTCGCGATTTTCGCGGCGACACCGTGCATCCCTCGACGCTTCAGGTGATGGACGAACTCGGGCTGATCGAGGGTTTCCTGAACCTGCCGCACCAGCGCTTGCAGAAGATGCAAGGCATGTTCGGCGGGGAAACGGTGCGGATCGCCGACCTGAGCAGGCTTGACGTCAAATATCCCTTCATCGCCTTCATGCCGCAGTGGGATTTTCTCAATTTCCTGCGCGAAAGCGGCAAGCGGTTCGCGTCGCTCAAGGTGATGATGTCGACGGAAGCGATCGATCTAATTCGAGACGGCGAGCGCGTCATGGGCGTGAACGCGAAGACGCCGGATGGCATCATCGACATCGAGGCCGACCTGACCGTTGCCTGCGACGGGCGCCATTCGCTGGTGCGCGAACGCGCCGGCCTTGAGGTCGAGGAAATCGGCGCGCCGATGGATGTCTTGTGGTTTCGCGCCAGCAAGCGGGAGAACGAAAACGAGAGCCTGTTTGCCCGAGTCGATCCCGGCAAGATGATGGTGACCTTCGACCGCGGCGACTATTGGCAATGCGCGTTCGTCATTCCCAAAGGACAATACGACGCGGTCAAGGCGAGGGGACTGCCCGCGCTGCTCGACGACATCGCGCGCATGGCGCCGGTCCTAAAACCGGGACTTGCCGAGGTGAAGAGCTGGGACGACGTCAAGCTGTTGACGGTTGCGGTCAACCGGCTGAAGCGCTGGACGCGGCCGGGGCTATTGTGCATCGGCGACGCCGCGCATGCGATGTCGCCGATCGGCGGCGTCGGCGTCAATCTCGCCGTGCAGGACGCGGTGGCGACCGCGAACCTGCTGGCGTCGAAGCTGGTAAGCGGCTGCCCGTCCGAAGACGAACTCGACGTGGTGCGCCGGCGGCGCGAATTCCCGGTGAAGATGACGCAGCGGATGCAGGTCGTTGTGCAGAACAACATCGTGAACGCTGCGCTGAAGCCGGGCAACCAGCCCTTGAAGGTCCCGCTTGTCATGCGGCTGGTCACCGCCATTCCCTGGCTGCAGGGCGTTACAGCGCGATTTGTGGGGCTTGGCGTGCGGCCCGAGCATGTGCAGTCGCCAGTCCGCGGCTAACCGGCAGCGCGCGCCACGCTGACTAGAGCCGGTTCTGATTGAATCAGAACCGGGCTCTAGATTCTTGTTTTGACGCGTTTTCTTGACGCGAACCGGTGTCCACTTCGCTGAAAAAACGCTCTAGCTTGCCCGCGTGCAGGCAACAAAAAGCCCCGGACGATGCCGGGGCTTTAAGTTGTCGAAGGGTAGCGAAGATCAGTACCTCGCGACCACCGGGGCGGGGGCGCCGAACTTGTAGGCGATACCCACGCGAACGTCGTTGATGGTCACCCGGTTTCCGACTTCCGCACTATTCGTGAGAGGAGAAACAAAGCTGGCGCGACCGAGGTCGGTGTAACGATATTCGACGCGGCCCAGCCAGTTGTCGGCGAAGGCGTATTCGATGCCAGCACCAGCCGTCCAGCCATCATGCGAGCTGACGCCCGCGGTGACGAACGGAGGCGCACCGATGAACGCATAGGAGGTGTCCCAGCTACCCCAGGCGTAGCCAGCCGTGCCGAACACCATCCAACGGTCGAAGGCAAGGCCGAGCCGGCCACGGACCGAGCCGTAATCATTGACGCTGGTTCGGATGGTATAGGTGGGGACGCCACCCAGCAGGAAGTTGCCGCTGTCGTTCAGGTCCGACGCCTGCCAGTCCGCTTCAACGCCGAGCACGACATTGCTGATCTGATAGTTGAAGCCGACAAATCCGCCGCCGATCACGCCGCTGGGATCAAGGCTGTACGGCACCGGAAAAAGGCCAGCCGCGTTTGTCAAGGTGCCGGTCGAGCGGCCCCAGCCGTAGCCGACATCGGCACCGATGTAGAAGCCGGTCCAGTTGTAAACGGCGGCAACCGGAGCAGGCGCCTTGGTGTACGGCCGGGCAGCCAGATCTGCAGCGGATGCGCCGGCAGTGCCGATGACCAGGGCGGCAGCGGCCAAAGCGATTTTCTTCATGATTTTTTCCCATTCAATAAGTGAGCGAACGATTGATTCTGATCACGTTGTAATCGGGAACTTCTGGAAATGCTGTCACCTGCACGCCACAGTGCATAGCTTTGTCGGTTCCACATCAAGATATCGCCGATCGACAGCCGCGCTTCGGCTCGAAAGTAGGCAAAACAATCGAGATTTCGGCCAATTTGGAGGCTGGACGGCGCTTTGGAGCCCTCGTCAGGCGGCAGACATTCCCGTGGAGCGTTAAGCGCCGCCTAACGCGATGCGCCGGCGCCGCGAACTCCCGGTCCAGATGACGCAGCGGATGCAGGTCGTCGTGCAGAATAACATCGTGAACGCGGCGCTGAAGCCGGGCAACCAGCCGCTGAGGGTCCCGCTGGTCATGCGGCTGGTCCACCACGGTGCCCCCCTGGCTGCAGGGCGTCACGGCGCGGTTTGTGGGCTTAGGCGTGCGCCCTGAACACGTGCATTCGCTACGTAGGGCCGGCAATTGAACTGGGGGCCTGCCGAAACAACCCAAAAGTTGTGTTTTGGTATCCTCAACCGGAGATAACATTGCGCGCAACTGTAGCAATCGGGTGACAGCCAAGGGGCCGGAATCCGGGTAATTTAGGTCATGGTTTCGATTTGATGCTCACCCGCTGCTCATCCGCGCAGTGCTCACTAAAGGGGCAAATGCAATGAAGAGACTGGTACTCGCTGCTTCCATCCTTGCCGCCAGCGCGGTTAGCGCGTTCGCCGCAGACATGCCGGCACGCATCGCGAAGGCGCCTGTTGCGCCCCCGGTCGTTACCTACGACTGGTCCGGTATCTATGTCGGCGGCGCGGTCGGCGGCGCCTGGCACGACACCGCCGGAGATTTCTACAATTTTCCGGGCTTCCTCTGGAGCACGGGTAACAGCGACACCGCTTTGATCTACGGCGGCTTTGCGGGAATCCAGAAGCAGTGGGGCAATTTCGTGCTCGGCGTCGAAGGCGGCTTTAATGCCCTCGACAACGGCTTTAACACCACCGCTGGCACTGGCCTCATCGGCTCTGGCTGCGGCTTGGTCGTTGGCCTGTCCTGCCAAAGTCGCGTCAACGATATCTGGTACATCGGTGGGCGGGTCGGTTATGCCTGGAACCGGTTTATGGTGTATGGCCAGGGCGGCTACGCGCAGGCTGACATCGACACCCAGACCCTCCTCAACGGGACTGGCGTTACGTTTGACCATGCCGGCGCTTCGCATGGCGGCTGGTATGCGGGCGTTGGTGGCGAATATGCGGTTCTCGACAACCTGATCATCGGCATCGACTACAAGCACTACGAGTTCGACAGCAAGCAGCACAATTGTAATCTTGCGTTGATCACCTGCAATCCGCTCAACAATAGGAACGTCGATGCGGATGTCGACGCTGTGATGGCTCGGTTGAGCTACAAGTTCAATCCGTGGCCGACCGCGCCGGTCGTGGCGAGGTACTGATCAAGGTAGTACTCAAAACCTGAGACGATGGAAAAGCCCCGGCCTTGGCCGGGGCTTTTTTCATGCAAGGATTCGGCAAGTCCTTTTGACTACCCCATAACAGAATACCCGCCGTCGACGGGAATCGCCGTACCGGTTATGAAGTCGGAGGCGGGCGAGGCGAGGAAGACCGCGATGCCCGCAAAGTCGTCTATGGCTCCCCAGCGCGCCGCCGGCGTGCGCGCCAGCACCCGCTCGTGGAGGCCCTCGATCTCCTGGCGGGCACGCTTGGTGAGATCAGTGTCGATCCAGCCCGGCAGCACGGCATTGGCCTGGATGTTGTCGGCCGCCCAGGCGCAGGCGCAGGAGCGGGTGAACTGCACGATGCCGCCCTTGCTCGCGGCATAGGCCGGCGTGAAGCTGGCGCCGAAGATCGACATCATCGAGCCGATATTGATGATCTTGCCGCCGCCAGCCGCCTTCATCGCCGGATAGACCGCCTGCGAGCACAGGAAGGCGCTGGTGAGGTTGGTTTGGATCACGCTGTTCCATTCGGCGATATCGAGCGCGTGCGGCGGCTTGCGGATGTTGATCCCGGCATTGTTGACGAGAATATCGATCCGGCCGAGATCGCGGACGACGCGCTCGGTCATGGCGGCGACCGCCGCCTTGTCGGTGACATCGGCCGCAACCGCAATTGCCCTGGCGCCGCCTTGCGTAAGTTCCGCGACCGCATCGGCCGACTTGGCTTCGTTGCGGCCCACCACGGCGATCGCCGCGCCAGCCTCCGCGAGGCCCCGGGCCATGCCGAGCCCGATGCCGCCATTGCCGCCCGTGACGATGGCTACCTTGCCGGTGAGGTCGAAGAGTTTTGTGGTCATGTGAGTTGTCCAGTTTCTGTAGGATGGGTGGAGCGCAGCGATACCCATCATCATCCACAACGCACAAAGCTGATGGGTATCGCTGCGCTCCACCCATCCTACGAATCTACGAACCTAGCGGTTGCCTAGCCAGATCAGGATCAGGCCCATCGCGGCAAGCACTGCGCCATATCCGGCCCATTGCAGTTGATTAATCATGAAGCTCGATGGTGGCCAAGGGATCGCGCCGGTGCCCTGGCCGATCCACAATAACCCTATGGCAAGCGCCAGAAAGCCGATGATTGAAAGGGATCTGGCCATCGCTTCCTCCCTCCTTGCCGCTTTGGCGCGGGGACGCGGCGCGGCTCTGTCTTCGGTTGTCTTTGGGCCGCTGCAGGAAACCATTGCCGGCGGCGGCCGTAGCTTCCGATCGAAATAGAAAGCCGGCCGGCTTCGCAAGGCCGGAAGTTGTAGCATCGCCAAGGATCATCATGAGCTGCCGAATGATTTGTCTAGCGCTCGCGTTGATTCTGGTTGCCATTGGCGCCTATCTGTCGTGGCCGCGGAACGCTGATTTGCGCGCCTTCGATCCGGCTGAAATCGCCGGCTGGAGACAGCAATGTGGCGCGACTATTACGACAAACGCTATCCCGCGCTGTTCCATCACCTCTACGAGCTGTCGCGGACGCAGTTCGGCTTCTCGCCGCTCGATAGTTTCCGGATCGCCTTGGCGGCGGCTAGGGCCGCGAAAGCCTTCCAGCCGACACGCTCCCGCGAGGCCGCCAAGGCGGCGGTGGCAGGGAACTGAGAGAGAATGATCGTTAAGCGGAGGCCTGGTGCCCCGGACGCAGCGCAGCGCATAGCGATGCGCTGCAGAGCCGGCCCAGGGCGAACGGAGAAGTCCCGGCTCTGCGGAGCTGCGTTGCACGCTGCACCGCGTCCGGGACAAGTGACTGTCCCTTGCTCATGCCGGCAGCTACGGGTCGCTTGCTTCGGGTCCCGCGACGGGCAACAAAAAAGCCCCGGGCGATACCGGGGCTTTTGAATTGTTGATTGGCCGAGATCGGTCTTTGGCGATTAGTACCTGGCGGAGACCGGAGCGCCGCTCCAGTTGAAACGATAAACCAGCGAGGTGCTGATGGTCTGCACCCACGGCTTGAAGGTAACGGCTGTGCCGGTCGGGCCCGCAAAGCCACTAGCCGGAGCGAATGTCTCGGGCAGCGAGATGCGGTCATAGAACGCCGAACGGTATTCGGTCTTCATGAACCAGCCTGGCGCGGTGATTCCGAAAATGTCCAGGTTGTTTTCGACGCCACCGCCGATGAACCAGCCATCACGACGGAAGGAAGGCGTGGTGAAAACGGTCGGACCGCCACCAGCAGCCAAGGTGGAGAGATTTGAGCCCGACCATTCCGAACCGGAATAACCGGCGTTGACGTAGGAGAGCACGTTCGGCGCAACCAGATAGCCAAGTCTCACGCCAGCTGCATAGCTGGTGCGAAGCTTTTCGCGACCTTCAACGCCGGAGAAGGGATCGCTCAGCGAACCACGGATATCGCCGAACTGACCATCAGCGAACACACCGGCCACCCAGCGGCCATTGAACTGCCAGTCATAGCCGATGCCAACCGTTCCGAACCAGCCGCTGCCGCCCAAGCGTTGATCGCGGGTCAGCGCAGTGCCGGCGGGTCCACCAAAAAAGCCGCTGCCTCCAACAACGCCTGTGCTCTCCACGTTGCTGTCGGCTGCCCACAGTCCGCCGCCGGCGCCGCCGAAAATGTAGAAGCCGGTCCAGTTATAAACGGGGGCGACCGGCGCCGGAGCCTTGGCATAGGGACGGGCCCCGAGGTCAGCCGCAACGGCCGATCCAGTCATTGCCGCCACCGCAGTCAGAGCGAGCAGTACCTTTTTCATTTTCAAGTCCCTTACCCTAGGTGCGCCACCGCTCTAGAGGTGCGCGAGCGCCGATTCCCAAAATCCAGTACCGTGACTATACGCAGTTCCGGCCAGAATGCTGTTGCGGGGGAAGCACACTGGGCCGAAAAGGAATGACCGGCAAAAGCCCGAAAAACGGGCAAATTCCGGCACTGACTGGCCAAATAGGCCCAAGATCGCCGGAAAATCGCCGCTTCTGATGGATCAGACGTCCAGCAGCTCGTCGCTGGCGAATTCCGCCTTGTCCGAGATGAAGGCGAATCTGGCCTCGGCCTTGGTTCCCATCAGCCGCTCGACGGAATCAGCCGTGCCTTCGCGGTCGTCGGCCAGCAGCACCACGCGGAGCAGCGTGCGCTTGGCCGGGTCCATGGTGGTTTCCTTGAGCTGCGCCGGCATCATTTCGCCGAGGCCTTTGAAGCGGTTCACCTCGACCTTGGCATTGGCATTGAACTCGCTTTTCAGGAGCGCGTCCTTATGTGCATCGTGGCGGGCATAGACCGACTTGCTGCCATGGGTCAGCTTGTAGAGCGGCGGAACCGCCAGATAGAGGTGTCCTTCATCGATCAGCCGCGGCGTCTGTCGGTAGAAGAACGTGATCAGCAATGACGCGATATGCGCGCCGTCGACGTCGGCGTCGGTCATGATGATGATACGCGAATAGCGCAGATCCTCTTCGCGGTAATGCGCGCCGGTGCCGCAACCGATCGCCTGCATCAGGTCGGCAAGCTGCGCGTTCTGCATCAGCTTGTCCTTGCCGGCGGAGGCGACGTTGAGGATTTTTCCGCGCAGGGGAAGCACGGCCTGGGTCTTGCGGTCGCGCGCCTGTTTGGCGCTGCCGCCGGCCGAGTCACCCTCGACGATGAAGAGCTCGGAACCTTCGGTCGCGGTGTTGGTGCAATCGGCGAGCTTGCCGGGAAGCCGCAGCTTCTTCACCGCGGTCTTGCGCGAGGTTTCCTTTTCGGCGCGGCGGCGTAGCCGCTCGTCGGCGCGCTCGATGACGAAATCCAAGAGCTTGTTGGCCTGCAGCGGATTGCCCGACAGCCAGTGATCGAACGGGTCCTTGATCGCCTGCTCGACGATCTTCTGCGCTTCGGCCGTGGCGAGACGGTCCTTGGTCTGGCCCTGGAATTCGGGTTCGCGCACGAACACCGACAGCATCACTGCAGCTCCCACCATGACGTCTTCCGACGTGACGGGCGCGGCGCGCTTGCCCTGGCCGATACGCTCGGCGTGGTCTTTCAGGCCGCGCAGCATCGCACTGCGCATGCCGGACTCGTGGGTGCCGCCATCCGGCGTCGGCACGGTGTTGCAGTAGGAGGAAAGGAAGCCGTCGGCATCCGCGGTCCACGCCACCGCCCATTCACAGGCGCCATGGGCGCCGTTGCGCCCCGACTTGCCGGAGAAGATATCGGGGTGCACCAGCATATCGGCGTGAATGGCGGCGGCGAGATAGTCCTTGAGGCCGCCCGGGAAGTGGAAACTGTCCTCGGCCGGCACGTCCTCGATGCCCTTCAGCAGTGCGGGATCGCAGCGCCAGCGGATCTCGACGCCGCCGAACAGGTAGGCTTTCGAGCGCGTCATCTTGAACAGGCGCTGCGGCTTGAAGGCCGCCTTGGCGCCAAAGATATCGGTATCCGGCTTGAAGCGGATGCGGGTGCCGCGGCGGTTGTTGATCTTGCCGAGGTCCTCAAGCTTGCCCTTGGGATGGCCGCGCTCAAAACTCATCCGGTAGAGCTTCTGGCTGCGCGCGACTTCGACTTCGAGCCGCGAGGAGAGGGCGTTGACCACGGAGACGCCGACGCCATGCAGACCGCCCGAGGTCTCGTAGACCTTGGAGTCGAACTTGCCGCCGGAGTGCAACGTGCACATGATCACTTCGAGCGCCGACTTCTTCGGAAACTTTGGATGCGGATCGACCGGGATGCCGCGGCCATTATCGGTGACGGTCAGAAAGCCATCGGCGCTCAGTTCCACCTCGATGAAGGAGGCATGCCCTGCCAGCGCCTCGTCCATGGCATTGTCGATGACTTCGGCGAACAGGTGGTGCAGCGCCTTTTCGTCCGTGCCGCCGATGTACATGCCGGGGCGGCGGCGCACGGGTTCCAAGCCTTCCAGCACCTCGATATCCGCCGCGGTATAGCCAGCCTCGGCGCTGGTTCCGCGCGAGGCGGCTTTGGACGCCGCGCGACCTTTCCCCTCCGCGGCGAACAGATCGTTGGCGGATTTTGATTTCGTAGCTGATTTCAATGGCTTGGACATGGCTCTTTAAGTGTTGCGAGCGAATCGGTCTGCCTGACTATGCCACGGATGGGCTGAAAAGGTGACGGCGGGGCTGGCGCGATGCGCTTCTTCCCTGCTGTTGCACCGGATTGCAAGGCCGTACCAGTCTCGCACGGCTCTGAACAGAGGATCGCAACGCCCTCGGCTATCACCTGGACAGATCAGGGTTTTGGGCGGGGCAGATCGCGGCTACGGCAAGCCGGCACGGTGCTATCACATCCCGTGCCAGCCCTTGTGACTTGAAGTCACGCAAGCGGCTGGCTTAGCTGTCGGATAGCCTTGAATCAGACGAAAGTTCAGGGGTGTGAACGGGGCGGGGAAGGCACTCAAGACATGGAAGACTATGTGCGCGCCCTGGCTGATTTTGTGCGCGACAACCAGGCGTGGGCCGCACCGATCGTCCTGGTGCTGGCATTCGGCGAATCGCTTGCCTTCGTCTCGCTGCTGGTGCCGGCCTGGGGGGCGCTGGTTGCGATCGGCGCGCTGATCGGCGTCAGCGGCATCAACTTCTGGCCGGTCTGGCTCGCCGGCGGCCTCGGCGCGGCGCTCGGCGACTGGGTCTCCTACTGGATCGGCTTCAAATACAAGGAGCACGTCGCAGAGATGTGGCCGCTGTCGCGCTATCCGGGAATCGTGCTGCGCGGCGAGGAATTCGTGAAAAAATGGGGCGTGCCCTCGATCTTCATCGGCCGGTTCTTCGGACCGTTGCGCGCCTCGGTGCCGCTCGCCGCCGGCATTTTCGAAATGTCATATTGGCCCTTTCAGATCGCCAATTTTGTCTCGGCCCTGGTCTGGTCGGCCGTTCTGCTGCTGGTAGGCGACGTCATGGGGAAGATCGCCGAATGGCTTTGGCGGGTGGTGTAGCATCGAACGGAATAAGCGGATGACGGGGGTGTTAGCCCCAACGTAGGTAGACAAGAGCAACTTCGCATTGCCGTCGTGTCGTCGCGCTATCGCAGAAGTGCTGATAGGTTCAGCGGCAACCGACCAAGGGCACGCATCAAAGCGGGGTGAATCCCGCCCTCGTATCCATCATCTCACTGGGGAGAACATCACCATGGAACTGACACGTCGTCACGCACTCACTGGCGCTGCGGCGCTCGCCGCCGCGCCGCTGTTGCCGCAGGCGGCCGCCAGGGCGGCCGCCCCGGTGGCGGACAAGCAGGCGCCGAGCTTCTATCGCTACAAGGTGGGCGATGCCCAGGTGACGGCCATCTCTGACGGCGTCAACAATTTCGCGCTGCCCGACACGTTCGTGCTCAACGCCAAGAAGGACGAAGTGAACGCGGCGCTCGAAAAGGCCTTCATGCCGAAGGACAAGATGTCGATCCAGTTCGCGCCGCTGGTCATCAATACCGGTGGCAAGCTCGTGGTGGTCGATACCGGTAACGGCGCCGCGGCCTTTGCATCGAGCAAGGGCAATGTCGGCCAGTTCGGCGCCAACATGGTTGCCGCGGGCTTCGACCCCAAGGCGGTCGACATCGTCGTGATCTCGCACTTCCACCCCGATCACATCAACGGCCTCCTGACCGCGGAGAACGCGCCGACCTTCCCCAATGCCGAGGTGCTGGTGCCGGCGGCGGAATGGAAATATTTCATGGACGACGGCGAGATGAGCCGTGCGCCGGAAGGGCGGATGCAGACAACGTTCAAGAACGCCCGCCGCGTGCTCGAGGCTGGCCTCAAGAAGAAGGTGACGCCCTATGAGTGGGGCAAGGAAGTCGCGCCCGGACTGACGGCGGTGGAAACCATCGGCCATACGCCGGGCCATACCTCCTATGTTCTCGCATCCGGCTCCGACAAGGTGTTCATCCAATCTGATGTCACCAACCTGCCTGCGCTGTTCGTCACCAATCCGGGCTGGCACCTGATGTTCGACCAGGATCCGGCGTTGGCGGAAAAGACCCGCCGCCGGGTCTACGACATGCTGGTCGCCGACAAGATGCGGGTCCAGGGCTTCCATTACCCGTTCCCGGCCAATGGTTTTGTCGAAAAGGACGGCAATGGCTACCGGCTGATCCCGGCGCCGTGGAGCCCGGTGATTTAAGCTGCAAGCTGTCATTCCGGGGCGCGCGCCAAGCGTGCGAACCCGGAATCTCGAGATTCTCAGGTGCGCAATTGCGCACCATAGTTCGATGCTCCGCATCGCTCCGGAATGACGGGTACAGCTTGACGTTTAGCCGGCGCGGCCTTATAGCCGCGCCCATGATTTTCGCTTCGACCATCTCCATCGCTCGCCGCCGCCGCGCCATCGTCGCGGTATGGGCGGACGTCTACGTTTGAGATTGTCGCCTCTGCCGCCGGATCGGGTCCCGCGGCTTCTCCCTTTTCCAGAAAACGCGGTCTGAACTGGCGGCTCCTACGTCAAGCAGGAGTTTGAAATGTATACGCCACCACCGTTCAAGTCCGACCGCACCGCGAGCCTGGCGTTCGCGGAAGCGCGCGGCTTTGGTCTGGCTTGCGCGTGGGATGGCTTAAAGCCCGTCGCCTCGTCGCTGCCGTTCTATCTGACCTCGGCCAATGACGGCACGCCGCACGTGGCGTTTCACGTTGCGCGGCAAAATCCGCTGGCGAAGCTCGCCGACGGCGCGACCCCGTGGCTGTTGGCCGTCAATGGCACCGATACCTATGTGTCGCCAGACTGGTACGTGTCGCCGGATCAGGTGCCGACCTGGCTCTATCAGGCGGTGCATCTGACCGGTCCGGTGCGGGTGATGTCGGACGATGAACTCGCCGAGCAGATCGATACGCTCAGCGCGAAGTTTGAGGAGCGGCTATTGCCGAAGAAGCCATGGCTGTCGTCAAAGATGACGGCGGGGCGGCTGGCGGCGATGAAGAAGGCGATCGTGGGCCTCGAGATGACGGTCGAAGAGGTGGAGGGCAGCTTCAAGCTGAACCAGCACAAGTCGGACGCCGACTATACCGCGCTGGCCCAGGCGCTCGCCTCGCAAGGCGACGCCGACGCGCGCGAAATCGCAGCCCTGATGCGCGCGGCACGGCCGCTGGCATTCACGGCGGTTACGGTACAAGACAAGCAAACGACGACGCCTGAAGAAAGGAACGCGTGATGAGCTCGAAAAAGAAGATCGGCATTCTTGGTGCCTCCGGTTACACCGGAGCCGACGCGGTGCGCCTGTTGGCGCGGCATCCGAACGCCGAGATCACCGCGCTCACCGCCAACACCCACGCCGGCAAGTCGATGGGCGACGTGTTCCCGCATTTCTTCATGCTCGATCTGCCGAAGCTGGTCGAGTGGGAGAAGGTCGACTGGACCAGCCTCGACGCGGTATTCTGCGGGCTGCCGCACGGCACCACGCAGGAGATCATCGCCGCCGTCCTCAGGGCCAACCCCAACATCAAGGTGCTCGACATGTCCGCCGATTTCCGGCTGCGCGACAAGGACACCTATGCGCAATGGTACGGCCATGAGCACCGGGCGCTCGAACTGCAGGGCGAAGCCGTCTACGGCCTCACCGAATTCTACCGCGAGAGGATCGCGGCCGCGCGGCTCGTCGCCTGTCCCGGCTGTTACCCGACTGCGGCGCTGCTTGCGCTGGTGCCGCTCGCCAGGGCAAAACTTATCGACGTCGACGACATCGTCATCGACGCCAAGTCGGGCGTTACCGGCGCCGGGCGCGGCTTGAAGCAGAACACGCTGTTCAGCGAGGCGGGCGAGGGGCTGTCGCCCTACTCGGTCGGCACCCACCGGCACGCGCCCGAGATCGAGCAGGAGATCGGCGTCGCCGCGGGCGCTGCGGTGACGGTGAACTTCACGCCGCATCTGATTCCGATGGCGCGCGGCGAACTCTGCACGTCCTATGTTAGGCTGAGCGGCGGAGCGACGCCGGACGATTTGCGGGGTGCGTTGGAGAAGGCTTACGCCAACGAGCCCTTCGTGCATGTCGCCAAGAAGGGTGTGCTGCCGCAGACCCAGAACGTGCGCGGCTCCAATTATGTGCAGATCGGCGTCGTCGCCGACCGCATCAAAAACCGGGCGATCGTGATTTCCACGCTCGACAACCTGGTGAAGGGCTCAGCCGGGCAGGCGATCCAGAACATGAACCTGATGTTCGGATTGCCCGAGACGGCCGGGCTGGAGCAGATCGCGCTGTTTCCGTGATGTGAGGTGCTGCGGTGGACGAGGAGACGCTGCGATTCTACCGTGGCAACGCGGAAGCGTATGCCAAGCGCACGTTCACCTCGCGTCAGGCGCGGCTGACGGCGTTTCTGGCGCAGATTCCGTCGGGCGCTTCCATTCTCGAACTCGGCTGCGGCGCCGGCGGCGACACAGCGGAAATGCTTGCGCGCGGGTTCGATGTCCGCCCGACAGACGGCTCGCCGGAAATGGCTGATATCGCGTCAAAGCATCTCGGCCGCACCGTCGAGACGCTGCTGTTTCATGAACTCGATGAGGTCGAGGCCTATGACGGCGTCTGGGCCAATGCCTGCCTGCTACACGTTCCGCGCAACCAGCTTGCCGACGTTCTGAGATTGATCTGGCGCGCGCTGAAACCCGCCGGCTATTTCTTCGCGAGTTTCAAGGAAGGCGACGGCGACGGCCGCGACGCGCTCAATCGCTACTACAACTATCCCTCGCCGGACTGGCTGCGCGCGGCTTACGCCGAGGCGGGCAAATGGGATTCGCTGTCGATCGAGAGCGGCGAAGTCAGAGGCTTTGACGACAAGATGGCGTCGATGCTGTTCGTTGTTGCCAAAAAAAGACTTACGGCTCGCAAGGCATCGTAACGTAGTTCCACCAGTTGAGCGGGCAATTCGTGGAACCTGTGGCGGCCTAGCTACAGAATCGGGGACAAGAAACCAGTAAAGATGCGTTCGAAGCCCCGGCGGCACGCCTGCCGGGAATGCCGGACTGGGAATGCCGTAAATGAAAATGAAGAAGTACCTCTTGGCCACCGCTCTCGTTGGCCTGGGATGCGCTCCGACATTCGCCGCAGACCTGGCCGCCCGGTCTTACACCAAAGCTCCCGCACTGGCAGCCGTCTACGATTGGACCGGCTTCTATGTCGGCGTCAACGCGGGTGGAGGGGTCGCGCGCGACCGCACCCGACATCAGCCGTTTCCGGGGCAAGACTATTCGCTTTACCTGCAGCCTCAAGGCGCGCTCGGTGGCGGGCAGATCGGATACAACTGGCAGACGAATTCCGTACTCGGGCCGATCGTCTTTGGTGTTGAAGCGGATATCCAGGGAGCTGGCCTCAGCGACGACCGCACCAATTTGAATTTCGGCGGCGGCTTGCTTACGAACTACAGCCAGAAGCTCGACTGGTTTGGAACCGTTCGCGGACGTGTCGGCCTGGCCAAGGGACCGGTGTTGAGCTACGTCACGGCCGGATTTGCCTATGGCGACGTCAACACCACGATAACTCAGTCGGGACCGGGTCCGGTTCCGGTGACGTTTTCAACCGATCGTACCCAGGGTGGATGGGTGGTGGGCAGTGGTGTGGAGGCTGCGCTGGTCGGCAATTGGACCGGAAAGATTGAACATCTCTATCTGAACCTCGGCAACCGGACCGACTTCGCCGCACCGTTGTTCTTCCCAAGCAACGTGAATACCGAGATCCGCCAAAATATTTTCCGCGCCGGCTTGAACTACCGGATCGGCGGCAACTCGAACTACCAGCCGGTGGCTGCGGCCAATTGGAGCGGTTTCTATCTCGGCGGCAATTTCGGGTCCGGATACGGCCGTGACCGGAGTTCGCTGAGCGTGCCGATTGGTCCGTTCGTGGACACCTTCAACCTGGCCCCCGATGGTTTCATTGGTGGCGTGCAGGCGGGCTACAACTGGCAGGCCGCTAACTGGGTGTTCGGCTTTGAGGCGGATATTCAGGGGTCGACCCTGCAAGACGACAAGACTTGCGTGTTGAGCTGCGGGTTCGCTGGAGTGAGCGCGGCTTACGATGCCACCCTGCCATGGTTCGGCACGGTTCGCGGGCGGCTAGGTTATTCGGTCGGGTCGACGTTGTTCTATGCGACCGGCGGTCTTGCTTACGGCAGCATCAAGACGAAGATCAACACGACCTCCTTCGTCGGCCCGGTGACGCAATCGTTCTCGCATACCAATACCGGCTGGACCGCGGGTGCGGGCATCGAAACGCCGTTTACGCTGCTGGGATTGCTGGGTCCAAATTGGACGACCAAGACCGAGTATCTCTACGTCGACCTCGGTTCGACGTCGGACAGCTTTGTCTTCGGCGCTGTTCCGGCGACGACGACCCGTTCGGTTACCGAACACGTCTTCCGCACCGGCATCAACTACCACTTCAATTCGCCGGTTGTTGCGAAGTACTGAGCGCCATTTAACGACGCACTAACGAAAATCCCCGGGGCGAAGCCTTCGGGGGTTTTTCATTGACATTCGAGATGCGAAAGGGAGCCTCAAATCACCGGATGACCGCAGGCGGGATCATACGGGCTTATGTGACGATCCATTCGAGCAGGGCGTTTTGCGCGTGTAGAAGATAAGCCTTTGCAGCGGCACTCTGGCAAGCTGGATGATGCATTGCATCAGCAGTGACTTCCTTTCCCTCGAAACGGGTGGGCAGGGAAGGAAAATGACATCGGGTCGGCATTTCGCCAGAACAGACGCCGAAATCCGGTATTCCCGCATCTGTTCTTCATGTGCCTCACTTGGCCATGAGTCGGTAACGATCACGTCCGCATTCAACAGCTCTGCGAGATCGGTGCTCGCAGCGAAGTTTGGACCCAATAGTGAGACGTCTTTGACGTGCCAATTTTCCGGATAGATCTGTCTGACCTGGATAGGCATCGAGATGGAAGCTTCGACCCACGATCGGAAGATGTTGGCGTCCGGAGCAACGCCGACGACCTTCATTCCCTCAAGCGTTCCTCTCTTGCTTTGGACATAGGCGAGATCGCCAAGTGTTTCGCAAGGGTGATTGGACATCGTTCTCGCATTTACCACCGCGGCTTTGGCAACTGATGCGAGCTCTTTCAAAGTCGATAGCTCTTTGGTGCGGATAACCAAAATGTCGAACCAGTTGTCGAGGTATCTCGCTAGATCCGCCGTGGTTTCATGGCCATTGAACCTGATTGGCGATTGTACACAGATGCCCACCCATGGTCTGTACGCCGAGATCAAAAGCAGTGGTATTTCTCCATCCACCATCGTCGGCAATGAGAGCAACACGTTTGCCGGACAAGCTCTGAGGGATCGTGCGATCGTTCCAGGCTGTCGCCAGCGACTGAGCGCGATCGATGAGGGAAAAGATGATTTCTTTTGGCAATCCGTGGAATTCAAGAAAGTCCTTGTTGGATTCCATGCGCATTCTCGCCTAAGGGGCTCGCTACAGCCCGGCCCGGAATCTCAAGATTCCGGGGTTCGCCCCTGGGCGCCCCGGACAACGATGCAGGGAGATGGATTGCCGAGCGGATGTCGCCTCAGACCACTCTGAAGATCGCCAGCGCCAGCACGGCTTGCGCCAAGAAGCCGACGGTGAAGGCCAGCGTGCGGAATACCGGCAGGCCCAGCGTGTAGACGATAAGGTGCGCAACACGCGACCAGAAATAGACCGCGCAGGCGAGCACGGTCCATCTATCGGAATAGTCGATCGCGTGCAGGATCAGGACCAACGGCGCGAAGATCACGAGGTTCTCGACCGCGTTGTCATGCGCGAACATCATCCGATTGGCCCAATCCGCGTGCGGCTTGTCGCTGCGCGAGGGGTTGGCCATGGCGCCGGAGAGGCCGCGCACCTGACAGCGATTGATGATGTAGGGGACCCACATCAGCCCGGTCAAAATCACGGTCAGAGTCAGCCAGAACAATTCACGCGTTATTGGTTGCGTCATGGTTTCCCCTCAACGATTCCCGCCATGGGATGGCCGGTTATACCCAACAGCGCGCCTCAGTGCTACGCGCGCACCTTGACGTAGCTGCCGGGTGCGTCCTCGATCGGCGGCATCTCCTCGGAACCGACGGCGCGCGCGGGCACGCGCTCGGTGTCGATGCCCTCCAGCCATTGCAGCCAGTCGGGCCACCACGATCCCTTGTGCTCGGTGGCGTTCTTCATCCAGTCGGCGAGCGTGACATCCTTGATGTTGTTGTTGGTCCAGTACTGGTACTTGCCCGCGTCCGGCGGGTTGACCACGCCTGCGATGTGGCCCGAGCCGGACAGCACATATTTGACCGGGCCACCGAAGAACTGCGAACCGTAGAGCACCGAGTCCGCCGGCGCGATGTGGTCCTCGCGTGTCGCTAGGTTGTAGACGGGCACCTTGACCTTCGACAGGTCGAGTAGGGTGTTATCGAGCACCATGCTGCCGGAGGAGAGCCGGTTCTCCAGGTAGCAGTTGCGTAGGTAATAGGAATGGTTGGCCGCCGGCATCCGCGTGGCGTCGGAGTTCCAGTGCAGCAGGTCGAAGGAGGAGGGCGGCTGGCCCTTCAGGTAGTTGCTGACGACATAGGACCAGATCAGGTCGTTGGAGCGCAGCATGTTGAAGGCCATCGCCATCTTGCTGCCTTCGAGAACGCCCCGCGCTTCCATCTCGCGCTCCAGTGTCGCGATCTGGTCTTCGTCGACGAACACGAGCAGATCGCCGGCATGGGTGAAGTCGACCTGCGCCGCAAAGAACGTCGCCGAGGTGACGCGCTGGCGCCGCTTCTCGGCGAGCCAGGCCAGCGTCGACGCCAGCAGGGTGCCGCCGACGCAGTATCCGGCGGTATGGACCTTCATCTCGCCCGTCACCTTTTCGATGACGTCCATCGCGGTCAGCGGGCCTTCCTTCATATAGTCGTCGAAGGTTTTCTTGCCGAGTTCCTTGTCCGGATTGACCCAAGAGATCACGAAGACGGTGATGCCCTGATCGACGCACCATTTGATGTAGGATTTTTCCGGCTTGAGATCGAGAATGTAGAACTTATTGATCCAGGGCGGCACGATCAGGAGCGGCGTGCGCAACACCGTTTCCGTGGTCGGCGTGTACTGGATGAGCTGCATCAGCTCGTTCTGGTAGATCACCTTGCCCGGCGTCGTCGCCATGTTGACGCCGACTTCGAGATTCGACGGATCGGACTGACGGATGCGCAGCATGCCGCGCCCGGCCTCGATGTCCTCGGCCAGCATCTTCATGCCACGAACAAGGTTGTCGCCGTTCGAGGCCAGCGTCTCGCGTAGCACTTCCGGATTGGTGAGCACGAAATTCGACGGAGAGATCGCGTTGGTGATCTGCTGAACGTAGAACTCGGCCTTCTTGCGCGTGTGCGGATCGACGCCTTCGGCGTTTTTCACCAGTTCTTGCGCCCATTGCGCGGTGAGCAGATAGAGCTGCAGCACGAAATCGAAGAACAGATTCGACTTCCACTCCGGATCCTTGAAGCGCTTATCGCGCGGCGACGGCTCGATCGCAGGCTTGGCCTGTTCGCCGGCCATGCGGCGCACCGCAGAGCCCCAGAGATCGAGATAGGCTTTGCCCATTCTGATCTGCAGAGCTTCGGCGCGCTCCTTGTCCGTCAGCCAGTATTCCGCCACCTTGGTGAAGGTTTTGACGACCTCGCCGATTTCGCTGGGCGGCTTGTCCTTCGGCTCCCCGTCCTCGCGCGGCTTGAGATAGGCCGCGAGCGCCTGGCCGCTCGTCTCCATCGCTTTGGCGATGTTCATGGCGAAGGCTTCGGCGTTGAAAGTTGTCGAAGCCTGGGTTTCGGTGTTGACGTCACTCATATCAGGGACACTATAGCTTCATTTTGCGTTCGTCACCGCGTGGATTGGTGGCAACAAGTTTGAGTTAACCCTGTTGCACTGCGATAAAGTTCTTGTGTTCTGACCGACACATTGCAGCCGCATCGGCTCGGTTTGCTCTTTGGGCTTTAATCGTTTCGGGCGACAATGGTTTGAACGGTTCTAGCGAAATCAACGCCGCGGGACGATTTTGCGTTGCAAGGCTCGTACCAGCACATAGATGTCGTCGCGATGCGCGTGCACTGCATCAGGTAGTTGGGGATTTCCGGAACGGATGGCGGTGGATCGAACGATAAGGCTGTGGTCGGTTGCCACGCTGCTTGCGGCAGCGCTTGCGCTCGGCGGCTGCTCGACCCAGATCGCTGATATGCCGGGCTTCGGCCTGCCGGCTGACGCCCCAGAGCGCCCGAAGGAAGCTGGTGGCTATCTGCCGGTTCACGACCTGCCGCCGGACCGCAACGAGGAGGCGATGAAGCCGGCCGAGTTGGCTAAAATCCAGGCAGAATTGACCGCCGCTCGCGACCGTCAGGCGACCGCCGCTACCCCGCCAAAACCGGCCAAGAAGTGACCTAATTACTGGCGCTGCCGGGCTCCCGTGCTAAAAGAACCCAATTCAACCGCATTGCGGGTCCAGAGCCTAGAGACCTCGCGCCTGAATTCGCTCCAAATCCTTGATTGGACGCGATTTTTGGACGAAGCCGATCGGGTTTCGTAGCGCGCGCAGGTTCCGTTCGATTCTGTCCTGCCGGTTGTCGGAGCAAGGGTCCCATGGAAGATTTTTATCGCATTCGCCGTCTGCCGCCTTACGTGTTCGAGAAGGTCAACCAGGCCAAGGCGGCCGCGCGCAATGCCGGGGCCGACATCATCGACATGGGCATGGGCAATCCGGATTTGCCGACGCCGCCCCATGTGCTCGAGAAGCTGAAGGAGACGCTGGGCAAGCCGCGGACCGATCGCTACTCGGCCTCGCGCGGCATCAATGGCCTGCGCAAGGCGCAAGCCGCCTATTACGGACGGCGGTTCGGCGTAAAGCTCAATCCGGATACCCAGGTTGTTGCGACGCTGGGTTCGAAGGAAGGTTTTGCCAATGTGGCGCAGGCGATTACCGCGCCCGGCGACGTCGTGCTGTGCCCCAATCCGAGCTACCCGATTCACGCCTTCGGCTTTCTGATGGCGGGCGGCGTGATTCGCTCGGTGCCCTCGGAACCGACGCCGCAGTTTTTCGAGGCGGTGGAGCGCGCGATCATTCATTCGATCCCGAAGCCGATTGCGCTAATCGTCTGCTATCCATCCAATCCGACCGCCTATGTCGCCGAGCTCGATTTCTACAAGGACCTGGTGGCGTTCGCGAAGAAGCACGAGATCTTCATCCTGTCGGATCTGGCCTACGCCGAAGTTTATTTCGACGACCGGAATCCGCCGCCCTCGGTGTTGCAGGTTCCCGGCGCAATCGACGTCACCGTCGAATTCACCTCGATGTCGAAGACGTTCTCGATGGCGGGCTGGCGCATGGGGTTTGCCGTCGGCAACGAGCGGATCATTGCCGCGCTGGCGCGGGTGAAATCCTACCTCGACTACGGCGCGTTCACGCCCATTCAAGTCGCGGCCACCGCTGCGCTGAACGGGCCGGACGATTGCATCAAGGAGATGCGCGACACCTACCGCAGGCGCCGCGACGCGCTGGTCGAATCGTTCGGCCGGGCCGGCTGGGAGATTCCGCCGCCGCAGGCTTCGATGTTCGCCTGGGCGCCGCTGCCGAAAGCCTTCGAGGGCGTCGGCAGCATGCAGTTCGCGACGTTGATGGTGGAGAAATCAGGCGTGGTAGTTTCGCCCGGCGTCGCCTTCGGCGAGCATGGCGAGGGCTATGTCCGCATCGCCATGGTGGAAAACGAGCAGCGTATCCGCCAGGCCGCACGCGGGGTGCGCCGCTTTCTTGAAAGCGGCATTGAAACGTTGCACAACGTGGTTCCTCTCGCCAACCGGCGCTAATTCCTTTTATTGCAGGTTCTCTCATTCATGGTCGCACCCCTGAGAGTGGGTATCGCGGGGCTCGGCACTGTTGGTGCCGAGGTCGTCCGCCTCATCGAAGAGCAGTCGCGGACGCTTGCCGAGCGCAGCGGGCGCGGGGTGCGCGTCGTTGCCGTCACCGCGCGCTCGAAGGCGAAGAAGCGTTCGCTCGATCTGCGCGGCATCGACTGGGCGAAAAGCCCGCTTGATCTGGCCAGCGACGCCAACGTCGATTGCTTTGTCGAACTGATGGGCGGCGCCGGCGATCCGGCGCTGTCGGCGATCGAAGCGGCGTTGAAATCCGGCAAGTCGGTGGTAACAGCCAACAAGGCGCTGATCGCCAAGCACGGCGTGCGGCTGGCGAAGGCGGCCGAGAAGCACGGCGGCGCGTTCAACTACGAGGCGGCGGTCGGCGCTGCCATTCCCGTCATCAAGACGTTGCGCGAAGGGCTTGCGGGCACCGGAGTCAACCGCGTCTATGGCATCCTCAACGGCACCTGCAATTACATCCTGACCCGGATGGAGCAGGAAGGCTTGTCGTTCGCCGAATGCCTGAAGGACGCGCAGCGGCTGGGCTATGCCGAAGCCAATCCGTCCTTCGACGTCGACGGCCATGACACGGCGCAGAAGCTCGCGATCCTGGCGAGCCTTGCCTTCGGCACCAAGGTGGCGCAGAGCGCGGTCTATGTCGAAGGCATCTCCTCGATCGCGCCGGAGGATCTTCGCGCCGCCGAAGAGCTCGGCTACCGCGTAAAACTGCTCGGGGTCGCGGTGCGTACCGCCAAGGGCATCGAGCAGCGCGTGCATCCGACCATGGTGCCGAAATCGTCTTCGATCGCGCAGGTGATGGGCGTCACCAATGCGGTGACCGTCGACGGCGAGGGCATTCCCCCGATCACCCTGGTGGGGCCGGGCGCCGGTGGTGCCGCGACGGCGTGCGCCGTCGTCGCCGACATCGCCGACGTGGCGCGCGGCATTCGCGCAAAGCCGTTCGGCCGCCCGGTGGAACGGCTGCGCGACACCACCAAGGCGCCGATGGAGCGGCATGAGGGCGGCTACTACATCCGCCTGATGGCGCGCGACCTCGCCGGCACCGCCGCGACCATCGCCACCCGCCTTGCCGAACAGAAGATTTCGCTGGAATCGATCGTGCAGCGTCACCCCGAAGGTGTCGACGCGAACGGCGCAACGAAGAAAGGCGCACCGGTTCCGGTCATTCTGATCACCTACGCAACATCAGAGGATGCGGTCTATCGCGCGCTGGAGGCGGTGCAGCGCGACAAGGTGATCAGCGGCCGGCCGCAGGTGATACGAATCGAGAAAAACTAGCGCGCGATTTGCAAGGGATTGCGCGCTCAATGGTTGAAGACGGGCCGGGGGCCCGGCGAAGATTTAAGGAGTGCTCGCTATGTCGACCCATATTTCCGTTCCGCCGCAATTGCTGCTCGAGCGCATTCTCACGCTTGAAATCGTGCGGGTGACGGAACGTGCAGCCGTTTCGGCCGCGCGGCTGCGCGGCCACGGCCAGGAGAAGGCGGCGGACCAGGCTGCAGTCGACGCGATGCGCCGCGAGCTCAACAAGCTGCCGATCGAAGGCACCATCGTGATCGGCGAGGGCGAGCGCGACGAGGCGCCGATGCTGTTCATCGGCGAGAAGGTCGGGCTGAATGCCGGTCCGCAGGTCGATATCGCCGTCGACCCGCTGGAAGGCACCACGCTCTGCGCCAAGAACATGCCGGGCGCGATCGCGACCATGGCGATGGCCGATGGCGGTACGCTGCTGCACGCGCCCGACGTCTACATGGAGAAGCTTGCGATCGGCCCGGGCTACGCCAAGGGCGTCGTCGAGCTCGACGCTTCGCCTGCCGACAATGTCCGCCGGCTCGCCAAAGCCAAAGGCGTCGAGCCTGGCGCGATCACAGTCCTTGTGCTCGATCGGCCGCGCCACGCCGACATCATCGCCAGCATCCGCTCGACCGGCGCCGCGGTACGGCTGATCACCGATGGCGACGTCGCCGGCGTGATCCACTGTGCCGACCCCGACAACACCGGCGTCGACATGTATATCGGCACCGGTGGCGCGCCCGAGGGTGTGTTGGCGGCGGCGGCGCTGCGCTGCATCGGCGGGCAGATGCAGTGCCGGCTGATCCTCGACAGCGAGGAGAAGCGCGAGCGCGCGCACAAGATGGGCGTGACCGATCCAAAAATGATCTACGGAATCGAGGACATGGTGCGGGGCGATTGCCTGTTCGCGGCCACCGGCGTCACCACGGGTTCGCTGCTGACGGGCGTCAAATTCCGCAAGGATGACGTCATCGAGACCGAAACGGTGGTGATGCGCTCAGTGACGGGCACGGTGCGTTACATCAAGGCCGAGCACCGGCAGTTGGACAAGTTTCATCTGGATTGAAGATACTCCCTCGTCGTTCCGGGGCGATGCACAGCATCGAACCCGGAACCTCGAGATTCCGGGTTCGCGCTGCGCGCGCCCCGGAATGACGAAGAAGAACAAAGGGAGCGCGACCAATGTCCGACATTTCCGCGGTCAAAGCCCTGGTGTTCGACGTGTTCGGCACCGTCGTCGACTGGCGCACCAGCCTCATCAACGATTTCACACAATGGTCGAAAACCTCCGGCATCAAGGCTGACTGGACCGCGCTCGTCGACGGCTGGCGCGGCGTTTACATGGCCTCGATGGACGAGGTGCGCAAACATCCCGAACGCGGCTATCAGATCCTCGACACCCTGCACCGCCGCTCGCTGGAAAAACTGGTCGCGCAATTCGCGATCAAGGGACTGAGCGACGCCGATCTGCACTATTTGACGATGGGCTGGCACCGCCTGCATCCGTGGCCCGACAGCGTGCCCGGGCTGACGCGGTTGAAGAAGAAGTACATCATCTCGCCGCTCTCCAACGGCAACGTCGCGCTATTGACCAACATGGCAAAATTCGCCGGCCTGCCGTGGGATCTCATCATGTCGGCGGAATTGTTCGAGCACTACAAGCCCGATCCCGAAACCTATCTCGGCGCCGCCAAACTGCTCTGCCTGCCGGCCGAGCGGGTGATGATGGTGGCCGCCCACAATGGCGACCTGAAAGCCGCGCAGCAGAACGGCCTGAAGACCGCGTTCGTCGCGCGTCCGACCGAATACGGCCCGCACCAGAAATACGATTTCGAAGCCAAGGGCGACTGGGACATCGTCGCCAAGGATTTTGGCGATATCGCCGACCGGCTGGGGTGCTGACGATTGGCGAGGCGGGCTTATGCCGCGCCGGCCTGGATCACGCCGAACCAGCCGAGGCCCTTGTAGGTCTCGTAGCCGGGCGTGGCGTGGAAGGCGATCATCGCTCCGGAGCGATCCTGGTAGAAGCCGGAGCGCTTTCCTTCGAGCTGGAGCGAGACGCGCTCGGTGAGCAGGCCCTGGCCGTCGGACGCCGCGATCACCCGGAAATTCGAATCGACCAGCAGCACGCGCGCCTTGTCGGCCGCGCCGACGCGCACGCCTTGGACGATGGCGCGAGCTTGCGGTTCCCAGTCGAAGTGAACTGCCAGCACGCCGGTCGGCCTGCCGTGCGCCTTGCCGCCTTCGCGGACGCTGGCGCAGTAGGTCACCACCTGGGCGTTGCCGAGCAAAGGTTGGCATTCGACGTCGCCGACGGCGTAATCGTCGCCGGAGCGCAAGGAGCGCGCCGCGCGAAACCACTTGGTCTGCGCCACGTTCTGGCCCACGACGCCAAACCGATCGGCACGGCCGTTGGCCAGCACATTGCCGTCGAGATCGCAGAGCCAGAGATCGAGATAGACGGTATAGGCGCCGAGGATCACCGCCATCCGTTCCGACACATGGTTGACGGCAGTAACCTGCGGCGCGGCCGCGCAATCGACCACGGCGGAATCGGTTGCCCACCAGCGCACGTCGCAGGTGCGCTCATAGAGGTTGCGATCGATCAGCTCGATGGCGTTGAGCGACAGGTCGACCATGCGCTCGCCGCGCGAGCGGTCGGCCATCTGCGCGATCGAATTCATCAGGTTGCCGGTCCGGTTGGTGAGCTGGCTTTCGAGCTCGCGGGCAATCGTCTCGACCTGCTGGCCGACGTTGCGGACTTCCTGCGCCACCACCGCAAAGCCCGCACCTTGCGCGCCGGCGCGCGAACTCTCGATCAGCGCGTTCAGCGCCAGCATCTTCATCTGGTTGGTGATCTTCTGGATCGACTTGGTCTTCTCGCAGGCGACCTGGTTGACCTCGGCGGTCAATCTCGCGATCAGCGCGGAAACGTCGGATTCGTCCTCGGTGCCCGCTGATTTGGCCGGTTGTTTTGCGGTCGTTGCGGTTTGGGAGCGAAGCGCGACGGACATTGGCGGGAATTCCTCAGTCTTTGTGCGGATGTCGATCTTCTGCGGATCGGCGGGACTCAAATGAGAGCGTATTGGTCTCCTTTGTCGGGGATCATGGCTAACGATTGGTTTAAGTTCCGGCGGCTTGCGGGTAGTTTTACCTGACGAAGTTGCATCTTCTTTGTGCAAGTCGCATTTGTCGGCATGGCCCACAGCCCGCTTAGCCCCTATCTCTCGAAGGCATCATGATCCTTCCCGCATCCGCACTTCCCGTTGAGCTGCCCCCGGCGTTTCTCGGCGTGGCGCGTTCGGCGACGGGCAAATTGTGGCGCGACCGGCTCGATGCCAGGGGAGCTGCGCGGGCGCTGGCGATCACCCAGCGCTACCAGTTGCCGGAAATGCTGGCCCGCGTGCTGGCGGGCCGCGATGTCGGGACTGACGAGGTTCAGGATTTTCTCGATCCGACCATCCGCAAACTGATGCCCGATCCACACACCGTGACGCAGATGGAACTGGCGGCCAAGCGCATCGCTGACGCGGCCATGCGCGGGGAAAAGGTTGCGATCTTCGGCGACTATGACGTGGATGGTGCCACGTCCGCGGCGCTGCTGGCCTGGCATCTGCGCCATTGCGGGCTCGATCCGCTGATCCACATCCCGGACCGAATCTTTGAAGGCTATGGCCCCAACGTCGAGGCAGTGCGGGCGCTGGCCGCCAAGGGCGCAACGCTGCTGGTGACCGTCGATTGCGGCACCACCAGCATCGAGCCGCTGGCGGAAGCGCGAAAGCTCGGCCTATCCGTCGTCGTCATCGACCATCACCAGACTGGCGACGAATTGCCGGAGGTCGACGCGCTGGTGAATCCGAACCGACCGGACGATCTCTCCGGCCTCGGCCATCTCGCCGCTGTCGGTCTCGTGCTGATCACGCTGGTCGCTGTGAACCGCGAATTGCGCGGCCGCGGCTTCTGGAGCGCGGAGCGGCCGGAGCCCGATCTTTTGGGCATGCTGCATCATGTGGCGCTCGGCACCGTGGCCGACGTCGCGCCGCTGATCGGGCTCAACCGCGCCTTTGTCGCCAAAGGCCTGATCGCGATGCGTCGCCGCGACCATGTCGGGCATACCGCGCTGATGGATGTGGCGCGGCTGAACGGCCCGCCGGAAGCCTGGCATCTCGGCTTCATGCTGGGGCCGCGCATCAATGCGGGCGGCCGGATCGGGCGCGCCGATCTCGGCGTGCGGCTCTTGCTGGAGGGCGACGTCTCCGAGGCCGCGCGGATCGCGGCCGAGCTTGACCGCCTGAACAGCGAGCGCCGCATCATCGAGCAGGCGGCCGAAGCGCAGGCCGAGGCCGAGGCGCTGGCCTCGCTCGGGCTCGAAGACAAGGGCGCGGTGATCGTGACCGCCGCCGAAGGCTGGCATCCCGGCATTGTCGGTCTCGTCGCCTCGCGGCTGAAAGAGAAGTTTGCGCGTCCCGCCTTTGCCATTGCGCTCGAGCCCGGCGGCATCGGCACTGGTTCGGGCCGCTCGATCTCGGGCGTCGATCTTGGCAAGGCCGTGCGGCAGGCGGTGAAGGAGCGGCTTTTGATGAAGGGCGGCGGCCATGCCATGGCTGCCGGCGTGACGCTGCGCAAGGAGAAGCTCGCGGAGTTTCGTGCCTTCATGGAAAGCGCGCTGGCCGAGGACGTCGCCAATTCCCGCCATGAGAACGAGCTGTTCATCGATGGCGCCGTTAGCGCGCGCAGCGTGACCGTAGAATTCGCCAACACACTGAACCGCGCCGGTCCGTTCGGCGCAGCCAACCCGGAGCCTGTGATCGCGCTGCCGGCGCATCAGCTCGTTTATGCCGACGAAGTGGGGCAGGCGCATCTGCGCGTGCGCTTCAAGTCGGGCGACGGCGCCATCGTCAACGGCATCGCGTTCCGCGCGGTCGGACAGAAGCTCGGACACGCGCTGACGCAGAACCGCGGCCAGCTTTTGCACGTGGCAGGATCGCTCGCGGTCGATCGTTTTCAAGGTTCGGAACGCGTGCAATTTCGCGTGCTCGACGTCGCGGTACCGGATCCGGGACCGGCCGTGATCCGCTAGAACAAGAAACGTCTCAATCAACAAACAGAACGGGAGGAGAAATGGCAGGGCAGGTTCAGGGCAAGGTCGCGCTCGTGACGGGCGGCGCATCCGGTATTGGCGAAGCGGTTTGCGAGTTGCTGGCGCGCGAGGGGGCGTCGGTCGCGGTGACCGATGTCGACGATTTGAGAGGCCCTGAGGTCGTCGCACGGATCAAGAAGACGGGGGGAGAGGCGAGCTTTTGGCATCACGACGTGACCAGCGAGGAACGCTGGATTGAAGTCGTGGCCGAAATCATGAAGCGCTATGACCGGCTCGACGTGCTGGTCTCGAACGCCGGCATCGGAATTTCAGTGCCGTCGATCACCGAGATGTCGCTTGCGGACTGGCGGCGGCAGACCGCGATCAATCTCGACGGCGTGTTTTTGTCGGTGAAGCATTGCCTGCCCGTGATGCGCAAGACCGGCGGCGGCTCCATCATCATGATGTCGTCGCTGGCGGGCTTGCGCGGCGCGGCCAGTCTGTCCGGCTACTCCGCGACCAAGGGCGGTGTCCGACTGTTCGCCAAGTCGATCGCGATGGAATGCGCGACATTCGGCGACGGCATCCGCGTCAACTCGGTGCATCCCGGCATCATCGACACGCCGATCTGGGCCAAGATTCCGGTGGGGTCCACCGGCAGCGGACAGAACGCGCCGATCGATCCGGAGGAACGCGCGAAAGTAGCAACGCCGCTCGGCCGCGCCGGGCAGGCCGAGGAGGTTGCGCAGGGCGTGCTGTATCTGGCGTCCGATGCGTCGCGCTACGTGACGGGAACGGAGCTTGTTATCGACGGCGGCATGAATGCGGGTGGCGTGGCGCGACGCGCATAGACGAAAACGCGGGCGGCAGTGATCGACTGCACCACGCGCGCGTGCATCAGCGTGAAGGTGAGCTTTTGGCGAATTGCGCGCGCAACCAAGCTTGCGTTGCTTCGATCGGTTCGGTCAGGGCTCTCCGGGAGCCGCGCGCAAGATGCAGGGTGAAGCCTTCGATTTCCGGGCCGAACGGCACGACCAGCGTTTTGGTCGCGAGTTCCTCCGACACCAGCAGCAGACTGTGCAACGCGACCCCGGTGCCGGCGACGGCGGCCTGGATCGCATGGGTCTCATCGCTGAAGCGGAGCCCGGCCCGAGCATCGATACCGTCGATACCCGCGATCTTCAGCCAGCGCCGCCAGGTCGGATTGCCGCTGTCGCTGCGGCGCCAGTCAAAATGCAGCAAGGTCGCTGAGCGCAGATCGGCCGGCTTCTTCAGACCAAGACGCGGACTCGCCACTGGCGCAAAACGATCGATGGCCAACGGTTCGGCGTTCAGATCGGGATAAGGGCCAGGGCCATAGCGCAACGCGAGGTCCGCGACACCCGAATTAAGGTCCACGACCTCCAGGGTCGCCAGCAGAGTGAGATCGATGTCAGGTCTTGCGTTGTGAAAGTCCGCGATTCGCGGCACCAGCCACTTGGCGGTGAACGCGGGAGTGGCCGAAAGTGTCACCGTCGCGCGGCGCTGCCTGCGGCTCAATCCCTCGACGACACGTGCGAAGGAATCGAATCCGTCGCGCAGAACCGGCAGCAAGACTTGCCCCTCCGCGGTCAGCAGGACCTGACGCGTCCGCCGCTCGAACAGCGTCGCGCCAATCACCTCTTCCAATTGCCGAACCTGATGGCTGATGGCGGTCGGCGTCACGTGCAGCTCCTGAGCCGCACGCTTGAAACTCAGATGCCGCCCGGCGGCTTCGAACGCCCGCAGCCCGGACAGCGGTGGAAGACGTCTCATCGGCAGGCCCAGCAGATGAATGCAGCTCATCCATGTGATGAGCAATTTGCTTTTGTCAATGCATTCCGCCTGCTCCATCTAGTCGAACAAGGATGAAAGGAGATATGCCATGAACTTGCTACGGATTGACGCCAGTGCGCGGCCTGACCGATCGGACCGGTTCCCTCGCGGGTCGCACACGCGCCGCCTCACTGAACGCTTCGTGCAGCGTTGGCTGCAAGACCGGCCGGATGATCTCGTGACCGATCGGGATGTCGGCCAATCACCACCGCATCACGTCACCGAGAAATGGATCGGTGCGGCCTTCACCAAACCTGAGCTGCGCGAGCCGTGGATGAATGATGTGCTGGCGGAAAGCGACGCATTGGTCGATGAACTCATCGCCGCAGATTTGATCGTGGCTGGCGTGCCGATGTACAATTTTGGAATGCCGGCGCAGTTCAAGGCGTATGTCGACAATGTCGTGCGGGTCGGTCGCACTTTCGGCTTTGATCGTGCCAGGCCGGATGATCCCTATTCGCAGCTACTGGCTGGTAAGGGCAAACGTCTCATCATGCTCAGCTCGCGGGGTGATTACGGCTACGATCCGGGCGGACGTATCGCGCACATCAACCATGTCGAAGGGGCGGTGCGTGACGTGTTCGGCTTCCTGGGCATCACCGACTTCCACAGCATCGCTATCGAGTATGACGAGTTCGGGGGTGAACGCTTGAAGGCGTCGATCGCTGCGGCCGAATGCGCAGTGGATGATCTTGTGGATCGGCTGGCGAAGGAGGCCGAACCGCTGGAAGCAGCTTGACTGCAGACTTGATGGAGAGGACGCGGCGGAACCATGCGAGGTTGACGCTGCGTCGCTATCCGCCTTGCCTCAACCGCGCCAGCACTTTCAGCCCGCCATAACCATCCGCCGGCAGCAGCCCCATCTTGGTCTGATAATCCTTCACCGCCTTCATCGTGTCGTTGCCGACGCGGCCGTCGGTGCCGCCGGTATCGAAGCCGGCCTTGGTCAGCCGGGTCTGCAGCTCCTGCACTTCGGCCAGCGTCAGCGCGCGCTCCGAGCCGGGGAAGGGCTGGATGAAGGGCGGCGCGCCCAAGATGCGGTCGCCGAGATGGCAGATTGCGAGCGCGTAGTTCATCGACGGATTGTAGCTCTTCACCGAATAAAAATTCGGGCCCAGCAGGAACGAAGGTCCCCCCGCGACCGGCACCCACATCTGCGCCGATGCGTTCGGCTGCGGGAACGGCTTGNNNTCGGCGCGCGTGACGCCGGCGCTGGCCCATGCCGCGTAGGTACGGCTGCCGCTCGAAGCGCCGCCGGACGTGCGGACTTCATAGCCCCAGTGCTCGCCGCGGTGATACTTGCCGCGGTTGAGCAAATAGCGCGCGCTGGAGCCGAGCGCGTCATCGGGCTTGCCGAACGGCGAGACGCGGCCGTCCTTGTCGTAGTCCATGCCGACATTGAGCCAGACTTCCGGCATCCACTGGGTGTGGCCCATCGCGCCGGCCCAGGATCCCCGCATTTCCTCCGGCGTGCCCCAGCCGCGGTCGACGATCTTGAGCGCGTTGATCAGCTCGGTCTCCCAATAGGCGCGGCGGCGCGGCTCGTTCCAGGCGAGAGCTGCGAGCGCCGGAAAGATCGGCCGCATATGGTTCTGCTGCACCAAGGGATCGCCATAGGCGGACTCGACGCCCCACAGCGCAAGCAGCGTGCCGCGCTCGACGCCAAAGTCCTGCTCGATCCGCGCGAACAGCGCCTCGTGCTTTCTGAGCGCCTCGCGGCCGTTGATGATGCGCCAGTCCGAGACGCGGCGGTTGACGTATTGCCAGATCTGTTCGTGGAATTCCGGCTGCTTCTGCATCTGCCGGAATACCGTCATGTCGGGCTCGATGCGCCCCATCACCCGCGTCCAGGTCGCGTCCGAAATGCCTTTTGCAGTTGCGCGCGCGCGAAAATTGTCGCGCCACTGGTCGAAGCCGGCCGGCGCGGCCAAAGCGGGAAGCGTCGTCGCGAGCAGAGCGCCGGTGCCGAGCCCCAGCACCGCGCGGCGGGTTGGGGCTTTCTGGGAATCAGGCTGTTTCATGCCCGCAGTCTAGCGGCACGGCGGGCCTGCGCCAAAAGCCATGACGCCGCGGGAACCGGCGCTTCCTTCACAAATCCGCGGCGATTCTGGCCAGCCAGCGGCGGATCAGGCGCTGGGCGTTGGCGGAAAGCCCCGCCGCCAGCCGCCGCTCGATCGCCTGCGCGTGCCGCCGGCACTTGTCGAGTAGCGCTGCGCCCCGCCGCGTCACCGTCCACTGCAGCACCCGGCCATGGATCGGGTGTGGGGTCTTCTTGATGGCGCCGTCGCGCTCGAGATTGCGGATGATGACGCCGACCGTCTGCGGCGTCAGCATCGCCACCCGCGCAAGCTCCGCGCCGGATAGGCCGGGATAGGCGCGCAGCATCGTCAGGACGACGAATTGCGGCGAGGTGACGCCGAGCTCGGCCAGCGACCGCTCCATCGCCAGCCGTGTCGCGCCTTGAGCCTGGCGCAGCAGATAGGCGAGGTAACCTTGCTCGCCGCGCTTGCCTTCGCCGGGCGGCGGCGGTCGCAGCATCAATGACGCGGGAGTTTCCGCAGATTTTTGCCGCGACCGTCGGCCGGTCTTTCCGGCGGCCGGCGTTTGCCTCGCTTGTGGTTTTTTCGCCGATACGTTTCGCGATCGCGCTGCCATGTTTTGTGGTGTCTTGCGCAGCATATCAGTACTCTTATAATCAATCAGAGCACTGATAACATGAGGCACAAGAGATGTCACACGCCCGCAAAGAGTACAAAGATTTCATGTCGCTGACGCCCGACGCCTACGCGGCCGTACTGGCGCTCGGCCAGGTCGCGGGCAAGGCGGGCATGGACAAGCAACTGCTCGAGCTGATCAAGCTGCGCGCCTCGCAGATCAACGGCTGCGCCTTTTGCGTCCAGTATCATATCCTCGAGGGCGAGAAGCTCGGCGTGCCCGCCGACAAGCTCAATCTCGTGGTGGTGTGGCGCGAGGCGCCACAGTTTTCCGCGCGCGAGCGCGCCGCGCTGGCCTGGACAGAGGCGCTGACGCTGCTCGCAGACGGCGTCAGCGACGAGGTCTATGCGCAGGCGAGCGCGGAATTCTCCGAGAAGGAGCTCGCCTATCTCACCTCCGCCGTCGCCTCGATCAATGTCTGGAACAGGTTCGGCGCCGCGTTTCGCTGGACACCGCCGGCGCGGAAGCAGGCCGCCTGAGCGCGCCAGCGGTTAATGCCCACGGATTCCATTGCGGAGATTTGAACAGTTCCGCGGCCGAAGCGAACCGGTTGGCGGTTAGTTAGCGCGGCCTTCTGCTTGTCGCGTGACGTGACGCCGTACATTCTTCGGCAACGCATGCGCGACGGCGGCCGGTGGCTCGGTCCCGATCTCGTGGCCGCGGCCGCGGATCAGCCGTTCGTAGGAGGCGATCAGGGTGGTGTAGGGATTGACCCAGATCCAGCCGTCACGCGTGAACACCTGCACGTCGAAGTGGAGGTGGTACGACGTGCCGTTCGGGAAATCGAGATAGTTGGAGACCACGCCGATCTTCTCGCCCTCGGCGACCCGGCGCCCGTTGAGGATGCCGTCCGCATCCATGGTCGTCGGGTTCATGTGCATGTAACGGAAACGGATGTGCTCGTTGCCTGTGTTGATCTGCAGCGTTGCCGCCTGCTGCTTCAGCGAACGGATGACGACGCCGTCGCGGACCGCGACGACCGCCTGTTTCCTCGGATGGCAGGCGTTGTCGGCGCTGCTGTTCGGCGGACAGGGCGCGGGGCGGATGTCCTGGCCCTGGTGACCGAAGCCGGCCACACATTGGCCGACCTGGAAACTGCGGGCTTCGCAAAAATTATCCCGCCACGGATAGACGCCGCCGGACTTGCGCTTGGTGAACTGCTGCGAGCTGACCCGGGCCGGAGCTTTCTCCAGCGGAAAGCGGATCTGCGAGTAGGCGACGAGGTCGGCGCGGCCGCCGCGCCTGCGTGCGCCGCTGTTGGCAATGATGTCGCCGCTCGGACGATAGCTGAAGTCGGGCGAAAGGGTGGCCGGCCGTTCAGCAACCTCGGAGGGCATGTCGAAGCGCGGGCGCGCCGGCTGGCCTCCGGCGATGCGCAGCGCCTTCAGGAAGCGCTCGGCAATCGGGTAAGCCTCGCGGCAGGCCAGCCGCCGCGTCCGCGGCGCCGAGTCGAGACACTGGATCGACACCACATAGGGCACGCCGAAACGGGTGAAGGCGTAGCGCACGTAACCTTCGCGAATGAAACGGCGCATGTCCGGAAATTGCGACGCCAGCGCCTTGACCGGCTCGCCCTTACCGCTGAGCGGATCGGCGAGATCGTAGACGAGGATCGAGCCCGTAATCTGCACCTCGACCGGACGGGCGAAAATTCGAGATGGCAGTCCGTCACCGGCGCCGGGATCGAGTGAAAACACCGCATCGTAGCCGGAGGGGCCAGCGTGAAACAGGTCAACGGGGCGGAAGCCGGCCTGATGGCGTGACACCGCCGGGTGGCGCGTGCCACTGGCCTCGGCCTCGAGATAGGCCGCGGTATCAAAGGGCAACAGCACCGGCACCGGACTGCGGCCGATTCCGGCGAACATCGCCGAATTGATCGCGTTCAACTGCACCAGCGCGGGCGTCGCGCGCGGATCCCATGCCGGCACCCGCCGCTGGCCTGCGAAGGTGAAGCGCTGCGCGATCGCCGGCCGGGAATTGATCTCGCTGCGAAGCTGATCCAGAACGGCGCGCCATTCGACGCGAACGGCCGACATCGACGGCGTTCTGAACTCATTGGCGGAAACGCCTGATATCCCGGCGGGGAGCAAACAAAAGGCTGCCAGCCAACGCGAGAGCAAGCGGACAGCCATTTTACCCAATGCATCGCCCCCCGGCGTATGCTCCGTGGCCTATGGCGCGGTCTTAGTCCTTTGCGCGCTCGACGTAGGAGCCGTCCTCGGTCATGACCACGATCCGTGTTCCCGTTCCAATGTGCGGCGGCACCGAGGTGCGCACGCCGTTGGAGAGAATAGCAGGCTTGTAGGAGGAGGACGCGGTCTGGCCCTTGGTGACCGGCTCGGTCTCCACAACTTCGAGGGTTGCGCGCTGCGGCAACTGGATGGCGACCGGATTCAGGTCGTGCATCGACAGCTTCACGGTCATGTTTTCCTGCAGGTAGGGCGCGGCCGAGCCCACGATCTCCTTCGAGACCTGGACCTGGTCATAGGTCTCGGCATTCATGAAGTGGAAGCCGTCGCCATCCTCATAGAGGTAGTTGAAATTGCGGTCCTCGACGGTGGCCTTCTCGACCTGGTCAGTGGTCTTGTAGCGTTCCGAAACCTTCACGCCGTCGCCAATGCGGCGCATTTCGATCTGGCTGACCGGGGTTCCCTTACCGGGATGGATGTTTTCGGCTGACAGGACGACATAGAGCTTTCCATCTTGCTCGATGACGTTGCCCTTGCGAATAGAACTGGCGATGACTTTCAAAGCTGTTTTCCCGAATTTCTGGCCTTCGGCCGAACCGGACATTTGTGTCCGCAGGGCCAATCAGGCGGTTTCGGGCTGCAACATACTGATTTTGCCCGTCGATGCCAGCGTTTTACGGCCGTTCCGGCGAGCTGCTAATAGCCGGATTTCGCCGCGTTATATGACGAGTCTGGCAAAGTAATTTAGCGATGGGCCGACCGTTGCTGATGGCTTGAAAGCAATGGTTTAAGCGGTTCGCCAAGACCCGCAGCTTCGGCTGATAGCGGCGACATCGATCGGGCGAATGGACAAGGAGAGCGTCTTTCGACATGAAATGACGGAGCTGGAGCTGGATCTTGCTGGTTCCTCCTGCTCGCCGTGTCGGACGCAAAGAAAGTCGAATAATATCAATGGTATTTGCCGATTCCCTGAACGCCTTGATTGGCCCCGCGGAGGATGCCTGGTGGATTCGGAACCGCCTGTGATGGTTGATGTCGAACAGCACTCACCTTGGTGGTCGGCTACGCGGCATGCCGATCGAAAGCCGTTCCTGATGGCGCGAGCCGCGATCACGAGGGCAGTGCGAGGCTGGTTCGACGAGCAGGGTTTTACCGAGGTGGAAACCGGCATCCTGCAGGTCTCGCCGGGCAACGAGACGCATCTGCATGCTCCACGCACCGAAATCATCAGCCACGATGGCACGCGCGTGATGCGCTATTTGCGAACGTCGCCGGAGTTCGCCGCGAAGAAACTGCTCGCCGCCGGCGAAGCCAAAATCTTCGAATTGGCGCGCGTGTTCCGCGACCGCGAGCGCGGCGATCTGCATCTGCCCGAATTCACGATGCTGGAATGGTATCGTGCCGACGCAGGCTATGATGCTGTTATGGCCGATACCATCGTCGTGATCGCACATGCGGCGCAGGCGACCGGGATCCGGCAATTTTCGTTCCGGGGCAGAACGGCCGATCCCTTCGCCGAGCCGGAACTGCGGACGGTGGCGTCCGCGTTCGACCGCTTTGCCGGGATTGATCTGTTGGCCACAATCAGCAATGGCGAGGGCGATCGCGCGGCGCTTGCGGCGGCAGCAAGGCCGCGGGTGCGGATCACTGATGACGACACCTGGTCGGATATTTTCAGCAAAGTGCTGGTCGAGCATGTCGAACCGAATCTGGGGCAGGGGCGTTTGACTGTCTTGTTCGAATATCCGGCGCCGGAAGCAGCCCTTGCTCGGGCGAAAGCGTCCGATCCGCGCGTCGCCGAACGTTTTGAGGTCTATGCCTGCGGCGTCGAACTCGCCAACGGATTTGGCGAATTGACCGATGCCGGCGAGCAGCGCCGCCGTTTCGCCGCTGATATGGACGAGAAGGAGCGGCGCTACGGCGAGCGCTATCCGCTGGATGAGGATTTTCTCGCAGCAGTCGCCGCGATGCCGCCGTCGAGCGGCGTCGCGCTCGGTTTCGATCGGCTGGTGATGCTGGCAAGCGGCGCGCTGCGGGTGGACCAGGTGGTGTGGACGCCACCGGCAGGAGAGACATGAACAGGATCGATCCGAAACTTTTGGCAACGCTGCGGCAGCCCGCCGATCTCATCGAGCGGGGGTTGGCGAAGACGGCAGATCTCTCCGACCTCGAGCGGGTCGCCGCGCGCTACGCCATCGCGGTGACGCCTGATATCGCCAACCTGATCGACACGGAAAATCCTGACGATCCGATCGCGCGGCAATTCATTCCGAGCGCGCTCGAACTGGTGAACGCGCCCGGTGAAAATGCCGACCCGATCGGCGACGACGCGCATTCGCCGGTCGCCGGCATCGTCCATCGCTATCCCGATCGCGTGCTGCTCAAGCTGGTGCATGTCTGCGCGGTGTATTGCCGCTTCTGCTTCCGTCGCGAGATGGTCGGGCCTGGCAAGGCCACGGCGCTGTCCGAGGCCGCCTATCGCGACGCGCTCGACTATATCCGCAAGAACAATGAAATCTGGGAAGTCATCCTGACCGGCGGCGATCCGCTGATGCTGTCGCCACGGCGGCTGGCTGAGATCATGACGGATCTCGCCGCCGTCGATCACGTCAGGATCGTTCGCATCCACACCCGCGTGCCTGTGGCTGCGCCTGCGCGCATCGATGGCGACATGATCAGGGCGTTGAAGGCTGACGGCGCAACGACCTGGATCGCCGTTCACGCCAATCATCCGCGTGAATTGTCGGGCGAGGCCCGCGCCGCCTGCGCGCGGCTGGCCGACGCCGGTGTTCCGCTGGTGAGCCAGACGGTGCTGCTTCGCGGCGTCAATGACGACGCCGCGACGCTGGAAGCGTTGATGCGGGCCTTTGTTGAAAACCGAATCAAGCCATATTACCTGCATCATGGCGATCTGGCGCCGGGGACCGCGCATCTGCGCACCACCATTGCAGAGGGACGGGAACTGATGCGCAACTTGCGCGGTCGCGTCTCGGGCCTGTGCCAGCCGGATTACGTGCTCGACATTCCCGGCGGCCATGGAAAGGCGCCGATTGGACCGAATTATTTGTCGCATGCAAGTTCCGGGGAATGTGAACTATCCTCGGAAGCGCAGTATCGTATCGTCGACTATTGCGGAGACGTTCACCTCTATCCGCCAAAGCCGTGATCGGGCGATGAAGGAGGACGGCGAGGAGAAACGGGAGCCGCCGGAAGACGAGGGCCATCACGGAATCGAAAACGCCGTTCTGCTCGGCTTATTCGTGCTGCTGGTGGCCGCCGGAATCTGGTTACTCGGCACCATGGCCGATGTACGAAAGGCGCAGGACTGCGCTGCCCAGGGACGGCGAAACTGCGCAACGATCGACGTGCCCGGACGGACACGATAAAGGAATCTAAAAGGCGGAGAATCAGGATGCAAAGAACAATCTTGTCAGTCGCGCTGATGGTCCTGATCGGCATGCCTGCTGCGTTCGCACAGGGCGGGACGTCAACAATGCCAAAGAATGGCCCGAGCGCCGGAAAGATTCCGGAGGCGCCGATCGGACACCGTCAGCCCCGCCGCAGCGACGTGCCTAGCGAAAAGAACCTGAACGATCCGAACGATCCGCTGAACAAGGAAAACGCCGCGCTCGACCGTAAGATCAAGAGCATCTGCCGCGGCTGCTAGGCATGATGAAGCAAGCCTGACTCAATGTGATCCGTCACCCTGAGGCGGCTAAGCGTAGCGCGGCCCTCGAAGGGCGACGGCCACCAGCCGGGTCATTCATCCTTCAAGGTTCGCTTCGCTCGCTAGTTCACGGACCGTCACAGGTCGGAAGTCCGCGAAGATGACTGAACCAGCTATCGCCGGGAGAAAACCGGCGGTCCGGCTTTTTATTCGAGCCGATGTCAGGCCAGATCGCGCATGTGGAGCCACTGCCCGCACGCCGGGAGTTTCATGTGGTGGTCGGCCTCTATCCTAGCGATGCCGTTGACGTCCCGACCCGGTTTCGTCATCTGCAACGCCTATGACCTCGTACTCGAAGACGATGCCTTCTGGATCGTTCACCACGAACCATTCATCGGCGAGGTCCGAGTTTGCAAACACCTTGAGATGGTCACGGTCGCCGACCTTTTTCTTTGTATCGACGTAAATCCAGACCGTTTTCATCGATCTCGCGCCAGCTTGCGGCGTCCCCAGTGAGGGTCCTTGCGAGATAGGTTAAACTCCCGAACGTGGCCCCGGTTCAATGCTTTCATGACACCGACGCGCGAACATCGTCGCGCCGCCGAGTCCACCAACAGCATTAGCGCCTCGATCGCGGCCTGCCATTCCGGGGAGAGTGGATTCCTTTTTCGGCAACGCCGTGATGTAGCTGGCAGCGTCGCACAAGGTGACGAGCTTGCTGCCCCGGTAGCGGGCCGGCTCGTCAAACTCACGACCGCAGCCCGATTTGCGTTTAGACATCTCCCCGGCCTGCGAACCATCCAATCGCAGGCGAGGGGAAGGCGCAAGCGAGAACGGCCACGGCCACGGCTATCACCCGTTGAAGGGAACTAATCGATCATTGTCGGCTTAGTAGCCAAATGATGAGTGACTTTACGCCCAAGAATCGCATCAACAGCGAGCCAGGACGACCGCGCCGCTTACTGCCGTGGGTCTTACTTATTCTCCTCGCGGTTGCCATTGCGGCAGTGCTTTGGGCCAGCAATCGAATCGGATCCGAGTCCTCGCCATTAGCGGCTGTTCACCCCAATGCTGAGCCGTCTCTGGCTGCCGAAATCGCTGACAAGACGGCTAGACATGCTGTGGCCAATCTCCAGCAAACGATCCAAGAGCTCCAGGCAGCACAGGAACGTGCCGCGGAACAGATCAGCGGTCTACAGCGGCAGATATCGGCTGAGCAGGGCCAACGTAAGTTGCTTTCGGAACAGTTGGGTGGGCTTTCCGCTCGCGTGGATAGTCTCCAAGGATCGAATGCAGCAGCGCCACCCGGCCCGCCGCCACCTGCCAAGAAAAGGCGCGGGCAATGAGTGAGGGCTCAGCTTCCCCGCGGCTGCTGGACCTTCGGCAGGTTACGGCCGGTCAGGATCGTCATGAAGCTGCGCGGCATACCTAGTAAGTCAAGACCAGCAGTCGTTGCACAATCGCGCCTAAGCAGACGAGCACAACCAGTAATTTTAGAAGATTCGCTAGTTTCCTATCGGGGGCAAACTTTTCGATAGCCCAGAAACAAATTGCCCCCACGACAACAATGACCAGAACCCCAATCAGAACTGAAATGATCGCCATGTCGGCATCCCCCGAGCACTGCCTCTAGCGGGGCGAGCATCCTAGTGCTGTGGTCCCACGTCAAGAGCTTGTCAGCCCGCAGATCACAAGCTGACACGAGGAACGACTGCGTCAGGTCGTTTATCTGCAACCCCGGTCGCGATCTTGTCACCCTGAATTATCAGTAATCGAGATCTGACAGGAATGTAGTGTTCACGATTTCAAACTCGGACTCCAACCAACCTTTCATCAACTGCGCACGCGTCAGACGATGCGTTTCAATGTCTGAAGTCGTGCATTTCACCGCGTGATGATCGATGCCCGAAATCTCGAGCAGCGTGTCGAAGCTTGCCTGCCGATCTTCGCGATTTCCGACTTCGGCAAAGTAGATCGTATGGTCGAACTTTCCCGTCGCCCAACAAAATTGAACGGGAGTTTGCGCAATGTCTGCAATCGCCAAGTTCGGAGCGATCAGGGCTGCAATCAAGATCAATCGAATGAATGGTCTAATCATCACACTATTCCAAAAGAATGTCATTTGAGTTGCCGGTCCGCGGCCACTACCGCTTGGTAACAGGCTTGGCCGTTGTCGGAATATCGATTGACGCTGGTCCACCCTTTAGGCGCGCCATCTGAGTTTCGCTCGACGCTCTGAGATCGCGCGCAGGTCCATTTGCAAGAACGAGACCGATCGCGACAATGATCGCGGCCAAATAGGTGAGGTATAAGCCGCCAGTCCACCGACGGTAGGTGCGCAGGTCGCCCGCACTCAGTTTGCTGGGAAATTGCTGGTTGTTCGGAAATTGCTTCATCGAAACCTCGTTCGAAATAGAAGCCCCGGCGGAGCAATATTCCGAACTGCGATTTCGTACGTGTGAAGTATGCCACAGGCCCGCCGATTTTTTGCTGGTAGTCGCAGCTTTACGGCGTCGCGCGGGTGTGTACGCTTCGTAGTGCAGCTTCAATGGAAGCTGGGGCAGGGCGCGCCGATCGCGCCCTGCTTCGTCAACATTCGACCCGGGTGGCTACGCCGAGCGCTCCTCCCGGAAGCTGCGCGATGGCACGTTCCGCCGTGTTGCCACGGCATCAGCCAGCATGTTCAGCGCCGAGACCGTCGTCTCCCAGTCGATGCAGCCGTCGGTGATGCTCTGCCCATAGGCGAGCTGTTTGCCCGGCACGACATCTTGGCGGCCGGCGACCAGATTGCTCTCGATCATGACGCCGGTGATGCGCTGCTCGCCATCCGATATCTGGCGCGCGATGTCGGCGACCACCAGCGGCTGGTTTTCCGGCTTTTTGTTGCTGTTGGCATGGCTGGTGTCGATCATGATCCGCGGGGTGACGCCGGCGCGGACAAGTTCGACGCAAGCGGCATCGACGCTTTCCCGGTCGTAGTTCGGCTTGTTGCCGCCGCGCAGGATGATGTGGCAGTCCTCGTTGCCGGTGGTTGCCGCAATCGCCGAGCGCCCGCCCTTAGTGACAGCCATGAAATGATGTGGATGCGAGGCCGACTTCACCGCATCGGCCGCGATGCGAATATTGCCGTCGGTACCGTTCTTGAAGCCGACCGGGCAGGAGAGACCGGAAGCGAGCTCGCGATGGATCTGGCTCTCGGTCGTGCGCGCCCCGATTGCCGCCCATGCCATCAGGTCGGCAATGTATTGCGGCGTCGTCATGTCGAGGAATTCGGTCCCGGCCGGCAGGCCGAGATTGTTCACCGCCGACAGCACGTTGCGAGCGAGCCGCAGACCCCTGTTGATGTCGAAGGAGCCGTCGAGATTGGGGTCGTTGATCAGTCCCTTCCATCCGACCGTGGTGCGCGGCTTTTCGAAATAGACACGCATCACGATTTCGAGGCGGTCGGCGAGTTTTTCGCGCAAGGCGGCTAGCCGCTCGGCGTAATCAACGGCCGCGGCGGGATCGTGGACCGAGCAGGGGCCGACGACCACCAGCAGGCGGTCGTCGGTGCCGTGCAGGATGGCGTGGATGGCATTGCGTGCCGCCATCACGACGCGCGTCGCGGTCAAGGTGCGCGGTATCTCGCCCATCACCTCCTGCGGCGTACTCAGCTCTTTCAGTTCGCTAATTCGAAGGTCGTCGGTGGTGCTCAACACGGCTATGGCTCCTGTTTGAAAGGAAACCTGCCGGCCAACAAAAAAGCCGCCAGGTTTGGCGGCTGTTCGGACTTCTTGGCTTCAATTCGTCAGATTGAGCGCGATCCTCCCACCGCCAGCGAGCTGTCGTAGCTAAAATACCAAAAGTTGCTGGCGGCGATCATGATCATGGCGGCTCTATAGCGCACCTGCCGGGTCTTGTCATCCCATAATCGGCGGCGTCAGGACTTGCGGGCGGCGAGCGCTATGCCGACCAGTGACGCGCCGCCGAGCACGAGATTGATCCCGGCCAAGAGGCCGATCGCCCATTCCGCCGAACCCGGCAGGCCGGCGATGATGATGAATGCGATCAGGAGGTCCATCACGCCTGAGATCAACAGCCAGGACCAGCGCTCCGACAATTCGCGGCGGTGATTCAGTGCGTACATGATGCTGATGACGCCCTCGGCCAGAAAATACGCGCCGACCACGATAGTGAGCGTGAGGACGCCCTGCGCGGGCCGCGCCAGCAAAATCCCGCCGGCGAGAACGGCCAGCGCGGCGGAAAACAGCGACCACCAGAAGCCCGGCATCTGCCGCGCCCAGTAAGTGACGAACAGCCCAGCAATACCGCTGATCAGAAACATCCAACCGAGGAAGATGGTGACGGCGAGGCTTGCCAGCGGCGGCACGATCATCGCAGCCAGGCCGAGCAGGGCGAGCACGATGCCTTCGAACAGAAAAGCCTTCCAGTGCGCCTTCACCGCGGCGTTCATTTCGGACTGCAGCTTGCCGATATCAGGGGGAATATCTTGGGTCATTGGAAACTCCCGATGCCTGCCGCGCGGAGTATCCAACATAGCCGGTGCGCCGCCTGCGGGTAAATTGTTGGCTAGCTTTTTAAGCGAGATCAACGACTGAAGGATGACGTTCAGCCCGGCTCAGGCGCGGACGAAAATCCGTCCGAGGACGTTCTGATGCGATTGCGGCTAAACACATATACAGCCGACGTGGCCAGCAACAGCGCCAAGCCTATCAAGATGGAGGTCATGCCGAGCGGAATGAGAAGTAGCGACGCATTGCGCTCCGGACTGACGAACCAGTGATGAAGCGAGGTCAGGACGAAAGCCGCGCCGGCGAAGCCCGCACCGCTGCCTACGAGCAGCAGGGCCCACATCCGCCGCAACTGGCTCAGCCGCTCACGCGCGATCTCGGTGCGCGGCGCATGATGGCGGCCAACGCGCCGTACCAGCCTTATGGCAAACCCGATCGAACTGAAGCCGATGAGCAGGCTTGCCGCCCCCAGCAGCATTCGCACGTTGGGGCCGAGATCTGGATGTTTCTGCAGTGTCAGCAGCGGAAAATCGAATGCCGCATGCAGCGCGACCGGCGCGAACAGCGCCAGCGCCCAGCTCGAGATCCGCGCCCAGTCGCGATGATGGCGATGCGCGCCGAGCGCGGTGCCGGCGCGCGCGATCGCGATATAGGCGCCTGCTATGATGCCGAGTGCGCCGTGAAACGGCACCGTCAACACGCTGCGCAAAGCGGCCAGCGACCGCCACATGTCGGCATGCTGCACGAGATAGGCGAGGTTTTCGTAGGCCGCGAAGCCGAGGCCTGCGGCCGCACCGTAGACCACCGTATCCATTGGATCGGCGAACGCACGGCGGCGCACGGGCAATGACACTAAAATGATCACCAGGACTTTCACGATCTCTTCGGGCGCGGCGACCCCGAAGATCGAACGCAGGCCTTGCGTCATCCAGGGATTGCCGGGCACCGCAAGGATCGCGGCAAACGGGGCGCGCGCGACTCCCAAGAGCGAAATGCTGGCGGCCCCGAGTACGAAAGCGAGCCATACCCGCGCGGGCGGGCCGGGGCGCTCGTCCGCGGCAATGACGAGCCACAGCACCAGCAATGCCGGCGCGATGGCGGCAACGCCGATCGATGTAGGGAGAGCCTGCAGCAGCAACATCTGGGGAACTTTACCTCGTGCGAGCGTAAATGGCCGCAAATCCTGCCGTTTGCAAGAAAGTCAGACGCGACTCCTTGTCACCAAGGAACCCGCAGCCGAACCTGGCATCGCTCAGGCGGCGGCCCGTTGGCCGATCTTGCCCTGTACCACCCGCAATCCCGCCAGCGCGATCAGCGCGAAGCCGGCGCCGGCCAGGAACGTGCCCTGCGGCCCTGCGATATCCCAGAGTGCGCCAGCAATGACGCTGGCCGCGAGCATCGCTATGCCGCCGAGCAGGTTGAAGAATCCGTAAGCCGTGCCGCGCAACTCGGCCGGCGCGGTATCCGCAACGAGCGCGGCCAGCAGTCCCTGCGTCAGTCCCATGTGCAGGCCCCAGAGAATGACGCCCAGCGCAACACCGCCCACCGACGGCAGCAACGCCAACGCGATGTCGGCGGCAACCAGCACCAGTATGCCGCTCGCCAGCACGGCTGTGCGGTTCATGCGATCCGAGATGACGCCGGCAGGGTAGGCCGCGAGGGCATAGACGATATTCATGGCCACCAGCACGGCAGGTACGAGCGCGATCGGCACTCCGACATTCTGGGCGCGGAGAACGAGGAAGGCCTCGCTGAAGCGCGCCAGCGTAAATACGCTCGCGACCGCCACCACCCACCAATAGGCCGACCCCAGGTTTTTGATCTCAGCCAGGCTGATCGGATTGCGCACGGTGCGCAGCGCCCGCGGCCGCTCCGGCTCACGCACGGCGAAGACGATCAGCGCCAGCGCCAGGAAGGCGGGAATTACGGCAACCCAGAACACCGCCTTGAAGTTATCCGATGTCCACCACATCAGGGCGATGGCGAGCAAGGGACCGACGAAGGCGCCGATGGTGTCGAGCGATTGGCGCAGCCCGAAGCTCGCGCCGCGCAGATCGGCTGGCGAAAGATCGGCCACCAGCGCGTCACGCGGGGCGCCGCGAATGCCTTTACCGATCCGGTCGACGAAACGCGCGGCCACCAGCCAGCCGACGGTCGGCGCCAGCGGAAACACCGGTTTGGTGAAGGCCGCGAGACCGTAACCGATGGCAGCTAGCCATTTGCGTTTGCCGAGCCAGTCCGAGAGCGCGCCGGAGAATATTTTTGTGATGGAGGCGGTCGCCTCGGCGATGCCTTCGATGACGCCGACCGTTACCATTGATGCGCCGAGGACCGAGACCAGGTAGATCGGCAGCAGGGCGTGGATCATCTCCGACGAGATGTCCATCAGCATCGAGACGAAGCCCAGCACCCAAACGCTGGCCGGAATGTCCCTGATCGAATAGGCCGGCCTGGTTTCAGCAACCATGTCGCATCTCGCGTCGCCTCATTGCGCCAACAGCCGCCGGCAGGCGTCAACGAAGACCTCTGCCCCGGTAACGATGTCGGCGTCGGCCGTGTTCTCGGTCCAGTGATGCGAAATGCCGCCGATCGAGGGCACGAACAGCATGCCAGCCGGCATGACGGTTGAAAGAATCTGGGCGTCGTGGCCGGCGCCGCTCGGCATGCGGAGCGACTTGCCATCGGCAAAAGCTGCGCTGGCAGCCTCGATGGCCTGCTGGAACGAGCCATCCATCCGCGCGGGCGTCCCGGTGCGGATGCGCTCCACCGCGACGGCGCAGCGGCCTTGGGCGTTGACCTCTGCGGCCATGCTGTGGAGCAGTTCCTCCAGCCGCGCAATCACGGCAGGATCGTCGTCGCGAATCTGGAACAGCATTTCCGCCGCTCCCGGGATGATGCTGGGTGCACCGGGATCGAGCGTGATGCGGCCGGTGGTCCACACCGTGCGCGGGCCGCAGGCGGCAGGAAAACGATCGTCGATAGCGACGCAAAATCTGGCGAGTGCGAGGCCGGCGTCCCGGCGAATGGCCATCCGCGTGGTGCCGGCGTGGTTTTGTTCACCCGTGAAGGTGATGCGATATTGCCAGATCCCGACGATGGACGTGACGATGCCGATCTTGAGGCCGCTGCTTTCCAGCGTCTCGCCCTGCTCGATATGGGCTTCCAGGTAGCCGATATGCCGACCTTGTTCGCACCGCGCACGGGCGCGGTCGGCAAGGCCCGCGTCGCGTAGCGCGTCACGCATGCTCCTGTCATTGTTGCGGTCGCGCGCGGCGTCGATATCGGCTTCGGTGACGCCGCCGACATAGGACCGGCTGCCAAGGAAGTGTCCGAAATGGCCTTCCTCGTCGCACCATGAAGCGACTTCGACGGCGCCCTCAATATTTGGATCGGGATTGATGACGCGGGCGGCTTCGAGCGCATAGATCACGCCGAGCGGTCCATCGAGCCAGCCCGCGTGATTCTGGCTTTCGAGATGCGATCCCGCCAGCAGTTTCGGCCCACTTTTCGTGCTGGTGCCGAGCACGTTGCCGATGCCGTCGATCTCGCCGGTGAGGCCGGCCTGGGGAAGCCGTTGCACCAGCCACGCCAGCGAGCGCAGATGTGGTTCGGAGAAAGTCGGCTTGTGAACGCCGGTCTTGTAGGCGCCGATGGCGCGTAGCGCGTTGAGATCGGCGAGTACGCGGTCGCCATCGACGCGCGAGGATATGTCAGCCATGCTTTCCGTAGTTCTCCGGAGTAGAACAAAGTTCCCGTCACCGTTCTCGGAGTAGAACAAAGTTCCGTGAACGTCGCCAGCAGCTTTACTTATCTTCCGGAAAGCAGCGCCAATGCAATTGCTAGCATGCCATGATCACGAGCGCCGTCATCGCGCCAGCGGCTATGGTCTTCTCCTTAAGCGTGCAGTCACGCATTCCTTTCGCATAAGCTGTGGAGTGTCCAGACGCTTTGCGGTCCGGGAAACTCGACAGCCCGATTCGAGGCGAATCGAAAGACGCCTTGCGTCAGGCGTCGAAAGTCGCGTCGGCGGGTTAGGAGAGATTGCGGGGGAGGCGCAAAGCGATTGGGCATTGGCCGTCCCCTACGCGAACGAAATGTCTATTTCGATCTTCAGCAACTTGATCGCGCTGACGACGATGCGTTTCGCGCTTTTTCCCGCAGGAGGATCCCAGAAATTCGCGAGGAGCTCCGGTCAGGTATCCGGCGGAAAGTAGCACTGCAACGTAAAGCGGAGTGCGACGTAAAGCGCGACACAAGTTGTGATTGCGATAGCGGCCGTATCCATTTCCCTGTCCCTTTCTACATACGCGCCACGGTCCGTTTGACGGAACCTGCGGACGACGGGAACCTGAGCTGGGAAAATGGTTGCCTTAAGCCTTGAAAATGGTCGGCTTGGGCTTTGAAAGTGGTGGCAACGTGATGGCGCCGCCACTCGGAATAAAACTACGAACTCCTATATCATTGAAATCGCGATATGATTTTAAGCGAAACCTCAACCGTGGTGCCGCGTTCGTAATTTCCACCTCTCCGGGGCGGAGGCAGCGCTGGACTGAAAGTTCGCGGCCTAGTGGTCGGTGGAGCGTCGGTTCATTTCCTCCAGAAGCTCGCGCATTGCATCGAACTGCGTGCCGAAGCCTTTCCAATCTCCGGACTTCAATCGCTCCACTGCTTGATTGTAGCGATCCAGCGCCTCCCGGGCCCGACTTGCCGCCGGGCCTGTGGGGGGCTTCTCCTCTGTCGTGGCTGATGAAGCTGCCGGCGCAGCGCCGGGCTCCATGAACAGCGCTGACAAGGCCTCGGCGAGCGTCTCCTTCATCACCACATGTTCGCCGTAGGCTGCGATCACGCGCTTCAACTCCGGCAAGTGTCCGTGCTCCGCCCGCAAATAGAGCGGCGTTACATAAAGGATCGAGTTCTCGATCGGGATCACAAGCAAGTTCGCACCGCGTATCACCCGCGAGCCCATCTGATTCCACAGCGTGATTTGTTGCGATATCTCGGTAGTCTGATTGATCCGCGCTTCGATCTGGAATGGTCCATAGACCAGCTTCTCCTTGGGGAACTCGTAGACGATCAGCTTGCCGTAGCCGGGCGCGTCGCAGCGCGCTGCGAGCCACGCAATCATGTTGTCGCGGCGGCTGGGCACCATCGGAAGCATGAGGAAGAACTCGGCCTGCGGCTCGCCGGGCAGCCGCATGATGATGTAATAGGGCGCCATCGTTGCAACGCCGCCGCCGCCCGGCTGGCGCGGAAACTGCCAGAGATCCTCGCGGTTATAGAAAACGTCGGCCGCCTCCATGTGGTAGGTCTGATAGAGCCGCGCTTGAATCAGGAACAGGTCCTCCGGGTAGCGAATGTGCCTCTGTAGGTCCGTCGGCATAGAAGCGAACGGCTTGAACAAGCTCGGGAAGATACGCTGGAAGGTTGCAGCGACCGGGTCGCCGGTGTCCATCAGATAGAAATCGACGGTCCCGTTATAGGCATCGACAATGACCTTCACTGAGTTGCGGATGTAGTTGAGGTCCAGCCCTTGCGCCTGCTGTGCATAGGGAAAATAGGAACTCACCGTGTAGGCGTCCTGCATCCAGAACATCCGCCCACCGCTGATGACCAGATAGGGGTCGTGGTCGAGCCTGAGGAACGGAGCGATCGTTCGTACCCGTTGCTGGATATTGCGGCGGATCATGATCCGGCTGTCGGCGGTGATGTAGCTTGAGAGCACCAGGTTCGGGTCGTTGAAGTAATAGGCAAACAGGCCTCTCCACGCCATCGCTCCTATCGGAACGCCACCGGTACCGTCATAGGCCGCGTAAACATTGTCCTTTCCCTTCGGATAGTCGAACTCGGGCGTGCTCCCCTTGACGATGACGTAGCTGTCGGGTTCTTCGCCGTAGTAGATGCGCGGTTCATGAATCTGAGGGCCTCCGTCCGCAACAGGAGGTATGTCGCGCAAATATAGGAATGGCAGCCCCTCGGTGGTCTTGCGAGTGACCGGGCTCATCACCGCGCCAGTGCCGTGAGTAAACAGCACGTGACGGTTGACCCATGTCTGGGCATTCGGCGGCAGCAAGGAGGGCCGCAGTTCGCGCGCCGAGATCATTACGCTTTGATAGGAGCCATCGAGCCAGTAGCGATCAACGTCAAGATGATGGAATTTGTAGTAGGTGCGGATCTCTTGGAGCTGCGCGTAGGTGTCCGACAAGGGCAGCCAGTCCCACAGCCTGATATTTTCGATGGTCGCCTTGTTGGCCTCGAGCGTCTTGACGGTAAGTGTCTGTTCGGCGGCAAACGGCTTGGCTACGATCTGATCGAGATCGTATGCCTGCCGGGTGAGCGCGATGTTGCGTTCGATGTAGGGTTTCTCCAGCTCCAACTCGCTTGGTTTGACGAAGAACTGCCGGAACAGCACGGGAGCTACGCCGGACAGGACGAAAGAGCCGATCACGATAAGCATGACCGCGGCGGCAGGAAGCCGGTAGGTCCTCACCCGCAGGTTTGCCAACGCAGCAAACGCCGCAATGATCGACAGCCCGATCATCAGCCACAGGCCCGGCAGCCCCACATTCACATCGGTGTAGCTGGCGCCGACGACGACGCCGTTGTCGCCATAAAGCAACAGAAAACGGTCGAGCACGTACGACCAGGCCTTCACGACGAAAAGGAGAGCAAGCAACGCCGAGCCGTGAGCGATTGCGGTCGGCGAGATCGATCGATGCTGGATGTCGTATTCGATGTCGCCGTGCACCCAGTAGATCGCTGCGGCGAAGATCGCGCTCAGAACGAGCGTGAGCAACATCCAGTTTTTGACGATGATATAGGCCGGAAGCACGAAGAGATAGAAACTGATGTCCTTGTTGAAGAGCGGATCGTCTGCACCGTAGGGAACGTGATAGAAGAACTGCAGGATAATGCCCCAATTGCCGACCTCTGAAGCGGCGACCAGCAAAGCGAGCAAACCTGCGCCGCCCGCTATGACGCGGGGCCACCGCAGCCGATCGCGCGCGACCGCGAAAATGTCGGGTGACGGCACATTGCCCGCAAGATTCGAAACGAAGTCCGCGACGGATTGCGGCGGCTGCCTTCGGGCAAAGCGCACCGCGAGCCATCCGTTCAACCAAAGGACGACCGCAGTTCCGGTCCAGGTTGAAAGAAGAATGGCGGCTTTGGCGCCGATTGTCGTCCAAAAAACCTGCGGATAGCCGATCGCGGAAAACCACAGCCAATCAACCAGGAAGTCGCTCGTGAGCCAGAGCAGGATCAGGCAAATCCCACCGAAGACGGCCGCAATGAGGGAGCCGACCAAGGCACTGTGCCTTGGTGCCTTCCGTTCGGGTCCGGTAATCCCGATCGTCATGGCTTAATCATAGCGGAAATGAGGGACGCCTGCCGATTGATTCGTGGTCAGGATTGCGCGGCAAAAGGGGGATGCGGATGCTCGAAGCTCCGTCGCCGGCCCCCGGGACAGCGCAAAGTAGCAAATCGAAAAGGCGCAAAGCGGCAAACTCGGCGGATGCAGCCGCCGGCTATCAATCAGCTATCGAGCAACATGGAACTCCAGAACCGGAGCGGCATCGTACGATGTCGTGGATTTGGCGCTCCCTAGCGGAATCGAACCGCTCTCTCCACCGTGAAAGGGTGGCGTCCTAACCGATAGACGAAGGGAGCAAGAACAACAGGAAAATCAAGATGTTAGTGCTTGATGGGCCGTGTTGGCCGCCGGCCGTCCATGTTTGATGGGCGCGGCGACGGGCGAACGTATAGTGGCGTTTGGGCGGGTGGGCAAGCCGCTCGGAAAGACGTTTCTGCAGCCGCTTTGCGGCTTCATCAGCGTCCCGGCCGCGCGACGAGACACGCCGCGCCGAGCAACGGATTCTAAAGCCATATAGCGTAGCGCTGTCTCGGGGGAGCTTTTCAACATGGCTTTAAGCAAGAAGCGCGACGCGCGCAAATCATTGAGTCAACCCGGGTGGATCACGCTCGAGGGCGGTTTTGCCGCGCGCCAATGCGTGGTCCAGGATATGTCCGCAACGGGGGCGAAGGTCACGATCGACGATCCCAACACGTTGCCGGCGAAATTGCGGCTGGCGTTTTCGCGCGACGCCAGGACCGGGCGCCGCTGCGAAGTGGTCTGGCGCCGCGGCAAATCGGTCGGCATCAGGTTCATCCGCTAATCTGGCACTGATCCGCCAGAGACGATAAAAGGCGGGATGCGAAAATCCCTCCTGGCAATGATCGGCATAATGATCGCCTTGGCGCTGTCCTCGGTTGCCTCGGTCGCCGAACAACCCCGTCCTCAGAAGCTCGACAAAGCCTCCGCGTCGGGCAAGTCGCTTCCGCTGAAGCGCCCAGGGTCGGCCAACGCATGCGCGGAATATGGCGCGGGCTTCGTCAGAATCGAAGGCTCCAACACATGCATGAAAATCGGCGGCGCAGTGAGCGTTGGAGCAGGGGTGTCCGGCGGCTCACGTTGAGAAGATTCGCGCTTACGTCATCGGCGGTGCGATGAACTGCGTGAACCCTGGGCGGACGGCGAGCTGCGAAAACCAGCGTTCGAGGTTCGGCAGTTTCGGTTTTGTCACGCCTTCGACGCCGAACCAGCGCCGCGCAAAAGCGCCGAGCGCGATGTCGGCGATGGTGAACTGATCGCCCTCGATAAAGCGCCGTGTCGTCAGGTGCGCCTCGACGATCCGCCACACCGCGGCTTCGGCATCGACATCCTTCTGGATCGCGACCATGTCGCGCTTTTCAATGGGCGTGCGCACCAACGCCCAGAACACCGGCCGGTCGACCGGCTGCAGCGTCGACAGCGTCCAGTCGAGCCAGCGATCGACGCCGGCGCGCGCCTTCGGCTGCGAGGGATAGATCGACGAACCTCGTTCAGATCCTTGGCCATAGGCCATGCAGAGATAGCGCATCACGGAATTGGATTCCCACAGCACGTAGTCGCCGTCGACCAGCGTGGGTACGCGGCCGTTCGGATTCATCGCCAGATAAGCAGGGTCGTTGTTCTTTCCGAACTGCATGCCGGCATCGATACGCGCATACGCGAGATCGAGTTCGGCGAGGCACCACAGCACTTTTTGCACGTTGACCGAATTGGCCCGGCCCCAGATGGTGAGTTGTTGTTTGTTGTTGTCGGCCACGCGTTGCTCCCGCTGATTTTCCGATTGGCCGTTAATAGCCGAAGATCAGAGAAAAAGCGCGCGTTCGCGCGGGTCCGGAGCCAACAAAAATGGGCTCTGCTGCAGTGCGACAGAGCCCGCTTCTCGCATTATTCGTGGCGTCGGCCAGTCAGTGGCCGAAGAACAGCCATAGCAGAATGATCACCGGAATAGGCACGCCCAGCAACCAAAGCAGAATTCCTCGTCCCATCGTCTCCTCCTCAAATCTTTTCGAGGAGAAAACGCGGCGTGCGAGGGGGTGGTTCCTGCGCAGAAAAGAACCCGAGTGAAGGAACGTTTGTGGTAGCTCGGATGACGGACGTGGACGAAGAAGTTTGTACAGGGCCTACCAGTGACCGGTGTTCGGCATCGAGGTCCACGGTTCGGCCGGCGGCTTCGGTTCGCCCTTCTGCAACAGCTCGATCGAATGTAGATCCGGCGATCGGACGAAAGCCATGTTGCCGTCGCGCGGCGGGCGGTTGATGGTGATGCCGGCCTTCATCAGGCGGTCGCAGGTCGCGTAGATGTCGTCGACTTCGTAGGCGAGGTGACCGAAATAGCGGTCCTCGCCGTATTTCTCCTCGTCCCAATTATAGGTGAGCTCGACCAGCGGTGCGCCGCGGTTCTGGGGAGCGGCCTTGAACAGTCCTTCGTCCTCCGGCGCGCACAGGAACACCAGCGTGAACCGGCCCTTGTCGTTATCGACCCGGCGTACTTCCTTCAGCCCCAGCGCGTCCCGGTAGAACTTCATCGCGGTATCGAGATTGCGGACGCGCAGCATGGTGTGGAGATAGCGCATGTTTGTTGTCCTCCTGAGAACGTTCAGAGATCTTGTTGGGTTGGGCGGTTCGGGCGGAAAATAGCAGCAAAATGCACCAGAGGTCACCGATAACGTGCGCATAAGTGCAGGTCCGTTCTGCAGCCGTTCGCACTGAGCTCTGCGGCCTCAGAAGGCCATCGATGCAGGCGAATGCGAAAGATCGGATGCGCTCGTTGCAACAGCCAGGCTGCGGGACGACACTCCGCCTGGGCGAAGCTCAAGGGCGATGCATTGGAGAGCGCACCTTACCAGCGCGCTTGGTTCCGAGGAACGAAACCGCTACGCCGGTTTTGAATCAAAGGAGGTATCGCATGAAACAAGATCATCCGGCTGAAGAGAATGCGGCGCAGGAAGATTTGCCAACAAGGTCCGAGCAAAAGCTCGGGACTTTGACCGCTGGTGCCATTGCCCTCGTTGTCGTTGGAACGGCAATATATTGGATCGCGTAGCCATCTGCGCGAAGGTCCCGCTCGCTGATGCGCGCTCTGGATGCCGATAGGGCTCGCGATCCTTACCCTTGCCGTGACATCTCAATCGTAACCTAATGGCTCAATGCGGTAGCAAGATCCTCAAGTAGCGCCACGAGCCTTTCGCCGGTCATTCCGACAGCAGCGATGATGGCCAAGGCGATAAACCCGGCGATGAGGCTGTATTCGATTGCGGTGGCGCCGCCCTCGTCGCGCAGAAACTTCCCGAGCATTTCTTTTTCTCTCGAACTTTGATCAAGCCAGTGTGTGGCACGCTCACGTTGTGATTGAGACAACCAAAAGCGTAAAATTGCAAGATTATTGGGCGGCACCGCGTCACCTGCGTTATCCCCTACACATACGCGGTTGGCTCCTCCGTCCATTGTGGCGGCAACGGAGGGATCGACCATGTACCTGCTCTATGGCGTGCTCATAGTTGCGATGGTTTTCTTTTTCGTGCTCCCGATTACCGATGCCAGGACGGCCCGGATGAAATTGTCCGTGGTGAGCAGCCTCGGCGCATTGCTGGCGGTATCGGTTATCGTGCCGCGCCTGATGCATTAACGAAGGATATGCCTGCCTCGACGCGCAACGAGCATGTCGAGCGCTGCCGCTAGGATGGGCTGGCTTGGCCGTGCTCGCCGGCATCGGCGGTCTCCTGACGCTCGGCGTCGTGCACGCACAACAGTTCGCATGGCGAGCGTGAGAGGGGGCCGGACGCAGTCTGGCCCTGGCGCGCAAGATTGATACTTCCCGTCAGGTCAGACTTTAACGTCCACCAGCGACGGCTCGTCGGTCTGTAGATCGGCCAGGGCCGCTTCGATGGCGGCTGCCTTGGCATGGTCGACGGCCCTTAGATCCTGATTGATCGTATGCGGCGGCGCCTTGGCGGCCTGATCGACGACGAGCTGGATTCTGGCTTGTGTCACTTCAACCGGTATGGGGTAAATGACCATGGGTGCAACCCTCCTGATCGAAACTTGTCAGGTTCCTGTTTACGTCTTGTAAAGAGGTTGGGTTAACGGCCGGGTGCTACAGCGCTAAGGGGTAAATAGAACCTTAAAGCGTCTATGCCGTGCACGCCCGCGCCATCGCGCTAATGCATCTGTTCCAGTCGCTCGGCGTAGAGTCGGAATTCCTCGGCCATCTCGATCAGTTTCTTCGAAGCTTCCGGATCCTTGACGGCTTCGGCAAGCCGTCGGGCTCTGTCGGATTGTTCTCGATAGTGGTCGGCCTGGGTCATCGCAGCACCTTTTTGGATAGGTACGGGCTGCGCCAAAAAGGTTCGACGGTCGGGACGGTGAGGTAACGGCATCTTAAGAAAGCAATCGTGCCTGAAACGCACCCCCTGTTCGTTCCGGGAGAACAAAGGGAGTCTGCGGCCGTAAACCGAAAGCAGCCAAGCGCTGGTCAAGGCGAACTAGCGCCTGCCCAGTAGGCACTCAACGGTCCGGCAATTTTTCGTCTGGCGATTTGTGATAGGTCGCGATGGCGATGAAGCCAGCATAACCGATCACATTGATCAGAATTTCCATCCACGCAGGCATGATGCACCTTCCGGTAGTGAAACACCGAATGGAACGAATTCGTTCCGCGCAATTCGACGGTCAGGTCCGCGGGATCGCATAGCTCGCAACGCCGCCCTCCAAACCGGCAAGCGAAACCCCGCCTGCATCCGAAGATCTAGACGGGGCTTTCGTGCTTCACCTCTCGCAAGGTTGCTGCATTCGTTAGGAAACATCGAGGCATCGGCTTGGTTCCGGTCGCAGCAAATTCAATTGCGAGTTCCGCGCGCAAAAATTTCCGTCGTCGACAGCGCGGAGGTCCAACAATGCTCGTGCCGGTACTGCCTCAGCGCCAGAATGATGGCCGGCTGGATCCATTCAGCGCGTTGGCCAAGGTCGTTTCGTAATATTCTTCGCGCTCGCGTTCGAACTTCTGCTGGGTCTGCCTGAAGCTCGCGACGCGTGCTGCGATTTCGGCACGGTCGCGCGCGAGTCTTTCTTCCTTCTCCGTCATCGCCATCCGTTTTTGTTTGATTCGCACCCGCCATGATTGGCACGCGCGAATGGGGCGTGAATGCGGAAGCATTGTGATCGCGTGCCGCCTGAAGCGAAGGTGGTGGATAAGGTGTGGCGCATTGTTGTCGCTCATGCGGGTTCCCGTTAGCGAAAGACAAACGGGAGGTTCCAATGGCAAAGATCGATTTGGATTCATTGAGCATCGAAGAACTCGCAGGCCTGCGCGAGCACGCCACCGACAAGTTGTTTGAAAAGGTCGCTGCACGCCGCGCCGAACTCGAAGCGGAACTGGAAAAGCTGGCGCAATACGGCAAGCCACCGGTGAAGAAGATGGAAAGCGCACCCGCACCCAAGGCGAAGAAGTCGGAAGAAGCCAAGGAGCCGAGGGAGTCGGTGGCCAAGGCAGCATGAGGCGTCGGTGTTAGAAGGCGGCTTGATAAGGCCGCCGTGCCGGACGTGCGTGCGGCGCTGCCCGGCAGCGCATCGGTCTGGCAATCCGAACGACCGTGCTATAATCCGCGCGGCCCAACCATTCGGAAATTATCAGCGGTGATCGCCAAGGATTTGCGCAGCGGCGTCGAGCAGCTCGGCGACATGATCGCCGAAGCCGCATGTATCGTTCCCTTTACCGGAGCCGGCATTTCCACCGAATGCGGCATTCCGGATTTCCGCTCGCCGGGCGGCCTGTGGACCCGCAACCGCCCGATCGCGTTCGACGAATTCGTTGCAAGCGCCGACGCGCGGGCCGAGGCTTGGCGGCGACGCTTTGCGATGGAGGCAACCTTTGCCGCGGCTAAGCCCGGCCGCGGGCATCGCGCGCTGGCCTCGCTCTACAAAGCCGGCAAGACGCCGGCGATCATCACCCAGAACATCGACAATTTGCATCAGGTGTCAGGCTTCAGGGCCGATGACGTGATCGAGCTGCACGGCAACACGACTTATGCCCGCTGCATCGGCTGCGGACATGCCTATGATCTTCCTTGGGTAAAGCAGCGTTTCGAGGAAGCCGGTAGCGCACCCGACTGCACCATCTGCGATGAGCCGGTAAAGACGGCCACGATTTCGTTCGGACAGGCGATGCCGGAAGACGCGATGCGCCGCGCTACCGAACTGGCGCAGCATTGCGACCTGTTCCTGGCAGTCGGATCGTCGCTAGTCGTTTGGCCTGCCGCGGGTTTTCCGTTGATGGCTAAGAACTGCGGCGCGAAGCTCGTGATCATCAATAATGAACCTACTGAACAGGACGACGTTGCCGATCTGGTGATCCGTCACGACATCGGAGAAACGCTCGGACCGTTTGTAGGCAATTGATCTCCAACTGATTCGCGGCTGTGCAAGCCTGTTCATAGTTGCAGGTCAGTTTGTTTTTTTAGCTATGCGCCACAATCGGGAGTGTTATCTTTGATTCGAGAGATTCGCGCTGCGTTATCATGATGGTCATGGTAGGGCGCGTGTTCCGGTCCGCTACGGCGACAGCGGACCGCTTTTTGAAGTGTGAGGTCCGGGGTCATGGGGTCGGACGAATTTGGGTCCAAGAAGCTCGGGGGGCCGCCGACAGGCGGGACAGGGCAGAACAGGCTTGGATCAGGTGAATACGCAGCCGGCGCACAGCGCGATCCGGCGGCAGACGCGCTGTCAGGGCTCGGCGATGCCGCAGCTAACCTTATCGAAATATCGGGCATCATCAAATGGTTCGATGCTTCGAAGGGTTACGGCTTCATCGTGCCGGACAATGGCTGGCCCGATGTGTTGCTGCATGTCACCGTGCTCAGGCGCGACGGCTACCAGACCGCCTATGAAGGCGCTCGGGTGGTGGTCGAATGCTTGCAGCGCGCCAAGGGCTATCAGGCGTTCCGGATTGTCTCGATGGACGAGTCCACCGCGATCCATCCGGCGCAGATGCTGCCGCCTCGGACTCATGTCAGCGTTACGCCGACCAGCGGTCTGGAGCGGGCCCAGGTCAAATGGTTCAACCGGCTGCGCGGTTTCGGCTTCCTGACCTGCGGCGAGGGCACGCCTGACATCTTCGTCCACATGGAAACGCTGCGCCGCTTCGGCATGACCGAACTGCGGCCGGGCCAGTACGTGCTGGTGCGCTACGGGCCCGGGTCCAAGGGGATGATGGCGGCCGAAATTCATCCGGAGACCGGCCCGTCGGCGCTGTCGTCGCATTGATCCTGCCGTACCACTGACGCAAACGTGAGCCGGCCGTCGCGCCCCAGCGCGGCGGCCTCTGGCATTTGCCGCAATCCTCAGGTTAGGGTTCCCGGCAATTTCTCCTGAGATATCCGGCGTGAGTGCTTTGATGAATTTCGCTTCGATGGTTGCGCGGCTTCGCATCCCGGGCCGCCTGGTGACGTCGCTGGCCGCTGCGTCTGCTGTGCTCTTCATCCTCTGCGCCAATCCCGCCGTGCAGGCCGCGAGCGTTGAGCCGCTCGAGATCGCCACCAAGTCAGGCGTACGCGTGTTCCTGGTCGAGATGGCGACGACGGAGGAGGAGAAGACTCAGGGGCTGATGTACCGGAAGGAATTGCCCGACGGCAAAGGCATGCTGTTCGATTTCTCGCCGGAGCAGCAGATCTCGATGTGGATGAAGAACACCTACATTTCGCTCGACATGATCTTCATCCGCGCCGACGGCCGCATCCTGCGCATCGCGGAAAACACCGAGCCGCTCTCCACCAAGATCATCTCCTCGGGCGGGCTTGCCAGGGGGGTCCTGGAAGTGATTGCTGGTACGGCGCAAAAATACGGCATTCAGCCCGGCGACCGGGTGGCCCACCCGCTGTTCAACAAGCGCTGACCGGCTTCCATCGCCTTGATGGCCGCGGATTTAGCGTGTATCGAGCATTTCCAGCGTCGGATCGGGGTATAGCGCAGCCTGGTAGCGCGGCAGTTTTGGGTACTGCAGGTCGTTGGTTCGAATCCAGCTGCCCCGACCAATAAAATCAATGACTTGCTACGTCTTTTTCGGATTGAATTTTCCCAGCACAATTGGGGAGGGGCGGGGGAATAATTGTGGCTGGTAGGAAGACAGTCGTTCTGGTGCGGCAGGCCCTTCTGCTGGGGCTGGTGATTTGCTTTGCCGCCGCAGGGAGCCGGCCGGCGGCGGCCAATCCCGCGCAGATGATTTCCGATTTTCGGCTAAAGCACGGGCAGAAGCGCGTAACCCTGGATGCGACTCTCACACGGATTGCACACGATCAAGCCGAGGCGATGGCCGCAAAGGACAAACTGGATCACGATGTCCTTGGCCGGTTCAATACGCGTGTCGGCCCGGCGGGCGCAGGCCGGGCCGCAGAGAACATTGCGTACGGCTACGACGGTTTTCCCAAGACCCTCGACCAGTGGATCAATTCGTCCGGGCACCGGAAGAACCTCCTGTTGCCCGGCGCGACGCGCGTAGGTGTTGCCAGCGTGAAAAGCGCGCGGACCGGTCGTACGTACTGGGCCATGGTGATCGCAGGCGACTATGAGCGTCCCAAGGCGCCAAAGAGTTCGCCAAAGAGTTCGCCGAAGGAATCAAGGCAGGCAAACGCCGCGAAGTCCAAATCGCGCGCGGCTGAGAGCTGCCGACTGAAGATTCTCAGCCTGTGCCTTTAGAACCTGAAGCGCGGAGTAGCCGCCTTCGCCGCGCTGCGCGCTCGATGATGGTCGGATGGCGGCGCCAACGCATGCGAGCGCCCGGTTCGATACTGCGATTTCCACGCTGATGTGAAGTCCATCCCGATTTGCGGCTTGCAATATCGTTCCTGTTATGTTCTCTTTGGTCATTCCCTCGGAGGTGACCAATGGATGTCGAGAAGCAACGGGAAATAATCCGGCTCTGGAATCGCATGCGTCGGGTCGAGGGCCCGCTCGCTGAAGAAATCCGCATCCAGATCCTTGAATGCTTTGCGCGGCCGGAGGCGCCGAGCGCGCGCCTGAAGGAGCGCGGCGAGGTGCTCGGTCGCATGCCGGTCCGGACTGCGCAACTGTATCGCATCGGCGAACGCAGTAACAACGCAACGCTTTGACGGCTTTCGTAGCCTGCGCGGCTGATTCGCTGCCGGTCAAGATTGACGGAATCTTCGCGCGATGCATGCTGCACGCATGTTGTCGCGTGTGCGCAATCATTTTCGAGGTGCGAAGTTCGCCCGCATGAGCAGCGGGACGTACCGCATCATCCGCGATCTCGGGCTGGTCAAAGGCGGCAAGGGGATGCGGCACCACGAGGTGCTCGTCACCTTCAGCCTGCGGGCGCTGTGGCGCTGGGTCGGACGGGGTTGGCGGCGCCTTATGACGGCGTCGAAAAAGCCGGAGGTTTCGGCTCGGCCTGTCGCAGATACGTAGCCGCAACTGCTCGGCTGCCGGCGATCAGCGTTGCGCTGCCTGCCACGCCAGCAGTCTGTGCTCCGCCAGCGACATCGCCACCGACGTCACGTAGCCGGTCAACCCAAGCAGGATGACACCAGCGAACAGGTCGGCCGAGCGAAACGCGCGGGCTGACAGCAGAACCCAATGGCCGAGCCCGTCGAGGCCGGCCAGGATTTCGCAGACCACCGACAGGATCAGCGCCACCGTCAGGCTGAGGCGCATGCCGGCGAGGATGTCGGGACTGGCGGAAGGCAGCGCGATCTTGAAGATCACGGCGAGGCGCGACATCTGCAGTGAGCGCGCGACCTCGTAAAGCCGCGGCTCGACCGCAGCAAAACCGTGGATGGTCGCCAGCATGATCGGCCAGATCGCACCGAAGGCGATCACGAACAACGCCATCGCCTGCGTCAGCCCAAGCATGGCGATCGCCACCGGAATGATCGCCGAGACCGGCAGCGGTCGTAGAAACTCCAGCGACGGCGCGACATAGGTCCGCATCCTGCTCGACGATCCAATGATCGCGCCGATCGCGATGCCGGCAATGGAGGCGGCGAGCCAGCCATAGGCCATGTGTTCGAGCGTGCCGGCGAGCTTGCTCCAGAGATCGCCGGAGGAAAACCCGCGCATCAGCGCAGCCCAGGCCCGGTCCGGTCCCGGCAGGAACACCGGCGAGACCAGTTTTAGATTGGCGATCAGTTGCCATATTGCGACGAAGCCGGCCGCAACCGCAAAGCTCGCCACGCGCCAGATGATTGCGGCTCGGTTCATTGGCCGTCTCCGCTCAACGCGGCGCGGCCGAACAGACGGTTCTGGGCGACGACCAGCAGGATATTCAGTGCGTAGCCGATGACGCCGATCCAGACCAGATAGGCCAGCATCAGGTCCGGGCGCAGCGCCTGCTGCGCCAGCATGATGCCGGCCCCGAGGCCGAGCGGGTTGATCGCGATTTCGACCGTCACGGCGACGATCAGCGCGATGCCGGCCGATAGCCGAAAGGCGACGAAGATCCGCGGCAACGCCGCCGGGATGATGATCTTCCAGACCCGCTGTGCCGGCGGCAGCCGCAGCGCCCGCGCCACCTCCATCAGCCGCGGCTCGATGCTGCGCACCGCCGCGCGCGACAGGATCAGGACCGGCCAGACGCAGGCGAACGCCACGATCACGATTTCCATGCGGTGGCCAAAACCAAGCGCGATCAGCGCTATCGGCAACAGCGCGATCGAAGGGATCGGCCTGATAGCCTCGACGGTCACTTCCATCAGTCGATCGAGCGTATCTGAAATCCCAAAGGCGATGCCGAACGCCAAGCCGATGGCGGTGCCGATCGCAAGGCCTGCGAAAGCTGAAAACAGCGTGTCGCGCGTCGCCGCCAGGATCGAGAGGTCGGCGAAGGCGCCGAACAGCGCCATCACGATCTCGCTCGGCGGCGCAAGGCTGTCGCTTTGCAGATGGGTGGCGCGCGCCCAGACTTCGAACGCCACCAGCACGGCGAGCGGCAACACCAGCGCCTTGGCGGAATTCGCCCTCACTGCTCGGTCGCCTTGATGAAATCGAACAATTGCCGCCGCAGCCGCAGGAATTCCGGATGCTCGCGGGTCGATAACTGATCGCGCGGGCGCGGCAGGTTGACCGAAAGCTCGATGCCGATCCGTCCGGGGTGCGGCAGCAGGCCGATGACGCGATCGCCGAGATAGATGGCTTCATCGAGGTCGTGGGTCACGAAGATCACGGTGGCGCCGCTCGCCGCCACCAACGACAATACCTCATCCTGCAATCCCTGCCGCGTCATCGCATCCAGCGCACCGAACGGCTCGTCCATCAGAAGCGTCTTCGGCTCCTGCGCCAGGCAGCGGGCGATCTGCAGGCGCTGCTGCATGCCGCCTGACATTTCTGACGGGTATTTGCCGGCATGGCCGGGCAGGCCAACCGTGCGCAAAAGTTCCTCAATGCGGGCAGGGCGCTCGGCTGACGGCATGCCGCCCGCTTCCAGCGCCAGCGAAACATTGCCCGCCGCGGTGCGCCACGGCAGCAGCGCCTTGCCGTAATCCTGGAACACGATCGCGATCTCGCGGCGCGGCTCGCGCATCGGCTGGCCGTCGAAATTCACCTTGCCGCTGGTCGGCTGGTAGAGACCGGCGGCCAGGCGCAGCGCTGTGGTCTTGCCGCAACCGGAGGCGCCGACGATGCAGAGGAATTCGCCGGGCTGCACGCCGAGGCTCAGATTCTCGATGATGGTCTTGCCGCCGAGGACGAGTGTGACGCCGTCAAATGCGATCTGGGGCGTGGCAGTGCCGTATACGGCTTCGAGGCGTTTTGCGGCGCTTGCCATGATGTCAGCTCTCGTTGCCTGGGGGATAGACGAAATCCATGGTCGAACGCAGATGCGCCGATAGCATCGCTTGAGACCCCTGAACGTCGCGGGCGATGACGCGGTCGGCGAGCAATTGATGCGCGCGCACGAATTTCTTGCCGCTGTCGACGGAGCGCATCATCACGCGCCGGTAGCGATAGGCCTGGTCGTAGAGATCGGAATGGGCTGCCAGCAAACGCTTCGAGCCGCACGCCGCCAGCAAGGCGGTGTGAAAGCCCTTGTGCAGCCGGTCGAAATCGTCGGCGCCCTCACGGAATTCATCACCGGTCCGCTCGATGTGCCGGCGCATCTGGTGCAGCGCGCTGACGATGCCGGCCTCCCATGCATCGTCGCCATGGGTGATCGCCAGCCTGATGGCCTCGATCTCGATCGCCGTGCGCATCGTGGTGATGTCGAGCAGATCCTCGCGGCTGATGTCGGCGACGCGAAAGCCACGCTGCCCGATGCCCACGATCAGCCCCCGCGACATCAGCCGTGACAGGCCCTCGCGCAAGGGAGTGGCGCCGATCTCGTAGCGTTGCACGAGATCGACGATGCCGAGCCGCGATCCCGGCGCCAGATGGCCGGCAAGGATGTCCTGCTCGACCAACGTGGCTGCGCGCTCGCTCAAGGTAGCGGCCTCGGTCACTGGTCGGTTCAGTTGGCGTTCGGAAGCAGGCATCGCGCAATCTGCTATTTCAGGACCAGCTTTGATGTGTCGAGCTTGGATTGCAACATCTTCTGCGACGACATCACCTCGATCCACCAAGAGAGCTGCTCGGGCTTCAGCGCCGGTTCTGAACGGTTCGGCGGCGTCGCCTTGACCAGTTCGATCGGCTGCTTGGTGAACTTGGCAATCGAGTTCGACGCCTTTTCGCGGTCATTGTTGACGATCGCGGCGGATTCGGCGAGCGCATCGCGGAATTTCTTGACTGCCGCGGCGTTCTTTTCCGCCCATTCGCGCGAGGCCGCGTAGAAGATGATCGGATCGGTGCGCGCCAGTTCGACCGCATAGCGTGCGCCGACCGAACCGAGGCCGGCATTGGTCATTCGGGTCACGAACGGTTCGGCGGTCAGGACGGCGTCGACGCCGCCGGACTTGATGATATCGGCCATCGTCGGAAAGGTGACCTCGACGAAATTGACGCCCTTGGGATCGACGCCTTTTTCCACCAGCCATTTCACGAACAGCACATGCAGGAACGCGTTTAGCCCCGGCGCGCCGACTTTCTTGCCGACGAAATCCTTCGGCTCCTTGATGGTGATGCCGTTGCGGACGAAGGCGGTGATGTTGCCGTTCGATACCGGGCTCATGATGGTGGCACCCGCAATAGCGACGAGATCGAGCCCACCGTCGACGGCCTGCAAAAACACGGTCGAGGTCGGCCCGCCAATCTGAATCGAGTTCGACAGGATCGCCGCCGGGATGTTCGAGTTGATGCCGATCGGCGTCATCTCGACCTCGAGCCCGTGTTTTTTGAAAATGCCTTCGTCGATTGCCACCATCGCGGAGGCGCAGTCCGAGGTTGCCGTGCAGCCGACCTGGATCTTGGCTTGCGCAAAGGCGGTACCGGTCAGGGCCATGCTGACGGCAATGGCGGCTAGGGCCTTTTTCACGGTGCTCTCCCCACTACACATTTTTCTGTCTTGTTTATCGATATTTTTTTTGATCATATATTTCATCGGAAAACAAGAGGGCGTCAGGTGAAACTCGCAACAATAAAGTCGGGCGGTCAGGAAAAGGTCGCCATCGTGCATAGCGGCGACAGGCTGCTCTTTGATCTCGCGGCGGCGACCAGCCGCAACGGAGGCGCCAATCCGGCCTTCGCATCGATGCTGGCGCTGATCGATGCCGGTGACGCCGCGCTCGAGCAGGCGGCAAACGTGTTCAACAAGCACGGCAAGGACGAGAGCTTGTCCATGAAGATCGACGCGGCCGAAATTCTCGCGCCGGTCCCGGAGCCACGGCAGATGCGGGACGGCATGTCGTTCCCGCTGCATATCCTGCAGGCCCCGCGCGGGCAGCTCAAGCTCGCCGCACGCGCCAAGGGCGACATGGCGGAGCTGGCGCGGATCGAGGCCGAGCCGCTCGGTGAACTGCCGGAGGTCTATCGCAAGCAGCCGATCTACTACATCACCAACCGCTTCAGCGTGCGCGGTACCAACACCACGGTGAAGTGGCCGCGCTACAGCCAGGTGATGGACTATGAGCTCGAATTCGGCATCATCACCAGGAACAAGGGCGCCAACATCTCCGCCGCCAGGGCCAAAGATCACATCTTCGGTTATACGATCTTCAACGACTTTTCTGCGCGCGATGCCCAGCGCATTGAAATGGAGGGGCGGCTAGGTCCGGCGAAAGGCAAGAGTTTCGACGGCGGCAACGTGATGGGCCCGTGGATCGTGACGCCAGACGAGATCGGCGATCCCTACAAATTGAAGATGGAAGCGCGCGTCAACGGCGAGATGCGCTCGCAAGGGGTGACCGAGGGCATGCTATTCTCGTTCGAGGAGATCATCGCCCATGTCAGCCAGGACGAGACCCTGATGCCCGGCGAATTCATCGGATCCGGCACTGTCGGCAATGGATGCGGGCTCGAACTCGGCTGGTATCTCGAACATGGCGATACCATCGAGCTCGAAGTCGAAAAGATCGGCATCTTGAAGAACCGGGTCGAGCGGCAATAGTTGCTTCCGGCGACGCTACCCAAAAAAGCATCCAGCGAGGAAACGCCATGGCGCGCAGATTGATCGACATTTCCGTCCCCCTGCAAAACGACGTGCCGGCCGATCCGCCCGGCAATCACCCGACCATCCAGTACATCGATCACCAGCAGGGCCTGCCGCGGATGCTGCAGTTCTTCGAAGGTTTGAAGGCGGAAGATCTGCCTGATGGCCAGGGCTGGGCGGTGGAGCAGGTATCGCTCTCCACCCACAACGGCACGCATCTGGATGCGCCCTGGCATTTCCATCCCACCATGAACCGCGGCGAACGTTCATGGACCATCGACGAGGTGCCGCTGGAATGGTGTTTTCAGCCGGGCGTGAAGCTCGACTTCCGGCATCTTCCGGATGGCTACGTCGCGACCGCCAAGGATGTCGAAGCGGAATTGAAGCGCATCGGCCATACGCTGTCGCCGCTGGAGATCGTCGTGGTCAATACCAGCGCCGGCGCCAAATACGGGCAGCAGGACTACGTCATCTCAGGCTGCGGCATGGGCTACGAGGCGACGATGTATCTGTTGGAGCGCGGCGTGCGACTGACCGGCATCGACGGCTGGAGCTGGGATGCGCCGTTCGTCTACACCGCGAAGAAGTATGCCGAGACGAAGGACGCCAGCCTGATCTGGGAAGGCCACAAAGCCGGGCGCCACATCGGCTATTGTCATCTCGAGAAGCTGCACAATCTCGAGCAATTGCCGTCGACCGGCTTCATGGTGTCGTGCTTCCCGGTGAAGATCGAGCGCGCATCTGCCGGCTGGACCCGCGCGGTCGCCATTCTCGACGGCTGAAGCCTGCACGCAACAACAAGATCGGGGAGAGAACGGGATGACGGATTTGCGCACCGCCCCACTACGGGGATGCTTCTGCTGTGGTCAATCGCATCAGTCATTCGCCGCACCAAGCCGGCGTGGCTTCATGCTCGGCGCCGGCGCGCTGGCTCTGACGACGGCGATCGGTGGTGGCCGGGTGGGGGCACAAACCGCCGACGCAAAGCCGTTCCGGATCGATGTACACCATCATCTGTCGCCGCCAACCTACGTGACCGCGTCGAACGACAGCGGCTTCGGCGATCCCTTGATGAAGAACTGGACGATCGAGAAATCGCTCGCCGATATGGACAAGGCCGGCATCGCCACTGCGATGCTGTCCGTCACCACACCCGCGGTCAATTTCACCAAGGGCGATACGGCACGAAGGCTTTGCCGTGAATCGAACGAATATGCCGCAAAGCTGGTCGCGGATCATCCGGGGCGGTTCGGCAATTTCGCGATGCTGCCGCTCACCGACGCCGAAGGCAGCCTGCGCGAGCTCGCCTATGCGCTCGACACGCTCAAGGCCGACGGCATCGCGTTGATGACGAGCTACGGCGACAAGTGGCTCGGGGATCCCATGTTCTTGCCGGTCATGGAGGAGCTCAATCGCCGCAAGACGCTGGTCTACACCCATCCCACCGCGGCCAATTGCTGCGTGAACCTCGCGCCGACGCAGCCGCCTGTCATGATCGAGTTCGGCACCGACACGACGCGCACGATCGCCGACATCGTCTTCTCCGGTAACGCGAGGCGCTTTCCCGATATCCGATGGATCTTCTCGCATGCGGGCGGGACGATGCCGTTTCTGATCGAGCGCTTCGTGCGGCACCCTCTGCTGGTACCCAAGGCCAAGGAGACGGTGCCCGATGGCACGCTCACCGAGCTGAAGCGATTCTTCTACGACACCGCGCAGACGTCCAACCGCGCCGCGATGTCGGCGCTGGCGTCGCTCATTCCGCCGTCGCAGATCGTTTTCGGGACGGATTTCCCATACCGAACCGGCAGCGATCACGTAAAGGGATTGCGCGAGACGGGCGTGTTCACAGACGAACAGATGGCGGGGATCGAGCGAGGCAACGCGCTCAAGCTGCTTCCCCGGCTTGCCAGCTAAGCCGGGCGCGGCCGGCGCTCACTGTGCGCGGAAGCAATCGGTCAAAGAAAAAGGCGTGCCGATCGGCACGCCTGATTCCTTTTATGATCCCGTCTGACGCGACGGCGATCCGTTCTATATCACCACCTGCAAACGCGACGGCCGTAAGGGGTCCACCAGCAGCGCGGACCAGGACGTACAACGACGGGCCCACCATAGAAACCCCGGCCGCGATAGAAGCCACGACCGCCGCGATAGAAGCCACGGCCGCCATAATAGCCTCTGCCTCTGCCTCGGTACGCCTGCGCGGACGTCGTCGTGCCGCCTACCAGAATCGCAGACGTGCTGGCCACATAGACGAACAACAAAGCCAGCCCTGCAAGGCAGCGGGTCAGGATATTGTAGCGTTTAGCCATTCGAGAATCTCCCGGTCACTTCCAAACATCTGAACTTCGGCACCGTCTCACTAAGACGCGCGAGAAAGCTTTCGGTTCAGATGCGCTAAGACAATATTTTACAAGGTTCTTTCGAGCTTTCGGGACTTTATTGAGAAGGGCAGGTAAGGTCAAGTTACAGCCGGTCTGCCGAGGATTCTTGCGTTGCGCCATTCATCTTCCTGAATACTTGCTGAACACTGATGGTTGTGCGCTGCAGAATTTCGAAAGAAGCTACGGCAACGCCACGCCAGCAACTTGATGTCGACACGATTTCCATTTCTCAGCGCAAGACGATCCTCTCCTGACGAGTACCCATGCCAAAAAAACACACTTATGTCCTTGGTCTGAACACCTATGACCATGATGTCAGCGCCTGCCTGTTGCGCGACGGCGCCATTGCATTTGCGATCGCCAAGGAGCGGATCACGCGGACCAAGCACGCTTCGGGCTTCTACAAGGAAGTGATCGATTATTGCCTCGAAGCCGAAGGCATTACGCTCGACGACGTCGATCTGGTGGTACGCAATTGCTACATCCTGCCGGTCCCGGAAATGGAAGAGCGGCTGGTCTATTTCGACGCGCCGGGCTTCCTGCCGGAGTTCGAGCGCGACGAGGCGGCCAAGCATCCGCTCTATCTGAAGCATTCGGACAAGTTGGTGACGATCTCCCATCATCTCGCGCACGCCTACAGCGCGTTCGCGGTGTCGCCGTTCGAAGACGGCGTCGTGATGATCGTCGACGGCGTCGGCAGCTATCGCTCCGACGTCATGGAATCGTTTCCTGCCAGCGACACGGCGACGCCGCTGGCACGAGAATCGGAGAGCTATTACAAGTTCAGCGGCACGACGCTGGAATGCGTCAAAAAGGTCTGGATGGAGCCGGACCGCGGCTTCCTGAGCGATGAGTTCTACACCATGCCCGGGCTGGGCGCGCTCTACAGTCGCGCCTCGACCTATATCTTCGGCGACTGGAACAAGTGCGGCGAGCTGATGGGACTGGCGCCCTATGGCCGCCGCGATCAGGTCAAGCATTTGCTCGAACTGCACGACGGCAAGCTGCACGTGCCGCACTGGAGCGCCGACTTCAAGCAGCCTTACGTGTTCGAACCCGGAAGCAACTGGGAAAAACACCCCGCGATGCGGCACTGGGAGGACCTGGCCTGGCGCACGCAGGACGACACCGAGAACGTGCTGCTGGCCCGTGCCCGATGGTTGCGCGAAACCACCGGCGCGAAGAACCTCTGTATGGCCGGCGGCGTCGCACTGAATTGCGTGGCGAATGGGCGCGTCGCCCGCGAAGCCGGTTTCGAGAACGTCTGGGTCCAGCCGGCGGCCGGCGATGACGGCATTGCAATCGGCTGTGCCTACTACGGCTGGCTCGAAATCCTGAAGCAACGCCGCGCCTTCGTGATGGATCACGCCTATGTCGGCAGGCGCTACAGCGACCAGGAGGCCGCCAAGGAGTTGCAGAAGTTTCTGGTGCGGATCCAGGTCGACGCCGTCAGGAGCGACAATGTCTGCCGCGACACCGCCAAACTGCTGGCCGACCAGAAGGTGATCGGCTGGTTTCAGGACCGCTCGGAATTCGGGCCGCGCGCGCTCGGCAACCGCAGCCTGCTGGCCGATCCACGCAAGGGTGAGATGAAGGACATCCTCAACAGCCGCGTGAAGCACCGGCAGGCGTTCCGGCCGTTCGCGCCGATCGTGCTGGCCGAGCGCATGAAGGAAATTTTTGAAGGCGAGGAAGATTCGCCCTTCATGCTGATCGCCAAGCCGGTTCGCCCTGAATGGCGCGACAAGATTCCCGCGATCGTGCATGTCGATGGCACTGCACGCGTCCAGACCGTGCGCGAAGAAACCAATCCGATGCTCTACCGCCTGCTGAAGGAATTCGAGGCCTTGACCGGCGTTCCCGTGCTGATCAACACCTCATTCAACATCAAGGGCGAGCCCATCGTGGAAACGCCGCAGGATGCCGTGAACTGCTTCCTGACCACGGGCGTCGATCATCTGGTCATGCACGACACCATCGTATCGAAGAACGCGATGCACAAGGTGGTCGCACCGCTGGTCAACATCTACGCCGACGTGCGGACGCTCGTGGCGTCGACCGCGCAGCCGGCCTGAACCGGCCGCCGCGATTCAGCCGAAAGCCGCTCAGGCGGCTTTCGGCGCTGCCGGCTTGAGCGGCTTGTCCTGCCGCTTCGACCAGGAAATGTAATAGGCCACGATGGTCATGATCGCGATGCCGGTCACGCTGACGAAGATCTGCGCGAACAGCGAGCCTGTGCTCATCGACAGTTCGAAATGCCCGACGAACGATAGGAACACGCCGACGCAGAACACGGCGAGCGACTGCTGGCCGCAGACCACCAGCGGATCGAAGATCTTCCACTCCAGTCCCGGCCATTCCTTCGGTACGAAACGAATGACCAGGATCACGATCGCCACGAAGTGCAGGAAGCGGTAGGGCGCGAGGTTGGTCTTGTCGTTCGGGTTGAACATCGAATAGAGCCATTGCGGGAACAACTCGCCGAACGCCGGAAACCGGCCGGCCATGGTCATGACCAGCGCCAGGATCAGGTAGGCGATGCATAGATATAGCGTGATCGGTGCGTTGATGATGTGCATGTTCTTGCGGGCACCGCCGAGCGCGCACCATGCGCCGAATACGAACAGCACCTGCCAGGCGAACGGGTTGAAGTACCAGGTGCCGATCGGATAGGCGGGCAGGTTCCAGCCGGTCTGCCGCGACACCAGCCACAGCACGATCGCGGCCAGCATGGTCCAGTTGGGCTGGCGCAGCATGATCCACAGCACCGGCGGGAACAGGCCCATCAGCACGATGTAGAGCGGCAGCACGTCGAGATTGAGCGGCTTGAACTTCAGGAACAAGCCCTGCCGCAGCGTTTCGGTCGCATTGTCGACCAGGACGGCGACGTTGAATTCGTTGACCAGTTCGGAGTCGCCAAAGCGCAGCGCCAGATAGCTGATCGAGGCGATATAGATCACGAACAGGATGATATGGGCGACATAAAGCTGCCAGACGCGCTTGGTCAGCCGGGTGGCGCCGACGATGAAGCCGCGCTCGAGCATCATCCGGGCATAGACGAACGAGGCGGTATAGCCGGAAATGAAGACGAACAGGTCGGCGGCGTCGCTAAACCCGTAATTGCGGGTGGTGATCCAGTTCACGACATTGTCTGGAATATGGTCCAGATAGATCGCCCAGTTCGCGATTCCGCGAAACAGGTCGAGCCGGAGGTCGCGTCCTTTTTCTGGCAGGGTAGCGTTGATTTTCATGGGGTGCCGCTTCGTGATGCTTTCGGTAAGATCGCGCCGCAAGACCGGGTCCCGGGCGCCGGATAGCCCTGGATTGTCACATTACGGCATAATGACTATACCGGCACGGAAATGGTACATCCGGGTTTCCGGAATCACCGATCAAATTCCTGAAAGGTGTCTCTATACTATCCCGGCCGTTTCCACCAAACGCTTCCATATCGCTTGAGGACCCGACCATCCAATGACCGCCCGCATTTTCAAGCCTGCCAAGAACGCGATGCAATCGGGAAGGGCCCAGACCCAGGAATGGCAGCTCGATTACGAGCCCGAGCAGCCGCGGGCGATCGAGCCGCTGATGGGCTGGACCTCGTCCTCCGACATGAAGCAGCAGCTCACCTTGCGCTTCGACACCAAGGAAGACGCGATCGCCTATTGCGAGCGCAAGGGCATCGCCTACCAGGTGATCGAGCCCAAGGATGCGGCGCGCCGGCCGGCCGCTTACGCCGACAATTTCGCCTTCAAGCGCGTCGAGCCCTGGACCCACTAATCTCCGTCACAGCCGCTCAAACCCCTCATCCTGAGGAGCCCGCAGAGCGGGCGTCTCGAAGGATGTAGGGCCACAGACGGGGCCTCATGGTTCGAGACGCGCTTCGCGCTCCTCACCATGAGGGGCTTATGACGCAGTAGAGCTAAGCGCCCGATCGGCGCGGTAGACGTGGGGCCTACTGCCCCGGGTCAGATGCCGCCGGATTTGGGGATATCGGCAGCGGCGCATCCTTGGCGACGCCAAGCACCGGGAACGTTCTGATATTGCGGACCTCGGGCATCGCTGAAAATTGCAGAAGCTGCTGGTGCATGCCCTCGACGTTTCGCGCCACGCATTTGAGCAGATAATCGGCATCGCCCGAAATGCGCCAGCTCTGCTGGACCAGCGGTATTGCCGCGATCGATTTTTCGAACGCCTGTAACGTCGCCTGAGCCTGGCTCTGCAACTGAATCAATACGTAGGAAATAACCTCGTAGCCAAGGAGCTTTTCGTCGAGCGTGGCTTTGATGGCACTGACATAGCCGCGCTCGCGCAAGGACCGAACGCGGCGCCGGCACGGAGGCTCCGAGAGGCCGACCCTGTCCGCCAGCTCATTGTTGCGGATGCGTCCATCCTTCTGCAACTCGGACAGGATTTTCAGGTCGAATTCGTCGAGGGGTTGGCGTTCCGTCATCGGCACCTCATCCGCCCTCCGGCCTGCCGCGAGCCGTGACATCAGGGGAGAGCACGCGCTTGGTTTGCGTTCGCGCAGGCGTCGCGCCAGGAGCGACGCCCGATAGCACCAGCTTCTCATGGGCGGCGACGATCGCCTCCTTGGTGAGCCGCCCGCCGGGCCGGTACCAGGCAGTGAGGCCGGTCAGGAGCGACAGGATCGCAAACGTCGCCACCTGGATGTCGACGACCTCGAACTCGCCTTCCGTGACACCCTCGGTGAGGATGTCCGCAAGCCGCCGCTCATAGGCGCCGCGCAGCGCCACGATCTCCTCGTAGTTCTTCGGCTCCAGGCTTCGCAGCTCGGAATTGGCGATGAAGACCTCGCGCTTCTTGGTCATGTGGTAGCTGACGTGAAAGGCGACGAAGGCACGGAGCTTGTCGGCCGGCCCCTGTTTCCCCTGCAGGGCACGATCGAGCTGGCGCAGCAGCTCGTTGATGTGGTCCCGTACCAGCACGAACAGCAATTCCTGCTTGGTCGAGATGTGATTGTAGAGCGAGCCCGACTGGATCCCGACTTCGGCCGCAAGCTGGCGCAGGCTCATCGCGGCGTAGCCGCGCTCGAAGATCAGGCGCAGACCGGCTTTGCGGATCGCCTCCATCGTCTTGGGGCCGTGTGAGCCGATCGTTCGCGCCATTGGACCTCTGGGAGTGGAGGGTATTCGCCCTCCGGAAACGAGCAGGCGATCGTATAATACTGGCATGAAAATATAGTAATTTCAATTGGCTGCGGCGATTATTTGGGTAACATCAGGTCTCACTTGCGAGGGTAGTAAAAAAACGTATGATCGTTTAATTCGAAGGAAACGCAAGGGTGGAATGATGGCCTCAAACCGGGCGCTGCTCCTCAATTTCGACCTCGGCGAGACCGCCGACGCAATCCGCGAAACCGTGCATTCATTTTCGCAAAACGAGATCGCCCCGCGTGCCGCCGAGATCGACCGCAGCAACCAGTTCCCGCGCGACCTCTGGCCCAAGATCGGCGCGCTCGGCCTGCACGGCATCACGGTGGAAGAGGAATATGGCGGCGCCGGCCTCGGCTATCTCGAACATTGCATTGCGCTGGAAGAGATGTCGCGGGCGTCCGCCTCCGTCGGCCTGTCCTATGGCGCCCATTCCAACCTCTGCGTCAACCAGATCCGCCGCAACGGCAGTGATGCACAGAAGCGCAAATACCTGCCGAAATTGATCTCGGGCGAACATGTCGGCTCGCTGGCGATGTCCGAACCAGGTGCCGGCTCGGACGTGGTTTCGATGAAGACCCGCGCCGAGAAGAAGGGCGACCGCTTCGTGCTCAACGGCAACAAGATGTGGATCACCAACGGCCCTGAGGCGGACACGCTGGTGGTCTACGCCAAGACCGATGCCCAAGCCGGCCCGCGCGGCATCACCGCCTTCCTCATCGAAAAGGGCATGAAGGGATTTTCCACCGCGCAGAAGCTCGACAAGCTTGGCATGCGCGGCTCCGACACCTGTGAACTCTTGTTCGAGGATTGCGAAGTCCCCGAGGAGAATGTGCTGAGCGAGGTCGGCCGCGGCGTCAACGTGTTGATGTCTGGCCTCGACTACGAGCGCGCGGTGCTGGCCGCTGGCCCGATCGGCATCATGCAGGCCTGCATGGACGTGGTGCTGCCTTACGTGCACGAGCGCAAGCAGTTCGGCGAGCCGATCGGCTCGTTTCAGCTCGTGCAGGGCAAGATCGCCGACATGTACACCACGATGAACGCCTCGCGCGCCTATGTCTATGCGGTGGCCAAGGCCTGCGACCGCGGCGAGACCACGCGCGAGGACGCCGCCGGCGCGATCCTCTACGCCGCCGAGAAGGCGACGCAATGCGCGCTCGACGCCATCCAGCTCCTTGGCGGCAACGGCTATATCAACGACTATCCGACCGGGCGGCTGTTGCGCGACGCCAAACTCTACGAGATCGGCGCCGGCACCAGCGAAATCCGCCGCACGCTGATCGGGCGGGAGCTGTTCGAAATGACGGCTTGAACTTCACACCGAGGCACAGATGATACAGGCTGTCATATCTTCCTCGAACGTTACGCTCCGGCCGTTCTGAAGCCATTCCAACGGCTCCCTCGCATCCAAAGAAAACGCCGATCATGCCGCTTCATTCCACCATCGATCCCACGTCCTCCGAGTTTGCCCGCAATGCCGACGTGATGCGGGGTCTCGTGGCCGAACTGCGCGAGAAGCTCAAGGTGGTCGCCGGCGGCGGCGGCGAGGTGTCGCGCAAGCGGCATACATCGAGGGGCAAGATGCTGGCGCGCGAGCGCGTCGACCTGCTGGTCGATCCCGGCACAGCGTTTCTCGAATTGTCGCCGCTCGCGGCCCACGGGCTCTATGGCGGCGACGTCCATTCTGCGAGCGTCATTACCGGGGTGGGGCGCATTTCGGGACGCGAATGCGTGATCGTCGCCAACGACGCCACCATCAAGGGCGGCACCTATTATCCGATGACGGTGAAGAAGCATCTGCGCGCGCAGGATATCGCGCGCCAGAACAATCTGCCCTGCGTCTACATGGTCGATTCCGGCGGCGCCTTCCTGCCGTTGCAGGACGAAATCTTTCCGGACGAGCGGCATTTCGGCCGCATCTTCTATAACCAGGCGCAGATGTCCTCACAGGGCATTCCGCAGATCGCCATCGTAATGGGCTCCTGCACCGCAGGCGGCGCCTATGTGCCGGCGATGTCGGACGAGAGCATCATCGTGCGCAATCAGGGCACCATCTTTCTCGGCGGCCCGCCGCTGGTGAAAGCCGCGACCGGCGAGGTGGTATCCGCCGAAGAACTCGGCGGCGCCGACGTGCATTCCCGCCACTCCGGCGTCACCGATCACTATGCGCAGAACGATGCACATGCTATCGGAATCGCGCGGCGCATCGTCGCCACGCTGAAGCCGCCGACGCGCGCGGTGCTGAACATGCGCGAGCCGCGGGAGCCGCTGTTTCCCGCCGAGGAAATCTACGGCGTGGTCTCCGCCGACGGCAGAAAGCCGTTCGACGTCCACGACATCATCGCGCGGATCGTCGACGGCTCGGAGTTCGACGAGTTCAAGAAGCTCTACGGCGGGACGCTGATTTGCGGCTTCGCTCATGTCTGGGGCTATCCGGTCGGCATCATCGCCAACAACGGCATCCTGTTCAGCGAGAGCTCGCTGAAGGGCGCGCACTTCATCGAGCTGTGCTGCCAGCGCAATATTCCGCTGGTGTTTTTGCAGAACATTACCGGCTTCATGGTGGGCAAGAAATACGAGGCCGGTGGCATCGCGCGCGACGGCGCCAAGTTGGTGACGGCGGTCGCGACCGCCGGCGTGCCAAAATTCACTGTCGTGATCGGCGGTTCCTATGGTGCCGGAAATTACGGCATGTCTGGCCGCGCCTATTCTCCGCGGTTCCTCTGGATGTGGCCAAATGCTCGCATCTCCGTCATGGGCGGCGAGCAGGCCTCCATGGTGCTGAGCCAGGTCCGCCGCGACAATATCGAGGCGAAGGGCGAAAGCTGGTCGGCCGAGGAAGAGGACAAGTTCCGCGCGCCGATCCGTGCCCAGTATGAAAGCCAGGGCAATCCGTATTACGCCACAGCGCGGCTGTGGGATGATGGCGTGATCGATCCCGCCGACACCCGCCTGGTGTTGGGCCTTGGGCTGTCCGCCGCGGCCAACGCGCCGATTGAACCCACGAAATTCGGCCTGTTCAGGATGTGACGATGGACCGCTCGAAACTTTACCGGCGTTTTTGCACACTGCTGATTGCCAACCGCGGCGAGATCGCCTGCCGTGTGATCCGCTCCGCGCGGGCCATGGGGCTGCGTACCGTCGCCGTCTACTCCGAGGCCGACCGCGACGCCATGCATGTCGCCATGGCCGACGAGGCCGTGCTGCTCGGCCCGGCGCGGGCGCGCGATAGCTATCTCAACGTCGAGCGCGTGATCGACGCGGCGCGCCAGACCGGCGCCGAGGCGGTGCATCCCGGCTACGGCTTTCTGTCTGAGAATGCCGAATTCGCCCAGGCGTGTCTTAATGCGGGCTTGGTGTTCGTCGGCCCCACGGCCGAGATGATGACGGCGATGGGCTCGAAGTCCGGCTCGAAAGCGCTGATGGAAAAGGCTGGCGTGCCATTGGTGCCCGGCTATCACGGCGAGGCCCAGGACGAGGCGACGCTTGCGAACGCCGCCGAGAAGATCGGCTTCCCCGTTCTGGTCAAGGCTTCCGCCGGCGGCGGCGGGCGCGGCATGCGTGTGGTCAATTCGGCCGGCGAGCTTGCGGCGGCGATCGTCAGCGCCAAGCGCGAAGCGAAGGCTGCGTTCGGCGACGATCGCATGCTGATCGAGAAATTCGTGCAAAACCCCCGGCATATCGAGGTGCAGATCATTGGCGACAGCCACGGCAATCTGCTCTCGCTCTGGGAGCGTGAATGCACGCTGCAGCGGCGGCACCAGAAGGTGGTCGAGGAGGCGCCATCGCCGACGCTGGACGCCAAGCAACGCGAAACAGTCTGCGCGGCTGCGCGCAAGGCGGCTGCCGCGGTCAACTATGTCGGCGCCGGCACCATCGAATTCGTCTCCGACGGCAAGGAGGTGTTCTTCATCGAAATGAACACCCGCCTGCAGGTCGAGCATCCCGTAACCGAGCTCATCACCGGCGTCGATCTCGTCGAATGGCAGTTGCGGGTGGCGTTCGGCGAAAAGCTGCCGTTAGCGCAGAACGAGATCAAGCTGAACGGACACGCCATCGAGGCGCGGGTTTATGCCGAAAATCCGCAGAAGAATTTTATGCCGTCAGTCGGCCGGATCAGGACCTGGCGCACGCCTGAGGCGGTCGACGGCCTGCGGATCGATGCAGGCTATCGCAGCGGCGATGCGGTGTCGCCATACTACGATGCCATGCTTGCCAAGGTCATTGCATGGGCGCCGACCCGTCAGGCAGCGATCGAGCGGCTGAACCGTGGGCTGGAAGAGACCGACGTCCGCGGCATCGTCACCAATATTCCGTTCCTGTCCGCGCTGGTCACGCACCCGCAGGTGCGCGCCAATACCATCGACACCGGCTTCATCGAGCGCGAGTTGAAGAAGCTGACAGAATCCTCGGGGACGGCGGGGGACCTCGAGCTTTGTGCCGCGGTGGCGGCAATTGTTGTCGATGAGCAGAACGCCGCGCGGAAGGAAGCGCATTCGCCCTGGCAGACATTTGGGTGGATGCCGGTCGGCCAGCGGAAGCGGGTGTTCTCGTTCCGTCAGGGGCAGAGCGCCGAACACAAGGTGACGCTGCACTATGGCAATGGTCCGTCGAAACTGACCATCGGCAAGCACGAGTTCGTTTTCGCGACCTCGTCCGCGGAAGAAGGCAGCTTCGATCTGACGATCGAGGGCATAAAATCGCGCGTCACGGCGGTGATCGAAGGCCATGAGCTTTACCTCCGCACCCGGAACGGCCGCTTCGAACTGCATTGGATCGATCCGTTCGGCGGCGAGACCGAGGAACTGGTCGGCGAGGACAAGATCGTGGCGCCGCTGCCGGGGACCGTAGTGGCGTTGCTGGCCGAGGAAGGCGCGACGCTGGAGAAGGGCGCGGCGATCCTGACGCTGGAAGTCATGAAGATGGAGCAGACCCTGCGCGCGCCCTTTGCGGGCGTGTTGACGAAAATCAGGTGTAAGGTCGGAGATATCGTCGGCGAAGGCGTCGAACTTGCCGAAATCGAACCGGCGGCTGTGTCATGAGCGAAGGCGTTCACATTGTCGAGGTCGGCCCGCGCGATGGGCTGCAGAACGAGAAGACGCCAATCAGCGTCGCCGACCGGATCGCGTTCATTGAGGCATTGATCGGCGCGGGCCTCCATACCGTCGAGGTCGGCGCCTTCGTCTCTCCAAAGGCGATCCCGCAGATGGTCGGATCGACCGAGGTGTTGCGGGGCGTCAGCCATCATACGAATTGCGAACTTCCGGTATTGGTGCCGAACGAGAAGGGCTATGAGGCTTCTCAGGCCGCCGGCGCCAAACTGATCGCGGTATTCGCTGCGGCGTCGGAAAGCTTTTCCCGCGCCAACATCAATTGTTCGATCGCTGAATCGATCGAACGCTTCAAACCGGTGCTCGCTCGCGCTGGGGCCGACGGCGTCAGGGTGCGCGGCTACATCTCCACCGTGCTCGGCTGTCCCTATGAGGGTGAGATCAAGCCGCAGGCGGTGGTCGATGTCGCAAAGGTGTTGTGGGATCTCGGCTGTTACGAAATCTCGCTCGGCGACACCATCGGCGTCGGCACACCGCTGAAAGCGCGGCAGCTATTGCGCGCCGTCGCCGGCCACGTGCCGATGGCCAATCTGGCGATGCATTTCCACGACACCTACGGCCAGGCGCTCGCCAATCTCTACGCCGGGATGGAGGAGGGCTGCCGCGTGATCGATTCCGCCGCCGGCGGTCTCGGTGGCTGCCCCTACGCCCCCGGCGCGACGGGAAATGTCGCGACGGAGGATGTGGTCTACATGCTCGAAGGCATGGGCATTGCGACCGGCGTCGACATGGCAAAGCTGGTGGCGGCGACCAATGTGGTCAGTGGGCTGATCGGCCGCCCGCCGGTCAGCCGCGTTGCTGCAGCGTTGAACGCGAAGAAGGCCGCCAAATAGTCCTACGCGTCATAGCTGCTCAAACTCCTCATCCTGAGGAGCCCGCAGAGCGGGCGTCTCGAAGGATGTAGGCCACACACGGGCCTCATGGTTCGAGACGCGCTTCGCGCTCCTCACCATGAGGGACTTATGACGCAGCAAGGATAGGCCGCTTACGCGGCCTTCAGCCCGACGTTCGGCAGCGCCGGCCGGTTCTTCAGCGCTTTGGCCATCATGGCCTCGACCTCGGCCTTCTCGTGCGGCAGCAGTGCAAGCCGCGGCGGGCGGGTCAGCGCGGTGCCGCGGCCCATAATGTGCTCGCAAAGCTTGATGCACTGGACAAGGTCCGGACGGGCATCGAGGTGCAACAGCGGCATGAACCATTCGTACAGCGGCATCGCCTCAGCATAGCGTCCCGCCTTGGCGAGGCGGAACAAGGTTTCGCCCTCGCGCGGGAAGGCGTTCGACATGCCGGAGACCCAGCCAACCGCGCCCATGGCGACGCTCTCGACGATGACGTCGTCGAGGCCGGCGAACAGGACAAAGCGGTCGCCAACCATGTTGCGGGTGTCGATGAAGCGCCGTGTGTCGCCGGAGGAGTCCTTGAAGCAGACGACGGTCTCGACGTCGGCGAGCGAGGCCAGAATGTCCGGCGTGACATCGTTCTTGTAGATCGGCGGATTGTTGTAGAGCATCACCGGCAGTTCGGTCGCCGTGGCGACCGCGCGGAAATGTGCGGCAGTCTCGTGCGGCTTGGACGAATAGACCAGCGCAGGCATCACCATCACGCCGTCGATGCCGACGCGCGCCGCTTCCTTGGCGGTCTCGACGGCGAAGGCGGTCGTGAACTCGGCGATGCCGCACAGCACGGGTACGCGACCCGCGGCGACGGATTTCGCGGCTTCCATGATCGCGACCTTCTCCTTGCGCTCCAGCGAAGTGTTCTCGCCGACGGACCCGCAAACGATCAGTCCGGAAACACCGTCGCGGATCAGGCCGTCCATGACCTTGGCGGTCGCATCGATATTGAGCGACAGGTCGTCATTGAATTGCGTGGTGACGGCCGGGAAGACGCCTTCCCAGGAAATGCGTGGGCTCATTTGTTTAGCTCCATTGGAATTGTTGCGGCGGACTGATGAATCCGCCGGGCTTTGGCTTGAAAACGATGGGATGGCATCAGAGCGTCGCGCCGACTTTGCGCAACTCGGCAAGGACCGGGGCCTTGGGCAGCCAGACCTTATCGAATTCGGCAATGACCGCTTCGGTATCCCCGGCCGGGACCTGACGGATCGGGATCGGCGCGTTCTTGAAGTTCTCGATCAGCTTGGGCTCATTGCCCGCCAATTCATCGATCTGCGCATCGAGCGTCGATTTGACGGTCTTTGTGATCAGCTCCCGGTCGGCTGCCGGCAGCGATTGCCAGACGCGGCCGGAGACGATCGCTGCCATCGGCATGAAGACGGCATTCATCTGCAGGATGACTTTTGACACCTTGTCGAAGCGTTGGTTCCAGGAGAACTCCAGGTCCGCCTCGAGGCCGTCGACCTGGCCGTTCGCCATGGCATCGAACACCTGCGGCGTCGGGATCGGCGTCGGCGCCGCACCCAGCGACGAATAGAAATCGCGATAGACCGGCGTCGGGTTGATGCGCAGCTTCATGCCCTTGATATCGGCCAAGGTCGTCAGGTCCTTCGACGAGAAGATGGCGCGCATGCCGGTGATGCCCCAGCCGAGGCCGATCGTGCCGGTTTCCTGCGGCAGCACCTCGAACAGCTTGATCGCGGCCGGATGGCGAACGAACTTGGCGACCGACGGTGTCGAGCGCACGATGTAGGGCGCGTTGATCGCAGCGATATGCGGCACGCGCGAGCCGAGCTCGGCGGCCTGGATGAAGCCCATATCGAGCGCGCCGGACTGCAATTGCTGCATCATCGCCGGTTCATTGCCGAGTTGGCCGGAGTGAAACACCGTCATGGTCAGGCGGCCGTTGGTAGCAGCCTTGAGGTCGTCGCCGAGTTTCAGCGCCGCCTTGTTCCAGGAATGACCATTGGGCGTGATCAAGCCGAGGCGGAATTCCTTGGCTTGTGCCAGCGCCAGCGACGGCGCGAACAGCGGCACAACCGCGCTGGCGGCAAGGAAGCGGCGACGTGAAAGCGACATGACAATGCTCCTTAAGGGGGTTGGACCTACTTGATGAGGACGAGGGAGAGGGAGGGATAGAGCGAGAGCAGCACCAGCAGGATGCAGGAGATGCCGAACAGCGGCAGCGTCACCATGAACATCTTGCCCGGCTTGGCTCCGGTGACGGCGGCGGCCACGAAGAAGCAAAGACCGACTGGAGGTGACAGCAATCCGAGCACCAGGTTGATCACCACGACGACGCCGAACTGGCGCGGGTCGATGTGATAGATCTCGGTCGCGACCGGCAGCAGGATCGGCACCGTCATGATCAGGCCGGGAATGCCGTCGATGACCGTTCCGATCACCAGCAGGATCACATTGCAAAGCAGCATGAAGCTGACGGGATCCTTGGCGACCGACTGGATCCATGCGGCGGTCTCCTGCGGCACCTTGCCGAACACCAGCACCCAGGAGAATACGGCGGCCGCCGCGACCAGGAACAGCACGATGGCCGAGTAGACGCCTGCGCGCAGCATCATCTGCGGGAGCTGCGAAAACCTGAACTCCTTGGTCCAGAATTTTCCGACGAGAGCGGCGGCTACCGCGCCGACGGCCGCGGACTCCGTCGCGTTGGCGAGCCCGCCGAGAATGCTGCCGACGATCACGATCGGAATCAGCAGCGTCGGCGATGTCCGCAGGATCGTCGCCAGCCGCTGCCGCGGTGTCTGATAATCGGCCTTGGGATAGTTGTAGACGTATCCCATCAGTGCGATGACCACGCAGAACATCGTCGTCAGGATCACGCCCGGGATGATGCCGGCAATCAGCATGTCGCTGACCGATACCTGCGCCAGCACGCTGTAGACGACGAACATCACTGACGGTGGAATGATCGGTCCGAGCATGCCGCCATAGGCTGTCAGCCCTGCCGCGAAGGTCTTGTCGTAGCCCTTCTTTTCCATCTCCGGCACCATGATCTGCGCCATGATCGCGACCTGCGCGGTCGCAGATCCCAGGATGGAGGCGATGAACATGTTGGCGAGGATGTTGACGTAGGCGAGGCCGCCTTTCAGCGAGCCGACGAACGCCATCGCCATGTCGACGATGCGCCGGGTAATGCCTCCGCCATTCATGATTTCGCCGATCAGGATGAACAGCGGGATGGCGATCAGGCCGTAGCTGTCGACCCCGCCGAAGAGCTGCAGCGGGTAGGATTGAAACAGAACCGGATTGCCTGACGCGATGATGAAGACAAGCCCAGCCAGGCAAAGACAAAGGCCGATCGGTACCCCGACCAACATGATCGCGATGAAGGCGGCTGACGTGATCACTAGTTGACCCCGTCGAGTTCGGAGAGTTGAAAACCCTTCGGCGGCGTCCGCGCCACCAGTTCGAGATCTTCGAGCAGGTTTGCCAGGCCATGAATGGTCATGGAGACCGCGAAGATCGGCAGCGTCAAATAGAGCACCCAGGTCGGCCAGTTCAGCGTTTGGGTGCGCTCGGTGTAGAGGAAGTTGAATGTCTCGGCGGCGAGCTTGCGGGCGTCGAAGCCGGCGCGAGCTAGCCCGATCGGATCCATCCAGAGGAAGCAAGTGATGATCAGCGCCACGCCGAACACGACGACCATGCCGGTCGCTATGATCCTCGCGAGTTTCTGATGCCGCGCCGAGAGGCGCTCGGTCATCATGGTGACGGCGAAGTCGAGCCTGAGCCGCGTCATCGCGGAGGCGCCGATGAAGGTCAGCCAGACCACGCAATAGACCGCCGATTCATCGATCCAGTAGATCGGGAAGTGCGAGTAGCGGGTGACGACGTTCACCAGGATCAGCGCCGTCAGCAGATACATCAGCCCCATCAGCGCGATGCGCTCGAAAGCGAGCAGCAGACTCGAAGCCCTGACGACGATTCCCCGGGCGCTGAACGCTGGCATGTCCGCAATTGCCTGCTCGATCATAAAGAGCCCCGCTGCCCGTCAAGATTTCTCGTGTCATTTGAAGTTGTATAATTTATACAATCTTGTCAAATGGAGATTATGGGCACCTCGGCTTTCGCTGCCGCGGACCATTTCAACGTGCGAAACGGGGCCGCCCCGATCGGAAAGGCCGGCGATGACGACGGAAGGTCAAATGAAAGTCCCTCTGAAGCACCGGACGCTGTCGGCTGCGATCGTCGATCAGCTCAGGCAATCCATTCTCGACGGGACTTATCCGGCCGGCTCCCAACTGCGGCAGGATGCGCTGGGCGAGGCATATGGCGTCAGCCGCATTCCCGTGCGTGAAGCGCTGTTTCAGCTCGAGGCGGAGGGGCTGGTGCGCATCGTCCCGCAAAAAGGCGCGATCGTCTCGGAGCTATCGCTAGACGAAATCAACGACGTGTTCGATCTTCGCAGAATCATGGAGCCGCGGCTCTTGGCGCAGTCGGCGCCGCACTTTGCGGAACAAGACTTTGCCGCGCTGGACGACATCCAGAAGCGCTTCGAGAAAGCGATCAAGGCGCGCAACGTCAGCGAATGGGGGCAGCTCAACGCTGATTTCCATATGGCGCTCTACGTTCACGCCCGACAGCCGCGTACCAAGGCGATCGTCGTGGCGCTCTTGCAGACCAGCGACCGCTACACGCGTCTGCAGCTCTCCAATACCAAGGCGATGGGCACGGCCGAAAAGGAGCACGCTCACCTGATCGAGCTGTGCCGGGCGAAAGAGATCGACCAGGCCTGCAGGTTTCTTGGGCAGCATATCGAGGCGGTGCGTACGGACCTGTTGCAGGTGGTGGGCGGCGGCTCAATCGTGGCGCGCGCAGGGCGTTGATCCGGAAGCGGACCATGCATCATGCGGGGACATCGCTGGCGAGCTTCAGCAGATTGGCCGACATCGCCGACTTGGCGCTGTAGTCCTTCCAGGCGGTATCGCGCGCGATGTCGCGCCACTTGCTGACGGTCGCGACATCGAGCGTGCTGACCTTGGCGCCGGCCTTCTCATAGACCTTGGCGACCTCGATATCATCGTCCTGCGCGCCCTTGCGGCCGAACGCTTCCAGTTCGCTGCCGACTGTCAGGATGATGTCCTGCTGCTTCTTGGGTAGCTTGTCGAAGATTGCCTTCGACATCATCAATGGCTCCAGCATGAACCAATAGGAGGCGCCGGCGCCCGAGGTCAGAGATTTGGCGACCTCCGCGAGGCGGAACGAGATCAGGCTGGTGGAGGAGGTGATACCGGCATCGCATGCGCCGCTCTGCATCGCGGCGTAGATTTCGTTCGATGGCATCGACAGGACCGAGGCACCCGCGGTCTTCAGCACCACATCCATTTCACGCGAGCCGCCGCGCACTTTCAGCCCCTTGGCGTCATCAGGCGCGACGATCGGTCGGGAGCGGCTGGCGACGCCGCCGGCCTGCCAGACCCATGTGAGAAGGATAATGCCGTTGTCGGCGAGGAAGTCGCTTAGCGCCTTGCCGACCGGCGCATTCTTCCAGCGCAGACCCTGATCGTAGGTTGCGACCAGGCCCGGCATCAGGCCGATATTGGTCTCCGGCAGCTCGCCGCCGGCATACGGCATCGGGTAGAGGCTGATATCGAGAGCACCCTTGCGCATTGCCGAGAATTGCGCGTTGGTCTTGATCAGCGAGGCGTTCGGATAGACTTCGGCTGCGATCTCGCCGCCGCTGCGTTTGGCGACTTCGGCGGCGAAGATGCGGCACAGCCGGTCGCGGAAGTCGCCCTTGTCGATGGTGCCGCCCGGGAACTGATGCGAGATCTTCAGCGTGGTGGCCGCATCGGCCGTGCCGGTGCCGAAACGAAGCACGGCAGGCGCGGCGAGCGCAGATGCGATGACATGGCGGCGCGTGAGCATGGTTTGTCCCCAGCAAACGGTTCTTGGATCGGCAATCCGGCCCGGCTTCAACCCATATTAGCTGAATGTGCCCGCTTCAACTAACCGTGAGAATTGCAGAACTTTGGGGCGTGGCCGGTAACAAAACCGGTCGTGCCATCGTCGTTTGGGAAGCGGCAGACGTCGCTTTCCAGAAGCCAACCCAAAGCAAGGACGACCATTCCATGACCACCACCACCACGACCCGTATCGGCCTCGGCCTTTCTGCCGCGCTTGTTTCGCTTGGCCTCGCGTTCGCGCCAGCCGCCTTCGCTCAGGACAAAATGGGCAAGGGCGACGGCATGAAGAAGGAGTCCATGTCCAAGGACGGCATGAAGAAAGAGGACGGCATGATGAAGAAGGAAGGCATGAAGCACGACGGCATGAAAAAAGAAGACGGCATGAAGAAGAACTGAGCCGCAGCGTCATTCCGGGGCGACGCGCAGCATCGAGCTACGATGTGCAACTGTACATCGGAGAATCTCGAGATTCTCCGATGCGCAGTTGCGCATCTGAGGTCTGGTGCTAACGCGCCATCCCGGGATGACCGGGCCTTAAGCGGACGCGCTAGCACCGGCCGCGGATCGCAGGCCTATTTCTTCTTGCCCTTGGTCTTGCGTGCGGCGTAACGCGCATCACGCTTGGCCTTTTGCTCAGCCTCTAGCGCTGCCTGCCTGGCGGCCTCTTCTTCCTTTTCGCGCGCTATTCTGGCGGCCTCCGCCGCGGCGGCCTCGGCCTCGCGACGTTTCTGTTCGGCCCTTTCGGCTTCCTTGGCCTCTCTCGCCTTGGCGCGGGCGGCGGCGATGGCCTCGCGCTCGGCTTGGCGGCGCTTCACTTCGGGATCGTCGGGTCCCGGCTGGGCGCGAAATTTGTTCAAAATGTTCTGCCGCGCCTGCATCGCGGCCTTCTGGCGGTCCGCGAAGCTCGGTTCCTTGAATCCACTCATAAAAGAAGCCTTGTCGCTTTCACTCTTGGGGTTGGGCGCGCCACGCGCGCGGATTGGCGACTAGGTAAGTGAAGCCGGGGCAAAATGCCAGCGTCGAAAGGGGGCGGGTAGAGCAGAGGAGGCTTGCGTGAGCAGCAAATGGCCCAATCTGATCCTGATGAGCGGGATTACGTCAGCTTGGCTGCTCTACGAGATGGCAACGGCGACCGAAGCGCCAGGCCGGGCGCTGGCGATCCTTCAATACGGGCTTCTGGCCTCTGCGTTGATCGGGCTGGTCGGCTCGCTGGTAATGCTCGCTTCGGCGACCTGATCGCTCTTCTAGATATTATCTAGATATTATCGCGACGGGCCGCGGATCCAAGGACGCGTGCAACCGTCATTGCGGTCATCGCTACCCGGTCCGCGATCCGCTGCGCCTCCAGCCTCTCGCAGGCCTTTTCCCTGACGATGATCTCGATCAGCTCGAGCCGTTTGGTCTCGTCGACCGCTTCCGCCAGCAATTGCTTGTAGCGATGGTAGTCGTAGCTCGTTTCCTGCTTGCCGGAGCCCTGTTTGCTCGCTTCCTGCTCGTCCATTGCACGTCCTGCACACGCGCTCGCACCGAGGGCAATGTCGGTCAACGCTTCCGCGCGCGCAACGGATTTGCGCGAGTTATACCCATTTCCAGGTCCATCGGGCTCGCGCACAAACCCGTGTAGTGTGAAGTCGTTCACAGGCACCGCGGCGGGGTGACCCTATTCTCCCGGCTTCCGAAACAGGAGCGACCCGCCATGCCGCACAATTGGTGGACCCGCAAAAACCTCGTTCTCGCCGCTGTCATCGTCTCGCTGGCCTGCGCCATCGGTTTCTTTGCGCCCGGCCTGTCCAAGCCGGAGCCGGTCTTGAGCGCAGCGCTTGGTCCGGACTGGCAATGCAGCCGGCTCGCGTTCGTCTTTACGACCTGCAGCCGGGTCAAGCATAGCCGGTCCACGCCCGTCCGCCTCGCCAAAATCACGGTGTGCGGACGGTTGCGGACGTAATAGGATCAGGCTGGAAAGGGAGCAGGCCAGAACTGGAGTTCTCCATGCAAAAGCCGTCTCGTCTTGCGCTGGCCGCATCGGCGGCGGCTCTCGTATTGCTGCCGGCCGTCGCGCTGGCGCAGGGCGCGCCGGATGGCGGCACCGCCGCAACGGCAACGCCATCTCCCGCCGCGCCGGAAGCCGCCGCGGCCGAAAAGGAGAAGGCGGCGCCGAAGAAAAAGAAACCGGCCAGGATGACCCGGCAGCAGGAGATCGACCGTTCGATCGACCGCGGCACGGTGCCCGCGCGTTACCGGAGCTCGGTGCCGAAAGAGTATCATCAGTATATTCCGTTCGACAAGCGGTAGAGGCAGGCGAATAGCTGCGCTTGTCGTAGCTCGCCGCAGATCTCGCTCTTGGAGCGTGACAGAATGCAGTGACCCCAGCCCGGATATTGCGCGCGATCCGCGCTACCGCGTTTTGCTGATCAATTTGTCACACAGAACCGCATGGCGCGCGCTTACCGTACTCGTACGGATTGGCCGTGCATGCAACGCCGATCTATAACGCCGTCGCTTGCAGCGGGGGGCAGGGCGCTCGTTCATCACGACGTGCGCTACCACTGGAGGCCACGAGGCCCGGACTCCTAGGCACTCCGGGCCTCGTCTACCTCCTGACCGCGAGCATTCGAGCCGCCGCTTACCTCGCTTCATCGGCACCGTCACGTCGCAAAGCCGAAAGCGCGCCACGCGCTCGCTGGCATGCGCACAGCGGTTCACTGAGCCGTCCGGACCTCCTAACCCAGCAGCCGATAGATGATGCTGGTCGATGCACCGGCCAGGCAGAACGCCAGCGCCATACACACCAGCGCCTCGTCGCGATCGAATTCGGGTGGTGGCGGACTCAAGGTATCCTCGCGCTCGGCTGTTCATTCACGAGACAGGGAAACGTGTCGGGAGCGTTACGTTTCCTCACGCCAGGGCTATTCGTAGCCGTTTGCGGTCGTCTCGGTTCCGCGGCAAAGCTCAGTGCTGATCGCGCGATTTGCGTTCCGACAAAATCGTTTATGATTCAATAGCTTTTTAAAGTTCCCTTAAATCATAAATGAGTTCCTGTTCAGGCCGCACCGCCGCGCGGCCCGAATAGCCGGGTGCCGCTCCTGTCACCTACCCCAGGGAGACGAGTGCTCGGCTATTATGGGCACCCAAATAGCGTAGAACAAAAGTCACAGATGGTCGCCGCCGGCGCTTCCTTAATGATCACGGGCGAACAAAATTTGGCGCATCTTCTTGGTGCATCTTCGAGTGGATTCCGTTATGGTTGTATTGTGCACGATGCAGGGATGGAACTTTTCTGCCCGAAGGAGGTTCTGAATCAGCGCTATTGTGTTCATGTTTTGCAACCAACGATGATAACCATCGAATCATGATTGGGGACGGTCGTGAACCGGAAAGCCTTAAAATCGATGTCCACGGATGAGCTGTGGGCACTCCACGAAGAAGTAACCGCCAGGCTTGCAACGACTCTGCTTGCAGAGAAGCGCCTCCTTGAAGATCGCCTGAAGCAACTCAAGGGCGTCGAAGCTGAGCGCATGAAATCATCGACAGGGCGTCGTCCGTATCCGACGGTCGTTCCGAAATTTCGGAATCCCGATCGGCCGTCCGAGACATGGGCAGGCCGAGGGAAGACGCCTCGCTGGCTCGCCGCAAAACTGAAATCCGGCAAGCGGATCGATGATTTCCGAATTAGGAAGGTAGCCTAGGCCGGCCTGCAGCCATTCGGCGGCGGACGTCGCTCCGATCTGTTACGGGTCGCCTGCGAGCGCGAGTTCTCGTTCGATTTGGAAATGCCGGGCGTGAAGCGTCTTCACGCTCCCCGGCACTTGCGTGACGCCGACCTGGGCTCAGATGCCGGCGTCACGGTCTCCTTTCAGCTTTGCTTTATTTCAGCTTGCCTTGGCGGGATCCTGGGGCTCCGCATCGAGCGTCGTTTCAATACTCGTCTCAAAGGCTCTGACAATTCCCATGCGCGCGAACAGCATGGGTCCACGATCTTCGGCGGCATCAATAAGCATCTGGACGGCAAGCCGCCATTCCTGACGGTCGCGTTCGGGCTGAGGAAGGGTCCTGATGTAGTCGGCGGCATCTCGCAAGGTTTGCGCTGGCGGCCCCTTCGGGAGCGGCACAGGCTGAGCGAACGGACGATCCCAGGACATGTTCGAACTCCCGTCGCAAACTCCAAACGACCCCTGCGCAAACGATACGCGAAGGTGGCTCGCCCGTCATTAGCTTGCGTGCCGGTGGAACCGAAGCAGGGAATCTACGCGGAGCCGCGCTGTTAGTTCCATTCTCCACGGGATGACGCCTGGTCGCAGATCGATCAGCTTTGAAACGCAACACCGACGAAATCGCCTTGCCGCCAGATCACGCGGCATTCCCGAATGTTGTGAAAATTATCGAAGGTCAATTCGAAATTCAGGGGCAGCAGGTTGAGGTCGTGGAGTTCAATTCCAGCCCCGGAATTCGTGACATCCTGAACGCGGCAGGTGAAGACACCGCGCTGAGCGTCAAAGAACAGCAATGCGCTTTTCGAAATCGTCGTCCTTGCGACAGATCGGCGGTCGAATTCCATCTCGGCTACCAACGGTTCACGCAGCCCTGGCGAGCAGAGGCTAACGGATCGTCCCCGGGCGGCAATCAGGTTCGGCCTTTTTCGTAAACAATCAATTTTAATGATCGTAGAAAGTCGCGTTCACCGGGCGCAGCGGCGCGGTCACGACGGTAATAGTTGCGGCTTAAGCACAGCTCCGACCGTTCCGTTGGCGGAACTCACAATCGGGCTTGATGCGTCGCTGAAAGCCATGGCCCTCTGACACAGAGAGGGGAATCACATGGCCTTACGTTGGATGTGTGTGCTGGCGCTGTGTCTGGGTACATCAAGCGCCGGATATGCGGGGGACCAGTCCGGTGTCTTGCGTCGAATTTCGTGTCCGGTAGTGCGTTACTACGTGGCGAAATACAGTGCGCCCGCCGCAGAGCACTGGGCACGAAGCAAGGGCGCGAGCGATGCCGAGATCGAAGCGGCCCGGCGTTGCCTGCAATCCGACACGACGCGAACGGCTAAGGCGCAACGAAGGCCGCTGGCGCTCGGCAGCTACGGCTGGTGAACAGGGGGCGGGAGCGGCGAGGTGCGAGCCATGCCGAGCGCCGCCGATCGAAGCGACCCGATTCTCAATAGGACTGGTACCGCTTCTGGCGCTTGCCGCGCCCGGCATAGTACGGGTTAACGACGCATTGCGCGGAGCGGCCCGATGCCGACGCCTGACACTGCGCCATCGTTCGATAGTGGCACTCGAAATAGTAGTCCACGAAGCCTTGGTAGACCTGCAGGCAAACGGGATAGCTCGGATCGTAGGTCTGGGCTCGGGCGGGCGCGGCGATCGTCGCGGCCAAAATCGTCAGAGCTATTGCCGTGACGGGTGCGTGCGGTAGTTTCATCCCAATATCCTCCCAGCCTTCCTCGCACAATTATCGCGGTCCTCTCCCCACGACAGAACACCAGCGCTCCGAGCTTATTCCAGCAGGTAGCACACTCGCCGTTCAGACTTCCCAGTCCTGAAATCCGTACTCGCGATAGATGACGGCGCGATCGGCATGGGGGTTCAGCCGGCACTTGGCCTGGGCGAGATGCAGGTTGATGGTCCCGGGCTGACAATTGGCCGCCAGTAGTTTGCGGATATCGTCCATCTGCTGGCGCGACTGCTGGGTCGGCTCGAGCTGCTCAAGTGCGACCAGCGCCGTCGCCAGCGCTTCTGTTACGACCCATTCGTCGTGGCCGGTGATTCCCTTTTTTGGCATGACGTCCGCATCCTTTGTCAGGGCAACGGAAGCAATCGCTGGCCGGCATCATAAGCCGAGAATCCAACCGAGACGAGAATGAAGTCGAAATTGCGGAAAAGCGCGAAATGGTGGTGGCGATCCCGGCAGGATTCGAACCTGCAACCCGCGGAGTAGAAATCCGCTACTCTATCCGGTTGAGCTACGGGACCGTCGGGGCGGTCTCGCCGCCTTGAGCCTTTCTACCACTGCCAATATGAAAAATCCGCCTTTCCGCCAAGACGGTCGAACCGATTTCCTCAAGGGGGCGACAAAGCCAGACGGCGGGCTGTAGCCTCGGGCCTGCCCCAATATACATGCCTCCCCGCTGACCGTCTGCTACGGGACGGCCGCGACCGTTTGGACTGCCTAAGCCATGCATGCGACCCTTCCGCAAGCCTTCACCGCCGCCATCAGTCCGTCACCTTTCGCGCCTTTTTTGGTCATTACGCGGCATCTGTCCGCGGCAAGGAGCCCATCATGATCGGTTTGGTTCGCGCCACAGTGATTTGCGCCACGCTGGCGCTTGGCCTGACGGCGGCGGGGGCCGCGGACAAGGCGTTCAAGCGCGACGAGCTGGCCGATTCGGCCGTGAAGCTGGAGGCCCAGATCAAGAGCGAGGCGGGGCCGGTGGCGAAATCCTCCGCGACGCTGCGCAACGACGCCGATGCCGCCTTCAAGCGCGCCGACTTCCGGGTGGGCCTGCAGATCCTCGGCCAGATCGCAGCGACCACGCCGGAAGACAGCGCCAACTGGCTGCGGCTCGCCAAGACCATCTTCCAGATCCGCTCCGTCAGTTCCAGCGAACAGACCTTCCTCTACGAGCGCGCCTCGACCGCGGCCTACATCGCCTATCAGCGCGCCGGCAACCAGGCCGAGGAGGCCGATGCGCTGGCGGTGCTCGGCAGGGCGATGTCCGAGCGCAAGCTGTGGCGCCCGGCACTCGATGCGCTGCGGCTGTCGCTCGACATGCGCGAGGTCGCCGAGGTCCGCGGCCAGTACGAGAAGGTGCGGGACCAGCACGGCTTTCGGCTGCTCGACTATACCGTGGATTCCGACGGCGCCTCGCCGCGCGCCTGTTTCCAGTTCTCCGAAGACCTCGCCAAGCGGGTCGATTTCGCGCCGTTCGTGGCGCAGGCCGGCACCGACAAGCCGGCGCTGACGAGCGAGGGCAAGCAGCTCTGCGTCGACGGGCTGAAGCATGGCGAGCGCTACAACATCAACCTGCGCGCCGGCCTGCCGTCCACCGTGAAAGAGAGTCTGCCGAAATCGGCCGAGTTCAACGTCTACGTCCGCGACCGCAAGCCGTTCGTGCGCTTCACCGGCCGCGCCTATGTGCTGCCGCGCACCGGCCAGCGCGGCATTCCGCTGGTCAGCGTCAATACGCCTTCGGTGAACGTCAACGTGTTCCGGATCGGCGACCGCAATCTGATCAACACGGTGGTCGACAGCGATTTTCAGAAGACGCTCTCGAGCTATCAGCTCTCCGATCTCGGCAACGAGCGCGGCGTCAAGGTCTGGTCCGGCGAGCTCGCCACCGCCTCCACGCTAAACCAGGACGTGGTGACGGCGTTCCCGGTCGACCAGACGCTCGGCGATCTGCAGCCGGGCGTCTACGTGATGACGGCCGCCGCCAAGGGCCCGGGCAGCAGCAGCGACGATGACGGCACGCTGGCGACGCAGTGGTTCATCGTCTCCGACATGGGGCTAACGGCGTTTTCCGGCAATGACGGCATCCATGTTTTTGTCAATTCGCTAGCTTCGACCGAAGCCGTATCTAAGGCCGAAGTGCGGTTGGTCGCGCGCAACAACGAGATCCTGGCCACGCGCAAGACCGACGATGCCGGCCACGTGCTGTTCGAGGCCGGGCTTGCGCGCGGCGAGGGCGGGCTCTCGCCGGCGTTGCTGACGGTGATGAGCGAGAAGGCGGACTACGCGTTCCTCAGCCTGAAGACCAACGCCTTTGATCTCACCGACCGCGGTGTGTCGGGACGGGTCGTGCCTCCTGGCGCCGACGCCTTCGTCTATGCCGAGCGCGGGGTCTACCGGTCGAACGAGACGGTCTACCTGACGGCACTGCTGCGCGACGGGCAGGGCAACGCCATGGCGGGCGGGCCGCTGACGCTGGTGATCGAGCGGCCGGATGGCGTCGAATTCCGCCGCGCCCAGCTCCCCGACCAGGGCGCGGGCGGCCGCTCCATGGCCGTGCCGCTCAATTCGGCGGTCCCGACCGGGACCTGGCGGGTGCGCGCCTTTACCGACCCCAAGGGCTCGTCCGTCGGTGAGACCACCTTCATGGTCGAGGACTACATCCCCGAACGGATCGAATTCGACGTCTCGGCCAAGGAGAAGGTGATCAAGGCTGAGACTCCGGTTGAACTGAAGGTCGCTGGTAGATTCCTTTATGGTGCGCCGGCGTCGGGCCTGCAACTCGAAGGCGACATGCTGGTCGCCCCAGCGGCCTCCGGGCGGCCCGGCTATCCCGGCTATCAGTTCGGCGTGGAGGACGAGGAAACCGCTTCCAACGAGCGCACCCCGATCGAGAACCTGCCGGAGGCCGACGCCAACGGTGTGGCGACCTTCCCGGTGTCGCTGGCGAAGACGCCGACCTCGACCCAGCCGCAGGAGGCGCAGATCTTCATCCGGATGGTGGAGACCGGCGGCCGCGCTGTCGAGCGCAAGCTGGTGCTCCCCGTGGCGCCGACCGCGGCCCAGATCGGCATCAAGCCGCTGTTCGGCGACAAGAGCGTCGCTGAGGGCGACAAGGCCGAGTTCGACGTGGTCTTCGTCAACCCGGACGGCAAGCAACTGTCGCGAGATGGCCTGCGCTACGAACTCCTCAAGATGGAGTCGCGCTATCAGTGGTATCGCCAGAACTCGTCCTGGGAATATGAGCCGGTCAAATCGACCAGGCGCGTTGCCGACGGCGACCTGGCGCTGACATCAGACAAAGCAGCGCGGGTGTCGGTCGCGCCGGAGCCCGGCCGCTACCGCCTCGACGTCAAATCGAACGAGGCGGATGGCCCGATCACCTCGGTGCAGTTCGATGTTGGCTGGTATTCCGACGGCAGCGCCGATACGCCGGACCTGCTGGAGACCTCGATCGACAGGCCGGAATACGCTTCCGGCGACACCATGGTGGTGTCGGTCAATGCCCGCACCGCCGGCAAGCTCACGGTCAACGTGCTCGGCGATCGCCTCCTGACCACGCAAACCGTCGACGTCAAGGAAGGCACCCAGCAGGTCAAATTGACCGTCGGCAAGGATTGGGGCACCGGCGCCTATGTGCTGGCGACGCTGCGGCGACCGCTGGACGCGGCAGCGTTGCGGATGCCCGGACGGGCGATCGGGCTAAAATGGTTTGGGATCGACAAGAAGGTCCGCACGCTGCAGGTCGCGCTGTCGCCGCCGCCGCTGGTTCGGCCCGGCACCAGCTTAGAGATCCCGGTCAAGCTGGGCGGGCTCAATCCCGGCGAGGACGCCAAGATCGTGGTTGCCGCGGTCGATGTCGGCATCCTCAACCTGACCAATTACAAGCCGCCGGCACCCGATGACTATTATCTCGGCCAGCGCCGCCTGACCGCCGAAATCCGCGACCTCTACGGGCAGTTGATCGATGGCATGCAGGGTACCCGCGGCCAAATCAGGACCGGCGGCGATTCCGCCGGCGCCGAGATGCAGGGCTCGCCGCCCACGCAGAAGCCGCTCGCGCTCTATTCGGGCATCGTCACGGTTGGCGCCGACGGCACCGCCGAGGTCAGTTTCGACATTCCGGAGTTCGCCGGCACTGCGCGGGTGATGGCGGTCGGGTGGACGGCGACCAAGCTCGGCCGTGCCACCATCGATGTCACGGTGCGCGATCCCGTCGTGCTGACGGCGACGCTGCCGCGCTTCCTGCTCAATGGCGACAAGGGCACGATGAGTTTCGACCTCGACAATGTCGAGGGCGCCCCTGGCGACTACAGCATCAGTGTGAAGACCTCGGGACCCGTGAAGGTGACGGGTAATCCGGCCACGACGGTCAAACTCGCCGCCAAGCAGCGGACCTCGATGTCGCTGGCGCTTGACGCCGGCGGTGCCGGCACTGCCAATCTCGACGTCGACATCAAGGGCCCGAACGGCCTGACCCTGGCACGGCATTATGCGCTCGACGTCAAGGCGGCGACGCAGGTGCTGGCGCGGCGCTCGATCCGGACGCTGGCGAAAGGTGAGAGCCTCACGCTGACCTCGGACATGTTCTCCGACCTGGTGTCGGGCACCGGCAGCGTGTCGCTGTCGGTCAGCCTGTCCACCGCACTCGATGCGGCGACCATTTTGAAGGCGCTTGATCGCTATCCGCACGGATGCTCCGAGCAGATCACGAGCCGCGCAATGCCGTTGCTCTATGTCAATGATCTGGCAGCCGGCGCGCATCTGGCGATGGATACCGCCGTCGACCAGCGCATCAAGGACGCGATCGAACGGCTGCTGGCGCGGCAGGGCTCGAACGGCTCGTTCGGCCTGTGGTCGGCGGGCGGCGAAGACGCCTGGCTCGATGCCTATGTGACGGACTTCCTGACGCGGGCCCGCGAAAAGGGCTTTGCGGTGCCGGACGTGTTGTTCAAGAACGCGCTGGATCGCATCCGCAACTCCGTGGTCAATGCCAACGAGCCGGAAAAGGACGGCGGCCGCGATCTGGCCTACGGCCTCTACGTGCTCGCCCGCAATGGCGCAGCGCCAATCGGCGATCTCCGTTATCTCGCCGATACCAAGCTGAGTAATCTCGCAACCCCGATTGCGAAATCGCAGCTCGCTGCGGCGCTGGCCTTGGTCGGCGACAAGACGCGGGCGGAGCGGGTCTATGCTGCGGCACTCGATGCGCTGGCGCCAAAACCGGCGCTCGAGTTCGGCCGCGTCGATTATGGCTCGGCACTGCGCGACGCAGCGGCGCTGGTATCGCTCGCCAGTGAAGGCAACGCGCCGCGGGCGACACTAACACAGGCCGTTCAGCGGGTCGAAGCGGCGCGGGGGCTGACGCCCTACACCTCCACGCAGGAGAATGCTTGGATGGTGCTGGCCGCGCGAGCGCTGTCAAAGGAAACGCTGGCGCTTGATATCGATGGATCGCCGGTCAAGGCCGCCGTCTATCGCAGCTATAAGGCCGAGGCGGTGGCCGGCAAGCCGGTCAGGATCACCAACACCGGCGATGCGCCGCTGCAGGCGGTGGTCTCGGTCTCGGGCTCGCCGGTTACGCCGGAGCCCGCGGCTTCCAACGGCTTCAAGATCGAGCGCAATTACTTCACGCTCGACGGCAAGCCCGCCGACGTCACCAAGGCCAAGCAGAACGATCGTTTTGCGGTGGTGCTGAAGATCACCGAGGCCAAGCCGGAACACGGGCACATCATGGTGGCCGACTATCTGCCGGCCGGTCTCGAGATCGACAACCCGCGCCTGGTGTCGTCCGGTGACTCCGGCACGCTGGACTGGATCGAGGACGGCGAGGAGCCGGAGCATACCGAGTTCCGCGACGACCGCTTCACCGCGGCGATCGACCGTGCCAGCGACGACCAGTCGGTTTTCACGGTGGCCTACATCGTGCGCGCGGTCTCGCCCGGCAAATACGTGCTGCCGCAGGCCTATGTCGAGGACATGTACAACCCCTCGCGCTACGGCCGTACCGGCACCGGCTCGGTCGAGGTGCGTCCGGCGAAATGAGCGACGCAGTGTCACGACAATCTCAATCGTCATGCCCGGGCAAGCCCGGCCATGACGGCCGTATTGGGCCTCGCCGCTTTTTCCGGATCGCCGTGACGCTGGCCTTTGCCCTCGTCGTCATCACGACCGCCTTCGCGGGTTGGGTCTACTCGCTCGGTCCGTTGCCGCTGGAAGAGGCGCGCAAAGTCTCCACCACCATCGTCGATCGCAACGGCAAGCTGCTGCGCGCCTATGCGATGGCCGATGGTCGCTGGCGGCTGCCGGTCGATGCAAAGACCGCGGTCGATCCCGGATATCTCAAGGTGCTACTCGCTTATGAAGACCGCCGGTTCTGGTCGCATGGCGGTGTCGATCCCTTGGCGCTGGGACGCGCCGCGCTGCAGCTCGCTACAAGCGGCCACATCGTCTCCGGCGGCTCGACGATTACGATGCAACTGGCGCGGCTGATGGAGCCGCGGCGCGAGCGCTCGGTGTATGCAAAACTGCGCCAGATGGTGCGCGCGGTCCAGCTCGAGCGGCAACTGAGCAAGGACGAAATCCTCGATCTGTATCTGGCGCTGGCGCCGTTCGGCGGCAATCTCGAAGGCATCCGCGCCGCATCCATTGCCTATTTCGGCAAGGAGCCGAAGCGGCTTTCGCTTAGCGAGGCCACACTACTGGTCGCGCTGCCGCAATCGCCGGAACGCCGCCGGCTCGACCGTCATCCGGAAGCCGCCCACGCGGCGCGGGACCGCGTGCTCGCACGGATGGTCGAGGATGGCGTGGTGTCGAAAGAGGACGCGGCGCAGGCCAAGGCGGTCGCAGTACCGCGGCTGCGCAAGCCGATGCCGATCCTGGCGCCGCATTCCTCCGATGCCGCGATGGCGACGGTGAAAGATACGCGGCTGATCAAGCTCACGCTGGATTCCGGCTTGCAGAAGACGCTGGAAGTCTTGGCGCGCGACCGTGCCGTGGCGCAGGGGCCGAATATTTCAGTCGCGATCATCGCGGTCGACAACGAAACAGGCGACGTGTTGGCGCGCGTGGGCTCGGCGGATTATTTCGACGAGCGCCGCGCTGGGCAGGTCGACATGACCCGCGCGGTGCGCTCGCCTGGATCGACGCTAAAGCCGTTCATCTACGGGCTCGCGTTCGAGGATGGCTTTGTGCACCCTGAAAGCCTAATCGACGACCGCCCGATCCGCTTCGGCTCCTATGCGCCGGAAAATTTCGACATGATGTTCCAGGGCACCGTGCCGGTGCGCAAGGCGTTGCAACTCTCGCTGAACGTACCGGCGATCGCGCTGCTCGACCGCGTCGGCTCCAGCCGGCTGACGTCGCGGCTGAAGCAGGCCGGCGGCAATCTCGTGCTGCCGAAGGACGAAGCGCCGGGCCTGGCGATGGGCCTTGGCGGCGTCGGCGTTACCTTGCAGGACCTGGCGCAGCTCTATGCCGGGTTGGCGCGGCTGGGCGCGGCGCGGCCGTTGCGCGAGATCATGCTCACCGAGGACGAGCGCGAGCCGCTGCGGCTGATGGATCAGACCGCTGCCTGGCAGGTCGGCAACGTCTTGCTCGGCACGCCGCCGCCGGAAAACGGCGTGCATAACAGAATCGCGTTCAAGACCGGCACCAGCTACGGCTATCGCGACGCGTGGTCGGTCGGTTTCGATGGCCGCATCACGATCGGCGTGTGGGTCGGGCGCCCCGACGGCGCGCCGGTGCCGGGTCTGGTCGGCCGCACCGCCGCCGCGCCGATCCTGTTCGACGCCTTTGCGCGCACCGGAAAAATCCCGGCGGCGCTGCCGAAGCCGCCAAAGGGAGCGCTGATCGCCAGCAACGCCAAACTGCCATTGCCGTTGCGGCGGTTCCATCCGGTCGGCGAACTGATCCGGACCGGCAGCGATTCTGCGCCGCGCATCCAGTTTCCCCTGAACGGCTCGCGCATCGACGTCGACCGTTCACGCGACGGGCAGGCCGCCGCGCTGCCGGTCAAGGTCGCCGGCGGCGTGCTGCCGCTGACCGTCATGGTGAACGGCGCCTCGGTCGGCGAGATCGATAGCCGGCGCCGGGGGCTGGTCGATCCGCCCGGACCGGGCTTTGCCCGGCTGACCGTAATCGATGCGACGGGGGCGGCCGATACCGTGGTCATCCGGGTACAGTAAGGAAAAACGCTCTGTTGACCACGACTTAGGGGTTTTGCGGTGTTGTTTGCACTGCGGTTTCATCGTATGCGAACAGCATGGTGGAAACCTTGCACTCCCCACGCTTTGGAGCGGGCCAACAGCCTGTAAAACCTGCACATTCCGGTCGCAGGCTGGCGGTTGTATTCGACTATGCCACCGCGAACCATTTTCGCGCGATCGCGTTTCTGGTGCTCTGCGGCATCGTGCTCTTCTTGCCCGGATTCTTCAACATTCCGGCGATCGACCGCGACGAGGCGCGCTTTGCGCAGGCGACCAAGCAGATGGTCGAAAGCGGCGATTTCGTCGACATCCGCTTCCAGGACGACGTCCGCTACAAGAAGCCGGTCGGCATCTACTGGCTGCAGGCCGCCGTGGTCGAAACCGCCTCATCGCTCGGCCTGCCGCGCGCGCAGTTGCGCATCTGGCTTTACCGGATTCCCTCCCTGATCGGGGCCATCGGCGCGGTTCTCCTGACCTACTGGGCGGCGCTCGCCTTTGTCACGCGGCGCGGGGCCGCGCTGGCGGCGCTGATGATGTGCAGTTCCGTCCTGCTCGGCGCCGAAGCAAGGCTGGCCAAAACCGACGCGATGCTGCTGTTGACCGTTGTCGCCGCGATGGGGGCAATGGCGCGGGTGTATCTGTCCTGGCAGCGGGGTGAGGATCCGGCGCGTCCGCCCTGGGCCCCGCCGGCGATCTTCTGGACGGCGCTGGCCGGCGGCATCCTGCTCAAGGGACCGCTGATCCTGATGTTCGTCGGACTGACCATCCTGGCGCTCGCGATCCTCGACCGCTCGGCGGCATGGCTTTGGCGGCTGCGCCCGGTCTGGGGGCTGATGTGGACGCTGGTGCTGGTGCTGCCCTGGTTCGTTGCCATCTTCTGGCGCGCGGGCGAGGCCTTTTTCTCCAATTCGCTCGGCGGCGACATGCTGAGCAAGCTCGGCGCGCAGGAATCCCACGGCGCGCCGCCCGGCCTCTATCTGCTGCTGTTCTGGGTCACGTTCTGGCCCGGTGCGGCGCTGGCGGGAATGGCGGCGCCGGCGGTATGGCGCGCGCGGCGGGAGCCCGGCGCGCAATATCTATTGGCGTGGCTGGTTCCATCATGGATCGTGTTCGAACTGGTGCTGACCAAGCTGCCGCATTACGTGCTGCCGCTCTATCCGGCGATTGCGATCCTCACCGCCGGCGCGCTGGAGCGCCGCGTGCTGTCGCGGTCCTGGCTGATGCGCGGCGCGGCCTGGTGGTTTGTCATTCCGGCCGGGGCATCCGTGATCGCCGTCATCGGCGCCATCAAGCTGACGCACTACCCGGCATTTCCGGCCTGGCCCTTCCTGGCGGCAGCGATGATCTTCGGCCTGATCGCGTGGTGGATGTTCGAGGACAGCCGCGCCGAGCGCTCGCTGCTGAATGCCGTGGTCGCGGCGATGTTTCTGGCGGTCGGAATCTACGGTATTGTCATGCCGTCGCTCACTGCGATGTTTCCAAGCGCCGAGATCGCACGCGCGCTTCGCAACGTGGTCTGCGTCGGGCCAAAGGCGGCGGCCGCGGGCTTTCACGAGCCGAGCCTTGTCTTCATGACCGGTACCGGCACGCTGCTCACCGACGGATCGGGCGCGGCCGATTTCCTCGGGCAGGGCAGTTGCCGCTTCGCGCTGGTGGAATCGCGCACCGAACGCGCCTTCGTCCAGCGCGCCGAAGCGATCGGGCTGCGCTACAACGTGGCGACGCGGATCGAGGGCTATAACATCTCGCAGGGCAAGGCGATCTCAATCGCCATCTTCCGCTCGGAAGGCACGGAGTAAGATGGCTGCGAGCCCTTCTGTTGACGATTCCAAAAACTATCTTGCGCGCTTCTCCACGCTGACGTGGCTGTCATTGGCGCAACTCGTGCGGTCGCCGTCGCATTCTCGGCGGGCCGAGGCCGCACGGCGAGCGGCGCGTCACGCCTTGTGGATCTCGGCAGGTCTGGGCGCGGCGATCGTGGTGTTGATGTATGCGATCGACGCATGGGAAATCGCCCAGATGCCAAAGCGCGGCACGCCCTCGCTGTGGTGGGTCCGCATTCTCACCGATTTCGGCAAGGACGAATATGTGTTGGCGGGGCTGGGAGGATTGCTGATCGCGGTCGCGATCGCCGCACCGGCCCTCCATGGCATCCGCCGCTCATTGCTGCTCGGTCTCGGAACACGGCTGCAGTTCATCTTTTGCGCCGTCGCCCTGTCCAGTCTGGTCACCGAGGTGCTGAAATACAGCATCGGTCGCGGTCGGCCATTTGTCGGCGGCGAGGCCAATGCTTTCCACTTCTCGCACTTCGCAGGCAACCCCGCTTATTTCAGCTTTCCTTCCGGCCACGCCACGACCGCCTTTGCGCTCGCGTTCGCCGTGTCGGTCATCTGGCCGAAGGCTCGCTTTGCGATGGCCGTCTATGCCCTCATCATCGCGGCGACCCGTCTGGTGCTGGTCGCCCACCATCCGAGTGACGTGGTTGCCGGGGCCCTGGTCGGCATCGTCGGAGCGATGTTCGTACGATACTGGTTTGCGGCCCGCCGGCTCGGATTTGCGATCCAGCGCGACGGCAGCATCGTGTCCCTTGCGGGGCCCTCGTCCGGGCGCCTCAAAAGGGTTGCCCGGGGCGCTTTCGCCCCATAAAAGCGGACGCCGCCAGACGGCCCGATACGCCCGGTTCCGGGTCCTTCCAAACCAACCAGACGAGTGCCGATTTGATACCTGCCGACAGAGATGCGGTCGCCGTTTCAATCGTCGTACCGGTACGCAACGAGGCGGACAACGTCGCGCCGCTGATTGCGGAAATGGTCAGCGCGCTCGGCAGCCGCTGGGCCTACGAGATCATCTATGTCAACGATGGTTCGACGGATGCGACCGCCGAGCGGCTGGCGGCGATGATGAAACAATATCCGCAGCTTCGGCACCTGAAGCACGCCGCCTCGACCGGGCAATCGGCAGCGGTGCGCAGCGGCGTGCGGGCCGCGCGCGGCGCCATCGTGGCGACGCTCGACGGCGACGGGCAAAACAATCCGGCGTTCCTGCCGGACCTGATCGCGGCAGTTGAAAAAGGCGACGGCCGCGTCGGTCTTGCGGCAGGCCAACGCGTCGGGCGCAAGGACACCGGCTTCAAGAAACTGCAGTCGCGGATCGCCAACGGCGTGCGCAGCGCGATCCTGCGCGATGGTACCCGCGACACCGGTTGCGGGCTGAAGGCGTTCCCGCGCGAAGTGTTCCTGTCGATGCCCTATTTCGACGGGCTGCATCGGTTCCTGCCGGCGCTGGTGCGCCGCGAAGGTTTCGACATCGCTTACGTCGACGTGATCGACCGCCCGCGCCAATCCGGCGTGTCCAATTACGGCTTCTTTGACCGGTTATGGATCGGGATCATGGATCTCGCCGGCGTGTGGTGGCTGATCCGGCGCAAGAAGTCGACGCCCGTTGCCATCGAGGTTCGCTGATGCTGATTCAATTTGGCCAGGCGCTCGGCGACTATCTCTACGACGTGTTCGTCGCCAAGTTCGATTTCTGGCTGGCGTTCGGGCTGATCGCGCAATTGCTGTTCACCGCGCGATTCCTGGTGCAGTGGATATCGAGCGAACGGGCCGGACAGAGCGTGGTGCCGATGGCGTTCTGGCTCTTCTCGATGGGAGGCGGCATGATGACGCTGATCTACGGCATCGCCAAGCGCGAGCCCGTGATCATCATCGGCCAGTCCATGGCCACGATCATCTACATCAGAAACATCATGCTGATCGTGAAGAACCGTGCCACCGCCTCGAAGACGCTCGATCGCTGACCGTCAGCGGCTCGACGCCGCGTCGCGATCATCCTCTAATTTGCTGAAAATTGCAGCGTGGCTTGCAGGTGCTCGAAGGTTCCGGATTCGGTAAACGGAATTCGAACGGATCAGTTACATTGCGAGCCGTTGCGCTAGGTCAATTCCAACAATTCTTCGGTAAAGCTGAGGGCACCTTCGGGTGAATCACTCCAGCAAGGCCAGGGTAGACATGTTAGCGAATCGCCGCAGAAGCGAACGACGTGCGTGCAGAAATTTTGCGAAAATACAGTTTGCGACCGGCGGATTGCCGCGCGACTGCATGATTACGGACATGTCGGATGGCGGCGTGAAGATCATCGCCGAATATCCCGAAATTCCTCCCGAATTCACGGTGATCTTTTCGGAGGGAAGGCCGCGTCAGTGCAAGCTGGCCTGGCGGATCGGTTGCGAACTCGGCGCGCAATTCCTCGACTAGGCCATCGCCCCGCCGGTGCGGTCGGCCCGAGAGCGGGCCGGCAAGCGCATGCCTGGCGGGAGCCGCCCGCCAAGGTCGCCAATTACCGCAAAAGCGGGCCAGCTTAACCGGAACTTAGGGTTAAGCTGTGAACACTTCTGGGACAGTCGCCGCCGTGAGTCCCGCTACATGCTCCAGAAATTGTCCCATCCGCCCCGCGTCACGCGGCTCCTTGCGTGCACGTCGACCCTGATCCTGGCGTTGGGGCTTGGCGGCTGCCAGACCTCGGGACTGTCAGACATTACCGGTTCGATCGGCGAGAAGGCCTACACTGACCACGCCACCGATCCGCGCCGCGATATCCAACTTTACCAGGAACGCTATCGCGCCAATCCGAAGGATGCCGACGCGGCGCTGAAATACGGTAAGGCGCTTCGCGCGACAGGGCAGCGGTCGCAGGCGGTTGCGGTGCTCGAACAGGCCTCCATCGCCCACCCGGGCAATAAGCTGTTGCTCGCAGCCTACGGCCGCGCGTTGGCGGACAACGGCAATTTCCAGCAGGCTTTCGACGTGCTCGGCCGCGCCCACAGCCCCGACGATCCCGATTGGCGGCTGTTGTCGGCGCAGGGAGCAACACTCGATCAACTCGGCCGATACGAGGAGGCGCGGCAATACTATGCGAGCGCGCTGAAAATCGTGCCCGACCATCCGTCGGTGCTGTCCAATCTCGGACTGTCCTACGTGCTTTCGAAGGATCTAGCCAGGGCCGAGGAGACGCTGCGCCGCGCCCACAATCTGGCGGGGACCGATCCGCGCGTGCGCGCCAATCTTGCACTGGCGGTTGGCCTGCAGGGTCGTTTTGCCGAGGCAGAAAAGATCGTGAAGGCCGACCTGCCGCCCGCCGAGGCGGCCGCCCACGTCGCGCAATTGAAGCGGATGCTGGTGCGAAAGGACAAGGAGAACGCGCGGGCCGAGGCCGACAAGATGCCGATCGCCGCGGCCCGGCGTTCCGAATAAAGCTCTATCGGTTCTCATTAGGGCGCCCTGGCGGTTTTCAGATTGACCATCAGCTCGTACTTGGTCGGCGTCTGGACCGGCAGATCAGCCGGCTTCGCTCCGGCCCCTTATCAGCGCAATCGTGGGCCATGCAGGAACGGCCCTAACGTCAGCGTCCTCTTCGTCCAAAGCTCGGACGAAGTTGCCGGGCGGTCCTCGGCGGGGCCTCGGCCTCAGTCAAATCGGACGCCAAATGCCCGCGCTGCTTAGCTTTACATTTCTGGATCTGAAATGCGGGTCAGCATCTTCACGTGTGGTCCCGCCCGTTTGAAGATCGGCTCCCAAAAGGCATAGGCCTTCTCGGCGAAACTCGCGCTTACGGTGAACTTCGTGAGCGCCGCCTGATATGCGGCCTGTCGCCGGCAGCCCTGCCCCTCGACAAGGTGCCAGATGAACTGAGCGACTTGGCGCGTGTACGTGCTCGGACGACCTCGGTGGTTGGGTACGATCTCAAGCCGCATGGTCCCGGTGTCGCGCGTCTCCGGTTCGGTGATATTGGCAAGCCAGATGAAGATTGATGGATCAATGCTCGCGGCATAGCCCTCGCGCTTGAGCTGCTGATTGATCATAGAGAAGGCGCTGGCGGCTTCTCTGAAGCATTCGCTCAAGATGAAGTTCGCCTGATTCTCCAGCTTGCCGCTCCGAAGATCGTCCAGCAATCTGACCGCCTCGTCGGTGAGCCGCCGCATGTATCGCGGTTGCGGCTGCCCTGCGCCGTCGGCTGGTTCCTTCTGCACACTCAATTCGACCACATCAGCGCGGAACTCCGTTGCGGCTTCTTTGAGAACGGTCAAAAAATTGCTTTCAAGATTGGAACCGCCGATGCCTTTCGACGCCGCTTCGCCTCCCACCCGTGTCTCTACGAGGTCCTTTGCATGGCCCAACGCAGCATTCAGACTGGTTTTGATGTCCTCAAAAGCTCTGTTTTGATAGTCCTTGGCAATCTTCACCATCATCTCGGTGGTAGTGTCGGAATCTAGGAGTTCATCCTTGCGCGGCGCCGCCGCATTCCGAGATTCAAGCACCGCAACGGGACTCGGAGCCATCGCTTGCCTTGCAAGGATTGCTTGATCAGACGTCTTCTCGCCCGTGTGCTCCGATCGCGGATTGGAAGCAGCAATCCCGCTGGACAACACAAACAGGCCATCGTCAACGACTCGGCTCGCCGCCGCGGTAAGCTCCACCAGCGAGCGTCGCGCAAAGCGGGTATGGCTAGCACGCCGCCTTTTTTGCGTGTGGCTCATGATCTAACGACCCCTCGACAAGCTTTTTCAAGACCCAGCGCCACAGCTCACGAACTTCCTCCGAGGCTTTTCCCTCTTGTGCAAACTCGGTCACACCCAATCCCGTCCCCAGCGCGTCCTGGTGGTCGTTGCGCTGTCCGACGTAGGGAAGCGCTAGTACGCCGAGCGAATTGAGGGAAGTTGCAGCTTCGCTCAAACGACAGCCCCGCGGTGGCGTCTGATTGAGGACGAACGCAAATCGGCGCTTGAACCTACGAATAGCAATCAGCGTCGGTATTGCAGCTTCGATGTCCGCGGGACTCGGACGCGTCGGGATCAGGCAAAGATCGGCCTTCGTGATGGCGTGCGTGGCCAGCGCATTGTTCGTGGCGGCAGTATCGATGATCGCAAGCCAGATGCCCTCAGCTTCGAGGCGGACCAGCGCCCCTTCTATCTCGGCAGGATCGGCGACCCGAACGACCCGCGGAAAGGGATTGCCGCGCCGCTCCTTCCATTTTGAAATCGTGCCTTGTGGATCAGCCTCGACAAATGCGACGCGCTCCCCGTTCTCCATTGCCGCGACTGCAAGTCCGACGGCCAGCGTGCTCTTGCCGCTTCCGCCTTTTTGGGTGACCAGAGCAAGAACGTACATCTCCTGCGCATCCCCGATAAACAACGATATGAAACGCACGTGTCATCGAAAAAATTGAGCCTACCAATCGGTGACCTACCACTCCCCGTCGTGAATCGCATCAAAAGCGAGCCTGGAACTCACAACCAAATCAAGGCCCAGCCCACTAACGCTACACCGCGCTATACGTCGCCCAACGCACCGGCCGGTTCACATTTGGGCCACTCGCGGACATATCCATCAACACGTGATAGAGCCGCGCCAAAACCTACAGTCGGAACACTGATGGTTTGATTGCAGTGCCGCTCGGATGCCTTTCTGTGATGAGCCGGGCCCCACGCTGACCGACCGGAGTACCCCGGTCTCCCGATGGAGCCGACTGCTGGACTTGAACCAGCAACCTGATGCGTACAAAGCACCCGCTCTCCCATTAGGAGCTACGCCGGCTGAAAATTAGCGCAGCACCTATACGGCAGAGCCACTGTCTCGCGATGTTAGCCGCGGCATTGCGGGCAGCCGCTATATATTAGCGCTGATTGATCCGCAGGGCTTGAAGGTTTGGAGCGAGCGTCCGTGCAAGCACCCTTCATGTTTCTGGGCGTAAGCAATCACGCCCATGATAATCAAAGCCACTACGACAAATCCGGTTACGAGGTTCTGCACCATGGCTGCCACTCCACGGGGTGAGCGCACTACGAAGTAGGCGACCGCGCGGCCAAAGATAAAGCCACTCCCGAATTAAGAGCACGAGAGGTTGGCTCCGGCTAGAGCAAACTTCATGAATGCATTGAGCGCCGACCATGATACGGCGGTATAGAGCTTTAGTTTTTGTTTTGACGCGTTTTCTTCACACGAAGCGCTATCCCGATTAAGTCCGGGGCAGGCTTTCGCCCGAAAACGCGATCAGCGTCGCCGTCCAACGCCGCTGCGCCGTTATCCTTTGCTCGCGGCCCTGCGGGCCGTCGCGCCCTGCAGCTTCTTGATGATCGGTGCCAGGAACGAAGTCCGCGACCGCTTGGTCACGGCATGGCCCGTCATGCGCTGCGCGATCTGCAGGAACATCTGGGTGGTGCGATGCTTGGCGGCAATCTGCGCGATCATCTGGCCGTTGTTGGCGGCGGTGCCGAACATCTTCGAATCGAACGGAATGGCCGCGATCGGCTGGCTCTCGATTGCCTTGGCGAATTCGCGCGTGGAGATCTCCGGACGCTTGTGCATGCCAACCTGGTTCAGGCAATAGAGCGGCGGGCGGTCGTTGGGCCGCGCCGCCTTCAGCACGTTCAGCATGTTCTTGGTGTTGCGCATATTGGCGAGGTCAGGCTCAGCGACGATCAGAATGTCGTCTGCGCCGACCAGCGTGCGCTTGGTCCATGCCGACCATTGGTGGGGAACGTCGAGCACGATGCAGGGGGTCGTCATGCGCATCGTATCGAAGATCGCATCGAATGCGTCGGCGCCGAAATCGTAGACCTGGTCCAAGGTTGCGGGCGCCGCCAACAGGTTGAGGCGATCGGTGCATTTCGCCAGCAGACGCTCCATGAAGGCGGAGTCCGGCCGTTCCTGCTGAAAGACGGCATTGGCAATGCCCTGGACCGGATCCTGATTGTAATCGAGGCCGGCGGTGCCGAAGGCAAGATCGAGATCGATCACGACGGAATCGAGCGCGAGATCGCGCGCAATCATCCAGGCCACGTTATGCGCGACGGTGGATGCACCGACACCGCCCTTGGCGCCGACGACGGCGACGATGCGGCCGACGGCCACCGCCTCGGAGGCCGCGTACAGGCCGCATATTGCGCGCACGACGTCGATGGGTTCGATCGGTCCGGTAACGTAGTCGCTGACGCCGCGCCGCACCAGTTCGCGATAGGGCGTGACATCGTTGGCGCTGCCGATCACGACGACGCGCGTTCCCGCGTCGCAGACGGTCGCGAGTTCATCGAGCCCTTCGAGGATATCGCTGCCGGGTTCGGTCTCCAGCAAGATCACGTTCGGCGTTGGCGCCGTGTGGTAGGCCTCGATGGCGGCGGCAATGCCGCCCATGTGAACCGAAAGATGGGCCTTGCCGAGACGGCGGTCTTCGCTCGCCGCGCGAACCGCGGTTGCGATCGCCACACTGGCGCAAAAGGCCTGTACCGATACGCGCGGTGCCGGCGAGATGTATTCCTCGGGCTGCGTCGGCGTGTCGTCCAGTTGATCGTCGGAGTTTTGAAAGACGCGGCTGATCATTTGCCTGTATCGCTGAGTTTGGCCTTGTCGGCTTCGGGGTAGGTGGTCTCGGTCGCAACGCCCTTGCGATATTTGTCAAAGGCGATACTGCGCCGCGACGTGTAGGCGGCGGACTCTGGACGCGGCTGCTCGAGATCCGCCGGATTGTCGATCATCGCCGCCAGGTTGCGCTGGGTGGCGCAGCCAAAATTATGGTATTGGCGGTTTTCGTTGTAGGCGACGTTGTCGATATTCGGTCCGAGGTCCTGCGGCCACAGACCGCAAGGGCCGGCGACAGCGGAAATCTTCGGATAGCTGAGCCGGATCGTCGGCAGCGTGCGTGGATCGTCCGGCCGGTAGTGACGCATCGTGATGGCGCGTGAGGGCACGCCACCCGCCATCAGCACCGACTGGATTTCCCGAAACGACGCCGCAGCCGCGCGCGCGTTCGGCGTATCGACCGGGACATCGGCTATGATCGCGCCGGTGCCTTCGCGCACCCAGGTTTGCGCCAGGCCCAAGACGTCGGCACGCTGCGACCCTGAGAGGCCGCCGCGGGCATGGCCGACGAACACGACGATTGAGCGGTTGGCTTCGGTCACCGCAATCGGATGACGGTGGCGGTAGTCGTATGGAACGCTTGCGGTCACTTCCTCGCCGGTCGAGGTGCAAGCGCCGAGCACCGCCGAGAGGCAGGCAAGGGCGCCGACAAGGCGCAGCGTGCGATAGCGATCGAGATGATGTCTGCCCGTCATCGTCCTGTCCCCCGTCGCTTCGTCAGTCAATAATGAAGCCGAAATTGGCCGGATAGGCCGCGGCCGGCTCGTCGCGGGCGGCGACGCCATAGATCCGGTTGATGCGCCCGAGCAGCGCGGATTGGGAGTCGGATGCCGGCGCAAACCCGTCGTCGGGCCGCGACAGTTCCTTTTGCGCGACCGCGCGCACGACGTAGGGCGTCACGATGACCATCAGCTCGGTCTGGTGGTTGACGTAGTCCTGGCTCCTGAAAAGCTGTCCAAAAATCGGTATCTGGTCCACGCCGGGCAATCCGTTGATGGCCTGCTTGGTTTGTTCCTGGATCAGTCCCGCCATCGCGATCGAGCCTCCGGACGGAATTTCCAGCGTGGTTTCCGCGCGACGCGTCTTGATCGAGGGAATCGTTGTTCCGCCGGCACCGCCCTGCAAAGCGTTTTCGGTCGAGACTTCCGACACTTCGGTCATCACCCTCAGGCTGATCCGCCCCTCCGTGAGCACCACCGGCGTGAAGTTGAGCGAGATGCCGAATTTCTTGAAACTGACGGTCTGGACGCATCCCGAAATGACACCAGTCGTTGATGTTTGGCAGCTCACGCCGGTCGGAATGGGAAATTCGCCGCCTGAAATAAATGTCGCGGACTCGCCGGAGATCGTCGTCAGATTTGGCTCCGCCAGCGTCCGCACCACACCTGCGCTCTCCATCGCGCGCAGGGTTGCGGTGACCGTTGGCACACCAGCTTTGTTCAAAGCCGCCCCGAGCAAGCCGTTGTCGGGAACGAGCGGTGCGCTGTTGGCGGTGAATGGATTGTTATTTCTGAAAACGACCGCCGCGGTGCCGTAATTCATGTTGGCACTGAGATCGATACCCAATTGCTTGATGATGTCCCGCCGGACTTCCGCAACAGTGACCTTCAACATCACCTGGTCGCGGCCGCGAACGACGATCGAGTTGACGACCTTCTCGGATCCGCCAACCAGCCGCGCGGCGATCTCGCCGGCCTGCTGGGCTTCGACCGGGCTCGAAACCGAGCCGGTGAGCAACACGCTGTCGCCGACGCCCTCGATCTGAATCCCCGGCAACGACTGCCGCAGCGCGGCGCGCACACCGTTGAGATCACGCTTGACTGCGATGTCGTAGGAGGCGATCTGCTGGCCGTCGCCGTCGAAAAACACCACGTTGGTCTGGCCGACGGCGCCGCCGATGATATAGGCGCGTTGCGGGGAGCGAATGACGGCGTTGGCGATCTTTGGGTCCGCGACCAGCACATCCTTCACATCGCGCGGCAGGTCGACGACAACCGACTTGCCGATGCCCAGCGATAGGAAGCGCATCTTGACCGGGCCGATGGCAGACGTCGTCACCGGATCCTTCTCGGACTCGGCTGCGACCACGGGCAGCAGCGGCCCGAGCGTCAGCGCGGCGACGGCCGACAATAACAGGGTGCGCACCGCCACGGTTCGCATCGCTGACTGATTTTCCCCAAACGTCATTTCAGGCGTCCTTTCGGTCACTTCTGTGCCGTCGTTTGATTGGCGACCCCGTAGCGAACCACGTTGACGCTCTCGCTTCGTTTTTGAGCCGGTTCCTCGGAGCGGCCTTCGGCCGCCGCATCGGTGATGCTGCGCAACGCGAGCGACAGCGTGCCGGTCTGGCGCGCGCGCGCCAGCGTCTCGGCCTGCTCGGGCTTCAGTTCGAGTGTGGCGGTGCGGCCGACGAGGGAGTTGCTGCCCTCTTTTTCCTTCGGCGCCTGATCGATCGCCAGCACGCGGATGTTGGAGAGAATGATTTCCGATAGGACGACGTCGGGTCCCTTGCCGTCTGGATTCTTTTCACGCTTGGAGAGGATGACGTCGACACGGTCGTTGGGCAGAATGAACCCGCCGGCGCCGGTTTCCGGCGAGATCTCGGTTGAGAGCGCCCGCGAGCCGGTCGGCAGGATGGCTGCCATGAAGCCGGAGCCATTGGCCTTGACCAGTTTCTGTTCGCGGATCGGCTCGCCAGCGAAAAACGGGCTGCGCGCGATCGAGCCGGCGATTTCGTTGATAGCTTCGGCCTTGCTGGCGCGGTTGATCAGATTGCTGCCGGCGGTCGCGGCCGGCCAGGCCTGCCATTGCAGATCCTCGGCCTTGACCGGCTGGCCGAGCCCGATGTCGGACTTCGTGACCAGGATTTCCACCGTCGGCAACTGAGCGACCGGTTCGGTCGCCGGGCGGGGTTGTTCTTCGGTGCCACGGGCGAGATAGGCGGCAACGCCGCCGGCACTCAATGCGATGGTCAGAACGACGACACGTGCGATGTTCATACGCTTTACTACTCTTACGCAGGGAGGCCCCAACTGCACGGCAATGGCAGCCATCCCCGGAGGTATGACTAGGCATCAAAGGTATAAGGGAACTTGAGGGTTGAATTATTTGGTCGATCGCACGGCGGGATTCGCCGTCATGGTGAACGGGTGGTTATCGTTTTGAAAAACCGCTCCGCAAAAACCCGGAGTCGTGTCGGCGTGGGCGCAGCAACGGGCCGATGCGGGTAGAGATGGACGGGCGCTTCGGATGAGAATTAGCGTCAGGCAAGACGCTGCTATGACGCGCGAGCCTCATTTTGCGGTTCGGTCTCCGCGAAGCCGGCCTGCAAGACTTCCTCGCGCTTGTGCCGCAGATGCGCGCGCAGGATATGCGACAGCCCCACGCCGTCGCGGCGCTGGAGTGCATTGAGGATCGCTTCGTGCTCCTGCACCGCCAGCGCCCAGCGCCGCGGTGTCATCGGCGTGACGTAGCGCGCACGCCGAATGCGGGCCGTGACGGATTCATATAGGCCCGATAGCACCGGGTTGCCGGCCGCGGCGATGATCGCCTCGTGGATGGTGCGGTTGCAGCGGTAGTATTGGAGAAGGTCGCGATCGCCGTAGTGCCGAACCATCGCGGCGTGGACGGCGGCGACCTCGGCGACCTCGGCATCCGTGATGCGCTCGCAGGCGAGCTCCCCGGCCAGCGCTTCGAGCCCCTGGCACACCTCGAACAGGTCGCGCATGTCCTTGTCAGTCAGCCTGGCCGCGCGCGAGCCGCGGTTCGGCAGCAATTGAACCAGGCCCTCGGCGGCGAGCACCTTGAGGGCTTCGCGCAGCGGCGTGCGCGAGATCTGCAGCTTTTCACAGAGGTCGCGCTCGGGAATCCGTGCGCCCGGCGGGATCTCGCCATCGAGCAACATGGCGCGGACGCGGCCTACGACTTCCTCATGAAGCATCCCGTAAAGATCCAATTTGAATGCAAAAATGGTTATATCACCGGGATTTTTCTAGTTCCAGCTTGATAAACCGTATTTTTGCATTCAGAATTGGTTAAGGTCGATTAAGAAAGGGCCGGCAGCATGGATCAGGACGCGACTGCAGGGGAGGATGACCTCCTGTTTGCTCTCGATGACGGTATCGGCCGGATAACCTTCAACAGACCGCAGGCGCGCAACGCCTTCACCTTCGCGATGTACGAGCGGCTGGCCGAGATCTGCGAGCGCGCCAACCGCGACCATGCGATCAAGGTGCTGCTGCTGCGGGGAGCCGGCGACAAGGCGTTTGCCGCGGGCACCGACATCAACCAGTTCCGGGCCTTCAAGGTGCCGCAGGACGGACTCGACTACGAGAACCGCATAGACCGAGTGCTCGGCATTCTCGAAACATGTCGGGTGCCGACCATTGCCGCCATTAATGGCGGCTGCACCGGCGGCGGCGCGGGAATCGCGGCCTGCTGTGACCTACGCATCGGCACCCGGAGCACGCGGATCGGGTTTCCGATCGCGCGCACGCTCGGCAACTGCCTGTCGATGTCGAATGTCAGCCGCATCGCCGCGTTGATCGGCCCGGCGCGCGTCAAGGATCTGATCTTCACCGCACGGCTTGTGGAAGCCGAGGAGGCGGCCTCGGTGGGCCTGCTCAACGAGGTCGTCGATGATCTGGCCGCGCTCGACAGGCGCGCCGACGAGATCGCACGGCTTGTTGCCGGCAACGCGCCGCTGACGCTGAGCGCGACCAAGCAGGCAGTCGCCCGGCTGCAGAAACGGCTGACGCGCGAGGAGGGCGAGGACCTCATCCTGATGTGCTACACCAGCCAGGATTTCCGTGAAGGGCTCGACGCGTTTCTCACCAAGCGCGCGCCGCAATGGCGCGGCCAATAGGAGCCCGCATGTCCCTTCACAACGACACGACGCCGCGTTCGGGGCCGCTTGCCGGCCTCAAGGTCATCGATCTCACCCATGTGATGGCGGGACCGACCTGCACGCTGATGCTCGCCGACATGGGCGCCGATGTCATCAAGGTCGAGAAATGGCCAAATGGCGACGACACGCGGCACTCGGTGCCACCGAAGATCGGCGACGAGGCGGCCTCTTTTCTGATGATGAACCGCAACAAGCGGGGCATCGTGCTCGACCTGAAGACCGCAGGCGGCAAGGAAGTGCTGCGGCGGCTGATCGCTGATGCCGACGTGCTGGTCGAGAATTTCGCGCCGGGCGCGATGGAACGGTTAGGCTTCGGCTATGAGGAGCTGCATCGGGATTTTCCAGCGCTGATCTATTGCTCGCTCTCCGGTTTCGGCCGAACCGGCCCGTACAAGCATCGCCGGGGTTTCGATCTGGTCGCCCAGGCGATGAGCGGAATCATGAGTTTCACGGGCGAACGGCCGGATGGTCCGCCGGTCAAATGCGGCCCGCCGCTGTCCGATATCACGGCCGGACTCCTCGCCAGCATGGGGATCCTGGCCGCCTATTCGCACCGGCTCAAGACCGGTGAAGGGCAATGGGTGGAGACCTCGCTCTACGAGGCGGCGCTGGTGCAGACCTATTGGCAGTCGACCATTGCGCTCGCCAGCAACATGGCGCCGCGCGCCATGGGCTCGGCCCATCCGCTCAACGCACCGTATCAGGCGTTCGAGGCATCCGATGGCTGGCTCGTGGTAGGCGGCGCCAACAAGAAGCACTGGCTATTGATGCTGGAAGCGCTTGGCGCGCTGGAACTGGCTTCCGACCCGCGCTTCGTCAACGGCTCCGACCGCATGGCGAATCTGAAGGAGCTCGAAGCCGAATTGAGCGGGCGTTTCCGCAAACAGACGCGGGCGCATTGGCTGGCGGCACTTGACGAGAAGGGCGTGCCCTGCGGCCCCGTGCACGACATGCTGGAAGCGCTCAGCGATCCGCAGACGCTCGCGCGCGAGATGGTGGTTGAGGTCGAACATTCGACGCTCGGGCCGGTGAAGACGATCGGGCTGCCGGTCAAATTCTCGGCGACCCCAGGCAAGGTGCGTTCGGGCGCGCCTGTTTATGGCGAGCATACGCGCGAGGTGCTGCGCGAACATGGTTTTGATCAGGCGCAGATCGACACGTTCGAGCGGGAGGGTGCGATCGTTGCCGCCTCGGCCGGCCGCAAGGAGCAGGTCGCCTGACGAGAAAACGAGAATACGAACGACAACAAAAAATGCCTACGGGGAGGAAACCATGAAGATCACGTCAAAACTGCTGCTGTCCACGACGGCTTTCATGCTCGCGGGCGCGCTTCCGGCCACCGCGGCCTGGCAGCCGCAGAAGCCGATCGAGTTCGTCGCAACGGCGGGACCGGGCGGCGGCACCGACAATCTTGCGCGCGCCGTCCAGAGCATCGTCACCAAGTACAAACTGACCGATCAGCCGATCGTGGTCGTCAACAAGGGCGGCGGCAGCGGGGCGGAAGGCTATGTCTACGGCAAGGCGTCCGCCGGCGATCCCTACAAGGTGATCTTTGGTACCTCGAACGCGTGGCAGCAACCGCTCGTCTCCAAGGTCGCCTTCAACTACACCGATCTCACCCCGATCGCCGCGATGGCGCAGGACGAGTTCCTGCTATGGGTGAAAGAGGACGCGCCCTACAAGACGGCGGGCGACTTTCTCAAGGCGGCGGCCGCGACCGAGTTCAAGATGGGCGGCGCGCAGTCCAAGGACACCGACGAGGTGCTGACGCGGATGATCGAGAAGGCGGCGCGCGTCAAATTCACCTACATCCCCTTCAAGAGCGGCGCGGAGGCTGCCGTGCAACTGGCCGGCGGCCATATCGATGCCCACGTCAACAATCCCTCCGAGAGCCTTGGGCAATGGCGCGGCAGCACCCAGCGTCCGCTTTGCGCGTTCAGCCCGAAGCGGTTGCCGCAAGGGCCGAAGGTCACGACGTCAGAAGGCTGGAGCGACGTGCCGACCTGTGTCGAGCAAGGGCTTGCGATTTCACAATATGAGCAGCCGCGCACGGTGTGGCTGCCCGGCAAGGTCAGCCCGGAGCAGGCGGCGTTCTACGTCGATCTGTTGAAGAAGGTGCAGGCGACGCCGGAATGGAAGGATTACATCGAAAAGACCTCGCAGGTTGATACCTTCCTGACCGGCCCTGCGCTCGACAACTTCATCAAGCAGGACCTCGAACATGTAAAGCAGGTCGCGGGCGAACAGGGCTGGCTGGTGAAGTAGGGCCGGACCGATGATATCACGACGCGCGCTCGAGATAGCCGCCGCGGCGCTGACTGGGCTCTTTGGCGTCGTTGTCATTGTTTCCAGCATCGACAACGGCATCGGCTGGTCGAGCGCCGGCGTCGATGCCGGCACGTTTCCGTTCCTGACCGGCATCATCATCGTGCTCGGCAGCCTTTACAACATGGGGCAGGGCGCCATTGGGCGCGGCACCCTCGCAATGGTCAGGACAGCCATAACGCCATCCGAGTTGCGCCGCCTCGCGGGATTGTTCGTTCCAGCCGCGATTTTCGTCGCCGTCATTCCAATGGTTGGAATGTATCTCGCCTCGGCAGGCTACGTTTTTGCGGTGCTGGCGTTGCCGAAACGGCAATCGGTCCTGCGCGCACTTGTCATCGCCGCGGCCACGCCGCTTGCGCTTTACGTCGTGTTCGAGCGCATGTTCCAGGTGTCGCTGCCGCACGGCGCGCTCGCCGCCGCGTTCGGTTTCTGAAGGGACGGGCGATGGAAAATCTTCAATCGCTGCTGCACGGTTTCACCATCGCGGTCACCGTTCCGCACCTGACGCTGATGGTGATCGGCGTTCTGCTCGGCATTCTCGTCGGCGTTCTGCCTGGCCTTGGTGCGCCAAACGGAGTGTCGCTATTGCTGCCGCTGACCTTCGGCATGCAGCCGGTGTCGGCGATCATCCTGCTTTCGAGCATGTATTGGGGCGCGTTGTTCGGCGGTTCGGTGACGTCGATCCTGTTCAACATCCCGGGCGAACCTTCGTCGGTCGCCACCACCTTCGACGGCTATCCGATGGCGCGCGACGGCAGGCCGACGACGGCGCTGGCCACCGCTTTCGGTTCCGCGGCGTTCGGCGCCCTTGTCGGCGTTGTCCTGATTACGTTTCTGGCTTCGTGGGTGGCGCAGGTGGCGCTCGCCTTCGGACCGCCCGAATATTTCGCGGTCTATTTCCTCGCCTTCGCCAGTTTCGTCGGCATGGGCGGTGCGGCGCCGATCAAGACGGTGGTGGCACTCGCGATCGGCTTTGCCATCGCCGCGATCGGAATCGATACGGTCTCGGGCAGCGTGCGGCTCACCATGGGTATCGACGAACTGGTGAAGGGCGTCAGCTTCGTCGTAGCCGTGATGGGGCTGTTCGGCATCGGCGAGTTGCTGATTGCGGTGGAGGAGGAGTTTCAGGCCCGCGCGGTATCGTCGAGGGTGGACTGGAAGGAAGTCTTCCGGGCGCTGGGGCGTCTGCCGCAGCATGGCATTGCGTTGCTGCGCAGCGCCGCCATCGGCTGCTGGATGGGCATTACGCCGGGCGGTCCGACCGCGGCTTCCTTCATGAGCTATGGTATCGCCAAGCGCTTCTCGCGCAATGGCGCGCATTTCGGCACCGGCGAGGCCGAGGGCATCGTCGCGCCCGAGACCGCCGACCACGCCGCCGGCACCAGCGCGCTATTGCCGATGCTCTCGCTCGGCATTCCCGGCTCGGCTACGGCTGCTGTCATGATGGGCGGGCTGATGATCTGGGGATTGAATCCCGGACCGATGCTGTTCGTCGACCAGAAGGATTTCGTCTGGGGGCTGATCGCCTCGATGTATGTCGGCAACATCGTTGCGGTTGCGCTCGTGCTGCTCACCGTTCCCGTGTTCGCCGCCCTGATGCGCATTCCCTTCGCCGTCATCGCTCCCCTGATCGTCATCATCTGCGTGGTGGGCGCCTATTCGGTCTCGAACTCCTTTCTCGACGTCGTCTTGATGCTCGGCTTCGGTGTCGTCGGCTATCTCTTCAAGAAGCTGCATTATCCGTTGGCTCCGTTGGTGCTTGCGATCGTGATCGGCGACAAGGCTGAGGACGCGTTCCGGCAGGCCATGCTGATGTCGAAGGGATCGCTCGGGATATTCTTTGCGAACCGGCTGGTGACGACCCTCGTTCTGGCCGGGATGGCGTTGCTGCTGCTTCCGCTCGCCCTGCAGATCGTGCGTCTGCTGCGAAAGCCGGAGGAAGCCGCTGATGAAAAGGTGAGGACCATATGAAGCTGCATAACCCCGGCAAGCCGGTGATCGCGCTGGCGATGGGAGACCCCGCCGGTATCAGCCCGGAGTTGACCGCAAAACTCGCCTGCCTCGATGAAATCCTTTCCCGCGCACGCCTGATCGTGATCGGAGACCGCCGCGTTTTCGACGAAGGCGCGCGCGTGGCCGGCGTCAGGACGGACCTGCCAAATGTAGCGCCATCTGGGGACCCGCGAACAATCGGCAGTGACGCCGCTTTTATGGACCTTGGCCATCTCGATCCCGCGACCGTCGAACGTGGTGTCGCGAGCCAGGCCGGTGGCGCGTTCGCGCTGGAGAATTATCGTCGCGCGCTCACGCTGGCGCGTGACGGGCAGGCCGACGCCGTCTGCTTCACGCCGTTCAACAAGAAGGCGATGCGGCTCGCGCGCGCGGAGTATGACGACGAGATCGCGTTCTCCGCCGAGGTCGCCGGCCTGAAAACGCCAGCCAGCGAATTCAACGTGCTCGACAGGCTCTGGAATGCCCGCGTCACCTCGCACATCGCGCTCAAGGATGTGGCCTCGCGTCTCTCCGTCGAACGTATTCATCGCGCGCTGAAACTGACCAATGCCTGCATGCGACAGGCCGGCTTTGCCGAGCCCCGTATCGCGGTGGCTGGTCTCAACCCGCATGCCGGTGACGGCGGCAATTTCGGACGCGAGGAGATCGATGTGATCGAGCCCGCGGTCATGGCCGGCCGGGCCGAAGGAATAGCGGCGGAAGGGCCGTTTCCGGCCGATACGGTTTTCCTGCGCGCCAAGAACGGGGCCTTCGACGCGGTGCTGACGATGTACCACGACCAGGGCCAGATCGCGATGAAGCTGATGGGCTTCGATCGCGGAGTGACAATTCTCGGCGGCTTCCCGTTTCCGATCTGCACGCCGGCGCATGGCACGGCCTATGACATCGCCGGCCAGGGCGTCGCCTCGGTTGGCGCCAGCCGCGCGGCCTTGTTGCTCGCGGCTGAGATGGCTGATACGGCCGGGTTGCGAAATCGGGTGGCGTGAAGCGCCGGCCTCGGCCTCGGACTCATTAGCACACAGCCAGGTGCGAATGGATGCGAGCTTGACGAACGCTAGGCTGCTGGCGTTGACGCCTGAGCGTTTTACCGCCATATACAGCGCATGAAGAAGCTTCAGTCAGCCGCATTGACCGCGACCGCTTACGGCGGATCGCCTGCTGGTTGCGCGCGCTAGAGACAAGCGTACTTCACGCAGAAAAGGCCCCGCCGGCGACGGACGGGGCCTTTTCTGGTTTTTGATGGTGCCCGTCCGCGCTTTTTCCCGTCACAAGGAATACAGCAATGGACGATGTCGACCACAGAAATCTCGGCGTGAAGCTCAAACTCTGGCACCTTCAGGAAGATGCGCCGGGCATGGTGTTCTGGCATCCGCGCGGCTACGCGGTCTACCGGGTGCTGGAGGACTATGTCCGGCGCAAGATGCGCCAAGCCGGCTATGCCGAGGTCCGGACACCGCAGCTTCTACCAAAGGAGTTCTGGGGCCGCAGCGGGCACTGGGACAAGTTCGGCGAGCATATGTTCCGGGTCGACGACGGCGAACTGGCGATGGCGCTGAAACCGATGTCGTGCCCGTGCCACGTGCAGATCTTCAACAAGGGGCTGCGCTCGTGGCGGGAGCTTCCGATCCGCTATGCCGAGTTCGGCGCTTGCCACCGCAATGAGCCGTCCGGTTCGCTCCACGGCATCATGCGGACACGCGCCTTCGAGCAGGACGACGCTCATGTGTTCTGCCGCGAGGAGGACGTGGAGGGCGAAGTCGCGTGCTTCATCGCCCTGCTGGACGAGGTCTACCGGGAGCTCGGTTTTCCCGACTACGAGGTGGCGCTGGCGACGCGGCCGGCGGTGCGTGCTGGCGACGATGCGGTCTGGGACTGGTCGGAGGCGAAGCTCGGCGATGCCGCGCGGCAATGCGGCCTCGTGCCTCAGATCAACCCCGGCGAAGGTGCGTTCTACGGACCAAAGCTGGAATTCGCGCTGCGCGACCGGCTGGGACGATCCTGGCAGTGCGGCACCGTGCAGGTCGACGGCGTGCTGCCGCAGCGGCTCGAGGCGTCCTACGTCGCCCCGGACGGCAGCCGCGCGAGGCCCCTGATGATCCACCACGCCATCTTCGGATCGCTCGGCCGCATGATCGCGATCCTGCTCGAGCACCACGGCGGCGTGCTTCCGTTCTGGCTGTCGCCAGACCAGGTCGCGGTTGCGCCGATCTCGAAAGACCAGGCCGGATACGGCGCGGACGTGCTGTCGGCTTTCGAGGATGCCGGAATCCGGGCCGTTGCCTATGACGGCGCCGATACCCTTTCGCGGCGCATCGTGGCGGCCCATGAAATGGCAGTGCCGGTGATGGCTATCGTCGGCGGGCGCGAGATGAGGGACGGCCGGGTAACCCTGCGCGAGCGCGACGGCTCACAGGCCGACGTTCCTCTGGCCGAGGCGGTGTCCCGCCTGCAGGCGAGGGCCCGGCCGGGCGCTCTTGCGGCTGAAGCCCTGGACGCTCGAGCTTATGGCTTCACGCCCTAGGTGGCCGCCTTCAATGCCGCAAAACCGCGCTCGAGATCGGCCTTGAGGTCGTCGACATTCTCCAGGCCGATATGGAGCCGCAGCGTCGGCCCGCCGGGAGACCATTTGGTCGCGGTGCGGTAGGGATCGCAGTCAAAGGGGATGATGAGGCTTTCGAAGCCGCCCCACGAATAGCCCATGCCGAACAGCCTGACCGCATCGAGCAGGGCATCGACCGCCTTCTGCGGCACCGGCTTCAGCACGATGCTGAACAGGCCGGATGCGCCGGTGAAGTCGCGCTTCCAGATCGCGTGGCCGGGATGGCTTTCGAGCGCCGGATGCAAGACCTGCAGGACTTCTGGCCGGCCGGCGAGCCAGCGCGCCATTTCCAGGCCCGAGCGATAATGCTGCGCGAGCCGCACCGACAGCGTGCGGGTGCCGCGCAGCGCCAGGAATACGTCGTCGGGTCCGGCGCAGACGCCGAGCAGGCGGATACCCTCGGTGAGCAGCGGCCAGGCTTTTGCATTCGCCGAAATCGTGCCGAACATGATGTCGGAATGGCCGCCGATATACTTGGTGGCGGCCTGCATGCTGATGTCGACGCCCTGGTCGAGCGAGCGGTGAAACAGTGGCGTCGCCCAGGTGTTGTCGTCGATGACGAGCGCGTCCCTTGCATGCGCGACTTCAGCGATGGCGGGAATGTCGCTCATTTCAAACGATTGCGAGCCGGGCGCCTCGACCAGCACCGCCCTGGTGTTCGGTTTGAACAGTTCCTCGATCCGGGCGCCGATCAGCGGGTCGAAATAGCCGACCTCGACGCCGTAACGGGCCAGCATGCCGTTGCAGAAGTTGCGCGACGGCCGGTAGACGTTATCGGTCACCAGCAGATGATCGCCGGCCTTCAAGACCGACAGCAGGGCGGTGCTGATTGCGGCAAGGCCCGACGGCGCCAGGCCGACACCGGCGCATTGCGGCCCTTCCAGCGACATCAGCACGTCCTGCAGCGCCAGTGTGGTCGGGCTCCCGTGACGCCCGTATGAGAATTCGGCACGGTGGGCGTGCAGGTCCTCGGCGGTCGGATAGAGCACGGTCGACCCGTGGTACACCGCCGGATTGACAAACCCCCTTTGTCCCTTGGTGTCGCGGCCCGCCGTGACCAGTCTGGTTTCGGGTCTTTGCGGGTTGGACGAACCGTCGTGCGAAAAGCTCATGCGTTTGCATTATCCAAGACGTTATGCCGCAGCCACAACTTGATCGCGAAAACACTGGCGAGCGGCGGGTCGAGACCGGGTGCGTTAATAACAAGAGACAGAAGAGGGCAGTCAACCCCTTGACCCGGCACGCCAGTCGTTCTGAGATGCGCGCCAACGAACAGTCGCTGCAAGTTGAGGGGCCTGCCGCGATATCAGATCCACCGCCTGACCGGACTGGCACGCTAAATGCACGGTCGGGACGATGCTTTTCAGCGAGGGATCAGCGGGTTGGCCCCACAACGTCAGGCGTTGCCTAAAACGATCTCCGGACGTCCCTTTGAAAGGCCTAACCCATGAAACGCGTATCTTTGGTTGTTACCCTTGCCCTTGCCGCCGGCCTCTCGGCCCAGGCCGCCTCGGCGCAAACCCTCAAGACGGTCAAGGACCGGGGCATGCTGTCCTGTGGCGTCAGCCAGGGCCTGCCAGGCTTCTCGACGCCGGACGACAAGGGTAACTGGACCGGGCTCGACGTCGACATCTGCCGCGCGATCGCGGCTGCCGTTTTCAACGACGCGACCAAGATCAAGTTCGTCCCGCTCTCGGCCAAGGACCGTTTCACCGCGCTGCAGTCGGGCGAGATCGACGTGCTGTCCCGCAACACCACCTGGACGCTGTCGCGCGATACTTCGCTGGGCGCCAACTTCACCGGCGTCACCTATTATGACGGCCAAGGCTTCCTGGTGAAGAAGTCGCTGAAGGTGAATTCGGCGCTGGAGCTCAACAGTGCGTCGGTTTGCGTGCAGACCGGCACCACGACCGAGCAAAACCTCGCCGACTACTTCAAGGGCAACAACATGAAGTACGAGGTGATCGCGTTCGCGACCGCCGACGAGACCATCAAGGCCTATGAATCCGGCCGCTGCGACGTCTTCACCTCCGACGTCTCCCAGCTCTATGCCGAACGCTTGAAGGTCGCCAACCCGGCCGAGCACGTCGTGCTGCCCGAGGTGATCTCGAAAGAACCGCTCGGGCCGATGGTCCGCCATGGCGACGATCAGTGGTTCGATATCGTGAAATGGACGCTTTATGCGATGGTCGGCGCCGAAGAGCTCGGCTTGACACAGAAGAATGTGGACGAGATGGTCAAGTCCGACAAACCCGAGGTCAAGCGCGCCGTCGGCACGGACGGCAATCTGGGCGAGCAACTCGGCCTGACCAAGGACTGGATGGTGCGGATCGTGAAGGCGGTCGGCAATTACGGCGAGTCCTTCGAGCGCAATGTCGGTTCCGGCTCCAAGCTCGGTATTGCCCGCGGCCTCAACCAACTCTGGAGCAAGGGCGGTATCCAGTACGCCCCGCCGATCCGCTAAGCGCCAGCGAGAGGGGCTGCGGCGATGGCCATCGAACCCCGAAAACCACCATCGCAGCTACTTACCAGGCTGCAGCGCGCGCTCGGCGGCCGTGCTGGCTGGAGCGGCTTCGTCCTCCAACTGCTGTTCGTCGCCGCGCTCGCGTGGATCTCCTACGAGATCGTCGCCAATGCCCGCGCCAATTTGCAGGCGCAGCGGATCACCGCGGGCTTCGGCTTCCTTGCCAACAATGCCGGCTTTGACGTCAGCCAGAGCCTGATCCCCTATTCGGGGTCCGATCCCTACACGCGCGTCTTTGTGGTTGGCCTGCTCAACACGTTGCTGGTCTCTGTGATCGGCATCTTCTTCGCCACCCTGATCGGCTTTCTGATTGCCCTCGGCCGGCTGTCGCCGAACTGGCTACTGGCGCGAATCTCGGGCGGCTATGTCGAACTGATCCGCAACCTGCCGCTGCTGTTCCAGATCCTGTTCTGGTATCTCGCGGTGCTCGCCGCTTTGCCCAATCCGCGGCAGAGCATCTCGGTCTTCGACAGTTTCTTTCTCAGCAACCGCGGGCTGGTCATTCCGAAGCCGATCGGCCAGGCCGGCTTCGAGCCGTTTGTCGTCGCCGTGCTGGTTGCGATCGTCGCCGCGATCGCATTGTGGCGATACGCACGCCGTCAGCTCTTCCAGAGCGGCACGGTGATCAAGGTCTGGCCCTATGCGCTCGGCATGTTGATCGGCCTGCCGCTGCTCAGCGTGCTGATCTTCGGCGTACCTGTCACGTTTGAGGTGCCCGTGCTCAGGGGCTTCAACTTCGCCGGCGGCTCGCGGCTGATACCGGAATTCGTCGCGCTGACGCTGGCGTTGTCGACCTACACGGCAGCCTTCATCGCCGAGATCGTGCGCGCGGGCATTCTCTCCGTGCATAAGGGCCAGATGGAAGCCGGCTCCTCGCTCGGGCTGCAGCGCGGTTCGGTGCTGCGGCTGATCGTGATCCCGCAGGCGATGCGCGTGATCCTGCCACCGCTCACCAACCAGTATCTCAACCTGACCAAGAACTCCTCGCTGGCGGTCGCGATTGGCTATCCCGATCTGGTCTCGGTGTTCGCCGGAACCACGCTGAGCCAGACCGGGCAGGCGATCGAAATCATCGGTATCACCATGGGCGTCTATCTCCTGATCTCGCTGGTCACCAGCGCAATCATGAGTTTCTATGGATGGCGGATCAGCCGGAGCATGGGCGGATGAGCGACACGACTTCATCCATTTTCGTCCGCCAAGACCTCGTGCCCGAGCGGGCCGCGCCCGTGAAGACCACCGGCTTCATCGGCTTCCTGCGTACGCGGCTGTTCAATTCGCCGACCAATATCCTGATCACGATCGTCAGCGTGTTGTTGCTGTGGGTCATCCTGGTACCCGCGCTGAAATTCGCGTTCGTCGATGCGGTCTGGATCGGCAAGGACCGCACCGCCTGCCTCCCGAAAAATCCGACCGATGTAGTCGGCGCCTGCTGGCCCTTCATTCAGGCCAAGTTCTCGCAATTCATCTACGGATTCTATCCGGAGCCGGAACGCTGGCGGGTCAATTTGACCTTCATTCTTGCCGCGATCCTCTTGGTGCCGCTGCTGATTCCGCGTTTGCCGGCCAAGGGTCCGAACGCCATCCTGTTCTTCCTGGCGTTTCCCGTCATTGGCTTCTTCCTGCTGCGCGGCGGCGGGATCGGCGGCTTCGGCGTGAGCTGGACGGCCGGGCTTCTCGCGGGCTTCAACGACAGTATCGGCGACGGCGGCAGGAAGCTGGTGGCCTCCGGCGAGGCGACGGCCGTCATCGGCCCGCTGCTATGGGTCATCGGCAAGCTGATCGTGCTGCTGAGCACGATCGTCGGCTGGGTGCTGCTGCCGCTGACCTCGCTGCGCGACCAGATCCAGGCCTCCGGCCAGCCGGTCTGGGCTGATCTCGGCGCGACCACGGTGATCGTTTCGGCGCTGCTGTTCTGGCTCGGCGGCGGCTTGCGCGCCGGCTGGCGTCCGCTCATCACCTGCCTTGGGGTCTTTGTCGCCATCGCGCTGGTGATCGCGGTGATGGGGCTCGATAACGGTGGACTTCCGGAGGTCGACACGCGATTGTGGGGCGGCCTATTGGTGACGCTGGTGGTATCCGTTACCGGCATCGTCGCCTCGATGCCCGTCGGCATTGCGCTGGCGCTGGGGCGGCGCTCGACCATTCCGCTGATCCGGATTTTCTCGATTGCCTTCATCGAGTTCTGGCGCGGCGTTCCGCTGATTACGGTGCTGTTCTTCGCAACCTATATGCTACCGCTGTTCGTCCCGGCCGGCTTCACCATCGACGGGCTGATGCGTGCCCTGATCGGCATTGCACTGTTCGCCGGCGCCTACCAGGCCGAAGTGATCCGCGGCGGCCTGGCGGCGATTCCGCGGGGGCAGGCGGAGGCGGCGAGCGCGCTTGGCCTGTCCTGGGCCAAGACCACGGCGCTGATCGTGATGCCACAGGCGCTGCGCCACGTCATCCCAGGCCTCGTCAACAGCTTCATCGCGCTATTCAAGGATACCTCGCTGGTCTCGATCGTCGCGCTGTTCGATCTCCTGGGGCAGCTCAGGGCTTCCTTCAGCGATCCGGTCTGGTCGACGCCGACGACGCTGTTCACCGGCTTTGCCTTTACCGGACTGATCTATTTCGTCTTCTGCTTCGGGATGTCGCGTTACTCGCTGTTCGTCGAGAACCGGCTGAACGCCCATCGTCGCAACTGAGTACATCACCATGACCGCAAACTCGATCGTTGGCATCAACGCACTCAACAAATGGTACGGCGATTTTCACGTCCTGCGCGACATCAACCTCGATGTCGCCAAGGGCGAGCGCATCGTGATCTGCGGCCCCTCAGGCTCGGGCAAGTCGACGCTGATCCGCTGCATCAACGCGCTGGAGGAATTCCAGGAAGGCCAGATCGTGGTCGAGGGCATCGAACTCGGCCCGAACCTGCGGCGGGTGGATGAAGTCCGCCGCGAGGTCGGCATGGTGTTCCAGAGCTTCAACCTGTTTCCGCACCTGACCGTGCTGGAGAACTGCACACTGGCGCCGATCTGGGTACGCAACATTCCGAAAAAGGACGCCGAGGCGACCGCGATGAAATTCCTGGAGCGGGTCAAGATCCCGCATCAGGCCAACAAATATCCCGGCCAGATGTCGGGCGGTCAGCAGCAGCGCGTCGCCATTGCCCGCGCGCTGACCATGAATCCGAAGGTGATGCTGTTCGACGAGCCGACTTCGGCGCTCGACCCGGAAATGGTCAAGGAAGTGCTCGACACCATGGTCGACCTCGCCAAGGAAGGCATGACCATGCTGGTCGTCACCCACGAAATGGGATTTGCCCGCGAAGTCGCCAACCGCGTCGTCTTCATGGACGCGGGCCAGGTCATCGAGTCGAACACGCCGCAGGAATTCTTCGCCAACCCGCAGCACGCGCGGACGAAGCTGTTCCTGAGCCAGATCTTGCGGCACTAGCGGCTGCTGTAGTCGCGTAGGGTGGGCAAAGCGCAGCGTGCCCACCAACAGTGTCGCGGTCCGATAGATGGTGGGCACGGCGCAAGAGCGCCTTTGCCCACCCTACGAAATCCGCTCACACCTTCTCGAACGGCACGTCGATCTTGGTGCGCTTCTCCAGCCATGCCGGCACCGGCAGGTTCTTGGAGCGCATGAATGCCGGATTGAACAGCTTTGACTGATAGCGGCCGCCGGAATCGGCCAGCATGGTGACGATGGTCTTGCCGGGTCCGAGCTGCTTTGCCAATCGGATCGCGCCAGCGACGTTGATACCGGTGGAGCCGCCGAGGCAGAGGCCTTCCTGCTCGACCAGTTCGTAGATCACCGTTACGGCTTCCTCGTCGGAAACCAGGAAAGCATCGTCGACAACTGCGGTCTCGATGATGGGCGTGACGCGGCCGAGTCCGATGCCTTCGGTGATCGAGTCGCCTGGCGTCGATTTGGCCTGACCATGCTTGAACAGCTCGTACATCGCAAAGCCGTGCGGATCGGCACAGGCGGTCACGATGTCCTTGTTCTTCTCCTTCAGAAAGCGGCTGACGCCCGCGAGCGTGCCGCCGGTGCCGACAGAGCAGATGAAGCCGTCGACCTTGCCGCCGGTCTGCTCCCAGATCTCGGGTCCGGTGGATTCGTAGTGCGCCTTGGCATTGTCGAGATTGTTCCACTGGTCGGCGAACAAAACGCCGTTCGGCTCGGTCTTGCGAAGCTGGTCGGCGAGCCGCCGCCCGACATGCTGGTAGTTGTTGGGATTGGCGTAGGGGAGTTGCGGCACCTCGACGAGCTCGGCGCCGCACAGCCGCAGCATGTCCTTCTTTTCCTGGCTCTGCGTTTCCGGGATCAGGATCAGCGTGCGGTAACCGCGGGCGTTGGCGACCACGGCGAGCCCGATGCCGGTATTGCCGGCGGTCGATTCCACCACGAGCCCGCCCGGCTTGAGGTCGCCGCGCTTTTCGGCTTCGAGGATCATCCATTTGCCGGCCCGGTCCTTGACCGACTGGCCGGGATTCATGAATTCGGCTTTGCCGAGAATGGTGCAGCCGGTCGCTTCCGAAGCGTGCTTCAGCTTGATGAGGGGCGTGTTGCCGATCGCTTCGATGACGTCTTTGTTGAAGGCCATGACTTTGAAATCGCCGGTTTGTTTGCCTAATCGTTAGGCGACCCTAAAGGAGGGCCGCCAGCCATACAAGCCAGCGTTGGGGCAGGCTATCAGCCCGATTTTGCAAACACCACCTGGCGCACGTCGATATTTCCGGACAGGAAACCGGCCTCGCAATAGGCGAGGTAATATTCCCACAGCCGCCGAAAGCGATCGTCGAAACCCGACGGCGTCAGGTTCGGCCAGGCTGCGCGGAAATTGCTTCGCCAGATCGCGAGCGTCTTGGCATAATCTTGCCCAAAGATACGTTCGCTGATGACGGGAACGCCGAAGCGTTCGCCGAGCGTTTTCAGGATCTGCGGCGACGGCAGCATGCCGCCCGGAAAGACGTAGCGCTGGATGAAATCGACCTCGCGGCGATAGGCGTGGAACAGGCGGTCCTGGATGGTGATGGCCTGAATGCCGGCCAGCCCCCCAGGCAGCAGGCGGTCGCGCAACTGTGAAAAATATTTCGGCCAGAATTGCTCGCCGACCGCCTCGATCATCTCGATCGAGACGATCCGGTCATAGCGGTCGCGCTCGTCGCGGTAATCCCTGAGCTTGATCTCGACCCTATCGCTGAGTCCCGCGTTCTGAATGCGCGCCTGTGCGAAATCGCGCTGTTCCTTGCTGATGGTGAGGCCTACGACCTTGGCGCCGAACGTCTTGGCAGCATATTCGGCAAAGCCGCCCCATCCGCAGCCGATCTCCAACAGCTTCTGGCCCGGCCGCAGATCGATGGCCTCGGCGAGCCGCTGGTATTTGTTGTGCTGCGCGGCCGTCAGGTCGGGTGTGTTATCCTCGAACAGTGCCGACGAATAGGTCATGCTCGGATCGAGCCACGCCGAATAGAAGGCGTTGCCAATGTCGTAATGCGCATAGATGTTGCGGCGAGCCTGCCGCTTTGTGTTGCGGTTGAGCCAATGTCTGACGGCCTGGAAGGTGCGCGTCAGCGGGTTGCCGATCAGCATGGTCTGCATCCAGTCTTGGTTGACGCAGAATAGATAGAGGAATTGCGTGAGGTCGGGCGTGTCCCACTCTCCGCACAGATAGGCTTCGGCAATGCCGATGTCGCCGCCGCGCAAGAGCCGCGAGGCAAAGCCGTAATCGTAAATCTTCATCACGGCGGCAGGACCCGGCGCGTTGCCGCCCAACCGGACCACGCGCCCGTCGGCCAGCGTCACGTCGAGCGTGCCGCGTTGCAGCTTTGAACCAAAGCCCAGCGCCAGCCGGGCCATGCGGGGCAATTCCGGAAACGTCGCGTCTACAGTTTCCGATGTGACCGAAATCAACTCGGGCATGTGCGATCCATCGAATTGCGGTTTACCGGGCTTCGCATGGCCGATCGACCCTGCTTCAATGCTTGGCACGGGTGGACAACGCCGGCGAAGTATAAACGGTGATTTTTCCGCTCGCCAAGCCGGTATTGAAGGCCGCGCCTGCCGTGCATTCGGCCCACATGCCTCCTGGAAACTGTAGAGCCGCAGGTGATGCAGAGCAGCAGCGATTTGAGTCGGCCACGTCCAGATCGATCAGCAGGCTTGTCACGCGATAGCCGAAGCGATGGCCGAGTCTCGTGGAAACGGTGTCCGGTCGATGCGCGAGATTCGGCTGTTCCTGGAGTTTCAATTCGGCCACAGGCCGGGGGCTCCGCTGTGCGACGAGCCGGTATCGGGGCGTCAGAACAGGGGAAAAGCCCCATGAAATCTTCGTAAGAATTCGGCGGTGCTGCGGCGTCCCGATATTGTTCCAAACCCTATAAAACAAGGGGAATTGAGCTCTTTGCCGCCCGTTTTACACACCCGAACGCATGATCGGCGAGAGGCTGCGCGGGGCTGTCCGCGTGCTGGTCGCAAGGCTAATATCGCCGTTCGGTTCCAACGGAAGCATCACCCCCTGTGAACGTATCGCAGCCCAACAGGAGAAGCGCGCATATTGCGCCGGGCCGGGACTTGCCCGGTGGAGAACGGGTGTGAGCCAGCGAATTGCAACTGCTGCGATCGAAGGTTGGCCTGTTCTCATTCCGGGCGGCAAGCGGCTGGCGCGATCGCTTGCCGTGCTTGGGCTCGTCGCCAGCTCCGCGGGCTGCATCCTGACCAAGGACCTTCCCGACCCTGCGCTCGACATCCCCGAAGGCTACAAGGCGGCCCGGCTTTCGAAGGCCACGGATGCACCTCCGACGCTCGACTGGTGGCGCGGATTTCGTTCGCGGGAGCTAACGGGCCTGATGGAAGAGGCGCAGACCGTCAATCTGGATATTGCGGCCGCCACCGCGCGGTTCAGGCAGGCCGATGCGCAGGCGCGAATCGCGGGCGCGGCGCTGCTGCCAACTCTCAGCGCTACCGGGTCGGAAAGCTATTCCCGCACCTCCCGTTCGAGCAGCAGCGGCCTGTCCATTGGCGGCCGAGAGGTGGTCAACTATTCGGCATCGCTTAGCGCCAGCTACGAATTGGATTTCTGGGGCAAGAACCGCGACGCCGCCCAGGCGGCGGAGGAGACTGCGGTTGCCAGCCGCTTTGACCGCGACGTCATCGCGCTGACCACGCTGACGACGGTAGCCAATGCCTATTTTCAGGTGCTCGCCGCGCAGGACCGGATTCGTACCGCACAGCGAAACATCGCGAGCGCCGAGCGCATCCTCAATGCCATCAAGGAGCGCTTCAAAGCCGGTACCGGTACCGACCTCGACGTCGCGCAACAGGAAAGCGTGGTGGCCAATCAGCGTGCGCTGGTGCCGCCGCTCCGGCAGACGCTCGACCAGAACATCAACGCGCTGGCAATTTTGGTGTCGCGCCCGCCGGAATCCGTGCGTGTCACCGGCGGAACCCTCAATCGGATTGCCGCCCCACGCGTCACGCCGGGCCTGCCTTCCGAGTTGCTGACGCAGCGCCCTGACATCCGCCGGCAGGAAGCGCAGCTTGCCTCGGCCACCGCCAATGTCGGCAGCGCCCGCGCGCAGTTCTTTCCGAGCATTCAGCTGACGGGGCAGGGCGGTTATCAAAGCTCGGCGTTGACGGCGCTGTTTCAGCCGCAAGCCGCGTTCTTCAGCATGGTCGGCAGCCTGACCCAACCGATCTTCGACGGCGGCAGGATCCTCGGCAATTTCGAACTCACCAAGGCGCTGCAGGATGAACTGCTGCAGACCTACCGCAAGACGGTGGTGCAGGCCTTTGCCGATGTCGATAACGCCCTGATGTCGATCCGCCAGACCACCGAGAGGCTGCGGCTGCAGCGCGAGGTCGTGGCGTCGTCGCGGCGGGCGTTTGAATTGTCCGAGCAGCAGTTGCGGGCCGGGACTGCCGACATCGTAGTTGTGCTAAATACGCAGCTAACATTGTTCCAGGCCGAGGATGCGCTGTCGCAGGCTCAACTGGCCCGGCTGCTGGCAATCGTCAGCCTCTATCAGGCGCTGGGGGGCGGCTGGGAGCCCAGGATGGAAAGGCCGGTCAATGCTCTTTAAGCCGGAAGTGAAGGACGACCCGAAGACGACGCGCAGGCGCGTCGTGCGCGGCATTGGCCGGCGGATGGTGTCGCTTTCGATCACGCTGTTGATCCTCGGCGGGCTCGGCTATCTCGGCTGGAACGCCTTTCAGCAGAAACAGACGGGCCGTGGCGGGCCCGGCGCACGTCCCGATCTCCCGGTGCCGGTGCTGGCGGCTATGCCACGCACGCAGGATGTGCCTGTCTATCTCGATGCCGTAGGCTCGGTCCGCGCGCTGAACACGGTGACGGTGCGCGCCCAGGTCGACGGCAAGCTGATCAAGGTGAACTTCGTGGAAGGCCAGGACGTCAAGCAGGGCGACGTGCTGGCCGAAATCGATCCCGTGATCTACCAGGCACAGTATGACCAGGCGGTGGCGAAGAAGGCGCAGGACGAAGCGCTGCTCGCCAACCAGAGGCTCGATCTGGCGCGCTATCAGCAGCTCGCCGCGTCAAATGCCGGCTCCAAGCAGCAGGCCGATACGCAGCGCGCCGTGGTCGCCCAGCAGGAGGCGCTGGTGCAGGCCGATCAAGCCGCCATCGACAATGCCAAGGCGATGCTCGGCTATACCAAGGTCATCGCGCCGTTGTCTGGGCGCGCCGGCCTGCGCCAGGTCGATCAGGGCAACATCATCCGCGCCTCCGACGTCACCGGCCTCGTCATCATCACCCAACTGCAGCCGATCGCCGTGCAGTTCAGCCTGCCGCAGCAGCAGATCGTGCGGGTCAACGCTGCCGCCGCCAAAGGCGTGCTGACGGTGGACGTGTTCGGCAATGACGGCGTGACCGTCATCGACACCGGTACGCTCAAAGGCATCGACAACCAGGTCGATCCGACCACCGGCACGCTGAAGCTGAAGGCGGAGTTTCCCAACGCCAAATTCCAGCTCTGGCCCGGACAGTTCGTCAATGTGCGGCTGAAGGTCGAAACGCTGGAGAAGGCGATCGTGGTGCCGAGTTCGGCGGTGCAACGTGGTCCGGTTGGGACATTCAGCTATGTGATCGGCCCCGACAACGTCGCGACAGCAAAGCCGGTCGTGGTGACGCAGCAGAACGAAAACGATGCCGTCATCGCGAGCGGCCTTTCGATCTCCGACCGCGTGGTGACCACCGGCTTTGCCAATCTCTCCGACGGCGCCAATGTCTTGATCGGCACCGACGACAGGGCGCCGACCGCCGACCTCGCGCCGCGCAAGCGCAGCCGCAGCCCCGATGCCAAGGCAGGTCCGGGCAAGGAGGGGCAAGCAAACGATGGCGAGCGCCGCGGCAAGCGCGAGCGCGGCGAGGGCGATCAAAAGGGACAAACCGGCCCGGCACCAGCCGAGCCAGCGCGCGGCGGCGCTGCGAAATCGCAGCCATGATCGATGCGCCGCACGCCTGAAATGAATTCGTAAAGTGAGCACGCAACCATGAGCGTCTCCGAACCGTTCATCCGCCGGCCGATCGCAACCTCGCTACTCGGGATCGCGCTGATGATCGGCGGCGCGCTCGGCTACTGGGCGCTGCCTGTATCGGCGTTGCCGCAGGTCGATTTCCCGACCGTGCAGGTGACGACGCAACTGCCGGGCGCCAGCCCCGACGTGGTCGCCTCGCTCATCACGGCGCCGCTGGAGCGCCAGCTCGGGCAGATTCCCTCGCTGTCCTCGATGCAGTCGACCAGTTCGTTCGGCGTCAGCCAGATCTCGCTGCAGTTCGACCTCAACCGCGACATCGACGGCGCCACCCAGGACGTGCAGGCGGCCATCAACGCAGCGGCAGGTGTCCTGCCAAGGAATCTGCCGTATCCGCCGACCTACGCCAAGGTAAACCCGGCGGATGCACCGGTCCTGACCCTGGCGCTGACGTCGGAGACGATTTCGCTGCGCGCCATGAGCGATATCGCCGACACGATCCTGGGACAGCGGCTCAGCCAGATTTCCGGCGTCGGGCGCGTTGCCATCCTCGGCGGGCTCAAGCCTGCGGTGCGGGTGCAAGCCGATCTGGCGCGGCTCGCTGCCTACGGCATCTCGATGGAAGATTTACGTAACGCCATCGCGGGCGCCAACGTCTCCGGGCCAAAGGGTTCGCTCGACGGCGCGCAGCAGGCCTACACCATCGCCGCCAACGACCAGATCGCAGTAGCGGAGGCCTACAAGCCCATCATCATCGCCTATCGCAATGGCTCACCTGTCACAATCGGCGACGTCGCCACCATCGTCGATGGGCTGGAGAACGACCGGACCGGCGGCTGGTATCAGGGCACGCCGGCCGTGATCATCGACATCCAGCGCCAACCCGGCGCCAATGTGATCGACGTCGTCAGGCAGATCCGCGACGAAATACCCAAGGTGCAGCGCGCGATCCCGGCCGGCGTCAATCTGAACATCGTCTCCGACCGCACCGTCACCATCCGCGCCTCGGTGCGGGACGTCCAGTTCACGCTGATCCTTTCCGTGGTGCTGGTCACGCTGGTGGTGTTGCTGTTCCTGCGGTCGCTGCGCGCGACCCTGATCGCGGGCGTGGCGCTGCCGCTGTCGCTGATCACGAGCTTCGGCATCATGTATTTTTGCGGCTTCAGCCTCGACAATCTGTCGCTGATGGCGCTGACGATCGGCACCGGCTTCGTGGTCGACGACGCCATCGTGATGATCGAGAACATCGTCCGCCACATGGAGAACGGCGAATCGGTAATGGAGGCGTCGCTGAAGGGCGCCAGCGAAATCGGCTTCACCGTGATTTCGCTGACGGTGTCGCTGATCGCGGTCTTCATCCCGCTGCTGTTCATGTCCGGGCTGGTCGGGCGCATGTTCCGCGAATTTGCGCTGACGCTGACGATTGCGGTCGTGACCTCGGCGATCGTGTCGCTGACGCTGACGCCTATGATGTGTTCGCGGCTATTGAAGCATGTCGGGGAAGAGATGACGGTCCCGGGGCTTGCCGCCGTCAGCCGCTTCATCGACCGCATGGTCGCCTTCTACCATCGCACGCTGCTGTGGGTGCTGCAGCGCCAGCGCGCGACCCTTGTGGTGACGTTCGCCACCATCGCCGCGACGCTAATCATGTACGTGATCGCGCCGAAGGGCTTTCTGCCGCTGCAGGATACCGCCTCGATCGTCGCAGTGACCGAGGCCGGTCCCGACGTTTCCTTTGCCGAGATGCAAAGCCGGCAGGCAACGGCGGCGGCCGCGATCCAGGCCGATCCGGACGTGATCGGCGTCGTCTCCGTGATCGGGGCCGGATCGGTCAATCCGACCACCAATGTCGGGCGTCTGGTGATGACGCTTAGGCCGCGTGGCGAGCGGCACGATGATATTTCCGTGGTGGTCGACCGGCTGAAACAGCGCACAGCGAAAATTCCCGGCATGACCATCTATTTCCAGCCGGTGCAGGACGTGCAGATCTCGACCCAGTCGAGCCGCTCGCAGTACCAGTATACGCTGACCGGCACCGATGCCGCGCAGATCTCGCTGTGGTCGCAGAAGCTCATTGCCGAGATGCGCCGGGATCCGCTGTTCCGCGATGTCTCGTCGGAAGCACAGGAGGGCGGCTTGCGCGCCGCGCTCAACATCGATCGCCAGCGCGCGGGCCAACTCGGCGTCAGCCTCCAGGCGGTCAACGACACCCTCAACGACGCCTTTGCGCAGCGGCAGATTTCGACGATCTATGGCCAGGCCAACCAGTATCGCGTGGTGCTGGAGGCGATGCCGATGTACCAGCGCGATCCGTCGATCCTGTCGAAACTCTATCTCCCGGGGGCTGCGAGCGCGATCGCCGGCGCGCCCGGCGCCCAGGTGCCGCTGTCGGCGGTGGCGACGCTGACCCGCACTACCGCGCCGCTGGCGATCTCGCATCTCGCGCAGTTTCCGGCGGTCTCGCTCAGTTTCAATCTCGCCCCCGGCGAGGCGCTGGGCGATGCCGTCGAGGCGGTCAAGCGGATCGAGACCAGGATCGGCATGCCCGGCAGCATCGTCGGCGTCTACTCGGGCGATGCGGCCGAATTCTCCAAGTCCTTGGCCGGCCAGCCATGGCTCATTCTAGCGGCGATCGTTACCATCTACATCGTGCTCGGCGTGCTCTATGAGAGCTACATTCACCCGATCACCATTCTCTCGACGCTGCCGTCCGCCGGCGTCGGCGCCATTCTGGCGCTGATGCTGTTCGGGGAGGATCTGTCGGTGATCGGCCTGATCGGCATCATCCTGTTGATGGGCATCGTCAAGAAGAACGCGATCATGATGATCGACTTCGCGCTTGAAGCCGAACGGCATCAGGGCATGTCGCCTTCCGAGGCTATCGTGCAGGCCTGCCTGTTGCGCTTCCGCCCCATTATGATGACGACGCTGGCGGCGCTGTTCGGCGCGCTGCCGCTGGCGATCGAAAGCGGCACCGGCGCAGAATTGCGCTTTCCGCTCGGCATTTCCATCATCGGCGGCTTGCTGCTCAGCCAGTTGCTGACGCTCTATACGACACCGGTGATTTACCTGGCGCTCGACCGGCTCAACCGGAAAATTCAGAAGGCGGTGCCGGACCCCGGGCCCACCGGGCCGCCGGTCGCCGGCGCCACCGAGGGGATGCAGTAGATGGCATCGATCTCGGAGCCCTTCATCCGCCGGCCGGTGGGCACCACGCTGCTGGCGATCGGGCTCTTCCTGGTCGGTATGGTCGCCTATGTTTTTCTGCCGGTCTCATCGGTGCCCAATGTCGACTTCCCGATGATCCGGGTGTCCGCCACGCGTCCTGGCGCCGATCCTTCCGTGATGGCCTCGACGGTTGCCGCGCCGCTGGAACGCCGGCTCGGCCAGATTGCGGGCCTTGACCGGATCACCTCGACCAGTTCGCTCGGCACCACCAGTATCCAGTTGCAGTTCTCGATCGGCCGCAACATCGACCGCGCCGCGCGCGACGTGCAGGCTGCGATCAACGCTTCGCTGGCGGATCTGCCGACCGACCTGCCGTCGTTGCCACGCTTTCGCAAAGCCAATCCCGCGGCTGCCCCGGTGTTCGTGCTGGCACTGACGTCGAAGACGCTGACGACGAGTGCGATGTACGACGTCGCCGATACCGTGATTGCGCAGCGCATCTCGCAGGTTCCGGGGGTGGGCGAAGTCAACGTCACCGGCGCCGACCAGCCAGCGGTACGGATTGCGCTCAACCCGGTGGCGCTGTCGAATGCCGGGATCGCGACTGACGATGTGCGGCTCGCGATCATCAATGCCAATCCGCTCGGGCCGGTCGGGATCTTCAACGGCGGCCGCCAGAGCGAGACGATCTCGACCAACAAGCAGATGCGTACCGCGGCCGAGTTCCGCGACATCATCATCAAGAGCTCGGCCGGCAATTTCGTCCGCCTCGCCGATGTCGCCGAGGTCGAGGACTCCGTCCGCAACAGCCGCTCGATCGCCTGGTTCAACAAGCAGCCGGCAGTCCTGATCCAGATCACCAAGCAGGGCGATGCCAACGTGATCGATACTGTCGATCGGGTGAGGGCGCTGCTGCCGGAACTGAAGCAGTGGCTGCCCGGCGGCGTGGAAATTTCGACCCTCGTCGACCGCACCGGCACCATCCGCGCCAGCGTGCTCGATATGCAGTACACGCTGCTGGCGACGGCATTTCTCGTCATGGTGGTCGTGTTCGCGTTCCTGCGCCGGTTGACGCCGACCATTGCGGCAGGCGTCTCCGTGCCGCTGGCGCTGGCCGGCACCTGCGCCGGGATGTGGCTCGCCGGCTTCTCGATCGACAATCTGTCGCTGATGGCGCTGGCGATTTCCGTCGGCTTCGTGGTCGACGACGCCATCGTCATGATCGAGAACATGTACCGCAACCTCGAACATGGCATGGCGCCGTATCCGGCGGCGGTCGAAGGTGCCAAGCAGATCGGCTTTACCGTGCTGTCGATCAGCCTGTCGCTGATCGCGGCGTTTACGCCGCTGATTTTCATGGACGGGATCGTCGGGAGACTATTGCGCGAATTCTCGCTGACGCTGACCTTTGCCATCCTGGTGTCGACCGTTGTGTCGCTCACGATCACGCCGATGATCTGCGCGCATTATATCAAGGAAGCGACCTCCGATCGCGCGACCTGGTTCGACCGGCTGGTCGAGGGCACGCTGTCGCGCATCGTTTCCTTCTACACCTGGACGCTGCGGGCGGTGCTCGGCTTCCCGTTCCTGACCCTGCTGGTGTTCTTTGCCACCATTGCGCTGACGGTGGTGCTCTATATCAAGACGCCGAAGGGCTACTTCCCGACCGACGACAGCGGTCTTGTGATCGGCGCGACACGCGCATCTCCCGATACCTCGTTCCAGGCGATGCTCGGGCTGCAGCAACAATTGGCCGACATCGTGATGGCCGATCCGGCAGTCGCCGCCATTGGCTCTTCACTCGGCGGCACCGCCGGTCCGGGCGGCGGCGGGTCCAACCGCGGCACCATGTTCATCAGCCTGAAGCCGCCGGAGGAGCGGGCCGGCATGTCGACGGCGCAGGTGATCGATCGCCTGCGCAAGAATCTCTACCGGGTCGCCGGCATCCGCCTGTTCATGTTCGCGGCACAGGACCTCCGCACCGGCGGCCGGCAAAGCGATTCCGATTACCAGTACACGCTGTCGAGCACGAATCTCGAGCTCCTGCAGAAATGGGCGCCGCTGGTCGCCAAGCGCATGGAGACGGTGGAGGGCATCACCGACATCTCCAGCGACCGCGATCCCGGCGGGCTGCAATTGTCGCTGGTGATCGACCGCAAGACCGCTTCGAGCCTCGGCGTTAGCGTCCAGGACATCGACAACGCCCTGAACAACGCCTTCGCACAGCGCCAGATTTCGATCATCTATACCCAGCGCAACCAGTACATGGTGGTGCTGGAAATCGATCCGAAATTCCAGAGCGATCCTTCCAATTTGGAGCGCATTTATGTAGCAGGCGCCAACGACGCCCAGGTGCCGCTATCGGCCGTGGTGCGCTACCAGCGCGGCCTGTCGCCGCTTGCGGTGTACCACTCGCAATCGTTTCCCTCGACGACGGTTTCGTTCAACCTGCTGCCCGATGTGCCGCTGGAGGTCGCGACCTCCAATATCCAGCGCGCGGTCGAGGAACTGCACATGCCGGAGGGAATCCGCGGCAGTTTCGACGGCAGTGCCGGCGACTTCAACAAGACCAGCGGGCGGCAGCCGCTGCTGATCCTCGGGGCATTGGTGGCGATGTATATCGTGCTCGGCGTGCTCTATGAGAGCCTGGCGCATCCGATCACGATCATCTCGACCCTGCCGTCCGCGGGCCTCGGCGCGCTGCTGGCGTTGCAGGTGACCAATACGCCGCTCACCGTGATCGCCTTTGTCGGCATCATCCTGTTGATCGGCATCGTCAAGAAGAACGGCATCATGATGGTGGATTTCGCGCTCGATGCCGAGCGCCACCGCGGCCTGTCGTCGGCTGACGCGATCTTCGAGGCCTGCCGCGCCCGCTTCCGCCCCATTCTGATGACGACGATGGCGGCGTTGTTCGCCGGCATTCCGCTGGTCATCGCCACCGGCCCCGGCACCGAGCTGCGCCGGCCGCTCGGCATCACCATCATCGGCGGACTTTTGGTTTCGCAGATCCTGACGCTGTACACCACGCCGGTCATCTACCTTCTGATCGACCGGCTGCGGCAGCGATCCCGGCCGGCGGCGATCGCCGCGCCTGCCGAATAGTTGGATTACTACCTGCGGAAAGCGTATAGCGGGCGGATGTCAGACCAATCCAATTCCGAGGCCGGAACCGCGGTGGAGGCCGTTCCGGACTGTCCGCATTGCGGCAAGCCGCCGCCGCTCTGCATCTGCGGCAGCGTCACGCCGATCGAGAGCAAGATCTCGCTCCTGATCCTGCAGCATCCGCAGGAGCAGGACAGGGCGCTCGGAACCGCGCGGCTGACGGCGATGCACTTCAAGGACGCGGTCGTCAAAATCGGCCTGTCCTGGCCGAGCCTCTCCAAGGCGCTGGGACGGAAGGTCGACGATCCCTCCCGCTGGGCGGTGCTCTATCTCGGCTCGGCCAAGGTCAACGATCTCGACACCGATGCCGAGATCGTGGCGATCAACCGCAAGGGCGAGGTCGAGCCGCACCAGCGCGCCATCCTGTCCGACATCGAAGGCATCGTGCTGCTGGACGGCACATGGAGCCAGGCCAAGGCGCTGTGGTGGCGCAACGCGTGGATGCTGAAGTGCCAGCGGGTCATTCTGGGCCCGAAGCGTCCGTCGCGTTACGGCAAACTCCGCAAGGAACCGCGCCGCGATGGCCTATCCACCATCGAGGCCGCCGGCCTGCTGCTCGCCGGGCTTGAGAAGCGGCCCGAGATCGCGCAGGCACTCAACGCCAGCTTCGATCGCATGCTTGCACGGTATCGCGAGGTTCAGGCGGAAATGCCGGAACTTGCACCGAAGCCGAAGAAGCGGGATTACCGCCGTCGTAAGCGCGGCTAACCCAAGCAAGAGCTGCGTCGAAGAGATTGCTGCATCTCAAGTTGTGCAGCGTTGCCCGTAAACCGTCATGACCATGATACCAACGCGGCGGTTCCAATGTTTGCAAGAATACATAGCGGCTTGTGGACAAGGATGACATTCCCATTGACGATGATAAATTCTTCGCTCTCCGCGTAACCATTTGGAGCAAAGTCGATGTCTTTGACCACAGAAATTCTCACTCGATCTCCATTGCTTGACGCTGATGAAATCGAAGGGGAAATCGGTACTCTCATCTACAATGCCCGGCGGGCGCCCGCTATCCGAGAAATACCCCACAGCGATGGCCACCCGTTGCCGAAAGGCCCGATGCCCGACTATGTCGAGCACAAGGAAGGGGTCAATCAGGTCGGCAAACTCTCGGCCGAAGCTGTGGTCCGCGAATATGATGCGGCAGTGAAGGAGATTGAAGCGCTCGGTGCGGAACTAACCGACGCCGCCAAACGATGTGAAGCGATGGTGGCCGGCGTTCACGCCATGGTTTCCGAGATCAAGGAATTGGCTGCTAACTATCGCGAGGAAGGCAAGCGCTACTTCCTGCAGATCGAGGATTGTTCCCTGATGACGTCCGAAGTCCGCACCGTCTGCGAGACGCTCAAAAAGAAAATTGCAGGTAGTAGTCTCGTCGCCTGATGTTCCGGCTGTGGCCGGTTCTACTGGTGGCCGCGCCGTTCATCGTCGTGGCCATCAGCATGCTGTTGTAATCGCGTAACCGGGCATTCACGCCAAACAGAGGCGCGTGAGCCCGGCCGCAATAGGCCGCGATTCGGAATAGCGGCCAGCCAACGAAGATGTCTGGATGGCGCGGCGACGGCGGTACGCCGTCCGCGTCCGTACACTCTATTTGTTTGACGTTGCCCCGACCGCGCCAGATGGCAGGTTGGATGTTGCGGACACACATTGCTCCATTCCGGCGCTCGCACTATGACTGACTCGTCGGATGCAAGCGGAGCAACGCGATGGAACTGGTGGCGCATAGGCGCCTGTCCAAACAGGCTTTGATCGATCTCGTTTTCTTCTGCGGCGTTCCGATCGTGCTGGCATTGCTTTCGGTCGTTCTCGGATCGCATGCGGCAACCATGGGAGGCGCCGGCGCGACGCTCTATGTTCTCTCGCTCGCCGTTGTGCCCTGGTGTCTGACCGGCCTCGCCACCCAATTGGTGAGTAAAAGAGCCAAGGGAAAACTGCCGCTTTGGCTGATCGCAGCCATCGGTGCCGTCGTCTCCGGCCCCTTCGTGTCGCTGTACGTCTATTTCGTCAATTCGATCGCTTCAGACATCTGGCCTGCGCTGGACGCTTTGCGGCCGGCGACGTTCAGCGCAGAACATCTCAAATCGGCCGCCTTGTCCGAGGGGCGGGCTATCGTTCTCTGGATCGCCTTTGTCGTCATTTTCCATGAGACGCTGGGCTGGGAACGGTTTGCGGCACCGGCCAAGGAAACCGGCTGCGAAGACCGCTTTCAGCTGAGCGGCGCCGAATGGACGGCGGAAGACGATGCGCTGCTGCGCTCGCTGATCGGCAGCGGCAAGCCCCCGAGGGCGATCGCGCTGGAAATGAAGCGAACGGTAGGGGGGATCCGCGCAAGGACCGCCAAGCTGGGTCTGCGGAACAATCGTCTCGGCGATAGGTCCGCCGACTGAGGCGGACCTAATCTTCAGTCCGCCATCCTCCGAGGAGGAACACCTTGCGCGGCCTGCGGTTCGGCCCCGCTTCCGATTGAACATCGCTGAGATCAACGACCCTTCGCTTCATTAGCATCTTCGTGACGATACCGAGCACGACGAAGGGTCCGATGTAGATGGCTAATGTAGTGAGTGCACTCATGAGCCGCTCCCACCTAAGACGTATGACAGATTAAGACGTTCCCCAAATCAATTTTAGGACACAGGAGCTTGGATTCGGAGAGCACCCGACCGACGGATCGCGTAAGATCGGATCGGCACGTCGGCTTCAGGACTGTCACGGATTGGAGTTTCAGAAGTTCGCGACAGGCGAGACGAGGGTGGTTGCCTAAGTGCCTGACACTCTATATTAAACGCCGCTCATGGGGCCACGTGGCGGAGTGGTTACGCAACGGTCTGCAAATGCGAGCTGGTGTACTCGGCCAACGGCGTCCAAATTCTGCCAGGATAGGCACTTGCGTGACTTAGCGCTTGCGACACATGCGCTCACGCAGTCACATCGCTTGCGTAACCGATCGCCTTGACGATGACTGTTGCAACGGTTGATCAGACCGTTGCGTATCCATGCTCAAAGAGAGCGCCAACTGAGGCGACCCACCGCCGCTAAAGGTCAATGGGGCCAATGACCCACTTCATGGGTGTAGTGATTGCCTGCCTGGAAGCAGCCGACTTCGATCCAGTCGACATCAGAGAACTGGCCAATCGGCTTCAGGAAATCGCAATCGAGCGCCCAGATCTCGTCGAACGCTACGGCAAGGCCCTTGCGGCGCGTGATGCCGGGGAATTGGAGCGTCTGTGGTTCCAGTGCCTACTAGTTCTAAAATCCTGGGACAACCTGCGGATTAACGCGATGACTGGTCGGCTTCACATCGGGCACGGAAGCCGATCATTCCCGCTGTTTCCGCGCGTTTTCCAAATTTGGCCGCGAGCCGAGTGAGAACGCTATCGAATTCAACAAACGCACGAACGGATACGGAACGAGAACGGGCGCGTGTGACAAAACCACCTTCACTTGCGCAACGGTTGCGCTTGCGACAAGCGACGGAAATGTCTAAGGCATTCGCCGATGGGGCCACGTGGCGGAGTGGTTACGCAACGGTCTGCAAAACCGTGTACACCAGTTCAATTCTGGTCGTGGCCTCCATTCATATAATCAATGACTTAGTGTAGAGGCCGCAGGAGGCCAGCCGCTATCAGCAGGCGGCGTACCAGCCTTCAGGGAACGGAACCAGCGGCCAAGAGGCTCCATTGTCGTTGGCGGCGCGCGGCGACGGATAAAAGCCCTGGTTCTGGACCACGAAATCATCCTCCGGGGCTGGCGCAACGGCCGTCTGCACGGCTTCCAGCAGCAAATCGTATTCAACTTCGCTCATCGCGCTCTCCTGGTTCCGGAGGCGGATGGTCTCAAATGGATTTTGTTTCCAGATTGAGCAGATTGCTCGAACTTTAACGATTCGGCGATCGCGGCAAAGCTGGTTACTAAAGTGTTGAGGTCCCGCGCGAACACTACGTCCGCACACGCGCGGCGCGTGTGAGAAAAATCACTTTTTGCAGAAATCAGTTCGCGTATTCGGCGGACGACGCCTGCCTTGTCAAGGCGGGCATGGTCCAGGGAGATGCGGCTCATGAAGGCAAGGTTTGCGCGAGGTGCGGCTATTCTCTGCCGTTCCCGTCGGGCGTCGACGCTCGGTTTCCTGCTTACGCTGATGGCCACTGGTTCGGCCAATGCCCAGCAAGGGACGCCTGAACAGCGCAGGGCCTGCACGCCCGACGTCTACCGGCTCTGTGCCGGCGAGATCCCGAACGCGCGTGCGATCACCGCATGTCTGCGCCGGCAGAAGCCGAGCCTGAGCCCGGCTTGCGCTGCGGTGTTCGAGCGGTAAGGGCAGAGCGGTACGGCATTCCCGCGCCGACGTTCTCACATCTCCAGCGCCGCCAGATTCTTCGGCAGCATTCGCTTGAACAAAGTGAGGATGCGGACGGCCTCCTTTGTGTCCTGAGTGATGGCATGGCGGACGGTCGCCGCGATCAGCGTCATCATCAGTCGGGAAAACGAGGCCAGTGCAGTTGCTGATACATCGGGTGCGATCCGCCGCAGGGTGTCGCCGAGCAGCCCGGCGAGATAGACGCCGTCCTCCTCGTCAAGCTTTTGCAGCGCCCGGTCGGCCTGCGTCGCTTGCCAGATGTCGCGCATGACCGGCACTTCCATGAACATCCGATAGTAGCTGTCGGTAATGCGGCACAGGGCCGGGTGCAGATCGCGGGTAGTCCTGACCACGGCGAGATCGCGCCGCACGCAGTCGCGGCCGATCGCGTTGTAGCGTTCCGCGAGTGTGCCGATGATCGCGGTCTTGTCCGGAAAGTATTGATAGAGCGAGCCGAACGGCACGCCGCTGCGTTCGACAACGTCGCTCATGCGGAAGGCTTCGCTGCCTTTCTCGGCCATCAGCTCTGCGGCGCATTGCAGGATTTTCTCGAAGCGCTCGCGGCTGCGCTGCTGGGTCGGGACCAGCCGCGCCAACACGGGCGCAGCCGTTGCGGCCACCTTCTGTCCGGCTTTTTGCCTCGCCATCGGTCCTCTCACATAAAAGCGACTTGACGTTACCAATACGAGAGTTTATCGGGTTTAGCAAATACGAGATGTTCTCGCATTGTATTCTGAAAGGAGTAATCCATGTCAGAACTCCCGATCCTGATCGTCGGCGGCGCGGGCAAGACCGGCGCGCGGGTCGATGCGCTGCTGAAGGCGAGCGGCACCCCGACGCGGCCGGTGTCGCGTTCGACACCTGTCCCTTTCGACTGGACCCGGCCCGAGACGTGGCCGGCCGCGTTTGCCGGCGTATCGATGGCCTATGTCACCTACCAGCCGGACCTGGCGGTCGAAGGTGCCGCTGATGCGATCGCGGAAGTGGGCCGGCTGGCGCGCGAAAATGGGCTCGAGCGCGTCGTATTGCTGTCGGGGCGCGGCGAGCCGGGCGCGCAGCGGGCGGAGGCGGCGCTGCAGCAATCCGGCGTTCCCTGGACCATCGTGCGCGCAAGCTGGTTCAATCAGAACTTTTCCGAGGGGCATCTGCTTGAAGGCGTGCTCGCCGGCGAAGTCGCGCTGCCGGCGGGCGACGTGCCCGAACCGTTCGTCGACGCCGACGATATCGCCGAAGTCGCGGTCGCGGCGCTGACGGATCGGCGCCATGCCGGCAAGGTCTACGAGGTGACGGGACCGCGCGCGCTGACGTTCGCGGAAGCGGTCGCCGAGATCGCCGGTGCCGTCGGCCGCCCGGTCCGATACCGGCAGATCGTGGCGGAAGATTTTGCGGCCGGCATGCGGCCCCATATGCCGGACGACGTCATCGAACTGATGTTGGAGCTGTTCACCGTCGTGCTCGATGGGCGCAATTCGGCTGTCGCACACGGCGTCGAGCAGGCGCTCGGGCGGCCGGCGCGGGACTTTTCCGAGTATGCCCGCCGAAACGCCGCGACCGGTGTCTGGAGGGCATGATCATGCTGCAGATGTTGATCACCAGTCTGCTGTGGTTTTGCGCCATCGGCTGCGGTCTGCTCGCCGGGCTTTATTTCGCGTTTTCGACCTTCATCATGACGGCGCTCGGCCGGATCGGGCAAGCCTCCGGCATCGCGGCGATGAATGCGATCAACGTCACGATCGTGCAGTCGCTGTTCATGCCGATCTTCCTGGGAACGACGGCGGCGAGTGCGGCGCTGGCGGTGACCGCGCTGTTGCGCTGGAGCGAGCCCGGCGCGGTGGCGATGCTGGCCGGCGGCGTGCTCTATGTGCTCGGCATGTTCGTGGTGACGATGGTCTTTAACGTGCCCCTGAACAACGCGCTTGCCGCGGCGGATCCGGCAAGCCAAGAGGCCGCCTCGCTGTGGGCGCGCTATTTGACGGACTGGACGTGGTGGAACCACGTGCGGACGGTCGCATCGACAGCGGCTTGCGCGCTGTTCATTGCCGCGATTGCGGCGAAGTAGGGCGACGGAGATACCGGCAAACAAAAGCCGCCCGGATCGATCAGGGGCGGCTTCTGCGTTGTTTTCGGTGAGTGACGTCAGGCCGCGGGAAGCGAAATTAAATATGGGAACGGTAGGTTGCGCGATAGTCCATATTCGCGCCCGGAAGGAGGTGTTCCCCGGCGATATCCGGACCCGATATCCAGACCCTGATGGCGGTCCCGGCGGAAAATATAGAAGAGCCATAGGGTGGCTCCCCGGGCTGGATTCGAACCAGCGACCATTCGATTAACAGTCGAATGCTCTACCGCTGAGCTACCGAGGAATAGGCGAAACAAAGGTTCGCGAGCGGGCAGCGTATAACAAAGCCTTTCGGGCTTGCAAAGGACCAAATCACAGGCTCCGCATTTGCTTGACGCCGGGCCGGAAAGTCCCCGCACTACAACAGTTTGTCACCGCTTTCGTCCTCCGGGCAGACGGCGGACGGAACCGGGCGCCGGGTAATTGCGTCATCTATGGCGGCCCTGGATCGGGCCGCCAATTCGACTCAATCGGCCCGGAGCCTCTGTGGTGCCGGGTTTCACGGGAGCTGATTCGATGCCAGCCAAAGTGACCGACCTGACACGTGCGGCACCTCCGATCGTTCCGAGCGACATTCCCGCCATGAGCGACGACGAATGTCTGGTTCGGCTCGCGCAAGCCGTTGAAGAACATGATGACGGGCATCTGGATGAGGTGGCGCGGCTGATCGCCCGATTAGCCGTCCCGATAGAATAGGCGACAGCAGCGGCTTTTCCAGGCGGCGGTGGCTCGCAACAGCCGCCCGCATGTTGCGTTTTGCCGGAGCTTGTACCAAAGATGGCCCGGTTTCAGCTCCCGCGGCGGCAACGCCGCATGCTTTCAGGGTCTTCGCCTATGTCCGGTTTTGCGACCGCGCGCCAGAAAATGGTCGATGGTCAGGTGCGTCCGAGCGACGTGACCGATATCCGAATTCTCGATGCTATGCTGGCGGCGCCGCGCGAGGCCTTCGTTCCCGAAAACAAGCAGGCGCTGGCCTATCTGGATCTCGATCTCGACGTCAGCGAAGGGGGCTCGGCCAAGCGCTTCCTGATCAAGCCGGCAGTGCTGGCCAAGATGCTGCAGGCAGCCGAGATCAGGGCGACTGATCGCGTCCTCGTGGTCGGCTGCGCTACTGGCTACGCCGCAGCCGTCATCGCTCGATTCGCGACCCAAGTGACCGCGACGGAGAGCGATTCGGGGCTGGCGGCGAGGGCACAGGCGATTCTGGCCGCCAATGGCTGTGGAAACGTGACGGTTCGGACCGCGGCGCCGGCCGATGGAGACCCGGCCAACGCGCCGTGGGATGTCATCGTGCTGAACGGCGCAACCGAGATCGTGCCGGAGCGGCTCTACGGGCAATTGCAGAATGGTGGCCGATTGGTGGGCGTTTTTGCGAAGTCGCAGCCCGCGCGGGCCACCATGGTGACCTGTTCGCACGGCGATTTCGGTCACCGGACGCTGTTCGATGCCGTCGCCCCGGTACTGCCCGGCATGGAACTTGTTCCGGCCTTCGTTTTCTAGCCTTTCAGCCCTTTCCACGCCCAATAATAGCCCGCCGCGGCCAGCTAAATCCCCTTCGAAATCAGAAGTGTGGCCCGATTGCCCCACGTGAAGAGTTTCGATGGGGTTTTGCTTGCGGGGGTGTTCCGTCCAGCCTAGGTGCGGAATAAGGTGAGCCGGGACTCACTTCAAGTGAAGCGACGTTCGGTTAATGATCGTGTGTGATCATGGTCATGGGCCGGGCGTTCAAAAATGATTGGATTGCTTGGGATGCGTGGGGTGAAGGCATTTGCCGGGGCCGCGGCTTCGGCCCTTCTATTAGTGTGCATGGGCCCGACGCCCGTCTTAGCCGACACAATCGAGGCTGCGCTGGTGCGCGCCTATCAGAACAATCCGCAGCTCAACGCGCAGCGCGCGCAGGTGCGCGTCACCGACGAAAACGTGCCGCAGGCGCTGTCGGGCTATCGTCCCAGGGTTTCGGTCACCGCGAGCGCGGGCTACCAATATACGGATACGCTCAGCACTCAGGGCGGTGACGAAACCAGGCTCGTGAGAACCCCTATTGTCGGCGCAAATCCGCCGCGCAGCATCGGCGGGACCGTCACGCAGACGCTATTCAACGGCCAGCAGACCGCGAACAGGACCAGAGCGGCGGAAAGCCAGGTTTCCGGCGCGCGCGAAGCGCTGCGGGCACTCGAATCGTCCGTCTTGCTCAGCGCCGCCACGATCTACATGGACTATCTGCGCGATTCGGCGATCGTCGAAGTGCAGAAGAGCAACGTTCGCGTGCTCGAGCAGACGCTGAAACAGACGCGCGACCGCTTCAATGTCGGCGAAGTCACCCGCACCGACGTTGCGCAGTCGGAAGCGCAGCTCGCCGCCGGCAGGACGCAGCTCCTGACCGCCGAAGCCAATCTGACGACGACGCGCTCGAACTTCCGCCGCATCATCGGCAACGAGCCGCAAGCGCTTGCGCCGGGCTCGCCGGTCGATCGCTTTTTGCCATCGACGCTGCCGGCCGCCGTTGAGCTCGGCCTGACGCAGAACCCGAACGTCACCGCGGCGATGTTCGGCATCGACGTCAGCTACCTCCAGGTCAAGGTGGCCGAAGGCGCGCTGTTGCCGACGGTCACGCTTCAGGCGGCAGTGCAGCAGTCCTGGGAGCAGAGCCTGATCCAGTACCGCTCGTTCGGCGCATCCGTGACCACGCAGCTCAGCGTTCCGATCTATCAGGGCGGCGCTGAATATTCGCTGATCCGCCAGTCCAAGGAAACGGCGGCGCAACAACGTCTCGTGCTCGATCAGACCCGGGATCAGACCCGCGCCAACATTGTCACGGCATGGGGGCAGCTCGTCGCCGGCAAGGCGCAGGTTGCTTCCGCCCAAGCGCAGGTGCAGGCGTCGGAAATCGCGCTGAACGGCGTGCGCGAGGAAGCCAAGGCCGGACAGCGCACCACGCTCGACGTGCTGAACGCCCAGCAGGCGCTGGTGAATGCGCGCGTCGCGCTCGTCACCGCGCAGCATGATCGCGTGGTTGCGTCATACTCCGTGCTGAACCAGATCGGACGGCTGCAGCCGCAGGTGCTGAACCTGCCCACGACGGTTTATGACCCGAGCGTGCACTATCATCAGGTGCGCGATAGCTGGGCTGGCGTTCGTACACCCGACGGCCGCTGATACCTGCGCATATTCCCGCGCAGGCGGGACGAATATCGTCGCCCGGCGCTTAAAGCGCCGGGCGCTTTGCTTGCAATCATTTGTGGCCATGACGTACCGTTTCCGGGGCGAGCTGAGCGATTCGCGCCGCGTCTTTGCATCTCACGGACGCGCGTCGGGTTGTGTTTTGAGGGGAGCAGACCTCCCGCGCGATGCCGCGGGCGGGCTTGATCTGGGGACAAGTCAGGCTTGTGCGGTGAAAATCCCGGCCTGCATTTCCGGAACCGGCAATTCCCTCTTGGCTTTGGTGTAAAATGGTTTCGATGTGGAGTCGGAGATGACGCAACCTGCAAAGGTCCAAGAGCCCTCGATGGAGGAGATTCTGGCGTCGATCCGTCGCATCATTGCCGACGACGAGGCAAAGCCCGCCGCTGCCAAGCCGGAGGCCGCCGCGGCGCCGCCACCGAAACCGGTGATGAAGGACATCCCGCCGTCGGCCATTGCCCCCAAGCCGGCTGCTCCGAAGCCCGCGCCGGCCCCGCCACCGCCTGCACCCGCGCTTGAACCGGTCGCCAGCAACAGCCAGGACGACATCGACGCGATGCTGGCGAGCCTCGATGCGGCAACGCCCGAGGCGGAAATCAGGCCTGCGCAGCCGGAAGCCGACGTGTTCGAACTCACCGACGAGATGGCGCTGCCGGATCCGCCGCCGCCACCGAAAGCCTCCTTCAACAAGATCGAGCCGGAGGACGACATCGAGTTCAGCGAGTCCCACAGGGGGCGGCAGCCAGCCCACGAGCCGCCGCCGTTCGAGCCACCGCAGCAGCCGATCTTGTCGCGCTCGACCGTCTCCGCGGTCGAATCCGCCTTCAATTCGCTGGCCAATACCGTGCTGAGCAACAACGCGCGGACGCTGGAAGATCTGGTCAAGGAAATGCTGCGGCCGATGCTGAAGTCCTGGCTCGATGACAATCTGCCGGGATTGGTGGAGCGGATCGTCAAGGCCGAAATCGAGCGGGTTTCGCGCGGGCGCTAGTTCCGCGCGGTTCGGCGGACGCCAATCGGATCCTCATTCGGACAGTCAAACCGGCGTTTTCGCGGCTTCCCGCTGCCCGGGACTTAAGTTGTCAGGTTGACTCGAGGCGCTGTGGCGGCTTTCTAGGGGCCGGCCCGGCGCGATCACATCAGAACCGGGCGCTACCGCGCTGTTTTGATGCGTATTCTCTAAGCGGACCGGCGACGGATTGCTCGAGAACGCCCCCGACATCCTCAATTGCTGTGCCATGATCGAAAAAAATTACCAGCCCGCCGATATCGAAAGCCGTATGTCACGGATCTGGGAGGAAAGCGGCGCCTTCAAGGCCGGCCGCCCGGAACGGAAAGATGCCGCGCCGTTCACCATCGTGATCCCGCCGCCCAACGTGACGGGCTCGCTGCATATGGGCCACGCGCTGAACAATACGTTGCAGGACATTCTCTGCCGCTTCGAGCGCATGCGCGGCCGCGACGTGCTGTGGCAGCCGGGCACCGACCATGCCGGCATCGCGACCCAGATGGTGGTCGAGCGGCAGTTGATGGAACGGCAGGAGCCCGGCCGCCGCGACCTCGGCCGCGCCAAATTCCTCGAGCGTGTCTGGCAGTGGAAGGCGGAGAGCGGCGGCGTCATCGTCAATCAGCTGAAGCGCCTCGGCGCCTCCTGCGACTGGTCGCGCGAACGCTTTACGATGGACGAGGGGCTGTCGCGAGCGGTCGTGAAGGTGTTCGTCGAGCTGTACCGCGACGGCCTGATCTACAAAGACAAGCGGCTGGTGAACTGGGATCCGAAACTGCTCACCGCGATCTCCGACCTCGAAGTGCAGCAGGTCGAGGTCAAGGGCAGTCTCTGGTATCTGCGCTATCCGATCGAGGGCAAGACTTTTAGCCCCGACGATCCCTCGACTTTTGTCGTCGTGGCGACGACACGTCCCGAGACGATGCTCGGCGACACCGCCGTTGCGATTCATCCGGAGAACGAACGTATCGGGCACCTGATCGGCCAGCATGTGATCCTGCCGCTGGTCGGCCGCCGCATTCCCATCATCGGCGACGACTACGCCGATCCCGAAAAGGGTTCAGGCGCGGTCAAGATCACGCCGGCGCATGACTTCAACGACTTCGAGGTCGGCAAGCGTCACGGCCTGCCGCAGGTCAACGTGTTCGATCGCGAGGGCTGCATGGCCCTCGTCGACAACGAGGACTATCTGCGAAGCTTGCCGGAAGGCGCGCTGATGCTCGCGGAAGAGCTGCACAATGTCGATCGCTTTGCCGCGCGCAAGAAGATCGTGGCGCGGCTGGAAGATTTCGGCTTCATCGAGAAGATCGAGCCGAACACGCATATGGTGCCGCATGGCGACCGCTCCGGCGTGGTGATCGAGCCCTATCTGACCGACCAGTGGTATGTCGACGCCAAGACAATGGCGCAGCCGGCGATCGCGGCGGTGCGCTCGGGCGCGACCAGCTTCGTGCCGAAGAACTGGGAAAAGACCTATTTCGAATGGATGGAAAACATCCAACCTTGGTGCATCTCGCGCCAGCTTTGGTGGGGTCACCAAATCCCGGCGTGGTACGGGCCTGACGGCAAGGTGTTCGTCGCCGAGACCGAAGACGAAGCCGTCGGCAACGCACTCGGCTACTACGTCGAGCAGGAAGTCATCACGCCGGAGCAGGGCCGCGAGATGGCGCAGGATCCCGCCAAGCGCGAGGGATTCATTACGCGTGACGAGGACGTGCTCGACACCTGGTTTTCGTCAGGGCTGTGGCCGTTCTCGACGCTCGGCTGGCCCGGCGAAACGCCGGAAGTGAAGCGCTATTACCCGACCAACGTGCTCGTCACGGGATGGGACATCATCTTCTTCTGGGTCGCCCGGATGATGATGATGGGCCTGCACTTTATGAAGGACGCGCCGTTCTCGACGGTCTACATCCATCGCCTCGTTCGCGACGAGAAGGGCGCGAAGATGTCGAAGTCGAAAGGCAACGTCATCGACCCTCTCGGCGTAATCGACGATTTCGGCGCGGACGCGCTGCGCTTTGCGCTGGCGCGCGGGGCGGCCCTTAACCATGACATCAAGCTCTCGCCGCAACTGGTCGAAACCAATCGCAATTTCGCGACCAAGCTCTGGAACGCCTGCCGCTTTGCCGAAATGAACGGTTGCGAGAAGCCGGACGGCTTCGATCCTGTGAATGCCAGGGAGACGCTGAACCGCTGGATCGCGCATGAAACCTCGCGCGCCACGCGTGAGGTGACCGAGGCAATCGAGGGCTATCGCTTCAACGATGCGGCGAATGCAATCTATCGCTTCGTCTGGAACGTCTATTGCGACTGGTATCTCGAACTCGCAAAACCGGTGCTGATGGGCGAGGAGGGCGCGGCGAAAACCGAGACCCGCGCCATGATCGCCTGGGCGCGCGACGAGATCCTCAAATTGCTGCACCCGTTCATGCCCTTCATCACCGAGGAGCTCTGGTCGGTTACGGCCAAGCGTGACGGCCTGCTGGTGCTGGCCGAATGGCCGCGCAAGGTCAGTTCGGTAACTGCCGAGCAGATCGCCGCGATGGCGATGGCAGGGCCCGGCGGTCCAGTGATTGCGCCGGACATGGTCGCGCTCGATGCCGGCGATTTCAGCGATCCGGCCGCCGAGGCCGAAATCGGCTGGGTGGTCGATCTCGTCACCGCCATCCGTTCGGTACGTTCGGAAATGAACATCCCGCCGGCTACGTTGATCCCGTTGATGCTGTCGGGTGCGTCCGAGGAGACAAAGGAGCGCGCGCAGCGCTGGAACGACATCGTCAAGCGGCTGGCGCGGCTGGCCGAGATCACGTTTGCCGACCGCCCACCGGAAGGCGCTGTTCAGTTGCTCGTGCGGGGCGAGGTTGTCGCTCTGCCGCTCAAGGGCGTGATCGATCTGTCGGCCGAAAAGGCCCGGCTCGACAAGGAAATCGTCAAGGCCGACGCCGACATCAAGCGCGTCGACGCCAAGCTCGGCAACGAGAAATTCGTGGCCAATGCGCCCGAGGAGATCGTCGAAGAGGAAAAGGAAAAGCGCGAGGCGGCGGTCGCGCGCAAGGCAAAGCTGCTGGAAGCACTGGAACGGTTGAAGATGGCGTCCTGAAATCCGCCGCTGAATTATCCCCGTCGTTGCCTCACACGAACAGAAAATCGCTGGCGTGGAGCTGGCTTATTGTCTTGTTCTGAATCTCGATCGTGTTGTTGGCGTCGACCGTGATCACGACGCTGGTGCCAACCTCGGCCATGTGCGATTGGACCGCGCTGAAGTCGGCAAACACGGTTTTGCCGAACTGAATGATATCCTGCACACCATCGGTGTTCTGGAAATCGGCGACGGTGTCCTTGCCGAAGCCGGGGGCGAACACGAACGTGTCGTTGCCGGTGCCGCCGGCCAGATAATCGTTTCCGCCAGCGCCGATCAGCCGGTCGTTGCCGCTGCCGCCGTACAGGAACTCGTTGCCGGTACCGCCCTGCAAACTGTCGTTGCCATCGTCTCCGAACATTTGGGTTGCCGCCTGGCCGCCCTTGAACTGGTCGTCGCCGGCGTTGCCGTGCATCGTATCCAGTCCGCCGCCGCCGGAGAGATAATCATTGCCGTCACCGCCATTCAGGACATTGGCTACCCAGCCGCCATAGAGCTGGTCTTTGCCGCTACCGCCGTCGAGCAGGGCGCCGGTATCGCCGGTGCTGGCCTTGATGATGTCGTTGCCGTCGTCGCCATAGAGCTGATCGGTCGCCGTGGTGATGCCGGCGCCGCTGTTGATCGCGTCGTCATCCGCCCCGCCGTGGATCGCGTCCGCGCCGGGGCCGCCGTTGATGGTGTCATTGCCCGTGCCACCCTGGATCATGTCTGTCGCGGCGCCGCCGTTGATCACGTCCTTGCCTGGGCCTCCTTCCAGATCGTCATTATCAGTCGACGAACCGAAGAACAGGTCCTGGCGGCCGGTCATGTCATAGTGGATGGACTTGTTCTGGTAGAGGTTCCACGTCCCCGGCGAACTCGGATTGACGCCTTCCGACACGGCAAGGTGCTCGCCGTTGACGGTGATGTCCTTGATATAAAGGTTGCGGTCGCCATTGGCGTTGGCGATGTCGTTGATGAAGGCGAGATCGAGACTGGAGACGGTGGCCGGGTTGGCGAATGTGAATGTGAAGGTCTGGAAACCCGATGGGTCGGTCGCGCTGTGGAATTCGACGGTGCTGCCGATCTGCTGCCCGTTGATCAGGAGCTGCATTTTGGCGCCGACGCCATCGACGACGGAGCTGTAGCCCGTCACCGTGACTGATGTCTCCGTGAGTTTCGGAATGGTATCGGGGCCGCCGGTAATGGTGTCATCGCCGCCGCCTGCCTTGATCGTGTCGTTGCCGACCCCGCCCGACAGCACGTCATTGCCGCCGCCGACATCCATCAAATCGGCAGACGGAGAACCCGTTAGCGTTTGGCCGGGCGGCTGGTGCTGACCTCCGTACCATTCGGTAATCAACCCCTGTGCAGGCTTGCCTGAGGGTGAATAGCCGATCGGCGAATACTTGTTGTTCGTATCCCAGTTCCAGATCGACGCGCCCCTGAACCAGCTTCCGCCTTCCGATCCCCACACCTGAAAGAAGGCGTTGAAGGCATCGTATTGCTCCTGGACATCCTGCGTCGTGCTCTCGGCCCAGCCGCCCGGGCTGATATTGGTTCCGTCGACACTGCGGTAGCCGGTTTCGGTGAAGAACACCTGCTTGTCGTACTGCAAGGCAAGGGAATGGAAGAAATCGACCGGCGACATGTGGTTCATCACCTTCGCCCAGTAGTCGTCGGTGGACATGTTGTTCCACGCATTGACCATCTCCTCGACGGTCGGGTCCGTTTTCGTCGTCAGCGGCGGATATGCATTGATTCCGATGACATCAACCTTGTCCCAAAAGCTGACATTGATGGCTTCGTCGGTTGCGGCCGCATAGGTGATCTCGCCGTGGAACACGGCGCGTACGGAATCGATGAGGTCGACCCAATAACTTCGATATTGGGGTCCGGAGAGCTTGCCCAGCTCATTGCCGATCACAAGCATGCTGACGCCTGCTTGTTCGGCAAGTTCAGCCATATGAACCATTTGGCTCTTGTAGGAAGCAAAGAAAGCGGCGGGATCGCTCGGATTGAGCACGTATGCAAGCGAGCCATCGAGGGCCGAGACCATGGGCTTCAGCGTGACCGAAAGGCCGAGCGCCTGTGCATTTGCAATGGCCTGCAGAATATTGGCGTCGCTCTCGGTCTTGTTGGGATCGGCGACGACGTCATTCGACGTCCTGGTTTGCATAAAGAGCCGCGGAGCCAGCTCGATCGAATTTGCATTCGTGCCCGCGATCGCCTGCATGGCGGTCAGCGCGGAACTGGCGACGAATGCGCCATTGTAGTTGGAGAGGAATCCAAATCCTTGAACAGGAAACACGCCGGCCATCCACAGCTCCTTTTGTTTTGCAGTCTTCTGTTGCTGGTTGGTGGCGCCGCTATTTGCGCAAATTCACCACGTGTTCCGCATGTTCGACGCAGCCCAATTTGTGAGCACTTCACTCGCGCAAAGCGAAACAGCAGGACACACTTACGTGCTCAACGTGGGCGTGTCGTGACGGGAATAAGTCGATGTTGCGATTGTTGATGAAGCGATGCGCGTCGTTAAGGCGATGTCTACACCAATTCAATTCGAAACGGCCCGCTCAGGGAATTCGAGTCATCCAACCGACAGCGCCATGGCAGTCCCACTGCCTCAGTGCGCCGATCCGCACGCTTGCGATGATGTGGTTTTGCTCGAGCGCGCATACGGACTCTCGCCCGAGCGGACCGAGGTAATTGGCAAACCCGACGCGAGGCCCAGGTCTCGCCCGAACCGCGCTACCATCAACAATGCGCTGACCAATTTTTGGGCAGACAACGGACAGCACCCACGAGCGTCGCGGATGTTTTTCTAGAGTCGTTTTGCCAACCTTCGTATGCCCTGCGGGTCCGTTGGTATAATGGAGCCTCAACCTCAATCATTGCAAGTATTTTAGCAGCTCGAGGAGGGCGACAGTTTGGACCAGCGGCTGTTCCGTTCCCGAAGCAGGGCTGCGGCGAATCCACGCGTCCTGCGCCGATACGCAGCGGACCACCCAAGTCCTGATGCTGCCATTGAGATGGCCCGCATCCTGGACGAGCCGCCGGTACTGGTGCCTGAGGTTTTGCATGGTGATACGCGGCTGACGCGGAAGTGGGCGCATGGCGGGCTGCAAGAGGATTACATGCGCGGCGTGGCTGGATACGTTGCGGTCGGCTGCTACGAAGGACAGCACGAGATATCCTGGCGGATCGAGAACAAGCGCCTAACTTCCCGGACCAACCCGAAAGCCTTCACCCTCATTCCGAAAGGCGTTGATGGCCACTGGAACATTGCTGGCCCCGTGGTCGTTTCGCATGTCTATCTCACTCAGGAGCGCCTCCAGGCATGCGCCGACGAGATTGCGGGCGGAAGACGTATCGAGATTCTTCCGCGTGTGGCTTTCGCCGATCCCGCGGCGGCAGGGTTGCTTGAAATTCTCAGCCACGAGGCGGAGCGGGACAGTGCATCGTCCCGTCTGTTCGTGGAGCAGGCGATCGACCTCCTTTGCGCGCGGCTGATCCGCGAGCATTCATCACTTGGCAGCATGCCTGCTCAGGTCAGAAAGGGCGGGCTCGCTGACTGGCAGGTGCGGCGCGTCACGACGTTTATGCGAGAGAACCTCGAACAGCCTATCGGGCTCAATGAACTCGCCACGCTTGTCGGCTTGAGCCGCTTCCACTTCTGTACCGCTTTTCGGCAATCGACCGGCCAGACCCCGCATGCATGGTTGACAGCGCAACGCATGCGCCGCGCCCGCGAGCTTCTCGCCCATTCGGGCCTGAGTATCACAGAGGTCGCGCTTGCAGTCGGTTACGAGACGCCGTCAGCCTTCGCAGCGGCTTTTCGAGCGATCGTCGGAGTGACGCCATCGGCGTTCCGACGCGCTCTGTAGGAGGTGCCCGGCGGCAATTCATCGCAACACTGCGATAGTCGCCGCAATATCCGAACGGTACCCCCCATCAGGTTCATGCTTAGTTCGCGCTGTCATCTGAGGCGATGGCTTGGCTGCGGCGTTGTTCGGCTCGGCCAATCTCTTCTCCTTCAGCAGTCAGCGAACGATCATCAGCAAGCGAGCAGAGACCATGAAGAACGATGAGCGGTTAACCGACGGTTCTGTTGAGACCGAAGAACGGCGTGGCGGATTATCGCGCCGTTCGATCCTGCTTACGGTCGGGGGAGCGGCCACTCTCGCGGCCGTCTCGGAAGTTGCCGCGCAACCCATATCCGAACGGCCTCCCGCCGCATCCACGGGACGGGTCCGGCTGGTTGTCAACGGCAAGCAGCATGAGCTTGATCTGGACCCCCGCCGCTCACTGCTCGATGTGCTGCGCGAGACGCTCGATCTCACCGGCACGAAGAAGGGGTGCAATCAGGGCGCCTGCGGTGCTTGCACCGTCCTTCTCAACGGCAGGCGGATCGTCTCCTGCCTGACGCTGGCTGCGATGCATGATGGGGCTGAGATCAAGACGATCGAGGGCCTTGAAACGAATGGCGAGCTTCATCCGCTCCAGGCTGCGTTCGTCGAGCACGATGGTTTGCAGTGCGGCTTCTGCACCCCCGGACAGATCATGTCGGGAATAGGCTGCATCGCGGAAGGCCATGCAGGTTCGCCGGATGAAATCAGGTTCTGGATGAGCGGCAATATCTGCCGTTGCGGCGCCTATCCGGGAATCGTCGCTGCGGTCGCCGACGCTGCCAAGAGGGCCTGACCATGCTTCCATTCACGCTCGAGAAGGTTACCTCCGTCCAGGCCGCCATCGCCGCCGCATCGTCCGGACGACGTTTCATCGCCGGCGGCACAACGTTGATCGACCTCATGCGGGAGGAGGTGGAGCGGCCGGAACATCTCGTCGACATCAATACGCTCCCGCTCTCCGAAATCCGCATCGAGGGTTCCGATCTTGTGATCGGCGCGCTCGCCCGTATGGCCGATGTTGCCGCCCACGCGGGCGTGCAGCGCCTGCACCCGCTCGTCGCCGAAAGCCTGATCGAGGGCGCCTCGCCGCAATTGCGCAACATGGCTTCCATCGGCGGCAACCTGCTCCAGCGCGTGCGCTGCCCCTATTTCCGGATGCACGACGCGCCCTGCAACAAGCGCACCCCGAACTCCGGCTGTGCCGCCATCGATGGCCTCAATGCGGGCCACGCCATTCTCGGCACCAGCAATCATTGCGCGGCAACGCATCCTTCGGACGTTGCCGTCGCGCTGGTCGCCCTCGATGCCACGATGCAGGTGAGGGGGCCGCGGGGCGAGCGCAGCTTTCCAGTCGAGGAACTGTTTCGCTTGCCGGGCGACACGCCGCATCTCGAACACACGCTGCTGCCTGGCGAACTCATCCTCGCGGTGCGGGTCCCCGGCGGTCCGTTCAGCCGGCGGGCGCGCTATCTCAAGGTGCGCGACCGCGCTTCTTACGAGTTCGCGCTCGTATCCGCCGCCGCCGCACTTGATATCGAGGACGGCATGATCCGTCAGGCGCGGCTCGCTGTCGGCGGCGTGGGCACTCGGCCATGGCGCCTGCGCACGGTGGAGAAAGCGCTGATTGGCAGGGCACCGGATCGCAAAATCTTCGAAACGGCCGCCCGGCTGGCACTCGAAGGAGCGCGTCCGCTGTCGGGCAATCATGACAAGCTCGAACTCCTGCCCCGGACGATCGTCCGCGCTCTTGAAATGACGGGAGAAGCCGCATGACGACGAACGTGATTGGAAGCCCGCTGCCGCGCGTGGATGGTCGTGCCAAGGTCACGGGCGCGGCGCGCTATGCGGCCGATTTCAACCAGGGCGGCCAGGCCTATGCGGTGATCGTCGGTGCCACGGTGGGGCTCGGCCGCGTGACCGGTATCGAGACCGCGCCGGTTGAGAAGATGCCGGGCGTCGCTGCCGTCATTACGCATCGCAATGCGCCGCGCCTGCCATACGCGCCCCACAAGAGCTATATCGATCCGGCGACAGGCGAGCGGCTGCATGTGCTGCAGGACGACCAGGTGCGCTTCTACGGGCAACCGGTAGCGATCGTCGTTGCCGATACGCTCGACCAGGCGGAGCGCGCGGCTGCGGCGCTGCGCATCTCCTACGCGGCCGAGCGGCCGCTCGTTGATCCCGCCGACCCAAAAGCCCGGCCTGTCGTCCCGGAAGCCGGGAAGCAGCCGGACGCGAGGCTGCCGGCCGACACCGCGCGCGGCAATGCCGACAGCGCTCTCGCGGTCGCGCCGGCGAAGGTCGACGAGATCTATGAAATCGCGCGCGAGAACCACAATCCAATGGAGCCGCACGCCACCGTCGCAGCCTGGAATGCCAATCGGCTGACGCTCTGGAGCAAAAGCCAGTTCGTCGTCAACGAACAGGCCGAGATCGCGGCCGTGTTCGGCCTGCCGCCCGAGAACATACAGGTGATCTGTCCGTTTATCGGCGGCGCCTTCGGCACGTCGCTCAGGACGTGGCCGCATGTGACGCTTGCGGCCGTGGCGGCGCGACAAGTGGGACGTCCCGTCAAGCTCGTACTCACGCGCAAGCAGATGTTCTTCATGACGGGCCATCGGCCCCGCACCCTGCAGCGGATGGCTCTCGGGGCCACGGCGGACGGCAAGCTCACCAGCATTGTGCACGAAGGCACCGGCGAGACGAGCCGTTACGAAGAATTCATGGAGGCCCTGACTTCGGTCACGGGCTTCCTGTATTCCACGCCGAACGTGCGGACCCGCTACCGGCTGCTGCCACTCGATATCGGCACCCCGAACCATATGCGCGGCCCCGGCGAGGCAAGTGGTGTCTTTGCGCTCGAATGTGCCGTGGATGAACTGTCATACAAGCTCGGAATCGATCCGATCGATCTGCGGCGTCGCAACGAGCCGGCGATCGATGAGGGCGAGAACAAGCCGTTCTCCAGTCGGTCGCTGATGAAATGCCATGACCTCGCCGCCGAACGCTTCGGCTGGTCGCGGCGGCTACCCGAACCGCGTTCGATGCGCGATGGCCGGCTGCTGGTCGGCATGGGCGTGGCATCGGCGAGCTATCCGGCCTTCCATGCGCCGGCGAATGCGCGGGCGCGGCTGCTTGCGGACGGCACCGCCGAAATTGAAGTCGCGGCAAGCGACATGGGTCCCGGCACCTACACCTCCATGACGCAGGTTGCCGCCGAGACGCTGGGGCTGCCGATTGAACGGGTGCGTTTCAGCCTTGGCCGCTCTGACTATCCGCCGGCTCCGTCCCATGGCGGCTCATGGACGATGGCCTCGGTCGGCTCTGCGATCCGAGCCGCCTGCATGGCCGTGCAAGAGGAAGCCGCAAAGCGCCCGCGGGACGGCCGACCCATCGAGGCTACGGCTTCGGCGCAGCGCGATCCCGATGTCGCGGCCCGATTTTCGATGCACTCCTTTGGAGCCGTATTTGCGGAGGTGGCCGTCGATCCCGATGTCGGCACGATCCGGCTGCGCCGCGCCGTGGGCACCTATGGTATCGGCCGCGTCGTCAATCCGCGACTTGCGAGGAGCCAATGCATTGGCGGCATGATCGGCGGGATGGGCATGGCGCTGATGGAACGCACTGTCCTCGATCCGCGCGACGGCCGCCCGGTCAACGCCCATATGGCCGATTACCTGCTGCCCGTGAATCTCGACATTCCCCAGCTTGAAGCGCACTTCGTCGAGGAGATCGATCCACACGTTAATGCCCTCGGCGTCAAAGGCCTCGGCGAGATCGCGCTCGTCGGCATGGCCCCCGCCATCGCCAACGCCGTCTTTCACGCAACCGGCAAGCGCGTGCGCAGCTTACCGATCCGGATTGAAGATGTGCTGACGGTGTAGCTTCGGCCTGAGTGGCCGCATCCGCCTGGTGTCAGTGACGTCGAATTACGGGTGACAGTGCTGGACTGCACTGGACCGTAATTCGGCGTTTTGTCTGTGCCGCATATCGCTGCGCTAATGCGGGCCAATGGCTGATTTGCGGGAAGCACCTTTCGTTGAAGGTCCGGCAGATCGTCGATGGGGCAAATCACTTCTGATTTTCAGAAATCACGTCAAGCCCTGGAATCAAAAATATTCCGCTTCGCACCAGACCCAAATCACCGGTAAAACTCTGGCCATCCCGTCCCGAGAGAGGGGCGTTGGCCATCGTCACTGACGTTGGGGCGGGTTGCGGTGGACGCGGCAGCGTCGGGTGCGTGAACGTGATCGCAGGGCGGTTTTGCCGTGAGCGACCACAGCGCGCAGGACGTACGGCGCTTAAACGCCTCCGCCAGAATTTCAGCCGGCAAGCACTTGGCTGGTTGAAGTCTCTGGCAGAGGAAGCTGCGTACGGCAAAACCGTGTGGTCCTGGCGCCCGTGGCTGGCGTCAAGCTGGCGGAGGTTCTTCGAAATCCGACCGGGTTCGATGAACCGCTAATCTGTCAGTGATGGAGGCAAAAGGAATTCGTCTCCAGGGAGAGCACGGCATAAGCCGTCAACCCATCGCGCAGGGAATGCCGGGATGCTCCGGCTGTACCTGTATGCTCGTGTGCGCATTTCTTAAGTGCATTTGCACACGAGACCGCGGGTGCAGCAAAGCACCCGGCATTCCCTGCGCCCTCTCTTTTCTATGGCGCGAGACCAACAGTACAGCCTCGGGCGCATCGCGCCGCGAGAACGCGAACGCTCGGCCTCTGAAGTGGAAATCGTGCGACAAACACCGACGTCGTCCCGGACAAGCGAAGCGCGATCCGGGACCCATAACCACGAATGTCCATTGTCGTGGACGCTGGAGCCCCATTCCCGTTCACAACGAAGAACAGTGGTTATGGGTCCCTGCGTTCGCAGGGACGACGATGAGGAAGCAGTTTGGTCAAAACGGCTTGCTCAAAAATCTCGATCCCTTCATTCCGTAGCGCCATGGCAGATCGGCCGCTTTGGTGATGCCGATCCGCACGCCTGCGGCAATGTCGAGTCTGCCCACGCGGGCATGCAACACAAATGGCGGCACGTCGAGCGGCAGTTCGTTGTGCTTGATCGTAATCCCAAGCGCCTCGCACAGCTTGCCCGGGCCGGAGCACAGCGCGCGCGCCTCCTGCAGGCCGCGGCGGCGGCGCATGGCGGGGAGGCCATGGGTCGGCTCCAGCGCACGGATCAGCACGGCGCTGGCGGAGCCTTCCTCTTCGCAGACGAAGTTCACACACCAGTGGATGCCGTAGGAGCGGTAGACGTAAGCGAAACCGGCCGGGCCGAACATCACCCGGTTGCGCGGCGTCGGCCCGCGGAACGAATGCGCGGCCGGGTCCAGATGGTGATAGGCCTCGACCTCGACGATGGTGCCGCCGACGCCGTCGACCAGGAGCGTCGCGCCGATCAGGTCGGGCGCGACCTCATGCACGCTGCGGTCGAAAAACGAGCGTTTCAGCGGCTTGCCGAGCCGGAGGGCTGCGGCGCCGGCAGGCTTGGAGTTTTGAACCATTTTCAGGTGAGAATCGTTCGCGGAACAGGTGAAATTCGTCATTATCTTGCACGATCTGCTAGGTTTCGCGAGCTAGCTTGTGGTTTTCCGCAACATAGTTGCAGCGGTCGGCGACACGGATTAGCTAGGTATTCTCGTAACATCCGGACTTAACATGGTCGTTCTCGTCGATACCGTCTCCCTGAACCAGGTTCGCCCGCGTCACCCCGAAAAGGTGAACCGGCCGGATGCGCTGTCGCCGCCGAAGCCGGACTGGATCCGGGTGCGCGCGCCGAACACCCGCGGCTATGCCGACACGCGCAAGATCGTCAAGGAGAACGGCCTCGTCACGGTGTGCGAGGAGGCGGGCTGCCCGAATATCGGCGAGTGCTGGGACAAGAAGCACGCCACCTTCATGATCATGGGGGACACCTGCACCCGGGCCTGCGCGTTCTGCAACGTCAAGACCGGCATGCCCGGCGCGCTCGAGGCCAATGAGCCGGAACATGTCGCGGAGGCGACCTTCAAGCTTGGGCTGACACATGTCGTGGTGACCTCGGTCGATCGCGATGACCTCGCCGATGGCGGCGCCGAGCACTTCGCGCAGACGATTCGCGCCATTCGCGCGCGCTGCCCGACCACGACCATCGAAATCCTCACCCCCGACTTCCTGCGCAAGGAAGGCGCGCTGGAGGTGGTCGCGGCAGCCAAGCCTGATGTATTCAACCACAATCTGGAAACCGTGCCGGCGCGTTACCTCACGGTGCGCCCGGGCGCGCGCTACTTCCATTCGATCCGGCTCCTGCAGCGGGTCAAGGAAATCGATTCCACGATCTTCACCAAATCAGGCATCATGGTTGGCCTCGGCGAGGAGCGCCACGAGGTGCTGCAGGTGATGGACGATCTGCGCTCCGCGGACGTCGATTTCCTGACTATCGGGCAATATCTGCAGCCGACCCGCAAGCATCACGCCGTGATGCGCTACGTGACCCCTGACGAATTCGCAGGCTACGAGAAGGTCGCCTATACCAAGGGTTTTCTGATGGTGTCGGCCAGTCCGCTGACCCGCTCGTCGCATCATGCGGGTGAGGATTTTGCCAAGCTCCAAGCGGCTCGCGTCGCACGGGCCCGCTAGCCTTGGATTGAACCAATGCAACGCGTTCTTGTTATGGGGTCGTCGGGGTCCGGCAAATCGACATTTGCCAGGCGGCTGTCGGATATAACAGGCATTCCCTTCATTTCGCTGGATGCGTTGTACTGGAGGCCCGGCTGGGCCACTTCCGACAATGCCGAGTTCGGGCAGCGTGTGGCCGAGGTTGTGCGTCGGCCGAGATGGGTTATCGATGGCAATTACACCAGGTACGGCGCCGGCGAATTACGCCGCGAGGTGAGCGACACCGTCATCTGGTTCGACTTGCCGCGCAGGACTTGCATGTTCGGCATCATGAAGCGAGTAGCCAGCAGCTACGGCCGTGTTCGCCCGGAAATGGCCGAGGGCTGTCCCGAGAGAATCGACTTCGAATTCTTGCGATACGTCTGGACCTATCGCCGGCAACAGCGGCCGAAACTTTTGGAGTATTTTCAAGGCCTGCGCGCCGATCAATCGTTCGTCTGCTTTACCGATCGGATGCAGGCGGACGACTACCTGAAGGAAATCACGGTGAAGCAAAGCCGCGCGAGTATTCACTGATGCCTCGCTTTTCCAGCAAGCGCCGGGTTCATCATACCGCGTCGCACATGTTCGATCTGGTCGCCGATGTCGAGCGCTATCCGGAGTTCGTGCCGCTGTGCCAATCGCTGAGGATCCGGCAGCGCACGCAGAAGGCTGACGGCACTGAAGTCGTCGTTGCCGACATGACGGTATCGTTCAAGCTGGTACGAGAGTCCTTCACCAGCCGGGTGACGCTGGATCGGCCGAACCTGAAAATCATGGTCGAATATTTGAAGGGTCCTTTCAGCAATCTGGAAAACCGCTGGACGTTCGAACCGAAATCCGAAACCGACTGCGACGTCGGGTTCTTCCTGTCCTATGAATTCAAGAGCCGGATGCTGGCGATGCTGATGGGGACGATGTTCGATACGGCCTTCCAGCGTTTTGCCGCCGCGTTCGAAAAGCGGGCGGACGTGATTTACGGCAAGCCCGCCACCAGGACCCGAAGCTAGGCCGCAGGCTCTCGGAAAGATTCCAGAAACAACAACGGAACGGTTGAAATGACGACACTCGAACGCGTTGGCTTTATCGGCCTCGGTGGAATGGGACGAGGCTTGGTCAAGAATCTCGTTGCCAAGGGCGTGGCGGTCACCGCCTATGACCTCAACCCGGCGGCCGTGGCCGTCGCCAAATCGTTCGGCGCGACCGCTGCCAGCGGTCTTCAGGAAATTCGCGACAATTGCCGCATCGTGATGATTTGCGTCAACGAGGCCGAGGATGTCGAAGCGTTGTTGACTTGCAGCGATGGGCTGCTCGCCGGTCCGGCACCGGGATTCATCATCGTGGATCACACCACAGGCAGCCCGCAAATGGTCGCAAAACTCGACCGCATGGTGCGTGCGGCGGGCGGCCGGTATGCCGAAGCACCGATGACGCGGACTCCAAAACACGCCGACATCGGCAAGGTCAACGTGCTGTTCGGCGGCGAGCGCGACCTGCTCGACGACCTCAGGCCCTATTTTGAGCTCTATGCCGAAAACATCTTCCACATCGGTCCCTTGGGGCATGCGATCCGCCTCAAGCTCATTCACAACTACATCGCCTTCGCCAACGTGGCGGCGTGGTGCGAGGGGTTTGCGCTCGCGGCCAAGGACGGGCTCGACCTGTCGCAACTCATCCGCATCATCTCGGCGGCCGGCGGCAAGAGCGGCATGCTCGATCTTTACGGCCAGGCCACGCTTGATGGCGACTTCACGCCGCTGATGTCGCTGGCGAACGCCCGCAAGGATGTCCGCTATTATGCGCGCTGGCTGGAGGAGGCGGGTCTGCCTGGGTTCATGGCTGAGGCCGTGCACCAGACCTACCGGCAGGCGGCGCTGCTCGGGCACGACGGTGAGTCCTGCACCGCCGTCATCAAGGCTTACGAGGCCGTGACTGGCGTAGAGGCGCGGGTGCGGCCGAAAGACCAACAATAGGGAAAATGCCCCAGCGGCATATCTGATTTCGCAGGAAACCGGTTGCTGGTGCCGATGCCAGTCTTTAAGCCGGTCCCAAATCCGTAATCTCCGACACGGAAGGACAGGGCGATGGAAGCAAATCTTCGAACCGGTGGCCATATTCTCATCGAGCAACTGGCCTTGCACGGCGCCGATACCGTGTTCGGGGTGCCCGGCGAAAGCTTCCTGGCTGCCCTCGACGGCATGTACCAGAGCCAACGCGTGCGGTTCATCAACGCGCGGCACGAGGGCGGCGCCGCCATGATGGCGGAGGCCTATGGCAAGCTGATGGGACGGCCCGGCATCGTGTTCGCCACCCGCGGCCCCGGCGCCACCAATGCGTCCTCCGGCGTCCATGTCGCGTTCCAGGACTCGACGCCGCTGATCCTGCTGCTTGGCCAGGTCGGACGCGACATGATGGAACGCGAGGCGTTCCAGGAAATCGATTATCGCCAGATGTTCGGGCCGATGGCGAAATGGGTCGCCCAGATCGACGATGCGCGGCGGATTCCAGAGTTCATTTCGCGCGCCTTCTTCACCGCGACCTCGGGCCGTCCCGGCCCGGTCGTGCTGGCGCTGCCCGAGGACATGCTCACCGACACTGCCGAGGTGGCGGATGCGCCGCCCTACAATCCGATTCCGGTCGCGCCCGATGACGGCGTCTTGCGGCAATTCCATGCGCTGCTGTCGGAGGCGAAGCGGCCGTTCCTGATCGTCGGCGGCGGCGGATGGAGCGATCAGGCCCGCCGCGATCTCGAAACATTTGCCGCCACGCACGAGGTTCCAGTCGGCGTCTCGTTCCGATGCCAGGACTATTTCGACAATCTGCATCCGGCCTATGGCGGCCATGTCGGCATCGGTCTCGACGCAAAAATCGCCGAGCGGATCCGAACCAGCGATCTGGTGATCGCGCTTGGCGCGAGGCTGGGGGAGGCCACCACATCCGGCTACACGCTGTTCGATATTCCGAAACCGAAGCAGCCGCTGGTTCACATCTATCCAGACCCGGAAGAGCTCGGCCGCGTCTATTCGCCGACGCTCGGCGTGGTCGCGAGCAGCGCGGCCTTTGCAGCCGCCATCAAGCGGCTGGAGCCGAAGCATCGATCGCGCGCCGACTATGTCAAGGCGGCGCATGCCGACTATCTCGCCTTTACCGAGCCGACCCGCTCGCCCGGCGACGTGCAGCTCTCGCAGGTCGTACGCGGTTTGAGCGATCGCTTGCCCCCTGACACCATCATCTGCAACGGCGCCGGCAATTATGCCGTCTGGGTGCACCGTTTCTGGCGTTATCGGCAATTTCGTACCGAACTCGCGCCGACCTCGGGATCGATGGGCTATGGGTTGCCCGCAGCCGTCGCCGCCAAGCTGCAGCATCCGGAGCGAACCGTGATCGCGTTCGCCGGTGACGGCTGCTTCCAGATGACCGGATTGGAGTTCATGACCGCGGTCGAAAACCGGCTGCCGCTGATTGTGATCGTCTGCAACAACGGCATGTACGGAACCATCCGGATGCACCAGGAGCGGACCTATCCGGGCCGTGTCTCCGGCACCGATCTGACCAACCCAGACTTTGCCGCACTGGCACGCGCCTGTGGCGGCTTCGGCGCATGTGTCGAGCGTACTGAGGATTTCGCGCGCGCCTTCGACGAGGCTGTCGGCAGCGGACTTCCGGCCATCATCGAGCTTTCGATCAGCCCAGAGGCGTTGACGCCGGTGAGCTCGCTGAGCGAAACGCGCGCTAAGGCTTTGGCCGCGGCGGTTTGATACCGGTTTATGGCCGCGTCGGCCGGCGCCGTTTAACGGCGCTGCGCCGCGGCGTACGTGCCACCCGTGGGCGTAGCCGGCTCATCGTTTCGCGTCGTGGTTTGGCGGAAGCTTGCGGTCCGCGGGCGAGCTCCATCAGCATGCGCAGCGCTTCCACCACCGAGCGCTGGCGCACGGTGGTGCGGCCGATGGCGCCAAAGCGGAATTCGCGATGCAGGATCTTGCCGTCGCGCGACGCGACCGCGAAATGCACGAGGCCGACCGGCTTGCCCGGCGTGGCGCCGCCGGGACCAGCGATGCCGGTGATGGATACCGCAAGATCGACGCCGGCCTTTTCCAGCGCGCCGACCGCCATCGCAGTCGCGGTTTCCTTGCTGACTGCGCCGAAGGTTGTCAGCGTCGAGGCTTTGACGCCGAGCATCGCGCGCTTGGCTTCATTGGAGTAAGTAATGAAACCGCGGTCGATGACATCAGAAGAGCCGGGAATGTCGGTGAGCGCGCCGGCCACCAGACCTCCCGTGCAGGACTCCGCGGTGGCGATCGTCAGCTTGCGCATCCGGCACAAATCAAGCAGCGAGCGGGCGAGGGCGCGGGCGTCGCTGCCGCTCATCTTACTCGCTCCAACCTTTATCATCCCACGGCAAGCGGATAGTGGCGCTCGCGGTTGCGGCGATGCCTTCCTCGCGGCCGGTAAAGCCGAGCCGTTCGCTGGTCGTCGCCTTCACCGCAACACGAGAGATGTTGAGCCCGGTGATCTCGGCGATGCGGGCGCGCATGACATCGCGCAGCGGCCCGATCTTCGGGCGCTCGCAAATCATCGTGACTTCGAGATTGGCGATTCGTCCGCCTCGCGCGGTGACGCGATCGACGGCATATTTGAGGAATTTGTCCGACGCTGCACCCTTCCACTGCGGATCACTCGGCGGAAAGTGCGAGCCGATATCGCCGTCGGCCAGCGCGCCGAGGATGGCATCGACCAGGGCGTGCAGGCCGACGTCGCCGTCGGAATGGGCGAGAAAGCCTCTGACGTGCGGCACCCGTACGCCGCAGAGCATCAGATGATCGCCGTCGCCGAAGGCGTGCACGTCGTAGCCGGTGCCGGTCCTGATGTCGCCGAGCTGGGCGGCGAGCCGGGCCTCTTCACGAATGAAATCTTCAGGCGTCGTCAGTTTCATGTTTGCAGGATCGCCTTCAAAGGTCGCCACCGTCAATCCCGCCCATTCCGCGAGCGCCGCATCGTCGGTGAAATCGCTGCGGCCGTCGCGCGCGGCGCGGCGATGGGCATCGAGAATGACATCGAAGCGAAACGCCTGCGGCGTTTGCGCGATTCGCAACCATGCGCGTTCCGGCGTCGCCTCGACGTGACCGGCATCACCGACCTGCTTGATCGTATCGGTGACGGGAATTGTCGGAACGGCGGCGCCCGTCCGACCGGCGGCATCGATCGCGCGCGAAATCACGGCCGAGGTCACAAAGGGACGCGCGGCATCATGGATCAGGACGATGTCGGGCTTGTCCGCGGCCAGCGCCTCGAGTCCGGCATGCACCGAGGCCTGACGTGTCGCGCCGCCATTCGCGGGCGGCTTGTGGCGCAGCCCTGCGACGGCTTCGTTGAAGATGGCGGCGTCATCGGGATTCACCACCGGTTGCACGGCGAAGATGTCTGGATGCCGGCTGAACGCTTGCATGGCGCGGAAGATCACCGTCTGCCCACCGAGCTCGCGATATTGCTTGGGTCCCCCGGCGCCGGCGCGAAGCCCGCGTCCGGCTGCGACGAGAATGGCTGCGGTACGCTCAGGTCTGGGCATCTGGACTCAAATACGAACGAATCAGGGGCAGTGAGAGAGGGCGGGTGTGCTGGCGCACAGCCCTTACCACGCCGAATGGGGAAAAACAGAGCGATTCCCACAAGCTGTGGGAAAACCGGTTTTTGTTGCAGTGCACTTGCGCAAATGATAGATCTGTCTAAAGTGTAGGCAAGAAGCTTGACTGCACAAGATTTGTGCTCACAATATACGTCGACGGTTGCAATGACGCCGCCGCCCCAACCAAGAGAACGCCGTGACCGGCCCGGAAAGTTTACGCTCTAAGCCGTTGAAAATAGGCGAGATTGCTGTCGCTAACCGGGTCCTTCTGGCGCCGATGTCGGGCGTCACCGATGCCCCCTTTCGACGCCTTGCCGCCACACTGGGCGCCGGACTGGTCGTTTCCGAGATGACCGCCAGCGACGAACTCGTGCACGGCAGGCCGATGTCGATTCTGCGCTGCGAGACGGCCGGTGTCGGACCGCATGTCGTTCAGCTCGCGGGCTGCGAGGCGCACTGGATGGCGGAGGGGGCGAGGGTTGCGGAGGCTGCCGGCGCCGACATCATCGACATCAACATGGGCTGTCCGGCGCGTCATGTCACCGGCGGCCAATCCGGCTCGGCGCTGATGCGCGATCTCGATCATGCGCTCAAGCTGATCGAAGCCACGATCGCGGCGGTCAAGGTGCCAGTGACGCTGAAGATGCGACTCGGCTGGGACGATCGCTCGCTCAACGCACCCGAGCTGGCGCGCCGCGCGGAAGCCGCCGGGGTGCAGATGATCACCGTGCACGGGCGCACGCGCTGCCAGTTTTACAAGGGCGTCGCTGACTGGGCCGCTGTGCGCGCGGTCAGGCACGCGGTTTCCGTGCCGCTCGTCGTCAACGGCGACATCACCTCATTCGAGCAGGCGGTCCGCGCACTGGAAATGTCGGGCGCGGACGCCGTGATGATCGGGCGCGGTGCGCAGGGTCAGCCCTGGCTGCCGGGCCAGATCGGCCGTCGGCTTGAGACCGGACAGGCTGAGACTGCGCCGTCGCTGGCCGAACAACTCGCGCATGTGCGCGCACTCTACGACGAAATCTGCAGCCATTACGGGCTGCGCATCGGGCTCAAGCATGCACGCAAGCATCTCGGCTGGGCGCTGGAGGTCGCGGCGCAGTGCAGCCGCGCGCCGGTGGAGACGCTGAAGGGCTGGCGGCAAAAGATTCTGACGTCGGAGGATCCGCACCGCGTCCACCGCTCGCTGCAGGACGCGTTCGACGATTTCTCATGGAGTGCTGCTGCATGAATTCAGCCGCAGAATATCGCCGCGCCGTGCCCTCCGAAAGCGAGGCCATTCTCAACGCGCTGCCTAACCCGGTACTGCTGGTGGCGCCCGACGGCCGCATCGTCGACGCCAACATCGCGGCCGAATCCTTCTTCGAGATTTCGACGCAGTTCCTGCGGCGGCAGTCGCTGAAAGAATTGGTGCCGTTCGGCAGTCCACTGCTGGCGCTTATCGACCAGGTGCGATCGAGCAGCTCGCCGGTGAACGAATACAAGGTCGATCTCGGCACGCCTCGCATCGGCGGCGATCGCCAGGTCGACCTGCATGTGGCGCCGCTCACCGAACGGCCCGGCCACATCGTCGTGATGCTGCAGGAGCGCACCATCGCCGACAAGATGGACCGTCAGTTGACGCACCGGAGCGCTGCGCGCTCGGTAATCGCGCTGGCCGCGATGCTGGCGCATGAGATCAAGAACCCGCTGTCAGGCATCCGCGGCGCGGCCCAATTGCTGGAGCAGGCGGCCTCGTCCGAAGACCGCATGCTGACGCGGCTGATCTGCGATGAGGCCGACCGCATCGTCACCCTGGTCGACCGCATGGAAGTGTTCGGCGACGACCGCCCGGTGGCGCGGGGGGCAGTCAACATCCATTCCGTGCTCGACCACGTCAAACGGCTGGCGCAGTCCGGCTTCGCCCGCAACATCCGTTTCATCGAGGAATATGACCCGTCGTTGCCGCCGGTGTTGGCCAATCAGGACCAGCTCATTCAGGTCTTCCTCAATCTCGTGAAGAACGCCGCCGAAGCGGTCGCCGATCTCGGCAGCGATGCAGAAATCCAGCTCACCACCGCCTTTCGTCCAGGCGTCCGCCTGTCGGTGCCGGGCAAGAAATCGCGGGTGTCGTTGCCGTTGGAGTTCTGCGTCAAGGACAATGGATCCGGCGTGCCGGAGGACCTGCTGCCGAACCTGTTCGACCCCTTCGTGACGACCAAGCAGACCGGGAGCGGGTTGGGTCTCGCCCTGGTTGCCAAAATCGTGGGCGATCACGGCGGCATCATCGAATGCGAATCCCAGCCGCGGAAGACGACGTTCCGGGTGCTGATGCCGATGTTCAATCCCACCAAACAGTTCGACCAAAGCAACCGCGACGGCGTTCCGGGTACGCTGCCGCCTGCCTCACAGGACGCAAGATGAGGAATAGCAATGCCCGCAGGTAGCATACTCGTTGCCGATGACGACACCGCCATCCGCACGGTTCTGAACCAGGCTCTTTCGCGCGCCGGATATGAAGTGCGCCTGACCGGGAACGCCGCCACGCTGTGGCGCTGGGTGAGCCAGGGCGAGGGCGATCTCGTCATCACCGACGTGGTGATGCCGGACGAGAACGCGTTCGATCTCTTGCCCCGCATCAAGAAGATGCGGCCGAACCTTCCTGTCATCGTCATGAGTGCCCAAAACACCTTCATGACGGCAATCCGGGCATCGGAACGCGGCGCCTATGAATATCTGCCGAAGCCGTTCGACCTGAAGGAGCTCATCACCATCGTCGGCCGCGCACTGGCCGAACCGAAGGAGCGGGTGACGAGTGCCGCGGACGAGGGTGAATTCGATTCGATCCCCCTGGTCGGCCGCTCGCCGGCGATGCAGGAAATTTACCGGGTGTTGGCGCGGCTGATGCAGACCGACCTCACGGTGATGATCTCCGGCGAGTCCGGCACCGGCAAGGAACTGGTTGCCCGCGCGCTGCACGACTACGGCAAGCGCCGCAACGGCCCGTTTGTCGCCGTCAACATGGCGGCGATCCCGCGCGATCTGATCGAATCGGAGTTGTTCGGCCACGAGCGGGGCGCGTTCACCGGCGCCAACACCCGCGCCTCAGGCCGGTTTGAACAGGCCGAGGGCGGCACGCTGTTTCTTGACGAAATCGGCGACATGCCGATGGAGGCGCAGACGCGACTGCTGCGGGTGCTGCAGCAGGGCGAATACACCACCGTCGGCGGGCGCACCCCGATCAAGACCGACGTACGGATCGTGGCGGCAAGCAACAAGGATTTGCGCATCCTGATCCAGCAGGGCCTGTTCCGGGAAGACTTGTTCTTCCGCCTGAACGTGGTCCCTCTGCGCTTGCCGCCGTTGCGTGAGCGGATCGAGGATCTGCCCGATCTCATCAGGCATTTCTTTTCGCTCGCCGAAAAGGACGGCTTGCCGCCGAAGAAGCTCGATACGCTGGCGCTGGAACGGCTCAAGCAGCACCGTTGGCCCGGCAACGTGCGCGAGCTCGAAAACCTCGCGCGGCGGCTGGCCGCGCTTTATCCGCAGGACGTCATTACGGCCTCGGTGATCGATGGTGAGCTGGCGCCGCCGGCCGTCACCTCGGGCGCCAACGCCCCGATGGGCGTCGAAAACCTCGGGGGCGCGGTCGAGGCCTACCTGTCCTCGCATTTCTCGGGCTTTCCGAACGGCGTGCCGCCGCCGGGCCTCTACCACCGCATCCTCAAGGAAATCGAGGTACCGCTGCTCACCGCGGCGCTGGCGGCCACGCGCGGCAACCAGATTCGCGCGGCCGACCTGCTCGGCCTCAACCGCAACACGCTACGGAAGAAGATCAGGGATCTCGACATCCAGGTCTACCGCAGTGGCGGCTAGGGATTGCATCGGCCGCTCGCTGCAGTGACAGCGGGTGATCATTGCGCGATGATCCTCACGCCTCGTGCGAGGATTGACGTCTCGTCAGGCTCGGCCCCGTCGAGAAAGACTTTCACCGCGGTGCGGGCGCGCAAATCGATTTCGGAAAGCGTTGGTATGTCGCCGAGCTGAAGCACGGCCTCCAGATGGACGTTTCCGTGGAGCATTCCGAGAAACTGGCGGGCGCCGGCTTCGCAATCCGCGAGATCGACTTCGCCGGCCTCTTTCGCTTGCGTGAGAATTTTTATCAGGACCGCGATTGCCGGCTTAGGGCCATGTTGCGCATAGGCCTGCGTCGCGTCTGGGTAGCGGTCCGCTTCGAGGACGGCTGTGTAACAAACCTCCAGCAACGACGGTGTCATCATCGTCTCGAGAAGATTGCGTCCAATGATGATGAGCAATTCCCTTAGTGGCAAAGAAAGCTGATCGGCACTGACACTTAATGCATTGGACGAGTAATGGCTGACGACTTTGGTGAACTGGTCGACGAGAAGTTGCTGTACGTTCTCGCGACGCGTTGATTTTTCGCGGAGTAATTGCCGGTAGAGACCGTGCGGCGTCCATGCCCAGCTCGATCGCCCCAGCAAGAACGCCGAAAGAACCGCGCAGTTGGACCAACCGCGAATCTGGCTCGCTTTACCGGGGACCGCTTCGCGGACGCGAAGGATATCGCCTGTCGCCCCCCACCGCAGAAATCTGACGGCATCGGCGGGCGGCAGGATCGTGACCATCATACGCGTCCACCACGGCTCCACGAGCAGCCAACTGCCCGTGCTCGTGGGCCGCATGGCGAAGACATGCTTATGCCTATGATGGACGAACCGATGCCACCATTGCCGTCGAAGGCCGGGTACGAAGCAGACGATCCAGTCGGCGGCATCGACAGTTACGAGGGATCCGTCCTCGTCGATGCTGTTCGCCAGGTCCGGTGGGACATCGCCGACGATCTTTAGTCCTGAAGGAATCTCTCTATTTCTCCTCAGCCAAAACCGTCTCGACTGGGCAATATCATTGGCTGCGGTCATCTGGTAGTGCTCTTCGCGCTCGCGCATCCATGGATGAAGGTTTCGATGGTGGCTCTGACGCGGTCGGCGGCTGCTCCGTCCTGGCTCCTTGCAGGGCTCAGCATGAGTGCCTGATAGAGCGGTTCCCTTAGCATTCCCGTCAATTGCTCGGCGTGTAGCTGAGCGTCCGATATGGACAGGATTCCCCTTTCATTTGCCGCCGAAAGAAACTCCCGCAGCTTAAGTGTGACCATCGCCTGGCCCGCCACGTACACCCGCCTCTTGAGTGCAGGATTGCGTGCACCCTCGGTCAGCATCATCCGAATGAACCCGACCAAGGTGGTCGAATATTCGTTCCAGGCAACGCGTCCGAACGCGATCAGAGTTTCGCGCGCATCGTCTATGGTGCCGGGGCGCGCTCTCCTCACCAATGGCTGCGACATGAGGGAGGCTTTGTGTTCGGCGATCGCGACGATGAGATCGTCGATGCTCTCGAATGCCGATAGAATGTCTTCCTTCGAATATCCGCTTCGATCGAAGATAGCATTGAGGCCAGCGGGCGCGCCGCGCGAATGAGCGAGTGCCTCGCTCATCGCCAGCACGATGTCGGCGCGAGCGACCGGCTTCGGTGCAGCATTGTCTTGTCGAGCGGGCTTCGGTGCGGGATGATGTCTCATTCTCGGCTCCTCGGTCCGGGGCAACTGCGCCACGCGCATCTTCGCGTGCAGGGCGAACGCGACCTTGATGGTGACCAGCACGGGCGCAGCGATGACGAAGAGGAGAGCGACTGCAGCGAACGCGGTGTCGAAAGCGATCACGGTGGACTGACCGGTCACGGTTCGGCCTAACAGGCCCATCGCAGCCCGGCCGGCGGCCACGCCGTCCATCCCTCTCGCCGCGAGCATGGCGCTCATCGTCGTCAGCCGCTCGCTGACCGCAGGAACGCCTGCGGTGACACTGGCACCGAGCACCGCGGCATTGGCGGTGACATTGTGGTCGATCATGGTCTGGAGCCCGGCTACCCCCATGAGGCCACCGAGCTGACGACCCGCGTTGAAAAGGCCGATGCCGGACGCTCGATTGCGGTTGTTGAGCTCGCTGAAAGCGATAAGCGTGATCGACAGGAAGAGGAAGCCAAGTCCAAATCCGCGCAGCAGAATAGCTGCCATCATGTCGTCGGCGCCACTTTCGCTGGTCGAGCCGGACAGCATCCACATCGCGGCCATGATCATGAGGATGCCGAACGGCACGGTGACGATGGGCGAGGCGCCGCGGACCTGCATGAGGAAGGCGGCCACGAGGAGGGCGCCGACGAAAAACGCGCCGCTCGGCAACAGGAGCTGGCCGGCATCGGTAGGTGTGAATGCGAGAACGGACACGGCAAACGATGGGATCAGATACGCGCTGCCGAACAATGCGGCACCGGCGACGAAACTGACGATGAAGGCGAATGAAAAATCGCTCGACCGGAACAGGGAGAAATCGAGCAGGCCTCGGCTTTTGGCCATCACCTGTTGGCCGAGAAACGCTAGCAAAGCGACTGCGCCGATCACGGTTAGCCACACGATGCGAGGCTCCTCGAACCAGCGCCATCGGCTACCCTGATTGAGAACATAGGTGAGGCAGAAGAACGTGACTGATATCAGCAAGAAGCCGACCCAGTCGAACGGAAGGCGCGCGGTCGTAACGAGCCTTGATGGATCAGCGATCAGCAGAAGTCCGATAGCGGCGAGGGCCACCGGAACGACGCCGAAGAAAATCCATGCCCACGATTGGCTGTCGATCAACCATCCCTGGAGCGCCGGGGCGAGAGTCGCGGGGGCGACGACAGATCCCATCGCAAACAGGGCCTGCAGGATCGGCTGACAGGAGCGCGGATAGGCGAGAAAAATGATCGACTGCCCGGCGACAAGCAAAACGCCGCCGGAGAAGCCCTGTATGATGCGGAGTGCGACCAGCAGGTCCAGCCGATCTGTGATGGCGGCGATGCCGCAGGCCGTGCCCATGACCAGCGTCGAACCGATGATCAGGCGGTGCGGATTGGTGCGCGTCATGAGCCAGGAGGCGGCCATGAACCCGATAAGCTTCGCAGCGGTGTATCCGATGTCCAGCCAGGCGAACTCGTCGGGAGTTGCATGGGTGTCGCCGATGATATCGTTGCGCCCGAGCGACAGGACGGTGCTTGCGATCGCTTCCGTCAGAGTGGCGAGCACGATGCCTGCGACAAGAATGGTTCCTGCCGCGCGCCTGTCGTAGCCTGGCGTGGCGTCGGCGATCGCGGTCATGTGCCGCTTCCTCGATCGATCTCGACACGCGCGGACAGACCGGGCACGACGCGGCCGGGCAATGGATTCCTGGCGAACCGGATTTTCACAGGCACGCGTTGAACGACACGAATGAAGTTTCCCGTCGCATTGTCGGTGGGGAGCAGGGTGAACGCAGACCCGCTGCCGGGCGCAAAGCTGTCCACCACGCCTTCAATCGTCTGGTTCGGATAGCCGTCCACGGTGATGCGGGCGCGCTGTCCTGGCCGGATATGTTCGATCTGGCTTTCCTTGAAGTTCGCCACCACCCACACGTCCTTGACCGGAACGATGTCGAGCAAGGATGTACCCGGCGCGACAAGCCGGCCGACGCGGACCTGGCGGTTGCCGACGACGCCGTCGACCGGCGCATGCACCACGGTGTGGTCGAGATCGATCTGAGCGAGATCGCGTGCGGCGTGCGCCTGCGCCACTGCAGCAACGGCAGCTTCGCGTTGGCTGGCAAGGACCGCGATGCGTTGCCGCTGGGCCTCTACCGTTGCCGACGCCGCCGACACGCCCGCCTCGGTTCTCGATAGCGCCGCATCGCTTTCATCGACCTGCGCCTGGCTGACGGCGTTGGTGCGGATCAGCTCACGGCGGCGATCGGAGGCCTTGCGGGCCAGATTCATCTCGGCCACGCTCGCAAGTTTTTGAGCTTCGGCCTGCCGTATCAGGGCGTGCTGGAGTTGGGTCTCCGCATCGACATTGGCGAGGCGAGCTTGGGCGGCTTCGACATTGGCCTCGGCTTGCGCAAGGCGTGCGCGGTAGTCCCGATCGTCGATCCGGAACAGGACGTCGCCTGCACGAACGGTCTGGTTATCCTGAACCTCCACGGCCGTGACGTAGCCTGCAACCTTTGGCGCGAGCGAGGTCATGTCCCCGCGAATATAGGCGTTGTCGGTGAACGTCTCGTTTGAACGGGCATAGGCCCAGCCGCCAGCTGCGACGACGACGGCGCCGAGGCACAGCGACAAGCCGATCATCTTTTTCGTTTTCGGTGAGAAAATGGTCATCGTTCCTCGCCAAGTAACGTCACAGCAACTAAGCCAGTCCCAAGCCGCCGTCGGCAGCGATCACCTGGCCCGTCATCCATTCGGAAGCGGGGCCGGCAAGCCGCACGATCCATTCTGCGACATCGTCCGGAACGCCGCGTCGCCCGAGCGGTATGCGCGCGCGCTCCTGCTCCTTGATTTCGGCCGCCTGTTCCGGGGAGAGTCCCATCATGCCAGTCAGTGCGCCCGATTCGGTGGGGCCCGCCGCGACGGCGTTCACCCTTATGCCGAGCGGTGCAAGCTCCAGCGCCCAGCAGCGGGTCAAGTGCTCCAATGCAGCCTTGCTGGCTGCGTAATGGGACAGCCCAGCCGCGGGCTTGTGGCCGAAGGTACTCGAGACATTGACGATCGTGCCCCGTCTCGCCTTCAGGTGAGGCAAAGCAGCAGCAGCAAGCAGACTTGGGCCGAGCACGTTGACGGAGAAGATGTCCGTAATGCGATCAGCCGTCGTGTCGGCCAGCGGAAGGATTGCACCCGCGCCCGCGTTGTTGACCAACGCATCCAACCTTCCCCAGGTGTCGACCGCCTTTGCGATTGTGCGCTTGGCATCCTCGACGGAAGCGGCATCTGCGACCAATCCTGCGATGTTCGCATGCCCGGCCATCGTCTCTTCGATGAGTCCGGGGCGGCGGCCGGTGACGAGGACCTTGTCGCCTTGTCTAGCGAAGCGCAGCGCCGCTGCCCGTCCGATGCCGGAGCTGCCGCCCGTCACAATCACGACCTTTTCACTTTGCATGTTCGATCTCTTTCTGTGATCACTGAGGAAGGGTGTACGCTGAGGAGCTGACAACGTTCGCTGCGCGCCTGTTACCGCGCAGTCCAGCCACCATCGACGGAGATTGCGGTACCCGTTATCTGGTCCGCCGCGGCCGAACACAGGAAGGCGACGGTGCCGCCAAGCTGCTCCGGAGACGCGAAATCCAGAGACGGTTGTTTCTCAGCAAGGAGTTCGTTGGTTGCTTCCTTCTGGCTGATGCCCTTTTGAGCGGCGATATCGCTGATCTGCTTTTCCACCAGTGGCGTTCGCACCCAACCTGGACAAACCGCATTGCAGGTCACTCCGCTTCCAGCGGTCTCCAGGCCGACCACCTTGGTCAGACCGACCAGTCCGTGTTTGGCCGCGACGTAAGCGGCCTTGTGGGTTGAAGCGACAAGGCCGTGCGCAGAGGCGATGTTGACGATGCGTCCCCAGCGCTGCTTCTTCATCTGGGGCACTGCCGCTGCAATGCCGTGGAATGCGGCGGACAGATTGATGCTGAGAATTGCATCCCACTTGGCAGCCGGAAATTCATCCACGGGCGCAGTGAACTGAATGCCGGCATTGTTGACGAGGATGTCGAGGTGCCCGAATTTCTTGATCGTTGCATCGATCAATCCGCGCACAGCGTCGCCCTTCGACATGTCGGCACCGTCGTAAACGACGCGGACGTCGTATTCTCGTTCGATGCCGCTGCGGATCGCCTCGATCTCGCCTGCGTCGCCAAACCCGTTCAATACGAGGTCGGCGCCGAGCTTTGCAAGCTCTTTTGCGATTCCGAGCCCAATGCCGCTGGTCGATCCGGTGACGATGGCTACCTTGCCCTTCAACATGGCAATTCCTTTCGATGGTTTGAGATGAAATCTGCCGTGAGCTCAATCGCGGCGATGGATGTCGTGGGTAACGATGCCGAGCTCGGGAGGCGGCGGGTCGAGGCGCCGCCGGTCGGAGAGGGTGCGGCGGATGTCTTCCAGCCCGCTCTGCCAGTGTGCGCGCATCGCGCTCAGCCCGAACTCGTAATCCCTCGAATGGCCCTCGTGGAGCTTGGTCTGATAGATCAGGTGAATGATGTTGTGGGAGCGATGCCGCGCGAGATCGGCGATGGCGCGCATTTCCGGATCGTTCCTTGCGGCTTCCGGCAATTTCTCGATCGTGCGCTGCAACGCCTGGCGCATCTTCTGCATCCGCAGCACCTGGTCGGTTACGGCGCGTGTGCGGCTCGAATACTGGATGTCCTTCTGCCGGCTCGACACTTCCATCATGTCGTAGGGAACGCGGCCCTTGGCCGACCAGAGGTCGATCTGGAATGTCAGCGTGTCGCGCGCATCGCCGGACAATACGCGGGAGAGAGGCGTGTTGGAGACCACGCCGCCATCCCAGTAGTGCTCGCCTTCGATTTCGACGGCGGGAAATCCCGGCGGAAGCGCGCCTGAAGCCATGAAATGCTTCGGTCCCAGTCGGCGTTCGGCGGTGTCGAAATAGGTCAAGTTGCCGGTGCGGACGTTGACTGCGCCGACACTGATGCGCACTTCGCCGGAGTTCAGCCGATCGAAGTCGACGAGCCGCTCCAGCGTCCGGTGCAGCGGTGCGGTGTCGTAGAAGCTGGTCGCCGCATCGCCGGAGAACGGCGACCACAGCGGCGAGGGGAAGCGCGGCTTGAAAAAGCCAGGCTGACCCTGGACCAGGGCTCTCGTCGCCGCCAACGCGTTGCGCACCGACTTGATGTCGAACGCAAAGGGCAAGGCATTGGCCAAGCCTTCGCCGGCGGGCCATTCTATTGAATGGGCGCAGATGGTCTCCCAGAATTCGCGTAGCCGTGCGACACGTTCATCTTCGGGCGAACCCGCGATGATGGCGGCGTTGAGCGCGCCGATCGAAATGCCCGCCAGCCAGTTCGGCCGGATGCCGGCTTCATGCAGGCCCTCATAGACGCCGGCCTGATACGCGCCGAGCGCGCCGCCACCTTGCAGCACCAGCGCAACGACATCGTATGGCAGCGAATTGATCTGCTGCGCAGAATTGATTTGCTCGCGCGTTACGTTCAACATTGCCAGAACTCCCTGCATTGCGGCTGATCCGATCAGCCGGCGTTGGCTTCGATCAAGATTTCGGAACCGGATGCGCGTCGTCGTTCGGACGCGCCTGGCGACAGATAGTCGTGCACCACAGTGCCGAGCCCGAGGGTGAGGTCGGCAACGACGTGCTTGGCTGACAGCACTTGCAGCACCGGCAGCTCGGCAACGGGAGCGAGTGCATGCGAGTAGAGGTCGAGCGCAGCAGGCCCGGTCCATGCGCCCTTCACGGTGATATCCTCGCAATGGTAGCGCACCAGCTCGCAGATGCGTGCCGTGCCGTCGACATGCGGGATGATCTTGAGCAGGAAATTCGGCGCGGCGAGTTTTCTCGCCTCAGTCGCGGTGTCGAGGGCGCGATGCTTGTAGCCCATGGTGCCGGTCGCAATCCGAACCGAGCCGTAGTTGAGGGTGCCGACCAGCGTGTCGATCTCGACGGCGAGCTTGGGCTGCGCCAGCTTCTTGGGAAAGCCCCACAGCTCGCGCCCGCCGGCGATCGGCGGATGATCATTCAAGAACATCTGGTGGACGAAGCTGCCGGCCTGGCCCTGGTAGCTCACCGGAATGACCTGACCGCTTTCGGTGTAGTCGCCGAAGCCGGTCGAGTCGGGCATGCGGATGAACTCGTAGTTCACCACCGGCTCCGTCACTTCCAGCGGCTCCGGCACGATCCGGCGCAGCGCTTCCGGATCGGTCCTGTAGCGGATGATGAAGTATTCGCGGTTGACGAACCGGTAAGGGCCGGGTGGAAAGGCCGGGTTCGTCAACGGCATGGCGAACGCGCTCGCGCGCACGGTCTCGTGTTTCATCGTCGTCGAGCTCCAGATTGATCTGAGGTCAGCGGGCCGCGCTCCGCGTTTCGGAACGCGGCCCGTGTCGCGTGAGGCGCTACACAAGCGGTCAGTAATCCCAGATGGCCGGTACCCAACGAAAGGCGTCGCCGTCGACCGCCACATGGCCGATGGATGGGAACGGCAGGTGAGTGGCCACCAGGAGGCCGCCGGTCGCCGCCAGCTCCCGCAAAAGACTGATACGAACGCGGGCCGACTCCTCGGGGTCATGTTCGAAGCCGTTGTACCACTCGGGGTGTTCGAACCCGACCGCGAACACGAGGTCGCCGGCGAACGTCAGCCGGTCGCCGCCGGACGCCACGCGGACCACGCTGTGCCCGGGGGTGTGGCCGCCGGTGCGATGGACGACCACCCCCGGCGCCACCTCGTACTCCTCCTCAAACGGCCGCAACTGGCTGCGGTACTCTTTCACGAACCGCTTGGCGGCCGACCGAAGCGCGTCCGGGAATCCCGGCGGCATGGAGACCTGGGAGAAATCGGGCGTCTCCCAGAACTTGATCTCGGCGGCCGCCACGTGGATCCGCAGGTCAGGACACAGCCGTTCCTTGACCCCGTCGACGAGCAGCCCGCCAATGTGGTCCATGTGCATGTGGGTCAGCACCACGTCGGTCACGGACGCAAGATCAATGCCGGCGGCCTCCAGTCGCTTGATCAACTGCCCGGCCCGCGGCAAGTGCAAGTCCGGGTCGAACCCTAGCCCAGCGTCGACGAGTATGGTCCGGCCGCCGCTACGCACCACGACCACGTTCAGCGCCCAATCGAACGCGTCCGGCGGCAGGAACATCTCGTCCAGCCAGGCCGCCCGGACGGCCGGGTCGACGTTGTGGGCCAACATTGCGGTTGGGAGCGGTAGCACGCCATCGCTGACCACCAGCACGTCAATCTCACCGACCTTCAGCGCGTAGCGCGACGGAACCAACTCGTCGGGCTTCGATCTAACGGGGTGTGCGGTCATGTTGAGGTTCATGTTTGTCTCCTCCTGAGTGTTGCGGATCGTCTGATTCATCTTTGAAAACTCCTTCGCTCGATCTTGATGCTCGATTCTGGGCGGGCCGCGCTTTCCGCGGCCCGTTTCGCGTGAAGGGCTAGAGGAAGCCGGTCACATCAGTCACACGCTCCGGATCTGCCGAGGCCAGCGCGGCGGCACGTTCGGCACGCGGCGGATAGATCCAGACGGTGTTGATCTCCTGCTTGGTCTTCTTGGCGACGCCGCCGACCATCTTGACCTTGCGTTCCCAGCCGCTCGTGAACAGCGCGCCGGCCTCGCCGAGGTCGAGACAGGTGACATAGGCCTTCTGGTGGTAGGGCTTGGTCGGCACGCCGAGCAGCTCGGCCGCGGCGTTGTTGCCGGCGAAGGCGCCCATCCGCGTGGCGTGCTGGCACGACATCAGCGCGTAGTTACCATCGTCGTCACAGGCGGCGCGGGCGGCATCGCCGGTGGCGAAGACGCCGGCAACTCCCGGTACGCTCAGGCATCGGTCCACCAGCAGGCGGCCGAAATTGTCGCGTTCGGCGGGGATCTGCGCCGTCAGCGGCGCTGCGCGAATGCCCGCGGCCCAGATCACGGTCTCGGCTTCGATGTGCTCGCCGCTGGAGAGCGTGACGCCGGACTCGTCGAGCGAGGCGACGCCGGCGCCGAGTCGGGTCTCCACGCCGAGCTTGCGCAGCGCGTCCTCGATGACGGGGCGGGGGCCTTCGCCCATATCGGGAGCGATCGCGCTGTTGCGGTCGACAATGATGACGCGAAGGTTGGCATCTTTGCCGAGGATCTTGCGGAGCCGCGACGGTATCTCGGTTGCCGCTTCGATGCCGGTGAAACCGCCGCCGGCAACGACGACCGTGTCGCGTCCGTTCAATGCCGGACGATCGGCAAGGCCGTGCAGATGCTTGTCGAGGGCGACTGCATCTTCGAGCGAGTCGACACTGAAGCCGTGCTCGGCAAGACCGGGAATATTCGGGCGGAACAGGCGGCTGCCGGTAGCCACGACCAGGCGATCGTAGGAGAGAGTCTTTCGGGTGCCTTTGGCCGTAGCCACTTGCACCATGCGAGCCTTGGTGTCGATCGTTTCGGCGCTGCCTTGCACGTAGACAACGTCGATTGCCTCGAGGACATCGAGCAGAGGCGCCGTCAGGGTCTCCGGCTTCGATTCATAGAGCCGGGGACGGACCACCAGCGTCGGCTCGGGTGCGATCAGTGCGATCTCGAGCTCCTCGGGCGAAACGCCCTGGATGTCGCGCAGGCGGGCTGCGGAAAGTGCGGCGTACATGCCGGCGAAGCCGGCTCCTATGATAACAAGTCGCATGGTTTGCTCCTCTGGTTAGATTCTCTCGGACGTGCGCGCGTCATCGCCGCCGCCCTGCATTGGCGGCAAACCTCTTCCGATCGATGACGCAAAGATGATGTGAAACGAGTGCCGGGCTGTTACGGTGCGGGGCAGTCCAGCATTAGCGACATTGGCATGGGACGTTCACATGCCGTTCGGCAGCCGCCGGATTCCAGGAGCGGGCCGCGTTGAAAGGCCATCAACGGAGCGGGCTTCGCGGGCCAGTCCTTGTAGAAGATGATGGAACTGACAGGGTTGGCGGTTTGGACGGCATGTGCCGGAACTTCCGTTTCTTCGCCCGCTGCCGAGGTGAAGCGAACGCTCAACGAAAGTCCGTACATGAGTGCGGTCGCGACGACTCTCCGCCGCGGTGCGATTGCAAAGGGGTTAACGACGTTCATCCAGGCCATCGTTTGTCTCCATCCGGTGTTGGCGTTGGGCGTAACGTTGATTTAGCGAATTGGATTTGCGACTGCCCCAGAGCGATTGCCGTACCTGTAGAGCGATTGCTGTTACCGAATGCGTCGCCGCCAATCGCTCGGTGTTTCTCCGGTCAGCTTCCTGAACGCGGCGGCAAAAGCGGTCTGCGAGGAGTAGCCAAGCGCGGCTGCGATCGAGACGACCGACGCGTCCGTGTCCCGCAGCATGTTCATGGCCTGCTCGAGTTGGTGCTGGCGTAGCCAAGCATGCGGCGAAAGCCCCGTGCTTTCCTTGAAGGCACGGCAGAAATGGAAGCGCGACAGGCCAGCATCGGAAGCGAGCGCCGCGAGCGAGACGTCCGCATCGGCATCCGAACGCAAGCGCTCGATAGCGCGGCCGAGCACCTTCGGTGACAACCCGCCCATGACCGGCTGGATCGTGGTTGGCGAGCCGGTGTGCGCAGCCAACAGACGGGTGGCCAGGAGGTCCGTTAGTTGCTGCCTGAAGAGCGTATCCAGGGCCTCGTTGCCCTCCAGGACATCCGAGGCGCTCAGGAGCAATCGGGACGTAATGGGGTCAGGATGCGCCGTTCGCTCCAGGAGATTGGTCGATGTGGGGGCGCCGGCTTCGTCGGCAACCCGCTTCAGCGTTGTGTCAGGAAGATAGAGCTGAACGACATCAACAGGTTTTGGAATATCCCATCGGGAGCTTGATCCTTCCGGAATGATTATCAGAACCCCGGGACGGAACGTTCCAATCGCAACCGATCTTCCTGTCCGCCGCTCCATGCGCTGCACCGAGCCGTTGTAAGCCATGATGACGTGGTGGGTCATGGGCTCGACGACGTCGTGCAATGGGTCATGCTTCCAGTGGGCGATCCCGGCCCCGGAGGTGTCCAAAGCCATGCGGAGTGGTTTGGTGTGAAGCACGCGTGCCATCTCCGCATCGGCAGTACGGGAATCGGCGATCTGCGAAGGATCCGCGTCTGACGCGGTGTGGGAATTCACTTGCGAAGAATTGCGCAGGATTGGCTTGCTCATGGCAGTTGCTCGCTTGAAGGGGGCCTTTCGCTCGCGCCGCCGGGCCTGACTTGCGGTGCTGACGCGAAGCTGTTGCTTCCTGTCTGACCGTACTGATGCCGCCAAGCGTCGAGAGCTTTCGGTGCGCGTTCTAGGCGCGTCGAGCTACGGGGGTCTTTCCTAAAGCGGCGGTGCTTTGCCTGATCTTGCTGCAAGCGGCCATCAAGCGTTTGTGACCGAAGTCGCTCAACGGTTGGGCAGGGTCGGCCTCTGCCGTCGAATGAGGCAAAGGCCGCTACCATTGCGTGTGCTTGGGTTGCAAATGGACCACAGTGCTGCCATTCCAAAGCAAGCGGCTGCGTTGTCACAAAGCTGATGAGATAACGGTCTCGGCCAAACATCGTAGACGGCCACGCTCTGAAAGCAGATAATACGCATTCATTTCGCTGACGGCGCGGTGACCAGCCCTTCCAAATTCAAAGTGAGATAACGCATATGGCACAGGCGGGCGCGTTTGGCGCGAGGCTCGGGCGATTCCTGCACCTGAAAGACGCGCCGCCGTCGCTGGTCACGCGTTCACTGCGCGGCGTTGAACTGGCGGTCACCGAAACGCGCGATGATAACCCGATACCCGGCCTTTCCGGCACGCTGACACCGGAGGACGCCTTTCTCGTCAGCCTGAAGCTTCACGATTATCCGGACTGCGAGCTTTGGGAGCGCGGTAAGTGCATCATGAAGAGGGATGTCCGGGCCGGCGCAACCTATCTGTACGATCTCAAGCGCGATCCGCGCTATGTGATCGATAAGCCGTTTCACTCCCTGTTTTTCCATCTTCCGCGCTCGGCGCTCGACGGCATCGCTGAACAGTCCGGCGCGCCGCGCATTGGCGATCTTGCATGTGAGCTCGGCGTCGGCCACGACGACACGGTCGTCCGTCATATCGGCGCCTCGTTCCTGGAAGGATTGCGGCGGCCGTCCGAGGCGAACCAGCTTTTCATCGATCACATGATGCTCGCGCTCACCGCGCACGTTGCCCAGACCTATGGCGGACTGCGGCGCAATACCGAGCTGGCCCGCGGCGGCCTTGCGCCGTGGCAGGTCAAGCGCGCGTGTGAAAGACTGGAGTCAGACCTCGGCGGGACGCTTTCGTTGCAACAGATCGCGGCAGAATTCGATCTCTCGGTCAGCCACTTTTCGCGCGCCTTTCGCATCTCCACCGGCCTGCCGCCACACCAGTGGCTGCTTCGCCAGCGCGTGAAGGCGGCCAGGCAGCTTATGACCGTTCGCGACCTGCCGCTGGCGGAAATTGCGGTGTCGGCGGGGTTCGCCAATCAGAGCCACTTTACGCGGGTGTTTACCTCCGTGATCGGCGTCAGCCCGGGAGTGTGGCGTCGCGAAATGCTGGGCGCACCGGAAAGCGAAACGTGATCGGAGCACGGCAGCAGCCTCGTCCGCTCAGCGACGCCTTGTCCGCGAGATAGTGTAAGCGGCGCGGCGGGCCGCAAACATCTCGTCCGGCGGATGACCGATGCCTTCGGCCAGAGTTGCCGGATTGAACACGGGCTCGTCGCCCGCATCGTTTGCTTCAACACCGGTGATCACGATCGTACCCAGCCGCACCGCTTCGCGTCCGTCCTCATCGGGCCATCGGACGGTCACGTCCATGACGGGGTCACCGGGACGATCCAGCAGCGCCATTACGCTGAACCTGATATCGCGAGCCGCGATCCGGGTTTCGAGGTCGTCGTGCAGCAGCCCGGCAGGCTTTACCCTGACCTTGGGTTCGGTCGCCTGTTCGCTAACCGGCGTGACCTTGAACTTGATGAACCTGGTCTCGCCCTTCGAATTCGTCGCGGGAAAAGCGTGCACGCCCCAATAGGTTGTGCAGGCAAAGCTTGCGGGCGGCGGATGCGCGGCTATGTAGCTTGCCTGATGCAGCGTCTCGGGATTGGCAACTGAGAATGCCTCGACCTTTTCCAAGTCCGGCCTGCCGTCGGGTCCTGGAATGCGCGCTCGGAGGAAAGCCAACATCTGGTCAAGCGTCCTCGCGAAATGAACCGGGGCGCTCTGTGTGAATATTTCCGAGCGCTGGCCATCGCTGCCAAGCCGGAAGCTGAAACCGCGCAACAACGTGTCGTTGGTGTCTAGGCCTCCTTCCACCGAGAAGCGCGCCAGCACGCGCGATGGCTTGGTGAAGCTACAGGATTTCGTGATCTCCTTGGCTTGATCGGATGGGGCATAGGTGCCGCGAACGCACCGACCCCTGGCAAAGCTGGCACGTGTCTTTGGCGGAAGACCCGCTACCCACTTCATAGCCGCGACGATGGATGCGGGGCTGGCAGGGCCGCGCGGGAACTTGGGCAGGACGGGACCTCGGGTTCGAATGTTGGTGCACGGTTCTGGCCCAGGACGGCTTGGGCGTCTTTCCCGAATCCCCCATGCCTTGTCCGATTTTGCGACAAAGCTTGCCGATGGCACCTTCCCCGATGGGTTGCCGTCACGCTGCGGATAATTGTCTGGTGAGGATGATTCGACGCTTGGTAATTTTACCACTCGCGTGAAAAGAATTCCGGTAAGCTATTGATAAAACAAACATCTTACTGATGCCGCAATTCGGCAACATTGTGATATGAATGCATCAGTCCGCAATTGGCGGGCCATAGCCTTTCAGCTCACCGAATTGCCGGAATGAACACCGCAGAGACGAACTCGGCACCATCGTTCGACCCATCGCTTACCGAATCCGGAGGAGGGATCCTGCGGAAGTGGGTGGCACCGTTTGCGGTCGCCGTCGCGCTGCTGTCGGCATTTCTGACCTTCATCGTCTTGGCCGGCCTGACGCCGATCGAGCCTACTCGCCAGGTTGTCTATTCGTTCCTGCTGATCAATGCAGCGACCACACTTCTGCTGGTCGCAATCATAACCCGCGAAGTCTGGCTGGTGATCCAGGCGCGGCGGCGTGGCCGGGCCGCGGCACGGCTGCACGTTCAGATCGTCAGCCTGTTCTCCATCATCGCCGTGCTGCCGGCCGTACTCGTCGCGATCGTCGCCAACGTGACCATCGACCGCGGCCTCGACCGGCTGTTCTCGGGTCCGACGCGCGAGGTCATAGAGAACTCGCTGACCGTTGCCCGCGCCTACATGCAGGAGCACGCAAGGCTTATCCGTGGCGACATCCTGGGTATGACGGAAGATATTGCCCGCGCGCGACCGTTGTATGATCAGGACCGGCGGTCGTTTCAGGAACTGCTGACCGCAAATGCGGCCGCACGAAACCTGCCAGCCGCGATGCTGGTTGACAAGAATGGCAACATCCTGGTCACGGCGAAGACCGGAATCCAGCAGGAATTCACGACACCGCCGCAGGACTTTCTCAGCAACGTCAATGAAGATGAGCCGCCGATCGCGGTCTTTCCCGAAGCCAATTATGTGGCAGCGGTGATCCGGTTGCGCGCCTTTGACGATACCTTCCTTTACGTGGCACGCCTGCTCGATCCGCGTGTGATCAGCCAGCTCAAGCAGACCGAGGCCAGCGTCGCCGAATATGCCCAGATCGAAGCCCGCCGGCTCGGCATTCAGGTCGCCTTCGCGCTGATGTTTGCGGTGATTGCGCTGACCATTCTGATGGCGTCGGTGCTGATCGGGCTGAATTTCGCCAACTGGCTGGTGGCGCCGATCCGCAATCTAATGAGCGCGGCCAACATCGTTTCGACCGGCGATCTGCATGTCCAGGTGCCGGTCCATAAATCCGAGGGTGATCTCGCCCAACTCGGCGAGACCTTCAACAAGATGACGGCCGAATTGCGCACCCAGCGCGACGAGCTGGTCAGCGCCTCGGAGCTGATCGACAGCCGACGCCGCTTCATCGAGGCGGTGCTCTCCTCGGCCAGCGCCGGTATCATCGGCGTCGATGCTTCGGGCAGCGTCGGCATCCTCAATCGCTCGGCCGAGAAACTGATTGGCCATGCGGAATCGGAGACCTTGGACCATCCGCTATCGGACGTTCTGCCCGAACTCGATGACATGATGAAGACCGCGCGCGAGGGGACGCAGCGCCTGGTGCAAGGCCAGATCACGATCACCCGCGACGGCCACGAGCGCAACCTGTCGGTCCGCGTCAGCGCCGAGCAGACCAGCCACTCGCGTGACAGCTACATCATTACGCTCGATGACATCACGGAGCTCGTCTCCGCGCAACGTACCTCGGCATGGGGCGACGTGGCGCGCCGCATCGCCCATGAGATCAAGAATCCGCTGACGCCGATCCAGCTTTCGGCCGAACGCATCCGCCGCAAATTCGGCAAGGTCATCACCGAAGACAAGAACATCTTCGAACAATGTACCGAAACCATCGTGCGACAGGTCGACGACATCAGGCGGATGGTTGATGAATTCTCCCGCTTCGCGCGGATGCCAAAGCCGGTCATGGAAGGCGAGGACGTCGCCGATACCGTGCGGCAGGCGGTATTCCTGATGAAGGTCGGACATCCCGATCTCGATATCGAGGCCGATATCAAGCAGGACCCGATGCGCGCGCAGTTCGACCGCCGGCTGATCTCGCAGGCGCTGACCAACATCATCAAGAACGCGACGGAGGCGATCGAGCAGGTCCCGCCGGAAGAACTCGGCAAGGGACGCATCGACGTCATCGCCGCGCGCGAAAGCGACGACATCGTGATCGACGTGATCGACAACGGTGTCGGCCTGCCGAAAGTGAGCCGTGCGCGGTTGCTGGAGCCCTATGTGACGACGCGCCAGAAGGGCACCGGTCTCGGGCTCGCCATCGTCGGCCGCGTCCTGGAAGACCATGGCGGCCGCATCGAGCTCAAGGACGCCTCCGATTTCCGCCCCGGACAGCGCGGCGCCTGGATGCGGCTGCGGTTCGCCGTATCCGGCCATGCGCCGAAGCATCCGGCTCCGGAGACAAAACCACAGATTGACGAAACCAATAAGGCGGCATCCGCGACCAATGATGAAACAAAAACCGAAGCCGCAACGGGCAACTGACAAGGCAGGTGTAACCCATGGCCAGTGACATTCTGATTGTCGACGACGAAGCCGATATTCGTGACCTCGTTGCGGGCATCCTGGAAGACGAAGGCTTCAATACCCGTACCGCGCGCGACAGCGATTCGGCATTGGCCGAGGTCGCCAACCGCCGCCCGCATCTGGTGTTTCTCGATATCTGGCTGCAGGGCTCCAAGCTCGACGGCCTGCAACTGCTCGAGCAAATCAAGAAGGAGCACGCCGACGTTCCAGTGGTGATGATCTCAGGCCACGGCAACATCGAGACCGCGGTGGCAGCGATCAAGCGGGGCGCCTATGACTTCATCGAAAAGCCGTTCAAGTCCGACCGGCTGATCCTGGTGGCGACGCGAGCGCTGGAGACCTCGCGCCTCAAGCGCGAGGTGAAGGAACTCAAGCAACTGGCTCCCACCGCGAGCGTCCTCACCGGACGCTCCGCCTGCATGAACCAGTTGCGCCAGACCATCGACCGCGCGGCCAAGGCCAACAGCCGCATCCTGATCGTCGGCCCCTCCGGCTCGGGTAAGGAATTGGCGGCGCGCACGCTGCACAATGCATCGAGCCGTGCAGAAGGCCCGTTCGTCGTCATCAACGCCGCGGCGATTACCCCGGAACGGATGGAAGTCGAGCTGTTCGGCATCGAGCAGACCAACGGCGAGCAGCCGCGCAAGCCTGGCGCGTTGGAAGAGGCTCACGGCGGCACGCTGTTCATCGACGAAATCGCCGACATGCCGCGCGAAACCCAGAACAAGATCCTGCGCGTGCTGGTCGATCAGACCTTTCAACGCTCGGGAGGCGCTGCCAAGATTCATGTCGACGTCCGAATCATCTCCTCGACCGCGCGCAATCTGGAGGAGGAGATCGCGGAAGGGCGATTCCGGGAGGATCTCTACCATCGATTGTCAGTGGTGCCGATTCGTGTTCCCCCGCTATCGGAACGCCGCGAGGATATCCCCGAACTGATCGATTATTTCATGGACCAGATATCGGCGGCGACAGGCTTGCCGAAGCGGCAGATCGGCCAAGATGCGATGGCGGTATTGCAGTCCCATGTCTGGCCCGGCAACGTCCGCCAGCTCCGGAACAATGTCGAGCGCGTCATGATTCTGGCCGGTGGCGGTCCGGAAGCGATTATCACAGCCGATATGCTGCCTCAGGATGTCGGCTCGATGGTGCCGGCGATGCCGACCAGCAACAATGGCGAGCACATCATGGGGTTGCCGCTGCGCGAGGCGCGGGAAGTGTTCGAGCGTGACTATCTGATCGCGCAGATCAGCCGGTTCTCGGGCAATATTTCGCGTACGGCCGAATTCGTCGGCATGGAGCGTTCGGCGCTGCATCGCAAGCTCAAGGCGCTAGGGGTTGGCTGAGGCTGATTGAATCGCGCTTCTGCGATACGAATCGAACGCGCCGCCAACCCAATGGGGTCTCTCCGATTCATGCATCTGCTTGGGAATATTTATCTCTTTCCGGACGCTTGCGGAGAATGGCCACTGGGTTCCGCGCCGGTGGCGCCCGAACCGGCTTGCCTAATAACCGCGCGTACCCTCTAATCGTGCTGTCGAGCCGACCGGAGGGGGATCTCAGGGTGGGCCGGCAGGTCGGGGCAGGCTCCGCGAGAGAGCAACAACGGCTTAATAAAAAGAAGCACAAGACGGCGGGACAAAAACAATGGCGGCAGACCGCGCACAAAATCTACAAGACACCTTCCTAAATCACGTTCGTAAAACAAAAACGCCACTGACGATCTTTCTGGTCAACGGAGTAAAGCTGCAGGGGATAGTCACCTGGTTCGACAATTTCTGCTTGCTGCTTCGGCGCGACGGCCACTCGCAGCTAGTCTACAAGCATGCGATCTCGACCATCATGCCCGGCGCTCCGATCCAGTTGTTCGAGGGCGGTGAGGATGCTCCGGCTTGAGAGTGAACTGATTGGAACCCTTCGACCGTGAAGGGAGCGCCGACCGTCCGCGGTCGGCGGGGGCCAAACAAAGTGGGCGGGTGATCGTCATCGGCCCATATTTGCGAATGCGCCGCGGCGATGCCGATGCGCAGGCGAACGAGGCTGCGCGCGATTTCGAGGGCCGGCTTGAGGAAGCCACGGGTCTGGCGCGCGCCATCGACCTCACGATCGCCGACGCGCTGATTGCGCCAGTGACCCAGATCCGTCCAGCGACTTACCTCGGCAAGGGAAAGGTCGAGGAGATCACGGGCCTGATCGCAGGCCATGATATCGAGCTGGTGGTGATGGATTGCGCGTTGGCGCCGATCCAGCAGCGCAACCTCGAGAAGGCCTGGAACACCAAGGTGCTCGACCGCACGGGACTGATTTTGGAAATTTTCGGCCGCCGCGCCAAGACCAAAGAAGGCGCGCTGCAGGTCGAGCTCGCGCACCTGAACTATCAGCGCAGCCGTCTGGTGCGGTCATGGACCCATCTGGAGCGCCAGCGCGGCGGTTTCGGCTTCATGGGCGGCCCCGGCGAGACCCAGATCGAGGCCGACCGTCGCCTGATCGGCGACCGCATCACGCGGCTGGAAAATGAACTGAAGAAGGTGCAGGCGACGCGGCGGCTGCACCGCGCCGGCCGGCAGCGGGTACCGTATCGCGTGGTTGCGCTGGTCGGCTACACCAATGCTGGCAAATCGACCTTGTTCAACCGGCTTACACGTGCCGACGTGCAAGCGGCCGACATGCTGTTTGCGACGCTGGACCCGACCTTGCGCGCGCTGAGCCTGCCGCATGGCGGCAAGGCGATGCTCTCGGACACCGTCGGATTCATCTCCAACCTGCCGACGCAGCTCGTCGCCGCCTTCCGCGCCACGCTGGAAGAGGTACTGGAGGCCGATATCATCCTCCACGTGCGCGACATCTCGCATGAAGACGCGGCGGCGCAGGAGCGCGACGTCGATGCCGTGCTGCGTCAGCTCGGCATCGATCCGGATGCCGGCGCACGTATCCTCGAGGTCTGGAACAAGATCGATCGCTTCGATCCCGAGGAACGCGAGAACCTGCGCAACATCGCCGCGCGTCGCCCGCCGGAACGGCCGTGCTTCCTGGTCTCCGCGGCGTCAGGCGAGGGGATCGATGCGTTGCTGACCGCGATCGAGGATCGCCTGGCGGCGACGCGCACGACGCTCGACCTCTCCATCGACGCTTCCGACGGCGCCGGCATCAGTTGGCTGCATCGCAATGCCGAAGTGCTCAACAAAGAGCTCCGCGACGGACGCTTCGACATGACGGTGCGCGTCGACGAGACCAAGCGCGATATCGTGGTGTCGCGGTTCGATGCCGTTCCGCGGGTGGCGTAATTGTCGCGCGAACGCGCGTCCTATCTCCGATCAATCCGCGCTGAGGCTGCGGCTGGCTGTTCCGCATCCTTAGCTTCATTCCACAATGCATCCATTTCGGCGAGTGTTGCGTCCTCGAGCGAACGGCCTTTGGCCGCCAGCACGCGCTCGATGTAGGCAAAGCGGCGCTCGAACTTGGCGTTGGTGCCGCGCAGCGCGGTTTCGGGATCGGCGCCGACATGTCGCGCCAGATTGACCAGCGCGAACAGGAGATCGCCAGTTTCGGCCGCGAGTTCGTCAGGCTTGCCGTTCTCCAGGGCGGCTTCGATCTCATCAGCCTCCTCGCGAATCTTGTGCAGCACCGCGTGGGGATCGTTCCAGTCGAAGCCGACGGTGGAGGCCTTGCGCTGCAATTCCATCGCGCGCGTCAGCGCCGGCTGGCCGGCCTTGACGGTTGCGAGCAGCGATTTGTGCGTGGTCTCTTCCGACGGCCGCCGCGCCGCGCGCTCGGCCTTTTCCTCAGCTTTGATGCGTTCCCACGCGCTCTTGACGCCCGCGGGGGCGATGTTGCCGTCCTTGTCGGCGAACACATGCGGATGACGGCGTATTAGCTTGCCTGTGATCGCCTCGACCACGTCGCCGAAGGCAAAGGCGTTTTGCTCTTCCGCCATGCGGGCGTGATAGACGACCTGCAGCAGGAGATCGCCGAGTTCCTCGCGGAGATCATCGAAATCGCCGCGTGTGATCGCGTCGGCCACCTCATAGGCTTCTTCGATGGTATAGGGCGCGATGGTCGCAAAGTTCTGTTCGAGGTCCCACGGGCAGCCCGTGACCGGCGTGCGCAGCGCCGCCATGATCTCGATGAGGCGGGAAATATCGCGGGAAGGGGTCATGGGGTTTCCGTCGCTTGAAGGGGCAGGCCGCTTTATGCCGCAAGCGATCGACCGATCCCAGCGGAACAGGCTAAAATCGAGGCAATTTCCACCGGTTGGCCTTGGGGCGCGGGAGTGCTAATTGCCCGTCATGAGCGACCAATCACTGTCCGAAACCGCGCTGGTGCTGTTTTCCGGCGGGCAGGATTCCACCACCTGCCTGGCTTGGGCCTTGCGGCGCTTTGCGCGCGTCGAAATGCTCGGCTTCAGCTACGGCCAGCGCCACGCCATCGAGCTCGAGTGCCGCGACCGGCTGCTGTCGGGCTTAAGGTCGTTGCGGCCGGATTGGGCGGTAAAACTCGGCGAGAGCCACACGCTGGAGATCCCGACGCTTGCAGAGATTTCCGATACCGCGCTGACCCGCGATGTCGCGATCGAAATGGGCGCTGACGGCTTACCCAACACCTTCGTGCCAGGCCGTAACCTGGTGTTTCTCACCTTCGCCGCGGCGCTGGCGTACCGGCGTGGCATCCGCCACATCGTCGGCGGCATGTGCGAGACCGATTACTCCGGCTATCCGGACTGCCGCGACGAGACCATCAAGGCGCTACAATCGGCGCTGAATCTCGGCATGGCAAAGAATTTTGAGCTGCATACGCCGCTGATGTGGCTCGATAAGGCATCCACCTGGAAACTCGCGCACGACCTTGGCGGGGCAGGGCTGGTCGACCTGATCCGCGAGCACTCTCACACCTGCTATCTCGGCGAGCGCGGCGCGCAGCACGATTGGGGTTATGGCTGCGGCGAATGCCCGGCCTGTGCGTTGCGGGCGAAGGGCTGGCGGGAATATGCGGGGGCGTAGTCGGCAGGACTCGCGCCGCCCATTCGCATGTCGTCGCCTGCGAAAGCGGTCGCTACTTCCCGAAATCCTCCGCCCTCAGCTCGATCGGCGCGCCGTGGGGCGTGCGGTCGGCGGCGTGATCCCAGGCGTCACGGTAGCGATGCAGGACGTCTGACGTTGTGACGCCCTTGGCGGCGACGAGCGCTTCTAGCGTCGCGAGCCAGTGCCGGTAGTAGGTCTCGCCCGTATCTGGATCGCCTTCGGCCTGCGCGCGCTTGATTTGCTCCCCCAGCGTCTCCGCCCATTCCTTCCAGGTGAAGACGCCAGCCTCATGCAGCGCCAGCGCCATCGCGAAGGCGCGCGCTTCCCACGGCTCGCGAAACACCGGGCCGTCTTCATCGCGCGGCACGCCAGGGACAGCAACCGCCGCCCGCATCGCCTGTTGCGGGGTTAAATCCATCAAGTGCGCTCCAGATAGGATTCCCAGGCGTCGACGGAGACGCTGAGCGTCGGGTCGCCGTCCTTGCCCCACAATTCCGGCCCGTCGAAACGCACGGTGTAAAGCCATTGCGGGTCTTCGCCCTGGCCAAGCGAATTGGTGTCAGGAAACACATGGCAGCCGTGATTGAGCTCGATGGTGCCGAGATGGCCACGGACATATTGCGGCAGCCGCGTATGCGTCACCGGATGGATGTTCTTCATTCGCACGGTCTCGCCGACCGCAAACATCGCAGGCTGCTTCGGCTCGCGCTCGGTCGCGCCGCCGCGGCGGATCGCCGGCGTGACTTCATTTGGAGCGATCGGCTTGACGCCAGGCTTAGGCGGCGCCAGCGCTTTGCCGGCCTCGATTTCCTCGCGCGTCACCAGCCCGCGCTCGATCATCAGCGTTTCCAGCCCGGCCAGCCATAGTTCGAAATAGCTCTTGCTGAGGTAATCCTCAGGCGGTCGGTTCTCGCGCGCAAACCGCGACATATCGATGTTCCAGCCGCCAGGGCGCGCCATGGCAACCGTCAGCGCAAAAGCACGGCGCTCCCAGTCAGCATGAAACACCGGCTCGTTCGGCTCGGGCACGACAGGCCCAAAACCCTCGGCGCCGCCCATGTCATGCGCGCCGTCCATCAGGCAGCCTCACTGGGCTGCTTGGGCAAGCCGGTACCGATCATGCTGTCGCGGGTGACGAGTTCGGCGAGCTGTTGTTCGCTCCAGCCCTCGGTACCCTCAGGCCGCATCGGCAGCACGAGGTAGCGGATCTCGGCGGTGGAATCCCAGACCCGGATTTTGGTGATGTCCGGCAGCGTCACGGCGAAATCCCTGAGCACGCCGCGCGGATCGGACACGGCGCGGGAGCGATAGGGCGCGGATTTGTACCAGACTGGCGGAAGCCCCAGCACGGGGTGCGGGTAGCAGGAGCACAGCGTGCACACGACCATGTTGTGCTGCTCGGGCGTGTTCTCTACGACGACCATGTGCTCGCCCTGGCGGCCGGAATAGTCGAGCTCGGCAATCGCAGCCGTCGCGTCCTTCATCAGCCGTTCGCGGTAGGCGGGATCGCTCCATGCCTTGGCGACCACACGAACGCCGTTGCGCGGTCCGATCTTCTTCTCGTAGAGATCGATCAGGAGATCGAGCGCGGCCGGATCGACATAGCCCTTTTCGGTGAGGATCGATTCCAGTGCGCGCACGCGCAGCTCGGTCTCCGAGAGCTCGGAATGCTCGTGGTCATGGTGGTGATGGTGGCCGTGGTGGTCGTGATCATGGTCGCTCATGGCGTCAGGATAGGCGCAAAATCCGGGCTATGTCGAGGCAGGGAATCCACCCTTTAAGCCGGCTGCAGCCGCTCGCGTGATCGCGACGGCAGTGGCGGGAACGTCAACGCAATCGCCATTGCGGCGAGGCCTACGCTGAGCGCGCCGATGTAAAGCCAGCGGTAATCGTGGAAGGTGTCGAAGATCATGCCGCCGGCCCACGGCCCGAACGCCATGCCAAGGCTCGATACCATTGTAGCGGCACCGAACACCGTTCCCATGATCCGCGGGCCGAAATATTCGCGCGCCAGCACGGCATAGAGCGGCATCACTCCGCCATAGGCCGTTCCGAACACGATCGCGAGCGCGTAGAACTCGGCGAGCTTGCTGACGTAGAGATAGGTTCCAATCGCCAGCGCCTGTACCAGGAGGCCGCATACCAGCACCCGCTTGGCGCCCAGACGATCGGCGAGGATGCCGAGGAGGAGACGCCCGCCGAGCCCCGAGAGGCCTTCGACACTGTAGATGCTGACCGCGGTCATCGCCGGGATGCCGCAAAGCATCGCGTAGCTGACCATGTGGAAGATCGGCCCGGAATGCGCGGCGCAGCATGCGAAGAAGGTCAGCGCCAGCACCAGGAATTGGGGCGAGCGAAGCGCACCCGCAACAGACCATCCCGCTTCCGGATCGTTGCCAGCGAGCGACGCCGGCAAGGCGGATGGCCTCGCCACCGGAGGTTGCCGGACCAGCAGCGCGGCCGGTATCAGCAAGGCCCACGCCATCAAGCCCACGATCATCATCGCGGTACGCCAATCGTAGCTCGAGATCAGCCAGCGCGCGAACGGCGAGATCGTCATCGGCGCCACGCCCATGCCTGCAGACACCAGCGAGACGGCAAGGCTGCGGTTGTTCTCAAACCACACCGCTGCGGCGGCGATCATCGGTGCGAAGAAGGCGCCCGCGGCGAGGCCGACGAGAATGCCGTAAGCGAGCTGGAATTCGATCAGGGAGGTGGCGCGGCTGGCTAGCAACAGGCCCGAACCCAGGAGCAGGGCGCCGCAGAGGACGACCGGACGCGTGCCAAACCTGTCGCTGGCCGCGCCCCAGGCAAACCCGGCAATGCCCATGGTCAGGAAATCGATGGTCATCGCACCCGAAATTCCGGCGCGCGACCATCCCGTTTCCGTCGACATCGGTTCCAGATAAACGGCCAGCGAGAACATGGCGCCGATGCCGACGCATGTCATCAATGCGCCCATGCCGACAATCACCCAGCGATATGATGGTCCCATCTGCAAAAATGCTCCTTGTTCGCCCCCGATCCGCGCCAAGCGGATGCGATGGTTTCGCGAACAAGACGAACCGGAATGGACGAAGGATTCAGGTTCGCCGGAATTATTTCTGGTCTAAGCTTTCGGAAAAGACTGATAGGGAGCGATGGGTTGACCGGGTTTGTGACGATTGAAAAAGGCCTTGGGCCCGACGGCCGTATCGCTGTCGTGCGTTTCGACCGCTGCGACGGCATCAACGCCTTGTCGCCGGAAGCGCTGCGCCAGCTCACCGACGCCGCCCGCAGTTTTGAAGACGATGGCGCGACCTCGGTCGTGGTGCTGACAGGCGGCGCAAAGTCGTTCAGTGCCGGCTTTGATCTCAAGGACCCCGAGGGCCGCTCACGCAAGTCCATGGACGTTGGCGCCTTGCGCCGGCACTTGAAGCTCGGGCCGCGGCTGACCCGGGCCTGGCAGGACATGGAGCAGATCACGATCGGCGCCATCGAGGGCTTTTGCGTCGGCGGCGGCGTGGCGCTGGCGGTTGCACTGGATTTCCGGGTGATGGCCCGCGATGCCCATATGCGCGTGCCCGAGATCGGCCTCGGCATGAATATGAGCTGGCAGAGCGTGCCGCGCATGCTGCACCTGATGGGACCGGCCCGCACCAAGCAGGCCGTAATCCTGGCCGACCAGCGCATCACCGCGGCCGAGGCTTACGAATGGCGCCTGGTGGAGGAGGTGGCCGATGCCGGCAAGGCCTTCGACGCCGCGATGGCGCTCGCCGCCAAAATCGCCGCTCAGCCGCCGCTATCCGTCGCCATGACCAAGCTGACGGTCAATCGCCTCGCACACGCGCTCGATGATCTCGCCAGCCACATGGACGTCGACCAGTTCGCGCTGGCGAGCATGACCGAGGATCACAAAGAAGGCGTGGCGGCTTTTCTGGAGCGACGCAAGCCCAAGTTCAGAGGGAAATAGCGCGGTACGGCCGCGTTTGGCCAGATTTGCCGCGACAACCAGTGGGATTGCCACACCCAAAAATATAGCGCAGCATCCTTCAATTGCATGATCGAAATTAAAATGGGATGGGCTATTTGCCCCTTGCAACTTGCGACGGCCTTGCTGTGCGGATTTGGCATTGCGTGCGTCGCGGAAGCTTAGATTAGAACTCCGCCGTTGCTGGCGAGCCCACATATGGAGAAGGCCTAATGAAAACCGTACAAGCGATGCTCGCCGAAGCCGATGCTGAAGTCCCGCGTATCAGTCCCGATGAAGCTAAGGGATTGCTGGGAAGGGCCGATGTGCTTTTTCTCGATGTTCGAGAGCCAGCGGAAGTTACTGCCTCTGGAAAAGTTCCGGGTGCCGTCGCCATACCGCGCGGCCTCGTGGAATTCAAAGCGGATCCTGCCTCGGCGATGCACGATAAGGCCTTCGACCGGACCAAAACGGTTATCGCTTACTGCGCATCCGGCGGGCGTTCCGCGCTGGTGGGAAAGACGCTGAAGGATATGGGTTACGGCAACGTACGCAATCTCGGCGGCTTCAAAGGCTGGTTGGACGCAGGCGGAGACGTCGAAAAGGGCTGAGCCGCAAGCCAACGCTCGCGCACGACCGCGCATCGCGCAATGGTCGTCGCAACCTTCAAGTCACATGGTCTTCAAGTCACACGGTCTTCGGTCAATGGACTCGCCGCCGCCAGGCGGCGGTCCACTGCGCTGGCGTGAAGTTGGGCCTTTGTTGACTTCGAAAGCCTAACGAACAACCTCACCGCGCCAGCGCGCTGCCGCCAATATTCCAGCCCCGGCTGCCTTCGCCGAAGATCTCGTAGCCGGTTGCGGTCACTGCAACCGTGTCCTCCAGCTTGATGAAGCCACGGCGTGGGTGCTTCATCGTCGTTTCGATCGACACTACCATGCCGGGCTCCAAGGGCCGGCGCGCGTCCGGGTCATCGTAGGGAATAGGGCCGTTGGCCGTCAGGCGAGGGGCCTCGTGGCTGACTAGCCCCATGCCGTGCGCCAGGAAGTCGGTGCAGTCGCGCTGGCTGGACTGCGCGAGCCGCTTTTCCGCCGCGGCATAGATTTCGCCGCCCATAGCGCCCGGCCGCACCGCGGCGAATGCCGCCCGCTGGATGGCTTCGATGTCGGCCAGCAGGTCCTTGAGCTCGCTGTCCGGTTCGCCCAGCACGGCCATCCGCGCGAGGTCGCCAATATAGCCGTGATAGTTGCCGCCGGAATCCAGCGAGAGCACGTCGCCGGTTTCCCAGCGGTCGGCGGAAGGCGCCCGGTTGTGGCTGGCGCCGCAGGCCAGCAGGCAATACTCGAAAGTCAATCCGCGCTTGACCTCCGCGATCCTTAACGCGTCGAAAAGCTGCCGCTTGGTGGTACCCGGGCCGTGGTGTGCGATCACCTCGTCCATGGATTCGATCACCAATTCCGAAGCCTTTTTCAGCTTGGCCAGCTCCGACGGTGACTTCACGGAACGCAGGCGCTCCAGCACCAGCAGCGCATCCTTGATCTCGCTATCGGGCAGGGCGTCCGAAAGAGCCCTGCCGGCATCCATCGGCAGGAACGGCATCTCGACGCCGATGCGCTTCATCGGTACGCCCGCGCCCTTGATCAGGCCTGCCGCCAGCGAAACGGCATCCAGCGAGCCGTTACCCTCGGTGCGGACTTGCGGAACCCAAAGTGGCGCCACGGCCCGCTGGTGCGTTTCCAGCCGGTGTCCGACATAGGCCGCCTTGTCGGGCGCGCCCTTCGGGTAGATCAGGACAGGCAAGTACCGGCTGACGCCGAGCGCGTCCATGTAGTCGAAGAAGATCGCCCGCTCCGCGTCGAGCAGGTACTGGACGTTATGCTTCGAGGTCGCGACCAGGATATCAAGTCCAGCCGCTTCCATAAGGGAATCGAGCTTGGCGGTGTCGAATGGAATGGCGCGAGATTCGGTCGGACCACTGACGCGTTCTTGCATGATGAGACCTCCGTTGCGGCCGGCATGAACCAACTGGCCTCGGGGCTTTGTGTTTCGCCTGGAGCCGCATTGTGAGTGGGAAGCGGGGGGCGTACCAGCGATGAAATTTGCGGACTGCAATGCATATTGGCGAACGTTGGCTGTAACGGCCAGACCTTAAGCTCGCGAACTGATTGAGCTATCGACTGGTCCGTCTACCGGACCGGCGACGCTCACCATATCGTGAAGGTCACTCAGGGCGAGGCTTGAGCACCAATTGCCTCTCAGGTTGTTGTTGGCCTTGAGGCAGTATCAGGGTTGTCGCCGGGACACCGCACACCTTCGCATCAATTGTGATCGGACAGGCTCCGCGCGCGGCTCAGAATACTCCGGCTTTTATTGCTGGGGTCGGGGCAACTACGAAAGGAGAGCACAATGAGCGATCTGGTCGTTCTCGGCTTTGATGGACTGCACACCGCAGATGAGGTGCTCAACAAGCTGCGGTCTCTGCAGAAGGAATACCTCATCGATCTCGAAGATGCTTGCGTCGTTGAACGCGAGAAGGGCGGCAAAGTCTACCTCAAGCAAGCCGTCAGCTTGACGAAAGTCGGCGCGGCCACCGGCGGGACCACCGGCGCCTTGTGGGGCGCGCTTGTCGGCCTTCTTTTCCTGAATCCACTCGCCGGAATGGCGCTCGGTGCAATTGCCGGTGCCGGCATGGGTGCTTTATCAGGCTCTCTCACTGACTTCGGAATCCGTGATGACTTCATCAAGAAGCTCGGAGAGACGATTCCGGAAGGATCCTCTGCGCTCTTTGTGCTCTTCAGGAAGGTCACCGAAGACAAGGTGCTGCCGGAGATCGAACCGTTCAAGCCGCGCGTCCTTCGAACCTCCCTCTCGACCGATGCGGAGAAGAGGCTCACGACCGAGCTAAGCAAGGCGGCGGCGTGATCGGCGCGCAAGACCAGCGTCATGACGCGGCGGACGTCCCTCTCTGATCGCGCGCCGGACCGAGCAGCCGCCCCGCCATAGGCACAGCTTGGTTCGGCTGCGGATTGAGGTTCTCTGCGCACAGGCGATCGATCCCGTGCTGCTGGGTTGAATGCCGAGTTGCAGGCGGGCCGTGAGGCTCGTTCCAGCCGCAGCGGAGCGCGACCAAGCGCAAATTCTTCCACAGCAGGGACCGGCCTGACGGACTCGTTATTGGCCTAAGCCGCGACTCGTTCCTGTTCTCAGGTGTCGTTTCTGATTGGATCTGAGTCTCGACAGCAAAAAACGGAGATGTTCACCGGCTGTTTCACCGCTGCATTCGAGTCCAGTCTGGTTCCATTCGAGTCAAACCGCCGATTTTCCTGGTTGCATCGGAGTCCACCTAAGAGCGCCAAGGCGCGACGCTCCGATTGGAAGTTTGGCTGCGACATGATCTTTGAACTTACGATTAAAAACCGTACGCGACTGATTACGGTAATTGGCGATGGGCGAGGGAACTGATGGAGCAGATGACCATTCGCTCCGTGGATCTCGATCCCTTCGAGTCCAATTTTGGCAGCCCGGCGGGCGGCCGCTGCAAAGTCGTCGCGCACGCGCTGCTAGCGAAGCGCCGCGTTATGCCGGCAGTGAGGCCCCACGGAAACCCTTTGCGCTGACAGTGAAAATTGGCGGCGAGCGCATGCGGCAGCGCGAGGCGACGCGGCTTACGTCCTCGTTTTGAAACTAGTGCGAAGCTATGCGCGTATCAGTTTCCGGAAGGACAAATCGTGCTTTCCGGAAGGAGCAAACCGTATGACTGGAATAGCAATGACTCAAACGCCTCAAGCAAACGGTGGCAGATTGTCGGGCGAGCTGTACAAAGTCGTTGAATTGATCCTGGACCGCGGGCTGGTCATCGACGTGTTCGTGCGTGTGTCGGTGATCGGCCTCGAGGTGGTCACCATCGATGCGCGGGTCGTCGTGGCCGGCGTCGATGCTTACCTGCGCTTCGCCGAGGTGTGTGGCCGCCTCGATCTCACCGGCAGCAGCCCCCGGATCGGCCGCTCGCTGCCCGACGGCGCGCTGCCGCTCGAGCTACCCGGCCGGGCGCGCACGGAAATCGGCTGACCCAACAGAAAGGATGACTGATGAGCAGCTACGTCTACTGTGTCACGCGTGCCTCGCACCCACTACCGCTCGAAGGCGCGGTGGGGGTGGGGGAGCGAGCTCCAGCCCTCCGGCTCGTGCGCGAGCAGGATCTCGTCGCGGTGGTTAGCGACGCGCCGGAGAACTTGCGCGCGAAGCGGCGCGATCTGGTGAAGCACGATGCGGTCATCGGACGGATCTACGCAGCCGGCACCGTGCTGCCGATGCGGTTCGGGATGGTCGCGCCCGACGACGAGGCCGTGCAGACGGAGCTTCGATCGAGGGCGCGTCGCTATGGCGAACTGCTGTGCCGGATGGATGGCCATGTCGAGCTCAACGTCAAAGGCGTTCATGCGGAGGAAGCTCTTCTCCGCGACCTCTTGCTTCAGAACGACGAGTTACGCGCACGAAATCACGCACTTCGCGCCGCAGATGGCGGCCGCCATCAGGACAAGGTGGCGTTCGGCGAGCACGTGGCCGCCGCCGTTGCGGAGCGGCGCGCGCGTGACGCGGGTCAGGTCATCGCCCGCCTGCAACCACATGCCGCGCAGATACGTCGGGGCCCGCCGGTCGACGGTTGCTTCGTCAACGTATCGTTCCTGGTGGCGTCCAGCGCCCGGGCGGACTTCGACGGTGCCCTGTCGCCGCTGCGCCGCGAACTGCCCGGCTACGCAAGCGTCGAGCTGTACGGGCCCTTGCCGCCTTACAGCTTCGTCGGCAACGAAGCGGATGTGTGAGGGACGTGGCGGTGGGACTCCTGTCGCATGTCTTGTTGCTGCCGCTCGCGCCGGCCCGCTTCGCGCTGTGGACCATCGACCGGGTCGTCGACGCCGCTGCCGAACAGCATTGCGGCCCGGCAGCCATCCGGCGCGAGCTGGCCGAGCTTTCGCGGCAACTGGATGAAGGGTTGATCGATGCCGAGGAATTCGATCGACGCGAGGACGAGATCCTCGACCGGCTGGACGAGGGACGAAAGCGAGGAATGATCGCATGATGGAATCTGATCGCATGATGGAGTGGCACGGACGCCAGGGTGCTTCGCCGAACCTGGCTGACATTCTGGAGCGGGTTCTGGACAAGGGGCTGATCATCGCCGGCGACATCAAGATCAACCTGCTCGACATCGAGCTTCTAACCATCAAGCTCCGGCTGTTGGTCGCGTCGGTGGACAAGGCCAAGGCGATGGGGATCGACTGGTGGGAGCACGATCCGGCGCTTTCCCAGCCTCGGCCGCGGCAGCTCGCGGCCGAGAACGCGCGGTTGCGCAAGAAGATCAGGGCGCTGGAAACCGCCACTCTGGAGGCACGGCGATGAGCACGGCGAGCTATACTTACGCGGTCGCGCGCCCGTTCAATCCAACCCAGGCGGCCGGCCTCGTCGGCGTCGACGGCGCCGCGATCCACCTGGTCCGCCACCAAGACTTGGTCGCAGTGGTCAGTCCGCTTGCACCTGCCGACGCTGACGAGGCCGCGCTGCGAGCCAGGCTGGAGACGCTGGCCGAGCTAGAGGCGATCGCACGCGCGCACCACAGGGTCGTGGCGGCGGTTGCCGCGTGCACACCAACGCTGCCGTTCCGCCTCGCGACCGTTCACCGCACCGACGACCGCGTTGCGCAGTTGCTACGCCGGGAGTACCGGCGCTTCCGCGAGACGCTGGATCGATTCGCGGGCCGCGTGGAGGTGGGGGTGAAGATCTACGTGCAGCACGCGGGCGCATCTGCCGGCGCCATGTTCGTGGCCGAGAAAACCGACGGGTCCGGATCGGCGGGCGCGGGCAGGGACTACCTGCGCAACCGCCGCGAGCAGCGCAATCGGCGCCAGCACGCGTGGCGGCGCGCAACCACTGTGGCCGAGCAGATGGACGCCGTTCTCGCCGGGCTTGCCGTCGATCGCCGCCAACACCGAACGCAGAGCGCCGAGCTGTCGGCTGCTCCAGGCGAAAATGTATTCAACGCAGCCTACCTGGTGGATGCCGGGCGCGCCGAAGAACTCGCCGCCCGTGCACAGCGGCTGGGCGCTGAAAACCCGCACGTGACGCTCGAGATCACGGGCCCCTGGCCGCCCTATTCGTTCGCCGACAGCGAGGAGCGCACGTGAGCCCCGCCGCGTTCCCGGACCGACAGGTCGCACTAGTCGACCTGCTCGACCGGCTCTTGGCGGGTGGCATCGTGCTGGCCGGAGACATCACGCTGGCGATCGCCGACATCGACATGGTGCAGATCTCGCTTCGCGCTCTGATCACGTCGCTCGGCCGGACCACGCGATCTGGCGCAGCGGAGCAAGACCAGTGAGCGCCGGCGTCGCTGGACATGAGCCGGGGCCGCGCCAGCGCATTTCGATGGCGCCTGACACGGTCGAACGAGATCTGGCCCGCCTGGTGCTCACCGTCGTGGAGTTGCTGCGTCAACTCGTGGAGCGACAGGCGCTTCGTCGTGTCGACGAGGGCGGCTTGACCGAAGCGGAGGAGGAGCGCGTCGGCATGACGCTGATGCTTCTAGACAACCGCATATCGCGCCTGCGGGAGCACTTCGAACTCGCCGCCGAGGACCTGAATATCGACCTGGGACCTCTCGGTCCGCTGCTTCCGCGTTGAGTTCCCTCGGTCTAACGTCGAGCACATTCTGGCTGCGAAATTCCTAGACCTGAAATGCACAGGGTCAGGGCACAGTCCGATCACCGGGATTCGCATAAGGTATATTATGGAATATCGATATCTACAATTAGATCAGATATTTAGGCGGATATGTTGGCAAATCCAGTCAGCTTGGCGCCGAACCGGCTCGCCCCAGGCGGCTAAGACGTTTTGGATCTGCTGCGTCCCGGCCATTCCTATTGCCGACATCTGCTGACGCTGCAATAAGCGCGCGAGCGCGGTGATCGCTGATGATCCCGTGGACCGCAGGTTCGTTTCTCGGACCTCAAGAACAATAACTCTCAAGGGAGAATGAGATGAGCTTTTCACGACGCACGCTTCTCAAGGCATCCGCTGCGTCAGCGGTTTTGGGCGGCATCGGCGCACCGTTGGTGGCGCGGGCCCAGACCGCCGAATTTACCTACAAATACGCCAATAATCTTCCGGACGGACATCCGATGAACGCTCGCGCCAAGGAAATGGCGGCGGCGATCGAGGCCGAGACCAACGGCCGGTTTGACCTGCAGATTTTCCCGAACAACCAGCTCGGTTCCGACACGGACATGCTGAGCCAGATCAGGTCTGGCGGCGTCGAGTTTTTCACGCTCTCGGGACTCATTTTGGCGACGCTGGTGCCGGCGGCGTCCATCAGCGGCATCGGTTTTGCGTTCCCGGATTATGACACGGTCTGGAAGGCCATGGACGGCGGCTTGGGGGCTTATGTCCGCGGCGAGATCACCAAGGCGAACCTCGTGGTGATGGATAAGATCTGGGATAACGGCTTCCGCCAGACCACATCCTCGACCAAGGCCATTAGCGGCCCGGAGGATCTCAAGGGCTTCAAGATCCGGGTGCCGGTGTCGCCGCTCTGGACCTCGATGTTCAAGGCGTTCGATGCAGCGCCCGCCTCGATCAATTTCAGCGAGGTTTATTCGGCGCTACAGACCAAGATCGTCGAGGGCCAGGAAAACCCGCTGGCGATCATCTCGACCGCCAAACTATACGAAGTGCAGAAGTTCTGCTCGCTGACCAACCACATGTGGGACGGCTTCTGGTTCTTGGCGAACCGCCGCGCCTGGGAAAAGCTGCCCGAGGATGTCAGGACGATCGTCGCCAGGAATATCAACGCGGCGGCCATCAAAGAGCGCGAGGACGTCGCCAAGCTGAACGCCGGGCTGCAGCAGGAACTGGCCGGCAAGGGCCTGACCTTCAACCAGCCCAACGTGACGCCGTTCCGCGACAAGCTGCGCTCGGCCGGCTTCTACGCGGAATGGAAAGGTAAATACGGCGACCAGGCCTGGGAGCTGCTCGAGAAATCCGTGGGCAAGCTGTCCTGAGCGCATGTGAGCGGCCGTCGTGGCTCATGCCGAACTGAGTGAAGTGGTTGGCGGTGAGGTGGCTCAGCCCCCTCGCCGCCGTTCGTTGCTGGCGTCGATCGAGCACACCCTGGGAATGCTGGTCGAGCTTCCCGCAGCGCTGTTGGTCGTCGCCGAAATCGTCATCCTGTTTGCCGGCGTGGTAGCGCGCTACGCGCTGCACCGGCCGCTGATCTGGTCTGACGAACTCGCCTCAATCCTGTTCCTGTGGCTCGCCATGCTCGGCGCCGCGGTTGCGTTCCGACGCGCCGAGCATATGAGGATGACGGCGGTCGTCGCCAACGCGAAGCCTGCGATGCGCGCCTATCTCGATCTGGTGGCGACAGCAGCCGCCCTGGCATTCCTCATCCTGATTGCCTGGCCGGCTTATGAATACGCCTACGAGGAAAGCTACATCACCACGCCGGCGTTGCAGATCCTCAATAGTTGGCGTGCCGCGGCGCTACCGGTCGGCATTGCCCTGATGGCGCTGTTTGCTTTCCTGCGGCTCGCCCGCGTGGGCAACATCCGCACGGTGCTGGGCGCGATCCTGTCGGTCGCACTTGTCATCGGGATATTCTGGCTGCTCAGAGGCTCGCTCAAACCGCTCGGCAACCTCAATCTGATCGTCTTCTTTGTCGGCGTGGCCGGCTTCTGCGTGTTTGCCGGCGTACCGATTGCGTTCGGCTTTGGCTTGGCAACCTATGGCTATCTGGCGCTGACCACGGGCACGCCGCTGATGGTGCTGGTCGGGCGCATGGACGAAGGCATGAGCCACCTCATCCTCTTGTCGGTGCCGCTGTTCGTGTTCCTGGGCCTGCTGATCGAGATGACGGGCATGGCGCGCGCCATGGTGGCGTTCCTCGCAAGCTTGCTCGGTCATGTCCGCGGCGGGCTGCATTACGTGCTGGTCGGGGCGATGTATCTGGTGTCGGGCATCTCCGGCTCCAAGGCCGCCGACATGGCCGCCGTGGCGCCGGTGCTGTTTCCCGAGATGAAAGCGCGTGGCGCCAAGCCGGGCGACCTGGTCGCCCTGCTCTCCGCCACGGGCGCGCAGACCGAGACTATTCCGCCGAGCCTGGTGCTGATCACCATCGGCTCGGTCACGGGAGTATCGATCGCGGCGCTGTTCACCGGCGGCCTGTTGCCGGGCCTGGTGCTGGCAATCACGCTGTCGGCGCTGGTGTGGTGGCGTTACCGGAACGAGGATCTGCGGCACGTCACGCGGGCGAGCGTCACCGAGATCGTCCGCGCGTTTGCCATCGCCCTGCCCGCCATCGCGCTGCCGTTCGTGATCCGTTACGCGGTGGTCGAGGGCATCGCGACCGCAACCGAGGTTTCGACCATCGGCATCGTATATGCCTTCGTCGTCGGCTACCTGATTTACGGTCTCTTGATCTACCGCAATTTCGACTGGCGCCGGATCGTGCCAATGTTGGTCGAGACCGCGTGCCTGTCGGGCGCGATCTTGCTGATCATCGGCTGCGCTACCGGCATGGCCTGGGGCCTCACACAGTCTGGCTTTTCGCGGACGCTGGCGGCGGCCATGACCGGCCTGCCCGGTGGCTCGGCGACGTTCATCGCCGTCTCGATCGTGGCCTTTGTGATCCTGGGCAGCGTGCTCGAGGGCATTCCGGCGATCGTGCTGTTTGGGCCGTTGTTGTTTCCGATCGCCCGTGCGGTCGGCGTCCACGAGGTCCACTACGCGATGATCGTTATTCTCGCGATGGGTATCGGGCTATTCGCGCCGCCCTTCGGAGTGGGCTATTATGCGGCCTGCGCCATCGGGCGCGTCGACCCGGCCGAGGGTATCCGGCCGATCTGGGGTTACCTGCTGGCGCTGATGGTCGGCCTGATTATCGTGGCGATCTTCCCGTGGATTTCCATCGGGTTCTTGTAAGGTCAAACCTTTGCAGATGGGACACAGCCAATGAGCGCAGCCCAGAACCAGTATTCGATCGGATTGGACAAAACGCCGGCGAATTACGTGCCGCTGACGCCGCTGAGTTTTCTTGCCCGCAGCGCCGCCGTTTATCCCGATCATATCAGCACGGTCTATGAAGGCCGCAGCTTTACCTGGGCCGAGACCCATGAACGCTGTCGACGCTTTGCGTCCTGGCTCGCCGGACGGGGTATTGGCGTCGGCGACACGGTCGCGGCGATGTTGCCGAATGTCCCCGCGATGAACGAGGTGCATTTCGCCGTGCCGATGACGGGTTCGGTGCTGAACGCGCTGAACATCCGGCTCGACGCGCCCTCGATTGCCTTCCAGCTCGACCATGGCGGCGCGAAAATCATCCTGGTCGATCCTGAATTTGCCGGCGTGATTGCAGAAGCGATGACGCTGATGAAGGGACCAAAACCGTTCGTCGTCGATGTCGATGACGCCGCGTTTGCAGGCGGCAAGCGGATTGGTGAGATAGAGTACGAGGCGGCGGTCGCGACGGGCGATCCTGGCTTCGTCGCACGGCTTCCGGGCGATGAATGGGACGCGATTGCGCTCAGTTATACCTCGGGCACGACGGGCAACCCGAAAGGTGTCGTTACTCATCACCGCGGCGCTTATCTCAATGCTGTCAGCAATATTCTGGCCGGCAATCTCGGCCAGCATCCGGTGTATCTCTGGACGCTGCCGATGTTTCATTGCAACGGCTGGTGCTTCCCGTGGACGGTCGCAGCCGCCGCCGGCACCAATGTCTGCCTGCGTAAGGTCGATCCGGCAAAAATCTTCGAGCTGATCGCGAAGCACAGCGTTACCCACATGTGCGGTGCACCGATCATCTACAACACGCTGATCAACGCGCCCGGTGCGCCCAAGGGCGACAAGGCTCGCCGCGTGGTCGGGTTGATCGCGGGCGCAGCACCTCCGGTCGCCGTGCTCGAGGGCGCCGAAAGTATCGGCATCAAGCTGACGCACGTCTATGGCCTGACCGAAGTCTACGGCCCCGCCTCCGTCTGCGCCGAGCAGCCGGGCTGGGACGAACTGCCAGCCGACCAGCGCGCGCAGCTCAAGCGCCGGCAGGGCGTGCCCTACCCGCTGGAGGAAGCCGTCACCGTGCTCGACCCGCAGACCATGCAGGAGGTGCCGCGCGATGGCGAAACCATCGGCGAGGTCATGTTCCGCGGCAATATCGTGATGAAGGGCTATCTGAAGAACGAGAAGGCGACGGAGGAAGCCTTCGCCGGCGGTTGGTTTCACACCGGCGATCTCGGCGTGCTCGACGAGCATGGCTACGTCATCATCAAGGACCGCTCCAAGGACATCATCATCTCCGGCGGCGAGAACATTTCTTCCGTCGAGGTCGAGGACGTCCTCTACAAGCACCCCGCCGTGCTGTTCGCCGCCGTCGTCGCAAAGCCCGACCCCAAATGGGGCGAAGTGCCCTGTGCCTTTGTCGAGCTGAAGGATGGCGCCAATGCCACGGAGGCCGAGATCATCGCCTTTTGCCGCAACCATATGTCCGGCTTCAAGACACCCAAGGCGGTCGTGTTTGGCCCGATCCCGAAGACATCAACCGGCAAGATCCAGAAATTCATGCTGCGAAATCAGGTGGAGTCCGCGAAGGCGATATCGGCGTAATTTCGTAGGGTGGGCAAAGCGCAAGCGTGCCCACCATGCTCGGAGAAGTTTAGCACACGATGGTGGGCACGGCGCTTACGCGCCTTTGCCCACCCTACGATCGTTCCACCGGCCGGTAGTATTGCGGCGCCTCAGTGCGTTCGAACATGCCGTAGTCGCGCATGACCTCGAAAACGCGGAAATACTCGGTTGTCGGATCGGCAAACAGCCTGGCGCCGAATTCGATGCCAGCTTGATCGGTTGGTAGATCGATCAGGTGCGCGAAATGCCCGTCACGATAGACGCTTGCGAAAGCGTCACGGCGCCATCCGGTCTCTGCCGGCAGCGTGGCGTTCTTCGATTCCGCCGCCAGCACATAAGTCGGCGTGCGCCTTGCGGGATCGTTATAAGGCGTGCGCCGCTCTGGCCGCCAAACCGGTTGCCCTGGCCGTGCTTCGTGGATCACCTGGGCGACCCGGATGCGATAGTCCGAAAAGACCTTCTCGCGGCCGATTGTCTGGACGTCGTGATGGTGAGCATGGACCCGCCACGCCGTCAGGGCCCCCTCGTCCTGCCAGATCTGATACGACAGCAGCAGGTTCTCTCGCGTCAAACTCCTGAAGCGATCGATGAAGAGACAGCCGCCCATCGCTTCAAGCTCGGGCTTTAGCGAGGCCGCAAGATCGAGATATTGATCGCGGTGCCCAGGCCTTGTCTGGACTTCAAAGAACAGACCAATCATCGACGTTCCTCCGCGTGGCGAGCAGACTTGCCGCGGCAGACTCAGCCTGCGCTATTCAGCTTCAGCCGCAAGCCATCATAGGCCGGGATCACGCCCGGCGGCAGGCTCTGGCGCAATACCTCGTAGTCGAGGTCGGAATGCATGTTGGTGATGACGGCCTGCTTCGGCTTGAAGCGCTTGATCCAGGACAGCGCGTCGTTGACGCTGAAATGGCTGGGATGCCCGGCATAGCGCAGGCCGTCGACGATCCAGAGGTCGAGGTTTTCGAGCGACGGCCAGCTCTCCTCGGGAATGTCGTGGAGATCGGGGGTGTAGGCGGCAGCCCCGATGCGGAATCCCAGCGCGGGAATCTTGCCGTGCTGAACCAGGAACGCGGAAAGTTTCACCGGGCCGCCCTTCCCCTCAGTGGTGTGGCTCTCGCCGGCTTCGATCGAATGACGCGTCAGGATCGGCGGATAATCGCTGCCCTCGGGTGCGATGAAGCAATAGGAGAACCGCGCCATCATGTCTTTGGCGGTCGACTGATTGAAATAGACGGGAATGCGGCGGCGCTGGTGCAGCACGACCGATCGGAGATCGTCGATGCCATGGGTCTGGTCGGCGTGCTCATGGGTCAGAAACACCGCGTCGATGTGGTCGACCTCCGCATCGATCAACTGCTCGCGCAGATCGGGCGAGGTGTCGATCACGATTCGCGTGGTGCCGTGGGCACCCGTGCGCTCGACCAGCAGCGAGCAACGGCGGCGGCGGTTCTTGGGATTGTTGGGATCGCAGGCGCCCCAGCCGAGCGCCGGGCGGGGCACACCGGCTGACGAGCCGCAACCGAGGATCGTCAGCGTCAACTTCATGCCGCAACCTTCGGCGCCGGCACTTTGGAGAACAGCCGGAAGAAGTTTTCGGTCGTCTGCCGCGAAATCTCTTCCAGCGAGACGCCGCGCGTTTCCGCCAGCACTTTGGCGACTTCGACCACGTAAGACGGCTCATTGCGCTTGCCGCGAAATTTGCCGGGCGCCAGATAGGGCGCGTCGGTTTCGACCATGATGCGGTCGGCCGGGAGTTCGGCGGCGAGTTCGCGCAAGGCTTCCGACTTCTTGAACGTCAAAATGCCCGTGAACGAAATCGACAGGCCCAACGCAATTGCCTTCATCGCCAGCTCGCGTCCGCCGGTGTAGCAATGGAGGACGGCTTTAAAAGATCCCTTTGCCAGTTCGTCTTCGAGAATGCGGCCGCAGTCCTCGTCGGCTTCGCGGGTGTGAACGACCAGCGGCAGGCCCGTGGCGCGCGCAGCCGCAATATGTGCGCGAAAGCCGCGCTCCTGCGCCTCTCGCGAACCGTATTGGTAGAAATAATCCAGCCCCGCCTCACCGAGCGCCACGACCTTCGGGTGCTTGGCTAGTTCGATCAGCTCGCTTGCGGGAATGCCGTCTTCCTCATCGGCCTGATGCGGATGGGTGCCGACCGAGCAATAGACGTTGGGGAACCGCTCGGCGATGGCGAGCAGCCCGCCGAGCCGCCTGACCCGGGTCGAAATCGTGACGATACGACCGATCCCGGCGGCCTCGGCACGCGCGACGATGGCGTCGAGGTCCTCGGCAAAATCCGGGAAGTCGAGATGGCAGTGGCTGTCGACGAGCATGGCTTGCAAACGGCTCAATCCACCTTTGGTTCGACGTAGCGCGGAAATACACCGACCGGTGGCGGCAGCGTCGTTCCCGGCTTAATCCGCGTGGCAAGCGCCGCGAAATCGCGCGCTTGTTTCTCGTTGGAAATGCCGAGGCTATCCAGCAGCTTGCTGGATGCATCCGGCATCACCGGTTGGGTCAGAATGGCCACCTGACGCACCACCTCCGCCGTCACGTACAGCACGGTTTTCTGTCTGTCAGGATCGGTCTTGGCCAGCGCCCAGGGTGCCTCGCCCGCGAAATAACGGTTGGCCTCGGCCACCACGGCCCACACCGCGTTCAGCCATTGATGGATCTGTTGGGTCGCCATCGCGGTCCGCGAGGTTTCCAGCATGGCGTCGGCCTGCGCCAGGATCGCCTTGTCGTTATCGGTGAACTCGCCGGGCTCCGGCAGCACGCCACCAAGCTGCTTTGCGATCATCGACAGCGAGCGTTGCGCCAGATTGCCGAGATCGTTGGCGAGGTCGGCGTTGATGCGCGCGACGATGGCTTCATGGCTGTAGTTGCCGTCCTGTCCGAACGGCACCTCGCGCAGGAAGAAGTAGCGCATCTGGTCGACGCCATACTGATCGGCCAGATTGAAGGGATCGACGACGTTGCCGACCGACTTCGACATCTTCTCGCCCCTGCTGAACAGGAAGCCATGCGCGTAAACCCGCTTCTGCACGGGGATGCCGGCCGACATCAGGAACGCCGGCCAGTACACCGCGTGGAAGCGAATAATGTCCTTGCCGATGACGTGGACGTCCGCCGGCCAGTAGCGCCAGTTCGGATCGCTTTCGTCGGGAAAGCCGACGCCGGTGATGTAGTTGGTCAGTGCATCGACCCAGACATACATCACATGCTCGGGATCATTCGGCACCTTGACGCCCCAATCGAACGTCGTGCGCGAAATCGACAGATCTTTCAGACCGCTCCTTACGAAACTGATGACCTCGTTGCGGCGTGAATCCGGGCCGATGAAATCCGGCTGGCTTTCGTAGAGCTGCAGCAAGCGGTCCTGATAGGCGGATAGCTTGAAGAAGTAGCTCTTCTCCTCGACCCACTCGACCGGCGAGCCCTGCGGGCCGAGGCGCACATTGTCCTCGCCGAGGACGGTTTCCTCCTCGGCGTAATAGGCTTCGTCGCGCACCGAATACCAGCCGGAATAGGTATCGATATAGATATCGCCATTCCGCTGCATCCGATCCCAGACCACCTGAACCGAGCGATGATGGTCAGGCTCCGTGGTGCGGATGAAGCGGTCGAACGAGACGTTGAGGCGCTCATCCATCTCCTTGAACCGGCCGGCATTGCGCGCGGCCAGCTCAGCGACGCCCATTCCTTCGGCTTCAGCGGTTTGCACCATCTTGAGGCCGTGTTCGTCGGTGCCGGTGAGGAAAAAGACGTCCTTGCCGTTGAGCCGCTGAAATCGTGCGAGCGCATCGGTCGCAATCGCCTCATAGGCGTGGCCGATATGCGGAAGGCCGTTCGGATAGGCGATCGCGGTCGTGATGAAGTAGGTGTCGCGTTCGGCGGGCGCTGCCGGCCTGGCGACGGGAGCCGGCTCTGCGCGTGGCGCGGCGGGCTTCGGGCTTTCTGTCATCGGCACCGCTTGAACGGCAGGGCTCGGCGTTACCGCGCGCTTCTTCGACGGAGTTTTCGTAACGGATTTCTTCGCCGACTTTTTGACAGCTTTCTTGGCAGCCCTTTTGGTCGACTTCTTCGCCGCTTTCTTCGAAGCCTTCTTTGCGGCCTTTTTCGAAGCCTTGCCGCCCTTCTTCACGACACGCTTGCTCTTGGTCGCACTTTTCCTGGCTGCACGCTTTTTCGCTGCCGCCTTCTTGCTGGCGCTAACGGGCGGCGATTTGCGAGCCTTCTTCGCCTTGCGCTTTTTCGAAGCTTTCTTTGCAGCCGTCGCCACCACGAATTCCTTTATTGCTCATAGATTGTCGGGATTGATATCCGGCGGAGGATTACCGCGTCGCGTCCGCGAGCATCCCGAACACCGAGAAAACCAGCGGTTTTCGCTCCAAATTGTACGCTTCGGTGTCGCGCGCGGCGCGGATGATCTTTTCCCATACCTCCGCCAGCCGTGCAAGGCGGGGCAGATTTGCATTGGCATCGTCGACGCGCAGCTTTTCGCCGATCCAGCGATCGATGCCGTCGATGAAAGCGGCCAGCGCCACCCGGTCGCTGGTGCCCAGCGCATCGCCAAGCGCATGCAGTTCGCGCGGGTCGACCTGCGGCAGCGTCGCCAGCAGCGCCGCCGTCCGCTGCTGCAACTTCAGCGCGTCGCCGCCGAGCAGCGTCAGTGCGCGGGACACGCTCCCCTCCGAGGCATCGGCAGCTTCCGACAGCGCGGGATCATCGGGGGCTATGTCGGCGGCCCGCGCCGCCGCGCTCACGACGTCGCCGGTCGCAAGCGGCCGCAGCGGCAGCTTTCGGCAGCGGGACAGGATCGTTGGCAGCGCCCGCGCCGGCGAATGGCTGACGAGCAGAAACAGCGATCGGTGCGGCGGCTCCTCGAGGATCTTGAGCAACGCATTGGCGGCGTTTGGATTGAGCTCGTCGACGGTGTCGACAATACATACGCGCCAGCCGTCGACCGCCGCGGTCGAGCCGAAAAACGAAATCGTCTCCCGCGTCTCATCCACGGTGATGACTGTGCGCATCACGCCGCGATCGTTGAGACCTCGTTCCAGCACCAACAGCCCACCATGGGCGCCGGCGGTAATCTGACGCGCGACGGGATCAGCCGGATCGAGTGCCAGCGTCTCGGCGCGCTGCACCGAAGGCAGCAATGGATTGGGATTGGCAAGCACGAAACGGGCCATGCGATAGGCCAGCGTCGCCTTGCCGATGCCCTGCGGGCCGCCGATCAGCCAGGCATGCGGAATGCGGCCGCTGCGATAGGCATTCAGCAAGGCCGTCTCCGCCTCGCGGTGACCGAACAGATCGGCCGTTTCGCGAGGATGTGTGACCGCCTTCTCCTGCTCGACCTTGCGCGCGCTCATGCCGTCCCCGCCGGGCTCGGGACCGCGAACACATGGTCGCGCACCGCCGTCCAGACGTGAGCAGCAACCGCGTCGGCATCGGCATTGGCATCGATCAGCACGCAGCGCTGCGGGTCTTCGGCGGCAATTTGCCTGTAGGCGTCGCGCAGGTTCTGATGGAATTGCAGGTCTTCTGACTCGAACCGGTCAGGCACACCGCTGCCGCGGCGAGCGGCCGCGCGCTGCAAACCAACCTCAACCGGGATGTCCAGAATGATGGTGAGGTCCGGCTTCAGATCGCCGATGGTGACGCGCTGCATGGCGTTGAGCACGATCGGAGAGACCTGCCCCAGGCTGCCCTGGTAGGCGCGGGTCGAATCCGAGAAGCGATCGCACAGCACCCATGTTCCCTGGCTAAGCGCGGGCTGGATGACGGTGCGAACGTGATCGTCGCGGGCCGCGGCGAACAGCAACGTCTCGGCGTCCGGCCCGAGCAGCTTGCCCATCCCAGAGAGCACGAGATGCCGCATGATTTCGGCGCCCGGCGAGCCGCCCGGCTCGCGGGTGACGATGGTACGCAGCTTTGCTGCGGCAAGGCGCTCGGCGAGTTTCTTGATCTGCGTGGACTTGCCCGAGCCCTCGCCGCCTTCAAACGTAATGAACTTCCCGCGTCCGGAAGGCCGCTGCAGCGTTGCCTGGGTCATGCTCAGAGCTTCTCTGCGCCCGCGCGGAACACGCCGATGACGAGCTCGCTGACCCCGTCGATTGCGCGACGCACGGTCGAACCGGTGCCGATCGCTTCAGCGGCATAGACCGGTGCCTCCACGGCGATGTTGGGGCCGCGCCACACCTTGACGACGCCGACCTGCTGGCCGGATTGGATCGGCGCCTGGACCGGGCCCTTGTAAACGATCCGCGCGATCAGTTTCTCGCTGCCGTTCTTCGGCACCATCACCTTGATCGGCTCGGGACTGGCAAGCTTCACCGAGCGGCTTTCGCCGCCAAACACCTTGGCGTAGCCGACTTGCTGGTTGGCCGCGAACAGCGTGCGCGTCTCGAAATTGCGAAAGCCCCACTCCAGCATCTTCTTGGCCTCTGAGGCACGATCGTCGGGATCATCCAGTCCGTTGATCGCGACAATCAGCCTCGTGTCGTTCTGCACGGCGGAGCCGACCATGCCGTAGCCGCCCTCCTTGGTGTAGCCGGTCTTCAGCCCGTCGGCACCATTTAGCGAGTTCAGCAGCGGATTGCGGTTCTGCTGCCGGATCTTGTTCCAGGTGAATTCTCTCTCTCCGAACAGTTTGTACATGTCGGGATAGGCCAGGATCAGGTGGCGGGCGAGTTTGGCTAGTTCACGAACCGTCATCTTGTTGGCAGGGTCCGGCAGCCCGCTGGAGTTTCCGAAGGTCGATTTCGTCAGGCCGAGTTCGCGCGCCCGTTTGGTCATGAAGTCGGCGGCAAAAATCCGCTCGTTGCCGGCCATGCCTTCGGCAAGCGCAATGCAGGAATCGTTGCCGCTCTGGATGATCGCGCCCTTCAGCAGGTCGTCCACCGACACCTTGCTGTTGAGAATGGCAAACATCGTCGAGCCGCCGGCCGGCGCGCCGCCCTTGCGCCAGGCGTTTTCGCTGATCCGATATTCGTCTGTCGGTTTGACCTTGCCCTGCTTGATGGCATCGAACACCACCTCGACCGTCATCAGCTTCATCATGCTGGACGGCGCCCGCAATTCGTCGGCGTTCTTCTCGAACAGCACGCTGCCGCTGGACGCCTCGACCAGGATCGCGGTCGGCGCATCGCCATCGAAGCCGCCTTCGTCCTTCTTCGGTGCGCCCTGCACGCTGTTGTTGGCGGCATACACGATGCCGCCCCAGCCGACCGAGAGCGCGAAGACGGCGGCCATCAGGCCGCGCGCCGCCGTGTCGGATTTACGGGTAACGGAAGTCTCTGCTGCCATCGGCGATGTCCTGAATCCGTGTGTTCTAACAGTTGGAAGTATCGCAAACAACACAGGTTTTTGGACTTGTGGCGGTGTCGATCCGATTGCGGTGCCGAACGAAGAAACGTATCGTTGCGATGCTGCAATTTCCGGACAAGATACGAAAAACAGGGCGGAAACGCGATGCCAACCTCACGCACTATTTCCGTCAACGGGCTCGACTTCTTTATTTTCGAACAGGGTCAGGGGCCGCTGGTGCTGCTCTGCCATGGTTGGCCCGAGTTATCCTACTCCTGGCGGCACCAGATCGGAGCCATCGCGGAAGCCGGTTTCCATGTCGTAGCCCCCGACATGCGCGGGTTCGGCCGGACCAGCGCGCCGGCGGACGTCGGCGCCTACACCATCTTCCACAATGTCGGCGACATGGTCGCGCTGGTGGCGGCACTTGGCGAAAAGCAGGCCGTCATTGTCGGCCATGATTGGGGTGCGCCGGTCGCCTGGCACGCGGCGATGTTCCGGCCCGATATCTTTACCAAGGTGGCGGGCCTCAGCGTTCCGCCCCCTTCCCGCGGACGCGGCCTGCCGCTGGAGACCTTGCGAAACAACGGCATCACCAATTTCTACTGGCAGTATTTTCAGGCGCCGGGTGTGGCAGAGGCCGAATTCGAGCGCGATGTCGCAGCGACCATGCGAATTGTACTGGCCGGGCGCGGGTTCTCTGATCCGGCGGCCCACCAATTTGTTCAGGAGGGCAAGGGATTTCTCGCTGGCGCCGATCCGAATCGGCCGTTGCCGGGCTGGCTGACCGAGACCGACCTCGCCTATTTCGCGGCCGTCTATCAGGAGTCCGGCTTTCGCGGCGGACTGAATTGGTATCGCAATATCGACCGCAATTGGGAACTGACCGCACCCTGGCAGGGCGCACAAATCCACCAACCGTCGCTGTTCATCGCGGGATCGAAGGATGGCGTCATCACCGGGCTGATCGGCGCCAAGCTGGTCAACGAGATGGAGCGCGTGCTGCCGAACTTGCGGCAAAGGCTCATACTGGACGGGGCCGGTCACTGGATTCAGCAGGAGCGGCCCGATGAGGTCAACGCCGCCCTGATCGCCTTCCTGAAGGAGTAGCTTATTCGACGCACTTTCTTGACGCGGACCAGGCGCCACCCCGGATCAGGTCCGGGGAGGCTCTCGCTTGAAAACGCTTTAGTACAGCCCGCGCCCGCTGAGCACTTCGCTCGGACCACGTGGATCGACCGGCAGGTAAGCCTGACGTGGTGCCACATAGCTGGTCTCGTTCTCGTAGGACACGGCGCGCGGATTTTCCGCGGCACGGCCGCGCGAGCGGCTGGAGGCCGACATTTCCGAGGTCGCGTTGATCGAGGCATGGTCCGCCGAGGTATTGCCGAGACTATAGGGCCGTCCCTCCGGCATCGGCACGTCGCCCCGGATTCGGCCGGCGGACGACGGTATCTCGGGAACAAACGGACGAGCCGAGGCGACCCGGACCGTCGCCGGGGACGGCGCGGGCTCGCCGGTCCGGAGCGTCGCCAGGAGCTGGCGATCATCGGAACCCTCAAGCGGGGCCCGGCCGACATATTCAACCCGCACCCGAGCGACGCCATTTGCTTTGAAATCAAGCAGTTCCGCGGCCTTGTTGGAGACATCGATGAGGCGGTTGCCGTGATAAGGGCCGCGGTCGTTGACGCGCACGATCAGCGACTTGCCGTTCCGGACATTGGTGACGCGGGCGTAGCTCGGGATCGGCAGGGTCGGATGGGCCGCCGTCAGTGAGGTCATATCGAAAACCTCGCCGTTGGCGGTCAACCGGCCGTGGAAATCGTCGCCATACCAGGAAGCCATTCCCTCGGCGCGATAGTTCGGATCCTCTTCCGGCACGTAGACCCGGCCCGCGACGGTGTAGGGCTTGCCGATACGGTAAGTTCCCCCGCCCTTTGGCACGGGCTCTCCGAACGCCACCACGCGGGGGCTGGAGGAGACGCCGTATTTGGGATCGATCCGCCTGGCGAATTTGTCCGACGAGGCGCAATTGGCAAGGACAAGGCATGTTGCCACGGCAACTGTACCACGAACTGCCAGAACGATTGTTGTTGGCCGTCGAATCCCCATCACCCCAACTACCATTTCCAGCGGCCGACTGCCTATGTCGAAGCGTTGCGGCCTTACCCCACGATGCGGCCCACCTCCGCATCACATGATGAAGATATCGCAACCCGAACACGGCGGAAATGGGGTCTGGTCCCGCGTGGTGAATGAATGGTTGCTTTGCGTGCCGCCCGTCGAACTGGGCGCAACGGTTCGATTCACTGTGTATGCGCCCTTCGTCATAGCCTTTCTGTGCCGCTTTCAGACAATCTGTTGCATCAAATCATCACTCACGACCGATATGCGATTCTGGCCCGTGAATCTTTTTGACTGTGCAACGGTGCAGTCGTTCTGTGCGTTGCAGGGGCGCAAAGGATTTGTGCGATGATCGAGACAGTAACAGCGTTGATGGGCTTGGTGAGCGCAGGCATTTTTCTTGCCCATGCGTTTGAAGGCTATCGTTCCAGAGCGTGAGGTGTGAAGACCGGCGGCAGTAGCCGCCCGGCTTCAGAGAGAAATGGCTCGGTAGTTCCGATCGGGGAATCGGAAAGGTCTAATAAATTCGGACGAGCATCCGGTGTGGTAGGTGTCTGATGCGCAACCACGACATGGTCTCTAACGGATTTCTCGCGCTGGCGACTGCCAGCTTCGTGCTGCTGTGCACCAGCCTGCTGGCCGTTGCGTTCGGTTAAACAAATGTCCGAACCAATTGCGGCGACGGTACCGGGACGATGTGATCCCGGCAGAATTAGCATCCGCCCGACGAACCGCCGGAGAACGCATTGCGGCCGATGCCGCCACCCATAATTTTCCGGCGCGTATGAAGTGCACCACGCAACGTGCACGCGGCTAGCCAAAGGGCAACGCCCTCGCCGCTGGGTTTCCTCCAAAATAGAGGGGTGGGATGCACATCGGGGCCATGTTCGCATTGCGTTCGAGCCAGCCCTACGCTAAGCGACTGAAATTCCAGAGCTGGAAGGGTGGCCGAGTGGTTTAAGGCACCGGTCTTGAAATGTTGTTTTGGTCATATCAAGCGGTAGCGGCTTGTCCCGAAACGTCCCATTCTATCGGCGTTTCCGAGCGAGCCGCGCCCCTCCCCGTCCCTCGCAATTCCGGCCTGTATTAAGGCGTTGGGTGCCAATTCGGGTGCCAACGTCGCAACGGCATAGTCGCGCACCAGTGCCGGCTCTCGGCTAAGGAAAAAACCTGCCGGCGTGAAGCGGCGTCCCCTCTCGTGCTACCCCGTCAAAGCCCTCATCCTGGCCCATGAAAAAGCCCGGCGCTGGGCCGGGCTTGGTGTCTTTGAGCTGGATCGCAGTTCAGCCAGCGGCTTCCCAATTCTCGTAGTAGCGCTTTTTGAGGTCTTCCATCATCTGCTGGCTCTGGTTCACGGCGAACGTAAGCTGGTCGCCACGGTCGATGGTGTCGTTAGCGAACTCAGCCGCGATATCGATCATGTGAACCGCATCGCAGATAGAGCCCTCGATGTCCGTGTATGCGCCGTTCCAGTCGCGAATGGGCCTGTCGGTCGGGCGAGACCCTTCACCGTCCGACGCCGCGTCCGGAGCAGCTTTCCCGCGGTGTTCGGTGTCGTCCCAACCCTCCTTGAGTGCGGTCACCTTATCCAGGATGTCGCCGAGGCTGAACTCCAGCGACTCGTGCTGCCCGACTGGCATGAGGAGATATGCGATATCTTTGCTCGGCTTCAGACCCTGTGTCGAACGCCGCGCAATGATGACCATTTGCTGGATCTGGTGCAGGGCCCAGTCGATGTCGCTCTTGTTCATCATGCCGTCCTCCCCTCCTGCCAGAGTTGCGGGAGCGCCTCGGCGAGGTTCTCGAGCAAGCCTTCGCGCCACTCATCCGGCCAAGCAAAGCCGTCCGTGTCGTGCCTTACGGCGTGATCGAGCAAGGCAAGCACTCCGAGCCGTGTGGTGGGGATCACCTCAATGAGTGTGTAAGCCGCCGCGATCTCGGCGTCTGCGGTCAGGTCTAGCTGACGCTCAGCCTCGATCCATCTGGGGTCGTCGGTTTCCACGACGTTGTCACGGCTCGTGTCGGAGCAGCGCTTTTCCGCCGGGATCTCATCTTCGAGCTTGCCATGGCGATCGACCCACGAGACCCAGTCAGCGTGAGCTACCTTGTGCCGCTCAATTGCTTCAAAGATTGGATCAGGGGCTTGCCCAGCGGGTGCGGCCGATCCGGGCATCGAGAGAGCCGTCGCTAGGGCCGCGCCTCCGGCGGTCATTGCTGCGGCTTGAGCAAGCAATCGGCGCCGGGAGGTGTCGACGGCTTCGGTGGTGGTCGTTTCGGCGGGGTTGTTTAAGGACGTGCTTAGGGGTGGCGTGCTAAGACGCGGATCAGCCTTGGGCATGGTGTCGCTTCCTTGCTTGGGGTTAGAGCCGGGGCGGAAGTTGGCGCTTCCCCTCGGCTTGCATTTTCTGTAAACTAAAAATATGAAACGGTCAATTTTAGTAAACAAAAAATCGCGTGGGCGACCAAAGAAGAAAGGTGGCGTTCATCCTGTAACGGCCGTGAGACTAGCTCCAGAGATCGGGCGCGAGGTGGACAAATGGGCCGCTGGTCAGCCCGACCTGCCAACCCGCTCCGAAGCCATACGCCGGCTTGTGGAGCTGGGGCTAAAGGCTAAAGGGAAATGATCAACAATCCGCCCCCCGCTGATTTGCTAACGAAATCCCGCCCTCCCGGGGCAGCCGTCCGCACAAACCGGAACGTTTTAGCCCCGTAGCGAGTCAATAGAGGCGATCGATCCCGGTTTTGCTGCTGGATCGAACATGGAAAAAGCGGCCGCCTATGCGACCTCGGCCCTCATCGTCGGCTTCGGTCTTTGGATCCTTATCGCCGGCCTAAGCTCCAGTGCACCCGCCTTATGGATTTGCGCTGCTCTCATCCCCATAGCGATCGGGCTCCTGAGCGCTTTCGGTCCCAAATAAAATCCATCCCCTCCTCGGGGGATATCTCCGCGCGCGCCATCGCGCCGCCGCGACTCAGGATCGTCGTCCCGCTCGGGCTTGGGGCTTCTCACAGGAGAGCACCCAATGAGTTCATCCACGCGAAAACCCGCTACTACGTCCCTCGTCAAGAAGCGCCTTGAACGCTATAGGGCGACCGCCGACGGCTTCTGCAAAAATGGACACCCCTGGAAAGGCAATACCCAACTGACTTTTAGGGAGTATCGTTTCTGTGCAGCGTGCATGGCCGAAAGGGCTGAAAGGCGCCGCGCCGACCCTGCGACCTACAACGGGCTCTGCAAGCACGGGCACATCCGAACTCGAGAGAACACGGTGATCACGACGCAGGCGCAGGTCGTGTGTCGCGACTGCGTCGCGGTATCGAAGAAGGCCGGCGTCTTGAATATCTCGGCCGAGCGCATTCAGCGCGTGTTACAATTGGCTCGCGAAGGACAGCACGCATCGAGAATTTGCGGCCGGTGGATGGGGAAAGAGAAGGTTATCGACTCGGTTGTGTCGCAAAACACGCTGGTCAAGCTGACGAAGCTGGACACGCCTGAGGGGCGTGAACTGAAAGCGCTGTTGGCACGCAATTCATTCCGAGGTCGCAGGCCGTACAAGTGGACCAAGCAAACCTTGCAGGTTCTCGCGACCGAGTTCGCCAAGCCGGTGCGAGTCGAGGACATCGCCTCTCGGATTAAGCGGCAGTTCGGCGTGAGCTTCACCAAGGGCGGCATCTACAACAAAGCGCACAGGCTCGGCATCTACCGTCCGGAGCCTGCCGTCATCCGGTCTCTGCCCATGGGCAGAGCCGCCGCGATGAACGTCTACGACGTCATCGGCGCGTGCGTCCCGACCAACATGGACAAGCTCCGGCGTGAGGAGATCATATCGGAAATGGTCTTTGCTCACCTTGAGGGCCGACTGAAACTTGAGGACGCGCCCAGGCGCTACAGGGAATTCGCCGCGGCCGCCCACCGGATGCTGCCAACCCCCTTTGTTCGCGGTGACATCCGATCGCCGGTGTCGCTCGATGCGCCAATTTTTTACGACAGCGAGACTTCTAGGATCGAGACGATAAGCGAGGGGCTTTGGACCTAGAGCGCTAAACAGCCTTCCTGCGAAGAGAGACCGCCTTCGGGCGGTCTTTCAACTGGCTTCTCATTCCGCCTTGGACCCGCCAGTGCCCGCCATGATTTACTCACCGAAAAGAACTCCCGCGGAGCGCTTTGGGCGCGTTTCCCGCTTGCTCTCCACCATCGGTTGAGCTTGGATAGCCCCGGGTACGGGGGGATATATTCTTATGCGTAATCTGATGATTGCGGGGCTTTGCGCCACGCTGGGCGGCTGCGTATCAAGCGGCGAAACCGTTTCTTTCAAGGCATCAAATCCTCAGCAGCAAGCGCTGATGCGCGATGGGCAACCTGCCCTCGTATCCCGACAGAAAAGTTCGCTTGTTCTGGTGAAACCAGCAGCACGACAGCTCCAAGCCAATGGGCGGCCGGTGTTTGTGGTCGGGATCAACAACCTTGGGCGGCAGCCGGTCGATTTCCGGGTCGCGCAAGTCGAGGCGATTCAGCATGTCGCGGGGACCGATTACAGCATGCAGGTGGTCAGCTATGAGATGCTGGTCCAGGAGGAGAAAAATCGCCAAGTAGCCGCCGCCATCTTGACCGGCCTGGCTGCCGCAGGGAACGCCTATAGCGCCGCTAACGCCGGCCGCGGAAGCTACACCACGCCAAGCGGCAGAACGGGCACCTTCTATAGCCCGACGGCTGCCGCCATAGCGCAGGGCAATGCCGCTGCACAGAACGAGGCCATGATCGCGGCAACCGTCGAAACCGGCCAACGCAACATGGCCATGCTCGAGCAGGCAGTGATCAAGGACAACACACTCATGCCGGGGGAATGGTACGGGGGCCAATTGCACCTTGCGCCGCCGACTGACCAAGCAGGCGGCCAAAAGACCTACACGATCGTTATCACCGTCGGGAACGAGCGGCATGTGATCAGCGTCGCTCAGGCGCCCGCGGGCGTATAACTTTCGTGGAAGCCATCCGGCGGCTTGTCTGAAGGCTAAGGGACGATGACTGAATTATGCCCAAACCATTTTTGAAGGGCATCGACCCCAAAAATATCTTCATGCACGCGCGCGGATTCCACCTTGCGGATGCCGTTATTGGCAACTTCAACATAGATGAAAACCCAGAAATGGGGGCCGAATTAGTGCAGCCAGCCATGGTTCTTTCCGCGTTTAATTCTGAACTCTTCCTGAAATGCATCATTTGTATCGAAACTGGTGACGTGCCGACGGGACACCATCTTGTCTACCTCTTCAATTTGGTTTCACCCAAAACAAGGTCTCGCATTGAGCATATATGGAATACCGAGGTTGTACCGTTACGGGAGCCGATGTGGCGCACAATCGAAACGAAGCTGCCCGCTATCGAACTCCCCATAAAGAGAGACCTGCCTAGCGCCCTGATGGCGGCAAACAAAGCATTCGAGGAAATTCGATATAGCTACGAGTCCAAGAACAAGAAAAGCAGGTTTTACGTTAGTGACCTCCCACGCGTTCTGGGTAGGATAATTCTTCAGCTAAAGCCCGAATGGGAGCATCTTCGGCGATCGGTAAAGGAGATTTCCCGCCCCGATCAGAAGAGTTAGAAACGGCTGTTCCCCCTCATGCGCGGCCGATCGGCCTGCGGCCGGGATTCCGTCTTTTCCGCCTTCAGCGCGATCCTGCGCTTTTTGCTTTGAGTGATGTTCACCCCGGCTCAGAATTCCATCGCGGCGATTAGTGCTGGTCAGCGCACGGCACTGGAAGAATCCGCTGAGCCCGTGAGCATCGCGCCGGCGGCTTCCGGAAGGCGTTGACCAGCACTGGCAGAAGATGCACCGGACGCGACTCTCCGCTCTTCGTGTCCGGCACGTAACAGCGCCCAGTTGAGCTCCAGGCCTTCACCCGGTGCCGCGTGGCAAGCGTTGACCAATGCGATAGCTCTGCGGACGCTACGGAACATGGTCCTTCCTAGGGCCTCCAATGCTGTAGGGCCGATTGAGAAAGTAGTCGCGGTTGCCGAGCGCCTTCTCTGCATACTGATCGATCGCGACGATGATCGCCTGGACGTGCTGGTAGCAATGGCCTTCGCGTGTAGCGCGGTGCCGCACTTCAGCAAGCGCCCTCAGCCACGGCGAGTTGTCGGCCGCCGTCTCGTCGTACCAGTTGAGCGGCTCTGGCATCACCAGCTCCGGCCGCCGAGCACGCGCCCCTTCATCGGGCCGCCCTGCTCTGCCTTGAGCCGGTCCCTCTCGGCGCACAGCCCCTCAATCTTCGCCAGCATCCTCGTCAGCAACAGCTCTGCCGATGCTGTCGCGATGCCGGCGCGCTGAAGCTGCAGGATCTCCTTACGCTGTCTTCCGACCTGGACGCGCATGTGCTCGATTTCGGAGCGAACGTGATCTAGGCCCATAGCGCTCCTTCAATTCTCTCTGGATTGTCCGGTAAAGACCTTCGGCCCGGCGCCCGAGCTGGTCGTAAAGTCGGAGCCGCCTGAACAAGATCTCGATCTCACGGTCTCTCGTATTCAAGGCCCGGCGCCCTCGTTCATGGCATGTCCAACTGCGTCGGCTATCCGATGCTTGGGGATAGTACAAAACGTGAACGAGATGACAAGTCGCTAGATTTGGGGTCTGCTGTGAGGCGGAATACCAATTAATTGCCCGAGTGGATTTAATTGCCCTGGTCTACCCCGTTTGACGATCCGATCCCGCTTCCAAGGGGCCGGCAGCTCCTCTCCTTAGAGGATGCGGCCAGCTACATCATGAAGCTGCCGCAGGCTGAGCACTCCGCGCCGGAATGGCAGGCTGCGATGAAGGCGCTGATCCTAGTGGCGGAGAACGGCGGCCCAACAATGCTTGCCAGGATCGGCGTCATGCGAGCGTTGAACCGCCACGTCGAGCGGGTCTTTAATCCGGATCTGAAAATGCCTCACTGGGGCAAGCGCAAGCTGAAGAGGGATCAATGACCGTCTTTGTCGATCCGGAAGGCGCAGCGCAGACTGAGGAGGCGGCCTTTTCACTAGTCAGTTTCTTCCGGAGGCAGCTTTGCTAGCAAGTGCGGCCAGTTGCGTTCGACGATGCCGCGCACTTCGGGATCGATTGCTTCAATGGTGTCGAAGCCGGATTCGATCTGCATCCGAATCATATCCAGCTCATCCGGCCCTAAAGGGCGTCCATGTAAGAACTCAATCGGCATACCGATCCAACGATCAGCCTGGGCCACCAGTTCCAGCAAATTAGGTAGCAACCCGGTCACCCCGGCTCAGCGCCGGCAGGATCTCAATCAGATTGGCAACCGGAGGCGCATGGGAATCGGAGGTTAATCGCCGTCGAGACACTGCGCGAAACGACGGACTGCTATACACTTTATGCTCTCGCTAAACGCCCCTCTTGTGCAGGATCGAGACGCAATCGAGTCCATCCTCACCCCAACCTTCCGCGCGGCCCTGGATCTTCTGCAGCACGATATCAAGTCCGAGTGCAGCGGCATACTCCCGCATGATTTTGCCGGACATGTCGGACCGCGTACCGGTGTTCGTGGCCCAGTTGCTGTCGGGAGCCATCTCACCGTAGTTCGAATGATGTAGGAACGCCGATCCGCCAGGCTTCAAAACCCGCTTGATGTCGAGCAGATAGTCGCGAACGATCAACTTGTCGAAATGAACCATCGAATCCCAGCTGTAGACGAGAGTGATGCTGTCGTTCGGGATCATCTTGAGGTGATTGCCGTCGGTGACATGATAATAGAACCGCGTCCCGTCTTTGGNGTCACCNAACCGCNNGCGGCAGGCGTCGATGCACGAGTTGTTGATATCGACGAGGTGCAGGGATTTAGCGTGTCGGCGTAGAAACTCGGAATTGCGGCCATGTCCGCAGGCGAGGTCGAGCACCGTGGTAAAATCGAGATCCCTAATCAAGGGGAAGATGATTTGATTCCACTGCAATTCCATAACCGGCTCTGCATCGATGAAGTAGCCCTTGGACACGTCGTGCGAGTGGCCGCACTGGATGGCCGTCTTCCACTTTACGAGTTCCTCGATCGCAGGCTCCACGTTCTTGGTCGGATCGGCCGCTAGACGTTCAAGGGCCTCTCCCCCTTTCTTGGCAATATCTGCCGCGAAGGCGTGGACCGCATGCCCGGCCGGATTAAGGTCATGGGATTTGACCAGAGCCATAGCGTGAGGACTCAAGCTTCCGGACAGGGCACGCGCGTCGATTAATCGCACCCACGCAGAAACATCGCAGGGGTTTGCCTTGATCGCCGCATCGGGATCACGTGGCGCAAACTTGCGTTGGAGCATGGACAAGAGGGACTTCATGCCAGATCCTTTCCTCGACCCAATTGGGCGCGCGTATCACCTAAGCCCGGAAGCTCGTCACCCTAGATCCGCCGGAAGTGGCCAGTGCCAAAAGAAACGGCCCCCATTCGCCGAAGGTTGGGGCCGCCCGCGCCCGTAATCATAGATTGCATCCAACAAACTCGCAACGCATTCGATAGCCCGCCAACTTGGACCGGCGGGACCTATTGATGTTAGGAAGTTACCAGCCCCGGTTGCTCGATCAGGAGTTGTGGTGATATGCCTCTATCCGGGTGGGGGAGGAATTGATGATCCGGATAATCTTATGTTTCTTGGGTGGGCACTCGCCGGCTAAAGACGGGAGGTCCTGCAAGATTTGCCACTGCTACATCACAAAAGTCTCATGATGTAATTTCAGGAAAGGCGGTGGTATCGGGTCTTCTGGATATTCCAGCCTTCTACAACCAGTCTTGGTCTTGCATTTTCTCTACTACGGGATTTTGATCAAGACTCGTTGCCGGCAGCTTCGCTGCTGCGGCATTGGAGCATTGATGCATGGTCAATGCGCTCGTCATCCGCCGCAATACGCAACTGGAAAAAACCCAGAGGGCGCTTCGCGCGGCGCAGTATGTCCGTATGTCTACGGACTATCAGCGGTACTCAATTGAAAGCCAAGCTGCCGTAATCGCGGCATATGCCCAGACGCGCAACCTCTCGATTGTTCGCACTTACCGAGACGAAGGTGAAAGCGGGCTAAACTTAAAGAACCGTGCGGGCCTATTGCAGCTCCTTGACGACGTAGAGTCAGATCGCGCCGACTTCGGTCACATCCTAATCTACGACGTTAGCCGATGGGGACGCTTTCAGGACATCGACGAAAGCGCTTACTACGAATTCATCTGCAAACAGGCCGGTATCAAGGTGGCCTATTGCGCAGAGCAGTTCGAAAACGACGACAGCATGGTGTCGAGCATCGTCAAGAACATCAAGAGAGTGATGGCGGCGGAATACAGTCGTGAACTATCGGTGAAGGTTCACGCGGGAGCATGTCGCTTTGCAGGTATGGGTTTTAAGTCGGGTGGCCCCACTCCGTATGCTCTGGAGCGGGTGTTAGTAGATGAGAAGCGGCAACCAAAAGGAATTCTCAAGAAGGGAGATCGCAAGTACATCCAAACTGATCACGTCAGGTTACAGCCAGGTGGAGTAAAAGAAGTCACGATAGTAAAATGGATATTCCGTCGATTTCTCGACGTGAAGTCCGAGACGGCTCTCGCCCGCGAGCTGAATCGTCACGGTATTCCCCCTTGCTGTGGGGAGCGCTGGACGGGACCTAAGATAACGCGAATCCTCAAAAACGAAAACTACATTGGAAACATCGTCTACAATCGTCAATCATCGAAGCTCAGGACAAACCGCGTTAACAATTCTCCCGACAAATGGATCAGGACCAAAGGCTGCATTGAGCCGATTGTTGCGCTTGATGATTTTCTTGCGGCCAAAAAGATTATCACAGAGCGCCGCGTAGATGGCCTCACCGAAGGAGAGATGTTGGCGCGGCTACGCCGAACACTGATGAAAGAAGGTCGCCTTACCCCGAAGATTATAAGCAAGACGGTTGATCTCCCTAGTCACCATGTCTACAGGGCGCATTTTGGCACCATGCGTAACGCGTACAGATTGGTCGGTTATGTGCCCAAGCGAAACTTCGAGTATTGGGAAAGCCGACATATCTGGCTTGATCGGCTGTCTCAGTTCCAGTCGCAGGTTGCAGCAAGAATCGAAAAGGAGGTCGCACGCGTTGTTCCCAATGAATTGGCCGACGGCCTGCGAGTAAACGGTGTGAATATCTATTTTCGCATTGCGCAGATGGAGCATCCAGGCCGAGACCACTATGCACCGCGTTGGTTTATCCAGCGCCGCAATTTGCCCGATGGGTGGATAGTCGCGATACGGCTGGCGGACCGAAGCAAGACCCTGCGCGATTACCTGTTAGTACCTACAATCCGTACAGACAGGAATACGATCAGGTTTTCAGAGAAGCGGCGTACCCGCCTTGGAATTGCTAGCTTCCAGACGCCGGAGGCACTTGCTCGATCACTTATCCGGCGTGTAACCAAGTTAGACCATGTCGCGCCAGCCAAGCCAGCGCTACAGAACAGGCGAAAGAAACCAATCCGGCCCAAAACCAAGAACGGCCGCGCGCGGCGCTAACAGATCGCAGGTAAAGATAGGCACCAATCAGTTTGCCGTAGTTCTTTCTGAAATCGCCGTTGAGTTTCGAGATCTCTACAAGCTCGGAAGATTGATCGGACATAAAGAAGCCTCCTGAAAATCAGCAGGCCCCCTATAAACACCTGATTTGCCCGACGAGTCAATTGAAGTTTCGGATTTTCAGAAGGAGCAAAGTTTGCGCGCGCAATGCTGCGGCGGACAATGCCTGGATCGATCCGAGAGGACTTAGAATGACTTTGCGCCCGACTTCACACGAGCGGAGCGAGCGCGGATCAACTCGGCGCCGTTGACGCGCTTGCCGGCGCGCGCCAGATCATTGGCTTAGCGTTGGAGAGGGCTGAGCGGACCATAGCCCTTATCTGGACGGACCTCGCCCCTGGGGCCTCGGCCGGCGGCCTTTATCATCCGCACCGGTGGGAGCGTGGCGGCTTTTTCTTGCACGACCTGTATTTTAACGAGGCCTACCTGCTGGATTAACGGTAGCTTGTGCCGTCCCGCCGCAGTTCTATGCGCCGATGGTCCTATGGTAATTCGTAGTTTGGGTCAAACGCATGAAAGCAATTGCACTGGCTGCCATCATCCTGCTCACCGCTTCACTTGCGCCGGAAGTCGTACGCAATACTGCCCAGCAAGTCGCGAACTGGCAGATGTCGCACTTCCATGAAGTGCCCGAGGCTCCTGAAACAGATTGGACACGCGCTGCCTTCTATATCGGTCTCGCAAGATGGGCCGCGACACCAGGTCAGATGAAATACTTCGACGCGATCCAAGAGCTTGGCGAACGCACCGGCTGGCAGCTCGGGCATAGTGATTGGGCGCCTCCGATCTACTTCGCTGACGATCATGCCATTGCTCAGGTCTATATCGCCGCCTACGATCATTTCGGCGATCGACGCATGATCGAACCGACGGTGCAGCGGTTGGAGTATATCCTGCAGCACCCGCCACAGTCCTCTCTCGAGTTCGACAGCACGAAGTGCCTGCAGCGATGGTGCTGGTCCGATGCCATCTTCATGGGACCCGCGACATGGTTCGGAATTGCGCGCATCCAGCGGGACCAGCGCTTTCGTGATTATGCGGACAGAGAGTTCTGGGCCACGAAAGACTTCCTGTTCGACAGCGACGAGTACCTGTTCTACCGTGACAGCCGCTTCATCGGTAAAACCGGCGCACATGGCGAGAAGGTATTCTGGGGCCGCGGTAACGGCTGGGTGCTCGCTGGGCTCGTCAACATCCTACGCGAGCTTCACCACGGCGACCCGTTGCGCGAGAAATACGTCAAGCTATTCGTCGAGATCGCGGATCGCGTGGCGAGCCTCCAGCGACCGGATGGATTCTGGTCCACATCGCTGCTCGCTCCTCCCGACGTAAGCATCCCAGAGTCCAGTTGCACTGGCTTCTTTACATACGGCCTAGCCGCTGGGGTGCGGATGGGGCTTCTGGAAGCGAAGAGATTTAGTCCAGTGATTGAAAGAGGCTGGCGGGCTCTGGCATTGGCGACAGTTAACGGCAGGTTGGGCCGCGTGCAGCAGATCGGCGACCAGCCGGACGCCGTTCAGATCACAGACACCCAAGTCTACGGGTCCGGCGCTCTCTTGTTGGCTGCGTCTGAACTCGTCCAATACCATTAACTTCGAGCGCACGACTAAGCCGGCCGCGGCGTGCGAACTCCAATTGGAAGGCGAGCGCTGATTATCTCGGCGCCATTGACGCGTTCGCCAGCCAAGATCCTGGTCTCGAACTTCTGGCGCACTGCCTCCGGCGTGGCCGACGACGCCAGCTCTACCAACGTGCGCCACCCGACATTGCGGAAAATCTCGGGCCTATCGCCATACCGTCGCGCTAACCGCATTAACTCCGCGACGTACATGGAATCGTGAAGATCGAATTGCTGGCGGACGGTACGGCCAAACATTCTGTTATTAGGCGTGACATCCCGCAGTGCCGCCAATTGACGACCCAACTCAAGCCGGCGCTCCACATGCGCCAACCGAGCCGCGTCCTGCGCCGCCCGGGCCGCAGCAGCCATGGCCTTCCTATCGGGCTTCACAGGCGCGGGAGGGACAAATTCGCTGTGAAGTGCGGGAAAGAGCGCGGCAGCCACCCCGTAACGCTGTGGAACCACATCGCGGTTCAACTTCGCCTGGCGCTGGGCCGCTGCGATATCCACCCGGTCAAAGACTTCGAACCATCGCAAGCCAGAGTCGGCCCATGACGGATAGGCGACCATGATATCCGAAATGGCATGGAGCGCGAATGCGTCGATGCGGGCGCGGCTGTTTTCCGTCTCGGTAAAGGTCCGCAACAGTTGGATGACATGACCCTCGCCGCGATTCTCGAGGATCTGTTGAAGCGTCGACTGCGCTGTCGTCTGCCCCGATCGCACCGTTGCCGTGGTCGGTAGGAGCTCAACGCCCACGTCAGCACAAATTGCCGCAAGCTTCCTCACCGTCGAACCACCTCCAATAGAAAGTGCAACTCGGCCGCGCGTTCGTCCGGCGTCGACCGAGCTGCGAGCGCCAAGCCCGCCAAGGAAAAGCGCTCGATCCTTGAAATAAGATGCCCTCGCACATTCAGCAATGTTCGCGCCCGTAGGCTCAATTCACGGTCTCCCGCTTGCGCGACGTCAGTTGCACCGTGGTGCGTCCAAAGCCGTCAGGCACGACCCGCTCGATGATGTAGACGGCACCGTCCAGCTTCCGAGTCAGCTTGTCGCCTCTCCGAACGCCGGCGATCGCCGCGTCATCGAACCGCACCGACGGGAACGACACGTTCCAGTTATGGGCCTTGTCGTCGCTCATGGAGCCGCGGGCGATCGGTGCGCGCGAGGTGGCCGGGCCCTGCCAGATGCCGATGACGTCAATCTTCGGGTCGCGCGAGATGTCCGGCAGCACGCGGCTGTTGACGTCGACGGCGGCCGTCATCGGATTGATGTCGAACTCCTCGCCGAACGCCTTCTCGAGCGATTGCCGGAGCCGTCCGAGCCTACCCGAGCGGGGCGAAACCGGCACCGGGATGATCGGCCGCAGGATGAACAGCAGCGCGCGGGCGGACGTGCGCATCACTGCGCGAGCGGCCAAGGGCAGAAACGGCTCACTCAGCCTCGCCGCAGTCGTTGCTTTGACGCTTGCGCCCAAGTTCACAACGCCGGAGAACGTGCTGCGGGCGCTGACGGCTATTTTGGTCCGTGCTGCCGCCGCAAAATCGGCGGTGGCCGAGGTGCCGGCACGAGCTCTGGCTACAACGGCAGTGAATGCGGCCATGAACGCGGTCAGGCGCGGCGGCTGGGCAGCGGCCTGGACCTGCAGTGCGGATTTGCCGGTTAGCGAAGTCCCAGCAGATGCGCGCCCGATTGTCTTTACGGCGGTCGTTGCGCGCGCAATCAGCTCCACCAGGGTGCCGGGAACGATCGCGCGAGACGCCGTTGCCATCGCTGCGCGCCCGAGAAGCGCGACACGGCCGACCATCGAGCCATTGATCGCTGTCCTGACCGTCGCCGCAGTCGCCAGCGCCGTTCTAGCGGCCACAGAGGCCGCGCCCATCGCCTTGGCCGCGGTCCGGCTTGAGAGGGCCGCGATGGCCGACAGGCTGCCCGTGGCGCGGCTGGAGACGTTTGAGCGTGCCTCCAGCGACGCGCGCCCGACGATCGACGCGCGCGCGCGGCCGACTATGGCTGTCGCCGAGGAAAGAGCGATTGACGTCGGCACCGAGACCGCGTTGAGGGCGCCCCGCATCGCGGGGAGGAATCGGGTCTGGATTGCCAGGACCACACGTCCGGAAAATGTGTTCTTGGCGCTTGAGGCGATCTTCGCCATTCCGCTCAGTGACGCGCTCCCTCCGCCCGCCGCTGTCGATTGGGCCGCCGACGCAACCCTCGCAGCAAGCGCGGCTCGAGCGGTCGCCTCCCCGCGCATCCGGAGCATCGTGGCCGAACCGGCAGACGATCCCAGCGAAACGACGGTGGTCAGTGTCCCCCGCATCGCGGGGAAGAACCGGGTCTGGAACTGCAGCGCGACGCTCTGCGCGAACCCCGCCGCCACGGCAGCAGCGGCCCTGCCCGCCAGCGGAACGCGGCCGGAGAAGGTGGAGCGTCCGTTCACCGAGGAGGCAGCGCTGCCAGTCAGCCCCGTGGTGCCAGAGAACGCGCTCGTGCCCCTCGACGAGACTGTCGCCCTAGCCACCAGCGAGCCGACCTGACCGAGCCCGAGCACCTCAATTGCCGAGGCGACAAAGCGCTGGGTGCTCGGCGAAGACATCCCGATCGTCTTTGACCCGGCGCTGCCAGCGTCGATGTGCGACGAATAAACGCGATACGCGCCGCTCGACAGAACGTCGAGGTCTGTGGCCGGCGTCCCGGCCGAGGACGTGAAAGTCGCGGTGCCACTGGTCGCAAACCAGTCCACGCAGGCGAAATCCAGTGCAGAGAAGTCGCGCGTCGTGGTGAGCGAGACAGATGGCAGTCCACTGGCGTTGTCCCCATTGTGCGCGGCCTCTGCCGCGCCCACACCGCTGCTATTCCGATAGACCTTGACGATGCCGCCAAAGGCGGCGCTGCCAGCACCCTTTGAAAACTGGACAGATATGGTGCCGGGTGCCGACGCGGTGGTCCACCATGTCCGCAAATACGCCTGGTTGGGCTCCGAGACACCAGGCACGTCCTCCAGCAACGTCCACGCGACCGTGCTGCCGGCTGTCGTGGCAATGTTGATTGTTCCGCCGGCGGCAGTCTCCAGCATACCGTGGGCGACGATGACATCGCCGTTCTGCACGGTGATGCCGCTGGCGGTCTTTGGTGTCGTGGCTGTGTTGAATGCCGTCGATGTGCCGGAGACGAGGATGGGGGCAGACGTTGGGGACGACTGCGTGTTCATCCCGGCGCTGGCGACGATCTCCAGCGATGACGCGCCCTGCAGCGCTGTCCTGCCTGAGAATGCAGACCGCAGTGCCGCCGCCGCGGTTGCCTTGCCGACCAGTGCCGCCGTTGAAGGCGCCGCCGCCTTGAACGAGATGATCAGCCCGGACTTAGACTGCAATACGATGTCCGCAGTCGCGCCTGACGAATATGTGGTGGAGCCGTCTCCCGCAACCAGCCTGTAGGCCAAGCCCACAAGGTCGTTAGTCCCGCTTCCGCCCGAGCCCTGGGAGTCGATAGCCGTGAAGCTGTTGAGCCACGTTCCCCACGAGTTGGCCGTCAGGTCCGCGCCGCCACCAAGTGAGCCGCCCATCATGGCGAACAGAACGTGGTCACCTGTGCTTGGGGTGATCGCTGGCGTGGTGTAGGTTTCCGTCGTCGTCTGTTCGAACTGGCCGGCGGAAGTGTCATAGGGCGAAGCATCGACACCGGACCATTCGGTTATGACCCAGGCGCTGTTTGTGGCGGATCCAATCGTGTACGAAAACGTAGTTTCGCCAGCAGATATCCGAAACCACAGGTATCCCCCGTGGAAAGTCTGCTGCTCCATTCCGGTCTGTTGAAACCAGCCGGCGCCGGGACTGCCGTTATAGTCGTTGGACGCAAAAGCGAGAACGATCAGGTTGCCCGAAGTCGTCGCCGACGGAAACGAGCAGTCTACCGTCGCAGTTGTCCCGACCCCCTTGGCCTTTTGTACCGGGCTCGAACCGAGCATGATCACCCTGGAGATGTGTGAGATTATGGAGGTGGCAATATGGTCCCTGGAACGATCACGCCCCCGCTGATCGTGCAGCGGCGGTTGTTGGTCCACTCAAGGATATTCAACGTACCGCCCGGCACGGCTCTGATGTCGTACATGTACCCGGTTTCGAATGGGAACGGCGTTGCAAAGAAGCAGTTTCTCATGCGGACGTTTGTCGTCGTGCCGACGTCGGCATAGATGGCGATCATCCGCTCGCCGCCCCAGAACAGGCAGTTGTCAAACGTGATCGTCCCCTGCGCAGCGTCCGCCCAGAAGAAGCCGCCCGAGCCGATAAAGCTTCCCAAGCTATTTGCTTCACTGTCCGTGTAGGCGCGGATGCAGGAATTGGTGATGTTGACATTGCCCCCGCCTCCGAACGCCTGGAATGCGTCCGCGTGGTCGACAGGGGGCTTACCTATGCAGTTGATGAAGCACTGATCCACGTTGAACGTCGCGGTCGGAGCGAGGCCAAGCCGCGGCCCCTCGCGACAGTCCGCGCGACACTGAATCATGTTGATGACTTGAGTGCCGGTCGACTCGATGTAGAAGATCGGCTCGCCGCTCGCATAAGCCGGCCCCTGCATCCATTGCCGGTTAATCAGATTTGCAGCCGTCTGAATGCTGGTCGGGCCGTTCGTATTGCTGGCGAACCGCGAGTCATTCAAGCTCATCGGAATGGCCGGAGTTTGCGACGCGGTGGCCGCAACCACCGTGACGACGCCCGTATCATTGCCGAGCGCGTTGGCCGCCTGCACCGTGAGCGGATAGGACTGCGCGGTAATGCCCGAAGCGCCTGCGGACGTAACTGTGATGTCGCCCGTGTTGTTGATTGCGAAGTAACCGGAAGAGTTGCCGGCCGTGATGGAGAAGCCGGTCGGCGTTCCGGCGGAGACCGCCACGGTGCCAACAGGATCGCCGCTGGCTGCCGGTATCGTGAGGTTCATCGACTGATCGCTGACCACAGGCGCCGCGCCGACGGTGACCGTGATAGACTTCGGTGGGCTGGTGCCGAAGCTGTTCGACGCCGTGATGGTCAGCGAGTAGTTGTTGTCCGGCGGGGCCGCAGACGTGCCGGTGCGCAAGCTGCCGCCATTGGTGATGGAGAAGAAGCCCGACGGGTTGCCGGCGATGATGGCGAACGACGTCGGGCTGTTGGTGGCGACAACCTGACCAATCAAGGCATTGAAGCCCGGGTTGGTCGCGATGCTGAACGAGGTCGAGGCGATGACCGGGACGCTGCCGAGTCCCGGTCGCGACGCTTGGCGCGTGGTCGCTTTGCCTGACAACGACACCTTGCCGCCGGCGACAACTCCCGCCCGACTGCGGACAAATGCCCTTCCGACTAGCTGAACTACGCCTGGAAGGGGAAAGCGGACGCCGACGCCGAAACGCATGATCGATCCTATTGCAAGTTTGAGCGCGGGCCTGGTCAGGAGGGCCGATCAAAGGATTTCATGCAATGTTCGACGAGGTAGATCGCATCCTCAACGTATTGCTCGCTGAGCAGTTGCATTCTTTCCACGAGGGCTGGATCGTTGCCGTTCGTTCGGGTTGAAATGCTTTCCCGAACGCCTCTCATGAGTTCGTCCGCCGTGAAGCCTGCGGGCGAAACTACGATGCGGGCCAATGCGCCAATAAGAAGCGCATGGACAGCTTCGGTGGCTTCGAGCCTTGTCTTCAGATCCTTGATCTCGCTTTCCACGTTCATCAGAGAGGTCCTCTAAAATCGGAACAAAGGTGACGTATGCGTCGAGCGGCTCACTACGGGGCCGTGGGTTGTGCCGGTGTGGCCGGTGCCGCCGCGTCGGGGCTGCTCTTGCCGGTCGAGCCCACGCCGTTGCTTGTGAGCTGACCAGCCAACGAAATGGCCCTCTGCGCGTCGTAGTAGGCCTTGATCAGTTCTGGCGCTTCGATCTTGATCGAGAGCGCTGCCTCGCCATGCACATCGCCCTGCACGGAAACCGTCTTGTCGTCATTGCCGTTTATGCCTGTTCCGTAGGTCATGGTCTTGCTGAGGCTTGGCACTGCAAAGGGTGACGCGCTCTGGATATCTGCTTCTCGGCGAAGTCGCGCGGCGCTCGCAGCCGAGGCACCTTCGCGACCGAGTCCCTCCCAGAACTCCTTGCTGCGAAACTGACGGCGCTGATAGTCGCTGCCCATCGGGTCTTCGCCCGGTGAATAGGTCGGGGCCTTTGGACCGCCCAGCCACTCGGGGACGACCGAAGGAAAGTTCTTGGCATTCGCTCGGTCCCATTCCACAAGTTTGCCAATTGCGCCGCCGATCATTCTGATTTCGCGCATGTCGGTGTCGAAAGTCTTTTTCGCTCGATCAGCTAGATCGCGCACCAACCCATCCTTGGTCGACTCGTTGAGTTGCTGGAGCAGCCCCATCGCGCTGTTCAAGCCAGCGATCGATGCATCTGCCAGCTTCGCGCTCGATGCCAAGTTCGTCAGTTGCGTGCTTGCCGCCTCCAGCGCGACGCCGACGTCTCTGGTGTGCAGGCTCTCGGCTCCGGCGATGCCTGTCGCCCTCTCCTGCTGCTCGCGGCGCCTGATCCGCTGCGCCTGGCCGCTTACCATATTGCCGGCAACGTCGGCGGCCGTCCGGTTTGAGAAAAACTTGGAATTGAATGCGGCGACCTCGGCCGGATCTTCAGTGTTGACCTTCGCCTTCTTCATCGCTGGGATGAAGTGTTCGTCGAACCACTTGTCGACATCGCGCGCAAAAAGACTTTGCCCCACGAGGCCGCTGTCATTGCGCAGACCGACTGCTCTCTGAAACTCTGTCGCTGCTTCCTTCTGCCGGCCACCGATCAGAGCCGAGTGCATCGACGCCAGGCCGGTGCCAGCCTGCGGATACCCCATGTCGACACCAAGCTGCGGTAGGACCGAGGTGATGAACCGGTCGCTCTGACCTCGAAGCATGTCTCGGCCATACCTCAACGAGGTGCGGAGATCTTCGGCCTTTAAATCAGGCCCACCTTCGACTTGAGACGATCGAACCAATGCATCGAGCAGACTGGATGCGCGTTCGGGGTCCGTGATCTGGCGAGCATCGAGGATCTGCAGCGCCTTCCTCGTTTGTTCGTCGATCCGGTCGCTGCCCCACAACACCTTGCCGCTGGTCATGAATTTTCCGATCGTCGACATCATTTTCAGACCAGCTTCAGAACTTCCGAGCTGCATCGTTGCCTCGCGGCCGGCGGACCTGAACTCGGTCTGACTGATGCTCGGGTAAAGCTGCGACTGTCGCTCAGCCTCGGCCGCAATGGCATCAGACTGCGCCTGGGTAAGGCCCGATTGCCGTTGCTTTGTCGTCTCTCGGCTCGCTTCCTGCGTCTTATCGAATGTAAATCGAGCGGCGCGGCTGGCCGCATAAGCCGAACTTCCGATGCCGCCTGCAACCATGCCCCAGCGCAGGGCAGCCGCGCCCGCGTGGGCGAAGAACTTGCGGTGTGCCTTGTCGGTGTCGTCGACACTGGCCTTGATCTCTCGCCAATGGCTGACGGTCTTGTTCTTCCAATCATCGAGCGCGCGGAAGTACATCGACGGCCGACGGCCAACCGGGTCCGCCAGCAATTGCGATTGCAGCGCCGCCTGTGCCTTGCGGACGGACTGTAGTTCACGCTCGGTGAGTTTAAGTCGGCGCAACTCCTCATCGAGGCCGCCGGTGAATTTTAATGGCCGGATGCCCTCAAGCGCGCGAGCATTTTTCTCGACACCGCGGAATTTCGCGGCGATTTTGTCTAGCGTGCTGCCGGTGGAATCTTTTGCCGAAATGACAGCACGGGCTTCGATTGTCTTCGCGGACATCAGGCGGCGGCCTCTTTTTCGATCGAGGGCACCGGCTTCAGCTCGACCTCGACGGATCGCTCGCGCGGCTCCCCGACTCGTGCACCTCTCGCAAGCTCATCAAGAACGGCAGCGGGATAATTGCATCGCGCACCATCAAACGCCCAGCCAGGTCCGTCAGGACGAGGCAACCTCATCTGCCACAGCGGCTCCGGCCGCTGGGCGGGCTCGGCGGGAAAGTACTCGGTCTGTACGAACAGCGAGCGCTGACAATTTACGGTGTAAGGACCCTCGCCGATTTGACCGAAGCCGTTCCCGCGGTCGACGACACTGTCCTGATCGCCGATCAAGCCGCCGCCTCTCGCATTAACCCACAGCCACGTCCGCGTCGTTTTCAGTTCCTGACGTTCCAGGCCGCGGCACCCACGGGCAATGAAATCCGCCGGAATAAGCGGCTCCATGTCATCCGGCAACGACTCATTAATCCTCGCATCCTCCGCAGCCGCATCGGCAACATCCCGCACGAGCGCAAGCAGGATCGAGTTTGCCCTCTTGATGTCAGTCCGGATGCGTTGCGCCAACTTTTCATTCGCTACCTTGCGATCGGCATGGCGCCTGCGCAGCGCGTCCTCGGCAGCCTTGACCTCAGCGGTTGCTGCTTCCGCTTCGAGAACCTCGATCAGCGCGACGAGTCTCTCCCGTTCCGACGTCGCGGCGGCATACTTGGTGCGCCACTCGTTGAACAATGTCTGGTCACGGGCTGCTTCGCTCTTGGCAACCTCGAGCACGGCGAGTTCGGTCTCGATGGCCGCGAGAGCGGCGCGGGCCTGTTCAACGGCGGTTCGGCTGGTCATTTTTCATCCCTTCAGAATTGAGGCGCCGCCGCGACTGTCTGAGGATCGCGACGGCGCAGACGTCCGGCTGTTCGTTGAGACCGTGCCGGACGGCGACAGAGTTCGGTTGATGTCGGTAATGACTTCGTTCCACGAGGCAGCGATCGCCTGCTTGGCAGCTTCTTTTGCTCGCCGCTGCTCAATCGCGGAGTAAGCCGCCCGCTCGGCCGCCGCCAACAACTCACTGTCAGTTTTTGCCGGAGCGTTCGGCATGGTTGTGTTCGTCCTATCTGCATGGACCAGAAAGCTGCTGAGGCCGGGTGCGGAGGTGCCGAAGCCCGGTACGTGCGTGCCTCTCGACGGCCTCGACCTCTCGCGCCGGAATTCGATGCAGGCCGGGCACCGACTGGGCGGCAAATTCATATCGTGCACGAGATTCCGCAGCTCGATACAGCGCGGGCATCGGTCCGTCCCTAGGGAATAATCGTGCTCGTGCAATTTGCTTTCTCCTGGTGCGATGGCGCCCACGGGATGCTTTCCGGTCCCGTGGCGCCATCGTGCTGGGGCCGTTACATCCGCGGCCTCAACCACCTGAAGTCTATTTGCGCTGTCTACGCGCTATTCGCCACCGACGATTCGGACGATTCGTACTTTTGGGTCGTATTGAAGGTGGCCTGTCTCAACTCAACCAGAGTCGCATAGTCATCGAATTTTGCATGATCCACATGCCAGCCTCCGGGCAGTTTCAGCGCCCAATCATGATTGCTGCAAATCCGGCGCACGAGCCAATCGTCAAAGGGAAAACCGCGATCCGCAAAGGCCCGGACAGCAGGCTTCCACCTCGGTTGAGCCGCGTTGGCGACGGGCCTTGAACTTGGAGGAGCGGCGGGCGCCGGCCGCGGTTTGGCAACTGCCTTTGCGACCGTGAGCGCTGGCAGCGGCGTCTTGGAGCTCTGACGCGCGCGCAAGGACTCGAGCGCTTTTTCCAATTGTACGATGATTTCGGCGTCGGTCACGGCTTCGCCCTCGGTCGCAGGACGTCGGCAGCGATGGTTGCCGCAGTCAGGTCGGAGCCGACGTCGATCTCCATTAGCCGTAGCGACATGGCCTTCAGGTGCTCATCCTCGGCGTGCAGGATTGCTTGATGGTTCGCTGGGTCGGCGTGACGCAACCAGAATGTCGTGACTTTCCTGATAAGGAGGCCAGCGCGCGCAACATCCTCGATTGTAGCGTCGTCCGCGAGAGCGCGTTCGATAGCGACGTCGCGAGGGGCGCTGATGATTGCCAAGGCCTCAGAGAGTTTAATCTTCATCTTCATCCTCCGCATCGTCGTCGCCGATAGGCCGCCCGGCTTTGGCGTCGTCAGTCACCGCGTCGAGCGACGCCTTGAATCTCAAGATGGCCGCGGAGAGGTTCGTCTGGATGATCTCTCGCAATCCAAGGTCACGCGTACTTGCCGCCGCGACGCCAGCCAGCTCGCCGCAAAACTTTGAGGCGATCATGCCGACCGCGTAATTTACGTCTTCGAGCGAAATCAGCTCGCGCCGCTCTTTCGCGACCCTCAGCTCAATCTCCTTTGCCCTCGCCTCACGAACGCGTTTCATGGCTTCATCTGGCGTCCGCTTGATGAAAGTCACGTAAGCCGGCGTTGCCGCAAACTCGTCGATCCGGCCGCTCGGCAGCACCGGGATCACGCCGGATTTTGCGAGTTGGGAAACCCGCTGTTGCGTGCAGCCGACGAGCCGGCCGAATTCTGATTGAGCCAAGCCCTTGCGGGACCTGGGCGTCTTCTTTTTGGCCTTCGGAACGGCCTTACGTTTGGTCATGGCTTCGTGAACCTCACAAACAAGTCGATTTTGGAAATCTCAACACACAGCGATTCATCGGGCGCGCTCGCGGCGCATGGCGTGATTCCGCTATACCGGTCCCTATGAAATTTTCCGCGGATGGCCCCCTTCCCGCCCCAGCCGTGGCCGCTGATGCGCTCGTTGCAAGCAGTGTCGAGAAGGACCGGCCGGCGATCGAGCGCGTATCAGCAGGCAGATCACGAGCGCGATTGTCGTTGATCAGGCGGCCACCGGTGCGCCACCGCCCGATGCGAAGTCCTTCAGCCAGCGAACAGCATTGCGTGCCATGGGGCTGCGTGAAGAGGCTGAGCGGTGACGCAGTAGGGTGAGTGAGCAGCGCAGTCGTCATGCGCACTCTCCGACAATACGACCGTCGAGGCGCTCACCGCTTGTCATCTCACTCAGCCTGGGAGGTGCTTCTGGCTTGGTTTCCTTACTTACTTCCTTCGCGGGAATCTTCTGGCCCTCCACCTTGCTCAGGCCGGCGAGGGCGTAGGCCGTAGGCCGTAGCTTAGGCCGTAAGGCCGGCGCGACTTCGCGCCCCTCGCAAGCTGCGGGGGTCGTGCCAAGTGGCACAACATCGTCGCTTGCCGATATATAAGAAGGGTGAGGCGACGAACTTGTGCCACCGTTAGCCATCCTCCGGTAATAGGTCCGCCGACTGACTCCCATCTGTTCCCAAGGCTTGGTCCTAGAAAGACTTTCGGCCCGCGGCGTCGCGCCCTTTGCCCTGCGGTTCTCTGCCGCGCGCAGCCGATCGCGCTCCCGTTTTCGGTCCCGGTTGAGCCTTTTCCGCGCCCTCCGATCGACATCAAAACTGCCGATGGTTGTGATCTGAAGCCGTTGGCGCTCGGCGTAGCTGAGGCGCAGGGCCACACCGAGGACATCGTCGCGATCAAAATATGGCTCGTTGAGCGCCTGCTGGACGATATCGCCGATCTGGTCCGCCGAGAGGTGCGGCGCCCACCTCTCGCACCAGTAGCCGAATGGGGCGATGACCTTGTCGGCCGTCGCGGGTTTGCCCTTGTCGGCCAGGATCTTGCGGACGCATCTCGCGACCGGAAGCAGATAGGTCTCGCTGTCGTCGGTGTCTGGCACCTTTCCGTGCCGATCGCGGATGAGGAGCTCGATCTGGCGCAGGCGATGCCCGCCTCGGCTGTATGTGTGATATCGGCGCTTAGCTTGAGCCGGCCTGACTGGCTTAGCGTGCGCGCTGTCAACGCTATCGTGCTGGGAGCGCTTGAATCTCGAGTTGGCTGATGGCATATGTTTTATACTTGAAACTGTTGATTGGCATGGATCCCCTCCAGGATTTGGCCTAATTGCTACCGACGCCCTCGGATGCTCGCCGAGGGCGTTGTCGTTTGTTGGGGTTATGCCGAGTCCTCAATCTCGATCTCGGCAATGCTGTCCGCCCAGCACCGGAAACGATCCGCAATTTCGGCGGCCGAGAAGTCCTTCCGCTCTAGGCGACCGAGCATGAGCATGATCACTTTATCGATCTCAACGTCGCGGGCACCCTGCCAGCGAATTGCCTCGGCCTCTTCGGCCCGCGCGTCGAACTTGTCCCGCAGGTCTATGACCGTCATTGCTCGATCTTCCTGTATCTGGTGTTTCGTCGCAGCCAAGTGTCCCGAGCGATGGCGTGGGACGCCATGAATGCGACGGCTTCGGCGGATCCCCGGGTTTCGAACGGCCCAAGCGGTTCAGCAAGGCTGATCTCGAAAAGTCCATCATCTCGCTGGAAAGCTTGGCGGCATGCGGAGCTATCCATTTTGGGGCAGCTCTATCTAGCGCCACCGCGAAACGGTCGAGCCATGCAGAGATGACGGCAATGTCGGCTGTGATGTCCAATTGCTCCGAAGGCAAGACGCTGGAGGCAACTGTGGCCGCCGAGTTGGCGCGGCAGAACTCGGCAAAGCGATTGACGGTACCGATCAGATGCGTCGCCTGCTTAAAGCTTTCTTCTGGGACGCCGTGCACCACCCTCTTGCCCATCTCGGCGAGGCCGGGGCGCGCGCCCAATGAGCCGATGAGATTCGAGACCGTGTCGAGGCATTCCCAAACCGCCCTCATATTGGCGTACTGATCGTCACCCCGCTCATTGCGCCCGGCGATCGCAAGTGCGACATTGTCCGGAGTCGCCCACTCGACCAGGGCCCGTGCAACACCGTAAACGTGCATCCACGCTGCGGAGGCCGCCGACGGCGGTTGATAGTTCGGGTTCTTGTTGGATGAGCCAGTGCGGCCCCGGAGACCGCGTGTCGCGGCGTCTGTTACCACCGCGCGCAGCTCCGCCTTCGCCGCCGCGATCTCACCGACCTTGGCGACCTGGGAATCGGCAACCGTTGCCGATTTGCCAATGGACGCCGCCTTCTTCAGTGCCTTCACGTCGGCGACAGTGACGGCCTCGCCCGATGCCACCTTCTCTGTGACGGCGGCGCGAACTTCCTCAGGGGTCGAGGGGGCGGCGAGCGCGTAGAGGACGGAGGGTTGAAATTCCGCAACGGGCGGAATTTGTAGTTTTGCCACAAGCATAAAGCGTTGAGTAGTGTCGCTGCTCATTCTGAACTCAGCATCGATCCACGACAGGAACTCTCCGTGGGCCAATCGGCCCTTCACTTCGATCAGGTCGCGCCCAATCTCGACGATGTCCTCAGCAGTGCGGGACATTCGCTGCCGTATGCGGATCGCAGCATCACGCAGAAAGCCTGCGTCGACTAGCTCGCTCATCAGGCCGTCTCCAGCCCGAGCTGGCGGCGCAGTCCCGCTGTCGGCACCTTCAGCAGTCGGCCGATCTTGATCGTCGGGAAATCGCCGCGGCGCGCGGCGTCATAGCTTCCATTACGGCTCAGCCCGAAACAGATGCGGCCAACATCGGGTATCGACGCGGTGGGCTTCGATAGGAGCTGTCTCAATTCCTCGTTCACGGATCAGACTTTCTGGCCGAAAACTGGGCCTGTTAGAGCTAGGGAACAGTTCTGTACCTAGCATTAGCTAGGGTACAATTTTGTCCCAGCAAGGGCAATTTCCTGTACCTAGATGTTTTTTTGTGTGCTATGGGGATAGAGCCGAGCGGAACAAGGGGGATTTAAGAGATGGCACGGAAGACCAAGACCAAGGACACGCACACGCCGCATCTCCGGCTCAGAGTTGAGCCGTCGCTGTTGGCGCGGCTGGAAAAGTCAGCAGAAAAAAACGGGCGAACGCTCACAGGCGAGATCGTTGATCGCCTCGAAGCATCGTTTAAACGCGACGACATGCAGTCCTATGTGGATGCCACTGCACAGAGGTTCGAGGTGAAGTGGCTTGAAGCGCATGCGGAGATTGCCCGCCTGACGGAACTTGCGAAGATCCTGCGTGATCGCCTCGAACCGGTGGTCGCCCGACGGGCTAAGAAGGGCGACGAACAATGAGGGGCCATATCCAGCAGCGCGGCAAGAATTCGTTTCGGCTCAAATTCGATGCCGGCCGTGACGAAAAGACGGGCGAGCGCCGCACTCAATTCGTCACTTTCCGCGGCACCAAACGTCAGGCGCAGATCAAACTGGCCGAACTGATCACAGCGGTTGACCAATCCAAATACGTCGAACCGAACAAAATAACTGTAGGCGAATTCGTGCGTGTCCGCGTCGACCACTGGGAAGCCGCCGGAGACATTAGCGCCAGGACGGCCGCCCGTTATCGAGAACTGGTGGAAAATCAGATCGTGCCGCACATTGGCGCCAAGTTGCTCCAGAAACTGCGAACGCTCGATATAGAGGAATGGCATACGACGCTGCGGACCAGCGGCAGGGCAAACGGCAAAGGCGGACTTTCGCCACGGACGATCGGCCATGCCCACCGCGTGCTCGGGAAAGCGCTGCGCGACGCCGCAAAGAACGAAATGGTTGTTAAGAACGTCGTCGCCTCTCAATCCGCGCCGAAGGTCGACGACGACGAAATGGTGATCGTCAAGGATGTTCCGGGGTTTATCGAGTTGGTGCGCGGCCACCGTCTTTTTGTCCCGGCAATGATTTCCCTGTTCACCGGCATGCGACTTGGCGAAGTGCTCGCGCTCCGCTGGGGCCGCGTCGACTTTGACCGGAAGGTGATTCAGGTCCGCGAGGCGCTGGAGGAAACCAAGGCGCACTGCGTTCGATTCAAGGCGCCCAAAACCAAGGCCGGCCGGCGGGATATCACCCTGCCCGATCTTCTGGTCGAAACGCTGCGCGAGTTCCGGAAAGAGCAGTTGGAATTCCGGGTTAAGCTCGGTGCCGGCAAGCTTAGGGACGACGCCCTGCTATTCGCGGGCCTTGACGGTGGCCTGCCCTCTCAAAAGCGATACAGCAAGGCTTGGAGCGACTTTGCGGATCAGATCAGGATGCCTGATCTGGCATTCCACAACCTACGCCACACCCACGCGAGCCAGTTGATTGATGCCGGCGTGGATATCGTCACAATTTCCAAGCGCCTCGGGCATGCAAAGCCAGATATTACCTTGCGCATCTATGCCCATCTGTTCCAAAAGGACGACGGCAAGGCGGCAGCGGCGATCAACGCGGCGCTGAGTCGCTAGGGTGCCAATCGGGTGCCAGTTTCGCGGTTTGTTCTGTTCGGAACATCCGATAAGCACTTGATATTATTGAGCTGGAAGGGTGGCCGAGTGGTTTAAGGCACCGGTCTTGAAAACCGGCGTGCCTGCAAGGGTACCGTGGGTTCGAATCCCACCCCTTCCGCCAGTTACATTATGTCCAGCCCGGAGACATGTGTAACGGAACGTACCTAAGACATGAGTGACAACCTCGTGCCGAACGGATTGTCGAGGGGCTGCAAGGTTTTCTGCTCCAGGTCGAAGTATCCAAGATCATAGTGCATGAAGCTGGCGAGCCAAATGCCCTCGTCGACCTCCCTGATGCCCAGTCTCTGACCTGCCAGCACGGTGGGAGATGTTGATCCTTTTCGGTGCAAGCAGAAGCGGCCGCAGGCGGTTCGGCGAGGTGCTCGAAGCCCATACAGCATCACATCGGGTCGACGTTCTCGTGATGGGTGCCTATGGACATTCGCGATGGCGCGAATTCATCCTCGGCGGCGCCACCAAGAGCCGGCTGTCGAAGCCGCCGCTCCCGATCCTGTTTTCGCACTGACGGACAACCGCAGTGGTCGATCCCGCACACGGCAGCGTAAAGGCGCATGCCGTGCGCTGACGACAACTAAAGCCTCAGCCTGACGTTGCAGATATCGTGCTCCCGCGGGTCCGACTTCACCTCGAAGCCGAGGCTGCGGCACATCGCCAGCATCACCGTGTTTTCCGTCAGCACGTCGCCGGAAATCGCCTTCAATCCTTCGGACTTTGCATACTCGATGATCATCTGCATCAGGGTCCACCCGAGCCCCCTGCCCTTGAGATCGGATCGGAGCAGGATCGCGTATTCGCCGCTCTCATAGATCGAGTCCGAATGGATCCTGACCACCCCGACCAGTTCGTTGGTCTCCTCGTCGAAGGCGACGAAGGCCATCGCCCGGGCGTAATCGAGCTGGGTCAGGCGGGCGATGAATTCATGGGAAAATTCCTTCATCGGTGCAAAGAACCGGAGCCGCAGATCCTGCATCGTAACGTGTTTCAGCATCTCGTGGATCGCCGGCTCATCCTCGGGACGGATCGGACGAACGAACACGCGCCAGCCGTCCTTGACCTCGATGTGACGCTGCCATTGCGAGGGATAAGGCCGCACGGCGAAGTTCGCCGGGCCCGAACCACGAAACTTTCGTTCCACGCGCCCGATCACAACCCGCGCATCAACCGCCAGCACGCCCGCCTCATCCGCCAACAGCGGATTGATGTCGAGCCCACGGATATCGAGTATGTCGGCGGCCATCTGCGCCAGCTTGACCAGAACCATTGCGACTGCGTCCTGCTTCACCGCCGGCACGTCGCGATAGGCGCGCAACAGCCGCGAGACACGGGTACGTTCGATCAGGCTGCGCGCCAGTTGCAGGTCGAGTGGCGGCAGCGCCAGCGCCTTGTCATTGATGATCTCGACTGCCGTTCCGCCACGGCCGAACACGACGACAGTACCAAAGGTCGGATCGTCGGCGAGGCCGAGAATAAGCTCGCGCGCCTTTGCCCGCACCACCATCGCCTGCACCATCACGCCCGATATGCGCGCCTCAGGCCGCAGCGATCTTGCCCGCGCGAGAATCTCGCTGGTCGCCTTGCGCACCGCATCGGCGCTGGTGAGATTGAGCACCACGCCGCCGACATCGGATTTGTGGACGATGTCGCGCGACATGATCTTCAGCACGACGGTCGCCCCCTGCGCAAAGATCGCATTCGCATGCGTGACCGCCTCTTCGGCATCGGCGGCGGCAAAGGTAGGCACGGCCGCGATATCGTAAGCGTCAAGGAGCCGCTTGACCTCGATCGGATCGAGCCATGAACGGCCATCGGCCAGCGCCGCAGCAACGATCTGCCGCGCTGCATTGATATCGGGAGCGAATTCGCTCGGCATCGCGGGCGGAACCTGCGCCAGCGCCTCCACCACCTCGCGATGGTGGACCAGATGCATGAAGCCGCGCACGGCGTCGTCTCCGGTCGGATGGTTCGGAATGCCGGCCGCGCTCAAGAGATCGCCGATCGATGGCTCCGCGCCGACCCAGACCGCGAGAACGGGCTTCGGCGCCATGCGCTGCCCGGCACGATATTTCTGCACCACGCCGGTCACGGCCACGGCGATTTCGTCGGCGCGCGCAATCGCCGTCTGCACGTTCATCACCAGCACGGCGTCGTTTTCGGGATCGGCCAGCAACGCTTCGAGCGCTGCGGCATAGCGCGCGGGATCGGCATCGCCGACGATATCGACCGGGTTCGATTTCGACCATGTCGGCGGCAAAACAGCGTCCAGCTTCTCGCGGATCGCCGACGAGAGAGCCGCAGGAATACCGCCGAGTTCGACCAGCCGATCAACCGCCAGCACGCCGATGCCGCCGCCATTGGTCAGAATCGCAAGCCGCTTTCCAGGAGGCGATTTGACCCGCCCGAGCGTCTCGGCGCAGTCGAACAATTCGCGTAGATCCGATACGCGCAGGATGCCGGCGCGTTGAAACGCAGCGTCGTAGACGGCATCAGCGCCGGCGAGCGCTCCGGTATGGGTTGCAGCGGCCCGCGCGCCTTGCGCCATGCGGCCTGACTTGACGACCACAACCGGTTTTATTCTGGCGGCGGCCCGCGCCGCCGACATGAACTTGCGGGCATCCTTGATCGCCTCGATGTACAGCAGGATGGCGTGGGTCTTTTCATCCAGCGCGAAATAATCGAGCAGATCGGCGATATCGACATCGAGCTGGTCACCGATTGAAACAATGCCGGAAAATCCGACGGCCCGCTGTGCCGCCCAATCCACCATGCCGGCGGCAATGGCGCCAGACTGCGAGATGAGCGCCAAATGACCCGCGGCCGGCATATGTGCGGAAAAGCTCGCATTGAGACTGACGCCGGGCATCATGATGCCGAGGCAATTCGGACCGATCAGCCGCATGCCGTATTTTTGTGCGGCCCGCTCAGCCGCTTCCGCGAGCGACCCCGGACCGTGGCCGAGCCCAGCACTGACGATGACGGCGCCGGCCGCGCCGCGCCGACCCGCCTCATCTATCAGGCCGGCGATGGTGTGGGCTGGTGCAGTGAGGACAACGAGTTCCGGCGCAAAGGACAGTTTTGCGAGGCTGTCTGCGGCCGCGACGCCATCGATCTCGTGATAGCGCAGATTGACGAGGCCGAATTCGCCCTTGAATTGGGCCTTGCGAATATTGCTGAGAATGGCACGGCCTACCGAGCCGTGGCGCGGGCTGGCCCCCACCAGTGCGACGGAGTCCGGCGAAAGCAAATTTTTCAGACGATAGGTGGACATCGTTCTCCAGTACCGGCAGGTCGCGGCCTATGCGAAGAGGCAAGACGGTAACTTACCGCCGTCGGCAGGGGCGATTTTCAGGTGCATACCATTGGCCAATCAGCTCGAGGAGCGTCCGCTGATCAAGTTCGACGTGGCCGCGATCATCCGTTCGGCGTGCCTGAACAACCGTTCGGAGTCGCGGCGGAAGAAGTCGAGCTGATGCTGGCCGCATTCCTGGCACATCGTCCTGACGTCCCGTACCGAATGCGCGCTAGCCATCTTCGCGACGAACTCAGTGTACAGGTGCATCTCGGTCTGCGTTCGCTCCAGCATCTCGTCGCTGAGAAACACCAGTTCCTCGAACATTATCTTCTGCGCACCAAGCATGAACTCCAGCACGCCCTGGTTTAGCTTGGTGGCTTCCGCTTCTGCGTTTGCGGCTGCTGGAAAGGAACCGGAAGCAGCCCGTTCAGACAGCTCTGACATGACAATCTCCGATTTCTGAATTTCCACCGAAGCGATACTGACCGGCTTCGGACTGAACAGTTAGGTGCATCAAACTGGCGTTATTGCGACCGCAGTTACCGCGACTAGGAGATGAGACAAGGAACTCACGGAGACGAAAGGTCGCATCCCCGCCCGCCATGGATCAGCGCAACCAACTGCGCACGACAATGGGAGCACTGCGAACGATGACGTCAGCAGGCCCAGGCCTGTTTCAGTTCACGATAGGACGCGATGGCGGCGCCGAGCAGCACTTTCCTTCGATGGCGATAGCCCGGCGGCACCTTGCTCCGTTTACCGCTTTCGGCCTGCGGCGATTGGCTGGCAAGACCGGCGAAACGCCTGATATCGCGGAGGTCGCCCAATGCGCGCTGCATTCGCTTTGCTGGCCGGTGCAGGTGATGCAATTCGCCGCGTCTCTGCAGCGCGACGGTTTCCGTGAGCGCTTCCAGCATGTAGCGGAAGCGTTTGACCCTGATCCGCAGCCGGTGACGGCGCGATTCACCCAGCGCCTTCAGGTGGCGTCCCTTGCGGATCAACCGTTCGTGCCAACGGTTGAGTTCGCGAGCGCAATAGACTTGTAGAGCCTCCGTCTCATTCCGGTTGCACCGCGCCAGCCACTCTCCCTGTCTGGTCCAGTCAGCGATTGCCGAGATCAGGCGGCGCGTCCGAACGGTGCGCAGACAGCGAACCAGGCGGCGGTGATCCCGCGTCTGGCACTGACCCACCTGCTTGATGATGTGCTCAGCCCAACCGCGGTAACGCTTGCGGCGTGCATATTCGACGAGGACATCACTGTCGCGTGCGGCGCCGAGCGAACCATTCAGCCAGGCGATTTCCTTTTTTAGACGCAGCCATTCCGCATCGACCACGATCGGCGCGAAGAACGCCACAGCGGCGCGCAACCGTGTAATCGCAACGCGGATCTGATGCACCGCCTCGGCATCGCCGGCGCATGCGCTGCTGTGCTGGGCCTTGATCGAAGCGATGCAGTCGAGCGCGATCGTCTGGAATGCGGTTGCACAGTCGAGGCTCACCGCAGAGGTGTTGTGCAGGCGGGATGTACTGGTTGGGCGGCCGCGCATCGTCAAGGCTCGTCCGGCGCCAAAGGCAGGACCGCCCGGGCGTTGCGCAGCGACTGTTCCGGCGTCCCAGAGGCATCGATCATATGCCATTGTACCGCGCCGAGCGCGAAAGTCTCCTGCTTCAGGGCGACGCTTCGTGTCGCATCGGACGCATCATCCTTGCGCTGTTCGATCCGCGCCAGCCGCGTCGCGAGATCGGTCGTCAGAAATAGGCCGACGAACCGCGCATTGTGCGTGGCCGCGAGATTCTCGATTTCCTTTCGTTCCGCCTCCTGCAGATAGGCGGCATCGAGCACCACCGAACAGCCCTGGGCGAGCACACGCAGCGCAGCGCTCGAAAGCGCGTCATATACTCGCTCCGTCGTTGCGGGTCGATAGGCAGATTCCGGCAGAGGGGTAGTTTCGCTGATACCGAACAGGCGCTTGCGGACGACATCCGAGCGCACGATGAGCGCGCCGGGTGGCGGCTCGATCAGAGGCGCGAGTCCGCGAGCAAGCACCGACTTCCCCGTCCCCGACAGCCCGCCGATTGCCACCAGCAACGGCAGCGTGGGCGCAATGAGGCGTCTTGCCAGGTCGAAATAGCGCTTCGCCTCCTGCCACACTGCGTCGCTCTCTCCGGCATGTTCGCTTTTCACGAACAGCACGTGCGCGCGGATCGCTGCCCGCATCGACAAGAACAGTGGCAGCAGGCGTAGCCCATCGAAGTCTTCATCGGCGGCTGCCGTAGTATAGCGATTGAACGCTGCGTTTGCCGCTGCCGCCTGATTGAAGTGGATCAGATCCATCAGCGTAAACGCGAGATCGTAGAGAATGTCCGTCGTGGCAATGACGGGATCAAACTCGATGGCATCGAACAGCAGCGGCCGGCCGTCGACCAATGTAATATTCGCCAGATGCAGGTCGCCGTGGCAACGGCGCACGAACCCTTGCTCGGCGCGCTGTCTGAGCAGCGGCTGCAATGTCGTTGCAGAGGCGCGGCTGGCGGCATCGAGTTGATCGATCGCAACGGAATCAAGTCCGTGCACGGTTTCAAATTTTGCGGTATTGCGGCCGATGATGGGTAGAATGGAGGCAAGCCAGCTTTCGCCGTCGTGGCGCGCTGCCCTGTCGTGGGACCGCAAAACCGCATCGGCCACGGCCGTCGCAAGCGACGGATCGATCGTCTTCGCTGCGGCGATACGGTCGAGCGACTGCGTCTCGTCGAACCGTGTCATTTCGACCGCCCATTCGACCACGGTGCCCGAGCCGCCGATTTCGAGAACGCCATCGGAATTGCGCGTGATCGGAACAACGCCTCGATAGAGCTCGGGAGCGTTGCCGGCGTTGACCTTCAGTTCCTCCTCGCAGGCGCTCTTGCGCTTCTCCAATGTCGAATAATCGAGGAATGGTAACCGCACGGCACGCTTGATCTTCAATACCCGATCAGGTCCGAGAAAAACCATGGAGGCATGGGTATCGATCCGCTTGCCGCCCCCGGCTGCACCGAAACTGGAGCGATCGAGGAAATCGAGGACGTGCTGCTGATTGTCAGCATCGGCTGCGGCAGCATTTGGGGGTGGTCGCATAGTCATGGCTGCAGCACGGCGGCGCCCGTGATCTGTCCTGTGCGCAGTTTGGAGAGGACTTCATTCGCTTCCTGCAACGGAAACACGCTGGTGTGCGTCTTGATACAAGCTTGCGCTGCGACCTTGAAAAACTCGGTCCCGTCGCCCCGCGTCAGGTTGGCAACCGAAAGCAGCCGCCGCTCCTCCCAGAGCATGCGGTAAGGGAATGAGGGAATGTCCGACATGTGAATGCCGGCGCAGACCACGCGCCCGCCTTTGCGCACAGCTTGCAATGCCAACGGCACCAGGGAGCCGACCGGCGCATAGATGATAGCTGCGTCGAGCGGCACCGGAGGCTTCTCCTCCGACCCGCCGGCCCAAGCTGCGCCGAGCGATAGTGCAAGGCGCTGCGCCACGACGTCGCCCGCACGAGTGAACGCGTAGACCGAACGCCCCTGCCAGCGAGCGACCTGCGCGATGATATGGCCGGCTGCACCAAAGCCGAAAATGCCGAGATGTTCTCCATCGCCCGCCATCACCAGCGAGCGCCAGCCGATCAGGCCCGCACACAGCAAAGGAGCGACAGCCACGTCGTCGTCGGCCTCGCCGAGTGGAAAGCAATAGCGCGCGTCCGCGACGAGATGCGTGGCAAATCCGCCGTCGCGCGTGTAGCCGGTGAAGCGCGGACGGTCGCAAAGATTTTCACGGCCGCTCCGGCAATAGGGACAGTCGCCGCAGGTATGACCGAGCCAGGGAACGCCGACCCTTTCGCCGATCCTTAGAGACGTCACAGCGGGACCAAGAGCTTCCACCCGACCGACCACCTCGTGGCCGGGAACGATCGGGTAGGCAATATCAGGCAGTTCTCCATCGACGACGTGCAGGTCGGTCCGGCATACGCCGCACGCGCCAACCTTGATACGCACTTCGCCAGGCCCGGGCACTGGGTCCTCGCGCGGCTCAAACCGCAGTGCCGCGCCGGGCGTTTGCAGGACCATGGCGTGCATTTCGTCTGCTATCCTCACGCAAACACGTGCGGTCTATCCGCGACGAGCGGGTCTTGCCTGATCCCGTCGATCGAACCGCCCGAACTTTCCCTAACATGGCTACGTCGGCAGCGCAGCACCAGCCACGGCGTTCTGCCATTTCTTGAGCGCATGGAACACAAAGGCGGGCTGGGCACGCCGACACCTCCCGCTGAAGGAACGACCTACCGCGCGCGCTCTCGCCGTTTTTTCCTAGGACTGCCCCGCCATCGCCGGTCGTAAAGGCCGCATTGCGGGGCATTTTATTGACGCCCGCCAATCGATCTATCGATTGGACCTCGCCTCCAATTCTCGCACGGCCTTGAAGCCATGCGAGGCCGCCTGCAGCGCCTCGTCGATATCGGAAGCGCGATGTGCCGAGGATAGGAACATGTTGTGCTGGGGATGAAAGAACGCGCCATGCTGCAGCGCGGCTGAGCAAAATACCCTGCCCTTTCGCACGTCCGTGTCAGCCTCGAACAGCATCAGCGGCATTTGCGGCGGGCCGCTTTGGCGGATCGCGATGCCGTGCTCGTTCGCCAACGATGCCAATCCCTCGCGCAGCTTCATTCCCATCGCACGAATATGCCCGGGCACATCCGTCTCGCGCGCGATCCGCAGCGTCGTTCGCGCTGCCGCCATCGCCACCGTGCCGCACCAGAACGACCCGGTGACGAATACCTCGGTGGCGGCTTCGCGGAAGCGGTCGTTGCCGGTAACGGCGGCCAGCGCGTAGCCGTTGGCGATCGCCTTGCTCCAGGCGCACAGGTCCGGACGCACGCCGAACGCTTCCCAGCTTCCCCTGATATCGAGACGCAGGCCGGCCCGCACTTCGTCGATGATCAAAGCGGCGTCAGCCGCGTCGCATGCCGCACGCGCGGCTGCCGCGAATTCCTTCGTCGGCAGTTCGAGATCGCGCCCCATGTCGTGGCGGAACGCCGTCACCAGGACCGCAGCGAGATCCTTGCCCGCTTCCTCGACCGCTGCTCGCAGGCTCTGCACATCATTGTATTCGAAGTGCACCAGATGCGCGCGGTCCTCGGCGGTCACGCCGGCAACGCTCGGCGAGCACCATGGCAGCGCACCGTGATAGCTGCCGCGCGCAACCAGCACCTTGCGGCGTCCGGTGTCGGCACGGGCGATCGTCACGCAGCACGTGGTCGCATCGCCGCCGTTCTTCTGAAACATCGCCCAATCGGCATGCGGCAGGATGGCGACGAGATCCTCCGCAAGCTCCACCATGACCTCGCCCGGGCCGTTCAAGCAGTCGCCTTTGGCGGCCTGCGCCTCAGCCGCCGCCTGAACTTCGGGATGCCGGTGGCCGAGCAGGATGGGCCCCCAACTGCACATGAAGTCGATGTACTCGCGCCCGTCGACGTCGCGCACGCGGCAGCCCTCCGCGGAGGCGAAGAACTGCGGATAGCCTTCCGGGAGCCGCGCGGCATTCAGGTGGCCCCACATGCCGCCGGGAACGACCCGCTTGGCCCGCGCCCGCAACATGGCATCCGCCGTCTGCGTTTCGCTCAACAGCGTCGTGTGCTCGGTCATGACCTTCTCTTGTTGTACTTCGCTGAGCAGAACGAGGCCCGGCCGCGTGGCGGGGCGGCGCAGGTGTCACGCTTGCATCAAATCATCGGTCATGACAGGCGACAACATCCCTTCGCACGGCGCGGCCGCAAATGGCGACGGTTCCCGGTGCGCAATCAATCTGATCGGGTGGCTTTTGGCTCGCTAAGCCAATAAAAGACGCACTTCCATCGCACGATCGCTTGCCAAATTCGGTTCGGAGCTACGTTGAAAGACTATCGTCCCATCGCCGTCGTCGCGCTCGTTGCATTCGCGTCGCTCGCCTTCGCGGGCTCCGCGACGGCGCAAAGCGCGATTGCCGCTAACGTCGCCAAACCGGGATCCCTCCCCGAAATCGCCATTGGGTCTGCGAAGGCGCCGGTGACCATCACCGAATATTCTTCGATGAGTTGCCCGCATTGCGCAGCGTTCAGCCAGAATGTGCTTCCGATGCTGCGTTCGAAATACATCGACACCGGCAAGGTACGCTTCGTGTTCCGCGAATTTCCACTCGACATCAAGGCTGCCGCAGCCTCGATACTGGCGCGCTGCGCCGGCAAGGGCGATTCCGAAAAATACCTCAGCGCCGTCGAGACCCTGTTCAAACTGCAGGAACGCCTGATGGCGCAGACCAAGGATACGCTGATCTATGTCGGCAAACTGCATGGAATGAGCGAGCAGGAAGTCGCGACCTGCGAGCAGGATCAGGCACAATTCGACAAGCTTACCGCTGACCAGCAATACGCTTATAGCGAGCTGAAGGTTACCTCGACGCCGACTTTCTTCCTCAACGGCGTGCGGCTGCAGGGCTCGATGTCGTTCGAGGAGCTGGAAGAACGGCTCAAGCCGCTGCTGAAGAAGTAACGCTCGCCGGCCGTCGCAATAACCTCTTGTCCGGCGTCGCGGCCTCGCCGATGATGGTCCCAACAAACATATTGGGGAGAGCGCCATGGCCACGGCTTTGCGGGTCTTGTTGGCAACCGCGTGGTTGCTATCCGGTATCCTGGCGTCGTCGGCGCAAAACTATCCAAGCAAGCCGGTGCGCGTCGTGGTCGGTTTCCCAGCGGGCGGACCAACCGATGCCATCGCCCGCATCGTGGCGCAGAAGCTCACCGACCATCTCGGCCAGCAGTTCTTTGTCGAGAACATCGGCGGCGCCGGCGGCAACACCGCAGCCGGCCAGGTCGCGCGCGTGACGCCGGACGGCTACACCATCATGGTGGTCAGCACCGGATTCGTCGTCAATCCCAGCCTTTATGCCAAGGTGCCATACGATCCGGTCAAGGATTTCGCGCCGGTGACGCTGGTTGCGGTTTCGCCGAATGTCGTCGTGGTCAACCCGCAAGTGCCGGCCAAAACGTTGCCGGAACTGGTGCAACTCGTCAGGGACAATCCCGGCAAATACAGCTTTGCCGGCCCCGGCGTCGGATCGACGCCGCATCTGGGTGGCGAGCTGTTTCGGTTAGCTTTCAAGCTCGACCTCGTCCACGTCCCGTTCACGGGCGCTGCCCCGGCCATTCAGGCGACCATCGGGGGGCACACGCCGATCGCCTTTACCGCGCTGCCGCCTGCCCTTTCGGCGGTGCAGAGCGGACAATTGCGCGCGCTTGGTGTGGCTTCGACCGAGCGGGCCGCAGGCCTGCCTGACGTCCCGATCTTCGCCGAACAGGGGATCAAGGATCAGGAGGCCGACACACTCACCGGGATCGTCGCCCCCGCAGGGACGCCGAAGGAAATCGTCGATCTGCTTCACCGCGAGATCGCCAGGATTGTCGCACAGCCGGACGTGACGCAACGCCTCACGACGCTCGGCTTCAAGGCGATCGCGAATACGCCAGATCAGTTCGGCGCGCGCATCAAGCTGGAGATGGACAAGTGGGGCAAGGTGGTGCGCGATGCAAAGCTGCGGATCGAGTAGTATGCTCAGCGCGTCCCGTTCGGCGTTGGCCGATCCATAACAGCGTCCACCATCCCGATGAAGGTCAAGCCGATACGATTCTTCTGGATCCATGCTACCCGGCACTCGTGCACGATCGATGGATCCTTTGCCATCACCAGGCGAAAGCGCTGCGGGACGAAGGCCGGATTGTCGACATCGATCGCAGCGCCTTCGCGCGAGATGTTCCGCACCACGCAGCGCATCACGGAGCCACCCGACGAAACATAGGCAGGCTCCTCCATCTCCGTTCGCGGAAATTTTCGTCGCTCTTCCATCCCGTCTGTCCTATCCCGGATCGATGCCGGCCCAACCGCTAGGCTAGCGCAATACCTTAAACCAGTCGGACGCGTTGGCTGGAACAGGCGTGGCCGGCCGAGCTGCCATGTCGTTTGCGCAAGTCCACGCGATTGCTTGCACGCAATTGTTGGGCCTCATTGTGCAAAGCGGCACGAAATCCCCATCGCCTCTGCGCAGGCGTGCTCCGCGTCGCTATGGACTTGCCGATCGTGGCGATGGCGCGATAGCCTTAAACACTGATCACTATCTACTGGTCACTGGCACGCGAACGCGACGAACCGGCAGGCTGGCCTTGAATACACCGATCGCAAACTCTGCCGATCTTGCCGGCGACCAGGCAGTGATCGCCCGGGCCGAGGCCATACGTTCCGATGTCGCAGCAGCTTCCGACGACATCGAGGCCGCGCGGCGGCTACCGCCCACGCTGCTCGACAAGCTGCACGACGCGCAATTGTTCCGCCTCATGCTGCCCCGCTCGACCGACGGGATCGAAACCGATCCCGTGACTTTCTTCCACGTCATTGAAACCATTGCCAAGGCCGATGCTTCCACCGCCTGGTGTCTCAGCCAGGCCGGCGGTTGCGCGATGTCGGCAGCCTATCTCGATCTGCCGGTGGCGCAGGCGATCTTCGGCGATCCGCGCGCCGTATTGGCGTGGGGCCCCGGCCCCAGGGTTCGCGCGGTCGAATGCGACGGCGGCTACCGGGTAACCGGCGTCTGGTCCTTTGCATCCGGCGGCCGGCATGCGACCTGGCTCGGCGCGCACTGCCCGATCTATGCGGCCGACGGTTCGCCCAGATACGACGCCAATGGAGCCCCGCTCGAGCGCACCATGCTGGTACGCGCTGAAGACGTCGAGTGGACCGACATCTGGAACACCGTGGGCCTGCGCGGCACCGCCAGCGACCAGTTCGCGCTCAACGACTTTTTCGTGCGTGCCGACCATTCGATCACGCGTGAGTTCGACCGGGAATGCCGCGAGCGTGGCCCGCTCTACCGCATGAGCAACCACACCTGCTATCAGGTCGGCTTTGCCGGTGTTGCCTGCGGCATCGCCCGCACTGCCCTCGACAACTTCGTCGATACGATGCGCAACAAGGTGCCGCGTGGCGCGAGGACCTCGTTGCGGGATAATGCCGTGGTCCAGTGCAATCTCGCCCAGGCGGAAGTCAATCTCCGCGCCGCGCGGGGCTACGTGTTGCAATCGATGGCCGATACCTGGAAGGCTCTCACCGCGGGCGCCACCATCACGGTCGCGCAGCGCATGAACATCCGCATGGCCTCGACCCATGCCATCCACAAGGCGCGCGAGGCGGTCGACTTCGCCTACAACGCCGCGGGCGCCACCGCGATCTTCGAGAACCATCCGCTGGAGCGGCGGTTCCGCGACATCCATACCGTGACCCAGCAGTTGCAAGGCCAGCTCAGGCATTTTGAAACCGTCGGCGCCTGGATGATGGGCGTCGATACCGACCTTAGTTTTGTTTAGGGAGCGCGACCATGGGACTTGGCGGACTGCAGCACTACACCATTGAGCCCGCCGATCTCGAGCGCACCAAGGATTTCTATTGCGATGTGCTTGGGCTGGAAAACGGCGATCGCCCGCCGCTCGATTTCCCCGGCTATTGGCTCTATTCCGGCGGCACGGCCACCGTGCATCTGATGGGCACGCGCAAGCCGCGTGAGGGCATCGTCGTCCGTGGGACCGAGAAGAAGTATGAAGATACCGGCCGGCTCGACCATATCGCCTTTGCTGCCACCGACGTTGAGGGCATGCGAAAGCGACTACAGTCGAAAGGCGTCAAATTCCGCGAGAGCGTCGTGCCGCGCACCGGCGACATCCAGTTCTTTCTCTACGATCCCGACGGCGTCGGCGTGGAGCTGAACTTTCCGAAAACCTGAAGGGCCCCGCTGCACCACCTGACCTACGTGTGATGTCGGGCTGCAACACCACCGGTCAAAGAACCAAGTTCCCGACAACGCCGCAAGTCAGCCATCAGTAAGGCGCGAGTCCGTCAGGGTTTCATCATCATTGCAATGAGATTGGGAGGGGCCGCGCCGCTGCGGCAGAATAGCCGGGTGCCGTGCCTTTCAACCTACCCCAGGGCACACGTACCCGGCTGTTCGTCCGGCCGACCCATCTAGTCGAGCCCGCGCTCGTGGCTCAGGTTGACCATTTCCTGAATGAAGACCGCCTTTTGCTTGTCGTCCAGGGTGGCAAATAGCGGCTCGGCGGCATCGGCCACGTTGCGCTGATCGACGGCGCGATCATTGAGAAATTGAGCCTCATTGCGCATCTGCTCGATGATGTCGTCGGGAGGATCGCGTTTGGCGCGCGCAATGCGCAGATTGAGCCGGTCGGCGCCATTATGACCGAGATAGTGCATCGCACTGTTGAACGCGGCCCAATGCTTCTCCTGCTCGGGCGTCAGATTTAGCTCCTTCTTGATCCGCTCGATATTGGCGTCGCTGTTGGCGACGATCTGTTCTGCCGTCAGTTGCGGCGCGCCGGTCTGGGTGAGAACGGCCGGCTGCTGCGGTTGTTGCTGCTTTGCGGTCTTCGTCGCTTTGGCCCCTTTCGAAGGCTTCGCGGTATCACCTTGCTTGGAAGCCTCGCCTTGTTTGGAATCCTTCGCCGCCGGTGCCTGCCCGCCCTTGTTGTTATTGTTGCCCCCGGTCAGGACGCCGGTGACACCGGTGACCACGCCGACGACGCCGCCGATCGCGCCGCCCAGCACGCCACCAACCGGGCCGGCAGCTTTGTTGCCTTCGCGCGCGCCTTGTTGCACGCCCTGCACCAGCCCTTGCGCGTTCGCAGTCGCACATGTGCCAAGAGCCAGCACGGCTATGGCGCCAAATACAAAACACCAACGCGACGGCGTCGGCGCAAGCTGCTGAGGACGTATCATTGTCGGGTCTCCATGGTCCGATCGAGAAACTTGCCACGCGCAATCGCGAAGGCACGCGAGAATCCCTCTTTGCCTAAACTATCGTTTCCGCCCCAAACTCGTCCACCGCTGCGCCGGACGGTTCCCCGGCAGGAAACAGCTTCCGGGCAAAGGCGTTACATGCGCGTTCGATCGACTGCGACGCAAATGCACACCTGCTCGAGCGCGAAGTGTGCGGCGCAATATCGTCGCGCGATTATTGACGATGCCGACGCCACGACATCGTCGCTCCCGCGGCCCGGAATTTCCACGCAACGTTAGTTCAATGACGGCGGCCGTTGTGTTTTCTCGACAGATGCGAACAATTCTGGTCTGATCCGATTACAAAATCTCCGCTGGCGGCCGCCTCGATGCGGCTCCCCTCCAGACGGGGAAGAATAATAAGAAGCAAAATCTGGCTCAGCAAAGAGGAAACGCTATGTCACGCAGGAAGCTTTCTCGCCGACAATTCGTTGCTGCGACAGCGCTATCATCCGCAGCGCTCATCACCGCGCCCTATGTGCGCGGCGCCCATGCCGCCGGTAAGCTATCGATCGGTTTCTGGGATCACTGGGTTCCCGGCGCCAACAAGGCGTCCACCGATATCGTCAACGCATGGGCTGAGAAGGAAAAGGTCGAGGTTCAGATCGACTACATCCCGAGCCAGGGCAACAAGAACCTGCTCACCATCGCAGCCGAAGCACAGGCGAAATCCGGCCACGACATTCTCGCCATGCCGACCTGGTGGCCGCATGCGCAGGCCGAGCTGCTGGAACCCATGAACGACGTCATGGAAGGCCTCATCAAGCAGAACGGCGAACCCAACGGTACCGTGAAATATCTCGGCCAGTCTAAAGGCAAATGGCTCGCGGTGCCCGCGAGCGTCGGGAGCCAGATCAAGGGCCCCTGCTCGCGCATCGACCTGATGAAGAAGCACGCCGGCATCGACGTGCAGGCACTGTATCCGGCTGGCCAGGCGCCTAAGGCCGAGAGCTGGACTCTGGATGCCTTCCTCAAAGCCGCAGAGGCCTGCCAAAAAGGCGGCGTTCCGTTCGGCATCGGACTTGGCGAGACCAGCGACAATGTCGATACGGCCGGCGCGATCTTTCAGTCGTTCGGTGCAGCCCTTGTCGATGAGAAGGGCAACCTCACCGTCAAGACCGACGCGGTGCGCCAGGCGCTGGAATTCTACAAGAAGCTGATCGCCTTCCTGCCGCCGGACGCCGGCGCCTGGGACGACTCTTCCAATAACAAATGGCTGGTCTCCGGCAGGGGCGCCCTGGTCATGAACCCACCGAGCGCCTGGGCCGTCGCCAAGCGCGACGCACCGCAGGTGGCCGAGCAGTGCTGGACTCATGGTTTCCCGGCCGGACCTAAGGGCCGCTACGCACCCTACCTCTCCTACTTCTGGGGCACCTGGTCGTTCTCCAAGAACAAGGAAGCGGCCAAGAGCGTGCTCAGGGCGCTTTCGCAGCCGGATGCGATCGAGAAGATGTGCGTAGCGAGCGGCGGCTACGACCTGCCTTGCTACGAAAAACTTACCACGCTGAAGGTCTGGCAGGAGGAAGCGCCGCCGAAGGGCACGCTCTACCACTACCCGAACCCGCACAACCATCAGACGCTCTCGATCGCTGCGGCTCCCGCCCCACCGAAGATCGCTCAGCAGATCTATACGCAGGCGACCCTGACCAAGATGTGCCTGCGCTATCACCAGGGCGAAGCGATGGAAAAGGTGCTCGCCTGGGCAGAAGGTGAGTGCGAAGGCTTCATGCGGAGCTGACGGACGGGGATATCCTGGCGGCCTGCCTGAATCGCAGGCCGCCATTCCCTATCCACCTTCAATCGTAGGCCCGGCGAAGCCGACAGAAACGTTATAGGGATGAAAACGCATCATGGCTGACGTCGCATTGCGGCCAAACCGGGCTGCCGCGCAAACCGCGCGCAAACGCTCCAGCCTGCACAATGCGCTCAGGCGCAAGTCGACTGTCGCATTCTTGATGACCCTGCCGCTGCTTCTGCTGATCGCGACCCTCGTCATCTATCCGGCCTTCTATGCGCTGCACTTGGCGACGCTGAACAAGTCGATGCAGCGCTTCGTCGGGCTCAGCAATTTTGAGTTCCTGTTCCGGCGTGAGACGTTCTGGCTCGTCGTCAAGCAGTCCTGCATCTTCGCGATCACGGCCGTCGTCTTCAAGGCGGTGCTCGGCTTCATCATTGCGCATTTCGTTCACAACATACCGGCCAAGGGCCAGCGCAAATGGCGCGGCATGCTGCTGGTGCCGTGGGTGATCCCGCCGGCGATGAGCACACTCGCCTGGCTGTGGCTGTTCGATCCCTCCTACAGTGCGTTCAACTATACGCTCTCCTTCTTCGGCATCGGACCGATCCCATGGACCGGCGATGCCATGTGGGCGCGCTTCTCGGTCATTCTCGTCAACATCTGGGTTGGCGCGCCGTTCTTCATGATCATGTATCTGGCGGCGCTGAAATCCGTGCCGGAACAGCTCTATGAAGCCGCAGCCATCGACGGCGCCAATTGGTGGCAGCGCATCTGGTACGTCACGCTGCCGATGATGCGAAACATCATCGCGATTACGACACTGTTCTCGCTGATCGTGACGTTCGCCAACTTTGACATCGTGCGCATCCTGACCGCGGGCGGCCCACTCGATCACACCCATATCTTCGCGACATGGGCGTTCCGCATCGGAATCGAGGGCAGCGATATACCGCTAGGCGCCAGCGTATCCCTCTTCATGGTGCCGATCCTGGCGATCGCGGCGATCTTCATCCTGCGCGACATCAACAAACGTGGGAACGAATCCTGATGACCACGGCAACAATCGACAAGGCTGCACCGACCCGCAAGGTCAAGTACGGCAGCATGAGCCGCGACCGGGCCTGGGCGCTACGCTGGTCGTATTTCTTCCTGGTGATCTTCGCGATCTTCTTCCTGACGCCGCCGATCTACATGTTCATCACCTCGCTCAAGAGCAGCGCGGAGATTTCGGCGGCGACCAATCCGTGGTGGGTGTTCCATCCGACGCTGGAGAACTACATCGCGCTTCTGACGTCGAACCAGTTCCTGCGCTTCTTCTGGAACTCGGCGATCGTCTCTATCTTCGTCGTCACCATCACCATGCTGATATCGGTACCCGCCGCCTTTGCGCTATCGAGAATGCGGTTCTGGGGCTCGGCGACGCTCGCGACCGGCGTATTCCTGACCTATCTCATCCCCGAGACGCTGCTCTTCATTCCGCTGTTCAAGATGTTTGCGGTCATCGGTGACTGGACCGGCATCCAGCTCATCAACAGATGGTACGTGCTGCTCATTCTCTATCCGACGCTCACTGTGCCGTTCTGCACGTGGATCATGATCGGCTACTTCGCCTCGATCCCGAAGGAACTCGACGAAGCCGCCGTCATCGACGGCGCGTCCTGGATCCAGACGCTGACGCGGATATTCATTCCGGTTGCCTTTCCCGGCATCATTGCGGCGACCATCTTCGCCTTCACGGTGTCATGGGCGCAATTCCTCTATCCACTGGTGTTCACGACGTCGACCGACCAGTTGGTGATGCCGGTCGGCATCATTACCTCGCTGATCAAGGGCGACGTGTTCAACTGGGGGCAGATCATGACCGGCGCCCTGCTCGGCGCGGCGCCGCCGCTCATCATCTACGCGTTCCTGATGGACTATTACATTGCCGGCCTGACCGCCGGCGCGACAAAGGGTTGATCTCATGGCTGACGTGACGCTGCGTAAGGTTGTGAAGCGCTATGACGAAGTCGAGGCGGTGCGCGGCATCGATCTCGACATTGCGGACCATGAATTCGTGGTGCTGGTCGGACCATCGGGTTGCGGAAAGTCGACAACGCTGCGGATGATCGCCGGCCTGGAAGATATCTCCGACGGAGACATCATGATCGGCGGCGACATCGTCAACGACGTGCCGCCGAAGGATCGCGATATCGCGATGGTGTTTCAGAACTACGCGCTCTATCCGCACATGACGGTTGCGGAGAACATGTCGTTCGGGCTGCGACTGAAGCGCTATCCGAAAGCCGAGATCAAGAGTCGTATCGACGAAGCCGCGCGCATGCTCGACATCGTCGAACTTGTCGACCGCAAGCCGAAGCAATTGTCCGGCGGCCAGCGCCAGCGCGTCGCCATGGGCCGCGCCATCGTGCGTAACCCAAAGGTGTTTCTGTTCGACGAGCCGTTGTCCAACCTCGACGCCAAGCTGCGCGTGCAGATGCGGATCGAGATCAAGAAGGTGCACCAGAAGGTTCGCACCACGACGGTTTACGTGACCCACGACCAGGTGGAGGCGATGACGCTGGCCGACCGCGTCGTGGTGATGAACCATGGACGGATCGAGCAGATCGGCACGCCGAACGAGCTCTATCACAAGCCGGCGACGAAATTCGTCGCCAGCTTCATCGGTTCGCCGGCGATGAATTTCATCCCGTGCCGGTTGGAGGATCTCGCCGGCAAGTTGCACATCCGGTTGACCGACCGCATCGCCTTCCCGCTGCCGCCGGCCCGTGCCGCCCGATATCAGGGCATTCCGCGTACCGACAAATTGCTGCTGGGGCTGCGGCCCGAGCATATCACCGAGGCTCGACCGCATCTTGCAGCCGGCGTAGAGGCCTTCGATACCGTGCTCGACGTCACCGAGCCGATGGGAATGGAGACGCTGATCTATTTTACGCTGGAAGGCTCGCAGGTTTGCGGCCGGGTCAATCCCAATGCCGGCGCGGAGGATGGCGCTCCCCTGCGATTGGCTGTGGACCTCAACAATATGCACCTGCTAAACGAGGTGACCGGCGTCGTCCTTTGACGGCGCAATTGCGTGACCTAAGGGCAGGAAATGGCTACCAACAAGAAGAAAATCTTCATCACGGAATCGATGTCGCAGCAGGGAAGAGCGCTACTCCACGCGCGAGACGACATCGAACTCGTCGAATTTCCCAACATGATTTCGCAGAAGGATTTCGAAGCCAAGCTGAAGGAGCACGCGCCGGTTCATGGCGTCGCCCTTGGCGCCACCCGCTTTGGTGAGCCCGAACTCGAAGCCTCGAAAGACATGCTGGTCGTCACCCGGATCGGCGTCGGGTTCGACGCCGTCGACGTCCCCGCGCTGAGCCGCCGCAAGGTGCCGCTTATGGTGGCCGGCACCGCCAATTCGCCGTCGGTTGCCGAACATGCGCTGTTCATGATGCTGACGCTCGCCAAGCGCGCAACGGAAATGCATTCGCTCGTCAGGGACGACAAATGGGCTGATAGGCTCGGGATGCTGCCCTACGACCTCTTCGGCAAGACCGTTCTGATCGTCGGTTTCGGGCGCATCGGCACGCGCACCGCCAAGCGCTGCCTCGCGATGGAAATGAACGTCCTGGTTTTCGACCCCTATAAGCCCCCCGCCGACATCAAGGCCGCCGGTTGCGAACCGGTCGCCGACCTCAATGCGGCGCTGCCGCGCGCCGACTTCGTCAGCATCCATTGCCCCAAGAATCCGGAGACGGTCGGCATGTTCAATGCCGACAGGCTGAGGCGGATGCAGCCGTCCGCCTATCTGATCAACACAGCGCGCGGCGGAATCGTCGACGAGGCCGCGCTGCACGCCGCGCTAGTGTCCGGCAAGCTTGCCGGCGCGGGCCTTGACGTTTTCGAGCAGGAGCCGCCGCCGGCCGGTCAGGCGTTGCTCGCCCTGCCGAATGTCATCATGGCGCCGCATGTCGCCGGCGTCACCGTGGAAGCCGTGGACCGGATGAGCGAGCAGACCGCCCGCAACATTCTGAGCGTATTGGACGGCGATCCCTTGCGCCAGAACGTGATCAATCAGGACGTGCTCGGCTAGATCGCAAAAAATAATGGCCCCAGGGCATGGCCGGTCTATCGGCCGGCCGGCAAGCGAGGTGTGTGCATGGCCTTCAAGGAATACGGCGATTACGACGCGGTCGGCCTTGCCGAACTGGTTCGGAAGAAGGAGGTCTCGGCTAAGGAATTGCTCGACGAGGCCATCGCCCGCGCGGCAATGGTCGATCCGCAGATCAATGCGGTGGTCGTCAAGCATTACGAGTATGCCGAGCGTCAGATCGAACACGGCCTGCCCGACGGTCCCTTTACCGGCGTGCCATTTCTGCTGAAGGACCTCGACCTCCTGGAAGGCACGCGCACGACGTCAGGAGCCACGGTCCTGAAGGATTTCGTGGCTGACCACACCGGGACGCTGGCGCGGCGTTTCCTCGAGACCGGCGTATCCATCTTCGGCAAGAGCTCCAGTCCCGAATTCGGACTGATGCCGACGACGGAGTCGCGTCTGTTCGGGCCAACCCGCAATCCCTGGAATCTGGAGCATTCCTCCGGTGGGTCATCCGGCGGCGCCGCTGCGGCCGTTGCAGCCCGTATCCTTCCCGTCGCGCACGCCAGCGATGGCGGCGGCTCGATCCGCATCCCCGCCTCCGCTTCCGGCGTGTTCGGCCTGAAGCCGACCCGGGCGCGCAATCCGCTCGGCCCCGATCGCGGCGAAGGCTGGGGCGGATTCTCCTGTGGCCATGTCGTGAGCATCAGCGTGCGCGACAGCGCGGTGATGATGGACGCGATTCACGGGCCGGAGCCGTCGAGCCCCTATTTCGCGCCGCCGCCGGAGCGGCCGTTTTCGCAGGAAGTCGGCCGCGACCCGGGCAAGCTCCGTATCTCGTTCACCGATAAATCGCCGTATGGCGATGCCATCGATCCGGAAATCGCGGCAGCCGTGCGTGAGATCGCAAGCCTTCTGGCGGGGCTCGGCCATCACGTCGAGGAACAGGCGCCTGCGCTTGCCGCCGATCCAGCCGCGGTCATGACCACTATCGTCAGCGGCAACACCGCACTGACGGTTCCTTTGATCGAGCAGCGGCTCGGGCGGGAGATGACGGATAATGATCTCGAGATATTGACGCTGGCGCATTCGCGCAACGCGACGAGGACCTCGGCGACCGACTATGTGGCGGCCCAGCTCGCTGCCTTCCAGATTTCCCGTTCACTGGCGACCTTCTTCGAGAGCTGCGACGTCTTCCTGTGCCCGACCTTATGCGCGCCGCCGCTGCGCATTGGCGAACTCAACACCATGTCAAACGATCTGTCGCACATTGCCCCGATCCTGCGCCGCTACATGCCCGGCACCTCCATGTTCAACATGTCCGGGCAGCCAGCCATGTCGGTGCCGCTAGCCTGGAACAAGGCCGGATTGCCGCTTGGCATGATGTTTTCGGCCAGGTTCGGCGACGAGGCCACCCTGTTCCGCCTGGCCGGCCAGCTCGAACAGGTCCGGCCCTGGAAGAACAAATTACCGCCGGTGCGCGCTTAGCTACGCCTCAAAAAAGCCACGGATTGACAAAGCATGGCTTTATTCGGAAGCAAGCAAAGGGCCGTGGGCGGCGACGGATACTGATTCCGCAAACGGGCTCGATCCGGAGGCTGAATCGTGACCCTAAGCGACCCGACCGACAACGCCCTGGCGACCATCGCCAGCATCCTTGACCCGCCGGAAAGCCGTCGCGAACCCGACAAGCCCGCGGTCGCGGCGCAGATACCGGTGGGCCCTCCGCCCATCCCCACATCTCCTCCGCCCATCGAGGCTCACGGCTACTGCAAGTTCGGGCCCGGCCCGATGACTGCGATCCGTTTCAAATGGACGGTCCGCCTCGACAATGGCGATTACTATGTCGACGAGACCATCGGGGAGAACTCCACTCCGATCGTCGCCGGGCCGATGTCGAGGGAAGCCGCGATTCAGATGGTCGACGATCGCGAAAGCAACGCGCGCCGACGCTTCGAGCAATTGAAGAGCGAGATGACCGGGCTTAGCGCCGCCGCCAATCTGGCGCGCAAGGATGACGGCGAGTCGTAACTTCCTTCATTGACCGCAGTACGCCGCGGATCGGCTGATGATGACGGACGCGTCGGAGATCCGCTATCACCAGAAGCTATCCAGGACGGAAGCTTCAGGAAAATTTATTCCGTCTGGCTCGATTGATTCTCGATTGGACAAGCCTGTTTTCCGAGGAAATTGACCGTCCATTGGGCGCAACTTAGACTGCCGCGGTCGAATTGAACCAAAGCGGCTAGTACACGACTTATAGTTTGAAAGTGATCTGGATCACGTTGAGTGAAGCTGCCGCTGCGTAGTAGCTGCGGAATCCGGATTCCCTGTTCAGGAGGTCGTTATAATGAAGAAGTGCCTCGCTATCGCCGCGCTCTTGCTGGCTGGCACCGTCACCGCTGCACAGGCGCAGTACACTTTCGAGTATGGCGGCCGCACCATTACGATCGATCCCGATCGCGGCACCGTTTCTATTCCCGGCGTCTACGACAATACCGGCAAGAAGACCAAACGCGCGCGTGGCGAGGAAGGCGATCTTGATCGTCCGACCAGGAAGGCTCCGCAGCAGGCAAAGACCGCCCCGCAGGCCACACCCGAGACTGCGCCAGCGCCGGCCGCGCCGGCACCAGCAGAGCAAGCGGCTGCCCCTGCGACTGCGCCGGCACCTGCTGCCCCTGCTCCGGCCGCTCCCGCCGCGGCAGCGCCGTCGAGCGCGACGGCAGCCGTTGCGCCGACTGACGCCCCCGCACCTGCGGCAGCAACGCCCGCTGCTCCCCCAGTGCAACAGAACTCCACTCCGGCAGTCCCGCCAGCACCTGCTCCCGTTGCCGCGCCGGCGCCACCGCCGCCGCAACAGAAACAGGCCGCGGCTCCGGCAGATTCGGCGGCGCCGCCTGCGAACTCACCGCTCGGCGTTTGGCTGACCGAGGAGAAGGAAGGCAAGGTGCGGATCGAACCGTGCGGCCCCAATCTCTGCGGCTATTCCGTCGACAAGAAGTCGAACCAGAACGGCGAGCAAGTCCTGATCAACATGAAGCCCGGCAAGGACAAGTGGAGCGGCCGGATTTTCGATCCGAACACCGGCAGCACCTATGATTCGACGATCGCCCTCAAGGGCACCGACAGCCTGCGCGTTCAGGGCTGCGCCTTCGGCGGCATGTTCTGCGGCGGCCAGACCTGGACCCGCGTCAACTGACTCGGCGAGTCATTTTGACGACGGTGACGCTGTTGGACGGAGTCCTTCTTTGAGGTCTTGTCCCGCGTCCCGCGCGTGATGACAGTCACGGTCGCCTTGGAACGGCTATGGAACTATGGACGTGTCCAAACAACAGGGGCACGCCATGGGAACTCTTCGCAAATCTGCTGTCGCCGTTTCGCTACTTGCCGTGTTGGCCACCACGACGCCATCCGCAGCCGCAACATTCGACGGCGACTGGAATGTGCAGATCGCCTCATCGAACGTCGCGTGTCTCAGCGGAGCGTCGGTCTCGATCGGAATCAGCAACGGCCAGGTCGCCTCAAACAGCGCGGCTGTCACGGCATCCGGCCGCGTCGCCGAAGCCGGCGCGATCCGCGTGACACTTGCAAGCGGCTTGAAGCGCGCGGTCGGCTCCGGCACGCTCACGGGCACGTCAGGATCAGGCACATGGCGCGCGGCCCTGTGCTCCGGCACCTGGACCGCGCAGCGGATGTGAAGCGGCAGGAACTCAGCCGACCTTCTCGGAATATTCCGCGTCGGTCACGTGCTCCATCCAGGTCACGTAGCTACCATCGAGCGCTTCCTGCATGGCGATGTGGGTCATCGCGTTGGTCGGCGAAGCGCCATGCCAGTGCTTCTCGCCGGGCGGAATCCAGACGACGTCACCGGGACGAATTTCCCTGATCGGACCACCCTTGGCCTGCACCCGTCCGACCCCCGAGATGACGTAGAGCGTCTGGCCCAGCGGATGCGTATGCCAAGCCGTGCGCGCGCCGGGCTCAAAGGAGACGCGCGTCGAGGCCAGCCGTGCCGGCGCCTCGGCCTGGATGATCGGATCCTGCAGCACCGTGCCGGTGAAATATTCGGTCGGCGCCCGGCGCGTTGGCCGGGAGCCCGCGAGATGGATTTCCATGGAGTTGCCTCTGCCTGTTGAAGTTACTTCTTCGTCGCGGCGTAGCGCGCCTTGGTCTCGGCGTTCATCGGATAGAGGCCGGGCAATGCTGCGCCGTTGTTCACCTCGTTGACGATCCAGGCTTCCATCCGTTCCTGCTCCGGCCCTTCGGCCAGCACGTGGTCGAGCAGGGCCTGCGGGATCAGCACGGCGCCGTCCTGGTCGGCGACGACAATGTCGTTCGGAAATACCGCGACCCCGCCGCAGCCGATCGGCTCGCCCCAGCCCACGAAGGTCAACCCCGCCACGGAGGGCGGCGCGGCGAAGCCGTCGCACCAGACCGGGAGATTGGTGCCGAGCACGCCTTCGACATCACGCACCACGCCATCGGTGATCAGCGCCGCAACCCCGCGCTTGACCATGCGGGCGCAGAGGATGTCGCCGAAGATGCCGGCATCGGAGACGCCCATGGCATCGACTACGGCGATGCAGCCTTTCGGCATGGCTTCAATCGCGGTGCGGGTCGAAATCGGCGACGACCAGGATTCAGGCGTGGCGAGATCCTCGCGCGCCGGCACGAAGCGCAGCGTGAAGGCCGGTCCGACCAGCCGCGGCTGCCCCGGCCGCAGCGGCTTGGTGCCGCGCATCCACACGTTTCGCAGGCCCTTCTTGAGCAGCACGGTGGTGATGGTGGCGGTCGAGACGCCAGACAGGGTTGCGATGGCTTCGGGGGACAGGGACATCTGGAATGCGGGCTCCGCAGGATAGGTGAAAGGTAGCGCATCTTGCGAAGCGCCTGTGCCGCGTCAAGATCTCGTGGAAAGAAGCGCGATCACAACATCTTATCATCGGAATGCAGATTAATTTATTGAACTTACTGGCGGATTTCGCGCGAAGCGAATTCCACTCGCGCCCAAAACACGCTAGAGGTTGAGGCTAGAACGAGAGCTGCGAGATAAGTTTAGAGGCCATGGCTGCGACGCTACCCCCGCCCCGCCTGTTGCCGAGTGGCGACAGCGCCATCACGGTAGAATTCAGCCGCAACATCGACGATGCCGCCAACCGGCGGGTCCTGGCGCTCGACCGCGCGCTGGCCGCTGAGCCGATCGCAGGCATCACCGAGACGGTGCCGACCTATCGTTCGCTGCTGGTTCATTACGACCCGGTCCAGATCGGTTTCGACAAGCTTGGCGAAAAGATTCTCGCGCTCGCACAGCTCCCGGTACCGGCAACGACCAAAACCCGGCGCTGGCGCATTCCGGTCGTTTATGGCGGCGAGCACGGCATCGACCTCGAGGACGTCGCAAAAACCCTCAACACGACGCCTGAGGAGATCGTGGCGCGGCACGTCGCCGGCGACTACCGGGTCGCGATGATCGGCTTTACGCCCGGATGGTCCTATCTCAGCGGGCTTGCGGACTCTCTCCATATGCCGCGGCGGCAGAATCCGCGTTTGCTAACTCCGGCCGGCACCATCTCGATCGGCGGAGTGCAGACCGGCGTGCAGTGTCTCGCCGGCCCGAGCGGCTGGCATCTTCTGGGGCGGACAGCCGTTCGCACCTACCAGCTTCACCGCGATCCGATCTTCCTGCTTGAGCCGGGCGACAACGTCACTTTCACGCCCGTCGATGCCAAGACGTTTGCGGAACAGGATCGCGCCGCCGAAGCCGGCGAATTCATTGCCGAGCAGATCACCTCATGAGCAAGCTTGTCATTGCATCGATCGGCCCGGCGAGTTCGGTACAGGACGGCGGACGTCCCGGCGCCCAGCGCTACGGCCTGGTGCCAAGTGGCGCAATGGATCGGCTGGCGCTGGCGGCCGCCAACACGCTGGTTGGCAATGAGCCGTTCACGGCGGTCGTCGAAGTCGGCCCGTTCGGGGCGAAATTTACCGCGCGCGGGGCTGCGGTGCGCGTCGCGCTGACGGGAGCCCCGCGCAATGCCGATATTGCCGGCCGCGCCGTGGCGCCGGATACATCCGCAACCATCGCCGATGGCGAGACGCTGACGCTCGGCTTTGCCCGCGGCGGCGCGTTCAGCTATCTCGCGATTGAAGGCGGCATTTCCGGCGAGCCGATGTTCGGCAGCTTGGCCGTCAATGCCCGCGCAGGCCTCGGTAGTCCCTATCCTCGCCCACTGCAGGCCGGCGACGAGCTGCCGGCGAAGGCCGCTAGCAGTGCGGCGGAACGGCGGATCGAATTGCCGGCGGCAACCGACGCGCCGATCCGCATAGTCTGGGGTCCACAGGACGACGAATTCACGGATGAGACCAAAAAACTGTTTGTCGACAGCGAATGGAAGATATCGGCGACCAGCGACCGCATGGGCTACCGGCTTGAAGGCCCCACCCTCAAGCACCTCCACGGCCACAACATTGTCTCCGACGGCACTGTCAACGGCAGCCTGCAGGTGCCCGGTAACGGCCAGCCGATCGTGCTGATGCCGGATCGCGGCACCAGCGGCGGCTATCCCAAGATCGCGACGGTGATTTCGGCCGACCTCGGGCGATTGGCACAGATCCCCGCCGGGCACGCCTTTCGCTTTCGCGCCGTCAGCATGGCGGAAGCGCAGGCCGAAGCACGCAAGTTTGCGGAACTGTTGCGCACCCTGCCCGATCGGCTTCGTGCAATCGAAAGCGTTGATCTCAACATCGACGCGCTGCACGATGCCAATGTCGCGGGCCATGCCGTCAGCGCGGTCGATGCCGGAACCTGGCACGCGGTATCGATGGCCGACATAGCGGGCCCGGACTGAGCACCAATCCACTCACGAGAAGCGGACGGACAACATGACAACCATCGACCTCAATTGCGATCTCGGCGAAGGATTTGGCGCGTGGGAAATGGGCAATGACGCCGCGATGATCGAGCTTGCGACGTCGGTAAACGTCGCCTGCGGCTTTCATGCCGGCGATCCCGACATCATGCGCCGCACGGTCGAACTGGCGAAAGCGCGCGGCGTCAGTGTCGGCGCGCATCCTGGATATCGCGACCTGCACGGCTTCGGCCGGCGGCCGATCCCGGGCCTCAAGTCTTCGGAGATCGAGAACCTCATCGCCTACCAGATCGGTGCGCTGCAGGCGATTGCGACCGCGGCCGGTTACAAGGTTACCCACGTCAAGGCGCATGGCGCGCTCTCCAACGTCGCCTGCGAGGACGACACGACGGCGAAAGCGATCGCCAGCGGCATCAAGGCGGTTGACCCCAATCTGATTTTCGTGGTGCTCGCCAATTCCAAGCTGGTGCAGGCGGGCGAGGCCGCCAATTTGCCGATGGTGCACGAGGTGTTCGCCGACCGCGCCTATGAAGACAATGGCTCACTGGTGTCGCGCAAGAAGCCCGGCGCCGTGCTGCACGATGCGAAACAAATCGCCGATCGCGTGGTGCGGATGGTGCAGGACGGCGCGGTCGTCTCCGTCACCGGCAAGGTGATCAAGATGCGCACCGACACCGTGTGCATTCATGGCGACACGCCGGGTGCCGTCGACATCGCGCGCGGCGTTCGTCAGGCGTTGAAGGATGCGGGGATTACGGTCGCGCCGTTCAAGACGGCGTAGCCATAGCGTTTTCAAGCGAAGTGGAATCCGGTTCGCGTGAAGAAAACGCGTCAGAAAAACGCCTAGAACGGATGGACCGACAGCGTGCCGAACACGATGGCGGCAATGAGCGCGAATGCGCTGTAAAGCGCAGCCGTGTGAACGCCGGTGCCGGAACGGCGGGACACCGAGCGTGCATAAAGGTGCAGGCGGGCTTCCGCCGAAAGTTCGCGCATGATCGATCTCCAACGCGGCATGGACTGCATATGGAATATCGATCGCGCACCGATGCAAGATATCCGCCGAAATAGCGATGGGGGCGCTCCGGTGCGCTCCATTTCGAGGGGAAATTTCCCTTCGTTCCGACCAGAGCGAGAATTTTATTCGGCGGATTTGTGTGGAGTTGGAACCCGAATTAGTAAACGTCCTGCTGGAACCGGCCCTTTTTCTTGAGTTCCCCGACGAAGCTGACGGCCTCGTCGGTGGTTCGGGCGCCGAATTGGGCGACGATGTCGACCAGCGCGCGCTCGACGTCCTTGGCCATCCGCTTGGCATCGCCGCAGATGTAGACATGGGCGCCTTCGGCAAGCCAGGTCCATACCTCGCGCCCGACCTCGCGCATGCGGTCCTGCACGTAGAACTTCTTGTTGCCATCGCGTGACCACGCCAGCGACAATCGCGTCAAGAGGCCCGAGGTCTTCATCGCATTGAGTTCGTCGGCATAGAAGAAATCGCAATCGCTGCGCTGATGGCCGAAGAACAGCCAGTTCTTGCCGGAAGCGCCGGTGGCGCGGCGATCGAGCAGGAAGGCGCGGAACGGCGCGATACCCGTCCCGGGGCCGACCATGATGATCGGGGTCTTCGGGTCTTGCGGCAGCGCGAAGCCATGGGCCTTCTGTACGTAGACCTTGACCTCGTCGCCGGGATTGATGCGCTCGGCAAGGAACGTCGAGGCCAAACCCAAACGACGACGCTTGTTGACCACATAGCGCACGCAGTCGACCGTGAGCGACAGCTTGCCGGGCGTCGCATTGTGCGACGACGAGATCGAATAGAGCCGCGGCTGCAATGGCTCCAGCGCTTCAACAAAGGCCTCGGGATGTGGGCGGACGCGGGAGAATTTCTGCAATACCGCCATGACATCGAGCGTTGCCGCGTCGCCATCGGGATCTTCGCCCTGCGCCAGCGCGCGGGCTTTCTCGCGTAGCGCGCCGCCGGTCAGATACGAGATCAACTCGAACAATGAATCCGGCGCAGGCGACAGCGAGACGTCGTCGCGCAATACTTCGCGCAGCGTCTTTCCCCTCACCTCCGTTGTATGTGATGCGCCAAGTAGCGCGATGATCTGGTCGACCAGGCCGATGTCGTTGCGCGCAAAGATGCCGAACGAATCGCCCACGACATAGTCGAGGCTACATCCGGAGAGGTCGAACTCGATATGCCAGGTCTCCTTCTCCGAACCCTTGCCGTTGAGCAGTCGCCGCGACAGGAATTTTGCGTTTGCGGGATTGTCCCGCGAGCGGCCGGGCTCGCCTGGAGCCGTCGGCGCAACCGCAACCGCCGCTACCGCAGGCGCCGATGACGGTGCCTTGTCGATCTCCTCATAAAGCGACTTCAGCATCCGCGCAGTTTCCTTGCCGCCGGGGACGCAGAGGTTGAGCCGCGCTTCGCTCTTGTTTGCGATCGCTTCCGAATAGTTATGGCAGTCATAGCCGCACTGGCCGCAATCCTGCTGCGCCATTGCCGCCATCATCCGCCGCCGCAACGGCCGGCCCTCTGCAAGCTTCATGCGATCGGCGATCGGCATGGTCTGGTCGTGCCACGGCGCTTCGCCGTCATCGCCATCGCCGGCCGCGCCCTGCATGACTTCAGCGCCTTGTTCGGCCGACAACGGCGTCGCATCGGACAGGAGCCCGGCAAAGAACCCGTTCAGCCAGGAGCGCTGCGCTTCGGAGAATGGCGCGTTCGAGGGAATGATCTCGACCTTGGGCGGAGGCGTGATCTGATTCATAAGGACACCTGAGCGTCAGTGACTTGGGCATCGGCCAGCTTGCGCAGTGTCTCGCCGTCATGGCGGCGCGCAAATGTCAGGAAAGTTTCATCGGGCGATGCGCGATGCGTGAGATAGGCCTTCAGCAGTTTCTCGACCGTCCTCGGCGCATCCTCGGCCTTGACGTCGCGATAGACCTCCTGCCCGACATCGGCGTCGGGACCGAAGCCGCCGCCAGTGAAGAGATGATAGCCTTCGACGGGATCGGCATCTTCGCCAACATCCACTTTCGCGGCGATCAGGCCGATATCGCTGATGTAATGCTGCGCGCAGGAATGATGGCAACCGGTGACGTGGATGTTGATCGGCGTGTCGATGCTAACGCGTGGCTCGCACCAATCGCCGATTTCGGCGGCATGGCGCTTGGTATTTGCCGCCGCAAATCGGCAGCCGGCATTGCCGGTGCAGGCAATCAGCCCGGCCCGGATTTGCGACGCCTCGACCGCAAGCCCGATCTTCTTGATCGCGGCGACCGCAAGCTCGACATTCTCGTCGCGTACGCCCGGGATCAGCAGGTTCTGCCACACCGTCAGGCGGATATCGCCGTCGCCAAGATCCTGCGCGATTTTGGCCAGCCCCCGCATCTGCTCACACGTGATCTTGCCGAGCGGCAGCGACACGCCGATCCAGTTCAGCCCCTCCTGCTTCTGCCTGTGCACGCCGATATGCGCCGTGCGATCCGAGGCAGGCCGCGGCGCAAGCGCTTCGGGCCGCACGCGGGTGAAGGGCTTGCCGAGCCGCTCCTCGACCAGCGCGTGGAATTTTTCGTGCCCCATCCCATCGAGCACATATTTCAGCCGCGCCTTGTTGCGGTTGGTGCGATCGCCGAGTTCGATGAAGATGCGCACGATGGCGTCCGCCACCCTGGTGGCATCGGCCGGCTTCACGATGATGTCGCTATACTTGGCAAAATCCTTGTGGCCCGTGATGCCGCCGATCCCTAAGCGAAACCAGATGCCGGGCTCGGCACCAAAGCCGTCCTTCACGTCGACCGCGGTGAACGCGATGTCGTTGGTGTCTTCCAGCACGGCGATCTTGCCGGCGCCGTCGAAGGCGACATTGAACTTGCGCGGCAAGCCATACAGTGAGCGATCGTTGAGGATGTGGTAGTGCCACTCGCGGGCATATTCGCGGGTGTCGATCAGTTCCTGCGGATCGATCCCCGCCGTCGGCGTGCCCGTGACGTTGCGGATGTTGTCCGCGCCGGTGCCGCGCGAACAAAGACCCAGATCCTGAATGCCCTCGATCAAAGCCACCGCGTGCTTGGGCGGAATCTCGCGCACCTGCAAGTTAGCGCGCGTGGTGACGTGGCAGAACGGCCCGCACAGCCGCTCGGCGAGATCGGCCAGTCCCGAAAACTGCCAGTGCTTCAGGATGCCGTTCGGAATCCTGAGGCGGCACATGTAGGAGTCCTGCGCCGGCGCGACGTAGAACAGACCGTAATAGCGCCAGCGGAAATTATCTGCCGGGTTCGGCGGCGCGTTGTCGAGCGCCTGCTGCTTCAGCCGGGGATAGGCATCGAACGGATGCTCCTCGCGCTTGAACTTCTCCTGATCGGCGAGCTTTTTGCCGGAAGCCGTGACCTTGTCCTGCGCCTTGATATGGACGGCATCCGGCCCCGTCGGTTCGGCATTCGCCTTTCCCGCATTGCCGAGGCCGCGCCCGACCCGGCTGATCTGCAAGCCCGCGGTGAAGCCTTCGAGGTAGCGCTTCTGCTCGTCGGTAAAGTCGACTGCGATCGGCTCGATTTTCATGCGCGACGAAGCTCCTGCGGCCACGATTGGTGGCGTCAACGAAAGGGATGGACCGCCCAGGAGATCGGCCCGGCGCAGTGCCGGGCTGTGGTTCTGGGTACGCGGTCCGACCAGCTTCGTTGCTGCGGAAATCCATCTTGGACGTAGGTCAGCAGGCATCTGCGACGAGCCGACCGCACTGCACCATACAAGTTGCGTGCCAGATGGAGACGCGGCGAATATCTTGAAATTTCAATCTGTTTCGACAAAGAACTCGAAACTATGAAGCCAGCTTCATAGATGCTTTCTGAGCATTCTGCCCAAGAGCTAGGCAATCTTTGCAATTGCCCAATATTGCTTCAATCTACTGGCTTATGGCTTCCAATGCCCAATTTTGAAGGCCGCCAGATGCCCGGCGATATCCGCGGGGTCGAACGCGGGGCCGGCAAAGGCACCGATGGCACCAGGCGCGTTGGGAGCCGCCCCCGGACGTCCCATGGCGGCGTCGTAGAGTTCGGGCCTAAAGACCGCCATGGCGGTTCGCAGCGCATCCGGCCGCATCTGTGTCTGTCCCCAGCGCACCATCTGGGCGTAAAGCCAGGCGGCCTGCGCCGGATCGGGCCGGCCCGCCCCCTCGCGCCCGACCAGCAGATAGCGGCCGCTCTCGCGCTGCTGGCCGTCCGGTGAAATCTTCAGTCGACCGTCGAGGGCGCGTTGGATCACCTCGGCGCCGACGCCGAGCCGTTCGGGCCGCGCCAGGATATGGGCGGTCTCGGCGCGGTTTCCGGGCTCCTCGATGTATTCGGCGGCGTGGGCAGCCGCCCGGATCAGCGCAGCCAGCGCGTTCGGATTCTTTTCCGACCAGCTTTGCCTGACAGCGAGAACCTTTTCGGCCGCGCGCACCAAGATATCGGAGACGAAATGCAGGATGTGGCCGACGCCGAGATCGACCGCGACCGAGTTCCAGGGCGCGCCGACGCAGAACGCATCGACATGGCCATTGGCGAGGCTGTCCACCATGTAGGGCGGCGGCAGCACCACCAGGCGAACATCCTCGTCGGGATCGACCCCGCCCGCCGCCATCCAGAACCGGAGCTGGTAGTTATGGGTGGAGAACGGAAACGTCATGCCGAACGTCAGCGGTTCCGCGCCGCTCTTGCGCCTGGCGGCAACGACGCGGGCGAGCGCCAGTGCCGTGGCCATGGGATCGAGCGGGTCGCCGTCGATCTCGCTCATGATCGCGGCGTGCAGCGCCGGCGATACCGTGATCGCGTTGCCATTGAGGCCCAGATTGAATGGCGCCACGATCGGCACCTTGACGTGGCCCAGCCCCAAGCTCGAGGCGATCGCCACCGGCGCCAGCAGATGCGCCGCGTCGAACATGCCGATATTGAGCTTGTCGCGGACGTTGGACCACGACACTTCACGCACCAGCGTGACATCGAGCCCTTCGGCGGCCGTAAAGCCCTTGTCCACGGCGATGATCAGCGCGGCCGCGTCGACGAGGGGAATGAAGCCGATATGCAGCGGTGTCGTCATTTCAGTAGCTCCGACGCGGTCAGGATCGACTGCGCGATCTCGCCGATTTTCTTCTTCTCGCGCATCGCGGTGGAGCGCATCAGCACATAGGCCTCCTCTTCGGTGAGGCCCTTCACCTTCATCAGGATTCCCTTGGCGCGGTCGATCACCTTGCGCTCCTCGAGCGCCGACTTGGTGCGGTCGAGCTCGTCCTGCAGCTTGGAGAAGGCGTTGAAGCGGGAAATGCAGAGGTCGAGGATCGGCTTGATCCGTTCTTTCTTCAGGCCGTCCACGATGTAGGCGGAAACGCCGGCATCGACGGAGGCCTGGATCGAGGCCGCATCGCTCTGGTCGACGAACATCGCGATCGGCCGCCGTACCGCGCGGCTGACCTGGAACATCTGTTCCAGAACGTCGCGGCTGGGGTTTTCCAGGTCGATCAAGATGACGTCGGGGTCGAGCGCATAGATTCGCGCCAGCAGGCTCTGCATTTCGCTGATATGGACCACGCCGGTAAAGCCCGCCTCCCGCAACCCCTCTTCCAGAATTGCGGCCCGGATCGGGCTTTCGTCGACAATAACGATTTTCGGCGACGACTCAGCGCTCATCGATCAACTCTTAACCCGGCAAAGCATCCATAGCACGTCAGACGCTGGCGCAAAGCCTTGTAATTATGGGTAATTAGGACTAGTTCGTGCCCATCAATCAGGCAGATTTAGATATGCAACAGGCCGCTGCGCCCAAAGTCAGCTTTGTTTCGCTTGGGTGCTCCTGAGACAACGAATGTAAGCTTCTTGCCGGCTATTCCCAAAAGAAGATTGCCGCCCGAAGGCGGTTGCGGTCTGGCCACGAACTCTAGCTAGCTTCGTTGGGTGGTGAACTGATCCGACAGATTTCGCGAACGACAATCGACAGCCCGGCAGAGCTGTAGTACGCGGCCTTTGCGAGGTAGCTGCCTGGCGGCAACACTAGACATTGATGATTGTCGTGCAGATCGCAGCCTCGCTCCGATGCATCGATCAGCCACATTGCACCGGATGCACCTGTCTCAAATTCAAGCCGCTCGGCGTCTGAACTTTCCAGAAGGTCTCGCATTTGTGGTGTGCGCAATGCAGGCTCGATGAGTCGTTCGTCATCAACGCCAAGCCATTGGACGAGATAGCCTCCATCACCCTGACTATTGCAGTACCATGCGATGTCGCCAACATCGCCAGATAACACAACAGCGCTGGCTTGGTGGCAGGCGATCGATCCCAGCCAAGTCGTTACTCGGCACGCACGCGCATAGTCGCTCTGGTCAGCCGGATCGCTATGATCGCGCCATCGCTCAATACCCTGCCAATGCGAGAGTTGTTCATCAGCAATCAGCAGGTGAGGACCGCCGGTTGTCGCTATCCAGTTGTGCGTTCGGATCATACGTCTAATGATACAGTATTTTCCTTTTTCTGATCGTTGGCCGGCAAATGTTCGCTCCTGTTCAGGTCGTCACGAACGAGCAAAACTTTCTCCTCGCCGGAACAGGCCAGTGGTTGAATTTTGCTATCAGATCAATTAGTTGGATCGCATATCCGAACAATTCAAATGCAGGTTCCAGGCGATTACATGGAAAGAGCGCCGCGTATTTCATTCACGTCACTCGGCTGCCCCAAAGCGCTGGTGGATTCCGAGCGCATCATCACCCGGCTGCGCGCCGAAGGCTACGAGCTGGCCCGCAAGCATGACGGCGCCGACATCGTGATCGTCAACACCTGCGGCTTCCTCGACAGCGCCAAGCAGGAATCGCTCGGCGCCATCGGCGAGGCGATGGCGGAGAACGGCAAGGTCATCGTCACCGGCTGCATGGGCGCGGAACCCGAGCAGATCGAGGCCGCCTATCCGGGCGTGCTCTCGATATCGGGCCCGCAGCAATATGAGAGCGTGCTGGAGGCCGTGCACCGGGCCCTGCCGCCTGTCCATAATCCGCACCTTGATCTGGTGCCGCCGCAGGGCGTCAAGCTGACGCCGCGCCACTACGCCTATTTGAAGATTTCCGAAGGCTGCAACAACCGCTGCAGCTTTTGCATCATCCCAAAACTGCGCGGCGACCTGGTGTCGCGTCCGGCCAATGACGTGCTGCGCGAGGCGGAAAGGCTCGTCGCAGCCGGCGTCAAGGAATTGCTGGTTATCTCGCAAGACACGTCGGCCTATGGCGTCGACGTGAAGTATTCCGAAAGCCCCTGGAAGGACCGCCAGGTCCGCGCCAAATTCTTCGACCTCGCCAAGGAACTCGGCGATCTCGGCGCCTGGGTGCGGCTGCAATATGTCTACCCCTACCCGCATGTCGACGAAGTCATCGGCCTGATGACCGAGGGCAAGATCCTGCCCTATCTCGACATCCCATTTCAGCATGCAAGCCCGGACGTCCTCAAAGCCATGAAGCGTCCCGCCGCGCAGGAAAAGACGCTGGCGCGGATCAAGAAATGGCGCGAGGAATGTCCTGAGCTGACGCTGCGCTCGACCTTCATCGTCGGCTTCCCCGGCGAGACCGATTCCGACTTCGCCTATCTGCTCGACTGGCTGGAAGAAGCCGAGATCGATCGCCTCGGCTGCTTCAAATACGAGCCGGTCGCGGGCGCCGCCTCGAATGCGATCGGCAATGCCGTGCCTGATGAGGTGAAGCAGGAACGCTGGAGCGCACTGATGGCGCGGCAGCAGAAAATCTCCGCGCGCCGTCTCAAGCGCAAGGTCGGCACCAGACAGCAGATCATCATCGACGAAGTCGGGCCGACGGTCGCAAAGGGCCGCTCAAAGGCCGACGCGCCGCAGATCGACGGCGCCGTTTATCTTTCCAGCCGCCGCCCGCTGAAGGTCGGCGAGATCGTCACCGCGAAGATCGAGCGGTCGGATCAGTATGACCTGCACGGCAGCGTCGCGGGATTCTGAACACCGGACGCGGCTTGACATGGCGCACCGTTCGGCTGTATGGGCCATCGCCATGAAGCTGAACCGGACCAACCGCCGCGCCTGCCTGCGTCGTCGCTCCCGCGACGATGATGGGTCGCGCCGTGTCCGACGACAACGCTGATTAGCTAGTTTCAGCCAAGTTTTCGAGAAGGCCGCACCCTCAAAAGTGCGGCCTTCTTGCGTTTCGGCCTGCCCCTTCCCCCAACCCCCTAAGGAGATCGACATGACCCATGCTGCCCATCCGTTCGACGCGCTGATGAACATCACCGCCCGCCCGCAGGCCGTGTTCGTTCGCGGCGAAGGCGCGTATCTCTGGGATGACGCCGGCAAGCGGTACCTCGATTTCATGCAGGGATGGGCCGTCAACTGCCTCGGCCATTCGCCGCCGATCGTCGCCGCAGCGCTTGCCGCGCAGGCAAAACTGCTGCTGACACCAAGCCCCGCGTTCTACAACGGTCCCAGCCTGAAGCTCGCGCAGGCACTTCGCGAGAAGAGCTGCTTCGATCAGGTGTTCTTCGCCAATTCGGGCGCGGAGGTCAATGAAGGCGCCATCAAGCTCGCGCGCAAATACGGCACGAAATACAAGAACGGCGCGTTCGAAATCATCACCTTCGAAGGCGGATTTCACGGCCGCACGCTCGCGACCATGTCGGCATCGGGCAAGAAGGCGTTCGAGCCACTGTTCGAGCCAAAGGTATCAGGCTTCCGCAAAGCCAAACTCAACGATCTCGATTCAGTAAAGGCGCTGATCTCCGACAACACGGTCGCCGTGATGCTGGAGCCGATCCAGGGCGAAGCCGGCGTCTGGCCTGCAACCGATCAATTCCTCAAAGAGCTGCGCGCGCTGACCAAGGAGCACGGCCTGCTGCTGATCGTCGACGAGATCCAGACCGGCATGGGCCGAACCGGAAAGCTCTTCCACTATGAGCATGCCGGCATCGAGCCCGACATCATGACACTCGGCAAGGGCATCGGCGGCGGCGTGCCGCTGGCTGCCCTGCTCGCGACTGAGCAAGCTTCCTGCTTCGAGCATGGCGACCAGGGCGGCACGTTCAACGGCAATCCGTTGATGTGCGCTGCGGGGCTTGCGGTGCTTGAGGAGGTTTCGAAGCCGGAATTTCTGAAAGCGGCTGCGGATGCCGGCCTGTTCCTGGAAAGCGAGCTGCAGAAACTGTCCGCGCGTCACGGGCTCGGCGAAGTCCGGGGCCGCGGGCTGTTGCTGGCGCTCGATCTGAAGCTGCCGATCGGCGCGTCGATCGTAGCGGAAGCGCTCGCGGACGGCGTCCTCATCAACTCGCCGCAGCCCGATGCGCTCCGCTTCATGCCCGCCCTCAACGTCACGCGCGAGGAGATATCGCTGATGATCGATTGCCTCGATGCGATTTTGGTCAAGGCAGGTGCGGCAAGGCGGGTGGCATGACTCTTTCGATCGTCGTTCCGGGGCACGCGAAGCGTGAACCCGGAACCTCGAGATTCTCAGGGGCGCGAGAGCGCCCCATAGTTCGATGCTGCGCATCGCGCCCCGGAATGACGGAAAGACTTTACGGCCTCAGAATCGCCGCCCCTGTCGTCGCCCGGCTCTCCAGCTCGGTATGCGCCTTGGCGGCATCCTTCAGCGCATAGGCGTGGTTGATCGGCACGTGGAGCTTGCCGTTGATGACGGCGGCAAACAGCGTGTCGGCACCTTCGAGCAATTCCTTGCGGGTGCTGACATAGTCATTGAGCTTCGGCCGGGTGGCAAACAGCGAGCCGTGATTGTTGAGCTCGGCGAGCGGGAACGGCGGCACCGGGCCGGAGGCGTTGCCGAAGCTGACGAACAGGCCGCGGGGCCGCAAGCACGACAGCGAGCCCGGGAAGGTGGTTTTGCCGACGCCGTCATAGACGACGTCGCAGAGCTCATTGCGGCTGATCTGCTTCACGCGTGCGACGAAGTCCTCCTCGTTATAGAGGATGACGTGATCGCAGCCATTGGCGAGCGCGAGATCGGCCTTGGCCTTGGAGCCGACTGTGCCGATCACATGCGCGCCGAGCGCCTTCGCCCACTGGCAGGCCAGAAGGCCGATGCCACCGGCGGCGGCATGGATCAGCACGCGATGGCCGGGTTCGACCTTGAAGGTCTTGTGCAGGAGGTACCAGACCGTCAGCCCCTTCAGCATCAGGACGGCGCCCTGCTCATAGGTGATGTGGTCGGGCAGCTTGACCAGCTTGTCGGCCGGAATCACCCGCTCGCTGGCGTAGCCGCCGAGCGTGAAATAATAGGCCACGCGGTCGCCGGGATGAAAATTGGTAACGCCCGGGCCCACGGCCAGGACCTCGCCCGCGGCCTCATTGCCGGCAATGAACGGCAGCCCCGGCGCCTTGTAGAGGCCGGTGCGGAAATAGACGTCGATGAAGTTCAACCCGACGGCATGCTGACGGATGCGAACCTCACCCGGTCCCGGTGCCGGGACCTCGACGTCCTCATACACCAGGGCCTCCGGTCCGCCCACCTTGTGCACACGCACGGCCTTGGTCATGACAGTCTCTCCCTCGGTATTTGTTCAAGCGCCCGACTTGAGTGCGCAACGAAAGCCATCGCCGCCCGCTTGTCAACTGACCGGCCGTCTGGCGGCCTTCTTGCGGTTGCGCCTGGCGAGCACATTGAACAGTTCGACCGCGGCCGCGAACAACATGGCAAAATAGATGTAGCCGCGCGGGATATGGAAGTGGAATCCGTCCGCTACCAGCGCCACGCCGATCAGCACCAGGAATGCCAATGCCAGCATCTTGGTGGTCGGGTGATTGGCCACGAACCGGGCCACCGGACCCGACGAGACGTACATGACGACGCATGCGATCACGACGGCGGCGATCATGATCTCCAGATCCTGCGCCATACCGATCGCGGTGATGATCGAGTCCAGGGAGAACACGATGTCGATAATGATAATCTGGACGATCACCCAGAAGAATGCGCTGGCCCTGGGTTCGGCATCGACCTCGCCATCGCTCGCTTCGACCTCGCCATGAATTTCATGCGTCGCCTTCGCGATCAGGAAGGCTCCGCCGGCAATCAGGATGATGTCCCGCCAGGACAGTTCGACATTTCTTATCGTGATGACAGGCTCCGTCAGGCCGATCAGCCACACCATCACGCTGAGCAGCACGATGCGGAACACCAGCGCCAGCAGCAAGCCGATTTGACGCGCGCGTTTGGCCTGCGCCGGCGGGATGCGCGAGACGAGCACGGAGATGAAAATGACGTTGTCGATGCCGAGCACGATTTCCAGCGCCGTCAATGTCAACAGCGCCGCCCAGGCTTCCGGGCTGGTCAATAATTCCATCATGCCTTGAACGACTTGATTAGCCGGATCACGGCGTCACTTCCTATGACGTAAGCCGCAATGGCGCACAGCGCGGCGACGATGGGAGTGCCCACGTCGAAATCGCGGATCAGCGTATAGATCGCCAGCGCGGCTCCAATAGCCATCAGCCACAGGGTCAGCCAGCGTAGCCGCACCACCCGGATCGGATGCAGCACATGAAACGGGGCGAATGTGAGCGCGATCAGGATTGCGATTCCGAGAGTGGAGAGTGCCGGCGGCAGGTGCAGCAAGAACAAATAAAACGCCGCCGCGTTCCACAGCGCCGGAAAGCCGCGGAAGTGGTTGTCGGACGCCTTCATGCGCCGGTCGGCGAAATAGAGCGCACCGGAAACCATAATGCCGATCCCGAGCAGCGGCGCCGCCACCGGCAGCAGCATCCCGCTCGCGGTGATGGCATAGGCCGGAACGAAGACGTAGGTCACGAAATCGACGACGAGATCGAGCACGTCGCCCGACCAGTTCGGCTGCAGCCGCACAACGTCCAGCTTTCGCGCCAGCGGCCCGTCGATGGCATCGATGATCAAGGCGACGCCGAGCCAGCCGAACATACTGGCCCAATGTTCGCGAACGGCCTCGAGCATCGCCAGCAGCGCGACGCCCGCGCCCAGTGCCGTGAAAATGTGTACGGCGAATGCGGCGGTTCGCATTCGGATGGTCGTGGGGGCGGAATCTGGCTCTGTGGTCTGGTCCATTGGCTCGGCAGTGCTATCAGGAATCGCTGCTATTTGCATATCGGCGCTTTTGCGGCGTTCCGCCGCGCGATTGAGCGGAAACATTTCGGCCGGTTGATGGCTTGAAAATGCCAGCCCGAGCGTCAATTGTCTCGATATGAATGACGCATCTCAAGTTTATGACGCTGCCGTGATCGGCGGCGGGCCGGCGGGCCTGACGGCAGCCGTCGCGCTGGCCGCTACCGGTGCGAGAACCGCCCTGCTCGCCCGTCGTGCCCCCTATGCCGACAACCGCACCACGGCGCTGTTGGGGGCTTCCACCGAGTTGCTCGAACGTCTCGAGGTCTGGCCGCGCTGCCGGGACAAGGCGGCCGCCTTGCGGATCATGCGCCTTGTCGACGACACCGACCGGCTGATCCGCGCGCCCGAGGTGCGGTTTTCCTCGGACGAGATCGGTCTCGAACAGTTCGGCTACAACATCGACAACCGATCGTTAATGGTTGCCCTCGAAGAGCGCGCCGCTGAACTTTCCAATTTGACTCGATTTGACGATGAGGCCGCCGCGATCGACCCGCAGGACGCGATCGTCGCCATCCGTGCCGGTAAGGGCGAGCAACTTTCTGCGCGGCTCGTGATCGGCGCAGACGGGCGGCAATCACCGTCCCGCGAGGCGGCCGGTATCAAGACCAGCCGCCGCGACCTTCATCAGTCGGCGCTGACCTTCAACATCTCCCATTCTCGACCGCACAACGGCATCTCCACCGAGTTTCACACCGCCCAGGGTCCATGCGTATTCGTGCCCCTGCCCGGCAACCGCTGCAGCGTGGTGTGGGTTTCGGAAACCAGAGAAGCGGAGCGGCTGATCTCGCTTGGTGACGAGGAATTGTCGGAAGCCACGGAAAGACAGTCGCACTCCATTCTCGGCCGCGTCCAGGTGGAAGCCGGGCGCAACCTGTTTCCGCTGACGATCGAGCGTCCCGAACAGTTCGCCAGCCATCGTGTCGCGCTGGTCGGCGAATCCGCCCACGTGGTGCCGCCGATCGGCGCCCAAGGCCTCAACATGGGATTGCGCGATGCGGCCGATATCGCCGATATCGCCGGCAATGCGATCTCGCGCGGCGAGGATCCGGGGTCGCTGGCCGTGCTGGCGCGCTATCAATCCGCGCGCCGTGCCGACGTCGCTAGCCGGCTGATCGCGATCGATGTCGCCAACCGTTCATTGCTTAGCGATTTCCTGCCCATGCAATCGCTGCGCGCTGTCGGCATGCACCTCCTCGGCTCGTTCGGCCCGCTGCGGCGGCTTGCGATGCGCGAGGGGCTGGCGCCGACCTGGAAGCGCGTGAGCTAGCCCCGGACGCCAGCGTGAGGGCTGCGAACCTAGCCCCACTCTACTTTGCATGGGGTTGTTTTCGCGATTTTGTGTCACGCTTACGGAAACGCCAGCCGCCCGCTCTGGATGAACCACATCACGCTGGTCAGCGTGACTACGGAGGCAAAGGTTCCGATCAGGACGGCGACCGACGCCGGCTCGATCCAGGTGTTGTTTTGCCGGGCCATCACGAACACGTTCAGCGCCGGCGGCAGCGCGGCCATCAGTACCGCGGTCGCGGCCCAGGGCTGCGCGAACGGGCCGAACAGCAGCATCAGCCCGAACACGATGAGCGGATGGATCAGGAGCTTGATCGCGATCACGCCCGGCACTTCCCAGGGTACCCGATCAAACGGCCGCAGTGCCACGGTCACGCCCAGCACAAACAGCGCCGTCGGTGCCGCCGCGTTCTGGAGAAATAGCAAGGTTCTGTCGACGGCGACCGGCACTTGAATGTGCAACGCCGCGACAAGCGCCCCGGCGGCGGCCGACATGATCAGCGGATTGAGCACGATCTGCCGCGCGGCGACGCCAATGGCGTACAGGAACGACGGATGCTTGCGATCGCTCAGCGCCATCAGCAGCGGTACGATCGTGAACAGAAAAATGCTGTCGCAGCAGAAGATCAACGCGGTCGGCGCGGCTGCCTTGGCTCCGAGCACCGCCAGCGCCAGCCCGGGGCCCATATAGCCGATATTGCCGTAAGCGCCGGCTAGACCCGCCATCGTCGCCTTGCGCAGCGACAGTTCGCCGATGATGCGGCCTGCCACCATGGCAAGCACGAAGGCGCTCACGGTTGCCAGCGTGGTTGCGATCAGAAATGGCGGGTTGTTCAGTTCGGAAAATGGCGTCTCCGACATGATGCGGAATAGCAAGGCCGGCAGCGAGACGTAGAGCAGAAAGAAGTTCATCCAGGCGAGGCCCGATTCCGGCAGCCTTCGGGTCTTGCCGCAGGCAAAGCCGATGAAGATCAGGCCAAAATAGGGAAGCGCGAGGTTGAGGATATCGACCATCTCGTCAAGCGTCTTTTCGTCAGTGATTTTGGGGAGATGGCGCCGGATATGGCCACCACGCGTAAAGGTTAATTCGTCCTATTGCCCCTAGCATCGGCCACAATCATGGTCTATTCGACGGGACATGATCAAAGCGCGCACCGCCAAGTTTCAGATCGGGCAGATCGTCCGCCACCGGGTGTTTTCATTCCGTGGCGTGATTTTCGATATCGATCCGGAATTCAACAATACCGAGGAATGGTGGTTGTCGATCCCCGAAGAGGTTCGGCCTGACAAGGATCAGCCGTTCTATCACCTGCTCGCGGAAAACTCGGAGTCCGAATACGTCGCCTACGTCTCCGAGCAAAATCTGCTGCCGGACGATTCCGGCGAGCCGATCCGGCACTCGCAGGTGGCCGAGATCTTCGTGAAGGACAAGTCCGGCGGCTACCGCCCGCGCAACCCGTCGCTCAACTAGCATTCTTCTTCCGGCAACGAAAAAGGCGCCCTGGTCGGGCGCCTTTTGTTTTGTCGAATGGCGCGGCTGTTACTTCGCCGCCGGATTTGCAGTGGCGCCCGGCTGGGTGCCCTCCAGCTTCTTGCGCTGCTCCTCAGCACGCTTCTGCAGCTCTTCCTGAAGCTTCTTCTGGTTTTCCTCGAACTGCTTCGGATCGGTCGGCGGACCGTCAAAGGCCTTGGCGAATTCACCGGCGAGCGGCAGCGGCAGCGTCAGCGGCGCACCGTTGGAATTGATCGCCTGAACAACCAGATTCTGGCCCTTCTTCAAGTTGGCGATCAGCTCGGGGGTTGCTTCGTAGTCTGACATGCAGCCGTTCTGGAAGCAGATCACATACGGGCCCTGCTGCGGCGGATTGTTATCAACGATGATCCGGGTTCCGTGCACGAGCTGCATGCCGAGCGGCAAGGTCACGCGCAGGAGCTTCTTCGGCTCGCCTTCCGGCTCGATGATGACGGCGGCGATGACGGGTTGGCCCGACTCGATGCGGCCGTCCTTGCCAGTGAAGCAAACCTGCTTGGCGCCGGCTTCCTGACCCTTGAGGCAGAACTTGGTCCAGGGCGCGTAGATTAGCTGGACCTGCTGCTCCTGGGGCGGGGCGGCGCCGGGAGCGCCAGCCGGAGGGGCTTGTGCCGCTGGAGCGCCGGCGGGACCCTTGGGGGCAGCCTTCGGAGGCGCTTTCGGAGCGGCAGGCGCCGGGGCAGCCTTCGGGGCCCCGGGCGCTGGCGCGGGCTGCTGAGCTTGCGCGCCCGACGCAATCAACGTTGCCGACAATGCCGAGGCCGCCAACAGGGCCAAGATCTGCCCACGCGGCCGAATCGACGCGGCGAAGATACGGAAATTCATTGCGGAAAACCCTTTCTGAACCGGAGCGCCCGAAACCGCTACAGGCACCGACACCAACCCGCGCTGGGGCGGCTGTCTCGTTGGCAATTGAGGCGGATACGTGACCGGCGTTCCCGCGGTCATCAACTGCCCGCCTTCAATACAGCGGCAGACGAAAAGATCAATGCCGACAAGCATCTTTGGCGTTCCCCGCAGGCCGAGGCCGAAGCCTATGGTAAAGCTTTCTTCGTGCGCAATTTCGAATCAGATCGCTGCCCGCCTATGATCCGCTCCGGTCGTATCCGCCTGCGTGTGCTCGCCGGCATTGCCCTGGCGCTGGCTGTGACGCCGCTTGGGCCGGTCCACGAAACCAGAGCAGCCGAAAGCCACGCGCTGGCGATGCACGGCGCGCCCGCTCTTCCCGCCGGTTTCACGCATATGCCCTACGCCAATCCCGAAGCGCCGAAGGGCGGACGGCTGGTCTGGGGCGCCTTGGGAACCTTCGACAGCCTCAACCCCATGATCGTCCGAGGCCTCGCGGTTCCGCAGATCAGGAGCTTTGTGGTCGAGAGCCTGATGGCGCGCGGCAATGACGAGGCTTTCACGCTCTATGGCTTGCTGGCCAAAACCGTCGAAACCGACGACGCGCGCAGCTACGTCACGTTCCACCTCGACCCGAGGGCGCGCTTCGCCGACGGCGAGCCGGTCACGGCAGAGGACGTCCTGTTTTCGTGGGCCTTGCTGCGCGACAAGGGGCGCCCCAACCACCGCCAGTATTATTCCAAAGTCGTAAAGGCCGAAGCACCCGATCCGCTCACCGTGCGGTTCGATTTCGGCGGCGGCAACGACCGCGAACTGCCGCTGATCCTCGGGCTGATGCCCGTCTTGCCGCGGCATGCGGTCGATCCGGCAACGTTCGAGGAAACCACGATGACCGCACCGGTCGGTTCCGGGCCCTATCGCGTCACCGCCGTCAAGCCGGGGGCCAGCGTCACGCTGACCCGCAATCCCGACTATTGGGGCCGCGACCTGCCGGTGAATCGTGGATTGTGGAACTTCGACGAGATCAGGCTCGACTTCTATCGCGAGGCCAACGGCCAGTTCGAGGCATTCAAGCGTGGCCTCTATGACTTTCGCGCCGAGCACGAGCCGCTGCGCTGGCATGACGGCTACGATTTTCCGGCCGCCCGCAACGGCGAAGTGATCCGCGACACCATCAAGACCGGAATGCCGCAGCCCTCGGAATTCCTGGTGTTCAACACGCGGCGTCCGGTGTTTTCAGACATCCGCGTGCGGCAGGCCCTGACGCTGCTGTTCGATTTCGAGTGGATCAACCGCAATTACTTTTTCGGATTCTATGCACGCGCGGCGGGCTTCTTCGCAGGGTCCGAACTATCCGCCTACGCCCGACCGGCCGACGAGCGCGAACGCGAACTCTTGAAGCCGTTCGCCGCACGGATCCGGCCGGATATTCTCGATGGCACGTACCGCCTGCCCGTCACCGACGGATCGGGCCGCGATCGAACAACGCTGCGCCAGGCGCTGAGCTTGCTGTCGGAAGCCGGCTACGATCTCGATGGAGCCGTGCTGCGGCAGCGTTCGTCCAGGACGCCGCTCACCTTCGAAATCCTGGTGACGACGCGCGACCAGGAGCGGATTGCGCTTTCCTATCAGCGCGACCTCAAGCGCGCCGGCATCGAGGCCAGCGTCCGCGTCGTCGACCCCGTGCAGTTCGACCAGCGCCGGCTGGGCTACGAGTTCGACATGCTACAGAACCGCTGGGACCAGTCGCTATCCCCCGGCAACGAGCAGTCCTTCTACTTTGGCAGCCAAGCCGCCGACATTCCCGGCACCCGGAATTACATGGGGGCCAAGGAGCCCGCGATCGACGCCATGATCGCTGCCCTGCTCGAGGCGCGCGAACGTCCGCCTTTCGTCTCCGCGGTGCGGGCGCTCGACCGCGTCCTGATGTCGGGCTTCTACGCAATTCCAGTGTTTAACATGCAGGAGCAATGGATTGCGCGGTGGAATCGGATAGAACAACCTACAGCGACCGCGTTGACGGGCTATCTGCCGGAAACCTGGTGGCAGAAGCCGGAAATGAAGTGAACTCGCCAAGCGATCCACCCTCCCTGACAGAAGTAACGCCGTGACCCAGCCCACCGCTTCGCCAACGCTCGATACGTTGTTCAAACGGAACCTGGCACGGCAGCCGGACGCGCTGGCGCTGGTCGATCCCCCCAACAAGCAGCGCATCACCGGCCAGCCGCCGAAGCGTCTCACCTTCGCGCAGGCCGACCGCATGATCTCGTCGCTGGCCGCGCACTTCATCGAATCCGGCTTGCCGTCCAATTCCGTGATCGCGGTTCAATTGCCGAACACGATCGAATTCGCGCTCACCGTGCTCGCCGCCTTCCGCGCCGGCCTCGTCGTCGCGGTGCTGCCGCTGCTCTGGCGGCAGTCGGAATTGACCATGGCGCTCAACCGCACCGCCGCGCGGGCGATCGTGAGCTCGGGCAAGGTCGACGGCGTGATCTACTCGGATCTCGCCCTGAACGCTGCTGCCGAAGCGTTCTCGATCCGCCATGTCTGCGGCTTCGGTGGCGAGCTACCCGAAGGCATGGCCTCGCTCGACAATGCCATCTTCCGGGAATCCCCGACCACGCGCGCTGTGGTCCAGGACGGCCGCAAGGCGGCGCTGATTTCCTTCGATGTCACCCCGGACGGCTTTCGGCCGGTCCCGCGCGCCCATCTCGGCCTGATTGCGGGCGGCCTTGCCATCTCCCTCGAAAGCGACGTGCCGCAGGGCGCGACCATCCTATCGGCCTTCTCGCCGATGTCATTTGCCGGCCTCGCCTCGTCGCTGGCGATCTGGCTGCTGTCGGGCGGAACACTGGTGTTGCACCATCCGTTCGACGACGAGGTGCTGGAACAGCAGATCGACGAGCAGGCCTGCGACACGCTGATCGCTCCCGCCCAACTGGCGCTGCGGCTGGACGAACTGGACCTCGGCGCGCGGATGCCGAGCCTGCGCAATGTCATCGGCCTGTGGCGGACCCCGGAGCAGATCGGCTCCAGTGCGTGCTGGGCCGCGAAACAGGCGACGCTGACGGATGTCTATCTGTTCGGCGAGGCCGGATTGTTCGGTGCCCGCCGGATCGCGGAAGACGGCTCCCCGGCCCTGATCAAGCCGGGCCCCCACGGGGCGCCGCGCGATCTGCCGGGATCGTCGATCGCGGGCGAGATATTGCTGACGCCGCGCGGCACGCTGGGACTACGCGGACTGATGGTGCCGGTTGCGGCCTATGCGCCGCCTCCACCGCCGAGTGATTCCCTGATCGCGGCGCCGCCGCGCGACTACGTGGATACGGATTACGCGGCGCGGCTCGATCGCGTCACCGGCGCGGTCAATATCACCGCGCCGCCGTCCGGCGTGATGGTCGTCGGCGGCTACCGATTCCTGGCGCAGGACCTGCAGGAGTGGGCGCGCCGGCTCGGTCAGGGCGCGCTGCTGACCGCGCTGCCGGACCGTCTCAGCGGCCACCGGCTTGCCGGCCGTGCGCTCGACAACGCCCGCGCCCGAGACGCGCTGACAGAACTTGGACTTAACCCGTTGATGGTGGAAGCATTTCGGGATCGGAGCAACGCCGCCTGAGAGGCTGCTGGCGGGCGCTCGTTGACGCCGCATTAAGCGCGGCAAACTAGGATCGTGGCATCCTATTGCCCGCCTGATCCGAGTTCTCAGCAGATGTCCCAGCAAGGTCCGATCCTCGTCGTATCGACCGCGAAACGGCCGTCGTTTGCCGCCACGCTCGATGTCGCGCGACTGTTTCCGGTGATCGAGAGCGGGTGGACGGATGCGGCGCGCGCGGTCGAGCAGGTGCAACCGGCGGCCGTGCTGGCCGAAACCTCCGGCACCAATGCAGCCGGACTGGCGGAGCTGGCCGTGCGGGTCGCAGCGCGACAGCCCTATCTGCCGCTGATCGCGATCGACCCGCAGAACCCTGTTCCGGACAACGCCATTCCCTTTTTTCAGAGCCAAGTCTTTCAGAGCCAAGTCCCACACGCCCAGCAAGGCGGGTCCGACCGGCTGGCGGCCCGCCTGCGCGCCGCACTTCGGGTGCGGTCATTGCATGCGACCGTGATGCGCCGGCTGGTGCCGGCAGCGCCGATGGCGTTGTCGCATATCGATCCGGCGCGCGACGCTACCGTGCTGCTGATCGGCCGCGGCGGCGCCTATCCGGCGCTGTCGGTCGCGCTTGGCGAGCGCACCGGCGTGGTCGGCGCGCTTTCGATCGAGGCGGCTGCGAAGCATCTCAACGTCAGGGACATCGACGGCATCGTGCTCGGCGAAGGATTCAGCCTGCGCGTGGTCGATGCCTTCCTCACCGTGCTGACGGAGGACGCCCGTTTCCGCAATCTTCCCGTCGTCGTGACGGCAGGCGATCTGGCGCCGGCCTATGATTTGCCAAACCTCGAGATCATCTCCGGCGACGCTGTCCAGGTGGCAGCGATTGGGCTGCCGCTGATCCGCCAGTACGCCTTCGAAGCGCATCTGAGCCGCACGCTGAAGGCCATCGACGCCGATGGCCTGATCGACGCGCGGACCGGTCTGCTCACCCCGGAAGCCTTCGAGCGCGACTTTGCCAGCGCTATCTACCAGACCCAGCAACGCGGCGGCGGATTGTCGGTGGCGCGCTTTGCGTTCGATCCCGGACACCCCCGCGCGCAATTCGACGGCGCGCGGATCATCAGCCGCCTGATGCGGCAAATGGATTTCGGCGCCGCCCAGGATGACGGCTCGGTTGTCGTGGTCTTTGCAGAGGCCGACCTGAAGTCGGCTCACGCCATCGCACGGCGGCTGTCGAGCGTGATGCGCCATACCAGCCACGGCCAGCGCGACGCACGGTCGGAGCCAACCGTAACGGTTGCAACGCTCCTGCCCAACGATTCCGTGAAATCGCTGCGGTCACGGCTGCAGGAAGACGCGCAACGGGCGGCGTCATGAACTGGCAGCCGTTTAGCGCAGCTTCGTAGGGTGGGCAAAGCGTGCTTTGCGCCGTGCCCACCATCTATCCAGAATGCTGTTGCGAAATGGTGGGCACGCTTCGCTTTGCCCACCCTACAATTCCTCGCAATGATGACAGACACTACGCCGCCTTCTTGCTCTCCGCGAGATTGGCGAGCTGCCGCAAGATCTCGGTCGTACCCATCAACCGCTCTTCCGGCGTTTTCCATTGCTGCAGGAACACCACCTTCATATCCGGCCGCACCTTCGCGGCCTGGCCGTGCTGACGGATAAAGGCGACGAGGCGATCCGGCTGGGCAAAGCTGTTGTCGCGGAACGAAATCACCGCGCCCTTCGGACCGGCGTCGACTTTCTCGACATTGGCGCGGCGGCAATAGGCCTTGATGGCCGCGACCTTGAAGAGATAGCGGACCTCGTCCGGCAGCACGCCGAAACGGTCGCGCATCTCGGCGGCGAAATTGTCGATCTCCTCGTCGGTATCGAGATCGGCGAGCCGACGGTACAGCGACAGCCGCACCGAAAGATCGTTGACGTAATCCTCCGGGATCAAGACCGGCATGCCGATGGTGATCTGCGGCGACCAGCGGTCTGCGGCGGGCTCGGCCACGCCGGCCTTGAGGTTGAGGATCGCCTCCTCCAGCATCGATTGATAGAGCTCGAAGCCGACTTCCTTGATGTGGCCGGATTGTTCTTCGCCGAGCAGGTTGCCGGCGCCGCGGATGTCGAGGTCGTGCGATGCGAGCTGAAAGCCCGCGCCCAGCGTTTCCAGCGACTGCAGCACCTTCAACCGCCGCTCGGCTTGCGCGGTGATCTTCTGCTGCGCCGGCAGCGTGAACAGCGCGTAAGCGCGCAGCTTCGAGCGCCCCACCCGCCCGCGCAACTGATAGAGCTGCGCCAGCCCGAACATGTCGGCGCGGTGCACGATCAGCGTATTGGCGTTCGGGATGTCGAGGCCGGACTCGATGATGGTGGTTGAAAGCAGGATGTCGTATTTGCCGTCATAGAAGGCCGATATGATGTCCTCGATCACGGTCGGCGGCATCTGGCCATGCGCAACCGCGACCTTCATCTCCGGCACGTTCTTGTCGAGGAAGTCCTTGACGCCGGCAAGGTCCTCGATGCGCGGCACCACATAGAACGCCTGCCCACCCCGGTAGCGTTCGCGCAGCAGCGCCTCACGGATCATCAGCGGATCGTGCGGCGCCACGAAGGTGCGCACCGCGAGGCGATCGACCGGGGGCGAGGCGATAATCGAAAGATCGCGCACGCCGGTCAGCGCAAGCTGCAGCGTTCGCGGGATTGGCGTCGCGCTCAGCGTCAAGACATGCACCTGCGCCCGCAACTGTTTCAGCTTTTCCTTGTGGCTGACGCCAAAGTGCTGCTCCTCGTCGACGATCAGCAAGCCCAGATCCCTGAACTTGATCGACTTGCCGAGCAGCGCATGGGTGCCGACGACGATGTCGACATTGCCTTCGGCCAGCCCCTTCTTGACCTGCGTCAGCTCCTTGGCCGGAATCAGCCGGGACGCCTGCGCGACGTTGACTGGAAAACCTCTGAAGCGTTCGGCAAAATTCTTGCTGTGCTGACGGGCGAGCAGCGTGGTCGGCACGACGACGGCGACCTGCTTGCCTTCGAGCGCGACCGCGAACGCCGCGCGCAACGCCACCTCCGTCTTGCCGAAGCCGACGTCGCCGCAGATCAGCCGGTCCATGGGACGGCCGGTTTCGAGGTCTTTCAGCGTGGACGTGATGGCGCCAAGCTGATCCTCGGTCTCCTCATAGGGGAAGCGCGCACAGAATTCGTCATAGACATGCGGCTGCACCGGCATTTTCGGCGCTTCGTGCAGTTGCCGCTCGGCTGCGATCTTGATCAGTTCGCCGGCGATCTCGCGGATCCGGTTCTTCAGCTTGGCCTTGCGCGCCTGCCAACCGCCGCCACCCAACCGGTCCAATTCGACATTGGCGTGATCGGAGCCGTAGCGCGACAACAGCTCGATGTTCTCGACCGGCAGGAACAGCTTTGTTTCAGCGGCATAGTGCAGTTCGAGACAGTCGTGCGGCGCGCCGCCCACCTCAATCGTCTGCAAGCCGACAAAGCGCCCGATGCCGTGCTCGACATGCACCACGAGATCGCCGGTCGAAAGACTCGTGACTTCCGAGATGAAATTGTCGAGCTTGCGGCTTGATTTGCGCTGGCGCACCAGGCGGTCGCCGAGAATGTCCTGCTCGCTGATGACGGCGAATTCGTCGGTCTCGAAACCGCTCTCCATGCCGACCACCGCCAGCATGGCCTCGTTGCGCGGCGTCGCCTGCACGGTACGCCAGGCGTTGACGGTGGTGATATTGGCGAGCTTGTGATCCCTGAGCATACTGGCCATGCGGTCGCGGGAGCCTTCGCTCCACAGCGCGATCACCACCTTCTTGCGTTGCGCCTGCAATGCCAGCACATGCGCTACGACGGCTTCGAACACGTTGGCCGAAGTGTCGGCGCGCTCGGGCGCAAAATTGCGGCCCTGCCGCGCGCCGGCGTCGAACACGTCCCCGGCCCCTTCCGGCACCGCAAACGGCGTCAGCCGCGCCACCGCGGCGTCGCCTAGCCGCGTCGTCCACTCCGCTTCCGTCAGATAGAGCCGGTCCGGAGGTAACGGCTTGTAGATCGCGCCCGATCCGGGATGCTCCAGCGCCTCGCGCCGCGCCTCATAATAGTCCGCGATCTGCTTGAAGCGTTCGCGCGCGGCGTCCTCGCCTTGCGGTTCGATCGCGACCGGCGCACCGTCGAGATAATCGAACAGCGTATCCATCCGCTCCTGGAACAGCGGCAGCCAGTGCTCCATGCCCGGATGGCGGCGGCCTTCGCTGACGGCCTCATAGAGCGGATCGTCGCGCTCGGGCGCGCCGAACGCCGCGACATAGCCCATGCGAAAGCGGCGGATGGTTTCGGTGACGAGCTGGAATTCCGAGATCGGCACCAGATCGAGCGCGCGCATGTCGAGCAGCGTGCGCTGGGTTTCCGCATCGAACGTGCGGATCGATTCGAGGGAGTCGCCGAAGAAGTCGAACCGCACCGGCTGGTCGAGCCCGGCCGGAAACAGATCGAGAATGCCGCCGCGCACGGCGTACTCGCCGGGCTCGCGCACGGTCGAGGAGCGGTTGTAGCCATTGTGCTCCAGCCAGGCGACGATCGAATCCATCGGTACGACATGGCCGGGCGCGACCGACAGCGCCTGCGCCGCTACCACCTCGCGCGCGGGCACGCGCTGCACGATGGCGTTGACGGTCGTCAGCACGATCAGCGGTTTGTCGCTGCCCTGCAGGCGCGATAGCCGCGCCAGCGTCGTCAGCCGCTGCGCCAGGATGCCGCCATGCGGTGACACCCGATCATAGGGCTGACAGTCCCAGGCCGGAAACTGCATCACGGGCAAATCAGGGGCGAAAAACTCCAGCGCCCGCGCCAGTTGCTGCATCCGCGGACCATCGCGGCAGACCACGGCAAGGCTGACCGCCGGCGGTTTCGGCTTGGCTGCGACCGCGCGCGCGAGGTCGGAGACGACAAGCCCCTCCGCGCCCTCGGCGACATTGGCAAACGTCAGTGCGCGGCCGGGTGCCAGCAGCGCGGCGGGCGATTTAACGGGCGCCTTCATGCTTCGTGATCCACAGCGCGAAACGCCTTGATACGTTCGAACAACGCGGTCGCATATTCCGGATCGAGCGGCTTGTCGCCGGTCAGTGCGGCGTAGAGATCGGGATCTGGCACCTCGATCAGGCGTTCCAGCTCGGTCAAATCGTCATCGCGCATGCCCGATATCTCGGCATCCGCAAAGCGCCCAAGGATGAGGTCCATCTCACGGGTGCCGCGATGCCAGCAGCGAAATAAAAGCCGCTTGCGGCGGTCATCGAGGCCACCGCTCGATCGTGTCGTACCCGTCATTGTCCTATCCATTCGAACGCCAAAAGCCCGGACGTGCCGGGCCGGGTTGATATAGCGGTCGAGATGACGAATGTCAGCCCCAACAGTTCCGTGAATTACCACTACGGTGTCATTGCCGGGCTTGACCCGGCAATCCATCATCTTTTCAAGAGTGATGGATGCGCGGGTCCCGTCTCCGCCAAGGCTTCGCCCGACCACGAGCGCGCTCGGCCGCCGAAGCCTTGGCGAAGTCAGCAAGCCCGCGCATGACGCGCTATGTGCGACGAGAGACCTGATGCGCCCCAGCCTGCTCAATCCCTTGTTTGCGCCGGTCACGAGCCTGCCCGGCGTCGGGCCGAAACAGGACAAGCTGCTGCGCTATTTGCTCGACCGCGACGAGACCCCGCGGTTGGTCGATCTGCTGTTGCATTTGCCGGCCAGCGTGATCGACCGCAGGGCACGGCCGAAGATCCGCGAGGCTGTACCGGGAACCGTCGTGACGCTGGAAGTCACCGTGGACCGTCACCGGCCGCCTCCGCCGCGCAGTGCCCGCGCGCCCTACCTCGTCTATGCCTCTGATGATACCGGCGACGTGGTGCTGACGTTCTTCCGCGCCAAGCCCGGCTATGTCGAAAAGCTGCTGCCGGTCGGCGAAAAGCGCTACGTTTCCGGCACGCTGCAAATGTATGACGGCATCCCGCAGATCGTGCATCCCGATCGCATCGTCGACGAGGCGGGATTTGCAAAACTCAGCGGTATCGATCCGGTCTATCCGCTAACGGAAGGCCTCGCGCTAGGGTCGCTGCGCCGGGCGATCGCGCAGGCGCTGCAGAAGTTGCCGGAGCTGCCCGAATGGATCAGCCCGGAAGTGATCCGCCGCTGCAACTTTCCGCCGATCCGCCAAGCGCTCACCCGCGTGCATGTGCCGGTCGAGCTCACGGACATTTTGCCCGACGGCCCGTTCTGGTCGCGGCTCGCCTTCGACGAGCTGCTCGCCGGTCAACTGGCACTGGCGCTGGTGCGCGCGCAATTGCGGCGTCCGGCCGGCGACCGCAACGCCGGCGACGGTCACCTGCGCCACAAGATCATCGACGCGCTGCCCTACGCGCTCACCGGCTCGCAGCGCGCGGCGGTCGCCGCCATCACAGAGGATTTGCTCCAGCCGGTACGGATGTTGCGGCTGCTGCAGGGCGACGTCGGGTCCGGCAAGACGGTGGTGGCGCTGCTCGCCGCGGCTGCCGTCACCGAAGCCGGCAAGCAGGCCGCGCTGATGGCGCCGACCGAAATCCTCGCGCGCCAGCATATCAAGACCATCGCGCCGCTGGCAGAGCGCGCAGGTCTTCGCGTAGCGATCCTGACCGGCCGCGAAAAAGGCAAGGAGCGGCGCGAGATTTTAGCGCGGCTCGAAGCCGGCGAAATCGATTTTCTGGTCGGCACCCACGCGCTGATCCAGGACGACGTGATCTTCAAGTCGCTGGCGCTCGCGGTGGTCGACGAACAGCATCGCTTCGGCGTGCGCGAACGGCTCGCGCTCACCAACAAGGGCGAAGCCGTCGACGTGCTGGTCTTGAGCGCAACGCCGATCCCCCGCACGCTGGTACTCACTTATTTCGGCGACATGGACGTCTCCGAATTGAGGGAAAAACCGGCTGGCCGCCAGCCGATCGACACTCGCGCGGTTCCGGCCAGCCGCCTCGATGAAGTCGTCGATGCCGTCGGCCGCGCGTTGAAATCGGGCAAGCTGGTTTACTGGATCTGTCCGCTGGTCGAGGAATCCGAGGCCGAGGGCACCGAACATCTCACCAACGCCACCGAGCGTTTCGAGCGGCTGCAGAAACGTTTCGGCGACCGCGTCGGGCTGGTGCATGGGCAGATGAAGGGCACGGATAAGGATCGCGTGATGGCGCAGTTTGCCGCCCACGAGATCGGGCTTCTGGTCGCCACCACCGTAGTCGAGGTCGGCGTCGACGTCCCCGCCGCGACCATCATGGTGATCGAAAACGCCGAACGCTTCGGGCTCGCGCAATTGCACCAGCTCCGCGGCCGGATCGGCCGTGGAGCGGAATCCTCGACCTGCCTGTTGCTCTACAAGGAGCCGCTCGGCGAAATGTCGGCGGCGCGGCTGAAGGTGATCCGGGAGACCACCGACGGCTTCCGGATTGCCGAAGAGGATCTCAAACTGCGCGGCGAAGGCGACGTGCTCGGCATCCGTCAGAGCGGCCTACCCGGCTATCGCATCGCCCGCTCCGACGTGCACGGCCAGCTCATCACGCAGGCGCGCGACGAAGCGCTGCGCATCATGAAGGACAATCCGAAGCTCAAGGGCGAGCGCGGCGAAGCGCTGCGCTGTCTGCTCTATCTGTATGAGCGCGATGAAGCGGTGCCGCTGATCGGTGCGGGATAACTCGTAACCGTGGCAATGCGGGTCCGGTAGTGCTCGGCGCCCTCGACGATCTTGTCGAGCAGCGCCTCCAGCGCCCAGAACTTCTCGCGGATATCGAAGGTGACGGCGCGGCTGTCGGTACAGGAGAACGTGCCGAGGCGCTGGTGATAGAGCTTGGCAAGCTTCGGGTAGCCCATCGGTTCGGCCATAGCCGACAGCGCGAGATAGACGGAAAGTTCGTCCGCCAGCGCCGGATGATAGGCATGCTCGGTCATCAGCCACTTGTAGAGATCGGGATGAAAATTCGTGAATACGCCGGTAAACCCGCGTGAGCCTGCCTTCATTGCCTCAAAGGCAATCGCCGCATTGGCATTGACGATCGAAAGCGGCGTGCCCCTGGTCAGCGTCACGCGGCGCTTCACCGTTTCGAGGTCGCAGGAGACGTCCTTGAGGATGACGAAGCGGCCGGTGTTGGCGCAGAACGTCAGCTCGTCGTCGGTGAGCAGACGACGATAGGGCGCCGGGCATTCGTACAGACCAAGCGGAATTTGCGTCGGCAGCCGATCGAGCAGCCAGCTCAGGTCGTCGATGAATTTGCTCCCGCCTTCCTGCTTGGCGTCGAGCCGGTTGGTGACGAGCACCATGCCGTCGACTCCGGTCGCAGCAATGGCGGTCAGTTCGGCAAGCTGGTCGTCCAGGCTTTCGCTGATGTGACCGGACGCGATCACCGGAACATGGCCGGCCGCGGCTTTTTTGACGAAAGCGGCGAGCGCAACCCGTTCGTCGAGGGTGAGAAACTGCATCTCGCTGGACTGGCAGACCGCAAACAGCGCGTCCGAACCATTGTCGATGTACCATTCCACCAGCCGGCCGAGGCCGGGATAGTCGATCTGGCCGCTTTCGGTAAACGGCGTGATCATCACCGGAATGATGCCTTCGATCTTCTTGGTCATGATGTCGGCGCCGCCCTACTCCACCTTCGCCTTCGCGGGAGCCGGCTTCAGCCCGGCAGCCGAATTCGCCACACGCGCCGCGTTCGCCATGCCGGCTAGCGCGGCGTTGCGTTTCTGTTGATCGGAGCCGGGCTGCACCACGCCGGCCGACATGATCAGCGTCGCCGCGTCTTCGGTCGTCATGTCGACTTCGATGATCTTGCTCTTCGGCACGTAGAAAAAGAAACCCGTGGTCGGGTTCGGCGCGCAGGGCAGGAACACCGAGATGTGCTCTTCCTGGCCGGGAAGCTGGCTTGCCACGTTCGCGCTCGGCGACTGCGAGATCAAAACGATCGACCACATGCCCGGCGAGGGAAATTCAACCAGGCCGACCTTGCGAAAGCTCGACCCCTTGCCCGAGAACAGCGTCTCGAACACCTGCTTCAGGCCGCGATAGATCGCGCGCACCACGGGCATGCGGCCGAGCAGCCGCTCGCCGAGGTCGACCAGGGTCCGCCCGATCAAATTGGCGGTAAGGAACCCGAGCAGCGTCAGCGCAACCACGGCGACGATAAGGCCCGAACCGGGCAGACCGAACGGCAGATAGGTTTCGGGACGGTAGACCGTCGGCACGAACGGCCTGACCAGGTTGTCGACCCAGTTCACGAACCACCAGGTCAGATAGAGCGTGATCGCGACCGGCCCTGCGACAATCAGTCCGGTCAGAAAATAGTTCCGGAAACGGGCCATTAGCCCGGCGTGGTGCGCCTCCGGCAGGGGCTCCTCCGGGGACGCGGTCGGGGGCAGTTCTTCGCGGTTCATCGTGGTTCCAGGTCAGGGCGGCCGAACTCGACATTCGGGCGCGATCGGACGCAAAACCGGGGTCCACTTTTGCTGATCGCGCCTATGCCAGCTAAGCCATCCTAGCAGGTTTTTGAAGGGCCAGCGTGACAGCGGATAGTCTTGACTATTCGACGGTTACCGATTTCGCGAGATTTCGCGGCTGATCCACGTCGGTGCCCATCACCACGGCGGTATGATAGGCCAAAAGCTGCATCGGGATGGCATAGACCATCGGGGTGAACGCCGACGCCATGTCGGGCAGCACGATCGTGACCAGCGAGTCGACGGTGGCTTCGGCCGCTCCCTTGGCATCGGTCATCAGAATGATGTTGCCGCCACGGGCCGCGACTTCCTGCATATTGGAGACCGTCTTCTCGAACACCCGGTCGAACGGCGCGATCACCACCACCGGCATGTTCTCGTCGATCAGCGCGATCGGCCCGTGCTTGAGTTCGCCGGCCGCATAGCCCTCGGCGTGGATGTAGGAAATTTCCTTCAGCTTGAGCGCGCCTTCCAGCGCCAGCGGATAGCTGGTGCCGCGGCCGAGATAGAGCACGTCCTTCGATTTCGAGATGTCGCGCGCCAGCTTTTCGATCTGCGGTTCCAACGTCAGCGCCGCCGCCATCAGCCGCGGAATCTCGACGAGGCCGTGGACGAGCTTGGTCTCGTCTTCGCCAGACAGTTCGCCGCGCGCCTTGCCGGCCGCAACCGCGAGCGAGGCCAGCACCATCAACTGGCAGGTAAAGGCCTTGGTCGAGGCGACGCCGATTTCGGGACCGGCCAGCGTCTGCAGCACGGTTTCGCTTTCGCGCGCAATCGTCGAGGTCGGCACGTTGACGACAGAGAGGGTGTGGGCGCCCTCGGCCTTGGCATAGCGCAGCGCGGCCAGCGTGTCGGCGGTCTCGCCGGACTGCGAAATGAAGATCGCGAGATCGCCCTTGCGCAACGGCGCCTCGCGGTAACGGAATTCGGAGGCGATATCGATTTCGACGGGAATGCGCGCCAGCCGTTCGAACCAGTATTTGGCGACATAGCCGGCATAGTTCGCGGTGCCGCAGGCCGTGATCGAAATGCGCTGGATGTCCTTGAAGTCGAACGGCAGCTTGACCGGCAACATGACGCGCTCGCTCGCCATGTCGACGTAACGTGCCAGCGTATGGCCGACCACTTCCGGCTGCTCATGGATTTCCTTGGCCATGAAGTGGCGGTAGTTCGCCTTGTCGACCAGCGAGGTCGAGGCGCTATGTTTGACCGCGTCGCGGTGAACGATCGCGTTGGTCTTGTCGTAGACGGTCGCGCCCTTGCGCGTCAGCACCACCCAATCGCCGTCTTCGAGATAGCTGATCGTATCGGTGAACGGCCCGAGCGCGATCGCGTCCGACCCCAGATACATTTCGCCGTCGCCGTGACCGATCGCCAGCGGCGGGCCGTTGCGGGCGCCGATCATCAGATCGTCATCGCCGGCGAAGATGAACCCGAGCGCGAACGCGCCGCGCAGTTCCGACAGCGCCGCCCTCACCGCCTCGACCGGCTTGATGCCCTTCTGGAGAAAACTATCGACGAGGTGGACAACGATTTCGGTATCGGTTTCGGTCTTGAAGACCGCGCCCTTCTTCTCCAGCGCCTCGCGCAGCTCGCGAAAGTTCTCGATGATGCCGTTGTGGACCACGGCGACGCGATCGGTCGCGTGCGGATGCGCATTGTTCTCGGTCGGCTTGCCGTGCGTCGCCCAGCGGGTGTGCCCGATTCCGGTGTGCCCCTTCAGCGGTTCCGCATCCAGCCGCTTCTCGAGATTCTTCAGCTTGCCCTCGGCCCGGCGGCGCGCGAGGTGATCGCCTTCCAGCGTGGCGACGCCTGCGGAATCATAGCCGCGATATTCAAGCCGTTTGAGTGAGTCTACCAGAAGCTCCGCGACCGGAGCGCGTCCGAGAATGCCGACAATGCCGCACATGCGGTTCAATTTCCCCAAATCGACGAAATGCGTCGCAACCCGTTAGTCTCTTACCGGCAATGGCAGGCCGACAGATACTCAATAATTATTGCCGATTGAGACAGTCTTAAGCGGAAAGCTTAACGGCCGCCACCCGCGATTACCCTGTCACATCCGCCATCCTGGCGGAATATGAGTCCGCGATCTCGCGGCATGAACTGCCCGAGGCTTGGCCTTGGTTCCCCCCGAGAAGGAGGGAGCAGGGAATGCCGGGTGCTTGCTGCACCCGCGGTCTCGTGTGCAATAAGCGCTAAAAGATGCGCACACGAGCATACAGGTACAGCCGAGGCACTCCGGCATTCCCTGCGCAATGGCTTTACGGCTTACTTCGTGCTCTCCCTGGAGACGAATTCCTCTTGCCTCCATCGCTGCCGGATTAAAGGCTTGTCGAATCCGGTTGGGCTCGACGCGCCTCCGTCAGCTTGACACCAGCCACGGATGCCAGGACCACACGACTTCGCCGTACGCAGCGCCCTCACCTTCACTCCGATCGGCGGGATGCCGACTGAGGTTCTGACGAAGGCCTTGAAACGCCGGTCGTCTGCGCAAACGTTGGAACACTCACGGGAGAACCCGCCCTGCGACCACGATCGCGCCCGACGCCGCTGCGTCCACCGCATCCAACCCCGCGTCCGTGACGATCGCGATACGCCCCTCTTGCCGGGGTGGACGGGCGAATTGATAGCGGTGATTTGGCCGGCAATGGAAGCTGAATATTTTTGATTCCGGGGCTTGACGCGATTTCTGAAAATCAGAATTGATTTGCCCATCATCCCAGTTTGTGACGCGGCCACCGGTGCAATTTGTGCAGTGTCACCGTAATCCCGCGCAAAGACGCATCAGCGGGGCTCGGACTTTTGGCGGCGGTGATGCTCATCGGGTTTTTATCGCCGCGCAGAACTGTTCGGTGACCGCCGTCGTTTCCTCGGTGACGTTCCAGCCGTTCGTCTCGGCGTTTTCCTTGGCCAACTTTTGCTCGTTCTGAAGCATCTTTTTGATGTGCGCGTACGGTTTCCAGTCGGCCTTGGACAGCTTGACGGGGGGCGCACCGCAGACGTTGTGGGCGATCGCTTTCTGCACACTCGTGCTGACGTCGCTCATGTGGCCCTCGACCACGGCGGTGAAGCGCGCCTTGGCGTATTGGGTGTTGGCCGCGATGAAGTCCCTGCAGAAGGCGACCCGCTGACCTCCGTCGCGGGCCTTGATGTAGGCCGTCTGTATTTCGTAATGGACGCGGTAGGCGAGTTTGTTGGCGTTCGGGTCGGATTTCGCCGCTTCGAGCATGGCGCGGTGGTCACCTAAGGTGGCGTCATTGATCCTGATGTCACATGCTTTGGCGAGGGAGACGACCGGAACGTAGGCCCGCACCTTGGCTTCCAGGGCATCGTTGGCGTGCGCAACTGGTGCGAACAGGCTGGCGGCGATTGCGAAAGCAGCAAGGCAGCGTTTCATTGTTGACGTCCTCCACAAGCGGTTCGTGAGCGCGGTGGCCGAGGAGTGTCCAGCCCAAGGCGAGTTCCTTGGGCGGCTGTCGAGCGCCCATCTTGATCTGGATCGTGCCGCTCCGCATCCGGACCGGAATTACGGTGACAGTGCATTTAATGCACCACGCCAGCAACCTTCGGTCGGATTGAGTGCACTGTTACCGTAATTGTCGTTGAATTTATCACGATAGCTTGCCAGACCCGCAGCCGGATCTTTGCCAGGAGGGGCCCGCGATGACCATCACCATCACCGCCTTTGAACGTTCGCCCGACGGCGGCAAGGGACTGGCGCGTGACACGCGCGTTCGCTGGGCGCTTGAAGAAGTGGGCCAACCTTACGAGGTTCGCCTTGTTTCGTTCCGTGCGATGAAGGAGCCGGCGCATCTGGCGCTTCATCCCTTCGGCCAGATCCCGACCTATGAAGAAGGCGATCTCGCCCTGTTCGAGACAGGAGCGATCGTGCTCCATATTGCCGAGCGCCATGCGGGCCTGCTGCCCGATGACGCCAATGCCCGGGCGCGCGCGATCACATGGATGTTCGCCGCGGTCAACACAGTGGAGCCGCCGATCCTTGAACGCGAGACCGCCAGGCTCCTTGAGGGCGACAAGCCCTGGAACAAGGAGCGTCTGCCTCTGGTCGAGGATCGTGTGCGCAGCCGGCTGAACCAGCTTTCCGCTCGCCTGGGCGAAGCCGACTGGCTCGACGGTGCGTTCAGCGCGGGCGACCTGATGATGGTGTCGGTGCTGCTCAGGCTGAGATCATCGGGCATTCTGGACGAATTTCCGAACCTGGCCGCCTATGTCGCCCGCGGCGAAGCACGGGCCGCCTACAAGCGGGCTTTCGCCGCTCAATTGGCAGTCAACTAGCCGTCGACCGGCTGATCAGGTCCGTTCTGGGCTCGAAGTCGTCATCCGAGTTTTTCGTTCGGTGTGTGGGGTCCTGACCCTGGCTCCCGCAGCGAGAACGATAATTAAATGCACTGCACCGTAAGCCAAACCGCGATCCAAGCCCGTCGTCGTGCTGGTCACCTCGCGGCACGACGATGAGCACCTCATTGGAGTAGCTTGCTGTAGTATGGTTTTAGGAAATCACTGACTTCCTCGAACAAATCTGCCTTAAGTAACTTGTTTTTAGTATCTGTCTCGACCACATGACCATCGTATTCGACGCCGTGCAAACTCACTGTGCCCAGAATAAGCTGAGAGCCCTCAGGAATCTGGTTGAGACAAAAGGTTATCATCCGCGCAGCATTTGTCGCGTCTTGGTCTTGCTGTACGGGCGTGTCAACAACGATGGGACAGAACGCTGACGTAGAAAACCGCTTCATTGTATGGATGAATGAATAATAGTATGCCAGGAGTGCGCGCGGCAGATCGCTGCCCGTTTCACGGATATTGCTGTCGATCGCCTTGTAGTTCTTTGCTGTCAGGTTAGGCACCTGAAGCAGTTGCACAAATGAATCCATTTGCTGCAAGTAGAACCCTTTGATGTTTTCCTGCCGCTTCTTGTCGTCAAACGACTTCATGCTCTGAGCGGCCTCATCGGATTTCATCTCTTGCGCACCGATTTGGGAGTCTATTTCCTTCTCCTCTGCGGCGAATGTATTGTCCATTAGCTTTTCGCTCTCGCCCTCGATCAAATCGCGAAGCTTGAGCTCGCCTCTCTGCTCATCGAGAATGCTGTTGATCCGCTCGATCGATCCCGAAAATGATCGCAGCCGCTCCTTTTCAGCAGATATTTGAGCATCCACCGTTTCGATTTCCCGACGGACCTCAATGAGAAACCCGCGACAGGTGTCAACGTCCGATATTAGACTGAACTTATTGGCAAAGTCATTGGCATGAACGGTCCCGCATGTGGGACAAACGATTTCGTCGTCGCTCTCTCGCCTTAGAAATTCGTAATCAGCATCAAGGTCGGCAAGAGCATTTTCCGCGATCGCCGCCTGCTCTACGAGAATCGCCCTTTTTGAATTGAGCTCCGACAGGACCCGTTGCGCTTTATCCTGCTCAACCTGCAAACCTCGACACTCGGCGACGAGCGCGTCTATCTGATCAGCAAATTGATCGGGGGAAAGATCAAAGTGCAATCGCGTGCGCGTCGACCGAAGGCGCTTGCTCGCGCGATCCAATGCCCGCCGGTCGACCTTCAATTCATCGCGCGCTTTATCGGCCGCAGCTTTCAGTGCCTTTGCTTGGTAATATTCATTTGGCCGTAGACCGGCATGGAAGTTCGCAACATCTTTTCGGTAGTTGCTGAACATTTGCAGATTGGAGAATGAATTCCAGTTGCCCACCCAACTGACGTCTTGATCGACGTAAAATGGCAGAAACAGAAACGCTGGTGGAGGGATAATCAGCTCACCGCTGCGATCGGGAAGTGTGAGTTCAAAACGCAGCAGGCGAGCCAGCTCTGGTCCGATCCCGCGAGTAACGCCGGTGCCTGACCAAATCGCCTCGCCATCGCCATTGTACAGGCCGAAATTGTTTCCGGATCGCAGGATGCTATACGGCACCCCATCAACCGTAAAATCTACGAAGGTATCTACCTTCGCCTCAACCCACGTCGGGTTTACCTTCGCAGCGTCAGCTCCGAATGCGGCATAGATCGACTTGATGAGACAAGATTTGCCGGTGTCATTTTCGCCGAGCACCACGGTCGTGTTCGGATCGAACTCGACCATCTGTGCCGCCTTCTCGCGCACGGACAACAGAAGCAGCCTTTTTAATTGCAAGTTTTTCATGGCTTCGCGTCCGCAAGCTTCTGATCAGCTTTTTGTACATCTCCTGACGCGTCATAAGTCATCACCTCGTAGATGATCATTGCTCTTAAACGGCTTCCAGTCAGGTCGGAAATCGTGGCCGTTGCGAAGCTCCATACCTTACTGAAGACATCCTCGGTCAACGGCGTCAAATCAAGCGAGAAACTCAGCTTCTTCAATTCTGCGCGAATGCGTGTTCGGACGCGGTTTATTGCTTCGTTACCAGCTCCAAGCGCTAGCGTTCTATAGAGATGCCATTCCTTCGCGATTTTTGCCTTCTCCATTGCACCGTATGTCAGATCGTTGCTGATCTCGGTCCAAGTTGGCAGAGCATGGCTGGCAGTGATCTGTGATAGCCAACCGTTTACTTGACTCTTGGTGATAGCCTTATGCTTGATCAAATCATCGAATGAGTGAATGGATCCTGTGAATTTGGATTTGGTGCGGCACTCCTCAATGATCGTCTTGTAAAGTGTATCCGGGGCGTAACTAACCGTACCCAGCTGACTGGTTACGAAGTTTTGCATCATTCCTTTGAGATGGGCAGATGCATCGTGCAGACTCAAATCTGCTCGGACGAAATGCATGAGCTTTGCGGTACTCTCGGATGCTGAGGAACACTCGTGCTTTAGCTTCGCGAGAAATTTGGCAAAGTCTTCTGCTTTACAATCGGCGAAACAACAAACCGTCGCCGAGGCGTCCATAAATTCGCATGGCACGTTCGAAACAAAGCTCAAACGTTCTGTTTCGCCGGGAAACAGCTGGTAGTTGTCGAGCATCTTTCCGATGTAGGACGGCAGCAAAGAGGTCTTGTCTTTCGACTGCTTACGCGCGGTCAAGTCAGTCAGGGTCCAGTGGCCCTTCACCTTCGTCTTGACCTGATAAAACCGCGCGCGCGTCGGGGAGGAGCTACTGTTGAGACGCACGATGTCATCGTGAAACTCGAAAGCGATGGCGTAATCGTCGAGGTCATTGTGACTCTCGAAGATTAGCGCGAGCCCCCAACTCGCCTGATAATCGTATCGCTCGTATCCCGTTTCGCCCGACTTCTCACGACGAGGCGTTCGGACGAGCTTGTCTGCGAATGACATCAAGTTCCCCCGCGCGGCACTCTAGCGTATTGCCCTCAATAAACAACTATTGCGAGCAGCTTCGACGTTAGCCTTATGGCGAATGATTGCGCGAAACAGTCGCGCTCTGCCGGCATACAAAGTGCGCCCGCCCGCAAAGGTACGCGGGTTCGGTTCCAACGGGACGACAGTGCGCGCCCGTACTCTTCCGGATAGACGGTGCCGAAATCCGCATCAGAATAGCCGCATTGCAGCGGCGCGGTATTAGTTCACCTAGTATTTGCGTAAGGCCCGGCAGTCCGAAATGGCTGCCGGGCTTTTGCTTGACTACTTGTCAGGCTGCTCCAGGGCCGCTTCCAATTCTGTGACGATGTCGTGCAGGAGCCCAATTGCAAGCGGGTCAGTGACCTCGCGCTCCATCGCGCGGAAACGCATCACCCGCTCTTGAAGTTCACGCTGTTCCCTGTCGTCGTCGTCCATAATGCGCTCCACGCACTTAGGCATGACGCCGAGCGAGACTGATGGTTGCAGGAACTTGAATGAATATTCATCAAGGTTAATGCGTTCCCTTCGGCGTCAACCGAAGTGGCCTGACGCATTGCAGCCGACCCCAGCCGGGTTGCAGGTCAGATACCGAACGAGTGCCTGATCTGCCGCAGCATCGATATGGCGGCATCGGTATACCGACCATGGGTGAGATACTGGTCTAGCTGCGACGCACCAAGCAGCATCAAGGCTGCCATTACAAAGCCTTTGAACATCGTGGGCCTCTCCAAAGGAAAGAGACCGCCAACCGGGCTGGTCGAGTTAAAGCCTTTCGGAATTCGCTGTCGCTGATCGCGACCTATCCGCAATGGCGGAATGCTGGCACCAATTGGTAGCCAAATTGCTAAATCGTGCTGGCGCGCCAAGGGGTTTCGCGAAGGTCCGCAAGGTGCCGGGCCCATTCACGGCATTTTCGACCGAAAAGCGTATCGCCGATTGAAACAGTCTAAGCGGGAAAGCTTAATTCTACTGCGTCATAACTTCTCAACCACCCCTCATCCTGAGGAGCCCGCAGAGCGGGCGTCTCGAAGGATGTGGGCCACAGACGGGACCTCATGGTTCGAGACGCGCTTCGCGCTCCTCACCATGAGGGGTTTATGACGCAGTCGGGTTAACACACGCTCCGCTTACCCCTCTTTCTTAGCCTTCGCCCGCATCTTCATTTCGCGGTAGCGCGCCGCGCCGCCCTCGCGGTTGCTCTGCGGGCTGCGCTCCACGGCCATCGCGTCGTCGGGCACGTCCTTGGTGATGACCGAGCCCGAGCCGATATAGGCGCCCTTGCCGATTTTCACCGGCGCCACCAGCGAGGAATTGGTGCCGACGAAGGCGCCCTCGCCGATCAGCGTCTTGTGCTTGAAGAAGCCATCGTAGTTGCAGGTGATGGTGCCGGCCCCGAGGTTGGAATTGGCGCCGACATGGGCGTCGCCGACATAGGAGAGATGGTTGACCTTGGCGCCCGCTTCGATCGTCGCGGCCTTGGTCTCCACGAAATTGCCAATCCGAACGCCGTCGCCGAGCGAGGTGCCCGGGCGCAGGCGCGCATAGGGACCGATGGACGCCTTCTTGCCGATCGAGGTCTGCACGATATGAGAGAACGAATGGATCACCGCGCCGTCGGCGATGGTGACGCCGGGGCCGATCACGACAAACGGCTCGATGGTGACGTCGCTACCGAACTTGGTGTCGGCGGCGAGATAGACCGTCTCCGGCGCGATCAGCGTCACGCCGGCCTCGAGCGCCGCCTGGCGCAGCCGCGCCTGCATCACGGCTTCGGCCTCCGCGAGCTGGGCCTTGTTGTTGATCCCGCGCACTTCATCCTCGCTGGTTTCGATCACGACGGCCTCCAATCCCATTTCCCTGACGATGGCGACGGCATCGACCAGATAATACTCGCCCTTGCTGTTGGCATTGCCGATCCGGTCGAGGATTTCCAGCGCGCGGCGGCCATCGAACGCCATCACGCCGGCATTGCACAGCGTGACCTTGCGCTCTTCATCTGTCGCGTCGGCATGTTCGCGGATCGCCATCAGGCGGTCGCCCTCAAGCAGCAACCGGCCGTAGCCGGTCGGATCGACGGCGCGGAAGCCGAGCACGGCCAGCGCCGCGCCTTTTTCCAGCGGCGCGCGCAGCCGGGCGAAGGTTTCGGGCGAAATCAGCGGCGTATCGCCGAACGCCACCAGCAGATCGTCGGCGCCGCGCGCGATCGCCTCGCGGGCGGCCAAGACGGCGTGCGCGGTGCCGAGTCGTTCGGCCTGAACGAAGGTCGCAGCATCCGCGCGGACGCGCCTGACTTCGTCGGCGACCGCCTTGTGGTCCGGCCCGATCACGACCGCAAGCGAGGCGCCCGTGCCGTGCGGGGCCGCGTCCAGCACATGCGCCAGCAGCGACTGGCCGGCGACCTGGTGCAGCACTTTTGGCAGCGCGGATCGCATGCGCGTGCCCTCGCCGGCGGCAAGCACGACAGTCAGGCTGGATCGAGCGGTCATTCTGGTCCTCAAGGCCAACACGGTTGCGCCGGCCGTCTTTAATTGTTTTCCACTGGAGATCAAACCGATTCGCTGCCCCGAAAATGTCCGGAAACAAGTGGGCAGCGCATTTCCTGTTAATGTTTACTCCGTGATTCGGCGGGCCTTGAGGAGGGCCGAGAGCGTTTGGCCAAAAAACCTGACCATCTCGCGGACTTCGAGGCGGATGACAGCGGCGGCGTGCTGAGCAACCTGTTGGCCGACGAAGATGAACTCGACCGTCGCGCGCTGTGGCGGCTCGGGTCCTGGGGTGTTGGCGCGACGGCTGCGGTGATTCTGGCCGTCATGGCCAACCAATCATCCCTTGGATTGAAGCGCGAACAGGTCGCAGCCGCAGATATCACCCGGCAGGCGCAGCAAATTCAGCTCGTAGCCAGGGAAACGCAGAATGAGGCGCGGCGGCTCGCCGCCGCCATCGATACCCTCAACGGCGATCGCGACCGGCTCTATTCCCGTGTCACCAGCCTGGAACAGGGGCTCGAATCCGTCACCGGGGCCGTCGCTCGCCAGGGTTCCGCGCAGGCTTCGCCGCCTGCTGCCAATGCCGAACCGCAAGCCGCCCAAAAACCGCCGTCGCCAAGCGTCGCGCCGGTAGCGACCGCCCCGGTCGCAGCGGCGGTCGCAGACAAGGCCACCGCCGAGCCTGCCCCGCCGACGGTTTCGCACGCGGCAAAGGAGGCGGCAAAGACCGACGCAGCCAAAACAGAGAGCGCCAAGCTGGAAACGGCCAAGGCTGAGATGACAAAGGCTGAGATGGCAAAGGTCGACGCCGTCACGCCGGAGCCCACAAAACCCTCGCCCGCTACGCCACTGATGGCCGCGCAATCGATGATGGCTCCGTCTGACCCCGCCGCCGCCAAACTGATCGAGCTGGGCAGAGGGCCGAACCCGGTGATCGCAAGCCCGATCCCGGATGTCGTCGCGTTGGCGCCATCAGATGCGGAGGCGGATGACGCCACCGCGCCAAAAATCTCCCTGCAGCGGACCGAATTCGGGGTCGATCTCGGCAGCGCCAATTCGGTGAACGGCCTGCGCGCGTTGTGGCGCGGATTGCTGAAATCCAGATCGAACGCGCCGCTGACGGCACTGCGCCCGATCATCGTCGTGAAGGAAGGCGTCAACGGCCTCGGCATGCAGCTTCGCCTGGTCGCCGGTCCGCTGAACGACGCCGGCGCCGCCGCGAGGATCTGCGCCATCCTTGCTGAAAACAGCCGCCCCTGCGAGACCGCGATCTTCGATGGCCAGCGGCTGTCGTTGAACGATCCGCCGCCCACTGCCGCCAAGCCTGCCCCGCGCCGGCGCGCCATCGCCAAGCAACCGGCGGCGACCGTCGTTGAGGAGGTGGCGAAGAAGCCGGAGCCGCCGCCGGAGCCAACGCAGACGACATTTTCGTCCATCTTCGGCAGGAAAAATTCACAATAAGCTTTTGGCTATTTACTGCGTTATAAGGCCCTCGTGGTGAGGAGCGCCAACGGGTCCGCGCATAGCGCGGCCCGATGACAGGCTCCGCGCGTCTCCGGACGATGCTTCGCATCGCCGGGAGAACCATGAGGCCCGGTCTGTGGCCTACATCCTTCAAGACGCCCGCTTCTCGCGGGCTCCTCAGGATGAGGCTTTAGCAAGCTACTACAGGGCGTTGTGACGAAATTCTGACTTGTTTTCTCGCTTGCCTGCGAACGCTTGTCCCGACCGCCAATCCCGACCATATTGCGCCGATGAAAAAATCCCCGTTCCGGCTCACGCCCTATCAAGTTCAATTCCTGCTGGTGGTCGGCTTCGTCACCGTCGGCTACGCGCTCTATCTGCGCTACCTCACGGTCGAGTTCTCGACGGTTGCGCTGGCCTGCGACGCCGGCCTGCAGACCATGCAGTGCAAGTCGCGGACGCTCGCCACCTACCTGTTCAAGAATTCGGTATTCGGCATCACCGCGCTGATCATTGCTACGCTTCACGTCATGCGGCCGTCGATCGTGCTGCTGACCGGCGGCCTGATCGCGGCGGGATTCGGGATCGTGCTCTACAATATCGCGCTGTCGGGTATTGCGATCGGGCTGCTCATTTTGGGATTTGCAAGGCCCGCGCCCGCCACAGCGTGAGCGCCAGCAGCAAATAGACCGCGCAGGTCCACATCGCCTGCCAGTTCTGATTGCCCTCGTTGATGCCGGTGAAGAGCGCGGCCGCGACCAGCAAGCCGGCAAAGGCGGATTCGGCAATCGGGCGCACGCCCTCTTTCGGCCGGTTCAGCAGCATCAGCGCCGCGAACGGCACCACCGCCATGGTCAGCGAAGCGAACGGAAAATCGCGGTAGCGCGGATCGAACGTAAAGCCGAGCGCGGTTTGCGCCGCGATCAGCGTGGTGACGATAAGCGCAAGCCCCAGCAACGCCGATAGCACCGACTTGGTCCGGCCCTCGCGCGGTCCGAGCAGTTCGAGGAAGGTCGGCAGCGAGCGCCCCGACATCGCGGCGTTCGCACACAGCATCGGCGAGGCAATGGCGGCTGCCAGCAGCGCGCCCCATTGCAGCCAGCCGCCTGCGCCGTAGCTCTCGTAAAACATCTTGTCGGCGGCGACTCCGAGCAGCATGCCGGCGGTCGTAGCCGATGTCCCGACCGCAATCCAGGCGGCCAGCCCTGGCTTCCATGGCCGCCGCCGCAGCGTCAACCAGCCGGCCAGGAAGACGAAAGCGCTGAGCGCCATTCCGCCTCCCATCTGCAGTTTCCAGAACGGATAATTGCTGATCGGCTCGCCGGGCGGATATTTCACTGCCCGCTGCGCGTCGTTGATCATGCCCCAATAGCCGCCGACGGTGCCTTCGAGCTCACGCTTCCACGGCTGGTCGTAGGCCTCGATCAGGTTGACTCGAAATTTTTCGCGCTTGGCGAGATCGAGGATTTCCGACACCACGCGCGCCTGGTTGGTGCGCGACGGCAGCGCGCCTTCGCGCATCCGCCCCGCGCTCGGCCAGCCGGTTTCGCCGATCAGGATTTCCTTAGCCGGAAATGCCACCGCCATCCGCTTGCGAATGTCGTCAACATGGCCAGCGGCGTGTTTTGCACGCACCGGCATGTCTTCCCAGTACGGCAGGATATGGATCGTGACGAAGTCGACCGCGTCGTAGACTTCGCGGTTGCGCAGCCAGAACTCCCAGACGTCGGCATAGGTGACGGGCACGGTGACCCGCGACTTGACCGAGCGGATGTGGGCGGCGAGATCCGATGTCGTCATCTCGCCGCGCAGCAGCACCTCGTTGCCGACCACCAGCGCCGTAATGACGTCCGGATGTTCCTTCGTCAGTTCGATCGCAACCGAAATCTGGGCAAGATTCTTGATCCGGTTGCTTGAGAGCCAGATCCCCTGGATCACCTTTAGCCCCACCTTGGCGGCCAGCGCCGGAACCTGGTCGAGCCCATTCTCGATCGAATAGGTCCGCACGCAGTCGGTAATCTTGGCGAGCTGCGCCAGATCTTCCGCGATCTGTTCGGGAAGGATCTGCGTGGTCGGTATCAGGGGTGTCTGCGCGCCGCGGAACGGCGCATAGGAGACGCATTGCAGCTTGGCCGTGGGATCGATCGGCGCGCGTGCAAGCGTAATCGGCGTGGCGAGCCACCACCAAAGGGCCGCGATCATAGCGAGCGATGACAGGAGAAGCGCCAGCGGCGTACGAAGAGAAATCGGTTCCATCCTCCGGGCGGGGACCGTCGATTACCCGTTCATCGGCGTTCTGCCAAGATGCACGATCGCCCTATTCTGCCTCGTCCCTGCGGCAGTTTTACCAGCGTCCGTGATAAAGTTGTGACTTTGCTGGACAAAATCTGAAATACCCGTCATGTGAATCGCCGGATGTTTCCGCCGCATTGGGGACCTATTTGGGCGGCAACAAGCCAGAACACCACACCAGCCGCTCGCGGCAGGAAATTGATCGGGGAATGTATGCGTCGAAGGGTGCTTGATCCAAGAGTTGCGGTTTTGAGGCGCTTTGCCGCTGCCGGCCTGGCCCTCCTGATTGGATCAGGCGGGGCGTTTGCCCAGAGTGGCAGCCCGACCCCGCAGGATCAAGGCAAGGCGCCGACCAGTGCCGCCGACGCCAACAAGGACAACCAGCGCAAGGCCGACGAATTCGTCGAGGCAGCCCAGGCAATCAACGGCCCGGCCGGAAATCCCGAATGCGTCTGGCTCGGCCGCCGGGTGGTTCGCCTGATGTGGCGCGACGACCTGGATACCGCGTTCCGGCACCTCGATCTCTATGACCGGTTCGGCTGCCCCGGCGGGCATGTCCAGGCCACCTTCCGCTGCCTGACTCGTTTTGGCGGACAGATCGATCCCAAGGTGGCGGAAACGCTCGACAGTCGCATCCACGTCTGCTGGATCAATCCGGGCGCTCAGCCGCAGGCTGCCGCAGCAGCCAACCCGCCGCCTGCGACCGCCGGCAGCGCGGCGCCTGCGCCGGCCGCTTCGCCCTCGCCGGCCCCCAGCGCCGCGCCTAGCCCGCAGGCGAAATAGACGTCGGCATTCAGGATACGTTCAGAGGAACGATCCTATTTGTCCGGCGTTTGGATCGTTCACGCCCTTAGAGCGCCGTCCTTAAAAAAGTCATGGCGTCATACCAGTTGTGAAAACGCGGGGCAGGACTATCCTAATGACGCCGTCGTCTCGGTCGAACCTAGGGGACAGGTTCGCTTCCTATAAATTGCAGCCCCGTATGGTTTAGTCACCGATGCGCGCCATCGTTGCCGTTCTGCTGTTCGTCACCGCAGCTCACGCCGGGCTGTGGGGCCTATTCCAGGAAAAGCAAGCGGCGCCCGATTTCAGGGGCATTTTACCGAGCGTCTCCTATGCGCCGTTCGAGGGTTCGGCGCATCCCGACGTCGACAATATTCCGCAGATCGAAAAGATTCGCGCCGACCTGAAGAAGCTCTCGACGATCACGCGCGCGATTCGTCTCTACTCCTCGACCGGTGGCGTCGAACTAGTGCCGCCGATCGCTGCCGAATTCGGCCTGAAGGTCACCGTCGGCGCCTGGATCGACAAGAATTCCGATCGCAACAAGCGCGAGATCGAAGCGGCGATCAACCTCGCCAAGCGCAACAGCAACGTCAACGGGATAGTCGTCGGCAACGAAACGATTTTCCGCGGCGAGCAAAAGATCGACGACCTGGTCGAGCTGATCAAGCAGGTCAAGAAATCCGTCAACGTTCCCGTGACGACCGGTGAGATCTGGAACATCTGGCGCGACAATCCGGAACTGGCGTCCTCTGTCGATTTCATCGCCGCGCACGTGCTGCCGTATTGGGAGAACTTCACCGACAAGCAAGCCGTCGATCAGGCGGTGGCCATGTTCCAGCTCCTGCGCGATCAGTTTCCCGGCAAACGGATCGTGATTGCCGAGTTCGGCTGGCCGAGCGCTGGATACAATTTGAAGAACGCCGAGCCCGGCCCGTTCGAACAGGCCTCGGTGCTGCGCAATTTCGTCACCCGCGCCGAAGCCATCGGCATCGACTACAACATCGTCGAGGCGATCGATCAGCCCTGGAAATTCTTCGAAGGCGGCGTCGGCCCCTATTGGGGCATCCTCGATGCCAATCGCGAACCGAAATTCGCGTGGACCGGCCCGATCGTGAACGAGAACTATTGGAAGCTCGCCGCGATCGCGCTACTGATGGGCATCCTGATGTCGCTGCCGATCCTGCGGATCGAGCAGCCGACAATCATGCAGGCGCTGCTGCTTTCAGCGGCAGCGAACGGCGTCGGCGCCTGGGTTTCCACCGTGTTCGCCTACTGGGCCGGGCATTATTTCGTGTTCGGCTCGGCGTTTGCGCTGACGCTTGGCCTGATCCTGCTGGTTCCGCTGATCCTGATCGCGATGGCGCGCATCGACGAAATCGCCGCGATTGCCTTTGGCCGCGGTCCGCGCCGGCTGATTACCAAGAGCGCGCCGTTAGCGCCCGCCACCATCGGCGAGAACGTCGCCTTCCCCAAGGTTTCGATTCACATCCCCGCTTACTACGAGCCGGTCGAGATGCTGAAGCAGACGCTGGATGCGGTGTCGCGGCTCGACTACCCGAATTTCGAGTGCGTCTGCATCATCAACAATACGCCCGACCCGGAATTCTGGCGGCCGATCCAGGACCACTGCCGTGCGCTCGGCGAACGCTTCAAGTTCATCAATGCCGAGAAGGTGCAGGGCTTCAAGGCCGGCGCGCTTCGCATCGCCATGGAGCGCACCGCGGCGGATGCCGAGATCATCGGCATCATCGACGCCGACTATGTCGTGCATCCGGACTGGCTGAAGGATCTCGTGCCTGTTTTCGCCGACCCGCGCGTCGGCCTGGTGCAGGCGCCGCAGGAGCATCGCGACGGAGACCGCTCGCTGATGCACTACATCATGAACGGCGAATATGCCGGGTTCTTCGACATCGGCATGGTCCAGCGCAACGAGTTCAACTCGATCATCGTGCACGGCACGATGTGCCTGATCCGCCGCTCCGCGATGGATATGGCCGGCGGCTGGTCCAGCGACACCATCTGCGAGGACACCGATCTCGGCCTAACCATCCAGCAGCAGGGTTGGCTGACGCACTACACCAACGTCCGCTATGGCGAGGGCCTCCTGCCCGACACCTATGAGGCGTTCAAGAAGCAGCGTCACCGCTGGGCCTATGGCGGCTTCCAGATCGTCAAGAAGCACTGGCGGCGCTTCCTGCCCGGCGCGAGCCGGCTGACGCCGGACCAGCGCCGCGAATTTTCGCTGGGCTGGCTGAACTGGCTCGGCGCCGAAAGCCTGGGCGTGGTGGTCGCGATCCTCAACCTGATCTGGGTGCCGATCGTGGCCTTTGCCGACATCGCCATCCCCGACAAGATCCTGACGCTGCCGATCATCGGCTCCTTCGTCGTCTCGCTGGTGCATTTCGTGGCGCTCTATCGCCTGCGGGTGAATATCAAAGCCGGCCAGATGCTGGGCGCCATGATCGCGGCAATGAGCGTGCAATGGACGGTGTCGCGCGCGGTGGCCCAAGGCTTGATCACCGAGCATCTCGCCTTCGCCCGCACCTCCAAGGGCGGGCTGTCGCGGATGTCGATCGAATTCCAGGCGTTCTGGGAGGCTGTGATCGGCGTGCTGCTGCTGATCGGCGCCGCCGTCCTGGTCGTCACCAACGGCTACAAGGAAGTGCGCGAGATCTATATCTTCGCGGGAGTGCTGGTGCTGCAAAGCCTGCCGTTCCTTGCGGCGGTTGCGATCGCGGTGTTGGAAAACTCCCGCATCAATTCCTTCGCCTTCTGGCGCAACAGCGCGGTGCGGACGGCGGAACTGATCGGGCTGCGCCCGGTCACCCTGCCGACGGTCAACACCCAGTCCCAGCCGGTCGCCTCCGAGATTCGCCGTGAGGTCAACTAACCGCCGTGGAGCGATTGGCGACGGGTAGTTGAAGATTCCGAACTAACCTTTAGCTAGCTAAAGAGAATTGGGATCGAGCAGACCACGAATTTGCCGTGCTTGTGCTATTGACCCGCAGGGGCCCGCCCCCTACACAGCGCGGCGAGTGAGCGCGTAGCTCAGGCGGTAGAGCACGTGACTTTTAATCATGGGGTCGAGGGTTCGAGTCCCTCCGCGCTCACCATTGAAAATACTGAGATATTTTTCCATCCTGTCGCGCCGGATCACCTCATATTTCGACCCTGGGTAACAAGCGGGGTAACGGAAGTGACGCCTGATCCCCTTCGTGTGAAGCTCGACCCTCCGCCCTTGGCAGGTCCGCTTGACGTGTCTCGAGCATGTCCTGCAGCATGGGCCCAGCGGCGCAATTTTGCGAGCCCTCACATGGTCTGGGTCATATTGGGCGGCGGGAAGCGGCTTGCGCAGATCTTTCTGGGAACAGTCGCGCTTATCGGCCTGTTCGTAATGGCATTCGCCAGCGATGTCGGCATCGTCACGACCGCGCGGTGGTGGCACTGACCATCATTGTATTCATTCTACTCATGTCGTTGACGCGGCGAGAACGGCGCGGCTAAGGGGAATATCAATCCAGTAAAAGCGCATGCCGGGCCGGGCGAAGTCGAGAGCGCGCTGGGGCAAGGAAAAGGTCGGCGGTGACGCCGAGCCGTCTTCCTAAGTTGCAGTCGCAATCAGTTCAGCGGATTCGCCCTCCGATCCGGGACGGGTGCGAGGGTCGCCGCGCAACGGGCGTGCGCGGTAGGTCAGCAAACTCAGAGGAATGGTAGTCTCGTCCTTCCGGCGTGGTGATGTAGATGTCGTAACACCCAGTTTGCGACATTTCGCGAGCCTTCTTCAGCGCAGCCTCGGGGGTCTTCCTCCGATGCAGGATTTCGCCGTCCTTGCACTTCGCCTTTATCGAGAATCTCATTTCTTCTTTTTCTTGTTCTTTTTGTTCTTCTTCATGACTTCGGCCTGAGCTCTGAAGGCCTGGGCCAAAGATTTCATTTGATCCGCCACAAACTCGTCAGCCGCGTTCGCCGCCGCGCGTTCTGCAGTGACTGCCTGCTGGCGGATTGCTTTGGCCATCTTCATAAAAGTTCAATTGCCAACCTTGCGCGGGGTTCCAGGCAGTAATGGAACCTTGCGGTCAGACCGGGTCGACTCTTGCCACGCTTTGTCGGTCCATCAGACCATCAAACGCCGCCCTGACGGCTGGCAGCGTATCTTTCGATCTCTGCATTCCAATGAATGGCGACGTTCTTCGCTCCCGCAAACTGATTGTTGATCAGAAACGTGCCCACGTCCCGGAGGTAACCGGCAAAGTGCTCGCCATCGTCGCTTAGCTGCATGACCTCTGGCGGTGGAGCGGGTAGCCCAGCGCCATGCGCCCGATTTAGCAAGGCTTGCAGGTCCGGCATGCGGTCACTTATGCACGTCGGCCACCGTTGGTTAATCTGGCCAGCGCGCTCAACAATGAAGTCTGAAAATTCCCTCAGATCGTATCCCAGCAGTGCAAGCTCCGCTTCCCTTTCGGCGCTTCGGCTGCGAAATAACGCATCAGCCCACAGGCCGATCGCCAATCCGATCAGGAAAGTCAAAGCTGGATAGAAGACCCAGTGTTCCGTGACTGCAGCAGCTTTGGCGAGCGCCCACTGGAGACCCTTTGTGGGGTCGTCGAGATACCCAATGCGGTCTCCCCATTTTTCAATGGCTTTGGCAACCAATATACCGACGCCGAGAGACCCCAGGATCCATAGGCTTGCCTTCCTTGCCGCAGATCGCCAATTCATGGGACACTCCGCTGCACCGAAGTTAGCTGAACGTCGATAAGTGGCAAGTCAGCCTGAAGAGACGGGCGCGAAAAAGCCGCCGCTGGAGGACAGCGACGGCTCTGCGCATTACTACCCGCGAGGATGTCTCGCCGCGATTAATCGATCGGAATCGCCGGGCTTGTCGCGGCAGAATTCTCTCCCGCCGGACGACAACGTGCCGTACCAAGTTGACAACTTCCTGAAACAAACTGGGCCTAGCTTCCGTCCCTGGCGATAGGGTGCCGGCGAAGGCTTTGGCATGATGATTGCTCGTCGACGACCATTTGGATGCACGACTTATTTGCGTAGAGGAGTATTAGGAATGGAACAGATTAATCAGGTTTCCGAGCGTCTATTTCAGGCTTCGACCGATCTCCGGACCAGAATGGCCGAACTTAGGGCCCTCCGAGATGCCGTGCAGGTGGCCGAGAAACAGGGTCCATTAAGCCCGAGATGGTCGCACAGCCTCCAGGCATCGAGCTGCTCGCTTAACAGGCGGACTACTGATCGCGAGACTTCGTCTGCCCGACATCGTTCGACGGCTGATTGAGCATCTGTAGTTTACGCTCGATCTCGGCCTTGCGGGCTTTTAGCCTTTCGCTAAGGACATCCTGCATCATTTCGCGGAGCTCGAACAGCTCATCGATTGTCATGGATTCCCACTCATCACTCAACATGTCGCCGCGCCCCTCGCGATCATGAAAAAAGTCGATGAGTGGATGAGAAATGGGCAATACGGCGGTGAACAAGAGATTATGCACACCGCAGAACTACGGATTGGCGCTCGGCCCGCCCTTGAGGTTCGTGCCCAGCAGGCGCTGTTTACGAGTCGCTGGCCCTGGGTCAATCAACCATGAACCTGCCTGGCGCGTACCAGTCAGGTCCGCAGTGCCGGCTCTTCCAATCGCATCGGCTGCTGATCCGGATCATGTCGGCCGCCTCGGGCACATACGAGATGGTCCTCACAAGCATCTTGAGCTCGTACACCTCAGATGCAAGCGCGTCTGTTCGGCGCTGCAAGAGTCTAAGTTGTCGGAACTGGAGGGCGACCAGAATGAATGTGCTGACGAGCAGCAAGTCGGCGACAGGATCGTCAAATAACCAGAGGAAACCCTGCAACATCGTGAGGCTCCCAAATGCTTTAAAAACCCGAACCTAGCCGCCTGATTTTCACCGGTCCACCATCGCCAGATTGTTTGCCATTATCGATGCACCGGAGCGGAACGAGATGGGGTCCCGCCCCTACCCGCGTTAGTGGCGACGGACGTATTGCGCCAACGCCTTGAAAGAACTTGCCGTTGCCGCCAAGCATTCGCTCGACTCTAAAAGAAAAAGCCCGGCGCTGAGGCCGGGCCGGTAGGCGATTAACTGCCTCACTTGCTGGGTGCAGCGTGCTCCTCCAGTTTCTTTATGCGCATGAGGATGTCGTGCAGGCAGAACGACAGCGCTTCGCTCGCCTCCTCGTAGTCCCGGCGGAATACCTCGCCCATGCCGTCCAGCGCTCGAAGGCCAAGAATGCTCATCTGACGAAGTTCGAACAGTGCGTCGTCAGCGTTGTGTGTGGTGGTGGAGCTATTGGTCATGCCGCGGCTCCTTCCTGCCAGAGTTCAGGAAGCGCCTCGGCGATGTTCTCGAGCAAACCGACTTGCCAGTCATCCGGCCACTGACCGTCGTAGGATACGGCGTGCTCGATCAACGTCTGTAAGCCCTCTCTGGTACTGGGGAGCACTTCGAGAAGCGCCCACGCGGCATCGGTCTCGGCATTCCAGGCTTGGCCAAGCTCTCGTTCTGCTTCGATCCATATCGGATCATCGGTCTCGACGATGTTGTCGATGTCGGAGCGACGCCTTTCCGCCGGTAGCTCACTCTCGAGCTTGCCATAGCGATCGACCCACGAGACCACTTTGGCATGAGCTGCCTTGTGCGCCTCAATGGCCCCGAGGATCGGATCAAGGGCTTGCCCAGCGGCCGCGGACGATCCCGGCAGCGGAAAGTGCCGTTGCAAGAGACGCGGCTCCAGCGGTCATTGCCGCGGCTTGAGACAGGAATCGGCGCCGAGAGGTGTCGGCGGCGGTCGGCCCGGCGGTGTTGTTTAAGGACGTGTTTGTGGGTGGCGTGCTAAGACGCGGATCAGCTCGGGTCATTTGGATTCCACTCCTTGTGTGGCTCGGGTTAGAGCCGAGGGGAAGTTGCCGCTTCCCTTCGGCTTGCTTTTACGTTAAACGTAATTATGTCGAAGTCAATATCCGTTAAACGTAAAAAGCCGGGCCGACCTGCAACTGGTACCGACCCCCTAATGGGCTTCCGGGCTTCGCCTGTGATGCGCGCATCCGTCGTGAGATGGGCGGAAAACCAGCCCGACAAGCCAACGCTATCTGAAGCCATCCGCCGGCTGGTTGAGTTAGGCCTGACCGTCAAAACAAGTGCCCGGCAGGCTAGTGAGGGCCAGAGGCTCCGCGCGCGCGAGATGGCCGGCAAGGCGATCGACAAGATGGCTGACGCTGCAGCCACCCCCGACGACCAAGCCACGCGGAAGAAGCGCCTGCTTAAAGGGCCGGAAGAATTTCAGGTCGTCCGAAAGGATCGCGCAAAATGAACGAAGCCATCTGCCGGCTGGTCGATCTGGGGCTCAAGGCGAAGAAGTGATGCGGCAGTCGATGCAGCGCTTTGCGGTGTTGGTCCTGCTTTTCGCGCTTATCGGCAACGTCGGTAGCAAAGCGGACGACCTACTGCCGCAACTGAGAAAAAACTACGAAGGTTGTGTCTACCGCGCAGTTCGTTCGCAAGATGAAAAATTAAGGCCTACGGGCGGCACCTCTGAAGCGATCGAGCTGGCATTCGAAGCTTGTCAAAGCGAAGAACGAGAAATCGTAGAACACCTAAATGCTATCGGCATGGCGCCAGCTACGGTTGATAAGGCCTTACGGGCCTTCAAACTGAGGCTGCAGAAGACGGTTCGATAAGAGAGATCGGGCGAGAGATTGCAAAAGGTCTGGATAGTATTTAGCGCCTTAGGGACGACCGCTCTTTGATTGCTAAAGATAGATCGCTGAGCGGGTTCGTATGAAAAGGGGCCCGCCAGCGTCGCACGCGAGAGAGCCAGGTGCTCGGCTCCATTGGCTGGGTCGATCCGCGGCCGATTGGACTAAAGTCACTAATTATGGCAATGGGCCTTAGTTGAGCTGGCCGCACGCAATTTGAGATGACAGACCACATCATCGATGCCTTCCAACGATGGGGAGACCTTTCCGCGACGTCGGGCGCTGCCCTTGGGCTGTTTTTCGTGCTTGCAGCGCTGGTAGTCTTTCCTCGTACGATCCTCATCGTCGCAGCCGGCGCCTCCTTTGGTATTGGCGCGGCGCCTATCATCCTTGTGGCTGGCGTTGCGGGAGGGGCGCTGGCATTTCTGTTATCCAGACACATCGCCGCTGATTGGTTTCGGCGAAAGCTCAAATAGCGGCCAAACCTCGACGCCATTGCCGAAGCCGTTGATAAGGAGGGCTGGCGCATCATCGCGCTCATGCGACTAGGCGCTCCCGTTCCGGGGGCACTGCAGAACTATCTCTTTGGTCTTACAAGAATCAAGCTCATCACTTTCATGCTGGTCACCCTGATCTTCAACGCTCCCCAAGTGTTCATATTCACCTTTCTCGGAGCGACGGGGCGAGCGTCACTGGTTGGGGATAAGCCACTCGGGCTTGCCCTTTTGCCGATTTTGGCAACTGTCGCAATCTTCGCTCTTGTTACTTGGCGCGTACGAAAACTGCTCAGCGCGAAGTATGAGGGTGGTTGAGTTGGTCGAGAGAGGTTGACGATCCGATTTGTCGAGCGGATATACAAGCTTGAGCGCAAAGACCTCCGTTGGGGGAAACGGAAGCTCAAGAAACGCTAATGACCGTTTTTGTCTACATCAACACCAGCAAGCAGGTCGGCGACCCTGAGCACATCAAGGTGTTCGCCAATGTGGATGCCGCGGAAAATGGTTCGAGGAGAACGACCCTGAGGGCGTCGCCTTTGAGTATGAAGTGCTCGAATGAAAAGAGGCCGCCAGAGGCGGCCCTACTGCTGAGGAAGTATCACTGGCCCGACAACCAAGCGGAAGGCCGGAACCCAAGCGGTGTTCCAGCTTTCCATCGTGGCCCCGCAAACCGAGCATTCAAAGCTGCTGACCTGTCTGCCCGAGGCCATGGATTCGGTGCGGTTATAAACCGCGCCGCACTTGCACGACCTATGATGTGATTCAGCCATGCGCTCATTATGCGCTCGGCCGCTTGCGATCGCCACTCTTAAATCCCGGTCTCAGTCCCTGTGCCGATCAATCTCAAAGGTGAACTTCACCTGTAGAACCGGGCCGTGGTTGTCACGGACTTCGATTGCTATCTGGTGCCCCGGCCCGTCGCGGTTCTTTCTGACCGCGTCCCGCGCCATGTCGGCCAGTGAGCGGGCGGCCTCTTCTTGCACTCGCTCAATGCTGGGAAGTTCCAGCCCTTCCTCGTCAGGAGAGAGATCGTCCCCCTCTCTCAAGTCAAAGTAGTACCGCCGCATCGTCACCGACCTTCGCACCGAGGGTAGAACCATGAAACTCGGAAGTTGTTCGCGCAACCAGTAGGAACGAAGTCCATTTTTCTGAATTTGAGTCGCGCTCAGTAAGGCGCGTACCATGAACACCCCCGATCAGGACATCGTCCTGCGGGCTATGGAGGATGCCAGGCGCATCCTCGGGGAATACATCGCACCCGGCCCGCGCGACGCCACGACAACGGTGCACCGGTTAATAGCCGTGCTCGATCGAGACGAAGTTGTCCAGGCTCTCGATCGCATGAAGCGGCGCCGGACCATACGGCTCGTGGAATGAAGCGGCCCCGGCAATACGCAACGCACCGGGGCCGCCGACCTTGGAGATTACCCCCGGCTAAGCTCTGGGGACATGCAGCCAGGGGCCGTGCAGAATAGCCGGCCATCGGGGCGCGGTCTGTACGGCCGCTGACAAAGGGCAGCGTGGACCGCCGGATGACTGCGACTATCAGCCCACTCTGAGGTTTTCGGCAGACTCCTTACCTCGGTTCGCTACGACTTCGTAGCTCACCTTCGCGCCCTCGTTCAGACTGCCCAGACCTGCTCTCTCGACGGCCGAGATATGGACGAACACGTCCTTGCCGCCAGCGTCGGGCTGAATAAATCCATAGCCCTTTGTCGCGTTGAACCACTTCACTGTCCCTGTCGCCACGTCAATTCTCCCCATCGATTCGAAACACGGAATGATGGTGACAGAAACCGGGCGAAAGGAAGGGCCCGCGGAGGTACCCTTTGCACGCAAAAGCCGCCGCTGGGTTGAGACAGCGACGGCTCTACGCATTACTCTCGCGAGTGATGACCTCCGCGATTGCTTTGAGCTTACGGGCCCGAAGTTAACGAAGGGTGGCGTTGGTGTCGTCTCAGCCGCCACGCTCAAACCTGAGCTTGTAGCGGGCGATCAGGAGTCGGATCAGGCGCCTTCGTTGCCCCCTTTCAAGACGACAACGGGCGCAGGCCTCTTTCGCTAGAGGCTCAGCCCGCAAATTGAAATCGTCCCGTAAGACTCCGGGTGTGGCTCTCAAATTAGACGAATCCTGTTGAAGCTGCCGTCGTCCCTCTTCACAATGAGGTATTAGTATTAGTTAGTGAGGGTTTTTTTAAATGCCTTCTCTTCAGCCGCGTATTGACGCCTACTCCACCCTGTCCGCAAATCTTCTGACTGATCTCCGCGATTTGGATTTATTGCGCGAGTTAGTCAGGCAAGCGCATGTAGCGGGCTGCGGTCCGTCGTCGAAAGTCCAGGAAGGAAGTCCGCCAGCGTGAACCGGCGCGCGCCTGGGAACGGGAGGCAGCTAGCCGCGTTTGGTGTGAGCGCCAAGAATAGCCCCCTGGCGCATTGGAATGACGGCCCCAGCAAAGATGCGCAGGCGTTGCTGCCCATTTCGCGCGCGGTTGGTTGCAGAACTCTTGTCGGAGACGACCGCGCCGATATTTCCCCGCTAAGAAACGACTGGTCTGCGGCGGCTCAGGCGGCCCAAGCTGGCGCGCGTCGCGATCCGGGAGTACCCGCCCTAAAACTTTTATTCAGGAGCAAGCCACCCGTTTTGGGACCCAGTCTTTGGACTTGCGAGCAATGAAAGACTGGATTTCGCAGGCTTGAAATTTCCCCCTATAAAGAAGGAATTGCTCTGGGCTGAAGAATGCCGTTGCCCTTGATTTCAAAGACAAAAAATTCATCCGGAAGTTCGCGGAAAATGACTATTTGGGAATTTCACGCCCCTGAAATTCCGGGATTGTTCCGGCCGCTCGTCAGTATTTATTACCGGGATAACATTCCGGCGCGCCGCGTCGTTTCACTGTCACGAATCCATAGCCTTGGATCCTTACACTAGGTAGGCGGCACGGTTTATGCTTGCTCCCGGAGTGTGAGTACAGGAGACCTCAGATTTCCAATCATTGATTTTCGACCGATTATTAGGAGTACAATATGATTGATGAGAATTGCGCTCGGCTTAGAACGCATCGCGGCAACATTCAGCGCTATCGCCAATTGCTAGAAACCAGCCTGACGGACTTCGAACGCGAATTTGTCGCCAAACGGCTCACCGAAGAGCTGTCGGCCATGGAAACGCTCTCTGCGATGACGCCAGCAATCCCATCCCGGGATTCACGAGCACAGCCTGACCACAAGCTGTAACGGAGGCCCCGGCGTATGTCGTTCGAACCTCGTACGCCGGGCCTTTAGCGCCCTACGATGCAGACGGGCGCAACCGAGAGAGTAGCATAGCAGGGCTGGTAAGGGGCGTAGAGGTGCAACATGGAACAGTCGCTTGAAGCCCGGACGCATCGCCTTCTGCAAATCTCGATCGACCTTCACGACCAAATGGCTGAAATTCAGAAACTTAGAGAGATGGTGCGATCAGCGCAGGCCGCAGAGCGCGGCCAAGAGCCGGTCCATGCTGCGACCGTGGCGCAGCCCGTCGGCGATGAGCTGAGCGTCTAAGTAAGCGGACCAGCGCCTGCAAGACTTCGTCGGCCCGACATCGCTCAGCGGCTGATCGAGCATCTCCAGTCTACGCTCGACCTTCACGGCACGTTTGAGAGCAAGTCTGCCCAGGCTTTGGCGACCTTCTGTTCTCCCGATGAGCCGAAATGGCAATCGTCGTATCGATCCAAATCGTCAAGCAGGGCGTCTGAATTAACTCCGCTTCTCAGGTTGGCACCGGGGTCAGGGAGCGCCAGTTGAGCGCGCGCGACGGCGTTGTCGGGAGAGTGGGAGCGTTCCTCCATTTGTTACTCCCAAGCACTTGGTCGCGATGCCAATGTATACCGGCGCCGCCACGTTATGAGATCTCAACGAGTTAACCAGCGACAAGAAGCGGTCGCGGTAGTCCTTCTCGCTCGTTCCCTTCACGTAGTCGATCTCACCTTGCACCCAGAGTACGTGCGTCACAAGATGTCCTTGCCGCTGCAGACGGCTCGCGGTGTCGGTCATGATTGCGTTCAAATCGCCGCCCGGCCCCCAACGGGAGACCTCAGAGCCGCTTATGGACACGGGAGCCAGTACGACTTGGTCGAACGATCCGCGTTCCAGCAGAAGATTGCCGATCTGGGTCCAATACTCACCGCCGATGCCATCGGATCCCAGCAGGGGCGACGCGGCGACATAACATCGTCCATCGAAAAAATTCACAACCTTCTCTCCGTGTTCCGAGCGGAACCGTTGCCCCCCGTGATTTCCAGCGTTGGACTGCCCGATCAGCAGCAGAACGGCTGTACGGTTCGTCTGCTCCGGGCAGGTGACAGCTTTCTTCTGATCGCCCGAAACGAGCCGTCCCGTTTGATCAAACGTGTGGAGGTCTTCAGGAGCCGTCCTGCCCGCGACGCCAGACTTCAGCGCCTGCAAAAACGGAAACGGAAATAATTGCTGGCGCGCACTATAGGCTCCAAACAAATACGTCGCGGTCAGGACAAGAATTGCTAACAAAAACCTCACGGGTGACATCTGCATTCAGAACACCTGACAATCTGGCTCAGCGTTGGGCAATTGGCGCAACGATTGATGGCGCGAAAAGGGCCTTGGCAAGCGGTGCGTTATTCTGACGCCCGAGCGGGACACCACAATTGCGGCCGTCATTTTGCTCTTCGCGTGACTTTGAGCCACCTCCAGCTGGTGCCCTCACGGGCGCGCACATCAATCTCCGGTCAAGCGCTTTGCCAGCGGCCTCTGCTACTCGCGCTACGCCGGTCTCGATATCCTTCGCGCAGCGGCAGAGCGCCCCCACTGGCATAGTCGATGCAGATGAGGCTCCCATGATCAAGGGGAGCAAAGGCTGCGCCTGATCACCATCCTGTTGACCGGGGAGGCCTTTCGCTGGCGTCGGAACTGCGTTTGAAGGGTCATGGTTCCTTCCGTAGTTCTCCGGCCGTGAACATAGTTCCGCCTTCCCGGTTGCGTTAATAACGCCGGTACAGTTCCGGGTGAATTAGAGAAAGACGACGTGACGCGCAGTTAAAAGCTCATCCCTTGGAAGCTTCGTAGGCTCAAGACCGTCCCGTCGAAATGTTAGTTCGTCGTAGCGCAGATGCGCGGTGGCGGGTGCCATTGCATTTGACACGGAGCACCAAAATGGTTTCCACGCGGGACAACAAGTTCGTGGAAGGGCAGATCGAGAGCTGTCTTTCGAACTTGCTAATCGAAGCCGGAGTGCATCCTTCGGCCCCGCCGACCACTATGAAGACGTCTCGCGTCCCGCGGGCAACGATTCATCGATCAGCGGGTTGGCACTATGTGGTTTTCGTCTGCTCTCTCGTGACAGCATCCGTTGGTGGCGCTACTTGGTGGTTGTCGTCCTCCGCTCATACAGCGATGATGGCCCCCTCGGACCCAGCACCTCTGTCAGAGGCCCCGCCGGGAGCCGTCAAAGACGCAGCGCCAAATGCCGTCGCGATGTCTTCCGACTTGGCGCAGCAACTCCAACCGATGACGCACGATCTCGCTGCCTTGAGGCAAGCGGTAGAACAGCTCAGTGTGAGGCAAGAACAATTGGTCCGCGACAATGAAAATGTCGCGAGCCAACTCAAGGCGAGCCAACAAGAAATGGCACGCAACAACAGTATCATCGAGCAGGTCAAAGCGACCCAGATCCAGATGGCGCGCGAAAGCCAAACGCTCACCGAGCGGCTCAACGCAAGCCAGGAACAACTCGCCCGCGTCATCGCCAACGCTTCTGAGCCAACAGTGATGCCTGCAGAGCCAAAGGTGAGCCCCGAACAGCCAAAGGTAATGCCCGAGATACCACTGCCGCGTCCGCGGCAGTCGGCCAATGTCGCCCAGGCGCAAAAGCCATCGCCAACCGCGGCCCGGCCACAAGCCCAAAAACAGCAATCGCCATTAGCATGGCCGTGGTCAGTGCGCTAATGCCGTCTACCTTCCTTTCTGCGACGTGATGAGAAGTAGCGCAGCATTGCAGTTGTTCGCATGACATTGGCATCTCCCGTCCAGCGCGTGATTGCGCCGGCAGATGCAAGAGCCTGAGCCGACAATCCATGAAGTGCGTTTCGCGCTGAACTGACTGGGTGTGACAGGTACGAAAACAGCCGACCCTGTATGCAGGAGCGCGAACCGGGCGCGGCTTGGCCCGCAGCGCGAGCCGGCCGAGAATAAAAGTGGCCCCAGCGCGAGCGCCGAGGCCAAAAATATTCCGAAAAGCAACTCCAGTTTTCGATTTCCCGGAGACATCAAATCAAGTCGGCTCTGCGCTCCGCTCCGTCCGGGCCGACAGTCTCAGGGAAACGTCTTTAAGTGCAAGGCCGCGCGATAATGCCAGTTCAAGCCAACTCGCGCGCGGTGCTGAGGTGGGAGAGCTCCCTAAGCAGTTCGATCACCTCGGAGACCGCATGAAAAGGAGGGTCATCCCTTTGCCTCAGGGAGGTGTCACTGCTCGCAAAAAGGGCAGTGCTAGAAGATCGATTTCATCAGCTCAACCAGCCGCGGAGCGATTTAGCAAGCGCGAAGCCCGCTCACGGGTGAAGCCGTCGATCTAACTAAACCGCCAATCGAGATTCGGTGTACGAAGCGGTGTCGCCCGGCGAAGGTAGGGGACGCCTTTGTGCCGTTGACGCTTGCAGCGCCTCTGCAATACGGACCGTCTCTCTGAGCTTTTGAAGTTCGGCCATGCGGTGGGAAAGATCGAGGTCTATCTGCGAGAGACGCTGCTCCGATGAAATAAATTGGCCCATGTCTAATCCTCGGTCGTTTTGACACCATGCCCTCCAAGCCCATCAGGCAGGCATCGCGAACTTTGGCGAGTTAGTCGCGGCAGCCTTCGGGGCAGTAGAACGCTCCGCCTCGCCCCCGCGGCTGAGGTTCCATGTATCAACTAAGGCCTGTTGCCTGGGTTTCCTGGGCCTGTTCCCGGACCATCGTTGATTGGCGGATTTCCCGGGGGCTGCGGATCAATGCCGTTGCCGACGCCGTTGTTTCCCCTGGCACCAGACGCCGAGATCGCGCCTGAGGTCAAGGTTGTCGACAACAATAGCGTAATCGCCGGCGGGGTGATTGCTGCGAATTTTCCGCAGGCTGCTAGGAATTTCCGCCGATCGGCTTCGGCCTCATTCTCCAAATGGGCCATAGAAAGCCTCCTTTTGTCGTGAGAAAAGTGAGACCTGCGCCACCACCATCATTGAAAACTCGGCAGAGTCAAATAACATTTAATTGCCATTTAATCCCGGATAACAGTACACGTTGCCTGACGAGTCCCATGCTTGATCTCGTGCAGATCGCTGAGACAGCGTGAACGCCCATCGAGCGCATTCCGTCGAAAGTTATTTTTCGGCCCGCCGGTTCACGCTGTCGGGGCCTGCCCTTTGTCGGGGCCGTACAGACGTGCGCGCATGGCGCGCTAAATCGTATTGAACGACAGCGAATTCATAGAGATTGACGTACGAGATTGGACCGTACCGAATTCGGCAAACAGGCCGACTATTCCATCCCCTCAAGCTCGTGAACGTCCCATAGCGAAATTGCCAGGATAATGAGCGATGGCGTCCACGCGAGCATGGCTCCAAATGCTATCGCTTGCAAAGTGGTCATGGATCTTTCCCAAATTTCCACTCACCAACTAACATCAGCAAACTAATTTGAACCTTCAGTTTGACCGGGGGTTGCCAACACCAAGCCTTTTCTGCGCGAAGAGTTCCCCGCTTGGTGTGACTTCCGGGAACAATTACGTGTGCAATGCAATGCTGCAGTGCTCCCAAACAAGCGCGCGCCGACATCAGGCCGCTCTTCGATGACGCCGGGGTGTACAATTTCCTCTAAGTGCGTCCCTAACGGGCAGACAGTAATTTGAAGCAAATATAATTATCATCTCAAATTAAATCAGGATAACTCTCGTCTAAATTACCGGCTCGGAGGCAGTCATGGATCACCGCGAGCAACAAGAGACCGAAGACCGCCGGAAATTTCTGATTTCAACTGGCAGGCTTGCAGCCGTAACACCCCCAGCAATAACGCTGCTGCTATCGACATCTCTCACCTCTGATGCGGTCGCGCATTCTGGCGCGAACTTCCATGGGAGCCGAAAGGCAACAACGGCTACGGCAACGGCGACGGCAGCCCAAACGGCAAGCCTGACAAGTATCGTTAGGTAGCGAGTATCGGCCGCCGATATCGCATCGGCCGCAGGTTCCGCAAGCAGCCCTGTCCACTCAGGAGAAATAGGCAACGACTTAGGAACTTATCATCGCGAGAGTCGTATCCTTCGACCACTGGGTGCAGGGTGCGCGTAGGAGGGGCTGATGAGGGCTAAAGTCCAGATTCCGAGCTACTACCTGTATCAATTGGACAAAGATAACACTGAGCTAATCCGAAGGTTTGCTGAGCTCGCGACTCTGCGGGAGCTGGTTCGACAAAAAGAGGCAGCCCTGCGCGCGGAGCGAGCGTATCGCGAAAGATCGACGACTATGTTGCCGATTAAGGCCGGCGATCCCTCCCGCCGTCACTATCGGACGGCTGGTTGAGCTGACGTATTCGATCTTCCAGCAGCGTCTTCCTGGCGATCAGCTTTTCACGAAGAACTGACTGCATCAGTTGGTGAAGCTCGAACAGTTCTTCAATCGACATTGACTCCCACTCACGAGGCATGACGCGTCTCCGCGATCACGAAAGCAATTGATTGTTGCTCACGATATCGAAACTTTAGAGATATGGGAGAGAGGCTCAGTCGCAACGCGCAGAAAGTATTAAATTAGGATCTACAGTTCGAGAACCTGACCGCGCGCCCTAAGCTGGCAAACGTGAAGAAAAAAGGCCCTGGCGCGGGGATCGCGCCGGGGCCATCGGGGTATTCCCATTCCAGTCAGCCAGACAGCGTAGTGGGTACCCGTCTGGCACCCAAATGGGCGGGAAAATCTGGCAATAGTCAACGGAGCGGTGAAGATGAGGGAGGACAATGAAAACTAGTTCCGCCGCTTGCTTGTACGCTCGGGTGGAAGGCGCCAAACGATCGCCTAGGAACCACTCGGTTGCCTCCCAAGTTTCTACCACGTGTCAACTTGTTTGACTTTGCACAGGGGCGTTTGATGAAGGAGCTCTCTGCGCTCGAGTTGGCCATAGCGTCAAGCCTAATGGCCGGCGCCATGCAAGCGGCAATGCTTCAGTCGATGGTCCGCAATAATCTCATTACCGCCGAGGAAGGCCATGAGATCTACGAGCAGGCACTTTTGATGCTTGAGACTAACCAGACCATGACTTCCTCGCCAGACGTGTTCGAGGCCGCTCGCGAACTGATCGAGCAACATCTTCGGAGTTCATAGACCAATCGGCTGCCTATTCGGAAAGTTATTGGTCTACCACGGTGACCGCTCGGAGCAAGGCGGATCCGACACATGGTCGCCTGTTGCTCGTCCTCGGCCACACTCCACAATCGGCAACTTCACCTGCAGAACCGTCGTCGTCACGGACTTCGATTGCCATTTGGTGCCCCGCCCCGGCGTCGTTCTTTCTGATCGCGTCCCGTGCCATGTCGGCTAGTAGCGGGCGGCCTCTTCCTGCACCCGCTCACTGTTAAGAAGTTCCAGTCCTTCGTCGGGGCGAGATCGTCGCCCTCTCTCAAGTCACAGTGGTAAGCGCGCATCGGCACCCGCCTTCGTCCCAAAGGTAGAACTGGGAAATCGGAAGTTGTTCACGCGCACAAGCACGCGGCGAAAAAGAACGAGGCCTCGGGGTGCCTAGGAGTTCCAGTTGCCCTCAGGATAGAGCCCTGGATCACCGATACTTTTCGTCTTTGCCGTTCGTAGCCGTTGTTGCCCCTTGGCCCGCCACCCGAATGCGCGATTGCATCCGAGGTCAGAGAAGTTGAAAGCAGCAGCGTAATTGCGGGGCTTCACGGCTGCAAACGACCAGCTGAGATTAGGAACTTGCGCCGGTCTTCGATCTCACTTTGGTCGCGATCGTCCATCGCGCGCGCTCTCCTTTTCAGAATGAAAAATATTAATTCCGCCATTTACGGGGCGGCAACTATGAAAAGGGAGCCGTTTAATCATATTATATGACGCTTCGGAACCGCGTTTATTTGGGCGTCCAGCCAATTCGAGCCGCCAACTTGCTTCGCTCATATTTGTCCAGCCATGTGTAACAAAGCGGGCAGACCTTCACGCGTCCAGGGGAATAACCTGCAAGGTTCTGAGTGGTGCGTTGGTGAGAGGATTAAAAGATGAATCAGTTTATTTCATCGGACCAGCGTCTCTCGCAGATAGACCTCGATCTTTCCCACCGCATGGCCGAACTTCAAAAGCTCAGAGAGACGGTCCGTATTGCAGAGGCGCTGCAAGCGTCAACGGCACAAAGGCGTCCCCTACCTTCGCNGGGCGACACCGCTTNGTACACCGAATCTCGATTGGCGGTTTAGTTAGATCGACGGCTTCACCCGTGAGCGGGCTTCGCGCTTGCTAAATCGCTCCGCGGCTGGTTGAGCTGATGAAATCGATCTTCTAGCGCTGCCCTTTTGGCGAGCAGTTTTTCGCGGAGAACTGACTGCATCTTTTGAATTATTGCTCGCGAGGAAACTTCAGAGATATGGGAGAGAGGCTCAGTCTCAATGCACTGAAGAAAACGATCCTGACCGCGTAGTCCGTCATAAGAGCTGTCTGGTGAATAAAAATGGTCCCAGCGCGGGGTCAGGCCATACAAAGTCTTCCCCCACTTTCAAATAGCCAGACAGGGTAGCGGGTACCCGTCTTACGCTCCAATATAGGCGGGACAATCTGGCAATATCTGTCGAATGGTCAACAGAGCGGCCATCCTGAACAGGACTGCGGCAGCGCTCCGCATTCGCGCGTGCTCAACGGCTCGTGCGCGGCATCCGCGCCGCATTATACGATGCCACGTGTGAATCGTCGCGCCCTGCCCCCAATCGGCGTCCAAGGTTGCTTGCTCCCTCCGCGTTGTACCTAACCATCTGAGGCATTGTCGAAATAAGACGAAATAAGACTCTGACCAGGGTCACGGTTGGACGCCGAAAGGGCTCAAATATTCGAAGCCCGGACACAGCAAAGCAAGCTGCGACCCCGTGGCCGTTCGCCAAGCGGAACAGTTCGGCATCGGAGGCGTTTTTTTGCACTGGAGAAACGCCGTTGGGGACGCATGTGCTGATGCGAAACGACCGCGCTGCGTTTACGCTTAAGTGTCCCGCGTGCAGTCGGGCGACGCCACATCGGTTTCTTTACATCAAGAACGGTTGCGACATCTTTCAATGTCGGGACTGTGGACTGGGACGCACCGAGGCATCGAGCTTCGATCCCCTCGCCTATTATGACGACGGCTACTTTTCCGGCCGTCAGTCCGACGGCTACGCCGATTATCGCGGCGCCGAACCCGTGCTACGGCGCGAGTTCGCCCGCACCGTCGAGTTCATCCAGCACCGCAAGCCCCAGGGCTCCCTGCTCGAGATCGGTTGCGCCTACGGCTTTTTTCTCGATGAAGCCCGCCGCGCGGGATTTGAGGTGAGCGGCATCGAGCCGGCGGGCCAGGCTGCTGCCCATGCTGGCGATCTCGGCTTGAACGTCATCTGCGGCCTGCTGAGCGAAGCTACTCTCAAGCCGCTTGGCACCCTGGATGTTATCGTCCTTCTCGACGTCATCGAGCATCTGCCCGACCCGCAGAAAGCCCTCGCGTTGCTCGCGGACCATCTCCGGCCGGACGGAATCATCGTGCTGACGACCGGAGACTTCGGCTCCTTGGCGGCGCGGTCGACCGGCGCGCACTGGCGCCTGATGACGCCTCCGCAGCACCTTTGGTTCTTCAATCGCGCCAGCATCGCGTCTCTGGCCCAATCGGTCGGCTTTCGCGTCGAGAGTTCCGATTACCCCTGGAAATTCGTGCCGTTCTCGCTGATCGCCTTCCAGGTCGGTCGCATGCTCGGTCGCAAGATCGCGGCCAGCCCGACCGGCAACCGGTTCGCCATTCCGGTGAACCTGTTTGACGCGATGCGCGTGGTCTTGAGCAAGGCGCCAACATGTCCGGATACGAGCCCCCCATGATGGAGCGCCTCAACGTCGGCCGGATCGCATTGTTGCCGGCGCGTCTCCTGGTTGGAGTCGCGGTGATCGCCTGCGGCCTTGTTGTGGTTTGTTCTGGTTGCCGCTTGTTCCTGTTGTGGGTTGATCAGACATGACCGGCCGGATTCGCAATCCCTGGATCGTTGTCGCGGCGTACAATGAAGCGCCGATGGTCGGCAGCGTCGTGTCCGGCATTCGCCGCGCCGGATACACGGTCGTCGTGGTCGATGACGGCTCCAGTGACCGGACCGGCGACGTTGCATTGCTCGCAGGCGCGGTCGTCGTCCGGCATCCGGTCAACCTCGGACAGGGCGCCGCGCTGCAGACCGGCATCGACTACGCCCTCAAGCGGCGTGCGGATGCGCTCGTCACGTTCGACGCCGACGGCCAGCATTCCCCCCTGGCCATCGCGGCGCTGCTCGCGGCGATCGAGCAGCCCGGCATCGATTTCGCGCTCGGCAGCCGCTTTCTCACCGGCGCGACGGCAAATCTGCCGGTGTCGCGCCGCATCCTGCTCAGCGCTGCGCTTTGGTTCACGCGCGCGAGCACCGGACTGCCGGTCACCGATACCCACAATGGCTTACGGGCGATGACCGCGCGCGGCGCCCGCGCGATCTCCTTGCGACAGAACCGAATGGCGCACGCATCCGAGATCCTGCACCAGATCGCGCAGAGCGGCCTGCGCTTTGTCGAGGTGCCGGTGAACATCGAGTACAGCGCCTATTCGCTGGCCAAGGGTCAACGCATCACCGATGCGCTGGCCATCCTGATCGATCTGTTTGCGCGGAGGCTCTACCGATGATCGCGCAGCTATTGTTGACGGCATTTCTGGCGTTGGTTCTGGTCTACGCCTGGTTGGAGCATCGGACGGTGCCGATCATCGGCCCGCTCGCGAGCAGCGCTGCGATCGCCGGCCTCTACTTCGTTTGGGTGCCGGAGCATGCCACCACGCTTGCAGCCTTCGTGGGAATCGGCCGCGGCTCCGACCTCATCGTCTACACCTGGGTCGTGATCAGCCTGCTCATCATGCTCAACTTGCATCTCAAGTTGCGGCTTCAGCTCGATATGATCACGCGGCTGGCGCGCGCCGTCGCGATCGATCGCGCCAAGGAGAGCCGGCGCGAGGCAGGCCAGCCGCGAAAACGTCGTCCGGTCATGTTGGGCCGAAAGGCCGAGGCGCCCCCGATCGAATTGCAGGCGAAGAAGTAGATGCCGAAGAAGTAGATGCCCTTGTCAAGTCGCGCCCGAAGTCGGCGTCACTCGCCGAGCCCGCGACGATTGGCGTAGATCTGGGCGAACGGGCGGCCAAATCGCGTGACCTCATCAACCAGTACGGCCGACGTGCCATTGGCACACGGCCAACGCTCGGTGGTGATCAGGTAGTCGGCCTTTTGCAGATCGGTTTCGGCAATCCAGTTGCGACGGAACATCACGCCGGCCAGTTGTTCGCGCCAGCCCAGGCAGACCAGCACGCGCGGTGGATCTCCCGCGAACCGGCCTTCGGCGTCAATTCGACTCTCGAGGCGGCGCAGCGCCTCGGGAGCCGCCATGCTCCAATAGTCGAGGTCGAATCGGCCGTAAGCGCCGGCGACGCCGCCTGCCAGGCTGTTCATCGCGATATATTCGAGCGGATGCAGGATGACGAGTGTCACCACGATGACGGCCGTGTGCGCGACCGCGAGGGCCGCGGGCACCATCGGGAAGCGTCGCAAGAAGGGCAAGAGGCTCGTCAACCCGCGCGCGGCCACGATGGCGAGCATTGGAATCACGAACAATACGTGGCGGACACCGTCATAGAGCGTTGAGCCCTGCAGGATGAGCACCCCGATGGGCCCGAACGCCGCCACACTGACGACCAGCACCGCGCGCGATCCTGCGAGCTCGGCGGCGACTGGTCGCAGTCCTACGACGCCGGACCGACGCAGGGCGCCGAGGGCGGCGCGCGTCCACGACGCTGCAGCACCGATCCAGACCGCGATGCCGAGCAACAGCAACGCCAAAAAGCCCTCGGGCAAACGCGCCACGAGCTGTCCGGGAATGTACCAGGGGGGCAGCTTGTCGGTGAACGTGGGCCGGCCCCAGTTCGGGAATTCGAACGAGGTGTCGAGCGGAGCAAAGTGGCGATAGGCCTCGAAGAATCGCATGAGCGGATTTCCAGTCTGCAACCACGGCCAGAGCGCAATCGCCGTCAGCCAGGCGACGAGGATGGCGACCAGCGTATGCACGGCGATCTGGCGCAATTGGCCGTAGCCCGCGCGGCCATGGCGCAGCAGCGCCTCGAGCGCGCACAGGCTCATGCCGCCGACGAGGTAGGCGTGCGTGATCACCCCGCCGGTGCGCGTCGCAATGGCGAGGCCAGTGGCAAGGCCCGTCGCAAGGGTCAGACGCCAGCTCGGCACCTCCTGCCGCACCATCAGGACGATCGCGAGCGTCGACCAGCTCATGGCGAACAGGAATGGCACGTCGATCGGGGCAAAGAACAGGTTGCCGTACAAGTAGCCGGTCAGCAGGCACAGGGCGAGCGCCGTCAACCCAGCCCAGTACCCGACCGTGAGCCGTGCTATCGGCACGACCGCGGCGAGCCCAGCGAGGCCGAACAGGAAGGTGATGGCGTGCCGGACCGTGATCGGGTTCGCGAGCTCAAGCGACTGCACGGCCGCGACGAGCATCTGAAACCACGGTCCATACATCCAAAGATACTCTTCGACCGTCTCGAACTGAGACCGGTCGGTAAAAGCGCTCGCGTACCAGGCAAGCGCCTTTGGGCCGTAATCGTCCGTATTGAATTCGTCAGTCGACACCCCGTAGTCCGCGGCGGTCACAAGCCCGATGACCAAGGCCACGCTCAGCACAAGGAGCACGAGCAACGTCTCGGCATGGCGAGCAGCAAATGCGAGGCCGACTTTCGGCCTCACAAACCCAGAGCCGTCGCCATCCACCTGTTCAAGCGCCATGCATTGCCCTTAACTGGTTGCATGACAACGCACTGGTGCTGCCTGGAAATGTGGTGGGAATTCGCGTGGCGGAATCGCCACATCGCTACTACCACCAATGCGATTGAGCGGCGGCACGAAGAGTTTCAAGCGGCGAATCGAGAGGCGGACGCTTCTACCATCCACCGGCCGATACCGCCGCCTGCATCATATCAGGCGACACCCAGCTAAATCGCTTAATCGGGAACGAACCCCCAGCGCACCTCAAGTGTTGTCCTTGGAATGGGCATAACACGCCTGAAAGGAACTTTGTTCCGAAGTTCAAATCAGGTCGCCTAAAGGGGACAGCAATGGCGATCCTTATCACCGGAGGTGCCGGATACATCGGGAGCCACATGGTGTACGAACTCGCTGATCGTGGCGAACAGCCCGTCGTGATCGATGATTTTTCGTCGGGCTTCGAATGGGCAATACCATCGGGAGTTTCGGTTTTCGTTGAGGATATCGGGGATCAGCGGCGAGTTGCGCGGCTGATCGCGAAGTATAGGATTTCGGAGATCATTCATTTTGCGGCTTCTGCCGTTGTTCCGGAGTCGGTTGCCGAACCGCTTCGATATTATCGCAACAACACCGCGAATTCTCGAAACCTGTTCGAGATCGCAATCAGGAGTGGAGTGCGGCGTTTCATTCTCTCGTCGACGGCTGCAGTGTACGGGAATCCACCGTCAAATCCTGTCACGGAAGAGACCCCCGTTGCGCCTGTATCACCTTACGGCTCATCCAAATTCATGGCCGAAACAATGCTGCGTGATGCTGCACGCGCTCATGGCCTACGCTACGTGATCTTGAGGTATTTCAACGTAGCAGGCGCCGATCCTGCTCTGCGCACTGGACAGGCAACGCGAAAGGCAACGCACCTTATCAAGGTTGCAGCGGAAACCGCCGTGGGTCTGCGAGAGAAGATGCAGGTTTTCGGCACCGATTACCCCACGCCTGACGGGACCTGCATTCGCGACTATATCCACGTGAGCGACCTCGTAAACGCCCATTATCGCGCGCTTTCATACCTGCGCGGTGGTGGAGAATCCCTGACGCTAAATTGCGGCTACGGCCGCGGCTTTTCGGTCTTGCAGGTGATCGAGGCCATGCGGCGCGAATCCGGAAACGATTTTCCCGTTGAACTTGCCGCCCGCCGGCCTGGCGATCCGGCGGAGATCGTGGCGTCGGTGGAACGGATGCGCAATCTGCTAGGCTGGCGGCCTCAATGGGATGATCTTTCCCTGATCGTCCGCCATGCGCTCGCTTGGGAACGCAAACTCTTGGCACAAGGTAACGCGACGCAGCGCTTGGCAACTACGGCTCTGCCTCGTCCCAACAGCGAAAATCCGCCACCTAGGACCGTTTGGGTCAGCAGGCCTCGGACGAGCCGCGCATTCCGCGCCTCGCAGGACGCCTCGGGGACGAGCAAACAGGCGTGACAGGCGGTGCCCTGCAGCGGATATTCGTCGCTTCCCTCGCTGTGCTCGGCGCAGATGGGATCATTCGAGCGAAGCGTGAGGCGCGTCGTCGTTCGAAAGTCCTCGACCGCTGCCTTCCAATTACAACTAGCGGAGAGCGAAATGGCTGAGAGAATAGACGTTGAGGTTACCGGCAAATCGCAGTTTGAAGTCGCCCACGACATGGCGAGGTTCATTCTAATTAATATGGAAGGGCGTCAGGTGAAGCGCATAAAGCGGCAAGAGTTCTTGCATTTGGTGGCTGACTGCATCGAGGCCTTGCGCGGCATCAAGGTCAGGGAGATTGTCAGCTAAAACTCCCGCAGGCTCCAGCCTCCACTTGTCCGCACAAGCAATCAAGTTGGTGACAAGGTTTGCGAGCGAGGACGCCGCGGAAAAATGGTTCCAGGAGAACGATCCGGAAGGTGTGGCCTTCGAGTATGAGGTCTTGGAGTGAATGCCGAAGGAGGCTCTGATGCGCATTCTGGCCTTGGCGATTTTGGCTATCGGGATAGTCTCAATAGGGCCGGTGGCCGCCCAGACATACGATCCGGCTTATCCGGTTTGCCTGCGGGTATATGGCCCGGCCACCTATTACGAATGCCGCTACACGTCCCTGCCTCAATGCAACGCATCGGCATCGGGCCGCTCGGCACAGTGTGTCATCAATCCATATTTCGGAGGTTATCAGCGGCATCGCCGAGTCTACTAAAGTAAACCGCATTGGCCGCAGAACCGCTTACGCCATGCTCCTGGTGCTGGCCATCGTATGGCAGACGCTGGGGTCACTGTAGCCTACGAAAAAGCCCGGCCAGTGGCCGGGCTAACTCGGTAAGTAACTGCACGTGCTGAAACTGGGACATTGAAGCATCAGGAATGGGACGCGTCTGTTACAAAGCTGACACTGGAACAATGATACGACACTTTGCCGGGAAAAAATGGCAGGTGAAGCTAGTATGACAGTGGATGGCTTGCCGGGTAGCCTTGCTGCCAGCCCCGCGAGGGTACCTAAAGCCGTTGGATTAGCGGCTCTAGTGCAGCGTCGCGTATCCGCGCCGGGCCGCTGGCCGCAATGAGCCCCTAGCGTGACCGGCGGTAGCTTGGATCCGAGCAGAGCAAAGGAACGGTATTCACAGCACAAGTTTAACCCGTGCTCAAGACAGCGAGGAGCCGCCATGATGATCCGCTTTGCTTGCTTTGGGGCCTTCTTTGTAGCTTTTGCTCTTGCCGAACCAGCTTTGGCCGCGGGCGGATGTGGCGTCGGGTGCAGCAGCACGTCTGAAGGGGCTTGTGTCCGCGATGGATGGCAGCAAGGTTTGCCCGTTCGGAACGTGTGCCCGGCCACATCCCAGCCATCTCCCCCTTGCGGCCCACATCACCGATGGAGTCGGCAATCCATGATGTGCGTACCGCGTTGAATCAATCTGTTAGCGGCCCCGGCAATACGTGCTCGCGGGTCCTCGTTGCCGGAGCCTTCTGACAATAGACGGCTCTGCGCACGACGTTGCCGGACGACATGCGCAGAGCCGCGCCATGCCAGGGCACTCCCCAAAGGGCACTCCCCAAAATGGCTTATTCAGGCTGATTTCGATTCTTGGCAAAATTGGGCACGAAGCTGCGGCTATCAAGTCTGCGGCAAGCGGGGCTCGGATGTGAGGCCGCTATTTGAGAAAGCACGATTGCCTGAAAACGGGTTCCATCTTTGCAACGCCTTAAGAGTTCAGTGCTATTAAGGCAACATTTTAGAGTGGATTATTGCGATGGTGGAAACCCGGATTGCTCCACGTGTTCGCGTGATGAAGCCTGCCAAGATCGATTACGGCGGCGACAAGTATCCTTGCATCGTTCGTGACATATCTAGCACGGGCGCGGCGCTGGACTTTTCCGAACTGATCCGCATTCCCAATGAGTTCACATTGATCTTGCCGGATGACAAGCTAAAGCTCCCTTGCCGCGTTGTGTGGCGCAAGGAGTTCAGACTTGGCGTGGTCTTCGACCTGTAGCTACACAGCCGTTCGGCTCCCGATGTCCGGCTGCGCTACCCTCGCCTGCATTGGCTTACCGCCTGAAGCAGTTATGACGCTCTTCGCTTTCGGGCTAACAATTCGAAGCGGACAAGAATAACCGTGCAAGCGGCCAGCGCGGTCAAAGCCATCAAGAGAACCGTCGTGAGCATGGCAAATCTCCAGCCCGATGATTCGCAATTTCTTAAAGTCTGAACTATCTCAGCGGAATCCTTAAGAAAAAGTTAACACCCTCGTCGACCGCGGTCGAAGTCCTGGGACGATCGCGCCGCTCAAAGCTGCACTCACAAACAGAGAGACCGCCCTTCGGGCGGTCATTTTGTTTCTGGCAAGCTCCTTGCTCTCCGCACAGCATCGCCACGTATCGCTGCCAGCGATGTGCCATTGCGGAGCAAACAAATGAGCCAGCCCCAATTCGAGACAGCGGATCTACGACATCATGTTCGCGTTCAGGCTAAGCGACAGGCCATGGCAGAGCGCAAGCAGCTCGCGGCGGATGACGTGCTTAGGCGAAGGCGTCAACAAACTGAAGCAATGCTAATCGATATCAAGAACGTCCTCCGCTTGCTTGATCAAAGCATTGAGGCTGAACTACAGAAAAGTCCGACGAGAGATCCTTATCACTTTGCATTTCCGATGACGGTGAGAGCTTTGACCACGCGCCGTGAAAATCTTAAATCGACCATTACGTTGCTTTTGCTTGAGCTCACCAAGAGCGATCGCGGTCGGTAAGGTTGACTGGTTAGGTTAAACTGCAAGTTCGATTGCCGCCCGCTGCGGGGAGGCCTAACGATCAGCCACCGGACAATCCCCCAAGCGTCCGGGCCCACACCAGCAAGCCGTCAGGCGATCTCCGCCTGGCGGCTTTGTCTTGAAGGACGATCGGTGCACTACCTATGGCTGAGAGTGAAGGCGGCCGACCGTCGCGCTCACGCCAAGTACGCCCCCATCGACGTACGCCCCATCGACGCGATCCGAAATCGCCTGGTATTCCAGCTTGCCGCGGGGATGAAGAAGCGCTGGCCGAAGGTCTTCCCCTGTTCCATTTAGCCCGGCTGTCCCTCGCCAAACGTCAAGTTCACGATTGCTCGACTGCTGCCTGAAACAAACGACTGCGTACCTAGTTATTAACAAAAACACAGGGACGCCGAACAATGATCGAGCTGTCAGCAGGGATCCTTGCCCTGATTAGCGTAGGGATCTTCGCCGCCCACGCGCTGGATGCCTACCGCACCGACTAGCGCCGCGGAGAAAGCAAAACGTCGCCTGAGGCGCCGCGGCGCCTCAGGCGCATTTGTCAAACGTCTGCTGCCCCTTGTCGATCTCCTATCCGACGGAGGTCCTTGGCCGCCGGACGGTTGAGCCGCGAGCGCGGCATTAGAGATACTGCTAGCGGCTGAGCGTTGAAGTACACCCCTCCCACGAAGGCCGCCCATCCACGGTCGATCCGTCTTCTCTGCAATTGCTTCGGCCGAAAAGTTCCATAGCTCCGGTCCGACTGCCGACGCTTCCGCTACGGCCGGCGCAACTGCGCGAGAGCTTCGACGACCACCGAGACCAGCGACGCCATGGTGTACGGCTTCGGCAGCCATCCGAGCGGGGCGTAGGGCTCGGCGCGCCCGCGCGTGTACACATCGTCGTGCGCGGTCGCAAAGATGCAGCGAATGGCGAAGTCCTGATAGAGTTGCCGTGCGGCGTCGATGCCGTCGCGGGTGCTGGCCAGGCGAATATCCATCACGGCAAGCGTCGGTTGGGCCTCGCTGGCGAGCGCGATGGCTTCCTCGGCGGTCGCGGCCGGACCGACAACCTCAAAGCCCGCAGCCGTCAGCGCGACTTCGGATTGCATGGCGATCAGGAAATCGTCCTCGACGACAAGAACCCGCAGCTTCCCTTCCATGCGCCGGGTCTCTTCAGCAGGTGGCGACGATTCCGGTCCGGCTCGGATGGCAACGCAATATGCCCTGCGTTCTGATGGGCCGTCGTCATCGGTCACCGGCCTAGCTCTTGGCAGCAGGAAAATCGAGGCACGCCCGCGAAGGGCGTTTCGTGACGCGAAGTGTTCCATGGAGCTGGCGTGCGAGGCCGAGTACGAGCCGGAGCCCGGACGAGGTCTTGCGCACGGCTTCCAGGTCGAACCCCTCGCCGTCGTCCTCGATGCAGAGCGCCAGCCGTCCGTCCTGGCTGGTCAGGCTGACGCGAACGGCCTGCCTCGCATAATCCCTGATGCCGTGCTTCACTGCGTTCGTCAGCAGCTCATTCAATATCAATGCCAGCGGCATCGCCATGTCGTTGGAAAGCACGCCGCGCGCCGCGTCACACTCAATTCGTGCATCCGTCGGCAGCAACTGCCGAATGGTCTGACAAACCGCCGGCAGAAATTCCTCCGCAGCGAAGCAGGTGGCATCGCTTCGGCCGTACAGCACACGCTGCGCCGCCGCCATGGCCGCGATCCGTGCGCTGGCTTCGTTCAGGACTTTGCGCGCCTCCTCGCTGCGCGCGGTCCTTGCCGCGGAGAAAAGTAGCGACTGCAGCATCTGCATGTTGTTCTTGGTGCGATGATTGAGTTCATCGAGCAAGAGCCGTTGCTGGGTTTCCGCTTGCCGTCGCTCGCTGATATCAACCAGCATGTTGATGGCGCCGGTGATTTGGCCGGAAGTGTCCTGCAGCGGCGTCGGGAACGGAATGAACGGCACCCGCGTCCCGTCCGGCCGTTCAGCAACTGCCTCGGCGCCGCGCACGGCGCGTCCTTCTTTCAGCGCAACCGCCATCGGGCACTGGTCGTGCGGGAGCGGCGTGCCGTCGGGGTTGAACAGCTTCCATGTGACACACCATTCGTCGCTGCCGAGCGCGGGCGTCCGCCCCGAGAATTCGACTGCCGCCGGATTGAAATACGTAATTTTCCCCTGCGCGTCGGTCGTGTAGATCGCGGCGGGAATCGCCGCGAGCAATTCGGAAAGGCGCTGCTCGCTCTCCCGCAGCTTGCGTTCGGCTTGCTTGCGATCGGTGATGTCGCGGGCGATCTTCGACGCGCCGACGATAATTCCCGCGTGGTCGCGCACGGGCGAGACAGTCAGCGAGATGTCCACAAGGCTCCCGTCCTTCCGCCGGCGAACCGTTTCGTAGTGGTGGATGCGCTCGCCTCGCCGTATGCGCGCGAGGATCCCAGGCTCCTCGTTTTCGCGTCCTGGCGGAAAAAGAATCGTCACGGGCTTGCCGATGGCCTCGCCGGGGGCATAGCCGAACAGCCGCTCGGCTCCTGAATTCCAGGTCCTGATGATCCCGTCGAGATCCTTGCTGATGATCGCGTCGTCGGAGGATTCCACGATCGACACGAGTTGCTGCGCACGGTCTTCGGCGGCGCACCGCGCCTGTTCGGCTTGCTTGCGGGCGCTGATGTCATGCTGAGCGCGCACAGCGTAGAGGAAATTTCCCGACGCATCGCAAACGCTTGAGGACGTCACTTCGGTCCAGAAGTATGACCCGTCCTTGCGCGCGAGACGCGTTTCGATGGTGTAGCGATCGATTTCGCCCGCGATCTGTCGTCTGAACTGCGCGAGATCCTGCGCGACCTCCTGTGGCGAGGTTTCGTCAAAGATGGAGCGGCCGAGCAAGTCGGCCGCTTCTCGTCCCACCATATCGCAGGCCTTCTGGTTGACGCGCAGCATCCGCCCGGCCTCATCGATCTCGACGATGCCGACGCCGACATGTTCGTACGTGACAGCCAGCCGGTCTTCGTGCGCCGGCCGCCATTCATCGCGAGGCAGATCAAGCGCGAAGGAGGCGGAGCGGCCTGGCTGGGAGAAAGTCTTGGCCGTCCGTCGCTGGATGTTCATTCCTGCCATCCCTGCCAAAGGGCAATTTTGCGTTGCACGATACTCGGTGTCGGCACATGCAGGACCAGCACGCACGACCGCTGAGCGCTTGACGTTGGACAAATCCGGCAAGAGAAAATTTGTTCCTGGCCGTGGCCGGACGCGAAAATGTCAGTCTTCCGGCGGGCTTGGTTTCCCGCAGGATGGATCGCAATCTGATCGCTAGCACCCGCGGCAGATCCCGGTGAACCTACTCACCTCCGGCCGCCCCCGCGGCCGAACCGGTGACTTACGCGGGGCCTTGCGCGCACTGATGATCCGCTGCGAGGCGCTTGGATATGGCGGCGTCACGACACGTGCGCGCGGCGTTTCGACTGAGCCGTAGGAGACGGCCGGCGGCGGGGGGTTGGGGCGGAGCGGTGGCACGCTTGCGGCATTGCCGATGCCGCTGGGATCGGATAGCGCCCTAGGGTTGGCCGGTCCGAACGGCACGCCCGATATCGGCGAATTGCCGGCGCCAGCCGAGCCGGCTGGCGGCGTCAGTTGTGCTGATGCCTTTACGGGAACGATCAGGCTGAGCGCCACGAAGAGAACAAGCGCCGGATTGCGGGACATCGAGGTCTCTCCAGGAGGCTCCCACTCAACGAACATGTAGGGCGCGCGTTCCCCAGCTTCCAGGCGGAGCCCATATCGTGCTGTCCGCCCTGTTACGGAGTAGGCGTCGGCGCGAGAATCAGTCCTAATTAAGGCGCGATCACGTTTTGAGATTCCGGCGGCATGAACCAGCCCGAAGTGCTCGATTCCGATATCCGCGCCCTGCAGCAATGGCTGCGCGCTGCCTGGCAGCAGCTTGGCGATCCCACCCTCACCACCTTCGCCCGGCGCGAGCTTCGCAACCAGATGAAGCAGTGCAGCGCCGACTTGCGGGAGTGCCTGCAAAGGGTAGCTGAACCACAGCCCGAGCCGGTCCAATCACCGGCCTCGCCCTATTCCAGGCCAGAACTGCGAATCCTGTCATGGTGACGGAACGGGATTAGGCGCCTGCCACTCCGCCTATGCTCGGCGCCCTGCCCTGTTGATAACCCGCGAGCCTGTTGGCGAGCAGCGAAACAGGCCGGCATCGTGTGCTATCGGCATATCGGCCTGATTAACGACGGACAGAACACATGCGGATTACCCTGGTCGGTTCCCGCCATTTTGGCGTGACGACAATGAACACCTTGCGCCAACATGGGGTCGATATCGTTCGCGTCGTCGTTCACGACGGTGAAGACCGGCTTGCCGCCGCGGCCCGGGCCGCCGGGATTGACGTCGTGGTGCAGGCCGATCCGAAGCGCGTGATCGCCTCCGAAATCGCACGGGGGACCGAGCTGATCGTCACTGCACACAGCCATGCCCGCGTCACCAGGGAGGCGCTGGCCACAGCAAAACTCGGCGGCATTGGCTATCACCCCTCGCTGCTGCCCCGGCATCGCGGCATTGCCGCAGTCGAATGGACCATCAAGGAAGGCGATCCAATCGCTGGCGGTACCATCTACCATCTCGCCGACCGGATGGATGCCGGCGCGATCGCCGCGCAGGAATGGGTGTTCGTCAGGAAGGGAGAGACTGCGCGCGAGCTCTGGGAGCGCGCGCTGGCCCCGCTCGGCCAGAAACTGCTCGCTGACGTCATCTTTCACGCCAAGACCCATAACAATCTCCCCGCCACGCCGCAGGAGGAGGAGTTCGCCACCCAGGCGCCGAGCCTGTGCGACGGCAAGCACTAATCCTTACCTTAATACCTCCAATCGACTCCCAATTATGTTCAAACGGCGAATTTTTCGTTCCCCGCCCGGAACCGGATTCACCTTGATGTGTTTGAGATCGCGGGAACTTTCCACGGTGCTGCGGCGCACCCAAGTTTGGACACATTGTGACCAGATAAGGCGAGCCATCACACACATTTCGAGGACTTGATCCATGCGCTCCAACCGCATTCACAACCTGTTGTTTGTTTCGTTGCTTGCTTCCGCCGCCACCTTTGCCAGCGCTCCCGCCTCCGCCCAGAACCCCTATGACGGCCTTTGGCAGGTCACGGTTGTCACAAAAACGGGCAATTGCGATGCGCAGACTACGTCGACCGTGAATGTCACCGGCGGCAAGATTTCTGGCGGTCCGGTTTCCGGCAGCGTCGGCAGCGGGGGACTTGTGCGAGTCTCGATCAATGGTGCATATGCGAACGGTCAACTCAGTGGCAACTCCGGATCGGGGAAATGGAATGGGGCTTCAGCGGGCGTCGCATGTAGCGGTCGATGGGAAGCGTCCCGTCAATAAGGCAAGCCAAACTTTTGAATCTTCTGCCAAAGCGCGGCGGCTGACATTCGCAGCCGTCGCTTTTTTTATGACGGCCTTTATGACGGTCTTGGCCACCACCACTACGAGCTACGCCCAGTCCAGTACGTTCGCCGGCATGGCCGGCACATGGTCCGGTCCTGGCACGGTGACGCTGGATGACGGTTCGAGCGAGCGGATCCGCTGCCGCTCCACCTACAGGGTGATCGGGGCCAGCATGGAAATGGCCCTCACCTGCGCCAGCGACGCCTACAGGTTCAACCTGCAAGCGGCGGTGGTCGCAGCCGGAGGCGAAGTCAGTGGCACCTGGAGCGAAACCAGCCGGAACATCGGCGGCACCATCCAGGGCCGCGGGGCTGGCGGCAGTTTCCAGGTGATCGCCCAGGCGGCCGGATTCGCCGCCAACATCTCGCTGAAGACCACCGGCAACAAGCAGCAGATCGCCCTGAGGGCCGACAGCGTGTTCCGCGCTGCCAATATCTCGCTGTCTAAATAACCCCCGTCATCATCCCCGCGAAAAGCGAGGATCCAGTACGCCGCGGCTTCTCGGTTCAACCACGGACGTCGCTGGAATACGGACGTCGCTGGAATACTGGATCGCCCGCATTCGCGGGCGATGGACAGTTCTCGGTATGGCGACCCTCCCTAACTCGTCTTCGGCTTCTCGAGCTTCGCCGCGGTTTCCTTGATCGTCTTGGCGATCAGCAAGGCCTGCTCCTTGTTGAACGCAAAATCCTGCACGCCGCGGTGCGTGGTCAGCGACAGCACCATGATGTGAGGCTGGTGCTCGGGCCAGCCGGTTGCGAAGGCGGTGACGAAATCTGCCGAGGTCGATCGAGTAGCGGTCATTGGCTTATAGTATCCTTTTGTCTTTGCCGGCGCGCCTGATCAAACGGACAGCGCCCGTGCGGCAGTTGTGATGTCCGGTTACGCCTTGGGCACGAAGGCGGTGACTTCGATTTCGACCTTGGCCCTGACGTCGACCAACCCGTCGATGTAGAGCAGCGTCGACGGCGGGAAATTGCGCCCGAGTGTTTCCTTCCAGGCCGCACCGATGCCGGGACCTGAAGCCTCGTATTCGCTGCGGCTGGTCAGGTACCAGGTCAAGCGCACGATGTGCTCAGGACCGGCGCCTGCTTCCCCAAGCAGCTTGACGATGCGCTTGAGCGCCGTGCCGACCTGCGCGGCCATGTCGGGAGCATACTCGCCCTTCTCGTCGCCGCCGGTCTGGCCGGCCAGCACGATCCATTTACCAGGGCCGTCGACCTCGACACCATGCGAGAAGCCGCGGGGTTTCGACCATTCGGCCGGTTGCAAGATGCGCATGCGTAAGTCCTCCTCCTTGGTCATTCCGGGATGGTCCGAAGGACCAGACCCGGAATCTCGAGATTCCGGATCGCCGCTGCGCGACGTCCGGAATGACGAAGGTGCTTAGCACTGAACCGGCAGCCGCTCCCACAGTGAAATTGCAAAGGCGTGCATCGCTGCCCCCGCGCATTTGCGCGTTGCAAATTGTGGCGCGCTCGCCGATACCGGCACGCCCTCAACTGATCTCCCCGCGAATGGACCGCACACAATCCAAAACCCTGGCCGCGCTGTGGATGGCCGGCTGGCTGACCCTGATGCTGATCATCGCGATCGCCGGGCGCGAGGCGGCGCGCGAGATCAACGTGTTCCAGCTCATGGAGATGCGCTCGATCCTCGGCTTTCTGATGCTGTACCCGCTGATCCGCGCCAGGGGCGGATTTGCCATGATGAAGACGAAACGCCTGCCGCAGCACGTTGCGCGCAACCTTGTTCACTACGGCGCGCAACTCGGCTGGTTCTTTGCGCTCACGCTGATCCCGATCGGTCAGGTGGTGGCGATCGAATTCACCATGCCGATCTGGACCGCGATCCTGGCCGCTACGTTTCTGGGCGAGCGCATGACACCCTGGAAGATCGCTGCGATCGTGCTCGGAATCGTCGGCGTCTTTGTGATCGTTCGCCCCGCTGCCAGCGAGATCAATCCGGGGCAGTTGATCGCGCTGGCGGCCGCGGTCGGGTTCGGCGTTTCGGTAGCGATGGTAAAGTCGCTCACCCGGACCGAGCAGACGCTCTCGATCATGTTCTGGATGCTGGTGATACAGTCGGCGGCCGGTCTCTTCCCCGCGCTCTACGTCTGGAGCTGGCCGCCAGCCCATCTCTGGGGCTGGGTGGTGGTGATCGCGTTTTGCGGCACGTTCTCTCACTACTGCATGGCGCGCGCGATGCTGCACGCGGATGCCACCGTGGTGATCCCGATGGATTTTCTGCGGGTTCCGTTGAGCGCCGCTGCGGGCTGGCTGATCTATTCGGAACGGCTGGATGCATTCACCGTGTTCGGCGCGGCGCTGATCCTCACCGGCAATCTGCTGAACCTGAAACCGAATCCTTCGCCGCCTGCGCGCGTGCAAAGCTGAAGTTTATTTCCTGGGCTGTGATCTAGATCACGCTAGGGCGCGTGTCGCGAGGGTAACGGATGGCTCCGGATTTGGCCGTTCGGCTGCTTTTTTGTGGTGCGAAGCGGGCGATATTTGTAATGTCCAGCCAGCGTTACAGCCAAAACCTTTGTTGATTCTGCAGGGGGATTTCTTATGCGTTACCCAACGCTCATTTTGTCCGTCATATGCATCGTCTTTGCGGCCGGAACCGCTCAAGCCGAAAAGCGCGTCGCTTTCGTCGTCGGCAACGGCACCTACAAGAACGTCGCACCCCTTCCGAATCCCTCGGTTGACGCCAAGGCGATGGCCGCCGCGCTACGCAATGTCGGATTCGAGGTGGTCGAAGGGTCCAACCTCACGCGCGACAAGATGACCGAACGTCTGCTCGACTTCGGCAAGAAGGCGCAAGGCGCCGACGTCGCGCTGTTCTTCTATGCCGGCCATGGCATTGCCATCTCCGGCACCAACTATCTGTTGCCGATCGACGCCGACATCAAATCCGAAATGGACGTCAAGCTTGGCGCCGCGATCAATATCGACCTCACCCTCGAGCAGACCATGGGCGATGCCAAGGTCAAGCTGGTGTTCCTCGACGCCTGCCGCGACAACCCGTTCGCAGCCAAGATCAAGTCGAACTCCGCCACCCGCAGCGTCAACGTGCAGACCGGTCTCGCCGAAATGAAGTCCGGCGAAGGCACGCTGATCGCGTTTGCGACCGGCCCGGGCCAGACCGCGCTCGACGGCCAGGAAGGCGGCAACAGCCCGTTCACGCGCGCCCTGCTCGCCAACCTCACCCAGCCCGGCGTCGAGATCCAGCAGGCGATGACCAAGGTCCGTGCCCAGGTCAACGAGGAGACCAACAAGGGTCAGCTCCCCTGGGGTCACACCAACCTGATCGGCGCGGTCTACCTGAACGGCGCGCCCGCGCCCGGCGCCGTGGCGGCTGCAGCGCCGGCCGCCTCAGGTGCCAAGCCTGGCTCGGACGTCGAACTGGAGTTCTGGCGCTCGATCAAGGATTCCAACAAGCCGGAAGAGTTCAACGCCTATCTGACCAACTATCCCAACGGTCAGTTCCGGTCGCTGGCGCTGTCGCGGATTGCGTCGCTGGAGAGCGGTGCAAAGGATGCAACCCGCAACCTGAGCACTGGTATCGATCCCGCGACCTTCAAGGACGAAGCAAACCAGACCACCGAGGACCAGATCGGCCTCGACAAGGGCCAGCGCCGCGACGTGCAGCGCCGCCTGAACGGGCTCGGTTTCGATACCAAGGTCACCGGCCAGTTCGACGCCCCGACCCGCGCCGTGATCACGCGCTGGCAGGCGGCGCGCGGCTATCCGAAGAGCGGTTACCTCAACAAGCTGCAGCACAAGGCGCTGTTGACGGAGATCGTGGCGGCCGCGCCGACTGCGAGTTCCGATGAGGAGCGTCCCGCCCCCAAGCGCCGCGCCCCCAGCACCGTTCAGGCGCAGCCTCAACCGCAGCCACAGCAGCCCCCGCCGCAGCGCCAGTATAGCAACCCCGGCCCCGATCCGGCCGGTGCCGGGCGCTTCATCGGCGGCGTCGTCGGCGGCATGCTGCGCTAACGGCAAGCGACCCATCTGCCAAAAAGGCCCGGGATCATCCCGGGCCTTTTTATTTTGCAGGTCGCAAACCAATGCCTGCAGCCTTTCGCAGCGCCTCGTTGATGCGATCCTGCCAACCCGGACCACCCTCCTGAAACCATTCCAGCACGTCCTGATCGATCCGCAGCGTGACCTGCTCGCGCACGCCGGGAACAGCGGCTTGCTTGGCGGGTGCTTGCGCCACCTTCGCGGTCGCGCGCTTGAATGCGGCCTCGGCTTCGGTGCGCGCATCGTTCAGGGTTCTCGGTCGCCGCGGCTGGTCCGCCATCGCTAAATTCCTTCAAACAAGGCCGTCGACAAATACCGTTCGGAGAACGACGGCACGACAGCCAGAATGGTCTTGCCGGTGCTCTCGGGACGCTTGCCGATCGCGAGCGCCGCCGCGATCGCAGCACCCGCGGAGATGCCACCGGGAATGCCCTCCATGCGCGCCAGCGCACGCGAGATTTCAATCGCCGTCGGGCCGTTGACCCTGACGATCTCATCGATCACTGAGCGATCCAGAATGTCCGGAATGAAGCCGGCGCCGATGCCCTGGATCTTGTGCGGCGTATGCTGGCCGCCGCCCAGCACCGGACTTTCCTCCGGCTCGACGGCAACGATCCGCAAAGACGGCCTGCGCGGTTTCAGCACCTGTCCGACGCCGGTGATGGTGCCGCCGGTGCCGACGCCGGCAACGAAGACATCGATGTTGCCGCCGGTGTCGTTCCAGATCTCTTCCGCCGTGGTGCGGCGATGAATTTCGGGGTTGGCGAGGTTCTTGAACTGCTGCGGCATCACGGAGTTAGGCGTGGTCCGCACCAGTTCCTCAGCGGTTGCGATCGAGCCCTTCATGCCCTGCGCGGCCGGCGTCAGGATGATCTCAGCGCCGAGGAACGCCAGCATCTTGCGCCGCTCGATCGACATCGACTCCGGCATGACAAGCTTCAGCCGGTAGCCGCGTGAGGCCGCGACGAACGCCAGCGCGATGCCGGTATTGCCTGAGGTCGGCTCGATCAGCACGGTGTCGGCGTTGATCACGCCGGCCTTTTCCATCGCGATCACCATCGCCGCGCCAATGCGGTCTTTGACGCTCGCGGCGGGATTGAAATATTCCAGCTTGGCCAGGATGGTTGCGCTAACGCCATGCGCCTCCGGCAATTTGCGCAAACGAACGATTGGCGTGTCGCCGATCGCATCGACAATTGAGTCGAAGACCCGTCCCCGCCCCGGACGTTGCACTGCACTCGCGGCTGACGACGCATCCATCTCGACACTCCCAAAGCGATCATGTGCGGGGAAAAGGCGCTCTCCTACTTAGGAGGCGGCCACATCGATGCGCAAGCCGGAATTGCCGGAACGAAGAATTCGCTGCATTGCAAAACAAGAACTTCGCCAAATTTCGTGAAATCAACGCATTTGTGTTGCGACATCGTCAAAGGTTTTGGTTATACTTTGGTCGTGGATGGAGCCGAGGTTTCAATCAACAAATCGCAAGATCGCAAGGAGGTCACGATGCCAGCTATTGCTGAAATCCTGTCGACCGTCGCGACCCGGCCCGATCCGCGTGGCTGTGATTTGCCGACCTGCCCCGTTTGTGCGGACACCATGGTGGCTGCGGAAGCGTCAGCCTACCTCAACGACAACGTGATCAGCTATCTCTGGACCTGTGATACCTGCGGTTACGGCTTCGTGACCAAGCATTCGGTCAAGCGGTTCGCCTGTAACTGACGTCCAGGCCCTCACCTCTGAGCAACGTCACCGCGCGCCCATCCGGCGCGCGTTTGTTTTTGAATGTCTCGAACGTGCCGCGGGCGAGCGCCTGGAAGCGGGAGTTGGCTTCAGCGCTACGGCTCGGCATGATCTCGGGCGATGGGCGAGTTGAATCCACATCTTTCGCTTTGGAAGCAGAGGCTGGGCGTCGTACCGGACGAGGTATGGCTCAGGACCGACCTGCAGACGCTCGTTCTGGCCGACAACGAGTTGACCGAGATTTCGGAACGTGTCGGGGATCTCAGGCTGCTTCGGATGCTCGACCTCGGCCATAACAGGCTATGTGAGCTGCCGACCGGTCTCGGCCGCCTGGAGGGGCTGCGCGACTTCCTCTATTTGCATGATAACCAGCTGACGCAGCTTCCAGCTTCGCTCGGCCGCCTTCAACGCTTGCGGTACCTCAATATCAGCGAGAACGCGTTCGAAGTTTTCCCCGAGGTCGTCACGACCATGAGGGGTCTCATTGAGCTTCGCGTCACGGACAATCGTCTGACAGAGCTTCCGCCGTCGATCTCGCAGCTGACGAGCCTGCGCGAGCTTCACCTGCGCAACAATCAGCTGGCGACGCTGCCGGACTCTATCGGTGCGATGCGCGAGCTGCGCCAGATCGACCTTCGCGGAAATCCGGTCACCAGCCTGCCTGAGGGCCTGATCACGCTGCCGCGCCTTGAGAAGCTCGACCTTCGTTGGGTTACCACATTGGAATCGCCCCGATGGTTTTCGGACCTGGAGGCGAACGGGTGCATAATTTACTTGTGATCCGCGTCCTGCGCCGGGCCAGGATCGAACCTCCATGGCGCCGCCAATCGTTTGTATCCTAGCGCGGCGATATATCGCCATTCGTCCAGCCGGCGCGCGTACGCGCGCGGAAATCAGCAAACGAACCTTGTGAGATCGCGTCGCGCATGCCCCGCATCAGATGCTGGTAATAGGCCACGTTGATTTCCGACAACAGCATCGCGCCGAGCGTCTCTCCTGACCTCACCAGATGATGCAAATAGGCGCGTGAGATGTTGCGCGCCGAGGGCCACTCGCTCTCCTCGTCGAGCGGACGCGGATCGTCGGCATGACGGGCGTTGCGCAGATTGATCTGGCCGAAGCGGGTGAACGCCATGCCGTGACGCCCGTTCCGCGTCGGCAGAACGCAATCGAACATGTCGATGCCGCGCGCCACTGCTTCCAGCAAATCCTCGGGCGTGCCGACGCCCATCAGATAGCGTGGACGGTCCACAGGAAGCGCCGGCGCCGTTTCCTCGATCATCGCAAGCATCACCGCCTGCGGCTCGCCGACCGCCAGGCCGCCGATCGCGTAGCCGTGAAAACCGATATCCACTAATTCACGCGCGTTGATGTGGCGCATCTCGGGAATGTCGCCGCCCTGCACGATCCCGAACAGCATGTAACCATCAGGGGCGGTCTCGAAGGCGCGCTTGCTGCGCTCCGCCCAGCGCAAGGACAGCCGCATCGCGCGTTCGACGTCGTCGCGCGACGCCGGCAGCCGCACGCACTCGTCCATCTGCATCGCGATGTCGGCGCCGAGCAGGCGCTGCACCTCGATCGAACGCTCCGGCGACAGCTCGACCTTGGCGCCGTCGATATGCGAGCGAAACGTCACGGCCTTTTCGCTCACCTTGCGCAGGTCCGACAGTGACATCACCTGGAAGCCGCCGGAGTCGGTCAGCATCGGGCCGTTCCAGCCGGTGAAGGCCTGCAGGCCGCCGAGATCAGCGATGCGCTCGGCGCCCGGCCGCAGCATCAGATGGTAGGTGTTGCCGAGCACGATATCGGCGCCAGCATCGCGCACGTCGCGCCAGTGCATGCCCTTCATCGCGCCAGCGGTGCCGACCGGCATGAAGGCCGGCGTTTGCACCACGCCATGCGGCGTGGTCAGGCGGCCGGTGCGGGCCTGGCCGTTGGTGGCGAGCAACTCGAAATGATTGGGAAGACTCATGGTGCTGCTTATTGCGTGCCGGGAACGGCCAATCAACCCGCCCAGTGCGCGTTCCGAGCAGCCCGTGCCCCACGCCGGACACAATTGAGCCGCCCAGAGCGCCTCAGCTCTCGCACTTGTTAAATAAAACGATACCGTATAGTTTTATAAGTGGGGCAGGACGGACGTCGCGGGCGATGAGGCCGGCGGCGGCAAGCACGTGTACGGTGACTGACGGCGAATGCCCTCCCCCTCTTTACCGACTGGATCACTCCTCTCCGACCGATGGATCAGGAGGGCAGGCTCACGCCTGCGCAGGTCAGCCGTCTTGCTGTGCAGCCTCGCGGCTGCCGCCTGCACGTCCCTGCCGCGGACGCCCTACAGCGCTGCCGATGCCTCTAGCGCCCGCGTGCTCGATATCGACGGCCTGCGGCGCTACACCGACGAACCCGTCACAAAATTCCGCTTCGAGAAAGACCAGTTCTCCTCAACCAAGACCTATCTCGCGCTCTCCGGCGGCGGCGCCGATGGCGCCTATGGCGTGGGCGTGTTGAACGGCTGGACCGCAGCCGGCACCCGCCCGACCTTCTCGGTCGTCTCAGGCGTGAGCACCGGCGGCCTGATTGCGCCTTTTGCGTTTCTCGGGTCCCAATACGACGACACGTTGAGGGAGGTCTACACCAGCGGCATAGCGGAGAGCCTGCTCGCTGATCCCAGCATCATTCGCGTGCTCTTCGGATCCGGCCTGTTCGGTAATAAGCGACTGCGCGAGCTGGTGGCCCGCTATGTCGGGCCGGAGATCCTCGCCGCCGTTGCGCGCGAAAATGCCAAGGGCCGAAAACTGCTGGTGGTGACGACCGATCTCGACACCCAACGCACCGTCGTTTGGGACATGGGGAAAATCGCAGCCGTCGGTTCGCCCGAGGCGCTGCGCCTGTTTCGCGACGTGATGGCGGCCTCCGCCAGCATTCCCCTGGTCTTCCCGCCGATCCTGATCGAAGCCGAGGGTCAGTGCCGGCGCTTTGAGGAGATGCATGTCGATGGCGGCGTGACCGCTCCGGTCCTGACGCTGCCGGATGCCCTGCTCTTCCAGGGACGTCTGCCCGGAAACAGCCGGATGAACATCTACATTCTCGTCAACAAGAAGCTCGAACGAACTTTTGAACTCGTGTCCAACAGCACGATCGATGTCGCCTCACGCAGCCTGTCGTCTATCACCCAGTCCCAGACGCGCTCGGTCATCTTCTCGACCTACGATTTCGCCAAGCGCAATCGCTGGGGCTTCCATCTGTCCTATATTGAGCGCGACTATCCCGCGTCGCCCTCTGAGGGGTTCGACACGGCCTATATGCGTGCCCTTTATCGGTATGGCTATGAGAAGGCTGCATCGGGCCGCGCCTGGACCTCGACGCTTCCGTGAGCTGCCGCCCTGAAGAACAAGCGGGCCAGGTCTCTGAAGTTTGGCGTTTCATTCTTCCGTAGTGCCGAAAGACAATGGCCTCTAGAAGTATCGGAAATATAGATAAGGCATTTGGCGTGACCCAATGCCTTGGCCAGCAAGGGGAGCGGTTCTGACATGGTGGATTTCATGCTGCTTATGCCAGCAAGGCGTAGGAGTTAATCGTGAGCGCTAATAAAGCGATCAAACTTGCGGTGATCGGACGTGGTCTGATCGGATCGGCGGCTGCGCGACACTTGTGCAAAATGGGCCATGATGTTGCACTGATCGGGCCTAATGAACCGGCAGATTTTTCGAGCCACGGCGGCGTCTTTGGAAGTCACTACGATGAGGGCCGTATTACGCGAAGTTTCGATCCGGGAGCCTTTTGGAGGCAGGTGAACCGCGCTGCGATTTCGCGCTACGGCGAGATTTCAGCGGAAAGCGGTGTGGAATTTTACCGAGAAGTCGGCGTGCTTCACGTTGGCTCTGGCGAAAGCAGCGACGTCGCTTCGGTTGGAAAAATCTGCGCTGAGGCCGGGATCCTTTGTGAAGCATATGATGACACGGGGCTCGCGGAGCGATTTCCGTTTCTGAGATCAACAGCGGGTATGCAGGGGTATTTCGAGCCGCGGAATGCCGGATACATCAGCCCGCGCCGCTTGGTCCGGGCGCAGACGATCGCGGCGGAGCGCGCCGGGGTTCGGACTATCGACGAACCTGCTCTAGGGATTTCGGAAAGCGGCTCGGGTGTTACGATCCGGACGACAACGGGCAGCGTCGAGGCCGAGCGTGTTCTCGTTGCGGCTGGCGGGCATACCCAATCACTGCTCGGTCAATCCTTGGGTTTTACGGTCTATGGACGTACCGCAGCGCTGTTTCGGCTTGGGGCGGCGGAGGTTCAACGTTTAGCCGGAATGCCATCGATGCGTTGTATCGGACCCAAAGGCCAGAATCCCTATATTCTGCCGCCAATCGCCTATCCGGACGGCCAGACTTGGCTAAAGCTCGGCGGTGATCCGGTTGATATGCCGCTCGAAAGCGAGGCGGATATCAAGGACTGGTTCAAATCGGGCGGATCAATCGACGTTGCTGATGGGCTTCAAAAACAGATTCTTGACCGTATTCGCGACTTCAAGTTCGAAGAACGCCGCGTCGTGCCTTGCATGACCACCTTTGGCGATACAGGCCTGCCCCGCATCGGACCGCTTTCGGAGCGCGTAGCGGTTGCATTCGGCTGCTACGGCAAGAGTGCGAAATGTTCGGACGAATTGGGTCGGTTAGGTGGCATGGCGCTGCTCGGTGAGGTTAAAGCAGAGCTTGCACCCTGACTGAGTTTTGTGTGGGTTTTTCTGCAAGATTTTGGGCGCCCAAGAGTGCTTCAGGACCAAGACGCGCCAAACGCGGACGGCGAAGACGGCAGCGAGAGGTTCGCCGTGGTGGAAGAGAGGCGCGAGTTCACGTTGACGATATGGCCAATTCGGCCAGATTCGCGATGACGCCCCTGCTACTGCGCGTTATAGAGCAATGACTGATATCACGACCGCGCAGGAATCGATGGGCATGGGATTGACTGCGACCAAGGCCAGACCGGCAAGACGAGAGGTCCCGAAGTCGCGCGGCGGCCGGCCGACGAAGAGCGCCGCCATCGAGCGCGATCAGCGCCTGATCGAAGTTGCCACCCGGCTTTTCTTGGACCGGGGCTACGACGCGACCTCGCTCGATGCGGTCGCGGAAGCAGCCCGGGTCAGCAAACCCACCGTCTATTCGCGCTACGGCGACAAGCGCGGACTGTTTGCGGAGGTGCTGAGGCGCGAAATTGACCGTTGGCTTGCGCCGCTTGCCGAAGCGGCGGAGGTGCAGCTCACGCGTTCCTCGGACATTTCGGTCGAGCAGCGCCTGATAGAAGTCGGGCGCGAGATGCTGACATTCACCTGCGGGCCTGATGCCGTCGCGTTCAGCCGCATGATGACGGCGCAGGCCATCAACTTTCCTGACATCGCCAAACTTGGCAAGGAAGAAGGCTGGTTGAAAGCCGTCTCGACGACCGCGCGCTTCTTCGATCATTTGGTCGCACAGGGCGCTATGGACGTCGAGGATACCGGCATCGCGGCTGAGGTCTTTCTCGACGTGGTCGTCGGTCACACCCATCGCATGGCGACGTTCGGAACGCCGCTGGAGATGAAGTCCGCCGAAAAGCGCATGCGCTTGGCGATCAGGCTGTTCCTGGCCGGTGCGCTTGGGCCAGCGAGCCGCGTTCAGTCCGCCCCCAAGGGAACCGCTAAGGGAACCATTCGGCGGCGCCCTTCCCGCTGACAATTCCGTGAGAACGGCGTTTCACGTGCGTTACCCACGGCGGCATCGTTGACCAAAACAAAACGATACGGTATGGTTTTGTTATAAGCGAGTGCGGGTTTCCGCTTTCACTGGTCCCAGCGGGGGCTCGCACCGCTTCGATCGCCGCAAGCAGCGGTACCTCTGCGGCGTTCCGCGGCCGGCCCGAATACCTCCAAAGGGTCGGCCGCGCTTTCTTCGAGACGATCCGGCCCAACCGCCGGCAGAGACAGGCTCATCGATGGAGACTGCAACAATGCATGCGCCGAGATGGAGACAGTTGCTTGCAGCTATCCTTGTGGCGTTCATCCTGCCTGCCCCGGTCTATGCCACCGCGTTGTCGACCGGCGAGCCAGCCTCGCTCCGCAACGAGGCCGGCGATGGCGCCGCGTCCGACCAGCAGGCGGTCAGCCGCGAGCTCGCGCTTTTCCGCGGGTCGGCGGTCTCGCTGAGCCAGGCGATGGCGATTGCCGAAGCCCTGCATGCCGGCGCGACGACCGCCGATGTCAGCTTCGACGGCGCGCCGGATTCACCGGTCTACCGCGTCAAGACCCTTCACAACGACCGCATCTGGCACCACGCCATCGACGCCACGACCGGCAGGATCGTCGGCGGCGAAGCCGCCCTGCCCCTGAAGGAGTTCGATGCCGAGGACCGCAGTAACCTCGTTGCACTCAAGACGATCCGGCAGCGCCTGGCAGATGCCGTCCGCGTGGCCGAGCACGCGGCGTCGGGTAAGGCCATCAGCGGCGGCCTGATCCGCGAACGCGGCCGGCTGAATTTCGCGATCGTCGTCATGAGTGGCAATGAGCTGAAAGCGGTGATCCTTGAGCCTCCCGGCGCCGCAAGGCGGCGATGATGCGGCTCGTCTGCTCTCGAGCCACGCGGGAGCGGCGAGCCACGTCTTAGGCCGTCCGGTGCACTTTGATTGTAGAACGAGCATGTCTCGTTTCACAGTTGCACTTTTACCAAGACGCTTTCGCGGTTTGGCGCCAAGCCCTCAAGACGGTGATGTGGCAGTCGGCACACACTTGCGGTCTTAAGCGCTTCGTCGCTCGCGAAAGAGCCGCGCTGTTCACAGACTTGCCGCAAATGCGTGTGGAGCATTCATGGGAACCAATTAGCTGAGTATCAATCCATGCGTTTGTCAGCTCTATCGACCGCCGCCGAGCGCGCCGGCGTGCTTTGCTGTGTCTTGTTTGTGGTGATAAGCGCTCAAGCGTTCGCGCAGACATCGGCCGCGGACAATCCGAACCCGACCGCAGCGCAGCCTTCGGCGCCTGCGCAGGAAAAGCCTGCGGCCGCGGCAGAAGAGAAACCGCCCGCCGCGGACGACAAGCCCGCCACCGTCGAGCAGAAGCAGGCGCCCGCTGAGGAGAAATCAGCAATCGCGCAGGACAAGCCCGCGGCGGTGGAGGAGAAGTCGGCTGCCACGGACGACAAGCCTGCCATTGTCGAGCAGAGACCTGCCCCCACCGAGGCCAAACCAACTGTTGCGCAGGACAAGCCCGCAGCTGTGACGGAGAAGTCGGCCGCCGCGGACGACAAACCTGCCGTCGTAGAGCCGGCGTCCACGGAGGAGAAACCAGCTGTAGCGCAGGACAAGCCGGCGGCCGCGCCGCAGAAGCCGACCGTCCCGGACGCGAAGCCTGCAGTCGTGGAGCAGAAGCCGGCTCCTACTGGGACAAAAACAGCGGTTGCGCACGAGAAGCCCGCCTTGAAGCAGAAGTCTGTCGCCAAGCAATCAGAAAGCGCGGTCCACAGCAAAGGTGCAGAGCACAGTAAATCGGCGCAGCCGGCCAGGGCAGCCCGCAAGCCGCGCGAGCGGACCATGGTCACGCTCTGCACCCAATTCCGCACCTACAATCCGTCGTCCGGGACTTACCGGGGCTACGACGGCCAGACGCATTCTTGCCGATAGATGAACGCGGGCACAGCGTTCACGCTCGGAATTGACGGCTAAAAGCCGTTGACGCCGGTCGAACTCTGCCGCATAAGTCCGCGCCATGACGACTTCGACCAAAGCGACCACGAAAACCAAAGCACCCTCCGGGGGCTCGGGAGCCGTGCGCGCGTAGTCGAACGATCGCATTATCTGAACCGAAGCCCCGCCTGAAAAGGACCGGGGCTTTTTTATTGCTCGCAGCATTCATGCTCAACCAGAGGATAGACCCGTGAGCCACGAACCCGTTGTAGCCATTGCCGGCGTGACCGGCGCGGTCGGCGCCGAATTCATCGCGACGATGGACAGGCGCAACTTTCCCGTCCGCAAGCTCAAGGCGCTGGCGAGCGCCCGCTCGGCCGGCAAGACCATCGACTTCCGCGGCGAGAGGATCGTGATCGAGGAGCTCACGGAAAAGTCGTTCGAGGGCGTCGACATCGCGCTGTTCTCGGCCGGCGGCGGCATCTCGCGGAAGTTCGCGCCTGCTGCCGTGAAGGCCGGCGCGGTCGTGGTCGACAATTCCTCGGCGTTCCGGATGGACCCGAACGTGCCGCTGGTGATCCCCGAGATCAACGCGGGCCGCATCCGCGACCACAAGGGCATCATCGCCAATCCGAACTGCTCGGCAATCACCGCGCTGGTGCCGCTGTGGCCGATCCACCGCCAGAACCGCATCAAGCGCATGATCGTCTCGACCTACCAGGCGGCGAGCGGTGCAGGCGCGGCCGCCATGGAGGAACTGGTGGAATCGACCCGCGCCTATCTCGACGGCCGGCCGTTCACGCCCAAGGTGATCCCGCTCCCCTACGCCTTCAACGTCTTCAGCCACAACACGGCAATCGATCCCGAGACCGGCTACAACGACGAAGAGACCAAGGTGATCAAGGAGACGCGCAAGATCTTCGAGGACGACAAGATCGCCATCGGCGTCACCTGCGTCCGCGTGCCGGTGCTGCGCGCCCATTGCGAAGCCATCACCTTCGAATGCGAAAAGCCGATCACCGAGGATGAAGTGCGCGCGATCCTGTCGAAGGCGCCGGGCGTCAGAATCGTCGACGATCGCGCGAAGAACTATTTCCCGATGCCGATCGATGCGTCGGGCCAGGACGATGTTCTGGTCGGCCGCATCCGCAAGGATCTCAGCGATGCCTCCGGCCACTCGATCTCGATGTTCGTATCGGCCGACCAGCTCCTGAAGGGTGCAGCGCTGAACGCAATCCAGATCGCGGAGTTACTGCCGCAACGTGCGATGGCGTGAACGTGCCGTAGGGTGGCAAAGGCGCTCTTGCGCCGTGCCCACCATCGGTCCGCTTGTGAATGTGAATGGTGGGCACGCTTCGCTTTGCCCACCCTACCGGCTACGCGCCGGTCACGCGCCAGATCACATTGCCGACATCGTCTGCCACCAGCAGCGAGCGGTCGGGACCGAGCGTCACGCCAACTGGTCGCCCATACGAGACCTTCTCATCGGCTGCGAGAAAGCCCGTCAAAATATCCCGCGGCGGACCGGAGGGGCGGCCGTTCTCGAACGGCACGAAGACGACGGCGTAGCCGCTCAGCGTGCTGCGATTCCAGGAGCCGTGCTGGCCGATCACCATGCCGTCCGGAAAGCCCGGCAGCGTGCCTGATGGCATCCAGCACAGGCCGAGTGAGGCGGTGTGCCCGCCGAGCGCATAGTCGGGTTGAATCGCCTTCGCGACCAAGGCCGGGTCCTGCGGCACGCGGTCGTCCACCGTCTGTCCCCAGTAGCAATAGGGCCAGCCGTAGAAGCCGCCGTCGCGCACTGAAGTCAGATAGTCCGGCGGCGTCTCGTCCCCGAGCCCATCGCGCTCGTTAACGACCGTCCAGAGCGCGCCCGTGTTGGGCTCCCAGGCGAGGCCCACGGGGTTGCGCAGTCCGCCGGCGAAGATGCGGCTCGTACCGTCGCCAAGATCGAGTTCATAGATCGCGGCGCGGCCCTCCTCCACTTCCATGCCCATCTCGGCGATGTTGCTGAGCGAGCCGACGCCGGCGTAGAGCTTTTTGCCATCCGCGCTCGGCAGTAGGCTCCGCGTCCAATGTCCGCCGGGCTTGAATGTCACGAGTTTTCGTCCCTCGGCGGTGATGCGGTCCGCGCCAGCCACATAGGGAAAGGCGACCACGCCGTCGGTGTTGCCGACATAGAAGGTGTCGCCGACCAGCGCCATGCCGAACGGCTGGCTCAGTCCCTCCATGAAGACCCCGCGCCCTTCAGCAACGCCGTCACCATCGCGATCGCGCAACAGGGTGATGCGGTCGGCGCTGACACCGAGCGCCGCGGCACGCCGCATCGTAGCCTGCATCGCATAGTGGAACACGCTCCTAGGCGGTCCCGCGATCTGGGTGGCTTCTGCGATGAGCACGTCGCCATTGGGCAGCACGTTGATCCAGCGCGGATGGTCCAGGCCGGTCGCAAACGCGTTGACCTTGAGCCTGGGCGCTGCAGTCGGCGTCTGCCCGTCACTCCAGCCTTGGGCCGTCGGCATCTTCAGCGTCGGGATCGCCCCTTGCGGCTTCGCCTCAGGAATTGCCGGCGTGTTGCCCCAGGCCGCTTTGGGCGCGGATCCCTGTAGACGGCGCCACAGCAGCGCCGCGGCGCCGATCAGCGCGACCATTCGCGCGAAAATGCCGGAAAAGTTCATGCAAGGCCCCTGTTGTTCCCGCGCACCGATGCGCCGAGAGACGGTAGTTATACGATCTTGGCGTCAGCCGCCGAATCAAAGAGACATGCGTTAGCGCTTTATTGTCAGAGCGCTTCCTCCCTGACCTTTGCCCGCCCAATTGGCGGGCCTCTTTTTCAAGCAAAGCCGTCCGGCTTTGGTTCAATCCGGCGCGCGAAACAGCAAGCAGGCATCGCCATAGGAATAGAACCGGTAGCCGGCTGCGATCGCATGCGCATAGGCGTGCTTCATCGTGTCCAGACCGGAGAACGCCGACACCAGCATGAACAGCGTCGAGCGCGGCAGGTGGAAATTGGTCATGAGGATGTCGACCGCGCGAAAGCGATAGCCCGGCGTGATGAAGATCGAGGTCTCGCCGTCAAACGGTTGAACGGTGCCGTCTTCGGCCGTGGCGCTCTCCAATAGCCGTAGCGACGTGGTGCCGACCGCTATGATGCGCCCGCCCTGGGCGCGCGCGGCGTTCAACGCGGCAGCGGTATCAGCCGAGATCGATCCCCATTCGGCATGCATCCGGTGCTCGGAGGTCTCCTCCACCTTCACGGGCAGGAAGGTCCCCGCCCCGACATGCAGTGTTATCCGATGCAATTCGACGCCGTGGCGGCGTAGCGCCATCTCGAGCTCGGGCGTGAAATGCAGTCCCGCCGTCGGCGCCGCGACAGCCCCCTCGTTCGCTGCGAACATGGTCTGATAGTCGGCAGCATCGCGATCGTCGGGCGTGCGTTTGGAGGCGATATAGGGCGGCAGCGGCGGCGTGCCGAGATCGGCGATGGCCTGATCCAGCGCCGGACCGTGAAATGAAAACGACAGCGTGATCTCGCCCTCTTCGCCCTTGGCCTCGACCTCGGCGTCGAGATGGCCGAGCAGGCAGACCTTGCCCTCGTTACCGAAGCGAACGATGTCGCCGGGCGCGAGCTTTTTCGCAGGCTTAACCAGCGCGCGCCAGCGCGAGCCGTCCAGCCGCTTGATCAACGTCGCCTCGATCTTCGGCTCGGTCTCGCGGCCGATGCGCCGGCCCTTGAGTTGGGCGGAGATCACCTTGGTGTCGTTGACGACGAGCTGGTCGCCGGGCTCCAGCCATTGCGGCAACTCGGCGACGGTGCGGTCGCGCAGCACGCCATCGGGCTGCACCACCAGCATCCGCGCAGTATCGCGCGGGCTCGCGGGCCGCAGCGCGACGCTGGTGGCGGGAAGTTCGAAGTCGAAGAGATCGGTGCGCATTGGCTTTGCGCCTCAACGCCAGTTCCTCATCCTGAGGAGCGCGATAGCGCGTCTCGAAGGATGAGGCCCGGGTGCTGCAGCGGGGCGAGAGTTACGCGTCCAGCGCCATGCGCGCTTTGACGATTTTGTCCGGGTTCTGCACCGGCTCGCCGCGCTTGATCTTGTCGACGTTCTCCATGCCCGACGTGACCTTGCCCCAGACCGTGTACTGGCCGTTGAGGAAGGAGGCGTCGTCGAAGCAGATAAAGAACTGGCTGTCGCCGGAATCCGGGTTCGCGGCGCGGGCCATCGAGACGGTGCCGCGCACATGCGGTTCCTTGTTGAACTCGGCCTTCAGCTTGTTGCCGGAACCGCCGGTGCCGGTGCCGTGCGGGCAGCCGGTCTGCGCCATGAAGCCCTCGATGACGCGATGGAACACGATGCCGTCGTAAAATCCCTCACGCACCAGCTTCTTGATCTGAGCGACGTGGCCAGGTGCGAGGTCGGGACGCATTTCGATGCTGACGGGGCCCTGGGTGGTTTCAAGGATCAAAGTATTTTCGGTATCAGCCATGCTCTTTTCTCTTCCGGTTTGGGTGGACGTTTGCGGGTTCTAAATTGGACCGCGAAAGGCCGGCCGGCGACCGCACCGCCCAGTCCCTCGGTAAATGGCAACGGCGTGCAGCGTTGCAATGTCTCCATTACGGCAATTCGGTACGCGACCCTGTCGTTATCGCTGGCGTGTTCCGATTCGTAGGTGATCCTGGGTTGGCCCAGAATGGCGCCCTCGCGGTTGAAGCTGACGACGACCGTGATGTCCATCGGGTTGGCGCGCGAGTAAGGCGGCGGCTGCCAGCACGAATACAATTTGGCGAAGACGTCCTTGAGTGTGTCGAGTTGCTGCGGCTGAGCCGCCGCATGCGCAACAGATGCAAGCCACACGAGAACAGCGGCAAACCAGACGAATGGCTTGCTGCGGTCCGCCGTCATGGCCTCACTTGACGTCGGATGCGACTTGCACCTTCACCATCTTGTCGGGGTCGACGACCGGTTCGCCGCGCTTGATCTTGTCGACCACGTCCATGCCCGACACTACTTCACCGATCACGGTGTATTTGCCGTTCAGCGACGCGCCTTCGGCAAACATGATGAAGAACTGCGAATTGGCCGAGTTGGGATCGCTGGTTCGCGCCATGCCGACGATGCCGCGCTTGTACGGCACGTTGGAGAACTCGGCCGGAAGGTTCGGATGTTTCGAGCCGCCGGTGCCGTTAAAGTTCTTGCCGTCGCCGGTCTGCGCCATGAAGCCTTCGATCACGCGATGGAACGGCACGTTGTTGTAGTAGCCCTCGCGCGCGAGCAGCTTGATGCGTTCGGCATGCTGGGGCGCGATGTCGTTGCGCAGCTTGATCACGATGCGGCCCTTGGTGGTGTCGATCACGATCGCATTCGCCTTGTCGAGATTGGCGGGCAGCGGCTGCGCGATCGCGGGGGCCACAACGAACAGCGCGGCGAGAACGGCGAGAATTCGGATCATGAAAGCTCCGGTCATGTGGAAACAGGAAAGCGCGTAGCAGCGCGTTAGCCCGCGAACTTGGCCTTCAGCCTCGCGGCAATCTGGGGCGGCACGAAGGCGGAGAAGTCGCCGCCCATGCCGGCGATCTGGCGCACCAGCGTGGCGGTGATCGGGCGGACCACAGGCGACGCCGGAACGAACACGGTGTGCACCTCTGGCGCCATGACCTCGTTCATGCCGGCAAGCTGCATTTCGTAGTCCATATCGGTTCCGTCGCGCAGGCCGCGAATCATGATGGTCGCGCCGACCTGCCGCGCCGCAGCTACGGTAAGATTGTCGTAGGTGGTGCAGTCGAAAGCGCAGCCCGCCTTTTGCGCAATCGGCTCACACACCATCCGAACCATCTCGAGCCGCTCCTCGGTCGAAAACAGCGGCTTTTTGCCGGAATGGACGCCGATGGCGACAATCAGGCGGTCGCACAGCGTCACGGCGTGCCGCAGCACGTCCAGATGGCCGTTGGTGATGGGATCGAATGAACCGGGATAGAGCGCGATACGGGACATATTCCCCTCCTACCCCGCCCCGGGCGGCCCGGCAAGCCGGGTTAGGTTCCCTTCGGGTCCGGGTTCTTACGTCGGGTCGGCCAATGAACCAGTCTCGGGACCTCGTGTGTCTCAGGCGGGCAGGCAATGTTTCGTCCCTCCCGGGCCGACGAAACAAAACTCGGTCCGGACGAAACCATTTTCCGCGCCCGCGAAGACGGCCGGAAACTTGCGCCCCCTACAAGTCCACCCAACGAAACGACGGGCCGCCAAGGCCCATGACAGGGGACCGTCATGATCAAGGCTTTTTCCGCCATCGCTGCTGCCGCGTTCATTGCCGCCGCGATGACCGTATTGCCCGGCTTTGCCCCGCAGGTCGAAGCCAGCGTGCCGCAGGCGCTTGCCAAGGGTGACCGCCTGGATATCCGCACTGTCGGCAAGGATTGCTCGCAGCAGGCTTGGCCGAATTTCGAAGCCTCCTGCCTCCGCGCCGCCGGCTCCAAGGCCGTGGTGAGGGAAGCCCGCCTGGTGACCGCCGACCGCACCCCGTAACGGCAAAATATTCGTTCCGACCCCACCTCCAAGGAACGCTCTCGTGGCGAGTAGGGATGCCCCCCTGCTCGCCATTGGCGTTCTGGAGGCTTGGATTGCGCGAAATTCTCCTGCCTGCCTCAGGCGCGCGAGCACGCGTTCTGGGTCTTCGCGGCCGCGCTTGACTGATTTGTACCTATCAATCAGATGGCCGGACATATTAGCAGAAAGGAAACAAGCGCGTGGCCAGCACGATGTTCGACAGCGCCCTCTATCGCGACGTTTTCTCGACGCCGGCCATGCGAGCGGTGTTTTCCGATGAGGCGCAGCTCAAGGCCTATGTGCAGGCTGAAGTCGCGCTTGCCATTGCGCAAGGCGAGACCGGCGTGATTCCGCGCGAGGCGGCCGAGGCGATCGAGCGGCACGCGCCGGCGATCGCGCTCGATATCGAGCAGTTGAAGCGCGACACCGAGAACGTCGGCTATCCCATTGTCGGCCTGGTCCGCCAGCTATCGGAGCGACTCGGCGAAGCCGGCCGCTATCTGCATTGGGGGGCGACCACCCAGGACATCATGGATACCGCGATCGTCCTGCAACTGCGCGAAGCGGTCGCGCTGATCGAAACCCAGCTCGGCGAGGTCATGACGACTCTCGTCAATCTCGCCCGCCTCCACCGCGACACGCCGATGGCCGGCCGAACCCATCTGCAGCAGGCGCTGCCGATCACGTTCGGGCACAAGGCGGCGGTCTGGCTGTCGGCGCTGCAGCGCTCGGCCGATCGGCTCGAACAGGTCAAGCCTCGCGCCCTTCAGGCGCAGCTCGGCGGCGCGGCGGGAACGCTGGCTTCACTCGGCGATCGCGGACTGGATGTACGTACCGCCTATGCCCGCGTGCTCGGTCTGGCCGAACCCGACATCACCTGGCACGTCGCCCGCGACGGACTTGTCGAACTGGCGCAGACGCTCGCCGTGATCTGCGGCGCACTCGGCAAGATTGGCTACGACGTCATGATCCTGATGGCGACCGAGATCGGCGAGGTGTTCGAGCCGTTCTCCTCGCATCGCGGCGCTTCCTCGACCATGCCGCAGAAGCGCAACCCGATCTCCTCGGAAATTCTACTGGCGAACGCAAAGGCATCCCGCGACGCCGCTTCGCTGATGTTAGATGCCATGGTGCAGGATCTCGAACGCGCCACCGGGCCCTGGCACTGCGAATGGTTCGCTTTGCCCCAGGTCTGTCTTCTGACCGCTGGCTCACTGGCGCAGGCGCAATTCATGCTGTCCGACCTGATCGTCGATCCCGAAGCGATGAAGCGAAACCTTCATGCCACGCGCGGGCTGATCGTGGCGGAGGCGGTCATGATGGGGCTCGCGCCCGCGCTCGGTCGTCAGTTGGCCCATGATGAGGTTTACGCCGCCTGCCGCGATGCGTTCGCGCGTAGCGACGCGCTGCTCGATGCGCTGCTGCGACGCCCGGCCATCGCATCCGCTTTGCCGCACGATCGGCTGGCCGCCTTGTGCGAACCATCCAATTATCTCGGCACAGCGGGAGCGATGGTGGACCGCGTGCTCGCACGTCACAGCAAGCGATAAGCACGATCGATAAACATCGACGCGTTACCGCACGGCAGGTACTGACGCGAATGGCCACGACCCGACTATCGGATCGGAGCCGAGCCCACCGCTTTCGGAACTCCTGCAGGCGGCAAAGATCCCTTTGGAGCGCGCGCTCGATCTGGTAGAATCCGCACGAGCGAGGAGGAAGCCGTGGACGAGCTGGAGCGCTGGCTGGCGCCGCTTGGCCTGGTGCAGTTCGCATCCGCGTTGCGGGCGAACGATGTCGATCTCAATATCCTGCCTGAGCTGAGCGAGGCGGACCTAGAGAAGCTCGGTCTCTCGCTTGGCCAGCGCAAGAAGCTATTGAAAGCGGCCGCATGCCTGCCACAGCCCTCGGAGTTGGCAGGCCCGAGCGCCGCGCCGGCACCAAGCCTGAGTGCCGTCTCTTCGGCCGAACGGCGGCAGCTCACGGTGATGTTCTGCGACCTTGTTGGTTCTACCGCGCTGTCGGCTGGTCTTGACGCGGAGGACCTACGCGAAGTGATCGGCGCCTATCACCGCTGCGTCGCTGAGACGGTCGCCCGCTTCGACGGCTTCGTCGCCAAGTACATGGGCGACGGCGTACTGCTTTATTTCGGCTACCCACAGGCGCACGAGGACGATGCCGAGCGAGCGGTGCGCGCCGGTTTGGCCCTCATCGACGCCGTCGACCAACTGGAAACATCCGAGCGTCTTCGGGTCCGGATCGGCATCGGCACAGGGCTTGTCGTGGTTGGCGACCTCATTGGCTCAGGCGAAGCACAGGAACGCGTCGTGGTAGGCGAGACGCCCAACCTCGCGGCGCGCCTGCAGGCTCTTGGCGAGCCGAACACCATTGTCGTCGGCCCCACGACGCGCCATCTGCTGGGTGATCTTTTCGAGTACCGTGATCTCGGCACGGTTGCGATGAAGGGCTTCCTGCAGCCGGTCCAAGCCTATCAGGTGCTCCGGTCGAGCGCCGTCGAGAGCCGGTTTGAAGCCTTTCATTCGGCCGGTCTGACCCCGCTGGTCGGTCGCGAGGAGGAGATCGAACTGCTGCTGCGCCGATGGCAGCGAACGATCTCTGGCGAGGGGCAGGTGGTGCTGCTTTCAGCCGAGCCCGGGGTCGGGAAATCGCGGCTCGTGGCGGCCCTCCAGGAGAAGCTTCAAGCCGAGCCGTACGCGCGCCGGCGCTGCTTCTGCTCGCCGCACTACCAGGGCAGCGCGCTGTACCCCGTCATCAGGCAACTGGAGCGGGCGGCCCGGTTTACCCGGGACGATCCGCTGGAGGTCAAGCTCGACAAACTCGAGGCGCTGTTGGCGGGCGCAGCGACCGCTACCGAGGACGTGCCACTCTTGGCGGAACTGCTGTCGTTGCCCTCCGACCGCTATGGTCCAGTTGCGCTCAGTCCGCAGGCGAAGAAGGAGCGCACGCTTCAGGCCGTGGTCCGCCACGTGGAGGACCTGTCTCGGCGCAATCCCGTGTTGATGGTCTTCGAAGACGTGCACTGGATCGACCCGACCTCGCTTGAGTTGCTCCAGGTGACGGTCGACCGCGTGCAGCATCTGCCGGTGCTGTTGCTCCTCACCTTCCGACCGGAGTTCCCGCCGCCGTGGATCGGCCAGCCGCACGTCACGATGCTGACGCTCGGTCGCTTGAACCGCCGCGACACCGCAACCCTCGTGGAGCGGGTAGTCGGCGAGAAGGTGCTGCCCCGTGCGATCGTCCACGAGATCGTCGACCGCACGGACGGCGTGCCGCTGTTCGTGGAGGAACTGACCAAGGCGGTGCTCGAAACGGGAGCCGGTGAAGGAGATGCCAAGGCCGTGCTGTCGCGAATCTCACCGGGTGCACTCGCCGTCCCGGCTACCCTGCACGCCTCACTCCTGGCCCGTCTCGACCGCCTCGGCCTGGAAGCCAAAGAAATTGCCCAGACTGGCGCCGCCATTGGCCGGGAGTTCTCTGACGATCTGATACGGGCCGTCTCGCCCCTGTCGGAAGCTCCCTTGCAGGCGGCCCTCGAACAGCTTGCTGCGTCACAATTGATTTTCCGTCGTGGTTCATCGGCCTATAGCTTCAAGCACGCCCTTGTCCAGGACACCGCCTACGGCACGCTGCTGCGCAGCAAGCGGCAACCGCTGCACGCGCGCATCGCACGAGCGCTGGAGGAGAAGTTCCCGGACATTGCTACTACCCAGCCGGAGGTGCTTGCGCACCACTTCACCGAGGCCAACCTAACGGAAAACGCTGTTGCCTACTGGCGCAAGGCCGGCCAGCGCGCAGCAGAGCGTTCGGCACACGCGGAGGCGATCGCCCATCTCCGCAAGGGGCTGAACCTCGTCGATCGGGTCGCCGATCCAGCGGAACGCGCCTGCCGCGAACTCGACCTGCAGCTCGTGCTTGCGCCCGTGCTGATCAGCACCAAGAGCTGGTCGGCACCGGAGGTGGAGCAAGTCTACCTGCGTGCCCGTGACCTATGCCGGCAAGCCGGCGATGTGGCGCAGCTCTTTACCGTCAGTTGGGGATTGTGGCTCGTGTACCAGCAGCGCTGCGAGTTCAAGACGGCTCGCGATCTGCTGGATGAGCTGTTCGCACTCGCCCAAGAGAGCGCAGATCCGGCGCTCCTCCTGCAGGCGCATCATGCCGCATGGACAACCCTTCTCAATCTCCCGGATCTGCCCGCGTGCAGGGCGCATCTCGAGGCGGGATTGGCGCTCTATCTGCCGGACGCGTACCGCTCCCATAAATTCATTTATGGCAGCCACGACGCGGCTATCTGCAACCGATACACCGCGGCAGCCACGCTCTGGCCGCTTGGCTTCCCCGAGCAGGCACTTGCCGCTGCGCGCGAAGCTGTGAGCATGGCTCGGGAGCTATCGCATCCCTTTAGCCTTGTTCTCGCGCTGGTGTTCGCGGCGATGGTCTACCAGCATCGGCGGGAAGCGGAGCCGACCCGGGAGCAAGCGGAAGCTGCGATCGCGGTGTGCGCCGAGCATGGCATCGCACCGCACTTGGCGGCGGCTGGAAGCATCTTGCGGGGTTGGGCGATCACGGTACGCGGGCAGCCGGTGGAAGGGATCGCGGAGGTTCGCGATGGTCTCGCGGCCCTCCAGCCGACGGGCGTGCGCATCCGTCGACCCTATTATCTTGCGCTGCTGGCTGAAGCTTTGGCGTGGTCCGGAGAAATTGAGCCAGGATTGACTGCGCTGGCCGAAGCTGCGGCCGCTGTCGAGGAGACCGGCGAGCGGCGATGGGAGGCGGAAATTTATCGCTTGATTGGGGAGCTGACGGCGGCGAGGCCAGGCGGCGACAGGACCGAAGCGGAAGCGTACTTTCGGCGAGCGCTTGACGTGGCCGGTCGCCAGAGCGCGAAGACGCTGGAGTTGCGCGCCACCACGAGCTTGGCCCGGCTCTGGCGTGATCAGGGCAAGCAGCGGCAGGCCAGTGATGTTCTCGCGCCGACCTATGGCTGGTTCACGGAAGGTTTCGACACCCCTGACCTGCGGGAGGCCAAGGCGTTGCTTGATGCGCTACAGTGACGCTCCTGTATGTCAATCGGCGCCGCGGTTGAACCTAGATCGGCAACGCTCCGGAGATGTCCGGTGTGATCTGAAGTTTGTGCCAATCGCGGCGAAGCACCGACACGTTGGCAGGCCGGTTCAATTCTGTGACTGAGCTACGGGGCCGGCGCTCTCGCGAGGGTTGGAGGCGACTTGCGGTAGCGCAAGGGTGAAAGCATCGACCAGCCGGCGTCGCCAGGGTTGCGTTAGCATCGACAGCTTGCCTTCGAGCAGAGCAGCCCTTTCCCGGGCTCCCACGCTTTCCGTGCTGACTTTGAGCAGTTCGGCCAAGAGCTTGTTGGTGCGTTCGCATTCTCTTTCGAAGTCGGCGCGATGACCGCTGGCAATCACCTTCATCTCCGCCAGCTCAGTCTGCAGCGTCTCGATTCGTTGCTTTAGGGCGGTGACCACCTGGTGACCGGCCTGCGTTTGCGGCTGACGGGGTATCGGGGAATGGCTGAATTCGCTGAGGTCAACCTGGACAAGCGTCTTGCCGTCGTTGGAGCGGGAGCGCGGCCATCGGTGTCGCTTCACCAGAGCGCGGGCAGCTTCTGGGGAAATCTTGAGCCGTTCGCCCAGATCGGCATACGTCAGCATCTCGACGGGCATGAGATCCGCTCCCGTTGGCCGGACGGTCACCACCCGGACACGGCAAACGGTATCAATCTATAGTTAATGCTTGGTTTACCGTGAGCGGGAGCCCGACGCGGCGCGCCGGGGCAAGCGTCCAGCTATCCGGACTACGCACCTCGTCATTCCGGGATGCGCGTGCAGCACGCAGGCCCGGAATGACGGTGGACGGCGCTAGCCGCCGTTCCCGTTCACGCCGTTCTCGTCTTCCGAGATATGCTCGACCGACACCACGTGCTCGTCCTCCGCCGTATCGAACACGATGACGCCTTGCGTCGAGCGGCCGGCGATGCGGATGTCCTCGACCGGACAGCGGATGAGCTGGCCCTTGTCGGTCACCAGCATGATCTGATCGCTATGCTCCACCGGGAACGACGCCACCAGCTTGCCGTTGCGGTTGTTGACGCTCATCGCGACGATGCCTTTGCCGCCGCGGCCGGTGGTGCGGTACTCGTAGGACGAGGTGCGCTTGCCGTAGCCGTTGACGGAGACCGTCAGCACCACCTGCTCCTGCGCCGACATTTCGGCGTAGCGCTCCTGCGAGAGCTGGAGCGAACCCGACGTCTCCTCGCCCTCGGCATCAACAGGCTCTTCAACCGCGGTTTCACCGGCGACCGCGCGGCGCATCTTCAGGTAGGCCGACCGTTCGTCCGAGGTGGTCTCGACATGGCGCAGGATCGCCAGCGAGATCAATTTGTCGCCCCCCGCCAGCGCAATGCCGCGCACGCCCATCGAGGTGCGCCCCGTGAAGACGCGCACGTCGCTGACCGGGAAACGGATGCACTGCCCGCCGGCCGCCGTCAGCAGCACGTCGTCGTGCTCGGTGCAGATCTGTACGTCGACGATCGATTCACCCTCCCCGAGCTTCATGGCGATGATGCCGGAGCGGCGGACATCGACGAAGTCGGACAGCTTGTTGCGGCGGACCGTGCCCCCGGTGGTAGCGAACATCACGTCGAGATTGGCCCAGGAGGATTCATCCTCCGGCAGCGGCATGATGGTGGTAATGCGCTCGCCCTGCTCCAGCGGCAGGATGTTGATCATCGCCTTGCCGCGGGCGTTCGGTGCCGCCATCGGCAACCGCCAGACCTTTTCCTTGTAGACCTGGCCGCGCGAGGAGAAGAACAGCACCGGCGTATGGGTCGAGGCCACAAACAGCCGGCTGACAAAATCCTCGTCGCGGGTCTGCATGCCCGCACGGCCCTTGCCGCCACGCCGCTGCGCCCGATAGGTCGAAAGCGGCACGCGCTTGACGTAGCCGGCGTGCGAGACCGTGACCACCATGTCCTCGCGCTGGATCAGGTCCTCGTCCTCGACCTCGCCTTCCTGCTCGACGATCACGGTTTTCCGCGGGGTCGCGAACTCGTTCTTCACCTCGGCGAGCTCGTCCTTGATGATCGCCTGCACGCGCGCGCGAGAGCGCAGAATTTCCAGGTAATCGGCGATTTCCACCGCGAGCTTGTCGAGCTCTTCGGAAATCTCCTCGCGGCCGAGCGCGGTCAGGCGTTGCAGGCGCAGGTCGAGAATGGCCCGGGCCTGTTCGAGCGACAGCCGCGCAGTGCCGTCCGGCGCCATCCGGTGACGGGGGTCGTCGATCAGCGTGATCATCGCTTCGACGTCCTTGGCCGGCCAGTCGCGCGACATCAAAGTATCCCGCGCCGTGTTCGGATCGGGCGAGGTTCTGATGACGCGAATGATCTCGTCGATATTGGCAACCGCAATCGCAAGTCCAACCAGGATATGGGCGCGATCGCGCGCCTTGTTGAGCAGGAACTTGGTGCGACGGGTGACGACCTGCTCGCGGAACGCGATGAACAGCGTCAGCAGGTCTTTCAGATTCATCAATTGCGGCCGGCCGCCATCCAGCGCCACCATGTTGGCGCCGAAATTGGTCTGCAGCGGCGTGAAGCGATAGAGCTGGTTCAGCACCACGTCGGGCACCGCATCGCGCTTCAGTTCGACCACGACGCGGAATCCGTCGCGGTCGGATTCGTCGCGCAGGTCGGAAATGCCGTCGATCTTCTTCTCGCGCACCAGTTCGGCGATGCGCTCGACCATGGTGGCCTTGTTCACCTGGTAGGGAATTTCGGTGATGATGATCGCTTCGCGATCTTTGCGGATGGTGTCGATCGTCACCTTGCCGCGCATCACGATCGAGCCGCGGCCTAAGTGATAGGCCGAGCGGATGCCCTGGCGGCCGAGGATGATGCCCCCCGTCGGGAAATCCGGGCCTGGCACGATGTTGATGAGATCGTCGATGGTAAGCGCGGGGTTGTCGATCAGCGCCACGCAGGCGTCGATGACTTCGCCGAGATTGTGTGGCGGAATGTTGGTGGCCATGCCGACCGCGATACCGCCGGCGCCGTTGACCAGAAGGTTCGGAAACTTCGCCGGCAGGACCGACGGCTCTTTTTCGGAACCGTCGTAGTTCGGCTGGAAGTCGACAGTGTCCTTGTCGATGTCGTCGAGCAGGCTCTGCGCGATCTTGGTCAGGCGGGATTCGGTGTAGCGCATCGCCGCCGCCATATCGCCGTCCACCGAGCCGAAATTGCCTTGGCCGTCGATCAGCGGCACGCGCATGGAGAATTCCTGCGCCATGCGCACTAGGGCGTCATAGACGGACTGGTCACCGTGGGGGTGGTATTTACCGATGACGTCGCCGACCGTGCGCGCCGACTTGCGGTACGGCTTGTTCCACTCGAAGCCGTTCTCGTGCATTGCGTAGAGAATGCGCCGATGCACGGGCTTCAGCCCGTCGCGCGCGTCCGGCAGCGCCCGCGCCACGATCACGCTCATGGCGTAATCGAGGTAAGAGCGTTTCATCTCGTCGAGAATGGAAACGGGGCGAATGTCGGAGTGCTCCGGCGGCTCGCCGGGCTTGTCGTCTTCGTTGTCGGACAAAGGGGAATCCAGTCAGTTCTCAGCTAAGAATCATATAGCGCATCGAGGGTCCGATAACCACCCCGAAGCTGTCAGGCGGAAGCTGTTTTTCCGCTCGTTTTTTCATGGACTTACCGGGATCGGAGACAGCTCTCGCGAGCCCTACCGGGACCGCCATTTCAAGGCCGGAAGACGGTGTCAAAAACGATGTTCCCATGGTGGGCGTAATGGCCAAAAACCGCATGCATGATCCGTCCGGGTAAGAAGGTGAACAAGCCGGCGACCACGAGCGCTCCAAAGAAGATCGACACCATCGCTTTGCGGTGAGCGCCGACACTGTGCCTGGCGGGCATGCAGGACCGCGAGCGTCAGCATGATCGGCACAAAGATCGACAGCAGATGGATCGGGCTCAACGGCCCGAACATCCGGGTCTCATGGATCCAGAGCGAACTGATCGCGACCGCAGCCATCAGCACGACCCAGATCCAGCCGATGGTCCGGTGCGGCAGGGTTCCCTTCGGTGCTGCGAATTGCACGATGCCAAGCGCAAACGCCGCCATGGCTGCGAAGGCATGCAACGGGATCGTCCCGGGCGCCTCCAGCAGCGGTGCGAGGCTCATGGTGGGCGCTCCAGGTCCGGTTGGCGTTCAAGGCTGGAGCAGCTTAAGCGAAATACCTCATGTGAATATTAACAACATGACGGCTGAGCGAACCGACCGGGCGCCCGAATCGCAACGCGCCTGTAGGCGGTTTTCAGCCGAATGCAGCCGATTCCTGCGGCGGCACATTAGCCGTAAAGCGGGCGTGAACGCCCGTTCTCGCAAGCGGATTTCTCGCCGGCCGAACGCCCTGCCTCTAGAACGGAATATCGTCGTCCATATCGCTGTTGCGGCTGCCCGCCGCGACCGCCCGCCGCGGCGCGGAGCTAGCCGGACCGCTCGAGCCGAAATCACCGGAATCATCGGAGCCGAAGCTGCCACCCCCGCCGCTGCGGCCGTCGAGCATGGTCAGGTTCGAGTTAAAGCCCTGCAGCACGACCTCGGTCGAGTATTTGTCGACCCCGCTCTGGTCGGTCCATTTGCGCGTCTGCAACTGGCCCTCGATGTAAACCTTGGCGCCCTTCTTCAGATACTGTTCGGCGACCTTGCAGAGCCCCTCGTTGAAGATCACCACGCGGTGCCACTCGGTCTTTTCCTTGCGCTCGCCGGTGCCTTTGTCGCGCCAGGTCTCCGATGTCGCGATGCTCAGATTGGCGATCGGTCGCCCGTCCTGTGTCCGCCGGATTTCAGGATCCTTGCCGAGGTTGCCGACCAGAATCACCTTGTTCACGCTTCCCGCCATCGCCGCTCTCCACTCGATATCGCCGGCAAAAATTACTAGTCCGGCCGCTTCCGTGCCGGCCGTCTTGACCTGTCGCTTGTCCGTTTCCGCGTCCGCTCCCGGACATCCGGACCTATACACCGACAGACCCCGCTGACTTGGCGATCCCTCGGCAAGTCGCCGGTTATCCACATATAGCATCGCCTAGGTGCACGTTCCAGCTTTGTTCCGGATGACGTCCTATGTGCGCCTGCTGGCGGCTTTGCAATCTCTAGGCGAACCCCGGGAACCCACGGGGGAACCGAAAGAAGCGAAATGGAACCCGAAAGTTCCCGTCTCGGTTCCAATTATACCAGATAAATCATAAGCTTCTTCCATAAACTTGGTTCGCGCGTGTTGCATCCGGGACACGCCATTTCCGCGCGAGTCGCGCTATAGAATTCTCCAGCGGCGCGGGCGCTCGCGTCACAACAACGCTTCAGGCCTAGCGGGAAGCGGACAAAACTGGGGATAGATCATGAAGAAGTACCTGTTAGCTTCGGTTGCTCTCATTGCGTTCGCTGCACCTGCGGCGGCGGCCGACCTCGCTGCGCGCCCTTACACCAAGGCGCCGCCTGCTCCAGTCGCCGCCATCTACGATTGGACCGGCTTCTACATCGGCGCCAACGGCGGCTGGGGTTCGGGCCGCAAGTGCTGGGATCTCACCGCCGACGCCTTGGGTCCTTTCGTTCCGCCCGTGGCCGAAGGCTGCCACGATGCGACTGGCGGCACGGCCGGTGGTCAACTCGGCTACCGCTGGCAGGCTGGCACCTGGGTGTTCGGCGTGGAAGGGCAAGGCAACTGGGCTGACTTCCAAGGCTCCAACACAAGTTTGGCCTTTCTCGCTCCCGTTGAGAATGAGTCGAGGATCAACGCGTTCGGACTGATCACCGGTCAGGTTGGCTATGCCTGGAACAACGTCCTGCTCTACGTAAAGGGCGGCGCGGCCGTGACCAGCGACAAGTACCGGGGGTTCGATGTCGCGACCGGGCTGCTGATCGACAGCGCCAAGGAAACGCGTTGGGGCGGCGTCGTTGGTGCCGGTCTCGAAGTCGGCTTCGCCCCGAACTGGTCGGTTGGCGTCGAGTACAACCACCTGTTCATGGGTGACCGCGACATCGACTTTGCTGCGTCCGGCAACTTTGTTGGTGCTCCCGCCGGCTCGTTCTCAAGGACTAGTAACATCAGCCAGGACGTCGATCTCGTCACGGTCCGCGTCAACTACCGCTGGGGCGGCCCCGTCATCGCGAGGTACTGATCGCAAAGCCAGCGCGGTGGTACTACGGAAAGGCCGGCTTCACGCCGGCCTTTTTTGTTTGCGGTGATAACCAGCACTGAGAAGGCCGGCCTTGTGCCGGCCTTTTTGTTTGGTTGTAGACCGGCACGACCGACACACGGAACGATTGCATTTCCACGCTTTTGCCGCTGATGTGGTATTTCCGCGACAGCATTTTTAGGGAACTTCGCGCTATATCGCCAGGCAACCTCAAATTGACGGCTGAGGAAAGTTGCGTTGGAGAGCCGCGAAAGGAAAAAGAAAGTGAAGAAGATTCTGCTGACCACCACTGGCCTGATCGCGCTTGGGATGGCGCCCGCGATGGCCGCCGATCTCGCTGCCAGGCCCTACACCAAGGCGCCGGCCGCAGCGATTGCGATCAATAACTGGACCGGCTTTTACCTCGGCGCGATGGGCGGCTACGCCCAGGAAAACACCTCAGATGCGTTGGGCGAGATCAGCGGCGGCTTCGCCGGCGGCACGCTCGGCTACAACTGGCAGACTGGCAACTTCGTGCTCGGCGTTGAGGCCGACGCCGCCTGGGCAGATGTCGGCGTAAGGGTGGGTAACCCGGCGCTCGCCGCCGTAGAGACCCGGATTCGCTCGATGGGTACCGTTCGTGGCCGCGTCGGCTACGCCTTCGACCAGGTCCTCGTCTACGGCACCGGCGGTTATGCCTGGGCCGACAACCGTCTGACATTGTCAGCGCTCGGCGTGAGCGTGTCGGATAGCCAGATCCATTCCGGCTGGACTCTCGGTGCTGGCGTCGAGGTGATGTTCGCACCGAAATGGTCGGTCAAGGCTGAGTACCTCTATCGCAGCTTCCAGGGCGAGACCTACTTCGCAGGCGTTGCTCCTATTGCGAGCGGAACGCTCAACCTGAACAGTGTTCAGGTCGGCGTGAATTATCACTTCTAAGATTTCCTGCTGAAACTGCCTGCGCCTCCGTTCCGAAACCGGAACGGAGGCGATTTATTTTCCGCGGCGTTTCGCACGGAGCTGCTGACGGCTGCTGCCAAAAATATTTCAGCGCAAACAATCCGTTGATGATTCGCACGCGACACTGGAAATTCCCAGCCGTTCTTCCTATGTTCCGACTTTCAATCATCGGCGCCTGATCCCGGTCCCTCGCCGGCAATGCGCGCCCAACGTGGCGCGTGCCTCGCGCCTGGAAATGCCGATATGGATGAAGTGCTAAGGGCGAAGCGCCAACAGAACGCCGGCTCCGCATCGCGTGCGATCACCATCCGCGGTGCGCGCGAGCACAATCTCAAGAATGTCGATCTCGAGATTCCCCGCGACAAGCTCGTGGTGTTCACCGGCCTCTCCGGCTCCGGCAAATCCTCGCTCGCCTTCGATACCATCTATGCCGAGGGCCAGCGCCGCTACGTCGAATCGCTCTCGGCTTACGCGCGCCAGTTCCTAGAGATGATGCAGAAACCAGACGTCGACCAGATCGACGGCCTGTCTCCTGCGATCTCGATCGAGCAGAAGACCACCTCGAAGAACCCGCGCTCCACCGTCGGCACCGTCACCGAGATCTACGACTACATGCGCTTGCTATGGGCGCGCGTCGGCGTGCCCTACTCGCCGGCCACGGGATTGCCGATCGAAAGCCAGGTCGTCTCGCAGATGGTCGATCGCGTGCTGGCACTGCCCGAGGGCACCCGGCTCTATCTACTGGCGCCGGTCGTGCGCGGCCGCAAGGGCGAGTACAAGAAAGAGCTCGCCGAATGGCTCAAGAAGGGTTTTCAGCGCGTCAAGATCGACGGCACTTTCTATGAGCTGTCGGAGGCGCCGACGCTCGACAAGAAATTCCCGCACGACATCGACGTCGTGGTCGATCGCATCGTGGTCCGTCCCGATCTCGGCCAGCGCCTCGCCGAAAGTTTTGAGACGGCACTGAAGCTCGCCGAGGGGCTCGCCGTGATCGAATATGCCGACGCGCCGGCGGGCGCGCCTGCGGCCGAGGACAAGAAGAAGACCGCAAAGATCCACGACAAGAGCGGGCCGGAACGGATTCTGTTCTCGGAGAAATTCGCCTGCCCGGTCTCTGGCTTCACGATTCCCGAAATCGAGCCGCGGTTGTTCTCGTTCAATAATCCCTATGGCGCCTGCCCCGCCTGCGGCGGCCTCGGCATCGAGCAGCATATCGACGAGGACCTCGTCATTCCCGACAAGGAATTGACCTTGCGCAAGGGTGCGATTGCGCCCTGGGCAAAGTCGTCCTCGCCCTACTACATCCAGACGCTGACCGCGCTCGGCAAGTTCTACAAGTTCACGCTCGACACCAAGTGGAAGGACCTGCCGAAGAAGACGCAAGCAGCGCTGCTGCATGGCTCCGGCGACGACGAGATCAAATTCTCCTACGAGGATGGCGTCCGCTCCTACGATACCAAAAAGCCCTTCGAGGGCGTCATCACCAACCTCGAGCGCCGCTACCGCGAGACCGAGAGCGAATGGGCGCGCGAGGAACTGGCAAAGTATTTCTCCGATATCCCATGCGAGGCCTGCAACGGCCATCGCCTCAAGCCCGAGGCGCTCTGCGTCAAGATCGGCGGCAAGCATATCGGCGAGATCTCCGAGCTGTCGGTGAAGCGCGCCGGCGAATGGTTCGAAAGCGTGCCGAAGGCGCTCAACGACCAGCAGAACGAGATCGCTGCGCGCGTCTTGAAGGAGATCCGCGAGCGGCTGTCCTTCCTGCTCGACGTCGGCCTGAATTACCTCACGCTCTCCCGCTCCTCCGGCACGCTCTCCGGCGGCGAAAGCCAGCGCATCCGCCTCGCTTCACAGATCGGTTCGGGGCTGACCGGCGTGCTCTACGTGCTGGACGAGCCCTCGATCGGCCTGCACCAGCGCGACAATGCGCGCCTGCTGGAGACGCTGAAGCGGCTGCGCGACCTCGGCAATACCGTGATCGTGGTCGAGCACGACGAGGACGCGATACGTCTTGCGGATTACGTGCTCGACATCGGCCCCGGCGCCGGCATGCATGGCGGCCACATCGTGGCGCAGGGCACGCCCGCAGACATCATGCGGAATCCAAAATCGCTGACGGGCAAATACCTCACCGGCGAATTGTCGGTGCCGATCCCCGAGCGCCGGCCGCCGAACCACAGGCGAACCATCAAGGTCGTCAACGCCCGCGGCAACAACCTGAAAAACGTCTCGGCGGAAATTCCGTTGGGGCTGTTCACCTGCGTCACCGGCGTTTCAGGCGGCGGCAAGTCGACGCTGCTGATCGACACGCTCTACCGCGCCATCGCGCGCAAACTCAACAACGCCAGCGAAGGCGCCGCCCCCCACGACCGCATCGAGGGGCTGGAGCATATCGACAAGATCATCGATATCGATCAGTCGCCGATCGGCCGCACCCCGCGCTCCAACCCTGCGACCTATACCGGTGCCTTCACCCCGATCCGCGAATGGTTTGCCGGCCTGCCCGAAGCCAAGGCGCGCGGCTACGAGCCCGGCCGCTTCTCTTTCAACGTCAAGGGCGGCCGCTGCGAGGCCTGCCAGGGCGACGGCGTCATCAAGATCGAGATGCACTTTTTGCCCGACGTCTACGTCACCTGCGACACCTGCAAGGGCAAACGCTACAACCGCGAGACGTTAGAGGTCCTGTTCAAGGGCAAGTCGATCTCGGACGTACTCGACATGACGGTGGAAGAAGCTGCCGAATTCTTCAAGGCGGTCCCGCGCGTGCGCGAAACCTTCAAGACGCTGCACCGCGTCGGCTTGGACTATATCCACGTCGGCCAGCAGGCGACGACCTTGTCCGGCGGCGAAGCCCAACGCGTCAAGCTCGCCAAAGAGCTCTCAAAGCGCGCCACCGGGCGCACGCTCTACATCCTGGACGAGCCGACGACGGGCCTGCACTTCCACGACGTGGCAAAACTTTTGGAAGTGCTGCACGAGCTGGTGGCGCAAGGCAACACGGTGGTCGTGATCGAGCACAATCTGGAAGTCATCAAGACCGCCGACTGGGTCATCGACCTCGGCCCCGAAGGCGGCGACGGCGGCGGCGAAATCGTCGCCTGGGGCCCGCCGGAAGACATCGTCAAAGCGCCGCGGAGCTATACTGGGAAGTTTTTGGCCCCGGTGCTGAAGAAAGCGGAAGGCAAGCCGCGGAAGAGCGGAGCCGCGAGCGAGGCGGCGGAGTGAGCCAGACACAAAACCCGGAACACCCATGCCAGTAGCGTGGGATGATGGGTGGAGCGAAGCGTAATCCGTCGTTTCTTCCTCCCTGCGAGCAGGTCACTCCGCCGGCGCGGTTACACCGTCCAATAATGCGGATGCGGCTGCGAGCGGTCACCCCAGTCGAAGGCGTCATCATCGAGTTCGGACGGCCCCGTGTGTAGGTCCTCCAGCGTCACGTCGGTCTGGTAGGCCTGACGCGCGGGATCAAATCGGAGCGCGTCCCAGCGAATCGGATAATGATGGTGGCTGCCGAGCAGCCCGCCGGTTTTGATCACGGCGTAGGCAACCGTTCCGCTCACCTTGTCGAGCATCAGCCGCTCGATCGAGCCGAGTTTTGTGCCGTCGCGCCCGTACACGTTCACACGCTCGACGCGATCACTGGGCACCAGGGTATGAGGCATGGCGTCCTCCCTGTTTTCCCTTGTTCGGCCGATATAATAGCACAAACGAGCCCAGCGTAGGTGATCCAGCCTGCGACAAAGTTTGCAGTACCGTAGGATGGCTAGAGCGACTTGTCCGCCGTAGCCCAACGAGCGTAGGCGGAAGCGATACCCATCAAAGTCGTCGTACGATGCAACATGGTGGGTTTCGCTTGCGCTCTACCCACCCTACAAACCTTCACTCCTCGATCGCCGCCTGCACGAAACCATCCGGGTCGTCGCAAAATTCGCGCAGGACCTTGTAGTGGTCGGTCTCGCGTACGGTCACCGGCTCGAGCCCATATTTCGTCAGCCGCAGCAGCGTCGCGTTCGGATAGGCCATCAGGACAGGCGAATGCGTGGCCATGATGATCTGGCAATGGCCGATCTCGTCCATCCGCCGCATCAGTTTCAGAAACTCGATCTGACGCGATGGCGAGAGCGCGGATTCCGGCTCGTCGAAGATGAAGATGCCCTGCCGCTGGCAGCGCTCTTCGAAGAAGCGCAAAAAGCCTTCGCCGTGGGAGTGCGAGAGGAAATCGGGAGGCGGCGGGCCGGGCGTTCCGATGGCCGCTTCATCGAGATATCGGGCCACCGAAAAGAAACTCTCAGCACGAAAGAACCATCCGTTGGTGATCTTTGGCAGCCAGCTTGCGCGAAGGGCGGTCGACAACGTTCCACCCATCTTCTCCAACGCCTTCGAATGATCGACGGGCATGTACCCCTTACCACCGCCGGCTTCGTCGTAGCCGGCAAGCACAGCGATGCCTTCGAGCAAGGTCGATTTGCCGGTGCCGTTCTCGCCGACGATGATGGTGATCGCCTTGTTGAAAGTCAGTTCGAACTCATCGCGCAGCAGCGGCAGGCAGAACGGATAGGCCTCCCGGTCGGTGATCCGCGATGGCTCGATCCAAACCCGCTTCAGGTACGGCGCCGGCAGATTGATCGCACGATTGCGCTTGTAAGCCATGGTTCGCAGCCCCGCGGAACAAAGTCATTCGGAAGGGTTATACAGACAATGGTGTACAATCCTAGATGGTACCCTGCCGATGCCGAGCGCCGCCTACACCCTCTTCCGCAATGCCATCCTCGGTGAGCAGCAGGTCGTCTGCGTCTATGACGGCCGCGTCCGCGAACTATGCCCGCACATCATCGGCACCAACAAGAGCGGCGAAGAGGTCGTGCTCGCTTGGCAGTTTGCTGGCGAAAGCAGTGGCCCGTTGCCGCAATGGCGCTGCCTGAAGCTCGCGAATGTCAGAGATGCGCGCACGCGCCCGGGCCGCTGGCACGAGGGCCGCTCGCATCGCACGACGCAGACCTGCGTCAACGAGATCGATCTCGACATCAACGTTCACGTTCGAAAGCGGCGCTGACGCGAGGCCTACCTGCCCCTCTCTCTCTCTCGCGCGCGCGCGCAAATCGAGAACGCACTCCACGCCACACGTCGCCGCACTGCTGTCGAAATAGCAACCTGTCCACGCCAATGAGCGAACGCGCTTCGGTCCAATTTTTGCCGGCATACATGACGTATGGTTAACCTGCGAACGACGTTCTCACATCCGCGCAAACGTCGCTTGCAAACGGCTCTTTGGGGGCGCGTTCGCGCCCGCTTTCCGAAAACGATACGTCACCATGCCGGTGCAATCGGTCCGTTATGGGGCCTGCAGGGGGTTATACGAGTGTTCAACTTCAGGGGACAAAATATGAAACGACTACTTTTAGCTGGTGTGGCTCTTTCGGTCGCGACCGCGGCCTCGGCCGCCGACCTGCGGGCGCGGCCCTACGCCAAGGCGGCTCCCCCGGCGGCGGTGGTTGCGGCGTATAACTGGTCCGGCTTCTATATCGGCGCGATGGGCGGCTACGGCTGGGAGAGCGAGGGCGATGGCGGCGGCGGCTTCGGCGGCGGCACTATCGGCTACAACTGGCAGCTTCCCGGTAGCCAGTTCGTATTCGGTGTCGAAGTCGACGCCGCCGGCGCCAGCATCAAGGACAGCCTCACCGCAGACATCGGCGGGGGCGTCCTGGCCACGGAGGAACTCAAGATCAACTCGTTCGGCAGCGTGACCGGCCGCGCGGGCTTCGCATTGGATGCGGCCCTCATCTACGCCAAGGGCGGTTTTGCGTGGGCCAACAGAAAGGACTCCCTTTCAGTGCCCGCGCTCGGCGTGTCGCTTTCGGATAGCCAGTCTCACACCGGATACACCATCGGCGGCGGCCTCGAATATTTGTTCACGCCGAACTGGTCGGCCAAGGCCGAATACATGTACACCAGCCTCGGCAGCGAGACCTACAATCTGGGCGGCGACGTGTTTGACTCCGGTACGGTCGATTTTCACACCATCAAAGTCGGGGTGAACTATCACTTCAGGTGAGTCCTTGGTACGATCTGACACGAACCGTCGTCACCCGCGAAAGCGGGTGACCCAGTATTCCAGAGACAGTAGTGATTGAGCGATAAGCCGCAGCGTACTGGATGCCCCGCCTTCGCGGGGCATGACAGCCCGTCGTGAGAAATCGTCCTCACACCACCTCCAGCACGAGCTCCATCGTCATCAGCACCGGATTGTCGCCGCGCATCAGCCGTCCCTCGGCGATGCCGCCGAGATAATCGACCAGCGCGACATCGAGCTCAGCCTGCAGTATGCCGTCGGCGCCGGGCGCGATCGTGCCGGCCTTGATCGCAAGCTCGGTCGCAAACGGCACCACGGTTCGGCCATCGGTGAAATGCGCGCCGATGGTGGAGCCGACGCCGCCGTGAATCCGCGCACGCAGGATTCCGTGCTGCCGGCAGAAAGTCTCCAGCGCCGCTGCAAAATCCTGGTTCGGCCGCAGCCGCAGCGCAAAGGCGCGGCTCGTGGTCTCGGCGTCCGTGCTCGCGCGCGCCACCGGCCCGAACAATTTGAAGTTGGTTTCGGGATCGGGCTCAGCCACAAACATCGCGCCGTCGATGCCGAATGCTTCCACCGCGAACGATTCGGCGACGACGCTTTCCTCGGGAAGAATGTGGCCGCCGTGCAGATGTCCGTCTGTCTCGGTCCACAGCCCGTGGCAATGGAAGAACGGCGCGCCGTCGCGCTCGCCGAGCGTCATCGCGCCGAGCTTCAGCCGCGTGATGCCGGACGGCCGGAACGTATCGCTGTAGAACGCGGCATTGGCGCCGGTCTTCGACAGCGCTGGCATCACATAGGCAAACGGCCCAAGCGCCCCTCCCCGCATGCCCAACACACCACCGGAAAAGCCGGCTTCGGCAAAGCCGCGGCGCGCGGCCTCGAGCAGCGGAAGGCCCGCCTGCAGCGTGAACGAGAACGCCCGTCCCCGCGCCTCGACCCATTGGATGCGCTCGGGCGCTGGCGGCCCGGGCTGCGCGACGCTGCGCATCGCCTCAGCTATCCGTCTTGGAGATAAGGTCAAGCAGCCCCCTCGCCTCCAGCTCATCGCGAACCAGCCGCTTCGGAATCTTGCCATAGCCGGATTTCGGCAGCGCCTCCCAGAAGAAGAAGCGTTTCGGCATTTTGTAGCGCGGCACCTTGGGCGCCAGGAATGCGGCAAGCTCCGCTTCGCTCACGGCAGTAGCACCCTCGCGCGCGACGCAGACGGCGACCCCTACCTCGCCCCAGAACGGGTCGGGCACGCCGAGCACCGCCACCTCGCCGATCGCGGGATGGGTGAGAATCTTCTCCTCAACCTCGCGCGGATAGATGTTGGAGCCGCCGGAAATGTACATGTCCGAGGCGCGGCCAGTGATATAGACGAATCCCTCCTCGTCCATGTGGCCGAGATCGCCGGTGCGAAACCAGCCGTCGCGAAACGCCTTCGCGTTGGCCTCGGGGTTGTCATAATAGCCGGCGAACACGGCGGGACCGATCACGCAGATCTCGCCGGTCTCGAACGGTTTGAGCTCGCGCCCGTCATCGCCCTGGATCGACACCTGCATCCCGGTGCGCTCGAAGCCGCAGGTACCGATGCGGGCCTGCGGGCCGTCCTCCGTGTCGTGCAGACTGGCCGGCATCACCGTGATGTTGCCGGTGACCTCGCCGAGGCCGAAATACTGCACGAGCACCTTGCCGAGCTTGTTCAGCGCGGCCTTCTGGTCCTCGCGATACATCGGCGCGCCGGCATAGATCACGAAGCGCAGCGAGGAATGATCATATTTGTCGACCGCCGGATGCTCGACCATCATTTTCAGAATCGTCGGCACGGTAAAGATGTTGCTGACGCGATGGGCCTCAATCAGCCGGAACGCTTCCGCGATGTCGAATTTTTCCGACGGCAGCAGAATGGTCGGTACGCCGCGCGCCGCCTGTACGAGCTGGTGCACGCCGGCGCCGTGCGACAGCGGCGCGACCACCAGCGAGGCATCCGTCTCCGTCGTGCCCGGCATCAAATCGGCGAGATGATTTGTCACCACAAAGGCCATCTGCCCATGGGTGAGAACCGCGGCCTTGGAGCGCCCGGTCGTGCCGGAGGTGAAGAAAAACCAGCAGGGGTCGTCGTAGTCGACCGCCGCATTCTCGACCTTGGCGCCGGCATGCTCGGCGATCACGTCACTGACCGTCTTCTCGCCGAGGGCGCCCTCGCCGACCCGCCAGGTGAATTCGAGCGCCGGATTGGCTGCCGCCGTAGCGTGATCCGGAAAATCGCCATGACACAAAAAGGCCTTAGCACCGGAGGCGCTGGCGAGATAGGCGACCTCGTCCGGCATCAGGCGGAAATTGGTCGGCACCCAGACTGCGCCGAGCCGAAACGCCGCGAACATCGACCAGAACATCTCGTCGCAATTTTTGGAATGCACGAGGATGCGATCGCCCTTGGCGATACCGCGCGCGGCGAGGCCTGCTGCCAGAGCCGACACGGCACCATCGATCTCGCGCCAGGTCCAGGATCTATCGCCCCAAATGAAGCCAATGCGTTCGCCATGGCGGCGGGCATTCTGGGTCAGCATATGCGCCAGATTCATCACCCGGCGCGACATCCGCGCGAGACCGCCGCGCGGGATAGGAATGGTCACCGTTTCAGTCACAGGAAATCAACCATCACGCTTCGGACAATAGAACATCTCATGGCAACGATAGCAGAAAGGCCGCTGTGAGCTCAAATCCGCCGTCAGGCGTTACAGGCCATGATAGTATCGCGGCCAGCGAACCGACATCACCATGACCAGCCGTTCGCGTCCATAAACCCGCGCAAATGATTTTCGTCGGCCAATGGAAGATCGACGACATGGATGCCGTCGACGGCGCCCCCGGTCCGCGCCCCGCTTATCGTCTCATTCAAGAATTAGAATTGAATCGAGAGCCCGCCAGCCATGTGTGGAGCCGACGGGCTCTCCAGAATTATTGCGGATGATTGGCCAGTTCCTGATCGCTCAAGCGCCAATCCTGCCAGAGCTGAAGCGCGCCCAGCAGGACGACGATTCCACCGAGGGCGACGTGCCAGGCCCGAAGCATGTCGTCACCGGCATAGCCGAAGATGAAGGGTGAAGCGGCCAGCCATAGGCCGAGCGCGATCTCCCCCACCTCCTCCCAGCGCTGCAGTGCGACATATTCAAGCTGGGCCAGACCGAAGACCAGCATGCCGATCACGAACGTATTGAGGATCATGGTGCTGCGTTCGGCGTCCATCACGTCGTGGCTGGAGAACGGAAACCACGGCGATACCACGATCAGCACGCCAAGCAGCATGCCGAGCCAATCTTCCCATGTGCGATGCTTGCTGATGAAACCAAAGCCCGACATTGTAGACCTCCCCTTGAAAAGAGGCATACGTCGGCGGCCGCGATCACAGCATTTCCGATATCGAACCCAGACCCGGCCGCCTCAGCGGCGTATGTCATTCTAAAGACGTAGGAACCTCACCCCCGGTTGCAAGACCTCGCCGGCAAAGTTCCTGTGCGATTACGCGTCCTTATTGCACTGCACCGAGCCGCGGCGCGCTTTTGCGCTTGTGCGAGCCGGCTCGTTGAGGTGGTCGGTTGCGACGATATCACCGCAGTGCCCAGCAATGCAGTGGTCAAGGCTCTAGACAGCATATCAGCCTGGCAGTTGTCCGTTCGTCGGCGGTTTGCACCGGCGGGTTCATGTCTCTAAATCAAACAGTGAATCATCCAGGAATCGCTGCATGGCCGCCGTCCGCGACAACAAGGCTCAAAACCGCTTCGAACTCGATATCGATGGCGCCGTGGCGTTCGCGAATTATCGCATCACGCCCGCGGCGGTCATCATCACCCATACCGAAACGCCGCGCGCCCTGCGCGGCCGCGGCGTCGCTTCTAAGCTGGTCAGGGGCGCCCTCGAACTGATCCGCGCCGACGGACGCAAGGTCATCGCCGGCTGCGGCTTTGTCGTGGATTATCTGCGCAGAAATCCGGAATTTGCCGATCTGACGGGGTGACGTGGCACACCAAACCACAGTCGTCCCTGCGGAACGCGACGGCGACAGGTGGCACGCTCACGTAATCCGGATCGACATATCCGGTAGGCCCTCGAGCTTGCACAGGACAACGTCGCCCTTCACGACGGGACCGACATTTTCCGGCGTGCCCGAATAGATGATGTCACCCGCCTTGAGCTCGAAAGCTTCCGAAAGCTTGGCGATTTGCTCCGCCACGTTCCAGATCATATTCCGCAGATCGGAGTTTTGCTTGACGGTGCCATTCACCGCAAGCGAGATCGCGCCCTTGGTAAAATGGCCGGTCTTCGTGGCTGGATGAATCGGCCCGAGCACCGCGGAGCGATCAAAGCTCTTGCCGATTTCCCATGGCTTCTTCTCGTCGCCCATTGCCCGCTGCAGATCGCGCCGCGTCATGTCGAGGCCTAACGCATAGCCGTAGACATGATCGAGCGCCTGCTCCACGGGGATTTTGGTGCCGCCCGATTTCAGCGCTGCCACCAGCTCTACCTCATAATGATAGTTCTTGGTGAGCGACGGATACGGATGATCGCCAACCGTTCCGATGGCGACATTCTGGATCGCGTCGGTTGGCTTTTGAAAGAAGAACGGCGGCTCGCGATTGGGATCCGAGCCCATTTCGCGGGCATGCGCGGCATAGTTGCGCCCAATGCAATAGATTCGCCGCACCGGAAAAACATCGGTCTCGCCGGCGATGGGAATGGTCGTCGTGCCAACCGAAAAAATCGATTTCGAGCCGACCTGCGCTGCGGCCGTGCCCACTTGCGCCGCCGTACCCGCCAGCGCCAGCGCGCCCGTGGCCAGAATGGTCCTGCGATCAACATTGCTCATTGGGATCCTCCTTGTTTTATGAGTCTTCTTGTCCGCCCGCATCTACAGCGTTTTCTCCACGAAGTAGATACCGTTACGCGTTTTGCTGCGTTACAATCGCACCAAAAAAGAAGGCCCGCGCCGCGGCGGACCTTCGCATGTCAGGACCAAGCGAAGCGTCAGTGCTTGATATCAGGCGGCAGCTTGCCGCCATTGGCGGCCAGCTTGGCCATGACCTGCTTGTGCAGCCAGATGTTCATGCTGGCGGAATCGTTGCTGTCCCCGGTGTAGCCGAGTTCTTTCGCAAGATCCTTGCGCGCGGCGAAGCTGGAATCGATGTCGAGCGCCTTCATCAGATCGACGATCGAGGTGCGCCACTCCAGCTTCTCACCCTTGGCCTTCACTGCCTGATCGAGGATCGGCGCGACGTCGACAGTCGCCGCAGGTGCAGCGGCCGCACCGGGGGATGAGCCGCCTCCCGCAGCCGCACCGCCGCCAGCCGGCGCGGCATCTGCCTTGGTGCCGAAGATCGCGCTCATGATTTTTCCGAAAATGCTCATCGTTCGCTCCCAATGAGTTGAGGATGGGGTGAGTCTTGGGCGGCACTGTTTGACCGGCAGCACCACGCCGGGATCGGTTGCAAGTCTAGCCACCTAAGGGAAGCTTGCCAATGAAACATTCACCTAAGCGTGAGTGCGTTTGTTGCTGTTTGGAAGTATCCTATCTCGACAGTTCGCGACATGGCCCAGTTCCATCCTCTGTCTTCGCGTCTGGCTTGATCGTGATCGTTTTATGAAACGGCGCGTGTGCGTCTTTCGATTGGCACGCAATGCGGCCGTGAGGGAGCGACCATGGCCACCTATCACGGCAATGTCACATCGATGGCGCAGCGCGCACCGGATGCCGCTGCCGCGCCAGTCATCCGAACCATCGGCTTCGCCGAACTCGGTCGCGCGTTGCGGCGCGGCTGGGAGGATTTCAAGGCAGTGCCAAGCCACGCCATCCTCCTGTGTGTGATCTATCCCGTTCTCGGACTGGTGCTGGCACGCGCCGTTCTCGGCTATTCTGTCATACCGCTGTTGTTTCCGCTGGCCGCAGGCTTCGCCCTGATCGGCCCATTCGCGGCGCTCGGCCTTTACGAGATGAGCCGCCGTCGCGAACGCGGCGAACAGGCAACTGCCTGGGATGCGCTCGAGGTGCTGCGTTCGCCGTCGTTCGGCGCGATGCTCGGGTTCGGCGTGCTGCTGCTGGCACTTTTTGTGACCTGGGTGGCGACCGCGCAGGCGATCTACATCGCTGCGTTCGGCTATGAGGGAGTGACCGGCTTTTCCGATTTCGCGACGCGCGTGCTGACGACGCCACAAGGCTGGTGGCTAATCGTGGTTGGCTGCGGCGTCGGCTTCCTGTTTGCCCTCGTCGCGCTCTGCATCAGCGTGGTTTCGTTCCCACTGATGCTGGAACGTCATGCCGGCGCTGGCGATGCGATGGTGACCTCGCTGCGCGCGGTCGCACATAACCCGGTGCCGATGGCTGCCTGGGGCTTGATCGTCGCGGTGCTGCTGGTCGCGGGAACGTTGCCGTTCTTCCTCGGCCTTGCCGTCATCATCCCGCTGCTCGGGCACGCTACCTGGCATCTCTATCGCGAGACGATAGAGCCGGAACTCAACCCGCAACCGCTTCCGCCCCGCGCGCACCGCGAACGCAAGCCTGCTGCCGACTTCCCGGCCAATCTGTTCCCATGGCGGCGCAGGGAATAACGTATAGGCCTGCACGGAACCTGATCGATCAATCCGCCGGTCGAATCCGACCAGCGGATTAACTGTTCACCTCTCACTAACGATGAATTGAGCACATTCAACGGAATAGCATTGCGGGCACCTAGATAAGCCTTGTTTTGGCCGACCTTGCTTCGAACATTCGGCGTGGCGTCGACACTAATGCTGAAGACGCATCGATCGTGGAGCGAACGGCACGATGATCTCTCGCCTTTCCCTGCGCGCCCTGACCTTGGGTGCGCTGTTACTGACCTCTACTGCCGCGCTCGGTGCGCCCTGCGGCACGGGCCCGTTCGAAACATGGCTGGAAGACTTCAAAAAGGAAGCGGCCTCCAAGGGAATATCGGCGTCCGCCATCCAGGCCGGCTTGACCGGCGTCACGCTCGACAAGAGCGTGCTGGCCCGCGACCAATCGCAAAAGGTCTTCAGCCAGAGTTTTGAGGAATTCTCCGGCCGCATGGTCCCGCCGCGGCTGACGCGTGGGTCCAACATGCTCAAGCAATACGGCTCGGTGCTCGGGCGCATCGAACAAGCGTATGGCGTGCCCGGCGAAGTGCTGGTGGCGATCTGGGGCCTGGAAACCGATTTCGGCGTCAACATCGGAAAATTCCCGACACTGCGCGCGCTGGCGACGCTGGCTTACGATTGCCGCCGCGCCGACCTGTTCAAGGCCGAGTTGATGGACGCACTACGCATCGTCGAACGCGGCGATATCGCGCCGCAGGAAATGCGCGGCGCCTGGGCCGGCGAAATCGGCCAGACCCAGTTCATGCCGTCGTCCTACATCAAGTTCGCGGTCGACTTCGACGGCAACGGCCGCCGCGACCTCCTGCGCAGCCCACCCGACGTGCTGGCCTCGACCGCCAACTTCCTCGCCAACCACGGCTGGCAGCGCGGCAAGGATTGGGAACCTGGCAGCGCCAATTTCGCTGCGATCAAGGAGTGGAACAGGAGCGAGGTCTACGCAAAGACCATCGGCTATTTCGCGACGCAGCTTTCGCGGGCGCCTTGAAACGAACTCAGAGGACTGGCCGTGGTGACCGGCCCTGCAGGCCGGGCCCATTCACCAAAAGCTGCCATTGCGGCGGCCCTACCATGATTGTCCCACGTAATAATGAATTTATATTCATTTTGCTTTGCAAACAACATGCGATTCGCGCATAAGAAGATTTTAAGAGCGTCGCTATTCGCGGCGCATTTTGTCGGCCCTTGAAAGCCCTCGAGCTGGTTTCCGACCTCCTTGGTCGCCAGTTAAAAGTTATCTGAAGATTACGTGAAACCCGCAAATCTACGGCATTACTTTACATGTTTGGCGCACGTCCATCGCGCTTCCGCCGGCTAATCCGCCACCATGTCGACTCGTTAAGCGGCCGTTACCGCCGTTATGCGTTCTAGGATTAGCTGCATCGCAACATAGGAACTTCCGCACTGCAAAAATCCAAGCTATATTCATTTCAACGATGAGGCCATCCTCCAAGGGCTGAATCGTAACTGCAAGGAGACTACCATGTTGCTCTCGCTCATCCGCATGATCCAGGCGTTCCGGGATTATCAGCGCAATGTCAGCGAACTGTCCCAGCTCAGCGATCGGGAACTGGCCGATATCGGCCTTGATCGTTCGGACATTCCGCGCGTTGCCGCCGGAAACTATAACGGCTGATCATTGCTCAGCCGCCTGGATGAACGGATAACGCCCGCCCCGCTGCGGGCGTTGTCGTTTGCACCGGGCCAGGCTTCGCTTGGAAGCGCTTCGTAGGTGCGCCAGGCGCGAAAACGCGCTAACCCTGCGCGCATGATTTCCAACACTCCCCAAACTGACACCGTCCATGTGATTGGCGGCGGCCTTGCCGGCTCGGAAGCGGCCTGGCAGATCGCCAATGCAGGCGTTCGCGTGGTCCTGCACGAGATGCGCCCCTCGCGAATGACCGAGGCCCATCGCACCGAGGGCCTGGCCGAACTCGTCTGCTCCAACTCGTTCCGCTCGGACGACGCCGCCAACAACGCCGTGGGCCTGCTGCACGCCGAGATGCGCCGGCTGGGCTCGCTGATCATGCGCTCCGCCGACGCCAACCAGGTGCCCGCGGGTGGGGCGCTGGCGGTTGACCGCGACGGATTTTCCGCCGCCGTCACCCGGGCCTTGCACGACCATCCCCTGATCGAGATCGACCGCTCCGAGATTGCCGGCCTACCACCGGCCGAATGGGGCAACGTGATCGTCGCCACCGGCCCCCTCACCTCGGCACCGCTGGCGGACGCCATCCGCGAACTCACCGACGAGAACGCGCTGGCGTTCTTCGATGCGATCGCACCGATCGTGCACAAGGACTCCATCGACATGTCGGTAGCGTGGTTTCAGTCGCGCTACGACAAGGTCGGGCCCGGCGGCACCGGCGCCGATTACATCAACTGCCCGATGACGAAGGAGCAATACGACGCCTTCGTCGCGGCGTTGCTCGCCGGCGAGAAGGTAGATTTCAAGGACTGGGAGACCAATACGCCTTATTTCGACGGCTGCCTGCCGGTCGAGGTGATGGCTGAGCGCGGCCACGACACGCTGCGGCACGGTCCAATGAAGCCGGTAGGATTGACCAACCCGCACAACCCGATAGTCAAACCCTATGCCATCGTGCAGCTACGACAGGACAACAAGCTCGGCACGCTCTACAATATGGTCGGCTTCCAGACCAAGCTGAATTACGGCGCGCAGCAGCGCGTGTTTCGTACCATTCCGGGGCTCGAGAACGCCGAATTCGCCCGGCTCGGCGGCCTGCATCGCAACACCTTCCTGAACTCGCCAAAGCTCCTGGATGGGCAATTGCGGCTGCGCGCGCAGCCACGGCTGCGCTTTGCCGGCCAGATGACTGGCTGCGAGGGCTATGTGGAGTCCGCCAGCATCGGCCTGATCGCAGGTCTCTACGCTGCAGCCAATGCGCGAGGACAGTCGCTCGAATCACCGTCTGCGACGACGGCGCTGGGCTCGCTGCTCGGCCATATCACCGGCGGCCACATCGAAACGATCGAGGCCGGAACACGCTCGTTCCAGCCGATGAACATCAATTTCGGCCTGTTCCCGCCGCTTGCCAACGTGCCGACCAAGAAGGCCGATGGCAGCAGGCTGCGCGGCAACGAGAAGACGGTCGCCAAGAAGCAGGCGCTCAGCGCGCGTGCGCTGACCGATCTCGATCGCTGGATCGCTGATCATCTGCGCGTAGCAGCGGCGGCGTAATCCCATGGGCTTGCCGAAAGACGACGCTGCCATTTTATCGGCGCTATGGATTGAAGGCGTGCTTTTGAAGCGCGACGTATTCTCCACCGTCGAACGGGGCCGGTTTCGCGACGATGCCGGCGAGGTCGATGCCGTGCTGCGCCGGCTCGATCAGGTGCCGCTGTGGTCTTATCCGCTCGCCCAACATCTGTTCGTCCGCGAGCGCCGCGCGCTGGCACTGGCACGCGATCTCGATGTCGGCCCGAGACTGCTATGGGCCGGTCGGCGGGCACTGGTGCGCGGCTTCATTGACGGCGTCGCGCTGCACCTGGCAAAACCCCATGGCGACATCGCCTATTTCCGCTCCGCTAAGCTCGCTCTTCGCAAGCTGCATCGGGCCGGCATCTGCCACAACGATCTCGCCAAGGAGCAGAACTGGCTCGTGGGCCGCAACGGCCGCGCCTATCTCACCGATTTTCAACTCGCCGCCTGTTTCAAGACTCGCAGCCGGCTATTCCGGATCGCGGCTTACGAAGATCTGCGGCATATGCTGAAGCACAAGCGCAGCTACGCGCCGGCCGCGCTGACGCCGATGGAGCGCAAGATTTTGGCGCGCAAATCCTTTGTCGCCAGCATCTGGCTCAAGACCGGCAAGAAGGTCTACCAGGCCATCACCCGCGGCCTGTTCAACTTCACCGATCGCGAAGGTGGCGGCCGCCGGCTGGTCAACGACGCGCCGGTGCTGAGCGCCCTGATCAGGAAAAATCCTGAAGTGCGCGATACCGCCATTGTCGCGTTCGCCGACCGCCGTACCGGTGTCGGGCTGTACGCCTTCGTCGAGGCCGACGAGGTCGCACTGGAAAAGCAGTTGCGCAGCGAGCTTTCTTCCGCCAAGGGCGTCAGGCCGCCGGAGCATATTCAGGTGGTGCACGCCTTGCCGCGCGACGCCGCCGGCAAGCCGCGCACGGAGATCCTGCAGCTCGTCGCGATGAATCAGGTCGACCTGATCGAGCCGCTGATCAACAACGAGGTCGACCGCGCGTTCCTGAAGGACATTCTGGAGAGTCGCAAGAATCTGCGGGACCGGTTCAATTTTGAGAGTAGCGAATTGAATTCGTGATAGACACTCCGGCGTCATTGCGAGGAGCGCAGCGACGAAGCAATCCATTCTTCCGTTATGCCGCGAGATGGATTGCTTCGCTCCGCTCGCAATGACGCTGCAAGATCAGAGCCCTCTTACTCGCCAAATTCCCGCGAGCGCGAAGCGCGCCAGAGCGTCCACAGCGTCCGAAGTCGTGACGTTGGATGCGGCACGAACGGATCGACGTCAGCCCGTGACATCCGCTCCAGATCGCGGCGAACCATCGCCAGCGGCAGGAATACCGGTCGCACTTGCGGCGGCACATGCGTGAGCAACTCGAAGGCCGTACGGAGATGTTTTTGCCCCTCTCCGATCAACTGATCAATCGCGGCGCGCGCCTGCGGCGCCTGCTTGCCCGAAAAGACCTGCTCCATGCCGCTGCCATGTTGCTGCAGCAATTGCAGTGGTACGAACAACTGCCGCCGCGCAGCATCGAGCGGCAGCGCTGCGATCACCTGCGCCATGCCCTGGGCGAGACCCGCATGGCGGGAGAGATGGTCGATCGCGACCGACGGCTGTGCCGCAGTCCGCGCAGCCAACGAGAACAGCGCCGAGGCGGTGTCGGTGACATAGCCTTCCAGCGCCGCCATTGACGGCATTGGATCATTGTAGAGGTCGAATTGGTGCTCCTCGATCAGCCGCGACAGCGGCTCGATCGGCAGGCGGAATTCGGCAATGGTCTGCAGGAGTTCGGCTGCAACCGGATTGCCTTCGACGCCGCCATGGCCGGCGCCTTCCAGCATATCGGTCCACCATTGCAGCCGGATTTCGCCCGGCAGAGGCTGGCTGACCTGTTCGCGCACGCGCAAAATCTCGACGTTGAAGGCATAGATCGACAGCAGTGCGCGACGCTGGACCTGAGGCAGGAACAGTGTCGAGGCATAGCGGACAAAGTCGTACGTGCGCACCAGATCGGCGCAGAACGCAGCGGATTCTTTCGACGTCGCCGTGGCGCTCATGGCACCGCGATCAACGCCGCAGCGACGCGCCGCCGCTCGCCCAGCATGATATTGTAGGTGCGGATCGCCGGTCCCGTCTGCATCGGGTCCAGCACCACCCTGACCGCACGCAGCGCTTCGCGCAGCCCGTGCGGGGGCAGCCAGATTTCGGTGCCGGAGCCGACGATCAGCGTATCGATGGAATTGGCCGCCTTGAACACGCGGTCCAGCGAATATTGATCGATCTCGGCGGGCTTTGTCACCGGCCAGGCCCAGATGCCGTCCGGCAGGCACAGAAGCGAGCCGCGATGCGACATGTCGGCGAAAGCGAAGCCGCCCTTGCCGTAGGCTTCGATCGGTGCCGGCCTCGGAAGATGCGGAGCGTCCGAGGATGTTGCCATGACTACTTCTTTGCCGGCGTATCCGGCTTCTTCACAGGCGTATCCGGCGCCTCGCGGTGCTCACCAACGCCCAGATAGATCAGGATCGGCGCGGCGATGAAGATCGAGGTGTAGGTGCCAACCAGCAGCGCGCCGAACACCATGACGGCCGTAAAGCTGTGGATCGCCTGACCGCCGAACAACAACAGCGCCAGCAACGCGAGCGTCACCGTGACGTGAGTGATGATCGAGCGCGACAGTGTCGAATTGATGGATTCGTTCAGCAGTTGCGGCATCGGCATTTTCTTGTAACGCCGCAGCATTTCCCGGATGCGATCGTAGATCACGACCGTATCGTTCAGGGAGTAACCGAGAATCGTCAATAACGCGGCAATACTCGTGAGGTCGAAGTCGACCTGGGAGATCGACATGAAGCCGATCGTCAGCACGATATCGTGGACGTTGGCGATCATGGCGCCGAGCGCGAACTGCCATTCGAATCGGAACCAGAGATAGATCAGGATTGAGAAAATCGCGAGCATCATGCCGAGCATGCCGTAAGCCAGCAATTCGCCGGAAACGCGCGGTCCCACCACCTCGACGCGGCGATACTCAACGGAATCGCCGAGCGCGCCGCGGACTTTCTGCACCGCCGCCTGCTGCGCGGCGTCGCCGCCGGGTTGCTCGGCTACCCGAATCAGCACGTCGGCCGGACCGCCGAATTGCTGCAACTGAATGTCGCCTAGGCCAAGATTGCTCAGCGACGCGCGCATCGCGCCGATATCGGCGGAACCGGACTTGGACTGCACTTCAAGCAGCGTGCCGCCCTTGAAGTCGATGCCGAAATTCAGCCCGTGGGTGAAAAACAGCACGATCGCAAGGATCGAAAGCGCCGCGGAGATTGGAAAGCTGATGCGACGAAAGCGCGTGAAATCGAAATGCGTGACGTCAGGGACGATGCGCAGCGGCGGCAACAGATCGAACACAGCGACCACGGTCAGCACGACGATCAGAACGCCCAGCGCAATGAGAATAGATTGAGTCACAGTGGGGTCCCTAGATCGGCACGGTCTTCGGCCGCTTCCAGCGCACCCAGCCAGCGACGATCAGGCTGGTGAGCGTAAACGCTGTGAAGACCGTGGTGATGATACCGATGCCGAGCGTGACGGCGAAGCCGCGAACCGGGCCGGTGCCGATGTAGAACAGCACCGCTGCGGCAATGAAGGTGGTGATATTGGAGTCCAAGATAGTCGCCAGCGCCCGCCTGAAGCCGGCGTCGATCGCCGAGATCGCATTGCGTCCGCCGCGCAGCTCCTCGCGGATCCGCTCATAGATCAGCACGTTGGAATCGACCGCGATGCCGACCGTCAGCACGACGCCGGCAATGCCGGGCAGCGTCAGCGTGGCGTTGAGTAGCGACAGGATGCCGAAGATCATCGCGACGTTGATGGCCACCGCTATGTTGGCGAACACGCCGAACAGGCGGTAGGTCAGCAGCATGAATGCGATGACCATGATCGAGCCGACATAGGCTGCGAGCTTGCCCTTCTCGATCGAGTCCTGCCCGAGGCCGGGACCGACGGTGCGCTCCTCGATCACGGTCAGCGGCGCCGGCAGTGCGCCGGCACGCATTAGCAGCGCGAGTTCGTTGGCCGCCTGCACCGTGAAGTTGCCGGAAATCTGCCCCTGGCCGCCGGTGATCGGTTCACGGATCACGGGTGCGGATATCACCTTGTTGTCGAGGACGATGGCAAAGGGTTGCCCGACATTTTCCGACGTCGCCTGCGCGAATTTGCGCGAGCCCGAACTGTTGAACTTGAAGTTCACTATCGGCTCGTTGGTGCGCTGGTCGAAGCCCGGCTGCGCGTCGGTCAGGTCGCCGCCCGACACCAGCACCTGCCGCTTGATGACGTAGGGAACCTTGGGCGATTGCTCGCTCATCAAGACTTCCGAATCCGCCGGAACCCCCCGCCCCGACTGAACCTGATCCGGAGATACCGACGGATCGACCATGCGGAATTCCATCTTGGCGGTCTGACCAAGGATGCGCTTCAGGTCGGTTGGATCCTGCAATCCTGGTACCTGGACCAGGATACGATCGGTGCCTTGCCGCTGGATCAAGGGCTCGACCGTGCCCAGTTCGTTGATACGGCGCTCGACGATCTGGATCGACTGTTCAATCGTTTGCCGGATGCGCTCGGTGATGGCGGCTTGCGGCACGGTGAGACGGAACAGGCCGCCGCCGGCATCGGAGACTTCGAGGCTGCGCTGCCCTGAGGAGCCGAGCAGGCCGCCAAGCGGCTGCGACAGCTCGCGCAGCTTGGTGAGGGCCGCCTGCTGGTCACTCTCCTTGACACGGACCTCGACGGCGTCGGCGCGCACGGCCAAGCCTGTATACCCGATCTTGGCGTCGCGCAGCACGCGACGGACTTCGTCGCGCACCTGATCGAGCTTTTCCTTCTTCACGTAGTTGGAATCGACTTCGAGCAGCAGGTATGAGCCGCCCTGCAGATCGAGGCCGAGCACGATGTGGCGCTGCGCCCACACCGGCCAGGTCTTCACACGCTCCTGGGAAAAAAAGTTCGGAACCGCGAACAGGCAGACGATCACCGCGGTCAGAATGATCGCCAGCGCCTTCCACCGCGAGAAATACAACATCGAGTAGACCCGTCAGGAAAATGCGCCGCGGCAAGCGGCGCGGAAAACTCAGCTCGCGGACGTCTCGTCCTTGGCCTCACTCTTTTCCTTGGCCGGCTCGCCCTTGGCGCGAACGCCCGAAATCATCTGCCGCATCTGCCGCACGCGGACGCCGTCCGAAATCTCGAACTCGATCTGGTCGTCGTCCACCACCTTGGTCACCTTGCCGACCAGGCCGCCCGAGGTGACGACGGTGTCGCCGCGGCGGATGTTTTTGACCAGTTCCTGGTGATCCTTGATCTTCTTCTGCTGCGGTCGCAGAATCAGGAAGTACATGATCACGAAGATCAGTGCGAACGGCAGCAGCGACATCAACATGCTGTTGGCATCGCCACCGGCTGCAGCCTGGGCGTACGCAGGGGTAATCAGCATTCGAACAATCCTCGTGAGACGGAAAAGAACCGGCCATGCCTGGGCACAGCAGCTTGGACATGTCGCCGGTCCGGGTAAATTTGCGCGGACTATAGCGGCGGCGGGCCCAATTGCAACGTTGGCCGCCCCCTCATTTAGGCCGCTTGCGAGAGCTTCCAAGGCCCGTTAAGGCTGCGCCGTCAGGAACTCGGGAAATGTCGAAAAAAGTCAAGAAAACTGCGGCTCAAACAGCGTCCCGCGCCGCCCCCAAGGCCGCCTCGCGAGGACATGGGAAAACCGCGACAAAAGGTCCGGCAAACAGGCTTAACGGCGCCACCGCCGAGCGGATCGCCATCGCGCTGGAAGCGATCGCCGGCCATCTCTCCGCGGCCTCGCCGGCGACGGGAGGCCCCGAGGCGTTCAGCTCGGCCGATGCCTTTGTCTGGCATCCGGAGGGGCGCCTTTCGCCGGTACCGCGCGTCAGCCGCGTCGACCTCGGCCTGCTCAAGGGCATCGACCGGATGCGCGACATCCTGATCGAAAATACCGAGCGCTTTGCCGACGGCCTGCCCGCCAACAATGCGCTGCTGTGGGGCGCACGCGGCATGGGCAAATCGTCGCTAGTGAAGGCGACACATGCCAGTATCAACATCGATCGCAAGCCGGCCGACCGGCTCAAGCTGATCGAGATTCACCGCGAGGACATCGAGAGCCTGCCCGGCCTGATGGACCTCTTACGCAGTTCCGATTTCCGCTTCATCGTGTTCTGCGACGACCTCTCCTTCGACGGCAATGACGCCTCCTACAAATCGCTGAAGGCGGTGCTGGAAGGCGGCATCGAGGGACGCCCCGACAACGTCATCCTCTACGCCACCTCGAACCGGCGGCACCTCTTGGCGCGCGAGATGATCGAGAACGAGCGCTCGACCGCGATCAACCCCGGCGAAGCCGTCGAGGAGAAGGTGTCGCTGTCGGACCGTTTCGGTCTGTGGCTCGGCTTTCACCGCTGCAGCCAGGATGAGTACCTCGCCATGGTGCGCGGCTATTGCGGCCATTTCGGCATCAAGATTGCCGACGAAGAGCTGGAGCGCGAGGCGCTGGAATGGTCGACCACGCGCGGCTCCCGCTCGGGGCGCGTCGCCTGGCAGTTCACACAGGAATTGGCCGGAAGGCTCGGCGTGAGACTGGCCGGGAAGTCATGACGGACTGCGTTCCCCGGGCGCTGCGCAGCGCCATAAGCGCGTTTACGCGCGTCTTCGACGCGCTATGGCGGTGCGCTGCAGAACCGGGTCCAACTTCACGGCACGCTCTGGGTCCCGGCTCTGCGGCGCAGCGTCCTACTGCACCGCGTCCGGGACACGAAGCCTTACGCCCCGTTCAGGAATTGAAGCGGGTCAACCGGTGAAGATCCCTTGCGGATTTCGAAGTGGAGCTGCGGCGACCCCACCTCGCCCGATTGACCCGATTTGGCAATGATCTGGCCGCGCTTGATTGTATCGCCGCGCTTCACCAGCAGTTCACTCGCATGGGCATATGCGGTGACGTAACCGTTGGAGTGCCGCACCAGAACCAGATTGCCGTAGCCCTTGAGCTCGTTGCCGGAATAGGCGACCACGCCATCTTCCGCGGCTTTCACCGGCGTTCCCTCCGGCACCGCCAGGTTGATCCCGTCATTCGACTTGCCGTTGGTCTTGGCGCCATAGCTCGTGATCACCTTGCCACGCACCGGCCAGCGGAAGGTCGGCAGCGCGCCGGTGGCTTCGCTGGGCTTGACCGAGGCTTGCTCGACGACCGGCTTCTCCTCGGTGACGTTGGTGGTCGCCTGCGCGAGCCGCGCGCTCTGCGGTGGACCGCCGGCCGAGGCTACCTTGGTGGCCGATGCCGCAACCGCTGCGGCCGGCTGGGCCGGAGCTGCGGCAACGGGCTGGGCCGCCGGTGCTGTCGCGGCGGATTTCGAACCCGGCACGGTCAGCTTCATGCCGAGGCTGAGCTTGGCGGACTGATCGAGATTGTTGGCCCTGGCGAGTTCGCTGACCGAAACCTGATTGCGCCGGGCGATGCTCATCAGCGTATCGCCGCGATTGACGACATGGACGCTCGGCGCTGCCGCCGCGGCAACCGGCTTGCTGGCCGCAGGCGCGATGGCCGGCGCGGGCGCTGCCGTCGCCGTCTGGCGCGGAATGATCAGTTGCTGGCCGGGCGACAGCACGCGCGGGCCCTTATAGCCATTGGCCTGCAGGATCGCAGCGGCTGAAACGTTGTAGCGCTTGGCCAGAATGTCGAGCGTGTCGCTGGTGCCGACGATGATCGTGGTGCCGCCCGGAGCAGATGGGCGCGCAGCGGCCACCGAGCGTGGCGGCACCGTGGCGGTGGTCTCGATGGGCGGGCGCGATGGCGGCGCATAGGACGAAATCCCGCGCCCTCCTCCCGACACCCCGCCCGAGTTGGCGGGATAGGCCTGCGGCGCAGCAGCGGCGGGCGGCGGCAGGTCCTGGGACTGATATTGCAGGGTCGAGGCCTGCGGCCGGGCATATTGCGGCGGCTCGCGGCGTTCGACGGCGGGAGCTCGCACCGAACCGGTCGCTTCGGGCTGAGAGGCAAAGGGATTGGAGAACGAGCTATCGGAAAAGCGCGTCTGCATATCGGCGCTGCAGCCGGCAAAGCCGACCGACATCAGCGCCAGCACCGCGGCCTGCGGTACCCGACGCGAGCGAAGCAACTCGGCGAGACGGGACATGGTTACTCACTCGTACGCAACAAAATACTGTTTTGAGTAAACACGTACCGAGTAAATAACCGCTTAACCCTTGGAATAAGATGTTGGCGGGAACCGCCAATCCGGGATTCTACAGTTCGCGCGCAATTCCCGGCAGGGCCGGGACGAAGCGCACATCGACCAACCCCTTGCGCTCAAAACCGCTGTCCGTTCGGGTCACCCTGACCAGCGTCTGGCTGCCATGATGGGGCCCGACCGGCGCGATCAGGATGCCGCCTGGCAGCAGCCGCTCCAACAGCTTTTCGGGGATTTGCTCCATCGCAGCCGTCACGATGATGCGGTCGAAGTCGCCGGCGCCAGGCGGAATCTGGAAGCCGTCGCCCAACATCACTTCGATATTGAAATAGCCCAGCGCTTCGAGCCGGTCGCGCGCGGTGTCCGCCAGCGTCCGGTAGCGCTCGATGGTCAGGACATGCGCGCTTAGCCGCGACAGCACCGCGGCCTGGTAGCCGGAGCCGGTCCCGATCTCGAGTACCTTGTGGTGCTTCTGCAGTTGTAGCTGCTCGGTCATGTAGGCGACCACGAAGGGCTGGCTGATGGTTTGCCCGCAGGCGATGCCGAGCGCGCTGTCACGATAGGCATGGCCGCGATCGCCAGCCGCCACGAAATGCTCGCGGGGCACCTCTTCCATGGTCCGCAGCACCGCCTGGTCGCTGATCCCCCGCCGCCGCAGAGTGAGCTGAAACATCATCTTTTCGAGCGGTTCTTGGGACATAGCGGTCTCGTGGCGGGAGTCTGCCGCCAATCCAATGCTTCGGCCTCGCCGGATGTAATATAACGTCCGCGCACTTAAGGAATGATTTTCCTTAAGATTGTGGTTCCTAGTCCGGAACTGGGACCGCGTCCCGACGTTGGGGCCCGGGAAAATCCTTTGCGAAGAGTCTTCACACACCGCCTAGCCGCCCATACCGACATTGCACCCGGGTCCGTTTTTTGCGAACCTCGATACTCGGAAGGGCAAGGAATCCATCATGGTAGCGACACGGCCGGCGGGCTGTTCAGTTTTCCTCGTTGAAGACGAGGTCATGATCCGCATGATGGTCGCTGACATGCTGGAAGAGCTGGGCCACAGCGTAGCCGCCGAGGCCGGCGAAATCGGTGAAGCGGTCAAGCTGGTGCAATCGACAGAATTCGATCTCGCCATTCTCGACGTCAACGTCAACGGCAAGGTGATCACGCCGGTGGCCGAACTGATAACAGCGCGCAACCGTCCGTTCATCTTTGCGACCGGCTACGGCTCCTCCGGCCTGCCGCAGGAATATCGCGACCGCCCCGCGCTGCAGAAGCCATTCCAACTGGAAACCCTGGCCCAGGTGATCGCCACTACGTTGAAGAGCGCGCCGGTTTAGGGCGTCCATTCGCACATCCAACCGTCATCATCCGCGAAAGCGGATGATCCAGTATCCCAGAGACCTTTGAAAGAAACCGAGAAGCCGCGGCGTACTGGATACCCGCGGGAGCCTGTCATCGGGCGCGCGTTCGCGCGACCCGGTGGCGGGTATGACGCTTCGCGTCACTTCAGCGTCGTCGTCAACTCTTCCGAGAACGCTTCATCGGTACGATCCAGCCGCAGCGGCGTGACTGACACGTAGCGCGCCGCGAGTGCCGCCAGATCGGTGCCATCGGCCGGTGTATCCATTGTCGCGGCACGTTCGAAACCGATCCAGTAATACGGATTGCCGCGGCCGTCGTGGCGCTTGTCGATTTTCAGGAAGCCGAGATTGCGCTTGCCCTGCCGCGTCACCCGAACACCCTTAACCTGATCGGGCGTGCAGGCGGGAAAGTTGACGTTGATCACGGTATTTTTCGGCACGCCGGCATCGATCACCTTACGCAGGATGCCGGGGCCGAATTTCAGCGCGGTGTCCCACAGCGGCGCGTGACGGGTCTCGATGGAAAATTCCTGGCTGAGCGCAAACGACGGGATGCCCAGGATCGTGCCCTCGAGCGCGCCCGCGATCGTGCCGGAATAGACGACGTCCTCGGCGACGTTGCGGCCCTTGTTGACGCCGGACAGCACGAGATCGGGCATCTTCTCGCCGAGGATGTGGCGCGAGCCCATGATCACGCAATCCGTCGGCGTGCCCCGCACCGCGAAATGGCGCGGACCGATTTCGCGTAAGCGCAAGGGATCGTTCAGCGACAGTGAATGCGAGACACCGGACTGATCGAGCTCCGGCGCCACAATCCAGACATCGTCGGACAGCGCACGGGCGATCTCCTCGACGATCTTCAGACCCGGCGCATGGATGCCGTCGTCGTTGGTGCAGAGAATTCGCATCCGTCAAAATGCCTTCAGGTTCAGGTCAAGGTAGCTTTTGCCTTTGGCTGTCGTCTTATCCGGCTATCGGGGCTGAGGCAAACCGGCCTATTTCCTCATGTTTTCTTCATCCAGACACGCCAGGGGCGGGCAAATCTGGCGCCGCCATCGATTTTCATCTGCAGGTCTGGCGATGCCTGTTGCGCCGATTCGACGGGCAGAGAGGGCGGAGTCGCGTCCGCCGGCTTGGGCGAAAATGCCGCAACGGGCTCGATCGCCGGAAGCGCCCCAGCTACGGGCACCCCCGCCTCCGGCTGCTTGTGCCGCGTCCGCGCAACCGCCAGCCCCTTGTCGAAGTCAGCGACGTTGAGCCACTCCTTGGCATGCATGCGCGCGATCAGATCGTCGTCCCACAAATGGGCCACTTCGATATCGAAGGCGCCCATCAGCCGCTGGTCGATCAATTGCATCCCGTGGCCGGTAACAGCCCATTGCCTCCCGATCCAAAGGATGTCGCGATGCAATGCCATTTTGCTTTGCGCTATTTATCCCGCTCGATGGTTTTGAGCCCGCCCATATAGGGCTGCAGCACCACAGGCACCGCAATGGAGCCGTCTTCCTGCTGATAGGTTTCCATCACCGCGATCAGCGCGCGGCCGACCGCCGTGCCGGAGCCGTTCAGCGTGTGCACGAAACGCGGCTTGCCGTCGGGCCCGCGGGAGCGCGCATCCATGCGCCGCGCCTGGAAATCACCACAGACCGAGCAGCTCGAAATTTCGCGGTAAGCGCCGCCCTCACCTTGCCCGGGCATCCAGACCTCGATGTCGTAGGTCTTCTGCGCGGAAAAGCCCATGTCGCCGGAGCACAGCGTCATCACGCGGTAATGCAGGTCGAGCCGGCGCAGCACTTCCTCGGCGCATGACAGCATGCGCTCGTGCTCGTCACGGCTGGTCTCCGGTGTTGCGATCGAAACCAGTTCGACTTTTGTAAATTGATGCTGCCGGATCATGCCGCGGGTATCGCGCCCGGCGGCGCCCGCTTCGGCGCGGAAGCACGGCGTCAGCGCTGTCAGCCGCATCGGCAGTTCTTTCTCATCGACGATGGATTCGCGGACGAGATTCGTAAGCGAGACTTCGGCGGTGGGGATGAGACCCAGACGTTCAGTTTTCAATCGCTCATCCGGCGCTGCTAGCAGCTCCCCCTTAATGGCCCAGAACTGGTCGTCCTCAAATTTCGGCAACTGGCCAGTGCCGAACATCACGTCGTTGCGCACCAACAGCGGTGGATTGACCTCGGTGTAGCCGTGCTCGTTGGTATGGAGATCGAGCATGAACTGCCCGATCGCACGCTCCAGCCGCGCCAAGCCCTTCTTCAGCACCACGAAGCGCGCGCCTGAGAGTTTCGCCGCCGCCTCGAAATCCATGTAGCCGAGCGCGCCGCCGAGATCGTCATGCGGCTTCGGCGTGAAGGTGTAGTTGCGGATTTTTCCGAAGACATGGCGCTGCACATTGCCATGCTCGTCTGCGCCTTCGGGGACGTCGTCGAGCGGCAGGTTCGGAATCGCAGCGAGTTCTTTCGCCAGTTCCTCGTCCGCCGTCTTCGCGGCAAGCTCGAGGTCCGGCATCATGGTCTTGAGCTCGGCGACTTCCGCCATCAGCTTATTGGCGCGCGCATCATCCTTGGCCTTCTTCGCCTCACCGATTTCCTTCGAAGCCGCATTGCGCCGCGCCTGCGCCTGCTCGGACGCCAGGATCGCAGCCCGGCGCTTCTCGTCGATCGCGAGCAGCGAGGCCGACAGCGGCGCCAGCCCCCGGCGCCTCAGGCCGGCGTCGAACGCCTGGGGATTGTCGCGGATCGATTTGATGTCGTGCATGGGTCGTCACTCTGCAAACATTCAACACTTATTGTTAATTGTTTACAGTGCGCGGCGGCCCTCGTCATCATCCGCGAAAGCGGGTGATCCAGTATTCCAGAGCCGTTCGCGATAAATTCACTAGGTCGCGGTGTACTGGATTCCCCGCTTTCGCGGGGAATGACAGGCAATTGCGGAGCACGGTAAGTGCCTATTCCGCCGGATTGGCTTCCGGAGGCGGGCTAGTGGACGTCGACGAGGCTCGCGCGGCGGCGGCCTTCTTTTCCACCATGCGGACCGCGACGATCGCGCCCTCGTAGAGCGCCATCAAGGGAATCGCGAGCGAGGCCTGGCTGATGACGTCGGGCGGCGTCAGCACGGCGGCAATCACGAAGGCGATCACGATGAAATAGCGCCGCTTCTCGCGCAGCATCTGGGAAGTGACGATGCCGATCCGGCCCAGCAGCGTCAGGATCACCGGCAACTGGAACGCGACGCCAAAGGCGAAGATCAGCGACATCATCAGCGACAGATATTCGCCGACCTTGGGCAGCAACTGAATCTGCGCGCTCTCGTCGCCGCCCATCTGCTGCATGCCGAGCGAGAACCGCACCAGCATCGGCAGCACCACGAAATAGACCAGGAGCGAGCCGAGCACGAAGAAGAAAGGAGTTGCGATCAAGTACGGCAGGAACGCGCCACGCTCGTGCTTGTAGAGGCCGGGCGCCACGAATTTATAAATCTGCGTCGCCACGATCGGGAACGAGATGAAGGCGGCACCGAACAGCGCGAGCTTCAATTGCGTGAGGAAATATTCCAAGAGCGCGGTGTAGATAAATTTCGAATTCTCGGCGCCCGCCACCCAGACGAACGGCCAGACCAGCACGTTGTAGATCTGCTTGGCGAAGAAGAAGCAGAGGATGAACGCAATGCCAAAGCCGAGCAGCGCCTTGATCAGCCGCGAGCGCAGCTCGATCAAATGGTCCATCAACGGCGCCTTGCTGGCCTCGATGTCTTCGATGGTCATGACGCTTTGGCGTCCTTGAGAATGTCGGGCGCCGCCGGCGCGATATCCTGCGGCGCGGCCTGAACTTCACGCGTGATCGCCAGCGGCTCGGAGGCCGCCACATGCGCCTCGGCCTCGACGAAGGTTTCCGGTGTGGGCAGGGCTGGGGTCGTTGGCGTGACAGGCTCGCCGGTCGCGGAGGCAACTTGCGCATCCACCGGCTTGTCGGCAGGCTTGTCGATATCCCCAATCTGCAGGGCGTCGTTGACGTCTTTTTGCAGCGAGGTCATGACGTTGGCCGGCGAAAGACCCGTAGCCACGTCCTTGACCTCGTCAAAACTCTTCTTGAGGTCGGCCATTTCGGCCTCGCGCATGGCTTCCTGGAACTGGCCCTGGAATTCGGCGGCCATCTTGCGCGCCTTGCCCATCCATTGCCCGACCATGCGCAGCACACCGGGAAGCTCTTTCGGGCCGATGGCGATCAGCGCGACGACCGCGATGACGACCAGTTCACTCCACCCGATGTCGAACATGAATTCTTCCGCTCACGCGAGACGTCCGCGCCCCAATCCCTTTAGCAAAGATTTGGAGCCGCCCGCGTCTTTTCTCAACCGGCGTCTATCCCGGGTGCCTGGTTCAAGATGTCTGGTTGGTTCAGACAGCCTTGCTGCCGACATCCGTCCGCGCTGTCGGCGCCGGCGTCGCATTGTGATCGATGGTCTTCACCGGTTCGGCGGGCTTTTCGGGCGCCTTCTCATCGTCCTGCATGCCCTTCTTGAAGGCCTTGATGCCATTTGCAACATCGCCCATCAGGTCAGAAATCTTGCCGCGGCCGAACAACAGCAGGACCACTGCGATCACGACGATCCAGTGCCAAATGCTAAGCGAACCCATCCTGCAACCCTCCAAAAGAGACGGCCGGCTTCCGGCCAAGCTTTCGCGGAAGGTAGGCCCGCGGGGTGTCAAAAACAAGGACCCCTGCCGCGGCAAATCGCTGTCGCGGCTACGTATTATGGCTATTATTAACCCCGCCTGAGTGGATAATCGGCGGCGCCATCGGAACTAGCTTTCGCTGCCGCCTTCAGGCTCGGCGGCCGGAGCCAGCAGCAGTTCCAGGTTATCGCCAGCCTCCAGCGGATCCTCGTCCTCGCGCAGCACCACGTCATCCGACGGCGTCGGAACGCTGAAGCCGGAAGGCAGCCGCGAATCCAGAAGCCCCGTCCCCTTCAGCTCTTCCAGGCCGGGCAGGTCGCTCAGCGCCTCCAGGCTGAACTGCGAAAGGAACGCTTCCGTTGTGCCGAACGTCAGCGGCCGCCCCGGCGTCTTGCGGCGGCCGCGGGGGCGAATCCAACCGGTTTCGAGCAGCACATCCAGCGTTCCCTTTGACGTGATCACGCCGCGGATCTCCTCGATCTCGGCGCGCGTCACGGGCTGGTGATAGGCGATGATCGCGAGTACCTCGATCGCCGCCCGCGACAGCCGCCGCGTCTCCGTGCTTTCGCGCGTCATCAGCCACGACAGGTCGCCCGCGGTGCGGAACGTCCATTTGTTGGCGACGCGCACCAGATTGACGCCGCGCGGCGCATATTCCGCCTGCAACTGCGCCAGCGCCGCCTTGACGTCGACGCCGTCGGGCATGCGCTTAGCCAAGGTCGCCTGGTCGATCGGCTCCGCAGAGGCAAACAGCAACGCTTCGAGCAGCCGCAACTCCTCGGGCCGCGCGGCCTGATCGGTATGCTGGTCGATGGGATGATCCTCGGCATCTTCCATGCGTTTTTCCGCCAGGCTTGCCATGGCTAGGTCTCCTTCCACTTACTCGACCGTCATATCCGGCGCAGGCATTGCGGCCTGCGGCGGACGCTTACGAAAATACAGCGGCGCGAACGCCTCTTTCTGGTTCAATTCCATCTCGCCTTCGCGCACCAGTTCGAGCGCCGCGGCAAAGCTCGACGCGAACACCGTCGCCCGCTGCGAGGGATCGACCACATAGCTGAGCAGGTAATCGTCGAGACAGCTCCACTCCTCGGATTCGGCCATGCCGACCAGCCGCTCCAGTGAAGCGCGCGCTTCGGCCAGCGACCACACCGTGCGCTTGGCCAAATGCACCGTCGCCAGCACGCGCTGCTGGCGCTGCGTGGCATAGGCGGTGAGCAGGTCGAACAGTGTCGCGGTGAATTTGGGATGCTTGATTTCGGCGATCGTTTCCGGATTGCCGCGCGGGAAGATATCGCGCTGGAACTGCGGCCGGTTCATCAACCGGTTGGCGGCTTCGCGGATGGCTTCGAGCCGGCGCAGCCGGTTGGCCAGCGCAGTCGCCATTTCCTCGGCGCTTGGCCCATCGGGCGTGGCCGGTTCGGGCAGCAACAGCCGCGATTTCAGGAACGCAAGCCAGGCGGCCATCACGAGGTAATCGGCGGCGAGTTCGAGGCGGATCTTTCGCGCCGCCTCGATGAAGGTCAGATACTGGTCTGCCAGCGCCAGGATCGAAATCTTGGCGAGATCGACCTTCTGCTGCCGCGCCAGCGTGAGCAGCAGGTCGAGCGGGCCCTCATAGCCCTCGACGTCGACGACCAGCGCCGGCTCGCCGTCGGTGATTTCGGCGGGCCGTCCGGTTTCAAACGATAGAATCTCAGCTGTCATGCCGTTCCTACCCGATCCATCAACGCTTCAAGTTCAGCCCGCGCCGCCTGCCGGTCGAACGCCTCAGGCTGCTTTCGCGAAGCCAGCGCCCGTGTGGCGCGGCTCAAGGCCTCGCCCGTCAGTTCCGGCGTCTCGCGCGCCACATCGCGCATTTCGTCGAGCTTGCCGTTGCAGTGCAGGACCATGTCGCAGCCGGCGCTGACGATGGCGCGGGTCCGATCCGAGATCGATCCCGCCAACGCATTCATCGACACGTCATCACTCATCAACAAACCCTGGAACCCAATTACGCCGCGAATCACCTGCCGGATGATTGTCGCAGAAGTCGTCGCCGGTTGGACGGGATCTAACGCGCTAAACACAACATGCGCGGTCATGGCCATCGGCAGGTCTGCCAGCGGTTCAAACGCGGCGAAATCGGTTCGTTCCAGCTCTTCCCGCGCTGTATCAACGGTCGGGAGCCGGAAATGGCTATCCGCATTTGCCCGACCATGGCCGGGAATGTGCTTCAGCACGGGTAGCACGCCGCCCTGCTCCAGTCCCTCGGTGACGGCTCGGGCGATCGCTGCGACCTTGCCCGGCTCGGTTCCATAGGCCCGGTTCCCGATCACGGCATCCGCGCCAGCCACCGGCACGTCCGCCAGCGGCAGGCAATCGACGGTGATGCCTAGGTCGATCAGGTCGGCCGCGATCAGGCGCGAGCTCAAGCGCGCGGCCTGCAGGCCCAGCGCCGGCTCGATGTTGTAGAGCGCACCGAAGGTGGCGCCGGGCGGATAGACCGGCCAATGCGGCGGCCCGAGCCGGGCCACCCGCCCGCCTTCCTGGTCGATCAGGACCGGCGCATCCGCCTCGCCTGCGCAGTTTCGAAATTCATTAACAAGCGCAGATACTTGGTCTGGTGTCTCGACGTTGCGTTTGAACAGGATGAGACCCCATGGCCGCTCGCCACGGATGAATTCGCGCTCCGCGGCGCTCAGCTCCAGTCCCGATACGCCCGTGATGAATGCGCGGCTTGTCATGGGGGCCGATTAGGCCCCTCACGGCCCCGGGGTCAAGGAAACCGCCGTTAATTCCTTTGGACGAAGCACTGTCCGCCGGCAGATTTCAGGCTACTGCAGACCTGCGCCGCCTCTTCGGACGAGCCGAACGGGCCGGCGAACGCGCGGTAATAGACGCCCTTTTCGCCGAGATCGACGCGTTTCACCAGCGAGGAATGCTGTCCCAGCACACTCGGGAACTTGCTCTGCAGCGCCCGATAGGAGGCCTGAGCGTCAGCCTCGTTCTTCTGCGAGGAGACTTGGACCAGATAGCCACCGCCAGTCGGAGCAGCCGGCTGGGTCGGATTGGTCGCCGCCATTCGGGTTGGCGAGGCGGGATCGGCCTGCGGCCCGAGCGACACCGGCGTATTGGCGCTGGCATTGGCCGAAGCCGGATTACGCGCTGGCGGTGTTACGGGAGCCGCAGCCGGAGCAGCCGCGCTTCGCGTCGTCGGTGCCGGCCTCGGCGGCGGCGCGCTGGCCCCTGCCGGGATGCCGCCATTGTCGGCGGGGTCGCCCTTCACGGCGAGCGTCCTGATCCTGCGCGGCTCGTTGTTCGGCATCGTACCGTTCACGCCGGTCTGGGGCGGCGGGCCGGACGGCGAAACGCTCGCGACCGGCGGCGGGTTGCTATTCGGATTCAGCGGCGGAAACACCACGCGCGGCGCGCCGGACCTTGCATTGACGTCCACCGGCGTCTCTTCGCGCGACACGAGCTTCTCGCCGCCATCGCCTGGCAGCATGCGGTCAGGCGCCTTGGCGGCGCCCACGTCAGACGGTGCCGGCATTACCTTGGTCGGGCTGTTGTCGGCCCTGATGATCGGCGGCTCGCCCGAGCGGGGCGAACCGATGTAAGTGCGATAGGCAAAGGCAGCGCCCGTCCCGACCACAGCCAACGCCAGCACCGCAGCGACCGTCATCAGGCCGCTCGAGCGCTTCTTCGGAGCGGGCTCCTCCTCCTCGTACTCGCCCTGGTACGCATACGGATCGTCCGGATAGGCCGGATCGCGCCGATAGTCGTGCTCGCCGTTTTCGAGCCGTCCATACAGCGCTTCGTCATAGCGCGACGGGTCCTGCTGCGGCTCGTCGGCATCTTGCTGCGGAGCCTCGTAATAGTCCTGCGAGTCCTGCGCGGGCGCCTGATGCTGGGCCGCGTAGCGGTGCAAGGGGTGCACCGGCGCCGGCTGGTAGTCCGGCTCGTCGTCGTGAGCCTGATCCTGCGGCAAAGGCGATGGAAGTGGTGGCGGCGGGGTTTCCTGCCGCGTCTCCTGGCGCGCACGCTGCATCCATGCCGGCGGGGCCGGCGGCGCGTCGAGATCTTCCGGTGCATCATACTGCTGTGGACGCACATTCGCCCGCGACTGCAGCGGACGCGGTGCCGGTTTGGCGGCAGCCCCGTACGGGTCGTTCTGCCCGATCAGCCTTGCGAGCTCGGCAAGCGGATCGCTCTCGCCGCGATCTTGGTCGGCGGAGGGAAAATGTCGTTCCTGATATCGATCAGCCATCGTGATGATGCATCCCCTACGGGACAGCGCCAACCCGCCATGTCAAACAAACCATGACGAGCGTGGCCCCTGCCAGATACCCCCACGAACCCCCATCCGTGAAGGGCCTTCGCCCCTGCCTACCGCATCTCGGTCGGAGCGTGGACGCCGAGAACGGCTAAGCCCGATGCCAGAACCGAGACGACGCCCTGGACCATAGCCAGTCGCGCCCTCGTGATTTCTGCATCATTAGTTATAATGAAGCGTAAATAGGGCAAATCCCGCCCCTTCGTCCATAACGCGTGAAATTCACTGGCTAAATCATACAGATAAAAAGCGATTCGGTGTGGTTCGTGTGCGACCGCCGCCGCCTCGATTATCCGGGGATAGAGCGCCAGCCGCTTCAAAAGGTCCAGTTCGGCCGGATCCGTCAGCCGCTCCACCGGGGAATCCCCCAAATAGGCCGTCCGGGCCGCGTCATCCTCCGGGAGGTCTGGGACTACCTCGCGGGCATTCTTGAAAATTGAGTGGCCGCGGGCGTGCCCGTATTGGACGTAGAAAACCGGATTGTCCTTCGATTGCTCGAGCACCTTGGCGAGGTCGAAATCGAGCACGGCGTCGTTCTTGCGGAACAGCATCATGAACCGCACCGCATCGGACCCGACCTCGTCGACCACTTCACGCAGCGTGACGAAATCGCCGGAGCGCTTCGACATCCGCACCGGCTCGCCGGCACGCAGCAAGCGAACGAGCTGCACCACCTTGACGTCGAGCGCCGCCTTGCCGCCGCTGACGCCCTTCACCGCCGCCTGCATGCGCTTGATGTAGCCGCCATGGTCGGCACCGAACACATCGATCATGTCGAGGAAGCCGCGATCGACCTTGTTCTTGTGATAGGCGATGTCGGAAGCGAAGTAGGTGTAAGAGCCATCCGACTTGATCAGCGGACGATCGACGTCGTCGCCATAGGCGGTGGCGCGGAACAGCGTCTGGATCCGGTCCTCGTAATCCTCGACCGGCTTGCCCTTCGGCGGCGCCAGGCGACCCTCGTAGATGTCGCCCTTGGCGCGCAGGAAATCGATGGTCTCGGTGACCTTGTTGTTGCCGGTCTCGATCAGCGACCGCTCCGAGAAGAACACCTCGTGCTTGATGTTGAGCGCGGCGAGGTCGCCCTTGATCATGTCCATCATCATGGCGATCGCCTTGGCGCGCGCGATCGGCAGCCAAGCGGCTTCAGCCATCGCCTTCAGCTTGTCGCCGTGTTCGGCAACAAGCGCCTGCCCGACCGGCACGAGATAGTCGCCGGGGTAAAGCCCTTCCGGGATCTCACCGATGACTTCGCCGAGCGCTTCCAGATAGCGAAGGTAGGCCGAGCGCGCGAGCACGTCGACCTGCGCGCCGGCGTCATTGATGTAATATTCGCGGGTGACGTCATAGCCTGCGAAATCCAGCAGGCCGCACAGCGCATCGCCGAACACCGCGCCGCGGCAATGGCCGACATGCATCGGCCCGGTCGGATTAGCCGAGACATATTCGACATTGACCTTGGCGCCGGCGCCGACTGCGCTTTTGCCATAGGCCGCACCTTCGCGCAGCATGGTGCGCAATTCGTCGGCCCAGACCTGAGGCTTCAAGGTGAGATTAATGAAGCCGGGTCCGGCAACCTCAACGGCGGCAACCAGATCGTCGGCGCGCAATTTTTCCGCGATCTTGTCGGCGAGTTCGCGCGGCTTTGCCTTGGCGTCCTTGGCCAGCACCATCGCGGCGTTGGTAGCCATATCGCCATGGCTCGCATCACGCGGCGGTTCGACCACGACGCGGGAGAAATCGGTGCCGGCGGGCCATTGGCCCTCGGCTGCGAGCGCGGCGCAGATCGCCTGCACGCGCGCCAGCGCGTCGGCGAACAGATGTTGTGTGGCTGGCTGATCGGACATGGCCGCCGCCTAACGCAAATCCGGGGTCGAGTCAAAAAGCCGCTGGTGCTCCATCAGGGCGTAGCGGTCGGTCATCCCGGCGATGAAATTGCCAATCCGGCGCGCCCGCTCGCCATCCGTGACGCGCTCGGTACCCTCCACCCATTCGGCCGGCAGGTCCCCCGGCGAATTCTGGTAGCGCGCGAACAGGTCGAACAGGATGCCTTCCGCCTCGCCCATCACCCGCATCACCCGGTGGTGGCGATACATGTGCTGCTTCAGGAACGCCTTGATGGCGGCCTCCTCCTCGGCGACGTCAGGCGGAAAGGCGATCAGCGGCTGGTGATGGTGGCGGACGTCATGAGCCGATTGCGGCTTCGCTTGTGCCAAGCGCCTGTCCGCCTCCGACATGACCGCCACGATCATGTAGGAAATCAGCTCGCGTACCAGTTCCGCGCCGCGCCTAGCGTCGTCAAGATTGGGATAGTGCCGGTCGATTTCGGCGATGATCGCCTCAGTCAGCGGCATCACCTTGAGGTCGTCGACGGCAAACAGGCCGGCGCGCAGGCCATCGTCGATGTCGTGGGCATCATAGGCGATGTCGTCGGCAAACGCTGCGGCCTGCGCCTCCAGGGAGGCGTAGCTCCATAGCTCGAGATCGAATTTTTGATTGAAATCGGAAATGCCGATGGGGATGTCGCTGTCGCTGTAAGGCCCGGCCGGGGCCCCGTCCCGCTTGGTCAGCGGGCCGTTGTGCTTGACGATGCCCTCCAGCGACTCCCAGGTCAGGTTCAGCCCGTCGAACTCGGGATAGCGATGCTCCAGCGAGGTCACGACCCGCAGCGCCTGCGCGTTGTGGTCGAAGCCGCCGTGATCCCTAAGGCATTTGTCGAGCGCCCGCTCGCCGGCATGGCCGAACGGGGGATGGCCGAGGTCATGGGCCAGCGCCAGCGTTTCGGTGAGATCCTCGTCGAGGCCGAGCTGGCGGGCCAGCGCGCGGGCGATCTGCGCCACTTCCAGCGAATGGGTCAGCCGGGTGCGGTAGTGGTCGCCCTCGTGGAACACGAAAACTTGTGTCTTGTGCTTCAGCCGGCGGAACGCGGTGGAATGGATCACCCGGTCGCAATCGCGCCGGAACGGGCTGCGAGTCCGGCTCGGCGGCTCCGGAAACAGCCGGCCGCGGCTCCGGTCAGGGTCGCAGCCATAAGGCGCGCGGGGGGCAGCCATTCCGACCGACACGGTTTTTTAGTCCTTATCCATTTGATTCCGCGAGATTGCGCACTTAACTATGTCTAACGCGCCATACCAAATGAATTGGGTATGACGGGGCCGGAGACCATGCAATGACCACTGCCATCACCGTCAGCGAGCGGGCTGCTCGCCGCATCGGCGAAATCCTCAGGAACGAAGGCGACGGCGCCATGCTGCGCATCTCCGTCGAGGGCGGCGGCTGCTCCGGCTTCCAGTACAAGTTCGACGTCGACCGCGCCAAGGCCGAGGATGACCTGGTGATCGCGCGCGAGGGCGCGGTGGTGCTGGTCGATCCGGCCTCGGTACCGTTCCTCGCCGGCTCAGAAGTCGATTTCGTCGACGATCTGATCGGCGCCTCGTTCCGCGTGGTCAACCCGAACGCCACGGCGTCGTGTGGCTGCGGGACCAGTTTTTCGGTTTGAGACAGAGACGCGAAGGCGTCTCCACTTGTCGTCCCTGCGGAACGCAGGGACCCATAATCACCGTCGCCAATTGTTGAAGCACAGCCGGCGACCACCCTTCCCGGACAACATCCGCCGCGGCGTATGGGTCCCGGATCGCGCTCGCTACGCTCGCTTGTCCGGGACGACGTGGTGTAGATCGTCGCTCTACCCATCCTACAACAAACAAGCGCTCTACGCCTCGCGCGCGTAGCGCGGCAAATCGCTTTTCAGCATTTCGAGAACGTCATCCCTGACCGGATCGCGCGTGCCGCGCGTCCAGGCGGCCGCTAGCGGCAGCTTGTTCATGTCGGAGGCGGCAAGGCGGATGAAGCGGACGCCGCGCGTCGCCATGCGCGATGTCCAGCGCGGGACGATGGCGACGCCAAGGCCGGTGGAAACCAGGTTGACGATGGTTTGCTTCTCATCAGCGATTTGCGACACGCGCGCCTCACACCCCGCCTCGGCGAACAGTTTCATGGTGAGGTCGTGGCTGTGCGGACGCGAGCGCCGTTCGGGCACGATCAACGGCTCGTGCTCGAGATCGGCGATGGTCACGCGCTTGCGCTGTGACAGCGGATGCCGATCGGCGACCGCGACGACAGCCGTCTCGTGCAGCAGAAACAGAAACTCCAGACGCTTGTCGGGCCGCTCCGGCGGGCGCACGAAGGCGAGATCGAGCCGGCCGGACAACAGCCGCGGCAGCAGTCGCACGGTCTTGTCCTCGACCAATTGCACGGTGACGTCAGGCCGCCGCCTGCGGAAATCGTGCAACAGCCGCGGCAACAGTCCCGCGGCGGCGCTGTCGATCGCGCCGACGCGAATGATTGCCGCGCGCTTGCGGCCGCCGGTGCGAAACCGCCCTGCAAGCGCATCGGCCTGCGCCAACAGCGCCCGCGCCTCCTTGAGCAGCACGGCGCCATCATCTGTCAGGGCGACGCTTCGCGTCGTGCGCGTCATCAGCCGCGTGCCGAGGTCCTCTTCGAGCAGGCGGATGAAGCGACCGAGCGCCGACGGCAGCATGTCGAGCCGTTGCGCCGCCCGGCCAAAATGCAGTTCTTCGGCGGCAGCCACGAAGCAACGCAAGTGATGAAGGTCCATCGCTCCTCCCCGCCAGGATTATATCAATTTTTTGTATAAACGCGAGGCAGTTGTCCATCGGCGGCGGCCGCCACAGGATGCTCCGAGCAAGGCCCGCAGGTGCCCCTGTCATTGCGAGCGCAGCGAAGCAATCCATAGCGCCGCAAGTGGAGCGATGGATTGCTTCGTCGCTCCGCTCCTTGCAATGACTGGTCTACGAGCGGAGATCGTTTCCAAGGAGAGTTCGATGCGTGAATATTCAATCGCCGCCATTCCGGCCGATGGCATCGGCCCGGAAGTCATCGCCGCTGGCGTCACTGCGCTCGAAAACCTCGCGAGGCGGCTCGGCGACGTGAAATTCAACGTCGAAACGTTCGATTGGGGCTCGGCCTATTATCGCAAGCACGGCGCGATGATGCCGGCCGACGGCCTCGCCACGCTGAAGAAATTTGATGCGATCTATTTCGGTGCGGTCGGCGCGCCCGACGTGCCCGATCACATCACGCTGTGGGGCCTGCGCCTGCCGATCTGCCAGGGGTTCGATCAATACGCCAATGTCCGGCCGACCCGGATCCTGCCCGGCATCACCTCGCCGCTTCGCCATGCCGAGGTTGGCGACCTCGACTGGGTGATCGTGCGTGAAAACTCCGAAGGCGAATATGCCGGCTGCGGCGGACGGGTGCATCGCGGCCTGCCGGAAGAAGTCGGCACGGAAGTCGCCGTCTTCACCCGGGTCGGGGTCCAGCGCATCATGCGCTACGCATTCAAGCTGGCGCAGTCGCGGCCGCGCAAGCTGCTCACGGTGGTGACAAAATCGAATGCGCAGCGGCATGGCATGGTGATGTGGGACGAGATCGCCGAGCAGGTCTCGAAAGAGTTTCCTGACGTCACCTGGGACAAGATGCTGGTCGACGCGATGACGGTGCGGATGACGCTGAAGCCGCAGAGCCTTGACACCATCGTCGCGACCAACCTTCACGCCGATATCCTGTCCGATCTCGCCGGTGCGCTCGCCGGCAGCCTCGGTGTGGCGCCGACGGCGAACATCGATCCGGAGCGGCGCTTTCCCTCGATGTTCGAACCGATCCATGGCTCGGCGTTCGACATCACCGGCAAGGGCATCGCCAACCCGGTCGCCAGCTTCTGGACGGCATCGCAGATGCTCGATCATCTCGGCGAGGCCGAAGCCTCGGCACGGCTGATGCGCGCCGTCGAGAAGGTCACGGGCGCCGGTATCACGACGCCCGATGTCGGCGGCACAGCGACGACCAAGGATGTCACCGCGGCCGTTGTGGAGGCGATCCATAGCTCCAATGTGTGAGGCCCGCACGGCGAACCGGTCGTGCGGCAAGAGGCCTGCGTTCAAAGCCAAACAAAACAAATTCTACGGGAGGCACGTATGAGGAAAACAGCCGTCATCGCCGCAACGCTTACGATGCTCAGTTCCGCCGCTTTGGCGCAGAACTATCCCAGCAGGCCTATTACGTTGCTGGTCCCGTTCGCCGCCGGCGGCGCCACCGACACGGTCGCGCGGGTGACCGCGCAATCGATGTCAAAACTCCTGGGCCAGACAATCGTCATCGAAAACGCCACGGGCGCCGGCGGCACGATCGCGGCCACGCGGGCCTCGCGCGCGGAGGCGGACGGCTACACCCTTCTGATCCACCATATCGGCATCTCCACCGCCGCCACGCTGTATCGCAAGCTGCCTTACGACACCAAGACGGCATTCGCGCCGATCGGCCTTGTCACCAATGCGCCGATGACGATCATCGGACGGCCCGATCTTCCGCCGAACACGCTCGCCGAACTCGTTACCTACATCAAGGCCAACGGCGACAAGATGACGTTCGGCAATGCCGGCCTAGGCGCCGCGTCGCACCTCTGCGGCATGCTGTTCATGACCGCGGTCGGCAAGGAAATCCTGACCGTGCCCTACAAGGGCAATGCGCCTGTGATGAATGATCTGATCGCCAAGCAGATCGACCTCTCCTGCGACCAGACCACCAACACCACGAGCCCGATCGCATCGAAGCTGGTCAAGGCTTACGCCATCACGACGAAGACACGGCTCGCGTCCATGCCCGATCTGCCGGCCGCCGACGAAGCGGGCCTGAAGGGCTTTGAAGTCGGCGCATGGCACGGCATCTATGCGCCCAAGGGTACGCCTGACGAGATCGTGCAAAAACTGTCCAAGACGCTGCAAGAGGCGTTGCGCGACCCGGATTTGGTGAAGCGCTTCAACGACATCAACACGGAACCTGTCCCGCAAAGCGAAGCGACGCCTGAGGCGCTGAAGACAAAACTGATCAGCGAGGTCGATCGCTGGGCGCCGATCATCAAGGCAGCGGGTCAGTTTGCGGATTGAGGCCCTCAAACCGTGCAGCCGTCGCCGAAGAGTGCCCGCGCATTGCCGCGCGCGATCTGCGCCGTGATCTTCGGCGGCAACTGCGCGAACCCCGCCCGAGAGCCGGCCAGTATCTCGCCATAGCTCGTGCGCATGAGCAAGCCGCGCCTCACGGCACTAGAGTGGCGGAGGCGCGTCTGCGTGTAAGGCCTCTTACGTACCGGGCGTTTTGACGACCAGTTTTATGTTCAAGAGGTTGACGCCCTTGAACGGGTTCGGCGCGCTTTCGATGGTGCCCGTGCCCGCAGCGTTCGCATAGGCACCCGTGCCCGAGAGGATCGTATATTCGCCGTTTGACCGGCCGTCTTTGACCGAGCCGGTGTAACGCGCCGTGATCGAACCCTCCTCGAACGTGTAGGTGCTGTAGCCGTAGAAAGATCCCGTGCCTTTGAGCAAGTCTGCGGAATTGACGAACTCTTTCACCCCGATACGGCCGTCCTTGAAGACGGCAACGCCGAACAATCTACCGGACGCGACCGTTTGGCCTTCGATGTTTGCTGCCTCTGTTATTTTGTAGTCGATTGGCTTGGTCACGAGCTTGAACTCAAGTACCTGCTCTCCGGCTAGAGCGGTCGACGCCGCAATGGTCAGAGCCACGCCAGAAAGGAAAATGGCGAGAGACTTGCGCATGTGCTCCTCCTGCGTTTGCTGGATTTAAAATGTGGAATGCCGTGCCTCGCCAGCGGCTGGCGTTCTGGGATTGTCCAGCATGCAGGCTCGGACACAACTATGGGTCTTAGCGACGGAAGAAAGGTTCAGCGCTTGATCTCGTGATCTTCGCCAGCAGGGGGCGGTCCCAAAAGCAATTCCATGCCAATTCCGAGCGCGGCAGCACAAATTCTGGTGCTTTGGCAGAACCCGGACCATGATCGCGCCAATGGCCCAGGAAACCTCCACAACCTCCTACGTCCTGCCATTTTCGGCGATGAAACCCGTCTTCACCGCGTGAGAACCGCCGCGCCCATCGGCGTCCCACAGATGTCGCTGTGCGTCAGGTCACCTCAATTTCGCTTCGACGATAGCGCTGGACGCAAGCTCTTGGCTGCGAGTTTGCGGATTGAGGCGACCTTCACGCTTCGGCTCAGCGCTCGGCGCCGAACAGCGCTCGCGCATTCCCATTGGCAATCTGCGCTGCGATCTTCGGCGGCAATTGCGCGAGCCAGGCGCGATAACCAGCGATGATCTCTCCGTAGCTTTCCCAGCGCTCGTTGATCCAGGTATCGGAGCCGAGCAGGAAGCGGTCGGGATAGCGCTCGAACAGCGCGCGCCATTCGGCCGTCAGCTTGCCGCTGCCGTTCACGATGCCGCCGCGGTAGGACAACTCGCCCCACAGCTTCGGATATTTCGACAACATCTCGGCGACTCGGTCGGTCGAGAGACCAAAACCGGTATGAGCCCAGATGATGCGGGCGCGCGGATTGTGGCGCATCAGGATTTCGACGGCCACGTCATCGGCATGGGCATGCAGATAGAGGTCGTGCTCGACCGCGAAATCGACGGTCTTCTTCACCCACTCGGTATCGGCCGCCTTGCCCGAGATGTGGAATTCGCCGATGCCGCGGTAATAGCCGCGTTTGAACTCGTCCTGCACGAGGTCGAAGATGAAGGGGTCGCCGAACCAGGTCTGGATGTCGGCGCGCACCCGATAGGGCCGGATGAACGGAACGATCCAAAGGCCCTGCGGCTTGGCATTCATGAGCGCATGCGTGCCGGTGTTCGGACGGCTGGTCGCGAGGATGCCGGTGACGCGGTGCTTTTTGAACAGCGCCAGCACCTCGTCGACGCCAAAATGGGGCTTTGGCTCCCAATTGTAGTGCAGATGGGCGTCGAAGATTTCGATCGGCTCATCGGCGTTGGCGCGATCGATCGTGCCCGCCACCCATGCGAGCGTGACCAGCAAGGCGATGAATCGCGATGTCCGCCCGAACGTCATCATTCGGCGGCGACCACGTGCGGCCGCTCGCCCTCGCCCGCTTCCTGCAGTTGCGGTTCGAGCTTGCGCCGCAGGCGGCGGTCGATGCGGTCGAGATAAATGTAGATGACAGGCGTGATGTACAACGTCAGCAGTTGCGACAGGCAGAGACCGCCGACCACCGCGACGCCGAGCGGCTGGCGCAGTTCGGCGCCGGCACCGGCACCGAGCGCGATCGGCAGCGTGCCGAAGATCGCGGCGAACGTCGTCATCATAATCGGACGGAAACGCAACAGCGCCGCTTCCCGGATCGCGTGTTCGGCGCTTAAGCCGACGCGGCGACGCTCCAGCGCGAAGTCGACCATCATGATGGCGTTCTTCTTGACGATGCCGACCAGCATCACGATGCCGATCATCGCAATCACGGACATTTCCATCCCGAACATCATCAGGGTCAGGATCGCGCCGATACCGGCCGACGGCAGGCCGGAGATGATGGTGATCGGATGGATGAAGCTCTCGTAGAGAATGCCGAGGATGACGAAGGCGGCGAACACGGCGGCGAGGATCAGGACGCCCTGCCCGCGCAGCGAATCCTGGAACACTTGCGCGGTGCCGGAGAATCCGGTGGCGATCGTCGCCGGCAGGTTCGAAGCCTGCTCCAGCTTGGTGATCTCGTCGACCGCGTAGCCCAGCGAATAGCCCGGCGCGAGGTTGAAGGAGATCGTCACCGCCGGCTGCTGCGCCTGGTGGTTGATCTGCAGCGGACCGACAGTCGGAACCAGTTTTGCCACCGCCGACAGCGGGATGGTCTGGTTGTTCTGAGTCTTCATGTAGAGCTTGGACAGGTCGGACGGATCGATCCGGAACTGCGGCTGTACCTCCAGGATGATCTGGTAGTCGTTCGACGGCATGTAGATGGTGCCGATCTGGCGCGAGCCATAGGCGTTGTAGAGCTGGTTGCGGACCTGATCGACGGTGACGCCGTAGACCGCGGCCTTCTCGCGGTCGATATCGACCGTCATCTGCGGGTTCTTGATGTAGAGGTCGGTGGTGACGTCGAGCAGGCCGGGCAGCCTCTCGATCTTCTCACGCATTTCCGGCGCCAGCCGGTACAGCGAGTCGGTGTCGCCGCTCTGCATCACGTATTGATACTGGCTCTTCGAAATCCGGCCGCCGATGTTGAGATTCTGGATCGGCTGGAAAAACGCCTGCATGCCTGGGACCTGCCGCGCCTTGCCACGCAGCCGCCCGATGATCGTGTTGAGGTTATCGCGCTCCTTTTTCGGCTTCAGAGCGATGAACAGGCGTCCATAATTCGCTGTCGGATTGGGGCCGCCCGAGCCGACAGTGGAGTTGATGTAGTCGATCGCCGGATCAGATCTGAGCACGTCGACCAGCGCCTGCTGCCGCTCCTTCATCGCATCGAAGGAAGTATCAGTGGCGGCTTCGGTCACGCCGATCAGGAAGCCGGTGTCCTCCTGCGGGAAGAAGCCTTTCGGCACGATCATATAGAGGTAGACGGTGCCGCCCAGCGTCGCCAGCGTCACCATCAGCATCAGGAATTTTCGGGCCAGCACCCAGTCAAGCGTCCATTCATAGGCGCGCAGCCAGGAATCGAACATCCTCTCGAAGATGCGGAGCACGATGTTCGGTCGCCTGTTCGGATCATGCGCCCGCAGCACGCGCGCGCACAGCATCGGCGTCAGCGTCAGCGACACGAATCCGGACACCAGGATGGCGACCGATACCGTCACCGCAAATTCGCGGAACACGCGGCCGACGATGCCACCCATCAGGAGCACCGGAATGAACACCGCGATCAGCGAAAAGGTGATCGAAATGATGGTAAAGCCGATCTCGCGGGCGCCCTTCAGCGCCGCCTCGAACGGCCGCATGCCATGCTCGATGTGGCGGACGATGTTCTCCAGCATGACGATGGCGTCGTCGACCACGAAGCCGACCGACAGCGTCATCGCCAGCAGCGTCATGTTGTTGATGGAATAGTCGAGCGCGTACATCACCGCGCAGGTGCCGAACAGCGAAATCGGCACCGCCAGCGCCGGAATGAACGTCGCGGACGCCGAGCGCAGGAACAGGAAGATCACCAGGATCACCAGCCCGATCGCGATCAAAAGCGTTTCCTCGACGTCGGCCACCGCCTGGCGGATCGAGATCGAGCGGTCCATCAGCACGTTGATCGAGACCGATGGCGGGATCTGCGCCCGCAGCACCGGCAGTTTGGCCAGGATGGAGTCGACCACCGCCACCGTGTTGGCGTCCGGCTGCTTCTGGATGCCGAGCACGATCGAACGGTCGCCGTTCAGCCAGCTCGCGATCCGCTCGTTCTCGACGCTGTCGTAGATCCGCGCCACCTCGTCGAGCTTGACCGGGGAGCCGTTGCGCCAGGCCACCACGATCTGGCGATAGTCCATCGCCTTATCCATCTGGCCCGAGGCCTGCAGCGCCACGTCCTGCTTCGGCCCGTTCAGCGTGCCGACCGGGGTCGAGGAATTGGCGGCCGAAACCGCACTGCGAATGTCCTCGAGCGATAGCCCGCGCGCCGCGGCGGCCTCCGGATCGGCCTGGACGCGGATGGCGAATTTCTGCGCGCCGTAGACGCTGACCTGGGCGACGCCCGGAATCTGCGACAGGGTCTGACCGATCGTGATCTCGCCATACTCGTTGACCGCCGACAGCGGCAGCGTCGACGAGCCGAGCACCACGAACAGCACCGGGAAATCGGCCGGATTCACTTTGCGGAAACTCGGCGGGATGATCATCTCCCGCGGCAACCGGCGCTGCGCGATCGTCAGCGCGGTCTGCACGTCCAGCGCGGCGGCATCGATGTTGCGGTTGAGGTCGAACTGGATGGTGATGGTGCTGGTGCCCTGCGAGGAGTTCGACGACATCGACGAGATGCCGGCGATCGTCGAGAGCTGGCGCTCGATGACGCCCGCAACCGAGGACGCCATGGTATCCGCGCTCGCGCCCGGCAGGGTTGCGGTCACGGCGATGGTCGGGAAATCGACCCGCGGCAGCGCAGAGACCGGCAACAGGCGAAAGCCGAAGATCCCGAACGCGATGATCGACGCCGTGATCAGCGTCGTCATGACCGGCCGGCGGATGCAGAGTTCGGACAGGGTCATCGGTTACGCCCCGGCCTTTTTAGCCCGCGGCTCGACCCGCGTTCCGTCAGACAGCAGCAATTGCCCGTCGACCACCACGCTTTCGTCGCCGGCGAGCCCCTCCGAAATCACCGAGATGCCCTGCGAGGTGCGGTCGACCGTGACGGGTTGGACCTTGGCGACCCCATCCTTGACCACGAAGACGAAATTGCCGCTCTGGCTGCGCTGCACGGCGACCGTCGGCACTACGATTGCGTCTTCGTTGCGGATGACGAGCTTGGTGGCGACCAGCGTGCCCGGCCACAACGTCTCATTCTCGTTGGCCATAATGCCGCGCACGGTGACCATGCCGGTGGTCGCGTCCACGGTGTTTTCGACCATCGCGACCTTGCCGGTCTCTGAACGCCGATGGCCCGGGATCATCGCGGTGACGGTGGAGATCCCTTTCGCCATCGACTCCCGCAAATCGACCAGCACGCGCTGCGGTACCGCAAATGTCACATAGACCGGCGCCATCTGGTTGATGACCGCAAGCGGGGTGGCATCGGCGGGGCGCACGAAATTGCCGGCCTTCACGTTGGCCGCGCTGATCCGGCCCGAGATAGGCGCGCGGATCATGGTGTAGCTTTTCTGGACCTTCAGGTTGTCCAGCGCAGCCTGATTGGCCTTGATGGTACCGGTCAGGATATCGGACTGTGTCCTGGCGTTATCGACGTTGACCTGCGTGGTCGCGCCCTTGGCGACCAGATCGTTGAAGCGGCGAAGGTCACGCTGCGCGCCCTCGAGCTGCGCCTGGTCCCTGGCGAGCACGCCCTCGGCCTGTTCGATCTGGGCGTCGATCTGGCGGCTATCGAGTGTGAACAGCAAGTCGCCCTGGTTGACCTTGGCGCCATCCTCGAAATGCACTGAGATGATGGTCGTTTCCAGCCGCGATTTCAGCGCCACGCTGGAGATCGGCGTCACCGTCCCATTGGCGTCGACATCGACCGGGACGGATTTGCGCTCCGCCTTTGCCATTTCGACCGAAACCGTCCGCGGCCGCTGCGGGGCTTGAGCGTTGCTGCTGCCGCCCATCCATGAGGAGCGGGTAATGAAGCCGGCCGCGGTAGCAATGGCGATGGCGCCGGTAACAACTATCAAGGTACGCTTTTTCATAATTTTCACGCTCGCCGGTCCCACAACGGACGGGACGGTTTACTCCTGCCCCTTGACGGCGATGTTTGCGCCTTATTCTTAAACGGTTATCACAGCCCGGCTGCACATGGTATGCCACTGCAGCAGAAATTGTGTAGTTACGATCCGGACAGAATTCATGCGTGTTGCAACCTGGAACGTCAATTCGATCCGGCAGCGGCTCGAGCATCTCATGACGTGGCTGAAAGACTGCTCGCCGGACGTCGTCTGCCTGCAGGAAACCAAGTGCGTTGACGACGCGTTCCCGCGGCTGGAGCTCGAGTCGCTTGGCTATAACGTCGTCACCCACGGCCAGAAGACCTTCAACGGTGTCGCCCTGCTGTCGAAACTGCCGTTCGACGAGACCAAATCGGGTCTGGCCGGCGACGATGAGGACGCCCATGCCAGATTCCTCGAAGGCGTGGTGACGCTGAAGACCGGTGTGATGCGGATCGCCTGCCTCTATCTACCCAACGGAAACCCGCCGGATACGGACAAATACCCGTATAAACTCAAATGGATGTCGCGGCTTCTTGAGTACTCGAAAGAGCGGCTGAAGGCAGAAGAGCCGCTGGTGCTCGCAGGCGATTTCAACGTCATTCCGGCGGCCGCCGACGTCTATAACCCCGCCGCCTGGGGTAACGACGCGCTGTTCCGCCCGCAAACCCGCGAGGCCTTCCAGTCCCTGCTCGGCCTCGGCCTGACCGATGCGCTGCGTGCGGTGACCGACGAACGGGGCCTCTACACCTTCTGGGACTACCAGGCGGGCGCCTGGCAGAAGAACTGGGGCCTTCGAATCGACCACCTCCTGCTGTCGTCGCAGGCCAGCGACCGCCTGACCGACGTCGGCATCGACAGCTACGTCCGCGCCTGGGAGAAGCCGTCCGACCATGTGCCGGTCTGGGCGGATTTCGATCTGGAGAAGGCTTGAGCGACAGAATAGTAGGGTGGGCAAAGACGCTCTTGCGCCGTGCCCACCATCTCTCGGAAGTCGTTGACGTGAATGGTGGGCACGCTACGCTTTGCCCACCCTACAAATCGACCGTCAGTCCCGCTTGCCCTGCACCCAGTGCTCGAGCATTTGCAACGCCGTGGCGCGGTCGTCGTCGGAGGCCTTGGCGAAGGCGCGATTGTAGCTTTCGCGGATCCAGGTCTCGTCGGGCGCGGCGTTGTCACGCGCCAGCGTCAGCCACATCAATCCGCGGGCGGCCTGCCGCGGCAGCCGGTCGCCGTTGAACAGCATCTGGCCGAGCATGGCCTGCGCCTGATGCTGGCCCTTCTGGGCAGCCAGACCAAGCCAGCGCGCCCCATAGCGGAAATCGTCCCGCGAGGCGTCCGGGGTCTTCAGGTAAAGCCGTGCCAGATCGTATTGCGCGTCGGCATTGCCGAAATAGGACGCGGCATAGGAGAACATCTCCCGGGCGCGTTCGGTGTCCGCCTTGATCTTGGAATTCGGGATGCCGTTGAGATAGTAGCGCCCCAGCGCCACGAAGGCGTTGGCGACGATCGCGGCCTGCGGCGCCGACGGGCTGTCCTCGGCATGCGCGTTGGCGATGCGGCTGAAATATTCGAAGGCGCGCAGGTCGTCCTGCACCACGCCATCGCCGTCAGCATACATCCGGCCGAGCTTCCACTGCGCGACGGGATGGCCACCCTCGGCGGCGTATTGCAGCGAAGTCAGCGAAGGCGCGTTGACCGCAGTCGCCGTAGCGGTAGCTGCCGCGGGCGCAGCCTTCTTCAGCGCCTGCGCCGTGACGGCCTGCGCGGCAGTGGGCTGGTTCATTATGGGGAGCGTGGCGTCCGGCTTCACCGGTGCGCCATCAAATGCGAATCCGGGAGCAGCCACTGGCGCGGCCCCCAACATCAACGCAAGAATTATACGCCTAGATGTCCGCATAACACTGTTTCTCGTGCGCACCGCCAGGATGGGTCACAGCCCCATCCACCGCCGGCCCAACCTGTTGGGCATATTTCCACAGCGCACCCGACGTATGGTTAGTCTGTCGAGGCAGCCATTTGGTTTTACGTTCGGCGAGTTCGGCGTCGGTCAATTTTACGTTAAGAGTTCCGGCCTCGGCGTCGATCTCGATAATGTCACCATTCTGCAACAGGGCGATCGGGCCGCCCACGGCCGCCTCCGGTCCGACATGGCCGATGCAGAAGCCGCGGGTGGCGCCAGAGAACCGGCCGTCGGTGATCAGGGCGACCTTGCCGCCCATCCCCTGCCCGGTCAGCGCCGCCGTCGTCGAGAGCATCTCCCGCATCCCGGGACCGCCGCGCGGCCCCTCGTAGCGGATCACGATGACCTCGCCCTCCCTGTAGGTCTTTTTCTGAACCGACTCGAAGGCGTCTTCCTCGCGGTCGAAGCAACGGGCAGGACCAGTAAATTTCAACTTCGACATGCCCGCGACCTTCACGATCGCACCCTCCGGCGCGAGATTACCCTTCAACCCGACAACGCCTCCCGTGACGGTGATCGGGTTGTCGGCGGACCGCACCACATCCTGGTGCGGATTCCATTTCACGCTCTTGAGATTTTCGGCGATCGTACGGCCCGTGACGGTAATGCAATCTCCGTGCAGGTGGCCATTGTCGAGCAGCGTCTTCATCAGAAGCGGAATGCCACCAACCTCGAACATGTCTTTGGCAACATAACGGCCCCCTGGCTTCAAATCCGCGACATAAGGAGTCTTTTTGAAGATTTCGGCGACGTCGAATAAGTCAAATTTTATCCCACACTCATGTGCGATCGCCGGCAGGTGCAGCGCAGCATTGGTCGACCCGCCGGAGGCGGCAACGACGGCGGCGGCGTTTTCCAGCGAGCGGCGGGTGACGATGTCGCGCGGGCGGATGTTGGCTGCGATCAGCTCCAGAATCTTCTCGCCGGCGGCGGCGCAAAACGCGTCGCGAATCTCGTAAGGCGCCGGCGCGCCGGCCGAATAGGGCAACGCCAGACCAATCGCCTCTGACACGGTCGCCATGGTGTTGGCGGTGAATTGCGCGCCGCAGGCCCCGGCCGAGGGGCAAGCCACCCGCTCGATTTCATCGAGATCGGCATCCGACATATCACCGACCGAGTGTCGGCCTACAGCCTCGAACATGTCTTGCACCGTGACCTGCTGGCCGCGGAAATTGCCCGGCAGAATCGAGCCGCCATAGATGAAGATCGAGGGCACGTTGAGCCTGACCATCGCCATCATCATGCCCGGCAGCGATTTGTCGCAGCCCGCGAGCCCGACGAGGGCGTCGTAGGCGTGGCCGCGGACGGTCAGCTCGACCGAGTCGGCGATGCACTCCCTGGACGGCAGGGACGAGCGCATGCCATCGTGGCCCATGGCGATGCCATCGGTCACGGTGATGGTGCAGAATTCGCGCGGGGTGCCGCCGGCAGCCGCGACGCCTTTCTTGACCGCCTGCGCCTGGCGCATCAGCGAGATATTGCAGGGTGCGGCTTCATTCCAGCAGGACGCCACGCCGACGAAAGGCTGGTGGATCTGCTGGGTGGTTAGCCCCATCGCGTAGAGATAGGACCGATGAGGAGCACGTTCCGGCCCCTCCGTCACGTGACGGCTCGGCAACCTCTTCTTGATGTCGGTCTTGGCGTCCATCAGCGGAACCTGTTCTCCCAGCCATCTCCCTGTCGGTCTCGGGAGCAATTTCCCGTCGCCTTTGCCTGCTGTGGCCAATCAGCTATGAAAGAAATGGTTTCATGGAGGGGTGTGGCCAAAAAGCGGCGCAAGCAAGAGGCGGGCGAGCCGGTTAACCAAATGTTCCCTTGTTGTTGTAGTCTCGCAACAATCGTGGCCCGGCGGCAACCATTATTCGGGCTTTCAAGTCCGCGGAACCCGTCGAAGAACCTCGTTCGAGGGAACCAGCCTCCAACCGGTCACAACCTGAGGGCGACGGCGAATGCAAGTCCAACGCGAGAATAGCCCGACGCGCCCAGACCGCCTCCAGCCTCGCCGCGAATCGGACAAGGCAGCTCGCGCGACATCCACGGCGCCTATCGAGGGTTGCGCTATTGCGCACGCCGAAAATTGCATCCCGTGCCATGCCTAGCGTTCGAAAGGGATCGCGTCATTTTTGTGCGACCGGCACTTTTTGCGCCAGTTTTCGTCACGCAATGATGCGGCTCGCAACGCGTGCACCATCGGCGCTTGTCATTCATATACGAGAGAGAACAACGCGGTACGCAACTATCGCAGATGTTTTCATCGCCGGCTGGAATTGAGGCGCACGCCCAAGGATCGGCGCGCCAACGCCTTTCGCGTCACCATATTGCCCCTGCACAGCGCAAATCCGCCGCGCACACGTCCAGCCACGGGCCCGTTTTGCTGTTTCTTCTTCGATGCGGGTGAAGGATCCTGCCTCACGTCCTTCCCGCGCGCATCACGCGAGGCTTTCCCAAAGTCCGTGGTCGTTTCTAGTCCGTGAGGCCTCTGAGTAAGAGGTTCGACTAATGGCACGCTTCAATCTGAACAGGTTCTTCGACGACGGCCGTCTCGATGATTTTTTAGCCCGGTTTACGGGCGGCAGCGCCGACCATGATCATCTGAACGGCACGACGGGCAACAACGTCTTGTACTCCGGTGCCAAGGCGGACTCGGTCGCCGGCATGGCCGGTAACGACACGCTCAACGCCGGCTCCGGCGACGACAAGGTGTGGGGTGGCTCGGGCAACGACAATCTCTCGGGCGGCTCCGGCGGCGATCTCCTGGTCGGCGGCTTCGGCGCTGACCGCATGGATGGCGGCTCCGGCAACGACGTGCTGCTCAGTCGGTCGGACGCCGGCGAGATGGTCGCGGCCCAGGACGGCACGACCCAGATCTTCGCGGAAGAAACCGCCGCGTTCAAGGCGGTCAACGACACCCTCACCGGCGGCAGGGGCGGCGACACCTTCCGCTTCGAAGGCATGGTGAACGCCAAGGACGAGATCGTCGCCAAGCATGTCAACGACGACGGCACCATCGACTGGGTTGGCGTCACCGGCGAGAACGGCGCCACGCATGATCACTGGGTCGACGGCTTCGGCAACGACGTGATCCGCGACTTCAACCGCGCCCAGGGCGACAAGATCGAAATCTCGGCGCACACCGCCGAGGTCAAGTCGATCGAGCACAAAGACAGCAACGGCGACGGCAGGAACGACTACAGCGTGATCACCGTCATCAGCCAGCAGGGTAATGCCGGCGCGCATGACGAGGATCTGCTCGGCACCATTACCGTCTACGGCAACCTGGTGAAGCAGAGCGACATCAACGTTACCCAAACCGTGTATGGCGCCTACGAGAAGGTTGGCGAACTCGGCGGCGCGCACTTCGATATCGAAGACGATGGCGTGCTGGCCGGTGGCGGCACCGACGGCGGCCACCACAACGAAATGACGGCGATGGCCAACATGGCCACCTACGCGTAAGCAGCGATCAAGGAACAAGGGCCGCCTCCAGACCCTTGTTCTGCAGCGTCCGGCGCCGACCAAGTCGGAGCCGGGCGCTGGACTGCGTCGGCGTCACAGCAAGCAGCCCGCATAAGCGCAGCGATATGCGGGACGCTCTGACGCTTGCAAACATCGCGGGGCCTGCCATAGGGCACGCTTGCGCGCGGCCGGTAGCGCGCCGGAGCTGGCGCCTGTTGCCAACAAAGCGATCATTGTATGAAAAAGCCCGGTTTGAACTCCGGCACGGGGTCCGGATCAATTTCGCTCAGTTCCACAGACAAGATGGTGTGCACTCAAGCTGCGCGCCGACTGCACGCTCCGCCGCCCCACACCGCCTTTAGCTTTCGAGCGCATCCGTACCGTTGACGATGTCTGACGCGATCGGAACGTGCCAAGCCCTGAGGTCAGCGCGACTTCCCGGTGGTCGTCCCTGAGAGATCCGTACCGAAACGCCGACTGACGCGGAAGCCATCTTCCAAGCTGAAACGTCAAAAACGCGTAAGGCAAACGCAGTCCGGCACTCAAACAACTTCCTGAAATCACTTGCAAGGGCCGGCCGCCAGCCCTTGCACTCCGACTTTCAACCTAGCGCCCCGATGCGGCGCCCCACGAGCAGTGTGGCGGCGATGCCTGTGAACACCGCCACCGCGAAGACCCAGCCTGAGAGCGCTCCGGCCATGATGCCGGAAAGCAACGTGCCGATCGTGCAGCCAAGGCCTGTCATGGCGCCCCAGCCAAGCAGAATGCCACCGATCACGCCGCGGCTGGCCTGACCGGCGGTCGGCCGCTCCGGCTTGAATTGGCCGGATACGAATGCGGCGGCAAAGGAAGCGACAACGAGCGCTGCGATGAACGCGCCGTTATTGGAAACGAGACCGTCGCGAATGACGGTGACACAGCCCCGCAGCGTATCAAGTCCCTCAAGCCTGCCGGTCGAGAGACCTGTCACCGAGGCGATCTGACGCGCGCGGCTGCCAATCTCTGCGGTGACGCCCAGCGGCGCGACGCGCAGATACGCCACCATGCCGATAACGCCAACGATCGCTCCGCCGATCCAGGCTGGCCAGCGATGGATCAGTATCTTGCGCCAGGGCGTATCGTCTACTGGCTGAGAGCGTTGCTGGCCGCCGCGCGACAGCCAGAGCGCGACGAGAGCGAGCATGATCAGGCTCGCCACCAGCGTGCCGGCATAGCCGACCCAGTGCGGCAGCCACACTATGGGCGCGCCAACGATCTGGGTCAGGTAGAGCGTATTCCAGCTCATGAAGCCGAGAATGAAGCCAATCACCGTGCCGATCAGCGCGAAAGGCGCGGTCGCCGATCCCTCGCCGAGGCGATAGAGGTGCGCGCTGACACAGGAGCCTGATATCGCCATACCTGCACCGAATGCGAGGCCGGCAACCGGCAGGACGAGGCTCACCGGGCCTATGAAGGCGTCCGGCGGCAGCCGGCCGCTGGACGGATCGGGCAACCACGCCCCGAACACGACGGCATAGCCGACGATGCCGACCGCGAGCGCCACGAGGATTCCGAACAGGCCACGCGGATCGCCACGGTCGAACCAGTCGCGAAAATTGCAGAAGAAGCAGAAGCGCGAGCGTTGCAGGACAATGCCGAAGGCTGCGCCCAAGAGAAGCGAGAGCGAAAGACCTGGCTGGCGGTTCAGGTGGAGCACGTAAGCCAGCGCCGCCAGCACCACCAGAAGCGCAGCCGAGACCAGCAAGCGCACGAGTGAGGGCACAAATGCGAACGACGCCGGGGAGCCCGGCGCCGTTGCGGTCTGCGGCGCATCGATGCGATGCGCGTAAGCCTTGTCCTGCGATGTCAGCGCTTCACTTGCCACCCCAGACGGTCCCTGCCACGTTGACGACGGGCAAGCCAACCGTGTTTCCGTATTCGGTCCACGAGCCGTCATAGTTGCGCACATCATAGCCCAGAATCTGCGAGAGCACGAACCAGGTGTGGCTGGAGCGTTCGCCAATGCGGCAGTAGACGATGATCGGCTTCGAATCATCGATGCCCGCTGCTGCATAAAGCTTCTTCAATTCGTCAGCCGACTTGATCGTGCCATCCTCGTTCACGGCGCGGACCCAGGGAACGTTGATCGCACCCGGGACGTGGCCGGCGCGCACCGACAGCTCCTGCGAACCCGGAGGAGCGAACACCTTGCCGGAATATTCGTCCGGCGAGCGGATGTCGACGATGGTCGCATTGCTCTTCTTCGACACCGCGTCGTTCACGTCGGACAGCCGCGCGCGCAGCTTGCTGTTGGGCTCGCCGATGGAAACCTGGCTCGGCGCTACCGAGGCCACACGGCTGTCGAAGGGACGCTTGTCAGCCTCCCATTTCTTCCGGCCGCCATCGAGCAGCTTTATGTTATCGAAGCCGTAGCTTTTGAAAATCCAGGCGCCCCAGGCGGCAAACCAGTTGTTGTTGTCGCCGTAGAGGACGACGGTCGTATCCTTGTCGATGCCGAGCTTGCGGACGAGGTCCTGAAATTTCTCCTTCGTAGCGATGTCGCGGCGGACCGTGTCAACCAGATCCGTGTGCCAGACAACGTTCTGCGCATTGGGGATATGGCCGCGTTCGAACAGGCCCGGTTCGACGCTCACCTCGACGACACGCACCTTGGGATCGCTAAGGTTCTTCTCCAGCCATTCGCCGTTGACAAGTGGGCCTTTCGGCGTTTGTGCAAGCGTCGGGCCTGCAAGGCCGATGACGGTGAGTGTCACCGCAGTGAATAGCGATGCTCGTTTCATGGGAGGCTCCTGATAATGAGTTAAAGCGTTCCGTGCAAATGGATCGTCAGTATGATCGCGGCCAGGCTATCCTGACGGCGAAAAGCGCCACTGCAGCGGAGGCCAGTCAATAGCTGCATTCCGGGCAGACAATGAAATTCCATGCATCTCCAACAGACGGAAAGAATTGAGGCACCACCTGCGTCAAAACGCAATTGACTATCTCGGCTGTGGCAACAAGTCGCGCTGGAGCGGCTGCCCAGCGTTCAGTGACGACAGTGCTTCGAACAAGCGGCAAGGGCCATGCAGCCTCACCGGGGAGCGGCGGATGAAGTTAGACGGCCGCCGGTTACACGCCCCACATACGTAAGCCATCGTGACACATCATGAGCAAGCGCGCAGCGCCGGGCTAATCCACCTTGACGTTGGCCGCCTTGATCATCGGCCACCATTTTGTGATCTCGGCCTTTTACCAGGCGCCGGCATGAGCTTGTCCTTGGGCGGCATCTGCAGGCCGAGATTTTCAAGCTGTTCGCGTACAGCCGGATCGTTCAGTCTCTTGATGCAAGAACCTTGCTAATCCGCGAACCGTCCATATCAACGATCCGGAATCGCCACCCCTCCCAAGCGAACTGGTCGCCAATGGCAGGGGTATTCTGCCGAGTAGAGCAATCGCAAATCCTGCAAGCGTGTGAAAGTCGCCTTCCGGCCTGCGACCGATATTGAGACGAATCAGAACTCGACAGTTCCATTCCGTTCGACGCTGATCGATTCTGTGTGATCTGCCGACTCCGCAAGGCTCGCACGCATTGATGCAACGAGCCAGATTTCGCTGCTCGTCGATCTCAGGGAATGTGTGCTTGAAGGTTTGTCGCTCATGATCGACACCGACTAAATGGCCAGCGACCGGTGACTAGTGATATGGCATTTGGTCACTCGCGACTGGGGAACAACAGGTCGTAGGTCCGATCCATGGACAGCTTAGACTAACCGCTGCAGTCCGAAGAGATCGGACAAATCAGCACACTTACCAACCCATTTTCGCGCTATTTCTTTTCAGGCGAGGAGACCGGCGGAAGGTCAGCATCGCTGGTCACGTCCTTAGTCCCGCCCAATTCACCGCCGGTGAGAATGAATACCGCCGCAGCCAAGGCGATGACTCCGCCGAGGATGAGTCCGATTGTGCCCTTGGATCGGTTGTCGTTTTCAGCCATCGTACGCTCCGTATAAGAGCGTTAAACGTCCGCACTCCCCTTAGGTTCCCTGCCTGGAGCTAATCCACCTTCACATTGGCGGCCTTGATCATCGGCCACCATTTTGCGATTTCGGCCTTTTGCCAGGCGCCGAGCGCTTCCGGCGTTAGCTTGTCCTTGGGGGGCATTTGCAGGCCGAGGTTTTCAAGCTGCTTGCGCACCGCCGGATCGTTCAGCGCCTCCACCGTCGCCGTATTCAGCTTGGCGATGACGTCCTTCGGCGTGCCCTTTGGAACCCAGAGGCCGGACCACAGCGTCATGTGAAATCCGGGCAGCCCCGCCTCATCCACGGTCGGGATGTCGGACGCGGATTCCACGCGCTTGCTATCGGTAATGGCATAGGCGCGGATATTGCCCGCGCGTACCTGCCCGATCGAGTTCGAGGTCTGGTCGACGATCATATCGATCTGTCCGGAGACGAGATCGTTCATCGCCGGTCCCGTGCCGCGATACGGCACATATTGCAGCTTGATGCCGCTGACGTTCTCGAAATAGAGCCCGGCGATATGGCTGCCGGACCCGGCGCCGGCGGTGCCCGCGATCGGCGCGGCCGGCTGCGCCTTCAGCCATGCCAGAAATTCCTTCAGTGAGGTTGCGGGAACCGCCTTCTTGCTGACGATGATCATCGGGTTGCTCGGCAATAGCGCGACCGGCTCGAGATCGGTGACGAGATCGTAGCCAAGCTTGTAAACCGCGCCATTGGCAACGTGGGTGCCGAGATGGCCAAAGCTGATCGTGTAGCCGTCAGGCGGCGATCGCACCGCGCGGCCGACGCCGACCGAACCGCCCGCCCCGGTCACGTTCTCGACCAGGACCTGCTCGCCGAGCGAGGCCTTCATGCGCTCGGCGAGAATCCGCGCCATCGCATCCGACGGACCGCCGGCGGAGAATGGCACAATGATGGTGACCGGACGCGAGGGAAAGCTTTGCGCTGCCCCAACACCACCGAACGCCAGCACTGCAATCGCGGCCAGAATGATCTTTCGCATCTCATGCTCCCATCACATTCCGCCGCGCGATGGTCAGAGTTTTGCGTAGTCGATCGGCTGGTGGCGATCGAGCGTGCGCGTGACCGGCGGCAGCGGATATTTAAGCCCTGTCGCGCAATTGAACAGCATGACGCGATCGTTTTTCGTCACGCGGCCGTCGGCAAGGCTTTGCTGATAGGCAGCATACGTCGCCGCCCCTTCCGGACACAACAGCAGGCCCTCCTCGCGCGCCACTTCGTTGAGCGCAGCAGAAATCTTCTCGTCCGACACCGCGATCGCAAATCCCTTGCTCTCGCGGACCGCGCGCAGGATCAGAAAATCTCCGACCGCCTGGGGCACGCGGATGCCGGAGGCAATGGTGTGGGCATCCTCCCAGCGCGGGGCGTGCTCGGTGCCGTTCTCGAAGGCGCGCACCATCGGCGCGCAGCCGGACGCCTGCACCGCGACCATCCGCGGCCGCTTCGCGCCGATGAAGCCGATGGCTTCCAGTTCGGCAAACGCCTTCCACATGCCGATCAGGCCGGTGCCGCCGCCGGTCGGATAGAAGATCACGTCGGGCATCTCCCAGCCGAGCTGTTCGGCGAGCTCGAGGCCCATCGTCTTCTTGCCTTCGATCCGGTAAGGCTCCTTCAGCGTCGAGGTGTCGAACCAGCCGGCTTTTGCCTTGCCCTCGCCGACGATCTTGCCGCAATCGTCGATCAGACCGTTGACGCGATAGACGGTGGCGCCCTGCAGCTCGATCTCGCTGACGTTCACCTCCGGCGTGTCGGCGGGGCAGAAGATCGTCGTCTTGATGCCGCAGGACGTCGCGTAGGCCGCGAGCGCCGCGCCCGCATTGCCGTTGGTCGGCATCGCCATGTGCTTGATACCAAGCGCCTTGCCCATCGACACCGCCATCACAAGGCCGCGGGCCTTGAACGAGCCGGTCGGCAGACGTCCTTCGTCCTTGACGATGATCTCGCCGCCGCCGAGCTTTTTCGCAAGCTTCGGCAGCCGGATCAGCGGCGTCGTCACTTCGCCGAGGCTGACGATGTCCGTGACCTTACGCACCGGCAGCAGTTCGCGATAGCGCCACATGTCGGCTGGACGCTGCGCGAGGGCTTCCTTGGTCAGCGCCTTCTTCACGCCAGCGAGGTCGTAGCGCACCAGTAGCGGCTTGCCGGCCTTGGAAAGATTGTGGATCTGGTCGGCCTCGTACCGATCGCCTTCCATCGCGCATTCGAGATGGGTCACAAACGTCGGGCGTTCAATGGTCAAATTGTCGTTGTCTTTCACGCTTCGTTTCTTTCTTATTGAGCGATCTCGTTGTCCGTCATTGCGAGGAGCTCTTGCGACGAAGCAATCCATAGCGCCGCAAGCGGATAGATGGATTGCTTCGCTTCGCTCGCAATGACGGCGGCATCAGATATTCAGCACGCGGCCGTAGGCATCCAACACGGCCTCCTTCATCATCTCGGACAGCGTCGGATGCGGGAATATGGTGTGCATCAACTCCTCTTCCGTAGTCTCCAGGTTCATGGCGACCACGTAGCCCTGGATCAACTCGGTCACCTCCGCGCCGATCATGTGGGCGCCGAGCAATTGCCCCGTCTTCTTGTCGAAGATCACCTTGACGAGGCCCTGGTCCTCGCCTAGCGCGATTGCCTTGCCGTTGCCGACGAACGGGAAACGGCCGACGCGAATCTCGCGGCCGCCCTCTTTCGCCTTCGCCTCGGTCAGACCGACGGAGGCAATCTGCGGGTGGCAATAGGTGCAGCCGGGAATGAGGTTCTTGTCCGTGGCGTGCGGATGCAGGCCCTTGATCGCCTCGATGCAGACGACGCCTTCGTGCTCGGCCTTGTGGGCGAGCATCGGCGGACCTGCGACGTCACCAATAGCATAGATGCCGGGGACATTGGTCTTGCCGTAGCCGTCGATCACGACGACGCCGCGGTCGGTCTTGACGCCGAGTTTTTCCAGGCCGAGGCCCTCGACATTGCCGACCACGCCGACCGCCGAGATCACCCGCTCGAACTCGACCGTCTGCGGCTTCTTGCCGTCGTCGATGGTGGCGACCACGCTGTCGGCCTTCTTCTCGAGCTTCGTGACCTTGGTATCACTGAGAATCTTGATGCCCTGCTTCTCGAACCGTTTTCGCGCGAGGCCAGCGATTTCCGCATCCTCGACCGGGAGGATCTGCGGCAACACCTCGACCACGGTGACGTCAGCACCCATGGTGTGGAAGAACGAGGCGAACTCAATGCCGATCGCGCCGGAGCCGACCACCAGCAGCGATTTCGGCATCCGATCCGGCACCATCGCCTCGAAATAGGTCCAGACCAGTTTCTTGTCGGGCTCGAGCCCCGGCAGCACGCGCGGCCGCGCGCCAGTGGCGATGATGATGTGCTTGGCCTGATAGGCGCCCTCGCCCAACGCGCCTTTTGGCGCCTCGACCTGCGACTTCTTCACTGTGACCTTGCCGGGCGCGTCGATCGACGCATCGCCCCAGATCACCGTCACCTTGTTCTTCTTCATCAGGAAGCCGACGCCGTCATTCAGCCGCTTCGAGACGCCGCGCGAGCGCTGCACGACGGCCTTCGGATCAAACGAGATCTTCTCGGCGGAAAGGCCGTAATCCTTGGCGTGCTGCATGTAGTGAAAGATCTCGGCGGAGCGCAGCAGCGCCTTGGTCGGGATGCAGCCCCAGTTCAGGCAGATGCCGCCGAGATAAGATTTCTCGATAATCGCGGTCTTGAAGCCGAGCTGCGCCGAGCGGATCGCGGTGACGTAGCCACCGGGGCCGGAGCCGATGATGATGACGTCGAAGGAATTGTCGGCCATGGCTATGTGCTCGTTATCGTGGTGCGACCATCACAGTTCTCCGTCATTGCGAGGAGCCCTTGCGACGAACCAATCCACCTTGTCGCCGATGCGATGGATTGCTTCGCTGCGCTCGCAATGACGGTGCGGTTATCCTCGCCTCATACCATCATCATGACGGGGTTTTCGATCAACTGCTTGAAGGCGCCGATCAGCTCGGCGCCGAGCGCGCCGTCGATCGCCCGGTGATCGCAGGACAGTGTCACGCTCATCACTTGCGCGATCTCAATCTTGCCGGCACGCACCACGGGACGCTCCTCGCTGGTGCCGACCGCAAGGATCGTCGCGTGCGGCGGATTGATCACGGCGGTGAAGTGGTTGATGCCGTACATGCCGAGGTTGGACACCGCCGTGGTGCCGCCCTGGTATTCTTCCGGCTTCAGCTTGCGCGCCCGCGCGCGCGCGGCAAAGTCTTTCATTTCGGACGAAATCGTGGAGAGTGTCTTGGTCTCGGCTTTGCGGATGATCGGCGTGATCAGGCCGCCGGGCATGGCCACGGCCACGCCGATGTCGGAGTGCTTGTGCTTGACCATGCCGCCATCGGTCCAGCTCACGTTGCAATTCGGAATCTTTTGCAGCGCGACCGCCATCGCCTTGATGACGAAGTCATTGACCGAGAGCTTGTAGAGCGGCTTCTTTTCCTTGTCCTTGGGGGCTGCGGCGTTGATCTCCTCGCGCGCGACCAGGAGCTTGCCGATGTCGCAGTCCATCGTCAGATAGAAATGCGGCACGGTCTGCACCGACGCGGTCAGCCGTTGCGCAATGGTGCGGCGCATGCCGTCATGCGGCACGATCTCGTAGGAACCTTCCTCGAACAGCGCCAAAATCTGCTTGTCGGACATCCCGGGCGCAAACGCGCCCATAGGCGCAATGCTCGGACCCGCCGCAGGCGCGGCGGCCGGGGCTTTCAGGCCCTTGCCGGATTTCGCATCCTCGACGTCGCGGGCGACGACGCGGCCATGCGGGCCCGAGCCGTTGATGCGCGAAAGATCGATGCCCGCATCCTTGGCGAGACGGCGCGCGAGCGGCGACGAGAAGATGCGGGCCTGGCCGTTGCCCTTGGCAGGCGCCGCCGCCTGAGGGGCAGGCGCGGAAGCCGCTGCGGGCGGAGGTGTTGGCGCCGCTGCCGCGGCAGCAGGCTTAGGTGCTTCCTTGGGCGCTTCTTTGGGTGCCTCCTTGGGCGCTTCAGCAGCCTTCGGCGCGGGCGCGGCGCCTGCCGCCTTCACATCCTCGTCGTCGCCGGCCAGCACCGCGATCACGTCGTTGACGGGGACATCCTGCGTACCCTCCGGCACCAGAATCTTGGCAATCGTGCCCTCGTCGACCGCCTCGACTTCCATCGTCGCCTTGTCGGTCTCGATCTCGGCGATTACGTCGCCGGACTTGACCTTGTCGCCCTCTTTCTTGAGCCACTTGGCAAGGTTGCCCTTTTCCATCGTGGGCGACAGCGCGGGCATCAAAATGTTGATCGGCATCGTCAGTGACCCTGTTGCGACCGGGGCGTGGTGGAGCCCATGTCGGTCGGCCGGTTGATTTCGGCTTCGAACATCTCGACGATGCGCGCGAGCGCCTCGTCCTCGGTGTAGCCACTCTCGCGCGCATAGGCGCGGGCGGCGTGGCGGGCGATATCGACCAGCAAGAGGCCCCACATGTCAGGTTCCTCGAAAGCGCGCTGGAACGCGATCGAGAGCCCACCATCGACGACGAAGGCGCGCAGGACTTCAACGGCGTCCTCGCGGCCGATCACGTCCGGCGGCAGCGGTTGTTCGTTCGGACCGGCCATGGGCTTACCGATAAGAAACGGCCTTGGCGGCTGCGACCACCTCGGCAACGGAAGGCAATGCGAGCTTTTCGAGGTTCGCGGCATAGGGCATCGGCACGTCCTTGCCGGATACGCGCGCGACCGGCGCATCGAGATAGTCGAAGGCTTGCTCCATGATGCGGGCGGCAATCTCGGCGCCGACGCCGGACTGCTGCCAGCCCTCTTCCACCGTCACCGCGCGGCCGGTCTTCTTTACCGAGTTGATGATCGTCTCGGTGTCCATCGGGCGCAGCGTGCGCAGGTCGATCACCTCGGCCTCGATGCCTTCCTTCGCGAGCTCGTCGGCGGCTTTCAGCGCGTAGGTCATGCCATTCGACCACGAGATCAGCGTTACGTCCTTGCCCGAGCGAACGATACGCGCCTTGCCAATCGGGATCACGTAGTCGTCGAGTTTTGGCACCTCGCCGGTGTGGCCGTACAAGACTTCGTTTTCGAGGAAGATGACGGGGTTGGGATCGCGGATCGCGGCCTTGAGCAGCCCCTTGTAGTCGGCCGCCGAGAACGGCGCGATCACCTTCAGCCCGGGAATTTGCGAGTACCAGGCCGAGTAGTCCTGACTGTGCTGGGCGGCGACGCGGGCGGCGGCACCGTTCGGGCCGCGGAATACAATCGAGCAGCCCATCTGCCCCCCCGACATGTACAGCGTCTTGGCCGCGGAGTTGATGATCTGGTCGATCGCCTGCATGGCAAAATTGAACGTCATGAATTCGACGACCGGCTTCAGCCCCGACATCGCAGCACCAACGCCGACGCCGGCAAAGCCATGCTCGGTGATCGGGGTATCGATCACGCGCCGCGCGCCGAATTCCTGCAAGAGCCCCTGGGTCACCTTATAGGCGCCCTGATATTCCGCGACCTCCTCGCCCATGATGAACACGTCGGGGTCGCGCCGCATCTCTTCCGCCATCGCATCGCGCAACGCCTCGCGAATGGTCTGCGTGATCATCTCGGTACCGGCGGGGACTTCCGGATCGGGCTCGGCGACCGCGGCCGGCGGCGCTGCTGGCCCCTTCTCGGCCTTGGGCTGCGGCGCTTCCGCTTTGGCTTCGGCGGGGGGCGCGGATTCCGCGGCCTTGGCCGCTTGCGCCGGCGCGCTCGCTTTGCCGAGATCGGCGGCGCTCTCGCCGTCGGCCAGAATGGTCGCGATCGGCGTGTTGACGGCGACGTCGGCGGTGCCTTCCGGGATCAATATCTTGCCGAGCGTGCCCTCATCGGTCGCCTCGACTTCCATCGTCGCCTTGTCGGTCTCGATCTCGGCGATGACATCGCCCGACTTGATCGGCTCGCCTTCCTTCTTCAGCCACTTCGCAAGATTGCCCTTCTCCATGGTGGGCGACAGCGCAGGCATCAGCACTTGAATGGGCATATCGGCTCCCGAAAATCACTCGTCAGTTGGTTCTGCGCTCGTTTGATCTGCAGGTCGCGAGAGCAGCAAACCAGGTCCCACGTTTTACGAACTATGCGGTTGAATTACCTGTAGACGTCGGTCCAGAGCTCGGACGGATCGGGCTCGGGATCGCGCTGGGCGAAATCGGCGGATGCGTTGACGATCTCGCGGACCTCGGCGTCGATCGCCTTCAGCTCCTGCTCGCTGACCTTGGCGGCCAGCAGGCGGTTGCGCACCTGCTCGATCGGGTCCTGGTCGGTGCGGATTTTTTCGACCTCTTCGCGGGTCCGGTATTTCGCCGGGTCGGACATCGAGTGGCCGCGGTAGCGATAGGTCTGCATTTCCAGGATGAACGGCCCCTTGCCGGCGCGGCACCAGGCGACCGCCTCGTCCCCGGCGGCCTTCACGGAGCGCACATCCATGCCGTCGACCTGCTGGCCCGGAATGTTGAAGGAGGCGCCGCGTTTGGAAAAATCGGTCAGGGCCGAGGAGCGCGTCACCGACGTGCCCATGGCGTAGCGGTTGTTCTCGATCACATAGATCACCGGGAGCTTCCACAGCTCCGCCATATTAAAGCTCTCATAGACCTGGCCCTGGTTGGATGCGCCGTCGCCGAAATAGGCGACGCTGACGAAATCATTGCCGCGATAGCGATTGGCGAAAGCAAGGCCGGTCCCGAGCGAAACCTGGGCGCCGACGATACCGTGGCCGCCGAAGAAATTCTTCTCCATGCTGAACATGTGCATGGAGCCGCCTTTGCCCTTGGAGTAGCCGCCGCGGCGGCCGGTGAGTTCGGCCATGACGCCGTTGGCGTCCATCCCGCAGGCCAGCATGTGGCCGTGGTCACGGTATCCGGTTATTACCTGATCGCCCTTCTTCAGAGCCATCTGCATTCCGACCACCACAGCTTCCTGGCCGATATAGAGATGGCAGAACCCGCCGATCGCACCCATGCCGTAGAGCTGGCCGGCCTTTTCCTCGAAGCGGCGGATCAAGAGCATGTCCCGCAGCGCGGCCAGTTCCTGCGCCTTGGTGAATTCCGGTGGGGACCCGTTTGCCTTCTCCTGCCCTGATTCTTTCGCGACGCTTTTCTTGGGTGCAGCCATGGCAATTCCGGGGGAAAGAGAGACGGATCAGCCCCTCTCTATCCCAACTCAAACCGCCGTGAAAGGATTGCGTGCGCTGGAGAAAATATTGCTATGCCGCAGTGCAATGTGGGCTGCGACATTTTCGAAATTGATTTCGCGATTTTTTGAAATTTGCGGACCGGTCACGCTGGCATCGTCCCCATGACGGCCGCGTTCGTAACACCGGTTTGAAAATCAGTTCGGCTTGATGGTCCGGACCAGATCGCGCGGATTGGCGTAGTCGAGCTGGAAGCGCGCGCGCTCATCCAGCATGTCGGGATCGACCCGGTCGGACCGCAGCAGCGATACCCGCTGCTCGCCCTCTGCCCGCTCCCGCTTCAGCCGCGCCAATTCCGAAGTCAGGGCAATGATTTCCTGATCGAGCTCCTGCCGCGCGTTCAAGCCGTATTTGCCGGTGTAAGCATTGACGCCGAAATAGCCGACCATCATCGCCGCCATCGTATAGAGGGCGAGCCCGGTCAGGATGGATTTCAATCGGGTGCGGGAGACCATGCCGTCAAGATGCGACGGTCCGGTTAATGGAATACTAAGGCCAGCGGCACGAATGTCGCAGCCGTCATTGCGACGAGCGGAAGCGACGAAGCAATCCACCTATCCGCTATGCTGCATATGGATTGCTTCCGCCTTCGCTAAAGCTACGGCGGACAAGTCGCTTCGCTCGCAATGACGTCCTTATCTGTTCTGCTTCTCGATGAATGCCGCAAACGCGTCGATGTATTGCTGCAGCACCTTCTGCACCGCTTCCTTCACGAGCTCGCCCTTCTCGTTAAAGGCGTCGCCGATGCCGTTGAGGTAGATTTCGGGCTGGCCGAGGATCGGGCCGGAAATGCCCGGCAGGATGTTCTGCAAATGCTTGGCGGCGCTGACGCCGCCGAGCGCGCCGGGCGAGTTGCTGACGATGCCGGTCGGCTTGCCGAGGAACGAGCTCTTGCCATAGGGGCGCGACCCGACATCGATCGCGTTCTTCAACACGCCCGGGATCGAGCGGTTATATTCGGGCGTCACGAACAGCACGCCGTTCGACTTCTGCAGCTTTTCGCGAAACGCCAGCCAGTCAGCCGGCGGTGCTTCTTCCAAATCCTGGTTGAAGAAGGAGATATCATGCAGCGTGGTCACATCGAGCTTGAGCGAAGCCGGCGCCAGCTTGGCGAGCGCATTGGCGACCTTGAGCGAAAAGCTCTCCTTGCGGAGAGAACCGACGATCGTGACGATGGTGTAATAGGTGGCCATTGAATTCCCCTTTTGAAGCGAAAGCGCCAGCGCTCCCTTACGCCAGATCACCAGAAAGATGCAAGTGCATCAACTTATCTTTACGGCTGCCTCGGCATGCAAAAACAGGCCGCCTGAAAGGCAGCCTGTTCGCGGCGATGGAAGCGCGCGCTCACCCCTTGTTCGGATTAATCAGGAATTTCTCGCCGGTGGAGCGCTTGTTGTAGATGGCGATGTTGGAAAGCTGCAGCGTCTCCTGCAGCGACACTACCTGCGTGTAGTGGCTGGCAAAGGTGGTCTTGAGCTCGGACGCGACACGCTGGCGCAGCCGGCCGATTTCGGCGGGGCCGATCTTCTGCAGGAACGGCGTCAACAGCCAGCCGCCGACGCCCCAGGTCAGGCCAAACGTACGGCTGAGCTCGGTCGGGCGATTGTCGAGGCTGCCATAGATATAGACCTGCTTGCACACGTTCGAGCCGTAGCGGCTGTATTCCTTCGCGGTCTTGTTGGCCGCGATTTCCATGCAGGTCAGAATCTGGCTTGCCAGCTTGCCGCCGCCGATCGCATCGAACGCAATGGTGGCGCCGGTTTCCACCAGCGCGTTGGTGAGATCGTCCATGAACGTGTCTGCGGTGGAATCGACGACATATTTGGCGCCGATCTTGTGCAGGATGTCGGCCTGCTCCTTGCTGCGCACGATATTGACGAGGCCGATGCCGTCCTTAATGCAGATCTTGTTGAGCATCTGCCCGAGATTGGAGGCAGCCGCGGTGTGCACCAGGGCCTTGTGGTTCTCGCGGCGCATCGTCTCGGTCATCCCGAGCGCGGTCAAGGGATTGACGAACCATGATGCGCCGTCGGCCGGCGTGGTGCCTGACGGCAGCTCCATGATGTCCCTGACCTTGATGGTGCGGTACTGCGTGTACATCGCGCCGCCGATCATCGAGACCGCCTTGCCCATCAGCGCTTTCGCGGCGTCCGAAGACCCGGTCCTGATCACCACGCCGGCACCTTCATTGCCGACGGGAAGCGACTGGTCGAGCCGTGCCGCCATCATCCGCATCGCGGCTTCCGGCATCTTCGCGGTGATAACAGGCGCGTCCGCGCTGCCGGATTCCTCGGCGGTCGACATGTCGGCCGGGCCGATCAAGAGCCCGAGATCGGAGGGATTGATCGGGGTCGCCTCGACACGGACCACGACTTCGTCGTCGGCCGGCTCGGGCGTCGGGACATCGACCAGCGACAATTCGAGTTCGCCGCTCTTCTTGAGCAGCGAACGCAGCTGAAGCCCGCTTTTTCCCTCACTCATCGCCATCCTCCCCCTTGTGTCCGTCCTATCTGGTTGCGCCGATGCGTTACGCCAAGGCCTTCAGCGCCGATTTGCCGGCATATTTTGCCTGCTTGCCGAGTTGCTGCTCGATACGCAGGAGCTGGTTATACTTGGCGGTGCGATCGGAGCGGGCCAGCGATCCGGTTTTGATCTGGCCGCAATTGGTAGCGACCGCGAGATCGGCGATGGTGGAATCTTCCGTCTCGCCGGAACGGTGCGACATCACGGAAGTGTAGCCGTATTTGTGCGCCAGCTCGACGGCGGCGAGCGTCTCCGTAAGTGTGCCGATCTGGTTGACCTTGATCAGGATCGAATTGGCGCGGCCGTTCTTGATGCCGTCGGCAAGGCGGGTGACATTGGTGACGAACAGGTCATCGCCGACGAGCTGGCACTTCTTGCCGATCAGGTCGGTCAATTCCTTCCAGCCTTCCATGTCGTCCTCGGACATGCCGTCCTCGATCGTGACGATCGGATAGCGCGAGACGAGATCGGCGAGATATTTTGCCTGCTCGGAACGCGAGCGGGTCTTGTTCTCGCCGCCGTAGACGTAATTGCCGTCCTTGAAGAACTCGGTGGCCGCGCAGTCGAGGCCGAGCATCACGTCGCTGCCTGCCTTGTAGCCGGCCTTGCCGATCGCGCTCACCACGAATTCGAGGGCTGCGTCCGCCGACGGCAGGTTCGGCGCAAAACCGCCCTCGTCGCCGACATTGGTGTTATGGCCGGCCTTCTTCAGTTCGCTACGCAGCGTGTGGAAGATTTCCGAACCGCAGCGCAGCGCCTCGGCGAAGCTCGCGGCGCCCACAGGAAGGATCATGAATTCCTGAAAGTCGATCGGGTTGTCGGCATGCACGCCGCCATTGATGATGTTCATCATCGGCACCGGCAGCGTCCGCGCCGAGGTGCCGCCGACATAACGATAGAGCGGCATGTCGAAGGATTCGGCCGCCGCCTTGGCGCAGGCCAGCGAGACGCCGAGGATGGCGTTGGCGCCAAGCCTGCTCTTGTTCGGCGTACCGTCGAGATCGATCATGATCTGGTCGATGTGGACTTGGTCCTCGACGGCCTGATCGCTCAGCGCCTCGAAGATCTCGCCGTTGACGGCTTCCACCGCCTTCTGCACGCCCTTGCCGAGATAGCGCTGCTTGTCGCCGTCCCGGAGTTCGACCGCCTCATGGGCGCCGGTGGACGCACCGGAAGGTACAGCCGCGCGGCCGATCGAGCCGTCTTCCAGCACTACGTCGACTTCGACGGTGGGATTGCCCCGGCTATCGAGAATTTCACGGCCAATGATGTCGACGATGGCGGTCATATCTGCACTTTCCTAAACTGGTGGGTGGCGATTTCGGGGGCGTCTTACACGGCGCGCAAGCAAATGTGAACGCTTTGGCTAAGGCCTTTTCCAGACCAAGGAGCTAGGTCAGGATAAACTCCTCCAAGGTTGATATCAGCGTCCAAACCTTCACATTGATAGACCGGGGTAACGCAATGAATCGCCGCCAGTTTCTTCGGAACTCCGCCGCCGGAATCCTTGCGGCCCCCGCCCTCTTGCGTCACGCGAATGCTCAGGAAGGCCCGTTCCGCGTCAAGTATTATCCGGTCAAGACAGGGATGGGCTCGCGCGACACGACGCCGGCCCCGGATGGCACGATCTGGTTCTGCGGCCAGCGCAACGGCACGCTCGGACGCCTCGACCCGCGTGACGGCTCCTACCAACTGGTCGATCTCGGCAAGCGCGCCGCGCCCCACGGCGTCGTCATCGGCCCCGACGGCGCGCCCTGGATCACCGAGGGCGGACAGAACGCGATCGCGCGCGTCGATCCCACGGATCATAAAGTGACGCTGTTCCGCCTGCCTGAAAAGGAGGCATACGCCAACCTCAACACAGGCGTGTTCGACAAAGGCGGCATCTATTGGTTCACCGGCCAGTCCGGCATCTATGGCCGGCTCGATCCGAAATCCGGCGACATGACCGTGTTCAAATCGCCGCGCGGCCGCGGCACCTACGGCATGACGGTCACGCCGAAGGGCGACGTCTGGTACGCCTCGCTCGCCGGCAATCACATCGCCAAAATCGATCCGGCAACCGGCAACGCGACCGTGGTCGAGCCGTCGACGCCGAACCAGGGCGCGCGGCGCGTGTGGTCGGATTCGAAGGGCCGGATCTGGGTCAGCGAGTGGAACAGCGGCAACGTATCGATGCACGATCCTGCTGACGGCTCCTGGAAGGCATGGAAGCTGCCGGGCAGCAATCCGCGCGCCTACGCGGTCTATGTCGACGACAAGGACAAGGTCTGGCTCACCGACTTCGGAGCGAATGCCATCGTGCGCTTCGATCCCGTGACGGCGAAGTTCAACGCATTTCCCAGCGATAAACCGGGCGCGAATGTGCGCCAGCTCGATGGCCGACCCGGCGAAACCTGGGGCGGTGAATCCGGCAATGACCGCCTGGTCGTGATACAGACGGTCGCGTGAAGTCCTTCGCCGTCCTGCTGCTCTTGTTGCTTTCCCTGCCCCTCCCCGCTCTCGCGGAGGAAGATGGCGCACGGGCCTTCATGCCCTGCCGCGCCTGCCACAGCCTCGATCCCGCCGAGCGCGGCCTGCCCGGCCCCAACCTGTCAGGACTGATCGGGCGCACCGTGGCGGGTGATCCCGAGTTCGATTACTCGCCGGCGCTGCGCAAGGCACGCGACGAGGGAATGGCCTGGGATGAAAAGCGCCTCGAGACTTTCCTCACCGATCCCGCCGCAATGTTTCCGGGATTGTGGATGTCGATCCGCGGGATCGAGGACGCCGGCGAACGGCAGGCGCTGGTGCGGTTTCTTGGCGACCCAGCCTCGCGCTAACGGTTGACGATTACCCCCGCAGCGTTCATGTCAGCCATCGCAAAGGACGATCACGATGGCCAAGAAATCACTGCAGAAATCATTGCCCCAATCATTGCAACTCGGTCGCGCCGTGGAATGGCCTGATAGCCCGGAAAAGGCGCAGCTCGACCGCGTGCCCAATCCGCAAGCCGGCACCAATTATCTGGTTCGCTTCACCGCCCCGGAATTCACCTCGATTTGCCCGGTGACCGGCCAGCCGGATTTCGCGCATCTCATGATCGACTATGTGCCGGGACAATGGCTGCTGGAATCCAAATCGCTAAAGCTCTATGTCGCGAGCTTTCGCAATCACGGCGCCTTCCACGAGGACTGCACGGTCATGATCGGCAAGCGGATCGCGGCCGAGATCAAGCCGAAATGGCTTCGCATCGGCGGCTACTGGTATCCGCGCGGCGGCATCCCGATCGACGTGTTCTGGCAGACGGGCAAACTGCCGAAGGACGTGTGGGTACCCGACCAGGGCGTTGCCCCGTACCGCGGACGAGGCTGAGGCGCTGATCAGAACGAATCCGCTTGGCAAGACGGCGATCTCGGTCGTTTTCAGGGAACGCTGCGACATGATCGCTGCGACTGCTGTGCTCGGCCACAACGAGCCGGCAGCTATCGAACCCAGCGTGATCGAATTTCTCAATGGCAGCACTGTGATGCGCTGGGCCGAGATCACGCTTGGCCTCTAATCCGACTGCGAGAACTCGTCGGCAGTTCGCAAAACGGCCGAAAGGATCTCTTACTCAATTACCTCATCAGCGCCGCTGACGAGTGAAGGCGAAAATTCTCGTCCAAGTAACTTGGCGGCCTTAACGTTAATGATGAACTCCACCTTGGTGACAAGCTGGACCGGAAGATCAGAGGGCTTCTCGCCTTTGAGGATGCGCCCGACATACATGCCCGCGCGCCGATGCGATTGCGCAAAGTCTCCCCCATAGCTCATCAAGCCGCCTGCGGCAGGGAAGTCTCGGGATTGGGTAATTGCGGGCACGCGATATTTCATCGCGAGCTCGGCCAGCCCTCTACTGCGAAATGCGAAATAGGGGTCCGAGGTAAAGACGAGCCCACTCGCTTCCTGAGCTGCGGTGGAGAAAATTGGCTCGAACTCCTTTTCAGTACTTGCGTTCAAGACCTGTAGATGCACTCCCAGGGTTTCGGCGGCCGAGCGTAGCTTCTGCAATTGTGAATTGGCGGTCGGACTTGTGGGGTTGGCGACCACCGCCAATTTAGCTGCGGTCGGCAGTAGTTCATGCATCAACTCAAGCCGTTTCGGCGACACGTCGACGCTCAGGCTCGAAACCCCCGTGATATTGCCCCCCGGCCGCCGCAAGCTGTCCACGACACCTAACTGAACGGGGTCGCCACCCATCTCAAAGACGATTGCATTGCTCGCGCCGGCGGCCTTCACGGCGAGCGCAACCTCCGCGCCGCCGGGCGCGACGACGACGTCGACATTGCGGGCGACCAAGTTGGCAGCCAAGGCAGGCAATTGTGTGTATCGCCCTTCGGCCCACTGATAGAGAATGGCAACATTACGGCCTTCGACAAACCCGGCTTCGCCAAGTCCTTGGTGAAAAGCTTTGAGTCGACTGGCAAATAGCTCCGGAGACTCCGCGCAAAGATAGCCGATGACCGGCATCGCCAGTTTTTGCGCGTGAAGCGAGGTTGTCCAAGTGGCAGCGCCCGCCATCAACGAGAGAAAGTCTCGCCGACTGACGCATCTGCGCCGCGCTATTGCATTGAAGTTGGCACTCTTCATACCTTCACCCAATGAGCAGCCCGTCGGCCGCCTGTCCCAGCATATCCCGCGACGCTGACTAGTCGCGAGCGGATTTAGCCAGGCCGCCGCAGTTTGCCGTCAGCTATGGGCGTATCGAAGGAAATTCCGAATACCGGAATAGCTTCGTCAAATCCCTTGATTTGGCGGTCCCCAAGTTCGACCAGGAAGCGCTTGCCCCTAACGCATTCGGCGACTTCGGAGTCTATCAGGATTTCCCGATCTGCGGCAGATGCGCATAGGCGGGCCGCTAGATTCACCACGCTGCCGATGGCGGTGTAATCGAACCGGCTAGCGTACCCGATCCGTCCAACCGTTGCTGCCCCACTGGCAAGACCAATCCCGAACCCAACCTGGTAGCCTCGCGATCGCCAGCCGGCGATGAGTCGTTGCACACTCTTCTGCATCTCAACGGCCAGATCGACAGCTCTTAGTGCCGGTTCTTCAACGGGCACGGGAGCGTTCACGAGAACCATAAGGCCGTCTCCCGAGAAACTGATGAGTGTCGCCTCAAATTGCGTAATAGCTTTGCCAAGCACCTCATAGTACTCCGACAGCACGTTCATGACTTCCTCGGGTGCAAGTGCTGCGGAAAATGCGGTGAAGCCTCGCAAGTCGCAAAATATAACGACGACTTCTGCGCGGCGCCCGTCCAATACACTGTCGTCGCCCGCTCGATCGACGAGGTCGGCCACTTGCGGTGCGAGGAATCGCTTGAGTTTCGCTATGCGCTCCTGGTGCTCCTGCCCCAGCGCCAACTCGGCAGCCATCTTGTTAAAGCTGTTTGCAAGGCGCTGAAACTCGTCGCCGGTCTCGATGGAAATGCGGTGGTCGAAAGACCCAGCCCCGATCCTCTCAGTCCCTTCCTCAAGAACCCTTATTGGTTCGGTCATCCGGTGCGCCAGTGCGTAGGCAAGCAACGCGGCGAGAATTGTGCCCCCCGCGAGGAGCGCCACGGTTCGCCACAAGACTGCATAGATCGGTGCGTAGGCTTCAGCTAGCGGCTGTTCGACGACTACAGTCCAATCGGGACCCGCAACGGGAGCCGCGACGGCGGCAACCTCATGGCCGTGGACATCTCGGCTTGTCGCGAAGCCGCTCCCCGCGGGCCCGATTGCGTCGCGTATGGCGCGGAACGGCTTGGAGGTTGCTTCTTCTGCTCCACGGAGGACGAGACTGATGTCGGGATGAGCAATGAGCCGACCCGGTCGGTCCAAAACGAACGCGAAGCCGGTCTTTCCCACCTTTATCGCTGAAATCACATCCCAAATCAGCTTGAGATTGACTTCCGCGATAACTACTCCGACCGATGGTCGATTACCAACGACCGCAACCGTCAGGCGTGGTTCGGAGCCTCGATGGTAGCTTACGTCGCTAAACCAGACTTGCCCCGAGCGGGCGCCAATTACCGCGGGATCAGCAGATCGATCTGTGCGGCTTTCAATTCGATTGAGCCCGATCCGTGAAACATAGAGGCGCTCTAGGCCCCTGTTGTCGAGGAGTGCGAGACTAACAATCGCAGGCGCCTGCCGAAACAAGCGTAGCGCCTCGGTCCGCCGTCGCTCGTCGGGCTCGTCGCTCCAGGGAACCTGCACTAACCAACCGAGCTGGTTTGTGATGCCGTAAATGAAGTCGTGGATTTCGGCCGCGGCAGACGTTGCTTGAACGCCAAGCAACTGATCAAGCCTCGCTCGCTGGTCGCGATAGCCGAACCAAGCTTCGACAATACCGTTAATCGCGAGCGGAATCGCGACGGCCATAAACAGCACGAGCAAGTACTTCTGGAAAAGGCCGCGAAAACGTTCTCGGACAATCATCGCTGGTACCAATACAAAAGAAGTCAAAAACTGCATTGCTTCGGCGGTCCACCGGCAATCTTTATCACAGACTCCCAAGCATACAGCCGCTCCGAAAGATATGGCGGCAAGCGAGTCCCGATTTCTTACATTTTAAGGTCGAAATCCCGGACTGCGTCGACATCCGGACCGGTTACGACAAGGCAATGTCACGGCGGTCTATCTTATCGACCGCATCATCGGCTTGTTTATACCCGGGCTACTTCGCCGCCGCATCCGCCGGCGGCGTCTGGCGCAGCAGCTTCGCGCAGATAAGGCCGAGCGCGATCATCACGGCCGCCGCGGTGAGCAAGGTCGGGACCTTGCCGGCATGCTGGATGCCGAAGCCATAGGCGATCGGGCCGACGGTCTGCCCCATGAAGAAAAAGAACGCGTGCAACGACAGTGCTGTCGCGCGCGCCTCCGCCGACAATTCGCTGGCAAATACCTGCAGACTGCCGTGGATCATGTAGAAACCCCAGCCCATGAAGATCAGGCTGAACAACTGCAACTTCCATTCCGGTCCCATCGCGACCGCGATGAGTTGGACGCCGACCAGCGCGCCTCCTCCGATCATCATCCCGTTGACACCGATCTTCGGCAGAAGCCGCGATACGGTCATGGTGTAGAAGAGGCCACCGACCGCAAAGCCCGCGATGACGACACCCGCGATCGACAGCGAGGTTTGTCCGAGGTCGAACAAGAAAGAGGCAATGAACGGAAACAGGCCGAGCACGCAGCAGCCTTCGATGAAGACGGCCGCGTAGCAGATGCGCGCGTTCGGGTTGGTGAAAATCGTACGATAGCCCTGTTTGAGGGCTGCCAGGCTGGTCCGGGGCGGATGTGTCAGCGCCGCGCCGCGGAAGCCGACCGCAACCACGATCGAGGCCAGCACGACGATCCCACCGAGCACAGCCAGCACGCCACGCCAGCCGAGGAAATCGCCGATCAGGCCGGACACCGTAGCGCCCAGAAGATTGCCGGTCATGGCGCCAGCCAGCGTACGCCCGATCGCGACCTGACGCTTCTCGGCACCAACGAGATCGCTGGTCAGCCCCAGCGCGATCGGAAACACGCCGCCCGAACCGATGCCGGCCAGAATTCGGCTCGCAAACAATAGCGGGAACGAGGTCGCCATCGCGCCGAGAATGTTGGCGAAGCCGAGCAACGCCAGGCAGACGATCATCAACCTCGCCTTGCCGAACATGTCGGCAAAGGCGCCGAGCACCGGTTGAATAATGGCAAAGGTGAAGGCGAAGGCGGCGGCGAAACTCGCGGCTGTGGCGATGCTGACCGAAAAATCCTCGGCCACATGCGGCAACACCGGATCGAGCGCGCGGGCAGACAGGGCTGCCGAAAACGTCGCGAGCGCAATGATGTTGAGCGCCGGCGGCATGCCGCTGGCGGCGGTCACGACGAGGCGTTCTTGGCCAGCGCGTCAAAACCCATCAGAGTCTTCACCAAGGCTTCGAACTCGCGTAGCGGAATCATATTGGGTCCATCTGACGGCGCGCGGTCCGGATCAGGATGGGTCTCGATGAACACGCCGGCGACGCCGACGGCGACCGCGGCGCGCGCCAGCACCGGAACGAATTCGCGCTGGCCGCCCGATGAGGTGCCCTTCCCGCCCGGCTGCTGCACCGAATGGGTGGCGTCGAAAATGACGGGCGCACCTGTCGTCTGCGCCATGATCGGCAACGCACGCATGTCCGATACCAGCGTGTTGTAGCCGAACGAAGCGCCGCGTTCGGTAACCAGCACGTTCGGATTACCGCCGCCGGTGATCTTGCCGACGACGTTCGCCATGTCCCACGGCGCGAGAAACTGACCTTTCTTGACGTTGACGATCTTCCCGGTCGCGGCCGCCGCAAGCAGCAGATCGGTCTGCCGGCACAGGAAGGCCGGGATCTGCAGCACATCGACTGCCTGTGCCGCCTCGGCGCATTGGGCGGTCTCGTGCACGTCGGTCAGCACGGGCAAACCGAGCGAGGAGCGTATCTCGGCGAAGATCGGCAAGGCCTGCGCCAAGCCAATTCCGCGCGCGGCGGAGCCCGACGTTCGATTGGCCTTGTCGAAGGAGGTCTTGTAGACGAGGCCTACGCCGAGCCGGCCTGCGATCTCCTTCAGCGCAGTCGCCACTTCGAGGGCGTGCGCACGGCTTTCGAGCTGGCATGGTCCGGCAATGATCGAAATCGGCAGATCATTGCCGAATTTGACCGGACCGACCGAGACGACCGGGGCTGCTTCGGGTTTCGCGTTCAAGGGATTTTCCTTTACGTCCGGCGCGGACCATGCCGGTCCGCGACACGCGCGCATTCTGCAAAAGTGGACACCGGTTTTGCGGCCAGAATACCCGCAATTCAAAAGGCCGAGCATTTTCTTGACAGAAAATGCTCAGGGATCAACCCCGTTTAACCCCTGAATATCAGGGTTGCGCCGCGAGCTATTTTACCGCGGAGAACGCCGTCGGCACCAGCAACTGGCTGACGATGTTGTCGATGATCTGGCCGTCTTCTTCACTCTTGGCGCGGCCGGCGATCCAATCCGGATCGCTCTGAAACGCGGTCCATTTCTTCTCGCGCTCGGCAAGCGAGTCCCAGGCGATGAAGTAGGTCAGTTCCTGATTGGAGGTGCCGATCAGCGTGGTGTAGAAGCCGGCCTGCTTGATGCCGTGCTTGTCCCACAGCTTCAGCGTCAGCGTATCAAAACGCTTCATCAGCGCCGGCAGGCGGCCGGGCAGACAGCGATAGACGCGCATTTCCATGATCATCGGCTTTGCTCCCAAGGTTATTGTTCTTGCAGGTAACGGGAGCGGTTTGTCGCAACAATTGACGCGTTCGTCAAAGGCGGAGCCGTAGGGTTGGCAAAGGCGCACAGCGCCGTGCCCACCATTGCGTCCAGAGATGTGCCGTAAGATGGTGGGCACGCTCCGCTTTTGCCCACCCTACAATTCCGTAGCTCTACACCAATCGGCTCTGCACCACCGCCGCCTGAATGAACGACGCAAACAGCGGATGCGGCTCAAACGGCCGTGATTTCAGCTCGGGGTGGAATTGCACGCCGATGAACCAGGGATGGTCCTCGTATTCGACGATCTCCGGCAGCACGCCGTCGGGCGAAAGGCCCGAGAAGCGCAGGCCGTGCTGTTCGAGGCGGTCTTTGTACGCGGTGTTTACCTCGTAGCGGTGGCGGTGACGTTCGGAAATCTCGGTGGCGCCGCCATAAACGGCCGAGACGCGGCTGCCGCGCTTCAGCGTTGCGGGGTAAGCGCCGAGCCGCATGGTGCCGCCGAGGTCGCCGGACTGCGAGCGCTTCTCCAACTCGTTGCCGCGCAGCCATTCCGTCATCAGGCCGACCAGCGGCTCCTTGGTCGGGCCGAACTCGGTGGAGTTGGCTTCCTCGATGCCGACGAGATTGCGCGCGGCCTCGATCACCGCCATCTGCATGCCGAAACAGATGCCGAAATACGGCACGTCGCGCTCGCGCGCGAACTGCGCGGCGCGGATCTTGCCCTCGGCGCCGCGCTGGCCAAAGCCGCCGGGCACCAGAATGCCGTTGACGTGTTCGAGAAACGGCGTCGGGTCCTCGTTCTCGAACACCTCGCTCTCGATCCAGTCGAGATTGACTTTCACCTTGTTGGCGATGCCGCCATGGGAGAGCGCCTCGGTCAGCGATTTATAGGCGTCCTTCATCCCGGTATACTTGCCGACAATGGCAATCGTCACGGCGCCTTCCGGATTACGCACGCGCTCGTTGATGACGTTCCAGCTTTGCAGCGCCGGCGGAATCTTTGGCGCGATGCCGAACGCGGCCAGCACCTCGTCGTCGAGGCCGGCAGCGTGATAGGCTTCAGGGACGGCGTAGATGTTGTCGACGTCCCTCGCCTCGATGACGGCGCTTTCGCGCACGTTACAGAACAGGCCGAGCTTGCGCCGCTCTTCCTTCGGGATTTCGCGGTCGGTACGGCACAACAGGATATCGGGCTGAATGCCGATCGAACGCAGCTCCTTCACGGAGTGCTGCGTCGGCTTTGTCTTCAACTCGCCGGCACTCGGAATGTAGGGTAGCAGCGTCAAATGAATGTAGACCGCGTGATCGCGCGGCAGCTCGTTCTTGAGCTGACGGATCGCCTCGAAGAACGGCAAGCCCTCGATGTCGCCGACGGTGCCGCCGATCTCGACCAGCACGAAGTCGTACTCGTCATTGCCGGAGACAACGAATTCCTTGATCGCGTTGGTGACGTGCGGGACGACCTGGATGGTCGCGCCGAGATAATCGCCGCGGCGTTCCTTGGTGATGATGTCCTGGTAGATGCGCCCGGTGGTGATGTTGTCGGCCTTGGTGGCCGGACGCCCGGTGAAGCGCTCGTAATGGCCGAGATCGAGATCGGTCTCGGCGCCGTCATCGGTTACGAACACTTCGCCGTGCTGATACGGCGACATCGTTCCGGGATCGAGGTTGAGATAGGGGTCGAGTTTGCGGAGACGGACCTTGTACCCGCGAGCCTGCAGCAGGGCACCGAGTGCCGCCGAAGCCAGACCCTTTCCGAGCGAAGAAACCACGCCGCCGGTGATGAATATGTACCGCGCCATGGGATTCTACCTTTAAGGCCACTGCCCCGATTCTCCAAAACGAATCGCATGCACGGGCAAACATTTTGCCGGGCTGTGGGTGACGTGAATTCTAAAACGATTTCAGAGCATTAATGGGAAGTTCTGCTGCAGGACGGTAGAGGGCCGCCCTGCATGGCCACCCTGCTTTATTGCGAACGCGGTGCCTGCGGGCCCGACTGCTGCTCATCCACCTTCTTAAGCGTGTCGAGCACGCCGCCGGAGGTCGGCGGAGCGACCGGCGTTGCGCCACCCGGCTGGGACTGCGTCGTCGGCGCGGGGCCGAGGATCGATGCGGGCTTGCGATCGACGCCCGCGAGCCAGGCCAGCGCCATGCTGGTCACGAAGAAAAGCCCTGCCAGAACGGCGGTCGTCCGCGTCAGGAGATTGGCGGTGCCACGGCTCGACATGAAGCCGGCGCCGCCGCCCATGCCAAGGCCGCCGCCTTCGGATTTCTGCAGCAGCACGGCGCCGATCAGCACGGCGACGATCATGAGGTGAACGACGATAATGACGGTCTGCATATCAAAACCTTCCGTCACAAGCGAAGAGCGCCGGGCTTCGGCTGCACCAAGAGCTTGCGGGTTTTCCTGAAGTTGCGCGGTGTTACACGATCGGACGGGGCATTGTCACCCCCAACCGCCGCCGTGGAGATAATTGCCGCAGGCGCCACAGCAAGGCTGCCCACACATCCCGCCCGAGTTCGCATCCAGGACTTGAGGTCGCACCAATTTCTCTTATAATAGACAAATGGATACTTTAGTAGACGCTCTCAGCACCCGGCTCGCCCACCGCCTGCGGCTCGAACGCGACAGCCGCGGCTGGTCGCTGGCCGACCTCGCCGAACGCTCCGGCGTATCAAAAGCCACCATCAGCAAGATCGAGCGCGCCGAAGTCAGCCCGACCGCGGTGGTGCTGGTTCGGCTCGCCAGCGCCTTCGACCTCACCCTTGCCGGGCTGATGCTGCGCGCTGAAGGCAAGGGCGGGCGTCTTTCGCGCGCCGCCGAGCAGCCGGTGTGGCGCGATCCCGAGACCGGCTATTTGCGCCGGCAGGTGTTCAACCGGCCCGATCACCCCATCGAGGTCGTCAAGGTCGAGATGCCGGCGAAGCAGCGCGTGACGTTGCCCGCCTCGTCCTATGCCCACATCCGCCAGGTCCTCTGGGTGCTGTCGGGCGCGCTCGTGCTCATCGATGGCGGCGAACGCCACGAACTTGGGCCCGGCGACTGCCTCGGCTTCGGTCCGCCGGCGGAAGTGACGTTTGCCAACGAGACCACTGCGCCCTGCACTTACGTCGTTGCCCTTGCCCGGAGCTGACGCCGATGCTGGAGATCGCCTGCAAGAACGCCGCGACCCAGCCCGAAAACACGGACGACCCGATTCCCGCCGGCCACAATGGCGGGCCGCCGCTCGAGGATGAGCATCGGCCTGAATGGGGCAGCGGCGGCATCGGCAATTACTTCTACTGGAAGGCGGCGCATCGCGCGGCCTGGCACAATCCCTCGCCCGGCATCGTCGCGTTTCGCATCCGAAAAGCTGAGCGGCTGGGCCTCACCTACGAAGAATACACGCTGGAGATTCTCGAACGCGGGCGACACCTGCAGGTCGAGGATGTCGAGCGGATTGCAGAGATCAAGCGGGCGCGCTCGCGGCACGCCATCAATCCTAGAAGCTAACCTTGCGGAAATTCATCCTGATGTCGGACATCCTGATCAAAGCCTTGAACCCGTCGCCCGAAACTTGCGCGATGCTCGGTGATTTGCTGATCGAAACCGTGGCAAACGGTGGCTCGGTCAGTTTCATGCATCCACTGTCACAGAAGACGGCCGAGGCGTTCTGGTCCAACTCGCTTAGCGCTGCAGGCCGCGGCGAGCGGATCATCCTTGGCGCCTTTGACGGGGACAGGCTGATCGGGACGGTCACGCTGTTGCTCGACCTTCCGCCGAACCAGCCGCATCGCGCCGAGATCGCGAAGATGATGACGCGCATCAGTCACCGCCACCGCGGCGTCGCCACGGCGCTGCTGCGCGAGGCCGAGCGGCTGGCGATCGCGCGCGGGCGCTGGTTGTTGGTGCTCGACACCGCCGAGGACGAAGGTGCGGCGGGACTGTATGAGCGGATGGGATTCAAGCTGACCGGCGTGATTCCGGATTACGCATTTAAACCCCATGGGGGGCTGACGGGCACGCTGATCTACTGGAAGCGGTTGCAGGAAAGCGCGCCCGCCTGAGTTAGCAGGCCTCCGCAATCGCCAGAAAGTCCACAGCTTTCAGGCTGGCGCCACCAACCAATGCGCCGTTCACATCGGCAACCGCCATCAGTTCGGCCGCATTGGAAGGCTTGACCGATCCGCCATAGAGAATCCGGATCTTGTTGCCTTCGGCCTTAAATCGGCTGGTGAGAACATCGCGGATAAAGCGATGAACTTGTTCGACATCTTTTGGTGTCGGCGTCAGACCGGTGCCGATCGCCCATACCGGCTCATAAGCCACTACCAGATTGGCTGATGTCGCGCCGTCCGGCAACGAACCGGCGAGCTGCCCGCCGCAGACATCCAGCGTCTGGCCGGCATCGCGTTGCTTCTGGGTCTCGCCGATGCAGACGATCGCCACCAGGCCCGCCCGCCAAGCCGCTTCCGCCTTCTGCCGGACCACCGCATCGGCCTCGCCATGATCGGCACGCCGCTCCGAATGCCCAACAATGATGGCGGTGGCGCCGGCATCCGCCAGCATTTCCGCCGAGAGATCGCCGGTATGGGCGCCCGAGGCCTTGGCATGGCAATCCTGCGCCCCGACCGTGAGTTTTGAACCGAGCGCTCTATCGGCAAAGCCGCCGATCAGGGTGGCCGGAGGGCAGACCAGCAGGTCGGCCCTGCCGGCCAACGCACCCGCCCCCGCGATCATTGCCTCGAATTCACCTAAGGCGGATTTCAGGCCGTTCATTTTCCAGTTGCCGGCGATCAGCGGCCGGATGGCATCGGTCATGTCGATTGTCCCGCAAATGTCAGCGTTCTAGATGCGCTAGCAGAGCCACGCCGCCAGTTCCAGATACCCGTCGGGCGATCCAGGGGCCATTGACCGCTTCAAATAGCCCGCACGGGCGAGGTTGCGAGGGGGGCGCGGCCACTTTATGATGCGTTTTCAACTCGGTGACGCCTTGTTGCGGAATTCGGTCCCGGATCGAATTCCCTTGGGCACGACCCGGTTCCCCCTCTCCTTTAAAAACAAGTTGGACCCATGCTTCGAGGAATTCGGAAAGCCTCATCAAACTGGCTCGGCAAGGTTGTCATGGCCGTCGTGATGGGCGTTTTGATTGTCAGTTTCGCAGTTTGGGGTATTGCCGACATCTTCAAGGGATTTGGCCAGTCGTCGCTCGCCACGATTGGCAAGACCGAGATTTCCACGGAGCAATTCCGCCAGATCTACACGGAAAAGCTGCAGCAGCTTGGCCGCAGTTTCGGCCGTCCGCTGACCCCTGAGCAGGCCCGCGCCTTCGGGCTCGATCGGCAGGTGTTGCAACAGACCATCGCCGAAGCCGCGCTGGATGAGCAAGCCCGGCGCAAAGGGCTTGCCCAGTCGCAGGAAGAGACCATGCGGCTGATCTACGACGACCCGAATTTCAAGGGATTGGGCGGCAAGTTCGACCCACAGCGATTCCAGGCCACGATCCGCCAGTTCGGATACACCGAGCAGCGCTATCTCGCCGAACAGCGGCGCGTCGGGCTGCGGCGCCAGATCGTCGGCGCCGTCTCGGCCGGGGCGGAGCCACCGAAGGTCCTGATCGAGGCGCTCGCCCGTTTCCAGAACGAGCAGCGTTCTATGGAGTACGTCACGCTCGACGCGGCGCAGGCCGGCACGATCGATCCGCCGTCGCCCGAGGCGCTCGCCGCCTATTTCGAGGATCGCAAGACCCAGTTCCGCGCGCCTGAGTATCGCAAACTGTCCTTTGTCGTGATCAGCCCCGAAGAGATCGGCAAGTGGACCGAGGTCTCCGACGAGGATGCGAAGAAGGCCTTCGAGCAGCGCCGCGACCAGCTCGGGACGCCGGAAAAGCGCGAAGTGTCGCAGATGTTTTTTCCGAACGAAGGCGAAGCCCAGGCCGCGCGCAGCCGCATCACGTCGGGAACATCGTTCGACGACGTCGCCAAGGAGCGCAACCTCAATCTGGCCGACGTCGATCTCGGCGTGATCGCGAAGAACGCAATCATCGATCCGGCGATTGCGGATGCCGCGTTCTCGCTGCAGTCAGGCGAAGTCAGCCAGCCGGTGCAGGGCCGGTTCGGCGTAGCGCTGGTCAAGGTCGGCAAGATCGAGCCGGGTGTGACGCCGACCTATGAAAGCGTCGCAGCGCAGGTGAAAAAAGAAATCGCGACCGAACGCGCGCGCGCCAAGGTCAACGAAATCCAGAACAAGATGGAAGACGAGCGCAGCGGCGGCGCCAATGTGGTCGAGGCTTCGCAGAAGCTCGGCCTCAGCCCTGTCACGATCGAGGCCGTCGATCGTTCCGGCCGGGCGCCCGACGGCCAGCCGGTGGCGAATATTCCGCGCGGCCTCGACGTGGTTTCGCAGGCCTTCAACAGCGATATCGGCGTCGACAACGAACCGATCCAGTTTGCCGGCGGCTATGTCTGGTACGACGTGCTCGGCATTACGCCCTCGCGCGAGCGCTCGCTCGACGAGGTGCGCAGCCAGGTCGAGGCAAAATGGCGCGAAGACCAGATTTCGAGCAAGTTGCGCGCGAAGGCAACCGAGATGGTGCAGAAGGTCGAGCAAGGCGGCACGCTCGCCGCCGAAGCGGCTGCGGTCGGAGCAAGGGTCGAGACTGCGACCGGTTTCCGCCGCGACGCCTCGCTTTCAGGCGTGCCCTCCGCCGCCATCACGGCCGCATTCCGGACGCCCAAGGACGGCGTCACGCAGACGCCGGGCACCGGTGGCAGCGAGTGGATCGTGTTGCGCGTCACCGACGTGACGGTGCCGCCGGTCGACATGGCCTCCGATGAGCTGAAGAAGTTGAAGGAGACGTTGCAGCGGGGCCTGACCGACGAACAGATCGCGCAATACGTGACCAAGATCGAATCCCAGATTGGCACCTCCATCAACGCGGCCGCCTTTGCGCAGGTGACGGGCGCGAACAATTGAGCATAATAACTCACCTCATCCTGAGGAGCGGCCACTTGGCCGCGTCTCGAAGGATGAGAGCCGGGCCTCATGGTTCTCCGAGCGATGCGAAGTATCGTCCGGAGACGGCGCAAGAGCCGCCTCACCATGAGGTCTCGATTTTGAAAGCCAAACGATGGACGACCTCAAATCTATCATCGGAAAAGTAGCCACCGGCGCGACGCTGTCGCGTGACGAGGCAGCCTCCGCCTTCGATGCCATGATGTCCGGCGAGGCCACGCCCTCGCAGATGGGCGGGCTATTGATGGCGCTCAGGGTTCGCGGCGAAACCGTCGACGAGATCACCGGCGCGGTGGCGGCGATGCGCAGCAAGATGCTGCGGGTCAAGGCGCCTGCGGACGCGGTCGACGTCGTCGGCACCGGCGGCGACGGGTCCGGTTCGGTTAACGTCTCGACCTGCGCGGCCTTCATCGTCGCAGGCGCCGGCGTGCCCGTCGCCAAGCATGGCAACCGCGCGCTGTCGTCGCGTTCGGGGGCTGCCGACGTGCTGGCCTCCCTCGGCGTCAAGATCGACCTCACGCCCGACCAGGTCGGCCGCTGTGTGCAGGAGGCCGGCATCGGCTTCATGTTCGCGCCCGCACATCACCCCGCGATGAAGAATGTCGGCCCGACCCGCGTCGAGCTCGCCACCCGCACGATCTTCAATCTGCTCGGGCCGCTCTCCAATCCGGCCGGCGTCAAGCGCCAGATGGTCGGCGTGTTCTCCAGGCACTGGGTGCAGCCACTGGCGCAAGTCTTGAAAAATCTCGGCTCCGAATCCGTCTGGGTCGTCCACGGCTCCGACGGGCTCGATGAAATCACCCTCACGGGTGCGAGCTTTGTCGCCAGCCTCGACAACGGAAAGATTACTACGTTCGAGGTGACTCCGGAGGACGCGGGGCTCACCTGCTGCAATGTCGACGCGCTTAGGGGCGGCGATGCGGACGCCAATGCGCTGGCGCTGCAAGGCGTGCTCAACGGCAAGCCCAGCCCCTATCGCGACGTCGCGCTGTTGAACGCCGCGGCGGCGCTGATCGTGGCCGGCCGTGCCAGGGACCTGAAGGAAGGCGTCGCGATCGGCGCGAAATCGCTCGACAGCGGCGCGGCGGCGGCACGGCTGAAGCACCTGATCGCGGTCTCACGCGGCTGAGTCCAAAGGGGCGCTAGAAATGTCCGATATCCTGAGCAAGATCGAGACCTATAAGCGCGAAGAGATCGCTGCGGCCAAGCGCGCGCATCCGCTTGCTGAGGTCGAGGCTCGCGCGAAAGCGGCACCGCCGCCGCGCGGCTTCGTCCGCGCCATTCGGGAAAAACTCGCCCGTGGAGACTACGCGCTGATCGCCGAGGTGAAGAAGGCCTCGCCGTCGAAGGGGCTGATCCGCGCCGATTTCGATCCGCCGGCGCTGGCCAAGGCTTACGAGGCCGGCGGCGCGGCGTGCCTATCGGTACTGACGGACGCTCCCTCGTTCCAGGGCCATCTCGATTTCATGGTGGCGGCGCGCGCGGCAACCAATCTGCCGGTGCTGCGCAAGGACTTCCTGTTCGACACCTATCAGGTGATGGAAGCCCGCGCCCATGGCGCGGATTGCATCCTGATCATCATGGCTGCGCTCGACGATGCCGCCGCGAGGGATATCGAAGACGCGGCGATTGCGCTCGGCATCGACGTACTGATCGAAATCCACGACCGCACTGAGCTCGACCGCGCGCTAAAACTTCGTTCGCCGATGATCGGCGTCAACAACCGTAACTTACGGACCTTCGAGACCACGCTTGCGACCAGCGAGGCGCTGGCGCCGCTGATCCCGCGTGACCGCCTGATGGTCGGCGAAAGCGGTATCTTTACGCCTGATGATCTCGCCCGCCTCGAGCGCGTCGGCATGTCGACCTTTCTGGTCGGCGAAAGCCTGATGCGGCAGGCCGATGTGACCGCGGCAACCCGCGCATTGCTGGCACGTTCCGATACGGCCCGCGCGACCGGGACCGGCTAGCAGATGGCGCGGAAGGCTTCCAAGGGCGGCGCCCTGACCCATATCGACGCCGCCGGCGAGGCGCGGATGGTCGACGTCTCCGCGAAGGCAGCGACCGAGCGCACCGCCATCGCCGAGGGGCGTGTCGTCATGGCCAAGGGCACGCTCGATCTGATCGTCTCCGGCAATGCCAAGAAAGGCGACGTGCTAGGCACGGCCCGCATCGCCGGCATCATGGCGGCAAAGCGCACATCGGAATTGATCCCGCTGTGCCATCCGCTGGCGTTGTCCAAGGTGACGCTGGACATCACGCCTGACAAAAAACTGCCGGGGTGCATCGTCCGCGCCACCGTCAAGGTCACCGGCCCGACAGGCGTCGAAATGGAAGCGCTGACGGCGGTGTCGGTCGCGTGCCTGACGATCTACGACATGATCAAGGCGGTCGAGCGCGGTGTTCGCATCGAAGGCATCCATCTCGTCGAGAAGAGCGGCGGCAAGTCCGGCCACTATCGCGCGGAGCGCTGAGCGCGGCGACGCCCTCTCAATTGTCACGCACGTGTGACCATTGCGGTACGGAAGGTGCTTCGTGCAGTTTTGCGAAGCCATCCACGCAAGTGACCTATTCAGCGTTGCGCTGGCGCTCGCGATAATTCCTTGTCTTCATGCGGTTCCCGCACAATGACGACATGCACCATCGCCGCGTGGCGGGCTTCGAACGATCGAAGAACACGCGGCGGCATTCGTCGGAAGCGCACATTTTCAGCCGATCAAGCGTTCCATTTCTGGAGCCGTCGTAGAGCTCCGCAATGATCGATGAGAGCCCCGCCAGCGCATCGTCACGCGCTGGCTTAAGCACCATGCCGCCATCATCCCTTGCTGTCGCGAGCAGCGGAAACAGTTTGAGCACTTTGTTCAGCGCGCGGACCGAGTCCCTGTTCTTGCTTCGCTCAGGCGGATCACGCTGCAGATAATCGCGGATCAAGCTCCTGAGCTCAAGCGCGGTTGCGAGCATCGCCGGCGAAACCCTCGCGTCCGCGAGCAACAGCCCACGTTGCCGCATCCACACTGCGAATTCCTTCGCGCTTGCCAGTTCATCACTTTGCGGATGCTGCACGCCATGATGCGTGAAATGCCTTACGTCGAGCGTATTGGCGAAATCGTAGAGATTGGCCAACTCGTCGGGAACCTTGAACTGTCTGGACAGTTTCGACATTGCAACACCAGTAAAGCAGATTTACCGGTTGACATCAATAGACACCGGTATAACGTCTATACCGGTGTTGACGACGGACGATGGTCCTTCGCCGGAAGATTCCAGGCGCCGCATCGCTGACGGAGGCAGGATGGATATTTGCACCGACGATCTGCACTACCTTGAACTCACGGAGCTTGCGGCATGCATCAGGACCCGCAAAATTTCTCCGCTGGAAGCGACCCGTGCGCAACTCGATCGCATCGCCGCTTTAGATGGCGAACTCGGCAGCTACGTCCGGGTGATGGCCGATGCTGCGATGGCGCAAGCCGAAGCTGCGCACGCCGAAATCGCAGCGGGCCGGTATCGCGGGCCCCTGCACGGTGTTCCAATTGCGGTGAAGGATCTATTTTGGACAAGGAATGTTCCGACCGCTGCCGGTACCGTGGTCCACGGCGATTTCCTGCCGGATGAAGACGCAACGGTGGTGCACCGCCTGAATGAAGCCGGCGCGGTCGTGCTGGGCAAGCTCCAGCTAACGGAAGGCGCCTATTCCGACCACCATCCATCCGTAACGCCGCCAAAGAATCCGTGGAATCCGGAGTACTGGCCGGGCATTTCATCAAGTGGCTCGGCCGTCGCAACTGCAGCGGGGCTCTGCTATGGCTCGCTCGCGTCCGATACCGGCGGTTCGATCCGCTGGCCGTGTGCCGCCAATGGTCTTACCGGCTTGAAGCCAAGTTGGGGACGCGTCAGCCGCCACGGCGTGTTCGAACTCGCAGCGACATTGGACCATGTCGGGGTCATTGCCCGGAGCGCGACGGATGCCAGCGCCATGCTAGGCATCATCGCCGGACCCGATCATGCCGATCCCACAGCCGTCCTCGATCCTGTGCCCGACTATCTGGCTGCGGCGGAACAGGACGTAAGAGGCCTGCGGATTGGCTTCGACGCGAAGTGGAGCAGCGACGGCGTAGACGTTGCGACCCAACAGGTACTGGGCGAAGCAATCAAGGCGTTACGTGCCCTTGGTACTGACATCGTCGATGTGCGGTTTCCCGACGTGAAGCAGGCCGTCGCCGATTGGGTACCGAATTGTGCGGTGGAGGCAGCGGTCGCGCACGAAGCAACCTATCCCGCCCGCAAGGACGACTATGGCCCGGTCCTCGCCGCCGTCATCGAGGCAGGTCGCGCGTTATCCGCTTCCGACTACCAGAGAGTCCTGCTGCGGCGGCTGGAATTGCGCGGCCGGATCGCATCGCTGTTCGAGACAATCGATCTGCTGCTCATTCCGGTTCACCCATTTCCACCCTTGACGCTCGCCATGATACGGACGCTCGGCGACCGGCCGGACCTGATCGCCAGATTGCAGGAATACACCTGCCCGTTCAACTTGACCGGTCATCCCACGATCACGCTGCCCGGCGGGTTTTCCGCAGCCGGAATGCCGATCGCGTTTCAGCTTGTGGCCGCCAATCTCGACGAAGCCACGCTGGTACGCGCTGGCGCAGCTTTCCAGAGGGTCACATCCTGGCATCGCCGCCATCCGTCGCTGAGCGCATGGAGGCAGCATTGAGTGTCCAGTCAGCGTTGCCCAATTCCCGCATCTTCTATGGCTGGTTTGTGGTGGCTGCCGCTTTTGCCGTGACCTTTGTCGGCTTCGGCTGCGCCTATACGTTCAGCGCGTTTCTCGACTCGTTGCAGCGCGATTTCGACGCCTCGCGCGGTTCGGTATCGCTGGTGTTTTCGCTGGCCGGCTTTCTCTATTTCGGCCTCGGCATCGTCAGCGGTCCCCTCGCCGACCGCTATGGCTCCCGCCGCCTCGCGCTGGCGGGCATGCTGCTGATCGGCCTCGGGCTTGCCGCGGCAAGTGCCGCGCGCAACCTGGTCGAGGTGTACGCAGCCTACGGCCTCGGCGTCGGCCTTGGTGTCGGCTGCGCCTATGTCCCTTCGGTCGGCGCGGTGCAGCGCTGGTTCGTGCGGCGGCGGGGCTTTGCCTCTGGTCTCGCCGTCAGCGGGATCGGGGTTGGCACACTGGTGATGCCGGCGCAGGCAGCGTTCCTGATCGAGATGCTCGGATGGCGCGGCGCCTATCTTGCGCTCGGCGCATTCGCCGCGATTGTCGGCGGGGGGATGGCGCTCCTTCTCGAGAACGATCCGCGCGGCCGGGGCCTCAGTCCCGATGGCGATCCACTCCAGCAGGGAGCCATGTTGACACAGGCCGAAGGTGCTTCGGTGCGCGAGGCGATCCGGTCGCGACGCTTCATCTCGCTATACGTCGCCTGCCTGATCTGCTCGTTCGGCTTGTTCGTGCCGTTCGTGCATCTCGTTCCCTATGCCGCGGACCACGGCGTCCCGGCCACATCCGCCGTGCTGCTGCTAGGCATCATCGGCATCGGCAGCACGGCCGGCCGGTTTTTCCTCGGCGGTGTCGCCGACCGGATCGGCCGCCAGTCCGCCCTGCTCCTGCTCTTCGCGGGCATGGCGATCGCGTTGGCGATCTGGACAATCTCAACGACATTCTGGCCGCTTGCCGTTTTTGCGTTCGTCTACGGCATGATTTACGGCGCCTGGGTCGCCGTGCTTCCGGCCGTCGTGATGGATGATTTCGGCGGCCGCAATGTCAGCGGCATCATCGGCATTCTCTACACGAGCGTCGCCTTCGGGACCCTGATCGGTCCCAGCGCTGCCGGCTTCGCGTTCGATCTCACCCACGACTATACGCTGCCGATCCTGGCCGGCGTTGCCGCCAACATCCTTGCAGCAATTATCTTCGTCACGACCCGGACGCCTGGGGATGGCTGGAACCCGACCCTCCCCTGTGGTTGTCACAGCCCCCAGTCGCCACCGAGCTAACCATTCGTTAACCAGACTTCCTAACGTCAACTCCATCCCGGCGCGGTATCGATTGTATAGGCCGGATTTGGGAGGACGCCGCTTCCGGCAGTTCATGTCCCGGCAGCGATCGCGTTCCATGGTTTCAACCGGCACCAGATCATTGAAGATCGCGTTCGCCTTTCGCGGCGGCCCGATCCGCTGGTTGATCCTGGGCGGTACGCTTTTGATCGCCACCATCGCGATCGGCGCGACCATTATGGCTGGCAATTTCCGCGAGCGCGCGCTGCGCAATAGCGAACGCGAGCTGGAAAACACCGTGCTGCTGCTCGCCCGCCATTTCGACCAGCAGCTCGAAGATTTTCAGGTCGTTCAGAAGGACCTGATCGCGTTCATGCGCTCCAGCGGGATCGCCACGCTCGAAAACTACAAGCGCCGGATGTCCGGCCATGAAATCCATCTCATCCTGAAATCCAAGATCGACGCGCTGTCCTATGTCGGTGGCATCAACATCTTCGACGCCGATGGCAATCTGATCAATGCGTCGGCCGCCTGGCCGCCGCCGCCGGTCAACTCGGCGGACCGCGCTTACTTCAGAACATTCAAGTCCGGCCCGCAATCGCCGGAGATGCTGGTCGAGGCGGTCTACAGCCGCATCACCGGCGCCTGGACCACCGTGATCGCGCGCAAGATCACCGGGCCGAACGGCGAATTGCTCGGTGTCATCGGCCGCGGCATCGAACCCGTCCATTTCGAAAAGTTCTTCGCAACAGTCGCGCTCGGCCCCGGTGCCTCCATCGCCATGCACCACAGCGACGGCACGCTGCTGGCACGCTATCCGCATGTGACGGAGCTGGTCGGCAAGAACTTCAGGACCGGTCCGGCCGCCCAGCGGCAGGTCTTCGAACTGCCCCGCAGCACCTCGCGCCTCACCAGCCCGATCGACGGCGAGGACCGGCTGATCGCGTCCCGCGCGCTGACCAATTTTCCGATCGTAATGGTCGCCTCGATCACCACATCGACCGCGCTAGCCGACTGGCGCGAGCAGATCGGAATCCTGATCGCCGTCACCGGGTTTTCCGTGCTGGCGATCGCCGCGCTGCTGTTTCTCGTCGTCCGCAAGCTTTCCTATCAGCACCGCGCATCCAAGCAGCGGCTGACGCTGGAAAAGCAGCGTCTCGACACCGCCGTCAACAACATGACGCAGGGCCTGTTGCTGTTCGATGCGAAGCAGCAGCTCATCATCTGCAACAGGCGATACCTCGAAATGTACGGCCTATCGGCCGAAGTCGTGAAGCCGGGTTGCAGCTTCCGCGAGGTGATCGCCCATCGCAAGGAGACCGGCTCGTTCGTCGGCGACATCGATCACTACGTCGAGATGGTGCTCCGCGACATCGCGCACCGCAACGCCATGGTGATATCCACGCCCGACGGGCGCTCGATCCAGGTCGTCAACGAACCGGTGGCGGACGGCGGATGGCTGGCGACCCATGAAGACATCACCGAGCGGCGGCGCGCCGAGGAGCGCATCACTCACCTCGCCCATTACGACTCGTTGACCGATTTGCCGAACCGCACCCTTTTCCACGAGCGGCTCAAGCGCGAATTGTCTTACGTCGCGCCGAACCGGCCACTGGCAGTGCTCTATATCGACATCGACGAATTCAAGAGCGTCAACGATTCGCTGGGCCACATGATCGGCGACGAACTCCTGAAATCGGTCGCGGCCAGCCTCGCCGCCTGCACGCGGAGATCAGATTTCGTGGCCCGGCTCGGCGGCGACGAATTCGCCATCGTGCAGACCGGGATCGATGATATCGACGACGTGATGAAGCTCGTCAGCCGCATCTTCGAGGCGATCCGCTCGCCCTATCAATGCCTCGGCCACCAGGTCACCACCGACGCCAGCATCGGCATTGCGCTCGCGCCGCAAGACGGATCCGATATCGACCAGATCCTGAAGAACGCGGATCTGGCGATGTACGCCGCCAAGGCCGCCGGCCGCCGCACGTATCGCTTCTTCGAACCGGAGATGGAAGCCGAGGTCCGCGCCCGCCGCAGCCTGGAAATGGACCTGCGCCAGGCGCTCGTCGACGGCGGCTTCGAGGTCTATTACCAGCCATGTCTGAGCCTGCAGACCAACGCGATAACCGGCTGCGAGGCGCTGGTGCGCTGGCGCCATCCGCAGCGCGGCATGATTTCGCCCGCCGAGTTCGTGCCGCTCGCGGAGGACACCGGCCTGATCAACCAGCTCGGCGAATGGGTGCTGACCATGGCCTGCAAGGAGGCAGCGACCTGGCCCGGCAATGTCAGGCTCGCGGTCAACGTCTCGCCGACTCAATTCAGGAGCGGCACGCTGGCGCTGAAGGTGATGGCGGCGCTCGCCGCATCGGGCCTCGCGGCGAGCCGGCTGGAGCTTGAGATCACCGAGGCCGTGCTGATCAGAGATGACGAGGCCGCGCTCGCCGTTCTGCACGACCTCCGCGCCATCGGGGTTCGCATCGCGCTCGACGATTTCGGCACCGGCTATTCCTCGCTGAGCTATCTGCAGCGTTTTCCGTTCGACAAGATCAAGATCGACCGCTGCTTCATCACCGATATCGACGAGCCGGAAGGCTCCTCCTGCATCGTGGAAGCGGTGGTGAACATTGCCGCCGAACGCCACATGACGACGACGGCCGAAGGCGTCGAGACCGAACAGCAGCGCGACTTGCTGCGCGAACTCGGTTGCTCGGAAATGCAGGGTTACCTGTTCAGCGCGCCGAAGCCGGCGGCGGAGATCAGGCCGCTGCTGCATGAGGATCGGCAAGGCCCCGAGGTGGCACCGGGCCGGCCGCGCAAGCGCAAATCGGTTGCGCGGACGGCGTAGCGGTTTGGAGCAACGCTGTTCATTCATCATTGCGAGCGACGCTATCTCCTCGTCGTCCCTGCGAACGCAGGGACCCATAACCACTGACGTTGGTTGTGAACGGGATTGCGGCCCAGCGCTGCACCACGTAAACATTTGTGGCTATGGGTCCCGGCTCAAGGCCGGGACGACATCGATGTGTGTTCTTCGATTCGAATTCAAGCAACGGAGAGGATACACGTCCGCATTCTCGCAGCATGATTTGCCCGAGTTGTACTGTTTCGCTTCGCCCTGAAAGTGAGAGGGCGCAGGGAATGCCGGGTGCTTTGCTGCACCCGCGGTCTCGCGTGCAAATGCACTTAAAGAGTGCGCACACGAGCATACAGGTACAGCCGGAGCAGCCCGGCATTCCCTGCGCGATGGGTTGACGGCTTATGCCGTGCTCTCCCTGGAGACGAATTCCTCTTGCCTCCATCGCCGACAGATTAGCGATTCATCGAACCCGGTCGGGTTTCGAAGAACCTCCGCCGGCTTAACACCAGCCACGGGTGCCAGGACCACACGGTTTTGCCGTACGCAGCCTCCCCTGCCAGAGACTTCAACCAGCCAAGTGCTTGCTGGCCAAAATTCTGGCGGAGGCGTTTAAGCGCCGTACGTCCTGCACGCTGTGTCCGCTCACGGATAACCGCCCTGCGATCACATCCACGCGCCCGACGCTGCCGCGTCCACCGCAACCCGCCCCAACGTTCGTGACGATGGCCAACGCCCCTCTTCTTCGGGACGGGATGGCCGGAGTTGTAAGGGTGATTTGGGTCTGGCGCGAAGCGGAATATTTTTGCGGGCAAGGCTGGACAGGGCAAATCAGCTTGAAGTTGCACGAGAAAATCGAGTATTGGCGCAAGCGGAGAGTCTCATGAATTCTGCCGCCTTTAGCCAGCAAGTGAGCTCAATACGATAGAGCCGCCGCTCACCGCCGGCCCACTGCGATCTGCTCAGCGAGGTATTCGGCGTCTTCGCCCACTCCCCAAAGAAAGGACGACTTGACCTTGTACATGCGGAGCAATCCGAGAAAGTACAGCCCTGGCACGGCTGTCACGCCGCGATGCTGCTTTGGCGCGCCGCGCTCGTCGAACACGGGACAGTCGATCCAACCGAAATCGTACCGGTAACCTGTCGCCCAGACCACGGCAGTAATGCCTGCCTCGCGCATGTCGAGAACGTCGATCTCACGAAGAGGCTCCGGAGCCTGCCTTAGAAGGGGGTCGAATGCCTCCTCGGGTGGCAGTGCCATTCCCTCGCGTTCGATAAATGCATCTATCGTCCTGACGAACTGAACGAAGCTTGCGTCGCCCGCTTTCAGGTTCTCATTCAGATCGGCGGCGAAGTGCAAACGGCCGTCTACGATATCCAGCAGACTTCCAAGCAGAGTAATCCCCTCGCGGGCGATTTGCCGCAGATCGACCGTGCGGCCACCGCGCACTCCCGTCATCAGTGGCGCCTTAGCGTTGCGCCACTCTGGTGGCATTCCCTCGCTCGTGTAATCGGTCATGCCGCTCGCTTCCAACCACCAGATCAGGTCGTGCCCCCTGTACCGGCGAGGCATGCGGCGATGGCGCCGGATTGAATAAAAGACCTTGCGGCCGGCCTCGCGCAGCTCCTCGGCAATCTGGCAACCCGAACCACCGGATCCAACCACGAGCACATTGCCGGCAGGAAGGTCGGATGGCCGGGTATAGCGGTTCGCTGTGACTTGATGGATTGAGAACGGAAGCGACGCGCTGCACAATGGAATGGACGGGAGTTGGAAGGGGCCTGTCGCAACCACCACGTTTTTCGCTTCCAGCGCAGTTTGACCGGTCTGCAGGAGGAAGCTCCCTTGGTCCGTCTGCCGCAGGGAGGTAACGTTCACTCCGCAGCGCAGCGGAGCGGCAATCCTGACGGAATAGTCCGCGACGAACCGCGCCACGCCCTCCCGGTCCATGAAGCTGTCAGGCTGATCGCCGGCATACGGCTGACCTGGCAGGCGAAGCATGATGTTAGGAAATTGGAAGACCAGCGAGTCCCAGCGTTCGCTGTGCCAGCGCTCGGCGACGCGCCCTCGTTCTAGCACCACATGCTCCCGACCCTTGCGGGCGAGATGATAGCTCATCGAAAGGCCGGCCTGGCCTCCGCCGATGACAACTGTCTCGACGCTTTCCGGCATCCTTCACTCCCTACTGGCCAAGTTGACTCCAATGATATTATCATTATAATGATCGTCATTATTATGATTATATGCACGATAATGGCAAGACGTTCTGTACCCCTCGATACGGATCGCCCGATTCAGGTGCTAACCTGGAAGGGCGGCGTGCCCATTCGCCGCGTTCCTGTGGCATTGGCTCGCCGCTTTGCTCAGCTCTGCACGGGAGTGGTGGCGGAAGTCTTGTCGGGCGAGGACCTGGCGCCGCTCGAATACGCTGTGCTTGTCTATCTCGGCCACGAGCCGGACATCGACCAGATCGGAGTTGCAGCGCGATTGGCCATCGATCGCAATTCAGCGAGCGTCCTTGTCGAAAAGCTTGAAAGGCGAAAGCTGATAGAGCGCCGCGTGGATAGTGCCGACCGCCGGGCTCGGCGGTTACGCCTGACACGACGCGGCCATGCGCTCCAAGAACGGCTCCGCGCACCTATGCGCGCGGCCCAGCGCCGTATCCTTGAACCGCTTGACCCGGCTGAACGGGAATTGTTCCTGGATCAACTCGTCAAAATCATCAAAGCCAACGAAGCCTACGCCAAGCCCGGCGTCGGACGCCGCCGGCGCCAACTCTCGCAACCATCGAAGACGGCCAAATGATCAAGGAGGATCATCATGGACAAGTTGCGACGCATTCTGTTGCTGGCCACCCTTACAGGCATGGGTCTCGCTTCTTTCGAGTCGCCACTCCACGCGGAATCGTGGCCGCTGCGTGCCGTGCGTATAATCATGCCGCAGCCCGCGGGAACCGGGTCTGACCTAACGGTTCGTCTATTTGCCGAACGTCTGGCTACCCGGTGGGGCAAACCTGTCGTGGTGGAGAATCGCCCCGGTGGCGACGGAACGGTTGGTGTGTCAGCCTTCGCAGCGGTGCGCGACGATCATACGCTGCTTTTCTCAGTAAGCGCCCCCTTTGCGCTTCAGCCATTGATTCAGGAGGCGCTGCCCTACGATCCGGAGCGCGATGCAGTACCCATCGCCATGGCCTCTGACATCACCTTGGTTGTGGCAGTGAGCGATGGAGTGCCCGTCACCTCACTCGGCGATCTCATCACCTACGTGCGTTCGCATCCAGGACAACTGAATTGGACCGCCGGACCGGGCTTGCCTCGCTACGTTTTCGCTGCGTTTAGCAAGCGGCTCAATCTTGATTTGACCTACATCTCATACCGCGAGCTTGCGCCCGCGATTCAGGATCTAATGTCGGGTCGATTGCACGTCATCATTCATGGGCTATCCGTCGTGCGCGCCCCAATCGAGGCTGGAAAGGTTCGGCTACTCGCCGTCACCAATCAGCAGCGCGCTGCCGCTGCCGGAGAAACGCCGACCGTTACGGAGGCCGGATTTCCTGACTTGGCGATGGACGGCCTGAGCGGCTTCTTTGGGCCGCGAGACTTGTCGGAAGCACTGCGTGGCCGTCTTGCCAAGGACATTTCGGCGGTAGCCATGGATCCGACCATCGCAACGCGCCTCACCGCCGCCGGGCAAAGCCTGCGCACCAGCACCCCGCAAGAATTCTCGGACGTGCTCGCTGCGCAACGACGGCGAATGGAGGAAATCGTGCGTATTGTCGGTAAGAAACCAGGTTAGCGTCTGGTGAGGATTGAACGTATTGATGCCCGGGTCGCCATCGAAGAGCGCCTTGCATCGCCCGAAACCTACGATACGGAGCCCCGCATTCACACCTCGGCTGCTGGTCCGAACGGGGCGACAAGCTACTTGAATTTCATGATCACGTCTGGAATTACGGTGACACTGTCACCGTAGTTACAGGCGCAAGAACGCGGCGCGCACGGTGTAGGCCGCACGTGGTCGAACCATCCATTGCTGAAACTCAGGGCTAACGCGGACTGCTCCCAGGCGCCGCCCCCTGCCCGCCACTCGTGCCAGTGCCCGAACCCGTCGTTTGGCTGCCCGGATGAGGTTGCCCGGGCGGATGTGCGGAAGCACCGGGCTTTTCCTGTTCGCTGACAAGGCCGGATTGTCCGGAGTCGCGGGTCTTGATTCCTTTATCCGCTTCCTCTTGCATCTGTTTGTCGGTTTGCACCTGCTGGCCGGGCGCCGTCGACTGCTGAGCCAATGCCGGCATGCTGAGTGCGGTTCCAAAAGCGACCATCGTCGCGAGAATTGAGGTTCGCATGAGCTATCTCCTAGGTTCTCTCCGACAACGCGCGAGGGAGGGATCGTTTCCCGGCGAATTGTGAACGAGAAAGGGCATGGAAAGACCGCGGTCAGTTCAGCAGATCCCCGCATGAGCCAACGGGTTGCGAATGCGCGCCCAGCGACGAGCGCAAGGGCGCTCGCGGAGTGATGACAGGCTCCGCGATATTGAGGGAACAAGCCAACCCGGATGTCGCTTCCGCCTACGCTCTTCGAGCTTTGGCGGACAAGTCGCGCATCCGGGCTATGCTGTGACGTCTAGAGTCGCGCCTGCTGCGCGAGCGGCACCCGAAACGTCTTGAAGCCTTCGATATCGGGAAACCACTCGGCGGCTTGGCGCGAAGCCAATGTCAGGACCGCGGCCGGGACTTCGCCGCTGATCAGCCGGTCGATCGCACCTCGCTGCCCTTCGCTGAACTGGACTTCCGCGGCTCCCGCCGCCATGAACGCGGCGCTGACACGTCCGCTCGATGCGGACTGCTTCTCCTCGATCGCAATGCTCTTGTTGTTCAGGTCGGATAGCGAATTGATCTCCGGACGTGCCAGCACAAGCGCGACCAGATCCGGGTCGTCTGGCGCTGCGGATACCGCTTTGTCGGTATCGCTCACGTCGGCGGGCGCTGTTTCCGGATTGTCGGATTTGTTGGCCGCCTCCCTCCCCGTCCCGATCGCCGTGACGAGATCGGCCAATCCCGTCGCTTCCACAAGCTGTTGCTGGATGGTTCGAGAGGCCGGAGCGGGAGCAACGCCGGCCGAGGAAGGCAACGCAGTCGCCTCGGGCGCGGCAGGCGTCGCGGCGATCTCAAGCGTGGCCGGCGGCGGCAGGGCGACCTCGGATTTGACCTCCGACTTCACCTCCGACTTGGGAGTCTCCACCTCCGGCTTGGGAGTCCCCGCAGGCTGCGACGCAGCGACGGCGGCTGCCTGACTGGGCTCGGGGCTATCAGGGGTTTCCAGTTTGCGCTCCGGCGGCTGGCCAGCCGCGACGGCCTTTTCGCGAGCCACTGGCGCCGTCACCGCCGGAATGTTCTTCCCGGCTGCTGCGAGCGCGGGAGCGGCGGCCTTCTTGGCGGTTGGCGGCCTCGTATTGGAGGCCGCCTTGCTGCCGCGCGGCGCAGCGCGGGAAACAGGTGCGCCCTGCCTCGCTACGCGTGCGGGAGTGGCGTGTTCTGGTCTTGCGGTTTCGGCCTTAGCCGGCACTGCGACATCAGTCTCGCGAACCGCGCGGTGCCGGGCAGACAATGCCTGATCAGACCAGGCCATGTAGGACTGGCACGCGCGATTGCACGGCAGCCCGTCGATATAGACGACGCCAGGTGAATCCAGCGGATTGGCCTGCAGGGCTCCACTCGAACCAAGGGACAAGATCAGGGCCGGTAAAATCCATTTTCTCGACATGACTGCTCCGTTCGAACGCATATGGTGTTCGACGCGAACTACGAGCGGATGGAGATGAGGTTTCAAAAAGCGGTCATGTTTTCCAGATCGCTACGCGCGCCCTGACGCATACTACGCGCTGATTGTTTCCGTCATTGCGAGCCACCCGGTCGGCGCAAAGCGCCGCCGGATGGCTCGCAATGACGCGGTGGGTTCTGAATTTAGTTCGCCACCGCCCGCTTCGCGGCCGTGACTGCATTTGCATTCACGGTGCCGCCGCGCAGCAGGTTGAACGCGGCGTTGAGCGCCTTGTCGTCCTTTTCATTCGGCGGGACGTAGGCTTGCGAGCCGGTCTGCTCGGCGCCTTCAGCGGCGAGGTGACCACGCATCGAGGCTTCGCCCTTCAGCTCGGCGCGGCCCTTGAGTTCATCGGGCACGTCCTGCAGCACCTCGACGTCGGGCGCGATGCCCTGGGCCTGGATCGAGCGACCCGACGGCGTGAAGTAGCGCGCCGTGGTAAGCGCCAGCGCGCCGTTGCCCTGTCCGAGCGGGATGATGGTCTGCACCGAGCCCTTGCCGAAAGTGCGCGTGCCAATCAGCGTGGCGCGCTTGTGGTCGCGCAGCGCGCCGGCCACGATTTCGGATGCCGAAGCCGAGCCGCCGTTGATCAGCACGACCAGCGGCTTGCCTTTGGTGATGTCACCCCCGCGCGCGGTGAAGCGCTGGGTTTCCTCCGAAGTGCGGCCACGCGTCGAGACCACCTCGCCCCGGTTCATGAAGGTGCTCGACACCGACACCGCCTGATCGAGCAGCCCGCCGGGATTGTTGCGGAGATCGATCACATAGCCCGTCAGTTTTTCCGGCGGAATTTCCTTCGAGATGCTGGCGATCGCCTTCTTCAGGCCGTCGGTGGTCTGCTCGTTGAAACGGGTGATCCTGATGTAACCGATGTCGCCGCCGTCGGTCTTGAAACGGACCGGCCGCACCCGGATGATCTCGCGCACGATGGCAACGTCGATCGGCGCGGCGGCCCCCTTGCGCACGACCTTGAGGCGGATCTTGCTGTTGGCGGGGCCCTTCATCCGGCCCACCGCCTGTTCGAGGGTCATGCCCTGGATGACCTCGTCGTCAATTTGGGTGATCACGTCGCCTGACAGCATACCGGCCTTGGCCGCGGGCGTATCGTCGATCGGCGTCACCACCTTGACGAGGCCGTCTTCCATCGTGACCTCGATGCCGAGCCCACCGAATTCGCCATGGGTGGTCTCCTGCATGTCGCTCCAGCCCTTCTCATTCATGTAGCGCGAATGAGGATCGAGCGCCGAGATCATGCCGTTGATGGCGCCTTCCATCAGTTTGGAATCGTCCGGCTTCTCGACGTAGCTGGTCTTGATCCGCTCGAATACGTTGCCGAATAAATTGAGCTGGGTGTAGGTGTCGGAACGGGCCGCAGCCTTTGCCGCCGCCACCAGATGCGCGCCTTGAGGTCCGATCACGAGAGCGGTCAGACACGCGCCCGTCACCGTGCCGAGAAGAAAGGCAAAATTCCTGCGCATCGTGGGGCGTCCCTCTATCTCTACGGACGCCCACACCATCCCTGTGAATCGGCGCCCCTGTCCCGGCCCCGCCAACTCACAATGGCTTTTTGGTCGGATCAAGGCACGCCGACCCGGAGCAATACGGCTTTCAGAGTCTGAATGAAATCATCACGTTAGATAGGGGATTCGTCATGCCGGGCTTGCCGACATCTTCTACTTTGCAGCCCCTTCGGCGGATTTGGCCTTTGACTTCGCTGCCGGCGCCTTGGCCGCCGCTTTCGGCGGTGTGCTGTCGCCGCGCATCGTCCCCCAGGGATCCGAACTCTTCTGCTGCTCGGGAATGTTGCCGAGCGATCTCCGATAGGCCCGCTCGGCGTCCTTCTCGGCCGCGATTTGCGAGGGCGTCTTGGGCTTCTCCTCCTCGCCATATTTGGGCGGACCTTGCTGGGCGGCAGCGGATCCGGCCAATAAAGCGATCACGGCGACAGCGCCTAGGATTCTGCCGACAACTTGCATGCGACTACTCCCTGAAATTGGCCCCAAGAAAATGGCCCCAAGAAATTGGCCCGAAGCCTTAGCACAGCCTGCGTACGGGCTTAAGCGTCGGATTGGGCTGCGACGCAAATCGCCGTGGCCGTTGCCCAGGCCGGTCCGGTTTTGTAAACGACTGCCATGAATTCGCCGCCAGCGCCCCATTCCGTCGACGCCTTGCTGTTCGACCTCGGCCGTGTCGTGCTCGACATCAGTTTCGAAGAGGTAATGACGTGCTGGGCGGGGCATGCGGGCTGCGCGCCTGCCGACCTCGCCGGACGCTTTGTGGTGGACGACAGTTTCAAGCACCACGAGACCGGCCGGATCGACGATGCGGCGTTCTTTGCGAGCCTGCGCCGGTCGCTCGGCATCGGCATCACCGACGCGCAGTTCCTGGAAGGCTGGAACGCGATCTTCACCGGCGAAATGCCCGGAATTTCGCCGCTCCTGGCGCGCGCAGCAAAACGCCTGCCGCTCTATGCTTTTTCCAACACCAATCCGGCCCATGTCACGCATTTTTCGCAGGCCTATGCGGATGTGCTCGGCCATTTCCGCCAGATATTCCTGTCCTCCAGCATCGGTTTGCGCAAACCCGACGCCGAAGCCTATGATCATGTGGTAAAAGCGATCGGTGTGCCGGCGTCGCGGATCCTATTCTTCGACGACTCGGCTGCCAACATCGAAGGTGCGCGGGCGCGCGGCCTTTCTGCCATCCACGTGACATCGACGGATGACGTGGCGAGGGCACTGACCGCACTTGGAATCTAAGCACTTGGAATTTGAGGGAGGTCTGCCCGTGGCGTTGATGCCGGTTGCCGATGCATTGTCTGCCATCCTCGCGGGCGCCGATCCCGTCCCTGAAGAAATGGTGGCGCTCGATGACGCCTATCACCGCATTCTCGCACGCGACGTCGCCGCGCGGCGGACGCAGCCGCCGCAGGCGATGTCAGCGATGGACGGCTATGCGGTGCGCGCGGCTGACGCCGCCGATGTCAGCGCACAGCTGAAAGTGATTGGCGAGGTCGCCGCCGGCCGCCCGTTCGAGCGGAAGGTAGGCCCGGGCGAAGCGGTGCGGATCTTTACCGGCGGCGTGATTCCCGACGGCGCCGACGCTGTCATCATCCAGGAAGACACTGGCGTCGACGGCGATCATATCACCATCACAGAAGCCGCCGTTCCAGGACGGCATATCCGCGCCGCGGGCGTTGATTTCCGCGAAGGCGACGTCCTCCTCAAACGCGGGCGCCGCCTCACCGACCGCGACCTCTCGCTCGCCGCCGGCATGAACTACCCGGAGCTTGCGGTGCACCGCCGCCCGAAAGTAGCGATGCTTGCAACCGGCGACGAGCTGGTGATGCCGGGCACAAGCCCCAGCCCCGGCCAGATCGTCTATTCCAACGGCTACGGCTTGCAGGCGCTGGCGCGGGCCGAAGGGGCAGAAATCATCGACCTCGGGATCGCCGCTGACACCGTCGCCGCGACCGCGGAAGGCATCAGCCGTGCTCGCAAGGCCGACGCCGACATCCTGATCACCATTGGCGGCGCTTCGGTCGGCGACCACGACCTCGTCAAGCGGTCGCTGGAGGCCGAGGGCATCGCCATGGCGTTCTGGCGGATCGCGATGCGGCCGGGCAAGCCGATGATGCATGGCAAACTGGGCGCGATGCGGGTGATCGGCCTGCCCGGCAATCCCGTCTCCTCCTATGTCTGCGGCTTCCTGTTTCTGGTGCCGCTGATTCGCGCTCTATCGGGCCGCGATACCATCCATCACCTGCGCGAAAACGCGCTGCTCGGCCGCGATCTCGCCGCCAATGATCAGCGCGAAGACTATCTTCGCGCCCGCCTCGAAGCGCGCGACGACGGCACGCTGGTTGCCGTGCCCGTGAACCATCAGGACTCGTCGCTATCAGGGAATCTCGCTGCGGCGCGCGCACTTGTGATACGTCCGCCGTTCGCGCCGGCTGCCGCAAAGGGATCGCGTTGCGAGCTGCTCCGGCTGCCGGAATGACGCCTGGAACGGCGTTCCCGCAGCACCTTGGGCCGGAACCGCAACGCGTTCACCTGAAATTAAGTGGTTGCGGAACACATATCGAACATATAGTGTCCGTTCATGATTTGTTTCGAGTGCTAGTGTCTTTGATCGAGAGTTTGGGGACTCGACGATCTGGGCGCTGAAAATTCGGAACGAGACGACGCCAACCGGGGGATTGCTCGCGATGCTTACGCGCAAACAGTATGAACTTCTGCGTTTCATAAATGAACGGCTGAAAGAGGCTGGCGTGCCGCCCTCCTTCGACGAGATGAAGGACGCGCTTGATCTGCGCTCGAAATCCGGAATCCACCGCCTCATCACGGCGCTGGAGGAGCGCGGCTTCATCCGCCGCCTGCCCAACCGCGCCCGCGCCATCGAAGTCATCAAGCTGCCCGAACTCGCAGCCGCCGCCAACAGCCGCCGCGGCTTCACGCCGAGCGTCATCGAGGGCACGCTCGGCAGGCGCACGGTGAGCGCGCCGGCCGCGGAGGACGACGGCAATCGCCCGGTCGCCGTGCCTGTCATGGGCCGGATTGCCGCCGGTACGCCGATCGAGGCGCTGCAGACCCGCAGCCACACCATCAGCGTACCGCCCGATATGCTCGGCTCCGGCGAACATTACGCGCTCGAAGTGCGCGGCGATTCCATGGTGGACGCCGGCATTCTCGACGGTGATATGGCGCTGATCCAACGCAACGAAACCGCCGACACGGGCGATATCGTCGTGGCGCTGATCGACGAGGAGGAAGCGACGCTGAAACGCTTCCGCCGCCGCGGCGCCTCGATTGCGCTCGAGCCCGCCAACGCCGCCTACGAAGTCCGCATTCTGCCGCCGAACCGGGTCCGGATTCAAGGCAAGCTGATCGGGCTGTACCGCAAATACTGACCCGTTATGCCGTCCGGGCCGTGACGGAAAAGAGCCCCGGCCCGTGGCCGGGGTTTTTTGTTGCGTGTTTGGAACCAACGCCCGTTAGCGCGTTTGTGAATGTGGCGCATTGCGCCAGTCGCAGAATTGCCCAGAAACGAGAAAAGGCTCTGCGCCATGTCCACTCTGATAGAGGCCTGTGCCTCCTTCTAGACACGGGTCAGCTATCTCAAACGAGGGAGCCATCCGATGTGTGACTATAGCCTGCATGCTGTGGCTACGCGGCCTGCCGTGGTCGGCGAGACGCTGATCACCACGACGTTCCGCGGTACATCGACCCGCGGCTTTGCGTCGGAACGCGAGCCTGCAGTGGCGGTCTGCATGCTTCCCGGCACCGAACTGGCGTTCGCTGAGGACGTCAGATACGACAACCGGTGGATCTGGACTCGAACCACCGACTGGCGGGTCGGCAAGTTCAATCAAATCGACCCCCATATTTCCGACCGTCACCATGACGCGATCGAATTTCCCGACGGAAGCCATGTGCTGGTGACGCAGCTTTGCGAAGGCCAGCGCGCGACTGTGCTGCAATTGCCGGTGGTCCAGACCGGCGGCGAACGCGCCCCGAAGGTAACGGAAGCGCCACCGGCCGAATCGATCGTGACCGGATAAACGCCCACGCTCATATGATCCGCCGGTCCAGGCCGGCGGATCATGGGGGTACATTTTTCAGAACTCGGCACCGCAGGGGGCAGTCGGTGGTCAACAAGGTAACGTGGCAAAAAGCCGGGCGCGTCACCGAGCCCGGGCGGTACATGTTCAGGTACGGCTGGCTCACCATCACGGCCGAAGATCTCGCAATCTGGCAGCAATTCCCCGACGCATCGTTCACGCTGGTCGCTCTGCCGTCAGCGCCCGACGCGCCCGAGGAATTCCATCTCGGCGCGTTCGAAATTCCAGCCAAACCCACGGTCGACGAGCACTGACGCCCGTCTAATCCTCCGCCCGCAGGTCTGCCTCGGCCGGCGTGGCATCGACGCTGCGCGGTGGCACGACGCGCGGCGCCAGCACGGTGGTGTCGGCCTCGCTCTCGTCAGCTATGGCCGGCGACCAAGGCCGGTCGATCCCCCTCGGCTTGACCGCCTCGACGACAAATCCCCCAGCATTCCGCCGCAACGCCAATGCTCCCTGCCGCCGCAGCCGTTCAGCATCGATGATCGAAGCTGCGCATGATGCGGGCGCCTGCCGCAGCGTCACAATGACTGCTGCGCGCTCGCAATCGTCCGAAAACGCCTCGGGCCTGAACGCCTGCGCGATCAGGCCACCGCCGACGGCTTGCACCACGCAGCCAAGATCGTCGCATGAGACGCCTGACGTGAGCGAGGCGTCAGCCGCCGTTCGTGCGTCCGCGTCCGCCGCCAGCCATTCCTTCAAGAGAAAGACGTCCCGAGACCCCTTGGCCGCGTGCATCAAATGCAGCCGGCCATCCTGGCCGCGCACCCCGACATTGCGTCCGTCGGCGGAAATCAGGATATCGGGTTGCGGCACCCTCGCCGCCCACAGCGCCGCTGATAGTACCAGCGCCGCACCCGACCAGCGCAGCGGCGTGCGCAACAGGCCGAGCAGGATGATGCCGAGGCTCGCCGCAATCAGCGGGCCGATGCCGAAGGCCGGCACCCGGCCGACTGCGCCGGGTAACGCCGCGACCCATTGCGTCACCGCAATCATCCAGTCGATGCCGAGGCCCATGACCGCCCAGAACAGTCGATCGAAGCCGAACGGCATCGCGACGAGGCCGAGCAGGCCCGCCGGCATCACCAATGCGGAGACCACCGGCATCGCCGCGAGGTTTGCCAGCACGCCGTAAGGCGTGACCCGGTGAAAGTGAAAGGCGGCGTAAGGCAAGGTCGCAAGCCCCGCCACCAACGAGGCCAGCAACAGCATCGTGACTTCGCGGCCGCCCCACAGCGCCACGCGCGCCGTTGCGGTATGATCCGCCGTCGCGAACAGGCGCGGCATGCCGATCTGCACCAGCGCCACCAGCCCGAGCGTCGCCGCAAACGACATCTGAAAACTCGGATGTATCAGCGCTTCCGGCGCGACCGTCAGCACGATCAGGGCGGCGACCGCGAGCGTGCGAAACGTAATCGCGCGGCGATCGACCATGACGGCGATCAGCACCACGGCCGTCATGAAGAACGATCTTTGCGTCGCGACCTCGGCGCCCGACAGCAGCAAATAGAACGCGGCGGCACCGAGGGCTGCCGCCGCCGACCATTTCTTGATGGGCTGGCCGACCGCGAGCACGGGAAACAGCGCCAATAGCGCCCGGACCGCGAAAAACACGACGCCGGCGACGACGGCCATGTGATAACCGGAGATCGACAGCACATGGCCGAGGCCGGAGACGAACATCGCGTCGTTCACCGGCGGCGAGATCGCGTCGCGCCGTCCGGTCAACAGCGCGGTCGCAATCGCGCGCTTGTCGCCTTCCAGCGTGGTCCTGATCCGCGCATCGATCGTATCGCGCAGGCCCTGCATCACGGCCGAATAGCGCAGGCGGAGCCCGCCGCCCGCCGCGGGCGGCTCGGCGGTCTTGATCGCGCCCATCACGAAGCCGGAGGCCCCGATGCCGGCGAAAAACATGTCGCGGCTGAAATCGTAGCTGCCCGGTCGCACTGGCGCGAGCGGCGGCAATAGCCGCGCCTTCAGCTCGACGAAGCTGCCGACCGGCGGGGCCGTGCCCTTCCTTACCGAGAGCCGTACGCGCTCCAGCTTGATCGTTCCGCGCGCGCTTTCCATGGTGACGACGCGAAGGACAAAACGGTCGGTGCGCTCGCGAATGTCGCGCGTCTCGACAAAGCCCGTCAGCGACACCGAAAACATCGGCCGCGCCAGCACGCCATGCGCAATCCGCGCGGTCTTCCAGGTCGCGACCGCAAAGCCCGCGGCGACGGCCGCAATCATCACCGCGGCGGGAAAGAATTTCTGCCGCCGCAACAGCACCGCCACCGCACACAGCGCAATCGCCACAATGGCAGCCACTGACAGCACCGGCTCATGATCGGCGGCGAAGTAAAACGCAATGCCGGTACCGAACGCTACCGGCACCCACGGCAGCAGGCGCCCGGCGCCGGCTTCCGCGCGCGCCCAGATACGCAAGGTCTCGATCAGTGGCGGCCAGAACGCGGGGCGCGACGGCAAAATGCCACCGACCGGCGCCGCAGCGCGCGGCGGCCAGGTGCCCGCATAGCCCCGTTTTCGGCCCGACGTGTCGCCCTGCTCCGCCACCGAGCCTACACCTTACGATCCCGTGGAGACCGCAAGACTACCGGAAGCTGTATTCCGTTCGCTAGCGGAACGGAAGCAGAAACCTGAAGAAATGCACGCCGGCTGGCGTTACAGTCGAACGCTATGGATTGAACCGGAATCAGGACAAAGAAGCGACATGAAGCTTGCGGCCAGCCTTTTATTTGCGGTGATCTTGATCACCTCTAACGCCAATGCCGCCACTCCGGAGCAATGCCGCTTCATCGAGGCGAGAGCAGAGCGCGAGGCGTGCTATCAGCGCCAGGACGTTGCGCGGGCCGCCCGGCAACAGGCCGATGCGGCCCGGCAGGCACAGCAAAAGCCGTATGAGCCGGTGGCCCAGGAGGATGCTCAGCTCGCCAAATCCCTGCGCAGCATTTGCCGTGGCTGCTAGGCCGATCCTGAAGCGCCGCGGGTGCGAAAGGTCATCACGCTTGACACACGCCCATCGCGGCCGACCGCTACTCAAAGCGTAACCGTCCGGCTTGCGTTGTGTTGCCGTTGCTCTTCCCGGAGCCACTATCCGCTCCCGGCAGCTCACCGGCAGGAACGCGCTGTTGAAAGCGCTCTTGCAAGTGCGCCGCAGCAGGATGCACACTGTGCGCGCGGGATCAGGTGTCAACGTCTACGGTTCTCAGCTCGACTGGAATTCACGGTCGCGCTCAGGATGAGAGGAGCATGACGCCATGCGAGAAACCGAAATCCACGACTATGCGCGGCAGTTACTGGAAGCACATGGCCCCAAGGCCATTGCGGAAGCCGCCCAGAATGCCATCGAACTCGAGGCAAAAGGCGAGGTCGAACTGGCCAGAACCTGGCGGCATATCGAAGACGCGATGAAGATGATGCGTGGTCCCCACCAAAGCTAAGGCTGCCGGCGCGGCAACGCAGAACATGGGCCAGGAGCCGTCGCAAGTCGCTTCGCCACGGCTGATGGCATTGCAACGTCCAAGATGCGGCTCTCCAGGAGTTGAAGCCATGTTTCCGAAGTGTGCGACAGCCGAAGATCTCGTGAAGGCGATCAAAGACGAGAAGGTGCAGATGATCGATCTGCGCTTTACCGACTTGCCCGGGGTGTGGCAGCATTTTTCCGTCCCGCCGGGTGCAGCGAGTATCGATGCTCTCAGCGAAGGCATTGGATTCGATGGCTCATCCATCCGCGGATTTCAGGAAATTCAGGAAAGCGACATGCTGGTCGTGCCGGACCCAGCCACGGCCTTTCTCGACCCGTATTCCCCTGTGTCGACCCTGGTCCTGATCTGCAACATCAGGGACCCCGTGACCGGTCAACCCTATAGCCGTGACGCCCGTTACATCGCCCAGAAGGCCGAAGCCAACCTGAAGGGCACCGGCCTCGCCGATACGAGTTACTTCGGCCCGGAGGCGGAGTTCTTTGTGTTCGACGAGGTGCGCTACGGACAGGGCATCAATCATGCCTTCCACGAAATCGATTCCAGTGAAGGCAGCTGGAATACCGGCGCGGAGGAAGAGCCGAATCTGGGCCACAAGCCGCGCCCCAAGGAAGGATATTTTCCCGTTCCCCCGACCGATAGCATGCAGGCTCTCCGCACCGAAATGGTGCTGACGATGGAACAGCTGGGCATCCAGATCGAAGCCCATCACCATGAAGTCGCGACCGGCGGCCAGAACGAGATCGACATGCGCTTCACTACGCTCACGCGCATGGCGGACAATCTGATGATCTACAAATACGTGGTGAAGAACACTGCCCGCGAGCACGGCAAGACCGCGACGTTCATGCCGAAGCCGCTGTTCGAGGACAACGCCTCGGGAATGCACGTTCACCAGTCCCTGTGGAAAGGCGAGACCAACCTGTTCTACGACAAGAGCGACTATGCCGAGTTGAGTCAGCTCGGCCGCTACTACATCGGCGGCCTGTTGACCCACGCCTGGGCGTTGTGTGCGCTTTGCGCCCCCACCACGAACTCCTATCGGCGTCTGGTGCCCGGCTATGAGGCTCCGATAAATCTGGTCTATTCCCAGCGCAATCGCTCAGCCTGCTGCCGGATTCCAATGTATTCGCCGAACCCGCGGGCAAAGCGGGTTGAATTTCGCTCGCCGGATCCCTCCTGCAATCCCTATCTGGCCTTTGCCGCGATGCTGATGGCCGGTCTCGACGGCATCACCAGCCGGATCGATCCAGGCAGCCCGATCGACAAGAACCTTTATGACCTGCCGCCCGCCGAGGCGAAGAACGTGAGGTCGACACCAGGGTCGCTGGATCAGGCGCTTGACGCGCTCGAGCGCGATCACGCCTTCCTGCTCCGTAACGACGTGTTCACCGGCGACGTGATCGAGACCTGGCTCGATTACAAGCGGAAGAAAGAGGTCGATCCAATCCGGCTGCGCCCTCATCCATACGAGTTCCATTTGTATTACGACATCTAGACCCAGCGCCCGCATTAGCTAGCGATGTCTACATTCGCTGAGCCAGCTCCGGGAGACTGTCGATGACCGACGATTCATTGAAATCCGAGCTTCGCAGAACGTGGGAATCAGCAGCGCCTGGCTGGGCGAAGTGGGAGCACGTATTCGCTGAGAGTCTTTCCAGCGCAACCGACGCGCTGATCGACATGGCCGGTATCCGACCCGGGATGCGAATTCTGGATCTTGCCTGCGGTGCCGGAAGCCAGAGCATCCAGGCGGCGACGCGCGTAGGCCCGAACGGCAAGGTGATAGCCAGTGATATTTCGGGCACCATGCTGGATAACGTGCGCCGAAATGCTGCTCGCGCAGGTCTTCAGAATATCGAAACTCTTGAATGTGCGGCGGACGAACTGAATGACGCGCAGCCGCCGTTCGACGCCTCGATTTGCCGGTTGGGATTGATGCTTTTCCCATCGCCGCCCAAGGCGTTGGAGGCTGTCCGACGTGTACTGAAGCCTGGCGCGCGTTTCGCGGCACTGGTCTTTACGACGCCGGCCAATAATCCCTTCATGGCGCAGCCGATGGCCATCCTTCTGCGCAATGCCGGCAAGTCCCCTCCCGCACCTGGGCAGCCCGGCATCTTCGCATTGGGAGGGGATGGCATATTGGAACGCGTGATGAAGGACAGCGGCTTTGCAGATGTGAAAATGAGAACGGTGCGGACACGACTAAGGCTGCCAAACGCATCCGACGCTCTGCAGTTGATGCGGGAAGCCGCCGGGGCATACCGCGCGGTCGTGGCGGACCTCAGCGAGGCGGAAAAATCCAAGGCTTGGAGCGAGGTTCATCAGTGCCTGAAGCAGTTTGAAACCAGCGGCCGCTTCGAGTCCGAGCTCGAGCTCATCGTTGGGTCAGGTGCCAGGCCAGGCTAGTGGATCGAAACCCGACAGTTGTCCTTGCTCTTGCAGCGCATTTGCGATCCCGCACGACCGCCTTCCTCTTCCTAGCGAACCTGATTGATCAGCGGCGTCCTCGATGAAACGTGATGGCTGACGATTTTCCAGTCATCGTCTTCTCGAACGATAACCCAGCTTATCTTGACCGAGAGCTGCGACTCGCCCTGGTTCACGAAGAATGACGCGGTACCGACCATGTTGATCAGGCCAGGGCCAACCAGCGCGGTCTTAACATCGGCAAACTCAACCGTCGGCGACCGCCATCGGGGCAGACCGTTGAAATAGGCCGCGACCCCTTCCCTGCCGCGATAGAGCGTCGGGTTTGAGCCGAAGAAGAAGGCGCCCTTCGAGTAGAGCGAGGCGAGAGCGTCGGCATCCAGCCAGGTGAAGTGGGCGGACCACTTCTCAATGATCCCGGCTACGATGCTCTCGGCCTCGTTGCTCATCGCCTCACCCCTTCCCGCCGACTTCCTTCGCAAAGGTGTCGCGCAGGCCGATGGTGCGATTGAATACCGGCTTGCCAGGCGCCGAATCCTTGTCGCGCACGAAATAGCCCTGCCGCTCGAACTGCATCACCTCGCCCGAATTGTCTGAGGCGACCGATGGCTCGATCCGCGCGTCAGGCAACACCTCCAGCGATTCCGGGTTGAGATCGGCGGCGAAATTCGCAGCACTCGGGCTCGGGTTCGCGAAGAGCTGGTTGTATACGCGGATTTCCGCCGGCACCGAATCCTTGGCCGACAGCCAGTGCATCGTGGCCTTTACCTTGCGGCCATCAGGGGCGTTGCCGCCCTTGGTGGCGGGATCGTAGGTGCAGCGGAGCTCGACCACTTCGCCCGCATCGTTCTTGATGACACCGGTGCATTTCACGAAATAGGCGTAGCGCAGCCGCACCTCATTGCCCGGCGAGAGGCGGAAGAATTTCTTCGGCGGGTTCTCCATGAAATCGTCGCGCTCGACATAGAGCTCGCGCCCGAACGAGATTTTGCGCGTGCCCGCGGCCGGATCGTCGGGATGGTTGACGGCCTCGAGCTCTTCCGTCTGCCCTTCCGGATAATTCTCGATGACGACTTTCAGCGGCCGCAGCACCGCCATCCGCCGCTGCGCCGTCTTATTGAGGTGCTCGCGAATGCAGAATTCCAGCATGCCGACATCGACCACACTGTTGGCTTTCGCCACCCCGATGCGCTTGACGAATTCGCGCACCGCGGCCGGCGGCACGCCGCGACGCTTTAGGCCTGCAATCGTCGGCATGCGCGGGTCGTCCCAGCCCGACACATGACCGTCGCGCACGAGCTGCGTCAGCACGCGCTTCGACAGCAGCGTATAGGTCAGGTTGAGGCGGGCGAATTCGTACTGGCGCGGCTTTGACGGCACCGGCAGCTTGTCCAGCAACCAATCATAGAGCGGCCGGTGGTCCTCGAATTCCAGCGTGCAGATCGAATGCGTGATGCCTTCGATGGCGTCCGACTGGCCGTGCGCGTAGTCGTAGCTCGGATAGATCGACCATTTGGTGCCGGTGCGCGGATGCTCGGCATGGAGAATGCGGTAGAGTACGGGGTCGCGCAGGTTGATGTTGCCGGCCGCCATGTCGATCTTGGCGCGCAGCACGCGGCTGCCATTCGGAAACTCGCCGGCCTTCATGCGTCTGAAGAGGTCGAGGTTTTCCTCCACGGTGCGATCACGAAACGGCGAGTTCTTGCCGGGTTCCGTCAGCGTGCCGCGGTTGATACGGATTTCCTCCTGCGACTGGTCGTCGACATAGGCATCGCCCGCCTTGATCAGGCCCTCCGCCCAGTCATACAGACGATCGAAATAGTCGGAGGCGTAGTAGAGATCAGTTCCCCAGTCGTAGCCGAGCCAATGCACGTCGGCCTGGATGGAATCGATATATTCCTGCTCTTCCTTGGTCGGGTTGGTGTCGTCGAAGCGCAGATGACACTTGCCTCCGAACTCCTGCGCGATGCCGAAATTGAGGGCAATCGACTTGGCATGGCCGATATGCAGATAGCCGTTCGGCTCCGGCGGAAATCGGGTCACGATCCGGCTGTGCTTGTCGGAAGAGAGATCGGCCTGGACGATGTCGCGGATGAAATCGCGCCCCGCCTCTGCCGTTACCGGTTCTGTGGTCATCCTGAGTTCCTGTTAGGGATTGGCGAACCTTCTGCCAAATTCGCCCCTGTGAGCCAAGCCCACTTTGCCACCGGCCCGGGCTTTAGTTATGAACCGTTCCTGCTATACACCACCGCCGTTCACCGCTCACGTGCTTGGTAATGACCGATTCCGTCGTCACACGCTTCGCCCCTTCGCCCACCGGCTTCCTCCATATCGGAGGCGCCCGGACCGCGCTGTTCAACTGGCTCTATGCCAAGAAGCGCGGCGGCAAGATGCTGCTGCGGATCGAGGACACCGACCGCGAGCGCTCCACGGAAGCCGCCATTGCCGCCATCCTGGATGGGCTGAAATGGCTCGAGCTCGATTGGGACGGCGATGTCATTCATCAGTTCAGCCGCGCCGCCCGTCATCGCGAAGTGGCCGAGCAACTGCTCGCCAGCGGCCAGGCGTACCGTTGCTACGCCACCGCGGAGGAGCTGACCGCGATGCGCGAGAAGGCGCGCGCGGAGGGCCGCACCCGCCTCTATGACGGGATGTGGCGGGATCGTGACCCGGGAGACGCGCCCGCCGGCATGAAGCCGACCATTCGCCTGAAGGCCCCGCAGACCGGCGAGACCGTGATCGAGGATCAGGTGCAGGGGCGCGTGGTCTGGCAGAACGAAAACCTCGACGACCTCGTGCTGCTGCGTGGCGACGGCAATCCGACCTACATGCTGGCTGTCGTGGTCGACGACCATGACATGGGCGTGACCCATGTCATCCGCGGCGATGACCATCTGATCAACGCCGCACGCCAGAAGCAGATCTACGATGCGCTTGGATGGGACATCCCGAACATGTCCCATATCCCGCTGATCCACGGGCCCGATGGTTCAAAACTGTCGAAGCGGCATGGTGCGCTCGGTGTCGATGCCTACCGCGCCATGGGATATCTGCCGGAGGCGCTGCGCAATTACCTGGTCCGGCTCGGCTGGAGCCATGGCGACCAGGAGATTTTCTCGACGCAGGAAATGATCGACGCGTTCGACCTGCCGGCGATCGGGCGGTCTGCTGCACGCTTCGATTTTGCCAAGCTGGAAAACCTCAACGGCCACTACATCCGCAACGCCGATGACGGCGCGCTGGTATCCCAGTTCGAGAGCGTCTTGGACTATGTCCCCGACGGCGCCGATCTGAAGGCAAAACTCAACGACACCACCCGCGCACAATTGCTGCGCGCGATGCCGAGCTTGAAAGAACGCGCCAAGACCTTGATCGAGCTTATCTCGGGCGCCTACTTCATCTTTGCCGACCGCCCGCTCCAGATCGAACCGAAGGCCTTGGCTCTGCTGACGCCGGAAACCCGGACGCTGATCGGCCAACTCCGCACCGCGCTGGAAACCGTGACCGACTGGCGCGCCGAAACCACCGAATCCGCCATGCGGAATTTCGCGGAGCAGAACAGCCTCAAGCTCGGCGCCGTCGCCCAACCGCTCCGGGTGGCGCTGACCGGGCGGACGACTTCGCCTGGCATTTTCGACGTTTTGGCAGTGCTGGGGCGGGAGGAATGCCTGGGTCGGCTAGCTGATCAGGCGGCCGGCTGAAGCCCCTACCTTATGCGGGTTTCCGGCCATCTTGCAGTGCACAGGGCAATAAGCTAACCCATTTGCCGCCGCTTCCAGACAAGCCGGCCTCCTTGCTTGTGCCCCGGAAATGGCACCAGGGTCAGGCGCGGTTTTCGCAACGATTTCATCGGGGACTTCACGATGGACGCAAAATCCAGCAACAAGACTGCAACGCTCACGGTAGGCAACAAGACCTACGATTTCCCGATCCTCAGCGGCACGGTGGGGCCAGATGTTATCGACATCGCCAAGCTCTACGCCCAGGCCGGGATGTTCACCTACGACCCCGGTTTCACCTCCACCGGAAGCTGCCAGTCGAAGATCACCTATATCGACGGCGACGCCGGCGTGCTGGAATACCGTGGCTACCCGATTGAGCAGCTCGCCGAAAAGGGCGACTTCCTCGAGACCTGCTACCTGCTGCTGTACGGGGAACTTCCGACCGCCGCTCAGAAGCAGGACTTCGACTACCGCGTGATCCATCACACCATGGTTCACGAGCAGATGGCCCGCTTCTTCCAGGGTTTTCGCCGTGACGCCCATCCGATGGCGATCATGGTCGCCGCCGTCGGCGCGCTGGCTGCGTTCTATCACGACTCGACGGATATCAACGATCCGAAGCAGCGCATGATCGCGTCGATGCGGATGATCGCGAAGGTGCCGACGCTGGCCGCGATGGCCTACAAATACACCGTCGGCCAGCCCTTCATGTATCCGAAGAACTCGCTCTCCTTTGCCGAGAACTTCCTGCACATGTGCTTCGCGGTGCCGTGCGAGGACTACAAGATCAATCCGGTGCTGGCTGACGCGCTCGACAAGATCTTCATCCTGCACGCCGACCACGAGCAGAACGCCTCGACCTCGACGGTGCGCATCGCCGGCTCGTCCGGCGCCAACCCGTTCGCCTGTATCGCGGCCGGCATCGCCTGCCTGTGGGGCCCGGCGCATGGCGGCGCCAACGAAGCGGCGCTGGCGATGCTCGCGGAGATTGGTTCCGTCGACAAGATTCCGGAATTCATCGCGAAGGTGAAGGACAAGAACTCAGAAGTCCGCCTGATGGGCTTTGGCCACCGCGTCTACAAGAACTACGATCCGCGCGCCAAGATCATGCAGAAGATGTGTCACGCCGTGCTGGCCGAGACCGGCCATGGCGACGACCCGATGCTGAAGGTGGCGCTGGAATTGGAAAAGATCGCGCTCAACGATCAGTACTTCATCGACCGCAAGCTCTACCCGAACGTCGACTTCTATTCGGGCATCACGCTGAAGGCGATGGGATTCCCGACCTCGATGTTCACCGTGCTGTTCGCGGTCGCCCGCACCGTCGGCTGGATCAGCCAATGGAGCGAGATGATCGAGGATCCGCAGCAGAAGATCGGCCGTCCGCGCCAGCTCTATACCGGCGTCGCCCGCCGCGACTACGTGGCGATGGACAAGCGGAAGTAACCGACGTCGCTTGCAAGACATGATGAAAGCCGGATGCGATCATCGCGTCCGGCTTTTTGCTTTTTCGTAGGATGGGTGGAGCGCAGCGATACCCATCGCCAGTGTATGCCGCGATTGATGGGTATCGCTTCGCTCCACCCATCCTACATTCCTACCCCCGCCGCGCCTGATGCATCGTCGCCAGCACGATGTCCGCGGCGCGCACGCTGGGCGGCTGGTTGCCGGTCGACATGATGCCGTCGATCTTGCCGAAGGCCTCGAGTTGCTTTCGACGCAGGTCGCTGTCGCTCAACACATCACGCAGCGCTGCTGCGAGCTTTTCTGGAGTACAGTCTTCCTGCAGGAGTTCGGGAATGACGTTCTCGCCGATCACGAGATTGGCCAGTATCACCGAGTTCACCTTGATCGCGCGCCGCAAGATCCAAGCTTCGATGGCGCCGACCCGGTAGCCCGTCACCATCGGCACACCGGCCAGTGCCAGTTCGAGCGTCACCGTACCGGATTTGGCCAGCGCCGCATGGGCGATCCGAAAGGCCGCCCGTTTGTCCTGCTCGCCGATCACGACCTGGGGCTGGACCGGCCAGCCCTTCACCGCATCGACGACCGCTTCCTGCAGATGCGGCATGGTAGGCAGCATGAGCTCGAACGCTACGCCCTGCTCCTGCAGCAGCCCCACCGCCTGGCCGAATACCGCCATGTGGTGACGAATTTCGTTGCGTCGGCTTCCCGGCAGCACCAACAGCACCGGCGGCGACTCCGCCCGTCGCCTGCTCTCATCGGCATTCGGCCGCAGCGAGGCCAGTTGCTCGGTCAGGGGGTGACCGACATAGGTACAGGGAGGGCCGTGCAGCCTGCGATAGGCCTCCGGCTCGAACGGCAGCAGCGCCAGCACGTGATCGACATATTTCAGCATCGCGCGCGCCCGACCGGGTCGCCACGCCCATACCGAGGGCGACACATAATCGACGATCGGAATCTTGGGATCCTTGGCGCGCACACGCCTGGCGACGCGATGGGTAAAGTCGGGGCTGTCGATGATGACGAGAATATCGGGCGATGCCTCCGTCACCACGATGGCCGTTTCCTTGATCAGCCCGAGGATCTTCGGCAATTCCTTGACGACTGCCGCCAGCCCGATGATCGAGAGTTCTTCAATCGGAAACAGCGACTCCAGGCCTTCGCGCGCCATTGCGCGGCCGCCGACGCCCTCGAACTGTACCGCATCGCCAAGGCGCTGGCGCAGCACCTTCATCAAGCTGGCGCCGAGGCGATCGCCGGATTCTTCCGTCGCGATCAGAAATATCCTCCGCTCCATCCCGGCGGTCGCGCGAGCCGGCGTCACGCGGGCAAGCCCTGGATGAACAAGCCGGCATTATCAGCGGCCTCGATCATGGCTTGCGAATCCGCGGCAATGGTATGGCCGGCGATCACGGCAATGCCGGCGAGTCCGGCGCTGGCTGCGCCTTCGATGGTTTTTGCGCCCACGGCCGGCAGGTCGAAGCGCAAATCCTGCCCGCTCTTCGGTGCCTTCACCAGCACGCCGCGGCCGGACTTGGCGCGAATGCGCCCCGCCTCACGCAGCCTCGCCACGCGCGCCAGCAGTCCGTCGGTGCCCTCGATATCCTCCACCGCAACCACGTGCCCGTCGATCACGACCACGGCCTGGCCGATGTCGAACGGGCCAAGCGCGCCAAGCACCTCCCGCCCCTTGGCAATATCGGCGGCGGCGGCGGCATCCGGCGTGGCACGGGCAATGTTTCCCGCCGGCATAAGGACGTCGGGGGCGACATCCCTGATACCGACCATCCGGAAACCGTCCTGTTCGAGGATGCGGCCGATCCCCGACAACAAATGATCGTCGCCGCCGCGAAACGCCGCCCAGACGCGGCCGATGACGCGGATCGTTCCCCAGTCCAGCCTGATTTCCGACAGCGCAGGCCGCAGCAACGTGCCGATGAAGATCAGGTCGCGGCAGCCCTCGCTGCGGAACAGCTTTGTGGCGCGGCCGAGTTGTCCGACCGAGATCCAGTGATGGCGGAAGCGGCCGACGCGATCCGGATCGCAGGCGCCGCGCAGCGCAAACAGCACTGGCGCCAATCCCCGCGCGGCAAGCGAATCCGCCACCGCGAACGGCATCGCGCCGCCGCCTGCGATGACACCGACGGGCGATGAAATATCGGAAGCCGCTGAGATCATGGTTGCGGCGATCCCGTCATCAAGGCTTGTTGCCGTCGCCGGCGGGAAGGCAGAGCGGACGAAGTTTACCGTCGCCGATGAAGGCGAGGATTTCCGCGATCGCCGGATCCTCTCCAGCCATCGGTTGCACCGCGTTCAGCCGCTCGGCAAAAATACCGGGCCCGTGAAACAGCTTTTGGTAGAACGAGCGCACCTTGACAAGCCGCTCCCTGGTGAATTTGCGGCGCTTCATGCCGATGATGTTCAGCCCTTCGAGGCTGGCATACTGTCCATTGGCGAGACCGAACGGAATGATGTCGCCGCGCACGCCGCAGACGCCACCGACCATCACTTGCGGCCCGATCCGCGTGAACTGATGCACGGCAGACAGCCCGCCGATGTAGACGAAATCGCCAATCTCGCAATGACCGCCCAGCGTCGCAGACGTCGCGAAGATAACGTCGCTCCCCACGACGCAATCATGGCCGACGTGGCTGTTGTTCATGAAGTAACCGCGTGCGCCCACCCGCGTGAGGCCGCCGCCCTTCTTCGTTCCGATATTCATCGTTACGCCTTCGCGGATGGTGCATCCTTCGCCGACCTCGAGCCGGGTCCGTTCACCGCGATAGCTGAGGTCCTGCGGCGGACCTCCCAATGCAGCAAACGGGTAAATAACACAGCCATCGGCGATGGTCGTATGCCCCGCCACGTTCACATGCGCGATCAACTTGCAGTTCGCGCCTATGGTGACGTTCGGCCCGATGATGCAATAGGGACCGATTGTTGTCCCCTCTCCGATCACAGCGCCATCCTCAACCCGCGCGGTTGGATCGATCATACCCATCAAGCAGCCCAGCCCATCGATTGCGCGCGAATATCTCGCGTTTTCCGGTGGTTAGCGCGGCATTTCAATGCTGTCTAGTGACGTATGATTACGTCATGTGTCGAGCGCGCAAGGCCTGCAACATCCATCCGCTGCCGCCCATTTCCACACCCCAAAGGCCGAGACAAGCCGTCGCTATGTCATGCTGCCGGGCAGGAAGCAGCGGATCGTAATCCCGAGCGAGTCCTTCATCGGCCACACCATGGTTCGGCCTGCGCGATTGGGCTCGGTAATCACGGCATCGTCGGGGACGTCGATCCATTGGCCCTCGAGCCGCACGCGGTAATGGCCGTCCTTGGATTCCCAATCGACATCGGCGACAACAGAGCCATCGGCGTCGGAGCAACATGGCCCCTTTCCGCTCCTGAGGCTGTCGAACCACGACTTGAGCGGAGATTTGGCGTAGCGACCGTCATCGCGGGCCACGGCATGTCCGCCGAGAACTAACAGTGCAACTCCGACCCAGAGAAACTTCATGCGGCCATCCGGCAACAGATTCCCCACAGCATCTATAAAGCTGCTGGCCGGCTGAAGTTCCCTCAACACGTCACAATTGGGCTGGACCGATCGCCCCAAGGTTGATGCACGGTCGAACGGTGTCCTGCCGGAGTGTTTTCCAGCGAAAGCCTTCCCCGGACTTTGTCCGGGGATGGACACCGGTTCTCGCGTCAAGAAAACGCGTCAAAACAAGAATCTAAAGCCCGGTTCTGATTCAATCAGAACCGAAAAGGCTCTAACTGCCGGTCTGAGCAATCCATTCGCCAGGTTGCACGCGCGTGACCAGGACGGCCGGGCCTGAGCTACTGGTCTTGTAGACGAGCGCCTCGCCTTCGCGGATATCGCCAAATTCCTTTCCGAAGGCATCGGCAACGTTGGTCTTGTGTGTCACCACCACATTATTGACGCCGGCTTTCAGAGGCGCATTGACGAGATCGCGGACAGCGCGCCCAATTTTGGCGTTCTTGCCATCGGGATTCGCCATCGCCGACGCACTGCCCGCGCCGCTGTCGGTCAGGGCGTCGACGGGAGAAACGTCCTTGCCGCTGAGCAGCTTGCCGGTCTCGACCGCGCGGTTTAGCTGGCTGGTGTAGACCTCGCCGATTGGTATGCCAAGTTTCGCGAGTGCAGCTCCAAGCTCGCGCGCCAGCGTGCGGCCCTTCTCGCTCAGTTGGCGCTGTGCACTCATGTCGTCGAATTTGAAGGGGTAAATGTCCTTCTGGCTATCGTCGGTGGCGCCGTGTCGAAACACGATGACGTAGCCGCCACCCTTGAGGGACGCGACAAGACCATTGAGATCTGCCGCGTAACCTTGCGGCGGCATCAGCAGAAAAATGACCAAACACGAAATGATGGACGCAAACTTGTTCAAGGACGCCTCCGTTAAAAAACGTGGACCCAAGCCAGGTCTAATCCGCAAATTTCGTCAATCGACCTCGAAAATGGGCGCCACTACCAAGGATTGTACAAAGACATCAGCAAGACGTCAGTTGTGTGACGGACAAATCCAGTCCGGCTCAATCCGTCAGCATCGCGCCGACGTCGGCTTCCGCGACCACCGCGCCATTTACCTTGGCGTCGCCGTGAAACCACCACATCGCCTTGCGGCGGCCGATCGAGCGCATGTGGTACTCGATGGTGTCGCCGGGCATCACCGGCTTGCGGAATTTGCACTTGTCGATGGTGAGGAAATAAACCGCGCGCGGCTTCTCGGTGCCTTCGACCGACTTGATGCCGATCACGCCGGCGGTCTGCGCCATGGCCTCGATCATCATCACGCCGGGATAGACCGGACGTTCGGGGAAATGGCCGAGAAACGGCGGCTCGTTGAAGGTAACGTTCTTGATGCCGATGCCGCTGTAATCAGTCCGGATCTTGATCACCCGATCGATCAGCAGCATTGGATAACGGTGCGGGAGCGTCTTGAGGATCTCGTTGATATCCACGAGCTCAAACCTGACCGGTGCCTCCTCCATCACTCGCGCCCTTCGCCTTTCGGATCGACGGTGCTACCCTGCACCAGCCGCTCTACTGCAACAATCTCCCTGAACCACTGCTTGGTCGGTTTGGCAAAATGGCCGCCCCAGCGACCGTTGGGTGGGATATCGTCCTTGACCGCGCTCATCGCCGTCACCTGCGCGCCATCGCCGATCTTGAGGTGGTTGTTGATGCCCACCTTGGCACCCAGCGCGACGTTGTCGCCGATCGTCAGGCTGCCCGCGAGCCCGATCTGGGCCGCGAGCAGGCAGTGCCTGCCGATGGTTACATTGTGGCCGATCTGGACCTGATTGTCGATTTTGGTGCCCTCACCGATTACCGTATCCCGCAGGCTGCCGCGGTCGATGCAGGTGCCGGCGCCGATCTCGACGTCGTTCTGGATCAGGACGCGGCCGGTCTGGGGCACCTTCAAATGGCCCTCGGGGCCGAAGAAAATGAAGCCGTAACCGTCCTGTCCGATACTGCAGGCGGGGTGGATCAGCACGTTGTTGCCGATCAGGGCGAACTGGATCGCGCTGCGCGCGCCGACATTGCAGTCGCGGCCGATTTTGACGTCGGCGCCGATCACCGCGCCGGCACCGATTACGGTGCCAGTGCCGATCTCGACCCGTGGGCCGATCACCGCGAGCGGATCGACGATGACGCCGTCCTCGAGATGGGCGGACGGATCGATGATCGCCGATGGCGCGATGCCGTCATTGTCGAACCAGGATTGCGGGCGGAGCGCATCGGCGTGCCACTCGCGCGCCAGCTTGACGAAGGCGCGGAACGGCTGGGTCGCCCGCAGCACCGCCACATGGGCGGGCACCTGGGCCTCGAAACGCGGGCTGATCAGACAAGCGCCGGCATTGGTCGCCTTGAGCTGATCGGCGTATTTGAGATTGTCGAAGAACGCTAGATGCATCGGGCCGGCTTCGTCGAGCGAAGCGAGGCCCCTGATCACATGATCGCCCCGCGCAGGGTCGACCAATACCGCTCCTGTCAACGCGGCCAGCTCGGCCAGCGTTGAGGAAGGAGGTTGCTTGAAGAATATCGGCTGCGCCATTTCACCCGTCGCAGTCCGGCCGCTATTCACACCGGAGAGCCGGCTTCGAAGACGCGAAGCCGAACCCTCCCCTTACTCCTTGGTGTACTCGTCACGTGGACCTTAGCCCATTTCGCTTCAATACACCTCAGAACGATGTGCCACCGCCAAACTTGAATTCCTGCACGCGGTCAAACTGGCCCTTCGTAAGCGGAACCGCATAGTCGAAGCGCAGCGGACCGAAGGGCGAGGCCCAGATGATACCGACACCCACCGAGGTGCGGACCACATTGCCGTTGTCATACTGCAATCCCAAACAGGTCCCGGGAGAGGCCGCGGTCGTCGCGGTCGCTTGCGTCGGCGGGACGCAGCCGGGCACATTGACCTCGCCCGTTGCTGCCCACGACGTCGGACCCTTGTAGTCGAACAGTCCGCCGGCGTCGGCATAGACCGAGCCCTTGAGTCCGACTTCCTTCGGCAGGAACCAGAACGGCATCTGCAATTCGAACGAAGCGCCCCAGTACTTGGTGCCGCCGAGCGCGTCACGCGTACCGAACGGATTCAAATCGCGCGGACCGATACCGTTCGGCGCAAAACCGCGCACCAGGTTCGGGCCCATCTGGAAGTGATCCAGCATGCGCAGCTCGCTGCCGCCGAATTGGTTGAGAATACCGCCTTGGAGGTGGATCAGGCCGACGATATCGGCGACCAGCGGGGTGTAGTACTTCGCGTCGATCGCCGACTTGATGTAGCTCACGTCGCCGCCAACGCCCGCGAAGTCCTGCTTCCAGTCGATCAGCAAGCCGTCGGTCGGGTTCTTGTTGTTGTCCAGCGTGTTGTAGTTCAGCGAATAGCCAACCGACGAGGTCAGCGCCTTGCCGCTCTGCAGTTCCCTGCGGACGGGCAGCGAAGCTTCGCCGTCGAAGTAGCACCACAAACCCTGGCCCGAGACGTCGGTGGCGGTTTGGCCTCCCTCCGTGATCGATCCGCCGGCGGGCGCACCGACCAGATTCGCATATGCCGGCGACGGATTGAACGCGAGCAACGAGTTCGTCGAGTTGTTGTTACAGTTCGCGAGCGCGTTCGGCAGCGAGATTTCCTGCTGATAGATCGAGTAGCGCAACTGCAGCGCAAGATCTTCGCGCAAGGTGAAGCCGAGCCGCGGGCTGAAGCCCAGCGTCTTGGTGCCATAGGCGATGTAGCTGTTGGCCAATTGCTCGCGGTAGAACAGGTCGAGGCCGAGCGCGACGCGATAGTCGAACAGATAGGGGTCGACGAACGACAGCGAGCCGCCGCGCGCGTACTGACCGTAGGTCACGGCAGCCTTCGCATACAGGCCGCGGCCGAGGAAGTTGCGCTCGGAGATACTGACTTCGGCCAGCGCACCGTCCGTGGTCGAATAGCCGCCCGACACCGAGAAGTCGCCGGTCGATTTTTCTTCGAGATCGACGATCAGGATCACGCGGTCGGTCGACGAGCCGGGCTCGGTCAGGATTTTCACGCTCTTGAAGAAGTCGAGGTTCTTCAGCCGGCGCTCGGCGCGATCGACCAGGGCGCGGTTGTAGGCGTCACCTTCGGACAGGTCGAACTCGCGGCGGATCACGTAGTCGCGGGTACGGGTGTTACCGCGGACGTTGATGCGCTCGATATAGGTTCGCGGGCCTTCGTCGACAGCGAACACGATCGAAACGGTGTGCTGCTCGAAATTGCGATCGCCGCGCGGACGCACCACGGCGAAGGCGTAGCCGCGCCGTGAAGCCTCGATCTGCATTTCCTCGACGGATTTCTCCAGCGCCTCGGCATTGTAAACCGAGCCGACGCTGACGCGCGAAAAGCTGCGCATCGAGGCGGCATCGAGGGTCGGGATGGAGGTTTGGAAATCGACGGATGCAACGCGATATTGCTGCCCCTCATCGATCTTGAAGGTGACGAGGAAGCCCTTCTTCTCGGGGTCATACTCGGTCAGTGCGGCGACCACCTGCACGTCGGCGTAACCGTTCTTGAGGTAGAAGCGGCGAATCAGATCGCGGTCCGCCTCGACCCGGTCGGGATCATAGACGTCGGCGCCGCCGAGGAAGCTCAGAAGGTTCGATTCGCGCGTCTTGATAACGTCCTTGAGGCGATAGGACGAATAGGCGACGTTGCCGATGAACTCGATCGACTTGACGCCGGTTTTGCTGCCTTCGGTGATCGTGAAGATCAGATCGACGCGGTTGTTCGGCTGCTCGATGATTTCCGGAGTGACGCGCACGTCATAACGGCCGGAGCGCCGGTAGATTTCGGCGATGCGCTGGGCGTCCGACTGAACCATCGGGCGCGAGAAAGTACCGCGCGGCTTGGACTGGATTTCAGCCGAAAGCTGTTCGTCCTTGACCTTCTTGTTGCCTTCGAAGGCGATGCGCCCGATCACGGCGTTTTCGACGACCGTCACGACCAGCCGGCCGCCGACCTGGTTGATTCGCACGTCCTGGAACAGGCCAGTCTCGATCAGCGCTTTCAGGCCATCGTCAATCTGGGCCTGCCCGAGGCGGCCGCCGGGGCCCGGCTTGAAATAGGAGCGGATGGTCTCGACCTCGACACGCCGGTTCCCTTCAACGACGATCGACGCCGCGGTCTGCGCCGTGGCCGGCACTGACACCAACGCGCCCCCCATCGGCGCGGCAACCATGATCAGAGCGGCCAGCAGACCCCCCCGCACTCGCATTCCCAACATCATGCGCAACGCGCCCTCGTCATTGCACTGCCGGCTCGTACCCCTACGAACCGGCAGAATCCCAAAGTTGCATTGCTTGTAGCCAATTTCGACAGGGGGGCAAACCAGACATCGCGATGCGATTCCAATTTCATTCCAAGACGTTGCCAAAGGGCAACGTCATAAAAAAGCCGCTTCTACGACCTCCCGAACAGCCCCTTCAGCCAGGGCACCTGATGGAAATCGTTATAGAAGGCGAAGACCATCAGCATCAGGACCAAAACCAGCCCGACTCGGAACCCGTATTCCTGGGATTTTTCCGACAATGGACGCCCGCGAAGCACCTCGGCCGTGTAGAACATAAGGTGACCGCCATCGAGCAAAGGCACCGGGAACAAATTCAATAGCCCGATCGAAATGGACAGCACCGCCGCCAGATGCAGCAGTGGAATGATTCCCAAGGTAGCCACCTGCCCCGAAATCTGCGCGATCCGAATCGGCCCGCCGATCTGGTCCGCGCTCGCCCGGCCGGTAAAAATGTTACCGATATAGGCGAGCGTCTGCTCGATGACGAACCAGGTTTCCTTGATTCCGAGCCAGAATGCGGTTGCCGGATCGACCTTCTCAGTGGTCACCTCGCCCGGCGAGGTCGCACGGGTAATGCCGAGAATTCCGAGCCTCTGGGTGTTTCCGAACGGATCCTTCACTTCGCGCAGTTCCGGCGTGCCCTTCAATTCAAGCGTGGAATCACCCCGCTTGACGGTGAAGGTCATGGTCTCGCCGGCGCGAACGCTCACGAAGCGTTGCATGTCCGAGAAGCTGCCGATCCTCTTGCCGTCGATAGCGGTGACGACATCGCCGACCTGAAAGCCCGCTCGCTCGGCGGCGCTGCTGGCTTCGATCTTGTCGACGCGTGCCGTCGTGCTCGGCTTGCCGAAGAAAGTGAAGAGGCAGGTGAAAATGACGATCGCCAGAATGAAATTCGCGATCGGACCGGCGGCCACGATGGCTGCGCGCGCGCCGACTTTCTTGTGATGGAAACTGCCGGCGCGCTCTTCCTCGCTCATGCGGGCGAGCGATTCGGCCGATGCGGGCGTCGAGGCCTCCGATTCGTCGCCGAAGAACTTCACGTAGCCGCCTAGCGGGATCGCGGAAATCTTCCAGCGCGTGCCGTGACGGTCGTTGAAGCCGGCAAGTTCCGGCCCGAACCCGAGCGAGAACGTCAACACCTTCACGCCCGCCCAGCGGGCGACCAGGAAGTGGCCGAGTTCGTGGAAGAACACGACGATGGTCAGAACGAACAAAAAGGGAATGATGTAGCCGATGAGCCCGTGGCCCAACGTACTGAAACTGCTTAGAAAAAACTCTGACATCAGGTTCCCCTCGACAAGAGCCGATGGCTCCGTCCCCAAACCTCTAGGATGCCTTTAAGGCAATTTGAGGCAATAGGGAGGCGGCTCGATTTCGCGCGTTATGGTCAACGGAGATCGCGTCGTCCGCCGAGCTCAAAGGCGCAAGGTTCCCGGCACGAATCCAATCGTTGATGGTGGCTTCGACGAGGCGCGCGATCGACCCGAACTTGATCTTTCCGGCGATGAACGCCGCCACCGCCACCTCATTGGCGGCGTTGAATACCGTGGTCGCGCCACGTCCCGTACGTAACGCTTCGTAGGCCAGCCGCAAGCCCGGGAACCGCTCGAAGTCCGGCGCCTCGAACGTGAGCTGGCCGATTTTTGCGAGGTCCAGCCTGGCCGACGGGCCGATGATTCGATCGGGCCATCCAAGGCAGTGCGCGATCGGGATGCGCATGTCAGGCGCGCCGAGCTGTGCAACCACAGAGCGATCGGAGAATTCGACCATGCCGTGGATGATCGACTGCGGATGCACGAGGACGTCGATCTCGTCGGCCGAGAGCGCGAACAGATAGGAGGCTTCGATGACTTCGAGGCCCTTGTTCATCATCGAGGCCGAATCAATGGTGATCTTCTGGCCCATGCTCCAGTTCGGATGCTTCAAGGCCTGCTCAAGCGTCGCCTGCTCAATGTCGGCCGGCGCCCAGGTGCGGAACGGGCCACCGGATGCGGTGATGATCACGCGCACCAATTCCTCGCGATTGCCGGAAGAGAGCGCCTGAAACAGCGCGTTGTGTTCGGAATCCGCCGGAAGGATGCAGGCGCCGGCCTTCGCCGCGCGCTGCATGAAGAAATCGCCGGCACACACCAGGCATTCCTTGTTCGCTAATGCGACGGCGGCGCCGCGGTCGACCGCAGCGAGCGCCGGCTTCAGCCCGGCCGCCCCGCTCACCGCCGCCATCACCCAGTCGGCCGGACGCGCGGCGGCCTCGATGATCGCGCTTTCGCCGGCGCCGCATTCGATGTTCGTGCCCGCCAGCGCATCCTCCAGTTCGCCAAGCCGCGCGGGGTCTGCGATCGCAGCGAATCGTACGCCGAATTCCTTCGCAAGCCTGGCCAGCGCTTCGACGTTGGAATTCGCGGTCAGCGCCTCGACCTGATAGCGGTCGCGCGCGCCACGCAGCAGATCCATGGTGCTGTCGCCGATGGAGCCTGTGGCGCCCAGCACCGTGACGGTGCGTGCATCCGACAAAGCGGCCTTGTTGTTACGCAATGGAACTGCGCTCATCGTTTCACCAAACCATAAGACCGCGACCGACGCCATCGGCGCCGCCCCGCAGAAAGCCGAAAAGTGCCGCCACAACAACGGCTGCGACAAACCCGTCCAGACGGTCCATTAGTCCGCCATGGCCGGGAATGATGTGACTTGAGTCCTTTACGCCAAAACGGCGCTTCACGGCGGATTCGAAGAGGTCGCCGAACTGCGAAACCACCGAGAGGGCCGCCGAAAGCAGCAATAACGGTCCCATCTTACCAAGACCGAAGGCGGCAAACCCGCCTGCCACGGCCAGACTGGCGGCAAAACCGCCGATGGCGCCGGCCCAGGTCTTTTTCGGGCTGACGCGCGGCCACAGTTTCGGTCCGCCAATACCGCGGCCCGCGAAATAGCCGCCACTGTCGGTCACCCACACAATCAGCAGCACGAACATCAGGGCGGCAAAACCCTTTACGGAATCCAGACGCACCAGCACCGAGGCAATTTCGGCCGCCGCCGCGTACAGAAATCCGGCTGCCGCCCAGTTTCGCCGCTCCGGCGCGATCGACACCACCGCGACAAAGCCGATGCCGAGCACGATCAGGGCGGCATCGAGCCGGCCGATCGCAAAGCAAACCCCGCCGAGCGCAAGCGCGGCCACGCCCGGGACGATCACACGCGTTGCCCCGGCGAGGCCCACGATCGCGAGCCATTCGACGAACAGACCGATGGCCGCCAGCGTCACCAGCGCGGCCCACAGCCAGCCACCCGCATAGGCGATGGCGACCGCAAGCGGGATCAGCACCGCGGCGGCGGCGATACGCATCACGAGATTGCGTGAATCGGGCGCGCTTGCTGCCGCCGACGAGGGCTCGGGGTCGGTCACGATCCGGTTTTCGCAACCAGACCGCCGAAGCGGCGTTCCCGTCTGGCATATTCGGCTATGGCGCTTTCGAGCGCGGCCTTGTCGAAATCCGGCCAATGGATCGGCACGAACACAAGTTCGCTATAGGCCGCCTGCCACATCAAGAAGTTCGATAGCCGCTGTTCGCCGCTCGTGCGGATGATCAGGTCGGGATCGGGAATCTCAGGTGCATCGAGATAGCGGCCGAGCGTATCGGCATCGATCGAGGCGGGATCGCGCTTGCCCTCCGCAACTTCACGCGCCAACCGTTGGGCAGCGCCGGCAATTTCCTGGCGCGATCCGTAATTGAACGCGACCACGAGATTGAGCTTGGTGTTGCCTCTCGTCAGTTCTTCGGCCTCGTTCAAGAGCGTGCAGATATCGGGCTCCAGCCCCTCTCGTTCGCCGATCACGCGCACGCGCACGCCATCGCGGTGCAGCGTCGCCAGATCGTTGCGGATGAAGCGGCGGAGCAATCCGAACAGATCGCCGATTTCGCTCGCCGGCCGCGACCAGTTTTCGGAGCTGAACGAAAAGATCGTCAGATAGAGCACGCCGAGTTCATGGGCGGCGCGAACGACGCGGCGCAGCGCATCGACGCCGCGGCGGTGACCTTCGGCGCGCGGCAAGCCGCGCGCTGCTGCCCAGCGCCCATTTCCGTCCATGATGATCGCCACATGCAACGGGACGGAGCGATCCGGTCCTTCCGTGGCGGGGGCGGCGGCGTTCGGCATTATCTGAATTCCAGGGCCAGTCTCAACTCGTGAACCTTGTCATCAAACGGTGAGGATTTCCTTTTCCTTCGCCGCCAGCAACTGATCTATTTCCGCAATTGTACTATCGGTCGCCTTCTGCACGTCATGGGCCAAGCGCTCCTGATCGTCTTCGGAGATCTCGTGATTCTTCTCGAGCTTCTTGACGATATCCAGGCCGTCGCGACGGACGTGGCGAACAGCAACCTTGGCGGCCTCGGCGTATTTATGCGCGACCTTCACCAGTTCCTTGCGCCGTTCTTCGTTAAGCTCGGGAATCCGCAGGCGCAGCACCTGCCCTTCGGTCGCGGGCGAGAGGCCGAGATTGGAATCGACGATCGCCTTCTCCACGGCTTTCACCATCGACTTGTCCCACACCTGGACGGAAAGCAGCCGCGGCTCGGGCACGCTGACGGTGGCGAGCTGGTTGAGCGGCATGTGCGAGCCGTAGGCCTCGACCTGTACCGGCTCCAGCATGGACGCTGCCGCGCGGCCGGTCCGCAAACCACCCAGCTCGTGCTTGAGCGCATGGGTGGCGCCTTGCATGCGGCGCTTCAATTCGTTGATGTCAAAACCGGGCGTGGGCATAACGCTCTCCCCTCCTTGGAAACCAGCCGCTGGCGTCTTGAAGCCGCGGTTCGAAACTGCAACCGGCATATTAGCCGGCAACCACCGTGCCGTGGCCGGTGCCGCGCAGGATCGCGCCGATCGAACCCGGCTCGGCGATCGAGAATACGATGATAGGCAGTGACGTCTCGCGGGCAAGCGCGAATGCAGTCGCGTCCATCACCTTGTAGTCGCCGGCGATCGCCTGCGAATGCGTCAGCCGATCAAAACGCTTGGCGGACGGGTCCTTTTTGGGGTCGGCACTGTAAACGCCGTCGACATTGGTGGCTTTGAGCACTGCCTGCGCCCCGATCTCGGCCGCCCGCAGCACTGCCGTGGTATCGGTGGTGAAGAACGGATTGCCGGTTCCGCCACCCAGCAGGACGATACGCCCCTCGGCGAGGTATTTGTGCGCTGCACCGCGGGTGAAGACCTCGGAAATCTCAGGCATCACGAACGCCGACAAGGTCCGCGCCGGCGCCCCCTTGCGCTCGATGGCAGCTTCCAGCGCCAGGCAGTTCATCACGGTGGCGAGCATGCCCATGGTGTCGCCGGTCGGGCGCGAAACGCCGCGCGAGGACACTTCCACGCCGCGAACGATGTTGCCGCCGCCGATCACGACGGCCACCTCGACGCCGAGCTTGTGGGCCGCGATCAGGTCGTCGGCGATGCGGTCAACGGTTGGCTGGTCGATGCCGAAGAAATGGCTACCTGCGAGATACTCGCCTGAGAGCTTGATCACGACGCGACGATAGACCGGCTCAGCCATTGCTTACGCTTCCCTCTCCCGCGCAGGCGACTTCCGGCGCATTTGCGCCGGAAGACTGTGACCGCAGCGGTTACTTCTTGCCGCTGGCCGCCGCGACCTCGGCTGCGAAATCGGATTCCTGCTTTTCGATTCCCTCGCCGAGAGCATAGCGCACAAATCCGGCAATGTTCACCGGCGCGCCGATCTTGCCTTCGGCTTCCTTCAGGGCTTGCGCGACCGACTTGCCCTTTTCGTCGTGGATGAACGCCTGCTCCAACAGACAGACTTCCTTGTAATAGGTCTTCAGGCCGGACTCGACGATCTTCTCGATCACGTTTTCCGGCTTGCCCTGCTGGCGATACTTGTCGGCCAGCACGTCCTTTTCGCGCTTCACGATCTCGGGGTCGAGGCCGGACGGATCCAGCGCCTGCGGATTGGTCGCAGCCACATGCATCGCAAGCTGACGTCCGAGATGTGCGAGTTCATCGGTCTTGCCGGTGGATTCAAGCGCGACCAGCACGCCCATCTTGCCGGCGCCATCGATCACCGCGCCATGGATGTAGCTCGACACCACGCCCTTGCCGACCTCGAGCGAAGCAGCACGGCGCAGCGTCATGTTCTCGCCGATGGTGGCGATCGCGTCCGAAATCGCGGTTTCGACCGTCACGCTGCCGACCTTCGCTGCCTTGATCTTTTCGACGTCGGCGCCGACGTCGAGCGCGACCTGCGCGATCATCTTGACGAGGCCCTGGAACTGCTCATTGCGGGCGACGAAATCGGTTTCGGAATTGACTTCGACCACGACGCCCTTGACGCCCGAGGTGACCGCGCCGATCAGGCCTTCCGCCGCGACGCGGCCGGCCTTCTTGGCGGCCTTCGAGAGGCCCTTCTTGCGCAGCCAGTCCTGGGCGCCCTGCATGTCGCCCGCGGTTTCGGTGAGCGCTGCCTTGCAGTCCATCATGCCTGCGCCGGTCGACTCGCGCAGTTCCTTGACCATTGCCGCAGTGATCGTTGCCATCGTCGAATATCCTTCTTGCCTGTGAGCTGCGGGCGCGGCGCGCGCTTTGCACCGTGCCGTCGTCAGCTACAGGGAATGCCGTATCTGGGGAGCAGGACCGGTGGCCGGAAGACCCGGCCACGCGGCGAACCAATTATTCCGCTTCCGCGGTCAGCGTCTTGGCCTGGGCGACCCAGGCATCGGCCCGGCTCGGAAGACCAACTTCTTCACCGATCTTGTGCGCGGTGTCGTGGTCGAGTTCGGCAAGCTGCCAGTAATGGAAGATGCCGAGGTCGTTGAGCTTCTTCTCGATCGTACCCGACACGCCGGTGAGCTTCTTGAGGTTGTCGGCAGTGCCGCGCGGACCGGCCAGTCCCTGGAAGCCGGTCGGCTGGGGCACTACCGGAACTTCCTCGCGGACCGGCTGAACGGCGGCGCCGATGTCGATGCCGGAGTCGCCCTGCGCTCGCGAAATGCCGTCGATGGCGGCGCGCGCCATCAGGTCGCAATACAGCGAAATGGCGCGGCCGGCGTCGTCATTGCCCGGCACCACATAGGTGATGCCCTTCGGGTCGGAGTTGGTGTCGACGATCGCTGCAACGGGAATGTTGAGCCGCTGCGCTTCCTGGATCGCGATGTCTTCCTTGTTGGTGTCGATCACGAAGATCATGTCGGGAAGACCGCCCATGTCCTTGATACCGCCGAGCGAGCGGTCGAGCTTGTCGCGCTCGCGCTGCAGCGTCAGCCGCTCCTTCTTGGTGTAGGAGTTGGCTTCGCCGGACGACAGCACCTCATCGAGGTGACGCAGGCGCTTGATCGAGCCCGAAATCGTCTTCCAGTTGGTCAGCGTGCCGCCGAGCCAGCGCGAATTGACGAAATACTGCGCCGAGCGCTTGGCCGCCTCGGCAACGCCGTCCTGCGCCTGGCGCTTGGTGCCGACGAACAGGATGCGGCCGCCCTTGGCAACCGTGTCGGAGACCGCCTGCAGCGCGCGATGCAGCATCGGCACGGTCTGGGCGAGGTCGATGATGTGGATGTTGTTGCGGGCACCGAAAATGTAATCCGCCATCTTCGGATTCCAGCGGTGCGATTGGTGGCCAAAGTGGACGCCAGCTTCCAAGAGCTGACGCATGGAAAAATCGGGTAGCGCCATAGTAATAGTTCTCCGGTTGGTTCCTCCGGAAACGTGTGAGCAAACGAGCCTGACTGGCCCGGTTGCCACCGGACGGCCTTTGAGAGCCATGTTTCCGTGTGAGATGGCGCGCTATATAGCCGGATTCCAGCCGGAAGCAAGGAAATACGGCCGGTTTTTCGGTCTTCCAGATCAGCGTTTTAGGGCCGCTCCGGCCAGACCCGGGGGGATCTGGCCGGCTAACAATCAGCATCGCCCCGGCAGGCACCCCCTGGCCGCGGCCGCCGGAGCAGCCGGAGCCGGGCGCGGTGCAGCCATCGCCGGCGCCGGACGCGGTGCAGCCATCGGCGGTGGTGCGGCCATCCGCGCGGGTGCCGGGGGTGGTGCGGCCATCCTCGGCGGCGGCGGTGGCGGCGCCGCCATCCGCGGCGGCGGTGGTGGGGGTGCGGCCATCCGCGGCGGTGGGGCCGGCGGTGCGGCCATCCGCGGCGGCGGGGCCGGCGGCGCGGCCATCCGCGGCGGCGGCGATGGCGGCGCGGCCATACGCGGCGGCGGGGCCGGCGCAGCCATCCTGGGTGGAGGCGACGGTGCGGCCATCCTCGCCGGTGGCGGCGGCGCGGCCATCCTGGGCGGGGGCGATGCCGGAGCTATTCGCCCTGCCGGCGGTGGCGGAGGCCTTGCCACATTCACTGCAGACGGTGGCGCGCCACGCCGCAGCTCAGGCTGCAATTGAGGTTTTGGCGCAACCGCAGCCGCCGGCCTTGATGGCGCGGCGGCACTGGGCGGCGGCGCAACCGCGGGCTGCCGGCCTGCCGGAGCCGCGGGAGCCGTCGCGCCAACGGCTGGCCGTGCGCCAACCGCGCCGGGTGCGGTGGGCGCCGCTGTTCCCGGGCGCAACGCACCCGGCGCTGGCCTTGCGTTCGGATTGACGGCGGCGCTTGGCGGCGCGGCTGGCGCGCCCCTGGCGCCCGGAACCGGCAGGGCGTTGGTCCTCGGCAGGGGCTGTGTCGGCGGCAGCGCGGCTGGTGTGTTCGCCGGCTGCACCGCGCCCGGCCGTCCGGTCTGCCCAGCCGGAGCGCCGGGCAGACCGGTCCTCACGGCAGGATTGATCGCGGCGCTTGGCGGCACCGGCGCTTTGCCCTGCTGGATCAGGGTGGCCCGCTGCGCCACGGCAGGCGGCAGCGTCGGTGTGGCGCCACCAACCTGGGCCGGCGCAACCACCCTCGCCGCCGGGGAGCCGGGACGTCCCCTGTCGCCAAGTCCCGCCGCAGGCAAAGCGGGCTGCGGCCTGTTGATGACGTTGTTGATCACGGTCCGGTTGTGGATGTTGGCAAAGATGATGTTGTTCGGCGGCGGCGCGACATAGCGCGGCGGCCTCACATAGACCGGTATCGGCACAAAGATCGGCTGCGGCAGGATGAACAGCCCGATCGGCGGCGGCGGCGGCTCCAGCACCACGAAATCATCCGGCGGCGGCGGCAGGTAGTAGACCGGCGCCGGTGGCGGCGGGACAAAATCGAACTCGGGATCGCTGAACACCAGCACGGGACGATCGACATAGATGATCTCATCCGGCGGCGGCGGCGGCACGTCGTAATCGATCACATCGAATGTCGGCGGCGGCTCGACCGGCGCAGTGAGAATGACCAGCCGGCGGCGCGCGTCGGCCGCATGAGGCCCACGCGGGTAACGTTGCAGATACGACCAATAAGCGTTCGGGGTGTCGGCACGGTAGGTGCGGCGCCAGGTGATCGCTTCGCGCCGCGCTGCCACGATCGCCCTCACCCGCTTTGCCATGGGATCGTCGGGATAGGCGGCGAGAAAATCCTCATAGGCCGGCAGCGTGTCCCGCTCCAGCGCCGCGGCGTAAGCGTCCTGCGCGCCGAGATCACGGATCGGTTTGCTGCGGATGGCGGCGACCTGATCCGGCGGCGCCGGGGCGGGCGCATCCGGTGAGCGCTCAAAGAACGTGAAGCTAGCGTCGACCTTCTGGCTGTCCCAGGGCACCTGGGCGCCCTTGCTGGCTTCGTTGACGCGAAGCCGGACGCGATTGAAGACCTCCGGCAGCGGCAATCCACCGGTCCGGATCATCTCGGCCAGCGATTGGGCGTAGATGCCGTACGGTCCCTGTTCGGCAGGCGCTACCGTCCCGGGCGCCGCGTTGAACGCCATCAGCATATGCGGATCAGCCTCAACCAGAGCCAGACCGCTCGCGATCTGTCCCTCGACGAACGGCTGCTGCCGCGCCGCGTCCAGCACGACGATTCCGGCCTTCAACGGGAGCGAAGCGAGTTGGCGGATGTAGTCGCCGGTCCGCAATGCCTCGGTCGGAACATCGGTATCCCGGTTGATCGCGGAATCGACCGGCACGAAATAGTTCTCGCCGGCCAATTGCAGCCCATAACCGGCCAAATAGACCATCGCGACCGTGTCCGGCCCCGAGCTTTCGGCCTTCTGGATGAAGTCGCGGAAACTCTTGCGCAGCGTGTCGCCATCGAGGTCGCGGGCGCCGATGACGTCGAATCCCGCCGCCTGCAAGGTTTGGGCGATCAGGCCGGCATCGTTGGCCGCGGTTGCCAGCGGCGATTTCGCATAAGCGGCATTGCCGACCACCAGCGCGATGCGCTTTTCCTGCTGTTGCGCAGCGGCGGAGCCCAAATGACCGGCCAGTCCGGACATCGCGACGAGACACACTGAGAGGATCGACAAACTTCTTAGTGCCTGCATGGGATCCCACCCTGTCTCCGCCCGCCTGCATAGGACGCGCGTTAAGCTGAACCTTTCTTGAACAAATGCGCTCTCAGCAAGGCATGCTGCAAGTCAAATCGAGCCCGGATTCTGCTCCGCCCGGTTCCGGCACGGAGATTCGCATTGTCGCGGCCGCCCGGCGGGCGTATCCTTTCACCCTAATCGTGTTCGCCCGCATCGTGAGGCGACTGCGCGAGTTCCTCCCGGTGTGCGGAATGCCCATGCAATGGAGGAAATCGTCATGACCGTCGCCCCAACCCTGCAGAAATACCTGGATCAAAGCGTCACCTACGACGTGATCCCTCATGCCCCCACGAAGTCATCGACGCGCACGGCAGAAGCCTGCCACGTGCCGGGCGATGCGCTGGCCAAGGCCGTCGTGCTCCGCCGTGACGGCGGCTACATGATGGCCGTTCTTCCGGCCTCCCATCACCTGCATTTGTCGACCCTGAAAAGTCAGCTCGGCCACAAGGTCGACCTGGCGAGCGAAAAAGAGATCGCGGAGCTGTTTGTCGACTGCGACATTGGAGCCATCCCGCCGGTTGGCGAGTGCTATGGGCTCGATGTCATCGTCGACGACAGCATCGACCCGCGACGGGATATCTACATGGAGGCGGGCGATCACGCGACGCTGATCCGCATGGACGGCGAGCAATTCGCGCGACTTAACGCCAAGGCCTGGCGCGGCCACTTCAGCACGCACGATTGAGACCGCTCGATCCTGGCTGTGGCGGCTAGAGTGCCTTCTCGAAGTAGTGGCGGAGGAGCCCTCCGCCAGCCTGCTTGACTGTCATGGCCTCAGCGATTTCGCTCCTGACGCGCTGAAAGCCGCTTTTGGTGTAGAACCGGAACGCGGCGTGTTGGACGTCAGCGGTGCTGACGATCATGCGGGAGAAGCCGAGTTCGTGCGCCATATTCTCGGCGGTGCGCAGCATGCGCTGAGCCAAGCCGCAACCGCGCCAACCTGCATCGATGTACATGCGCCGGAGTTCTGTCGTGTCGCGGCTATGGCACTCGATGCCGAAACTGCCCACGATCTGGCGGCTATCCTCGCCCGGCGTAACCACCCAGAACGCATTGCGTCTCGCCCGCGAGAAGACATCGAGCAAACGCGAAAGCTCGCCCTCGATGGTGGTCGCAATGTATTGCTCGAACAGGGATTCCATTCCCGCCGGCGCCAGCTCCCGGTTGACACGGTCGACAGATCAGCGACGGCCTCGAAATCGGAGGCCGCGTAAGACCGAACGGCGACATCCTGTTCGCCCGCCCTATTCTCACCGCTTGTAGCCACCCAAATGCCTCGCTGGGGAGCTTGAACGCAGCGACGCAAGCTGCAGCAAACCGGCCGACTGAAGCGCCAGTTATCGCCGGATCATAGCACCCGCAGTGCCCATCTCATCAACTGTGGCGGTGACCCATTCCCACCGCTGTCGCAGCCTCGGAAATCACGAGCCTGCGGCGAACGGAAAATCGTGATGGGCCGGCGCGAACGGGCAGCCGCCGCGTCATCAGTGATGGGCGGCAACGCTCTTCACGCATCCGGCCAGCAAATCATTGGGCGCCGAACGGCTGACGTCGCCCAGGCTGATCATGCCGACCATTCGCTTGCTCTTGTTGATCACCGGCAACCTGCGGACCTGCAGCGTCTCCATGTGATGGACGGCCTTGGCAAGGTCATCATCCTCCCGGCAGCAATGGATGCCTTCGGTCATTACGTCCCGCGCCTTCGCACGGCTGGCATCGAACTTGCCGTCCGCAAGCCCCTTGCAGACGATGTCGCGATCGGTGACCATCCCGACCAGGTGATCGTCCTCTCCGATCGGAATGCAGCCGATGTCATGTTCTCGCATCAGCTTCGCGACTTCGGTGATAGGCGTATCGGGGTTGACCCAGTCGACGCCCTTGTGCATCGCGTCTTTGACTTTCATGGCGGACCTCCGTAACTGCGATTTCAGGTAATACTCCCGTGATGCAGCACAGTTCCCCCTCGACTCGATTATATGACGGTTTCGGGTAGGTCGGCATCGAAAAAGGCAATGACAACTTCTTGAATTCGCGAAACGCATCGTTGCGTGGGGTTGAAGTGCCCCGCGCAACGCCGTCGCCCAACTCAGAAGGATGTCAGAAGAAGCCGAGCGGGCTGTAGCTGACCAAGAGGTTCTTGGTCTGCTGGTAATGGTCCAGCATCATCTTGTGGGTCTCGTGGCCGACACCCGATTGCTTGTAACCGCCGAACGCGGCATGCGCCGGATAGCCGTGATAGCAATTGGTCCAGACGCGGCCCGCCTGGATGGCTCGGTGGTGCGGGTGGCGAATTGATCCCAGATCAAACGCACGCGATCTTGATGTCCCCGCTCTCAAGCCGTCAACGGCCGGTTACGCCTGACGATGCTGGCACAAATTGGCAGCATCTCCCGATAGACTTTAGTCGGCTTGATAAACGGCGGCGCGATGGCTGTGGACCGGACGATTGAATCAGAACCCGGCTCTAGATTTTTGTTTTGACGCGTTTTCTTGGCGCTAACCGGTGTCCGGGGCAAGCTTTCGCTTGAAAACGTTCTAATCTGCCAGTTGCAGCTCCGCGAGCATCGTTCTCGCGGTCGGATCGTCCAGCGGAATAAATTCGCCCGGCCCGAGATTATCGCTGCCGGACGTTGCGACAGCCGCAACCGCCACGCCGGCCAATCCCCCGACCAGTGACATTCCAGCCACCGCATCATGCCTCGCGCTCGACTTGACGAGAAGGAGATAGATACGGCCGGGCGCAGTGGTGAAATCACGCTTGGAAACCTAGACCGGATGACGGCAATCATTGCCGCAGCGTCCCTAACGTGACCACGCCCAGCACTCTGCTGGGCGCGGCGGCGCGCGCCGCGCCCCATCCAGCCTGGTCAACTCAACAGCTCAACCTTGCCCATTGCAAGCCGGTAGATGCCGCCGACCACTTTGAGCTTGTTCTGCTCAACGGCTGCGTTGAGGATCGGTGCGGCCGATTTCAGCTTAGCGACGTTATCAATCACGTTCTGGCGGATAGCGTTGTCGAGCGCATTTCCGCTCTGCTGTGCTGACGCCTTCACCGACGGCGCAATCGCAGCCACCAGAGACGGAATGTGTCCCGGTGGCGGCTTGTCGTCCTTCAGAGATTTGATCGTCGCGTCGACGGCACCGCAACTGTCGTGACCAAGAACGAGGATCAGCGGCGTGCCGAGCGCGGCGACGGCGTATTCCATGCTGGCAACCGTATCGTCATTAGCGAAATTGCCGGCCACGCGGCAGACGAACAGGTCACCGCGCGCGCTATCGAAGGCATATTCGGGCGCTATGCGCGAATCCGCGCAGCTCAGAACGGCCGCGTAAGGGTTCTGACCTCCGACCAATGCCTCCCTTTCATGCTTGAAGTCGTGACGCCTCGATGTGCCGTCAACATAGCGTGCATTTCCTTCCATCAATTTCTTGAGGGCGGCATCCGGCGACAACACGTTGTGCGGCTTGGGAGGAGTCTTCGTATCCTTGGCATTAGCTGGGTCGGCGAACATCAGCCCAAGTGCCGAGGCCGCGAAGAGAACTACAGATCGCCGCGAGGGCGCCGTGGGATGAAGCTGATTTGAGACGCATTTTTCGCACATTGCACTTTTCCTTGCCTTTGCGGCTTGCAGCGTCCGTGTCGCTGACGCCTGATCCGACATATCGGCTATGATTGCGCGGCGAAGCTTTCAAGCTGGTTAAGCTTTGGCTCTTAAACCGGCGCAACAGGCGCGAGGATTCCCGCGCACGATCAGCGATTGGCAGAGTCGAATTCTCTGTTCGCGAAGATGTTGGCGTACGCCATATCCAGGCGCTGGTTATAGTGTCTGCACATCAACCACGCCCGCAACCGCCTTGATCGCGCCGGCGATCTGCGGCGAGACCTTGAAGCGGCCCGGCAGCTTCATCTCCACCTCGGTCTGCAGATCGAGCATGATGACAAGCGAGACGTCGCCATCGGCGCCGCCCGATGGCGCGGGCGCAGGCTTCGCCGGCAGGCCCTTGGCCGAACCGTTTTGCGCCGATGCTTCCGGCATGTTGAGCCGTCGCGCAATCGAATCCAGCGGCTTGGTGTCGCGAACGAAGATCCGCAAGCCCTTCTGGGTTTTGGCCGCGGCGTCATCCAGCGGCTCGGCGTGCAGCACCCGCGCGCGCACGTCTTCGCCCTGCAACTCGGCGCCGAGTTGCAGCAATACGGCCGCCCCCGGCTCCAGCACGTCGCGGTATTGCGCCAGGCCCTCGGAAAACAGCACGGCCTCGAAATGTCCGGTCGGGTCCGACAGGCCCATGATGCCCATCTTGTTGCCAGTCTTGGTGCGGCGCTCCATGCGCGACACCACGGTCGCCGCAACCCTGCCCGCGGTCGCGCCGGTCTTCACGGCACGCGAGAATTCCGCCCAGGACTGAACCCGCAGCCGCTTCAACACGGCGGCGTAGTCGTCGAGCGGATGGCCGGACAGGAAAAAGCCGACGGCATCGTATTCGCGGCGGAGTTTTTCGGCCGGCAACCAGGGCTCGATCTGCGGCAGCATGATGGTCGGCGCGTCGGCAGCATTGCCGAACATGTCGTTCTGGCCGATCGTCGCCGCCTCGTGGCTGCGCTGACAGGCGGCGAGAATCGCGTCCGCCCCGGCAAAGACACGGGCGCGGTTCGACTCCAGCGTATCGAATGCGCCGGCCGCGGCGAGGCTTTCGATGATGCGCTTGTTGATCGCGCGCGGATTGACGCGGGCGGCGAAGTCCGCAAGCGAGGTGAAGGCGCCCTTCTTGCGCTCCTCCACGATCTGCTCGACCGCCTGCAAACCGACACCCTTCAGCGCCGCCAGCGCGTAGTAGATGGTTTTCTCGCCGACCTCGAAGGTGGCGCCCGAGCGGTTGATGTTCGGTGCCTCGACCTTGATGCCGAGCCGCTGCGCCTCGGCGCGAAATTCCGAGAGCTTGTCGGTGTTGTTGAGTTCGAGCGTCATCGACGCCGCCAAGAACTCCACCGGGTAATGCGCCTTCATGTAGGCGGTGTGGTAGGACACCAGCGCGTAAGCCGCGGCGTGGCTCTTGTTGAAGCCGTAATCGGCGAATTTGGCGAGCAGTTCGAAGATCGTGTCCGCCTGCCCCTTCGGCACGCCGTTCTTGACCGCGCCGGCGACGAAGATCGCGCGCTGCTTCTCCATCTCGGCGCGGATCTTCTTGCCCATCGCGCGGCGCAACAGGTCGGCGTCGCCGAGCGAATAGCCGGCCATCACCTGCGCGATCTGCATCACCTGTTCCTGGTAGATGATGACGCCGAACGTCTCTTTCAGGATCGGCTCCAGGATCGGATGCAGATATTCCGGCTCCTCGTCGCCGTGCTTGCGCGCGCAATAGGTCGGGATGTTGGCCATCGGACCTGGGCGATAGAGCGCCACCAGCGCGATGATGTCCTCGAACCGGTCGGGGCGCATGTCGATCAGCGCCCGCCGCATGCCCTGGCTTTCCACCTGGAACACGCCGACCACATCGCCCCGCGCCAGCATCTGGTAACTCGGCGCATCGTCGATCGGCAGCGTCGCCAGGTCGACATGGATGTTGCGCTGTTTGAGCAGTTTTACCGCGACGTCGAGCACGGTCAGCGTCTTCAGGCCGAGGAAGTCGAACTTCACAAGCCCGGCCGGCTCGACCCATTTCATGTTGAACTGGGTCACCGGCATGTCGGATTTGGGATCGCGATAGAGCGGCACCAGTTCGCTTAAAGGTCGGTCGCCGATCACGATGCCGGCAGCGTGGGTCGAGGCGTGGCGCGTCAGTCCTTCGAGGCGCTGGGCGATGTCAAAGGCGCGCGCGACCACCGGGTCCTCGTCGCGGAACGCCTGCAGCTTGGGTTCACCCTCGATCGCCTGCGCCAGCGTCACCGGCGCGGCGGGATTCTGCGGCACCAGTTTTGTCAGCTTGTCGACCTGGCCGTAGGGCATCTGCAGCACGCGGCCGACGTCGCGTAGCACGCCGCGCGCCTGCAACGTTCCAAAGGTGATGATCTGCGCCACCTGATCGCGGCCATAGCGCTGCTGCACGTAGTCGATCACCTCGCCGCGGCGGTCCTGGCAGAAGTCGATGTCGAAGTCCGGCATCGAGACGCGTTCGGGGTTGAGGAAGCGCTCGAACAGCAGCCCAAAGCGAATCGGATCGAGGTCGGTGATGGTGAGCGCGTAGGCGACCAGCGAGCCGGCGCCGGAGCCGCGGCCCGGACCGACCGGAATGTCGTGGGCCTTGGCCCATTTGATGAAGTCCGAGACGATCAGAAAGTAGCCCGCATAGTTCATGCGGTTGATGACGTCGATCTCGAAGGCGAGACGCTTCTGGTATTCCTCTTCCGTCGCGCCGGGCGACAGGCCATGAACCTGGAGACGCCGTGCGAGCCCCGCCTCGGCCTGACGCTTCAGCTCCGCGGCTTCTTCGGTTGCCGCGTCGGAGCCCGAATCGGCACCGACGGTGAAACGCGGCAGGATCGGTTTTCTCGTCTTTGGCCGGAACGAGCAACGCTCGGCGATCTCGATCGTGGAGGCCAGCGCTTCCGGAATGTCGGCAAACAGCACCGCCATTTCGGCGCGGGTCTTGAAGCGATGGTCGGGGGTAAGCTGCTCGCGGTCGGTCTCCGCGATCAGCTTGCCGCCGGCGATGCACAACAGCGCGTCATGGGCTTCATAATCGTCGTTCGACGCGAAATATGGCTCGTTGGTCGCAACCAGCGGCAGGCCCTTGGCGTAAGCGAGATCGATCAGGCCGGCCTCGACGCGACGCTCCTTGTCGACGCCGTGACGCTGCAATTCGACATAGAGGCGGTCGCCGAACAGGCTCGCCAGCCGGTCGATACGCGCGGCTGCAAGCGCCGTGTGATCGGCGTCGAGCGCCAGCGAAATCGGGCCATCGGGGCCGCCGGTCAGCGCGATCAAATCCTCGGCATCGCCCTCCAGCCATTCGAGCTTGATGTGCGGGGATTGATGGACCGGCGTTTCCAAGAACGCCCGCGAGTTCAGCCGCATCAAGCTGCGGTAACCGCGCTCGCGCGCCGCCAGCAGTACGATTCGCGACGGCGTGGCGGCCAGCGAATTGCGCGCGTTGGGATCCTGGTCGCCAAAATCGACGGCGAGTTCGCAGCCGACGATCGGCTGGATGCCGTAGCCGGCCATCTTGTCGGAGAATTCCAGCGCTCCGAACATGTTGTCGGTGTCGGTCAGCGCCAGCGCGGGCTGGCGGTCGGCTTTCGCGAGTTCGCCGAGTTTGGCGATCTTGATCGAGCCCTTCAGCAGCGAATAGGCCGAATGAACGTGGAGATGAACGAATCCGGCACTGGACATGGTCGCTTAACGGGCTCTCGCATCATGATGGGAGCGATCATCGGCGACCGAGGGAGCGCCGACTCGCTGCCGCAATGGTGATGCCTCGGCCGGACGGAGTCCACGCGGAACGCCGCTTGCGCTCCCGCCATCCGGCTTTTCCCCAGCCCAGCCCGCAAGCCGAATCGGGCCGGGTCTCCGCCGCGCCTCAAAGCTGCGGTATCACCTGCGCCCACACCGCGATCATCCCGACAAACAGCGTAATCGACGCCAGCGCTGCCGCCTCTTCCACGAACATCCGCAACATGATCCGACTCCCACGGTCAAAGAACATATGAGGAACATTGTTCCTTTTTTGTTCTCAGAGTCAAGACCCGTCTCACAGAGCGTCTTACGACCATTTCGGTTTGGTTAACCGGCCAGCCGCCAGCAACAAAAAGCCCCGGGACAGCGCCCCGGGGCTTCGTTGTTTCGCAGCGAGTGCGAGATCAGTACCTCGCGACGCCCGGAGCGCCGAACTTGTAGTTCAGGCGGGCGGTGACGAGATCAACGTCCTGACTGATACGGTCGGTGCCGACGAAGCCGCCGCCCGGCGCGGTGAAGGTGTAGGTACGGTCCTGCATGAACAGGTGATTGTACTCGACGCCAATCGACCAGTTCGGCGCGAAGGCGTATTCGAGGCCGGCGCCGATCGTGCCGCCCCAGCGGGTGTCGTCGCCGGTAACGCCAATGGTCGCGCCTGCGAGGTTGGAGATGCGATACTCGTTCGAGGTCACCGCAGCACCGCCCTTGACGTAGAGCAGGACGTTGTTGACGGCATAACCAACCTGACCGGTGAACAGGCCGAACGCATCGACGTTCGTGTGGTTGCGAGTAGCGAACACCTGGCTCACGTTGCTGCCCGAGAAGTCGGCCCAGTTGCCCTGGGCTTCAACGCCGAACACCCAGGTGCCAGCCTGCCAGCGATAGCCGACCTGGCCACCGACCGTTCCGCCAGTCGCATCATGGGAGCCCTCGGGACCGATGAGACCAGAAGGCGGAACCGCATCCCACTCGTTGCGGCTCGAACCCCAACCGCCGTTCGCACCGATGTAGAATCCGGTCCAATCATAGACAGCAGCGACCATCGGGGGCGCCTTGGTGTAAGGGCGCGCAGCGAGATCAGCAGCAACAGCCGGCGCAGCCGCGCCGAGCGCGATCAGACTGGCCGTAACAAGCAAAACCTTCTTCATTCTTATTCCCGTTCCTTTTTTGACAGCCCCCAAGGCCGCGGCATGCTCATAGCATCGTTGGCTCGAATTGCTGTAACCTCACAGCAACAGCCCACACCAAATGGCCTCAGTGTGAACGCAAGTTAATGTTGTCTTGCAGGCGTTTTTCGAAACTTTACGCCGTAGCTCGCCGAAAAAAGTTCACATTTAGTTTTGCGGCGGTATTGCAGCACGGATTGGCTTGACGGGATTGCAGAGCTGCGGCTTGTGTCGATCAGAATGGGACGCGAAGTGCCGATGCGCCGTGAGGGAGATTCGAAATGCGTAGAGCGATGCTAGCCGTGCTGACCGCGATCGGATTGGTAGCTATCGGTGCTGCGCCTGCCGAAGCGGTCGGCACCCGATATCCGTTCTGCCTTCAGGGCGATGAATATCCGGCACTGAGCTACTGCACGTTCACGAGCTACGAGCAGTGCCAGGCGACCGCGTCGGGACGCTTTCTCACCTGCATTGCCAATCCCTATTATATCGGCGAGAGCGAACCGCCGCCCGCCGCCTATCGCCCGCTGCCCGGCCGCGCGCTGCCGCCCGCTCCCGGTTACGGCAGGTACTGAGCAGCGGCCTTTCGCCGCCGAGACACGCGAGCCTCCGGGCGCCCGCACCTACAGCGCGTGAACGTGATTTGACGCCGGACCGCGTCGAATATCTGCTGGCCGTCAGCACACGCGGACCGATGCAGTCCCAAGGAGATTCTGATGCGAGTTCTAACTCTGGCAATTCTGGCAGTCGGAGCGGCCTCGGCAGCGGCACCGGCGCAGGCACAGACTTACGATCCCCGCTATCCGGTTTGCCTGCATGTTTATAACAGGGGGATCAACTACTACGAATGTGCCTATACCTCCCTGGCTCAATGCAACATGTCGGCATCGGGCCGCCCGGCGCAATGCGAGATCAATCCGTATTTCGCACATGCATCTCAAGAACCGGCGGCACGCCGCTACAACCGCTACCGCAACGGCTACTGAGCGCGAGCCCTTGCAGCGCGCGAACGTGATTTGACGCCGCAGCGCGTCGAATGTCTGCTGGCCGTCTGCACATGCGGATCGATCGCACATCTCAAGGGAGATTTTGATGCGCATTCCGGTTTTGGCGATCCTCGCGATTGCAATGATCTCCGCTTCGGCGCCGGCTCGGGCGCAGACCTACGGATCCGACTATCCGGTCTGCCTGCGTGTCTACGGCCCGGCCACCTACTACGAGTGCCGTTATACGTCGCTGTCACAATGTAATATGTCCGCCTCGGGGCGCGCGGCACAATGCGTGCTCAATCCCTACGCGTCGAACGCCTATCAGGATCGGCCGGTGCGCAGGCGCGGCGTTTACTGAACGCCGTTATTCGAGTTCGACGACCCGGCCGTCGACCAGCGACACGCGCCGGTCCATGCGGCCGGCGAGCTCCATGTTGTGGGTGGCGATCAGCATCGCGACCTGCGTCGCCTTCACGAGCTGCATCAGCGCGTTGAACACATGATCGGCGGTATGTGGATCGAGATTTCCGGTCGGCTCGTCGGCGAGTAGCGCCCGGGGCGCGTTGGCGACCGCGCGCGCGATGGCGACGCGCTGCTGCTCGCCACCGGACAGTTCGGCCGGTCGGTGCGAGGTGCGATCGCCGAGGCCGAGATAGGCCAAAATCTCCTGCGAGCGCTTGATCGTCTCGGAGCGTTTGAGGCCGCGGATCATCTGCGGCAGCATGACGTTTTCAAGCGCGGTGAATTCCGGCAACAGCCGATGCGATTGATAGACGAAGCCGATGTCGGAGCGCCGGATCTGGGTGCGGTCGATATCTGATAATTGCGAGGTCGGCGTGCCCGCGACATAGACCTCGCCGTCATCGGGGCTTTCGAGCAGGCCCGCGATGTGCAGCAGCGTCGACTTGCCGGACCCCGACGGCGCCACCAACGCCACCGATTGCCCCGCCCACAGCGCAAGCTTGGCGCCGTCGAGGATGGTCAGCGTTGCCTCGCCCTGCCTGTACTCGCGTTTTATCTCGTGGAGATAGATAACGGGTACATCTTCCGCCTCCTCGGCCATCTCGCCCTCACTCGTACCGGAGCGCATCGACGGGATCGAGGCGCGCGGCGCGCCAGGACGGATAGAGCGTCGCCAGGAACGACAGCGTCAGCGCCATGATCACCACCGCAGTGGTTTCGCCGAAATCGATCTCGGCCGGCAGCCGGGAGAGGAAATAGAGTTCCGGCGAGAATAATTCGGTGTTGGTCATCCAGGACAGGAACTGCCGGATCGATTCGATATTCAGGCAGATCAGCATGCCGACGAAGAATCCGGTCAGCGTGCCGACCACACCGATCGCAGCGCCCGTGATCAGGAAGATCCGCATGATCGAGCCCTGCGAGGCGCCCATGGTGCGCAGGATGGCGATGTCCTGGCCCTTGTCCTTGACCAGCATGATCAGGCCGGAGACGATGTTGAGCGCGGCAACCAACACGATCATGGTCAAGATCAAAAACATCACGTTGCGCTCGACCTGAAGCGCGTTGAAGAAGGTCGAGTTGCGCTGCCGCCAGTCGACCAGGAACACCGGCCGCCCGGCTGCCTCCGTCACGCTCTTGCGGAACGCGTCGATTCGATCGGGATTGGTGGTGAATATCTCGATCGCAGTCACGTCGTCCTTGCGGTTGAAATAGGCCTGCGACTCCGGCAGCGGCATGAACACGAAGCTTGCGTCATATTCCGACATGCCGATCTCGAACACGGCCGCCACCTTGTAGGGCTTTATGCGCGGCGTCGTGCCCATCGGGGTCACTGCGCCCTTGGGCGCAACCAGCGTGATGGTGTCGCCGGCATGCAGCGACAATTGATCGGCGAGCCGGCGTCCGATGATGACGCCCTGCCCCTCGTCAAACCCCTCCATCGTGCCTTGCTTGATGTTCTTGGCGATCGAGGTGAGGTTGTTCAGGTCCGCAGAGCGCATACCGCGTACCAGTACACCGGCGGCGTTGAAGGCCGAGGACGCCAGCGCCTGGCCGTCCACGACCGGCGCGGCAAGGCGGATGCCGTCGACCTGGCTGACGCGCTCGGCGACGTCCTTCCAGTCGGTCAGCGGCGATTCCAGCGGCTGCACCAACAGGTGGCCGTTGAGCCCGAGGATCTTATCCAGGAGTTCCTTGCGAAAACCGTTCATCACGGCCATCACGATGATCAGCGTGGCGACGCCGAGCATGATGCCGAGGAACGAAAAGCCGGCGATGACGGAAATGAAGCCTTCCTTGCGACGCGCCCGCAGGTAACGCCCGGACAGCAGCCATTCGAAGGGCGCAAAAGGCGGAGTTCGGGCTGTCTCGTTCATGGTCTCATCCATTACTCGATAATCCCATGATTCGGGCCAAATGTGGCCGTATTGGCCAACATATCAGCCGCGGTGGATATCTTATCCCGCGATCTTTGCCACCACTTCCGCAGGGCTGAGATTCTCGCGCGAGCCGTCGCTGCGCCGCTTGATCTCGAGCTTGCCCTCGGCGAGGCCCTTCGGCCCGACCAGAATTTGCCAGGGAATGCCGATCAGGTCGGCGGCGGCGAATTTCGCGCCAGCGCGCTGGTCGGTATCGTCATAGAGCACATCGACGCCTTTGGCCTGAAGCTCGCGGTAAAGCTTCTCGCAGGCTCCATCCACGGCTGCGTCCCCCTGCTTCAGGTTCAAAATCACGGCCGTGAACGGCGCCACCGCCTCCGGCCATTTGATGCCGGCATCGTCGTGGCAGGCCTCGATGATGGCGCCGACCAGCCGCGAGACCCCGACGCCGTAGGAACCGCCATGGATCGGCACGTCGACGCCGTCAGGGCCGGCGACCAGCGCCTTCATCGCATCGGAATATTTGGTGCCGAAGTAGAAGATCTGGCCGACCTCGATGCCGCGCGTATTGACGCGCTTGTCGGCCGGCACTTCGCGCTCGTAACGAGCGGCGTCGTGGACGTCCTCGGTTGCAGCATAGACCGCCGTCCATTGCTTGATGATCGGGGTTAGATCGCCGTCGTAATCGACGTCGTCGGGCGGGATCGGCAGGTTCAGCACGTCGCTGTTGCAGAACACGCCGGACTCGCCAGTTTCCGCCAGCACGATGAATTCATGACTGAGGTCGCCGCCGATCGGCCCGGTCTCGGCGCGCATCGGGATCGCCTTCAATCCCATTCGCGCGAAGGTGCGCAGGTAAGCGATGAACATCCGGTTGTAGGAACGGCGCGCCGCCGCCTCGTCGATATCGAAGGAGTACGCATCCTTCATCAGGAACTCGCGGCCGCGCATCACGCCGAAACGCGGACGCTGCTCGTCACGGAACTTCCACTGGATGTGATAGAGATTGAGCGGCAGGCTTCTGTAGGATTTGACGTAGGCGCGAAAGATCTCGGTGATCATTTCCTCATTGGTCGGCCCATACAGCAATTCGCGCTTGTGGCGGTCGCTGATGCGCAGCATCTCCGGGCCGTAGGCGTCGTAGCGTCCGCTCTCGCGCCAGAGGTCCGCGAGTTGCAGCGTCGGCATCAACAGTTCCAGGGCGCCGGCGCGGTCCTGTTCCTCGCGGACGATCTGCTCGATCTTCTTCAACACCCGGAAGCCGAGCGGCAGCCAGGCGTAGACGCCGGCCGCCTCCTGCCGCATCATGCCCGCGCGCAGCATCAGCCGGTGCGAGACGATCTCCGCCTCTTTCGGATTCTCTTTCAGGATGGGTAGAAAAAACCGCGACAACCGCATGGGACAACTCGAGGAATCAGTGGGCTACCGGAAGAGGTGCAGTGAAACCGGATCGGCTGCGAAAACACAAGGCCGGAAGCCGCGAAAAAGCCCCTGAAAACGCGGATTTGTAGGTCGTTTTGGCAGCGAATTGTTAGTTTTGTAGGGTGGGCAAAGGCGCACTTGCGCTGTGCCCACCATCCATCGGCAGATCGCGCTTGATAAGGTGGGCACGCTTCGCTTTGCCCACCCTACACAAGCCGCTCCCTACTTCTTCATCCCTGAATGATCGTGCTTCATTTCGCCGCCCGCCGGCCCCTGCGCGCCGACGCCCTGTATATCGAGCGACAACGTCACCTTTCCCGCCTTCTCGAATTCGAGGGTGACCGGCACCTTGTCGCCCTGCTTGAAGGCCTGCTTGAGATCCATCAGCATCAAATGATAGCCGCCCGGCGCGAGCTTGACGGTCTTGCCCGGTTCGATCGGCAGGCCCTTGTCGAGCGGCCGCATCGTCATGACGCCGTTGTTCATCGCCATCTCGTGAATTTCGACCTTGCCGATATTATCGCCCGAGCCGCCAACGAGCTTGTCCGGCGCGCTGCCCTTGTTTTCGACAGTGAGATATCCGCCGGCGATTTTTGCGCCGCTCGGCGTAGCGCGGCTCCAAGCCTGCTTGATGACGAGGTCTCCGGCCTTGACCTCCTGGGCGTGCGCGGGCGTACCCAGGAGAGCAAACAGGGTGGCGAAGGCGAACAATGGCAAGACAGGTTTCATCGGATGTCTTTCGATTTCTGGCCGGCACACAACGGACGGCCGAGGGCCGCCGTTGCATTAACTTGAGAATGCAACGTTCATGTTCACAATATAGCGGGATTGCGTCCTTATTTCTTCACGGCCTTTTGCTGAACCAACCATTTTTCGAGGTCCGGTATTTCCGCCGAACCTTCGATCGTGGTGACGGTTCCATCCCGCCCGATAAGAAGCGTGCGCGGGATATCACCCTGCCAGGCGGGATCGATCTCGAACCGGAGGCGTTCGACGAAGCCATCGCTGAAGATCCAGTTTTCCGCCGATCCCAGCCCGGCCTTCTGCAGCATCGCGCGCGTCGCGCCGGCCAGATTCGGAACGAGGTCGGCGCTGATCATCACAACGTCGAGCTCGGAATGGTCCTTCATGAATTGGCCGAGCAACGGTAATTCGACCTTGCAAGGACCGCAGGTGACGCCCCAGAAATGCACCAGCGTCGGACGTCCGGCATGCGAACGCAGCACGTCCTGCCAGCTTCCCCGCACGAACGGCTTGAGCGTGAGCTCGGACGGCGTCTCGGCGCCGGGCGCGGCGCCCAGACAGGCAACGAGGAATATGACGGCGAGCAGGAGGCGCTTCATGATCCATCTCCGATCGGTAGAAGGCGATATCCGTCGGCCTTGGTCATCCACGAAAGGTAGACCTTCTGCCCGTCACTGACCAGCAGCGGGTGGTCGGATGTATCGGTCGTCGTAGTGATCGCGACCGGCGTTGACCAGCTCTTGCCCTCATCATGCGAGACAATCGCGTTGACCGCGGTCTTCTCGCCGTCGAACTCCTTCCAGACCATGGTGGTGCCACGCGGGCCGGCAAGAACGTAGGGCCGCGTAGGATTGCGATCGGCGCGGCCGAGCGGAAGCGGATCGGAAAACGTACGTCCCTCGTCTTGCGAGCGGGCATAGAACAGCCCCTTGCGCACCTTGCCGTTGGTGTACCACGTCACGTGGTAAGTGCCGGCGGGCGAGATCGAAAGACTTGGCCCATGATGCGGGCACGCGGCAATCTGCCAATCGTCACGGCTGACGCGGCGAACTTCGCCCGGCGTCGCCGGGTCGGCGAACGTCATGATCGCGTGATCGCGCACACCGCCTTCGAAGATGTTCCTGAACACCACCACCGGACGGCCGGCGCCTGCGAACGCGAGGCCAAGCCGGCAGCATTCACAGGTGTTGTCTGCTGCGAGGTGCGTCTCGGAATAGGTCGCGCCCCCGTCCTTCGATGATGCGAAGAACAGCCCTGCCCCCTCATATTTCCTGCCCTCCTCACGCGCCGGCACGCGGTTGCGTTTGTCGATCCAGGCCGCAAACACCGAACCATCCGCATCAAGCCCGAGCGCCACGAAGCGCTGGCTCTCGTTACTCGACGTGATCGGCTGCGGCGCGGCAAAGCTCTGGCCGCCATCGACCGACCTCGTGGCCAGCACCTGACCATTGAACGCCTTATCCCGGAAGCGCGAAAACGCCAGTGCAATGCCGCCATTCTTGTCGATGACGATCTGCGGACGCGCATCCGGACCCCAATCGAGGTTGAGCTTTTCTTTTGTCACCTGAACCGGCGTCGAAAAGCTGCGCCCCTGATCCTTCGAACTCGCGACCGATATCTGGCCTCCCGCCATCCAGGCGAGCCACAGCGTTCCGTCCGGCGCGAAGGCCGGCATGACCTTCGACGCACAGCGCAAGGCTGTCTCCTCGCACGCGGCTTCCGAGGCGTGCTGATGATGGCTCATTTGCGCTTGCGCTGCACTTTGGCAAAGCGAGAGAGCGAGCATCGCGAGCAGGCTCATTCGCAGCATGGCTTTACTCCTCCTGCGTTGTTGTCCGGTCATTTGAACGCCAGCTTCATTCCGGCAATGAACGCACGCGGCGAACCCGCGTAGATCGAGCCGGTCGTATTCGCCAACACGCTGGCGGGATTCTGGATGCCGCCTGCCGTCACCGAGTTTGCGATGTTGTTCGCGGAAGCCACATAGGTCCGGTCGAACACGTTCCTGACTTCGACATACATGCTCAATGACTTGAAGTAGTCGGACTTGAGATCCGTATTGTAGTGCACGTTGAGATTGACCAGTTCGTAACCGGGCGCCTTCAAGAGATTGGCGTTGTCCATGTAGAACGAATCCTTCCACTGGACTTCTACGAATGCTCCGAGGCCGGCAAGCGGCCCCCACATCTGCTCATAGCCAAGACGCGCCGTCAGTTCGTGCGGCGAGATGCCGGGAATTTTGTTACCTGCACGGTTGAAGCTGAACGTCGCGCCGTTGACGATATTCTCGGTGTATTCCGTATAGACCTCGTCGAGATAGGTGTAGACGGCCGTGAAACGCCAGCCGGGATAGAACTTCCAGTCGGCGGCCAGCTCTACGCCGCGATGTTCCGATTTCGGGGCGTTGAACGTGAAGCTCGCATTGGGCGCGCCGACCTGAGTGGCTTGCGAGACCAGCTCGTTTTTGAAGAATTCATAGAAGCCGGTCGCGCTGAATTTGAGCGCGCTGTTCGGCGTCCAGTCGAATCCGACGTCGTAACCGAGGTTCTGCTGCGTCTTTAGCTGCGTATTGTTGCCGTTCTGGCCGTTCGGGAGGACGAAGAGGTTATTGACCTGCGGGGTGCCGTAGCCGGTGGCGACGCGCGCGCGGAACAGCCATTCGGGATTGAGCTTGTAGAGCAGCGCCAGCTCGGGCGCGGTGTTCTGAAATTGCCGATCGGCGGTCGTCGTGGTGATCGTCGGCATCGGAATCGGCGAGTTTCCGTAATTGTAGGCGGAATTGATCCCCTTCAGATGCGTGGTTTCCCATCCGATGCCGGCAATAGCGGTTAATTGCGGCGTCAGCTTCAATTCCTCGCGAGCGCGAACGCCATAGTTCGTGGTGTCGCTCCAGGTATTGCTTTGCAGTAGGCCGAGCTTCGCATTGCCTCCCGGCATGACGTGGCGTGAGTCGCTTGACGCGGTCAGCGTATTGTAGAACGCGCCGAAGTATGTCGTCGATTCCATGCCGAGGATTTCGCCGCGCTTGGTGACGTCGCTCATGTAGTTGTACGACGGGAAATCGCCGATCGCGCTGGTCGCTCCCGTCGGCTGGTTGATATTGCGATCGTCGAACACGAACTGGTTGCGCCAGGTGGTCGTGTTGTCGAAATCGTGCTCCCATCTACCGCCGACGATGGTGCGGCGATCTTCGCGGCCGAGCCCGGCCTGGATGGCGGTGATCGGAGTCCTTGTGCCATTGAAGCCGTTGTTGAGGAGGTTAACTGAGGCGCAGCCGGCGACGCCCGCCATATCGCAGCCCTGCTGGAACGGGTTCTGAGAATACTGGTTGAGCGACAGCCGGAGCGGCACCCGAGTATCGAGATTGTTGTTAATGAACTTGACCGTGAAGCGGTCGTCGGGCGTCGCCTGCAGTGTGCCTAAGAAATTCACGGTCTGGGTATTGAACCAGCTATTCTGGATAAAGCCGTCGCCGCGCGCATCGCTGGCGAACAGCGAGTACTCGAAATTGCCGACCTTCTTGCCTGCGGCGAGATAGTTGTTGAGGTAGCCGAAGCTGCCGCCATCGACGCCGTACTCGACCCCGTCGATTGTAAGCCCCGGGCGGGTGCGGAAGTTGAGCGCGCCGCCGGTGGCATAGTTGCCAAAGAGCGCTGAAGACGGTCCTCGAATGACATCGATCGCGCCATAGGCATTGGGATCGATCAGGTCGCTGCGGGAAAGCCCGTCCGGCTGCGTGACCGGAAAGCCGTCGTCAAAGATCACGAGGTTGCGGATGCCGAAGCCGTTTCGGGCGTTGGAACCGCGGATCGAGATACCGATATCGCGCGGCCCGTTGCCCTGCTTCACCGAGATGCCGGGGCTGTCGCGCAGCACGTCGGCCACGGAAAACGAAGGCCGGTTGTCGAACTGGCTACGATCGATGGTCGTCCCGGTCTGGCCATTCCGCGCCTGGTAAAGCAGCGCGCGCGCCACGCTCGGGGTAATGCCCGCGGTTAGCGACGCTGAAGGCGCGGGGTTGGCCGAAGGCGGCCTCGCCTGCGTCCGGGCGGACGCGCGAATGGCCGGCTTTCGGGCCGCAGGTCTGGCGGTCACGGCGCGCGGCGCATCGACGGTCACCGCCGGCAACGCCGTCTGGGCGGTCGTATTCGACGGTGTAAGGGACAGCGCACTGCCAAGCACAAGCAGGCTCGCGCTTCCCAAAACACGAGGGGGGTACATAAGACATTCCTGACGCCAGCGCTTTGGCTGGCTTACTCAACTGGACGAACTGGCACGGCCGCAGGCCGCACCGTTTGACGAAGGTCAAGTGAGGTCAGGAAATGGATGGAGGCGCACGCGCCTGCGCTTGCGAACCGGCACGGGAAGCGAACCGGTCAGGGGCAAATTCTATCCAGACCACGCGCGCGGGCTGGCGATCAATCGCGATGAGCTCGGATGCCTCCGGCGCGTCGACCGGGGCTCCGGTCTGCAGCACGTTGCAAACCGAACAGCATCCGTCGTGGGCGCGGTGGCCGGCTTGGTCGGCCTGCCCGGCACCACCGCCGCCATCGCCGTGGCAGATCACGGCGCCGGCGAGCGGATCGGAGGCCGCGATGCTGGCCGCCCAGCATGCGCCGATGGGTGCAAAAATCTGCACCACCAGGGCAATCAGGACAATTGGCAGAAAATTCTTCAGCCGCCGGCGCATCGCAAACCCATCCGCTTCAGACCTTAATCACTTCAGGAGTCTGGAGTCGAGATCAGGTTCCCGGAACTATGTTGCAGCTTCAAGGAGAGATGCTGGCGAAAAGAGATGCGTTTTGCATCATTTGGAGGGCGCCTTACCGGGATACCAAGCCTCGGGCGAATTGCAGCTAAATCCACAACTGCGAGTAGCATATTCCCAATCATTTCGCAGAGTGCTGGAATTTTGAACAAACGTTGCCGAAATTGGTGACAAGACGAAAAAGATGGTCTACCAATTCGGGCTCAGGCTTGCCGACAGGCAAAGCTTGGTGGTCCAAGTCTCGGGAGGAGCCCTGACGCGCACAAGCAGCGTCGCCTCGACAATCAAGATCAAATCTCAATTTTCGAGGAAATTAAGGGTCGACACAATTTTTGAGCAGGGCTTGGTGCCCTGCTCTTTTTTTTCGTTACGATCGCAAACGACAATGACGGCATCGTCAAATCCGATCGAGCGAAGTTTTGAACTGGCCGCCGCGCGCTGCGAAGATCTGACGCCGCTGGTCTATCGCCGCCTGTTCGAGGCGCACCCCGAGGCGCGGACGATGTTTCGGACCGAGGGCGGCGAACTCGTCAAGGGCTCGATGCTGGCCCTGACGATCAACGCCATTCTGGATTTTGCCGGCCAACGCACCGGCCATTTCCGTCTGATCGCATCGGAAGTTTCCTCGCACGACTCCTACGGCACGCCGCGCGAATTGTTCGTCGCGTTCTTCGGCATCATCGCGCAGACGCTACGCGAAATCGTCGGGCCGGACTGGTCGGACGAAATCGATGCGGCGTGGCAAGAACTGCTCGGCGAGATCGAGGGCCTCGTTGCAGCGCAGTGAAATGACGAGACCAAAGTCTTCGGGCGCTCATTGATACCGACGATCAAGTCATCCGGTGGCGCAAACGCGCCGAGTGTGAAAGACTGCCTCGATCCGCGGTGCGTGCAATCGACGCCGACGGCCATAACAAACGACAAGCGAGGGAGCAAACGATGTCCGGAACTGACAAAACGGCAACGACCAGGCGCGACCTTCTTCAGGCCGCGGGCGCGGCTGGCGCAGCCGCCGCCCTGCTCGGGGGACTGGGTATTAATCCAGCGCTGGCGGCAGCCGCCCGTTCAGAGAAACCGTTGAAGGCTGCGTTCTCCAATGCAGGCCTGCAGGCGACCTGGTGCGCCCAGGGCAAGCAGGCGGCGGAATGGTGGGGCAAGCTGTTCAACGTCGAAGTCACCTGGTTCGACGGCCAGCTCGACGCGGTCAAGCAGCGCGCGGCGATCGATAACATGGCGTCGCAAAAATGGGATTTCGTGGCCATCCAGGCGTTCGGCATCGGCACGCTGACCCAGCCCGTGCAGAAGATGATCGATGCCGGCATTCCCGTGATCGACATGGACACGCTGATCGCGCCGCTCGATCAGATCAAGGTTCATTCGTTCCTGGCGCCCGACAATGAATTCATGGGCGCTTCGGTGACCCAGGCGCTGTGCAACGCCATGGGCGGCAAGGGCAAGATCATCATGACGCAGGGCGCCCTCGGCCACACCGGCGCGCAGGGCCGCGCCAAGGGCTTTAACACAGTGGTGAAGCAATTTCCGAACATCGAAGTGCTGGACACCCAGCCCGCGGATTGGGATGTCTCAAAGACGGCGCGGCTGTGGGAGACCTATCTGACAAAGCACCCGCAGATCGACGCTGCCTTCTTCCACAATGACGACATGGCGCTGGCCGCCTACAACATCATGAAGGCGCGCAACCGCACCAACATCCTGATCGGCGGCGTCGACGCCATGCCGCCGGCGATCCAGGCGGTGAGCGAAGGCCGCATGTTCGCGACCGTCCGCAATCCCTCCTGCCGCATCCATGGTGGCGCCATCATTGCCGGCGTCGCTGCGGTGACCGCGGGCGAGAAGAGCGGACAGGGTATCCCAAAGCACGTCATCACTGACGGCCCGGTCGTGACCAAGGCCAATGCCGCCGGCATGCAGTGGATGCAGGACCATTTCCTGATCTGAGTCAGCATGCCTGTGGGACTTAAGCCCATCCTCGAACTGCAAGAGATCACGAAGGCCTTCGGCGGCGTCGAAGCCCTTCGTAGTGTCGATTTTGCGCTTTCTCCCGGCGAGATCCATGGTCTCGTCGGCGAGAACGGCGCGGGCAAAAGCACGCTAATGAAGATCATCGCCGGCGTGCATGCCGATTTTTCCGGCCGCTTCATCCTGGACGGCCGGGAAACCCGCTTTCGATCGGTGCGCGATGCGCATGCGGCGGGTATCGCGATGGTGCATCAGGAACTGAGCGTGGCGCCAGATCTGTCGGTGGCCGAGAACGTGTTTCTGGGCAACCAGCCGACCAACCGTTTTGGCTTCGTGCAGTGGCGGCGCATGGCACGCGAGGCCGGCGAGCAACTCAAACGCTTCGGCATCGACGTCGATCCGATGTCGCGGCTCGGCGACCTGCCGATCGGCCTGCAGCAACTGATCGAGATCGCCCGCGTGCTGTTTTCCGGAGCCCGCATCATCATCCTCGACGAGCCGACCTCGGCGCTGTCGCCGCCGGAAGTGGAGCGCCTGTTCGCGACCCTGAAGCGGTTGCGCGACGAAGGCACCAGCATCGTCTTCATCTCGCATTTCATCGAGGACATCCTGCGCGTCTCCGACGTCGTAACGGTGTTCCGCAACGGCAGGAAGGTCGCCGAGACGAGGGCCGCCGATACCAACAAGCCCGCGTTGATCGAGGCCATGATCGGCCATGGCCGCGAGGCGCTGGAAGAGACCTACACGCATGACATCATGCTGCCGCCGCCCGCCGAGAGGCCAGTGGTGCTGAACGCGAGCGGGCTATCGCTCGCCCGCAGCCTGCGCGACGTTTCGTTCGACGTCCGCGCCGGCGAAGTGCTGGGCATCTACGGCTTTATGGGATGCGGGCAGCTCGAACTGGCGCGGATCCTGTTCGGCAAGCTCAAACCCGACCAGGGCTCGCTGGCGATTGCCGGAGAACAAAAGGCCTTCCGCAGCACGGCCGGCGCACGCCGCGCCGGCATCGCCTTCGTGCCCGAGAGCCGGCGCGACATGCTGTTCCACCAGGAGCCGGTCTACAAGAACATCTCGATCAGCGTCCTCGACCGCATTTCATCCCTGCTGCTCAAGCCGTCGCGCGAACGCGAGATCGCCGCGCGGCAGGTCGACCAGTTGCGGATTCGGCCCGCAGCCGTCGAACTCGATCTCGGCATGCTCTCGGGCGGCAATCAGCAGAAGGTCGCGCTGGCGAAATGGCTGAGCTATCCGCCGCGGCTATTGGTGCTGTGCGAACCGACCCGCGGCATGGATGTCGGCGCCAAGGACGACGTCATCCACATCGTCAGGGATTTGCGCGCCAAGGGGCTCGCCGTGATCGTGCTCTCCACCGAGCCGGAGACAGTGCTGTCGCTTGCCGACCGTATCATCGTGCTCAAGCGCGGCGCGGTGGTGCGCGAATTTTCCAACGAACGGATCAGCAAGGACCGCCTGCTCGAAGCGGCGTGAGGAGACCGACATGACTTCAGGTGAAAGCGTGACAGTCCCCGCTTCCGATCGCAAACGCCCGCACCGGCTCGCCGTGATGCTGCGCTCCCAGATGCGCAACATCGCGCCGTTCCTGACGCTGATCTGTCTGTTCGGCTTCTTCGCCGCCGCCAGTCCCTCGTTTGCGACGTTGGACAATCTCGGCAACATCCTGACCCAGATCTCGGTCACCGGCATCATCGCCGTCGGCCTCACTTTCGTGATCCTCTGCGCCGAAATCGACCTCTCGATCGCCGCCATCGCAAACGTCACCGGCATTGCGGTTGCCTATTTCACGCTGCAGGAATCCTACGTCAACATCGCCAACGTGCCGATGCCCGGATGGGCCGCGATCCTCTTGGCGCTGGCGCTCTGCGCCCTGCTCGGCCTCGTCAACGCCTTCGGGCTGACGGTTATCGGCATCCCCTCTTTCATCATGACGCTGGCGATGATGCAGATCGCCGCCGGCATCTCGGCGCTGTTGGTACGCGGGCAAATCGCCTACAAGGTGCCCCCGCTGGTCTCGACGCTCGGATCGACATCGATCGGCGGCGTCCCCTGGATCGTGATCGTGGCGGCCTTGATGCTGCTCGGCGGCCATCTGGTGCTGACCTACACCCGCTTCGGCCGCTACGTCTATATGGTCGGCGGCAACCGCGAGGCCGCCGAATATTCCGGCCTCAACGTCAAACTCATCCTCGGCAGCGTGATGGTCATCTCCGCCGTCTGCGCTGGCATCGGCGGCATGCTCGGCGTCGCCCATTTCGGCAGCGCGCAACAGAACGAGTTCGACACGTACCTTTTGGATTCGATCGCCGCCGTCGTGGTCGGCGGCACCAGTCTCTTTGGCGGCCGCGGCGGCATCGGCAACACCATCGTCGGCCTGTTCGTGCTCGGCGTCCTCAACAACGGACTCGATCACGTCAACATCGACAGTTTCCTGAAGATTTTAATCCGCGGCCTGATCCTGCTGGCCGCGCTGGTGATCAACGTCTATGCGCAGCGCTTGCGGGAGCGGACGGCGGACTAGCACACGCTCGCCTTCTGCGATCTTGCGTAGTTCATCTTTGGACCATGTGACCATGCGGATCTCATGGGGCGCGCGGCAGAGCCTTGATCGCGCGGCGGTCGCAGCCCGCGAGTTCATCTTCGGTATTGTTCGTCGGTGACGTGCTCCATCCAGTCGACGTTCTTGCCATCCCGCAATTCGTTGACCGCGATATGAGTCATCGCCGTGGTCGGAGTCGCGCCATGCCAATGCTTGAGGTTCGGCGCGATCCACACCACGTCACCGGGCCGTACCTCCTCGACCGGGCCGTTCTCGCCCTGAACCCAGCCGACCCCCGCCGTGATGATGAGCGTCTGACCGAGCGGATGCGTGTGCCAGGCGGTGCGGGCGCCCGGCTCAAACGTGACGCTTCCCGCGCCGGCGCGCGCAGGATCTGGCGCCTGGAAAAGTGGATCGATCCGTACATCGCCCGTGAAATACTTCGCCTCTCCCTTGCGGGACGGTTGCGAGCCGGATCGTGTGATCTGCATGGCTCCGGTCCTTCCTTGTGTGGGGGCAGCCATGGCTGGACCGCGGCGACGCCGGTGAATGTCACGGCCGCAATGCCGCAGGTCGAGCTAAGCATGCCTCTGCGAGTGATCATCAGGCGTTCCGAATGGTTGCGGGGTCCGCGGTGGATGCCCGCGTTGATGATGACAAATTAGGAAATGGCTCTGGCGCGACTAGCCGCTATGATCCGCAAGGACCTATAAGCTGGAGCAATAAATGGCGCGCGGGGCTTCGACGACCGATGCGAAACGCGTTTTGATCCAGCCAAGACCCCGCAGGGACATTCCATACGGAGTTAACACCTCCGCCTCATGAGGGCGGGCAATGCGCGCCAGCATCAGCCCAGGCCCGCAGCAGAGCGCCGAACGAGGCCTGCGTGCCCGGCGCTGGCTCGCGGCCCGGACCGGGCGACCAGCCCCAGCCCACCAGCGAGTCCTCCGCCATATGGTGAAGGAGCGCGGCCATGTCCTTGCCGCCATTGCGGTTCGGATCCTTGATCTGCGCGCAGATCTCGCCGAGCGTGCGCCCCTCCCAAGCCATCGACGCCGGAGCAAGGTGCCACTGCGGATGGCCTGGCACGCGGGCGGCATCGAAATTCGCGGTGTGGTGGCAGGTATTGCAGGTCATGCCAGGCACGCCGTGCCCGTCGGCCCCGCGCACCACGAGCGGCTGATGCGGCCGCATCGCGTCGCTCTGCAACGGCCGCTCGGTCGCCGGGTGGCAGTTCACACAACGCGGATGATGCAGCACCTTGCCGGCCTCTTCGAACAGCGCGATCGAACGCGCCTGTTGATCGGCGACGCTCTGGAAGCTCGAGACGGGGCGCAAGTCCTTCGCAGTAGTCTGCTGGCGGGTGGTCTGCGCCGCCGCGCCCGCGACCAGAACCGTCACGGCGGCCGCCCCCGCCGCGAGAAGAGCCTGTGCGCGCATCATGCGACCGCCCTCACCAATGGCAGGCGGCGCGGCCGCCCGAGGCCGAGCCGGGCCATTGCGTTGGCGACAGCAGGCCCGATCGGCGGCACGCCCGGCTCGCCGACGCCCGTCGGCTTCTCGGTCGAGTTGACGACGCGCACCTCGACCTGAGGCATCTCGTGGATGCGCAGCACGCGGTAAGTGTCGAAATTCGCCGGCACCGGCCGGCCCTCGTCGAGAGCCACCTCGCCGTAGAGTGCCGCACCGACACCAAAACCGATGCCCCCTTCCATCTGCGCGCGGATCACGTCCGGATTGACCGGCACACCGCAATCGACCGCGCACCAGACCTTATGCACGCGCGGGCCGTCATCGCCGGCCGAGACCTCGGCGATCTGGGCGACGTAGCTGTCGAAGCTCTTCACTACCGCAACGCCGCGGGCGCGGCCATTGACCGGGCCGGGCCCGGACCATTGCGCGAGCTCGGCCACGGCGCGCAGCACGCCAGCCTCGCGCGGTGCCTTGCCCATCATGGCGAGCCGGCCCGCCACCGGATCCTGCCCGGTCGCCTGCAGGAGTTCGTCGACGAAGCATTCGACCGCATATCCGGTGTGCGTATGGCCGACGGAGCGCCACCACAGGACCGGCACGCCGACATCCGTCGTGTGCAGATCGCAGCGGAAATCGGCGATATCGTAGGGGATTTCCTTCGCGCCCTCGACCGACGTGGCGTCGATGCCGCCCTTTGCCATCACGGCCTCGAAGGGCGAGCCCTTCAAGATCGATTGGCTGACGACGGTGTCGGTCCAGGCGACGATCTTGCCATCACGGAGGCCGCCGCGCATGCGGTGCACGATGAGCGGACGGTAATAGCCGCCGCGGATGTCATCCTCGCGCGTCCAGACGAGTTTCACCGGCCGGCCAGGGCCGATCGCCTTCGCCACTTCGGCCAATTCCGCAGCCAGATGACTCGTTTGCTGCGCCCGGCGCCCGAAACTGCCGCCGGCGAGCATCGTTTCCAATTCCACCTGCTCCGGCTTGAGCCCAAGCACCGTGGCGATCGCCTGGTGATCGAGCGTCTGCAACTGGCTGCCGAAGCGGGCATGCGCGCGCTGTCCGTCCCAGCGCAGGAAGCCGTCGAGCGGCTCCATGGGGGCGTGCGCGAGATAGGGGAAAACGTATTCGGCTTCGATGGTTCTCTCGGCGCGCGCGAGCGTCGTGATCGCGTCACCGTGGGCACCGGCAATGCGGCCAGGCCGGCGCGCCAGCGCGCGGTATTCCTCGATGAGCTGGTCGCTGCTGCGCTTCTCGGCGGCCGACTCGTCCCAACTGATGCGCAATTGTTCGCGCCCCTTGATCGCCGGCCAGGTGCCGTTGGCGTAGACGGCCACGCCGGTCGGCACCTGCTTGACGTCGACCACGCCCTGGACCGCGCGTGCCGCGCTCGCATCGAAGGACGCGACCCGGGCGCCGAACCGCGGCGGGTGCGCCACGACGACGGTGAGCATTCCGGGTTCGCTCATGTCGATCGTGAACTGCGCCGTGCCGTTGGATTTCGCGGCACTGTCGAGCTTCTTGACCGAGCCGTCGTCGCGGCCGATCAGCCGAAAGACGGACGGGTCCTTGAGCGGCGGGTCGGACGGGACCGGCTGGCGTGCGGCTGCCTCGGCGAACTGCCCAAAGCGGCCCTCGCGACCGGTCCCGGTATGGCGCAGCACGCCGCGCTCAACCGTGATCTCGCGCGCCGGCACGCCCCAGCTTTGCGCCGCGGCGGCGACCAGCATGGCGCGCGCAGTCGCGCCCGCCTTGCGCATCTGATCGTACGAATTGGCGATCGCGGTAGAGCCGCCCGTGCCCTGCACGCCGAAGGCCAAATTCTTGTAGAAGTCGGTGTTGGAGGGCGCGTGCTCGGCCCGCACCTTCGACCAGTCGGCGTCGAGCTCCTCGGCGACAAGGGTTGCGAGACCGGTGAAGGGACCTTGGCCGAACTCGATATGCTTGATCAGTACGGTCACCGTATCGTCCGCGCCGATGCGAATGAAGGCGTTGGGCGCGAAATCAGCGCCGCCGGCGGCGCGACGGAAGGCGTGCGCCGCGCCCGATTGCGCGCGCGCCTTCTCGGGCAGATAAAGGCCGATGACGAGGCCGGCGGCGCCCTTGAGCATCGCGCGGCGTGAAAGCGCAACGTCGTGTGTCGTCATGGCTCAGCCCTCCAGCGCGCGGGCGGCGTCGTGGATCGCGGCGCGGATACGAACGTAGGTGGCGCAGCGGCAGACGTTGCCGTTCATCGCGAGATCGATGTCGCGGTCGCTCGGTTTCTTGACCTGCTTGAGGAGCGCGACGGCGCTCATCACCTGGCCTGACTGGCAGTAGCCGCATTGCGGCACGTCGCGCGCGATCCAGGCTTGCTGTACCGCCTCGGCCTCCCGCCCGGAGACGCCCTCGATGGTGGTCACCTCGCGGGTGCCGAGCGCCGAGATCGGCAGGGTACAGGAGCGCATGGGCTTGCCATCCACGAACACGGTGCAGGCGCCGCATTGTGCGACACCGCAGCCGAACTTCGTGCCGGCCAGGCCGAGCGCATCACGCAGGACCCAAAGGAGCGGCGCGTCATTATCGACATCGACGCTCTGTATGGTACCGTTGACCTTGATCGCGAGTGCCATGGCTGCCTCCGGGTATGCTGAGCACTGATTGATGCAGACGGCGGCCTATGCGCCGCCCCACGGGCATCGAATAACTACGCCGCCTCCTGACCGGTTCCCGGGCTTCGAACACGATTCACCGGTGAGCAGCATGTCCGATGTGAAGCGCAGCTTCGGGAAGCATCGCGTTGCGCGATGCCTCGGGCCACGATTAGGGGATGGCTCTGCCGCGACTAGTCCCTATAATCTGCAAGGACTTATAAGGTGGTGCAATAAATGCCGCGCGGCAGCTTCGACGATCTTCGCTACCTCATCGCCGTCGCGCGGGAGCACAGCTTTACAAAGGCGGCGGGAAAGCTCGGCGTGTCGCAGTCGGCTCTCAGCCAGACGATCCGTCAAATTGAAGGGCGTCTGGGCGTGCGGCTTCTCACCCGCACGACCCGCAGTGTCTCGCTGACCGAAGCGGGCGAGCGGCTGGTGCGGACGGTGGCACCCCGCTTCGAGGAGATAGAAGCCGAGCTCGAGGCCTTGAGCGAACTTCGGGAAAAGCCCGCTGGCACGGTGCGGATCACGGCCGGGGATCACGCAATCAAGTCGGTCCTCTGGCCGAAGCTGCAGAAATTCCTGCCGGATTATCCCGACATCAAGCTCGAAATCGTTATCGACTACGGCCTGACGGATATCGTTGCCGAGCGCCATGATGCCGGCGTGCGCTGGGGCGAACAGATTGCGAAGGACATGATCGCGGTGCGGATCGGGCCGGACATCCGCTTCGCCGTTGTCGGCACAAAATCCTACTTTACGAAACGAGCAGCCCCACGAACGCCGCAGGATCTGATCGACCACAACTGCATCAACCTGCGCCTGCCGACCTATGGCGGCACTTATGCCTGGGAGTTCGAGAAGGACGGACGCGAGCTGAAAGTACGCGTCGAGGGCCAGCTCGTCTTCAACGGCATTTTCCAGGTGCTGGATGCCGCCGCTGCCGGGCTTGGATTAGGCTTCGTGCCGGAGGATATTGCGCAGCCTTATCTCGCGAAGGGGCGCCTGAAGCGCGTGCTTGAAGAGTGGTGCCCGCCTTGGTCGGGCTACCACCTCTATTATCCTCACCGCCGTCAGTCTTCACCGGCCTTTGCCTTGCTGGTCGACGCGCTGCGCTATCGGGGATAACAGCGTTCAAGAGGAGGCGTACCGCTCGCCCTCACTTTGCCTTGGCGCCGAGCATAAGGGGGTCCGTCCGGACAAGTTTGAGTGACTTGACCATCTTCTCCGTCGTGGCCTTGTATTTTTTGAAATGAGCGGATTCCAAATGCGACTTGTACGCATCCGCATCCCTATAAATTTCAAAAACCCTGATGTTGGCGGGATTATCCTTTTCAGACACGGCGTATAAGACCAGCACTCCTGGCTCCAGGCGAATAGCTGCATCGATTTGCTCCAGAACCGCAGCCTTGTAGCTTTCCAACTGAGCGGGATCGATTTCCAATTCTGCTAGCTGCACGTATTGGCTTTGCGTCTCCTGGGTAAGTGCAGGCCCGCACAGAAATAACGTCAGCACCGCGGCCCTAAGAATTGGAGGCTGCTTAACGCTCATGTCGGCCTCCTAAATTAGCGGGGACGCTTCTCGAAGACGTCTTTCGCGACCGGCAGCGCCGAGAAGGCGTTCGGCCAACCTGCGTAATAAGCGAGATGCATGATCGCTTCGGCAGCGTGCTCTTGCGTCAGACCGTTATCCATCGCCCGATTGAGATGGTATGGCACCTGCGTGACCTGGCCCGATGCGATCAGCGCGCTGACGGTCACGAGGCTCCGGTCACGTGGCGCGAGGTCCGGGCGTAGCCATAGGTCGCGGAACAGGACATCGGTGGTGTGTTGAACGAGTCCCGGAGAGGTGGCGCCGAACTGCTGCCCGACCCGTGCAACGCGATCGGCCTCCGCGGCTTCGTTCAGCGGCAGGAGCTGAGGCGACGCGGGAGGAAGCTGATCAGGTCCGATTCCGCGCTGGGCAAAGACGTCCCTGGCGAGTCCTATCGCCGCAAAGGCGTTCGCCCAACCCGAATAGAAGGCGAGATGCGTAATGATCTCGGAAAGCTCCCTTGGCTTGACGCCGTTATCGAGCGCCTGATTGAAATAATAAGCCATCGGCAGGGTCAGCTCGCGGGCGATGAGCGCGGCGACCGTGACAATGCTGCGATCGCGCGGGCTCAGACCGGGCCGTTTCCAGACCTCGCCGTAGAGCCGTTCTTGTGTGTACTTCTCAAGCGCCGGAGCAACCCGCCGCACGTCTTCCGGCGACAGCCTCCGGCCCGTGACATTGGGTTGCTGCGCGTGCGCGAATGACGATGCTATCAAGAGGGCCGATGCGATCGTGGTGCGAACAAATTTCACATCGAACTCCATTCATGGGTTGCTATCGCTCGCCTGTATTCCGTGTGGCGCAGGCGCGGCTGGGCGGAGCGATGGCCGCGAATTTCCCGACAGGTGCGGCGCACCACTGGCTTCAACACGCAGGCTGTCAGACCCGGCGTTGGTTCGTGTGCTTGTTATAGGCAGCGCCGAGCCATTCGATTAGGCGGCAGAATGCGCATGGAGCTATTAGAGTAGCTGATTAATCGTTCCGACGACATTCAGCCGCCGGCCTCTGTAACGAAGCTAGCTCGGGCGTGCTAACACCATCGTCGGTACCTGGATGGCTCGGGCTTTACTTCCCGGCTTTAGTTTCGACCAGGGTCGGAGCTGCGATCTTATCCTTCATTTCCTCGCAGATCTTGCGTACCTCCGCCGTTAACAACGAGCAGCTCTCAATTTGAAGGAAGACGCGCTTGGCTTCCGTACGGTAGCGCGCCGCGGTCTCCTTCAGTTCTTCGGTCACTGCGAGCGCTTCGCGAGTCATTGCCTCGCACTGCCTGGCCTGCTCGATGAGCTCAACGCCCAGCGCCTCGATGTCCTTCGCGGCGGCTTCATATTCGCGGACAACAGCTTCCGCTGACAACTTGCCGATCTCCGTGGCGCCGTCGCTATGCTCCACATAATCCGGCATCCCCAACTCTGGAGCGCGCACGGAAGGCGGCGCGTAGTCGGTCGGCTGGGATTCGCGAACTGACGGCAGTTTGCGAAACTCTTCTTCGATCTCGCGCTCGAGGTCGATCGTATCTAAAAGCGGCGGCTTTGTTGAACGTGCCATGGCAGCGCTCCCTGAATGAAAAAGTGAGCAGACACAAAAAGTCTCTCGAAATACGGCTTAGACGGTTAGCCTCCCTATGGAAGCGAGCAACCGAATTGCTTGGGTAAGCTTGTTATTTAACCTTGATGTCCGCGCTGGCGGTTAATTCTGGAACCATCGAAGCTAAGGTCAGCCCGCCTGCAAGAACGAGATACCGGCTCCCGGTATCTCCCTACAGCGGACATTGCCCCTCCGTGCCCCTTTCAGCCGGCGAAATCCGGCTGCCAGTCGCGCACTTCCCGGGCTGCCTTGGTCACGGCAACGATGGTCGGAAACGAGGCCATGTCTACCATCATGGCGCGTGCCAGCCGGAGGCTGCGCATCTCGCACACGGCCCGCCGCTTCGGGTCTTCGATCAATTCGAAATCGATGTTGTGCGCGAGCCCCAGAATACGGCGAATGATTTTTGCCGCCGCGAACCCGACGGTATCCTCAAGCAGCCGCGCCATATAGGCCTGCCGCTCGGCCTCCAGCCGCGCGGCGCCGGCCTCGCCTTCGAACAGCGTCTGCGGATAGGCATCGCCTGCGGCTTGCGTTCGCCAGAGCTCCAGAAACTTGCGGGCGAACTCCGTCCAGACACCCTCGACCGTCTCCAGCACCCACGTCTCGAACGCACGGCGCTCGCCAGGCGACCGCTCGTGACGGCGGACGCGAGATAAGCCATTAGCAGGTTGGCGATGACCGCGCCGATATCGAAGCCCATTGGGCCATAGAACGCGAATTCGGGATCGATCACCTTGGTCTCGCTGTCCGTAACCATGATCGATCCGGTGTGGAGGTCGCCATGAATCAGAGCTTCCGGCGCGTTCAGGAATTTCAGTTTCAGCCGCGAGATCGCGACGTGGAGGTCGAGGTCTTCGCGAAAAGCCGCCGCGGCCGCATCGAGCCATGGCTGCGTCCAGCGGTTCTGCTCGGCCACGCGGTAGGGATCGGTGAAGATCAGGTCCTCGGTGATCTTGCAGAGCGCATGGTTGCCTGCGAACGCAGCGATGCCCTCTTTCTTTTCGGCGGCCGATACCGCGAGGTCGGACGAAAGAAACAGCGTGCGCGCCAGAAAGGTCGTGATGTCCTCGACGAAGCGCGGATAGGTCGCGCCGGCCACCAGCCCCTTGCGCATGATGATGTGCGGCTCGAGCAGCTCCATGACGACAAGCGCGAGCGCCTCGTTGTGGTGCAGCACATTAGGCACCAGCCGAGGCGCCAACTCCGCCTGACGCGTCAGCGCCAGGTATTCATAATGCGAGCGCGACAGCGGCAGCGGCCAGCTTTCGCCGACCAGCCGCACGTAAGGCAGCGCCTGCTTGACGGCGACGCCGCCGGCTGCCCCTTTGACGATGAACACGAGATTGAGGTTGCCGTCGCCGACTTCGCTGATCGACCAGGCAGCCGGATCGCCGCCGAGGCGGGCCGCGACCGCGGGAAGCCCTGCGAGGTAGTCCCGCAGGTCGGCTTCATGGAGAATTCGATAGTCGCCCTGCCGTGGATCAGCCAATGATCGTCGCTGTGAACTCATGCCGGTCTCCCCCATGCCGGCGCGGGAGCTACGGTTCACTCCCGTTTCAGAAAATTTGATCCGGCCTTTCCTTGACCGGATCATAGCCACAAGGTACGGCCGGCGGCCAGCGTCTCTCCCGTCCCGACTTGGCCCAACGTCTCAAATGAGCTGTGCGAGCCAGACGGTATGGCCGTCGCAATCGGGGTCTTCGACGATATGCGAGACCACACGAAACCCGTTCCGGTCGAGCAATGAACGGTATTCGGCCGGGTCGAGGCTCGCATGATACAGCGGCTCACCTCCGAAACTTCCGATCGCCTCGCCATGCGCAGGCCCGCTTGTGAACATCAAGGCTGCGTCAGGCGCAGCATGCGCGCGAAACAACGGAAACATCCGGCGTTGGTCGTCGTGATGGAGATGAAAGAAACTGTCCCACGCAAGGATGCCGTAAAAGGCCCGCTGCAAGGCAAGTTCTCGCATATCGGCTACGATCCATTCCTGCTTTGGAAAACGTTTCCGGCAGGCGTCGATCATGGCCGGGGAAGAATCCACGCCAGTAACGGAATGACCGAGACCGATCAGGTAGGCAGCTATCGGCTCGGCGGAGCCGCAGCCGATATCGAGGATCGGGCTGGCGGGCGGCAGCAGCGCCAGAAAATAGTCAAGCCAGGGCTTTTCAAACAGGCCAGTTCGGGCGCGGCTCCCGATCCAGTGGCGCGCCTTGCGCTGGTACAGATCGATGATCCCTGCGGCTTCTTTCGAGGCCATTTGCGTCGCCACATCGAAAAATTCAGAACGGCAGCCCCATCAGCTTCGACAGCCGTTCGATATTCAGATAGCCCTGGTGATACGCCCACATCCCGATGCCGAAAATTACGGCCGAAACAATCGTGGTCCACATCAGCTTCCAGCCCATCCGCGCCATCACCGGCGCGCCTGGATCGGTGCCGGGCGCGCCCTCGCCGTCCTCGTGCTGGCTGCGGACGCCGAACGGCAGCGTCGTGAACAGCACGACCCACCACAGCACGAAGTAGATCGCAAGCGCGGTGGAGATGCTGTAAGCCATCAGTATTCAAGCCTGTTCGATTTCGACGAGCGCGCCGGAGAAATCCTTCGGGTGGAAAAAAAGCACCGGCTTGCCGTGAGCACCGATCTTCGGTTCGCCGTCGCCGAGCACGCGCGCGCCCTCGCTGATCAGTCTGTCGCGCGCGGCAACGATATCGGGCACCTCGTAGCAGATGTGGTGAATGCCGCCGTCGGCGTTGCGTTCGACGAATTTGGCGATCGGTGAGGCGTCGCCGAGCGGCTGGATGAACTCGATCTTGGTGTTGGGCAGCGTCACGAACACGGTGATGACGCCATGCTCCGGCAGCGGCACCGCGCCGGAAATTTCGGCGCCGAACGCGCCGCCATAGATCCTGGCGGCTTTTTCCGCGTCCTTGACTGCGATCGCGACGTGATTGAGCCGGCCCAGCATGATTACTCCACTCCCTGCCTCTAGCGCTCCCGGCGAGGACCAGTGTCCGCCCGAAAGGTCTTTTACCTCAAACCGTTAGAACGTGAACGAGGCAAATCGGCTTCTTACCCCAATTCTCGGCAATGACCGCCCGCACCGCGCGGCGCACCGATTCCGCCGTGGCGTCCGCGTCGCGGCGCCGCGCCCGCGGCAGGCCTTCAACGGTCGAGATCACCAAATCGAACACGATCTCGTCGATCATCTCGCCGGCGGTATTCTTCTCGGGGATGCCGACGAGATCAACCTCGGGATCTTCGGCCAGCTCGCCCTGTTCGGTCATGGCGATCGCGACAAAGGCGCAGCCGGCAAAGCCCATCCGCCGCCGTTCGACCACAGCGCGGGATTTGGAGTCCTCCAGGATCGCACCGTCCTTGTAGAGTCGCCCCGACGGCAGTTCGTCGATGATGCCGGGATCGCCGGGCCCGAGCTTGGCCAGATCGCCATTACGGCAAGTCATTACTTTCGGCACGCCAGCGGCGCGCGCCAGCTTGGCATGCTCCGACAGATGCAGCGCCTCGCCATGAACCGGGATCAGGATCTGCGGGCGCACCCATGAGATCATGTCGCGCAGCTCGTCGCGGCGCGGATGGCCGGAGACGTGGACGAGATCGTTGCGGTCGGTGATGACCTCGATGCCCTGGACGATCAGCCCGTTGATGATGGAGCCGACCGCCTTCTCGTTGCCGGGAATGGTGCGCGAGGAAAAGATCACGCTGTCGCCCTTGTTCAACGTCACCTGCGGATGGTCGTTGTTGGCGATGCGGGCCAGCGCGGCGCGCGGCTCGCCCTGGCTGCCGGTGCACAGCGCCAACACCTTGTCCGGCGGGAAATGACCGTAATAATCGGCGCCGCGAAAATTCTGCACGCCATCGAGATAGCCGGTCTCGCGGGCGACCTGCACCACGCGTTCCATGGCGCGGCCGACCACGACCACCTCGCGGTCGGCGGCCTTGGCGGCGTCGGCCACCGCCTTCACCCGCGCGACGTTGGAGGCAAAGGTGGTGACGGCGACCCGGCCCTTGGCCGCGCCGACCAGCTTCTTGATGGTGGCGGCGACCTCGGTTTCCGAGGGCGAGCGCCCGTCTCGCACCGCGTTGGTGGAATCGCCGACCAGCGCCAGCACACCCTCATCGCCAAGCTCGCGCAGGCGGCGCTCGTCGGTCGGCAGACCGATGACCGGGGTCGGATCGATCTTCCAGTCGCCTGTGTGGAGGACGGTGCCGACGGAAGTGTGGATCGCCAGCGCATGCGATTCCGGAATCGAATGCGCGACCGGAATGAACTCGACGGTGAACGGCCCGATCTCGACGCGGCCGCCCGATGGCACCACGGTCACCGGGATTTTCGGCGGGTTGCGTTCGGCGGCGCATTTGGCCTCGAACAGCGCGGCGCTGAACTTGGTCGCATAGACCTTGCATTGCAGCTTCGGCCAGAGGTCTATGATGGCGCCGAAATGGTCCTCATGGGCATGCGTCAGCACCAGGCCCATCAGGTTGTTGCGCTCTTTCTCCAGGAAGCGGATATCGGGCATGATCAGGTCGATGCCCGGCAGATGCTCCTCGTCGCCGAAGGAGACGCCGAGATCGACCGCGAGCCAGGACCGCTGGTGGCGGTTGCCGAGCCCGTAGATCGACAGGTTCATGCCGATCTCGCCGACACCGCCAAGCGGCGCAAACGTCAGTTCATCCGGCCGCGCCATCAGGCTGCCCCCACTGACGCCGCTGCGCCAAAATAGACTTCGCCCGCCGTGATGGCCGCGCGCTTGCCTTCGGCGTTGCGAACGATCAGGCAACCGCTCTCGTCGATGGTGTCGAACGTGCCTTCGACGGTCGCAGCTCCCGTGCTGATCGCGACCGGCTCGCCAAGGCCGAAGGCACGCTCCAGCCAGGCTTTCCGAATTTCGGTAAAGCCGCGGCCGTTGTCCCAGATGCCGCGGAATTCAACCCAGGCGTCCGACAGCGCCGTGAAAAGCTCCTCCGCGCCGACATGAACGCCGAGCGCGGCGAGCGAGGTCGCTGGTGTCGGCGTGCCCTCGGGCGCGGCAATGACATTAGTGCCGATGCCGACCACCACGGCGAGACGGTTGCCCGCCACGGCTTCGGCCTCCAGCAGGATGCCGGCGAGCTTTTGCCGCTCAGCCAGCACGTCGTTCGGCCATTTCAAGGCGAATTTCAGAGGATCCGCGCCGGCCCGGCGCATATTGGCTTCGATGCTGAGTTTCTGCAGCGCGCGTTCCAGCGAAAGCCCGGCGGCAAAGCCCAGCGTCGCCGCCACGGCCGGCGACACATCCATGACTTCCAGAATGCTGCTGGCGAGGTTGCCGCGCGGCGCGCTCCAGGCGCGTTGCCGGCGGCCGCGCCCCGCGGTCTGCTCCGTCGTTACGAACCACGTCGGCCCAACTTCGCCGTTCCGGGCGCGCGTCATGGCTTCGGCGTTGGTCGAACCGATCTGGTCGAAAGCGGCGAGACGGTAGCCCGCCGATATAGCTTTGGGACCGAGCGAGAAAGTCATTTCCTATTTCTGCGCATGATCTTCTCCGAAACCCGGGGCCCGCTTTCTGGGATCATGCACTCTAAAACAGCGACTTCGCCGCCGCCGTGGCGACGCTGACCAGCGGCCCCGGATAGACGAAGAAGAAGATGTTGAAGATACCGGCAACCGCCAGCACCGTGCGCAATTCGATGCGCATCGGCTCGACCTGGCCGGCCGGCTCGTCGAAATACATCAGCTTGATAATGGTGAGATAGTAGAACGCGCCCACCACGCTGGTCAGCACGCCGATGACGGCGAGCGTGAACAGGCCCGCCTTGATCGCGGCCACGAACACGTACCATTTGGCAAAGAAGCCCGCGAGCGGCGGAATGCCGGCCAGCGAGAACAGCAGCATCGCAAACAAGAACGCCAGCATCGGATTGGTGCGCGATAGGCCGGCGAAATCGCTGATCTGCTCGACCGCCTGCCCGTTGCGCTTCATGGTCAGGATGACGGCGAAGGAGCCGAGTGTCATCGCGACGTAGATTGCGATGTAGACCAGCACGCCCTGCGCGCCCTCCACAGTGCCGGACGCAAGCCCGACCAGCGCAAAGCCCATATGGCCGATCGACGAATAGGCCATCAGGCGCTTGATGTTCCTCTGCCCGATCGCGGCGAACGAACCCAGCGCCATCGAGGCAATCGCGACGAACACGAGGATCTGCTGCCATTGCGGGACGATGCCCGGGAAAGCGGTCAGCGTCACGCGGGTAAATACCGCAAGCGCTGCGACCTTCGGCGCCGAGGCAAAGAACGCCGTGACCGGCGTCGGCGCACCCTCATAGACGTCAGGCGTCCACATGTGGAACGGCACGGCGGATACCTTGAAGCAGAGCCCGGCCAGCAGGAACACGAGGCCGAACACGATGCCGACGCTGCCGGTCTTCACCGCCGCCGCAATGCCCGCAAAATCGACTGTGCCGGTGAAACCGTAGATCAGCGAAGCGCCGTAAAGCAACATGCCCGAGGACAGCGCGCCGAGCACGAAATACTTCAGCCCGGCCTCGTTGGACTTGGCGTTATCGCGGTTGCTTGCCGCAACCACGTAGAGCGCGAGCGACATCAGCTCGAGCCCGAGATAGAGCATGATCAGGTCGGCAGCCGAAATCAGCACCATCATGCCGAGCGTGGAGAGCAGCACCAGGATCGAGTACTCGAAAATGCGCCGGGACGGATCGGACAGAAACTCCGTCGACAGGATCAGCGTCACCGCCGAACCAATGATCGCAAGGATCTTCAGGAAGCGGGCAAAGTCGTCGACGACGAAGCTGCCGCCGAAGGTGGTAAGCTTTCCCGCCGGCAGCATCAGCTCCAGCACGCCGGTGAGGACCAGCAGCACGACCGCCAGACCGGTGACGAGCTTGGTCGTCTCCGCACCGCGATAGGCGCCGAGCATCAACAGCGCCATGGCGCCGACGGCGAGCACCAGCTCCGGCAATACCGGCAGCAACTGATAACCTGCACTCGAAAAGCTCATGGCAAAGGCCTTACTGGATCAACGCGGCTGCCTTCACGGCAGTCACGGCGGCGTTGTAGTTGTTGACGAGTTGCTGAACCGAGGCCGCCGACATGTCGAGCACCGGCTTCGGATAGACACCGAACAGGATGGTCAGCGCGACCAGCGGGAACAGCGTCAGGCTTTCGCGCAATGTCAGGTCCTTGATGCTGGCCAGCGACGGCTTGGTCAGCGGGCCGAACACGACCTTGCGATAGAGCCACAGTGCGTAAGCCGCCGACAGGATGACGCCGAGGGTGGCAAAGGTCGCCGTCGGGATCGAGACCTTGAAGGTGCCGAGCAGCGTCATGAATTCGCCGACGAATCCGCTCGTGCCGGGCAGCCCGACATTGGCCATGGTGAACACCATGAACACCAGTGCGTAGAGCGGCATCCGGTTGACGAGGCCGCCATAGGCCGCGATCTCGCGGGTATGCATGCGGTCGTAGACGATGCCGACGCACAGGAACAGCGCGCCGGAGACGATGCCGTGCGACACCATCTGGAACATGCCGCCGGCGACGCCTTGCGTGGTCGCGGCGAAGATGCCCATGGTGACGAAGCCCATATGGGCCACCGACGAATAGGCGATCAGCTTCTTGACGTCTTCCTGCATCAACGCCACCAGCGAGGTGTAGACGATGGCGATCACCGACAGCGAGAAGATCAGCGGCGCGAAATCATGCGAGGCCAGGGGGAACATCGGCAGCGAGAACCGCAGGAAGCCGTAGCCGCCCATCTTCAAGAGGATCGCGGCCAGGATCACTGAGCCTGCCGTCGGCGCCTCGACGTGCGCGTCGGGCAGCCAGGTGTGCACCGGCCACATCGGCATCTTCACCGCAAACGAGGCAAAGAACGCCAGCCACGCCCAGGTCTGCAAGCTGCGCGGCACGGCGGTTTGCATCAGGGTCGGGATATCGGTGGTGCCGGCATTCCAGTACAGCGCCATGATCGCGAGCAGCATCAGCACCGAGCCGAGCAGCGTGTAGAGGAAGAACTTGAACGACGCGTAGACCCGGCGCGGACCGCCCCAGACGCCGATGATCAGGAACATCGGGATCAGGCCGCCTTCGAAGAACAGATAGAACAGCACGAGGTCGAGCGCCGAAAAGGTGCCGACCATCAGCGTTTCCAGCAGCAGGAACGCCATCATGTATTCGCGCACGCGATCGGTGATCGACTTCCAGCTCGCGATGATGCAGAGCGGCATCAAGGCGGTGGTCAGGATCACGAACGGCAGCGAGATGCCATCGACCCCCATGTGATAGCTGATGCCGCTGGCGAGCCAGTTCGCTTTTTCGACGAACTGGAAGTCCGCACTTGCGGCATCGAAGCGCCAGACCAGGATCAGCGACACCGCGAAGGTGACCAGCGTGGTCCACAGCGCGATCCAGCGCGCATTGCGCCGCGCGGCTTCGTCGTCGCCACGGCTGAGATAGACTACCAGCGCGCCCAGCACCGGCAGGAAGGTCACGACGGAAAGAATCGGCCAGGTTGTCATTACTGGCCTCCCAAGCCGAACATGAACCAGGTGATCAGCCCCGCGACGCCGATCAGCATCGCAAAAGCATAGTGATAGAGGTAGCCGGTCTGGATCTTCACCACATTGCGGGTGACGTCGAGCACGCGCGCCGAGACACCATCCGGGCCGAAGCCGTCGATGACGAAACCATCGCCCTTCTTCCACAGGAAGCGGCCGAGCCACTTCGCCGGGCGAACGAAAATGATTTCATAGAGCTCGTCGAAGTACCATTTGTTGAGCAGGAAGTGGTAGAGCATCTGGTGCTGGTTGGCGAGCTCGACCGGCAGATACGGCCGGCGGATGTAGAACAGCCACGACATCAGGAAGCCCAGCACCATCATCACCGTCGGCAGGAAGGCGATGAGCGGCGAGATGTGGTGCATCTCGTCGATGATGTGCGGGTGCATCTTGAGCGAATCGCGGAAGAACTCTGCCACGCCGTGGCCCGCAAACACTTCCTTGAACGGGAAGCCGGCCAGGATCGATCCGGCGGCGAGAAGGCCGATCGGGACCAGCATCCACAGCGGCGACTCGTGGGCGGCCTCGTAATGCTGCTGGTCGTGCGGCTCGCCGTGGAACGTCTTGAAGATCAGCCGCCACGAATAGAACGAGGTCAGGCCGGCCGCGACCACCGTCAGCGCAAAGCCGTAGAACGCGAACGGATTATGCGCGACATAGGCGGACTCGATGATCGCGTCCTTGGAGAAATAGCCGGCGGTGAGCGGGAAGCCGGTCAGCGCCAGCGTGCCGATCACCATCACGCTGTAGGTGTAGGGAATCTTGTCCTTCAACCCGCCCATGTTGCGGATGTCCTGCTCGTGATGCATCGCGTAGATCACCGAGCCTGACCCCAAGAACAGCAGCGCCTTGAAGAAGGCGTGCGTGAACAGATGGAACATGCCGACCGAATAGGCCCCCGCCCCCATTGCCACGAACATGTAGCCGAGCTGTGAACAGGTCGAATAGGCGACGATGCGCTTGATGTCGTTCTGGACGAGGCCGACGGTCGCCGCAAAGAACGCGGTGGTGGCGCCGAAGAACATCACCACGGCCTGCGCGTTGGGCGCCAGTTCGAAGAGCGGCGACAGCCGCGCCACCATGAACACGCCCGCCGTCACCATGGTCGCGGCGTGGATCAGCGCCGAGACCGGCGTCGGGCCTTCCATCGCGTCCGGCAGCCAGGTGTGCAGCAGGAACTGGGCTGACTTGCCCATCGCGCCCATGAACAGCAGCAGGCAGATCAGCGTCAGCGCATCGGCGTGCCAGCCGAAGAAATTAATGGTCTTGCCCGAGAGCCCCTGCGCGCCGGCAAAGATGGTCTCGAAATCGGTGGTGTTGAGCAGCATGTAGACGGCGAAGATGCCGAGCGCAAAGCCGAAATCGCCGACGCGGTTGACCACGAAGGCCTTGATCGCCGCCGCATTCGCCGACGGCTTTTGGTACCAGAAGCCGATCAGCAGGTAGCTCGCCAGACCGACGCCCTCCCAGCCGAAGAAAAGCTGGACCAAATTGTCCGCGGTCACCAACATCAGCATCGCGAAGGTGAACAGCGAGAGATAGGCGAAGAAGCGCGGCCGGTGCGGATCCTCGTCCATATAGCCGATGGAATAGAGGTGCACGAGCGAGGAGACGGTGTTGACCACCACCAGCATCACGGCGGTCAGCGTGTCGACGCGCAGCGCCCACGACACCTGCAGATCGCCGGAATTGATCCAGGGAAACAGCGCGATCCGGGCGTCATGGTGCATGAAGCCGACATCGACCAGCGTCACCCAGGAGAGCGCCGCGGAAACGAACAGCAGTCCCGTCGTGATCAGTTCGGCCGCGCGCGAGCCCTGAGCCGGCGGCTCGGAGACATGATGATCGTCGTGACCATGATCGTCAGGGGCCTCCGCGGCGTGCGCGTGATCGCCGTGGCCGTGATGGCCGTGGTCGTGATGCTTGACCTCATCGCCGCTCGGATTGCGCGCATGCGCCCCGAAGATCGCGATCAGGCCGGCCAGAATGGCGCCCAGCAGCGGCAGAAAGACGATTGCCTGAACCATAGCTGAGCTAGCCCTTCATCAGATTGACGTCTTCAACCGCGATCGAACCGCGGTTGCGGAAATAGACCACCAGCACCGCAAGACCGATCGCAGCTTCAGCGGCTGCAACCGTCAGCACCAGAAGCGCGAACACCTGGCCTACGATGTCGCCGAGGAAGGTCGAGAACGCCACCAGGTTGATGTTGACGGCGAGCAGGATCAGCTCGATCGACATCAAGATGACGATGATGTTCTTGCGGTTCAGGAAGATGCCGAGGATCCCGATCGTGAACAGGGTGGCGGCGACCGCGAGATAGTGGCCCAGACCGATCGTCATTTTACCCACTCCGCCGCGTCCGAATCCTGCAGCCCCTGCCCCGGCGCCACCTTGCGCACGGCCATCGCGAGCTCCGGTGTGCGCGCGTTCTGCACGTTGATGTCCTGCCGCTTGACCTTCGCCTTGTGGCGCAGCGTCAGCACGATGGCGCCGATCATCGCGACCAGAAGCACCATGCCGGCGATCTGGAAGTAATGGATGTACTTCGTATAGAGCACCAGCCCCAGCGCCTCGGTGTTGCTGACATTGGCCGGAATCGCCGCCGTAATCGATTTCGCCGTGCCGGGACTCATGACCCAGCCGCCGGCAACCAAAAGCAATTCGGCGAGGAAGATGCCGCCGATCACCAGACCGATCGGCAGATATTCGATAAAGCCCTCGCGCAGCTCGGTGAAGTCGACATCGAGCATCATGATCACGAACAGGAACAGCACCGCGACCGCGCCGACATAGACCACGATCAGCATCATGCCGAGGAATTCGGCGCCCATCAGCACGAACAGGCCGGACGCATTGACGAAGGCCAGGATAAGATACAGCACCGAATGCACGGGATTGCGCGACACAATCACCATCACAGCCGAGGCCACGCAGACGCCAGCGAAGAGATAGAAGAACAGTGCGGGAAGGATCATACCCTCACCTCACCGGTACGGCGCGTCGAGTTCGATGGCTTTCGCAATCTCGCGCTCCCAGCGGTCGCCATTGGCGAGCAGTTTCGCCTTGTCATAGTAGAGTTCCTCGCGGGTCTCGGTCGCGAATTCGAAATTCGGTCCCTCGACGATGGCATCGACCGGACAGGCTTCCTGGCACAGGCCGCAATAGATGCATTTCACCATGTCGATGTCGTAGCGCACGGTGCGGCGGGTGCCGTCGTTGCGGCGCGGGCCGGCCTCGATCGTGATCGCCTGCGCCGGGCAGATCGCCTCGCATAGCTTGCAGGCGATGCAGCGCTCTTCGCCGTTCGGATAGCGGCGCAGCGCATGCTCACCGCGGAAGCGCGGCGAGATCGGGTTCTTCTCGAACGGATAGTTGATCGTCGGCTTCGGCTTGAAGAAATAGCGCATGGCGAGAAAGAACGCCGATACGAATTCGCTCAAGAGAAGCGCACGGGCGGTTGCGTTGACGTTGACACTCATGATGGCCTCACTTCGGCGCAATGCCGGCGAATTGCAGCACCCCGGCCACAATCACCACCATCGCCAGCGACAGCGGCAAAAACACCTTCCAGCCGAGCCGCATCAGTTGATCGTAGCGGTAGCGCGGCACAATCGCCTTCGCCATCGCGAACAGGAAGAACATGAAGAACAGTTTCAGCGCGAACCAGACTACACCCGGGATCCAGGTGAACGGCGGCAGCGCCACCGGCGGCAGCCAGCCGCCGAGGAACATGATCGTCGCCAGCGCGCACATCGTGGTGATCGCGACATATTCGCCAAGCATGAACAACAGATACGGCGTCGAGCCGTATTCGACCATGAAGCCGGCCACCAGTTCGGATTCCGCTTCCACCAGATCGAACGGCGGACGGTTGGTTTCGGCCAGCGCCGAGACGTAGAACACCACGAACATCGGGAACAGCGGCCACACATACCAGTTCAGAATGGTGAGCTGCGGCAGTCCGATCAGGCTGGCGAAACCGCGGGTGTTCTGCGCTTCCACCAGGGCCGAGAGATTGAGCGTGCCGGCGCACAGCAAAACCGTGATGATGACGAAGCCGATCGAGACCTCGTAAGAAACCATCTGCGCCGCGGAGCGAAGCGCCGCCAGGAACGGATATTTCGAGTTCGACGACCAGCCGGCCATGATGATGCCGTAGATCGACAGCGACGAGATCGCGAAGATGTAGAGGACGCCGACATTGATATTGGCGATCACCCAGCCGGCATCCATCGGAATGACGGCCCAGGCGGCCAGCGCCAGCACGCAGGACACCAGCGGCGCCAGCAGGAACACACCCTTGTTGGAGCCGGACGGGATGATCGGCTCCTTCAGCACGAACTTTAGAAGGTCCGCGAAGGATTGCAGCAAGCCCCAGGGACCCACCACGTTGGGGCCGCGGCGGATTTGCACCGCCGCCCAGATCTTGCGGTCGGCGAGCAGGATGTAGGCGATCGCAATCAGCAGCACGACGAGCAGCAACAGGCTCTGCGCGACCATGATGATCAGCGGCCAGAGGAAGCCGGTCCAGAACGAGCTTGCGAAGAATTCAGCCATCAGATCACGCTCACTCCGCTGCCGTCAGCATTTTCCCGGACGCCAGCCGGGAACATTCCGCCATCACCGTCGAGGCCCGCGCGATGGGGTTGGTCAGATAGAAATCCTCGACCGAACTCTTGAACGGGGTCTTGTCGACCTTGCCGCCCTTCTTGCCTGCGAGCGCCTTGACGTCACTGGCCTTGCCGGGCTCGATCTGGTCGATCCGCATCAGATGCGGGAAGGCCTTGAACAGCGCCTGGCGCAGCGCCTGCAGGGAATCATAGGGCAGCTTCTTGCCGAGCACGTCCGACAACGCGCGGACGATCGCCCAGTCCTCGCGCGCCTCTCCGGGCGGAAACGCCGCGCGGCTGGCGATCTGCGCCCTGCCCTCGGTGTTGACGTAGAGGCCGGACTTTTCGGTATAGGCCGCGCCCGGCAGGATGACGTCGGCGCGGTGCGCGCCGCGATCGCCATGGGTGCCGATATAGACCACGAACGTGCCGTCCGGCACCTTCACCTCATCCGCCCCCAACAGGAACAGCACGTCGAGCGTGCCGAATGTCGTCATCTGCGCGAGGCTGAGCCCGCCCGCGCCGGGGGCGAAGCCGATATCGAGCGCGCCCGCGCGCGAGGCGGTATCCTGCAAAACGGCAAAGCCGTTCCAGCTATCCTTGAGCGCGCCTACGCCTGCCGCGACCTTGGCCGCCAGCGTAAGGACCGCCGCCCCGTCATGGCGCGCCAGCGAACCGGCGCCGACCAGCACCATCGGGTTCTTGGCGCCCTTCAGCACCTCGACAAAGGAATGCTTGCCGCTGGCGAGTTCGCCAAGCGTATCCGTGCCCGCACCGAGATAGTCGTAGTCGTAGGTTAGATCGGCCTTGGCGCCGACGAGAGCGACCTTGAGCTGACCCGTGCGCCAGCGCTTGCGGATCCGCGCGTTGAGGACGGCGGCTTCCTTGCGCGGGTTGGAGCCGATGATCAGGAGCGCATCGGCCTGCTCGATGCCCACAATGGTCGGATTGAAGATGTAGGTCGCCCGTCCCGCCTTGGGGTCGAAGGCGTCGCCGCCCTGCACTGCCAGATTGCTGCAGCCGTATCGGCCCAGCAGATCCTTGCACGCGAACATCTCCTCGACCGCGGCGAGGTCACCAGCGATGGCTCCCATCCGCTTACCGTCGCTCATCCTGACCTTGGCAGCGACCGCCGCGAAGGCTTCCTGCCAGGACGCGGCGCGAAGCTTGCCGTTCTCGCGGACATAGGGCCGATCGAGCCGCTGCGTACGCAGGCCGTCGACGACGTGACGGGTCTTGTCGGAAATCCATTCCTCGTTCACCGCCTCGTTGATGCGCGGCAGGATCCGCATCACCTCGCGGCCACGGGTATCGACGCGGATCGCGGAACCGACGCCATCCATGACGTCCACCGACTGTGTCTTGCCGAGCTCCCACGGACGCGCGGCAAAAGCATACGGCTTCGAAGTCAGCGCGCCCACGGGACAGATATCGACGAGGTTGCCCTGCAGCTCGGAAGTCAGCGCCTGCTCCAGATAGGTCGTGATCTCCATGTCCTCGCCGCGGCCGGTGGCGCCCATTTCCGGCGTGCCGCAGACTTCGGCGGAGAAGCGGACACAGCGCGTGCACTGGATGCAGCGGTTCATCGAGGTCTTGACCAGCGCGCCTAGATATTTGTCCTCGACCGCGCGCTTGTTCTCGGCAAAGCGCGAGGTGTCGACGCCGTAGCCCATCGCCTGGTCCTGCAGATCGCACTCGCCGCCCTGGTCGCAGATCGGGCAATCCAGCGGGTGGTTGATCAGCAAGAATTCCATCACGCCTTCGCGTGCCTTCCTGACCATCGGCGAACGCGTGGAAATTTCCGGCGGCTCGCCCTTGGGGCCAGGCCGGCAATCGCGCACGCCCCAGGCGCAGCTTGCGACCGGCTTCGGGCCGCCTTTGATCTCGACGAGGCACATCCGGCAATTGCCGGCGATCGACAGCCGCTCGTGGTAGCAGAAGCGCGGGATTTCGGCGCCCGCGGCCTCGCACGCCTGCAGCAGCGTGTACTCCGCAGGCACATCGATCTCTTTGCCGTCGATGATGAGTTTGGTCATTGCTGTCTCAAGTCTTTCCCAGCTTGCAGTCTGGCGGTGTAACGCTCGCGGTCTTCCGCCATCCGCTCGGTGCGCTGATCAATCTTGCGCAGGATCGCCAGCACAATGCTGTCCGGTTCGTTTGCCATTGCCCTATTCCGCCGCGACCAAGTTCTCGGGATCGCGCACGCCGGCATCGTCGATGTCGGCCTTATGCGAATACTGGTCGATGCGCGCCTCGATCTCGTGGCGGAAATGCGCGATCAGGCCCTGGATCGGCCATGCCGCAGCATCACCGAGCGCGCAGATGGTGTGGCCTTCGACCTGTTTTGTAACCTCCAGCAGCATGTCGATCTCGCGCTTGTGGGCGCGGCCCTCGGCCATCCGGGTCAAGACGCGCCACATCCAGCCTGCGCCCTCGCGGCATGGCGTGCACTGGCCGCAGCTCTCATGCTTGTAGAAATAGGAGATGCGAGCGATCGCCCGGATCAGGTCCGTCGACTTGTCCATCACGATCACGGCGGCGGTGCCGAGGCCGGAGCGCAGCTTGCCGAGGCTGTCGAAATCCATCGGTGTGTCGATGATCTGCTCGGCCGGCACCATCCGCACCGACGAGCCGCCGGGGATCACGGCTTTCAGATTGTCCCAGCCGCCGCGAATGCCGCCGCAATGGCGCTCGATCAGCTCACGGAACGGAATCCCCATCGCCTCTTCGACGTTGCAGGGGCGCTCGACATGGCCGGAGACGCAGAACAGCTTTGTGCCGACATTGTTGGGCCGGCCGATCGCCGCGAACCATGCTGCCCCGCGCCTGAGGATATCGGGCGCAACCGCGATGGACTCGACGTTGTTGACGGTGGTCGGGCAGCCATAGAGACCGACATTGGCCGGGAATGGCGGCTTCAGCCGCGGCTGGCCCTTCTTGCCCTCTAGGCTTTCCAGCAGCGCGGTCTCTTCGCCGCAGATATACGCGCCGGCGCCATGCGCGACATAGACATCGAACGGCCAGCCATTGACGTTGTCCTTGCCGACCAGTTTTGCGTCATAGGCCTGGTCGATCGCGGCCTGCAGGCGCTCCCGCTCGCGGATGAACTCGCCGCGCACATAGATGTAGCAGGCATGCGCGCCCATGGCGTAGCTCGCCAGCAGGCAGCCCTCCACGAGCAGATGCGGATCGTGCCGCATGATCTCGCGGTCCTTGCAGGTGCCGGGCTCGGATTCGTCGGCGTTGACCACGAGATAGCTCGGCCGGCCGTCGGTCGATTCCTTCGGCATGAACGACCATTTCAGGCCGGTCGGAAAGCCCGCTCCGCCGCGCCCGCGCAGGCCGGAGGCCTTCATCTCGTTGATGATCCAGTCGCGGCCCTTGTCGATGATCGCCTTGGTGCCGTCCCACGCGCCGCGGCGGCGCGCACCCTCCAGCCCCCAATCGTGGAGGCCATAAAGGTTCTTGAAGATGCGATCCTTGTCGTCGAGCATGACTTGAAGCTTCCTCAGATCAGCGATTGGACTGCGCGCAGGCGAGCCCCGGCACAGCGCGACTTCTCCATCACGCGGCCCCTCTCCGTCCGGTTTACGGACAATGTAGCGCCACGCCTCATGTGGGTTCCTTCAGCGTCGTCGGCCCGCCCACAGGCGCCGAGAACTGACGGTCGATCTGCGGTCCGGGCTTCGGCGGATTGCCCGAGGCAAAGCCGTCCAGCACCTTGCCGAAACTTTCCTTGGTCAGGTCCTCGTAGGTGTCCTTCCAGATCTGCACCATCGGCGCGTTCACGCAGGCGCCCAGGCACTCGACCTCTTCCCAACTGAAATTGCCGTCCTTCGACAGATGGAAGGGCTCGTGATGGATGCGGCTCTGGCACACCTCGATCAGGTCGCCGGCGCCGCGCAGGCGGCAGGGCGTGGTGCCGCACACCTGCACATGGGCCTTCTTGCCGACCGGCTGCAACTGGAACATAGTGTAAAAGGTCGCAACTTCCAGTACGCGGATGTAGGGCATATCGAGCAGGTCGGCGACCACGCGGATCGCGGCTTCCGACACCCATCCCTCATGCTGCTCCTGCGCGCGCCACAGGATCGCGATCACAGCGGAGGCCTGGCGGCCCGGCGGATACTTTGCGATCTGGGCCTTGGCCCAAGCGAGATTCTCATCCGTGAACGTGAAGCTCGCGGGCTGCAATTCCTTCGGTGCGAGGCGGCGGACGGACATCGTTTAGTCTCTCATTGCACGCGGCGCGCGGCTTTCGCATTGAGCGCATCGATCCGGGCGAGCCAGAATGCGCTTGCGGTGCCGAACACGTTGTAGCCGACATGGGTTGAAACTTTGATCCGATCCAGAATCGAAAGGTCGGTCACGGTTTCAAGGCGATGGCTGCGCGGATCGTAGACGATCAGCTTCAGCGGGGTCTGTTCGAGGATATAGCGCGACACGGTATGCTCGGGATCATTGCCGTGCTCCTCGCACAGCAAGACGCTGTCGATCTGCATCAGCCGCGCGCCGCCCTTCATGGCCTCGATCTCGACGCCCTCGACGTCGAGCTTGATCAGGTATTTTCCATCCGCGGCGACCTTGCCGTCATCGAGCAGATTGTCGAGCGCGATGACCGGCACTTCCTCGCCGTCCGACTGGTCGCCGGCGATGCTGAAGGCCTCATGCTTGGTGCCGGACAGGCGCGCGGTGCCGCGCGCGGCGCCGATCGCGCTTTTCATCACCTCGAAACGGTTGCCGTTGATTTTGGCGTTGTTGGCCAGCTTCGGGAAATTCTGCCCCGAGGGCTCGATCGCGATCGCCTTATGCGAACCGAACGGCTTGCTCGACACCAGGACCGACCAGTAGCCGTAATTGGCGCCGCAATCGAGCAGCGTGTAATCGACGTCGGCGGAGTCCTTGAACAGCAGCTCCAGCTCGTCCTCGTAGCTATAGGTGCGGTTAAGCAGCTTGCTCCAGTAGCCGTCGCCATAGGGAAACTCGAAGACGGCGTCTGGATTGAGTTTGATCTGGATGCCGCGCTCAGGCAGCGTCGTGCGCAACAAATTGGCGCACATATTGTAGCCACGGTGCGAAAAATTCGACGCCACCTTCGACCCTAGCGCCAGCGCCACCGCAGCCAAGCGCTCCCACGCGTTCGCACCCTCGAGTACGCCCGAAGTCCGGTCAAACTGGATGGGCGCCTGCGCCATCACCGATCGACCTCTCCGAACACGATGTCGAGGGAACCTAGAATGGCCGAGACGTCGGCGAGCAGATGGCCGCGGCAGATGAAGTCCATCGCCTGCAGATGGGCAAAGCCCGGCGCGCGGATCTTGCACTTGTAAGGTTTGTTGGTGCCATCGGAGACCAGGTAGACGCCGAACTCACCTTTCGGCGCCTCGACCGCGGCATAGACCTCGCCGGCGGGCACGTGCGCGCCTTCGGTGTAGAGCTTGAAGTGATGGATCAGCGCTTCCATCGAGCGCTTCATCTCGCCGCGCCGCGGCGGCGCGATCTTGTTGTCCTCGACGACGACGGGCCCCTGCCCGTCCGGCGAGTTCAGCTTGGCGATGCATTGCCTCATGATGCGGACCGATTGGCGCATCTCTTCCATGCGGATCAGGTAGCGATCGTAGCAGTCGCCGTTCTTGCCGATCGGAATGTCGAAATCCATCTCGGCGTAGCACTCGTAGGGCTGCGCCTTGCGCAGGTCCCAGGCCGCGCCGGAGCCGCGCACCATCACGCCCGAAAAGCCCCACTCCCAGGCCTGCTGCAGCGACACCACGCCGATATCGACGTTGCGCTGCTTGAAGATGCGGTTGCCGGTCAGCAAGGTGTCGAGGTCGGCGACGACCTGCAGGAACGGATCGCACCAGGCATCGATATCGTCGATCAGTTTCTGCGGCAGATCCTGGTGCACGCCACCGACGCGGAAATACGCCGCATGCATGCGCGCTCCGGAGGCGCGCTCGTAAAATTGCATCAGCTTTTCGCGCTCTTCAAAACCCCACAGCGGCGGGGTAAGCGCGCCGACGTCCATGGCCTGCGTCGTGACGTTGAGCAGATGCGACAGGATGCGGCCGATTTCGCAGTAGAGCACGCGGATCAGTTGGCCGCGGCGCGGCACCGTGATGCCGAGCAGCTTTTCCGCCGCGAGACAGAACGCGTGCTCCTGATTCATCGGCGCGACGTAATCGAGCCGGTCGAAATAGGGGATCGCCTGGAGGTAGGTCTTGTGCTCGATCAGCTTCTCGGTGCCGCGATGCAGCAAGCCGATATGCGGATCAACACGCTCGACGACTTCGCCGTCGAGCTCAAGCACAAGGCGCAACACGCCGTGCGCGGCCGGATGTTGCGGCCCAAAGTTGATGGTGAAGTTACGCAGGTTCTGCTGTTCGTTCATTGGGCGCTCCGCGCCATAGCGAATAGCGAATGGCGAATGGCGAATGGCATCATTTCGCAGACTTGTCTTGAAGCGACCGAATCAAGGCGCGAAGCATTTTTCCCAAGCTCTCGCACTGGGCGAGAACTGGCGCCAAATCCGGTCCTGGCAAGATACCCACCCGCTCGGCCAATAGCAGGTGCGTTTCCAACTCCCTCAGAGACCCCTGTGAGACGCGCAGATGTTGCACGAAGTTGCCGGTATTTTCTCGTCCGTGACCTTCCGCGATGTTGGCAGGAACTGATCCCGCCGAACGCCTGATCTGCGATGTCAGCCCGAACAGCTCGTCGCGCGGAAATTGGCGCGTCAATCGATAGCAGGACTCCGCTAAGGTCATGGCATCCTGCCATACCCTCAAGTCCCGGTACGAATTGATCGATTGGTCGCTCAACAATCATCCCTATTCGCCACTCGCTATTCGCTACTCGCCACTTCTCTTCTCATCGCCCGGAAGCGGATAGTCCGCGCCTTCCCAGGGCGAGAGGAAATCGAATTTGCGGAATTCCTGGTTGAGGCGGACCGGCTCGTAGAGCACCCGCTTCTCCTGGTCGTCGTAGCGGACCTCGACGAAGCCGGTGAGCGGGAAATCCTTGCGCAGCGGATGGCCGTCGAAGCCGTAATCCGTCAGCAGCCGCCGCATGTCGGGGTGACCGGTGAAGATCACGCCGTAGAGGTCGTAGGTTTCGCGCTCGAACCAGTCGGCGCCGGGAAACACCTCGATGATCGAGGGCACCTGCGTGGTCTCGTCGGCTTCGGCTCGGAGGCGGATGCGCTCGTTCAGCGTCGGCGACAGCAGGTGGTAGACCACGTCGAAACGCTTCTCGCGGCTGGGATAGTCCACCGCCGTCACGTCCGTGAAGTTGACAAACCGCAATGAGGGATCGTCGCGCAGGTACTTGACAACCTCGACGATCTTGCTCGCCTCGACCGTGACGGTGAGCTGGTTGAACGCGACCGTATGGGCAGTGGCCGCGCCCGGAAGCGCGCTAACAATCGTCTGCCCAAGGGTATCGAGCTTGCCGTCGTCCATTACCTAAAACCTTAGCGTTCGATGGTCCCGATGCGCCGGATCTTCTTCTGCAGCAGCAGCACGCCGTAGAGCAGCGCCTCCGCCGTGGGCGGGCATCCTGGCACATAGATGTCGATCGGCACGACGCGGTCGCAGCCGCGCACCACCGAGTACGAGTAATGATAGTAGCCGCCGCCATTGGCGCACGACCCCATCGAGATCACGTAGCGCGGCTCGGGCATCTGGTCGTAGACCTTGCGCAGCGCCGGCGCCATCTTGTTGGTCAGCGTACCCGCCACGATCATCACGTCGGATTGGCGCGGCGAGGCGCGCGGCGCAAAGCCGAAGCGCTCGACGTCGTAGCGCGGCATCGATACCTGCATCATCTCGACCGCGCAGCAGGCGAGGCCGAACGTCATCCACATCAACGAGCCGGTGCGCGCCCAAGTGATCAGATCGTCGGCGGCGGCAACGAAGAAACCTTTGTCGGAAAGCTCGTGATTGACCTCGAGGAAGAACGGGTCGTTAGCCCCGACCGGCTTGCCGGTCGAGGGGTCGAGAATGCCCTTCGGCGCCTGCGCGATATCAGGCGAAGAGCCTAAAGCTGTCGGGCTCAATCCCATTCGAGCGCGCCTTTCTTCCACTCATAAGCAAAACCGACCGTGAGGACGGCGAGGAACACCATCATGGACCAGAAGCCGGTGGCCCCTAACTTGCCGAACGCGACCGCCCACGGGAACAGAAACGCCACTTCCAGGTCGAAGATGATGAAGAGGATCGCTACCAGGTAGAAGCGAACGTCGAACTTCATGCGGGCGTCGTCGAATGCGTTGAATCCGCATTCATAAGCGGAGAGCTTTTCCGGGTCCGGCTGCTGGAACGCGACCAGGAACGGGGCGATCAGGAGCGCCAGACCGATCAGGCTCGCCACCCCGATAAACACCACAAGTGGCAGGTAATCTTGCAGGATGCCGTTCATCGGCGGTGCCTTTTCCTGCGGATTTGGCCGCAGATTCGTTGATTGGAATTATTCTTGGCTTAGCGCAGCGCAACAGAGGGCGCAAGACGAGCCGGTTTCACGTCTCCGTCCGCCGTCGACGTGTCGGCAGAACCCGAAAAAGTGTTGCGTTCCTGCCTCGCCCGATCAACGCGGGCCGGGCCGCATGGTGCCAAATCTTCACTTCAAATCCTTTTCGTCGGCGAGCATTTGGGCGGCCGTCTCCGTCAGGCGATCGATCTGGTCGAGCAGCACCGCCAGCTCTTCCTTGCCGAGCTGTTCCATCAGGCGCCGGTTACGCTCCTGCGCCCCTGCCACAAATTGCATCATGGGCGGCTAGCCCCGCCTTGGTCAGGCAAACCAGCGTCTCGCGGTTGTCCTGCGGGTTGACCGCCTTGGCGACCAGCTTGCGCGCGACCAATTCCGCCAGCGCCCGGCTGATCTGGCCCTTGTCCATGCCAACCGCCTCCGCAAGCCGGATAACGCTCATCGGCGGCCGCCGCCCCAGCGAAGCCACCAGGCCGAACTCCACCGAAGACAAGCCCGCTAGCCGCTTATAGCGCAGGATCGCGCCGCGCTTGAGCAGATTGGCCAGCACCATCAGCCGCGATGACATCATCGCGGTGATCGGCGCCAATTCCGCGACATCGGCGGCCGTAGGCGACGCCGCGGTCTGCTTTTCCGGCTTCCGGCTCATTTGCAACCTCTGCCCAACAAAGCACGCCGGTGCCAAGGACCATCAAGAAGGATCATCAGATAAGCCCATCGAATGGGGTCATCGAATAGTCTCATCGCAATCGCTGACATTGTCATCGATCAGCTACTTCCTAAAGCAAATCGAATGACCGCGGCATCAAAGTCGCGGCGGGAGGAAACGGCATGACCATTACGCAGCGGGATCGCGATCCCGGGACTGGCTACGCCGTGAAGCCGTCGACGACCCGGACGGAGCTGACGGCAGTCGGCCGCGGCACGCCAATGGGCGAACTGCTGCGGCGCTACTGGCACCCGATCGGGCTCGTGTCCGGCGCCACCAATATCCCCAGAAAAGTGCGCGTGCTCGGCGAGGAGTTGGTGCTGTTCGCGACCGGCCCACGTCGGACCCGGCGACTATGAGGCGCAGGTCGGCCAGGGCGAGGTGACGCTGCATTCGGAGGAGCATTTCGGCCAGAGCGACCGCGGCATCCTGATGATCCGGCGGATGCTGAGCGATCAGCTCGCAGCGATCGCCGCCGGCCGCGATCCGATCGGCGTCTCGTTCGATTCAACCGCGCCGCCGTTCAATTCGAGGCGGGCAATTTCATTCGCGAGGCGTGAGCGGCAGGTTCAGCGCGGCTCCGGTGTGAGCCGCGTTTGATCCGGGCGCGCGGGCAGTATGTGACCCACATCACAGATGCTTGGGCAAAAAACCGGCCACAAACCGGCCGAATGAAACCATTTTGCCGAAACCGCGAAACGATCCTGAAACAGACAGGGCGTACGTCTCTTCCCAACACAGGACGCCAAAGGCGTCCGGGAGGCATCACATGAACCACTCCTTCCACTCGGCGGATCGTAGTACCCACCTGAAGATCGTGGTTGTCGCATTGGTGGCCGGTATCGCGGTTGCGGCCTTCGGCATTTCGGCTCGGACCGGTTCTGAGTACAGCCAAACTGCCCAGGTCGTAAAAGCGGGCAAGCCGGTGGTTGTCACCAGCTCGAACACCTCGACGGTCCGCTAAACGATAGCGATATCGTTGGAATAAAAATGGCCGCCCTCGGGCGGCCTTTTTGTTTGCGGCGGTCTCGGAGATCAACGTCAAGCCATCGAGAAAATGGCGCGAGAGACGGGACTCGAACCCGCGGCCTCCGCCGTGACAGGGCGGCGCTCTAACCAACTGAGCTACTCCCGCGGATGCCGTAATCAGATCCTGATCCGCGCAGAACCGAGGGCATAAAGGCCCGCTCTCGCTTAGTCAAGGACGTTGCGAATCCCCGCGCCAGACGGGCATTTCTGCTATTGTGATGCAAATAACGGCCTGTTTTCAGGTAAAACACCGCGGGAGGCGATTATCCGAATCGTTTGAGGCCTGCTACGTCTGGGTTTCTTGAAATCCTCCCAGCTCCGGTTGTACCGGACCCCCCGGGTTTCAAGTCACCACGAACGCATTTTCCCAGCGCGGACCGGTACCAGCGAACGCGCTCAAAGCCATTCAACCAACGAGGAGGGCCAGACATGGCGAAGAAAGCGGCGGCTCCAGCCACCATCACACTGAAGCATCTAGCGGCGACTCTCGCCGAGGAACATGATCTGTCGAAAAAGGCCGCCGAGGCGATCCTGACCGACATGGTCGGCAAGATCACAAAACACCTGAAAAAGGGCGAGCGGATCAGGATCGTTGGCCTCGGCATCCTCCAGGTCCGCAAGCGCGCCGCCCGCACCGGGCGCAACCCCGCCACCGGCGAGCCGATCCAGATCAAGGCCAGCAAGAAGGTCGCGTTCCGCGCGGCCAAGGAACTCAAGGAAGCCGTCTGACCAACGCTCCCCTAGACCGATCGCACCAGAAGCGTCATTCCGGCGAGGACCCGGAATGGCGCTTTTCTGTTATAGAGCGCTTTCCTTGCTCAACTTTTCCGGATCGTCATGCTGGCCTCGCCCATAACCTTCACCCACGATGTCACCGAGCGCCTCCTGCGCTATGTCGTGATCGACACCCAGTCCGATCCGGCCTCGCCGACCTGCCCTTCCACCGAGAAGCAGAAGAATTTGGGCCGCCTGTTGGCATCGGAGCTGCAGGCGATGGGGCTCGCCGACGCCCATCTCGACGAGCACGGCTATGTTTATGCGACAATCCCGGCCACTACCGAGAAGAAGGTTCCGGTGATCTGCTTCTGCTCGCATATGGACACTTCCCCGGACTGCACCGGCGCCAACGTCAAGCCGCAGATCGTGAAGAATTATCGCGGCGGCGACATCGTGCTGCCGGCTGATCCCACCCAGGTGATCCGCTTTGCCGACCATCCTGCGCTTGCCGGCCAGATCGGCCACGACATCATCACGACCGACGGCACCACCCTGCTCGGCGCCGACAACAAGGCGGGCCTTGCCGAGATCATGGATGCGGCGCGGTTCCTGATTCAAAATCCGCACATCAAGCACGGCACCATCAAGATCCTGTTCACGCCGGATGAAGAGATCGGCCGCGGCGTCGATAAGGTCGACCTGAAAAAGCTCGGCGCCGATTTCGCCTATACGATGGACGGCGAAAGCGCCGGGCATATCGAGGACGAAACCTTTTCAGCCGACGGCGCCACCGTAACCATCGAAGGCGTCTCGACCCATCCCGGCTTTGCCAAAGGCAAGATGGAGCACGCGATCAAGATCGCAGCCGCCATCATCGACCGCCTGCCCAAGGATACCTGCTCGCCTGAGACGACTGAAGGCAAAGAAGGTTTTCTGCACCCGATCGGCATTTCCGGCGCGCTGGAGAAAGCCGCCATCGGCTTCATCGTGCGCGACTTCACCGGTGAGGGGCTGCAGCAAAAGGAAGCCCTGCTGGAAGATATCGTCAAAGACGTGATGAAGGACTATCCGCGCTCCACCTACCGGATGGAAGTCAAGCCGCAATACCGCAACATGAAACAGGTGATCGACCGTCACCCCGAGACGGTCGAGTACGCCATCGAGGCGATCAAGCGCGCCGGGCTGACACCGGTGCGAAGCTCGATCCGCGGCGGCACCGACGGCTCGCGCCTGTCCTTCATGGGCCTGCCCTGCCCCAACATTTTTGCCGGCGAACACGCCTTCCATTCGCGGCTGGAATGGGTCAGCCGTCAAGATATGGAGAAGGCGGCGGAGACCATCGTGCATCTGGCAATTATCTGGGAAGAGCGGGCGTAGCGAGTCCGCGCGCCGCTCTCTCCCCGTCAATCCATCCATCGGCAAATGCGGAAACATGGATTGCTTCGTCGCTTCGCTCCTCGCAATGACGGGGAGAGAGCTTTGCGCGGACGCCAACTACGACGCCCGCGCCGTCACAATCCAGACCGATGCCGGCAGCAGTACCGCGTCGCCCTTCGCGAACGGCGTTAGCGCTTCGCGAATGGAAGCAGCGACGGCAGCGCGAGCTTCTTCCGGCTGGCCGTCCAGCGCACGGCTCACCGGGCCGATCTCCAGCGCACCCTGCACCGCGCCGTCGAGGCCGCGGCCGATCGCTGCATCCAGCAACAGCGGACAGGCTTCCATTTCGACGCCGGTAAAGCCGGCCGCGTCCAGGATACGGCGCACGCGCTCCTCCGAGGCAAACGCAAATGGCCCGGGGTCTTCCGGCCCAAGCTGCGGCAGCTTTGGCACGTGCTTGTAGGCGGCCGCAAGCGGCGCCATGAAGAACGGATTTTCGCGCGGCTCGCGCCAGCAGGCGAACGCCAGCCGCCCCGAAGGCTTCAGCGCCTTTCGCATGTTGGCGAACGACAGCGCCGGATCGGCAAAGAACATCACGCCGAACCGCGAGGCCAGCACATCGAAGCTGGCAAGCTCGAACGGATAGACGGTGGCATCCGCCAGAACGAAATCGATCGGCAGGTCGCTCGGCGCAGCCTGCCGCGCCCGCTCCAGCATCGGGCCGGACACGTCGATGCCGAGCACATGGCCCGACGGGGCGACCTTTTGCGCGAACGCAATCGCGGTGGCGCCGCTGCCGCAACCGATATCGATGACGCGGTCTCCCGGCTTCAGCCTGGCCCGGTCGACGACAAGGTCGGCGACCGGCTTGAGCAGCACGTCCTGCGCCGCCCGCCGCTCCGCCCAGCGCTGGCCGGCCGGCCCATTCCAGTAGGCGACCTGGTCGGCGTTCTGGTCGTGGCTTGCCGGTGTGTCCATTTGCGCGCTCCTTTTTCAATTTCGAACGTCCGTCGCCCCTATGCCGGACCGTTCACGCCGTATCATTGCCGTATCATTGCCGTGATGCCGCTTCGTTCGTTCATGTACCCCGAGATTTATAGTCATAACTACACTTTCGTGCATTTCCTTCGGAACGATATCCCGCCTTTCGCGTGATCTATTGCCGCAAGGCAACTGACCGGCACTAGCACCTGGAGGGATTAAGATGAATGCAATGCGTAAATATGCGTTCGGCGCCGCAGCGGCGGCCGCTCTTTTTATAATTCCGATTTCGGCCTTTTCTCAATCCATTGAGATTGGACCGGGAGGCGTTCGGGTAGATCGAGGAGGTGGGCGATGCGAGCAACTGAGGCTTGCCTGCGAAAACAAGGACGCGCTGGGAGAGCGGGGCGAAGGAAATTGCCGCAGATATCGGGAAGCCTGCGGGCGACCAGTTCGGAGAGATTTGTGCGCCGAACTAAGATATGCTTGCCTCAACAAGGATGAGTTGGGTGAACGCGGCGAAGGAAATTGCCGTCGGTATCGTGAGACTTGTAGAGGTTACTAATTCTTAGTCGCGGGGTGGTCCGGCATTGCTCGGCACCGCCCCGCGCTGCACCTGTTAGCGTTTAGATTGCTGGTAATGGCGTCCTCCATTACGCATCGTGATCGGAAGCTCGGTTCGATGTCGATCAGGTCCGTCGTCGCTCAGCGAGCTTCGGCGCTAGCCTGCGCCCTGGAGGCGCTAACGCCGAATTAATCTCATAGGCCTATTATTTCAGGCAGTTCTAGTTGGGTGTCGCGTAAGGGAGCCGTCGCGAGGGACGATCCAGCGACGGCTCCTTTTTCATTTCACTCATTTGAGGTTAGTACACGTGACCACGGCATCGGAAACGCAGAGCCAAACCGAACAACCCGAATCCACCGCACCGAGCAAACAATCGAGCCGGAAATCGGTCTTGGCGCTAGCGGTGTTCGCTCTTGGAGTAAACACTGCAGCGGCCGTCTATACGCTGCCGCCGGATTTTACCCTGCCGGATATCAGCCGTTTGGCCGAACTGCTTCCACATCAGAAAGCTTCCGATCCGATAGCGGATCCGGCTGTTGCCGCATTGAAGGATATTCAGTCGGCTCAGCAGCAACACGTTGTCGCGCTGCAAGAGAACAATATCCTGTTGCAGCAAAACACAGCTCTTCTTCAGCAGGATTCAATTGCGCTTGCTTCTCTGAGACAGAGCGTCGTGGATGAGCACGTCAGTGTGAAGAAAATATCTGCTCAGATAGCGGATGAACATGAAGACGTGAAGAAGATATCTGCTCAGCTTTCCAAGCTTATGGCGAAGGTCGACTCGCTGCAAAATGCAATAAAGCCGGAAATAACTTCCTCCATTTCAGCAAGGCACGCTCAAAACCGGCTATCCCGAGTAGTGCGCAAGAAGATGGCCCCGCAGCCCAAATATGAGGGACCTGTTTCCCTGGGAGGAGCGCCCCTAATTCTCCCGGCTACTACGACAACCCCACAAGGCTAAATGAGAAGAGCGTAAGGCCAGTCCGCCTTCGCTCTTCAAGCTCGGCGCGACAGCCTTCGCCCCTGCGGAGGAGCAAACGTTGTGTCACTGCCGCGAAGGCTTGGCATGCCGAGCCGAAGCCCCGCAGGGCTTTTACTTCCGGAATGTTCCGCACCGGTCCGCCTTCGCTCTTCGCGCTTCGGCGCGACAGCCTTCGCCCCTGCGGAGGAGCAAACGTTGCGTCACTGCCGTGAAGGCTGGCATGCCGAGCCGAAGCCCGCAGGGGCGAAGGCTGGTAGGCGGCGAGAGATTCGAACTCCCGACCCTCTCGGTGTAAACGAGATGCTCTAACCAGCTGAGCTAGCCGCCCGTAAGCCGCCTGTTTAGCCTCTCGACCCCCTTTGGTGCAAGGTGGGATATCCGCGCTTGGTTGCACTAGAGCGTTTTCTAGCGAAGTGGACACCGGTTCGCGTCAAGAAAACGCGTCAAAACAAAAACCTAGAGCCCGGTTCTGATTCAATCAGAACCGAAATGGCTCTAGTCGCCCGGCCGCCCCGGCAACGCCCCAATCTCGTGGATCCACGGCGCGGCGGAGCGGCACCAGATTTGGCGCGCCGGCTTGAGCCGATCGCGCTGGCGGATGCTGCCCCAGCGGATGCCCCAATCGTCCGGTCCGCCGTCTCCGCTGGTGAACAATGGCGAGCCGCAGACTTCGCAAAAGTGCTGAAAGCGCGTCCGGCCGTTGTCGCCTTTCTTCGGATAAACCTTCGCCGGCGCGCCGGTCATGCGGACCTGCTCGGCCGAACAGATCACCGTCACCCGGTACGGCGAGCCCGTCAGGTTCTGGCAATCGGTGCAGTGACAGATCGACACTTTTTCAGGGTCGATATCGGCCTGATAGGTCACCCGCCCGCAATGGCATTGCCCGTCGATTTCCATCCCTCATCAACGCCGTCGCCGGGCCGAGGTTCAAACCGAGCTCCTATCCGCACAAAAAACGGCGCCCGAAGGCGCCGTTTTATCATTTCAGTTCGATGATCAGTGGTGACTGATCGAGCTCAGTGGGCCGTCAGGCCACCAGCCGCTTCGTCCGAGGCGTCCTGCTTGACCGGCACCTTGGTGTCCTCTTCCCAGACGATCGGCACGGGGGCGCGGACCAGCGCCTTGGCGACGACGTCATCGAGCCGAGCAACCGGGACGATGTCCATACCGCCCTTGATCGCATCGGAAATCTCCGTGAGATCCTTGGCGTTGTCCTCGGGGATCAGCACCGTCTTGATGCCGCCACGGGCGGCCGCAAGCAGCTTCTCCTTCAGGCCACCGATCGGCAGCACACGACCACGCAGCGTGATTTCGCCGGTCATCGCGACATCGTGCCGAACCGGAATGCCGGTCATGACCGAGATGATCGCGGTGGCCATCGCCACACCCGCCGACGGTCCGTCCTTCGGGGTTGCGCCCTCCGGCACGTGGACGTGAATGTCGCGCTTGTCGAACAGCGGCGGCTCGACGCCGTAGTTGATCGCCCGCGAGCGGACGTAAGACGCCGCCGCCGAGATCGACTCCTTCATCACGTCGCGCAGGTTGCCCGTAACCGTCATCTTGCCCTTGCCGGGCATCATGACGCCTTCAATCGTCAGCAGCTCGCCGCCGACATCGGTCCAGGCTAGACCCGTGACGATACCGACCTGCGGCTCGCTCTCGATCTCGCCGAAGCGGTATTTCGGCACGCCGAGGAAGTCTTCGAGAGTCTTCTCGGTGACCTTGACCGACTTCTTCTTGGAGATCATCAGCTCCTTCACCGCCTTGCGGGCGAGTGTGGAGAGCTCACGCTCCAGGTTGCGCACACCCGCTTCGCGGGTGTAGCGGCGGATCATCAACAGCAGAGCATCGTCGTCGATCGACCATTCCTTGGAATCGAGGCCATGCTTGGAGACGGCGTTCGGGATCAGGTGCTTGCGCGCGATCTCGACCTTCTCGTTCTCGGTGTAGCCGGCGATCCGGATGATCTCCATGCGGTCCATCAGCGGACCCGGAATATTGAGCGTATTCGCGGTCGTGATGAACATGACGTTCGACAGATCGTAATCGACCTCCAGATAGTGGTCGTTGAAGGTCGAGTTCTGCTCGGGGTCGAGGACCTCGAGCAGCGCCGACGACGGATCGCCGCGGAAATCGGCGCCCATCTTGTCGATCTCGTCCAACAGGAACAGCGGATTCGAAGTCTTGGCCTTGCGCATCGACTGGATGATCTTGCCGGGCATCGAGCCGATATAGGTGCGGCGGTGACCGCGGATCTCGGCCTCGTCACGCACGCCGCCGAGCGAGACGCGCACGAATTCGCGGCCCGTGGCTTTTGCGATCGACTTGCCGAGCGAAGTCTTGCCGACGCCGGGAGGCCCGACCAGACACAGGATCGGTCCGGTCAGCTTGTTGGCGCGCGACTGCACGGCGAGATACTCGACGATGCGGTCCTTGACCTTTTCGAGTCCATAATGGTCGGAGTCCAGCACGGCCTGGGCCTGCTCAAGGTCCTTCTTGACCTTGGACTTCTTGTTCCACGGAATCGACAACAGCCAGTCGAGATAGTTGCGCACGACGGTGGCTTCCGCGGACATCGGCGACATCTGGCGCAGCTTCTTCAACTCGTGCTGCGCCTTCTCCCGCGCTTCCTTGGAAAGCTTGGTCTTGGCAATCTTCTCTTCCAGATCGGCCAGCTCGTCGCGACCTTCGTCGTCGCCGAGCTCCTTCTGGATCGCCTTCATCTGCTCGTTCAGGTAATACTCGCGCTGGGTTTTCTCCATCTGGCGCTTGACGCGCGAGCGGATGCGCTTCTCGACCTGCAGCACCGAGATCTCGCTCTCCATGAGGCCCAGCACCTTCTCCAGGCGCTGCGTGACGGACAACGTCTCCAGGATGCCCTGGCGATCGGCGATCTTGACGGCGAGATGCTGCGCGACCTGATCGCTGAGCTTGGCGAAGTCAGTGATCGCCTGAACCACGCCGACGACTTCGGCGGAGATCTTCTTGTTAAGCTTCACATAGCTTTCGAAGTCGGACACGACCGAGCGCGCCAGAGCTTCGGCTTCAACCGAGTTGGCGTCGGTATCGGCGAGCGCGATCGCGGTCGCCTCGTAATATTCGATGCGGTCGGAATACTTTTGCACACGCGCGCGCTCGAGCCCTTCGACCAGCACCTTCACGGTGCCGTCGGGAAGTTTCAGGAGCTGCAGCACGCTGGCGAGCGTACCGACTTCGTAGATGGAATCCGAGCTCGGATCGTCATCGGACGCGTTCTTCTGCGTCGCGAGCAGGATGAGCGCGTCGTTCTTCATCACCTCTTCGAGGGCACGGATCGATTTCTCGCGGCCGACGAACAGCGGTACGATCATGTGCGGAAATACGACGATGTCGCGGAGCGGCAGCACCGGATACGAATGGCTTTCGCCGAGAATGATGGTTGGCCGGGTTTTTGGAGTCGTCATGGCCTATTCCTTCTGTTTTGCCCCCTTGCACGCAGTCCGCATCGCTTGCGCAACCGCCACAAGGTGCTGGGAGTTCCGGGCCGGTCGGCCGCCTTCGCTGCCGCCGCTCACCGGATGATCTTTGCGACGAATCTCGAACGTGATTTCCGCCACCATGAGCATTAGGTGGCTATCGGGTATGGGGGTGTCAAGTCACGGAAAATGACTGCAAATTGCGGATCAGACGCGCGAAAAACGCTTACGCCACAGCGGCCGCCGAAACACCGGCAGCCGCCTTATTCAAAGGGTTATTCAAAAGTATGAGTTCTGGCCAGCGCGACGGTATCAGGCGCTGGCGCTGCTCTCGACGGCCCGGTCCGAACGGTCCGCATAAATGTAGAGCGGACGGGCAGTTCCCTCGACAACTTCGCGCGAGATCACAACCTCTTCGACACCTTCCAAGCCGGGTAGATCGAACATGGTCTCGAGCAGGATGCTTTCGAGGATCGAGCGCAACCCGCGCGCGCCGGTCTTGCGCTCGATCGCCTTGCGGGCGACCGCGCCAAGCGCCTCGTCGGCGAAGGTGAGCTCGATGTTCTCCATTTCGAACAGCCGCTGGTATTGTTTCACCAGCGCGTTCTTCGGATCGGTCAGGATCTTCTTCAGCGAGGTCTCGTCGAGATCCTCCAGCGTCGCAACCACCGGCAGGCGGCCGACGAATTCGGGGATCAGGCCGTACTTCAGCAAGTCTTCCGGCTCGACATGGCGGAAGATTTCGCCGGTGCGGCGGTCTTCGGGCGCCAGCACCTGAGCGGCGAAGCCGATCGAGGTCGAGCGTCCGCGTGCGGAGATGATCTTCTCAAGGCCCGAGAACGCGCCGCCGCAGATGAACAGGATATTGGTGGTGTCGACCTGCAGGAACTCCTGCTGCGGGTGCTTGCGGCCGCCCTGCGGAGGCACGGAGGCGACCGTGCCTTCCATGATCTTCAACAGCGCCTGCTGCACGCCCTCACCCGACACGTCGCGGGTGATCGACGGGTTGTCGGACTTGCGGCTGATCTTGTCGATTTCGTCGATGTAGACGATGCCGCGCTGCGCGCGCTCGACATTGTAGTCGGCCGACTGCAACAGCTTCAGGATGATGTTCTCGACGTCCTCGCCGACGTAACCGGCTTCGGTCAGCGTCGTCGCGTCCGCCATGGTGAACGGCACGTCGAGAATGCGCGCCAGCGTCTGCGCCAGCAACGTCTTGCCCGAACCGGTCGGACCGATCAGCAGGATGTTCGACTTCGCGAGTTCGACGTCGTTGTGCTTGGTCTGGTGATTGAGGCGCTTGTAGTGGTTGTGAACGGCAACCGAGAGCACCTTCTTGGCATGGCTCTGGCCGATCACGTAATCGTCCAGCACCTTGCAGATTTCCTTCGGCGTCGGGATGCCATCGCGCGACTTCACCAGCGAGGACTTGTTCTCCTCACGGATAATGTCCATGCAGAGTTCGACGCATTCGTCGCAGATGAATACGGTGGGACCCGCGATGAGTTTGCGGACTTCGTGCTGGCTCTTTCCACAGAACGAGCAATATAGCGTGTTCTTGGAGTCGCTCGTGCCAACCTTACTCATTCCTGTCTCCGTCCGCCGTTCGATCCGTTACCCGATCGACCCATTCCGGCACTGCACCGGACCTGAAGGTAGATAGAGCAAATTCCGTACCAGAAAAGACCCCAACTCAATTACCCACCGTGCGAATCACGGCTTCCACAATCCCCCGCGATCTTAACGCATCTCACACAGCCAACCATGCTGACACCCGACTATCAAGAATTCGCTAATCGGGGCCGGTTTGGCTACCCGTGACAATACCGTGATTTGTGGCGTTCGCACGGGGAGAAGTTCACGAAATCGACCGAGCGTTGCGGTATTGTCACGCCGCAAAACCGGCACGAAAGCGGAACTTTCGGCCTACACGGGGGCATAGACGCGGCTTTCGGCCATATTTGCCGATTCAACCAACCGTTAAGGTCAACGCGGGGTGTCGCGATCCGTATCCTTACGGGACCCTCACCGGCGTCACTTCTTCGGGGCGCTTGTCGATCACCTTGTCGACGATACCAAAGTCGTGCGCCATGTCGGCGGTCAGGAATTTGTCGCGCTCCAGCGCGTCCTCGATCGCCTTGTAGGTCTGGCCGGTGTGCTTCACGTAGATTTCGTTGAGGCGCTTCTTGAGATTCAGGATCTCTTGCGCATGCAGCATGATGTCGGTGGCCTGGCCCTGGAAGCCGCCGGAAGGCTGATGCACCATGATGCGCGAATTGGGCAGCGAGAAGCGCATGTCCTTTTCACCAGCCGCGAGCAACAGCGAACCCATCGAGGCTGCCTGCCCGGTGCAAAGCGTCGACACCGGCGGACGGATGAATTGCATAGTGTCGTAGATCGCAAGCCCCGATGTCACCACGCCGCCGGGCGAGTTGATGTACATCGAGATTTCCTTCTTCGGATTCTCCGCCTCGAGGAACAGAAGCTGGGCGACGACGAGCGTCGACATGCCGTCTTCGACCGGACCGGTCACGAAGATGATGCGCTCCTTCAGAAGCCGCGAGAAAATGTCGTAGGCGCGTTCGCCGCGGTTGGTCTGCTCGACCACCATCGGAACGAGGTTCATGTAGGTTTCAACGGGATCGCGCATAAATCACCCAAGGGTTCGGATAGAGAATAAGCGGGAACGAACATCCATCGGCAAGGCAGCGTGATTGCCGCGCGGACGAACGTCCCGTGATGCAGGACTTCAACTCACAACTCGCATAAGCCGCTCGCAGAACAGATATGAGCCAATTTCCTGGCGACAAGGCCGGGCAATTGCGGAGCCGAATGAGAGAAGTTCAAACTGATTCGCAGCCGGTCTCATAGCGACGGGTGCCGTCACCACGCCGCTATCGCCGTTCATCATTAATGGCGGCCTGACCAAATCGATCAGGCCGCGCTCTTCTCGTCGGCCTCGTTGTCCTTGAACAGGTCCTCGCGCGACACCTTCTTTTCGGTCACGTTGGCGAGTTCAAGGATGAAATCGACCACCTTGTCTTCATAAATCGGCGCACGAAGCTGGGCCAGCGCATTGGCATTGTTGCGATAGTAGTCCCAGACCTCCTTCTCGCGGCCGGGCATCGATCGCGCCCGCTCGATCACCGCGCGGCTGACTTCGTCATCGGTCACGGTGATCTTGTTCTTCTCCCCGATCTCCGACAGCACGAGGCCAAGCCGGACGCGGCGGTCGGCGATCTTCTTGTACTCTTCCTTGGCCGCCTCTTCGGTGGTGTCCTCGTCGGCAAAAGTCTTGCCGGAGGATTCCATCTCGGCCTTGATCGAGTTCCACATCAGGTTGAACTCTTCCTCGATCAGCGACGGCGGCGCCTCGAATTTGTGGCTGTCGTCGAGACGGTCGAGCAGCGCGCGCTTGACGCGCTGGCGCGTGGCGCCGGCGAACTCGGCAACCAGCCGCTCGCGCGCGGCCTCCTTCAGCTTGTCGAGCGATTCCAGGCCGAGCGTTTTTGCAAACTCGTCGTTGATCTCAGTCTCGCCTGGGGCTTCGATCAGGGTTGCCGTGGTCTCGAACTCGGCCGGCTGGCCGGCGAGCTTCTCGCTGGCGTAATTCTTCGGGAACGACACTTTCAGCGTGCGGGTTTCACCGGCCCCGATGCCGACAAGCTGTTCCTCAAAGCCCGGAATGAACTGCCCGGCGCCGATCACGACCTGGATGCCCTCGCCGGTACCGCCGTCGAACGGCGTGCCGTTGATAGAGCCCTTGAAGTTGATGGTGACGCGATCGCCGGTTTCGGCCTTGGCGCCCTCGGTCTTGGCCGCATAGGGACGGTTCTGGTCGGCGATGCGCTTGATCGCCTCATCGACTTCGGCGTCGGTCACGTCGACCACCGGCTTCTCCACCGAGAAGGTCTTGAAATCGGCGAGCTGGATCGTCGGCACGACCTCGATCGCCACCGTGTAGGTCAGGTCGCTCTTGCCCGCGAGCAGTTCCTCGACCTCTTTCTGCTCGGTCGGCAACGTGATCTTGGGCTCGGTCGCGAGGCGGAAACCGCGATCGGTGAAGATCTGCGTGTTAGTGTCGCGGATGGTCTGGTCGATGGTCTCGGCCATCACCGAGCGGCCATACACCTTCTTCAGATGGCTCACCGGCACCTTGCCGGGACGGAAGCCATTGAGCTTCACCTTGTCCTTGAGGTCGACCAGCTTGGCATCCGCCTTGGCATCGAGGTCCGATGCGGGAACGCTGACCTTGAACTCGTGCTTCAATCCCTCGGCGAGGGTTTCGGTGACCTGCATGGTGTCAATCTTCTTCCGCTTGCGCCGGGCCAAGCGGCCGCGGCAGTGTCTAATTTTGTTCGACGCGCAAGCCTTGCAGCCCTGCGCCGGTGGTTCGGCTGACCCTGGCTCCCCCAAAGGGGGAGGCAAGCCCTCCAGTATTCGTCATGCAAACGCTTGGATAGAGCGCTTGGTGCGGGCGGAGGGACTCGAACCCCCACAACTTTCGTCACTGGAACCTAAATCCAGCGCGTCTACCAGTTCCGCCACGCCCGCGTGAAAAGCATCCATACCCGGCCGCGATGCCGCGGGCGGCGGGCTTATAACATGAGCCTACACCTCCGCAGCAAAAAAATGGCCCTTTTTGACAGCCCCGGGGCAAGGCGTCACAGCTAGGACAGGCACATCAGAAAATGGTCCACATTGGTCCGATGGCAAGCCCCAAATCAACGCTAGATCGACGCGAACTGCTGGCCGGGCTGGGCGCCGCCGCGCTGGCCCCGACATGGCCGGCGTCCGGCGCAGCCCAGACACGTCCCCCGCTGACGTTACAGGCCACGCCGGAGACTCTCGCACTCCGGCCGGGCGGTACGGCCGCGCCGGTCTGGTCGCTGCAAGGACCCGACCTCACCTTCAAGCGCGGCGAGACGGCCGAGATCGCCTTTGCCAATGAGCTGCCAGTGCCGGTCGTCCTCAACTGGCGGGGTATGGACGGCATTCCGGCTCACGCCCCCCTCACGGCGCGCGGAGCCCTCACAAGCGGTGGCAAGGCCACCTTGCAGCTTCCCCTGCGCCACGCCGGGACCTTCCTCTGCGACCCCGGGCTGCTTGGCGATCGACAGGCACAACCAACGCGGGCACGGCCGTTGATCGTTCGCGAAACCGAGCAGGTCGCCATCGACCGCGATGAAGTGCTCCTGATCGAGGACTGGCAGGCAAGGCCCGATGGAACAGCGATCGCGCCGGGAATCGATCCGAAGGACACCGCACCCCTCCATACGATTAACGGCCGGACTTCACTCGAACTCTCAGGTCGGAGCAACGAACGGATCAGGCTCCGCATCATCAGCGGCTGCCACCGCTCTGTTATGGCTATCAAACTGGAAGGGCTCGAGGTCCGGGTCATGGCCATCGACAGCCAGCCCTCGGAGCCGTTCCCGGCCCGCAATGGCGCGCTGGTACTGGCGCCGGGCGGGCGGGTCGACGCCTTCATCGATTTGACCGCCTCAGTAGGCACGACCCATGCGATCCTGCTGCATGATGGCAAGGAAGCCCGCCCGATCGGCAAACTTACTGTCTCCAACGAACCGCCGGCCCGCCCGGCCCCGCTGCCGCCCGCACCGCCGCTGCCCTCCAACGGCCTGCCCGAGCGGCTCGACCTCAAGGGGGCCGTCCGGATCGATGTTGTGCTGGGCGGACCTTCCGGCGACTGGATGGCGCCAGCCAATTTTGCCGTGAGTGCTCCGCCCGCCTTCCGCGCCCGGAAAGGCCGCACCGTGGTGCTGGCGCTCACCAACCGCGCCGCGGTCGCCACCGTTTTCCACCTCCACGGCCATCATTTCCGCCTGCTGGACCGGCTCGACGACGGCTGGAAGCCGTTCTGGCTTGATACGCTGGCGATCGAGCCCGGCCAGACCCAACGCATCGCCTTTGCCGCCGAGCATGCCGGCCGCTGGCTAATCGAATCCGTCGCCACCGACTGGGCGGCACCGCACCTGGTGCGATGGTACGCAGTCGAATGAGGAGCACGCCATGAGCAAGCCGGTTCCCGCCATCCGCAGCGTCAAGGCGCGAGCGCTCGTCGTGCCGCTCGCCCGCCCGGTGAAGAACGCCTTTGGCGTGATCGATGTCGGCCCGCTGGTCCTGATCGATGTCGAGACCGATCGGGGCGTTACCGGCCGCTCCTACATTTTCGCCTACAGCAAGCTGACGCTAAAGCCACTGGTGCACCTGATCGAGGAGATCGGGCGCGAACTCGTAGGCCAGCCGGTTGCGCCCTACGATCTGATGGCGGCAATGGACGCAAAATTCCGCCTGCTCGGCTGGCAGGGCCTGGTCGGCATGGCGGTATCCGGCCTCGACATGGCCTACTGGGACGCGCTCGGCCAGTTGGCCGGCAAGCCGGTGGTTGAACTGCTCGGCGGGTCGCCAAAACCGATCCGGGCCTATGACAGCTATGGCGTGGTCGATCCGGTGGCGGACGAAAGAGCGCTGCGCCGCTCGCTCGAACAAGGATTTCGCGGCATCAAGATCAAGGGCGGCGACGGCAATGCCGCCAATGACGAGCGCGTGGTCAAGGGCGTGCGCGCCCTCATCGGCCCCGACATCGCGCTGATGATCGACTTCAACCAGTCGCTCGATCCCGCGGAAGCCGCGCGCCGTATCGCTCGCCTCGCGCCCTACGATCTGCACTGGATCGAAGAGCCCGTGCCGCAGGAAAACCTCTCGGGACACGCCAAGGTCCGCGAGACTTCGCCGACGCCGATTCAGGCCGGCGAGAACTGGTGGTTCCCGCGCGGCTTTGCCGAAGCGATCGCGCTAGGCGCCAGCGATTTCATCATGCCCGATCTGATGAAGTGCGGCGGTGTCACCGGCTGGCTGCAGGTTGCCGCCCAGGCGCACGCCGCCAACATCCCGATGTCGAGCCATCTCTTCGCCGAAGCCAGCGCGCACGTATTGGCAGTGACGCCCACGGCACACTGGCTGGAGTTCCTCGATTTTGCCCGCGTCATCCTCGCCCAGCCGGCCGAGATCATCGACGGCACGTTGACTGCGCGAGGGCCTGGCCTGGGGCTGGAATGGGATGAGCGCGCCGTTGCGAAATATCTCGTCTGATTACGACTAGGCGGTGAACACCATAAACCCGCCGCGCGGTCGGCTTGCCAAAGTCCGCTATGCCCCGATAGCGGCCAAATTACGCAGCGCAGCGAAATGACGCGGTGTGCCAACAGAGACTCATGCATTGCAACAAACTATTCGTAGACAATCACGAACTTCATCGAGAAGCATCTCGGCTTTGTGAGCAAAAGTGCCGCGCGGCCTCAACCGCGACTGCACTTGAGAGCAGATATCCTGCGCATCGAAAGCGGCCGGCTCGCGGCGCATCGGGCGCGCTCCAGGACAGAGGCGACCTGCGCGCGCTCACCCAGCGACCTACCGAAGTTTGGTGACCGTTTCGTCGCATAGAAGATGTGCAGTATCAGCGACGCTGCACATCTTGGCCGGGATCATGCCGTAGGCCGGTGACCTGACCGGGCAGGCTCGGCTCGACCTCCAAAATATGTGGCCCGCCAGCCGGCGAGTGCAGCCTGTATCTTGCCGAGCGTGAAGAGGCTGCCGCCGCCGAAGGCGGCGATGGCTCCAGCCGCCGCCAGGAGCGCAAACTCGCGCTTCACCCCGTTGAAGAACGCGATGACGCCGGTCGCGGCAAGGAGCTTCGTCAGCATGAACCACAGCAATACCGCGCAAGCCGCCGTCGCGAACCACCGCTCGCCGACCCCTGCAATGAGGCCGAGGCCAATGATGGCCAGCAGCCAGCCCGGTGCTCCGAAGGTAATGATGTTGTCGTAGCCTGCAAAAAGGCCGCCCACGAGAAATACGGCACCGAGCGATACGCGTAGCAGCAGGCCCATGGGTTCCCAGTCACGGCCAAGCGTCTCAGGCATGAGGTAGCGGCCCGCGTCCATGCTGCGAGCGCCGGAACCAAGATTGTATAGAACGAAGAAGAAGCCGGAGAGCGCGATGTCGCGGATCTGGATGAACTCGGCTGGCGACTGATAGGTTTTCGCCGTTAAAGCCACACCCGGCGTCGTCACGACCGGCAACGAGACCACGAAACTCCACAGCAGCAATGCCCATAATGCACTGAGCGGCCGCACCATCAGGCCGATCACCAGCATAACACCGGAGATCAGTTCGAAGGCCGACAGCACGGTGAGGAAGTTCCACGGCGTGAGTACCATTCCGAGAGGACTCGCAAACAGCCAATCAAGAAAGGTCTGGTTGATGTAGCCGAGCGGCCCGACATACTGGTCGACGATCCCCTTGGCTTTCATGGGCGTGAGCAGGCGCTCCAGCTTGGCGATCCCGCCGGCAATAAAGACGAGACCGAGGCCCACGCGGAGCGCAAGCGCGATCTGCGCCTGCGCGGTCGATGATTGTGGATTGGCGAAGGTGAACATTCCGGAAAACTCCTGTCCTTGGTTGGAGATCGATGCGACGAGAGGGAAAGAGCTGGTTCAGCCTGGATGCTGAGCGGCAATTCGAACGTGCTTGGGCATGGATTGAGCGGCTAACTCCAAGATGCGATCAAACACAGGCTCAGCGGCGACCAGAACGAACACGAGATCGTTTTCAGTCCAGACAGCCACGCCATGACCCTTGTGCTGCGCCACCGCCACGTGGCGATTGCCACCGATCACCCGATCCGGTTGCGGCAGCGATAGTCCACCGGCTTCCATGACATAAAGCACTGCGCGATCATCGCCTGTCTCGTAAGTGACGCCGAGCAGGCGCCGCTCCAGCAGCCAGCAGAGCCGCACGCCGCCGACCTCGAACACGCCAATCCGATCCGTCACCGGCGGCACAGCGAAGGGCACGCGCGCCTGCGCCCACTCGGTCACCGTCCGGCCGTCACGGGCGGCAAGATCGACGGTCCAGCCCTTGGCGCGATAGGTAATGAAGTCCTCGACGGACGCTTGCACGACATCGCGGTTCGGCAGCATCGACACGACGATCACAAATGTTGTGATCAGAACTGCACAAGCAATCGCGGCCATACGCCAAACCGGACGTGCCCGTCGTGCGGGATCCGTCGCATCGGCCTGCTCCAGCCGAGCCGCGATACCCGGCCACAGATGCTCTGGCGCGCGCTCCTCGGAGAGCGCGCTCGAGAACTGATTGATCGTCGAGAGATCATGCGCCAACGCGCGGCAAGAAGCGCAGGTGCGCAGATGCGTGCGAACGTCGCTGGCTTCCACCTCATCCGCCTCTCCATCGACAAAGGCGCCGATGACTATGCGGAGTCTGTCGCAGGCAGTCGTGTCTGTTGGGTGCATCGTCATTCAAGACCTCGCTTGAGGTGCTGGACTGCTTGCGCCGCGACCGTGTCGTTATGCTCGGCGAGGTGTTGCCGCAGCAGGTCGCGAGCGCGGGACAATCGCGAACGCACGAGATCGTCGGTAATCGAGAGGGCCGCCGCCGTGTCGGCGTAGGACGCCTCTTCGACAAGGACGAGGATGGCAACGGCGCGCAGATCGATTGGCAACGCTGCGAGCGCCGCCTCGATGGCGCGTCCCGTCTCGCGGCTTGTGAGGGCGCGGTCCGGCCGGGAATGAAGCTCAAGATCGGCCTGAGCTGCCGCTATCAATTCGGCGTTGTGCGTTCCGAAAGCCTCCCGCTTGCGGTGGCGTGCATGATCAACCACACCGTTGATGAGGATGCGGAAAAGCCAAGGTCGGATCTGTCGGGGTTCATCGTCCAGCGAAAACGCCTTGTAGGCTTTGAGGCAGGTATCCTGCACAAGATCCTGAGCCAACCCCGCATCGCCCGTCATCCGCCGAGCTGTACGAAACAGCGCATCGAGTTCTGGTCTTGCCAGCGCCTCAAACCGTCGTCGCTTGCCGCCGTCGTTCACTCGCCGTCGTCCCCTGCCGTCTTCGCGGCTCGCCGCGTGTGAATTCTGAAGTTACGACGACGACGCGGACAAATCCTCCGCCGGCCCAGATTCACAAATTCGTGAAGAATAGAAGAATGACACCAACACTGAGATCAACAACGGCAGCTCGTGATCGCGATCGAGCTTCAGAGCTCGGGCGGGTGAGCTAGTACTCAACCCCGAACTCGTCATAGAGCCGGCGGAACACGGCGGGCAGCACTTCCGAAAGGTCTTCCGCGATCAGGCCCGGCCCCGCCTCGCCCGCGGCTTCGCCGTGCATCCAGACGCCGATGCAGGCGGCTTCATAGGCCGGCACGCCTTGCGCCAGCAGCCCCGCGATCATGCCGGCCAACACATCGCCGGCCCCCGCCGTCGCGAGCCAGGGCGGCGCGTTGGAGGCGATGCTGGCGCGCCCGTCGGGCGAAGCCACTACCGTGTCCGGTCCCTTCAGCAGCACCACCGCGCTGGAGCGCTGGGCGGCGTCGCGCACCCGCTCCAGCTTCGAACGGCCGGGGTGCTTGTTGCTGATATCGCTGAACAGGCGCGGAAACTCGCCCTCATGCGGGGTCAGCACGACCTGCGGATCCTCGCTCGCCCTGATCTGCTCGAACAGCCGCTCCGGCGCTTCGGCAAAACTCGTCAGCGCATCGGCGTCGAGCACGAGGCCGCGCTTCGTCGAAAGCGCCGTATGGACGAAATCGCGCGTCCGCGCGCCGATGCCGGCGCCCGGCCCGATCACGATGGAATTGAGCCGCCTGTCGCCCACAAGGTCGGCGAATTGGACCACGTTATCGACGGGGCGAACCATCACCGCCGTCAGCGCCGCGGCATTGACGGCGAGCGCATCGCGCGGCGAGGCCACGGTGACGAGGCCGGCCCCTGCCCGCAGCGCGCCACGGGCCGCCAGCCGCGCCGCTCCCGTCGACGCCAATTCCCCCGACAGCACGACGGCGTGGCCGCGAGCATATTTGTGGCCGTCGATAGAAGGCACCGGAAACGACTTTCGCCAGCTCTCCGGAACGTTCTCGAACGTCTGCGGCCGCATCTCCTGCAGCACATGCGCATCGATGCCGATCTCTGCGACGCGGACGCGGCCGCAATGCTTGCGCCCGGGCATCAACAGATGCGCCGGCTTGCGGCGGAAGAAAGTCACGGTTTCGGCGGCGTTGATTGCTGCGCCCATCACCGCGCCCGTGGTGCCGTTGATGCCGCTCGGCAGGTCGACGGCCAGCACCGGCGCACCGTTGGCGTTGATCGCCTCGATCATCTCGAGCGGATCGCCCTTGACCGGACGGTTGAGACCTGCGCCGAACAGCGCGTCGACGATCAAGGCCGGCTTGCCGATCGCCTGTGGGTTGAACGGCAACACCGGATATTTCCAGCCGCGCGCGGCGAGCGCGGCATCCCCCTGCAGGCTGTCGCGCTCGCACAGCAGGATGACGGAAACCTCACGCCCGCGTGCGGCGAGTTCGGCGGCCGCCACAAAGCCGTCGCCACCATTGTTGCCGCGGCCGGCGACCACGACGATCGGCCCCTCCTCGACGAGATCCATCGCGGCCTCCGCCACGGCCTGGCCGGCGCTCATCATCAGCGCGAAGCCAGGCGTTCCGCCGGCGATCGTCAGCCGGTCGGCCCGCTCCATCTCGGTCGTGGTCAAAACTTCCATGCCGAATCCTCGATCCATCCGCCTTTTCTGAAGGCATATTCCCGTGGTGCCCGTGGCCTGCTTCGCCTCGTTTGCACACGAAATGACCGATTTGCCTATTTTGTAAGCTTCGCTATCATGCGAGCCGCCGGTAGACCTCTTTCACTTGCCTGTTAAAAGTCTGATAACGTTCCGAAATCAGCCGCATTAACAACTTGGCATAGACCCTGCTTTTGAGGAAGCCGGTTGGAAAGCCGAGCTCAGGATCGTCGCAGTCAGCGGCAAATTATGAGCAGTTCCGGCTTTGCAATCAGTAGCAGTTCCGGCTTTGCCGGATGCAAGGATCAAACCAGACGGCGCCAGGTAAGTTCACCAGGCTGCGACATCGAAGCTATCTGCACTCTGCAATTTGGAAATGCCCGGGAGGCGCTCAGTGAAGAAGATTGAAGCCATCATCAAGCCATTCAAGCTCGACGAGGTGAAAGAGGCGCTTCAGGAAGTCGGACTGCAGGGCATCACGGTCACCGAGGCCAAGGGGTTCGGCCGGCAGAAGGGACACGCCGAGCTCTACCGCGGTGCGGAATACATCGTGGACTTCCTGCCCAAGGTGAAAATCGAGATCGTGATTTCGGACGAGTTGGTCGAGAAGGCGATCGACGCGATCCGCCGCGCCGCCCAGACCGGGCGCATCGGCGACGGCAAGATCTTCGTCTCCAATATCGAGGAAGCGATCCGGATCAGAACCGGAGAATCCGGGCTGGACGCTATCTGAGCCGGGTGCTATCCGAAAGTTTGCGACTGAAAAACAAGAAAAGGGCTGCTTCCGCGGCCTGATTTCGTTCGCGGTGTCCAATCGATCGTCTGCGAAATGTCGCGCTCCGGAAACCGTCCGTAAGCCAAAAGGGGTATTCATGAAGACCGCTAAAGACGTCCTGAAATCGATCAAGGACAACGACGTAAAATACGTCGATCTGCGCTTCACCGATCCGCGCGGCAAGTGGCAGCACGTGACCTTCGACGTCAGCATGATCGAAGAGGACACCTTTGCCGAAGGCCAGATGTTCGACGGCTCCTCGATCGCCGGCTGGAAGGCGATCAATGAATCCGACATGTGCCTGATGCCCGATCCGGTGACCGCGACGATCGACCCGTTCTTCGCCGAGACCACCATGGTCATCGTCTGCGATGTGCTGGAGCCGACCACGGGCGAGCCCTACAACCGCGACCCCCGCGGCATCGCCAAAAAAGCGGAGGCAATGGTGAAATCGTCGGGCGTCGGCGACACCGTGTTCTTCGGACCGGAAGCCGAATTCTTTGTGTTCGATGACGTGCGCTACCAGACCACCCCCTACAACACTGGCTTCAAGCTCGATTCCTCGGAACTGCCGATCAATTCGGACACCGAGTATGAGGGCGGCAACCTCGGCCACCGCATCCGCACCAAGGCCGGTTACTTCCCGGTCCCGCCGCAGGACTCGGTGCAGGACATGCGCTCGGAAATGCTTGGCGCGATGGCCAAGATGGGCGTCAAGGTCGAGAAGCATCACCACGAAGTCGCTTCTGCCCAGCACGAGCTCGGCATGAAGTTCGACACCATGACGCTGATGGCCGACCAGATGCAGATCTATAAATACTGCATCCACCAGGTCGCGCACATCTACGGCAAGACCGCCACCTTCATGCCGAAGCCAGTCTACGGCGACAACGGCTCGGGCATGCACTGCCACCAATCGATCTGGAAGGACGGCAAGCCGGTGTTCGCCGGCAACAAATATGCCGACCTCTCGGAGACCTGCCTCCACTATATCGGCGGCATCATCAAGCACGCCAAGGCGATCAACGCCTTCACCAACCCGTCGACCAACTCCTACAAGCGCCTGGTCCCGGGCTATGAAGCCCCCGTGCTGCTCGCCTACTCCGCGCGCAACCGCTCGGCCTCCTGCCGCATCCCGTATACGGCGAACCCGAAGGCCAAGCGCGTCGAAGTCCGCTTCCCCGACCCGATGGCCAACCCCTATCTCGGCTTCGCCGCGATGCTGATGGCCGGCCTCGACGGCATCAAGAACAAGATCGATCCGGGTCCGGCGATGGACAAGGACCTCTACGACCTGCCGAAGGAAGAGCTGAAGCAGATCCCGACCGTGTGCGGCTCCTTGCGCGAGGCGCTGGAAAACCTCGACAAGGACCGCGCTTTCCTCAAGAACGGCGGCGTGTTCGACGATGACTTCATCGACAGCTTCATCGAGCTGAAGATGACCGAAGTCGAGCGCTTCGAAATGACCCCGCACCCGGTCGAGTTCGAGATGTATTATTCGCAGTGATGGCGCGCGGCGCTCGCGCCGCCAGTATCACCGTCCGACAATGCAAAAGGCGTCCCGAGGGGCGCCTTTTGTTTTTGCGGAGGAAAATCAGGCGCTTCGGCCGCCTCGTTCGCATACTCATACGGCCAACTGCGGTGCGAATTCCGCTCATATGGCCGCAAGCGCTCTAAGGCCGGCAGGAACCTCGCAATGTCGCCGCGCGTTGAGGGGGTCCATCAGAATGCGTCGAAGGAGGACGCCGCCCATGAATAAAGCAACCTTGAATAGAACAACCTTGAATAGTCTCGCGACCACATGCGTCGCTCTGGCGCTCGCCCTCGCCATGGCTCCGCCGGCCACGGCTCAGGACACCGGGCGGACGAGGGTCGGCACGCTCACCTGCAACATCGCGCCCGGTGTCGGCCTCGTTGTCGGCGGGCAGCGGCAATTGAGCTGTATCTATGCATCATCGAGAGGCAGGGGGCGCGAGGCTTATGAGGGTACCGTCAGCACGCTTGGCCTCGACATCGGTGCCACGACCGGCGGCCAGTTGGCCTGGGCGATTTTTGCGCCCACCACGCTGCGCCGGGCGGCATTGGCGGGAACCTATACGGGTGCGACTGCCGGCGGCACGGTCGGCGCCGGAGCGAGTGCCAACGTCCTGGTCGGAGGCTCGGACCGTACGGTAATGATGCAGCCGCTATCCGTGCAGGGGCAGACAGGCGTGAATATTGCGGCAGGCGTATCCACAATGGAGCTGCGGCCGGCCGCCGCGCCCGCGCCCGCACGCCGCGTGCCCCAGTGACGACATCATCACCGGTGAACTAGTCGGCGGCTTGCCGCCGGGATCATTGTTGCAAGATGCGAAAGGCGCCTGCATTCGGGCGCCTTTTGTTTTCATTTCCGGTCTTGCTCAACGCTAACCGGGCTTCCGCGTGATCTTGCGGTTCCCAAATCCCATTGAAATCAAGACTTCTCCCAAATCGTGGCAGTGATTGTCGCTTTTAGACCTCGCTGGCAGCGTACTGGTGGACAAGAACAACAAGAGGCGACATCAGCCAATGGCGACAAAAGACGGTTTCCCGCCGGATCGTTCTCCTCTCTTTCTGTCCGAACATACCGAAAAAATCGCGCAGCCGGATATCGGGAAGGCTTTGAACAGAGCGGCTATCTCGTCGCGAATCCTCAAGGCGAGTATTTGGGCTGTAACGGCGACAGCGATCGGTATCGCGATCCTATCGGTGGGAGATCCAGTCGCGCTCGTTGAGAACGTCACGGCTATGTGGGTCGAAAAACCGGCGCTTCAGTCTGACGCCGATTCGTCGGCGCCAGCAGTTCAATCAATCGCCAGCACTCAGGACTCGCCGCCGAAGACAAGCGATGTGTCGGCGCGCGACGAAATTGCAGCAGCTTCTGAACCTGCCGATCAGAATCAAACCGTGACCGGTCAACCACCGGCCGAATCCTTGTTGAAGGAATTCGAAGCCTGGGCGGCCAGGGAAGATGCACGGGCACAGGAAGATGCACGGGCACAGGAAGATACACGGGCACAGGTCGTGCCCGTACAGCCCGCGCAAGCTGCCCCAGTGCAGGTTGCGCAGGGTGCCCCAGTTCAGGCCCAGCCAACGAAGAAACATCGACGGGCCCGGTCCGTGCACAATGCGCGAGCGGAGATCCGGTCCCAGCGACATCCCCGAGCAAGGGTCCGGGAAGAGCAAAATGCACCGGTACAGATCGCGCCCGTGCCGGACCCCCGGGCACAGGAGCAGGCTGTGCAAAATGCCCAGACACCGTCGCTCCTGCAAAGCTTGGGTTTGCGTTAAACCAACGTCACCGCAATCGCGCTTCGCCACGACCTCCAATGCAGCAAGCGTAGCCCGGGTGAGCGCAGCGACACCCGGGATTGCCGCCCTCCCCGCATATCGTTGCGCTCATGCGGGCTACTTGCTAGTCGGCGGCTTGCCGCCGGGATCGTTGTTGTAAGATGCGAAAGGCGCCTGCATTCGGGCGCCTTTTGTTTTTGCGGTAGTGCCTGCCACTACGTTGCAACCAGCACCTCGGCTGATGACGCTCGCTCGGATCTATCATGGGCCAACCGCCACAGCAGACGAGCCGCGAACAGCGGTAGGATGAATAGCGCACTGGGAATATGCGCAAAGCCCAATGGAAACATCAGAATGGGCAACATCCACAGCGCCAGCGAAAGGCACTGATCGGCAACGGTTTCGTTTCCGCGCTGGCGCAAGAGCGCAACAATCCATCCGAACACGACCATGTCGTAGTTCGTTATCCAAGGCAAAACCAGGAAGGTCGCGGTGACGAAGAGCGCTTGTGAGAGCACCGGATCCCGCTTGCGCCAGAACGTCCAAACAACCGCGCCAAAAGCGCAGGCCGATATCACTGCTTGGACCACCCAGGCACTACTGTCCGACAGGCCGATAAGGCGAGCGTTGACAAAGGCTGAGGCAACGATCGGCCAGCCCTTGATACCGGCGACGTTGAGCAAGTCATGCTGCTGCGGTGCTACCTTCTGCCAATACTGTATCCAGATATCCGGCCCGAACCATATTGCAGTCGCGGCGACGAGCAACGCCGTTGTAGCGACCGCTGAGCTAATGACGCGCCAGTGTCCTCCCAATACCAACAATACCGGAAGCAGTAGCCCCAATTGCGGCTTGATAGTCAGGATGCCGAACAGGATTCCGGCGATGATCGGTCGCCGATCGAGATTTGCCAGTCCGCCGATCAAAAGCGCAGCCGTCAAAAATCCATTTTGGCCCAAGAACACGTTCACGGTGACAGCAGGCGCGACCGCCAGAAATAGCCAGTATTTTCGGTCGACGCCACTCGCGACCGCCGCCCACACATAGAGCGCGAGCCCGACTACGCACCAAACGATGTAGGAAGGCAAAAAGCCTAGCAAACCAAAGGGCCAAATAAGGAGCACAATATGCGGAGGATACGACCAGTACATTGGTGCTAAATCGGAGATACCGGTCACCTTGACCAGTGCAGCCATGTAGACGTCGGAATCAAACCAGTCCGTAGGACCGCTCGAAAACAGCGAGCGGCCGCCCATCCAAGTGTTAAGAAAATCCCGACCGACCGGAAAACCGCCCGGGTCGAGGATGAAAGTTGAGAACGACTGATCCGCCGCTAATTTGAAGTCCAGTGCGACGATAAAGGCGAGGATAGCCGCAGCCGCCGCGGTGAATACCGCATAAACCTTCTCAGAGACCGAAGCACGTGCCTGGTGGCCCAACGTTGTCATGGCCGATCAGTACAACTGTAAAGTAAAGGATCTATTCCACGGAAGTTAGCTAGCGACTAGCCATGATCTTCGCGCATTCGCGCGGCCCGTGCGCACAAGCTGATTTGCCACGCGCCCAAGCGAAATTTCAATGCCGCGGCTGCGACCAATTGGCACGACGGGCAAATCACTTCGGATTTTCCGAAATCGTGTCAAGCCCGGGAATCAAAAATATTCCGCTTCACGCGAGAGGCAAATCAGTCGCATAACTCCGCCCGTCTCACCCATTGAGGGGCGCTCGCGATCGTCACGAACGTGCGGTGAGATGCGATGGACGCGGAAGGCGCAAGACGTAGGCGCAGGAAGCGTACGGCGAAGTCGTGTGGTTCGGGCGCCGCGGTGCTGGTGTTAAGCTGCGTGAAACTATTTGTGCAGCGACGGAGGCAAGAGAGCCGTTCTCCGGGAAGAGCACGAAGTAAGCCGTAAAGCCATTGCGCAGGGAAGGCCGGGATGCTCCCGCTGTACCTGTACGCTCGTGTGCGCTTTTGCTATGCACAATTGCACACGAGACCGCGGGTGCAGCAAGCACCCGGTCTTCCCTGCGCCCTCTGAATCAGAGGGCGGGAAGTTTCAGGCAAAGCTCGGACGCAATGCGTCGCGAGAATGCCGCCTCATATTCAGTTGTCATCGTCCGCGAAGGCGGACGATCCAGTATTCCAGAGACAGCAGTGATTGAACCGATAAGCCGCGGCGTACTGGATCCCCGCCTTCGCGGGGATGACAGCAGTGTGTGCGTCGCTATCTCCACGTCATTGCGAGCGCAGCGAAGCAATCCACATCTCCACTTGCCGCGCGATGGATTGCTTCGCTGCGCTCGCAATGACGGCGGAGCCAGCCGTCCCGCCCTACTCCCGCCCCGGCGGATTTTCCTTCAGGAAACGATCGACGTCCTCCTGCACCGAATATGGCAAGGGGATCGGGTCGCCCATGTGGTCGATCGCACGGTCGAGGCAGAGGCGCAGCATGCGCGCCAATTCGGCCTTGCGGTACGGCTTGGCGAGCAACAGCACGCCATCGCCGGGGCGCTCGCTCGAACCAAAGGCATCGAAGGCATGGCCGGACGTATAGAGCACTCGAAGCGGCCGGCGCAGCTTGGCGACCTCCTCCGCAAGCTGCCGGCCGTTCATCGCGCCGGGCATGACGATGTCGGTGAACAGCAGATCGAATGCCACACCGGAGTTGACCAGCTCAAGCGCCTGCGCCGCGCTGGCGGCGGCAATGACCTTGTAGCCGAGGCTTTCGAGCCGGCCGACGACATGCGCCCGCACCACGTCGTCATCCTCCACGCAGAGGATGGTTTCCGTTCCGCCGCGCAATTCGCTGTCCGCCTCCGGCGGTGCATCGCTCGCGCCAAGCGCGTCCGAGGGCTCGGTATCGGCCTTGGGGAGAAGGATGCGGAAGCAGGCACCCTTACCCTCCTCGCTCTCGACCACGACGCAGCCGCCGGATTGCTTTGCAAAGCCGAACACCATGCTCAGCCCAAGTCCCGTGCCCACGCCGAACTGTTTGGTCGAAAAGAACGGCTCGAAAATCCTGTCGCGGATCGCGGGTGGAATGCCGGCGCCGGTATCGATCACCTCGATCACGACATAGGCGCCTGCGCCGAGCCCACCCATGTCGGCGTCATGCTCACTGCGCGTGAGATTTCCCGTCCTGAACAGCAGCCTGCCGCCATCGGGCATGGCGTCTCGGGCGTTGATCGCGAGATTGACGAGGGCGGAGGAGAGCTGGCTGCCGTCGACCAAAGCCGTCCAGACCTGATCGCTCAATGCGGTTTCGATTTGAATCTGTCGTCCGAGGGTCGGCGCCAACAGTTGCACCACTTCCTCGACCAGCGCGTTGACGTCAGTCTCGCGCGGGCGCAGCGGCTGTTTGCGGGCAAAGGCCAAGAGGTTGGCCGTAAGCTGGGATGCGCGATCGGCGGCATCGCCGATCATTCGGGCGATCGAGGCGAGCGCCGGATCATGCTTGACGCCGTCGGCCAGGATTTCGATCGTGCCCGTGATCACCGTCAGCACGTTGTTGAAGTCGTGTGCGATGCCGCCGGTCAGTTGCCCGACCGACTCCATCTTCTGCGCCTGGAACAACTGCTCCTCCGCGGCGCGCTTGGCGGTGATATCCCTGATGAAGGCGTTGACGATATAGCCTTCGCCGCGGCGCAGTGCTGTGAGCGATACTTCGGCGAAGAATTCGCGGCCGTCCTTGTGCAGCAACGGCGTTTCGTAGCGTCCTCCGACGGCATCGCCCGCCGCCTCGCTCAGGAATCGATCGATCCATTGCCGGTGCACCGCGCGCTGCGATTCCGGAAAGACCAGTTCGTCCACGCTCCGGCCGATGGCCTCAGTGCGCGTCCATCCCATCAGGGCCTCGGCATGCGAACTCCAGCCGAGGATGACGCAGCGCTCATCGGTCTGGACAAAGGCGTCGAGCGAGCCTTCGATAATGGCTTGCGCCATGTCGCTGTCGATCAGCGTCTGGTCAGCGCGTCCCTCCTCCGCTCCGTTGCGTCCATCCGCAAGGCCCTCCACATCGGAAAGCCTGTGCCAAAGCCTCGCCGCAGCAAGAATCGCAAACAGGCCGATAATTGCAGCGCTCGCCAGCGCGGCGCCGACGATGATCGCCAGCGGCCCCAGCGAGGGGGCGCGCGTCGCCAGGAAATAGGTCACGGCGCTCACGACGCAGGACGTCACGAGGACCAGCAAGATCATCGCCGGCGCGAGACGTCCTGGTTGCGTCATGGCCGCTTTACCAGTGTAGAGATGATGGGTGACTTAACCGACTTCCCGGAGCCGATCCCATCTTTTCGGCCCCGTAGGATTACGGATCAGGTCGCTTCGGGACGCGCCCGGTCGGGGTCTGTCCGGTCACCTCGCGCGTGTGTGCGCCTTGAGCGACGCCCCGAACGCCTCGAACAGCTTGCGATTGATCGGGTTGCGCTGCGGATCATACTCGGCATGCCACTGCACACCGAGCGCAAAGCTCGGGGCGTCCGCGATCCGGATCGCTTCGATGGTGCCGTCCTCGGCAATGCCTTCGATGACGACGCGCCTCCCCGGTTCGAGGATGCCCTGCCCGTGCAGCGAATTCACCCGGATGGTTTCGCAGCCGAGCAGGCTTGCAAAGGTGCCGCCGGGCGTGAGGTGGACGTCGTGGCGGTCGGCAAACACGACCGTCGGGTCCGGATGGATTTCGCCGTTCTCCAGCCGCGGCATGCGGTGGTTCATGCGGCCGGGGATCTCGCGGATTTCCGGATGCAGCGAGCCGCCGAAGGCGACGTTCATTTCCTGCAGGCCGCGGCAGATGCCGAAGATCGGTACGCCGCGGGCAACGCAGGCCTCTGTCAGCGCCAGCGCGACGTCGTCGCGGTGGATGTCGTAGGGCTCGTGCCTCTCGTGCGGCTCGGTCTTGAAGCGGGTCGGATGGACATTGGCCCGTGCGCCGGTCAGCACGATGCCATCGACGACGTCGAGCAGCGCGCCGATGTCGGTAATCTCGGGCGACCCGGCAAACATCAGCGGCAGCGCCCCCGCCACGTCGGTGACCGCGCGCAAATTGCGCTCTCCGACCATCTGGGTCTGAAAACGATTTTCGACGCGATAGGCGTTCCCGATCACACCGACCACGGGCCGTCTCATCGCCAATTTTCCGCTGTCATCGTCCTCTGCAAGGATCTTCTGGGTTGGGCCGCTATTGCGGACGATAATGCCCGCGAGCCGGCGGCGGATCAATATCCGGCAGGGGCTCGCGGGCCTGCCCTGCTATTTTCGCGTGAAAGCCTCGCGGGCGTCCATGCCGTCGACCCCGGGCAAACCGGCCGCCCGGAGCGCCGCGGCAGCCGAATTGCCGGCATCACCCAGCCATGGCAGTTTCGCCTGAATTCCACGTGTGACCGGCTTGCCCAGCGCGCCGCCGAAATCGACCGGCCAATATCCATTCGGCACCACTTCAGCCGATATCCCCTGAATGCGATACCCGCTGCCGAACACCGCCTCCGCATCGTCGGGTGCTATCCGCCGCGCGGTGCCGGGCTTGGCCGGATCGGCAAAGGTCACGAGCACCGGGATCAGCGCGTCCTTTACCGGCACGACGCCGGTCAACCGGCTCATCTCGTTAAACGAGACCCGCTGGCCGGCCGCCGCGGCATAGGCGCGCAGAGCCACGTAGTTCACGTCGTCGAGGACGAGGTTGTTGTCGACATGCGCGAGCAGCGCGACAAGGTTCTTGCCCTGCCCGAGATCGACGAAAATGGCGTCGCCGACAGTGCGGGTCTGACCGCGGCGGGTGTAGCTGCGATCGGGATAAACGGCCACCACGCCGGATGCCGATTTGCGCCCGTCCGGCGTCTCGACGTCGACCGACAGACGATATTTGTGGGCGGGACGGTTGATTCTGATCTGGTCGCCGATCACCAGCGCCGCCAACAGCGCAATCGGGCCGAACCATTTGAAATTCATCTCGTCCTCGCCGGCGCCATATCGGATTCGGCTACCGCTTGGCATACCGGACGTGGCAGCGTCAAACCGGCGCGTGCGCTCCCGCTTGATCCCGGCGGCGTTTTTGGCGAAAGACTGCAGACGACATTCTGCGAAAAGGAATCAATGTGAAAGGTCCGGCTGACAATCGCCTTCAGGCCCGCAACGATATGGCGTGGGCGATATCGGTCGGCGGCATCGGCGTCGTGCTGTTCGCCGCGCTGCTCGCCCTCACCTGGCACTTTGCCGCGACACTATTTCTGATCTTTTCCGGCATCCTGCTCGGCGTCACCCTCAACGCCATGAGCAACCTGCTTGGACGCGTGGTGCGGCTGCCGCATGCGCTGCGCCTGACGATGGTCTGCCTGGTGGTCGCGGGCATGCTGTCGGGCATCGTCTTCCTCGGCGGCACCACAATCGCCCAGCAGACGACGGCGTTGAGCAACACGCTCAAGTCGCAGCTCGTCAACGTCAAAGGCTTTCTGGAGCGGAACGGCATCGACACCAGCTTTTTCGATTTCGGCACGTTGTCGTCGACGTCAGACGATGGCACGCCGGCGCCCGCCACGACGCCGACACCGCACACGCTTCCCAGCGCCGGCACGATTGCGGCCAGCGGCGGCGCCATCTTCAGCCAGAGCCTGAAACTGATTCTCGGCACCGCCAGCGCAGTCGGAAACTTCTTCATCGTGCTGTTTTTGGGGATTGCCTTCGCAACCCAGCCAAGCGTCTACCGCAACGGACTGCTGTTCATGGCGCCCGTGAAGCATCGCGTGCGCGCGGTTGCGATCGTCGACCGGATCGGCGAGACGCTAGAGCGCTGGTTGATCGCGCAGATCATCACCATGATGGCGGTGTTTTTGGTGACCTGGATCGGACTATCGATCATCGGCATCCAGAGCTCGTTCATCCTGGGCATCCAGGCCGGCCTGCTCGCCTTCATCCCGACGGTCGGCGCCATTCTCGGCGGGCTGATCGTGGTGCTGGCGAGTCTTGCTTCGGGATGGGTCGCGGGCCTCTCCGCCTTCATCCTGTTCCTCGGCGTGCATGCGCTGGAAAGCTACGTGCTGACACCGATCATTCAGCGGCAGGCGCTGGACATTCCGCCTGCGACGCTGTTTGCGTTCCAGATCCTGCTCGGCGTCGTGTTCGGCATCTGGGGGCTGGCGCTCGCCCTGCCCCTGATGGCGATCGCCAAGGTGATGATCGATCATTTCAAGGCGGAAGCGACGCCGGCCGCGATTGCGGCCGGCTGATGGCTTCAGTCCGCCGTGGTCAGCACCGTCTCGGTATGCTCGACCTCGGGCGGCGAAGCAAAGTACGGGCCGACGAGCGCGCGCCAGGCGGTGAAATCTTCCGAGCCGCGAAAGTCGACGGTGTGGTTTTCCAGCGTCTCCCACTTCGCCACCAGCCGGTATCGCTGCGGCTTCTCGATCGATTTGTGCAGTTCAAACCCCTTGCCGCCCTTGGCGCGCAGGAACAGCGGACGGGCCTTGGCGACGGCCGCTTCAAATTCCTTCTCGGTGCCCGGCTTGACGTCGATTTGCGCGATTTCGGTGATCATTGGTTACGCCCTCTCGTGAGAATTGGCGTGTCTAACCCAGCCGCCTCAAAAGCAAAAGGCGGATGCATAGGTGTTGCTGCGATGCACGGTGGCTCTCAATGCCGCAAGCGTGAGGAAACCGGGCCAGTGACATGCTCCCGCCGCAACCCTGGTCTGGTGTAGGCTTGCGCCAACAACGAGCGACAACAAGCTCATGGTCACGGGGAGAGAAACGATGAATCTCGGTCGGATCCTGTTCTCCTTCACCCTGGCTGCGGCGGCAAGTGGACTGAGCTTGATGGCGGCGCCATCGCATGCGCAGCAGCCAGCGGCGGTCGCCATCGACAATGATGATATCGGTGGCATGGTGCGCGGACCGAACGGCCCAGAGGCCGGCGTCTGGGTCATCGCGGAGACCACCGAACTGCCGACCAAATTGGCCAAGATGGTTGTCACCGACGACCAGGGCCGTTACGTGATCCCAGACCTGCCGCCGAACGTCAACTACGCGATTTGGGTTCGCGGCTATGGCCTTGTGGATTCACCCAAACTGCGCGCCAAGCCCGGCCAGCAGGTCAATCTCACGGCGGTCCCGGCACCGAACGATGCCGCCGCCGCTCATTATTACTCGGCGATCTACTGGTACACGATGATGAAGATCCCGCCGGCAAAAGATTTCGGAGGCTCCACCGAGATCCCGAAAGAGATCACGCAGGAGATCTGGCGCCAGCGGATGAACAATGTCGACTGCATCGGTTGTCATCAGCTCGGCCAGGAATCCACCCGCACGATTCCGGCCGCGTTCGGCGAATTCAAATCGGGCGAGGAAGCCTGGATGCGCCGCGTTGCTGCAGGGCAGACCGGCGAATGGATGGTGAACCGGCTCGCGGGGCAAATGGGCGGCGTGCCGTTCAAATATTTCGGCGACTGGACGGACCGGGTGGCCAAGGGCGAACTGCCGAAAGAAAAACCGCCGCGGCCGGCCGGCATCGAGCGCAACGTCGTGATCTCGTCCTGGGAATGGGCCACCGAGAAGCACTTCGTCCACGACCTGATCTCCTCGGACCGCCGCTACCCGACCGTCAACGCCTACGGCCCGCTGTACGGGGCGAACGAATATTCCTCCGACGACATGCCGATCCTCGATCCCAAAACGCACAAGGTAACGTTCTCAAAGATGCCGGTCGCCGATCCCAACGCGCCGGAATCGTTCGGCCCTCCGCTGCATGGCACGGCCCTCCTCAATCCGGTCAGCCCTTCGGCCTATTGGGGCGACGAGAAGATCTGGAGCCAGCGGACCAATAATCACAACAGCATGTTGGACAAGAAGGGCCGCCTGTGGTTGGCGGCGGCCGTGCGGGGCATCGAGAATCCAGCGTATTGCAAGAAGGGGTCTGATCACCCGTCGGCCAAGGCGTTTCCGCTCGAACGCTCGGGCCGGCAAGTGTCGGTATTCGATCCCAAGACCCAGAAGTACAGCTTCGTCGATACCTGCTTCGGCACCCATCATCCGCAATTCGGCTACGACGCCGACGATACGCTGTGGCTCTCGGGGACCGGCCCGGTCGCCGGATGGGTGAACACCAGGCTATGGGACGAGACCGGCGATGCCGTCAAAGCGCAGGGATGGGCACCATTCGTGCTCGACACCAACGGCAACGGCAAGGTCGACGAATATACCGACCCGGGCAAGCCGGCGGAGGCCGGCAAGGACATGCGCATCGCGGGCTCCGGCCCCTACGCGGTGATGCCGCATCCGACCGACGGCTCGGTCTGGTACACCGTCAACGTGTTCGTCGGGCCGCCCGGCTTCATGCGGTTCGATCCCAAGACCAAGCTGTCGGAATTTTACGCGATTCCGAAGGAAGGCATCGGCGTTCGCGGCGGCGATATCGACAAGAACGGCGTACTCTGGGGCTCGGGCTCGAACGGCAGCCTGATCCGCTTCCATCGCAGCAAGTGCAAGGCGCCGCTGAACGGGCCGGGCGCGACCGGCAATCACTGCCCGGAAGGCTTCGCCTACTTCAAATATCCGGGCCCCGGCTTCGAAGGGTTCGAGAACTCCAGCGCCGAGGCGAGCTATTACACCTGGGTCGATCACCACAACACGGTCGGGCTCGGCGAGAACATCCCGATCTCCACCGCCAACCTCAACGACGGCTTCGTCGCCTTCAAGGACGGGCAGATGGTGATGCTGCGCATCCCCTATCCGCTCGGCTTTTTTGCCAAGGGCCTCGACGGACGCATTGACGATCCAAACGCTGGCTGGAAAGGCCGTGGTCTCTGGAGCTCGAGCGGTGACCGCACACCCTGGTTGATGGAAGGTGGCAAGGGCTCAAAGCCGCGGGCGGTGCATATTCAGGTTCGCCCCGACCCATTGGCGAAGTGAGGAGTAGCGGCTAGCCGAATAGCAGCGCCGTGCCGGCGACCATCAGCGCAAAGCCGATGAACAGGATGGCAGGCCAGCGCATTCTGCGCTGAACGTAACGCCCCTGCGCACGGCGCTCGGTGATGAGCGCCATCTCGAATTCTTCCGAGGTCGAGAACATGCAGCCAAACCCGCCGCGGGCGGAGGCTGCGGCCGCTTCGAGCGACATCAGGGCAGCCTGTGGGTTTCGTCTGCGGGATGAATTCATACGCAGATGATATGGATGGAATGGTAAACGGGAGGTTACCACACCAACTTCATCCGGAGACCAATTCGAAAGTGTTGAATCAGCCTCCGGACATATCGCCTTGTTCGCGCGTAATGTTTCAGGCAGCGCTGAGAAGCGCTACTCCAGCTTGATGTTGGCGGCTTCGATGACCTTCTTCCATCGCGCCGTCTCCGACGCGATGTAAGCCGCAAACGGTTGAGCATCGAGCGCCACGGCGTCGGCGCCGAGTTCGGCCATCTTCTGCACCGTCTCCGGCTGCTGCATGAAGGCCCGGATCTCCGCCGAGAGCTTTTCAACGATCGGCTTCGGCGTGGCGGCCGGGACGAAGAAGCCGTGCCAGGCGACCGCCTCGAAGCCGGGTAGATGCTCGGCGACGGTGGGAAGATTCGGATCGAACGACGCGCGCTTGGGCGTTGCGGCCGCGATCAGCGCGAGCTTGCCGGTCTTCGCCTGCGGCAGGAGCAGCGGCACGTTGTCGAACGCGAGGTCGATCTGGCCGCTGAGGAGATCCGTCAACATCGTGCTCGAGCCCTTGTAGGGCACATGCACCATCCTGGTACCCGTCATCTGCTGGAACAACTCGCCCGCCAGGTGCTGCGAGGTGCCGACACCGGCCGAACCGAAAGAGACCTTCTCCGGATTGGCCTTCAGATAGGCGATCAGGTCCGGCAGGGTCCGCGCCTTGATCTTGTCGGGGTTGACGACCAGCACGTTGGGCACGACGCTGATCTGGACGATCGGCTGCAGATCCTTATCGGGCTGATAGCTGAGCTTCGGACCATACAGCGACGGGTTGATCGCAAGCGCGGATGTGCTCGCCAAGCCCAATGTCAGCCCGTCCGGCGCCGAGCGCGCCAGCCGGGTCACGCCGACGATGCTGCCGGCGCCGCCGACATTTTCGACCACGAACGGCTTGCCCAATTTCGCCTGAAGGTGATTGGCGACCATCCGCGCGAAGATATCCGCTGTCCCGCCGGCGGCGAAGGGAACGATCACACTCACCTGCCTGGAGGGATACGCCTCTTCCGCCTTCATTGGCGCCGCCGCCAGCAGCATCGCCGACGTAACAATAAGCCTCATCAATCTCATCGAAGTTTCCTCTTGCTTCCTGCTTGTTATTGGTCGGTGCCGTGCGCCGCAGCCAGGCGGGCTAGAACGCCTTCTCGTACATCTTCAAAATCCCGTCACGGCTCAAATCGCGCGGGTTGTTGTCGAGCAGACGACGGATGGCATGCGCCTCGTCCGCCATGACGCCGAGATCGTCCTTGGGAACGCCGAGCGCGGACAACCGCATCTCGATGCCGAGATCGGTGCAGAAACCATAAGCGGCGTCGAACGCAGCCGCTGGAACGTTACGTTCTGACAAGCCAAGCGCGTGCAGCACGGCGATCGTCTTCGTCGAGATTGCCGGCATGTTGAACGCCAGCGTATGCGGGAAGATCACCGCGCAGGCGAGGCCATGCGCCACGTGATGCCGCGTGCCGAGCGGATAGGCGACCGCGTGACCCGCCGTCGTGTTCACCGGGCCGAGGCAATAGCCGCCATAAAGCGAGGCCAGCGCAAGGCCGGCACGCGCTTCCCGGTCGCTGCCGTCGGCAACCGCGCGCCGCAGATAGCGCCCGACCAGCCGCGCGCCTTCGATCGCGTAGAGATCGATGGCCGGATGCGCCTTGCGGCTGGTGTAAGCCTCGACGCAATGCGCCAGCGCGTCGACGCCGGTTGCCGCGGTGATATCCTTTGGCACTGTCATCGTGAGGTCGGGATCGACGATGGCGATGTCAGCCAGCATGAAGCGGCTCTGCACCGCGAGCTTGTTGCGGCTCGCCGGATCGGTCACGAGCGCCCGGGTGCCGGCTTCGCTGCCTGTCCCAGAGGTGGTGGGGATCTGCATCAGCGCCACGCTGCGGCCTGTAACCTTCTCGGCACCGACGATGTCGGCAAAGGCGGTATCGCCGGTGCAGAGCACAGCCACCAGCTTGGCGAGATCCATCGCGCTGCCGCCGCCGAAACCCACGATGAGATCGGGCGCGGCTTCACGCGCCATCGCCACCGCCTTGTCGAGGTTGGGCATATCAGGCTCGGGCTTGACGTCGCCGAATACCTTGACTGCTCCGGGCAACGCCAACTGATCGATGCGCTTCGCGTTGAATGGATCCGAAATCACCAGCGGCCGCCGCGCGCCGATCCGCTCCGCAAAGCGCTGAGCGGCAGCAATCGTTCCGCATCCGAACTCGACCACGGTGGGACGCAGAATTTCGATCGGCGTGAAGGAATTGGTCATTGGACGTCTGCTCTCGTCACTTTGGAGCTATGGAGGGGCCGCCGGCCAGGCGCTCGGCGTAATCGATGGCCTCGATCAGGCTGTGTTCGTTGGCGATGCCCTTGCCGGCGATATCGAAGGCTGTGCCGTGATCGACGGAGGTGCGGATGATCGGAAGGCCTAGCGTGATGTTGACGCCGGAAAGCTCCTGCCAGCGACCGGTCGCGGGATCGACCTGGAAGCCGAGCAGTTTTACCGGAATGTGCCCCTGGTCGTGATACATCGCGACCGCCGCGTCGAACTGGCCGGCGCGCAGCTTGACGAAGATGGTGTCGCCCGGCACTGGCCCGACGACGTCGAGACCATCGGCGACCGCCTTGGCGATGGTCGGCGCCGAGACGTCGATATCCTGCCGGCCGAACAACCCGCCCTCGCCGGCATGCGGATTGAGCGCCGCAATTGCGATCTTCGGGCGCGCGATACCGAGCCGGCGCAGCGCATCGTCGGTGAGGTCGATCACCTGACGGAGCCGCTCCGCCGTCAGCCGCTTCGGCACGTCCTCCAGCGCCACATGGGTCGAGACATGGCTGACGCGCATGTTGCCGTGGGCCAGGAGCATCACCGAGCCGCGCACGCCGGTGAGGTGCGCCAGCATCTCGGTGTGGCCGGGATAGTGGTAGCCCGCCTTGTTGAGCGCCTCCTTGTTCAGTGGCGCCGTGACGATGGCCGCGGTCCGCCCGGCCTGTGTCAGCCGCACGCCCCGCTCGACCGCCTTGAACGCAAACCTTCCGCCATCGGCACTCAACACGCCCGGATGGATCGGCGCGCCTTCAGCGTCGGCCTGTAGAAAACAGAGATCGGACCAATCGCGGTCTTCGGCGCGCACTTCCGGAATCGCGATGCTTGCGCCAAGCGCGGCCTTCGCGGCCCCCAATGCGGCGCCGCTGCCGATGATCAGAAGGCGCAGATCGCCCTTGGCAATCCGGTCCTGCAAGCCGATGCAGGCCTTGACGATGATTTCCGGCCCGATCCCGGCCGGATCGCCCATGGTGATCGCGAGATGGCGAGAGGTCATGTCGGTTTCCCTGTGCTGAGCAGTTGATTGTCATGGAGCAGATCGCGCCATAGCTCCCTTGTACCAAACGCTCCGGATTTGGAGATCACGTCAACGCCAGCCCAACGGCCGCCCTGCAGGGTCGAGCGCGGCAGGCCGGGCACGAGGCGGCCTGCGACCCGCAACGCCTGCGCACCGAGAGCGACGCAAACCGCTTTCAAGGTCTCGCCGCCGGCCACGATCAGCGTGCCGGGAGGATCAAGCGCTGCAATCAATGCGGTCATTTCACGCGCGATCCGCCTGGCCGCCTCCGGGCGCGAAAGGCCCTCGGAAAGCGAGAACTTCACCAGCGCCACGCCGTCATCGGCAAGCTTGCGGTGCACCCGCGCCGCACCTCCGGCCTCGGCTTCGACAAGGGCGATGGTGGCCTCTCCGCACGCCTCAAGCTGGGATGCGGTGACGATTTGATCGGAGCCAAACAATCCGAGCACCGGCTTCTTCAAGCGCCGCGATGCGCCAGCGTAGCTGCCGCGCGCCAACGCGCCGGCCAGTCCGCCGCTCCCGGACCATAGGACAGGCGCAGCAAGCTGGCGGCCCATTTCGACCACACGATCGAGATCCTGGTCACTCTCGGCATCGAAGACCTGAACGCCGCCATACGACAGCGTCTCGAACCGGCCTTGCCGGGCGTGGATGTTCTCCGCTTCGAGTTGCGCCAGCAGATTCGCGCCGACCGGATACCACTCGCTCTGCGACTTGCGAGCGAACTGCTGACCATCGCACGTGCGGCGTCCCTGGTACTCGAAAGCCGGCGCAACGACGCAGGAGGCCCAATAGCCAGTGCGCAAGCAGGCGCCAAGTTCGGCAGCCCACGCTCCGCGCAACAGGCTATCGATCTTCTTGTAGGCGATCGCGCCATCACAAAGCAGCGGCGCCAGCCGTCCAACGATCTCGATGCCCTCTGCCTTTGCGAGTTCGCGCGTTCCGCTGTCGATCGCAAGATTTTGCGGTTCGCGCGTCGGGAGCGCCTCCGGCCAGGTCACGTCGAACGGTCCACACAAGCCGACGAACTCGGCCGCGGTGTCGAGCGCACCGGTGAGGTCGTCGGCAAGAAGGCGGACGCTCGTCATCGTCATGCCGCTCCGGCGCTGCGGGTCGTACGGCGCTCGCTCGCGAAGATCTTGTCTGGATTCATCAGGCCGTTCGGGTCGAGCAATTGCTTGATGCCGCGCATCAGGTCGACATCGAGCGCATCGGCCACCCGCGCGAGCCGGTCACGATTGGTGATGCCGATGCCGTGCTCGGCGCTGATGGCCCCGCCTTGCGCGGCGGTCTCGTCGTCGACAATCTCGTTGATCTTCGCCACCAACGCGGCCGTCGCGTCGGGGTCACGGCAGCGATCGCGGTCGATCAGGGCGATCACGTGAATATTGCCGTCACCGATATGGCCATGCATCACGACGCGCGCATGGGGTACCGCCGCCATGATCCTGGCCTCGACATTGGCGACGAACGCGGCCTGCCGCTCCAGCGGAACCACGCTGTCGTGCGATACCACATAGCCGCTGCGCTTGTTGCCTTCGGACACGCTGTGCCGCACCGCCCAAATCGCCTTCGCCTGGGCAACGCTCGATGCCAGCACGGCATCCTCAGCCAGTCCCGCATCCAACGCCTCCGAAAGCACGGCGGCCAGCGGCTCGTTGAGGTCAATCCCGGCCAGCGTATCGGTCAGTTCGACGATCAGGTACCACGGCGTGGTGAGTTCGAAGGGAATGGCGACATGGGGCACGGTCGCGGCGATCGCCTCGATCTGGCTGCGCGACATCATTTCCAGGCTGCCGAGCCGATCGCCGACGGCGCCGCGCAGCCGCTGCATGATCTGCAGGGCGTGATCAACCCTTTGCAGTTTGAGCAGCGCCAAAGCCGAGCTGCGCGGCGGCGCGAACAGCTTCAGCACCGCCGCGGTGACGATGCCGAGTGTCCCCTCCGCGCCGATGAAGAGCTGCTTGAGCGCGTAGCCCGTATTGTCCTTGCGCAGCGCGCGCAGGCCGTTGAAAATCCGTCCGTCCGGCAGCACCGCTTCCAGCCCGAGCACCAGATCGCGCATCGGTCCGTAGCGCAGCACCGCCGTGCCGCCGGCATTGGTGGAAATATTGCCGCCGATCTGGCACGAGCCCTCGGCGCCGAGGCTCAACGGAAAATGACGGTCCACAGCCGCGGCCGCAGCCTGCACTTCGGCGAGGATACAGCCGGCCTCCACCGTAATCGTATTGGCGAGCGGACTGACGTCGCGCACACGCCGCATGCGGTCGAGCCGGATCACGACGTTGAATGCGCTGTCATCCGGTGTGGCGGCGCCGCACATCCCGGTGTTGCCGCCTTGCGGGACGATCGAGAGCCGCTTGTCTGCACAATAGCGGACAACCGCCGCGACCTCAGCCGTCGAGCCGGGCTTGACCACCGCGACAGCGCGGCCGCGATAGCGTCCGCGCCAGTCCACCACATAGGGCTCCTGATCGGGCGCGGAATCGATGACATAATTGTCGCCGACGATTGCCGCCAATCCAGCAAGCACATTTTGGAAGGATCCGGTCATCAGTTCGTCCCGTCGCCCGCTGGCGCTAGACGCTGGCGGCGGCAAACGCGCCGGCGTTAGCAAGCAGCTCTTTCAACTGCGGAGCCGGCAGCAACTCCAGCGGCGGCCGGAGGCGTTGCCATCCGGCATGGCCGGTTCGCTGCGCAACCAGAGCCTTCAGCGATGCCATCTGCGCAAAACGTGAGACAAGCTCGCGCGCCTTCACGATGCGCGCCTGCGCCGCCGCGAGCCCAGTGTCATCGTCGCTGTCGCGGAAGTGCCGATAGACATAGGCAAGATCGCGCGCGACGAGGTTGGACGTAGCGGTGATGCAGCCCGCGCCTCCCTTGCGCAATAGCGGCAGGAGCAGCGGATCCGCGCCGGCCAGCACCGCAAAACCCGGAAAACGCTCGACCATTGCGGTCATGTTGGCGAAGTCACCGGAGGAGTCCTTGATGCCGACGAAGGTCGCCGGATAGACCGCACGCAGCCGCTCGATCAATGCATGCGAGATCGGTTGCGCCGACATCTGGGGAATATGGTAGAGCACGATCTTGAGCCGCGCGTCGCCAAGCCGCTGCACGACTTCGCTGTAGGATGCATAGACGCCGTCATCGGTGACGCCCTTGTAATAGAATGGCGGCAGCATCACCACGGTATCGACGCCGACCGAGAGCGCGTGGCGCGTCAGCACAATCGTATCGGTGAGCGCCGCGACTCCGGTTCCGGGCAGCAGCCGGTTCGGCGCGATGCCATCCCGCACGACCGCCTCGAGCAGCGCGGTGCGTTCGGCGACTGAGAACGAGTTGGCTTCGCCGGTAGTGCCGAGCATCGCGATGCCATCGCAGCCCTCACTCAGGAGATAGCGGCAATGCGCGACAAAGCGCGCGTGATCGGGTGCGAGCCCGGCGTCGAGCGGCGTCAGCGCCGCACAGAACACACCACGAGGATGCAGGGATGATGTCGACAAAGTTCCTCCGATCGCCCGAAACCTGTTGTTCGGAATGCGAACATTTGTTATGTCGCTTGCACTCTCCTAGAACCGGACCGCCGCCCCCGTCAAGGGCCGCCGGCTGTCGTTCTTGCAAGCGGGCATTGACGAGATGGCCAAGACATCCAAGCGCGCGCCGACCACCGCGCCGAAAAATCCAAAGAACCACGTCGCATCCGTCGGCAAGGCCTTCGCCGTTCTGCAGAGTTTTTCGAGCGACGCCTTCGAACTGACACTCAGCGAGATTGCCGCGCGCGCCAATCTCGATCGCGGCACGGCGTTCCGTCTGATCCAGACGCTGGTTGAGCTTGGCTATCTCCACCCCGTTCCACAAAGCCGCCGGTTCAGGCTTGGCGTCGCCTGCCTCGATCTCGGCTACACGGTGCTATCGGGGGGAACGCTGCGCGCTTTGGCCGAGCCGTTGCTGCGCGACCTCGTGCCGTCAGTGTCTGATGCGGCCTCGCTCGGCGCGCTCGACGGAGGCGACGTGATCTATCTCGCTCGCGTCGGCACGGGCCTCGACCGGCACAAGATGGACCGTCGGCCCGGCACGCGAATTCCGGCTTACAGCGCCGCACTCGGCCACGTCATGCTGGCGTATCTGCCGCGGGACGAACAGATCCGCCGGCTGGAATCGCGGCCTCGCATTAAATTATCGGAGCGAACCCTGACGGATCTCGATGCCCTGCTTGACCGGCTCGACCTCGTCAGGCGGCAGGGCCACGCGATCTCCGACGGCGAAAATGCTTACGGTCTCCGCACGCTGGCAGCGCCGATCTTCGACGCGCAAGGTTCGGTGACTGCCGGCTTGAGCATCACGGTCGATGCGACGCGCATGGACATGGCCGCCTTCCACGACCAGGCCCTGCCCCAACTGATGCGTGTCGCCACCGTCGTGCAAGACCTCGCAATCAAATCCGGGCTCCCGAACTAGCGCTTCAGCCGCGCGCACCATTCCGGGCTAGGTCGCCGGCACCTGGCGTTGCGAAGCTGCGCGCCCCGCGGTCTTGCGCCGCCACTTCTCGAGCGACAGCGGCAGCTCTTCCGCCGCCTCGACCCGGTTACGGCCGCCGCGCTTGGCCTGATAGAGTGCGGTATCGGCCGCCGCCAGCAACACTTCGAGCTCCGTGCCCGCCGGACCGCCGGCGACGCCGATGCTGACGGTGGTGACGACCGGGCCTTCTTCGCAGACGAGTTTGGATGCCTCGAACGCCTCGCGCACGCGCTCGGCCACAATTACGCCCTCTTCCAGCGGACACGCCAGCAACGCCGCGAACTCCTCGCCTCCGATGCGCCCCGACAGATCGCTGATGCGCAAATTGCTGACCACGACAGTGGAGAACAATTTGAGAATTTCGTCGCCCGCGGGATGGCCGAAGCGGTCGTTGATGCTCTTGAAATGGTCGATGTCGAAAATCATCACCGTCACCGGCCGCCCCGCGGCGGCCTCGCGTTCGATCACCTGATTGCAGGCTTCCGAAAAGCCGCGGCGGTTCAGCATTCCGCTCAAGGGATCGACCGAGGCCGCGGTCTTGTGCACCGTCACGGCGCGGTCGGACACCAGCATGAAGATCACGAAGACGGTGCCGATCGCATACAAGATCAGTTCGATCGAGAATGCGGTCACCCAGATGCTGCTGGCAAAGGTCTCGTCATGCGGGCGCAGCAGGCTGCCGAGCAGGATCGGCAGCGCTAGCACGCAACCATGCATCACGGGCACGACAATCGTCGGCCAGCGCTTGTGCATCGTCCGCCGCCGTTCGCTCCACAATTCGGAAGCCGTCAGCCCAGCGTAGATCGCGACGATCGCCGCACCGACGACGAGCCGCATGGCGGGATTCAACGACGGCAAAGCCAGCACCGTGCCGACCCAGGCGATCGCGCCGAGGGAAAGCCCTGGGAGATTGGGCTTGCGGCCGTGGAATACGCGTGCGGCATTCCAGACCATGCCGCAGGCCGCGAAACCAAGCGCATGCAGCGTCAGCAACAGCGGCTCGCCGAGTTTGGCGCCGCCGATGGTCCAGATCGCCACCGACGATGCGCCAAGCAGATAGGCCGTCCCCCACCACTTCAAGGCTGGAATGTTTTCCTGCTTGCCGAACAGCACCAACATCGCCCCGAGCATGCCCGCGACCATCGTGGCAAATAAATAGAGCGTGGAAGTATCGAACGACATGGGCTCACCCGAACGCGTGTGATGGTACTTGTTCGGCGCATACTGAAAATGCAATTTCGCGCCATCGCATCAGGGGACACTAGGAGGGCCGTGTTCCAATTTCGTGAGTGCGGGTAAGCAAGTTTTCACGAAAATCCGTAGTAACCCATCACTAAATAGTAAGCAAAAAGGGCGCCGATCGGCGCCCTTTTTTCTTCCGGTGAATGCAGCAATCCGCTGCAAATTTTAGCGAAGCAATTAGCGCTTCGAGAACTGGAACGACTTGCGCGCTTTCGCCCGGCCGTACTTCTTGCGCTCCACGGTGCGGGAGTCGCGGGTCAGGAAGCCGCCCTTCTTCAGCACGCCGCGGAGATCGGGCTCGAAGTTGGTCAGCGCCTTCGAGATGCCGTGACGCACGGCACCCGCCTGGCCCGACAGACCGCCGCCGGCGACCGTGCAGATGACGTCGTACTGGCCGGCGCGCGCGGCCGCGACCAGCGGCTGCTGGATCAGCATGCGTAGCACCGGACGGGCGAAGTAAATCTCGACTTCGCGGGTGTTGACCGTGATCTTGCCGGCGCCCGGCTTGATCCAGACGCGGGCGACCGCATCCTTGCGCTTACCGGTGGCATAGGCGCGGCCGTATTTGTCGACCTTCTTGACATATTTCGGCGCTTCAGGAGCGGCCGTCTTCAACGACGCCAACTGGTCGAGCGACTGCATGGTATCCGACATCTTATGCGGCCCTCATGTTCTTGCGGTTCATCGAAGCGATATCAACCTTCTCGGGCTGCTGGGCTTCATGCGGATGTTCGGCGCCGGGGTAGACGCGCAGATTGCCCATCTGCACGCGTCCGAGCGGACCGCGCGGGATCATGCGCTCGATGGCCTTCTCGACCACGCGCTCGGGGAAACGGCCCTCGAGGACCTGTTTCGCGGTCCGCTCCTTGATGCCGCCAATGAAGCCGGTGTGCTTGTAGTAGACCTTGTTGTCGCGCTTGCGACCGGTCAGCACCACATGCGCCGCGTTGATGATGATGACGTTGTCACCGCAATCGACATGCGGGGTATAGGTGGGCAGATGTTTGCCGCGCAGGCGCATCGCGACGAGCGTGGCGAGACGGCCGACCACCAGGCCTTTGGCGTCGATCAAGACCCACTTCTTCGTCACCTCGGCGGGCTTTGCCGAATAGGTTTTCATGTGAGGAAATCCGTGAAAATGGAAATCGGCGCCAGATGCGCCGAACTGGCGGGTTTCTAGAGAACGGCGCGCCGTCAGTCAACGCCAATGTTCGCAAATTACACCAATGAAAACAATTGCTTAAAAATATGGTGCGATACTACCTTTCAAAAGCCTATGTGTTTGGAATGGAATAGGTCGCCGTCACATGGGCGATCGGATCGGGCGACGAGCCTGACAGCAGGTTGACCTCGCCAACCGCCAGCCGCTTGCCGAGTTTCAGCAGGCGGGCCGCGGCCAATACATCCTGTCCCGGCTGGCCCTTGCGCAGGAAATTGATGTTGAGATTGGTCGTTACCGCCAATCCCACCGGGCCGATCGCCGAGAGCAGCACTACATACATCGCGAAATCGGCCATCGCCATCAAGGTCGGCCCCGACACGGTGCCGCCTGGGCGCAGCATGCGCTCGTCAAAGCGCCGCCGCAGCAGGCAGGTCTCGCCGTCGGCGCTCTCGATCGTGATATCGCCATCGCTGAAGGCTTGCGGAAATTCCTCGCGGAGGAACTTCTCCAGCTCAGCCACGCTCATTTTCGCTTCCGCCATGCCACCCCTGCCCCTCGATTAAGACTGCCTGTTACATTACGTTATCAGCAAAGCCAAAATGAAAATCTTGGAGTGGAAACCTCAGAGATGACTGCCCAAACTGCTCGCGCACCCACGCCGCAACCTCCGATCCTGCTGCAGGAAAATGTCGGCAGCATCCGGGTGCTCACGCTCAACCGGCCGGCGGCGCGCAACAGCCTGTCGGAGGGGCTGATCGCGGAGCTACACGGCGCGCTGCAGGAAATCCACGGCGACAACAGCGTCCGCGCCGTCGTCATCGCCGCCAACGGTCCCGCGTTCTCCGCGGGCCATGATATGAAGGAACTGACCGCGCGCCGCAGCGATCCCGATCGCGGCCGCGCCTATTTCGCGCAGATCATGAACGCCTGCAGCGCGATGATGCAGGCGGTCGTGCACCTGCCGAAGCCCGTCGTCGCCGCCGTGCAGGGCATCGCGACCGCCGCGGGCTGCCAATTGGTGGCGAGCTGCGATCTCGCGGTCGCCTCCGAGGCGGCAGGCTTCGCGACCCCCGGCGTCGATATCGGCCTGTTCTGCTCGACGCCCATGGTGGCGCTGTCGCGCAACGTCCCGCGCAAGCAGGCGATGGAGATGCTGCTCACCGGTGAACCGATTTCAGCGACGACGGCGAAGAATATCGGCCTCATCAACCGAATCGTGGCCGCCGGCACCGAGCGCGATGCGGCGATCGCGCTGGCGCAGAAGGTCGCGCTCAAATCCGCCTACACCGTCAAGCTCGGTAAGGAGGCGTTCTATCGCCAGGCCGAAATGAGTCTCGCCGAGGCCTATCGCTATGCGGCCGAAGTGATGACCGAGAACATGATGGCGCGCGACGCCGAGGAAGGCATCGGCGCCTTCATCGAAAAGCGTGAGCCGAAGTGGCAGGATAAATAGACGTTCCTCATCCTGAGGAGCCGCGCAAGCGGCGTCTCGAAGGATGCAGGCCCGTATGTGGCCTCATGGTTCGAGACGCGCGTTCCGCGCTCCTCACCATGAGGGTCTGAGGAAATCAAATGAACCACGACGCATACGACGACAATTACATCCGCAGCATCCTCAACTCCGTGAAATCGATCGCGATGGTCGGGGCCTCGCCGGTCAATGTGCGGCCGAGCTACTTCGCGTTCAAATACCTGGCGCAGCGTGGCTATGACATGGTTCCGGTCAACCCCGGTCATGTCGGAAAGCAGCTACTCGGTAAGCCCTTCGTCGCCTCGCTGTCCGATATCGGCCGTCCCGTCGACATGATCGACATCTTCCGCAGCTCGAGCCACATCATGCCTGTCGTTAACGAGGCCCTGACATTGTCGCCGTTGCCAAAAGTGATCTGGATGCAGCTCGGCGCGCGCGACGACGCGGCTGCCGAAAAAGCCGAAGCCGTCGGCATCAAGGTGGTGATGAACCGCTGCCCGAAGATCGAGTATGGTCGGCTGTCGTCGGAGATTTCATGGATGGGCGTCAATTCGCGCACGCTGAGCTCCAAGCGCGCGCCGATCCCGACGCAGGGCATGCGGCTGTCGCTGAACCGGATGAGCGTCGGCGGCGGGGCAACGGCAGCGTCGGATCGCGCCGCAAAGAACAAAGGCGAGCCGACGTGAAGCAATGAGAAACAATTATTTCGAAGACGCGGCCTGACCAAGCAGACCCGTTTCCAATCCGCCGCATGTGAACGCCTCGCCTTGACGGCGGACGCGGCTGCGATCAGCATCGTCAACGCATTTTCAAGCAAGCCAGAGAACAGGACGAAGAAGAATGACCGACCGTCTCCCGGGATTTTCGACCCTTGCCGTGCATGCCGGCGCGCAGCCCGATCCTACCACCGGCGCGCGGGTGACGCCGATCTATCAAACCACGTCCTTCGTATTCAATGATGCCGACCATGCCGCTTCGCTGTTCGGGCTGCAGGCGTTCGGCAACATCTATACCCGCATCGGCAATCCCACGACCGCCGTACTGGAAGAGCGCATTGCTGCGCTGGAAGGCGGCACCGCTGCGCTTGCGGTTGCTTCGGGACATGCTGCGCAAGTCGTCGTGCTGCAGCAATTGCTGATGCCGGGCGACGAATTCATCGCCGCGCGAAAACTCTATGGCGGCTCGATCAACCAGTTCACGCATGCGTTCAAGAGCTTTGGCTGGAATGTGGCGTGGGCCGACCCCGATGATATCGGCAGTTTCGAGCGCGCGGTGACGCCGCGCACCAAGGCGATCTTCATCGAGTCGATCGCCAACCCCGCCGGCAGCATCACCGACATCGAAGCGATCGCGGAGGTGGCCCGCAAGGCCGGCGTGCCGCTGATCGTCGACAATACGTTGGCAACGCCTTATTTGATCCGCCCGATCGATCATGGCGCCGACATCGTCGTGCACTCGCTGACGAAATTCCTGGGCGGCCATGGCAACTCGCTCGGCGGCATCATCGTCGATGGCGGCACCTTCGACTGGTCGAAGGACAACAAATATCCGATGCTCAACGAGCCGCGGCCGGAATATCACGGCATCAGGATCCAGGAGACGTTTGGCAATTTCGCCTTCGCGATCGCCTGCCGCGTGCTGGGTCTGCGCGATCTCGGCCCGGCGCTGTCGCCGTTCAACGCCTTCATGATCCTGACCGGCATCGAGACGCTGCCGCTGCGCATGCAGAAGCATTGCGAGAACGCCAAGGCGGTCGCGGAATTTCTGGCCGGTCATCCCGCGGTGGCCGCGGTAAACTATGCGGGCCTCGCCAGCGACAGGTACAACAAGCTCGCGCGCAAATACGCACCGAAGGGCGCCGGTGCCGTATTCACCTTCAGCCTCAGGGGCGGCTACGACGCCGGCGTCAGCCTGGTGTCGAACCTGAAACTGTTCTCGCATCTGGCCAATGTAGGCGACACCCGCTCGCTGGTGATTCACCCGGCCTCGACCACACACAGCCAGCTCGACGACGACGCCAAGGTGAGAAGCGGCGCGGGGCCTGATGTCGTGCGCCTGTCGATCGGCATCGAGGACAAGGAAGATTTGATCGCGGATCTGGAGCGGGCGCTGAGCGCGTGATGCAAATGGGCGCGGTCGGATCGCCCCGAAGAAGATCGTCATACCCGCGAAAAGCGGGTATCCGGTACGCTGCGGCCTCTCGGCTGCATTGCCAGTCTCTGGGATACTGGATCGCCCGCCGGAGCCTGTCATCGGGCGCGCATTCGCGCGACCCGTTGGCGAGCGATGACGTCCGATTGAGGTCCAACCACCTTCCAGGCTCTGCAATCACGAGCCTCTCATTAACGGTCATTCCGGCATAAAGTGGCGGTGACCCGCCCCCGAACGATTCGGAGCCAACCATGCTGCGCTGGACGATGTCATTGCTGATTGCAACGTTCGCGATCGGAACCGCAGTCGCCGCCGACGGCCCCGCCGCCACCAAGCGCGCCGCAGTTCGTGCCGCCAGCAACTTGCCGCCGGGCCTACCTCGGGCGCATTACAATTACCGAACCACGGTCGCCCCCGCCGCACCGCTCTACGTGCGGCGCGGCCGCCCACTGGTGGTCGTCGCGGAAGACGAGCCCGAAGTGCTGATCAAGCCGGTGGGAGTAGTGCCCTACGTGCCGCTGGTCAGGGGTACGCCATTGCTGCCAGGGTCGTCGACGCTGCCCGGCTATTATGGAACGAGCCATTCCTACAGCTATGACGGCCCTTATTATGGCGGCTCCTATACACCCTACTGGGCTCGCCTGCCCTACGCCTGCGGCGTGTACGGATATTGCTAACGGTGCATCAGCGACGGAGACGGACAACAGAGGTGGCAGGGGCATTGAAGAAAGACAGGGCAACAAGTTCTGCCAACGCGGTCACGGCGGATCTGGTCGCCGTCCTCGTCGCCGTCACCGAGGGCGAGCCCAAGATCATGACCATCGCCAACGACGGCGCGCTGCCGAGCGGCCCATTCGAATTCGCGCACCGTTCGCTGCAGACGGGATTGCGGGCTTGGGTCGAGGCACAGACCGGCCATCCGCTCGGCTATGTCGAGCAGCTCTACACGTTTGCCGATCGTGGGCGCGCCGGAGGTGCCAAGTCACCGCATTCGATCTCGATCAGCTATCTGGGCCTGACACGCGAAGACAAGGTCGGCCAGGGTTTTGAGGCGCACTGGTCCGGCTGGTACGAATATTTCCCATGGGAGGATCAGCGGGCCGGTCTCCCCGCTTCGCTGGCGAAGACATTGACGTCGCGGCTGCGGGCTTGGGCGAAATCCGCTGAGACCACCGGCCTGCAGCGCCAACGCTGGCAGCGCGCCGCCATCACGTTTGGCCTCGACGATCGCGAATGGAATGAGGAGCTGGTGCTGCAGCGCTATGAGCTGCTCTATGAAGCCGGCCTGATCCCGGAAGCCGTGCGTGACGGGGCGGCCGCCACGACCGTCATTCCGGGTAAGCCAATGACCGGCGATCATCGCCGCATTCTTGCCACCGGGATCGCGCGCCTGCGCGCCAAGATCAAATACCGCCCCGTGGTGTTTGAACTGATGCCAGCGGAATTCACCCTGCTGCAACTGCAACGCAGCGTTGAGGCGCTTGCAGGCCGGCTGGTGCACAAGCAGAATTTTCGTCGCCTGATCGAGCAGCAGCAACTCGTTGAGGAAACTGGCGCAATCGCCGCTGACACCGTCGGCCGCCCCGCCAAATTGTTCAGGTTCCGCCACGGCGTGCTGGCCGAGCGGGCGATCGTCGGAACCAAACTTCCCTTATCGCGCACTTGACTTCGATTATGCTCAGGATAAGTATAAGCCAAGATATACTCACGGAGAGTATAAATGGCCAACCTCAGCTCCTCAGCGCTCGCCCGCACCGCGCCGCTTTACGATCGTGTCAAACGGGTCATCCCGCCACCTGAATGGGCCGTCTTTGCCGAGGATGTCGACGCCATTCTGGCGCTCAAGCGCGAGCGCAACGCGGTCGTCCTGGCGCATAACTATCAGACACCTGAAATCTTTCACGGTGTCGCCGACATCGTCGGCGACAGCCTGCTGCTGGCGCGCGAAGCCACCAAGGTTAATGCCGACATCATCGTGCTGGCCGGCGTGCACTTCATGGCCGAGACGGCCAAGCTGTTGAATCCGGAAAAGACCGTGCTGATCCCCGACCTTGCAGCCGGCTGTTCGTTGGCAGATTCCATCACCGCGCAGGATGTCCGGCTGATGCGCCAGCGTTATCCCGGCGTTCCCGTCGTCACCTACGTCAACACCTCGGTCGCAGTGAAGGCGGAATCCGACATTTGCTGCACCTCCGGGAACGCGCTCAAGGTCGTGGAGTCACTCGGCGTGGAGCGGGTGATCATGCTGCCGGATGAATATCTGGCGCAGAACATCGCCGCGCAGACGGACGTGAAGATCATCGCATGGAAAGGCCATTGCGAGGTGCACGAGCTGTTCACGGCGTCCGACGTCCGGCAACTGCGCGAAAACCATCCTGATGTGACCATCCTGGCGCATCCGGAGTGCCCGCCCGAAGTGGTGGCGGAAGCCGATTTCTCCGGCTCGACGGCCGCGATGTCGGATTACGTCGGCAAGCAGCGCCCGCCCCGGGTCGTGCTGCTGACGGAATGCTCGATGAGCGACAACGTTTCCGTGCTCCATCCCGAAGTGGAGTTCATCCGGCCCTGCAATCTCTGTCCGCACATGAAGCGGATCACGCTGAAGAACATTCGCCATGCGCTGGAAACCGGCCGAGACGAGGTGACGATCGATCCCGCGATTGCTGCGCCCGCCCGTCGCGCCGTCGAATGGATGCTCGCGCTATGAGCTCCGAGATTTCAGCGCTCAACCACCGTCCCGTCATCATCGGCGGCGGCGCCGCCGGATTGATGACGGCGCTTCAGATGGCGCCCGAGCCGGTCGTATTGCTGTCGAAGGCACCGCTAGGCGCGGAAGCTTCGAGCCTGTGGGCACAAGGCGGATTGGCCGCAGCGATGGGCGACGACGACGACCCTGCCCTGCACGTGGCCGATACGCTGGCCGCTGGCGCGGGCCTGTGCGACGAGGCCATTGCGAGCCGGATCGTTCACGCAGCGCCTGCCGCCGTCGAGCATCTCGCGCGGCTTGGTGTCGCCTTCGACCGACGGCCCGATGGCGCCTGGCGGCTTGGCCTCGAAGCCGCCCATAGCCGCAACCGGATCGTGCACGCCACCGGCGACGGCACGGGCCGCGAGATCATGCGCGCGCTGATCGCAGCGGTGCGCCGCTGTCCGTCGGTCACGCTGCTGGAGGGCGTCGAAGCGCGCAGCCTGATCGTCGAGGATAACGCCATCAGGGGCGTGCTCGCAGTGAACGCGCAGGGGCCGCTGGTGATCGATACCGGTCGCGTCGTGATCGCGACGGGCGGCATCGGCGGACTGTTCCTCGACAGCACCAACCCCGCCGGCTGCTACGGCCAGGGACTGGCGCTGGCGGCGCGCGCGGGCGCGCTGCTCGCCGATCTCGAATTCATCCAGTTTCACCCAACGGCCTTCGACGGGCCGTCGCGCCCGATGCCGCTGGTCACCGAGGCCGTGCGCGGCGATGGCGCCATCCTGATCGACGATACCGGGCAGCATTTCATGGCGGATCAGCCCGGTGCCGAACTCGCGCCCCGCGATATCGTCGCGCGTGCGGTCTGGCGCCGTCGCGCGGAAGGACATCGAGTTTTCCTCGACGCGCGCAAACATCCGGGAGCGGAATTTGCAAAACGCTATCCCGTCATCTCCGCGTTCTGCAAAATGGCCGGAATCGATCCCGCGGCCGATCCGATTCCGGTGAGGCCGGCGGTGCACTACCACATGGGCGGGATCGCTGTTGACGGCGAAGGCCGCAGCAGCGTGGACGGCCTCTGGGCCTGCGGCGAGGTCAGCCGCACCGGGTTGCATGGCGCCAACCGACTCGCCAGCAATTCGCTGATGGAAGCCATCGTCTGTGCGCAATGGGTTGCAGAGAGCGTCACGGGTGCGAGCCGCGGCCGGCCGAAAGCGCGCGTGGCCGACGCGCCTCCCCCCGCGTCCGATCCTTCGGCCATACGGCCGATCCTGTCGCAAGGCCTCGGCGTGCTCCGCGACCGGCACGGCATCGAGCGCGCGATCCGCAGCCTCCATGCGCTCGCCAACGGCAAAAGTGCGGCAGCCGATCCCGCGTTGGTGGGATTGATGATCGCGGTCGCCGCCTGGCGGCGCGAGGAAAGCCGCGGCGGGCATTTTCGCACCGACTTCCCCGAGGTCCTGCCTTCGGCCGTGCCTTCATCCATCTCGCTTGCGGACGCACTCGACACCGCGCGCGACATCTTTGAAACCGAATCTCTGTTTACCGGGAGTGCCCAGCCGTGACACTAACCCCGCTTCTGCCTGTCGTGTACGAGCCGCTGGTTCGAACCGCGCTGCTCGAAGACTTGGGCCGCGCCGGCGACATCACCGCGGACGCGATCGTTCCGGCGGACAAGCGCGCCTCGCTGGTGCTGCGCGCGCGCCAGCCCGGCGTGGTGGCTGGGCTCGACATCGCGCGCTGTGCATTTCAGCTCGTCAATCCTGCCATCCAACTCGAAGCGGAGCGCCCCGACGGCAGCGTGGTGGCGCCGGGAGACGTGATCGCCGCGATCGAGGGGCCGGCACGCGGACTATTGACCGGCGAACGGACGGCGCTGAATTTTCTCTGCCACCTCAGCGGCGTCGCGACCGCAACGGCCTCGCTGGTATCGGCCGCACAAGGCACCAAGGCGCGCATCGTCTGTACCCGCAAGACGACGCCGGGGCTGCGCGCGCTGGAAAAATATGCGGTCCGTGCCGGCGGTGGCAGCAATCACCGCTTTGGGCTCGACGACGCCATTCTGATCAAGGACAACCATATCGCGCTGGCCGGCGATATCAGGACCGCGATCGAACGTGCAAAGGCGCATGCCGGCCACCTCGTCAAGATCGAGGTCGAGGTGGACACCCTCGCGCAACTCGAACAAGCCCTTACGATCGGCGTCGATGCCGTCCTGCTCGACAACATGACCGTCGAGGAGCTGCGGCAGGCGGTGGCGATGACCGGCCGTCGGGCGATTACCGAGGCTTCCGGCCGCATCACGGCCGAGACGGCTAAAGCGATCGCAGCGACCGGCGTCGATCTGATTTCCGCCGGTTGGCTGACCCACAGCTCCGCCGCGCTCGATATCGGCCTCGACTATCTCGGACTCAATCGGCAGGCGGCGTAGCTTTGGCGGATCACTCGGCCGCGCGCATTGCCTTGTCCTCGCGCATCAGGCGGTTGTTGCGCTGGACCACCGAATAGCTCGCCAGCGCAAACAGGATCACCAGGCCCTGGATCGACAGCGCTTCCATGGAAGGATTCAGGCCGATCGCGGTCAGAAACGCCGAGCCCTTCACCTCGGTTACCGTGATGATCGCCTGCTCCTGGAACTCCTGCACCGCCTCGCCGATGAACTTGATCGCCATTACGAACAGGAACGCCGAGGTGACGATGAACAGCGGCCGCAGCGGAAGCTTTCGCGCAATCAGGTTGATGAAATAGAACAGCACGGCGAGGGCCACCGTCGCGGCGGCAAGCCCGGCGAACAGGCCGGCGCTCCAGCCGCCCTCGGTCTTCGCCAGCGCATGGATGAACAGCACGGTCTCGGCGCCCTCGCGGAACACCGCGAGGAAAGCCAATGCGCCGACCGCCCACACCGTGTCCTGCGACAGCGCGCGGTCGGCTTTATGCGCGAGGTAATCCTGCCAGCCGCGCGGGTCCTGCTTCACCATCAGCCAGCCGCTGACATAGAGCATCAGGGCGGCGGCCACGAGAATGATGACGCCCTCGAGGATATCGCTGTGATCGCCGGAGTTCAGCACCGCAAACAGCCAGGCGGCGACGAAGCTGGCGCCGACCGCGGCGAGCGCGCCGCCGTACAGCGCCTGAATGCGGTGGGCGGCACCGGCCTTGGTCAGATAGCCCGCGAGTGCTGCGATCACCAGCATGGCTTCGAGCCCCTCGCGGAGCAGGATGACAGCGGCTTGGATGAAGGCTGACGACATGAAACCGAACCTTTGTTTTGGCTCGTTTTATCGTCCAAACGATTCAAGTAAAGCGGTCGCACGCCACCCAAATGCATCAAGGCCCTTGCGCAGCAAGAAACCCCTGCAAATCGGGCACTTCCGGCAATGACGGCAGATTAGAATTGCTCAATTTCAGCCGGGCTGCCCGAGCGGCATCGCCAGCTTCTGCCTGTCGTGCTCGGCGCGCCGCGCGACCAGACGCTCGGTTTGCAAAACCGCCAGCGTCAGGACCACGATCGCGACGGCCTGATGCGCCAGCGCGAGATCGATCGGCACCTGGCGCAGCAGCGTCAGAATGCCGAGCACGGCCTGCAGCGTGATCGCCGCCACCAGAGACCAGGCGCCGCCGACCACGGCAATATCGGCCCGTGACCTCACGCTATCGACCGCATGAAAGACCGCCAGCGCCAGCAGCGCGTAGGCGGTCATGCGGTGTTCGAACTGCACAGTGAGCGTGTTGTCGAACAAGTTGCGCCACCACGGCTCCTCGAAGAACAGCCGCGCCGCCGATGGAATGAAGGCGCCATCGATCTCGGGCCAGGTGTTGTATACCCTGCCCGCCCGCAGGCCCGCGACCAGCGCGCCGAAATAGAGCTGCAGGAAGGTCAATCCCAGCAACGCCACAGCGGTTATCTTCAGTCGTGGCGCCGCCGCAGGTTGCGGACGCGCACGCATCCGCCGCAGCGTCCAGATGATCGACGCAAAAATGATCAGCGCGAGCACCAGATGCGTCGCCAGACGATATTGAGATACCTCGGTCCGTTGGGACAGGCCGGAGGCGACCATCCACCAGCCGACCGCCCCCTGCAGCGCACCGAGGCCGAAGATCAGCCACAACCGCTTTTTCAATTCGGTGCTGAACGCGCCACGCCACAGAAAGTACAGGAACGGCAGCAGATAGACCGCGCCGATCACGCGTCCGAGCAGGCGATGGCTCCATTCCCACCAGAAGATGGTCTTGAACTCGGCAAGGCTCATGCCGGCGTTGAGTTCGCGGTATTGTGGAATGGCCTTGTAGCCCTCGAACGCCTGCGCCCATTGCGCCTCGTTGAGCGGTGGCAGCGTGCCGGTAACCGGCTTCCATTCCACGATCGACAATCCGGATTCCGTCAGGCGCGTGGCGCCGCCGACCAGCACCATGACCGCAATCAGCGCGGCAACCACGATCAGCCACCATCTGATGGCGCTGGCATGCGGGGCCTGCTGTGCGGAACTAGCGGTCATAAAAACCCGTCTGAAAATCCGTCCTGGCTCGCCCCGAAGGCGCGCTTGATTGAATTGGCGCGCCCCTTATAGTCCGCCCCTTCCCGCGCGCAACCCGCCACGAGCCCGATATATCCGACATGACGATACGCACCCGCAAATTCTTTGGAACCCTCGCTTTGCTGGCGCTGGTCGTGGTGTGGTCGCTGTTGGGCATGACCATCGCCCAGACGCCGTGGCTGGCCAGTTCAGGCCTGTTGCAGGCGATCTTCTATGTCGTGGCAGGCCTTGGATGGGTGCTGCCGGCGATGCCGATCGTGAGCTGGATGTCGCGGCCCGATCGCGCCGCTTAGAAGATTCCTGTTTTGACGCGTTTTCTTCACGCGAACCGGTATCCACCCCGGATCAAGTCCGGGGCAGGCTTTCGCTTGAAAACGCTCTAAACCCAATTGTCCCGGGTCGGCCTGACCGCGGGAAACATCATCCCTGACAGCAACACCCGCATCGTGCGCAGCGAATCCTGCCGGCCGTCCCAGGCGATTCGGGGCAGTGCGTGCAGGTTGGTGAATCCCCTGGCCTCAACGACGCCTGGGATCGTCGATACCGCGCTGGCGAAACCTGCCTCTTGCGCCATGATGACGTGCTCGCGGCGCCAGGATTGCTGGTCGCCGAACGGATAGGCGAAATGCCTTACGGGCTTGCGCAAGGCGGTCTCCGCAACCGCCTTGCCCATCGTCATTTCGCGCTGCGCGTCCGTCCCTTTCAGGTTGGACAGTGGGTGATAGTTCACCGTTGCGCTGCCGATCGTCACCAGCGGATCGGTGGCGAGCTTGGCCAGATCGTCCCAATCCATCGAGGCCGCGCGCGACAGCGCCGCGAGATCGACGGAGTAGCGCGTGCAGAGGTCGTGGATCGCGAACGAAAGATCCGGCGGCGGCAGCGTCCGCATCCAGTTCGATAGAAATTCGAACGTGTCATGCTTCTCGGACGTGCTGCCCGTTGCGAAACGCCGCTCCTTGCGGTCAATCACCAGGCTGATGCGATCCTCGCGCGCGATCATCTCTTCCAGCGCAAGCCACCAGGCTTCGCCGAGCCCATCCGGAAACGCGGTGGGCAGGTAGACGGTGAAGGACACGCCGTGCTTCGACAATACCGGATAGGCCTGCGTGATGACATCCTTACAGCCGCCGTCGAAGGTCAGGCAGGCAAACCGATTGGCCCTTGGCAGCGTGACCGCCCGCCGGCACATCTCGTCCATCGTGACCAGGTCGAAGTTCCAGCGCTTCAGCCCCTGGATCGTCCTGTCGAGAAATTGCGGCGTGATTTCACGCCACCGATTGGGCTGAAACGGCCGGGAATCCCGCGGACGCACGCGCTCGAACCGCAAAATGACGCCGGCGCCACCGCGCTGCCGCTGCTTCAGCCTGAAATAGCCGCTGAAATAGGCGAGCTCCATCCAGGCCCGCCGCAAAATTCCGAAATCCGACGCCAAACGTACCGCCCTCACCATGCGGTCGCGCTGCCCCCGCCGCGCCACATCGTATTACCCTTTGTTGACATTTCCCTGCGAAGGTCGGCCAAAGCCGAAATTGTAAACAAATTCATATAACACGGGCTCTGCGATGACCATGGCTGCCGCGATCGAAGGCCGGACGGCGGATGCAGATGGGTGGTCGAAGGCGAGCCGCATCGCCGGCATCGACATCGTTCGCGACCTCGCTGCGGCGGAAGGCGTCTGGCGCAACCTGGAAGGTGCGCAAACCTTCTTCACGCCCTATCAGCGATTCGACTTCCTCAGCCCCTGGCAGCGGCAGGTCGGCGCGCGCGAAGGCCTCGTTCCCTTCATCGTGATTGCCTTCGACGCGGAACGCCGTCCGCTGGCGCTGCTTCCGCTCGCGCTCAGGCACGCTTTTGGCGCGCGCTGCGCCAGTTTCATGGGCGGCAAGCATTCCACTTTCAACATGGCGCTGTTCGACCGCGATTTCGCCGCAAGCGCAACGCAAGCCGATCTCGAAGACCTCATATTAGCGATATCGCGGCGGTCGGAAGCCGACGTCCTCGCGCTGCACCAGCAACCGGTTCGCTGGCGCGATCTGCCCAATCCGTTCGCCTCGCTGCCGCATCAACCTTCGGCCAATGATTGCCCGCTGTTGGCGATCGAGCCGGGCGCAGCGCCCGCCGCGCTGATCAGCAACTCGTTCCGGCGCCGCCTCAAGGGCAAGGAACGCAAGCTGCAGTCCCTGCCCGGTTATCGCAGTTATGTTGCGTCGTCAGCCGCCGAGATCACCCGGCTGCTCGACTGGTTTTTCCGCGTCAAGCCGCTGCGGATGGCGGAACAGAAGCTGCCGAATGTGTTCGCCGATCCCGGCATCGAGGAATTCGTCCGCAGCGCCTGCACCGCGCCGCTCGCCGGCGGCAGGCATGCCATCGACATCCACGCGCTGGAATGCGACGAGGAAGTGATTGCGATTTTTGCCGGCGTCGCGGACGGGCATCGGTTCTCGATGATGTTCAACACCTACACAATGTCGGCGAATTCAAAGTACAGCCCCGGCCTGATCCTGATGCGCGACATCATCGACCACTATGCCGCACAGGGATACCGCGCGCTCGACCTCGGAATCGGGTCGGACGACTACAAGCGGCTGTTCTGCAAGAGCGACGAGCTGATCTTCGACAGCTTCATCCCGCTCAGCCAGCGCGGCAAGCTCGCGGCCAGCGTCATGTCCGGCCTCAATCGCACCAAGCGGCTGGTGAAGCACAATCCGGCGCTGCTGGAGATGGCGCAAAAGCTGCGCAGCGCGTTTGGCTAGGCTCCTCCGTCATTGCGAGCCACCCGGTCGGCGCAAAGCGCCGCCGGATGACAGGCTCCGCGAAGCAATCCATCTTTCCGCGCGGGGATAGATGGATTGCTTCGTCGCTACGCTCCTCGCAATGACGCCGGCAGGACCGTAGGGTGGGCAAAGCGAAGCGTGCCCACCATTTCTATCTGTGATCTCGGAGAGATGGTGGGCACGGCGCTAGCGCGCCTTTGCCCACCCTACAAGATCGTTCAAGCCGCCACCACGCGCGGGCCGGATTCGACGGCGTCCGACGACTCGCAGGGTTTGCTCAGCATCGTCACCTCAAAGAAGCCGACCGCCCTGAGCTGTTCGCACATCAGCACGCGCGCATCCTGCGCCATCGACGCTTCTGGCACCACGACCGCACGCGCCTGCGACGTCAGCAATTCGGCCGGCAGATCGGACGCCGTGCCAGCATCCAGCAGCACATGATCGTAGACCCGCAGCAACGCGTCAATCGCAAGCGTCAGCCGCGGTGACTGAAGCTGCGCACGGTCGAAGCCGGGGCGTCCCGCGCTGACGAGATGAACCCGCGACAGCCGGTCCTTGGTGATGATCTGCGCAAACGAGGCTTCGCCCTGCATCAGTTCGGCAAGCCCCGGCGCCACCGGATCGACCGACGCCGCCGTCATCGTCGGCGAGGACGCCACGAGATCGACGACCACGATCTTTGCCTGCTGCGCCATCAGCCGCGCCAACGTCAGTGCGGTCAGCGTGATGCTCTCGCTCGATGCCGTGCCGAGCACGGTGACCTTGCGCGCTGCGGCGCCTGCGCCAACCAGATCATCAGACAGTTGCTCGATCTCGCTGTCCCCTGCAATAGCATCCATGCCCGGGGCGTCAGCATGCGGCTCAATCAAGGTTGGCTCTGCAACGTGATCCGCTTCAGCGAGGTTCGCCACAGGAAGCTCGGGTGCGATCGCCGGCGCACGCACCGGTTCCGGCGCAGACGCCAAGACGATTTCGGGTGCAATTTCGGGTGCGATTTCACGCATAACTTCCGGCGAAACCGTACCGAGTGTCCGAGGCGCGGTCATGCGCAAGAGCTCACCTGTCGCGATCGCGCCCGAAGTGAGCAGCAGGGTCGCCAGCGTCGCGATCAAGACGATCGGCAGCTTCTTCGGATAGGTCGGGGTGTTGGAGACGGTGGCACGGGAGATGATGCGGCCATCGGCCGGCGCCGCCTCGATATTCTCGCGGGTGTTCGCCTCGCGGTATTTGGCGAGATAGGATTCCAAGAGGTCCCGCTGGGCCTTGGCCTCGCGCTCGAGAGCGCGGAGCTGCACGTCCTGGCCGTTGGTCGAAGAAGCCTGCTTCTTCAACTGATCGAGGCTCGCCGTCAGGCCTTCGACCCGGCCGCTGGCGATGCGGGCGTCGTTCTCCAGCGAGCGGGACACCTTGCCCGCTTCCTCGCGCGACTGCCGATCGAGATCGGCAAGCTGGGCCTTCAATTCCTTGATGCGGGGATGACCGCCGAGCAGCGTCGAGGATTGCTCGGCGAGCTGCGCACGGAGCGTCACGCGCTGCTCGGATAGCCGGCGCACCAGTTCGGAATTGAGCACCTCGGAAGCCTCGATCGGCTTGCCGCTCTGAAGCATCTCCTTGATCAGCCGCGCCTTGGATTCCGCATCCGACTTCAGCGCGCGGGCGTTGTTCAACTGCGTGTTGATCTCGCCCATCTGCTGGTTGGACAGCGTGGTGTTGTTGGTGCCCACGAACAGGCTCGACCTGGAGCGGAAATCCTCGACCCGCGATTCGGCGTCAGCCACGCGCTTGCGCAAGTGTTCTATTTCGCCTGAGAGCCACTGGCTGGCAGACTTCGCTTGCTGCTGCCGCGCGTCCTGCTGCAGCACCAGATAGCCTTCCGCGATCGAGTTGGCGACACGCGCGGCGAGTTCGGAATCACGCGACTGGAATTCAACGACGATCACGCGCGACTTGTCGACCGCATAGGCCGTGAAACGCTCATAATAGGCCTCCAGCACGCGCTCTTCCGGCGTCAACGAAAACGGATCGCGCCCGATGCCGACCAGTGCCAGCAGCGACTTCAGCGGCGAGATCCCCTGCAGCACCGGATCGAATTCGGGAAGCTCGGCAAGCTTGTTCTTTTTGATGATCTCGCGGGCCAGATCGCGCGATTGCACCAACTGCACCTGGCTGGTGACAGCCTCGGCGTCGAGCGCACTGCGCTCCTCGTTGCGCTCGCCGTTCGGCCGGAGGAAAACGTTCTCGCGCCCGTCAACGAGGATGCGCGCTTCCGACTTGTAACGCGGCGTGATCATGTTGACCGCGGCCAGCGACAGCACCAGCGCCAGCAATGTCGGAACGATGATCCAGCTCCGCCTGCGCATCAATGCCTGACCAAGCGCATGCAGATCGAGATCGCCAGAATCGGATGCGGCGACGGGCTTCGGCGCCGAAGCCACAGGCCTAGCCGTCGCCTGCTGCACCACCGGCTTGTCCTTGCCTGCACGCCAGAACGCCAAACGCATCCCACACTCCCGTGGACGCAACTATCGGTCCACTCGACAGGGCCGATTACACTTCATTATGGTTGCCGCTGGGTTAATTTGCCTTGTCTGCGCGCCCGAGCAACGCCTCGCGCGCGCAGTCATTTTTTGTTAACCATCAAAGCCCTTAATCGCTGGATACTTTTCCAGGATACCTGTAATGCGCGGCGTGCTCGCCCCTATTCCATATCTGATTGCTGCGCTGACGCTTGCGGGCTGCCTGGCCCGGACCACGCAGGTTCCGGTCGCATCTGAAGGCGGTGTCGATGCCTGTCGTTGACGGTCAGCCGCTTCGGATTCTGCACGCGACGCGCGCGCCGGTCGGCGGCATTTTCCGCCACATCCTCGATCTCGCCAACGGCCAGGTCGACCGCGGCCATCACGTCGGCATCATTGCCGATAGCCTCACCGGCGGCGAACGCGCCGAGCAGGCGCTGGCGGAAATCGCCCCGCGCCTCAAGCTCGGCGTTCACCGCACCGCCATTCGCCGCGAGCCGCTTCCGAGCGATCTTCTGGTGTGGGCCCGGTTCCAGCGCATGATCCGCCAATTGAAGCCGGACGTGCTGCACGGTCACGGCGCCAAGGCCGGCGCCTTCATGCGCATAAGGACCGCTTCCCGCCACAGGATCAGGGTCTACACCCCGCATGGCGGCTCGCTGCACTATCCGCTGTCGACGCTGAAGGGCAACATCTATGCCCGTGTCGAACGCGCGCTGATGAACGATACCGACCTGTTCCTGTTCGAAAGCGCGTTTGCTCGCAACACCTACCAGCGCACCATCGGCACGCCGAAGGGGCTGGTGCGATGCGTGTTCAACGGCGTCACCGCCAGCGAATTCGATCCCGTCGTCAAGGCGGAGGACGCCACCGACCTGATCTATGTCGGCGAGTTTCGGCACATCAAGGGCGCCGACCTTCTGATCGATGCGGTAGCGCGGCTACGCGCCGACGGCCGTCCGGTGACGCTGACGCTCGCAGGCGACGGCGAGGAAAGCGAAGGCCTCAAAGCCCAGGTCGCGCGGCTCGGCCTCGGTGAGGCCGTGCGCTTCATCGGCCACGTCAAGGCGCGTTACGGCTTCTCCAAGGGCTCGCTGCTGGTGGTTCCCTCCCGCGGAGACTCAATGCCCTATGTCGTGATCGAGGCGGCGGCCGCCGGCATTCCGATGGTCGCCGCCAATGTCGGCGGCATCCCCGAAATTTTCGGCCCGCATGGCGATGCCTTGTTCGCGCCGAGCAACGCGGCCGCCATGGCCGATGCCATCAAAGCCGCGCTGGAGGATCCGGCCGCGACGAAGGAGCGGGCCAAATCGCTGCGCGAACGAATCTTCCAGCATTTTTCGCAGAAGGCGATGGTCGAGGGCGTTGTTGCCGGCTACCGCGAGGCGTTTGCCAATCGTTAACCGAAAATTACCGACGTAACTGTTTCTTCCGATTTGTCCCGTAAGTCCGTGGTGTGGGGAATTCCGCACCGGCGGGCACGTTGCTGTGTGCCCGCTCTAGAACGGACGTGGACCAGTGGAACCGATTAACGCACGCTCGATGCTCGATGCCGCGGCGACCGCCAGCGCCGATCGTCCGCAGATCGAACGGCGCCGCAGGCTGTCTCCGGCAGCGCTCGCCGTCACCAATCAGAAAGTTGGCCGCGCCTATTCGCCGATCGTGATCGCAGGCGTGGTTCGCGTGATCGATTTCGCGATGTTGAGCGCGATCGGCATTGCGCTCTATTTTGGTTACGTCGTGCCTCTCAGCGGCTTTTCCTGGGAATTTCTCGCGGCGATCTTCGGCGTGGCGGCAACGGCCGTGATCTGCTTCCAGGCCGCCGATATCTACCAGGTGCAGTTATTCCGCGGCCATCTTCGCCAGATGACGCGGATGATTTCATCCTGGGCATTCGTATTCCTGCTGTTCATCGGCGCATCCTTCATCGTGAAGCTCGGCAGCGAGATTTCGCGGCTGTGGCTTACGGCGTTTTTCGTGAGCGGCGTCGCGGCGCTGGTCACGCAGCGCCTGTTCCTGCGCTCGCTGGTGCGCGGCTGGGCCCGTCAGGGCCGGCTCGATCGCCGCACCATCATCGTGGGCGCCGACCAGAACGGCGAGGAACTCGTCCAAGCGCTCGAAACGCAGGACGATTCCGACATCCATGTGCTCGGCGTGTTCGACGACCGCAACGACGACCGCGCGATGGACACCTGCGCCGGCAGTCCCAAGCTCGGCAAGGTCGACGACATCGTCGAGTTTGCGCGCCGCACCCGCATCGACCTCGTGCTGTTCGCGCTGCCGATTTCGGCCGAGACGCGCATTCTCGATATGTTGAAGAAGCTGTGGGTGCTTCCGGTCGATATCCGCCTTTCGGCCCATACCAACAAGCTGCGCTTCCGTCCCCGCTCCTATTCCTATCTCGGCGAGGTGCCTACCCTCGACGTGTTCGAGGCGCCGATCACCGACTGGGACCTGGTGATGAAGTGGCTGTTCGACCACGTCGTCGGCTTCGCAATCCTGCTGCTGGCGCTGCCGGTGATGGGTCTGGTCGCGATTGCAGTGAAGCTCGACAGCCCCGGGCCGATACTGTTCCGCCAGAAGCGGTTCGGCTTCAACAACAAGCGCATCGACGTCTTCAAGTTTCGCTCGATGTACCACCATCAGGCTGATCCGAACGCCTCCAAGGTCGTGACCAAGAATGACCCGCGCGTCACCCGCGTCGGGCGCTTCATCCGCAAGACCAGCCTCGACGAACTGCCGCAGCTCTTTAACGTCGTGTTCAAGAGCAACTTGTCGCTGGTCGGGCCGCGCCCGCACGCCGTGCAAGGCAAGTTGCAGAGCCGCCTGTTCGACGAGGCCGTCGACGGCTATTTCGCGCGCCACCGCGTCAAGCCCGGCATCACCGGCTGGGCGCAGATCAACGGCTGGCGCGGCGAAGTCGACACCGACGAGAAGATCCAGAAGCGCGTCGAGTTCGACCTGTACTACATCGAGAACTGGTCGGTGCTGTTCGATCTCTACATCCTGCTCAAGACGCCGATCGCACTGATGACCAAGAGCGAGAACGCGTATTGAAGGATCGCCAGCCGTCATTGCGAGCGCAGCGACTTGTCCGCCGTAGCTCAACGCGCGAAAGGCGGAAGCAACCCGTGGCGCGGCGCTGGGATAGATGGATTGCTTCGCTTTGCTCGCAATGACGGTTCTATTGAGTTGCGTGAGTATGTAATGGCGTATGCGGCGACAGCCGGGGAATCACTCCCATCGATAACGGCCGCGCCCGGCGTGCTCGCGCTGCAGCGCGCGCTGGTATGGCTGGTGGGCGCGTCCATCGCCATCGTCTTCATCGAGCCGAGCCCCTATGAGCTGGCGACGCTTGCCGCCTCGGTGATCTTCTTCGCCACGGGCGCACGGATGCGGCTGGCGTTCATGCCGCTGCTGTTGCTCTTGTTCCTGCTCAACCTCGGCTACAGCATCAGTGCGGCCCCCGTCATGGATCGGCCAAATGTGCCGAGCTGGATTGCGACCTCCTGGTATATGGCGATCACGGTCATCTTCTTCGCGATGGTGATCTCCGAGGATACCGCGGCGCGGCTCGACATGCTCCGGCGCGGCCTCATCGTCGGCGCGATGATTGCGGCGCTCGCGGGCATCGCGGGTTACTTCAATCTCGTCCCCGGCGGGCGCGACCTGCTGACGCTGTATGACCGCGCCCGCGGCACCTTCAAAGACCCGAACGTGCTCGGCGCGTTTCTGATCCTGCCCGCGCTGTTCGCGCTGCAAAGCGTCGTCTCCGACAAGTTCGGCAAGTCGCTCCGCAGCGCCATCGCGTTCGGCGTGATATCGCTAGCAATCCTGCTTTCGTTCTCCCGCGCCGCGTGGGGTCAACTGATCGTTACATCCGCCTTCACGCTGGCATTGATGGTGCTGACCAGCCGCTCGCAGTCGCAGCGCTCGCGCATCATCGTGATGGCGCTCGTTACCGTCGTGCTGGCGGCCGCGCTGGTTGCGGTGCTTCTGTCGTTCGATTCGATTGCGCAGCTATTCAAGGAGCGCGCCAGCCTGGACCAGAGCTACGACGAAGGCCGCTTCGGCCGGTTCGGCCGGCACATCCTCGGCGCAGAAATGGCGCTGGGCCTGCCATTCGGCATCGGCCCGCTACAGTTCACTCGCTACTTCCCGGAAGACACCCACAATTCGTACCTGAACGCGTTCATGTCGGGCGGTTGGCTCTCCGGCGTCTGCTATCCGGCGCTGGTCTTCGTCACAGTCCTGACGGGCTTCCGCTATGTCTTCGTCCGCGCGCCCTGGCAACCGGCCTATCTGGCAATCTTCGCAGCCTTCCTCGGCACGGTCGGCGAGAGCTTCATCATCGATACCGACCATTGGCGGCACTTCTGGATGATGCTGGGAACGATGTGGGGCATGTTCGTCGCCGCCGAACGCTGGAAGGCGGGTGCCGATCCGGCGCGGGCGGAGCGATTGTGACCCGTCGCAGCGTAGGGTGGGCAAAGGCGCGTTGCGCCGTGCCCACCATCTACCCGCCCGCACATTGACGGTGGGCACGCTGCGCTTTGCCCACCCTACGATCTGCGGCTATTTCTCAACTTCAAACGTCAGCCCCGCGTGATCAACCAGCCGCTTGATCAGCTTGTGCTGCATCGCTGCGCCCGGTGTCCAGAAGCCGGCTGGCACGTCAGGCGTATCGCGCAACAAGCAGATTGCGCATTCGGAGATCATCTTCCCCGTCGCGCCGTAGGGATCGCAGTCGCCTTTCACGGACGTGCGCACCTGCCGTCCATCAGGCGTGGTCGCGACATAGAGCAAATCGTAACGGCCATTTTCGCGCTCTTCCTTCGACGGCCCGTCGCCCGGCTTGAGTGCCTTGGGGCCGGTCTTTTCGTTGTTCGCAGCCATTACAAGCTTCGCGTTCGCTTCTCCCTGATCGCCGGGACCGGTCAATACCATCTCGTCGTAGACGAACTCGCGGCCGTACGGGAATCCCATAAGCATATTGGAGCGATGAACGTTGCGCGTGTTGATCAAGGCCATTGTAAAAGGCGCGGCCCAGGATTGAAGATCTTCTTCGTAAACCGGCTTGTTACCGCGCGGCTGTCGCACGCCGCTAAATCCCGGTGTGAGCGCAAAGGGATCGTTCAGGATGGAGACGAGGCTGAGATCCCTGGCGACAGCACCGAACGTCGCCTTGGCGCTTGCGGCAGTACCGCCAGAGAGCGTGCCGCGCATATCGCGCACCCGACCTTTGACGCGAGAGGCGGGCACGCCTAACACGCGCTTGGCCTCCGTCTGGACGAAGAACGCGCCAAGTTCAAACGGTAGCGAGTCGAAGCCACATGAGAACATGATCCGCGCCCCGCTCGCTTTCGCCTGCGCCTCGTGCGCGTCGATCATTTGCCGCATCCAGATCGGCTCGCCGCAGTAGTCGAGATAATCGGTGCCGGTTGCAGCGCAGATGGCAACTAGATCGCTTCCGTACAACTGATATGGGCCAACACCCGCAATCACCGACTTCGTCTGCTCCACCATCGCTTTCAGCGATGCCACATCGCTTGAATCGGCCACGATCAACGGCGTGTCCTTGGGCGCGCCGATCGCGTCACGGACGGAAGCCAGCTTGTCCTTGCTGCGGCCGGCCATCGCCCATTTGAGGCTGCCGTCACCCTTGTAATGCTCGGCGAGATATTCGGCGACGAGCTGGCCGGTGAAGCCGGTGGCGCCATAGACGACGATGTCGAATTTCGACGAAGACATAGCTGGGCTTTCCTACAGATACGAATTTGGCCCCTTTTGTCATTGCGAGGGAAGCGAAGCAATCCAGAAATCGGGCCACGATGGAAGGCAGGATTGCTTCCGCCTTCGCTCCTTGAGCTACGGCGGACGCGGTCATCGCCTCGCGCCTCGCAATGACGGCTGGGCTATTTCTTCGGATAGGACACGCCCATCCCGGCGCGGACATCAGCTTGGATCCCATAGGGCGCGATCGGATAGCGCAAACCGTTCTTTGCGAGTTGCTTCATGCCTACGATGGCCTTGGCAAGATGCTCCGGCTTGAGCGCGATCAGCATCTCCTCATCAGGCACGCCGCCATAACGCCGTTCCGCAAAGCACGGCAGCGACAGAGAGGGCTCGCCGGTCTTCAGCGCCCTGCCCCAGGAATCCGCGCAGGCGGTCTCGCCGACCACGCCCCATTCGAATTTCTTGTAACCGGTATATTGCAGGCCGTTGATCAGAATGATCATCTGCCCGGGCGTGGCATAGACCAGACAGATATCCGGCGGATTGAGCCGCCCGCTGGTGAGCGGGCTCACTGCCATCGCCTGGTACTGGCCGAAGGGCACGACGTCGAGCGCTTCCTGGCGCTTGCGTGCGTCTTCGGCGGTGCCATGCCAGACGCCCACGTAGTTTTCCCCCGCGAGCCACTTCTCGTCCTGCGGCGCAAGCCCGATCACCGCTCGGCATTGCGCGCCGACCAAATCGTCGCCGGTGATGCCGACGGTCCAGCCGAGCCGCGAAGCCATGCTGACGATCTGATCGGTGGTATGCACCGCCGAGGGACGCCGGATTTTTGGAATCGCCGTCATCTCCTCGACGCTGGCAAACATCTTGATGCCGATCACAGTCGTCTTCAGCCGTAGCAGGCTGTTCAGGTCGGCCACCATGCCGGCCAAATCGAACGCTTCCGGCGTTTGCTGTTGCATGGCGTCAACTCCCAAATCGGCGCGCTTAGCCGGCGCCTGTCTTCGATTGTAGCCCGGCTGGCTGCCCGCTGCTACTTTGCCGGCCCCGGCAACAACTCGTCGATCTTGCCGGTGGCGCGGTAAGCGATTAGACCCGCCCATTCGCGCACTGCCACGTCGGTCCGTCCCAGTCCATCGATCGCGACATTGGTGAAGTCAAACACATCGTCACGTCCGCCGACCCGCCAGTCGACGGGATAAGGTTCGACCGCAAATCCCGCCTTCCGGAACAGGCCGATCGATCGCGGCATATGGAAGGCCGAAGTCACCAACAGCCAACGCTCGCCTTCCTTGGGCGCAAGCAAGGCTTTGGAGAATTCCGCGTTCTCCAGCGTGTTGCGGGAACCCCGTTCCATGGTCAGCCGCGACTTGTCGATGCCGAGGCTTTCGAAGATGGCGCCAGCGAAATCGGCTTCCCTGGCGTCGTTCGAAATCAGTTTCGCGCTGCCGCCGGAGAACACAATGCGCGCCTTCGGGTAGCGGTGCGCCAGCGCGGCAGCCGCGATCAGGCGATCCGGTGAGCTGCGCACCACCGGTGTGCCGTGCGCAGTGGAAAGATCGGCTTCGATCGACGCGCCGAGCACGATGATGCCATCAGGCGCACCGCGCGCCCCGTCCCATGGCGGAAAGCGCTGCTCCAGCGGATAGAGCAGCAGGTTCCCGAGCGGCGACAGTCCGCAGATGACGAGCAGCAGAACGGCTGCGATCACCAGTTTGCGGCCGAGCGATGCAAAGCGCGTGAACATCAGGATGGCACCGACGAAGCCTACGCCGATCAGCAGATTCGTCGGCAACAGCAGAAAGCCGAGCGTCTTGGAGAGGACAAAAAACAAGGGAAGCCTCACGGATAAGCAAACTCGTCATACGCGGGCTTGACCCGCGTATCCATCTTCTTCGCTAAATGCCAGCCCCATTTGAAAAATGATGGATTGCCGGACCAAGTCCGGCAATGACAAATTGAACATGACAATCCCGGCAAGAAAGCCTTCGCATGCCCCATCATCACCTGCATTCCAGCCCCGAAACCTGCCACTGGGGCTTCTTCGAAGCCAAGTTGAAGCCCGTCCTGACCATCGCTAGCGGCGACGAGGTCACGATCGACACCGTGACCGGCGGCCCGGACGTGGCGCCTGATTGCAGCAAGTTTCACGTACCTCCCGAGCTTGCCGATATTCACGCGCGAAGCGAGCGGATGCTGCCGGGCCATATTCTCACCGGCCCGGTCGCCGTGGAAGGGGCCGAGCCCGGCGACGTGCTGGAGGTCGAGATTCTCGACGTCCAGCTCCGGCAGGATTGGGGCTACAATCTGATCCGTCCGCTGGCGGGGACGCTACCCGACGATTTTCACGAAACGCGGATCCTGAACATTCCGCTCGACCGCGAGCGGATGGTGGGACGCATGCCGTGGGGGCTCGATCTGCCGCTCAAGCCGTTTTTCGGTGTGATGGGCGTGGCGCCGCCGGCAGCCTGGGGCCGCATCACCTCGCTGATTCCGCGCGCGATGGGCGGCAATCTCGACAACAAGGAGCTGGGCGCCGGTGCCAAGCTGTATCTGCCGGTGTTCGTGCCGGGCGCGCTGTTCTCCTGCGGCGATGGCCACGGCGTGCAGGGCGATGGCGAAGTCTGCGTCACCGCGATCGAGACCGCGCTGCAGGGCCGCTTCCGTCTGACGCTGCGCAAGGACCTGCGGCTCGCCTATCCCCGCGCGGAAACGCCTGACCACTACATGACAATGGCGATGGACCCCGATCTCGATCAATGCGTGGTGCGGGCGCTGCGCGACATGATCGTGCTGCTCGGCGAGAAGCGCAATCTGTCGCGCGAGGATGCCTACACGCTCTGCAGCCTCGCCGCCGATCTGCGCGTGACGCAAACGGTGAACGGCTCCAAGGGCATTCACTGCATGATCGCGAAGGCGGTCGTGCACGGCTGATTGGACGACTTGCGCCTCTTCAAAAAGGAGAGCGCAGCTTCAGCCGCGCGTGAAACAATACGCTGGTCTTTCCGACCAACGCGGTCCCCTGCACCTGCGCGCCATCGGCGGCGTACGACCCGCTGAAGCCGCAAGTGACTTCGCGCCCGCCGAACAGCGGCAGGCTGCCTGCCGATTTCGTGTGCTCGTTGGTGATCAGTTCGCCGCGCCACTTGCCGCGATCTGCGGTGTAAGAGCCCGTGTAATAGAAATACGAGTCACCGCCAGCGATCTTGCCGTCTTGCAGTACGATCACGCCGTGCGCGCGGCCATGGCCGCCGTCCGTCATCTCGATATGAATGGTGTAGAGACCGTTCGTTACCGTCATTGCGCCCTTGCCGCCGTCCCAGGACATCATCGGCATTCCCTGCAGCGCGAAGCAATCAGGAAATGGCCGTACGGCTGGATCGTTTCGCCGCGGCTGTTAACCCCGTTAAGGCCGCCGCGCGCTGCGCGTCACGGGCGCTTTAGCAAATCCACAAACCGTGCCTCGGCTTTTAATATGTTTTTTCAAATGGATAGAGAGCTATCCACAAGTCATTTGACTCATGTGTGCAAAACTAAATAGAGTCGAAATAGTAACTTTTCTGTACAGCATTTAAAAGTTAGCGTTCCCCATGGCTACAGAAAAAGCCGAAACCGACCGCGTTCCCGTGACCTTGGCGCTCTCGACCATCGCGTATATGGAAAAATTGGTGAGACAGGGCACCCACGGCACAAGTGTTCCCGGCGTTGCAAGGACCCTGATCGAGGAAGGCATTCGGCTCGCCATCAAGGATGGGCTGCTTGCGATCCGCGACAACGGCAAGACGTCCTGACGGGAGCAACGCGGCGGTTTTCACAGAATGTGGAACCGAGAAAATGCTTACGAATGTACCGACCTGGACTACCGATCGCGTCGAACTCCTGAAAAGCCATTTTGAAGCCGGCCTCACCTGCCGCGAGATCGCGGCCAGCATCGGCGTCAGCCGTAACGCCGTGATCGGCAAACTCTCGCGCCTGCAATTGACGCGCGGCCCCGCCCCAGCCGAACCGCGTCCGACCAAGGCTGCCAGGGAGCGCTCCAGGAAATCCGTCCCCAGGCTGCAATATCAAGTCCTGCAAGCCGTCTACGAAAACGCGCAGCCGTTACAGGAAGAACCTATCGTAAGCGAACGCCGCTGCTCGCTATACGAACTCAGCAACGAAAGATGCCGCTGGCCGATCAGCACGCCAGGCGCAGAGGACTTCTGCTTTTGCGGCAATACGCCCGTGGAAGGCATGCCCTATTGCTCGGGCCACACCCGCCTCGCCTACCGCCCGGGTTCGCGTCAGCGCATCTCGCGCGCGTGAGCGGCATCAGTTGCCGTGAAGACGCATCAAAAAGCGAAGCTTCGGTTCTGATTCCATCAGAACCGATCGTCCACTACCCGAGTCGCCAGCCGACCTCTTCCGTAAAGCTCTTGTAGAACTCCGGCGTGTAGGCGTTCTCCGGGGCCTGCCGCACCCGCTCATCGAGCTTGTGCGCATCGTCGCCGACGAGAATCCGCCAGCGATCGGCCTTGACGCCGTCGAGGATGATTTTTGCCGCAGCCGCCGCCGTGGTCGGCGCCTCCTCGCGGAAAGAGCGGGCGCGGTCGAGTGCGATCTGCTGGATGTCGTCATCCGACATCGGCGCGGTGTCGATGCCCATGCCCTTCAGGCGCTGCCGTGTCGCCAAAATTTCGTTCGGGCTGAGTTCATCGGATTCCGATCCGCTCTGGATCTTGCGCGAATTGGCAACGATCGAGGTGCCGATATGCCCGGGCATCACGACAGAGCATTTGATGTGCGGGGCGTTGAGCCGCAGATCCGTCATCAACGCTTCGGTGAAGCCTTTCACTGCGAACTTGGCGGCGCTGTAGGCCGTGTGCGAGGCACCCACGCCCACGGATGCCCAGAATCCGTTGACACTCGATGTGTTGATGATGTGTGCCTCCTCGGCCTTCATCAGGAGCGGCAGAAAAGTGCGGACACCGAGATAGACACCGCCCCAGCAGATGTTGAAGGTCCGTTCCCACTGCTCGCGCGTGTTGGTGAACAGACTGCCACCGCCGCCGATGCCGGCATTGTTGAACAACAGATGGATCTTGTCGGTCGCTTGCTGTTCGATCAGCTCGTCACGGAAGCGCTGCAGATGCGCCTCGATCGAGACGTCGGCGACGTGGGTGGTGACGCGCAAGCCCTGCGGCAGCCTTTCCGCCTCGCACAGCCGCTTGGTCTCGGCCATCGCCTCCGGCGAGACATCGCACATCGCGACATTGCAGCCTTCGGCCACGAGCTGACGCGCGAGCTCGCGGCCCATGCCCGTGCCGCCCCCGGTGATCACGGCGAACTTTCCGGCAAAATCCTTCATTGAGACGCTTACCTCGGTTTGCAATTTTTGAGTTGGGGCCCTCATGGCGTGGAGCCCGTGCGGAACGACAGTAACAGGTGGGAGCTGCCGGTAAAGCCGTCCGCGAGACGGGCGGCCCGATTGTGTTGCAGGGCGTTTTCGCGCAGCGGAATTTACTCCGCCGCCTCGCGCGAGCCGCCAAGCGCACCCAATCCCTCCAGCGCCTTCCGGATCGCAGTCTGCTGCGCGGGCGATGCTTCCGGCATCGGCGCGCGGGAGAATGTCGTCGGGAGGCCCTGCAGCGACTGCGCATAGCGCGTGCATGCCGGCAGATTGTCCGAGACGATCGCGTTCCACAGCGTCAGCAGTTTCTTGTGCAGTTCGAGCGCGCGAATGTGGTTGCCTGCCTTGACCACATTCCAGAGTTCGACGGAAGCATGCGGCGCGGCGCTCAGGATCGCCGCGATCGAACCATGCGCGCCGAGCGTGTAGGACGGATACATCAGCGCATCGACGGCACTGTAGATCAATTTGTCCGGCGCCATCATCATGAGGTCGGCAAACAGTTTCAGATCACCCGCGCTCTGCTTGACGCCGACGACCAGCGGCACCTCGTTCATGATCTGGGTCAGTAGTGCCGGCGAGAGGTACGACCACGGCACGACGTTGTAGATGATGATCGGCATACCGGTTTCGTCGGCCATGCGGCGGAAATGGTCGACCATCGCCTGCTCGTCCGGCTTGAACAAATAGTGCACCGGCGTCACCTGTAGCGCTGCGACGTCCATGTCGCGCACCAGTCTGCCGCGACGGATCGCATCGCGGGTGGAATCCACGATGATGCCGGCGATCACGGGCGCGCGCCCTTTCGCGGCCTCCACCGTCGCCGCCACCAGATCCCGATACTCCTCGTGATCGAGCGTATGGCCCTCCCCGGTCGAACCGCCCGCCGCCATGCCGTGGCTGCCGGCCGCGATCAACCAGTCGACCTGCGGAGCAACGAGTTTGAAATCGATCTCGCCGTCTTTCCGGAACGGCGTCGTCATCGGCGGTATCACGCCGGTCGGACGTGCTTTCATGGGTTGACCCTCGCGTTTCGATTCCCTGATAACGGGGTGTATCCCCTTTTCCCGACCTGCCCGCCGGGTTGCGGCAAGCCTATTGAAGGTCGGGACCGCGATCCAGTTGCGGAATTGACACGGCAGGGCATCGGAAATGCCGTGCAAAATTCCTCCGCATGGCACAGTGCCCTGAGGTTGAAGAACCCACAGCCGGCATGCCCAGGGCGCCGCGCGTCTCCGACCGGTTGGATATGTGCAGGTATCGAGCTTGGTTGGATCATGAAGCGCGGGGAATTATTTCGCGGCCCGCGCCGCTTGAACCTTGAGCCCACGGCAGCGACTTACAAACAGGAGGCAGTATCAATAAAAATGAACAGGAGGCCGCCATGACCCAGTGGCGCGATACCATGGTGGATCGACCGGAAACCGATGGTGCGGCCTATTTGACGGGCTGGACAGTCAGCGGAATAGCTGTGTTGGGGACCATTGTTGCCGTCTGGGTTCTCGGCATCTAGCAGCGATCAAAATCGCCACCCGTGAAAGAAATGGTCGGAGCGAAAGGATTTGAACCTTCGACCCCTAGTCTCCCAGACTAGTGCGCTAACCGGGCTGCGCCACGCTCCGATGCCGTTCCATTAGCTGCGATCGGCGCCCGGCGCAAGGCAGGAGAGCGGCCTCATTGCGGCCGACAGACCGGCAGTTCCGCCCGCCCGCTCAGCCGTCCTTCATTGCGTTATCCAGCAATTGCTTGCAGGCGATCAAGTCCTGCAGCACCCGCTCCAGGCGCTCGCGGTCGGCGTCCGATGGTCCCGGCTTGGCCCTCGCAAATGGCAGCAAAATGCCGTCGTCGTCGGTGTCGACGAAGCGGTAATCGATTTCCTTCTCTTCGGTCTCGTAATCCTCGTCGTCGGCTGCGACGGTCGGGATCTCGCCCTCGTCGGGCTCCTGCAGGCTGAGGCCGATCGCTTCCTCGACTGCGCCGAAAGTGACCGCCGAGGTCTGGTCGGCGAGGCCCTGCACCGATTTGATGCCGTGCTCTTTGAGGATCCGCTGCACGCCGCGGATCGTATAGCCCTCGCCGTACAGCAGACGGCGGATGCCCTTCAGCAGATCAACATCGTCCGGGCGGTAGTAACGCCGCCCGCCGCTTCGCTTCATCGGCTTGATCTGGGCGAACCGCGTCTCCCAAAACCGCAGCACGTGTTGGGGAATGTCGAGTTCTTCAGCGACTTCGCTAATGGTGCGAAACGCATCCGGGGCCTTGTCCAAGTGCCAGCTCCTCTCAACTTATTTCGTTGGTGAAGACGCGGTACTCGCCTTGCTACGCGGCCGTGTTACTCGATCTCGCTAGTCGGTCTTCTTAATCGGTCTTGCTTTCGCCATTGCCGGGCGTGTGCCCGTTGATCCGCTGCTTCAGAATAGCGGATGGTTTGAACACCATCACGCGACGCGGCGAGATCGGCACTTCAGTACCGGTCTTCGGATTACGTCCGATACGCTGACCCTTCTTGCGCACCATGAAGGAGCCGAACGACGACAGCTTCACCGTCTCGCCCTTCTCCAGGCAATCGGTAATTTCTTTCAGAACGAGCTCAACAAACGCCGAGGATTCCGTTCGCGAGAGGCCCACCTTCTGGTAGACCGCCTCGCACAAATCGACGCGTGTGACTGTTTTTCCGGTCCCGGTCATCGCCTGCCCCGCACTCTCGGCGAACAAAATTTATTCCCTGAAATTATGAGGTTAGCACGCAATGGTCAACAGCGACCATCATGCAGAAGCATGGAACCGCACTACAATTTTAAACAGCATTTTGGCGCCGCGTCTACCAGCGCACCAGCGCGGAACCCCAGGTGAAGCCGCCGCCCATGGCCTCGAACAGCACCAGATCGCCCTTCTTTACCCGCCCGTCCTTGACGGCAACCGCGAGCGCCAGCGGGATCGACGCAGCCGACGTGTTGCCGTGCAAATCGACGGTCAACACCACCTTCTGCGGCGCAATATGAAGCTTATGCGCCGAAGCATCGATGATTCGCTTATTGGCCTGATGCGGGATGAACCAGTCGATGTCCTCGGCCGTCGTCCCGGTCGCATTGAAGGCATCCACGATCACGTCCGTGATCATGCCGACCGCGTGCTTGAACACTTCGCGGCCCTCCATCCGGAGATGACCGACGGTCTGCGTCGTGGACGGGCCGCCGTCCACGAAGAGCTTCGACTGATGCCGGCCGTCCGAGCGCAGATGGGTCGTGAGCACGCCGCGATCGGAAGGCAAACCCGGCTGGTCCTGCGCTTCCAGTACGACCGCGCCGGCGCCGTCGCCGAACAGCACGCAGGTGCCGCGGTCGTTCCAGTCGAGAATGCGCGAAAACGTCTCCGCACCAACCACCAGCGCGCGCTTGTAGGCGCCGGAGCGCAGGAAATTGTCGGCGGTTGCGAGCGCGAAGACGAAGCCGGAGCACACCGCCTGCAGATCGAAGGCGGCGCCATGATGGATGCCGAGCCCGTTCTGGACTGCAACAGCGGTGGCCGGAAAGGTATTGTCCGGCGTCGAGGTCGCGAGAACGATCAGGTCGATCGCCTGGGCGTCGAGACCGGCATGTTCCAGCGCCGCGCGCGCGGCGTTGATCGCCAGGTGCGAGGTGAACTCGCCTTCGGCCGCGATGTGGCGCTCCCGAATGCCGGTACGCTGCACGATCCACTCGTCCGAAGTATCGATTCGGGCCGCCAGTTCGGCATTGGTCAGCACCTTCTGCGGCAGGTAAGAGCCGCAGCCCAGCACCACCGAACGTTTCGCAGTCACGAGACAGCCTCCTGCGCGGTCGGTGCCAGCGCACTGCCGTCGCTATTTATCATCTGATTGATCTTGGTGAGGAGATCGCAGCGGACCATCTCATAGCCAACATCGACTGCGTAGGCAAAGCCTTCGGCGCTGATTCCGCCATGGCTTTTGACAACCACGCCTTTGAGGCCGAGCAACACACCGCCATTGGATTTGTTCGGGTCGAGCTTGTCCCGCAGCGCCTTGAACGCGCCGCGGGCGAACAGGTAACCGATCCGGGACAGCCAACTGCTCTTCATGGCCTGGCGCAGGAAGTCCGCCATCTGGCGCGCGGTTCCCTCCGCAGCCTTCAGCGCGATGTTGCCGCTAAAACCTTCCGACACGATCACATCGGCCGCGCCCTGGCCGATTCCGTCGCCCTCGACGAAGCCGATATAATTGAGCTGCGACGCGCGCAGCAGCTCGGCCGCCTCGCGGATCTCCTCATGGCCCTTGATCTCCTCGACCCCGATGTTGAGGAGGCCGACGGTAGGCCGTTCCCGGTTCAACAGCACGCTCGCCATTGCGCTGCCCATCACCGCCAGCGCCACGAGATGGTGCGCGTCGCCGCCGATCGTGGCGCCGAGGTCGAGCACGACGGAATCGCCGCGCGCTGTCGGCCACACGCCGGCAATGGCCGGACGATCGATCCCCTGCATGGTGTGCAGATGGAAACGCGCCATCGCCATCAGCGCGCCGGTATTGCCCGCGGAGACCGCGACGTCGGCCTCCTTTCTCTTCACCGCATCGATCGCAAGCCACATCGACGACGTCTTGCGGCCGCGACGCAACGCCTGGCTCGGCTTGTCGTGCATGCTCACAGTGACGTCGGTGTGGATCACGCGCGACGCCTTTTGCAGCGCCGGGTACTTGGCGAGTTGTTCGTCGATCTGCTTGCTGTCGCCGTAAAGCAGAAATTCGCTGTCGGGATGCCGATTCAAAGAAATTGCGGCGCCGGGAATGACGACCGATGCGCCGACATCGCCACCCATGGCGTCAAGCGCGATGCGAACCTTTTGCGGCATGAACGTCCCGGAAACCTGATCTCTTGGCGGCCCTCGTAGAGGCCGGCGGTGCACTGGAATGGCACCATTAGGCGGTGCTCGGCGAAACGCGATACTGCACCTCCGCCGGGCGGCGACAATAGCGTGTCCCCGGCCCGACACAACCTCTTGACCGCCGTCTTTTGGCAAAAGCGAAGCGGTGTGGCCCGAAGTCAAGAATAAGAAATATATTCAGATAATTCAATGCCTTATTTAGGATTCCTGGCGAGATAACGCAGCTACCTCAAACCGAATGCGGCCTCATGGACTACTTTAGCCGCCGGCTACTTGCCTTTGGGCTTCCTGGTGCCGGATTTCCTCGGTGACGCCTTCAACGCCTTGAGCGCCGCGAACGGGTGATCCTCGGGATCGGCGGCTTCAACCATCGGCTCAAATACGGCGCCGGGTTTGCGCGGATATGGATCGACCGCGAGATACAATGCATCGGTGGCAACCCTGCCGAGATCGATGATGCCGTTCTCGATCGGCTCGGGCGGATCGGGCGTCTCGTCATCGCTCTCTTCGGCCTCATCGACCAGCGCGGCCATCTGCGGGACCTGCTCGGGCGGCGCGAAAATCAGATCGATCGGCTCGTCGATGTCGTTCTCGATGTCTTCCAGCGTCACAACGCAGGTCTGCCCGATCCGCGCCCGCACATGGCCGGCCACATGGAAGCGGCCGCCGCTCTTCGGCGTCACGTCGAAGGAAGCCCCCGCCGATAGCACCTCGCGCAAGCCGCCCGTGTCGGCGACGGCTTTGCGGATAGCCTGGTCGGCCTCGATATCACGATGTAGGCCCGTCTCCGGGATCTGCGCCACCGCAACGGGAACACGCCACGGGTCGGGCTTCTCTGTGCCAGTCTTGCTCATTGCTGCGCGCCTGCTTTCTCCGGCGAGGGAAACTTGCCCCGGCCGCTCACCAGCGTCGCCTCGTCGAGGCTGTCGAGGCCCGCCATTGCCGCCTCGGCGTAGGCGGCAAGCAGCCGGGCCTTTTCGATGTTCTCGCCATTCAGGATATTCTTGCACATCGCCTGCGCCAGTGCCTCGCGGCCCTCGGTCAGCGCTAGGTCATAGGCCGCGGTCCGGCCATAGAAGGCTTCGCCGAAGGCCTGCATGCGCTTCGGCACCGCGAGGTCTCCAACCCCCATCTCACGCAGATTATCGTCCATATCGTCGCAAAAATGGTCGAATAGCCCCTGCGACAGCGTCGTACCGCCCTCCACCGACTTCAGCCGCCGCAGGACCAGCCACAAGTGCAGGAGAAGCAGGTCAAAACGGCCGTTAACCGTATCCGGAACCCCAAAGTCCCGATAAAACAACGGTTCTCGCGCCTGCGTCACGATCATGCCATAGATGGCCTCGATGGTGCCGCGCAGCGGCGTCCGGGGTTTCCTGAAGTGATTGAACGGCCAAAGCATTGTGGGTTCCGTACGCGAGCCCTCCCGGGCCGCGCATGTTGCAATCCAGCGTGCTGCCCGGTACGTCAACGCACCGCGCGATGCAAGAGGACGGGCGAATTCCTGAGATGACCGAAATGAGCCACCTGAGCGCCCGCGTGTCCACGCCGCGCCGCCTGACCGCGCGCCGGCGCGGCTTTCGCGCCGCCGCAGCCGTCGCACTGGTCTGCGCCGCTCTCGCCGGATGCACCGGCGAGCAGTTCCAGAAGGGCTACATCCTGCCGCCCAACGCGTTGGAGCAGATTCCGATCGGCGCCAGCCAGGACCAGGTGCTGATCGTGATGGGAACGCCATCCACGGTCGCGACCTTGAACGGCGAGGTGTTTTACTACATCTCGCAGCGCTCCGAGCGCAAAGTCGCGTTCATGAATCAGCAGGTGGTCGACCAGCGCGTGATCGCGATCTATTTCGACAAGAATCGCCAGGTGACGCGGCTCGCCAATTACGGATTGCAGGACGGCAAGATCTTCGACTTCATCAGCCGCACCACGCCGACGTCCGGCCAGGAGCTCAGCTACCTGACGCCGCTGTTCAAGCTACTCAGCTTTAACTAGCGCCAATCGGTTCTGATTGAATCAGAACCAAGCTCCGCACTTTGTCTTTGCGTTGTCGCTAAGCGAACCGCATGCACTTCGCTCGAAAACGTCATAGCGATTTCGCCTGTTCCGCGAGGCGGAAAACCTGTGCCAAGTCGCCCGCTTGCCCTGCATGCGCGCGTTGCCTAGGCTCGCTGCCAATCAATAATGATTCAGCAGGGAGTTAACTTGTGACGATTAGAACTTTTTCTCGCCGCCGTGTGTTGACCGGAGCCGCGGGCATTTCCGCTGCGGCGATCTTGCCGCGCGCGAGTTACGGCTCCGACTGGCGCCCGACCGAGACCGTGCGTCTCATCGTGCCAGCGGCAGCCGGCGGCAGCACCGACGTGATGGGACGGCTGTTGGCCGCACATCTGCAGACCGCCTGGGGCCAGTCCGCGGTCGTGGAAAACCGCTCGGGCGGCGGCGGCACCATCGGCACCGGCGAAGTCGTGCGGGGCAAGGCGGACGGCCATGTCATCCTGGTCGGTAATCCCGGTCCGAATGCGATTGCCTACAGCATCTTCCGCAACATGACCTACAAGGCCGACCAGTTGCAGCCGGTCAGCAACATGATCCGGATTCCGAATATCGTGTCGGCGCATCCGTCGACCGGCATCAAGTCGATCGGCGAATTGATCGCCTACATCAAGGCCAATCCGGACAAGCTCACCTATGCCTCCTCAGGCGTAGGCCAGAGCCCTCACCTCACGGGCGCCTGGTTCCTGCAGCTCACCGGATTGAAGATGGTGCACGTGCCGTTCCGCGGCGCAGGCCCCGCGCTGCAGGCGGCGCTGGCCGGCGATATCCAGATCCTGTTCGACAATCTCTACCCGACGCTGCCGCAGACCCAGGAAGGCAAACTCACCGCGCTCGCCGTCACCACGCCCGAGCGCAGCACACTCGCCCCGAACGTTCCAACGATGCGCGAAAGCGCGCCGGAGCTTTCGAAGTTCGACGTCTCCTCCTGGTTTGGCATCTTCCTGCCGAAGGCCACGCCCGCTCCCGCCGTTGAAGCGCTCAACAAGGAGATCAAGGCGATGCTGGCGCGGGATGACGTCAAGAAGACGATCGGGAAGATGGGCGCGACCGCCGACTGGGGAACGCCACAACAGTTCTCCGATTTCGTGCAGGCCGAGACGGCGAAGTTCGGCGAGATCATCAAGCGCGAAGGCCTGCAGATGGATGCAGGCTGAGCGCCAGACGTCTCATCCAAAATCAAAGCCCCGCGGCTTTCACCGCGGGGTTCTTTTTCGATCAGCTTGTCGCCGCTCACTGCGTCAGGATCGCCAGTGGCCACTCACGGGACCCGCTCGTCCATCTCCGGCCGCATCACCACGCTCTCCTGCGCAGTCGCCTCACTACGCGATCCGACGAAGACCGACGGCGTGGCGGCGCGATTAACCGCAACGTGCAGGACGCCCGCCGGAATATAGATGTAGTCACCGGGGTGCACCTTTTCACAGTGCTGTAGCTGGTCGCCGGTCCAGATCTCCAGCTCGTCTCCGCTCATCATGTAGAGCGCCGTCTCATGATGCTCGTGGACATGGGCTTTGGTGCGTCGGCCGGCTGGCAGGGTGATAATACCGAGCCAAATCATCTTCGAGCCGACAGTCTCCGCACTGATCCCCGGCTGATAGTCAGAACCCTGCTCGGCGCGGTAGCTGGCACTTCCCTTCACGACGAACCCCTTCCCGCCAGCTCCCGAGTCCACGCCGTGCCGTTCCCGTACGATCATGTTGCTCATTTTCATCTCTCCGGTTCGGGTTTTTACCCAACATGCGCAAGATCACTCGTCTGGACGGCCGGAGTCTCAAAGATCGGTCCGAAAAATTCCAAATTCTTCCAAAGCCCGGTAAGCTCGCCGCATGCCCAGTGCGCCCTTCACGTTTGGCCCATTCATGCTTGATATGGATCGCGGAATGCTGTCGCGGGACGGCCGACCGGTCGCGGTCGGCCAAAAGGGCCTCCTCCTGCTGCAGGCTTTCCTGCAGTCGCCCGGCAAAATCCTCGGCAAAGCGAGCCTGATGGACGTTGCCTGGCCTGGCGTCGCCGTGGAGGAAAGCAACCTATCAGTCCAGATCGCGGCGCTGCGCAAGCTGCTCGGCACCGCCCATGACGGCGCTGAATGGATCACTACCGTTCCGCGTGTCGGCTACCGGTTTGCTGGACCGGTCGCTTCTCGGGCGCAGAGCGCCACGCCGCAGCGCGCTGAGAGCAACGCCCAGTCGCGCCCCTCTATCGCGGTTCTGCCTTTCGGCATCATTGGCGAAGCCGACAAGGAATATCTCGCCGATGGGCTGACCGAAGATATCATCACGGCGCTATCCCGGTTTCGCTGGTTCCGAGTCATCGGGCGCGGTTCTGCCTTTATCTTCAAGGGCAAACAGATGGACGCACTGCAAGCTGCTCGCGAGCTTGGCGCGCGTTACGTGCTGCAGGGAAGCGTTCGCCAGTCCGCGCTGCGGCTGCGCATTACGGCGCAATTCATCGACGCGAGCGATGGTAGCAATGTATGGGCAGAGCGCTACGACCTTGAGATGGCCGATGTCTTTGCGATCCAGGACGAGATCGCCGAGCGGGTCGCGGGTGCGATCGAGCCCGAGCTTCTCAAAAGCGAATCCTACGTTGCGGCCATGCGGCATACCGGCAACATGACCGCGTGGGACCTGGTGCGTCGGGGAATGTGGCATTTCCACAAGGTCACCCGGGACGGCCACCTGGCGGCGCGGGCCCTCTTTCGCCACGCTTGTACAATCGACCCGGACTTGCCGGAATCACACATCTGGCTCGGGCGCGTCAGCGCCGGGATAATCGCGTACGGCTGGAGCGACGCGCCCGGCGCGGACAGCAAGGAAGGCGTGGATGCCGCGGCGCACGCGATAGCACTCGATCCGAGAGATCCGTATGCGCACTACGCCTTCGCTATTGCCAATGCATACAGCAATGCGCCGCTGGTGGCTGTGTCGGCAGCCGAGAAAGCGATCGCATTGAGCTCAAGCTTCGCATTGGGACATCTGGTTCTCGGCCTGGCCCGTCTGTTCGCGGGCCTGGCGCGAGAGGCAATCGAACCGCTTGAGCATGGTCTGGCGTTAAATCCGAACGATCCGCAAAATCTCACTTGGTACAATCTGCTCGCCTATGCACAGCTTCTCGCCGGAGAAGCTGAGCGTGCCCTTGCGACCGCCAACACGGTGCTCGCCATTCGCCCGACGTTTCGTCCTACACTGGAAACGCTCGCATGCTGCCATGTCGCGCTCGGCAAGGTCGACGATGCACGCCGCTGCGCAAGCCGCATGAACGATTTGACAGGGCCCGAGAGTCATTTCCTCGCGCCGCTAAAGCAACTGCATCCAGAATGGGACGAGCAGATATCGCAGATGCTCGACCGGGCTCGCGCATGAAAAACCCCGCGGCTTGCACCGCGGGGTTTTCGTTTTGATCAGCCTCGCCCCGGATCAGTGCGCCAGGATCGCCAGCAGCAGCAGCGCCACGATGTTGGTGATCTTGATCATCGGGTTGACCGCGGGACCCGCCGTATCCTTGTAGGGATCGCCGACGGTGTCACCGGTCACTGCGGCCTTGTGGGCGTCCGATCCCTTGCCGCCGAAATGGCCATCCTCGATGTACTTCTTGGCGTTGTCCCAGGCGCCGCCGCCTGAGGTCATCGAGATCGCCACGAACAGGCCGGTCACGATCACGCCGAGCAGCATAGCGCCGACGGCGGAGAACGCCGCCGACTTACCGGCCGCGCCGCCACCCGCGATCGCGTAGATCGCGAAATAGACGAAGATCGGCGACAGCACCGGCAGCAGCGACGGAATGATCATTTCCTTGATCGCCGCCTTGGTCAGCAGGTCGACCGCCTTGCCGTAGTCCGGCTTGTCGGTGCCCTGCATGATGCCGGGCTTTTCGCGGAACTGGCGCCGCACTTCCTCGACGATCGCGCCCGCCGCACGGCCGACCGCCGTCATGCCGAGCGCGCCAAACAGGTACGGCAGCAGGCCGCCGAACAAGAGGCCGACCACCACGTAGGGATTGTTGAGCGAGAAGTCGGGCAGCACGCCCTGGAAGTACGGAAACTTCGCGGTATTGGCGATGAAGAACTTGAGGTCTTCATTGTAGGCCGCAAACAGCACCAGCGCGCCGAGACCGGCGGAGCCGATCGCGTAGCCCTTGGTGACCGCCTTGGTGGTGTTGCCGACCGCATCCAGCGCGTCGGTCGACTTGCGAACTTCCTTCGGCAGGCCGGCCATTTCGGCAATGCCGCCGGCGTTGTCCGTAACCGGACCGAAGGCGTCGAGGGCCACGATCATGCCGGCCAGCGCCAGCATCGTCGCGGTGGCAATCGCGATGCCGAACAGGCCGGCAAGGCTGTAGGTGATGAGAATGCCGGCGATGATGACCATCGCGGGCATCGCGGTGGATTCCATCGAGATCGCCAGACCCTGGATCACGTTGGTGCCATGGCCCGTGACCGAGGACGAAGCGATCGACTTCACCGGGCGATAATCGGTACCGGTGTAGTATTCGGTGATCCAGATGATCAGGCCGGTGACGGCGAGACCAACGACGCCGCATTGGAACAGCGCCATGCCGGTGTATTTCACGCCCTCCAGCGGACCGAAACCGATCAGCCAGTGGATCACGGCGGCAACGCCGAGCAGCGACAGGACGCCGGTTGCGATCAGGCCCTTGTACAGCGCCCCCATGATCGACTGGCTGGCCCCGAGCTTGACGAAAAAGGTTCCGATGATCGAGGTGATGATGCAGATGCCGCCGATGGCGAGCGGCAGGGTCATCATGTTCACCAGCAGCGGCGAGGTCGCGAAGAAGATCGCGGCGAGCACCATGGTGGCGACGGCGGTCACCGCATAGGTCTCGAACAGGTCGGCCGCCATGCCGGCGCAGTCACCGACGTTGTCGCCGACGTTGTCGGCGATGGTCGCCGGGTTGCGCGGATCGTCTTCGGGAATACCGGCTTCCACCTTGCCGACAAGGTCGCCGCCGACGTCGGCGCCCTTGGTGAAGATGCCGCCGCCGAGACGGGCGAAGATCGAGATCAGCGAGGCGCCGAAGCCGAGCGCTACCAGCGCGTCGACGACGACGCGATCGTTGGCCTTCAGCCCCATGATCTGGGTGAGATAGGCGAAGTAGATGGTGACGCCGAGCAACGCGAGACCGGCCACCAGAAGACCGGTGATCGCACCCGCCTTGAAGGCCAGTTCGAGGCCGCCGGCCAGCGAAGTGGTCGCCGCCTGGGCGGTGCGTACGTTGGCGCGAACCGAGACGTTCATGCCGATGAAGCCGGCAGCACCCGACAGCACCGCGCCGATCAGGAAGCCGATCGCAACCAGCATGCCGAGGAAGTAGGCCAGCAGCGCGAAGATCACGACGCCGACCATGGCGATCGTCATGTATTGGCGGCGCAGATAGGCCTGCGCGCCTTCAGCGACAGCCGCCGCGATTTCCTGCATGCGCGGATTGCCGGCGTCCGATTTCAGAACGGAAGACGTGGCCCAGATGGCGTAGACAATCGAAAGCGCTCCGCAGAGCACAATCACCCACAATGCTGTCATCGAATTTGCCTCAGTTTTTTGTTCGTTCCACCCCCGCGCCGTCACCGCGGTCGCGGCGGACGCACAAAAAGGAGGCCTTCCCTGCCCAGAAGGGCGGCCTCAAATCGGGCGGGACCATGCCAAAATCGCCCCTCCGGCGCAATGTCACGAAGGGCGAAAACCGTCGATTTTTGAAAGGTGTCACCCGGAATACGTCCAGCCAACTGGCGCCCGGGGGGCATCGGGTATTCGGCCCGGCCCAAATAGAAGAGCCCGCTCAACCCCGGGAGGGATCGAGCGGGCTCACGAGCCATTCCAGTACATCCGTGAAACGACCGTTTCGAGGCCTTAGACCAGCGACAGGTTTTCCGCGCTTACCTTGCCCCGCATCTTGTCGGTCTTGAGTTCGAACTGAACCTTCTGACCTTCGGCCAGCCCGCCAAGGCCGGCGCGCTCGACGGCGGAGATGTGCACGAACACATCCTTGCTGCCATCGCTCGGCTCAATGAAACCGAAACCCTTTTGACCGTTGAACCACTTCACTGTTCCTGTAGCCATTTTCTCTTCTCCAAAGCACATAGGCTTTTCATTCCGCGCGGCGATCGCACGGATTCAAATCCAATCTCGACGATGTCTCTGGAAAGAAGCCCCGTGGGGCGCGTTCAAAAAGGCACGGCGGTAATCGAATGCGCTACAACCTATAGGTTTTCAGCGAAATTGCAATGGCCGGCAGGAAATAAAGCCGACGGCATTATGCGATGCCTTCAGAAATGGCTGTAGGACAGCCGTTCCAAGGCGATTTCCTTGCCCTCCTTGTCGACGAACTTCGGAACTGCACTCCCTGCGACGATCGTTCCAATGGAACTAAGCGCAACCCCTGCGCGCTCCGCGGCAGCTTCGAAGGCTTCAACACGCTCTTCCGGAATCGTGCAGAGGATTTCGTAATCGTCGCCACTGGCGATCAATGTTTCCAGTCCGACAATGCCGCGCGACACCAACCCCCGCGCTGCGCCGGACAACGGCACCTGCGCCAGATCGATCACGGCGGATACGCCTGACACGCTGCAGAGCTTTGTCAGATCGCCCGCCAATCCATCCGAGACGTCCATCGAAGCACTGGCGTATTCGCGAACGATCTCGGCCATTGCCACGCGCGGCTGCGGGACGCGATAGCGCCCGACCAGCATCTCCCGCGCGGCCGTATCGGCGGCGGCATGCACCTTCCCTCCGCGGAGGATAGCCAGCCCCAGCCCGGCGTCTCCGATCGTGCCCGTCACCATCACGCGCTCGCCGGGCTTGGCGCCGCTGCGATGGACCATTTTTCCCGACGGCACGCGGCCGAATGCGGTGACCGACACCATCGGCGGTCCCGGCGTCGACACCGTATCGCCGCCGAGCAGCGGACATGCGAACTGCCGGATGTCCTCGCCCAGCGCCGCCGCGAACGGTTGTAGCCAGCCCTCATCCACGCTGCGGAGCGCCAGCGTCAGCACAAAGCTGGCCGGCGTCGCGCCCTTCGCGGCGAGATCGCTGAGGTTCACCCGCAGCGCCTTGCGCGCGACCGCATCGGGCGGATCATCGGGCAGGAAATGCACGCCCTCGACAATTGCATCCGTCGTCACCACGATGTCATCGCCCGATGGCTTCAGCACCGCAGCGTCGTCGTCGAGACGGAAGGCGCCGGGGTCGGTTGCAAGCGGCCGGAAATAGCGCGCGATCAGCGCCTCCTCGCCGGACACTGGTTTGCCGCTAGCCACGCGTGAACTCGTCGGCGCGGAACTGGCGCGCGATCTGGTCGAGCACGGCGTTGACCATGCCGGTCTCGTCCTTTTCGACGAAGGCATGGGCGACGTCGACATATTCTGAGACGACCACGCGGCCCGGCACGTCCTTGCGATGCTCGAGCTCGTAGGAGCCGGCGCGCAGCACCGCGCGCAAAATCGCGTCGATCCGCTTCAAGGACCAGCCCTTCTGCAGCGCGTCGTCGATCAGAGGATCGAGCCTCGCCTGGTCGCGGACCACGCCTGACACCACGTCGCGGAAGAATGCAGCTTCCGCCGGCAGGTATTTCTCGCCCTCGACCTCGTTGCCGAGCCAGTGGCTTTCAAACTCGGCGAAGATGTCGTTGATCCCGGCGCCTGCGATGTCCATCTGGTACAGCGCCTGCACGGCCGCGAGCCGCGCCGCGCCGCGGCGGTTGGCTTTCTTGTCGGGAGTTTTGGCGGGCTTCTTCTCTGCCATCGCCTAAGCCTTTGCCAGCCGGCGTTTGATCCGCAGCATCGCCAGCGCCGCGCGCGCGGCGTCGCCGCCCTTGTTCAACTCGCTGGCGCGCGCCCTCGCCCAGGCTTGAGCCTCGGTATTTACGGTAATGATGCCGTTGCCGAGCGGCAGCTTTCGCGCGACCGCAAGGTCCATCAGGGCGCGCGAGGATTCGATCGAGACGATCTCGAAATGGATGGTGTCGCCGCGCACCACGCAGCCGAGCGCAATCGCCGCATCATACGGCTTGCCGTTCCGGTCGGCGGCATCGAGCGCGATCGCGATCGCGGCCGGAATCTCCAGCGCGCCCGGCACGGTGATGACGTCGTGCGTCACGCCGGCGGCCTTCAGCTCGGCGACGGCGCCTTCCAGCAGCGCGTCCTGAATGTCGTCATAGAACCGCGCCTCGACGATCAGCGCGCGCGCGCCTGTGATGTCGGTCTGGTCTTTCAGCGGTGCGCGCCGTGCGTCTGCCATCAACTATCTTCCGTCTTGCTCGGTCCTCATCCTGAGGAGCGGCCTCATGGCCGCGTCTCGAAGGATGGGTTTACTTCCGGGCCTCATGGTTCGAGACGGCGCAAGTGCGCCTCCTCACCATGAGGGGTTGGGCCGGCGTTTTAAGCGCCGTATGTTACCCTGTCACTTCATTTCCGACAGCCGCGCCGCATAGCGGGCCATCAGGTCGACCTCGATATTGACCTCGCTGCCTGCTGCCCAGCCGCCAAGCGTGGTGACGCTGAGCGTGTGCGGGATAATCAGCACCGAAAATGTGACATCCTCGACCGTATTCACGGTCAGCGATACGCCATCCAGCGTCACCGAACCTTTGGCGGCGATGAAACGCGCCAGCTCTCGCGTGGTGCGCAGTTCGAACCGCGCCATATCGGGCAGATCGTCGCGCCTGACGATGGTGGCCACGCCGTCGGCATGGCCGGCGACGATATGGCCGCCGAGTTCATCGCCGATCTTCAGCGCGCGTTCGAGGTTGAGCTTTGTTCCCTTGGCCCAATGCTTGGCCGTGGTCATGCCGAGCGTTTCCGCGGCGGCATCGACGTCGAACCAGGTCTTGCCGCCTTCGACGCTGGAAGCGACTACCGTCAGGCAGACGCCATTGCAGGCAATCGAGGCCCCGTCGGCGATGGTCGTCTGGTCGTAGCGGCAGGCGATCCGCATCCGGTGCAACTGCCCCTGCGCCGTTGGCGTCAGTGCGACGATTTCGCCGATGTCGGTGACAATTCCGGTAAACATTCAAGCGCGCTCGTAAATCGTGAGAGTGTCGTTGCCCAGGCTTTCGCTAGCACGTGGCTTGAACACGGGCGACCCGGTGAGAGTCGACAGCGGTAATGCGTCCAGCGCGGGGATGCCGTCAGCACCCACCTTATCAGGACCGCGCAACAGCCAGATTTCATCGACCAAGCCGCTCGCGACGAAGGACGACGCTACCCGCGATCCACCCTCGACCATCAGCCTGGTGATGCCCTTGTCGGACAGCGCGTGCAGCACCGCAGATAAATCCAGCCCCGGCTGCGCGGTAGCTGCAACGCGCATTACCTGCGCGCCCGCCGCACCGAGTTTCATGGCCGCAGGAGCTTCGGCGAAGTCCGACGTCATGACCCAGAGCGGCGTCTGCCGCGCGGACTGAACGAGCTTGCTGGTGCCGGGCAGCCGCAGCGCGCGATCCAGCACCACGCGCACCGGCGACCGCGCTTCCATCCCTGGCAGGCGGCAAGTCAGGAGCGGATCGTCCGCCAGCACGGTGCCGATGCCGACCAGGATCGCGTCGCATTGCGCGCGCAACAGATGCACCTGCGTTCTCGCGGCCTCGCCCGTAATCGCAACGGGCTTGTGGCCGGCGGCAGCGATCTTGTCGTCGGCGGAGACGGCGAGTTTCAGGATCACATGCGGGCGCTTGTCGCGGACGCGGCGGAAATGGCCGGCGTGATCGCGCGCGGCTTCCTGAGCACCGAGCCCGACATCGACGGATATCCCGGCCGCGCGGAGTTTTGCATGCCCCTGCCCGGCCACCTCCGGATTGGGATCCTCGATCGCCGACACCACGCGCGCAATGCCGGAGGCGATCACAGCATCGACGCAAGGCGGCGATTTGCCGAAATGCGAACAGGGCTCCAGCGTCACATACAGCGTCGCGCCACGCGCCGCCTCGCCGGCACGTTTGAGCGCCTCCGGCTCGGCATGCGGTCGCCCGCCCGGTTGCGTCCAGCCGCGCCCGACGATGACGCCATCCTTCACGACGACCGCCCCGACGGCCGGGTTGGACCAAGTGCGCCCCAGTCCGCGCCGGCCGAGCGACAGCGCAAGCTGCATGAAGCGCTGGTCCGCCGCTTTGGACTCCCTGATCTTCTGTCCGTACTGGTCTTCCAGGATGCGGAAGATCATTTGCGCAACGTGGCGATCCGCGCTTCGTCCTCGCCTGAGAGCTCGCCGAGCACGGTCTCAAAATCCTTGGCCTCGCGGAAATTGCGGTAGACGGAGGCGAAGCGCACATAGGCAACGTCGTCGAGCTGGCGCAGATGCTCCATCACGATCTCGCCGATCGCCTCCGAGGAGACTTCCGCCTCGCCGCCGCTCTCGAGTTCGCGCACGATCGCCGAAACCATCTTCTCGACCCGCTCAGGGTCGACCGGGCGCTTGCGCAAGGAGATCTGCAGCGAGCGGACCAGCTTGTCGCGGTCGAACGGCACCCGGCGCCCGTTGCGCTTGATGACCGTCAGTTCGCGCAACTGCACCCGCTCGAAGGTGGTGAAGCGGAAGTTGCAGGCGATGCATACCCGCCGCCGCCGGATCACGGCCGAGTCTTCGGTCGGACGCGAATCCTTCACCTGCGTATCGAGACTGTTGCAGCTAGGACAACGCATCCAACGGGACCTTCGACTTGCTAGACCTTACTGATAGATCGGGAAGCGGTCGGTGAGCGCCTTCACGCGTTCCTTGATCGCGGCTTCGACCAGCGGCGCCTTGCCGTCCTCCGACTGCGCCAGCGCGTTGAGCACCTCGGCGATCATGCCGCCGACCTGCTTGAACTCGGCGACGCCGAAGCCGCGCGTCGTCGCCGCCGGCGTGCCGAGACGCAGGCCCGAGGTGACGAACGGCTTTTCGGGGTCGAACGGAATGCCGTTCTTGTTGCAGGTGATGGCGGCGCGCACCAGCGCCTTCTCGGAGACGTTGCCCTTCAGCCCCTTCGGCCGAAGGTCGACCAGCATCAGATGGTTGTCGGTGCCGCCGGAGACGATGTCGAGGCCGTGGCCGCGCAGCGTTTCGGCAAGCGCCTTGGCGTTCTCGACGACGTTCTTCGCATAGACCTTGAAGTCCGGACGTAGCGCCTCGGCGAACGCCACCGCCTTGGCGGCGATGACATGCATCAGCGGGCCGCCCTGCAGGCCCGGGAAGATCGCCGAATTCAGCTTCTTGGCGAGCGCCTCGTCGTTGCAGAGGATCAGGCCGCCGCGCGGGCCGCGCAGCGATTTGTGCGTCGTCGTGGTGGTGACGTGGGCGTGCGGCACTGGCGAGGCATGGACGCCGCCGGCAACGAGGCCTGCGAAATGCGCCATGTCGACCAGGAGATAGGCGCCGACGCTATCGGCGATCTCGCGGAAGCGCTTGAAGTCCCAGGCGCGCGAATAGGCCGATCCGCCGGCGATGATCAGCTTCGGCTTTACCTGCTCGGCCTGCTTCGCCACCTCGTCCATGTCGATGATCTGGTCCTCACGCCGCACCGTGTAGTGCGCGGCCTTGAACCACTTGCCGGACATATTGACCGGCGAGCCGTGGGTCAGATGGCCACCGGCCGCAAGATCGAGGCCCATAAAGGTATCGCCGGGCTGCAGCAGCGCCAGAAACGCCGCCTGGTTCATCTGGCTGCCTGAGTTCGCCTGCACGTTTGCAAATTGCGCGCCGAACAGCTTTTTGGCGCGCTCGATCGCCAAGGTCTCGGCAACGTCGACCCATTCGCAGCCGCCATAGTAACGCGCGCCCGGATAGCCTTCCGCGTATTTGTTGGTCATCACCGAGCCCTGCGCTTCCAGCACGGCCCGGCTGACGATGTTTTCCGAGGCGATCAGCTCGATCTCGTGCCGCTGACGGCCGAGTTCGCCCTTGATCGCGGCAGCGATTTCCGGGTCGGCCTCGGCGAGCGTGGCCGTGAAGAACGAGTCGGGCGCGGAGCCGGTCTTGGCGCTGGTGGGCGAGGAGGTCATTGGGCGAAATATCTCCACCGCCGCAGGCCCTTAGGGGCGAAGCGGGCGGGTCTGGTGTGGCGGTCGAAAGAAGCGCCTGCGAGATACCACATCGGCCGGAATTGGCCAAGCATTTGCGGTACAGGGCTGGTATTTATGCAAGATATGGTGGGAATGAAGCCCTATTCGTCGTCGCCCCGGCCTTGAGCCGGGCGTTCCAGTTCACCGTCATTCCGGGATGGTCCGAAGGACCAGACCCGGAATCTCGAGATTCCGGGTTCGCTTCGCGCCCCGGAATGACTGCCTCCCCTCACGCAAACCGGTATGGCCCGCCCTTGGCGACCGAGCGCTGGAACGCCGGGCGGGCGTGCATGCGTTCCAGCCAGGCCGCCAAGTTCCGATATGGCCCGAGCTTGTCGAATACTTTTGCCAGCTCGCCGACAAAGCTCATCTGGATGTCGGCGCCGGTCAGCGACGTTCCGACGAAGAACTCCCGCCCGTTCAGCGCGCGGTCGACATAGCCGAGGTGGTTCGCCAGTTCGCTGTCGATGCGCGGATGCAGCGGCGCACCTGCCTCCTTCAGCCGGCCGACATAGAGGTTCAGCATCAACGGCAACATCGCCGAGCCTTCGGAATAGTGCAGCCACTCGTTGTAGGCCTCGTAGTCCGCGCTGCCGGGCGCCGGCATCATCGCGGGCTTGTCTTTTCCCTGGCCGTAACGGCGGATGATGTAATCGACGATGGCGCCGGATTCGGCGATGGTCATGTCGCCGTCAGTGATGACGGGCGATTTGCCGAGCGGATGAACCTCTTTCAACTCCGGCGGCGCCAGCCGCGTCTCGGCGTTGCGCTGATAACGCTTCAGCTCATAGGGCGTGCCGAGCTCCTCCAGCAGCCACAAAATTCGCTGCGAGCGGGAGTCGTTGAGATGATGGACGGTGAGCATGGGGCTTCCTCTGGTCTTGTTAGAGTGTGGCGGTTCTTGAGGTCCCGTAGGATGGGTGGAGCGAAGCAATACCCATCAATGCCGGTGCACGTGATGATGGGTTTCGCTTCGCTCTACCCATCCTACGCAGATACGCCTTCGCGATCTCGCGACGCATTGCGCCCGAGCTTTGCCATCAACTTCCCGCCCTCTCCAATCAGAGGGCGCAGGGAAGACCGGGTGCTTGCTGCACCCGCGGTCTCGTGTGCAATTGCGCATAGCAAAAGCGCACACGAGCATACAGGTACAGCGGGAGCATCCCGGCCTTCCCTGCGCAATGGCTTTACGGCTTACTTCGTGCTCTTCCCGGAGAACGGCTCTTTTGCCTCCGTCGCTGCGCAAATAGTTTCACGCAGCTTAGCGCCAGCACCGCGACGCCCGAACCACACGACTTCGCCGTACGCTTCCGGCGCGTACGTCTAGCGCGCCATCAGCGTCCATCGCATCTCACCGCACGTTCGTGACGATCGCGACCCGCCCCTCAATTGGGTGAGACGCCCAGTATATGTGACTGATTTGGTCTACGACGAAAGCGGATAATTTTGCGGGATCGGCTGGACACAACATCTAGCTGATTTGCCTGTCGGGCAGCGCGAGAGCTTTGCCGGCCGCGGCGTGAACCAGATCACATGCCGCCGTTTCGACTGAGCTTATAACCGTCCGGGGCTGACAGATGGATTTCCGGACATGGAAAGCTTGCTCCCAGCGAAAGAGCGTCAGGCCAATTCGCGACGCTGGCTGATAGCAGGCTTCCTGATCTACGGCACGATGATCGTCGGTCTTCTGGGATTTTTCGTGATTTTCCCGAATGCCGCCAACGAAACAGAGACCGAAAACGCACGCACTGCAACGGCAACGAAACCGGTGCGATACGAAGGCGTGATCGCCAACTGGAACCGCTATCGCACGAAGGACGCGCGCGCGGACGCACGGTAATTCGAATTGGCTCAATCGAGAACCAGGCGGCCGGCAGGCTCAGTGCGATCGCTTCCGCCTTTGACCACGACGATTTCGCCGCTGGCCGGCGAGACGCCGGTGAGCGCCGAAATGTTCGCGCCGTGCGTCACAATGAGGAGGTTTCCGCGCGACGTCCATTTGGCGATGCGCGCACGCCCTCCCGCCGTTAGTGTCTCTCGTTGATCGCGCAGCACCACGACATTACCGAATGTCGCAACGGTCTCGACCGGCCCAAGGTCCAGCAATTTGGCGGTGTCGATGCATCGGCACCACGGCGAGCTCAAGATCGATTCAAACGCAATCCCTTCCCGCTTGAGCCGCGCACCGATTTTCTCGGCGTCCGCCCTCCCCCTGGCGCTCAGGTTGCGCTGGGTGGCACAGTCTTCAACGCGAAACCCGGGCGGATCGCCGAAGCCTCCCGGCGCATCGGTATGCCGCATCAGCGCGACATGCCCGCCGGCGCGCAACGCCTTCCAGGCATTGGCGGCTTCGTCGGCGGTGGCGATCTGCGCCGAACCGAACAAACCGGTGAGGAGCGCGAAGACGGCAAAGCGAATGCAGGACATGGCAAAGCGGCCTTGCTAAAAATACGCAATCAGGCGTCCCGCGCAGATAACGCCGAGCCACAGCAGGATCGATAGCAGTGCAGTCACCTTGGCTGCGCCGGACGCCTTGTCACCCCAGTGTTCAACATAACGCCATGGAACGGCATGCGCGATCACGATGTTGATCAGCGCCGCACCGATCAGAAGCAGCTTGATCTGGAACGCGGGATTTTTCACGATATGCGAAGCATCGGCGCTGAACAGCAAAAAGCCCATGCTGATCGCGAGCAGAAAGCCCGCACGCGACAAGGGCAGCAGCAATTGCGCCATCGGTTGAATGGCAAGCGTGCGCCCGAGTCCCAGCAGCCTCAAGTCGAGCGCCAGGATCGACCCGACCAGGATCACGAAGCCGATAATGTGCAGAATCTCGACCGCGGGATAAAGCGCCGGCGAAGAGCGCATCGCATGACCGAGCGCGCTTTCCTGCAGGGCCAGGAATATCGATGCGGCCGGCTGGTGTTCCACTGCCCTACCGCAACTCGATACGCTTGCCGTCGAGCACGATATATTCGATCCGCGCCTCGTCCGGCTTGCTGGTGTGCGGATAGCCGAACACGGTGCAGGTCCTGCCGGGAGCGATCAGCTCACGCGTCGCGCCACGCGCCTGCATGCGCGACGGGGGCGCCAGGATGAAGTGCCAGTGCTTGCCATCGACCTCCATCTCGATCTGGCAATGCGGATTCTCGAAGCTGGATTTCAGGATCTTGCCGGTGACGGTGAACGATTTCGACGTGTCGTAGCCGCCCCAGCCGTGATGGGCGATGGCGGAAGCCGGCACAAGACCAGCAGCCAACGACAGAAACAAACGACGGTTGAGTGAGGTCATGGCGAGCCTCCGTCGATCAGAGACACAATCTATGGCGGCGCGCGCGGGGCAGCAAGACTTGCTTCGGAGGCACCAGGTCTGCGCTCGCGTCAAGCCGCGGAAGCAAGGCGTCTTTACGTTACAATCCCGTATACCCCGCCTTCACCGGATCGTTGCTGCCATCGAGCTGGCGTAAATAGGTGAGCCCGCACACCGTCAGCCGGTGCGGATCCGTCTCGCCCGCCTCGACCAGCGTGGTGAGATAGGCAGTGACCTTGGCGCGCGCCTCCTCGCTGGCAGCGGCGCTGCAGTTTAGAAGCAGGTCATAGGTCTGCATGATCCGTTCGATCGCGGCTTCCATGGATTCTCCTGAGTTGCGTGAGCGGGTGATCGTCAGGCCAATGCGCGTGCTTCGAACGTGGCGATCGCCTTATTGGCGAGCCTGAGCCTGTTAAATTCGCCGCGCCGGAACAGCTTCACGATGATTGCGAGCAATCGATCGTCGGTGGCGAGGGTATCGGCAATGGCGCCGCTCTTGCGAAGGTAGTTTGAGGCGATCGCGTAGGCATCGCCCACCACCTCAAAATTCATGACCTGAATTCCGCGCTCGACCAGCATGCCCTCACCTGTTTGGTGGCCGAGCCGATAATTCGCAGGTGCGAAGATGGTTCCATCACGAGAAGAAGGTGGTTCCAATGCGAGAAATCGCAATTTCTCTTTAGGAAACAGTGATAGCTGCCCGGAAATGCGGAGGATTTTCCCTCAAAAGCAAAGCGCACCGGAGCCGGAAGACCGGCGCCGATGCGCGTTGAGCAGGGCTCACTGCCTTGCCAGTTTGTCAGCTTGTTGGCTACCGGTCTTCTAGGCGGCCGGCTTACGAATTCTCAGAGGCGATACAGGATCTGGTCGGTCCAGAACCGCTCGAGGCGGTGCAGCGACTTGTTCAGCGTCGCGAACTCCTCATTCGAGATGCCGCCGACCTGCTCCACCGTCTTGACGTGCTTCTGGTAGAGCGCATCGACGATCTTGCGGATTTCCTGGCCCTGCGCGGTGAGGCGAATGCGGACCGAGCGACGATCGACGCGCGAGCGCTGATGATCGAGGAAGCCGAGCTCGACGAGCTTCTTGAGGTTATAGGAGACGTTGGAGCCGAGGTAGTAACCGCGCGTGCGCAGTTCGCCCGCGGTCAACTCCTTGTCGCCGATGTTATAGAGCAGCAGCGCCTGCACCGAATTGATGTCGGCACGGCCGCGGCGATCGAATTCGTCCTTGATGACGTCGAGCAGCCGGCGATGCAGCCGTTCCACCAAAGTCAACGCTTCCAGATAGAGCGGCTGCACCGGAGTTTGACCGGCAGAGCGTTCAGCGGTTTCCACCGCCGTTGCAACGGCTTTGATCATGACACTTCCCCTGTCGTCGTTTTTCGACTTATTTCGACGAAACTTCTGTCCCGCCTGATAGCTTCAACTTAAGGGGGCGGATTGAAGATCCGCTTAAATAAGACAATAAAGAGATCATGAATTTAACAGAGTGAATTGTGGATTAAGCCCCATGGATCAAGGCTTTTTGCAACATTTCATTGACGCTGGAAGCACCCTGTTCACGCTTCGTCTGCAAGCCTTGTCGCATTCGGAAACAGGTACGTCTGAAATCGAAACGCTCGCGTAAGATGTGTGGTGGAACCCTTTACGGCCTTTAACGGTGATCAAATCGTTACGGAAAAGCTTTTCGAAAATTGTACGGGATCGCGTCGCGGATTCTGCACGCGGATGGATTATGGCGGAAAACTGACGCGTTGAAGCAACGGTGGCTTCATCCTTCGAGACGCGGCCAATTGGCCGCTCCTCAGGATGAGGTCTAGCTTCAGGACGAGGTCTAGCTCGTCCTCATGGTGAGGAGCGCGGCAAGGCCGCGCGTCTCGAGCCATGAGGCCACCGGACGCGCCGCAGGATCCTACGGCGGGCGCTCGCGCGCAGCCATCCAGGCGAGGGCGAGATAGGCGCCGAGCATCACAGCCTCCAGCGCCACCACCGTCAGGCTGCCGCCGTAGATGCCTGGAAACATCAGCTCGATCACCGCCGTCGACACCACCGTGGTGAGCCACACCACCGCGCCCCAAGGCGTCGCGAGCCACAGGCCAACGGCGCCGACAAGTTCGATGACGGCGAAATAGACGGTCGCGGTCTGCCAGGCCATCGACTGGTTTTCGAACGCCTCTTCCTCGCCGCCGATGAAACCCGTGACCTGCGCCCAGTGGTACAGGCCCTTCATGATAGACACGACCGCCATGATGCGCAGGAACAGCACCAGCCGACGCGTCCACACATTGTCGTCGGGCTCGATCCGCTCCGACGACATCGCCGCCATGGACATCGCATTGTCCCTGGCATGGTCCCGCCCCTGATCGCGCGCCGAAAGGTCAGACATGGAAGCCGACCCGGAAGCTGATCGGGGGGCTGGCCTCGCAAGTGGGGCGCAATGCGTTCTGGAATCGGCTCATGGCCTGATGTCTTGGCCCGGCGGGACGCTAAAATCAATTGCTGATGAGATGGATCAAGGCTCGGTGACGCGGCAGCGGCAAGGTGCTAGAATTGGAACAAATCAAAACCTTCCCGCCGCCTCAAGGAGTACCGTTGACATGGCGATCAAGTTCGGGCGTCCGATCGAAATGCGCGACGCGCCGCGGCGGCAGACGGCGCTTGCCTCCACCCCGCTCGACCTGACCATCCGCCCCCGCCGCAACCGCAAGGCGGAATGGGCGCGGCGGCTGGTGCGCGAAAACGTGCTGACCACGGATGATTTGATCTGGCCGATGTTCGTGGTCGACGGCCACAACACGCGCACGCCGGTAGCCTCGATGCCCGGCGTCGACCGCCTCACCGTCGATCAGGCGGTGCGCGACGCCGAGCGCGCGGCAAAACTGAGCATCCCCTGCATCGCACTGTTTCCCTATACCGAGCCGTCGCTCCGCGACGAGCACGGCTCCGAGGCGCTGAACCCGAACAATCTGGTCTGCCAGTCGGTGCGCGCGATCAAGAAGGAATTCCCCGAGATCGGCGTGCTGTGCGACGTCGCGCTCGATCCCTTCACCAGCCACGGCCATGACGGGCTGATCGAGGACGGCAAAATTCTCAACGACGAGACGGTGGCGGTACTGGTGAAACAGGCGCTGGTGCAGGCAGAAGCCGGCTGCGACGTCATCGCGCCATCCGACATGATGGACGGCCGCGTCGGCGCGATCCGCCAGGCGCTGGACGAGGCAGATTTTCTCGACGTGCAGATCATGGCCTATGCGGCGAAATACGCTAGCGCCTTCTACGGCCCGTTCCGCGACGCCATCGGCTCCGCCAAAACGCTGACCGGCGACAAGCGCACCTACCAGATGGACAGCGCCAATTCCGACGAAGCGCTGCGCGAGGTCGAACTCGACATCGCCGAAGGCGCCGACATGGTGATGGTGAAGCCCGGAATGCCCTATCTCGACGTCGTGCGGCGCGTGAAAGACACGTTTGCGATGCCGACCTTCGTCTACCAGGTATCCGGGGAATACGCGATGATCGCCGGAGCGGCGGCCAATGGCTGGATCGACGGCGACCGCGCGATGATGGAAAGCCTGCTCGGCTTCAAGCGCGCCGGCGCGGACGGGATCTTGACGTATTTTGCGCCGAAGGCCGCAGAGAGGTTGAGAAAGGGCGAGTAGCGAATAGCGAGTAGCGAATGGGTGTTCCTGGTCGCTACTCGCCACTCACTATTCGCCATTCGCCGCTCAATATTGCTCGCTGTTAATGGTCACAGGCCCTTGGCGCGGGCGCGGCCGGTTCCCATGTGTCGTCAGGAAATATCGGCCTGGAGGACGGACCATGTCTTATAGCGGCTCTGGCAATACTGGCGGCGGCCCTCAAAGTGCTGGCGGCGGCTGGCGGAACGACGGTGGAGTGCCGCCGCATGCGTTCGATCCCTATTCGCAGCCGGAACTGTTTCGCGGCGTGCTCACGCGGCGGGTATTTGCGTTCCTGATCGACCTCGTCGTGCTGTCGGTGCCCGTCATCCTCGGCTACATCTTCATCGGCCTGTTCGGCATCATCACGCTCGGGCTCGGCTGGTTGCTGTTCTGGCTGGCGTGGCCCGCCACCATCGTGTGGGCGATCGTCTATTACGGTACCTCGATCGGCGGCCCGCATTCGGCGACGCTCGGCATGCGCGCGATGGATCTGGAGCTGCGCACCTGGTACGGCGAGCCGGGCTATTTCGTACTCGGTGCCTGCCATGCCGTGCTGTACTGGGTCTCGATCTCATTCCTGACGCCGCTGGTGCTGCTGGTCGGCCTGTTCAACAGCCGCCGCCGGCTGCTGCACGACATCATCCTGGGAACCGTGGTCATCAACAGCTCGGTTCGTACCCAGGTAGTTCCTTTGCCGCGCAGCAGCTATTGAGCGAGCAGCAAACTATTTGACCGTCCGCCTTCGGGGCGCGATGCTAGAGTCGGTCGGGCCCCCAAGATGAAATCGGGGCCGGGCCGGCGCTTTTTTCGTTCCGATGCGTTTTCTTAACGCGAACCGGTGTCTACTGCGTTGGAAAGCGCTATGGTTGATTTGTTTCGGAGGCGTGACGACCCGACGTGACCCAGCACTCGCGTGATACCCCGCAATTCTACCTGACGGCGCCCTCGCCCTGCCCCTATCTGCCGGGCCGGCACGAGCGCAAGGTGTTCACGCATCTGGTCGGCGACAAGGCCGGCGACCTCAACGACCTCCTGACCCATGGTGGCTTCCGCCGCAGCCAGTCGATCGCTTACCGCCCGGCCTGCGACCAGTGCCGGGCCTGCGTCTCCGTGCGCGTCATCGCCAACGAATTCCGCCCCTCGCGCAACTTCAAGAAGGTTTTGGCGCGCAACGCCGACATCGTCGGCGAGCAGCGCAGCGCGGTGCCGACGTCGGAGCAATACTCCGTGTTCCGCGCCTACCTCGACAGGCGCCACCGCCATGGCGGCATGGCCGACATGACCGTGCTCGACTACGCGATGATGGTGGAAGACAGCCATGTCGAGACCCGCATCATCGAATACCGCAAGCGCGGCGTCGACACCGGTATCACCGGCCGCGGCGAGGAGCTGGTCGCGGTGGCGCTGACGGATGTGCTCAGCGACGGGCTATCGATGGTGTACTCGTTTTTCGAGCCGTCGCAGCACAGCCGCTCGCTCGGCACCTTCATGATCCTCGATCACATCACCCGCGCGCGGCGGCTCGGGCTGCCTTACGTCTATCTCGGCTATTGGATCGAGGGCTCCAAGAAGATGGATTACAAGGGCCGCTTCCTGCCGCAGCAGCGGCTGGCTCCGTCAGGCTGGCTGCGGGTAGATGCGACCGGCGAAATGCTGTCCGAGCCGCAGGATTGAAAGGGCGAATGGCGAGTAGCGAATAGCGAATGGGTTATTGCCTTCCCTACTCGCTATTCGCCACTCGCTATTCGCCTCTTCACCCGAAAAACGCCTCGAACAACAGCTTCACGTTCAGCGCCACGATGATTCCGGCGACGATCCACGCCACGGCAGCTACTGCGCGCGGGATGACGAACTTGCCCATCTTGCGGCGGTCGGAAACAAACTTCACCAGCGGGATCACCGCGAACGGCAATTGCATGGACAGCACGACTTGGCTGAACACTAACAATTGGCCGGTGCCGCGCTCGCCATAGAGTGCGGTGACGATCACGACCGGAACGATGGCGACGCCGCGGGTCAATAGCCGCCGCGCCCAGCTCGGCAGCCGCAGGTTCAAAAAGCCTTCCATCACGATCTGGCCGGCCAGCGTCGCGGTGACGGTCGAGTTCAGGCCGGAGGCGAGCAGCGCCACCGCGAACAGCGTCGAGGCAATGCCGAGCCCGAGTAGCGGCGACAGCAGTTCATATGCCTGACCGATCTCGGCGACCTCGGTGCGTCCGCTCGAATAGAAGGTGGAGGCGGCGACGATCAGGATCGCGGCGTTGATGAACAGCGCCAGCATCAAGGCGATGGTCGAATCCGTCGTCGCCCATCTGATCGCCTCGCGGCGGCCCTTGTCGTTGCGCTCATAGGCACGGGTCTGCACGATCGAGGAATGCAGATAAAGATTATGCGGCATCACGGTGGCGCCGATGATGCCGATTGCGATGTAGAGCATCTCCGGATTGGTGACGATCTCGGGCGACGGCACAAACCCCTTCAGAACGGCAGCTACCGGCGGCGCCGCAGCCACGATCTGAATCGAAAAGCAGACCGCGATCACAATTAGCAGCGAGATGACGAAGGCTTCGAGGAAGCGAAAACCCCTGTTCATCAGGAGCAGCAGCAGGAAGGCATCGAGCGCAGTTATCAGCGCGCCCCAGATCAGGGGAATGCCGAACAACAGGTTGAGCGCGATCGCGGTGCCGATCACCTCGGCAAGATCGCAGGCGATGATTGCCGCTTCGCAGACCACCCAGAGCAGGAAGTTCACGGACCGCGAGAAGCTGGCGCGGCAGGCCTGCGCCAGATCGCGATCGGTGACGATGCCAAGCCGCGCGGCGAGCGCCTGCAACAGGATCGCCATCAGGTTCGACATCAGGATGACCGCGAGCAGCGTGTAGCCGAACTTCGAACCGCCCGCGAGGTCGGTGGCCCAATTGCCGGGGTCCATGTAACCGACCGAAACCAGATAGCCGGGGCCGAGGAAGGCCAGCAGCCGGCGCGACCAATGCCCCCCAAAGGGCACCAGGATCGTGGAATTGACCTCGGGCAGGCTCAGCCGGGCGTCGGCGGCGGCGTCAGCGCGCCAACCGGAGGCGGTCGTATCGGCCATCAGTAAACCCTTGGCTTCCGGGCCCAACTCGGGCGTGCGCGCATCCATTTCAGCAAGATGGCCGATCTTCGTTCTTATTGCAACTCATTTGCAACTGCATCTGGCAATCATGTACAATTTGCATTTGGTAATCACGAAAATGATACCGCAGAGCGCCTTGTAAAGCACTGAGGAAGTACTTTATGTTGGTCGCATGATAAAGGTTCCGGTTGAAACCCCGACGGCCACGCTGCGATACGCCCTCGCCCCTGACGAGGCCGGCATCGCCGCCATCGAAGCGACCTTTGGCGCCTATGACCGGATGATGGCGATACTGGCGGAGGTTGCCCCGGTTGGTGCCAACCTCGTCACCCTCCACGCCCAGGCCTATGAGCGGATCCGCACCGAGACCGGACTGCCCGCGCGTCTCGTGACACTCGGCCTGCGCGACCGCGCCAGTTACGTCGCCGGCTCCCCAACGCGCAAAATCCCGCTCGACGACAAGTTGTTTGCGATCAAGGGACCAACTTCACTGACCATTAGCACTGTCCACGGACGTGTCTTGGTGCCGTTTGAAATCCCCGGCTATCTTGCCGGCTGGGATAGCCCTTTCCCGGCTCACCTGGTTTCGGACGGTCGTGCGTACGAAATCCACATCGCCGTCAAATCGAAATCACCACAGCCGGAGGAGAAGACCATGGTTCACGAGGGTATCCTTGCACGTATGGGCAGACTTCTTGCCGCCATTGCCAGCGAGACGATCGACAATGCCGAGAACAGCAACAAGGTCGCGATGGTCAAGCAGGCGATCCGCGAAATCGACGCCGGCGCTGACGAAGCACGCCACGCGCTCGGCAAGTCGCGCGCCGAGGAGTTCCGCCTCAAGCGCCGGCGCGAAGAGCTCGACGCCGAAATTGCCGCGCTGACGGACAAGATTCGTCTTGCGGTTGCAGAAAGCCGCGAAGACCTCGCGCGCGCCGGCGTAGCACGGCAAATTGATCTGGAATCGCAGGGTACCGCGCTGGAGCGCGCGATGGATTTCATCGAACTCGAAATCGACGAGCAGACCAAGGCCTTACAGGCGATGCTTGGCGCGCGGCGTGAAGCCGAGACCCGCCTCGCCGATCTCGAGGCGAGTCTCGAAAAACACGCGCCGCACGAAACCGGACGCGCGGCTGGCGCGACCAAAACCGTGAGTCCCGATCGGGCGATGGCAGCGATCGCACGCGTCACCGGCGTACCCGCTGCAAGCGTGCCCGGCGACAAGGAGCTCGATGAACTCGACCGGTTGCATCGCGAAAAGGAAATCGCGGCGCGGCTTGAAAGGATCAAATCGCAGCAATGAGTGGCGTGTCCGACCTCCTGCTGGCGCCCGACGTACGTCCCTTCGCAATTGCCGCCGCAATCATGCTGGCGCTCGGCGGCATCGAACTGCTGGCGACGCTGGTCGGCTTCTCGATCAGCGAACTGCTCGGCAAGGAAGTCACCGTCGAGGCCGACCACGCCAACGGCCTCGGCGGCCTATTCCTCTGGATCAATGCAGGGCGTCTACCGCTTTTGATCCTGATCATTCTCGCGCTCGGCACGTTCTCGATCGCCGGATTCTTCCTGCAGGGGTTGGCGCACGGCGTGGGGATCTCGCTCCCCGTCTCGATCGCGGCGCTCGCCGCGGCGGCCTGCAGCATTCCGGCCATCCGCGTCACCAGCCGCGGCATCGCCAAGATCATCCCGCGCGACGAAACCTACGCGGTGGACGAGGCCGATTTCATCGGCCATGTCGCCGAGGTTTCGATCGGGCCGCTCGACCAGGGACTGCCCGGCCGCGTCCGTCTCAAGGATGTCTTCGGTAACTGGCATTCTCTGGTGGCGCGCGCCAGTCCCGAATCCACGCCGCTCCCGGTCGGCGCCAGCGTGCTGCTGGTCGACCGTGATGCCAAGAGCTTTATCGCCATTTCCGCACCAGCCGACCTCATTGCGCAACAACGTTCAGACAGGGATTGAACATGTGGGAACTTGCAATACCCGTCACGATTGGCGTTATCGCCGTTCTTGTTATTGGTTTGCTGCTTGCCAAACTGTACCGCCGCTCGACCCGTGATGAAGCCTATGTCCGCACCGGACTCGGCGGCCAGAAGGTCGTGCTCGACGGCGGCTCGATCGTCCTTCCGGTGTTCCACTCCGTCGCCGCGGTCAATCTGAAGACGCTGCGGCTGGAGGTCGCCCGCGGCGGTCCGGACTCGCTGATCACCAAGGACCGCATGCGTGTCGATATCGGCGCCGAGTTCTATCTGCGCGTCAAACCCGATACTTCCTCGATCGCGCTTGCCGCGCAGACGCTCGGCAGCCGCACCCAAAATGCAGGCGAGCTGCGCGAACTGATCGAGGCCAAATTCGTCGACGGCCTGCGTTCGGTAGCCGCCACCATGAACCTCGAGGAGCTGCAGGAGCAGCGCGCGACGTTCGTGAAATCGGTGCAGGACGCCGTCGGCGCCGACATCCAGAACAACGGCCTAGAGCTTGAATCGGTGTCGCTGACCCGTCTCGACCAGAGCGATATCAAGCATTTCAACCCGAGCAACTTCTTCGACGCCCACGGTCTGACGACGCTGACCAAGATCACGCGCGAGCGCGAACAGGAGCGCAACCAGATCGTCCGCACCACCGAGGTCAACATCGCGCAGCAGGACCTCGTCGCCCGCCAGACCACGCTGACGATCGAGGCCACCAAGCGCGAGGCGGAACTGGCGCAGCAACGCGACATCGCCAACAAGACCGCCGCGATGCGTGCGCAGACCGCGCAGGTCGAGCAGACCGCGCTGCAGAACGAGGCCGAGTATCGCATTCAGCAGGAGCTGGCGGTCGCCAACAAGCAGACCGAAGCCAACCAGTTGCGCGACACCAGAAAGATCGAGGCCGATCTCGCGGTGAAACGACGCAATACCGAAATGGAGCGCGACCTGCAGATCGTGGCTCAGGAAAGTGCGATCGCGATCGCCGCCAAGAGCAAGGAGCAATCCGAGGCGCAAACGATTGCCGAAACGGCGCGTGCGCTGGCGATCGCCGCTGAAGAAAAGGTCACCACCGCCAAGGCCGTCGAAATCGCCGAGCGCGACAAGATCATCAACGTGATCGCAGCGCGCAAGGCCGCCGAGACCGAGGCGATGCCGATCACCGTGATGGCGGAAGCCGAGAACCAGGCCGCAAACAACAAGGCGGAAGCCATTACCATGCTGGCCAAGGCCGACGCCGAGGCGGCGACCACCCGCGCGGCCGGCGTCAAATCGCTCGGCCAGGCCGAGGCCGAGGTGGCGGCGTTGAAGGCGGAAGCGCGCAACAAGCTCTCTCAGGCGATGGTCGACTACGATCTCACCATGGCGCGCATCAACATCATCCCGAATGCGCTGGCCGAAGCGGTCAAGCCGATCGAGAAGATTTCCGACATCCGGATCTTCGACACCGGCGGCCTGCTCGGCCGCGGCGGCGGCAATGGCGCGATGAACGGCCATAGCAACGGGCTTGGTTTGGGCGACGGCCTTGCCGCGCAGTTGCTGTCGGTCTCGGCGTTCAAGCCGATCATCGACAAGATTCTCGCCGAGGGCGGCTTCGCCGCCGGTCCGGACGCGCTGACCAGCCTGACCAACGCGCTGGCCGCGCCGCAGCTCGCCAGTCCGGCCGAACTGCCCGCCGCAATAGATGATGATGAGGTGGCGACACCGCCCGCGACCATCTCGGGAACGGGCAAAGCGACACTGGGGCCCAAGTCGTAGCCAAGCAGAAGCCGCCGAAACGCCGTTCAAATCGAGGCCTGCCGCCATTCGCGCGGCGGGCCTTTTTCTTGGAGTCCTCCTCATCTGTCAGTTGTCGGGAAGCACGGGCTGCTGGCGGTCTGCACTTCCTTATTGCAAATGCCTCTCATTCGTGACACCAATTGCAACTAATTCGCAATTGCAACTGAGGGAGCATCCGGATGCGTCAGTTCAAGCGGACTTGGGAGGCACACCAAGACAGAAACGACGATTTTCACTTCGGCGATTTTCTCGGCCATTTTCATGTGCCGCACCGACCGCACGGCTCGCATGGCCCGGGTGAGCACCATGGCCCTCGGCCGTGCCCACCGGATCCGAAGCCGGCAAAAATCGAATACCGCAGCTTCGACGGTTCGCAGAACAATCAATCCGATTCCACCCTCAACGCTGCCGGAACTGAATTCGCGCGCATCGGTGAAGCGCATTTTGCCGACGGCATCTCCGTTCCGCTCGGCGGCAACAATCCCCGCACCATCAGCAATCTTGTGGTCGGCGCGGGCGATCCTGATGTGGCGAACCCGGAAGGCGTGTCCGCCTTCATGTACGCATGGGGCCAGTTCATCGATCACGACATGACGTTGACCAAGACCGATGGCGTCAGCGATATCAGCGTCGTGGTGCCCGCCGGCGATCCCGTATTTTCTGCCGGCACCATCATTCCGATCACCCGCGCCGTCACCGATCCCACGACCGGTGCGGGCACGTCCAATCCTGCGATGGCGCTCAATTCCAATACCGCCTGGCTAGACGCCTCGATGGTCTACGGATCCAACGCCGCGACGGCCGCCAGCCTGCGCACCGCCGACGGCCACATGTTGACTTCGGCGGGCAACAATCTGCCTATCATCAGCGGCATGGTCGTAGCGGGTGACGCCCGCGCCGCAGAAAATCCAGCGCTCACCGCGCTGCACACGCTGTTCGTGCGCGAACACAACTATTGGGTCGACAAACTGCACCTTGAGCACCCGAAATGGAGCGGCGACCAACTCTACAATCACGCGCGCGCTATCGTGACGGCGGAAATCGCCAACATCACCTGTTCGGAATTCCTGCCCAACCTCGTCGGCAAGAATGCGCTGACGCCCTACGACGGCTATGATCCCAACGTCGATCCTCATCTGACGCTGGAATTCGTCGCCGCGGCGTTCCGCTTCGGGCATTCGATCGTGTCAGGCGAAACTGAGGGCCTTGAGGAAAACGGCGAAGTCATCGCCGGCTCCGAGGAAGACCTGAAGGATGTGTTCTTCCAGCCGGCGGCAAATTTCAATGACAATGGCGGCACCGACGGACAATTGCGCCACCTGGCCGCCGATCCGTCACAGGCACTCGATGCGCGCATCGTCGACGATCTGCGCAATTTTCTTTTCGATCCACCGGTGTCGATGGATCTCGCGGCGATCAACATACAGCGCGCACGCGACCTCGGCCTCGGCACGCTCAACCAGACCCGTGAAGCACTCGGCCTCGACCCCTACACGGATTTCAGCCAGATCACGAGCGACCCGGAGACGTTGGCCGGACTGAAAGCAGCTTACGGCCACGTCAATAACGTCGGCCTGTGGACCGGCGGCTTGTCGGAGAATCATGTCCCCGGCGCGCTGGTCGGCGAAACCTTCCAGGCCATCATCACGATGCAGTTCGAGGCGTTGCGCGATGGCGACCGGTTCTGGTTCGAAAATCAAGGATTTGATGCCAAGACATTATCCGAGATCAAAGGCACGACGCTGGCTGATATCATTTTGCGCAATACCGACACCGAGCATATCCAGGACGACGTCTTCGTCACCTATACGCGGCACACCGGCCTTGCCGGCGGAGTGGAGTCCGAAGATCCCGAAGCCCGCCAGATCGTCATCGGCTCCGATGGCAACGACACCCTGATCGGCGGTCCGCAGGGAGATTATCTGTTCGCCGGAACCGGCAAGCAGACGATGACGGGAAATGACGGCGCGGATCGCTTCGTGTTTGATTTCGGATCCACCAAAGCTGAGATCACCGACTTCGATCCAGGCGTCGACATGCTGGTGTTTGAGAATGCCGGCCGTCTGGACTTTCGCGATGCGAAGATCTGGGGCGACCATGGGAATACGGTGGTTCAGATCGGTGACGACCGGATCGAACTCACCGACGTGCGGCCCCATGAACTTACAAAACACGATTTCCTGTTCGACGTTTAATGCGAATTCACCAAGCAACTTCTGCGGTTTGGCGCGATCCTTCTTACCCGGAGCGACGCCTCGCCTGCCCGCGACCTTCAACCGCCTGGCGTGGTCAAATCTGGCCGCGCAATCGGCCGAGCAGATTGCGCTGGCCGCCACCCCCACGGCGTCGGCGAAGGCTGCTGCTCGACAGCGGCGCGTTCCGCGGCACGCTGTAACCACGCAGCCTGCCGCTATCTTTGGGCTGTAGTGCCCGCGGTTGTCGCGGGCATCCACTCCCTTGCATCGCGTAACCACGTGGGTGGCCGGAACAGGTCCGGCCACCGCGCATGTTTATTTGGTATCGGCGCTCAGCGTTTGTCCATCGTCAGCTTGCGAATCCGCTGCGCAAATGGGCCAACGACACCCACGAAAGGTTTCCCGCCTTCCCGCAGCGCCAAGATCTCCTTGCGTTGCTCCTCAATCAGCTCAAGCAAGGCCTTTTTCTGCTCGGCGTTTAGACCCGTCGCGCTCTCGGTGCGCTGGCGCGTGCCATCGAGAATCGTCTTGATCTCCGCCTCGGGGATCGTCGCAAAGAACCCCTTCATCGTTTCGTCTACTGCGGCTTTCCAGCTCTTCTGATCGAATCCCGTCTTGGTAATTAATTTTTGGCTGGCAGCATCCTTCTCGAACCATTCGTCGGCTTCGTCATCGTCGTACGCGAAATCGCCAAACTCGGTCTTCAGCTTCTCGATAAGGTCAACGACGGTGGCCGCCTCGCGAGAGGTCAATGCCAACGCGACCTTGTCGAATTTGGCCACACTCAATGCAGCGAGCAAAGCAAAGGCAATTGCGACAGCCGCCGCTGCCCGTGAGGGGAAACCCTGCATTTTCAATTTACTCCTGTTAATTCCAATGAACGATCCCACCCACCTCACGGACGTGCTCACCGAATCAACAGGTAGCTCGCAAGGAAGTCGCGCCACCTGCCACTGCGCATAAAATGGCCCAAATTGTCAATTCGTCCGCGCCGCTTGCGATGCCGGACGACACCAGCGCAACGCCTTGCGGTGCCCACGCGCGGCGATTTCTGTCGCGGGGGACTGTGTGCTTCCGACGCGTTTTTATTAGCAAAAGCTTGTCGGGAAACGGGTGGGTTGGATCGTCCTTGGACCAGACAATGGGTCAGATCGAATCTAAGGGAATACTGCCATGTCACCCGACCCGACCCCTCGCCTGCCCGCGACGTTCAACCGTCTGGCCTGGTCGAACCTCGCTGCGCAATCGGCCGAGCAGATCGCGCTGGCCGCAGCGCCGATCGTTGCGGTGCTGCTGCTTGGCACAGGCGAAGGCCAGACGGGCCTGTTGCAGACCGCGCTGACGCTGCCCTTCATCCTGTTTGCGATTCCCGCCGGTCTCCTTGCCGACCGCATCTCGCGGCGCTGGGTGATGGCGGCCTCCGAAGCGCTGCGGGCGGCCGCGCTTGCGGCGACGCTGCTGCTGATCTGGCTCGGCGCAATCACGCTGCCGCTGCTCTCGCTACTCGGCTTCGTCGCCGTATGCGGCACCGTGGCCTACAGCGTCGCCGCGCCCGCTTTGGTGCCATCGCTGGTCAATTCGGAGCAATTGCCCGCGGCGAACGCGCGGATCGAACTGGCGCGCACGGTGGCGTTTGCCAGCGGCCCCGCGCTCGGCGGCGTGCTGGTCGGATGGGTCGGCGCTGCGCCTGCCTTCGGCTTTGCCGCCGCATTGTCGGTGATGGCCGTCGTGCTGCTGTCGGGCATTTACGAACCGGCGCGCGCGCCTGCGCCGCGCCGCCATCCCCTGCAGGAGATCAGGGAAGGCGCCGCGTTCGTGTTGCATCACGCGCTGCTGCGGCCCGTGTTCATCACGCAGTTCATCTTCAACACGGCGTCGTTCCTGCTGCTGGCCGTGTTCGTGCCCTACGCTGTTCGCCATCTCGGACTATCAGCCACCGGCGTCGGCGTGACGCTCGCGATGTACGGCGTCGGCATGGTGGCAGGCGCACTGTCTGCCACGCGAGTGATGAAACGCCTCGCCTTCGGCACCGTGATCGGGCTTGGCCCCGTCACCGGTTTCGTCGCCGCCGCCGTGATGGCGCTGACGACGATCGTGCCGGCGCCGTGGCTCGCGGGGCTGAGCTTCTTCCTGCTCGGTGCCGGCCCGATCCTGTGGGTGATCTCGACCACGACGCTGCGTCAATCGGTGACCCCGCCGTCGCTGCTCGGGCGCGTCTCCGCCATCAACATCATGAGCTACGGCGCCCGCCCGCTCGGCTCGGCGCTGGGCGCCATCGTCGGCGGCCTCTATGGCGCAGAAGCCTGCCTCTATCTGGCAGCCGCCATCTTCGCCGCGCAGGCGCTGGTGATCCTGCTCTCGCCCGCAGTCTCGCTGGCGCGACAGCCGGACATGGTGGGCGAGCCGGCATGTTAGCCGAGCAAGTAGTGCTCGTGTCCCGGACGCGGTGCAGCGCTTCTTCAGCGGTGCACCGCAGAGCCGGGACCCACGCCGCAGAAAGGTAGGCCCCGGCCCTGCAGCGCATCACTTCGTGCTGCGCAGCGTCCGGGCACGGGACCGTTAAGCCGCCTTGATATCGCCGGCGGCCTGCTGAACGCCGATCATATTCACCGAGACTTCGGCTGCAGGCACCAATCAAAACTGTCGTTGCGAGCAACGACGACGCAAGCAATTCATTCTCTCCGCGGCACGATCGATTGCTTCGCGGAGCCTGTCATCGGGCGCGCATGCGCGCGACCCGTTGGGTCGCAATGACGGTCTTTTCGAGCACTTTCTTCCAATTCCATCTGAGGCTCATTGCCGCTTCCTTATCCTACTTTATATGATATACATCATCTCATATCAAAGCAGGAACCCTCATGGCCGACCAGACTGCAGCAATCGACACCCGCCCTCGTTCGGAAGCCTCTTCCACTGTCCTACAGATCGCTGTTCTGGCGGGCCTCGCCGCCACGGGAACGCTCGCCACCAACATCCTGCTACCATCGCTGCCGCAGATGGCGGCGTCGCTCAACGTCACGAGCGCGGCGGTCACCGCAGCGATCACGGTCTTCCTTGCGGCGTTCGCGGTCGGCCAGCTCGTGGTCGGGCCGATCTCGGACCGCTATGGCCGCCGTTGGCCGGTCTTGGCCGGATTTGCAATCTTCTTCGCCGGCAGCGTCTGGTGCGGCCTCGCCAATGATTTGCCGAGCCTGCTCATTGGCCGTGTCATCCAGGCGGCGGGCGCCTGCGCAACTTCGGTGTTGTCCCGCGCCATTGCCCGCGACCTGTTTTCCGGCGCGGCCCTCGCCCGCGCGATGGCGCTGATCATGATCGCAATGTCGGCAGCGCCGGGCTTCTCGCCGCTGCTCGGCGGCGCGCTCGACCACGCTTTCGGCTGGCGCTCCGAATTCGCATTCCTTGCGGCTTTCGCCGGTCTCGGCGCCCTCGCCTACGGCATGGTGTTTGGCGAGACCCACCTCGCAACACGCACCCCGCTCGATCCGCAGGCGATTGCAAAAACCTACCTCGCCCTGCTCCGCGACCGCCGCTTCGTGGTACCGGCGGCAACCGTCAGCCTGATTCTGGGCGCGCTGTTCTCGATTTTCTCCGCCGCGCCCCGCGTGCTGATCGAAGCGATGCATTTTACGCCGATTCAACTCGGCCTGTTCTTTGCGGGCACGGTGCTGATCGTGTTCGCCGCCGGCATGCTCGCGACCCGGCTGGCGCCACGCTATGGGCTCGATCGTTCGATCCGGGGCGGACTGTTCGCCGCCGCCGCCGGCAGCCTCGCGATGCTGCTGGTCTCGCTATACACGCCTTCCTTCCTGCCGTTTCTTGCGGCCATGAGCGTGTTCCTGCTCGGCATGGGCATCGTCAGCCCGTTAGGCACGGCGCAGGCGCTGTCCCCGTTCGGCGACAAAGCGGGCGCGGCATCGGCGCTCATCGGCTTCTCGCAGATGATGACGGCCGCGATCGGCGTCTGGCTCGCGGCGACGATTTCTCCCAACGCGCTGTTCGCGCTTGGCGTCGTGCTGGTGGTATTCTCGCTGCTTGCCGTCGCGCTTTACACACGGCGAGCGAGACCAAGTTAGGACGCCAGATACCGCTCGTATTTCCCACCCACCACCTCATCCGCGGCAATATCCGGATCGAGCGTGTAAAGATCCTGCGCGCGGCCGATGCCGCGCAGCGCGTAGCGGCCGGTCGACACCAGATAGTTTCGCCCCGCGGCATCGAGACCTCCGCGGAACGCCGACGACATCAGCAATTCGCGGTCGACCGAGCGGCACATCGAGGCGATGCGGCTGACTTCGTTGACGGCAGGTCCCACCACCGTGAAGTCGAGCCGGTCGTCGCTGCCGATATTGCCGTAAAAGACCTCGCCGACATGCAGGCCGACATGTGCTGACGTGACCGGCCGGTTCTCGGCCGTGCGGCGGGCATTCAGCGTCCTCATGTTGCGGCGGAAGCGATGTTCAGCGCGCAGCGCTGCGCGGTTTGCCTTCGCCATGTTCTCATGGGTGAACATCGCCAGCACGCCGTCGCCGATCAGCTTCATCACCTCGCCGCCGGCATCATGAATGGCGTCGATCGAGGCCTGCGCATAATCGTTGAGGAACGGGATGATCTCGCCGGGATCGATGCTCTCGCTGATCGCCGTCGAGCCGCGCAGGTCGGAGAACCACAGCACCGTGTTGATCCGCTCGGTGACGCCGCGCGTGATGCGGCCGCGCAGCACCTGCTCGGCGGTGTCGCGACCGAGATAGACCCGGCCCAGCGTCTTGGTGATGTCGGCCTGCGCTGCGGATTTGATCGCCAGCCCCAGCACCGGCACGAGGTCGCGGAGCGCAGCGAGTCCGTGCGCGCCAAACCCCTCGTCGCGCCGTGTCACCCAATAGGAATAGACGCAGTCCATCTGCCCCATGGTGCCGGCCTCGCCGAACTGGTGCACATAGGCCACCAGATGCTTGTGGCCTTTCTCGGCGAGCTCGCCCATGAATTTGAAGTTGTAGGAGGCGCGCTTGGCGAGGTCGAGCGGCAGCTCTTCATGGCCGTTCTGGAGCATGTAGTAGAAGATCGAACTCCGCCAGGCCTCCGCGGCTTCGCCCTCGTTGGTCGAGCCATATTCGAACGCGTCGCTTTCGTTGGTCTCGGCGTCGTTCCAGCGAAAGCCGCGGCCTTCGAAAATCGGGTGCAGCGTGTCGATGAAGACCATGCCGCGCGACAGGCCAAGCCCCTCGGCACAGCAGCGTTCGCAGAAACCGCGGATCAGGTCGTTTTGAGGCAGGCCGGTGAGGCCCTGGCCGACCAGCCAGTTCATCAGGCGCAGACGGGGGGTGAGCTCCATGCAGCCATTATGCCGTGCAATCGGGGCGAGTGAAAGGCTAGACGTCCGCAGAAGGCTAGCCGCCACTTGCGTTCCCGGACGCCGCGCAGCGCCATAAGCGCGTTCACGCGCGTCTTCGACGCGCTATGGCGGTGCGCTGCTGATCCGGGGTCCACGCTTCCGGCTTCATGGGTCCCGGCTCTGCGGAGCAGCGTTGCACGCTGCACCGCGTCCGGGACACGGGTCTTACGACTTCGCGCGCGTGACTGCCTCGCCGTCTTCCTTGACGAAGGATTCGACCGGATTATCGAGCAAATCGAGCACCAGCTCCGAGGGCCGGCACAGCCGGACGCCCTTTGGCGTCACAACAATTGGTCGATTGATCAGGATCGGATGCGCCAACATGAAGTCGATCAGCTCGTCATCGCTCCATTTCGGATCGGCCAGGCCAAGCTCGGCATAGGGCGTGCCTTTTTCGCGCAACAGCTCGCGCGGCGAAATTCCGAGCGCGGCAATCAATTCGACCAACCGGGCGCGGCTCGGCGGCGTCTTCAGATACTCGATCACCTCGGGCTCCTCGCCGCTCTGCCGGATCATCGCCAGCGTGTTGCGCGAGGTGCCGCAGGCGGGGTTGTGGTAGATCGTGACGCTCATGGTTGCGCCTCCTTCAACACTGCGGGCGTCTTGTCGCCTTCACGAAGCAGCCAGCCCATGAAGATCAACGCGATGATGGCGCCGCAGGTTTCCGCCGCGATGAAGCCCGGAAGATCTGTGGGGCGAATGCCCGAAAACGTGTTGGTCAGCGAGCGCGCAATGGCAACGGCGGGATTGGCGAACGACGTCGACGCCGTGAACCAGTAAGCCGCCGTGATGTAGAGGCCGACCAGCCACGGCACCGCGGCGCGGTTGAACCGGATACCGGCCAGAATGGTCGCAACCAGGCCGAACGCGGCGACGGCTTCGGCGAGCCATTGCGCACCGCCGGTTCGCATTTTCAGCGAAGCATCGAGCAGCGGCAGCGCGAACATCGCATGCGCCAGCATGGTTCCGGCAATCCCGCCGGCGATTTGCGCAGCGATGTAGAGCAGCGCCTCGCGCGGCGTCAGCTCGCGCCTGATCGCAAAGACCAGCGATACCGCCGGATTGAAATGGGCCCCGGAAATGGGACCGAGAATGGTGATGAGGACGACCAGGATGGCACCGGTCGGCAACGTATTGCCGAGCAGCGCCAGTGCCACGTCCTTGGTCAAGGTCTCGGCCATGATCCCGGAGCCGACCACGGTAGCGACCAACAATGCGGTCCCGAGCGCTTCGGCAGCGAGCCGGCGTGGCAGATCGAAGTCAGACATCAGCTCGCCTTCTCATGGCCTGAGGTCGCGCCGTCGCTGCGGCCGATGTCGCGCAGCTTGGTCCCGAGCGACAACTTGTCAATGCTTGCGAGCGGCAAGCTCGCAAAGGCGCCAATTCGATTCTTGAGATAGCGGAAAGCCTCGACGAACGCGGCTTCCTTCTCGATATCGGTGCCCTCGACGGCGGCGGGATCCTCGATGCCCCAATGTGCCGTCATCGGCTGTCCCGGCCAGACCGGGCAGGATTCGCCGGCTGCGTTGTCGCAGACCGTAAAGACGAAATCCATCACGGGAGCATCGGACCGCGCGAACTCTTCCCAGCTCTTGGAGCGCAAATCGTCCGTGGGGTAGTCAAGGCGGTTGAGAACCTTGATCGCGAACGGATTGACCGTCCCCTTCGGCTGGCTGCCGGCGGAGAAGGCGCGAAAATTGCGGCGGCCGTCCTTGCGCAGGATCGATTCCGCCAGGATCGAACGGGCGGTGTTTCCGGTGCACAGGAAGAGTACATTGTAGATGCGTTCAGACATGCGCTTTCCTCCTCGGCTTCGGGGTGCAGCAAGGCGTGAGGTCTTCAATCAATGGACCGCAGATTTCGGGCCGCCCGTGGCAACAATCCCTGAGCATGAACAGCACCACGGACTGAAAGGCCTTCAGATCGGCGCGGTAGACAATCGAGCGGCTGAAGCGGCGCGCTGTCACCAGCCCCGCACGCGACAAGATCGCCAGATGCGACGACATGGTGTTCTGCGGCACGGCGAGCGCCTTGGCGATGTCACCTGCAGGCAATCCCTCCGGCTCGTGTTTCGCCAACAGCCGAAACACGTCGAGCCTGGTCGATTGCGCCAGCGCCGCCAGCGCCAAAATGGCTTGTTCGGATTCCATATATCCAGACTTATCGATATATCACGGCATGTCAACTTTTACTGTCGCCGCTGCAGGCGCCCGCTGTTTCGATATTTCTGGAAATACCGTTGACGAGCCGTGATAGCCGTGTCATCGTGCAGTCATGAAACTCGATGACGCCGCCGCCCATCTGGAAGCGCTGGGCAATCCGACCCGGCTCAAGATATATCGTGCGCTGATCCGTGCCGGCGGCGCCGGACTTGCCGTCGGCCGCCTGCAAGAGAAACTGAAAATCGCTCCCTCGACCCTCTCCCACCATATCAAGGCGCTGGTGGTGGTCGGCCTCGTCACCCAAGTGCGCGATGCGACCACGCTGATCTGCCACGCCAACTACGAAGTGATGCGGGAGCTGGTGGGTTTCTTGGTCGCCGAATGCTGCACGGAAAGCGCCGAAACCGCCGACGCCAAAATCAATGCCAAGACCAATGCCAAGACCGCGGCTTAGCGCGCTGCGTTTCTTTCGACGCTATTTCGATATTTCTAGCTTTATGGGAGAACGCTATGGGTGAAACCAGAACTGTTGCGATCATCGGCGCCGGGCCGGTCGGCCTTGCCGCCGCCGCCCATGTGCTGGAGCGCGGGTTGCAGCCGATCGTGCTGGAAGCCGGCGACAAGGTCGGCCACGCCATGCGGCAATGGGGCCACGTCCAACTGTTCTCGCCCTGGGAATACAATGTCGACAAGGCGGCGACGCGGCTGCTGGCGGCAACGGGATGGAATTCTCCCGAACCGGATCAGTATCCGACTGGTATGGAGATGGTGGAGCGCTATCTCGAACCGCTTGCGGTCCACTCGGCGCTCAGGCCTCATATCCAGACGTCGAGCCGCGTCACCGCGATCAGCCGGGCCGGCTTCGACAAGATGAAGTCGAAAGGCAGGGAAAAGGCGCCGTTCGAAATTCGCTACCAGAACGGACAAGGTCCGAAAGTCGTCAAGGCCGATGCGGTCATCGACGCTTCCGGCACCTGGCATTCGCCGAACCCGGCAGGCGCCAACGGCCTTTCCGCCATCGGCGAGGCTGATACCTCCGACAAGATCGCCTATGGGATGCCCGACGTCCTGGGTAAGGAACGCACGCGCTATGCCGGCAAGACCGTCGCGGTGCTGGGCGCGGGGCATTCGGCGATCGGCACGCTGATCGATCTGGCGAAGCTTGCGGACCAGGCGCCGGGCACCCGGCCGATCTGGCTGCTGCGCGGCAGCGATCTGGCCAAGGCTTTCGGCGGCGGGGTGAACGACAAACTGGTGGCTCGCGGTCAATTGGGCGCGGCCTTTGCCGCATTGGTGACGGCAGGCAGCATCAAGGTCGAAAGCGAATTTCGCGTTTCGCATCTCGTAGCCGACGGCCCTGGCCTCGTCGTCGGCGCCCTGTCCGGCTGCAACGCCCGGCAGGCCGTGGTCGATCAACTGATCGTCGCGACGGGTTTCCGCCCCGATCTCGATTTCGTGCGCGAGTTGCGCATCCGGCTTGATCCTGCGATCGAATGTCCGATTGCGCTGGCGCCGCTGATCGATCCGAACGAGCATAGCTGCGGCACGGTGCGGCCGCACGGCGCCCGCGAGCTGGCGCAGGACGAGCCGGGCTTCTATTTCGCCGGCATGAAAGCTTACGGCCGCGCACCGACCTTCCTGATGGTCACCGGGTACGAACAGGTGCGCTCGATCGCGGCCGACATCGCCGGCGACCGAGCTGCCGCAGAGCGGGTCGAACTGGTGCTGCCCGAGACCGGCGTCTGCAGCCGCTCGCTGCCAGATGCCAGCAATTGCTGTGGCGGCCCCGCAATATCGGATGTTGACGCATGTTGCGTCGCGGATGAAAAAGCAAAGCAACAAGGCAAGTCGGGATGTGGTTGCGCGTCCTCGGCATGAGGAGTGAATAGAATTTCGCTGGAAGGCCGATCCGTCATCGTTGCGATGTGCGTGGGCCAGTTCGGCGTCGCGCTGGATGCGACCGGCGGGCCGCAAGATGGCTCGGCATCGATGGTGGCGTTCGCGGTGCTGGCAGCGGGCATCCCGCTCGGGCCGCTGGCGCTGCTGTGGTCTAGAAGGGGAACGGTCCAGTCGTGAACCAGCTTCCCATCATTCTCGCCCTCGGCACGACCCAGACCCTTGCCTGGGCTTCGAGCTACTATCTGCCGGCGATCCTCGCTGACCCCATCGCGCGCGATCTCGGCATATCCTCGACCTGGATATTTACCGCTTTCTCCGCCTCGCTGGTGATTTCGGCCCTGATCGGCCCGCGTGTCGGACGGCAGATCGACCTGGTCGGCGGCCGCTCCGTGCTGTCGTTATCCAATCTGGTGCTGGCGGCCGGGCTGGCGCTGCTCGGCTTCACATCATCCATCCCCATGCTCGTCATCGCCTGGCTGCTGCTCGGCGTCGGCATGGGCGCCGGCCTTTATGACGCCGCCTTCGCCGCGCTCGGCCGCATCTACGGCGACGCCGCACGGCGCTCAATCACCGGCATCACGCTGCTCGCCGGCTTTGCCTCGACCGTGGGATGGCCGCTCTCCGCATGGGGGCTGGAGACCATCGGCTGGCGCAACACCTGCTTTGCCTGGGCGGCGGCGCACATTCTGATCGGCCTGCCGCTCAACCTCCTGATGCTGCCGGCCGTGAAAGGCGCGAAGGCGGCGGTGGCGGCAGCCGTCAAGCCGCATATCCCGATCGACCGCACCATGATCGTGCTCGCCTTCGTGTTCGCAGCCGCCTGGACCGTCACCGGCGCGATGGCGGCGCATCTGCCGCGCATCATGGAAGCAGCCGGCGCGACCACCGCGCAGGCGGTGTTCGCCGGCGCACTGATCGGCCCGGCGCAGGTGGCCGCGAGGATCTTCGAGGCGGGGTTTCTCAGCCGCTATCATCCGCTGGTCTCGACCAGGCTTGCCTGCATCACCCACCCGATCGGCGCCGCCATCCTCGGCCTGGCCGGCGGCGGCGCGGCCAGCGTGTTCGCGCTGTTCCACGGCTCCGGCAATGGCATCCTGACCATTGCACGCGGCACGCTGCCGCTCGCGGTTTTCGGCCCGGAGAATTACGGCTATCGCCTCGGCATCATCGGCGCACCGGCGCGGATGGCGCAGGCCGCAGCCCCCCTGCTGTTCGGCCTATTGATCGAGGTCATGGGCGCGCGAGTGCTGCTCGTATCCTCGGCACTCAGCATCTCGGCGCTGCTGGCGCTGTTCCTGCTGCGCAAGGATCGCCGAGGCTGCCAGTTGAGACGTGAGTCTACGGCTTCCTGATCTCCGACGTCGCGATCCATATGCCCGCAAACACGGCGATCAGCCCGACAATCAGGTTAAGCGTGATCGGCTCGCCGACGAGCTGGGTGGCAAGCAGGCCGGCGGCAACCGGGTTGACCGTCATGGTGTTGGCCACGCGCGTCGGCGACGCCCGCTCCAGCGCCAACACCCACAGAATGAAGGCGAGCGCGCCACCAGCGACGCCGAGATAGAGTCCCGCGATCCATTGCGGCGCTCCGAACTGGCCGAGCGATGCGACGCTGCCGGTCAACGATCCGACCAGGATCAGTGCCGCCGCGCCGGTGCCCATGCCCACGGTGAGGAAACCGAGCGCGCTGGATCGCTGGATGAACGGCCGGGACCAGACATTGTAGAACGCCATGCACAGAACGGCGCCGGTCATGATCAGTTCGCCGCGCCACGCGCCTTCCGGCGCGGCCGACAATCCCGTTGCGAGTGCGGCGACGACACCCAGCACCGCGATGCAGACCCCGATCGACTTCCGCTTCGTCAGCGGCTCGATGCCGAGCAGAGCACCGACCACCATGGTGTGCAGCGGCAGCGTCGCCAGCGCGAGCGAGGCGCGCGCCGCGGTCGTGAACGTCATAGCAATATTGTAGAGAACGAAAAACACGCCGAAGAAGCAGAAGCCGAGGGCGGCGACGGCGGGCCAGTCCGCGCGCTTCGGCCATCGCGCCTTCATGAGCAGCGCCGCCGGCAGCACGCAGCAGAAGCCGATGCCCCATCGCAGGATCGCAAGCGTGATCGGATCGGTGTTGCCGGCGAGATAGCGCGTGATCGCCGCGGCGCTGCCGCCGAGGCTGCTCGAGATCAGCGCGATTGCGACCCCGATCCATTCACCCAACGCCGCCCCCTGTCGCCCGCGTCTCTCGCGCGGATCATATGGTGCGGGAAATCGCGCACGCGAGGCTCGACTACGCTGAGATGAACCTTTTTGTCTTGCGCCGCGCGAACGGCACGCAAATGGCGGCAACTGTCAGCAGCCCATGTCGATCTCTCGTCTTGCGCGCGATGCCACGACGGGCTTAGCTTGCTTGCGGGGAAATCGCAGCCTCCCCGTTAAATGGCGAAGCCATTCAAGCGCTGCTCGCTTTGGTATGGAGCGGGCACATGGATGGAACGACGCTCGAACTGTCGCTGTTTTTTCTAGCGACCTTCGTCGGCGCGCTGGTCGCGGGTCTCTCCGGCTTCGCCTTCGGCCTCGTCGTCTCCGCGATCTGGCTCTACATCCTCACGCCGCTGCAAACGGCGACGCTGATCATTGCGTTCGGGCTGCTCGTGCAGGGCTATTCGGTCTGGAAGCTGCGCGGCGCGCTTGATTGGCGAAGGCTCTGGCCGTTCGTGGCCGGCGCCGCACTCGGCGTTCCCGTCGGCGTCGGCGTCCTGACCTGGGCGAACCCTGCCCATGTGCGCGCGGGCGTCGGCGCGTTCCTCGTGCTCTACAGCCTCTACGCGCTGCTGCGACCGGCCCTCCCTGCGGTGAAAGCGGGCGGCGCCGCGGCCGACGCCGCCGTCGGTTTCCTCAACGGCGTGCTCGGCGGCATCACCGGGCTTGCCGGAATTTTGGTGACGATCTGGTGCGGCCTGCGCGGCTGGCCCAAGGACGTGCAGCGCACGGTGTTTCAGCCGGTGGCCGTTGCGATCTTCGCCATGAGCGCCCTGTGGATCGGAGCCAGGGGCGCGATCACGCCTGACACGATCAAACTGTTTCTGATCGGACTGCCAGCCTTGTTCGCCGGCACCTGGGCCGGGCTCAAGCTGTACGGCCGGCTGGATGAGGCGGCGTTCCGGAACGTGGTGCTGGTATTGCTGCTGGTCTCGGGTGCGGTGCTGATCATCTGATAGCAGCGGGGAGCGAAAAGCGGCTCGATCGCGTCTGGTCAATTGAGCGTGAGTCTGCTGATGTCAGCGCGTGACCGCGTTGACACTCCGCGTCAGTGTGGCTGAATGCGGCCATGGGGGTTTTGCGATCCCCCCACGAGGCGACATGCCCAAGTATCGCGTCCCGGTTCTCCGGAGGCGCATACGCATGCCCAAAATTCTCTCATCCATACCCCGACACTCGGCCGCGCTGCATCACGCCTTGCGGGATGCTGCGCGCTATCCGGTCGATCTTTGGGGCTCGCGCAAGAAGGAGAACGCCATGAAACATCGGCTCATATTACTCGCGCTCGGTGCTGCATTGCTGCTGTCGGATGCCACCCGCGCCGATGCTATCGACTGGAAGAAGGTGGATGCCGCTCTCGGCAAGACCGCCACGGTAAGCGGTGAAGTGCATCGTTACGGGCTGCCGCGATCAGATCTGCACGTCACGCTGGACGGCGTCGCGATCAAGCCAGCATTGGCGCTCGGAGGCTGGGTCGCCTTCGCCCCCATGCACGGAGAGGCCATGCTGATGGGCGATCTGGTGTTGCTCGAGACCGAGATTACCCCCGTCATGACGAAGCTGCTGGACAGCGGATTGGATATTACCGCCATCCACAATCATATTCTCCGCGCCTCTCCCGCGACCTTCTACATGCATGTGGCCGGGCACGGCGACCCTGAGAAAATGGCGACCGCGATCCGCACCGCGCTTTCTTCGGCAAGCAAGACGCCGTTCGATCCGCCGGCCACCACTGCCGCCGCTGCGCCTGCGATTGATCTCGACACCGCAAAGCTCGACGAGGCGATGGGCGCCAAGGGCACGGCGACTGGCGGTGTCTACCAGTACGGCATTCCGAGGCGTGATCCGGCCAAGGAAGGCGGAATGCAGGTCAACACGCCGCTCGGCGGCGCCAACGCCATCAACTTTCAGCCGACCGGCGGCGGCAAGGCCGCCATCACCGGCGACTTCCTCGTAACCGGCAACGAGGTCAATCCCTTGATTCGGACGCTTCGCGCCGGCGATATCGAGGTCACCGCGATCCACAGCCACATGCTCGCAGAAGAGCCGCGGATGTTCTTCGTTCATTTCTGGGCCAACGACGACGCCCTGAAGCTGGCACGCAACGTCCGTGCCGCGCTCGACAAGACGGCGGTCGCGCAGCACTGAGCGCGGACATCAAGCTTCCTTTGGCGGCTTGATGCGGCGGAACGAGAACAAGGGCGGCGCCGTGGCCGGCGCCGGCAGGCGGCATTCGTGCCAATCTGGCCACGAATTGGAAGTGCACCCCGACCAGATCCGCGAATTATCGCTTCAATCCGTTCCTAAATTTCAATCAATTGCGTCGAACCGGCATAGCTTACCGTCAAGAAGTTTTTGTCATGAGAGGCTAACCGGAACCCCCGGGTTTCCGGTGGTTTCGAGGCTCCGGCAGGTTGGAGCCTCCAGGCTCTGGAAGTGATTATGAAGGAAGCGATCCGCTTACGCGAATTGGAAGCCGAGTGCCGTCAACGCGCGCTGAATGAACCCGACAAGAAATGGTATTGGCTGGCGCAAGCCGCCAAATACCAGGTGCAGGCAAGCCAGAAACTTGCCTTTGACTCGGAAGGGGGCAACACGCCCGAAACGCCGGAGATCAAGCTGGCGCAATGGTCGCATGTCCGGGATGAGCGACGCGTGATGGACCCCCTGCCCGACGGGCGGCGATCGCCCTGGTAGTCCCGCGCACCGCGTTGACGTGCCGGTCTCCGCGTTACGTGAGAGCGCGCTAATGCCCCTGTTCCTCCGGCGGCTTGATATGGCGGAACGAGAATAAGAGCGCCAGGTCGTAGGCGATCTTGAGCGTGCCGCAAACCACCAGCGGCAACCCCGTAAACGACGTCATCAAGAGCGCGCCTGAGATCGCCGGGCTGACGGCAGATGCGAGGCTGCGCGGCACGGCGGTGATGCTAGCGGCGGCGGGCCGCTCGGCCGGCATCACCACGGCCATGACGTAGGAGGTGCGGGTCGGCACGTCCATCTGCGACAGCGCGGAGCGCAACAGCAGCAAGCCTAGCGCGACGTAAAGATTCGGCGCAAACGCCGCCAGGATCAGGAAGATGCTGGAGGGAATATGCGTGAACACCATGGTGTTGACGAGCCCGATCCGCTTGGCGATCCAGGCGGCCACCGGATAGGAAAAGGCGCTCAGCGTGCTCGACCAGAAGAAAAACAATCCGGCCGCGGACAATGACAGATCGAAACGCTCGAATAGCCACAGCACCAGCAAGGATTGCGCGACGAAGCCGCCGGCAAAGGAATCGATGCTGAACAGCGCCGCGAGCTTGTAGACGGTGCCCCTCGACGGCCCGAGCGGCGCCTGCGGCGCCCGCTCCTCGCCGCGCTGATGCGGCACGTAGCGATAGAGCGCCGCACAGGCGATGCCGAGCGCGGCATAGACGTAGAACATCAGGCGGAATGCGGCGAGTTGCGTGCTGCCGCCGGTGACGAGGACGTCCGGCAGCGAGGCCGCAAGCGAACCCGCAGCGGTGCAGAGCGCGCCGATCAGGCTGTAGCGCGCAAACACCTGCGTGCGGCGCTCATCGGTGACACTGTGCGCCAGCACCGCATGCTCGAGCGGCACCAGCACGCCGAGATCGCCGCCGGAAGCGTTGATCGTACCGATGAATGCGACCAGCGCGATCAGCACAAAATGCTCGACGGCGGGAAAGGCGACGCCGGTGGCGGCCATCAGGCTGGCGCCCGCGATCAGCAGCGGCCGTAGGTCATGGCGCGGCGCGATCCAGCCCGTGATCAGTGTCAGCAGCGCCGTTCCCAGCAGCGACGCTGTCGCGACGATACCGACGGCGATAGCATCGTAGCCCAGCGCGGTCATGTAGGCCGGCAATATGATGACGGCAAAGCCATCGCCGAAGCCGCGCAGGCCGCGAGCGACATAAAGCAGCCGGATCAGCGCGTTTCCGATCGAAGCGTTCGGTTCGGTCGCAATGCTTGTCATTCCGCGTCCTCACGGCAAAGAGGTGATCGTTACCTGATCGAAGCGCGTCACACTGTCGGCCTTGGTCCATAGCGCAACACCGCCTGCATCCCTGAACGTATCGTCCTTCACCTCGAACAGCACCGCTCCGTCATAGCTCACCGTGAACCGGTCGCCTTCGGCCCGCAGCGTGAGGGTGTGCCATTCATTCGATGTCACGCGAATGTTTGATGTACCGAGCTGCTGCCGCCGACCGGCGACGACCCGATAAAAGCGGACATTGTGCTCAAGCGCGTTGGCGCGGGCGACGTAGTAATTGTCGGGGTCCATAAGCCGCACGACAATGCCGCCGGCCCGGTCGATCCTGCCCGCGACGGCTTTAAAGCGGACTTGCATGACGAGATTCTTCGCCGAAAAGCTCTCATGTATGGCGAGCGGAAAGCGATAGTCGGTGCGGTCCTTGCTCTGCTGCTCGACGGCGCGGCCCGCTTTGGCAGTGGGATCGGCGACGACGCTCCATTCGCCCTGCGCGCCCTGGCCGGTTCGCGCAAATGAGAATCCGGCCGGCGGGGAACCTAAAGTCATACGGTCGATCGCAATCATGATGGCTTCTCCTGCCGCGGATGCCGGAAGCCCAGCGCATGCCAGCGCGGCCGCACCGAGCGCGACGCGCAATGTTGACCTGATGGAACAAAAAAATATCGGCCCTGAACCATCCATGTGCGCTCCTCCCGACACGTCGGGTGTGCGCAGAGCTTGGACGATGGGCCGTCTGACGGGGAGCCTGCTTTGTCCCCGATGAACGTAGACTAGGCCCGTTTGTGGATGGGCGCAAGCACGAGCGGCGAGATCCGGTTGACAGCGGCAGCGGCAAGCAGTTAATTCGCCACATGGGGATATTGCGATCTCCCCACGAGGCGACATGCCCAAGTATCGCGTCCCGTTTCTTTTGACGAGGGCGCAGCCATGTCATCCTACACCACGATATCTCCCGACAAGCTTTCAAAATTGATCGGCACGGCGAACACGCCGGCCCTGATCGACGTTCGCACCGACGAAGACTTCGCCGCCGATCCGCGGCTGGTTCCCGGCGCCGTCAGGCGCAACCACGAGGAAGCCGCCGATTGGGGCGAGGAATTCTCCGGCCGCTCGGCGATCGTCATCTGCCTGCGCGGCCAGAAACTGGCGCAAGGCACCGCCGCCTGGCTGCGCCATCTCCACGTCTCGGCCGAAGCGCTGGAAGGCGGTTTCGAAGGCTGGAAGGCCGCCAAACTACCGCTGGTGCCGGCGGCAAAACTCCCGGCGCGCGATGCGCAGGACCGCACCGTCTGGGTCACCCGCGCGCGGCCCAAGATCGATCGCATCGCCTGCCCCTGGCTGATCCGCAGGTTTGTCGATCCCAACGCGGTATTTCTGTTCGTCACGCCGCCGGAAGTGCTGGCGGTCGGCGAGCGCTTCAACGCCGCGCCGTTCGATGTCGAGAACGTGTTCTGGAGCCATCGCGGCGAGCTCTGCACGTTCGACGTGATGGTCGAGGAATTTGGCCTCGCGACGCCACCGCTGCTGCGGCTGGCGGCAATGGTGCGTGGCGCCGACACCGGGCGGCTCGATCTGTCGCCGGAAGCGCCCGGCCTGCTCGCAGCCTCGCTCGGCCTATCGCGCATGTTCGACGATGATCTCGAACAGCTTGAAGCGGGCATGACGCTGTACGACGCGTTCTATCGTTGGTGCCGCGATGCGACCGGCGAGACGCACAACTGGCCGACCAATAAGGCGAAATCGTAATGGAAGCGACGATAAACAAGGCGGCCGAAGCCGATGCCAGCCGGGAAGCCGGCCACGGCATCAGCTTCGGCGAGGCTTTCCGGGTCTGGCTGCGGGTCGCCATACTGAGTTTTGGCGGCCCGGCCGGCCAGATCGCGGTGATGCACCGCATCCTGGTCGAGGAAAAGAACTGGATCTCCGAAGGCCGGTTTTTGCATGCGCTGAACTACTGCATGCTGTTGCCGGGCCCAGAAGCGCAGCAGCTTGCGACCTATATCGGCTGGCTGCTGCACCGGACGGCCGGCGGCATCATGGCGGGCGGGCTGTTCATCCTGCCTGGCATCATCGCCATCATGGGCTTGAGCTACATCTATGCGGCCTACGGCAATGTCGGCTTCATCGAGGCGCTGTTCTTCGGGCTGAAGGCTGCAGTGCTGGCGATCGTGGTCCATGCAGTCGTCCGGGTCGGCAAGCGGTCCCTACGTAACCGCGTGATGATCGCGCTCGCGGCGATCGCATTTGTCGCGATCTTCTTTTTCAACGTTCCCTTCCCGGTCATCATCATCGCGGCCGGCGTGATCGGCTATTTCGGCGCGCGCAGCGGCCGGCCAGAGTTTGCCGCCATCGAACATGGTGGCGACGGCAAGCAGTCCGCGGCGGTTGACAGCCTGCTCGGCGAGGAACTGCCCGACCATGTCCGCCCCAGCGTGGCGCGCGCGCTGCGCGTAAGCTCGATATGGTTGTTGCTGTGGGTAGCGCCGGTGGCCGCGCTGCTGATCGGGCTTGGACAAGCCAATGTGTTCAGCCAGATCGCGCTGTTCTTTTCCAAGATGGCGCTGGTAACGTTCGGCGGCGCCTATGCGGTGCTTGCCTATGTCGCCCAGCAGGCGGTCGAGCATTATCATTGGCTGCAGCCGCGCGAGATGCTTGATGGCCTCGGCATGGCCGAAACCACGCCGGGGCCGCTGATCATGGTGTTGCAGTTCGTCGGCTTCATGGCCGCCTATCGCGACCCCGGCACGCTGTCGCCGATGTGGGCCGCCACGCTCGGCGGATTGCTGGCGACCTGGGTCACCTTCATCCCCTGCTTCCTCTGGATCTTCCTTGGCGCGCCCTATATCGAGACGCTGCGTGGCAACAAGGGCCTCGCGGGTGCGCTGACCGCGATCACCGCCGCCGTAGTCGGCGTGATCCTCAACCTCTCGATCTGGTTCGGATTGCACACGCTGTTCCGGCAGACCACCCCGGTTCGTTCGCTGGGGCTTTCGTTCGACATGCCCGTATGGGGAAGTCTCGATGTCGCAGCGTTCGCGCTGGCGGCGGCGGCGGCGACCGCGATCTTCCGGCTCAACGTCGGCATGCTCTGGGTGCTGGCGGGATCCTGCGCGGCGGGCGTGGCGTTGCGGTTTGCGGGGCTGGCGTGAGCGCAGCCGTCATGTCGTAGGATGGGTGGAGCGAAGCGATACCCATCATCGCTCCGCGGAGGGATTGATGGGTTTCGCTTCGTTCTATCCATCCTATCGCTTCGCTCCACCCATCCTACACGCGCTACACCCGCTCCGCCGGCGCCAGCTTGCAGACGGCGGCATCGACCTCGATCTGCAACGTGCTGTGATGGATGTTGAAGCGCTGCGACAGCTCCTCGCACACCTGATGCAGGAAAGCATCGTCGCTGCCGCCGGGGCGCACCAGATGCGCCGTCAACGCGGTCTCGTTGGTGCTCATGGCCCAGACGTGGAGGTCGTGTACCTCAACGACGCCGTCCAGCCTGCCGAGGTAATCCTTCACATCGGAAAGCTCGATGCCGCGCGGCACGCCGTCGAGCGCGAGATTGACGCTGTCGCGGGCCAGACCCCATCCGCTCCAGAATACAACAACCGCAATGACAAGGCTGATCGCGGGATCAAGCCACAGCCAACCGGTCAGCATGATGATGCCGGCGGCAACCACCACGCCGAGCGAAACGCCCGCATCGGCCGCCATGTGCAGATAGGCGCCGCGAATGTTGAGATCGCCGTGGCGGCCGCGCATGAACAGAAGCGCGGTGCCACCATTGATGGCGACGCCGAGCGCGGCGACCAGCACGACGGTCCAGCCTGCAACCGGGGCGGGCGCAAACAGCCGGTTGACCGCTTCGACGACGATGCCGCCGACAGCGACCAGCAGCAGGCCGGCATTGAACAGCGCCGCCAGGATGGAGGCGCGGCGATAACCGTAAGTATGCCGCTGGGTGGGCTGCTTCTGCGCCAGCCACGCGGCGGCCCATGCCAGCAGCAGCGCGATCACGTCGGACAAATTGTGAACAGCGTCAGAGATCAGCGCCAGCGAATTGGCGGCGTAGCCGAAGATCAGCTCCGCAATAACGAAGGCGGTGTTGAGCGTGGCGCCGATGGCGAACGCCCAGCCGAAATTGTCGGGCGCATGGCTGTGGCCGGCGTGACCGTGGGAATGATCATGCGCGTGGGAGTGAGTGTGATGGTGGTGATCGTGCGCCATTCCGCCTCGATGAATTTCGATGGCGACTTATATAGCGCGCGGAATTGGGAATACTATTACAGACGGGATCGTAGGGTGGGCAAAGCGAAGCGTGCCCACCATTCGCGAGGGAGGTGCTGATAGATGGTGGGCACGGCGTTTAGCGCGCCTTTGCCCACCCTACTTTGAGCCTACTCCACGCCGCGCAAAAACTTGTTCGACTTCGGCAGGCCGTGCGCGAGGCGGCCGGCGTCGGCGCGGTTGCCGCGCCAGTCGGACAGTTCCTTGGCGCTCATGCTCTGCTCGCGGCCGGCAGAATCTTTCCAGGTCAGCCCGGCCTTGAACTCGAACACCGCGACGTCTGACAGCTTGGCGCTGGAATATTTCTGCAGGCGCACGCCGCGGCCGCGCGCCATCTCCGGCACCTGGTCGAGCGGGAACAGCACCATCTTGTGGTTGGTGCCGATCGCGGCCACGGTATCGCCTTGCACGGTCGCAATCGCGCAGGCCTCGTTCGGCATGGTGACGTTGAGCACCTGCTTGCCCTTGCGGGTATTGCTGACGCAATCCTCTTCCTTGACGACAAAACCCTGCCCCTCGCTGCTCGCGATCAGGAATTTTCGCTCGCCCTTGTTGACGAACAGCGAGACGATCGCAGCGTCCTGCTCGAGGTCGATGAACATGCGGATCGGCTCGCCATGGCCGCGTCCGCCGGGCAGCTTGGCGACGTCGAGCGAGTAGAACTTGCCGTTGGTCGCGAACAGCAGGAGCTTCGACGTGGTTTCGGCGAAGAAGGCGTGGTCGAGCTTGTCGTCGGTCTTGAAGGCAAGGCCCGAGATATCCTCGACGTGGCCCTTCAGCGTGCGCACCCAGCCTTTTTCCGAAATCACGACCGTCACCGGCTCGCGCTCGACAAAGGCTTCCTCGATCGCGGCGAGATCATGCTCGGGCGCGTCGGCGAATTGCGTGCGGCGCTTGCCGAGCGGCGTCTTCGGCCCAAAGATGTCGCGCACCTTCCGAACCTGTTCGCCGACCTTGGACCATTGCTCGGCTTCGGACCCGAGCAGCGACTTGATGCCCTTCAATTCGTTGCGAAGGTTCTTGTCCTCGGTGCGGATCTCGAATTCCTCGAGCTTGCGCAAGGAGCGCAGCCGCATGTTGAGGATCGCATCGGCCTGGATCTCCGTCAGCTTGAACGCCTTGATCAGCGCCGGCTTCGGCTCGTCCTCGGTGCGGATGATCTTGATCACCTTGTCGATGTTCAAATAGGCGATCAAGTAGCCGCCGAGTATTTCGAGGCGGTTCTCGATCTGGGTCTTGCGATAGTTGGAGCGGCGCACCAGCACGTCGCGCAGATGGTCGAGCCATTCGCGCAGGCACTCGGCAAGCCCCACCACCTTGGGGATCTTGCCCTTGATCAGCACATTGAGGTTCAGCGAGATCTTGCTCTCGAGCTCGGTGAGCCGGAACAGCGATTCCATCATCAGCGCCGGATCGACCGCGCGGGATTTCGGCTCGATCACGAGGCGAATGTCCTCGGCCGATTCATCCCTGACGTCGCCGACCAGCGGCAGCTTCTTCTCGTTGAGCAGTTCGGCGATCTTCTCGACCAACCGGGATTTCTGCACCAGCCACGGGATCTCGGTGATGACGACCACCCAGGTGCCGCGCGCGCCCTCTTCCTGGGTCCATTTGGCGCGGGTGCGGAACGAGCCGCGCCCCGTCATGTAGGCTTCGGTAGTGCTTTCCTTGGAATCGACGATGATGCCGCCGGTCGGGAAGTCCGGGCCTTTGACCCATTTCATCAGCGACTTCGACTTCGCCTCGGGCTTGTCGATCAGGTGCAGCGCCGCGTCGCAGAGCTCGGCGACATTGTGCGGCGGGATCGAGGTGGCCATGCCGACCGCAATGCCCTGCGCGCCGTTGGCGAGCAGGTTCGGGAAGCCACCGGGCAGAACCACCGGTTCCTTGCTCTGGCCGTCGTAATTGGCGCGGAACTCGACGCCGTCCTCGTCGATGCCGTCCAAGAGCAGCCGCGCGACCTCGGTCATGCGCGCTTCGGTGTAGCGGTAGGCGGCCGGGTTATCGCCGTCGATATTGCCGAAATTGCCCTGACCGTCGACCAGCGGGTAGCGCGAGGCGAAATCCTGGGCGAGACGCACCATGGCGTCGTAGATCGCCTGGTCGCCATGCGGATGGAACGAGCCCATCACGTCGCCGACGATTTTTGCCGATTTCTTGAACGGGGTGCCGGGGTCGAGCCTGAGCAGGCGCATGCCGTAGAGGATGCGCCGGTGCACCGGCTTCAGCCCGTCGCGGGCGTCCGGCAAGGCGCGATGCATGATGGTCGAGAGCGCGTAGGCGAGATAGCGCTCTTCCAGCGCATCGCGCAGCATGACCTCGTGGATTTCAGCCGGTTCTTCCGGCGGTAGCTGTCGTTTTCCCATGGGGAGGGGTTAGACTCTGCCGATAAATCCGGCAAGACGTGAAACGCGCCATCCGTCGCCCCTGCGCACGCAATGGCCCATAACCACTGGTGTTTCTGGCGAAAAATGGTTGGCGCCACAGCTTCAATCGATGGGCCGCGGCGTATGGGTCCCTGCGTTCGCAGGGACGACGGGTTACGGTAGCGGGTTCAGGCCGACGAACTGATTCGCGCCTGATGCCGCATCACCGCGTTGATGAACCCGTCCCTCGCGTCGGAATGGCCCTGCCCGCTCGGCTCCAGCACGTGGCGGAGCAGGAACAGGCCGGTCAGGCGAAAACCGTCCTGCAGGTCCTGGTCCGACCAACTGTTCGTCCCGCCCTCGCCTTCGCGCAGGAAGGCCGGCAGCCGCAGCAGGCGATCCCGATAGGGCTCGCCGGCCTCCCGCGAGACGGCGCCGCCGGATTTCGGCGAGACGTAGATCAGATCGGAGGTCGCGCCGGTCGCGGCGCAGTTTTCCAGATCGAGGCCGAAGCCGAGCTCGGCGAGCATCGCGAGCTCGAACCGGATCAGATGCGCCGCCGCGCCGCCGGCATCGTCGAAGTCGTCCAGCGTGCGGTCGAGCATCTCGTAGATGTCCTCATGCGGGTCACGTTCCGGCAACAGCCGCGCCAGCGCGGCCAGATGGGTGACGCCATAGACCGCATGCGAGGACGCCAGCAGCGTTGCTGCGCGCAGCCGCGTGCCCTCGATGGCGTAGGTGCCGAGATGTTCGTCGAGCCGCGCCCGCCACACGGCGGTGACGCCGTTGCCGGGCTGCAGCAGCGGCCGCATCCGCGAGGAGGCACCGCCGCGCACCAGGCCGAGATGACGGCCATGCCCGCGCGTCAAGAGCTCGACGATGGCGGAGGATTCGCCATGCCGCCGTACGCCCAGCACGATGCCTTCGTCGGTCCATTCCATGGGCGGGAGTTTAGAGGATTTTACAGCTTGTAGGGTGGGCAAAGCGTAGCGTGCCCACCATTCACGAGGAGCCAGTGGATGGATGGTGGGCACGGCGCCGAGCGCCTTTGCCCACCCTACGCGGCCCTGCGCTCACGCGTTGAACCAGCCGACCGCATCGCCGGTGAACGAGAAATACAGCCCCGCCGCAGTCAGCGCACAGGAGATCACTTCGATGCCGCTGTCGAACTGAATGCCCTTCTCGCCGATCATTTGCACGAGCGAAATCACCGATAGCACCAGTACCGCCGCCAGCACCCAACGCGCCCAGTTCTTGCGGTGCTCGGCGGCGAGCCGGACGAGATAGACCAATAGCAGGATAAAGCCGGCCGCCATCAGCGTTCCGGCGCTGATCATCTGCTCCGTCATCTTCGGGGTCGGCGTGCGGTCCTGGAACGCCACCGACACCGCATCCAGCGTCAGCGACAGATACAGCAAAACCTCAAACCACAGCACGTTTCTCGGTAGGGTCATCGGGCTCGTTCTTGGTAATTGGTGGGTCATGTTCTAGCCCCGTCATTGCCTGCGACAAACGCAGAGCGTTTGCGCAAGGGAGCAAAGCGACGACTTGTCCGCCGAAGCTCAACGAGCCCTCACTATTCCTTGGGGAATTCCAGCCCCATTTCCCTGTAGCGGTCGGGGTCGTCGCCCCAGTTCTCGCGCACCTTGACGAACAGGAACAGGTGCACGGGCACGCCGACAATTTCGGCGATCTCCTTCCGCGACTCCGCGCCGATCGACTTGATGGTGGCGCCGCCCTTGCCGAGCACGATCTTGCGCTGGCTCTCGCGCTCGACAAAGATCGTCTGTTCGATCCGGACCGACTTGTCCTTGCGCTCGGTCCAGCTATCGGTCTCAACGGTCGATTGATACGGCAGTTCCTGGTGGAGCTGGCGGTAGATCTTTTCCCGGGTGATTTCCGCCGCCAGATGCCGCAGCGGCGCATCCGACATCTGGTCCTCGGGATAATGAAACGGTCCCGGCGGCACGCTCTTCGCGAGCGTTTTGCGCAGGTCGGCAACGCCATCGCCCGACAGTGCCGAGATCATGAAGGTGTGCTCGAATTTCATCCGCTCATTGGCGGCCAGCGCCAGCGCCAGCAGTTTTTCGCGCGGGATCAGGTCGATCTTGTTCAGCACCAGGATTTTCGGGTGCGCAACCGTCGCGAGCTTGTTCAGGATAGCGTCGGCCTCCTCATCGATTCCGGCCTTGGCGTCGAGCAGCACGCAGACAAGGTCGGCATCATGGGCCCCGCTCCAGGCGGTCGACACCATCGCCCGGTCCAGCCGCCGCTTCGGCAAGAAGATGCCGGGCGTGTCGACCAGAATGATCTGCGCATTGTCCTCGATCACGATGCCGCGGATCAGCGCACGCGTCGTCTGCACCTTGCGCGAGACGATGGTGACCTTGGAACCGACCAGCGCATTGACAAGAGTAGACTTGCCGACGTTGGGGGCGCCGATCAGCGCGACGAAACCGCAGCGGGTCTCGCCGGACGCGCCGGGTGCGGGTTCAACTGTCATTGCTGCCGACGCCTTCGCGTTCGATCATCACGGAGGCTGCGACCTTCTCGGCTGCACGCTTGGAGCCGCCGACGCCTTCGGCGGGCGCCAGTCCCGGCAAGTCGACAGCGACGCGGAACTGCGGGTCGTGGTGCGGCCCGGTGCGCTCGATCTCACGATAGACCGGCGTCGGCAAGCCCTTGCTCTGGGCCCATTCCTGCAGCACCGTCTTGGGATCGCGCAGCGGCCGGCGCGGTTTGCGCATCCGCTCCAGCCAGTTGCGTTCGACGAATTGCGACGCCGCCGCATAGCCGCCGTCGAGATAGATCGCCCCGATCACCGCCTCGCAGATATCGCCGAGAACGGACTTGCGCAGGCGCGCGCCCGCCCCTGCGCCCACCGCGCCGAGCTTGATGTCGTCGAGCAACCCCAGCGACTTGGCGACGTCGGCGCAGCTCTCCTTGCGCACGAGGTCGGCGAGGCGTTTGGACAATTCGCCTTCGTCCGCCCTCGGATAGGCGCGATACAGCATGTCGGAGATAATCAACCCGAGCACATGGTCGCCGAGGAATTCCAGCCGCTGATAACTGTCGGCGCGATGTCGGGTCGCGGGCTTCAGGGCCGAGACATGGGTAAAGGCGGTCGTCAGCAGCGCCGGATCGGAAAATTTGTAGCCGATGCGCCCCTCGATCGCGGCAACCGCAGCCTTCGCGCCAGCCTTGCCGCGTTTCTTCTTCGGCGCAGCTTCGCGGGGCGCACCCGCCTGCTGGCCCGGCTCGCCGGAGGCCGATGTGTCAGGAATGATCGCTGTTTCGTCGTTCATCGCACAATTGTGAATAGGCGATTCCAGCGCACCGCAGTCGGCCAGCGCCAGAACATCCAGGCGTGTTCGCCCTCAGCAATGGAGAAGAAGATCATCTGCGCCCGGCCGACGATGTTTTCGAACGGCACGTAGCCCACCGCCGACAGCACGCGGCTATCGGTGGAGTTGTCGCGGTTGTCGCCCATCATGAAGAAGTGGCCGGGGGGCACGGTGTAGACGTTGGTGTTGTCGTAGAAACCGTTGTCGACGCAATCGAGCGATTCATAGCTGACGCCGTTCGGCAGCGTTTCCTTCCAGCGCTTGACGCGCGCGGTGGCGTCGGAGCCGCAGGGGTCCTCGCCGATGAAGTCCGAAAGCCGCTCGCGCTTGACCGGCTTGTCGTTGATGTGGAGCAGCCCTTCCCGCATCTGGATGCGGTCGCCCGGCAAGCCGATCACGCGCTTGATGTAATCTGTGGAGTCGTCCTTCGGCAGGCGGAACACGACGATGTCGCCACGGTTCGGCTCCGAGCCGAAGATGCGGCCCGTGAACAGTGGCGGCGACAATGGAATGGAATAGTGGCTGTAGCCGTAGGAATATTTCGAGACGAACAGGTAATCGCCGACCAGCAGCGTCGCCTTCATCGATCCCGAGGGGATGTTGAACGGCTGGAACAGGAAAGTGCGGATCACGAGCGCGATCAGGAGAGCATGGATGACGACGCGGATGGTTTCACCCAAGCCGCTTTCAGATTTTGTGCCGGATGTCACGCTCATCGCTTTCCCAATTCCCGCGGGCCCCAGCCCGCACGGTGGCAGAACGTTTTCCGCACGCGAATCGCCAGATACGTTCGCGTCAGGAAAATGGTCTAGATAACTGATGTTGAGAGCCAATTCCGACGGTAACCGGAATCGGCCCTGGCTCGAACAGGTCGTTGGCGGCGTTTTTAGACGGTTGTTCGTGGGGGCGCAATCAAGCGCCTTGTCAAAACTTCATAATCCATTGATATATCAATGATTTTTAGTTTTTCCACTTCCCCGGCGCAAACGCCTGCGCGGTTCATGATTTGCCGGGTGCGACCGCCGAAATTATGACGAACGCCTGCGCCAGCGGCCAGTCGTCGGTGATCGACAGATCGATTCGCGCCTCGAATCCCTCCGGCGTCAGCGCTTCGAGCCGGGCCAGCGCGCCGCCGGTGAGTTTCATGGTCGGCCGTCCCCCTGGCATGTTCACCACCCCCATGTCCCGCCACCAGACGCCGCGCCGGATGCCGGTGCCGAGCGCCTTGGAACAGGCCTCCTTGGCCGCGAACCGCTTGGCATAGGTCGCGACCACCATTTTTTCGCTGTTGGCGCGGCGCGCCGCCTTGGCGCGCTCGGTGTCGGTAAAGATGCGGTCGAGGAAGCGGTCGCCATGGCGCTCGATCACCTTGGCAACCCGTGTAATGTCGACCAGGTCGGAACCGATGCCGATGATCATGGCCGGCCCGCGACTTTCTGCCGGCCGCGGTCCATTGCGGAGCGCATCTGCCGCACAGTCTCGCCAAGGCCGACGAACAGGGCCTCCCCCATCATGAAATAGCCGATGTTGAGCTCGGCGATCTCGGGTAGCGCTGAAATCGTCTCCGCGGTCTGGTAGTCGAGGCCGTGGCCGGCATGGACCTCCAGCCCCGCCGCGCGCGCTAACGCGGCACCCTCGACGATTCGCCGCCATTCCGCCTCGGCCTTGTCAGCATCGCCGTCGACCACGGCGTCGCACCAGCCGCCGGTGTGGATCTCGATCACGGGCGCGCGCAACTTGGCCGCCATCTCGATCTGCGGCGGGTCGGCGGCGATGAACAGCGACACCCGGATGCCGGCATCGTTGAGCCGCGCGATGAACGGGGCCAGCACGTTGTGCTGTCCGACGACGTCCAATCCGCCCTCGGTGGTAAGTTCTTCGCGGCGCTCTGGCACCAGGCATACGGCGTGGGGTTTTGTCGCTAGCGAGATCCGCAGCATGTCTTCCGTTGCCGCCATCTCGAAATTCAGCGGTTTTGATATTTCGGCCTTCAGGCGGGCCATGTCGGTGTCGCGGATGTGGCGGCGATCTTCACGCAGATGCGCGGTGATGCCGTCGGCGCCGGCCTCGATCGCGAGCAGCGCGGCGCGCACCGGATCCGGCCGCTCGCCGCGCCGCGCGTTGCGCAAGGTGGCGACGTGGTCGACATTGACGCCGAGACGGATTGGGGGAAGCGGCATTTCGGGACTCGCAGATATTCAGAACAAGTTGCGACTATACTGCGAGTTCCTCATCCTGAGGAGCGCGAAGCGCGTCTCGAAGGATGAGAGCCACCAGCCGGGCCTCATGGTTCGAGACGGCGCAAGAGCGCCTCCTCACCATGAGGGTTGGGGACGTAAGCGCTACCCATTGACGCGCTCGACCTTGGCAACGACGGCCTTGGCACGCAACTGAGCGATAATTGCACTGAGATGCTTGAGGTCATAGACCTCGAGATCGATGGTCAGCTCGGTGAAATCGGGCGAGCGGCGCGACATGCTGATATTGTCGATATTGCCGTCGTGCTCGGCGATCACGGTGGCGACCTGGGCGAGGCTGCCGGGCTCGTTGACGTTGTGCACCAGGATCCGCGCCGGGAAACGCTGCGGCATGGCTTCATCGATATCCCAGCGCACGTCGAGCCAGCGCTCCGGCTCCTCCTCGAAATCCTTCAACGCCGGCGACTGGATCGGATAGATCGTGATCCCCTCGCCCGGCGTGACGATGCCGACGATGCGGTCGCCCGGAACCGCACCGCCGTTCGGCGCAAACTTCACCGGCAAATCCGAATTGATGCCGCGCACCGGGATCACAGAGGTGCTGCGCGCCGGATGCGGCGGCGATTTCAGCTTCAATTTCACCGCGAGGCTCTTCTTGGCCGCCCCGTACTTCACCAACCGCTCTTCCTTGTAGTCCGGGTACATCGCGCGGGCGACGTCGGAGGCCTTCAGTTCACCACGTCCGACGGAGGCCATCACGTCCTCGATCGAAGCGCGCGCCAGGCGCGGCAATGCACCCTTCAGCTTGTCGTCGGCGTATTCGATCTTGGCGCGGGCAAACAGGCGGTCGACGATGCGGCGGCCAAGTCCCGCATATTGATCGCGCACCGCGGTGCGGGTCGCGCGCCGGATCGCCGCGCGCGCCTTGCCCGTGATCGCGAGCGATTCCCAGGCCGAGGGCGGCGCCGACTGCGCCTGCGAGGTCAACACCTCGACCTCGTCGCCGTTCTGCAATTCGGACGACAGCGGCGCGAATTTGCCGTTGATCTTGCAGCCGACTGCCGAGTTGCCGACATCGGTATGCACGGCATAGGCGAAGTCGATCACATTGGCTTGCCGCGGCAGCGCGATCAGTTTGCCCTTCGGGGTGAAGCAGAACACCTGGTCGTGGAACAATTCGAGCTTGGTGTGCTCCAGAAACTCTTCCGGATTGGCGCTGTCGGAGAGAATTCCGATAGTATGGCGCAGCCAGGCAAAGGCGTTGGATTCGTGCTTGAGCCGCTCGGTCGGCGAGCCCATGCCGTCCTTGTAGAAGGCATGCGCGGCGATGCCGAACTCGGCGACCCGGTTCATTTCCTCGGTACGGATCTGCAGCTCGACGCGCTGGTTGCCGGGGCCGATCACGGTGGTGTGCAGCGAGCGATAGTCGTTCTGCTTCGGTGTCGAGATGTAGTCCTTGAAACGCCCCGGCACCACCGGCCAGGTGGTATGCACCACGCCGAGCGCGCGGTAGCAAGACTCGGCGTCGCTCAGGATAATGCGGAAGCCGTAGATGTCGGACAGTTGCTCGAAGCCGACCGACTTGCGCTCCATTTTGGTCCAGATCGAGAACGGCTGCTTGCGGCGGCCATAGACGCGCGCAGTGATGCCGTTCTTCTGCAGGTTCTTGGAGAGCTGGCTTTCAATCTCGCCGATGAGGTTGCGGTTGCGGTCGGCAAGCGCGTCGAGCCGCTGCTTCACCACCGCATAGGCTTCAGGATCGAGCACGTGGAAGGATAGATCCTCCAGTTCCTCTCGCATCTCATGCATACCCATGCGACCAGCGAGCGGCGCATAGATGTCGAGCGTCTCCTCGGCAATGCGGCGGCGCGAGGCGTGCGGCACGAATTCCAGCGTGCGCATGTTATGCAGGCGATCGGCCAGCTTGATCAGGAGAACGCGGACGTCGTCGGCGATCGCCAGCAAGAGCTTGCGCAGATTCTCGGCCTGCTTGGCTTCGCGCGAGACCAGCTCCAGCCGCTTCAGCTTGGTGAGCCCTTCGACCAGCGCGCCGATCTCGTGACCGAAGATATTGTCGATCTCGGCGCGCGTCGCCTCGGTATCCTCGATGGTGTCGTGCAGCAGCGCCGCGACGATGGTGGCGTCGTCGAGCTTGAGGTTGGTCAGGATCGCCGCGACCTCGAGCGGATGCGAGAAATAGGGATCACCGGACGCGCGCGTCTGCGTGCCATGCGCCTTCATGGCGTAGACATAGGCGCGATTGAGCAGGTCTTCGTTGGTATCCGGATTGTACGTGCGGACGCGCTCGACCAGATCGTATTGCCGCATCATCCGCGAGCGCGGCGATTTCGGCTTCTCCGCCACAGCCGACCCCGGCGCAGCCGCGACCTGGCCGGTCGCGGCCTGCATTTGCCGGGAGCTGCGGCGCCAATACGCCATCACATCACTACCTTCTTCCACCAGACCCGGACGGGTCCCGCCGTTACGTATCTCGTTTACGTATCTAATGCGTTTTCGAACGGCGATACACGCCGCGCGGGCCGCGATACGGTTCAATTTCGCTTGGGCCCGCGGCCATCCAACGTCCAACCCGATGGCCTGTCGGCCCGGCAAGTCAGCCGTTTTCGGCCGCGCCGGCCAAGGACGCATTGTAACCGCAAAAATGTCAACAAAAGCAAAGGCCCGGACTGACGTCCGGGCCTTTGGCAGATCGGGAGTTCGGGACGGACCGGAAGGTTCCGGATTACTCGTCCTCTTCGGGCTGCTCTTCCGGCGGCGCCAGGCCTTCAAGGCCCTTGAGGAGCTCTTCCTCGGTCATGCGCTCGACCGCAACCTCGGTGTCGTCGGCATCCACGCTGGCACCGGCCGAGCCGATCAAAGGCACGGTATCGGGCTCAGGCTCGTCGACCTCAACGAACTTCTGCAGGGAATGAACCAGTTCCTCGCGGAGGTCTTCCGGGGAAATAGTGGAATCGGCGATTTCCCGCAGCGAAACGACCGGGTTTTTGTCGTTATCGCGATCAACCGTCAGTTGTGATCCAGACGAGATCATACGGGCGCGATGCGCCGCTAGCAGGACCAGGTCGAACCGGTTGTCGACCTTGTCAATGCAATCTTCCACGGTGACGCGCGCCATAGACTGTCGCTCCGTTAAATGGGGCCAATATGTCGGTTATGGGCGCTAGTTATAGCGGCCGGGGCCGTTTCGCAAGACTAAATTGTGATTTGCCTTCCCAATGGGCTCTGATACGCCAACTCTTGGGGCGAGAAGGGCTGGAGCGTCCAGACGCGGCAGGGTTGCCGTACAGGACAAGTAAATCTCTTCATTGCATGTCAAAAGTATAGGTTTTTCGCCCTCGCCTCACCATAATTGCAGTGGTGACTGTCGTGGGGCACGATTCACCGAACTTTAGGCAACAGAACTGGAAAGTGCGCGCGGTCGTTAGCCGCTGCGCTAGAAAAGCTAACAACAACGTGAGAACCATTTGATGTCACCAGCTTCCAACAAGATTGCGCTCTTCATCGATGGCGCCAACCTCTACGCAACGGCCAAGACGCTCGGCTTCGACATCGATTACAAGCGCCTTCTCAAGGAATTTCAGAGCCGAGGAACGCTGTTGCGTGCGTTTTACTACACGGCAATCATCGAGGATCAGGAATACTCCTCGATCCGTCCATTGATCGACTGGCTCGACTACAACGGTTACACCGTCGTCACCAAGGCAACAAAGGAATTTATTGACGCATCCGGCCGCCGCAAGGTGAAGGGCAACATGGACATCGAACTCGCCGTCGATGCCATGGAACTCGCCGAGCATGTCGATCAGATCGTGTTGTTTTCGGGCGATGGCGATTTCCGCTCGCTGGTGGAAGCGGTGCAGCGTCGCGGCGTTCGCGTCACGGTCGTTTCGACCATTTCGAGTCAGCCGCCGATGATCGCCGACGAACTGCGCCGTCAGGCCGACGTCTTCACCGATCTTGTCGAGCTGCAATCAAAGCTGGGCCGCGATCCTTCCGAGCGTCCTGCCCCGCGCGAGCCGCGTCACCACTCGCCGCAATTCCTGCAGCGCGCGACCACCGTGGCGCCACGGGCCGGCGACGACGATTTCGACGATTGAGCATGAGCCAGTACACTGCTAGAGCCTCGGTTCTGATTGAAAACAGAACCGGGGCTTTTTGTTTTGGCGCGCGCATCTGAGGCGAACCGGTATCGACGCCGAATCAGGTCCGTGACTGGATTTCGCTCGAAAATGCTTTGTACTGATGGCTAATCTCCCCGCCCCTGCGGCTGCCGAACCCGACCGCGACTGCCCGCTTTGCCCGAGGCTCGCCGAATTCCGCGCGCAGGCACGTGCCCGCGAACCGGGCTGGCACAACTCGCCGGTCGCTTCGTTCGGCGATGCCTCCGCGCAACTGTTGATTGTCGGGCTGGCGCCGGGCCTGCAGGGCGCCAACCGGACCGGACGCCCCTTCACCGGCGACTACGCCGGCGATCTGCTGTATGCGACCCTGCTCGAATATGGCTTTGCCAAGGGCGTCTACCAGGCGCGACCGGACGACGGACTGAAGCTCGTCGACTGCCGGATCAGCAACGCGGTGCGCTGCGTGCCGCCGCAGAACAAGCCGCTGCCGGTCGAGATCAGCACCTGCCGGCAATTTCTGGCGACGACAATTGCGACCATGCCCAAACTGCGCGCGATCGTGCTGCTCGGCCGCATTGCACATGACTCGACCCTGAAGGCGCTCGGCCTGCGCAATGGCGCCGCCCCCTTTGCGCACGGCGCCGTGCATAAAGCCGGCGCGGTCAGGCTCTACGACAGCTATCACTGCTCCCGCTACAACACCAACACGGGGGTGCTGACGCCGAAAATGTTTCGCGACGTATTTGCGAAAGTGCGGAAGGATCTGGAGTCGTAGAATCGTAGGGTGGGCAAAGCGACTTGTCCGCCGTAGCTCAATGAGCGAAGGCGGAAGCGTGCCCACCATCGGAAAGCGTGCTCAATGATAGATGGTGGGCACGGCGCAAGGGCGCCTTTGCCCACCCTACAATTCAGGCGGGATTTCCCTTCAGCCATGCCAGTACGTCGGCGGCGTTCCGGTCGGGCGGGAAAACCGGATAGAACACGTGGGCAATGCGCCCATCGTCGACGATCAGCGCCAGCCGCTTGATCAACGTCAATCCCGCCACTTCCATGGTCGGCAAATTCAAAGCGCGGGTGAGCTTGAGCTTTTCATCCGACAGAACCGGAAACGGCAAATGCAGACGTGACGCCATCTCGGTCTGGTAGACGTTGTCCTGGGTCGATAGGCCGAACACCTGCCTGGTGCCGGCCGCCTTCAACTCCGCAAACAGATCGCGGAACGAGCAGGTTTGCGGCGTGCAGCCGCGCGCACCGGGGATCATGTCCCAGTCGTCGACCAGGCTGATCTTGCCCGGCGACCCAGTGCGGGGATAGGCAAACACCACGGTGCGGCCGGGAAGCGTCGAGAGCGTCACCGAATTATCGTCGGTGGCCAGCAGCGTGACCGGCGGAATCGCCATGCCGACGAGATGCGCCGCCGCGCCATCGTCGACCGGTGCGGGGATCTTGCTCCAATCGAGGTTGGATTGAGCCATCTCGTCTTCCTATCGTTCGCGAATAGCGAATGGCGAGTAGCGAATGGAAGGGTCGCCTTCAGAGAATTTCCCTATTCGCTATTCGCCACTCCCTATTCGCTATTCGCCCCCTATCCTCTCGCCCGCATCAGGCGGCCTTTTTCCCGGCCCCAGTCGCGCTTTTTTTCGCTCTCTCGCTTGTCGTGCAGCTTCTTACCCTTGGCAATTGCTAGCAACAGCTTGGCGCGGCCGCGCTCGTTGAAATAGAGCTTTAGCGGAATCAACGTCATGCCTTCGCGATCGACCGCGCCCATCAGCTTGTTGATCTGCTTTCGGTGTAACAGCAATTTGCGCGGCCGTTTCGGCTCGTGGTTGAAGCGGTTGGCCTGCAGATATTCCGGAATATTGGCGTTGATCAGCCAGATCTCGCCGTTCTTGGAATCCGCATAGGACTCCGCAATGGTGGTCTTGCCATTGCGGATCGACTTCACTTCGGTGCCGGTCAGCGCGATGCCGGCCTCGACCGTGTCCTCGATTGCATAATTGAATCGGGCCTTGCGGTTTTCGGCGACTACCTTGATCGGGCGCTCGTTCTTATCAGCCACAACTAGTGCCCTCTTCCGAAGTTCGTACAGTAATTGCTGAGCCCGTTATACGAACTTCGGAAGACTAAGGGCACTAGCAAATTTATGATTGCTAGTGCCGCTCTTCGATTTGAGGTCCCCACGCGGATTCGCGGCAAACACTGTGGGGACCTCAAATCGGCGGCACTAGCCCTTCTTGAGGAGATCGCGGATCTCGATCAGCAGTTCTTCCTGTCTCGTCAGCTTCGGCGGCGTGGGCGCAGCTTCGTCCTTGCGCTTCAGCTTGTTCATCGCGCGAATAACGATGAACAACACAAAGGCAATGATGAGGAAGTTCAGCGTCAGCGTGAAGAAATTGCCCCAAGCTAACACGGCTCCCTGCTTTTTGGCATCCGCCAGATTGTTGGCAGTTACTGCTTTGGACAATGGCGTGAAATAGTTGGAGAAATCGAGACCGCCGGTGATCGCGCCGATCACTGGCATGATGACGTCGCCGACCAGCGAGGTCACGATGGCGCCGAAAGCCGCACCGATGATCACGCCAACCGCGAGGTCGACGACATTACCCTTCATCGCGAATTCGCGGAATTCCTTCAGCATGTTGGCTTCCCCTCTTCGTTCTTCAGGCGAAGCGGAACCGTCCTAGTTGATCAGGCCGGCATGGACCATGGCGCTGCGCACGGCGAGGCGCGTCGGCTCGGTAACCGGCACCATCGGCAGCCGCAGCTTCTCGTCGATCTTGCCGAGCAGCGAGAGCGCATATTTCACCGGCGCCGGATTGCTTTCAATGAAGAGGTTGTTGTGCAGCGGCATCAGCTTGTCGTGCAGCTTGAGCGCGGTGGCGTGATCGCCCTTCTGCCATGCCGCGTGGAATTCCGAGCACAGCCGCGGCGCGACGTTGGACGTGACCGAGATGCAGCCATGGCCGCCATGCGCCATGTAGCCGAGGATGGTGGCGTCCTCGCCCGACAATTGGTTGAAGTCCTCGCCCATCGCCGCGCGCTGCTGCGATACCCGCACCATGCTGGCGGTCGCATCCTTGACGCCGGCGATGTTCTTCAGCGCGAACAGCCGCGTCATGGTCTCGACCGACATGTCGATCACGGAACGGCCGGGAATGTTGTAGATGATGATCGGAATGCCGATGGCATCGTTGATCGCCTTGAAGTGCTGGTACATGCCTTCCTGGGTGGGCTTGTTGTAGTACGGCGTCACCACCAGCACCGCATCCGCTCCCGCCTTTTCCGCATGCTCGGCAAGCTCGACCGCTTCCTTGGTCGAGTTGGAGCCCGCGCCGGCAATCACCGGCACCTTGCCCTTGGCCTCGTTGATGCACCATTCCACCACGCGCTTGTGCTCGTCATGGCTCAGCGTCGGGCTTTCACCGGTCGTGCCGACCGGGACCAGGCCGTGGGTGCCTTCGGCGATCTGCCAGTTCACCAAGCCGCGGAAAGCGGCCTCGTCGACCGAGCCGTTCTTGAATGGCGTGACCAAGGCGGTAAACGACCCCCGAAATTTTGTCTTGGCTGCCATGGACTTCCTCCAAACGCTTAAGAAACGGCACGACCGAACCTGGATTTCAATTCATATCGGGTCTGGCGACCAGACGAAAGGGCCGTGCATCAGGCGCTTAGCGCCTTGTTCCAACACCCTTTCCTGCGCGGGCCAACATTTGCCTTCCTCGAAGGCCGATAGCCGCGATTTTGCCGCGGTGATGGCGCAAACAGGTCCAGCGCGACCCTTTTAGCATTTTGTCCACATATTCAATCAAAATAGACCAAGGCTGGAGCGATTGAATGATTCGCCGCCGCAGAGGAAAGCCGTGATCCCTTCCGCCCGCGCCGCCGCATTGCGATCGACCGCACTGGCCACAAGTCTGGCGCTGGCGATCGGACTGACTTCCTTCCCCCTGGAAAGCTGGGCCAAGTCAAAGGTTCCCGTGCCGAAGCCGCGGCCGATTGCCCGCAACGTCGTTCCCAAGTCCGCGCCGACAGCGAATACCGACACCCCGGCTGCACCGACTGCGCCGGCGCATGCAGCGCCGGCCCCGCCGCCGCCTGTTCTGGCGCCTGCGACCCGCCAGCATGCTGTCGCGCCGCCCCCGCGCAGATACGCCCCAGCCGCAGTGGCCGCGACCTCCTCGACGTCTCAGGCCGACAAGGACGCGCTGGAGAAGGTCATCGAATTGGTGCGCAAGCAGAAGGCCGGCGATGCAACGCAGGTGCAAGCCACGATCTCGGATCCGGTCGCCCGCAAACTCGCGGAATGGCTGATCCTACGCAGCGATAACAACAACGCCTCGGTCGAGCGCTACCGCGCGTTTGTTTCAGCCAATCCGAGCTGGCCGTCGCAGACTTTCCTGCGCCGGCGCATCGAGGCCGCGCTATGGGACGATCGCCGCGACGATTCGACTGTCTGGTCGTGGTTCGAGAATGAATCGCCGCTCTCGGGCAAGGGCAAGTTCGCGCTGGCGAAGGCGATGCTCGCGCGCGGCGATCGCGCCAATGCCGAACGGCTGGTTCGCGAGGCCTGGCGTCACGACGGCATGTCGGAAGACACCGAGAACGCCGCGCTCGACATGTTCGGCGCACTGTTGACGGTAGGCGACCACAAGGCGCGGATGGAGACGCTGCTTTACGGCACTGAGCAGGAAACCGGCGGCATGCGCGCCGCGAAACGGCTCGGCTCAGGCCATGTGGCGCTCGCGAAAGCGCGGATCGCGGCCAACAAAAAGTCTTCCAACCTGAGGACGCTGCTTGAGGCGGTGCCGCGCGAATTGCACGGCGAAACCGGTTACATCTTCGCGAAAATCCAGCTCCTTCGCCGCGAAGAGAAGTTCAACGAGGCCGCGCAGCTCATGTTGAGCGCGCCGAAAGACCCGAACCGCCTGCACAATCTCAACGAATGGTGGATCGAGCGGCGCTTGCTCGCGCGCAAGATGCTTGATGTCGGCGAGCATCGCACCGCGTATCTGATCGCGCGGGATGCGGCGCTGCCGACGCGTGACATCTACAAGACCGAGCAGGAATTCACCGCTGGCTGGATTGCGCTGCGGTTCCTGAAAGATCCTGCGGTCGCAGCCCAGCACTTCGCGCGCATCGGCGTCGGCAGCGCGAACCCGACTGCTTTGGCGCGCGCCGGCTATTGGCAAGGCCGCGCGGCGGAAGCGGCCGGTCGCGCGCAAGAGGCCCGCGCGGCGTACGGCCGCGCGGCCGAGCAATCAACCAGCTATTATGGTCAGCTCGCCCGCGCCAAGCTCGGCCTGCCGCAGCTTCAGTTGAACGGCGTCCCGAGCGGGCGCGGCCGCAGCGTCGAGCGATTCGAGATCGTTCGCGCGGTGCAGTTGCTGTATGACCTCGACGAGCGCGAACTCGCGATCCCGATTTTCGCCGACATGGGCGAGAACGGCGATCCCGACGCCCTGGCGGGTCTCGGCGAGCTCACCTCGCGCTACCGCGACGCCCGCGGCATGCTGCTGCTCGGCAAGGCCGCGCTCAATCGCGGCCTGCCGTTCGACGTCTACGCCTATCCCATCACCGGCATCCCGTCGTTCAAGCAAATCGGACCCGAGGTCGAGCCCAGCGTCATCTATTCGATCGCGCGGCAGGAAAGCGCCTTCAATCCGGCCGTCGTCTCACCGGCCCAGGCCTACGGGCTGATGCAGGTGACGCCGGACGCCGGTCGCTACGTCTGCAAGCGGGCCGGCGTCAGCTTCGACCTTCAGCGGATGAAGACGGACTCCGTCTACAACGCCATGCTTGGCGCGGCCGAGCTCGGCGGGCTGCTCCAGGACTATCGCGGCTCCTACATTCTGACCTTCGCGGGCTACAATGCCGGTCGCGGCAGCGTGAAGAAATGGATCGAGCGCTACGGTGACCCCCGCGATCCCAAGGTCGACGCGGTCGATTGGGTTGAGCAGATCCCGTTCTCCGAGACGCGGAACTACGTGCAGCGGATCATGGAGAATCTGCAGGTCTATCGCGCGCGGTTCGGCGGTGGGACCAAGCTTCAGATTGAAGCCGACCTGCACCGCGGCGCCAGCGTCGAATAGCGGGATCATAGATCCACGCTGCGCTTGCGGCCGCTTCGCGCCGCCGAGGCCATACCTCGCTCCCATCGGCTGTTGCGCGAAACAAGCCTCGGCCGACCGGATCTATTCTGCCAAGAGTTCTGGCTCGGGCTGCTCGAAGGGATCAACCTGTGCGCTCTGGAGCGGCGTCGTTCCCGTCACTGTACCGGGCATAAGCTGGAAGGCGGGATTGAACTGCACTACGACCGAGCGCAAGTCAGCTAGCACCTTGAGATCTCCGCTAAGCTTCACCTTTCCTGAAGAAACCAGAGCGTCGAAGCTTGATTCTCCCGCCATGACTGTTTCGAGATCGGAGCGGTTCAGAGTCATGACGAGGTCAGGGTTCTTGGCCTGCCGGCCTTTGATATTAGTAAGGGTGGCATTGCTCATCTCGACAAGGTATTGCTCGTTGATATCAGGCATATCGACGTTGATGATGAACTTCATGCCTTCGGCCTTCTTGCTGTCCACGCGCACGCCAAGGAAGTCCAAGAAAAGTCCAGTGGTCATCGCGCGAACGACATCCGGACCCGCAGATTTCAGTTTCGCACCAGGCTGATACCCGTCGCGCAACTCTTTCGCCGCGGCCAGAAAGCTGTTGCGTAGACTGGGGGATTCGTACTGATAGCCGAGCTGTTCGAAACTATCGGCCAGCAAATCCTTGGCCTCCTGATTATTCGGTTCGGCATAGACGAGCTTGTTGAGGATTTCCATGCCGTGGCGGTACATGCCACGATCGAAGAGCTCGCGACCCTTGGCCATGATCCTGCTCGCGCCGCCCATCATCTCGACATAGAGCGCGGCTGAATCCGATGGTGACAGCGGCGTCAGCGTAGCCGGGTTGCAGTCCCAGTAACCGATATAGCGGTTGATAACCGCACGCGAGTTGTGAAACTCAGAACCGTGATACGAACGCGCGTACCATTTGTTCTGCAGGCTCTTCGGCGGCTGGTAGACGTTGTGTACCTCGTTGACCGTCACGCCCTGATTGGCAAGGAAGAGCACGTAGTTGTTCAGGTGAGCATATGTATCGCGTTGCCCGCGCAGGACCTCTTGAACGCGGGCGTTGCCGAAGCGCGGCCACGAATGGGAGGCGAACATGACCTCGGCTTCCTGGCCGAAGCGCCAAAGCGCCTCATTGATGTGTTTTGACCACGCAAGGGCATCGCGCACCATCGCGCCGCGTAACGTGTAGATGTTATGGATTGTCGCTGTCACATTCTCTGCCGACCAGAATGCGCGCCATTGCGGAAAATAGGTATTCATCTCCGCTGGCGATTCGGTGCCTGGCGTATTTTGAAAAACCATCGCAACGCCGTCTATCGTTAGCTCTTCGAATGCCTGCTTGATTTCTACATTCGGCGCAATGAGGCCGGTGTTACCCGCCGCGGTCGTCTTTCCGATCGATTGATCGACGTGACCATAAGGGCTTGCGGGCAGTACGGCACCATACTGATACGCCAAGCGGCGACTCATGGCGTTCCCCGCCATGACGTTTTCCGAGACTGCGTGTTCGAGAAAATGCTCGGGAGCGATGATCTTGACCTTCCCGCTCCTCACATCAGCTTCATCCACTACGCCCCGAACCCCTCCGAAATGGTCGCCATGGGCGTGCGAGTAGACCACCGCAACAACTGGGCGGCTGCCAAGCCTCTGGTTTATAAAGTCGAGGGCTGCCTTCGCGGTCTCCTTGGCGGTGAGTGGATCGAAAATGATCCAACCGGTGTTCGATTTGATGAAAGAAATGTTGGCGAGATCGAAGCCACGCACTTGAAAGATAGCATCAGGCACAACCTCATAGAGCCCGTAGCCCATGTTCAAGATTGCCATGCGCTGCAGTGAGGGATGAATGCTGTCAAAGTCCTTTCCCTGAAGCAGGAAATCGTATTTCCCAATGTCCCAGGCAACGTGGCCGGCTTCCGCTTTGATCTGCCGGTACGGCGGTGCCGCGATGAAGCCCTTTTTTGCCTCCTCGAAATCGAGCTTGTCGTCGAATGGCATTGAATTTCGCAGAGCATTCTGAATGTTGATGGTGTGAGTTGAGGGCGGCTTGCCCTTGGGGTGATAGTGATCTGGTGCGGAGGCAACCGCTTGAGCCGACGACTGTTGGGCACTTGTTGGGATGACGCCAAATGTGGATGCAGCGGCCGCCGCGGTGCCTGCCAAAAGAAGACTGCGCCGATTCAAGAGGTGGACCACATCGTCCGTCTCGAGGCTCGAATTGCCGGCAACTTTGTCAACGCCCATAGTGTCCTCCTGTCGCACACCATTGTTTGTGACGCCCAAATCGGATTGGCCGCTCGTCGCAGGGTTAGGATGAACCGCAGTGATCAAAGTATCAAAGTAGAGCCTCCGCAACGGCTCGATCGGCGCGGGTCTCTCCGCGCCCTTCAATGAGTGGTCGCCTCCAATCGGCAATCGGAAAAGGGTCTATCGACGAAAATGGCGATGCGCACTTGATGCGCTCCAGCTACGAACGCTACTTGTACACCAGCGGGGATCGCGACGGCGGTGCACCGGGTGTCGGCGGCGAGATCACGAAGGAGAGCCACACGTTCCAGCCTTGCGGCCGGTTGTCGGCGGCGAATTCGTAATATCCCTTCAGGTTGAGATATCCCTGCATCTCGCCAACCGGAAAGATGTATCCAATCTGAGGCCCCGCGGCGGCTACGCGCGATCGGAAGCAGCCGAGCCTGTCGCCTCGACCGCTGTCGCATCCGATCTGGTTGTACAGATATCCGACGAGCCCGACGTGAACCTGTTTGGACAGGAACTGAGACGCGCCCCAGTCGAGATGAAAGTCGACGCCGCTCTGGTAGTCGGTGGTCGGATTTTTGAAGTTGTAGGTGAACCCCGCGACCGCCGAGAGCTCATGGCCCTTCGTCGGGTCGAAGTATGTATAGCCCGCGCCGGCGTCGATGGCGCCATGGCCGATGCCGATATTGGACAGGCGTTTCGCATCGTAGGCACCGACCGGAATGTCTCCTCTCGTATAGACCATGAAATTGTTGACGCCCTGATTCCATTTCAGCGTCGCCATCGGGTAAAGATCGCCAACGCTCGTCAGCGCGTCGCTAACGCTAGCGGATCGCACGAAGGTGAAGGGGCCGACCATCGTCGTCAGCGTCCCGTCAATTGCGGTGCTTGTGCGCCCGAAAACGCCGGTCATGCTCACGGCCGCCTGACCTCCCAGAACAGGTGTCGCAAATGTGTAGGTTGGTGTAAGGAAAACCAGATCTCCCGTCGCCCTGAGGTTTGCTGCGAGGTTCGCCGTGACGGTCGGAGTGAACCGGCCAATCGTGATCTCACGCGCGGCCGCGACGTTGGCGCCGGCAGTCACGGACGTGTGGTAGTAGGAAGACACGAAGGAGACACCGGGTGCCGTCGGCACCGCGGCCAGGCTTCCAAACGTTCCTGGAAGCCAGAAGCTGATCCCGTCCTCGTCCGCGCTCGCAGGATCGATCGTCCCCAGAACGGCCATGACGACGATCATGGCCGCGGCTCGCGGCGAAAATGCTCGAGGACGGAAAAACGCCGGGTAGAAAAAAGATTGCTGAACACTTTTCATCGGTTATCTCCCCAAGGAGACCGATCAACCACCAATCATCATGCAACCTTTTGTGGCGCGGGACAAGTGACGAGATTACGACAAAACTTCTGATTGTGGGATTTGGGCCACACGCATGCGCCTCGGTCTTGCAGTCCGCGGCCTGTCTCGCTGCCGTATACGGAGCTTTGATTGTGGCACGGGCCTAGGTTAGTGTTTCGCGCCGCCGCGCTGGCGGGACTGCAACTATGGAGGGGCACCGTGCATCAGAACTCAGGACATCCTCAGGACTGCAATTGTTTCAACCGCCGCAATTTTCTCAAAGTAGCGAGCGGAGCGACCGCAGCCGGACTCGGTGGTGGGAGCCTGCTTTTCGCGCATGACGCACGCGCGGACGCTCTTACGAAGGAGCTGCGCGACAAGTTGGCACCCGATCAAATCATTCAGGCTATGAAAAATGGCAATGCGCGGTTTCGGAAGGGCGAAAGGAAGGAGCGCAACTATCTTCGTGAGCAGAAGGCAAGCGCCTCGGGGCAATACCCTGCGGCGGCCCTGCTCAGTTGCATCGACTCGCGAGCTCCGGCTGAAGTCATCATGGACCTCGGCATCGGGGATATTTTCAACTGTCGGGTCGCGGGCAACGTTGAAAACCCGGATATTCTTGGCAGTCTGGAGTTCGCCTGCAAACTGGCGGGTGCCAAAGTCGTGCTTGTCATGGGGCACACCGCCTGTGGTGCAATCAAAGGCGCCATCGATAACGCCGAGTTGGGCAATCTCACAGGATTGCTGGCCAAGATCAAACCCGCAGTTCAGGCGACAGCCTACACGGGCGAGCGGTCGGCGAAGAACTATGCCTTTGTGGATGCCGTTGCGCGCAAGAACGTTGAGATGACTGTGGCCAATGTCCGGAAGGACAGCCCCGTTCTGGCTGAACTGGAGGCCAAGGGTACGATCAAGATCACCGGCGCCATGTACAATCTCGAGACGGGCGCAGTGGAGTTCTTCGACTGAAGCTCGTGAAGCGGTGGAGCGGGGCCGCCTCGAGAAGATTTGGCTTGTGTCGGCTGTCGCGACCGGAATGGCTGGCACTCTCATCACTGCGCCTCACGATAGTCCGCCAAGTGACTGCACTCGATCAGAAGGTTTGGGGCCGGAAACACTGACTTGGGTACTAAGCACTCAGAGTTACCCTTTTGCTGCAGGGCTACGTTCCGCGCGAGCCCGGCTTGGTAAGGACTAATGCCCAATTGAAAAGCCAAGGATGACTTGAAGGACAACCGAAGCTTGATATAGGCTACCAACTGCAGTCACTATCTTGAATTGCTTCAAATTCGCGACTGAATCGACAGGCCTTGCCTGCGAACGGCTGACTTATGAGCATAGAGCTCGACTTGTCCGCAGCGCGAAGACTGTGTCAGGGGCGCGGCGTTGTGTTCGCGTTTTGCCTGATAGCAGGGCTTGTCCTTTTTTCGCTTGCGCCGGCTTTCGCACTCGATCATGTCTCGCTGCAACTCAAGTGGAAACATCAGTTTCAGTTCGCGGGCTATTACGCCGCGGTCGAGAAGGGATTCTATCGCGATAGCGGCTTGGAGGTCGACATTCGCGAGGGCGGCCCCGGCGTCGACGCGGGCGCCGAGGTGGCCAAAGGGGCTGCCGACTTCGGCGTGTGTACGACCAGCGTACTCGTCAATAGCGCCATGCGTGCGAACAACGTCGTCCTCGGCGTGATCTTTCAGCACTCTGCGGCGATCATCCTGGTGCCGCACCGCGCCGGCATCCATGTGATCTCTGAGTTGAAGGGGCACCGCCTGATGGATGCCCCCGGTAGCGACGATATTGCGGCGATGCTGAAGCGCGAGGGGGTCGATTACGCGGACCTGCCCCGCGTGACCCATGCCGGCGACCCGCGTGATCTGCTCAGCGGCAAAGCGGACGCCATGGTCGCATACAGCACCAACGAGCCTTACCTGTTCGAGGAGTATGGCACGCCGTATCTGTTCTTCTCGCCGCGCGCCTATGGCTTCGACTTTTACGGCGACAACCTCTGCACCTCGAAGCAGCAGGTAGCGGAGCATCCCGAGCGGGCACGGGCGTTTCGCGCTGCAAGCCTGAAGGGCTGGGCCTACGCGCTCGCCCACAAGGAGGAGATTGTCGATCTGATACGACGCAAATACTCCACACAAAAAGATCGGAAGGCGCTGCTGTTCGAAGCAGCGCGGACGGAACTGCTGATTCGGCCGCATCTCACGCCGATTGGTCATCAGAGCAGCGAGCGGTGGAAAGCCATCGCCCAGGCCTATGTCGACATTGGAATGTTGAGCGAGGCGAAGCTTCCGGACGGGCTGATCTATATGTCCGACGATGGAGGGTGGCGAGCACGGCTAGATGAGCCGAAGCTCTGGGGTCTGCTCGCGCTAGCAATTGTCTCCGTGCTGGGTTTGATCGTTTGTCGTCGGAATGCTCGCGTGTTCGGCGAACTGCGGCTTAGCGGGGTGATGTCGGGATTGTTCGTCCTTCTCAGCATTCCCGTGCTGATCTTCATCCTGGTCTACAACTACCAGCAGAACTCCGCAGCGATCAATGCGACGCTGAACGATGTCGTGACCAAAACCAAGCAGGCCAGCATCGAGGACGCAGCAAACCTCATCAATCCGGTTGCGGCGACGCTCGAGTTGCTCGCGACGGTCGCCGCGGAGGATCCCACGACTTTTAAGCAGGAAGAAAGCCGTGAGCTACTCTATCGGGCGCTCACGTCGGCACCGCAGATCGATGCAGTTTATGTCAGCTTGGAGGACGGCTATCATCGGGTCGTGACCCGGATCGATGACGATCGCAGGCGCGCCGACCCCAAGATTCCAGCGTCGGCGAACTGGCATTCCAGCTATATCGACAGCTTTTCCGGATCTCCGCGGCGCGTGCGGCACCGCACCTTCTTCGACGCCTGGCCTCACATCGTGGGCAACTACGACGTCGATACCATACTCGACATCAGGACGTTGCCCGGGTACCAAGCCGCGAAGGAAGTCCGGGCGCTGATCGTCGAGGAGCCCTCGATCAATCCGGACACCGGCTATCCCATCATCTCCGTCAGATTTCCGATCGTCAAAGACGGCGCGTTCATCGGCTGTGCCTCGGCGAATATCACGCTCAATGTGCTGTCGCGGTTTCTCACCAGTCACCGCGCCAGTGCCCGTAGCACGACGCTGATAGCCAATCCGGCCAACCGGACGATCATCGCGGCGCCAGACCTGCACAAGATCGTCCGAAAGCAGGACAACAGAGTGGAAATTGCTAAACTGGACACCATTGCCGACGAGAACGTGCGCGAAGCCTATCGGCTGCACAGTGAGACAAACCGCGACGACTTCCTGTTCCGCTCGCTGCAGAGCGGCGAAGAAATCAGCGCGTCGTTTGCGCCGTTTCCCGGCAGTTTCGGCAAGCCGTGGGAAGTCATCACCCTGACGCCGACCGACGACTTTGTCGGAACCCTCAAACGAACGAATCAGCAGATGATCATTCTGATCACGGCGCTGACCGGCATCGAGCTGCTGCTGATCTATGTGTTCTCGCGGCGACTGTCGCGCCCGATCGAAGGCGTGTCGCGGGAATTGCGTTTGGTCGAGGATCTCACGTTCTCGCACGCGACCCCGCCATCATCCAACATCAAGGAGATCAAGGAGCTGCAAACCGCGGTTTCGCTGTTCGAGACATCGCTGCGCTCGTTCTCTTCGTTCGTGCCACTGGATGTGGTCCGCAAGCTGATCAAGACTGGAACCCCGCTGACGCTCGGCGTCGAACAGCGCTTCCTGACAGTGCTTTTCACTGATCTGCAGGATTTTTCCAGCCTGTCGGAGCAAATGGCGCCCAATGATCTGCTCGCGCAACTCTCGGTTCATTTCGAAGCCGTCTCGCAGGCGATCGCGGAGGAGTCCGGAACTGTCGACAAGTTCATTGGTGACGGCATCATGGCGTTCTGGGGCGCGCCCGCGTATCGCGATGATCACGCGCTGCGTGCCTGCTGCGGCGCGATGCGGGCCACGCGGCGGATGCAACAGATTAACGCGGACTGGAGCAGGCAGGGGCGACCGTCCTTGCATCTTCGCATCGGCCTGCATTGCGCGGATGTGCTGGTCGGCAATGTCGGCTCAAGCGAGCGGCTGAGCTATACGGCGATGGGAGACGGGGTGAACGTCGCGGCGCGACTGGAAGGGATCAACAAGACATTCGGTACCACGATCTGCATCAGTGACAGCGTCGTCGAAACCGTCAAGGCGAACATCGTAGCAAGGCCGATCAGGAAGGTTCGGGTCAAAGGTCGCAAGCGCGAGTTCATGATTTACGAGCTTCTTGGCATCAGAGCCAGCGATGATCCCGAGCTGAAGGTATCGGACGATGCAGCGAGAATGTGCGATATGACGCGGGAAGCCTCGTTGTACTTCGAGCGCGGCGAATTGGATCACGCCGCCCGCCGCTACGAAGACATTCTGAGAGCCTTTCCGGACGATGGTGTTGCAAAATCAATGCTCGCCGCGTGCCTTCCGCCGGCCGAGGCTACGACGATCGCGGCTCCGGCAAAATGAGCCGTAGAGAGAAATCCGCGTGCGGCGCGACCGAGCGCCAGGTGCACCTTCACCCCCGCCGGAACAACGATCACCATGTGTTTGTGTTTCTTGCGGTGGTGCCGTGAAGTAGAAGGCAGATTCGTACAAGCAAGCTTCCGGCGCACGGTACAAAGAAAACCCCCGGCAGTTGCCTGCCGGGGGTTCTCCTAGTGTTTCAAGTCTTTCGGGATCAGAAGTTACGCTGAGCGCGAACGTTCAGGAACACAGTGCTCTGGTCCTTGTACTCGTAGAGCGCGACCGGCTTGGGAGCCGCAGGTGCCAAAATGCTTCCACCCGTGAACTTCTGGTCGAGGAAGAATGCACCGACTTCAGCCGAGAACGTCAGGTTCCTGACGGGAGTCCAGCGCGTGGTCACGCCGACCTGAGCGACGTTGAAGTCCGGGTTACAGCTAAAGTCCGCAGTCTTGGTACCCAGGCCACCCGTTGCAGCGACATAAGCGGAGCACAGAGCCCCCTTGGCGGAGGTCAGATCACCAACGTCGCCGTCATACCGGACCTGAGCGTAGCTGCCCCAAAGGCTGGTCGACCAGTAGGGATCCCAGTTGTGGTTGAAGGCACCACGGACACCCCAAGCGTTCGTCAGGATCAGGCCCTGCGTGGCACCGCCACCGAAGCCACCCGAGTAGACGGCGTCAGTTACGGCACCGAATCCGATGCTCTGATAGCCACCCGCAAGACCGGTGTCACCGAACATCAGAAACTGCGGCGAAGCGCCGGAGGTCGAGATCACCGACTTGGTGGAACCCTTGGCGAAAGTGGCGTCGATCTTGAAGTCGTCGCCAGCACCGGTCGGCAGATTCTTGATCTGCAACGCGGCCATCACCGCACCGCCCCACTTGCTTTCGGGGTGACCGCTGATCTCAGACAAGGCGTTCGGAGTAGCGGTCCCAGGGTTCAGCACGTTGTAGGAAGCGTTCACGAGGTGCGCCAAACCACCGATCTGGAACAGACCCCAGGCCTGGTCGACGCGGATGTTGCCGACGATGTCCGGAGAACGCACGCCGCCGTAGGCTTGCGCCGGCACGCCGCTTCCGGTAGCCGGGAGGCCAACCGAAATGTTACCGACAACGGTGCGGTTGTACACGGTCGGTTCATCCAAACCGATGGTGGCCGACACGCCGTTGCCGAACTGAGCCTGGTACTGGATGTTGTTGACGCCGGTCACGTAGTCCGGACCGCCCATCAGGAACGAGTTGTTGTTGCCCGGATAGCCGTTCCAGGGCGACGCAAAGGCCGAAACCGACTTACCGAAGGTGAAGCCCGCGAACTGCAGGAAGATCTGGTCAACCGCGACATAGCCCGCGCCGGCGGCGTCAAGCAAGTTCGTGTTGTTGCCGAGGTTGGTCGCAAGCGAGTTCGGATTGAACGTGGTGTTGCCGAGCGTGCTGAACTGGATGTTGGCCTGACCGAAGGTGCGGACAACGCCGTATTCAGTGGCGGTGCGGGTATCAACCGTCAGCGCCAAACGGGAACGGGCCGCGAAGTAATTGGCGTAGCGGTTGCCCTGACCGATGTCACCGCTCCACGCCGGGCCGCCATAGATGCCGCCGTTGAACGTGGTGTCAATGCGCAGATAACCACCGATCTTCATGCAGGTGTCGGTGCCCGGGATATACCAGAAACCAGCACCATACAGGGAGCAGATCCTCACGTATTCGACCGCTTTGGCCTTTACGGGAAGATCGGCCGCCTGCGCCCCGCTCATGGCGAGCAGACCCGCCGCTGAGCCGAGAATTAGGCTCTTAACCATCTTCATATTAAACCTCCAAGTTGCTCTGTAGGGAAGGTTCCGGATCCGCTGGGTGAAACACCCTAAGGTTGGTTCCCTTGTCCCCTGAAACCCGCTTAGTCGCTTCGCGCCTTCGGACACTCCCGCATGAACGCGAGGGACTTAAGCGAACCACCTAAAACGGGACGACCTCGGGATGCCCCCCTCCGTCGCCCGATCACAATTACCGAGGACTTCTGCACACGCAATAAAGGAACCGCTTCGAACGGCCCGGCTTCGCCCCTTTTCCGAAGGGTGTTGCACAAATAACACGTATTTGTGATCGAAGTTTTTCTGCAAGCTATTGTTTATATTGAAGATTTTTCAATAGCTTCAGTTGACACCCCGATTGGGCCGTGCGCAGCGCAGCAAGCGGTTGCGCGTGTCACGAGCCCTCTTTCTCGCGTCGAATCGAGATGCGATCGCCGAATCCCCGACCGCGGAATCACGCACATTATAAAGACAACGGTTGCAGCCCATCGGACGTCGGAGGCTGCCGGGGAACCGCAAGGCGGGTCAATTCGCACCAATTACGAACGCTGAAGCGGGCGCCTCACCGCCGACAGAGGTGCATTCCAGCCGGTCGGTGCCGGCCATATACCGGCCATATGCGACCTCAAGACCACAAAGCCCGGAAGATGCGCCCTAAACGCGCGCCGTGGGATGCGGACCGTCGTGGGAATGCACGCGAAACGGCAGCGCCTTTAAATAGCCCCGGCGTAACCTGAATCTGCCGCTTGCGGCTCGCCCTCGCGTCGGGCATATCCGCCCTCATGGAGCTGTGGCCGAGTGGCTGAAGGCGGCGGTTTGCTAAACCGTTATAGGGTTGTAAAGCCCTATCGAGGGTTCGAATCCCTCCGGCTCCGCCACCCGCCTTCGCGTGCGCTTCGGCGTGGCATGCCCCGCGACGGAGCGCACGCGAAGGCGGGTGCCATAGCTGCGAAGCAGCGACGGCGGGCCGCTCGCCCTGGCTAGGCCACTTCCTTCTTAGCTCCGTCCAAGTAGCGGCTCTCGATCGCGAAGCGATAGCGTCGTCCCATGCAATTCGCCATGGAGGACAGCAAGAAGAAAGAAGAATTCGAAGCGCTCCTTGGTGACGGCGAGAACACGCCCGAACTTGGTCCGATAGAAGACCACCTTCACGCCATCGCGACTGAACCGGACCTTCCTGATTACGCCATCGCAGTTTGTACGGCGAGAATCGAAGAAGCCGCGCCGATTGCGCGCCGTCCTCGAGAGGGCTGCGGATGGGGAGGCGTTGTCAGGCGATGAAAGCCTGCTGCTGTTCCGCGGGCTTCATATCCTGGGCGGAGCTCATAATCGTGAAGCGTGCCAGCCGCTGCTGCGTCTGCTGCGCCGACCCTATGAAGATGTCGACCTCCTGCTGGGCGACACCGTCACCGAGAGCCTGGCCAAAATCGTCGCTGGCGTATTCGATGGCGATACCGTCGGCTTGTTGACCTTGGTCGCTGACAGCTCGATCGACGGATTCATCCGTGAAGCGTTGTTTGGCGCAGCGACCTTCCTCGCATGGGAGCACCGCATCGAGCGCGATCGGCTAAAGGGATTTCTTGTCCGGTTCCGTGAGGAACGGCCGGCAGAAGAAGGCGATCAGGCCTGGGTCGGCTGGCTGCGGGCGATCGCCCTGCTCGGCGTGTGCGATCTGGTGCCGCTGGTTGACAAGGCCTTTCGCGAAGACCGTATCCCCGAGTGGATCGATCGCTCTCAGTTCGATGAGGATCTTGCCGACGCCGAAAGCGCGCCCAACGACATCGACCGGTTCACACAGGTCAACCTGGGTTACATCAAGGATGTGCTCGAATCGCTGGATTGGACGCGCGGGTCCGAAGACGACGTGTTCGAAGGGGGCGATGAGAAATCGCCTTGGGCCGATTTCGTGCATCCGAACGAGCCGGTCAGAAATCCCTGGCGCCACGTCGGACGTAACGATCCGTATCCCTGCGGGAGCGGCAAGAAAGCCAAGAAATGCTGCCTTGCCAACGGAGAGCCGCCGGCGTGACGCCGGCGACTTTTTAATGCGCGGTCATCCACGCACGCGCCTCGCGCTGTGCGGTGGCGATTTCGGCATCCGACATCATGGCGGCGACCTCGCGGCGCATCGAGATTGCATCCGCACGTCCCTTCAGCGCGGCGAGATTGAACCATTTGTGGGCCGCGACGAGATTGACCACGCCGGACCGGCCGCTCGCCCAGTAAAGGCCGCGCTCGAACAGCACGTCCGGAATAGCGGTCGCTTCCACCGGAATTGCGTTGTCGAGATCGATCTGCCCCTGAAACATCTGTAGCTCCCCTTCTTATCGTTGCCGCCCTCCCCCGAGCGCGGCCCCTGTCCACTGTTGACATCCCCGGCGCCGAACCGCCCACACTTTGGCGGATCATGCGCGTGCCGTTGTCCGGTCTGTTGTTGGGATGATCATGGCCGAACAAATTTGAAGGGCAGTTTAAGGTTCGCGATGAACGGGGTGTAAACGCGCACTTTGCGCCGTTGAACACGGAATCGCAGAAGTATCTGCGGCACAGGGAGAAGTGGCCAATCGTGAAAGTCGGTTTACCCTGCGGTTTCGCGGAACGATAACCATTGCGGCCAATGTCGGTGCCATCATCACCCGTCACCCGATCGGGCGTTGACGGTTCCAGCAGGTGACCCGGCGTCGCGCAGCGCTGCGGTCATGCAGGAGTTCAAGGCGTGCCTGCCACCGAAACGCGCCTGAATCGGCACCGAACCGCCGGGGCCTACGAACAATGAAGGGAGTTTGGCAAACTCAGTGCCGGGCGCCTGATGCGCGGGCTTGTCGGAGCGCTGCAGCGAAAGCGGGCGTTCCGGGGGGCGAGTACGCCCCAGGGGAACGAGGGCGTCGGCGAACACGTCAGGACCAGATTTCAAGCCGGGCTTTTGGCCCCGATGAAATTGCGGGCAGTTAAGGATACCCGCACCGAACGAAGAAAACCTGTTTCTTCTGCCGGACCGGTTTGAAAGAGCAAGCTCTTCCGAAATACGATCCAGCCGTTTGACCTGATGTCTCGCCGACACCCTCTTTCGTCGACCAGAGCCTTCAGCGTTTCGTCTTGGGGCTCGGGTGACGCGCCGGCATCGAACCGCCGGCAATTTTCAAAGAAGCGAACTTACTTCTTCTTCTTGGCGACCTTGCGGGTCTTCTTCGCAGTCTTCTTCACTGCGCTCTTCGCTTTCTTCGCCTTCTTAGCCTTCTTAGCCATGTTGCCCTCCTAATGTAGTGAGATGGCTCGTTAGTCGCTGCGTGCACTCGGGAATCGAGATGCACTACATCCCGAATACACCAACACATTCAAAAAAACAGCGTCCCACTTAAGGAAGTGTTGACGCGGCGATCGGAGCACGCGCGAAGCACTTCGTTCGATGGCACAACGATCGATGCGCACGTCGATGCAAAAAGTGCCGCAACGACCTACATCGGCGTTTGTCAAGATTGCAAGAAGCGCCTGTGCCGCAGCACTTTCTTGAATTCGCGCAAACCACGTTCGATGCACACTCGATGTCGTCGCGACTCACTGATGCCGCCGAAACCTCACGTGCGCGGACTCTGAGTCGCAAATTTTGGCAATAAAAAAATTTTCGTGGGCAGAGGGTTGGCGTCTCATCGCCGCTCGCCAAAACCGAACTTTTTTGCGAATCGCGAACACCGATTCGCAACTGCGCTATCGGGCGCGCGGGTGAAGTTCAGATCGCGATGGACGATCGAAACACGCTCGCGCGCATCAATCAACGACGGAGTCGTCCCGTTACGGGACGCCTCAGATGCCGAGCTTCGTCTTCAGGAGATCGTTGACTGCTTGCGGATTGGCCTTGCCGCCGGACTGCTTCATCACCTGGCCGACGAACCAGCCGGCGAGCTGCGGCTTGGCCTTCGCCTGCGCGACCTTGTCCGGATTGGCGGCGATGATGTCGTCGACGACCTTCTCGATCGCGCCCAAGTCAGTGACCTGCTTCATGCCGCGCGCCTCGACCAGCTCGCGCGGATCGCCGCCTTCGGTCCAGACGATCTCGAACAGGTCCTTTGCGATCTTGCCGGAGATCGTGCCCTCGCCGATCAGGCTGACGATCGCGGCCAACTGCGCCGCCGACACCGGCGACGCCGTAATGCCATGGCCTTCCTTGTTGAGGCGTCCGAACAGCTCGTTGATCACCCAATTGGCGGCGAGCTTGCCGTCGCGCGCCTTGTCCGCAAGTCCATCCAGCACTGTCTCATAGAAGACTGCGCTCTCGCGCTCGGCCACCAGCACGCCGGCATCGTAGGGCGACAGGCCGAGGCTCTCGATGAAGCGCGCCTTCTTCTGGTCCGGCAATTCCGGCAGCTTCGCCTTGAGCTCATCGACATAGCTTTGCGTGAACTCGAGCGGCAGCAGGTCGGGATCGGGGAAATAGCGATAGTCGTGCGCCTCTTCCTTGGAGCGCATCGATCGCGTCTCGCCCTTGTTGGGATCGAACAGGCGCGTCTCCTGGTCGATCGTGCCGCCATCCTCGATGATCTCGATCTGACGCCGGGCCTCGTACTCGATCGCCTGGCCGATGAAGTTGATCGAGTTCATGTTCTTGATTTCGCAGCGGGTGCCGAGCGGCCCGCCGGGCTTACGTACGGAAACGTTCACATCGGCGCGCAACGAGCCCTTCTCCATGTCGCCGTCGCAGGTGCCGAGATAGCGCAGGATCGAGCGCAGCTTGGTCACATAGGCCTTGGCCTGCTCGGCGTCGCGGATGTCGGGTTTCGACACGATCTCCATCAGCGCCACGCCGCAGCGGTTGAGGTCGACACAGGACATGGTCGGCGACTGGTCGTGCAGCAACTTTGCGGCATCCTGCTCCAGGTGCAGCCGCTCGATGCCGATGGTGGCGGTTCTGCCGCCGTCGAGTTCGACCACGATCTCGCCCTCGCCCACCACGGGCGACTTGTACTGGCTGATCTGGTAGCCCTGCGGCGAGTCCGGATAGAAATAGTTTTTTCGGTCGAACACCGAGCGCAGGTTGATCTTGGCGTTAAGGCCGAGCCCGGTTCGGACAGCCTGCTTGACGCATTCCTCGTTGATGACCGGCAGCATGCCCGGCATCGCGGCATCGACCAGCGACACATGGCTGTTCGGCTCGCCGCCGAATTCGGTCGAAGCGCCGGAGAACAGCTTTGACTTCGAGGTGACCTGGGCGTGCACCTCCATCCCGATCACGACTTCCCAGTCGCCGGTCTGGCCCTTGATCAATTTTCCCGGTTTGACTGACACGGTCATGCTTTTCCACCTCCGAGCAGCGCGGACACGATCCGCTCCCATTCGGCTTCCAGAGTATCCTTTGCCACCGGCTGGCCGGCCTGGCGATACCAGTAGCCGGCGTTGCCGAGATCGCCTTCGACCCGGTGCAAATAGGCATGCACCCAGGCGGCGTTCGCATCGCTCTCGTCCTGAACGATCTTGTGCGCTCGATCCCAATCGCCCTTGGCCGCCCACCACAACGCGGCCAGCGGTGGCTCGAGGCCTGGCGCTGGGGCTGCATCCGTCAGGCTGGCGCGGAAATTCGGCATGTCACCACCAGCGCGGCGGCGTGAAACGGCCGGCCGCCTGCTCCACGACTTCGCCGAGCGAGAACAGCGTCTCCTCATCGAACGGACGGCCGATCAACTGCAGTCCAAGCGGCAGTCCCTGCGCATCCTTGCCGGCCGGCACGGCGATGCCCGGCAGCCCCGCCATGTTCACCGTCACCGTGAAGATGTCGTTGAGATACATTTCGACTGGATCGGCGCCGCCTTTTTCGCCGACGCCGAAGGCGGCCGAGGGCGTCGCGGGCGTCAGGATTGCGCTGATGCCCTTGGCGAAGCAATCTTCAAAATCCCTCTTGATCAGGGTGCGGACTTTTTGCGCGCGCAGATAATAGGCATCGTAATAGCCGGCCGAGAGCACATAAGTGCCGATCATGACGCGGCGGCGCACTTCATCGCCAAACCCTTCCGCGCGGGTGTTCTCGTACAACTCGCCTATGCTGCGGCCCGGCACGCGCAGGCCGTAGCGTACGCCGTCGTAGCGCGCGAGGTTGGACGAGGCTTCCGCCGGCGCCACAATGTAATAGGCCGGCAGCGCGTATTTGGTGTGCGGTAGCGACACCTCGACCAGTTCGGCGCCGGCCGCTTTCAGCCATGCCGCGCCTTCGGCCCAGAGCTTTTCGATCTCCGCCGGCATGCCGTCGAGGCGATACTCCCTGGGGATACCGATCTTCATGCCCTTCACGGACTTGCCGATGGCGGCTTCGTAATCGGGCACGCCGATGTCGACCGAGGTCGTGTCCTTTGGGTCGTGGCCCGCCATCGAGCGCATCAGGATCGCGGAATCGCGCACCGTGCGCGCGATCGGACCGGCCTGGTCAAGCGAGGACGCGAACGCCACGATGCCCCAACGCGAGCAGCGGCCGTAGGTCGGCTTGACGCCGACGGTTGCGGTGAAGGCGGCTGGCTGGCGGATCGAACCGCCGGTGTCGGTCGCCGTCGCGCCCATGCAGAGCAGCGCTGCCACCGCGGATGCCGATCCACCGGACGAGCCACCCGGCACCAGCGTGGTGTTGGAGCCCTCGCGCCGCCACGGATTGACCACCGGGCCGAAGCACGAGGTCTCGTTCGACGAGCCCATCGCGAATTCGTCGTTGTTGAGCTTGCCGAGCATCACGGCGCCGTCGCGCCAGAGCTGCGAGGTCACGGTCGATTCATATGGCGGCACGAAGTTGCCGAGGATCTTCGAGCACGCGGTGGTGCGCACATCTTTCGTTGCGAACAGATCCTTGATGCCGAGCGGAATGCCGGCAAGCGGCCCGCCCTCGCCCTTGGCAATCTTCGCATCGACCGTACGCGCCATCGCACGCGCCTGGTCGGGCGTTTCCAGCACGAAGGCATTGAGCGAACGCGCCGCTTCAATCGCGGCGAGATGCGCGTTCGTCAGTTCAAGCGAGGTGAAAGACTTGCTCGCGAGGCCCTCGCGGGCCTCCGCGATCGTCAGAGATGTCAGGTCGGTCATTTATTGATCGGGCTACAGAAGAACGGAGAAAGTGTCTTGTCGTTGGCAGGGCTATTCGATTGGTCGGCGCGCGCCTTGTCGGCTGCCTCGAGCTGATCGAGCACGGCATCCATCGCCTTGTCGGGATCGGCGGCCTTGCCCTGCCGCTCCATCGCGTCGAGATAGTTCATGTAGGCCTGATAGGCCTTTTCATCGTCGCAGAGCAGACACATCGGACTTCCGATCTCAAAACAGAGTAGATGTTATTCCACCACCTTTGGCACCAGGAAGAAATGGTTTTGCGTCTCCGGTGCATTCCTGACGATGTCGTCGGGAATCTCGCCGTCAATGACCACATCCTGCCGCTTCTTCATTTCCATTGGGGTCACCGAGGTCATCGGCTCGACGCCGTCGATGTTCACTTCCGAAAGCTGCTCCACGAAAGCCAGCATGGTGTTCAGCTCGCCCTGGAGATGGGGAACCTCGGCCTCGGTGACCGCAATCCGCGCCAGATGCGCGATGCGGCGGACGGTGGCGGCATCAACGGACATAAATATAGGCCTCAAACGGGGAATTCGCACTCGCCGTATAGCAGAGGCTGCTTTTGCGCCGCAACCGCGGGAACAGGCGGCCGCAGGCGCATTCGGTCGCCCTCGCCCTGATGGACAAGATTTTGTGTGCGAAGCGCAGATTTCTTGCGCAAAAGCGCCCCGACGCAACCATTTTTATCGATTGACGTAGTCGTCCTGAAACAGTCGGGGGATGAAAGTCGCGGCCGGAACATCGGGAGGCCGTGTGATGTCGACCATCGAAAATGACCGCGCCGGATCGGAAAGCTGGGATCCGGCCCTCTGGTCCATCGGGACCGTTCTCGGCGTCGCGATCGTCTACCTCGCCTGCTTAACCTGACCCAAACGGGAGGAGAGCCATGTCCCAGGCTAAAATCCTGCGGGAAAAGGCGGAAATGTTCGAACGCCGCGCCGAAAATGCGACCGACCCCATCTCCAAGCAGCACTACAAGGAGATGGCCGCGCACTACCGCTCGCTGGCCGCGGAGCATCTGGACGTCAGGCGCGACGAACCGGCGCACTGAGCGGCGAATAGGACTTATCCGCTTAGCGCGCTGAACCGCGCCAGCGCCGCGCCTGCGAGCGAACGGGTCAATTCCGCCGCCGGCATCTCACGGCCCATCCGCACCGCCTGCCCGGCCCACAGATTGGTGAAATCGACCTTGCCGAGCTTTTCGGCCGCCGCCCTGAGCGGCCCAAGCGCGGTTGCGGCATGCGGGAATGCGGGCGCGTCCGGCGAGATCGGTCCGACCTCGCGCATGACACGGTTGGCAACGCCACGCGCAGGACGGCCGGTCATGACATTGGTGATGACGGTGGAATCATCATGCGACTGGGCCAGCGCCGTGCGAACCGGTCCGATCACCTTGGATTCCGGGCAGCGCAGATAGGCGCTGCCGATCTGCACGCCGGATGCGCCGAGCGCGAACGCCGCCGCAATGCCGCGCCCGTCGGCGATGCCGCCGGCTGCGATCACAGGCACTTTCACTGCGTCGACCACCTGCGGCACCAGCGCAAACGTGCCGGGCTGCTGGGCGATATTGTCGGTCAGGAACATGCCGCGATGGCCGCCGGCTTCGGCGCCTTGCGCGATGATGACGTCGGCGCCGTTCTCCTCCAGCCAGATCGCTTCCTTCACGATGGTTGCCGAGGACATCACGAGGCAGCCCGCCGCCTTGACGCGCTTGACCAGCGCCGGGTCCGGCAGGCCGAAGTGGAAGCTGACGATTTCCGGCTTCAGTTCTTCCACCACTGCACACATCGCCTCGTCGAACGGCGCGCGGTTGGCGGCGCTGATGGGCGTGGCAGGATCGATACCCAATTCCTTGTAATAGGAGCCAAGCCGCGCCTTCCATCCGGCCTCGCGCGCGGGATCGGCATCGACTGGTTTGTGACAGAAGAAGTTCATGTTGACCGGCGCGGTGACGCGCTGGCGGATGATGTTGACCTGCTCGCGCGCCTTGTCCGGCGTGATCATCGCGCAGGGCAGCGAGCCGAGCGCCCCGCCCTGCGCCGCCGCGATCACCAACTCGGCGTCCAAGGCGCCCGCCATCGGCGCCTGCACGATCGGAAATTCGGTCTTGAAGAGGTCGATAATCCGGCGATCTGGCCACATGGTTGTGCTCGCTTGAATGTATTGAAGGTCGGTGCGGTCAGGCGGCGACGGAATTCCGCCGCCCGCCCAGTATCTGCTCTGCCTCGGTAACGATCCTGTCAACGATCTCGCCGGCCGGGGGGATATCATGAATCAACCCGACGGCTTCGCCCGCGATGACGGCGGCGATATCGAAATTGCCTGCCGCTCTCGCCGCCGCATATTCGGCGGCAACCGCCTTGAGGTTCTGCATCAGTTCAACCTCGCGTCCCATCCAGCGCCGCGCATGATCGTTGATCAGGCAGCGGCCGGTAAACGGCGCCGGCCAGACATTGTTGCGCGACAGATCGAAAATGACGCCGCGGACGCTGTTGCCGCTGGTTGCGGCACAGATGCGCCGCTTGGCTTCATCCGCGCCGTCGCATTCCTGGCTGGCATAAAAGCGGGTGCCGAGCAGCACGCCGGAAGCGCCCAGCATCATCATCGCCGCAAGCCCGCGGCCGTCGCCTATCCCGCCTGCTGCTGCAACTGGCACCCGGCCGGCCGCCAGATCAACAATCGCCGGCACGATGTCGATCGTGCTGCGCGAGGCGCCGTGGCCGCCGGCTTCCGTTCCCTGCGCGATCAGAATGTCGGCGCCTACATCCAGCGCCTGTCGCGCCATGTCCTCGTCCTGAACCTGGCAGATCAACAACGCGCCCGATGATTTGACGCGCGGTGCGAAAGGTGTGGGATCGCCGAACGAGAGCATGATGGCGCGTGGACCGGCTTCAAGCGCGACATCCAGTAGCGCCGACTGCTTGGCGAGACTCCAGGTGATGAAGCCGATGCCGAAGGGATCGGATAGATCGGCAAGCTTGGCCGTCTCCCGCTCGAGCCACGCCCGGTCGCCATAGCCGCCGCCGAGAATGCCGAACCCTCCGGCAGCACTGACCGCGGATGTCAGACGCGCGCCCGCAATCACATCCATCGGCGCCGACAGGATCGGATGCTGGATGCCCAGACGGGCGGTCAACGGCGTGGAGATCGGCATGTCCATTCCCTGCAAACTGGACAAGCAATCTAGGCCGAACTATCATTCTCCAAAAATGAATACTATAGAACTCTACCATCTCTAGAAAGAAACGGAGCTCGCCATGGAGCTGAGCGATCTCGTCACCTTCTCCGCCGTTGCCCGGCTCGGCGGCATCACCCGCGCCGCCGATGAACTCAACACCGTGCAGTCCAACGTCACCCAGCGCGTGAAGGCGCTGGAAGCCGAGATCGGCACCGCGTTGTTCGAACGGCACAGCCGCGGCATGACGCTGACCGGCGCCGGCCGCCGCCTGCTTCCCTATGCCGACCGGATGGCGGCGCTGTCGCGCGAGGCGGTGCTGGCCGCGCGCGACGATGGCGAGCCGAAGGGGCCGCTTTCGATTGGCTCGATGGAAACGACGGCCGCGGTACGCCTGCCCGCTTTGCTCGCCGAATTCCATCGCCGCTTCCCCGCCGTTCAATTGAGCCTGCGGACCTCGACAACGGCTGACCTCGTGGCCGGCGTGCTCAACGGCAAATTTGACGGCGCATTCGTTGCCGGTCCGATCGAGCATGCCGAGCTCGACGCCACGCTCGCCTTCCGCGAAGAACTGGTGCTGGTCACGGCACGGCGCTGGCAGACCCTCAGTGGTTTACGCGCGGGAACGCCCGGCTCGGGTCCGACCGCCCTTGTATTCCGCATCGGCTGCACCTACCGGCAGCGGCTCGAACAGGTGCTTTCGGAATTCGGCTGGCCGTCGGCCACGCGCTTCGAGCTCGGCACGCTCGACGGCATGATCGGCTGCGTCGCCGCCGACATGGGCGTGACGCTGCTGCCGCGCGCCGTGGTCGGGCGGAACGACACCGTCAACGTCCACACGCTGAACCCGGCGCAGGCACGCGTCGAGACGCTTTTCATCACCCGCCGCACGGCCCATCAATTCAGCGCCCTGCAGGGCTTTGCCGCCTGCCTGGAAAATAACGGCGAGGTCATCGCCGCCTGATATCTCGGCCGGCTAAATTCTGATGTCGTCGTAGGTTTGGATCAGGCGCGGGCCCACTCCGGTCGCCTCGCGGGAATCGGCCTGCGCCAGCTTGCCGAAGTCGAGCTTGGTGAGTTTTGCGATGTCCGAGATCGAGACCTGGAAGACCTCGACATCCTCAGCAGAAAGCTTCTCCGCGTCGTGGATGCGGTCGATATCCATGATCAGATGACGTTGGCTGACAATGAACGCCGCCGCCTTGAGGCGGTCGTTACCTTTGCTGACCAGTATCTTCCAGAAATATTTCGGGATTGCCAAGCCACCGAAGATCGGGTCCCGGTGCGGTTTGCCCGCCGGATCGGGCAGATCGGCACCGTCGGCATCGGGACCATCGAAGATCGGTCCGGTGATGACCACGCCCTTTTCCCGGCGTTTGAGCAGCTCGTCGCGCGTGTAGTCCTCAAGCCCTGCCCATAACTGCTTGCCTTGGTTGAACGACCAGAACTGCGGGCAGCAATTGGTGAAGTGGAAGGAATCGTCGCCGTGTTCCTTGGCCTGATCGACGCTATTGCCCCAAGTTGCGTCGAGGCGGCGGACAAGATGCCCGCGATCGAAGGGATTAACGCTCCGGTCGACTTCGAACGTCGATTGCTTACCGTAGAACTCATTGCCGACCTGGAAGTCTTTATCGATCCGCGGGTCGCGCAGCCAGGAATCGCCCTCGCGCTTGCCGACGTCCTGCTGCGCGCCGCCGTCGATGTTAACGGCGGTGAAGAAGGCCAGCTTGCGCACCTTGTTCATGACTACGCTGTAGTTGAAGTACTTCAGTTCGGATTTCGAAGGAGTCGATTTCAGCGTGGCGATCCTGGATTTCAGGGAGGCCGGGATCTTCGGCAACGGCACCGAGAATTTTCCCGCGCCGATGAAGTTCGGCTTGTAGCCGGACCGCGATCCCAAGGTGGATTGGTCGATATGCACGGCCTCCATCGGTCGACCCGTGAGCAGGCCGATGCGCGCTCCGTTCACGGGATCGGCGACTGGTGCCGTGACCGGCGGGATTGGGCTAGCCTCCGGCAAGATATGGCCGTTCTTCCTGAAGAAGGGCACGGGAATGCGCAGAGGAACCACCAGCGAGGTCACGTCGCCGGACTGTTCGAACCACACATCATGATCGCTTCCATTTCCGTTAGGCGGCGCATTGGCCGGCATCGCGGCCTTTTCCGGTAGCGGTGGCTGCACCTCATCGAGTACCGGCTTCACCAACGGATGCGAGTCGACCGTCAACTTGAGATCGGCCACGATGGCGCTAATACGGACGCCCTCGTTGGCGATCCAGTCGATCGAGGTTTCGTCCATCGACGAATCCCATACCTTGCCGTCCTTGGTGAGCGTGCGGCCCTGCGCATCCTTTTTCGCGATGCCGCTATGGTGGATGGCGATAACTTGCCAGAACCGATTGAACGCCGGAGAGCCCGATGAGCCCGAACTGGTGTCGGTCATGTACCAGGCGAAATCCCCGACATACTTCAGAAGCTTGTTGTCACGGACGCACACTTGCTTCGGCTGCCCGCTGGGATGCTGGATGATCGTCAGATATTCGCCCGGGTCGCCCTTGCCCGGCTGCCCACTCAACGGCAGCCAGCCCCAATCGATCAACCTTCGGCCGCCGGCTAGCGAAACCGGCGCCACGGCGACGATCGAGTAGTCGAGCCGGTCGTTGGTGTAGAAGAGCTTGTTCGGCTCGAAGCCGAACCGGACGGGCTCCCGCTCCATGCCGGCAACGTCCAACTCATAGTCAAAGTCGGCGACGGAATTGATGGCGTCAGCCGGCCGGCCGAATACGTGGTTGTTGGTCATCATCAGGCCGGGGCCGATCAAGAAACCCGACGCATAACCCACCAGGTTCGAGCGCGCGTCCTTGAGTTGGATGCGACAGACCGAACGCGAGGCGATGATACCTTTGGCCAGGTAGTTGATGCTGTCGAGTTCATTGCCGTTGATGATCCGTTCAAGCCCGATCCGCGCGGATACGGTATCATCGGTTTGCGCCAGCAACTGGCGCATGCGGGCCCTCTTTTGCTCGACCGTCATCGGGATTGGTCCGTCGCCGAGTTTCCTGTTCAGGGCGGCTGGCGCGAAATTCGCTTGCTTGAAGCGTCGTTCCGAGGCGGTAACGACTGTGGGTTTCATCAACATCGTTATCTCCAATCAAAAAGTGAAAAACGCAGTACGGAAATCTCATGAGCTGCAGGAGGCGCAAAAACTGCGCGTCGCAATTTTGCCGGACAAGCTTAATTCTCTAGCGCGAGATGCTTGCGATAGCGGCCATTCGGCGCTCGTCGAAAAAATACAATTACGGCAGCTATGCTACCTAAATACGATATTCTATCCAAAACAACTACAACGTCAATCTCCAAACGAAGAACTCGCACCTCGCCTGATATGCCAGCGCCGCAGCGCGACGCCGGCCCAGATCGCTTCGACCAGCCCGAACGGCTAGGCGCCCTGCAGAAATCCGTACACCGAGCCGAGCGCGCATGCGCCTGCAAAAGCAAAGATGAACCAGTGGCTGCGGTCTTCCAGCGCGTAGGCCACGAGCATCGCGGTTACCGCGAACAACCCAAAAAGGCTTAGCGCATCCACTGAACTGCCCACGCGTTCCGTTGCGCGAAATTCGCGCCTCAACTCTGCAACAAGTCGAATTGCGGCGCAGCACTCGCGGCCTTCCATCGCAACACGCATCGGCTCGAAAAATTCCTAGCCGCCGCGCCCTGCTACGTTACTATGAGCCGCTAGTTACCAAAAACCATAACGTCAACATCTGGGAGGAACTGCGATGCGCAACGCATTCGTGTTGTGCTGTTCTGTTGCCCTGTTGGGTACGGTCGGAACGGCAAGCGCTCAAGACTGGACGAAATCGAAATGGGGACCGAACGACGAGATCGGCGCCGCCAACTACATGAAGCCCGAACTCGTCGTGAAGGCAGCGGGTTTGGTCAAGACCGGCAAGACCTACGCGCTCGGTATCCCCGTCGATTCCAAGACCCCCGCCTATCCACCGCGGGCGTTCAAGGTCACGATCGTGCAGCCCGGCCAAGCTGGCATTCCCGGCCTAGGGCCGAGCAAGACCACCTATAACGACGACATCATCGAGGGCTGGGTCGGTGTCGGCAGCCAGCTCGACGGCCTCGGCCACATCGGCGTCGAGCATGTGTATTACAACGGCAACAAGCTCGCCGATTTCGCCGACCCCACCGGGCTGAAGAAGCTCGGTGTCGAAAAGATCCCGCCGATGGTCACGCGCGGCGTGCTGCTCGACATGGCGGCCCATTACGGCACCGACGTGGTCAAGGAAGGCACCGCCTTCAACACCAAGGAAATCGAGGAAGTCGCCAAGAAGCAGAACGTCGAAATCCGCCAGGGCGATGTCGTGATCTTCCATACCGGCTGGCTCAGCCTGATCGGCAAGGACGACAAGCGCTATTCCGCCGGCGAACCCGGCCTCGGCGTCGAAGGCGCCAAGTACCTCGCCGGCAAGGGCGTCGTCGCTGTAGGCGCCGATACTTGGGGCCTCGAGGCGGTCCCGTTCGAGACCAAGAACGTGTTCGAGGTGCACCAGGTCCTGTTGCCGATGAACGGCACCTACATTCTGGAGAACATGGACACGGCCGAACTCGCCAAGGACAAGGCCTATGAGTTCCTGTTCGTGCTCGGCCATCCGCGCTTCAAGGGCGGCGTGCAGAGCATGATAAATCCGGTCGCGATCCGATAGGATCAAGCGCGGCGTGGCCTTCTCGCATGGATGCCACGCCGCGATCGGCTTTGCATGCGCAACGCGACGCGTGTTAAGCGGGGCGATGCCTGCCCCCATCCTCCCCTTGATCGACGCCGTCACCCATTGGCCCGAGCGCGGCGCCCTGATCGGCCTCGATCTCGGCACCAAGACCATCGGTGTCGCCGTATCCGATCCCGATCGCCGGCTGGCGACCGGTGTCGAGACCATCCAGCGCAAGGCCTTCAAGGCTGACGCGGCGCGGCTGCTCGCGATATCGGGCGAGCGCAACGCGGTCGGCTTCGTGCTCGGGCTGCCCATCAACATGGACGGCAGCGAGGGGCCGCGCGCGCAATCGACCCGCGCCTTTGCCCGCAATTTCTCCAATCTCACCGGGCTTGCCATTGCCTTATGGGACGAGCGGCTCTCGACCGCAGCCGTCGAGCGTGAGCTGATCGGAATGGACGTTTCTCGCGCCCGCCGCGCCGAGGTGATCGACGAGCACGCCGCGATCTTCATTCTGCAGGGCGCGCTGGACCGGCTCAAGAAGCTGCGCGGGGATCGCTGATGGCGGTGGTGATCTCGGCGCTGCTGCCGGTGTTTCTGCTGATCGTGCTCGGCTTCATCCTCAAGCGGAGCCTGATGCGGCTGGACACGCAATGGCACGGGCTGGAGAGGCTGACCTACTACGTCCTGTTCCCGACGCTACTGATCCAGACGCTGGTGAAGGCCGATCTGTCCAGCGTTCCGGTGGCCGGGGTCGGCGGCGCGCTGATGCTCTCGGCGCTAGTGATGTCGCTCCTGTGCCTGGCGCTGCGGCCTCTCTTCTCCCGCTGGAACATCGATGGCCCGGCCTTCACCTCGATCTTCCAGGGCGCAACGCGCTGGCAGACTTTTGTCGCGCTCGCCATCTCTAGCAATCTCTTTGGCCACACCGGGCTGGCGCTGGCCTCCGTCGCCATGGTCGCGATCATTCCGCTTGTGAATGTGTTCAGCGTGTCGGTGCTGGCTCACTACGCTACGCCGGAAAAGCAGTCGCTCCGCGCGATCGTGATGACAGTGCTGACGAATCCTTTGATCTGGGCCTGCGCGATCGGACTTGCGGTGAATGTCACGCATCTGCCGCTGCCACAGGTCTGGCACGACGTCGCCGAGGCGCTCGGCCGCTCCTCCCTCGGCATCGGACTGCTCGTCACCGGCGCGGGCCTGCAGCTTGCAGGTATGTTCCGTCCGAGCCTAGCCGCTTCGATCGCGGTGTTCCTCAAGCTGATCCTGATGCCGGTTCTTGGCGTCGCGCTGGCGCTGTGGTTCGGCATATCGGGCTCAAGCCTGGTAATCGTTGCTGTCTGCTCGGCCGTGCCCACCTCTTCCTCAGCCTATGTGCTGGCGCGACAAATGGGCGGCGACGCCCCGCTGTTGGCCCAGATCATCACGCTGCAGACCATTTTGGCGGCGGTGACGATGCCGATTGCCATTGCGCTGGCGGCTTTGTGCTAGTGGGAGCCGGCCAGCCAGAAAGTCTGGATGGTCGCCGCCAGATTGTTGATGCCGTGCAGGACGGCGGTCAGCCAGGTCGAATTGGCGCGGTAGCGCAGATAGCCCAGCAACAGGCCGATCGAAAATACCTCGCCGAAAAAGAACCAGTCGTATTGCAGATGCAGCGAAGTCCAGGCCAGCGACGACAGGAAGATGGCCCCGGCGACGCCGAGCCGCGACTCCGACCAGCCGCGGTAGAGAAACCCGCGCGCGAAGATCTCCTCCCACATCGGCGCGGCGACAGCAAACGCGATCACCAATAGCCATAGCGCGCCGTCGGCCTGCGCTGTTTTCAGAACCTCGCCCATGAAGCCCGGTGTCACTTGGCGCCCGAGCGCGCGCGACAGCAGGTCCCAGCCGCCGACGAGAATGACTAGCGCGGCGAGGCCGATGAAGAAATTGCGCCATGAGGGCCAGCGCAGCGCCAGATAATCGGCAAACGGTATGCGCGTCGGTCGGATTGCGATCCACGTCGCCAACAGCACAGCGGGCAATCCCAGGATGACCGAGAGCGAGATGGTCAGGCCGCCGCCGATGACACGGATCGCCTCAGTGATGTCGAACGATCCACCCTGCCGCAGCACGAAATAGAGGATGACCGTGAACTGGCCGAGGAACACCGCGGTGAAGATGAACAGGCCCCACAGCGTCGTGCCCCAGAATTTCCAGGCGCGTGGCGGCGGCTGATCAGGGATCGCGGGCGGTACTGCAGTGGGACTTGCGGTGCTGAGAGACTCCATCAAGTGACTTTCATAGCCGGAGGATTATCTTCGCCATGCCCGGGCTTGCCGCTGAAGCTTCAGCAAAGGCAGCAAGCCAGCCACGACGGTGAGACGCATTCATGCTCTCGGCAGCGCGCGCCCCAGAAGGCGGCGGACGTCGCCGCTATCCAGATCGACCGCGCCATACATGCCGGCGTGGTTGCCGGCAAGGCGCGTGGCTGCGAACAACTCGGCATGCCGTGGCGACACGGCATTGAGCGCGGCAGCAGCCGCCAGCAGCGCCAGTTTTTCGACCGCCAGCCGCGCCACGCGCTCGCTGTCCGGCCGGTGGAACGCCTTGCCGATAAATGCGGTTGCTTCACCCGCGCCCGGCAATCCGAGCGTTTCGCCGGTCAGTTCATGCACGATGCCGGAGGCCGCTTCGGGCTCGCGCGATAATGCGCGCAGCACGTCGAGGCACATCACATTGCCGGAGCCTTCCCAGATCGCATTGACCGGCGACTCCCGGTAATGCCGCGCCAGAATGCCCTCCTCCACGTAGCCGTTGCCGCCGAGGCACTCCATCGCCTCATAGAGAAAGCCCGGAGCGCTCTTGCAGACCCAGTATTTGATGGCGGGCGTCAGCAGCCGCATATAGGCGGCTTCCTTGGCGTCAAGGGGAGCGCGATCGAACGAACGGCATAGCCGCATCACCAGCGCGACGGTGGCCTCGACATGCAGCGCCATGTCCGACAGCACCGCCTGCATCAATGGCTGGTCAGCGAGATGTTTCTGGAACACGCTGCGGTGCCGTGCATGATGGAGCGCATGCGCCAGGCCCGATCGCATCAGCCCGGCGGAAGCAATCGCGCAATCCTGCCGCGTCAACTGCACCATCTGGATGATGGTGCGGATGCCCTTGCCCTCGGCGCCGACGCGCTCGGCGTAGGCGCTGTGAAACTCAACTTCCGAGGAGGCGTTCGAGCGGTTGCCGAGCTTGTCTTTCAGCCGCTGGAACCGGATCGCGTTGACCGAACCGTCCGGGGCAAAGCGCGGCATGAAGAAGCAGGTCAAGCCATCCTTGGCTTGCGCCAGCACCAGAAAGGCGTCGCACATCGGCGCCGACATGAACCATTTGTGGCCAGTGATGCGGTAGGCGTCCCCATCACGCTCCGCCCGCGTCATGTTGGAGCGGACGTCGGTGCCACCCTGCTTCTCGGTCATGCCCATGCCAAGCGTCATGCCGCGTTTTGTCGGCCACGGTGCAAAGCTCGGGTCATAGGACCGTGTGCCGAGCACCGGCATCACCTTCGCCAACAGATCAGGCTGTTCCGCAAGCGCCGCCACCGAAGCGCGCGTCATGGTGATCGGGCAGAGATGCCCGGTCTCGACCTGCGCGGCCATGTAGAATTTCGCGGCGCGCACCACTTCGGAGGCGCCGCCGGCCGGCTTACCGTCGGCGGTCCAGGTCGAATTGTGCACGCCGGCATGCGCACTATGCGCCATCAGTTCGTGATAGGCGGGGTGAAACTCGACCTCGTCGCGGCGATTGCCGCGTGGATCGAAGGCACGCAGCTTGGGCGTATTCTCGTTGGCGATGCGGCCGCGCTCCGCCATTGCCGCAGAACCCCAATGCTTGCCGAAGTCAGACAGCTCCCCCTCTGCCGCCGCGCCGCCATTGGCGGCAACTGCATCGAGCAGCGGCCGGTCGGCCACGTATAGATCGACATCCCAAAATGGCGGCGACTGGTTGAAGACCTCGTGGGTCGAAAATGTTGCCTGGCTCATGGCTGATCCTGGAACGGTAAAATCACTTCCGCGGCGTGATCGGGAAATCATAGGCCCGCCCGCCCGCGCCCGGCAGCGAAAAGTGCCACCACTCCTTCGAATAGTTTACAAATCCTCGCCGCGCCATCACCTGAACCAGCTTCTCGCGCCAGCGGCGTTGCGCCGCGGTGATGGATTTCGCCGCCCTGTGCGACTTGGCGTCGGAACAATCGTAGCCGGTGCCCATATCGACGCTGCCTTCCGGCGCGCGCAGGTTCACGTTGGCGATGCAATCGGCATAATCCTTGGCGGGATCGAAGGTTGCCGAATTGTCGGCCTTCAGATCAACCAATGTGAGATCGAGCGCAGCTCCGGTCGAATGCCCGGAACGTTCGGCAATATAGCCCAGGCGAAACAGGTCGGCCTTGCTGAACGATGGATTGTAGCGCTTCTGCGCCGGTGTTTCGCGGCCATCGCGCGACCAGGCCACTATGTCGGCCACCGCGCGCGCCGGGCGGTAGCAATCGAACATCTTCAGCGACAGGTTCTGCAGCGCGAGTTCTTCCTGAACGCTCCTCAAGAGCACGCCGACCTCGCGTTTCACCACGCATTCGGCGGCCGCATAGCCCCGCAGTGGACGGCCGACAAAATTGTTCGAGCCGGCGTAGCGGATATCCTGGATGATGGTCGGGTCGATATCGCGCAAATATACGAAATCGGCGGGCAGTTTTGGCGCCTGCGCGGCGGCGCTTACGAAGCAGCCCGCCGCGAACATCGCCGCGAGTGTGATCCGCCTTCCCACACCCCTGCCGACGGTCACGGCAGCGCCCACATGATCCGAATGCATTGAGTGAAATGCCGCACCTTTTCCCCGATGTGTCGCGGTGCCAATCCCGACCATTCTAGTGGAATCCCCAGGCCCGGAACACTGGGGCCCCATTTACCCTGTCGCGGAAGCGCTAGTGGATAAGTCGGCACCCCGGATTTGAAGCTTGCCCTGCATGGCATCTCTGCCTATAGCTCTCGCTTTAATGACCCCTGCATCGAAATCGACCTTCGTCCTCGGGCACCGGCACTTGCTGGGAATCGAGGGGCTTTCCGCTGCCGATATTACCGGCCTGCTCGACCTTTCCGAGGAATATGTCGAGCTCAACCGCCAGGTGGACAAAAAGCGCACCTCCTTGCGCGGTCGCACCCAGGTGAACCTGTTTTTCGAGGCGTCCACCCGCACCCAGTCCTCGTTCGAACTGGCGGGCAAACGGCTTGGCGCCGACGTCATGAACATGTCGGTGTCCTCGTCCTCGATCCGCAAGGGCGAGACGCTGATGGACACCGCGGTGACGCTCAACGCCATGCACCCGGATATCCTGGTGGTGCGGCACCACGCCTCCGGCGCGGTGGAACTGCTGGCGCGCAAGGTTGACGGTTCCGTGATCAATGCCGGCGATGGCGCGCACGAACATCCGACCCAGGCGCTGCTGGACGCGCTGACCATCCGCCGCAATAAAGGCCGGCTGGAAGGCCTCGTGATCGCGATCTGCGGCGACGTCATGCATTCCCGCGTAGCGCGCTCCAATATCCTCCTGCTCAACACCATGGGCGCGCGTGTCCGCGTCGTCGCTCCCTCCACGCTGCTGCCGCGCGGCATCGAGCGGATGGGCGTCGAGGTCGCGCGCGACATGCGCGAAGGCCTCAACGGCGCCGATATCGTGATGATGCTGCGGCTGCAGCGCGAGCGCATGAACGGCTCCTTCGTGCCGTCGTCGGGCGAATATTTCCACTATTTCGGCCTCGACCAGAAGAAGCTCGCTTACGCCAAGCCGGACGCGCTGGTGATGCATCCGGGCCCGATGAACCGCGGCGTCGAGATCGACTCGATCGTGGCCGATGGCGCGCAATCGCTGATCCGTGAACAGGTGGAAATGGGAGTGGCAGTGCGGATGGCGGTGCTTGAAGCGCTCGCCCGCAACCTGCCGAACGCGTAATCATGCTGACTGACCGCCGTCCGATCCTGCTCGCCAATGCCCGCGTCGTCGATCCCTCCAGGGACCTTGACGGCCCCGGCGACGTCCTGATTGCCGACGGAACGATCCGTGACTCCAGGCGCGGCATCGGCGCCGCCGGCGTGCCTGAAGGTACCGACATCATCAATTGCGCTGGCAAGATCGTCGCCCCCGGGCTGATCGACATGCGCGCCTTTGTCGGCGAACCCGGCGCCAGCCATCGCGAAACCTTTGCCTCCGCGAGCCAGGCGGCGGCCGCCGGCGGCATCACCACCATCATCTGCCAGCCGGACACTTCGCCCGTCATCGACAATTCGGCCACCGTCGACTTCGTGCTGCGCCGCGCCCGCGACACCGCGATTGTCAACATCCACCCGATGGCGGCGCTGACCAAGGGGCTGGGCGGCCAGGAAATGACCGAGATCGGCCTCTTGAAGGCCGCCGGCGCGGTCGCCTTCACCGATGGCGACAAGAGCGTCACCAATGCGCAGGTGATGCGCCGGGCCCTGACCTATGCGCGCGATTTCGACGCGCTGATCGTGCACCACACCGAGGACCCTGATCTCGTCGGCGAAGGCGTGATGAACGAGGGCGAGTTCGCCGCCCGGCTTGGGCTCGCCGGCATTCCCAACGCCGCCGAAGCCGTGATGCTCGAACGCGACATGCGTCTGGTTGCACTGACCGGCGGGCGCTATCACGCGGCCTCGCTGTCGTCGATCGAGTCGCTGGAAATCCTCAAGCGTGCGCGCGACGCCGGCCTCGACGTCAGCGCTTCCGTATCGATCAACCACGTCACACTCAACGAAAACGACATCGGCCCCTACCGCACCTTCTTGAAGTTGTCGCCGCCGCTGCGCACCGAGGAAGATAGGCTGGCGCTGGTAGCGGCCGTCGGCTCCGGCCTGGTCGATGTCGTGATGTCCGACCACAATCCGCAGGACGTCGAGGTGAAGCGGCTGCCGTTCGCGGAAGCGGCTTCCGGAGCGGTCGGGCTGCAGACCATGCTGCCGGCGGCGCTGCGGTTGATCCACAACGGCGAAATGGATTTCAAGACGCTGATCCGGGCGATGTCGACCCGCCCTGCGGAGCTTCTCGGCCTGCCCGGCGGCACGCTGCGGGCGGGTTCCCCGGCCGACGTGATCGTCATCGACCCCGATACGCCCTGGGTGCTCGATCCCGCCGACCTCAAATCGCAGTGCAAGAACACCCCGTTCGACGAAGCCCGCTTCTCGGGACGCGTCGTGCGTACTATCGTGGGCGGGCGGACAGTTTATGAACACGTCTGATTCGTCCGAACCAGCCCGCGGTGGGAGCTACCGCAATGTCTGAGGCATTCCTCGTCGTCGCCTTCCTGATCGGCTATCTCTTCGGCTCGATCCCGTTTGGGCTGGTGCTGACCAAACTTGCCGGCACGCAGGATCTGCGCTCGATCGGCTCCGGCAATATCGGCGCCACCAACGTGCTGCGCACCGGCCGCAAGGGCCTCGCCGCGGCGACGCTGATCGGCGACGCGCTCAAAGGCACGGTCGCGGTCTACATTGCAAGCCGTTACGGCGGCGGTAACGCGGCGGTGCTGGCGGCGCTAGGCGCCTTTCTTGGCCACCTCTTCCCGGTGTGGCTCAAATTCAACGGCGGTAAAGGCGTCGCCACCTATATCGGCGTCCTGATCGGCCTGTTCCCGCTGGCAGCCTTGATGTTCTGCCTGATCTGGCTCGCGACGGCGTTCACGACACGCTATTCGTCGCTGTCGGCGCTCGTTGCCGCGTTCATCACACCGCTGTTCTTTTGGTGGTTCGGTCACCCCGAGCTGGCGTCGCTGTTCGTCGTGCTGACCTTGCTTTTGTTCTGGTCGCATCGCGAAAACATCAAGCGCTTGCAGGCCGGGACCGAGGGGCGGATCGGCGCGAGGTAGATCAGCCGCGCAACTGGTCCTACTGGGCCGGACATGACGCGAGTTGCTGCTTCACAGCGGCTCAATCGCCAGTCGGTACCCGCGAAGCCTCGCCAGCGGCGCAAGCATTGCGAAGATGATTTTCTGCAGGAGGATCGGCGGGCCCGCGAGATAAAGATGACCGCGATATGTGTGCAGCACAAGCGCCATCATCAGGAAGTTCGGACGGCCTGTGCTGGATGCTCCAACCTTGCGGGCCGCTAGCATGGCGAAGTTAGCGAAGAAGCGAAGATGCTGCTGGGCGGGAGTGAACTCGATCTCAAGCTCGGCCGCGTCCTCTCCGGCGTTGGCAAAGAAGTGAGCCTTGCCGCGCGGTACAATCGCTCTTCCGCCGCTTTCAACAACTTGCTCCTTGCCTTCGATGACAATTCGGATGCGGCCCGACTTTACTGTGAAATGCTCGTCCGCGCCGGGGTGGATATGGACCACCGCATTGCCCCCACCTGATCCGCCCTTATCGAGAATCACCTCGAAACGGGCGACGGAAGGGTCATCAACGGGACCTGAAAAAACGAATGTCTCTTTGTCAAAGGCATTGTGGAGCCTGGTTCCGAGTTTGATTTCGGTTAGCATCATGCATCTCCTCGCTTCATGCCGTCGGCCAGCTTCGAGATGCGTTGCCTAATCAGCTAGATCAGAAACGTATTGTAAAAATCCGACGCCGCCAGGCGTGCGTTCCAGTGGCGATATTCCGCCTCCGTCGTGCTGCGAAAGAACGCCTCGGGCGGCGCGCCAACCAGTGACCGGAAATCGTTGATCAGGTGGGCCTGGTCGTTATAGCCGACCTCGTAGGCAACGTTGGCCCAATCGCTACCTTTCAGGCGCATAGCGACGACACTTTGTATCCGTGCGACACGAGCAAATTGCTTTGGGCTGATGCCGATCTGCTTCTTGAAGCGGCGCTGCAGGTTGCGCTCGCCCACGCCCAAATGCGAAACGAGTTGGTTCATTGTAATGGCGGGATCCCGCTTGAGCGCGAGGATCGCCCCCCGCGCCACGGGATCGATGCGGCGGGCTTCCATCCGGCTGAGCAGAAATCGCCGCATCCGCGCCACACGTTCGCCTGCACTCTTTGCTGCCGCGAGGCTTTCCGCCAGCAGCGACGCTTCTCGATTTCCAAAAATGTCTGAGAGCTCGATGCTGGCGTTGGTTATATCAGCCAAGTCGCAGCCGAGGATACGGCCGGCCTCTTCAGCCTTGAGGCGGACAAGCACAGCTCCGACTGGACCACTCGGGCGAAGGGTCATTGACTTGGTCTGCATGCCGTTTGCAGCTCGTCTATACTCAGACCGATGCTCCCTTGTCATCGCCGCGCGGTAATGAACAACAAGGATCGGCGATATCGTCGGCAGAACCTTAATGGTAAGTGCCCGTGCCGTGATCGCATTATCAAAATCCACGTCCCAAATGGCTTCGGCAACCTCATCGAGGGGCTGACCTGGGGAGAAGAAATCGGGCTTGACCATCGCTACCAGTCGTCTTGCGTCGTAGGCGGATTATTCGCGTTGACCTGCCATCGCGGGCACGAACTTCGTTTGGTCGGAGCGATGGCGGATTAGGTTGCGTCATGGCAACAAAAAAACTCGATTGACTGAAATCGAAGAGTTTGCTCCGCGTCGCTTCGCTCAAGCCCTTCCTGAACAATTCGTGCGGCATTGAGGGCCTGCTTCCCCCCAACAGCGCGATCACCCGACAATCCCCCCGGAGACATGATCGCGGTGCTGGCACTGGCCACGACCGGATCTACGATTTAAGCGCGTCTTCCACAAACCGCGCCGCCGCCAGTGCGTGGGCATCAGCGCCGTATCTCGCAATCACCTGCACGCCGACTGGCAAATTGACGCCCGCCACAATAGCCGGAACGTTGACACAGGGCACGCCCATCAGCGTCCAGAGCCGGTTATAGCGGGCGTCGCCGGTCGAAACCAAACCCCGCGGCGCAGCACCTGGTGCCGAGAAGGTCAGCAGCACATCGACATCATCGAACACTTTTTCCAGCGCTTGTCTGGCGCGGTCCGCTATTCTAATCGCCGCGTCATAGGCGGCGGGCGTTGTGTCCCTGCTCCCATCCAGCTTGGCCCGCAAGAGCGGCGCCATTTCCGCGTAATGTTCACGATACTCCCAGGCGAGCGCCCGATGCGCCTCAAACTCTTGCACGACCGGTTGCGCCAACCATGCCTCGGCAACAATTTTGGGCAAATCCAATGCCCGCACCGGGGCACCGGCTTTCTCCACCGCCCGCTTCGCAATCCGCAACGCAGCCTCGCCTGACGCTTCCGGCGCGCCCGCGAAATCCTGGATCACGACGCCGATGCGTGGTGTTGAAATCGTGGGCGGCAGAAGCAATTCCGGCCGGCCGGTCATTGCCGATAACCCGCGCGCGACGTCATCGATGCCGGCCGCGAACAGCCCCACCGTATCAAGCGTCCACGAATAGCATTTCACCCCGACCGTCGGCAGCACGTGGTAGGACGGCTTGATCGCGGCGACGCCACAGAACGAGGCCGGCCGGATCACCGAACCGCCGGTCTGCGTCCCCAGCGCCAGCGGGATCATGCCGGCCGCAACCGCTGCCGCCGAACCCGATGACGATCCGCCGGGTGTATGACCCTTGTTGTGCGGATTGAGTGTCGGCGTCGGATCCAGCGAGGCGAATGCCGTCGTTGTGGTCTTGCCGATGATGCTTGCGCCCGCCTGCTTCAGCATCATCACGACGGCAGCGTCGCCGCGCGATCGATATCCCCGGTAGATCGGCGAGCCCATCTCGGTCGGAAACTCCGCCGTATCCATGATGTCCTTAATGCCCACCGTGATGCCGCGCAGCGGTCCGGTGCTCGCCGCGCGCAGATTTTCGGCACGGCAGACGAAAGCGCCGATCGTCCTGTCCTGTGTGGTGATCGCTTCCATCGACTGCGCGACGGCGGCATCGGGTGAAAGCTCGCCGGCATCTATGCGGCGCTGGAGGCCGGCGAGCGAGATCATGGGGCGTGGTTCCCTGCGGCTTTTGATCGTGGCGGCTGGATGGAATATGATTGATCCGCCGCTGTCAAAGTTATCCGTGACTCCTGATGCAGCTTGAATCCATCCTGACCTGTCCGCGCTGCAACCATCAAGCCGATGAGCAAATGCCAACGGACGCCTGCCAGTTCTTGTATGTCTGTAAAGGCTGCGGCGAGAGGCTGAAACCGCTGGCGGGCGACTGCTGCGTGTTCTGCTCATACGGCTCCGTGCCGTGTCCTCCCGTTCAGGAAAGCGGCAAAGGTGCCTGCTCCCGCTAACAAGCTCAGGACGTTTTTACGTCAAACAGGTTGATCGCAATCTCAGGTTGGGCAAAGCTGCGTCCGCATGCATGACCGGACGCCACATACCCTTCCCACCCTTCACCTCACCGACGCCGAGCGGATCGACCGGCTGCGCCTGATCCGTAGCGACAATGTCGGCCCGCGCACCTTCAACTCGCTCATCAGTCATTTCGGCAATGCGCGCGCGGCGCTGGAGCGATTGCCCGATCTGGCGCGGCGTGGCGGCGCTGCGCGTTCAGGGCGCATCTGCAGCGAGGAGGAGGCGCAGACCGAGATCGCGGCGGCGAGCAAGATCGGCGTTTCGCTGGTGGCGCCGGGCGAAGCCGCCTACCCGCCGCGGCTGGCGACGCTTGACGATCCGCCGCCGCTACTCGGCGTGCGCGGTGCGCCCGACGCGCTGATGCGGCCGATGATCGCGATCGTCGGCTCGCGCAACGCTTCCGGCGCCGGATTGAAATTCGCCGGCCAATTGGCGCGCGATCTCGGCGACGCCGGCTTCATTGTCATCTCCGGGCTGGCGCGCGGCATCGATCAGGCCGCGCATCGCGCGACGATCGAAAGCGGCACGGTCGCGGCGCTGGCTGGCGGCCACGACCGGATCTATCCACCGGAGCATCAAGATTTGCTGGCGATCTTGCTGAAACAAGGCGGAGCGATTTCCGAAATGCCGATCGGCCACGTGCCGCGCGCCCGCGACTTTCCACGCCGCAACCGGCTGATCTCGGGCGCCTCACTCGGCGTCGTCGTGATCGAGGCCGCGCACCGGTCGGGATCGCTGATCACGGCGCGGATGGCCGCCGAACAGGGCCGCGAAGTGTTCGCAGTGCCCGGCTCGCCGCTCGACCCGCGCGCCGCCGGCACCAACGATCTGATCAAGCAGGGCGCGGCGCTGGTCACCGAAGCAAACGACGTCATCAACGCCATTCAGCCGATCCTCGAACGGCCGATCGCGCTCGAGGCGCGCGAGGACGACGAGCCGCTCGACTTCGACACCGATCCAGGCGAACGCGAGCGCATTGTCGCGCTGCTGGGACCGAGCCCGGTCAGCCTCGACGATCTGATCCGGATGTCGGGCCTCTCGCCCAGCATCGTCCGCACGGTGCTGCTCGAACTCGAACTTGCCGGACGGCTGGAGCGTCACGGCGGCGGGCTGGTGTCGCTGACCTAATTAGGCATTGTCGTTGCGTGCATCGAACTTCATCCGCGCGCGTTGGATCTCCGGCTGATGCTTGATCGCCCACGTGCCGAGAGCCTTCACCGGCTCGGATAGGCCACGCCCCAGATCAGTCAATTCATAGTCGACGCGCGGCGGAATGGTCGGAAACACCGTTCGTGTCACGAGGCCATCGCGTTCAAGCCCGCGCAGCGTCAGCGTCAGCATGCGCTGCGAGATGCCGCCGATCATGCGCTTGATTTCGTTGAAGCGCTTCGGGCCATCGCCAAGCATCATGATCACGAACACGCTCCATTTATCGCCGACTCGCGCCAGCACGGATGCGGCGCCGCGGCAGTCGCTGTCGAGGTGGGGACCGGCCGGCAGGGCAGGCACTTTCTTGTGCTCGGGTCTCATGGATGTGCTCGGGTGTAAAAAATGTGCGTTCTTGCGGGACCTTACGACAGTCACTCATATAGCGCCAGTTACAAACGTATACCAAGGGTGACCCCTCATGAAGCTTCTGCATCTCGATTCCAGCGTTCTCGGCCCCCACTCAGTCAGCCGCCAGGTTTCCGCCGCCATTGTCGACCGCCTGCGTCAATCCACCCCCGGCCTTGAAGTCAGCTACCGTGACCTCACGCTGACGCCGCTGGCGCATCTCACTGGCTCACACCTCGCTGCCGGCCAGGGAGCGGCCGTCGAGGCTTCGCTGCAGGCGGACGTCGCCGCCGGCCAGGCCATGCTGGACGAATTTCTCGCCGCCGACATCGTCGTGATCGGCGCGCCCATGTACAATTTCACCATCCCGAGCCAGCTCAAGGCCTGGATCGACCGTATTCTGGTCGCGGGGAAGACCTTCAAATACGATGCCCAAGGTGTCCAGGGGCTGGCCGGCAACAAGCGCGTCATCGTCGCGATCTCGCGCGGTGGCTATTACGGCCCGGGCACGCCGGCCGCGCTCGGCGAACATCTCGAAACCTATTTGCGCTGGGTATTCGGCTTCATCGGCATCAGGAATCCCGAATTCATTTCCGCCGATGGTATTCAGGTCGGCCCGGAGCACCGCGAAAAAGCGGTGGCCGGCGCGCTGAGGGCCGCGAGCGACCTGCACGCGGCATAGTCGGACCGAGAGCGGTTGCCGCCGCCAGGCGCGACGGCAGCCGTCGATCAGAAGACACCGTTGATGCGGAGGATAACGACGACCAGCGAGATCAGCAGACCGACCCCGGAAAACAGGGCGACTGAAACAAGTTGAGCGGTATCCGAACTTTGCGACGCCGACGAGGAGATGCCAGCGGTTTTCGGCATGACGGCTCTCCGGTTCTTTGATTGGCAAGAACGCCTGCCTCAAAATGTCCTGCAGTTACACCCCGGGTTCAATGCGCGTTCTGGCCCAGCGCCAATCCGCCGCAGGGCGCCGGAGCCTGCCAGCGCGACCGAGATCAGACCGCTGACCGGCTTGGATCGTGCCGGCACCTGCTTACCCCCGATAGATTGGCGCACCGCTTGGAGAGGCCGTGGCCCCACCGTCGACGAACAACTCCTGGCCCTGCACATGGGCAGAATCGTCGGAAGCGAGGAACAGGACCGCCTTGGAAATATGCTCGGGTTCGCCGATCCGGCCGAGCGGCGTCGACAACGCGATGCGCTTTTCAAACGCCTTTTCGGCTTCCGGCGTGGCGATTGCCGCCCCCCAGATCGGGGTACGAATCGCGCCGGGCGCCACCACGTTGACGCGGATGCCACGCGGCGACAATTCCGACGCCATGATCCGCGCCATCGCGCGCACGCCGGCCTTGGCCGCGCCGTAGGCCGAATAGCCGGGGATTCCGAGCACCGCGATCACCGACCCGTTGAGAATGATCGAGGCGTTGTCGTTGAGATGCGGCAGCGCCGATTGCACGGTGAAGAACACGCCAGTCAGGTTGGTGCTGATGACTTTCTCGAACGTCTCGAGGGTTGAGTCACCAAGCGGCGTGCCACCGGCGATCCCAGCATTGGCGAACAGGATGTCATATTTGCCGAACTTTTCGGCCCCCTTCCCGATCGCAGCTTCGGTCGCCGCGATGTCGGTGGCGTCAGCCGCGAGCGCCAGCGCGTTTGGGCCCAATTCCTTCGCAGCGGCATCGAGCGTCGCCTGATTTCGTCCGGTTATGACGACCCGGGCACCTTCGGCCACGAACAGTTTTGCGGTCGCAAGCCCGATGCCGCTGTTGCCCCCTGTGATCAACGCCGTCTTGTTCGCGAGCATCATGACACGTCTCCGGTGGTTGCATTATTAAACTGGATTGATTAGCTAGAGCATCTGGTTTAATATTGCAACCACACAAGGCCGTGATCGGTCTCAAACCCGATCGGAGACTGAAATGGTGAAACGAACCAGCTTTGAGCACGACGATTGCCCGATCGCGCGCTCTCTGGATGCGATCGGCGACTGGTGGTCGATGCTGATCATTCGCGAGGCGCTGTTTGGCATCACCCGCTTCAGCGAATTCCAGAAGAGACTGGGGCTCGCCAAGAACATCCTCACGGTGCGGCTGCGCACGCTGGTCGATCAGGGCATTCTGAAGACCGCGCCCGCTTCCGACGGAAGCGCCTATCAGGAGTATCTGCTGACGCCGAAAGGCCGCGGTGTCTTCCCCATCCTGGTCGCCCTGCGGCAATGGAGCGAGCAATTCGATGAGCACCCGGAAGGGATCGCCACCATCCTGGTCGACAAGGAAAAGGGCAAGCCGGTTCGCAAACTCGAACTCTACTCGCAGGATGGGCGGCTATTGAGTGCGGGGGATACGGCGCTGAAGCCACGGGCGGTGGTGAAGCAAGGCGGGCGGGTTACGGCGTAGCCGACCTTCTTCTTCCTCTCCCGTTCTGACGGGGAAAGGGAGAATGGCCCGTGGGAGGCTGCCGTCGGTTCGAACTGTCACGACAGCTTGCGTTTGCTGCGGGTGCGCAGGCGCTCTTCGGCCTCGAGCTGCGCCATGCCGAGCAAATGGCTGAGCACCTCGAGCCGATGGCGCTCCGCGAGCTTGACCAGTTCGGCAACGGTCTCCGCAATGAAGGCCACGGCCTCGTCGGGGCCGCCTTCCTCACCTCGTTCAGGTTCTTCGGTTGGCGATTCCGGTTTCTTGCCTGAAGCCTTCCGCTTCCGGCCGCCCGCAGCCTTGCTCAAAAAATTTGCATCCTAACGACACAAAATATTGCCCAGAAATAACCCCTTTGGAGGCGCAACTCTAGGGCGCATTTCGCAACTCCTCAGATATAAGTGGATAGCGAAAGGTTCCCTGGCGGCATTTGCCGATTTGACAGGGGCCGCCTCACCACCCATGTTCGGGTCCAATCGGTGGGCCGCGAGTCTCGCGGAACCCGCCTTTATCTTTTCCCGTAAGCCATTGGAATGACATGAATATCGTCATCGTGGAGTCGCCGGCGAAAGCCAAGACGATCAATAAGTACTTGGGCGCCTCCTACGAGGTTCTGGCCTCGTTCGGCCATGTCCGCGACCTCCCCGCCAAGAACGGTTCCGTCGATCCGGACGCCAATTTTCAGATGATCTGGGAGGTCGATCCCAAGGCGGCCGGCCGGCTCAACGACATCGCCAAGGCCCTGAAGGGCGCCAGCCGACTGATTCTCGCAACCGACCCTGATCGCGAGGGCGAAGCGATCTCCTGGCACGTGCTGGAGGTGATGAAACAGAAGCGCGCGCTGAAGGATCAGAAGATCGAGCGCGTGGTGTTCAACGCCATCACCAAGCAAGCGGTGACCGATGCCATGAAGGCGCCGCGCCAGATCGATGGCGCGCTGGTCGACGCCTATATGGCGCGTCGCGCGCTGGACTACCTGGTCGGCTTCACGCTCTCCCCCGTGCTCTGGCGCAAGCTGCCGGGCGCGCGCTCGGCCGGCCGCGTGCAGTCGGTCGCGCTGCGGCTGGTCTGCGACCGCGAACTCGAAATCGAAAAATTCGTCCCACGCGAATACTGGTCGCTGGTCGCAACCCTGACCACGCCGCGCGGCGACAGCTTCGAGGCGCGCCTCGTCGGCGCCGACGGCAAGAAGATCCAGCGGCTCGACATCGGCTCCGGCGCCGAAGCCGAAGACCTCAAGAAGGCCATTGAAGCGGCGAACTTCACGGTTTCGACCGTCGAAGCAAAACCCGCGCGCCGGAATCCGCAGGCGCCCTTCACGACCTCGACGCTGCAGCAGGAAGCCAGCCGCAAGCTCGGCTTTGCGCCGGCGCATACCATGCGGATCGCGCAGCGGCTCTATGAAGGCATCGACATCGGCGGCGAGACCACCGGCCTCATCACCTATATGCGAACCGACGGCGTGCAGATCGACGGCTCGGCGATCACCCAAGCCCGCAAGGTGATTGGCGAGGATTACGGCAACGCCTATGTGCCGGATGCGCCGCGGCAGTACCAGACCAAGGCCAAGAACGCGCAGGAGGCGCACGAAGCGATCCGCCCGACTGATCTGTCGCGCCGGCCCGCCGAGATGCGCCGCCGCCTCGATCCCGATCAGGCCAAGCTTTATGAACTGATCTGGATCCGCACCATTGCGAGCCAGATGGAATCGGCCGAACTCGAACGCACCACCGTGGACATCGCGGCGAAGGCCGGCTCCCGCGTGTTGGAGCTGCGCGCTTCGGGCCAGGTCATCAAGTTCGACGGTTTCCTCGCGCTCTATCAGGAAGGCCGCGACGACGAGGAAGACGAAGATTCCCGCCGCCTTCCCGCCATGAGCGAAGGCGAAGCCTTGAAGCGGCAGGCGCTTGCCGTCACCCAGCATTTCACCGAACCGCCGCCGCGCTTCTCGGAAGCCTCGCTGGTCAAGCGGATGGAAGAGCTCGGCATCGGCCGTCCCTCGACCTACGCCTCGATCCTCCAGGTCCTGAAAGACCGCGGTTACGTCAAGCTGGAGAAGAAGCGGCTGCATGGTGAGGACAAGGGCCGCGTCGTGATCGCGTTCCTAGAAAACTTCTTCGCGCGCTACGTGGAATACGACTTCACCGCCGCGCTGGAAGAACAGCTCGACCGCATCTCCAACAACGAGATTTCCTGGCAGCAGGTGCTGAAGGATTTCTGGACGGACTTCATCGGCGCGGTCGACGACATCAAGGATCTCCGCGTCGCCGAGGTGCTGGATGCGCTCGACGACATGCTGGGACCGCACATCTATCCGCCCCGCGCCGATGGCGGCGACATCAGGCAGTGCCCGAGCTGTGGCACCGGCCGGCTCAACCTGAAGGCCGGCAAGTTCGGCGCCTTCGTCGGCTGCTCGAATTATCCGGAATGCCGCTACACCCGTCCGCTCGCCGCCGACTCGGAAGCAAGCGCCGACCGCGTGCTCGGCAAGGACCCCGAGACCGATCTCGACGTCACGGTGAAGGCCGGACGCTTCGGCCCCTACATCCAGCTCGGCGAGCAGAAGGATTACGAAGAGGGCGAAAAGCCCAAGCGCGCCGGCATCCCGAAGAACATGTCGCCCGGCGACATGGAGCTCGATCTGGCGCTGAAGCTGCTATCGCTGCCGCGTGAGATCGGCAAGCATCCGGAAACCGGCGAGCCGATCACTGCCGGCATCGGCCGGTTCGGCCCGTTTGTGCGTCACGAGAAGACCTATGCGAGCCTGGAGGCCGGCGACGAGGTGTTCGATATCGGCCTCAACCGCGCAGTGACGCTGATCGCGGAAAAGATCGCAAAGGGTCCGAGCGGCCGCCGCTTCGGCGCCGATCCCGGCAAGCCGCTCGGCGAGCATCCGAGCCTTGGCGGCGTCGCCGTCAAGAACGGCCGCTATGGCGCCTATGTCACCGCAGGCGGTGTCAATGCCACCATCCCAAGCGACAAGACGCCGGAGACGATCACGCTGGCCGAGGCCATCGCGCTGATCGACGAACGCGCCGCCAAGGGCGGCGGCAAGCCGAAACGCGGCGCCAAGAAGGCCGCGCCGAAGAAGGCCGCCGCCAAGACTGCTACCAAGGCTGCCGATGCCGACGCGCCAAAACCTGCCAAGAAAGCAGCAGCGAAGAAAGCTGTAGCAAAGCCGAAATCAGGAGCCGTCAGCAAGGCGCGCGCGCCGGTCGCATCCGCGGCCAAGACATCGGCGGCCAAGCCCGTTCCATCCAAAACGCCCGCGAAGAAAAGAGCGGGCAAGGCGCGAGGATAAGTGAAGAGAAAACACGACCATGGTTTTCCGGCCCGGGACGCCATCGTCGCCTTTATTCGTGCCCATCCAGGCAAGATCGGCACGCGGGAAATCGCCCGCGAGTTCGGCCTGAAGAATGCCGACCGCGCCGAGTTGAAGCGAATCCTGCGCGAGCTCGCCGACGAAGGCGCCATCGCCAAACGCGGTCGGAAGATTCACGAGACGGCTCTCCTGCCCCCGACCGTGATCGCCGACATCACCGGGCGCGACACCGACGGCGAACTGCTCGCCGCTCCCACCGAATGGGACACAGAACAGAGCGGCCCCGCACCGAAAATCCGCATCCATGTCCCGCGCCGTCTGCAACCCGGCACCGCGGCGGGTGTCGGCGACCGGGCCCTGTTGCGGATCGAGAAGGCCGATGACAGCGAAGGCGCCCCCTATCGCGGGCGCATCATCAAGATCATCGACCAGGCCCGCGCCCGCGTGCTCGGCATCTTCCGCAAACTGCCTGGCGGCGGCGGCCTGCTCGTTCCCGTCGACAAGAAGCAGGCCGGGCGCGAATTGAACATCGCTCCATCGGACACCGCGGACGCCGAGGATGGCGACCTCATTAGCGTCGATCTGGTGCGCTCGCGCGGCTATGGCCTCGCCTCCGGCAAGGTGAAGGAGCGACTCGGCTCGTTGTCGAGCGAAAAGGCGATCAGCCTGATCGCGATCCACGCCCACGAAATCCCGCAGGCGTTTTCACCATCCGCCTTGCGCGAGGCCGAGGCCGCGCAGCCCGCTGACTTGAAAGGCCGCGAGGACTGGCGCGATTTGCCGCTGGTGACCATCGATCCGCCTGATGCGAAGGACCATGACGACGCGGTGCACGCCGCGCCCGATTCCGATCCGAACAACAAGGGCGGCTATGTCGTCCATGTCGCGATTGCCGACGTCGCCTTCTATGTGCGGCCTGGCTCGGCGCTGGACCGCGAAGCGGTGACACGCGGCAACTCGGTGTATTTTCCGGACCGCGTGGTGCCGATGCTGCCCGAGCGCATCTCCAACGATCTCTGCTCGCTGGTGCCGGGCGAAGCGCGCGGCGCGCTCGCGGTGCGGCTCGTCATCGGCCCGGACGGCCGCAAGCGCTCGCACAGCTTTCATCGCGTGCTGATGCGCTCGGCCGCGAAGCTGCACTACGCGCAGGCGCAGGCCGCGATCGACGGGCGGCCCGACGATATCACCGGCCCGCTGCTGGAGCCGATCCTGACGCCGCTGTACGCGGCCTATGCGCTGGTGAAGCTCGCGCGCGACGAACGCGATCCGCTCGACCTCGATCTGCCCGAGCGAAAAATCCTGCTCAAGCCCGACGGCACCGTCGATCGCGTCATCGTGCCCGAACGTCTCGATGCGCACCGGCTGATCGAGGAATTCATGATCCTCGCCAACGTCGCCGCGGCCGAAATGCTTGAAAAGAAGGCTCTGCCGCTTATCTATCGGGTGCATGACGAACCGACCCTGGAGAAGGTTCATAATCTCCAGGAATTCCTGAAAACGCTCGACCTGCCGTTTGCGAAGACCGGCGCGCTACGCCCCTCGCTGTTCAATCGGGTGCTGGGTCAGGTCCGCGGCGAGGACTACGAGCCGCTGGTCAACGAGGTGGTGCTGCGCTCGCAGGCGCAGGCGGAATACTCGGCGGAGAATTACGGCCATTTCGGCCTCAACCTGCGCCGCTACGCGCATTTCACTTCGCCGATCAGGCGATACGCTGATCTGATCGTGCATCGCGCGCTGATCCGCGCGCTCGGTCTCGGCGAAGGCGCGTTGCCGGAGAGCGAGACGCTGGAGACACTGAGCGAGATCGCGGCGCAGATTTCGCTGACCGAGCGCCGCGCGATGAAGGCGGAGCGCGAAACCGCCGACCGGCTGATCGCGCATTTCCTCGCCGACCGTATCGGCGCGACGTTTCAGGGCCGTCTCTCGGGCGTTACCCGCGCCGGTCTGTTCGTGAAGTTGTCGGATACTGGCGCCGACGGGCTGATCCCGATCCGCACGCTCGGCACCGAGTATTACAATTATGACGAGACGCGTCATGCGCTCGTCGGCTCACGCAGCGGTGCCATGCACCGGTTGGGTGACGTCGTCGACGTGCGTCTGGTAGAAGCTGCACCAGTAGCCGGCGCGTTGCGGTTCGAGCTGCTGTCGGAAGGCCAACTCATTCCGCGCGGCAGAAAACGTGACGGCTCGAGGGCATCGGCAAAGCCGTCGAAATCGCATCCGGGCCGCAGCCCGCGCGACAAGGTTCGCAAGCCTCACAAGGGCAAGTCGGGCAAAGCCAAGCCCGGCAAATCGAAGAAAGGCAAGTCATGGAAACGGTGAACGCCGCGACGACATGGACCCGGGACACCGCGCAGGCCGAGAAGCGCGACCTCTGGACCGCGATGAAGCGCGGCTTCCGTTGCCGATGCCCGCGTTGCGGCGAAGGCAAAATGTTTCGCGCTTTCCTGAAGACTGCCGATAATTGCTCGAAGTGCGGACTCGATTTTACCCCGCACCGCGCCGACGATCTGCCGGCCTATCTCGTGATCGTCGTCGTCGGCCACATCGTGGTACCGGCGGCGCTCTGGATCGAGACCAATTTCTCGCCGGCCGTATGGCTGCAGTTGGCGATCTATTTGCCGGTGACGTTCCTCTTATCGCTGGTTCTGTTGCAGCCAATCAAGGGCGCGGTGGTCGGCATTCAATGGGCGCTGCGCATGCACGGCTTTGACGAAAATGCCCCTAGCGACATCCCGTCAGTGCCGCCGATTTGAAGTTCCTACGGTAGTTGCCGCGGGCTCACGCTAGGAACTTCAAATCGAAAAGCGGCACTGAAAATCTAAATTTGCTAGCGCCCCCTTTATTTCCGAAGTTCGCGAAACTGGGGCCGCGAGAGATCGCGAACTTCGGAAACGGGGCGCTAGTCTAGCTAAAGCACGAGCAACAAGAGCACTAAAATGGGGATGGGATGAACGACGCCGCGACCGCCGTAAAAGAAGAAAAAGAAGCCGATCATCATCCCTATTTCCGGCCCAAGGATGCAGCGACGCTGATCCTGATCGACCGGTCCGGCGACAAACCGAAAGTTCTGGTCGGCAAGCGCCACGACAAAGTGGTGTTCATGCCGGGCAAATATGTTTTTCCCGGAGGCCGCGTCGACAAGTCGGACAACCGCATCCCTGTGGCCGCACCAATTTCCCCGGAGCTCGAGGCCAATCTGCTCAAGGGCAGTCCGAAGATTGCACCCTCGCGGGCGCGCGCGCTGGCGGTTGCTGCGATCCGCGAGGCCTGCGAGGAAACCGGCCTCTGCCTCGGATGCAAGGTCGACAAGCCCGTGAAACTCGAGGGCGCCTGGAAGCCGTTTGCGGAAGCAGGCCTCTTACCCGATCCATCCGGCCTGTTCCTGATCGCACGCGCGATCACCCCGCCTGGCCGCGTCCGCCGTTTTGATACGCGCTTCTTCACGGCCGATGCGTCAGCCATCGCCCATCGCGTCGAAGGCGTGATCCACGCCGATGCCGAACTGGTGGAGCTGGTGTGGGTCGAGATCGGCTCGCAGCCGCTCGCCGACGCGCACGCCATGACCAAGAACGTGCTCGCCGAACTCGATCGTCGGCTCGCAACCGGTCCGCTGCGCCACGACGCGCCGGTGCCGTTCTTTCATTTCTACGGCGGTAAGATGCAGAAGGACGTGCTGGGGGCGTAGGCCCTCCTCTCTCCCCGTCATTGCGAGGAGCGAAGCGACGAAGCAATCCATCTCGACGCTTGCGGCGCTATGGATTGCTTCGCTTCGCTCGCAATGACGGTATTGGCTGCACGCCGAATATCCTATCCCCATCCCTTAAATTGCAAAATTCTTCTCGATCCCGCCCATTGGCGTTGCCCTAATCGCCTCCCTATCTCTTTCCCAACAATAACAGCGACGGAAACGGGGAATGGCACAGCGGCAACTCAAGCTCGGCGCGTTCATGCGGCCGGTCTCCATCCACACCGGCGCGTGGCGCTATCCCGGCGCCTGGCCCGATGCCAATTTCAGTTTCCCGCGTATCAAGCAACTGATCCAGAAGCTCGAGGCCGGCAAGTTCGACGCGTTCTTCATGGCCGATCATCTGGCCGTGCTGAACATGCCGATCAATGCGCTCAAGCGCAGTCACACGGTCACCTCGTTCGAGCCGTTCACGCTGTTGTCGGCGCTATCAGCCGTGACGGAACATATCGGCCTGATCGCGACGGGATCGACGACCTTCGACGAGCCCTATCACGTGGCCCGGCGCTTTGCCTCGCTCGATCACATCTCAGGTGGACGCGCGGGTTGGAATATCGTCACCACCTCCAATCCGGATGCTGCGCTCAATTTCGGGCTCGACGATCACATGGAGCACGCCGAGCGCTACAAGCGGGCGCGCGAGTTTTATGACGTGGTGACGGGTCTGTGGGATTCCTTTGCCGATGACGCCTTCGTGCGCGACGTCGAGGCCGGGCTCTATTTCGATCCAGCGAAAATGCACGTGCTCAATCACAAGGGCAAATATCTCTCGGTGCGCGGGCCGCTGAACATCGCCCGCCCCGTGCAGGGCTGGCCGCTGATCGTGCAGGCCGGCGCGTCCGAAGACGGCAAGCAACTCGCCGCGGAAACCGCAGAAGCCGTATTCACCGGCGGCGGCAGCCTTGCCGACGGGCAGAAGCTCTATGCCGACATCAAGGGCCGCATGGAGAAGATCGGCCGCAACCCCGAGCATCTGAAGATCCTGCCCGGCGCCTTCGTCGTGGTCGGCGACAGCGTCGAGGAAGCCAAGGAGAAAAGGGCCAAGCTCGACAGCATGGTGCATTACGACAGCGCCATCGCTTCGCTCTCGGTGCAGCTCGGCACCGACGCCTCCGGCTTCGATCCTGACGGCCAGTTGCCGCCAATCCCCGAAACCAACGCCAGCAAGAGCGGCCGCCAGCGCCTCGTCGATACCGCTGCGCGCGACAAGCTGACGGTGCGCCAGCTCGCCCAGCGCGTCGGCGGCTATGGCGGACTATCATTCGTCGGCACGCCGCAAACCATCGCCGACCAGATGGAGAAGTGGCTGATGAGCCGCGGCAGCGACGGTTTTAACATCATGTTTCCGTTCCTGCCCGCGGGGCTCGACGACTTCGTCGACAAGGTGGTGCCGGAACTGCAGAAGCGCGGGATTTTCCGGAAAGAGTATGTGGGCCGGACGCTGCGCGAGAATTTGGGGCTGCCGAGGCCGAAAAACCGGTTCTTTGAGGGTTAATGAACGGCTTCCGCAAAAGTGGGCACCGGTTTTGCGATCAGAGTACGCGCAAAACATGGATTCTACCTCGAATCAGGCCGGTTTTTGCCCCGAAAACCTTGACTTTGGGCGATCAGAAGCTAGGTTGCGCGGCAAATGCAGGCCGGTTTGGCCGGCGCCTGACACTCCCATTTTTGAGGTTCTGAACATGGCCAAAGCGGTCACCATCAAGGTCAAGCTCGTTTCCTCGGCGGATACCGGCTTCTATTACGTCGCCAAGAAGAATTCGCGCACCATGACCGACAAGCTGGTCAAGAAGAAGTACGACCCGGTCGCGCGAAAGCACGTCGAATTCCGCGAAGCGAAGATCAAGTAATTCGGCAGCGCATCGCTGACGGTTTGAACGGGGCCCTTTCGGGCCCCCTTTTTTGGCTGACCCGGCAAGGCCCGCCTTCCCATAATGAACTGAGCTTGCGTCAACTGAAAAGCAAAAGGCCTCCGCGATTATCGCTGGAGGCCTTCAGTATCACGAGGGGTACATCCGCCCTCGCTAGACTACTCGGTTATTCCTTGGCTTCTCTTGCGAGGCGCTGGTTTCATACGTGATGCACATCAACGCATTGTGACAATCGCAGCGACAGTCGCCATCATCCCTCGGGACAAGAGGGCGCACACGTTGGGGAACGGCGGATAGACTACGCCGCTTGCATCTGCGGCGGTCCGCTCGGCCGGATCAGCGCGAACGCGACCTGGACAATGCCGCCGGCCAGGCCGAGCGCGACGCCGATCCGCCACGCCATGGTGTAGGAGCCGAGCGCGTCGTACAGCACCCCGCCGCCGAACGCGCCGAGGAAGCTGCCGATTTGGTGGCTCATGAAGGCGAGCCCCTGGATCATCGCCTGCCATTTCAGGCCGAACATTTCCGCCACTGCGCCGGCGACCAGCGGGCCGACGCCCATCCACAGAAAACCCATGATGGCGCCGAACAGCAGCGTGGTTGCCGGCGTCGGCGGCAGCGTGAAATACCAGGCGAGCGCGATCGAGCGGAAGATGTAAATGCCGCCGAGCAACGCCAGCTTGTTCCAGCGCTGGCCGGCCCAGCCGAAGAAGATGCTGCCGAGCACGTTGAAGCCACCGATCATGCCGAGCGTCTGCGCGCTCAGCATCGGGTCCATGCCGCAGGTCGCCAGATAGGACGGCAGGTGCGTGGTGAGAAAGACGAGCTGCATGCCGCAGACGAAATAGGCGCCGGTCATCACCACGAAAGACGCATTGGAAAACGCCATCTTCGTTGCGACGGTGGCTGATGCATCGTCGATCTCGTCTTCTGTCGGCTTAGGCAGCGGGATCTTGTCTACCCTGCCCGCATACCACGCGGCCGGAATCATGATGAGTGAGAGGACGACGAAGCCTACGAGCCCCATCCGCCAGCCATAACCTTCATTGAGCATCTGCCCGATCGGCGCCGACAATAGCGCGCCGAGGGAGCCGGCGCCCGACACCAGGCCGAGCACGGTGGAGCGCACCGACGCAGGAACGGCGCGGGCCGCAACCGACATCGCAATCGCCGCCGCGGTGCATGCCAGCGATGTGCCGATCAACACGCCCCCGCCGACCATGACGGCGAGAACGCCGTTCGCCCCGGCCATCAAGGCAAGGCCGGCGATATAGAGCAGCGCACCGACCACCATGATGGCGCGAAAGCCGTAGCGCACCGTCAGCGCCCCGGCGAGCGGCTGTAAAAATCCCCAAGCGAGGTTTTGCACCGCGATCGCCAGCGTGAAGTCGGAAATCGATATTTTGATATCCTGCGTCAGCGGCTGCATGAAAATGCCGAGCGACTGCCGCAGCCCCATGCTCAGCGTCAGCATGATGGATGCGCCGATCAGGATGGGCAGCGTCGGACGCAGGATTTGCAGTAGGGCCATTGTTTTTATTCTCCCTATCGGCCGCGGGTCGAAAGCCGCGTCCTGCAATTGGCATCTAAAATAGGTACACAGATCTGTGTAATTTGGCTATAAGCTTGGCACTGCTGTCAAGGAAGAGGCGACCCACGCATTCGCATGGCTACCCTGCCCGCCAAACCGGCGATGAAGGAACGGATTCTGGAAACCGCAGATAGGCTGTTCTATCTGCAGGGAATTCGCGCGGTTGGCGTCGACACCATCGCGGCCGAAATCGGTATCAGCAAGCGCACGCTGTACAATCATTTTCCGTCCAAGGACGCGCTGATCTCGGCCTATCTGGCGCGGCGCTTCGTGGCGCCGCGGCCTTCCGACAAGTCGCCGGTCGAGCAAATTCTCGGCACCTTCGATTCGCTGGAGCGGCGCTTCTCGGCAAAAGATTTTCGCGGCTGTCCCTTCGTCAACGCGGTGGCCGAACTCGGCGAGGATCGGTCGGTCCGAAAGGTTGCCGTCGAGTTCAAGGAAAGCCGCCGCCTCTGGTTTCGCGACCTGCTGGTACAACTCGGCATCCGCCAGGCGGATGCGCTGGCGACGCAGCTCGCTTTGCTCGTCGACGGCTCGATCGCCCAGGATCTCGTCCGCAACGACCCCACGATGGCACGCGCGGCAAAGGAAGCCGCAACGGTGCTGCTCAGGAATGCGGGAGTGAAGATTGGTGCTCCTGCGCCGAAGCATGCGGCAAAGAAACGGCCGTCAAGGTCGGCAATCTGAAGCCATTTCGTCCGTCGTCCCTGCGAACGCAGGGACCCATACGCCGTGGCTTTTCAATGGGCCGATGTGGTAGTCACCTTCTGCAACAAACAACATCAGTGGTTATGGGTCCCTGCGTTCGCAGGGACGACGCCGCGGAAAGATCAGGGAGCGACAATGGAAGACCTGAAAGTGACCGCAAACGGTTACGACTTCAAACCGGCACGCGCGGCCATGCAGCGCTATATCGACAACAACCTGCTGTCAGGCATTTCCTGGGCGGTCATGGTCGGGGGCGATCTCGTCGACGTCAATTGCATCGGCTGGGCCGACAAGGAAGCGCAGACGCCACTCCGCACCGATCACATCTTCCGCGTCTTCTCCAACACCAAGCTGATCACCTCCTGCGCCGTGCTCTTGCTGTTCGAGGAAGGAAAACTCAAGCTCGACGACGCCATCGAAAAATTCATTCCGCAGCTCGGAAATCGCCAAGTGCTACGGCCCGGCGCCAGCTCGCTTGACGATACCGAGCCTGCAAAGAGCTCGATCACCATCCGTCAGTTGCTCAGCCACAGCTCCGGCCTGAGCTACGGCTTCTTCGATCCTGGTACGGCCATGTACAAGGCGCTTAACGAGCGCGGCGTCCACAATCCCATGACGACGCTGGCCGACATGGTGGACGTGCTGGCCGGTCTGCCGCTGATCTATCAGCCGGGCACGTCGTGGGAATATTCGCTGGCCACCGACGTGCTCGGGCGGCTGGTCGAAGTCATCAGTGGCCAGCGTTTCGACAAGTTCATCCAGGCGCGCATTCTCGGCCCGCTCGGCATGGTCGATACCGGCTTCGTCGTGCCGGAACAGGATCAGGGACGGCTCGTCGCCTATTACGCCGGTGCGGACGTGATGGAGCCGATGAAGCCGGGATTGACCCGAACCGACAACGCGCCTTTCCCCGGCGCTTATCTGCGCCCAATCGCAAGACTGAGCGGCGGCGGCGGCCTGGTTTCAACCCTGCCCAACATGGTCGCGCTGATCCGGAGCCTGCTGCCCGGCGGGCCGACCCTGCTCAAGCCCGAGACGATTGCGCTGATGCTGACCAACCAATTGCCCGAGGGCCAGTGGATCCGCTTTGCCACGATGGGAGAGCAGCCCGGCAAGGCCTTTAGCCTGGCCGGCGGATTGATCCTGACGCCTTCGGCGTTCGATCACCCCAATGCCGCAGGCGAACTCTATTGGGGCGGCGTCGCCGGCACCCAATGGTGGATCTCGCCGAAGCGCAACATGGCCGGCGTGATGATGGCGCAGCGCCAGATGGCGTTCGTCCATCCGTTTTCGTTCGAGTTCAAGCGGCTGGCGTATGAGGCGGTGAAGCAGGGCCGCGAAGAAATGCGGGCATCCGCGTAAGCATCCACACAACGGCTGTCGTCACCCGCCAACGGGTCGCGCGAATGCGCGCCCGATGACAGGCTCCGGCGGGTGATCCAGTATCCCAGAGACACTAGTTGTTGAGCGGAGAAGCCGCGGTGTACTGGATACCCCGCCTGCGCGGGGTATGACGACCGGTGGTGCAACTGCGCGCCATCGCCTACGCCGCCGCCGATACCACCCTATTTCGTCCGTCGTGCTTGGCGCGATAGAGCGCGGTGTCGGCGCGCTTGAGCACGTCGGCGACCGGCTCGCCCTTGTGGTCCAGCGTCGCCAGGCCGATCGAGATCGTGACGTCGATCCGCTTGGTGCCCTTGTTGACGGCAAAGGTTTCGCCGGCGATCGAGCGGCGCAGGCGCTCGGCGACCATGCCGGCGACGGTCAGGTCGGTTTCCGGCATCACGATGACGAATTCCTCGCCGCCATAGCGGCAGGCGAGATCGATGCCGCGGATCGACTTGCGGATGCGCACGGCGAATTCGCGCAGCACGTCGTCGCCGGCGTCGTGGCCGTAGGTGTCGTTGATGGATTTGAAGAAGTCGATGTCGAGGATCATCAGCGCGAGCGGCTTGCCGCGGCTCGAGGCCTGCTCGACGAGCGTCGAGAGATGGCTTTCCATGTAGCGGCGGTTGTGCAGCCCGGTCAGCGCGTCGGTGATCGCCATTTCGATCGAGTTCTGCACGTTGTCGCGCAGGTGGTCGGTGTAGCGCCGCTTGCGGATCTGGGTGCGCGCCCGCGCCAGCAGTTCGTTCTTGTCGACGGGACGCAGGAGATAGTCGTTGACGCCGATTTCGAGCCCGCGCAGCAGCCGCGCATTGTTGTCAGCGTCGGAGATGGCGAGAATGGGCAACTGACGGGTGCGCTCCAGCGAGCGCGCCTGGCTGCACAGCCGCAGGCCGTCGTAATTTTCCAGGCTGAGAGAGACGATCAGCAAATCGTAATTGCCGTCAGCAGCGTGAAACAGAGCTTCCGCTGGATTGATTTCAACGTCGACGGTGTGCTCGGCGGCAAGGATCGGCGCCAGCCGCTCGTAGGACGACGGCCGGTCGTCGACAAGCAGGATCCGTCCGCCGACGCCCTTGTCGGCAATCGCGCTGCGCTCGGGCGCTTCCATGCCGATCTCGAGCGAGGTGATAGCGCGCATGCGCAGCTCATCGGTCATCATCTTCAGCCGCGTCAGTGACCGAACGCGCGCGATCAGAACGATGTCCGATACCGGCTTGGTGAGAAAATCGTCGGCCCCGGCTTCCAGCCCGCGGACGCGATCAGACGGGCTGTCGAGCGCGGTGACGATCACGACGGGAATGAAATGGGTCGCCGGGTTGGATTTGAGGCGGCGACAGACCTCGAAGCCGTCCATGTCCGGCATCATGACGTCGAGCAGGATGATGTCGCATTCGGAGCGCGAGCAGAGGTCGAGCGCCTCGGCGCCGTTGGAAGCGGTCAGCACGTCGAAATATTCGGCCGACAGCCGGGCTTCCAGCAGCTTGACGTTGGCGGGAACGTCATCGACGACGAGAATACGCGCAGACATCGAAACTCACCCCTACCCGATAAAACGCCGTACGGTTTCAATAAACTTGCCGACGGAAATTGGTTTGGACAGATACGCCTCGCAGCCGCCTTCGCGGATGCGCTCTTCATCGCCCTTCATCGCAAACGCGGTGACGGCAACCACCGGAATGGCGCGCAACTCCGGATCGTCCTTGATCCAGCGCGTCACTTCGAGGCCCGACACCTGCGGAAGCTGGATATCCATTAGGATCAGATCAGGGCGCAGCTTGCGGACAAGATCGAGCGCTTCGAAACCATTGCTGGTGCCAGAGGTTTGATAGCCATGCGCTTCCAACAGATCGCGAAAGAGCTTCATATTGAGCTCGTTGTCCTCCACGATCAGGACGGTTTTCGCCATCCCGTCCCTCCCTCATCCCAGGAAACAAGTCCGGCCTTTCGGCACGTCTTGCACCGACGCCGCCCCCTGTCGAAAACTGAATTCAAACTAGCGCCAGATTCGCTCTAAGCCGTTAAATCGATGCGCCAACTTTTACGAAGCGGTCCAATTGTTGAACACACTGCGCAGACTCGGGCATGATGGTTCCCAAATTAGAGACCATAAGTTAACGGAAAGGCAAACGATCTATTGAAAAAGCCTGTTCACAACCCTCGCGAAGTGGCTGAAATCGTTGCGGTTCAGGCGCTGAGTTTCATCGCCGGCGATCCCGAGCGGCTCGGCTTGTTCCTGGCTGAAACCGGCATCGGTCCGGAGACGCTGCGCACGGCCGCTGCCGACCCGCAATTTCTGGCCTCGGTGCTGGATTTTGTGATGCGGGACGACGCCACCGTGAAGGCATTTGCGAGCGCCTCGCAACTGCACCCGACCAACATCGCCGCCGCCCGCCAGGTGCTCGGCGATCCGCATTGGGAGCGCGACGTGCCGTGAGCGCGCAGGCGCCGCCAGCCTTGGAAGGCCCACGCGCGTTTTGCCGGGATTGCCTCGGCGACCTCGATATCAAGGCAAGGCGATGCAGTGAATGCGGTTCCCCGCGCTTGGTCCGCCACCGCGCCCTGCCCTCGCTGACGCTGGCGCATATCGATTGCGACGCGTTCTACGCCACGGTGGAGAAGCGCGACAATCCGGAACTTGCCGACAAGCCCGTGATCATCGGCGGCGGCAAGCGCGGCGTGGTTTCGGCTGCCTGCTATGTCGCGCGGACTTATGGCGTGCGCTCGGCGATGCCGATGTTTAAAGCCCTTGCGCTCTGCCCCCAGGCGGCCGTGATCCCGCCAAACATGGCCAAATATGTCCGCGTCGGCCGCGAGGTGCGGCATGCCATGCAGACGCTGACGCCGCTGGTAGAACCGCTCTCGATCGACGAGGCATTTCTCGATCTTTCCGGCACGCAGCGTGTTCACGGCATGATCCCCGCAAAAGTGCTGGCGCGTTTTGCCCGCGAGGTCGAGCGCGACATCGGCATCACGGTTTCCGTCGGCCTGTCCTGCAACAAGTTCTTGGCCAAGATCGCCTCCGATCTCGACAAGCCGCGCGGCTTTGCCGCCCTCGACCAGATTGAGGCCCGCGAGATGCTCGCCGACAAGCCGGTCGGCTTCATCTACGGCGTCGGTCCCGCGACCCAGGAAAGGCTGCTGCAGCGGGGGTTTCGCATCATTGCGGACCTGCAGCGCGCCAACGAGGTCGAGCTGATGAAGCAGTTCGGCGGCGAAGGCCGCCGGCTGTGGCGACTGGCGCGCGGCATCGACGACCGCAGCGTGGTGCCGGATCGCGGCGCCAAGACGATTTCGAGCGAAACCACGTTCGAAAACGACATCCGCGATTTCGCCACGCTGGAACGGCTGTTGTGGCGGCTGTCGGAAAAGGTGTCGTCCCGGCTGAAGAACGGCAATCTTGCAGGCCTCACCATCACGCTGAAACTGAAGACCGCCGATTTCAGGCAGCGCACCCGCTCGCAATCAATTCAAACGCCGACCCAACTCGCCGCGAAGATCTTTGCGGTGTCGCGCGAAATGCTGGCCAAGGAGATCGACGGCACCGCCTTCCGCCTGATGGGTACAGGCGTCAGCGCGCTGCGCGAGGGATCGCGGGCCGATGACATCGACATGCTCGACCGCCGCTCGGCCCACGCCGAGCGCGCGATGGATGACTTGCGGAAAAAGTTCGGCGATGCCGCGGTGATCCGCGGCATCGCGTATCAGGGGCCGGCGAAGGAAGAGGATGAGGAGGAAGAGTAAACGCTCTCTCCCCGTCGTTGCGAGGAGCGTAGCGACGAAGCAATCCATCTAGCCGTTATGCCGCGCCATGGATTGCTTCGCTGCGCTCGCAATGACGGACTCAATCGACGACGGCCACGGCCTCAATCTCGATCAACCATTCCGGGGCCGCGAGCGCCGTTACACCGACGAGCGTGCTCGCCGGCGGCTCCATACCTTCAAAGAAAACCGAGCGCGCCTTGCCGATGATCGGACGGAGCTCAGGCTTGTAGCCAACGACGAAAGTGGTGATCTTCACGATGTCCGCGTAACTCGCATCGGCCGCTTTCAGCGCCAGGCCGATATTCTGCATCACCTGCGTCGTCTGCGCGGCTATGTCACCCTCGCCGACCACCCGCCCCTCCTCGTCGGTGGAGACCTGTCCCGCGATGTAGATCGTGCGCGCGCCCGAGGCGGCGACGACGTGGGAGTAAGCCGGATTGTGGTGAAGGCCGCTTGGCCGAAGTTTTTCGAGCTTGCTCATGTTTGCGCCTCCCTGACGTGCATGGTTCGGCCGAAGCGTATCCGGGTCCGGCGCTCTCGACCAGACTCGTTGTCGCAGGATGCGCAGCACGCGTCCCAAGGCCTGACCCGAGGACGAGGCCCCTTAATTGCAAGGGCTTGGAATCCCTGACGCCGAATTGCCCCACCCTCAAGGAAAATACCAACTAACGGGCTTGAACCGGCAAGGAATGATCAGATTTCTATCAAGTCTCCAACTTGTAGGGCCCGTAGGTCGGGATGCGTCCACGAAACCCTACGCGGAAGGAGCGGAACATGGCCTTTTTAAAACGGGAGTTACATCGGCAGGTCAAAGGCCCGGAAATCACGGAGTTGGATTTTTGGAACCTGGTCTTCGACACCGACACCAAGCGCTTGTACGTCGAACATGAGTGGAGCTACCTGGATTCGCGTATCCGCGGCGCGGCGGACTATCGAACAGACGTAATGGACATCGCGGAGTATCTGACGCAGGGCGGTCAAACCGCTGGTCACCGCGAACTCTGGCGGTTGCTGCGAGGGATCTTCAAGGAACAGTTCGAACCTGAGGAGTATGACCGCCAAGCGGCACTTTCGGAGCAGCCCCCTGCTCAGGAAGTCGAGCAGAAGTCGCCAAGTCCCTGACGCAGATCGTGATGGCATGACGGCAAAGCCAGCCCTCGGCTTCAGAAGACGGTCGACTTGCGCAGCGGTTGTCAGAGCATCTTGCCGATGACCTTGGCCATGTCGTCCACCGAGAAGGCTCGCAACGACTCGGTGCGAACATTGCCCAAGGCGCCGAGGCTCAAGCTAAGCGTCATGGCGGAAAATTCATCCGGCGCATCGATGATCGTCACAATGTCGTAGCGTCCCTGCGTCCAGAACAGCTCCTTTACCGTAATTCCGAAGGTCTCGGCCATTTTCTTGAAAGCCTCTGCCCGCTTCGGCGAGTCCTTCGCGCTCCGGATTCCCTGATCGGTGAAGTTGGCAAGCACGACGTAAGTTACCATGCTGGCTCTCCCTGGTTGTCGGGTTTAACCGAACCTCCTGGCTGTTCACGGCCGTCCATAGATCGGCGCTCGTGGAGCCCTGCACGGCTATCTCACGAAAACTGCTCAAGGTCCGCTTTGAGCGCTACCAGGAAGCGAGCGGCCTCGCCGCCTGTCACGACGCGATGGTCGAAGGTGAGCGACAACGGCAGCACGCGCCTCACCGCCGGCTGGCCTCGATAGGCGACCACCCCTTGGGTAATCCGCCCCGCGCCTATGATCGCCACTTGTGGCGGTACGACGATCAGGCTGGCGAAGCGGCCTCCGATCATTCCGAAATTCGACAGGGTAATCGTCGCTCCGCGCAGTTCTCCCGGAGGTATCGAGCGCGCGACCGCGTCCGCCCGCATCCGGTCAAGCCCGGTTCGCAGGTCAGATACGTCCCGCTCGGCGACATTGCGCAACACAGGAACTATAAGACCACCCCCGGTGTCGACGGCGATGCCGAGATCGATACGGTCGATCACACGCCGTTCACCGGCGTCGGAATTGTACCAGGCATTGAGCGAAGGCTCCGTCTTGCAGGCGACAGCGATGGCGCGCACCAGTCGGATTGTCACGTCCTCGCCGGTTCGCCAATCGTCGATATCGGCCTCGTCGGTGACGCCAGCCGGGACGATCTCGGCGTGCGCCGTCGTCATGCGCTGAGCCATCGCGCGCCGCAAACCGCGCAACGGTTCGGCAGGTCCGGTATGGGACAAGCCCTTGGCAGCCCGTTCCACATCGGCACGCGTGATGGTGCCGCCGGGCCCGGTGGCTTCGACCAGATCGATGTCGACATCGAGCTTGCGGGCGAGCGCGCGCACCGCCGGAAACACTTGGGCTTTCACCTGGGCTTTCTGTCCAGCCGCTGGCCCGGAAGGTGCCGCTGCCGCCGGCGGCGGCTCGCCTGCGCCAAGTTCGCCGACAATGGTGCCGGTGTCTTGCTCGGGGCCTTCGGCAAACTCGACAAGCGGCGCGCCGACCTTCACTACATCGCCCTTGGCGCCGAACAGATGCAGGACGCGTCCGCTCGAGGGTGACGGCACCTCGACGACGGCTTTGTCGGTTTCGACCGAAACCAGTGGCTGATCGGTAACGACGTGATCGCCTTCGTTGACATACCAGTTCACGATCTCGGCCTCTTCGAGGCCCTCTCCCAGATCCGGCAATACGAACTGGCGCATGGGATAAACCCGCTGGCAATCAACTGAACTGGCATGCTTTGCGCGCGGCCGTGACGATACGATCAACCGACGGCATCATGTGTTGCTCGAGCCGCGCCATCGGAACGATCGTGTCGTAGCCGGTGACGCGGGCCACGGGTGCGAGCAGAGAGGTCAGAGCGCGCTCGGCAATCAGCGCAGCGATCTCGGCTCCGAATCCGCCGGTGCGTGTCGCCTCGTGCACGATGACACACCGCCCTGTTTTTGCGACCGAACCGAGCACCGTGGCTTCATCGTAAGGCTTGAGCGTGGCGAGATCGATGACCTCGGCGGCGACGCCGTCGGCAGCCAGCGCGTCGGCCGCCGCCATGGTTTCTTTCAGCATCGCCCCCCAACTGATCAGGGTGACGTCGCGGCCCTCCCGCAGGACAAAGGCGACATCCAGCGGCAAAGCTTCACCGTTATCTTCCACCTCGCCTTTCGCCGCGCGGTAGATGCGGGTCGGCTCCAGAAACACCACCGGATCGGGATCGCGGATCGCGGCGAGCAGTAGTCCGTAGGCACGCTCCGGCGACGAGGGAATGACGACGCGTAAGCCTGGGATATGGGCGAGCATCGCCTCGGTGCTTTCGGAATGATGCTCCGGCGCGCGAATGCCGGCGCCATGCGGCGTCCGCAGAACCATTGGGCAGGTGAGCCGCCCCTGGGTGCGGTTGCGGAATCGGGAGGCGTGGTTCACCAGTTGATCGATGCAGGGATACAGAAACCCCATGAACTGGATCTCGCCGACGGGCTTCAATCCCTGCGCCGCCATGCCGACACAGAGCCCGCTGATCAGGAGTTCAGCAAGCGGCGTGTCGAGGACACGCTCCGGACCGAAGCGCGTTTGCAGGCCAACGGTTGCGCGGAAGACGCCGCCGTTGATGCCGACATCTTCGCCAAGCACGACGACATCAGAGTCATCCTCCATCGCGCGGGCGAGCGCCAGATTGACGGCCTCGACCAACGTCATTTCAGGCATCGCCCTCTCCCGCGAGTTGGCGGCGCTGCGCGGCGTAGGTCTCGGGCAGCTCGGCATAGAGATGATCGAACATGGTTTCGGGTCGGCGCGGTTCCGTTGCCAGGTAGCGCTCGACCGCCGCCTCGACGCGCTCGTGGCACTCTGCGGCAAGCCGTTCCTCCTCAGCCTTGCTCCACATTTTTTGGCTCACGAGATAGTTCCTGAGGCGCGCAATCGGCTCCTCTTTCCAACGGGCCTGGACTTCGTCAGCCGAACGATAGCGTAACGCGTCATCGGAGGTCGTATGATCGCCGAGCCGGTAGGTGACCGCCTCGATGAAGCGCGGGCCCCGGCCCTCACGGGCGGCGGCAATGGCGTCTTCGGCCGCGGCGCGCATCGCCACAACATCGCTGCCGTCCACCTGCTCGCCGATAAAGCCGGCGGCGACGGCTTTCTGCGCCAACGTTTCGCAACCGGTCTGTAGTCGTAACGGGACGGAAATGGCCCATTGATTGTTGGTGGCGACGAACACGACCGGCAATTTGTGCACGCCGGCAAAATTCATCGCCTCGTAGACGTCACCCTTCGAAGTGGCGCCATCGCCGAACATGCATACGGCGACACGCGGCTGCTTGCGAAGCTTGAAGGCATAGGCAACGCCGGCTGCATGCGGCGCCTGCGATCCCACGGGAACACAAAACGGAAAATCCTGAACCGGTCCGGAGAATTGATTGCCCCGCTCGTCCCCTCCCCAGAACAGCAGGATCTCCTCCAGCTTGACGCCACGCCAGATCAGCGCGCCATTGTCGCGATAGGAGGGCAACAGAACGTCCTCTTCGCGCATCGCACTGGCTACGCCAACCGATACCGCCTCCTGGCCGAGCGAAACGGCGTAGGTCCCGAGCCGGCCGGTGCGCTGCAATGCGACAGCTTTCCGGTCAAAGTTGCGCAGCAGCAGCATCGCTCGATAGAGCGCGGTGACGAGGTTGGCATCGGAGGCGAATGCAGGGAGCGGCCGGTTAATCGAGCCGTCTGGCGCGAGGTAATTGCGGTGGCGCACCTCAAAGCGCGCGATGACGGGAAGTCCTCCGTCTGCCATTTTTTTGCTGGCCACGTCCTCGCTCCCAGAGCGATTCTGCATCCCACCATTCGTAATTGGTGCTGGGCCGGAACAATACAAGATGGGTGCGCCCATCTCGCATGACTATTGCTGCACCGCGCTCGCGGGGCGACCTTTACCATCGTGGAAACGACACCGCGTCAGTGGTATATCAAGCTATGGCAAATGGTCAGGTTGTCCTCGTAACGACTGAACCGTTGGGAGGCGGCGCACCAGTTCGCTCGGTCTACTATGTGGCTGAACAGGATCCGGAAAAGGCCGAGGCAATCATCGCAGCAATGATGGCCCCGAATGAAAGGGTCGAGGCTTGGGGGCCGCTTCCGGCGCCGGCTGTCAAAGCGCTCGGATTGAAGCCCGGCGATTTCACGCGCGGGTGACATCAAGCAAAAGTGTGAGACGCCCGCGCGATTTCCGGGTGCGTTCCAGGGTGCCGTCACTTACACGGCTTGGAATCCCTGACGTCGAACCGGCCCATCGCGCCCGCAATCACGAAATCGTTGTAATCCAGTACCAGCGCGCGGGAGACGCCGTTCTCGAACAGCTCGAACGACATCGCGTAAACCGGCGTCTGCTCGCCGTCTTTCGCCTTGGCGTCGCGGTCGTAATAGCTCACGGTCACGGGCCAGCGGGTCAGCGCCTTCATCTGGTCGTTGGCGGTCGAGGGATCGGGCGTGGCAATGCTTTGGGTGCCCGGGATCGGCTTCCCGATCACCGACAGCGTGTTGTAGACCTTCTCGCCATTATCCGAGCCGTCATAGACCATCAGCTCCAGCACCGACTTGCCCGCCCGCGCGGCGGCGATGATCTGCTGGATCTGCTCGGTCGGGAACACGACCTTGCCGTCGAGCTCGAACGTCTTCGCAACCGGCTGTTTCAGCTTGACCGTGATGCGGTCGCCGACCCGTTCCGCCACGCCGTCGATTGGCGCGGAGTCGGTATCGTTCATGCGGGTGTCGATCTTGAAGCGATAGCTCTTGCCGCCGGCATCTTCCCAGGAACGCGAGCGAAGATCGCTCAGCGTCAGCCTGCCCTCGCCGCTGTCGAGTTCGGACACCTGGCGAAATTCGGAGGTGTAGCCCTCGCAAGCGCTGCCTGAAAAATTGTAGAGAATGCGCCCGCGCGCACCCGATATCGCATTGGATCCGCGCGACTTGACCAGCTTCAATTCATACAGCGCCTGGTGGGCGAGAAATGGCCCGCTGGCGCCCGCCAGCGCTGGACCGCTTGTCAAGCCTGAGAGCAAACTGGCAGCAGCCGAAAATACCAAAGCACGAACCGGAATCGGGAACGAGCTAGCCATGTTCTATTTTTTCCTCGAGGGAGATTCGATTACATTAGTGACGGGTCCATTGCGCCGCAACTAGGGCGGCGCCACGAAAACGCAAGAATTCGAGGCCGAGGCGCGCCGTTTTTGGCATTTCCGGGCACGATCCGCCTCGATCGCCATGCTCGACGGCGGAAGCTCCACCGTCGCTTGCAAGACAAAGCGCGATGCGCGAAACAATGCGCGCCTGACCGCGGGTCAGGAACGGTCACATCAAGCGGGGATGCAAACATGGCGGGTACGGTCGAACAGAAGCTGGCGGCACAAGGTATCGTCGTGAACGAGCCGCGCACCCCCATGGCGAACTATGTCGGCTTCGTGCGCTCGGGAAACCTGCTGTTCGTCTCCGGCCAGGTCTGCGCCGACGCCGAAGGCAAGCTGATCGCCAAGGGCAAGCTCGGGGCCGGCGTCACGATCGAACAGGGATACGCTGCAGCGCAGGGCTGTGGCGTCAACCTGCTGGCCCAGGTCAAGGCGGCGCTCGGCGATCTCGACAAGGTCGTGCGCGTGGTCAGGCTCGGCGGCTTCATCAATTCCGCGCCTGATTTTCTCGACGGGCCCAAGGTGCTCAACGGCGCCTCCGATCTGATGGTCACGGCATTTGGCGACAAGGGCCGGCACGCCCGCACCACCGTCGGCGTTGCCTCGCTCCCCTCGGATGCGGCCGTCGAGGTCGACGCGATCTTCGAAGTGTCCTGAAGCGGAGCGGCTCTCGTGCGCGCGCCGGACTGGCTGACGGCAAGGCCGGTCGCTCATCGCGGCCTGCATGATATTTCGCGTGGCATCGTCGAAAACATGCCGGCGGCCGCGCAGGCCGCCGTCGACGGCAATTTCGCCATCGAATGCGACATCCAGCTTTCGTCCGACGGCGAGGCGATGGTCCATCACGACAATGCGCTCGGCCGCCTCACCGACGGTTCGGGCGCGTTGCTCGGTATGACCGCGGCCGAACTCAAGGCCGTCAATTTCAAGGATACGCCGGAACGGATGATGACGCTCGGCGATCTCTGTTCGCTGGTCGCCGGCCGCGTGCCGCTGGTGATCGAGGTGAAAAGCCATTTCGACGGCGACCGCCGGCTGGTGAAACGGATGGCGGAGGTGCTCGCCTCCTATGACGGCCCGGCGGTCGGGATGTCCTTCGATCCGGATCAGGTGATGGCGTTGCGCGAACTGATCCCTGGCCGCGCCCGCGGCATCGTAGCCGAACACGACTATACCGCCGAGGAGTGGCCGGAAGCGTCAGCGGAACAGCGCCGCGGCATGACGCATCTGCGTCACGCTTTTCGCACCCGGCCGCATTTCGTCGCCTACTGGGTGAATGAGCTGCCCGCGGCCGCGCCCTGGATCGCCCGCAACGTCCTGGGCCTGCCGTTGTTGGCCTGGACCGTGCGCACACCGGAGCAGCGTGCGCAGGCGGCGCGCTACGCCGACCAGATGATCTTCGAGGGGTTCCTGCCGGGAACCTGATGCGGTCAGCGCCACCTTGAACTCGCCTGCCCGATGCACGATCTTTGCAGGGCGTTGGTCGCCATGCGCGCTGGCTGATCGCATGATGGGACCGGTTTGAATTTCTAGATGGCATCATCCGAAATCACCCTCGAAGCCGTCCCCTCCGTCAGCGACATCAAAGCTGCGGATTGGGACGCCTGCGCAAATCCGGCGGGCGACCCGAACGGCCTCGAAAGCCTGGACACGCTGGCTCCACGGAACGGCTCCTGCGCCGCTGCAAAGCCGGCCTATAACCCCTTCGTTTCCCACGCATTTTTTGCTGCCGCCGAGGCTTCCGGCTCGGCCTGCGCCCGCACCGGCTGGGGTCCCAGGCATCTGCTGGCACGGCTCGACGGCGAGATCGTTGGCGTCGTGCCCTGCTATCTGAAAGCCCATTCGCAAGGCGAATATGTCTTCGACCGCGGCTGGGCGGATGCTTATGAGCGCGCCGGCGGACGTTATTATCCGAAACTACAGGTCTCGGTGCCGTTCACGCCTGCCACCGGCCCCCGACTTCTGATCCGCGACGGCGTCGACCGCAAGCAGATCGGCTCGGCGCTGGCGCGCGGGCTAATGGCGCTGTGCAACGCGACCAACGCCTCCTCCGTGCATGTGACCTTCGCCCGCGAGGCGGAAGCGAAGTTGTTGGGTCAGCATGGCTTCCTGCAACGGAACGACCAGCAGTTTCACTGGCACAACGAGGGCTATGGGACTTTCGAGGATTTTCTCACCTCGCTGAATTCGCGCCACCGCAAGGCGATCAAGCGCGAGCGGCGCGAGGCGGTGGCCGCCGGCATCACGATCCACCGCTTGACTGGAGCCGATATCACCGAGGACGCGTGGGATGCGTTCTTCGCGTTCTATATGGAGACCGGCTCGCGCAAATGGGGCCGCCCCTATCTCACGCGGAAATTCTTCTCGCTGATCGGCGAGAGCATGAGTCGCGACGTGCTCCTGGTGATGGCCAAACGAAACGGCCGCTGGATTGCGGGTGCCATCAATTTCATCGGATCGGACACGCTGTTCGGCCGCAATTGGGGCGCCGTCGAGCATCACCCGTTCTTGCATTTCGAGGTCTGCTACTACCAGGCGATCGATTTTGCGATCGAGCGCGGCCTGAAGGTCGTGGAGGCCGGCGCGCAGGGCGAGCACAAGCTGGCCCGCGGTTACCTGCCGCAAACCACCTATTCCGCGCACTTCATCGCCGATCCCGATTTGCGCCGCGCGATCGCAGACTACCTGAAGCGCGAGCGCGCCTATGTGGCCGAAGTCGGACGGGAACTGACCGAGGCCGGCCCGTTCCGTAAGGCCGCCGACGAGACTTGACCGGTTGAGCTGGCGACGTGAGATTTGAGATCAAACCTTGAGGGAAGAAGCCCATGCCCGCCTACGACGCCAACAACCCCTTCGCAAAAATCTTGCGCGGCGAGTTTCCCTGCCACAAGGTTTATGAGGACGACCATGTGCTGGCCTTCCTCGACATCATGCCGCGTTCGCCGGGCCACACGCTGGTGATCCCAAAAGTCCCCGCCCGCAACATCCTCGACATCGCGCCCGACGATTACGCCCATGTCGCGCGCGCCGCCCACAAGATCGCCGCCGCCGCCATGAAGGCGTTCAAGGCCGACGGCATCACCCTGCAGCAATTCAACGAGCCCGCGGGCGGGCAAGTCGTGTTCCACCTGCACATGCACGTGATGCCGCGCCACGATGGCGTGGCGCTACTGCCGCCCGCAAGCCGCAAGGAAGATGTGAAGGTGCTGGAGGACAACGCGACCAAGCTGATGGCGGCGCTGGGGTAAATCGACCACCTCTTAATGGTCATTCCGGGGCGATGCGAAGCATCGAACTATGGTGCGCAATTGCGCACCTGAGAATCTCGAGATTCCGGGTCTGGTGCTGGCGCACCATCCCGGAATGACGCCGCGCCTACTCCCCCTCCACATCCCCGCTCTTCGCCTCCGCCAGCGGCGAGAACTCGCAGCGGTCCGGCTTGACGTCGAGCAGCGGCGTTTCGTCGAGGCAGTCGAGGCCGCGCACCAGGATCGCATTGCCTTCGATGCCGACGAACTTCACGATCGAGGTGCCGATCGGATTGGGCCGCACCGGCGAGCGCAGCGAGAAGGTGCCGCGGGTTTTCCGGTTGTTCTTCGGGCTCTGCAGCACGAGATCGCGGCGCGAGTGATGCAGCCAATAGATCACTTCGAGATTTTCATAGAAATCGACGCCCTTGATGGCGGGCACCCACGGCTCGAAAATCTCCAGCCGGCAGACCGGGCCGTCGTGGCGGCCCTGCCGCGGCGTCTCAAGCCGCGACTTCCAGGGCGTGCGGATGCGGCCGATAAAGACCAGCCCGGCATCGCGGGCCGGCGGCATGTCGACGGTAACTTCGCCCTCGCGGAGTTTGGTGTCCTGAACCATCGCCTAATCCAGTGAGATGGGCACCGATCGCGTGCAACTTTTCTTGTCGGGCGGGACAGTACCGGATTATGGCCCATGCAATCAACCGAGCCACCATTTGCCGGCCAGAAGGATGATCTCGCCAGAGACCACGCCGGCAAAGATCGAGCGCCGCGTCAGCATGAACATCGCAAAGCCGGCCGCTACCGCGCCGTAGCGCAGCCAGTCCGGCACGCCCGCCAGCGCGCCCGGCGGCTGCACCAGGATTTGCGCGATGACGCCGGCGAGAATCGCGGTCGCCACCGCCCTCACCCACACCAGGACTTCCGAGCCCTCGTCGACGCCGGCGCCGAACCACAGCCCGGCCATCCGCCAGATCTCGTTGGGCAAGAAACCTGCAAGCACCAGGACCAACAGCGCGTGCGGGCTGCCGAAAAATTCGCTCATGCGCGCGCCCTCTCCCGCCACCAGTGCACGCCGTAGGCCATGCTGCCGGCGGTGACGCCGCTGATCAGGATGTCGACGCCGGTATGCAGCATCGACACCAGCGGAAACAACGAAAGCCCCAGCACCAGCGCCAGCACATCCGATATCTGCCTGCAGTTGCGCGCCGTCGACAGCAGGAACGCCAGCGGCGTCAGCAGCAGGATCGCCGCCGCGAACAGCGGCGGCAGCTTGGCGGCAAGTGCATAGCCAAACGTAGTCGCGATCATGCATACCGTGACAAGTCCGCAGCCGAGGCCATGCGTGAACGCAATCCGCCGCTCGCGCGGCACCTTTGGCAGCAGCCGATAGCATTCGACCCAAAGCGTGACGGCGATGAAATGCGTCGCCAGCACGAGATGACGGCGCCTGGTCTTGGGCGTCTTCATCAGCGGCAACACCGACACCACCATCGGAAACAGCCGGATCGCGCTCACCGTCACCGCAATCGCTGCCTGCACCGCGGTCGCGCCCGAGCCGAGCGTCGAAATCAGGATGATCTGCGCCGGCCCCGCCCAGACCAGCAGCGTGCTGCCGAGCACCCAGCCGAGGCTGAACTGGCTATCATGGGCCAGCGCGCCGATGCCGAGATAGGTCGCAAACAGCACCAGCGTCAGCACGGTGGATGCGACCGAACTCACGCCCCATGCGAAGGCGCGAAAGGGGCTTTTCCATTGGGGGGAGTCGAGTGGAGGCAGCGCCACGGATGACCGGATGGAGGTTTGAGTCGTCGCGGGGCATAGGGCTGGCGAAAGCCCCTTGCGTCAAGGAATCTAGCTACAGAGCTGTTATGCGTCGGTAAGCCGTTTCCCCGTCATTGCGAGCGAAGCGAAGCAATCCATAGCGCGGCATACCTGATAGATGGATTGCTTCGTCGCTAGCGCTCCTCGCAATGACGGGATCAAGCCTCGTAATCTGGTCTCATCACCCTGGCACGCCCCTGTTTCTCAGCACAAAGCACGCCCCGCCCGCCTTGCGGATGCGGTTGCAGAGGTCGTCTGCCTCGCCGCGTGTGTCGGCGCCGAAGCGTACCTGGTAGAACGTCGCCGGGCCGCGGCTGCGCAGGCGCGAGGCGAGAATGCTGGGGTCGCGATTGCCGATCGCGCTCGAAAGGCGCGATACCGCGCGCCCATACATCGCAAGCGCCTTGTCGCGTGAAAAGCCGGCGGCGAGCTGCACGCCCCACACCTTCGCGGCAGCGAGCTTCACGCGCTGCTCCAGCCCGGCGATAAAGGGATTGGGCGCCTGTTTCAAAAGCGCCATCAATTCGCGGCAGCTCGATGTCGGGATTCGTTCGGGCTGCTTGCCGCCTCGTCCCGCCGCGGCCCACTCCTCAACCGTGGAGCCGGTGATGGCGATCACGTAGCTGCGGGTTTCCTGCGGCATCCCGCCAGTGCCGGCCAGCCATTCCTGCACCCGCCGCGGGCCGGCATTGTACGCCGCGGCGGCGAGCCCGAGATTGCCGAACTGGTTGCGCAGCTCGTCGAGAAACTCGGCCGATTTCGGCAGCGCGTGCACGGGATTGAAGGGATCGAGCAGGCCACGTTCGTTCGCCGTGCCCGGCATGAACTGCGCAATGCCCTGCGCCCGCGCGCCGCTGCGCGTCACCGGCCCGACCGCATCGGACTGAAAGCGGCTCTCCTGCCAGATCACGCGTGCGAAGAACTCCAGCGGCAGATCCGACGCCCTCGCCGCCGACTCGATCATCAGGCACATCGCCTCGCGTGCCTCGCTCTCGCGCGCGGTGGCCGGCTTTTGGCTAGCTGTCGCGCTTGACCGGGTAGCCTCACCCGCGTCCTCGCCGAAGGCGGTCGCAACCGAGGACAAAAGCCATAGCGTGCACCATAGGGCGCGAAGAAACCGATCTCTTTGCATGGCAGTTCGCAATCCGGGAATGCGCATTGCGGTGGAAAACGTTAGTCAAACGATCATGGCTTGCAGGTGGATCCGCCGCCTCTCCGCTGCGCGCGCCCTTTTTGCGTTGCAATTGCTCCTAAATCCCCGCCATCGGAACCGGCGTTAATTTACGTTAACGCCGCATTTTGCGGCGGCCGGACTTTTACGGGCAACAAAGCGGGGTAAAAGTCTCCTCACTTTTTTGGGAGAACTTTCAATGCAGGACCGGCGCGAGAGCGTGCGCGACAAGGTGATGTATGGCGGCGTCGCCGAGATCGGCGAACACGGCGCGACGCGCGAATGCATCGTCCGCAATATCTCCGATCACGGCGCGACCATCGAATTCAGCAATGGCATCCAGTTGCCGAAAGAGCAGCTCTCGCTGCGCATCGCGCGCAAGGGCCGCTCGTTCCTCGCCAGGGTAATCTGGTGGCGCGACAATTTCGTCGGTGTCGCATTCCATGGGCAAAGCCCGGCCGAGCCGGTCTCCGACCTCGAGGAGCGGCTGCGCAGAAGCGAGATCAAGAAGCGGCAACTCGAACGGCGGATCGACGAGTTGCTCAGCGAGCGCTGAGCGCCGACGGGGCCTTGTACGCAACACCATAGACGCCTTACGGTGCAGCGGCCAAACCACGGGATTGCTGGAGTTAGCATGTCTCCAAAACCGCCAGACGACCTGCCCGTCTATCGCCTGCTGACCGGCAAGGATGACGCTGCCTTCTGCCGGCGCGTTTCCGAGGCAATTGAACTCGGATATGTGCTGTATGGCTCGCCTTCCGTGACGTTCAACGGTGAATATGTCGTGGCCGCCCAAGCGTTGGTTTGGCCGGGCAGTTAGGCATCAAAAAGCCGGCGGTCTTGCGACGCGCCGGCTCTTCGTTTCGGATTGAGCCCGGTTATACCTTGACCAGCGGCCCCTTCGACGCCGGCCCCTTGGAGCCGCCGCCTCCGTTCGGACCGCCCGGCTTGGGCTTGCGCTTGCGCGCCCCCGGCAGCTTCTCGGGCTTCGGCGTGACCGGCCCCTCGACGAACTCGAAGCCGATCTTGTCCTTGCCCTCGGCGTCCTTGACCAGCACGACGCGGACATGGCCGCCGCCTTTGAGCTGACCGAACAGCACCTCGTCCGCGAGCGGCTTCTTGATGTACTCCTGGATCACGCGCGCCATCGGCCGCGCACCCATCTGCTCATCGTAGCCATGCTCGATCAGCCAGGCCTTGGCCGGTTCCGACAGCTCGATCGTGACGTCGCGATCGGCGAGCTGCGCCTCGAGCTGCAGCACGAACTTCTCCACCACCATACCGATGACATCGGCGTTGAGGTGAGCGAACGAAACGATCGCGTCCAGCCGGTTGCGGAATTCCGGCGCGAACTGGCGGTTGATCGCCTCATGGTCGTCGCCTTCCCGCTTGTTGCGCGTGAAGCCGAAGGCTTGGCGCGCGAGGTCGGCAGCGCCCGCATTCGTGGTCATGATCAGGATCACGTTGCGGAAGTTGACCTGCTTGCCGTTGTGATCGGTCAACCGGCCGTGATCCATGATCTGCAGCAGCACGTTGTAGAGATCCGGATGCGCCTTCTCGATTTCGTCGAGCAGCACCACGCAGTGCGGATGCTGGTCCACGCCATCGGTCAACAGGCCGCCCTGGTCGAAGCCGACATAGCCGGGAGGTGCGCCGATCAGACGCGACACCGTGTGCCGCTCCATATATTCGGACATGTCGAAGCGAAGCAGCTCGACACCGAGCGAGGCCGCAAGCTGTTTTGCAACTTCGGTCTTGCCGACGCCGGTCGGGCCGGAGAACAGGTAGGAGCCGATCGGCTTTTCCGGTTCGCGCAGGCCGGCGCGCGCCAGCTTGATCGAGGCCGAGAGCGACTCGATCGCCTTGTCCTGGCCGAACACCACGCGCTTCAAGGTCTGCTCAAGGTGCTTCAGCACCTCGGCATCGTTCTTTGACACGCTCTTGGGCGGAATCCGCGCCATGGTCGCGATCGTGGTCTCGATTTCCTTGATGCCGATCGTCTTCTTGCGCCGGTTCTCCGCGACCAGCATCTGCGCCGCGCCGGACTCGTCGATCACGTCGATCGCCTTGTCGGGCAGCTTGCGGTCGTGGATATAGCGCGAGGAGAGCTGCACGGCCGCCTCGATCGCTTCATTGGTGTATTTCAGCCGATGGTAATCCTCGAAATAAGGCTTGAGGCCTTTCAGTATCGCGATCGCGTCTTCCACCGTCGGCTCGTTGATGTCGATCTTCTGGAAACGGCGCACCAGCGCGCGGTCCTTCTCGAAATGCTGGCGGTATTCCTTGTAGGTGGTTGAGCCCATGCAGCGGATGTTGCCCGCGGCGAGCGCCGGCTTGAGCAGGTTGGACGCGTCCATTGCGCCGCCGGAGGTGGCCCCTGCTCCGATCACGGTGTGGATCTCATCGATGAACAGGATGGCGTTCGGATGCGCCTCCAGCTCCTTCAACACCTGCTTCAACCGCTCCTCGAAATCGCCGCGATACCGCGTGCCCGCGAGCAGCGTGCCCATGTCGAGCGAGAATACGGTGGCCGCAGCCAGCACTTCCGGCACCTCGCTGTCGACGATGCGCTTGGCGAGCCCTTCCGCGATCGCGGTCTTGCCAACGCCGGCATCGCCGACGAACAGCGGGTTGTTCTTCTGGCGGCGGCATAGCACCTGGATGGCACGGTTGATCTCGGCATTGCGCCCGATCACCGGATCGATCTTGCCGTCCCGCGCTTTCTTGTTCAGGTTGACGCAATAGGTCTCGAGCGCTTCGCCCTTCTTCTTGGCGTCCTCGTTGCCCTTGGTCTCGGTCTCCTCGTCGACGCCGCGCACGGGGCGCGCTTCGGAGACGCCCGGCCGCTTGGCGATGCCATGGCTGATGTAGTTGACTGCATCGTACCGCGTCATGTCCTGCTCCTGCAGGAAATAAGCGGCGTGGCTTTCGCGCTCCGCGAAAATCGCGATCAGCACGTTGGCGCCGGTGACTTCCTCGCGCCCTGAGGACTGGACGTGTATCACCGCGCGCTGGATCACGCGCTGGAAACCGGCCGTCGGCTTGGCGTCATCGGCTCCGTCAGTCACCAAATTTTCGAATTCGGTCTCAAGATAATTGACGAGGCTGGTGCGCAGCTTGTCGAGATCGACGCTGCAGGCGCGCATCACCGCAGCCGCATCCGAGTCATCGATCAGCGACAGCAGAAGATGTTCGAGCGTCGCATATTGATGATGGCGCTCGTTTGCAATCGCCAATGCACGATGCAGGGATTGTTCAAGGCTTTGGGAAAAAGTTGGCATTCGCGTCCTCTATGGCCCCAGGTCATCATGATCGCCATTACCCGGTGAGGCAACAACAACCTTCGTCGTCCCCTGTCATATAGTTACAGACGATCGTGGCGAAAGACCGGTTCCGCAAGCGTGGTTTTCCTCTAAATTCGCGGCACCACGGCGGCGGCACACAACCTCTCCCCCGAAAAAACTGCCGGAAAAACGGTCGGCGTCCATCAACACCGATCCATGCAATCCCGTTCCTTATTTCTGGCCGGATCGCGAGCCACGCGCGGCTATTTTTTTTCCATCACACATTGCAGTGGGTGCTGGTGCTTGCGCGCAAAATCCATCACCTGCGTGACCTTGGTCTCGGCAATCTCGTAGGTGAACACGCCGCACTCACCGATCCCGTGGTGATGGACGTGGAGCATGATCTTGGTGGCCGCTTCGGCGTCCTTCTGGAAGAACTTCTCCAGTACGTGAACGACGAACTCCATCGGCGTGTAGTCGTCGTTCAAAATAAGGACGCGATAGAGGTTCGGACGCTTGGTCTTCGGCTTGACCTTGGTGATGACCGATGTTGATGGGCCGCCGGTTCCGGCGTTGCGGTTCTCGTCATTGCTCATTCGGGGAGCAGAAGATGACTTTGCCGGCACGGACGGACAAGCTTTGAAGGTTGGCTGCAACATGGCTCAGGCGTTCGAAATTCCAAAAGGGATGACCGGAGAGCGCATCCTGGCCCACACGCGATCGGCTCTGAGGTGAGCCACCGCCTGGTACCCAGTAACGCTTATTCCAGATCGCCGCTCCCGGTCCGACCCGTTGGCCGGATCGGCACCTGGAATATGGGTCCGCCGCCGGATCGCCGCAAGCGCATTGATGTCGCCCTGCCACGTCCCGCGGCCGGCCCGATTCCCGGCTCGGCTATCCGGAGCAAGGTTAATCGTTTCTGCCCGATTTGACAAAGGATCCGGACTGCCGGTTTAGCGGCCATTGAGGGTAGCGGGCGCTTTTGGAAGCCCGACCGGCGGGCTCGGGCTTGACCTGCTTTTAGCGGAGCCGCCGGGACGGAAATACCTGCGGACCCCTCATTGCGGGTTGATCAAGGCGACCTGCACGGCCGGCCCCGGCAACGGCTCGACGATCCCGGTCAACGGCTCGGACACGGACGTGCTTCCTGGGTTCCTTCATCCACGTCAGACCATAATGGACCTTTCCGCACGCGAGCCGGGCCTCGAGTTGGGGTCCTTGCAATCCTCAGAACGCTCGATGGTTGGCTCAACGTAAGCCCGCGCGTAAACGTGCATAGCCACGAGCGGCAACATGAATAGGACCGCTCCGAGCACCATTGCAGGCAGATTCATGTCAACCTCCGTCTAGCGCTGCAGCTCAGCGTGATGATGGAAGCATCAAGACGTCATGTAAGGCATTCGGTGCGCACGGCTAGACTAGTGAAATCCGAAATAGTCGGCCGGCTCAACCAGCGCATCAGCAGGCACAAAGCCGAGTTTTCGACAATATCTGCCATGATCGGGCGCGGCGGCGCGGCAGCGAAGTGACGGTTTCTTGATTGCGATCCCTGCGGCTCACCGCCCCCAGCGTTCCTGCCATAGCTTCTCGCCGATCGTACAAGGTACCCGCGGTTCTTGCTGCGCTACCGGGACAGTCGGCCGCTCCGGCGTCCGGCCGGCGATTTCGAGGACAAGCTTGGTCCGGATCGCTTCCTTGAATTTGTCGCGGTCCTTGATCGACACCGCAAAAGAGCCGGGACCACCGATGACGCAATCCTCGTAATAAACATCGAGATTATCGATATCCGTCGACGAAAAGGACGGCTCCTTCACCATGATCGGCAGGCCGTTGATGATGATTCCCTTTGCAAGCGCCGCCTCGCGCGGGCCGGTGACGGGTTCGCCGCTGTTGTTCGGGCCGTCGCCGGAAATATCAATGACGCGACGCAATCCGCGGTAGGGATTCTCCTCAAACAGCGGCATCGCGAAATTGATCGCGCCGGAGATCGAGGTGCGGGAGCCACGCCGAACCGGCGTCTTCATGATCTCGTTGGCGACGGCGTCCGCCGTTTCCGGGCCGTCGACCAGCCGCCAAGGAATGATGATCTTCTGGTCACCCGATGCCGACCACTCGAAATAGGTCACGGCCACCTTGCTGTTGGGGCCGTTTTTCAGGGCCTGCAGGAATTCCTTGGAGACAATGGCCTGTGCATAGCCCTCGCGCTGGACGGCGAGTTCGTCCAAATCCATTGAATAGGAGACGTCGACGGCAATGACGAGTTCGACGTCAACCAGCACCTTATCTTCGTTGTCGGCCAACTGGGATTTCTGGGCCGGCGCGGCAATGCCAGCAACGTGGCCCCCCATCATCAGCCCCGCGACAAGCACCGCCCCGATCGAAAGATACCAGCGCATGGTGGTCCTCCCAGTCGTTTCATGAGGATGATGCCACGCAGAAAGTGGCCGCGATGCGGCGGCCTGCACACCTCATATCCTAGGCGGAAATTGCAGGATATCGTAGGGTTTAGCCTCCACACAGGTTCCGGACGGCTGCGCACAAGACGTACGCCATCGACAGGAACCCGGCAGCCTTGCCGAGCCCATGCGCAATGCAATGACCGAATGGATCTGACTGTCCGCACCGAGCCGAAATCGATCGCGCGCCCACGGCCGGCTCGAAAGGCGACCGAAGCGCCGGTTCATCTCGTTGCCGCAGTTCTCATAGCTTCTGCAATCTTCGTCGCCGATACGCTGACGCGATTGGAAGTCGCGATCGCCGTGCTCTACGTCGCGGTCATACTGATCGCTATTCGCGTCTTCGAGCGACGAGGCGTGCTCGTCGTCGCGCTGGCCTGCGTCGCCCTGACGATCCTGAGCTATTTCCTGTCGCGCGAAGAAACATCCCCGGCGTCAGGCTTTATCAATCTCGTTATCAGCCTCTCGGCCGTCCTGGCGTCGACCTACCTTGCGCTCAAGAACCAATCGGCCGCGATTGCACTTCATGAGGCGCAAACGGAGCTGGCGCACGCCAACACCTGAACCATACCTCATGCCTGATCGTCGACGTTCGCATGCCGAACATGACCGGGCTCGAACTGCAGTCCACATTGCGCGCCAGAGGACTGACGACACCCATCATCTTCATTACCGCCTTCCCCGAAGACGCCGAGCGCGCCCGGGCGTTTGACGCGGGAGCCGTCGATTTCCTGACCAAGCCGTTCGATGGAAAGACGATGCTCCGATGCCTGGCGGCGGCATTGAAGGGTCATGGCGAGGAGACAATCGGACAGTACCATGATCCCTGATGCCGATGGGCCGAGTAGCGCCGAGGCCGTCACTGAACATCTATGTCCCATGAGCGATCGAGACGACCAGCATGAACTACATTCGAACGCTGCTTGCTGCATTCGGGTTCGGGCTCACCTTCGCGTTGCCGTTGTTCGCGGTACACCTTTACGCGAGGACGTTCATCGTACCGACGATCGAGCGCTCCGACGATTGTCAAGACCCGAAGTCTCGGCCCGGCTCGAGAGCGCAGATATCCATCGTGCAGCCCGCTTGAAAAGCGTCGATTGATCGCTGGCGGGACGCGCTCTAGAACACACCATCCGTGGGGGTTGGGGATGAAACGAATTCTTGCGATCGGAAGCGCCGTCGCTGTCTTGAGCTGGTCTCCTGTCAAGGCGGCTGACCTGCCACTGAAAGCGCCGGCACTAAGGACGCTGTATAACTGGACCGGATTCTACGTCGGCGGTCACGTCGGCTATGGCGATGCGAGCTTCGGGCCCGGCACCAATCCGCTGCCCGAACAAGGCGTGTTCTTCCCGCATAGCGCCACCGGCCTGATCGGCGGTTATCAACTCGGCTACAACAGACAGTTCGCAAACCGTGTCGTCCTCGGCATCGAAGCGGATGCGACCTTCACCAGTCCGTTGGATGTCCCTGCCCTGACGGCGACGCCCTTTCACACCACGATCGACTATGTCGGAACGATCCGCGGCCGCGTCGGATACGCGTTCGACCGCATCATGCCCTACGTCACCGGCGGCTTCGCCTGGGGCCATACCCATATCAACGTCAACGATATCGATGGCAACGCCTTGTTTCCGGTCGGCCGCTATCATGCCGGCTGGACCGCGGGACTTGGCGTCGAATTCGCGCTGAGCGGCAACTGGAGCGCCAAGGCGGAGTACGAATATGTCGGCCTTTCCCGCCAAGCTTACGACCTGAGCGAGTTCGGGCTGCCCAATGTCAACGTCGATCCGCGCATTCATCTGCTGAAGTTCGGCCTGAACTACCATTTCGGCGACACGCCGTGGATGGCGCCCGTCAGCAGCAAGCCGCGGCTGCCGGAATCCAGCGACTGGAACGTCCATGCACAGACGACATTCCTGCCTCAAGGCTATGGTCCCATCCGCTCGCCCTATGCCAGTCCCCTCAGCCTGCCGGGCAGCGGGCAATTGCAGGCGACCTGGACCACGACGGCTTTCCTGGGCGTCCGGCTCTGGGAGGGCGGCGAATTCTATTTCAACCCTGAGCTTGCTCAGGGCTCCGGTCTCAACGGCACGCTGGGCCTTGCCGGCTTCTCGAATGGCGAAGCGCAGAAGGCCGGCGCGCCGTTTCCAAAGCTGCGTCCGCAGCGCTATTACTTCAAGCAGACTTTCGGCCTCGGCGGTGAGCAGGAAGAAGTTGCCGACGGGCCGAACCAGCTTGCGGGCAAGCGCGATGTCGACCGCATCACTGTGGTCGTGGGCCGCTTCGCCGTCGGCGACTTCTTTGACGGCAACGCCTATGCAAAGGACCCACGCCTGGACTTCATGAACTGGGCGATGTGGGCGTCGGCGGCCTACGATTTCCCCGCCGACCTGCCCGGCTATACGCGCGGCGCGGTGGTCGAGTTCAACCGGAAAGACTGGGCGGTGCGCGCCGGCCTGTTCCAGGTGCCGTCGGCGCCTAACAGCGATGTTCTCACCTTCAAGACCGGCGGCACGGTGGTCGAGTTCGAAGAGCGCCACACCATCTTCGATCAACCCGGCAAGTTGCGCGTCGGCGCATTCGCAAACAACGGCAACACGGCCAACTATCGCGAGGTCCTGGCGCTCGCTGCAGCAAATCCCGCGCTCGATATCAACGATATCGTCGGCGCGAACCAGCGTGGCCGAGGTAAATACGGCTTCTACGTCAATCTCGAGCAGCAGCTCGTCAACGATGTCGGGCTGTTCGCGCGTGCGAGCTGGAACGATGGACAAAACCAGATCCTGTCCTTCACGGACATCGACCGCAGCCTGTCGGGCGGCCTGTCGATCAAGGGCAGCTACTGGGGTCGTCCGAGCGATACGATCGGTATCGGCGGCGCCGTCAACGGACTTTCCGCCGCGCACCGCGATTTCCTTGCCGCCGGTGGCATCGGTCTCCTGATCGGCGACGGACGACTCAATTACAGCCCCGAACGGATCTTCGAGGCTTATTATTCCTGGAAGCTGAACACCTGGACGGCGCTGACCTTCGACTACCAGTTCATTACAAACCCCGCCTACAACGCCGATCGCGGACCGGTCTCGATCTTCTCGAGCCGCCTGCACGCCGAGTTCTAGCCACAGGCGGGCTGAAGTTTGGCCCCCCAGAGGAATGAACCGTCCCTGTCCGTCGGTAGCGAGCGCCGACCGCGCGGCGTGCCTACGCTTGCAATGATGGTGACGCCGTGAAATCGGCGACGCAAATACTGCAAGAAAAAACCCGGCCGTCGCGGCCGGGTTTTGTCTTGGAAGCGCTCGCTCGAATGAACGATAAACGCGAGCCGTTAGTGCGCGGCCGGGGTGAACTTCGCGACCAGGCCTTCGTAGGGCTTGTAGGCCTGCTTGGCGAGGTCGGTGTAGAGGCCGGCAATCTTCTGCGATTCCGCGACGAAAGTTTCGTAGGAAGAACGCGCAAATTCGGTCTGGGCTTCGAGCGCCTTGTCCAGCGACTTCACGCCGGAGAGCTTTTCGACAAACGACTTGGTGTCTTCGAACGACTTCTTCGCGTAGTCGCCATAAGCGGTGGCGATCGCCTGAACGCCGCTCTGCACGTTGGTTGCGGAAGCGGCAACCGATTCGAGATGCTCTTTGCCGTAGTTCTGAATGTCTTCAATTTTGACCATCATGGAGTCCTTTCCCAGACTGAGCGTTCCTATTGCCGGGAGGTCCCGGCTCCCTGACCACAACGCCCCTATATGTGCACCGCACAATAAAGTCAAGGAATCTTGTGCGACGCACAAATTCGGTCAATTAACGAAAACCCCGGGGTCTTACGCAACGGTTAATTAATCTTTTGGAAACTCGCTCCGCCTAACCTGATTCCTGGACTTGTTCGCCTTCCGACAGACAGCCCGAAAGCTGTTTGTGAACAGCATCTTAGCTAGAAAAGCGACCTGATCGGCCACTCCAGCCTCACATCATGGCCGGACCGGCGCTTCGAACGGGGAACCATCAGCGGCTGGTGGGCACAATTTTGCCTCACGAGCCGGTGATCAAGACAGAAATTGGGACGGGGAAGTAAATGCTTCGTACAACCTTGGCTTCCTCGCGCGCATTGCGAATGTGCGCCCTCGGACTGGTTACCTTCACGACAGCACTACTGATCTCGAGCGAGAGCGCCGAGGCGCGCCGCTCCAAGCACCGTCGCCACCATCACGTCGCGCGCGAAAGCTATAGCCCGCAATTCTCCTCCATCATCGTCGACGGCAATTCAGGCGCGGTGCTCGCCTCCAACAATCCCGACGGCATCCGGCGTCCGGCGTCGCTGACCAAGATCATGACGCTCTATCTGCTGTTCGAGCGCCTGGAATCAGGCAAGATGAAGCTCGACACCGAGATGGAAGTCTCCGAGCACGCCTCCGAGCAGGCGCCGACCAAGCTCGGCCTGCGCCCGGGCCAGACCCTGAAGGTCGAGGACGCCATCAAAGGCCTTGTGACGCGTTCCGCCAATGACGCCGCCGTCGTGGTCGCCGAAGCGATTGCCGGCGATGAAGCCGAATTCGCCAGGCTGATGACGCGCAAGGCGCGCGCGCTCGGCATGAGCAAAACCACCTATCGCAACGCCTCCGGCCTGCCCAACGACGAGCAACTGACCACCGCGCGCGATCAGGCGATCCTCGGCCGCGCGATCCAGGACCGCTTCCCGCGCTACTACCGCTACTTCGCGACCACGGTGTTCAATTATCGGGGGCAGTCGATCCGCAATCACAATCGCCTGCTCGGCAATGTCGAAGGCGTCGATGGCATCAAGACCGGCTACACCCGCGCGTCCGGCTTCAACCTCGTAAGCTCGATGCGCCGCGGCAACCGCCACCTGATCGGCGTGGTGCTGGGCGGCCGCAGCGGCGGTTCGCGCGACGCCACCATGCGCAGCCTGCTGGCCGAAAACCTCGAGAAGGGCGCGACCAAGCGTACCGTCGTTGCGATCACCGAGCGCAATCCCGCCGACGGCAGCGTCGATGTCGCCGCAGCCGAGACGGTCGCGCGTCCGGCCGAAGCGGCTCAGTCCGGTGGCGCCCTCGCCGCCGCCGAACCGGGACTCGCCGCCATGCCGGCAACCCGCTCGATCGCGCCGGCCAAGCCGTCGCTGATGGCGGCCGCCGCCGCTGCCCTGCCCCCGGCGCCCGCCAAGGTCGAACAGAACAAGTTCGAGCAGCAAGTCAGGCCCGAACCGGCACCATTGACCAACGGCGTTATCCAGACCCAGCCGATATCAGCGATCCCCGGCTCGGCTGAGCCGATGAAGCCGGTCAGGGTGAAGACGGTTCAGGTCAAGGCCGGGCCGATGAAGCTCGCTTCGGCCGGCCCCTCGCAGCCCGCGGCGCCGCCGATCACCAACACCGTTCCGGCTCGCCCTGAAATCGCCGAGACCTCCAGCGCCGTCGTCGCAAAGGTCGCGGAGACCAAGGCCGAAGCCGCCAGGGTCGCGATGCCGCCGCAGCCGGCTAATCACGGTACCGGACAAGGCGTGCTCGGCGTGTTGCCCGCTTCCAGCCTGACACAGCCCCCCTCGCAAGCCGCGCACTCGCAGGCGCTGGCCTATGCCGATCCGGCACCCCACGCCCAGCCGCCGGCCATGCAGCAGAACAGCGCCGCCAAGCCGGCCGCGCTGGCGGTGGTCCGCACCGGCTGGATCATTCAGGTTGGTGCGCTCGAAAGCGAAAGCGAGGCCAAGCAGCGGATCGATCTCGCCCGCACCAAGGCCAGCGCCCTGCTCAGCAAGGCCGATCCCTTCACCGAGCCGGTGGTCGCCAAGGACAACCGCACGCTCTACCGGGCCCGCTTCGCCGGTCTCGATCGCGATCAGGCCGAAGCAGTTTGCAAGACGCTGAAGCGCGCCGACATTTCCTGCATGACCGTTCGCAACTGATCCGGACGTTTCTTTGAATTTGGCAAAGCCGGCGCTGCAAGCGCCGGCTTTGTTGTTTTCCAAACACAGTCGCGGCGGCTCTCGCGAGATCACACCCAAGGCGGTCCGCGAAAACTTCTCGTCAAGAATTTCCGGTTAGGTTTCCCTGCAATGAACGATCGACCACGCCGGACAACGGCGGGCGATATGGGGCGTCAGTCAGAGAACGGCATGGAAGCAACTCGCGGTTTGTAGCGTCGGTGGCGTGAGCCGGAGTTAGCTAGAATGCGTGCGAAGAAGAGTATCCTTGGCCTCGTTTACGCGGGCAGCGAGGTACGTCGAGCCCCCCTGGTCGGGATGCAGTTTCTTCATCAGGGCGCGGTGAGCCCGGCTGATGTCGTCACGCCCCGCCCCCGGCTGCAGGCCAAGGATCTGATAGGCTTCCTCTTCCGTCATTTTTCCGCTCGCCGCCGTGCGACGCTGCCCCCCTGCCGCATCGCCTTGCGCGTTCTGACGCCAAGCGGGAAACCGGCGGTCAAGATAGCTTTCAAGTAGGGCGACGCTCTCGGCGTCGAAGGCCGGTATCATCGCGATCAATTGCGGCAGGTCGAACTCGCCGAGCGAACGCCCGGCATTCGGCCCGGCCACGATCCGCCCCGACAGCTCGCCGCTGTCGTGATCGAGACTCATGTCGAGAAACTGTGAGCGGACGCGCGAGGCCTGCCCCGACGAACGCTGCGCGCCACCGAAGATCCCGCCGATATTGCTGAAACCGCCCGGCCCGAATGGCGACCAGCCGAGCAGGCCGGCGCCGAAGATGCCGAGCGGAATTGCCACCGCAAGCTCGCCGCGCAGCCCGGTGAAAGCCGCGACCGCCAGCGCCACCACGCCGCCCACGATCTTGATCGCGCGCGCGAGCACGACCGGGTTGGCTGCACGAAACATCTGCAGCAGCAAGTACAGAACGACAACGGCGACGACGCCGGCAATCAGGGTTGCCATGGCTCTAATATAGCGGCACTGGCGCCGAAAAGCATGGCGCTGGGTTTGGTCACAACCAAAGTCGTAATCACTTCATCTGGCCGATCAGTGCGGCCGCGCCGCTTGCGGTCTTCGACAGCCGCAGCAGCGCTTCGCGCCCGCCGGCGGCGTAGGCTGCGGCGGCGCGCAGCAACTCGCGCAACTGCGCCGCAGCGCCGGGGTCGAACCTGCACCATGCGCCGCCGGTGAGCCGCGCAATCTCCCGGAACGCCTGCTCGGCGGTCGGGTCGTGGCCTTCCTGGAACATGAACACGGGCACCTTGAGCAGGCCGAGTTCACCGGCCTTGGCGCAGAGGTCGTCGACGGACTCCTCCATGGCATCGCCGACAAACACCATGGCGCGCACGCCGGACGCCACCGCCTCGCGGCGCGCTTCCGACAGCACCTTGCCGATCTGGGTATTACCACCCCGGCAATCGATCTGGCTCATCAGCCGTGCCAGTCGCGCGGAATCGGAGATCCAGCCCGTGGCGCGGCATTCGTTGAAGCCGCGGTAATAGACCAGCCTGATATCGAGGCTGCCGAGCGAGGCCGCCTCGCGAAACATGTCGGCCTGCAGCGCGCAGGCCATGTCCCAGGTCGGCTGCCGGCTCATGGTGGCGTCGAGCGCAAAGACCAGCCTTCCCCTGGCGTCCGGGCGGTGCGGCGACATCGCGCGCGCTTTCGCCACGAAGGCTGCGATGTCCTCCGCCGCCGACGGCTTGGTCTCCGGCAACGGGCCGCCTTTGCGCGCCTCGGCTCTTGCCGAAGCAACATCGCCTGCCGATTTGGGTTTGGTGGGTTCGCCGGCCATGAGCGCTCGCGGATAACAGCGAGCTTTATGTGGGACGTTGCCTACAGCGGGTCAATGCGGCAGCCCGTGACGCAGCCGCAAATGCACGATGGCGGTCAGTCGCCTAGTTCGTAACCGACTTGTTTTTCGGCACGGGATTGCTGGCCAGCGGAACGGACAGCGGCACCGGTCCCGGGCTGCTGGTCAGAACGTCCGGCACCTTGGTCGGCACGGGCTTCAACGCGCCACTCTTGTCGGACTCGTCGATGAACTTGTCGAGCATCGACTGGATCGAGGATTTGGCTGCGTCGGGCCCGGTGTCCCGCATATCGTTGTGCTGGAAGCCGGTGTTCACGACGGTGATGCCGGCCTGCTCGCATTGCTCGTCGTCAGGCACGACGCCGGGGTCCGCTTTGAAATGCGTGTCCGTGGAGCGGAACGACAGGATCTTGAACTTGCCGTCGGTCAGGAACGGCACGCGCAAATTGTCCAGTGTCACGACTTTCTTGATCTCGTCGGGATACTGTTTGGCGAAATACATCGAGATGTCGCCGCCCATTGAATGCCCGACCATGGTCACCTTGTCATAGTCGGCATTGGGCTGGATCTTCTTCATTTCGTGGAGAGCGAAATGGATGTTGGCGACGCCGCGCTGAATCTGCGGCAGACGGCCGACATAAGGTTCACCGATCTTGGTCACCATCGGCGGATCGGTCGGTAGATCGTGCTGCGGGCTGACCGCAAGATAGCCGCGCCAGGCGAACACGGTCGACAGGAACGAGTACTCGGTGTTCTTGACGGTGTTGCCGTGATTGAGGACCGCAACCGGCAGCTTGATCAAGCCGGCATTGGCCTGCATTTCCTTGTCGCGGCGAACGGCGATGCTGACCGCCACCAGACGATTTTCGCGGACGGGATCATGAAACGCGATTGTCTCGTGCCGGATCGCCCACTTGTTCGCGGTGAAATACGCGACAGCGACCAGCACGGAGAGTGAAAGCAGAACGAGAATTCCACGTTTCATATTTGTCTTCGTCCTCGCGCCCCGCTAGGGGCTCAACCCTGTTTGAGACTCTTTCGGTCCCTTGTTGATGATATATGTCACGATGGCGTGACATAAAGGCCAAATGTTGTGTATTGACCGCCTGATCATTGTGCGACGCACCCATCCATTGGGCAGCCGCTCAGTTCCACAAATTCGACCTCACCTTACGACGCCTCCTTTCAAGCTTCGGTTCGAGCATCTGATAAAAGTCTAATGAAAACGGCGTAGTGGCGCCCAAGTAACGGCGTAGTACCGCCCAAGTTCCCGGGAACCCGCTGCGTCACGGTGCATCACGGTGCGTTAATACCGGCAACGGGGTCCCAGAGGGATCTTAAACCGTCGTGTAGATGACGAGCTTCAAGGCCGGGTCGTCATTGGACTGGAAACTCGCATACTCCAGTTTGAGCCGGCCCTTTTTGGGATGGGTCAAGGATTTCCGTCCTGCCGCGACGCCGCTGACGTCATGGGCCTCCCACCAGCCAATAAATTCCGGACAGCCTTCGCGCAGTCGCGCCAGCAGGTCGCGAAAGGCTGGATCGCCGGCCCACAGGTCATGCGTCGCCCTGAACTGGGCAACCATGCGCTGCGCCTCATCCGTCCATGACGCACCGAACAGCCGCCTCGTCGCGGGATTGGTCAGTACCGAGAGCAGGCTGTTGCGGTCGGCTTCCGCAAGCCGGCTGAACGCAAAGATTTCGTCGGCGGCTGCATTCCAGGCGAGAATGTCCCAGCGCCGGCCGGTGACGTAGGCCGGCAGGTTGAGTTGCTCGACGGTGCGGCGGACGGCGGGCGGAACGGTCTCGCGGACAAAGGCGCGCCGGTCGGCATTTTGCGTCAGCTCTCTCAGATGCCGGTGTTCGGCCCTGGTCAGCCGCAGCGCGCGGGCCAGCGCATCGATCGTTGCTGCCGAAGGGCTGACGGATCGTCCCTGCTCGAGACGGATGTACCAGTCGACGCCGATGCCGGCGAGGTCGGCCACTTCCTCCCGCCGCAGGCCGGGCGTGCGCCGCCGCCGGCCGCCGGGCAGACCGACCGCCTTCGGCGTCAGCTTCTGCCGCCGTGAGCGCAGGAAGTCGCCGAGTTCGCTTTGCCTTGAATTCGTGGCTGGTTCTGTCATGCGCGCCGCACCCCTGAGGAGGGTTCTCCAGTCCTAGGATAATACCAGGTCTTGTTGGGGCAACGAAGCCTGCGAGAATTCGGCTTCATCGAAACGAGGGGGCCCCATGAAGGCTGCCGTTCTGAACGCGTTCGGATCGCCGCTTGCGATCGAGACCCTTCCCGACCCGCTGCTCGGCACCGGCGAGGTTATCGTCGACGTCATGGCGAGCCGCGTGCTGGCCTATGCCAACGAAGTGCTCGGCGGGCAGCGGAAGTACCTGATGGAACTACCCATGGTGCCCGGCCCCGGCGCGATCGGCCGTATCCGAGCCACCGGCCCCGACGCGACCCGCCTTCGCCCTGGCGATTGGGTCTATTGCGATCCGACCGTGCGCTCGCGCGACAACGCACTATCGCCCGACATCGCCCTGCAGGGCCTCACCGCCGGCAGCGAAGGCGGGCTGCACCTGCAACGCTATTTCCACAACGGCGCCTGGGCCGAGCAGATGCGCGTGCCGACCGAAAACGTGGTTCCGATCGGCGACATCGACGATAAGGATCCAGGCCGCTGGTGTGCGCTCGGCACCTTGCTCGTACCCTTCGGCGGCTTCCTTGCCGCACAACTGCAAGCCGGAGAGATCGCGCTAGTCAACGGCGCCACCGGCAGCTTCGGCAGTGCGGCCGTCGCCGTCGCATTGGGGATCGGCGCGCAATGCGTGGTCGCGACCGGGCGGAACGAGCAGGCGCTGGCTGAGCTAACGCGGCGGTTCGGTGGGCGCGTCCGGACGGTGCCGATGCGCGGCCACGAGGCCGATGATCGCGCCCGCATCCTGCAGGCGGCGTCCGGCCCGATCGACTGCGTGCTCGACATCCTCCCGCCGGCGGCCAACGCCGCGCAGGTGCGAACCGCCATCATGGCGGTGCGGCCTTACGGCCGGGTGGTGCTGATGGGCGGCGTCGGCATGCTCGGCGGCGCCGGCCTCGACCTGCCCTACCCCTGGATGATGCGAAACTGCATCACCCTGCGGGGGCAATGGATGTACCCACCGCATGCGGCCGTGCTGATGACCGGCCTGATCCGCGCCGGCCTGGTCGATCTCGATCATTTTGAGGTCACCGCGTTCAGTCTCGACCGCGCCAACGAGGCGGTCGCGCATGCGGCCGCACACAGTGGTCCGTTCAAAATGACGGTCGTCCTGCCGCGATAGGCTGAGCCGGCTGCCGATGGAGATCAGGCGCTGATGATGTCGCCAATGATGTCGTGGACTTCGAGCGGCTTGTCGACCTGGGTGAACCATTCGGCGCGGTTGGCGGCGCGACGGCGGCCGCGCTCGTCGAGCGGCAGCTTGAGCTGGCGCAACAGGCTGGTCACTTCCTCGCGCGCCGTGACATGGCCCATGCTGGGCCGGGTGCCGAGGGTAGCCTCGTCGATGTTGTCCAGCGCCGTCAGTCCGCGCGGGAAGAATTCGCGGTAGACCACCCGCTCGGCGAATCCATCGATGGAACGGAAGCCGAGCCGCAGCGAAAGGTCCTTCAGGCTGTCGGCGACGAGCTGCTTGTTGCGCGATCCGATCATCGACAGGCGGTTGCGCACCACGATCCAGTCGGTAGTGGCGCCGTCGAGCTGGCGGCGCTTGCGCCTGGTGTCGCGCACCATCTCCGCATAATGGCTCTCGCCGGTAACCGTGTAGGTTGCAGGATCGACGGTGCCGAGAACGTCGAAATCGAGGAAGCTGTCGTTGATCGGGGTCACCAGCGTGTCGGCCATCGAATGCGCCAGCCGCATCAGGTAGGAGTCCGAACCGGGCGTATCGATGACGATGAAGTCGAAAGCGCGCTCGACCGTGCCGACCGCCGCCGCGAACTGCTGGAACTCGGAGTTTTCATTGTCAGCGATCTGCATCGTCTCGCCGAGCTTGATGCAGTAGTGCACGGGGATTTCGAGATCGAGACTGGTGCGGCGGGCCCACGCGCTCCGGTTGGCGATGTAGCGGGTAAAACTCTGTTGGCGGCAGTCGAGGTCGATGGTAGCGACGCGCTGCCCGGCCTTCAGCAGGGCAACAGCGATATGCAGGGCGGTGGTGGATTTTCCAGAACCGCCCTTCTCGTTGCCGAGCACGACGACATGCGCCGAACCAAATTGACCCTGACTCGCCTGAAGCAACATGATTCAACCCCCGCTCGATATCTTCAAATCACAGCGCGGCTGCGGTCAAGTGAAATGCGTGACGACGCATTCAATTCGCTCGCGGTGTGTCTTAATCATGAATCCGATGGTGCGGATTTCGTTCCGTTGCAGCGATCGGCTCGCAGCCGTTTCGACCAGCGAGGCGCGCACGTCTAGCTTTCGCGTTGAGCTGCCGCAGGCTTGTTGAGCTGGCGCAGGCTTGCCATTCCCGAGTAACCTTGGCGGCAAAGCTCTGGCCTTATAAGGTCGGCGTGCCCGCCGAAAGTATCGGGGCCACCGGCCCCCTCACCCCGTCGTCACAAGCTGCAAGAGATCGAGGCCAGATGTCGCGAAGTCCCATGGTCGTCCGTACCGTTCCCGCATTGCGCCGCGCCGTCGAGGCCTTGCGCGCCCGCAAGGCCGCCGTCGCGCTGGTGCCGACCATGGGTGCGCTTCATGACGGGCACATGTCGCTGGTCCGCCTCGCCAAACGTCGCGCACAAAAAGTCGTCGTCTCGATCTTCGTAAACCCGACGCAGTTCGCGCCGACGGAGGATTTCGGCTCATACCCGCGCACCTGGAAGGCCGACCTCGCCAAGCTCACCGCCGAGAAGGTCGACCTGGTCTGGAATCCGGACGTCAAGGCGATGTACCCGGACGGCTTCGCCACAAGGATCGTGCCGGAAGGTCCGGCTACTGCCGGGCTCGAGGATCGTTTCCGGCCGCATTTCTTCGGCGGCGTCGCCACCGTGGTTGGCAAGCTGTTCACGCAGGTCCGGCCGGACGTCGCGATCTTCGGCGAGAAGGACTTTCAGCAACTGCGGGTGGTGACGCAGATGGCCGCCGATCTCGACCTCGGCGTCAAGGTGATCGGCTCGCGCACCGTGCGGGAACGCGACGGGCTGGCGATGTCCTCGCGCAACGTCTACCTCTCGGCCGAGGAACGGCAGACGGCACCGACGCTCCATCGCGCCATGAAGGAAAGCGCCAAACGGCTGAAGGCCGGCGAGGATTTCGAGGCCGCGATGGCGGCCGGCCGCGAACTGATCACCGCCGCTGGCTTTGCGCTGGACTATTTCGAGGCTCGTCACGCCGGGACGCTGGCGCCGATCGCATCGATCAAGGACGGACCGGTGCGGATCCTCGTCGCCGCGAAGCTCGGCACAACCCGCTTGATCGATAACATCGGAGTTTAGGACGTAGCCGCAGTCCGGGTCAGAGCAGCCCCAGATCGCGCAATTCGCGCCGCATCGGTTCGGGCATCGCGGCGACGCTGGCGGCGGAGGATTTGGTGAGGTCCGGGGGTGCTGCGTCCTCGGTCAAATAGCGCCAACCCTGGAACGGGCGCATCGGCCGCGGCGAGACTGCAAACACCTTGGGCTGCATCACCAGGCGGCACCGCCCGATACCGTCCTTGTCGCGGAACGGTTCGATCGCGATGATTTTTTCGCGGGCGGCAATTTCACCCTTGATGACCCAGTAGAGCGAGCCGCCGGCGAGGATCTCGCTGTCGCGCTTCGGCGTCATCCGCGTGATGTGGACGTGACGGAGCGGCAGGCCCTTTTTCTTGGCGGCTGCCATGCGTTCGGCAACCCACCCCTTGAGTTCTTTGACCGACTCGCAGCCAACGGCAAGCTTGATGAGATGAAGCGGCATGATCCCGCCGATGTAGCGGCCCAGGCGCGCTTTGAAAAGATCACTCCTTGTGAAGATCACTGCTCGTTGTCGGCAGCCCCCGAACCCGACGGCGCGAGTTGGACCGGCGCCGCGGTGGACGGCCGCTTCGGCGCCGGCGGCGGCTTCTTGGCAGCGAGTGCGGGCGACGGCGGTGTCGCGGCGGCCGGTCGCGGCGCGGCTGGCGATGCCGGCGCAGCAGTGGCCGATGGCGACGGCTTCGCCGGCGGCTCGGGCGTCATGATGCTAACCGGCGGAGTAGAGGCCGAGGTCGGGAATTCGGCATTGGTCGGCTTCCCTGTCGGCTGGGACGGCGGTAACGCCGCCATCATGCCGGCCGCAGTCTGCGGCGGCGCGTTCCACGACGCCGCGTGGCGCATGACCAGGCTTTCGTAGACACGGTCTTCCATGTTGGCCACGACTTGGCGCGTGTCGGTCAGCGAGCGGAACGCACGGCAGGCCGCTGGCGTACAGCGGTCACGCACCGTCAGCACATAGGCCATCAACCCGTAACGGTCGCGCTCGACGGCGCGGCGCAGCGCCTGCAAATCGGAACCGGCCCCCTTGTTCGCGGTGGCGACATCGCCCAGCGAGGTCAACAGCGTGATCTGCGAGGCGGCGTAGGCGACCGCCGCTGCCACCGACTCCGCCGAACCGAACAGCGCCTTCTCGCATGCGGCGAGGACGGCATCACCGGCAAGCTCGTCGATACAGGAAAGCTGCGGCAATGCCGCTGTGGCCGTCAGAACCGGCCGAGCCTCCGCCGGCTGAACGGCGTTTGCCGTGCCGAACCCGCGGAAGGTCACGGCTCCCGCTACGCCGATCGCAAGCAGCGTGATGAGCGCCAGCACGCCGTTGGCCACGGATCTCTCCGAGCGCAGCAGCGTGATCAGAACGACAAGCCCGACAAAGCCGGCCGTGGCCAGCGTCAGGTACAGTGGAAGGTTCGGCGAGCGCCAGATCTGATCCAGCGAAGCAGCCCAGGCCCAGTTCATGCGCAGTGTCCCTCAACGCAGCATCCAACGCGATCGAAAGGCGAATGCGTCTTTATCGCATTCGCTTTTCGGCAGAATGGTTCTGCGAACGGGGCCTTTTGACGGCGCTTTGAATGGAACTCCGTCAGCCGGCTGCTTGCGCACAACTGTTTCAGGAAATCGCGAGCTGGCTTTCCTTGGCGACCCGTTCGAAAGCTTCGGTCGAGCTTTTGATGCGATACTGACAGTCGTCGCCATCAGTCGGCAGCAGCCGGATCACCTCATAGGTGCCGCTGGCGGCCGGACGGGCCACGTTGCTGGCAGTAAAATAGACAGTCTCTCCAACGGAGTACTTATGCTTCAACGCCCTCTCCATTACGCAAGAACGCCGGCCGCGCTCACGGTCCCGCTAAGCTTTCGGCCGACTTGAGAACCCCGCGACAACCTAGCACAGGCCATCGCCCAAAAGCCAGCGGCATCGAGGCATGGCAAATGCGCAAATTCTGCATGTTTTTCAGGGCGATAAACGCCAATCCAGGGAGTTCCCGGTTATCCGCCTACCCGGCATCGAAACCGTCTTTCCCAAAATCGGACAGCCCGGCAGCAGATTGATCGAGGGCCGCAAGCCGTGGGCGGAGTTGCAGACCCCGCCGGCCCGGCCCGTCGTCAGACCGTCTCGAACCGATCGATGACAAGCGTTTCGGCAAGGCCGGCGCGGGTCCATTCCTGGAATGCCGGCAACGACATCATCGCATCGAAATAGTGCCTCGCCTCGCCCTCCACTTCGATCGCATAGGTGCGAAAGCGATGCACCACCGGCGCAAACATCGCGTCTGCCCCGCCGAACGCGCCGAACAGGAACGGTCCGTCCTTGCCGTAACGGCGATGACAATCGGACCAGATATCCTGAATGCGTGTCACATTGGCGCGTGCTTCGTCCGACAGTTCGACGGCACCGATCGGGCGGTGCAGGTTCATGCCGCATTCGTTGCGCAGCGGCATGAAGCCCGAATGCATTTCCGCCGAAATCGAACGCGCATGCGCCCGGCGGGCGCGGTCTTCCGGCCACAGCTTCGCCTGCGGGTATTTTTCGGCGAGATACTCGATGATTGCGAGCGAATCCCACACCGTGACGTCGCCATCGATCAGCGTCGGCACCTTGCCCGAATCCGAAAAGCTCAGGATCCGGTCTTTGTCCGCCTTGTCGTTGGTGTAGAGCGGGATGAACACCTCCTCAAAGGGGATGTCATTGGCGCGCAGCGCCAGCCATGGCCGCATCGACCATGACGAATAGTTCTTGTTGCCGATGACCAGTTTCAACATTTGCGGGGAAATCCTGTTGGGACCGGCATCTTGCCATAGTGCGCCGCACACGTCCAACCTGTACATCACGGTCGCACAAGCCATCATCGGGGATGCCGCCACATGGGCACCTATTGGGTCGATACCGCCGCCGTCGCCTTCTTCGTCGTCGAGTGGCTGGCCTATGGGTTCACGCTCGAACACACGGCTTACGGCCGCGACAGCCTGTCGGCGCGCATGAATGCCTACCGCGAGGTCTGGGTCCGGAACATGCTCGATCGCGAGGCACGCATGGTCGACATGCAGATCATGGCCTCGCTGCAAAACGGCACCGCCTTCTTCGCCTCCACCAGCCTGATCGCGATCGGCGGCGCGCTGGCGCTGCTGCGCGCGACCCACGACGCCTTGGCCGTGCTTCGCGAGCTGCCGGTCGATCTCACCCCCTCGCCGGCGCTGTGGGAGATCAAATGCGTCGGGCTGATCCTCATCTTCATCTACGCCTTCTTCAAATTCGCCTGGTCGTATCGCCTGTTCAACTATGTTGCGATCCTGCTCGGCGCGATGCCGCCCTCGTCCCAGCGCGACACGGCGGAGGCAGAAGCCCATGTCATGCGCACAACGCGCCTGTTCGAGGCGGCGGGACGGCATTTCAACCGCGGCCAGCGCGCGTTCTTCTTTGCGCTCGGCTATCTCGGCTGGTTCGTCAGCCCCTGGCTGTTGCTGATTACGACCGCACTCGTCGTGATCGTGACCTGGCGGCGGCAGTTCGCCTCGAACGCCTGGCGCGCGATGGGGAACTGACGGGCCGGTGGCTTCATTTGATGCCTCAATCCACCTGTGCTATTTCTCCGGCCACCATGATGATGATCCGCATCTTCAATATCGCTTCGGCCTTTTTCCTCAGCCGCTAACGGCTTGCCCGCGCCAGCGGGCGGAAAAGAGCGCGTCCGTGCCGTTTTCAGCGCCAGCGCGATTCAAGGACCGAATGAGCCGACCCATTCTCGCTGCGCGCGATGATGCCGGCTGGCCAAGCGATATGAGGATTTCATGCCTTCTAGTACAATTCGAAACGTGCGCGCGCTCAGCGACGCACAACTGAATCAGTTTCTTCAAAACGGCTTTGTCCGACTGGACAACGCTTTCCCCGAGCAGCTTGCCGAGGAAGGCCGCGCCATTCTCTGGCGCGACACCGGATGCGATCCCTTCGACAAGAAGACCTGGACGCGGCCGGTGATCCGGCTCGGCTATTACGGACAGGAGCCGTTTCGGAAGGCGGTGAACACGCCGGTGCTCCACGCAGCCTTCGATCAGCTCGTCGGAAGCGGCCGCTGGTGGCCGCGCGCGGACCTCGGCAGTTTTCCGGTGCGCTTCCCGCATGCCGAGGATCCCGGCGATACCGGCTGGCACGTCGACCTCAGCTTCCCCGGCCCGTCGGACGATCCAAACGAGCGGAACGATTTCGCCTCGTGGCGAGTCAACGTGACGTCGCGTGGCCGCGCGCTGCTGATGCTCTTCTTGTTTTCCGATATTGGCGAACTGGATGCGCCGACCCGTATCCGGATGGGCTCGCACCTCGATATGGCGCGACTGCTCGAACCTGCGGGCGAAGCCGGCATGTCGCACCTGACGCTCGCCGACGTGGCGGCCGATCGCCCGGAAGCGCTGGCCGTCGGAAAGGCCGGCACGGTCTATCTGTGTCATCCCTTCCTGATCCACGCCGCGCAGCCGCACCGCGGTTCGAGGCCACGCTTCATGGCGCAGCCGCCCCTGCATCCGGCCGAACCCATCCGGCTTGAACGGGAGGACGGCGGATATTCGCCGGTTGAAATGGCGATCCGGCGCGCGCTGCAGGAACATCCGGACTGAGAAGCGAACCGATGCCGCCCGGGTTGGGACTCCCGAACCGGGCGGCATTCGCGAAAGTTGCTAGAACATGATGATTTTTGGTTAGATCGATTTGGCCGCATACGCGCTTCACCTCTCCCGCCTGCGGGGGAGGTCGGCGCGCAGCGCCGGGTGGGGGCTCTCTCCACTCGGGCAGTATCGCCCGCGGAGACACCCCCACCCCGGCCCTCCCCCGCAAGCGGGAGAGGGAGCGCACCTTCTTTGTGGTCGCAATCAAGCCTAATTTCATCGTGCTCTAGCCGCTCGTAAAATCCTGCGGCGTAAAGCCGAGGTCGAGCACCTTCCATTCGCCGTAGCGCTCCACCGGCAGCATGGCATAGGGCTGGCAGGCCGAAAGCGCGCGGATGGCGCCCTGCATCAGCAATGGTCCCTTCATGGAGGCGCTGGCCTCGATCAGGATCGGTTCCGCAGCGAGCCTGCCGTCCGGCGTCATCAGGACACGCAGCTTGACCCTGACGTCGTCGGTGCCCGACAGCGAGGCCGGCAGTTTCGAGCACGTTTTGAGGTGCCGCCGGAATTCCGCGATAAGCGTGCTCGAGATGTCGGCGACTTCGGTCGCCGGCCCGTCGAAATTGTCGTCGTCCTTGTTGCGGGCTTGCGTCGGTGCCTGCGGCTGCGGCGAAAGGTCGGGCGGTAAGCCTAGCAGCACCTGATACTTGATCGAGATATCCGGCTCGGCCGGCTTGTAGGCCGGCGCCGCGGGTTGCGATGGCGACGGTGGTGCGGACTGCGGCGTGGCGAGCGCAGCCTGCCTCTGCGAGGGCGGCTGTAGCTGCCCTGACGGCGGAGGCGGACTGGCGGCGGCAGGCGTTTCCAACTTTGGCGCCGGTTCTGCCCTGGTCTCAGCGGCTTGTTGTTCGGCCGGCTTTGGCTGTTCGGGAATTTCCTGCGGCGTAACGATCTCGACCTGGACCTGCTCGGCGGTCACCGAGCCGAACGGATGCACCTCCGAAAACAGCAGCAACAACGTCAGCAGTGACACATGTGCGACTGCCGACGCCGTGATCTCAGTAGGTATGATCCGCCGCGGCTCCATCGTACCGAAATGAGGTTCGTCTCTTACGGTCGCCAGGATAGCGTTCGGCGGTGCGGCTCCTCAATCCCATTTCGGCGCGAAGCTGAAATCCGTGAGCCGGCCGCCGGCGTTGCCCATGGCGGAAATCTCCTGCATGTCCTCGTCCGACAGCTCGAAATCGAAGATCTCGATGTTCTCCGAGAGCCGTTCGAGTTTCGAGGTGCGTGGAATCGCCGCCACGCCCTGCTGCACCAGCCAGCGCAGGCAGATTTGCGCCGCCGTCTTGCGATAGCGGTCTCCAATCCGCTGCATCGCGCGATCGCTTTTGATGCGCCCCTTGGCGACCGGGCTATAGGCCACCAGCGCCATGCCGTGACGTGCGCAAGCCTCCCTCGCCTTGGTCTGGTCGAGATAGGGATGGTACTCGACCTGGTCGCAGGCCAGCGGTTCCGGGCTTGCCGCCACCGCCTCCTCGATCAAGGCCACGGTGAAATTGGATATGCCGATGTGGCGGGCGAGGCCCTGCTGCCTGACCCGTGCCAGCGCGCCCAGCGTCTCCACCAGCGGCACCTGCGGGTTCGGCCAGTGCAACAGCAACAGATCGACCTCGGTCAGGCGCAGCCGCACCAGGCTTTCCTTGGCGGAGCGTTCCAGATCGTGGGGCGCGAAATGCGAGGGCCAGACCTTGGTGGTGAGAAATACCTGATCGCGCTTCACGCCCGCAGCCCGCAGCCCCTCGCCGACCTCGCGTTCATTGTCGTACATCTGTGCGGTGTCGATGTGGCGATAGCCGAGCCGCAATGCCTGCTCGACGATCCGCGCGCAGGTGCGTCCGCGTAATTCCCAGGTACCCAGCCCGATCGCCGGGATTTTTGCGCCATTGGCTTCGACAAACAGCATTGGGTTGTATCCGCGGACCGTTCCCATTATGGGCTGCGGAAACAGCCGTGCCAACAGATAGCGCTTCGAGCGGAGCGAATTCCGGTGCGCGTGAGAAACGCGCCAAATAAGCGCTAGGCGGGCTCCGGTTCCGTGGCCAGCGCGGCGAAAACGGTTTCCGGTGAATGGGCGATCACCGCGAGCAGCGCCCGCGCCGGTCCGCGCGGCACGCGCTTGCCCTGCTCCCAGTTCCGGATGGTTTCGACGGGCACGCCGAGCCGTGCCGCGAATTCGATCTGGGTCAGGCAGGCGCGACGACGAAGGTCGCGCACGGCGGGCAGCGCGGCGGTTTCGCCCGGCGTCGCGTCACGCATGACGGTTGCGGTTGAAGGCTGCTCCGGCGCGAGGGCGGGCATCGTCGGCACGAGCGGGAACTCCTGCCCGTCACGCAGTTCGACGATCCGTCCGTCCGCTTTCAGCCGCAACCGCTGCATGTTGACCTCGTGGGCCAACATCATCGGCGAAGCGCCTTAAGGTCCGATTAACGATAAATGAGACCTCGTTTTGCTACCTCAGTCCGAACCACAGCGTGGCGATGCCGAGAAACGAGAAGAAGCCGACCACGTCGGTGATCGTCGTGACGAAAGTTCCCGACGCCACTGCCGGATCGGCGCGCACCCGATCCAGCACCATCGGGATCAGGATGCCACCGAGCGCGCCGGCCACCAGGTTGCAGATGATGGCGAGGCCGATCACGACGCCCAGGCCGGGGATCTTGAACCATGCCACCGCAGCGACGCCCGTGATGACGGCAAAAGCGAGACCATTGACGAGCCCGACCATCGCCTCGCGCATGACGACACGGAAGGCGTTGTAGGAACCGAGTTCGCGGGTCGCCAGCGCCCGCACCGCCACGGTCATAGTCTGGGTCGCGGCATTGCCGCCCTGGCTCGCCACGATCGGCGCGAGCACGGCGAGCGCCACCATCTTCTCGAGTTGGCCCTCGAACAGGCCGAGCACGGAGGACGCCAGAAACGCGGTCGCCAGATTGACCAGGAGCCAATTGAATCGGCCGCGCGCGATGGTCCAGACATTGTCGGACAATTCTTCGTCGCTGGTGACGCCGCCGAGCGCCTTCAGGTCTTCATCAGCCTCTTCCTCGATGACGTCGACGACGTCGTCGATGGTGATGACGCCGACCAGCCGGTTGGTGGTGTCGACGACGGGGGCCGCAACCAGATTGTACTTGCCGAACATCCGCGCGACCTCTTCCTGGTCGTCGAGCACGGAGACGCGGCGGCGGTCTTCCTCAATCAGATCGACAAGCGGCACCGGGCGGCGTGCCCGCAACAGCGTGTCGAGCGAAACCGCGCCCTGCCAGTGCTGTTCGGAATCGACCGCGTAGATCTCGTAGAAGCGGTCAGGCAGATCAGGCGTGTCGCGCATGTAGTCGATCGCCTGCCCGACCGTCCAATCCGGCGGCACCGAGATAAACGCGGTCTGCATCCGGCGGCCGGCGGAATTTTCCGGATAGAGCAGCACGCGCTCGATCGCGACGCGTTCGGGCGGCGGCAGCCTTTCGAGGATCTCTTCCTGGTCCTCCTCATCGAGGCCCTGGAGCAACTGGACGGCGTCGTCGGACTCCAGTTCGCGAACGCCCTCGGCAACCGTTTCCGGCTCGAGCTCCTCGAGGATCTCCTCGCGGACGGCGTCGTCAACCTCGTTGAGCGCCGAGAAGTCGAAATCGGTGCCCGTGATCTCGACGAGGGTGACGCGGTCCTCGGGCTCGAGGGCCGCGATCAAATCGCCGAGATCGGCCTCGTGTAGTTCCGCCACCACCTCGCACAACAACGGCCGGTCGGCAGCATGGATCGCGCGCGTAATCTCCTCGACAAACTCGCGTCGGAGCTGCCCCTCCTCGTCCCGCATCAGGAGATGGTCGAGCACGGAGCGTTGCGCTGACCGCGCTTCGGCTTGGGCAACGTCGATTTTCTCGGCCATGCCGCGCCTCGCCGGTTTGACAGATGAAAGGGAACTTGCCTGAGTTACGCTGCACGCTTACCCAATCGGCGACACCGAGCGCAATGCCAAATATGTCCAACCGCAAATGACCCGACATTTCAGCGCGGCACCGTTCATGGCGGCCGCGGCATTGATGACCTTCGTTGCGGCGGCGACGGCTGCCGAATGTCCCCGCAAGGACGCGCTCGGCACCTCACGCGTTCTCGCAGTGGACGCAGCTACCTACCCGCGCGTGGGCCTCAAGAGCTTTCCACAGACGCTTCCGCTGGAAGACCACGAGGTGGTGCTGACCTTCGATGACGGACCGTGGCGGCCGCGGACCAGAAGATACTGGCGGCACTGGCGCAGGAATGCGTACGCGCCACCTTCTTCCTGCTCGGAAGGCGCGCCGCCGAACATCCCGAACTGGTGCGAAGAATGGCCGCCCAGGGCCATACTGTCGCGCACCACACCTTGACCCACCACAATCTCAAATACATGAAGCCGGAGGCTGCCATCGGCGAGATCGACAAGGGCATCGCGGCGGTCGAAACGGCGCTGCACGGCACGGCCACCACGACCCCAACCACGTCGTTCTTTCGCTTCCCCTATTTTGAAATGATGCCCGCCACGCTGGAGACCTTGCAAAAGCGCGGCATCGCCGTGTTCGGCGCCGATCTATGGGCCAGCGATTGGAATCATATGACGCCGGCGCAACAGTTGAAACTGCTCACCGACCGGCTGCAAATTGCCCGCAAGGGCATCATCCTGCTGCACGATCCGAAGGCGCAGACCGCTTCGATGCTGCCGGCCTTTCTGCGTTACCTCCGCGACAATCACTACCGCGCGGTCCACGTCGTCCCGGCGGATGCCAAAACCGTGTCCGGCAAGGCACATTAAGGCCAAAATCGGCATGAAGTTCAGTCGATTAAAGCACGATTCATCGCGTCTCGTGTAAGCATGGCCCGCCTGAAGAAAGATTGAACCTTGGTGCTGGTCGTCAGGGCCAAGGGTTGGAATGAAGCCGGTGTTCAATGATTGTTAGCGTATTCGAAGGCCCGCGAGCGCGGCCATGGGCCGCCTTGTGCATGGGAGCGCTGGCCTGCCTCACCGTACAAACAGCCTCCGCCGCCGAGTGCCCAGGTCATCCTGACGCCATCGGCACGTCACGCACCATCGTGGTCGATCCGCGCGCCTATCCAATCATCGGCACCATGCAATACCGCAAGACGCTGCCACTCGAAGATCGTGAGGTGGTGCTGACTTTCGACGACGGACCGCTGCCGAAATACAGCGACCAGATTCTCGATATTCTCGCCGCCCACTGCGCGAAGGCGACCTTCTTCCTGGTCGGGAGCCAGGCCAACGCCAGTCCGGAAGGCGTGCGCAAGGTGCGCGATGCCGGCCACACGGTTGCCACCCACACCCAGAATCATCCGGCCGGCATGGATCGCCTGCCGTTCGACCGCTCCAAACAGGAGATCGAACAAGGCATCGCATCAGTGACCGCGGCGCTCGGCGACGGCACCGCACCCGCGCCGTTCCTGCGCATTCCCGGCCTGCGCCGCACCGACGAGATCGAGGAATTCGCCGCTTCCAAGGGACTTCAGCTCTGGAGCGCCGATTTCCCGGCGGATGACTGGCGCGACGTCTCCGCCAATCGCGTCTATGAGCTCGCGATGCAGCGACTTGAGCGAAAGGGCAAGGGCATCCTGCTGCTGCACGACATTCAGCCGCGCACCGTGACGGCGCTACCGAAGATTCTGAGCGAACTGAAGGCGCGCGGCTATCGCATCGTCCATGTGGTGCCGGCGACGCCGGAGCGGCCGGCGACGCCGACCGAGCCGCAGCAATGGCAGTTGCATCCGCCGTCGGAAATGGTGGCGAGTTCGCGCTGGCCGAAGGTCTCGAAATTCGCGGCGGCCGGCCCCGCCGCGCTGCCCGTCCCGGCCCTGTCCAATCTCGACTGGCACACGGCCGATCTTGGTGCGCACGCCCGGCGACGCGGGCGCGGTGTATCCCTGTCACCGGCAACGCCGTGGCCGCGCCAGACGAGTTTGCCGCCGGTCGGCACGCTGGCCGCGCTGCCGATTCCGGCGGAGAGTATTTTCAATATCCCGGAATCGACGCGCGTAGCCATGCTGGCCTTGTCCGCGCGGCGGACGACGTCGATTGCGCAAGTTCGGTCAACGGAGGTCTCCTCGGCAAGGCTCGCCGGGAAATCCCGTCGCCACGACCACGCAGCGACCACTCAGCCGCCGGAAACCGCCGGACAGACCGCGCAGGCGCCGGAGGGCGCCAGCGGGACCGCACCGAAGCCGGCGGCACAAGCCAAGCGGAATGCGCGGTCGGTTCGCGTTGCGGGCTTGAAAAAGCGCTGATCGGCCGCGGTCCGGCCAGATCCGTTTTCCTGACGTCGGGCACCGCTCGTCCGCCATCGCGAAAGGCTCAACTGGCCACGATCTTGGCGATGCAGAGCAGGATGACGATGGCGAGAAACAGCAGGTCGATATAGGCCTTGATCTCGCCGGCTTGGCGGAGCCCGCTGACTTCGGCGATCACCTGCTTGCGCGTAGACGTCGAATTCGGCCCCTCGCCCAGCGCTGCCACCAAACGGCGGGCCTCCAGTTCCAGCCGTTCGATGCGCTGGAAGAAATGAAACGACCGCAGCGCGGACGCCGCATGCATGCCGGCATAGACCAGCACGAGAACCGCGACGACCACGCGATGCTGGTACTTTTCGAGGAAATTCAGAGCAAAATAGACCAGCGCCAGGAACACGAAGTTGGAGAGGAATCGATAGGCGTAGCTCAGAAACAGCATGAAGATGCTCCGGGTGGTCTTGGTAGTCTCGAACGTCTTGGAAGCGCCGAACCGCGGCGAAGCCGGCGGGAATCAGCAGCCGGCCGGCTCATTCAGTTTACGCGAACGGTGCGACGGCAGGGGTATCAACCCGCGCCCCGTCCCACAGGAATTGCTGCGGCGTGTCATTGCGGACACGCGCCTGCCTCACCCGAACCGATTGTGCAGGGCAAAATCTGCAACTTTTGGTCTGAGCGCAGACCTGCTGATCAGGCGTGCGGCCATCGCTGCACCGACGCCGTGCGATCGCTGCTGCCGGATGCCGCAAAGGAGACCCGCCATTTGCGGCGGGTACAAGTTTAGGGAGGAGGCTTCAAAATAAGCTGATTCGTGGCACCAGCCGTGTGCCGCAATTCACACACGCTATTCAAAAACAGGTCTTCCCGTCGGGACGACAAAGCTGATCGATGTTCCGGATGGCTCAATGCGGCTATGGTTTGCCTTCGACCATCTTGAGTTTGACGGTCTCGCAGGTCTTCCGAACCTGTTCTGTGAAGATCGAGCATTCCTCGATGCGCTTGAAGATCTTCTTGGCTTCCTCACGATACGAGGCCGCGGTATCGCGCATAAAGGCAATGGCATTATGCACTTCGGCGGTCATTGCCTCGCATCTCTTCGCCGCACTGATCAGTTCTGCTCCCATGGCTTCGATTTCCTTGGCGGCGGCTTCATAGTCACGCACCACGGCCTCGGCCGTGAGCGCGCCGACGCGGGTGACGCCCTCTTCATGCTCGACGTAGTCCGGCATCGGCCCCGATGGAGCCGCCCTGATCGCAGGAAGGCTCCCTACGACATCTTCCTCAAGCTTGGCTAAATCCAGCGGCGCAGTTTTGTGAAGTCGTTCGATACTCGCCATCGGTCATTCTCCATCACTCGATGAAAAACCCCAGCGCATGAGCATGGCGACCGATTCGTGGCGAAATCCCGCATGGAAGAAAGCAACGAAAAGGCAGACGTGTGAATGTTAGCACCGTGGGATAGTGCCGGGTCGCTTCTGTTCATCCGAAGCGGCACTGGCTCACCCATTAACCATGCCGGCGCATCAGGCTGCGCGTGGCCTACGCTTAATGCGCATTTAACAGTTTTGCATCATGGATTGAGGATCAGCGCAAACTCCTTCAAGCCGCAAGAATTGCGGGCAGCACTCAACCTCTTCAGGAGGATCGATTGAGGACGCTCCTTATTTGCGCGCTGGCTGTCGCCTTGGTCGGTTGCAGCAGCCAACCACCAACACAGCCATCCTGCGTTGGCCTGAACCCGTTAGCCTGTCTGACCGCGGTTCATGTGCCGATCGAACCTGAGTCGTATGAGAGCGATTCTGCCGCAACGAAACCGGTGTCCGCCGTCGCCTTGCGCGGCGACAGGCCGCCCCGATCTCACGCGGACCACGCGGTCCGTCGAACACCCAAGCCAATCAAGATCGCGGCGAAAGCTGCCGTTCCCATACCGGTTCCTTCTCCGCAGGCGAACCAGCAGACGACGGGCAATGCCGTTGCTTCCCAAGCGCCTCCAGCAAGCGCCACCGATCCGCATCCAACGACTGACGTTCCGCCAACCCGAACGACAGAGCAGCAGGTGGCGGCCGCATCTGCAGTCGCGGAGCGAATGTCGGTCCCGACATTGGATGCGTCGCTGGACGCTCTCGTGGCCGTTCTCGTGGCAGGTACCGACGTCAAGTCGGTTTCCGACCTGGCCGGCAAGACAATTGCGATCGACGATAGATATTCCGAGTCGTCTATCAGCCGTATCAGGACCGCGATGGCGGCAGCGGGTGCGCCCGACGTCCAACTGAGCAAAGGTCAAACCACGGCGATCAGTCGGCTGGTCGGCAAAGAAGTTCCGGCCGCGGTGGTCGGGTTGGTCTCTACCCGCGCCGCGGACAGCTTTCCTGAGATAACGAGATATAGGACCTTCCAAATTCCGCTCAAACCTCGGCCGAGCGCGGCCAAGCCGTGACGGGCTTGCCGTCCGCACCTCGACAGAGGTGAAGACGGCGACATGCCTTGAAGTTCGGGAACCGAAACGCTATGTTAGACAAAATTGAAATCTGTCTAACATAGGCAAATTGCCATGACAAAGGCGTCAGCGAGCAAATCCCCAACGCGCCGGGGCAAGCAGGCGGCAGGCGCGACCAAAGATAGCTTGGGACAGATAAAGACCGTTCATCGCGAGCGGACGACCGGCCGGTTCGTCGTGAGCAAGGCGCGGTTCGAAGCGGTTATGCGGGCAGCGGAAAAGTCCGGTCTCCTGAACGAAAAAGGCAGCCGCATTGGCGGTAGGGTGAGCCCGGCATTGGTGAGGCAGGCCAAACGGCAGACAGGCATCGAGACAGATACGGACCTGATCGAGTTTGCCCTGGCGACGGTCGCGCTTGAGGACAACTTCGCAGAGGTGTTCAAGGAGTCTCGTGGCAAGGTCGACCCAAAGCTGAAGCTCGGTTTTTGAGGTGGCGGAGTTTGATTTCGACGCTGCCCGGCGGTGGGCGCGTTTCGATCCACAAAGAACGCTGACACGACGAAGCGACAAAGAGCTGCCGTTCGTCAATCCGAGCTTGATCGGCGGACAAGGACTTCTGCTGGATACCTCCGTTTACATCGATCAGATGCAAGATCGTTCGCCTCAGATCCTGGACGATCTGATCGCGCTGCGACAGGTCAATCATTCGACTGTGGCGATCCAGGAACTGATGCACACGGTCGGCGCCTTGAGTCCATCCGACGCGCGAACTGCCACCGTCATTGACGTCATTGGCAAGCAGATCAGAGCGATGCCACCACATCGCATCTTTGCGCCGGACACCGAGGTTCTCGGACGTGCCGCGCTGCTGTCGGGGATACTCTGCCGTCTCCAAGGCTACGAAAAGGACGGCAAGCTGCGCGCGTTGCAGGACTGCGTGCTGTTCCTTCAAGCGCAAAAGCTTGGCCTGGTTGTCCTGACGGCGAATGTCAGCGACTATGACATTCTACTCCAACTCATTCCAACCGGACGCGCGCTGTTCTATCGCGCGACATGAACCCCATTGATGGTTTGAAAGAGCTTTTGACGGGGCCCGATCCGCCCGCACACTTTCGAAAACACCAGTCATTGCAAGATTCGGCTAGCCCCGTTCCATTTTCGGCAAGCCAATAGCCCCGCCCCATGGTCATAGTTACCTATGCGCCGCGCACGCTTTATCGCCGAACACGCCCGGAATGCTCGAGGCCTCTTGGGTCGGGTAATTGCCTTCATCATGGCTCGCGAAACCTAGAGCCAAAATCTGCGCGTGATGGACGTGCTCGGCATCGATCAAGGCGACCACATCCTCGACCTCGGATCCGGGCACGGGCGCAGCCTGGCCGAGCTGGCCGCCCGCGCCTCGAAGGGGCATGTCGTCGGCGCGGACCCATCTGAGCTGATGGTCGAGATCGCAGCGCAACGCAACCGACCGCTCATCGAGGCCGGTCGCGTCGAAGTGGTTCTTGCGGCGGTTGAATCGCTACCCTTTACTGATGGCTCCTTCGACAGGGTGCTGTGCGTCCACGTGCTCTATTTCTGCGAGGATCTCGACGTGCCTCTGCGCGAGATCGCGCGCGTCTTAAAGTCAGGCGGCCGATTGGGATTGTTGTTCCGGACCAAGGCCGACCTGGCAGCCGTCGCATCGTTTCCGCCCGAGGTCTACCGCTTTCCGGCGCTCGCCGAAGTGACGGCAGCTCTCGAACAAGCGGGTCTGGATGTCCATGCCGGGAGCGATTGCACGAACGAGCCTGTCCTCCTGTCGGCGGAGAAACGCGGGCTTTGAACGGCACGTAATCAGCCGCACGCAAGCGATCAGGCCGACTCGATTTCGGCCAGACGTGCGACCGCATCATCGATCTCGTCTGACGTGGTGGCCCTTCCCAAGCTGAAACGTACCGCTCCCATTCCAATTCTTTCGGGTACGCCCATCGCGGCGAGAACGGGCGAGAGCTCAATGTGCCCCGAATGGCACGCCGAACCCGTGGATGCTGCGACACCGTGCAGCTCTCTCAGTATGTCCGCCCCGATCCTGTCCACGAACGATACGTTGAGGGTGTTGGGCAGACGATGTATCGCATGGCCATTAAGCACGACACGATCGCCAAAACGATCCTGCAGTGCCTGCCAGAAGCGGTCACGTAATGACTGGATGCGCTCCATCGCTGCAACGTTCGTGGCCAGCACGCAGGCCGTCCCGAGCCCGACCGCTAGCAGTGCGCTCTCGGTCCCGGCACGACGCCCCATCTCATGGCCTGCGCCGTGGATCAACGGCTCCAGTTCGACGCCGCTCCGTACATAGAGTGCGCCGATGCCCTTGGGAGCGTAGAGCTTGTGACCTGCGATCGACAGCAGATCGACGCCGAGGTTGCCGACTTTGGTCGATATCTTTCCGACCGACTGCGCTGCGTCAGTGTGAAAACGTATCCTCCGCTCCCGCGCGAGCGCGCCGATTTCCTCGATCGGCTGGATTGTGCCCACCTCGTTGTTAGCGTGGATAATGCTGATCAGGACCGTCTGCGGGGTAATGGCGCGACGCACGTCCTCCGGATCGACCCGGCCCGTGCGATCGACCGGAAGGTAAGTGACCGCAGCGCCCAACCGTTCGAGAAACCAGCAGGGAGCAAGAACAGCGGGATGCTCGACGGCCGAGGTGATGATGTGCGCACCTTTGCGGTTCAGCGCGAAGAAGGTGCCCTTGATTGCCAAATTGTTTGCTTCGCTGCCGCCGCTGGTGAAAACGATTTCGTCGGGCGCGGCCCCGAGCAGCGCGGCGACGTGGCCACGGGCCTGCTCCAGGGCGGCTTTTGCCGGCGCGCTGGCCCAATGTCCGCTGGATGGATTCCCAAACGCCTCGTCCAGGAACGGCCGCATAGCTGCCGCCACCGCTGGATCGATGGGTGTGCTCGCGTTGTAGTCGAGATAGATCGGGGGCATATCAGTGAGACTCACTTTGAAATTAGGGACGCTGCACTGCTCTGGATCTAGGATCGCAACGGTAGCGCAGAGTCCGTCAGTTCATTTTGTGACCGCCGCGGTGGTGGCGGCAGGTCCAGCTCCGATCGCGCCTTCGCGCATGAACACCGCAACAACGACGCCAGAAACGAACGTCAGCGCCGCGATCGAGATGATCGCCGCTGCAAGCCCGAATTGGTCGGCGATGATGCCGGCCGACAGCGCGCCGATCGCGTAGCCTAGATCGCGCCAGAATCGGTAAACGCTGAGCGAGCGGGCGCGCCAGCTCGGATGCGATGCGTCGGAGACCGCGGCGATCAGGCTCGGGTAGACCATGGCCGTGCCGAGACCGAGCAGGAGGCTCGCGACGAGCCACCACTCGAAATGACTGGTGGCGGCAGTCAGGAACAGGGCCGCGGCCTGAATCCACATGCCTCCCGCGATCAGGCCCTTGCGGCCCCAGCGGTCTGACAGCGGGCCGGTTGCGATCTGCAGAATGCCCCAGGTTGCCGGATAGACCGCCTTCAAGATGCCGATACGCTCGACCGTCAGTCCAAACGACACAAAGAACAGCGGGAAGATTCCCCAGCTCATGCCGTCGTTAAGATTGTTGACGAGCCCGGCCTGCGAAGCGGCGAACAGGTTGCGATCTTTGAAAGAGGTGAGGAGGAAAACCTCCCTGAAGCTGATGGGAGCTGCCTGCCGCGCATGGCCCGCGGTCTCGAGCCGAACGTGATCACGGGTGTCGCGCACCAGAAGGATCGAGAGCGCGGCGCCCAGGATCGCATAGACAACGCCGAGATAAATCGGCGCCGGACGCAGCCCGTATTCCGACGCAATATAGCCGGTGAGGAACGCGGTGACGCCAACGGCGAGGTAGCCAGCGAACTCGTTCAGGCCTACGGCCAGTCCGCGCGACTTCGGTCCGACAAGATCGATCTTCATGATGACCGTCATCGACCAGGCAAAGCCCTGGTTGATGCCGAGCAGGGCATTAGCGGCAATCACCCACTCCCAGCTTGGTGCCCAGATGATCATGAACGGCACCGGTAGCCCAACGAGCCAGCCCAGAATGAGAACGCGCTTGCGCCCCCAGCTGTCGGCAAGCTGGCCGGAAACCAGGTTGGCGCAGGCCTTCACTACTCCGAAGCTGACGATGAAAGAGACGACAAGCGTCGTCGAGCCGATTCTGAACTCCTCGGCGCCGATCAGCGGCACGACGGTTCGCTCGATTCCAACCATCCCGCCGACGAAGGCGTTGATCAGGACAAGCAAAGCGAATTGCGGCCAGTTCTCCTTCAGGCCGAGCCTGACTGATGGGGAAGCTTGTGGACTGGATACAGCTTCGCTCATCGGATCACGCAGCTTTGGCTGCGAGGCCTGAATTGACGGCCCTGATCTTCGCGGCCTCTGGCGGAGCCGGCGGAATCTCCGACACCATGAAGCGAATGAACTCGGCTTCATCCGCGATCATGAACGCCTGATTGTGCCGTTTTTCGAAGCCGATGGTCGACCATGGCTTGCCGCTGAGCCGCCGGCCGCAGACGGAGCCGGCATAGGCACCAGCCAGCACCTCGACATCATCTGGAAGCTCCTTTAGCCGACCTGCGCTGCGGAACAATTGCTTCGCGCCTTCTTCGGCGCTCGTGGCAAGCTCGGTGCGGCCGAGATCGCCGACCATCAGCGTGTGGCCGCTCAGGACGAACCAGGGTTCCTCGCCGCGGGTGTGGTCGGTCACGAGAATGCAGATGTGCTCGGGCGTGTGGCCGGGTGTGTGCAGAACCTTGGCCGTCACGTTGCCAAGCGGAAGGATCTCTCCTTCGCGTACGGCCTTGAACGGAAACGCGACGCCTGCCTCGGCCGAGAGCACATAGGGCGCGCCGGCCGCCTCCGCGAGCGCCCGCCCGGCGGAGAGATGGTCCGCGTGAACATGCGTGTCGATCACGAAGTTGATTTTCATGCCGGCATTTTCTGCAGCTTGGAGGTAAGGTTGGGTATCGCCAACGGGATCAACCACCGCCGCCGTTGCCTTGCCGCCGCAGCCGAAAAGGTAGGAGATGCCGACCGGATCACGATGCAAGAATTGACGCAGGATCATGGGCTTGCACTCCCCTCTGAGAGCAGCTAAATTAACATTCAATCGATCTGCTGAATGATATATCTAGGAGCCGCCGTGTCAAGCACCGGACCTAAACAGGCGATCTACGAGAACCTCGCCGAAGTGGCGCAGGCGCTGGGTCACTCTCACCGGCTTGAACTCTTGGAACACCTCGGCCAAGGCATGCGGACCGTCGAGGAGCTATCCGATCGGGCGCATCTGACGTTTGCAAATACTTCGCGCCACCTGCAGATTCTTAGGCGGGCACGCCTCGTCGAAACGGAGCGTCGCGGCAAATACATTCTCTATCGCTTGGCTGGTGATACCGAAGTGGTCGCACTGATCAAAGCTCTAGGGCGTGTCGGCGAGCGAAATGTTGCCGAGATCGGCCGAGTCGTGACTGATTATTTTCAGGCGCGAGATGCGCTCGAACCAGTATCCCGTGATGACCTGGTCACCAGATTGCGCGACGATCTGGTCACAGTGCTCGATGTGAGACCTGAAGACGAGTTCGCGCTGGGCCATCTTCCGGGGGCCCTCAATATTCCTCTCGCCGAACTCGAACGACGCTTGGGTGAACTTCGCAAAAGCCGAGAGGTGATTGCCTACTGCCGGGGACCCTATTGTGTCCTTTCGTTTGAAGCCGTGGCAGCGCTCAGAACCCGCGGCTACCGCGTCCGCCGGCTCGAAGATGGCTACCCCGAGTGGAAGGCCGCTGGTCTACCGGTCGAATCTCTCGCCTGAGCCAAGCTGATCCTGGTGCATCATGGACAAGAAAATTGATCGCGCGGACAGCGCTTGGCCGATCATTGACAGGAAGGACCACACGGCGTCCTCAGTGTTCCGACCGGAAGCCCTCTTGAGGGAGGCGCGCAGGCAGAGGCAGTTGCCACTTGTCGCCGTCCCCGAAATCTGCGTGCTCGATCCGGATGGCGATGTCGTCCGCCACCTCAAACGGACGGGCACGGGCCGCATCCATGAAGGATGGGCCTGCTATCACACCGAACTTCTCGCCTTCGATATCGCCGGCATCGGCGAAGTTGGCATCGTCGGCTGCGCGGTCGGCGCGCCCTTTGCCGTGCTGGTCGCCGAGCAGCTCTTCGCATCCGGTTGCCGGCTGCTCATCAGCGTGACGTCCGCTGGCCAGATTACTCCGATCGGACCCACGCCGTACTTCGTGCTCATCGATCGTGCGCTCCGCGACGAAGGGACGAGCTATCACTATCTGCCGGGCTCCACGTTCGCCGATGCGCCCGATGCGCCGCTTCTCGCTCGCGCGGAACAGGCGGGACGCGCCCTGCCAGGCATCGCGCTATATCGGGGCGCGACATGGACGACGGATGCTCCCTATCGCGAAACCGCGTCGGCGATCGCGCGGGCGCGCCAGTTGGGCGCGCTGGCCGTCGAAATGGAAGCCGCAGCCCTGTATGCCTTCAGTACGACGAGTGGTCATTCGGTGGTCTGCTTCGCCCATGTGACCAACGCCATGGCGCAAACGGAGGGAGATTTCGAGAAGGGCGAGGCCGACGGCGCAAAGGCGACTCTGGCTGTCGTCGCTGCCACGGCTCGCGCCTGGCGCAGCTAGCAGTGATCACGCAAGTCGGGGCCGACGCCGGCGTGAGCCAAAATTCTGCCAGCTATGGAGCTTCGCTTAGCGCTCGCCGATTTCTACGCTCGGCTACACCACCGCCATTCGCATGAGCAAATGGTGGTTTTGCTTCCGTGCCGTCAGTTCGATGAAGGTAGACGAACCCAGAGCGAAAATGTTTTTCGCATCAATAGCTTATGTGCCTGGTGCGCTCGGAGGGCGGTCGCTTTTGTTGCGACTTCAATGGCTTGCCAAGATGGGTAAAGAAAATAGGTGCATTTCCTGCCTATAAGTGCCCTTCAAGGCGGACGCCCAAGCTGGCACTCCCTGAAGTCGGCTCATCATCAGCAATCGCCCGCCATCCTGCCCCATCGAGGTCGTTGTATTGACCGTTCTTGAGTGACCAGAGAAATCCGATCAGACCCATTAGGCCCAGTGTCAGCGCCAGCGGAACGAGAAACACAAGGACCTCCATCAGCCGAACTCCCTCGCACCGCGATGCGCGCGCAACGAATTCAAAATTACCAGCACCGATGAACCCGACATGGCCGCGGCGGCAACCAGCGGGGTTGCAAGGCCAGCAATCGCGAGCGGGACGGCAATTAGATTGTAGACTACGGCCAACCACAGATTCTCCCGCATCAATCGCAACGCCTTTCGCGAGAAGCCGATTGCCGCGACCACCGGCGCGAGCCGATCGCCAAGAAACACCAGATCGGCAGTGGCCTGGCTCAGATGCGTCGCGCTAACCGGCGACATCGAGACGTGGGCCGCGGCCAGCGCCGGCGCATCGTTCATGCCGTCGCCCACCATCAAGACCTTGACGCCCTGCCGCTTCAATTCATCGATGCGAGCAATCTTGTCAGCCGGCGTGACGCCCGCGCGCCACTGGTGAACGCCAAGCGATTGCGCCGCGTGCCGCACGGCGGGCTCTCGATCCCCCGACACGATCTCGACGTGGATACCGGCCTTGAGCAGCGTGGCGATCGCGCCCGCCGCATCGGGACGCAGACGCTGCCGCACCGCAAAGACATGGCGTGTTTCGCCGTGGCGAAAGGCAACGACCGAAGCTTCCGGATCCCGGCACAGGATCTCGTTAGCTAGTTCGTCAGCGCCGCAAAACGATGGCCTGCCCAGTCGAACTTCCTGGCCATTGATGAAGCCGCGCACGCCCTGGCCCGTTAGTTCCTCGATTCCCGGCAACGGCGTCCTTGCTCCGGCGGCCCGGGCCACCGCCGCGGCAACCGGATGATGGCTGGCAAGCGCAAGCCGGCCGGCCAGTTCGAAAACCGCCTGCGGAATATCCGCGGCATTCGTAACGTCGAGTTCCGGCAAGGTCAGCGTGCCCGTCTTGTCGAACACGACGCGCTCGACCTCGGCCAGCCGTTCGATGGCGTCGCCGGAATTGAGCAGCACGCCGGTCCGGAACATGGCGCCCGATACGACGGTCTGCACCGCCGGTATCGCCAGCCCGAGTGCACACGGACAGGTGATAATGAGGACCGAAATCGCGGTGACGATGGCGTCGTGCCAAGTCGATCCAAACGCGACCCACCCGAGCATGGTCAGCAGCGCCGCAGTGTGCACGACAGGGGCGTAGAGCCGCGACGCGCGATCTGCGAGCTGAACGTAGCGGGAGCGCGCCTGCACGGCATTGTCGAGCAGCCTACTGATCTCCGCCAGCAGCGTGCCTTCGGACGCCGCTGACACCTGCACCCGCAACGCGCTGGACAGATTGAGCGTGCCCGCATAGACGGCGGTGCCGGGCTCGGCCTTCACGGGCAAGGTTTCGCCGGTAATCAGGCTCTGGTCGATCTTGGATCTTCCTTCGATCACGGAGCCGTCGACGGCGGATCGCTCGCCAGGACGCAGCAGGACGACGTCGCCGGCCCGCACCGCGGCAATCGGCACCACGCTGATTTCATCAGCCCCGACGAATTTCGTCGCTGTTTCCGCCTTCAGCGCGGCCAGATTTCCGGCGACCGCCCGCGTCTTGCGACGCATGCTCTGATCGAGGTAGCGGCCGGCCAGCAGGAAGGCGAGCAGCATCAGAGCCGCGTCGAAATAAGCGTGTTCGGCGTGGTGGATCGTCTCCATTACCGACATCGCGAGCGCCAGCACGATGCCGATGCTGATCGGTACATCCATATTGGTGCGGCGCGCACGTAAAGCGGCCCAAGCGGATCTGAAGAAGGGCTGCCCGGAATAGGCCGCCGCGGGCAAGGCAATCAGCGCTGATAGCCAGTGGAAGAAATCGCGCTGCTCCGGGATCATGTCGCTGACATTGCCGGACCACACGGGGATCGACAGCATCATGATGTTCATCGCGGCAAAGGCGGCGACGCCGAGGCAGCGCAGCAGAAAGCTCGCCTGCTCCGTCTCGACGGCTTCGGCGTGCACCGGCTCGAACGGATAGGCCTTGTAGCCAAGCTCGGCCAACCTATCGATGAAGCGGGCCGGGTCGAGCGTGCCCTCCTTCCATTCCAGCGCCACGCGACGGTCGGTCAGGTTGACACGCGCCAGCGTCACGTCCGGAAGCGCGGAAAGGCCGCGCTCGATCTTCGACATGCAGCCGGCGCAATTGACGCCCTCCACCGCCAGATCGATGTGCGACAGTCCCGAGCCGAGATGCCGGACATAATGTGAAAAGTCTCGCGTTGCCTGCATGGTGCGTCTTCCTAGTTCAACAACACGCGGTTCTTGGACAGGAACAGGCGCTGTCCTGCCCCAACTCCCTCAAGCACCAGATCCCATTGGCCCGGCGCAATGGCCGGCGCGCTGCCGCGGTAAATGCCTATGCCCACTTCGGCGAGAGCCACGGGCAGATCGGCCCGCCGGTCGGTCGGCCGCTCAAAGCGGCCCTGAAACTTCAGACCGGACATCGGCCGGCCAAAATTGTCGCGCGCCTCGACCAGCAGGGTCGCGCCGCCCTCCCCGCTGCGCTCGACATGTGCATCGACCCTCCAGTTGCGCGCGCTCTGGTCGCGAGCGGTGGCGATCTCCTTTTCATAGGCGAGGCTGGCGCTATAGGCGCTATCGACCTCGGTGCCGGGCAAGGTCTGGATCGCGAGGCGCATCATGACGGCATTGACCCCGATCACGACGGCGAAGAACGTCACCATCATCAGGAGTACCTTGCCTCCGGTCAGGGGCTTCGGTTGCGTTCGGCTCATGTGAATACTCCCGATCTCATGGCGACACGAAATGATCGGTGGCGGAAGCGACCTCGCCCAGCCCAATATCGGTGACGTGGAAGTGCACCGGAATGGACTTCGCGGGATTGTTTTCCGCGGGCGCCGTCACCAGAAGCCGCAATTCAGTGGTCGTGTCGCGCGCCAGAATGATCATCGGCCGGTCCTTTGTGACGGAATCGGCGCCAACGACATGAAGCGTGGCGTTGACCGGGCCATCCATGTCGATCGCGATGACGCGGTCGAAGCCGCGCTTGTTCAGGAGGCGGACGGTGTAGGCATTGCGGATCGATCCGTCGGCGAGCTTCACCGCAACCGGATTGCGGTCATGCAGTACGTTGATGTCGAGCAGCGTCCGCGTCAGCAGCGCATAGAGCATGATCGCGCCGACGGCGGCAATCATCGCCGCGTAGGTGATGGTGCGCGGCCGCACGATGCGGTAGATCGGCGGCTTGCCTTCCTGCCGCCGGTGAATATTGATGTCGTTGTCGTATCCAATCAGGCGGGTTTCGCGACCGATCTTGGTCATGACGGCATCGCAGGCGTCGATGCACAGCCCGCACTGGATGCAGTCGAGCTGCGGGCCGTTGCGGATATCGATACCGGTCGGGCACACGGCGACGCATTGATAGCAATCGATGCAATCGCCGACGGGTTCGCCGAGCGCGCGCAACTCGTTCGCCTTCTTCAGCGACGTGCGCTGTTCGCCGCGATCGTATTTGTAGGTAACGTTGAGCGCCCATTCGTCAGTGAGCGCGGCCTGGATGCGCGGCCACGGGCACATATAGACGCAGACCTGCTCGCGCATCCAGCCGGCGAAGACATAGGTGGTCGCCGTCAGGATCCCGATCCAGATATAGGCGATCATCGGCGCCTGGAAGATGAGGAGTTGCATCACCAGCGTCGGAGCGTCGGTGAAGTAAAGCACCCATGCGCCGCCAGTCCACCAGGCAATCATCAGCCAGATCGAATGCTTCAGCACGATTTCTCCGACACGGCGAAGCTTGATGGTTTCCTTGGCGGCGTCCTTGCGCATTCGCTCGCGCCGGTCGCCCTCGACCCAGCGCTCGACGGCGTAGAACAGATCGGTCCAGACGGTCTGCGGACACAGATAGCCGCACCAGATGCGGCCGCCGACCGCGTTCATCAGGAACAGCGTCAGCGCGGCGACGATCAATAGGCCTGTGAAGTAATAGACTTCCTGCGGCCACAGCTCGATGAAGAAGAAATAGAACCGGCTATTCGGCAGATCGACCAGCACCGCCTGGCTAGGCGCGCCCAGGCCGCGGTTCCAGCGCACGAACGGCAGCAGGTAATAGACCCCGAGGCAGAACGCCATCAGGCCCCATTTGATCCGGCGGAAGGTGCCGGAAACGCTCTGCGGATAGACCTTCTTCCGGGCCGCATAAAGCGGCCCATCGTCGACGACCTGCAGTTCGGTGGGGTCTACGGTCTTGTTCATGGCTGGGTCGATCTCGTGTCAGGGATTCACTGTAGCCCCAGCCCCAGAGCCGCGTTTGATCCACCTCAACCAGACGGAGAACTTGCCCCGGCGCCGCGCGGTTACTTACCTCCGCCGAGCGAGTGGACGTAGACCGTAAGCGCCTTGATCGTGGAGGGGTCGAGACGTCCAACCCAGGCCGGCATAACACCGGCGCGGCCGTTGCTGATGGTCTCGACCAGCGTCGCCTCGTCCGAACCGTAGAGCCAGATCGTGTCCGTGAGATCGGGCGCGCCGAGTTCCTGGTTACCCTTGCCGTTGTCGCCGTGGCACGAGGTGCAGTTATCCGCAAAGATCTTCGCGCCGCCAGCCGCGTCATATCCGGAACTGGTCGGCAGGCCCGACAGCGACCGCACGTGGTTGGCGACGGTCACGATCTGGTCCTTCTTGAGAACGCCCTCCTTGCCGAACGCCAGCATGGCGCTCTCATGAGCCTTCGCATGTCCGGAACGGGCGCCGAACTGGATCGTCTGCATGATCTGGTCGAGGCTGCCGCCCCACAGCCATTCGTCGTCGTTCAGATTGGGATAGCCCTTGGCGCCGGCGCCGCCGCTGCCGTGGCATGGCGCGCAATTGTCACCGAACACCGTCTTGCCGCTGGCGCGAGCCAATGCAAGCAAGGCCGGATCCTTGGCGATCTCAGCCAGGGGCGCCGCACCGAGCGCCACCATCTTGTCACCGCGGACCTTTCCCAGATTGGCGAGCTCGGTGGCGACTTCCGCGCGGGTGGAGTAGTTCCAGATCCCTGTCGTATGGCTCCACAGCAGCGGCCACGCCGGATACACGATCCAGTAGCCGATCGACCAGAGAATGGTCGTGTAGAAGGTGATCACCCACCAGCGCGGCAGCGGCGTGTTGAGCTCCTTGATGCCGTCCCACTCGTGACCCGTGGTGGCCCTTCCGGAAACGCGATCGATATCGCTGTGTTCGGTCATGATCGCTCTACTCCTCGCGCAAAGGCATTTTCGCCGCTTCGTCGAAAGCAGCCTGGTTACGCGGCCAAAGGGCGTAGGTCACGATGGCGATGAAGATTCCGACGAAGACCGGCGTCCAGAACGAGGTGACGAAGTCCGACGCGATGTTGTGGACAGTGAGAATTGCTTTCATCGTCCTGCCTTCTCAGCGAAGATTTGCTTTTTCGTTGTAAAGCTTGAAGTCGACCAGCGTGCCGAGCATCTGCAGATACGCGACCAGCGCATCCATCTCCGTCGGCGCGCCCGGCTTGCTGTCGAAATTGCGGGCGAACGCCTTCGGATAGCGTTTGGTGAACGCGTCCACGCCGGCATTGTCAGGATCGGCCTGTGCCTTGAGGTCGGCGACCGCGTTGGCGACCTGATCTTCCGAATAGGGCACGCCGACAGCGCGGTTGGCGCGCAGATGGGCCGCGACGCCAGCCTCGTCGACTTCTGTCTGCGAGAGAAAACTGTAACCCGGCATGACCGATTGCGGCGCGATCGCCCGCGGATTGGCCAGATGCGTAACGTGCCATTCATCGGAATATTTGCCGCCGACCCGCGCGAGATCGGGGCCGGTGCGCTTGGATCCCCACTGGAAGGGATGGTCGTACATGCTCTCGGCCGCGAGCGAGTAATGGCCGTAACGCTCGACTTCGTCGCGCAACGGACGAATCATCTGCGAATGGCAGAGATAGCATCCCTCGCGGACATAGACGTTGCGCCCGGCAAGCTCGAGCGGCGTGTATGGTCTGACGCCGTCGACCTTCTCGATCGTGCTCTTGAGGTAGAACAGCGGGGCAATTTCGACGAGCCCGCCGATTGCGATGACCACGAGGATGCCCGCGATCAGGACGATCGAGTTCTTTTCGAAGATTTGGTGCCGCGTCCAGAAAGACATTTAGGCGCTCCTCATTCCGCCGGCTGCAGAGCCAAGCGCAACTGCACTTCCGCTTCGCCGACACGCGCCGTCATCCAGAGATTGTAGGCCATGATCAACGAGCCAATCAGGAACAATGCTCCGCCCGCGGCGCGGATGATGTAGAAGGGATGCATCGCTTCCACGGTTTCGATGAAGGAATATTCGAGGAAGCCCAGCGAGGTGTAGGCGCGCCACATCAGGCCCTGCAGGATCCCCGACACCCACATCGCGGAGATGTAGAGCACGATGCCAATGGTCGCGATCCAGAAGTGCCAATTGACCAGCTTCAGGCTGTAGAGCCCTTTGCGATCCCACAGCCAGGGAACCAAGCAATATAGCGCGCCGAACGAAACGAATCCGACCCAGCCCAAGGCGCCTGCATGAACGTGGCCGATGGTCCAGTCGGTATAGTGGCTCAGCGAGTTCACCACCTTGATCGACATCAGCGGGCCTTCGAATGTGGCCATGCCGTAGAAGGCGACCGATACAACGAGCATGCGCAGCACGGGATCGGTGCGGAGCTTGTCCCAGGCACCCGACAGCGTCATCAGGCCGTTGATCATGCCGCCCCATGACGGCATCCAGAGCATGATCGAGAACGTCATGCCGAGCGTCTGCGCCCAATCCGGCAGCGCGGTGTAGTGGAGATGATGCGGGCCGGCCCAGATGTAGAGAAAGATGATCGCCCAGAAATGGATGATCGACAGCCGGTAGGAATAGACCGGCCGCTCGGCGCGCTTCGGAATGAAGTAGTACATGATCGCGAGGAAGCCAGCGGTCAGGAAGAAGCCGACCGCGTTATGTCCGTACCACCACTGGAACATGGCGTCCTGGACGCCGCCCCAGGCGATGTAGGACTTGGAGCCGAACACCGACACGGGGAGCGCGGGATTGTTGCCGAGGTGCAGAACCGCGATGGTGACAATGAACGCCAGATAGAACCAGTTGGCGACAAAGATGTGCGGCTCTTTGCGTTTGATGATGGTCACGAGGAACACCAGTAGATAGACCACCCAGACGATGGTCAGCCACAGATCTGCATACCACTCCGGCTCGGCATATTCTTTGGATTGCGTCACGCCGAGCAAGTAGCCGGTGCCGGCGATCAGGATGAAGAAGTTGTAGCCAATGACGACGAACCAGGGCGCGAGATCGCCAGCCAGACGCGTGCGGCAGGTCTTCTGGACCACGTAGAACGAGGTCGCGATCAGCACGTTGCCGCCGAAGGCGAAGATCACCGCCGAGGTATGCAGCGGCCGCAGGCGGCCGAAGCTGGTCCATGGCAGATCGAAATTGAGCGCGGGCCACGCAAGTTGGGCGGCGATCAACAACCCGACCGCAAATCCGGCGATACCCCAGATCACCGACATCGCGGCGGAGAACTTGATCGGGCCCAAATTGTAGTTGGGCCGACCGTTGATTTCCTGCGGCGTCAGCGATGCCGGCCGGTCGAAATACCTGTTCACGATCGCAAACACGGCCCAAAGGCTGGCAGCGGACGCCAGTGCCGCGTGAAAGGCGAACGCCATGTCCAGCGCCTTGGCCGCGGCGAACAGGCACAGTAGTGCCGATATTGAAAAGACCAGCGTAAGACCGGCCTCGCCGTGTGTCATTGATTTCGAGGTGCTTGATTCGCTCATGCTCGGCTTCTTCTCTGGAGGTGCCACTCCGGTGGATCACCACACCTTCGCGTTTGTCGGCTTGATCGAGATCAAGTCCAGGAGCACACGTGCGGTGTAGTCAACAACAACAACACGGCGTAATCGGCACTTGCGCGCTCTTCTCCAAGCTCTCGGTTTTGAGCGCTTCCAGGGTTTGCGTATTGGGGCAGTAGTCGGTCCGAGCTGCCCGCGAGCCGCCCTGCTTGAATTCGTTGGCGCACCTTTTTAACGACGTGCAGTTTCCGCAAACCCGCTGCAGATCCCGAAGCACTTCGGGATGGCGGTCTCTCAACTCGCTCGCCGAGAGGCCATACTCCGCGAGACGTTTATTCAAGAGATCGCCCGAGCGATCGTCCTTTCTCGACAGCGCGTGAAGTTCGGGTACCGAAAGATTTAGATCCCTTGCGATCTGCTCGAACTCCTTGTCATCAAGACCAAGTTCGCTCGTGCCGACGAATTTGGACGTGATGGCTTTCACCCACCCGATCAGGGCGCTGGTCCGCGGTGCTCTCTCCACATCTTTGAAAACAATCATTGGAATACCTCGCAGATTCTGGGCATCCCATCAGAGCGAATGCCGATCATCTCGGCCTTGACCTGGATCAAGCAGGGAACGTTTGTCACACGGCCTTGCTGAATCGTGCAGTGTCGACGCGGGTGTGGGGATCGAACACCGCCGCAATGACGCGAACGACCGAACGGCCTGCCTCGGTGGCCATCACGATACGATCCTTGATCTGAACCAAGCCGTCGCGGACCAGCGGCTGCAGCAAGGCAAATTCTTCGTCGAACGCCATATCCGGTGCGGTCACATCGAGATCGGCCTCAAACTGGCACATCAGGCTTTCGATGGTGCGGGCACGCTGCCTCTCGGCCGCATCCAGGCGACAGCCGCGCGACGCGGCTAGGCGGCCGGACGAGATCGCGCGAACATAGCTCGGGACATCGGAAATGTTCTGGACGTATCCATCCGGGAATCTGGAAATCGAAGACGCGCCAAGACCGACCAAGGTTTCTCTGCCATCGTCGGTATAGCCCTGGAAGTTGCGATGAAGCCGCCCCGAGCTCGCCGCTCGGGCCAGCGAGTCGCCGGGCTTTGCAAAGTGATCGATACCGATCTTCTGGTAGCCTTGGCGCAGAAACTCCTGGGCAATGATTCCGGCCTGATCGATACGCTCCTCCACATCAGGAAGCGCTCTCTCGTCGATGCGCCGCTGGTTGGCCTTCAGACGCGGCATGTGGGCGTAGCCGTAGCAGGCAATGCGATCCGGCGAGAGCATGGCGACGATCTCGCAGGTCTTTCGAAGCGAGGCGACGGTCTGCAGCGGCAATCCGTAGATCAGGTCAAAATTCAGATTGCCAATGCCGTTGGCCCGCAACCGCAACACGGCGACTGCGACATCCTGCATCGGCTGCCGTCGCCCGATCGCCGCCTGCACAAGCGGATTGACGTCCTGTACGCCCAGACTGGCGCGGTTGATGCCAAGCTCCTTCAAGCTGGCCGCCAGCAATGGTGTCACATATCGCGGATCCAGTTCGATAGCGTGCCCGAAACCGGGTTCGAAGACGAAGCGGTCACGCAGAACCTGCATCACCGAGGCGAGGCCGTCCGCGCCGAGGATGCTCGGCGTTCCGCCACCCCAATGCAGGCGGGCAATGCGCAGAGGTGCCGATACGGCATCGCTGACGAGGGCGATCTCGCGCTCAAGCGCCTCCCGATAGACCGAGATGACGTCATCACGCAGCGCCTTCTTGGTGTTGCAGCCGCAATAGAGGCAGAGCTCGCGGCAGTACGGCACGTGCAGGTAGATCGAAACGGCCTCAGCCGTGTCGATATTCTGCAACCACCGCCGCTGGTCGGTGGTGCCTACATCCGTCGCGAACTCGGCGGCCGTCGGATAGGACGTATATCGCGGTACCTGCAGTCGGGCATAACGGCGGACGATATCGTTCACAGCGGTGCCCTCTTCCTGCAGGTCATCATGCCGGGCTACTGCCCGATATCAGAAGGCCCGACGTTTGATGGCAGATTGCTGGGCCAATTGTTTGGGACGGGTCTGCATGTCACCCCAGAACAGCACCGCACCAAACACCACGAACATCGCGAGGACGCAGATGGCAACAATTAACGAATCGATTGGCATAGGCTGATCTCCTGTGTGGAGGAATGATGCCTATGCGGCCTTATTCGAGCTTTGACCTGGATCAAACGGATGTGCGCTCCAGAGCAAGATACATCATGCCGCGGCCATGGCTGCGGCCCGTGCCGCGTCCAGCAGACGAACACCGCCGTTGACGATGATGAGCATTTTTTCACGCTCGAACCGGGTCAGCGTACGGCTCACGGTTTCGATGGTCAGGCCGAGATAGTCGGCAATATCCTGTCGGCTCATGGGCAGCACGATGATCTGGCGCTCGTCCCCGATATGGGCCAGGCGCCGCCGCCAGCCGACCAGGAAGGACGCGACCTTTTCTTCCGCAGTGCGCCGGCCCAACAAGAGCATTTGCTCCTGCGCCAGCGAGAGTTCCCGTGCGGCAAACTCGTTGATCCGGACCAGGAAATGCGGCCTCTGCTCAATGAAATGCCTGAACGCCTCCTTGGAGAGCCGACACGCCGAAACGGAATCGACGGCATCCGCCGAGAAACCGTAGCGATCGGACGGCGCCACGCCGAGAAAATCCCCGGGCAGCGCAAAACCGATCACCTGCCGCCGTCCGTCCGGCAGCAGCTTGTACAGACGCGCGACACCCGCGGTCAGATTATGCACGGAATGCGCGAGCTGGCCTGCAGTGAAAAGCGCCTCGTTGGCAGCCAGATGAACGTGACGGGCGATCCGTTCGAACTCGCTCAGATCGGCCTGATCGAGCGCGCCGCAGACGCTGAGCGACCTGACGGTGCAGGCCGAGCAGCGGCCGAAATTGGCCCGGTTTGGATTCGGAGAGATGGTTCGTATCATTGCCCTGCCCGTTCGAGCGCCGATCGACCGCCATTTCTCGCGGCAGCCGTATCTCCCAGCCAGTTTGCTCAGCCTTGGCTCGAGGGCTCGGAAATATGATTCATTCTAGCGGATCCGGCGCCGCCTGATTGATCCAGATCAAACCGGCCGCCGATTAAGCCTTCACAGTGCAACTCAGGCTGGAAAGCCGCATCTTTCCACGGAGTTGAAGCTGCAATGATCGCAAGAATGTTGATGCCGCTAGCGGCTACACTGATTACATTGACGACGGCAGCGGCAGCTTCGCCGCAAGAGCAGCGCGGGAAGATGTTTGCGCTGAACAACTGCGCGAAGTGCCATTCGATCGACAAGGTTACCCCGAGTCCACTCAAAGTCGCACCGCCGTTCCGGACGCTGCACAAGCGTTACCCGATCGAGACCCTTGGAGAGGCTCTGGCCGAAGGCATCTATACCGGTCACCCCACCATGCCCGCTTTCCAGCTCGAGCCTGACCAGATCGGCGATCTGCTGTCTTATCTGAAGACGCTCGAATAACGGGATCGCAGAGCCAACCGAATTCTGACACCGCAAGCGGTGACATAACGCCATGCCGAGCAAGATTACCGTCATTCAGGGGCATCCGGATTCCTCGCGCCGTCATCTTTGTCATGCGCTGGCCGACGCCTATGCCGATGCAGCCACGCAGGCCGGCCACGTCATCACCTCGGTCGAGATCGCGGGCCTCGACTTTCCGTGGCTTAGAACTGTGGAAGAATTCAATTCGGGCGTGGTACCGCCTCCGCTGAAGCCTGCAGCCGATGCTATCGCCGCGTCAGACCATATTGTGTTGATCTTTCCATTGTGGCTCGGCACGGCGCCTGCGCTGGTCAAGGCGTTTCTGGAACAGATCATTCGCCCCGGCGTGGCCTTCAGTTACGAGAAAAAAGGAGTCAAGAAGCTATTAGCTGGCCGCTCGGCGCATCTCGTCGTCACCATGGGGATGCCGGCCTGGCTCTACCGGATCTTCTTTTGCAGTCATGGCATCCGCGGACTGCGCCGAAACATATTTGAGTTCGTCGGCTTCTCGCCGGTCCGGGTGACGATGTTCGGCATGATCGAGAGCGCTTCCGCTGCCAGGAAATCCAGCTGGCTTAAGAATATGCGCAAACTGGGCGCAAACGCGCGTTAGTCCACGCTCACGCGGACTGGTCACGCCTTGCCCTACAAAGCCTGCACCGTCCAGGCGATCATATCTCTTGCCATTCGGCCAAATGCAGCATTGAAGGCGGCAACGGCTGCCTGAGGGTCGAGCTTGCCGAGCTTCTCGCTGTCCTCGAACAGCCGCGAGGCGACGACCTTGCCGTTCTTGTCGATGATCCTGGCTGACAATCCAATTTCGGCGACAGGTCCCGACTCGACGGCGATGCGGAACCGCCTGACATCGATAAGCAGCTGGAATTCGGTCTGCCCGATATCGGCCATCCGAAGCGGCGCATGCGCAATGTCGTAATTCTCAAAGCTTTCGATCAGCCGCGCCTGGATCAGTTTCGGCAACGCGTCGGCCCACATGGCTTCCGCAAAGCCCGGATATTCCTGCGCCGGCGAAAAGAGGAAGCGCTGCGTCTCCAGCATCGCCACGGCGGTCGGCTCCGGGATCGCCCATTGCACATTGATGATCTTGCCTGCCGGTCCTGGATTTTGCAGCGCGCGAAGATCATAAGTGATTTTTGGCGGCGGAGCGGTCGCGCCGGTCATGCGTTCGAGGCCGGCGACAATGCCATCGAGCTTGCCGGTGTTGCGGGCCAAGCCTTCCGAAAACACCTTGAAATTGGCGATGGTGTCCTTCAACGCTCCCGAATTCTCCGTCAGCACCGAATCCACCTTGCGCAGTGCATCGCGCGCTGCCTGCGTCATGCCCTGTCCCGCGCCGCGCTCGGCAACAAGCGTCGGCATCTCGCCGCGCTTTGTGACCTGCGTGCCGCCTTCGAGCGCGACCACTGGCACGCCGGTCAGGCCCTGAAACTCCAGACCGACCTTGGTGTCTGCGCGCACCGGCGTGGTCGATGCTACCGAGATCGTCGCGTTGACGCCGCGCGGGCTGTCGGGTGTAAGGCCGAGCTCGATCACCTCGCCAACCCGTACGCCGTTGAACAGAACGGCAGCGCCGACCAGCAGCCCGGGCACCGAACCCTCGAACTGCACGTGGTAGCTCGTGCGCGGACCGAGCCCGCCGGTATTCTGCAGCCAGTAGACGAAGCCGAACACAGCCAGGATGGCCGCCAGCACGAAGGCGCCTACGAGCACGAAGGGAGCGCGGGTTTCCATTAGTCAGCTCGCTTTGGTTGCAGCATCTGGGAACGCTTGCCGTGAAAATAGGCCCGCACCCAGGGATGCTCGGATTGAAGCAGTTCGCGCATCGGCCCAATGGCGACAATCTTGCCATCAGCCAGCGCCGCGACGCGGTCGCAGACGGTATTGAGGCTTGCGAGGTCATGGGTGACCATGAATACCGTCAGCCCCAGTGTTTTTTGCAATGTCTTGATCAGGGCGTCGAAATCGCCGGCGGCAATCGGATCGAGCCCTGAGGTCGGCTCGTCGAGAAACACAATCGCGGGATCGAGCGCGAGCGCTCGCGCCAGCGCCACGCGCTTGGTCATGCCGCCGGACAGTTCGGCAGGAAACTTGTCGCCGTCCTCCGGCGTTAGACCAACCATTTCGAGCTTGGCGGTCGCGATCTCATCCATCAAGGCGTCCGACAGCACGTGATTTTCACGCAGCGGAAACTGGATGTTTTGCCGCACCGTGAGCGACGAGAACAGCGCGCCCTGCTGAAACAAGATGCCCCACCGCCCGGCGGCGCTCGGCGTGGTGCGATCATGATTGATCGGGGAACCCATCACCTCGATCTCGCCGCTCCGCCGCTGTATTAGGCCGATGATGGTCCGCATCAGCACCGACTTGCCGCCGCCGGAAGCGCCGACCAGGCCGAGGATTTCGCCGCGGCGCACAGCCAGGGCGAGGTGGTCGATCACGACATGGCGACGAAATCCAACCACGAGATCGCGTATGCGAATGGCAAACGGTTCTGCGGTTTCCTGCATCGCTACATTCCGATCGACGCAAAGAACACCGCAAACAACCCATCGAGCACGATCACGAGGAAGATCGACTTCACCACCGACGTCGTGGTCTGCTTGCCGAGCGACGCCGCGCTGCCCTTCACGCGCAGGCCCTCGCTGCAGGCGACGATTCCGATCACCAGCGCCATGAACGGCGCCTTGATGATGCCGACCTCGAAATGGGTGACGGAGACGGCGTCATGCAACCGCGCGATGAAAATTGCCGGATCCATGCCGCCATAGAACCAGGCGACGAGGCCGCCGCCGTAGAGCGCCGCCATCGAGCCGATGAAGCTCAGGATCGGCAGCGCGCAAACCAGCGCGACGATCCGCGGCAGCATCAGGACCTCGATCGGATCCAGTCCCATGGTCGACAGCGCGTCGATTTCCTCGCGCATCTTCATCGAGCCGAGTTCGGCGGTGTAGGCGCTACCCGAACGTCCCGCGACCATGATGGCGACGATCAGAACGCCGAGTTCGCGCAGCACGAGAATGCCGACCATGTCGACGACATAGGAGTCCGCGCCGAACTTGCGGAAATGGAAAATGCCCTGCTGCGCAATGATGGCGCCGATCAGGAAGGTGATCAGCACGATGATGGGTATCGCCTGCCAGCCGACGCGGTAGAACTGGTAGGTCAGCGACGTCAGCCGCAGCGATCGCGGCCGGCGCGCGACGCCCAGGATGGCGATGCACAGCGAACCCAGCATCTGCAGGAACGCCATTACGTCTTCGCTCGCGCCGATGGTGCCCCGGCCGATATCCCCGAGTTTCGCCAAGACGGGGTTGCGCGCCGGGACCGGCGCCGGCGTTCGCCGATTGACCTGACGGACCTCCTCGATCAGGCCGGTGTAATTATCGGCGATGCCAACGACTTCGGCGCGGTGACCGGCGGTGGTCGCCCGCCGCGACATTTTTTCCAGTAGCCAGGCACCGAGCGTGTCGAGTTCGCGCACCCCGGCCATATCGATCTTGACGACGCCAGCCCGATCGAATTCCGGTGCAACGCCGTCGGAAAGCTGTTCAAGCGTGGCCGCATTCGCCGCCGTCCAGGACCCGCCTGGGCGCAGTTCGAGCGCATCGCCCGATGGCGTGGCCGTTAACAGGGGTACGCTCGCCAAGATGATATTCCCTCAATTACAGCGCGCACCTTTTCTAGGCCGCTCGCGCCGCCCCGATGTTGACCTGCCTCAAAGCGCCGAGTGCCGCTCTGGAACACCGAAGTTGACCCAAATCAAACGATGTTGCTGCGGGCTCGCCTAGAGTTCCACAGACGCCAACCACGAAAACGAACGTGATGTTCAAATCAAGCGGGCTGGGTGACGAGTTGCAGGCGCTCAAAAGCGAAATGTCGCGCCTGTTGACTACGTCCGCCGACGATATGTTCGACGCCACGAAGAGCCGCACCGAGGCACTGGCCGGGCAGATCAAGGACACCTTGGACGAACTCGCTGAGACCGTGAGCGACGAAGAACAGCACGTCGAGAAAATGATCGCGGAGCGGCCGATTGCGGCGCTGGCATCCGCCTTCGCGCTCGGCGTCGCCATCGGTTTCATGCTGAGGAGGCACTGACGTGAACAGCGAGAACGTCGTCAAGCAGCTGCGCGCGCTGTGGCGAACCGACCGCATCATCGCGGAGATCCGTATGCGGCACATGCTGGTCGGGCTCGGCCTGCGGGCGTTCGCCGCGCTGATTGCGGCCTTTGGGTTGTTGATGCTGGAGCTATCGACCTATTTCGCACTGGTGCAGATCTGGAGCGCGATTTCTGCGGCGGCAATTCTCGGCACCGCCAATTTCGTGATCGCGGCCGTCTTGTTCGTCGTTGGAGGAAGGCCGCCCGCAGGCCGCGAACTCGAACTGGCGACCGAAATTCACGGCTCCGCGGTCGACGCCTTGCAGAGCGAGGCCCGCGCGCTGCAATCGCAATTCACCGGCATGGTGCAGCGTCCCCTGAACAGCGCGCTGCCGCTGGTGCTGGTGCCGCTGGTCACAATCATCCTCAAGAGCCTGAAGAAATCCAGAGCACCCGCCCCTGCGGCCACGGCCGAGCCAAGCTGAGCCCGGCGGAGGCAGCACCCTTATGCCATAAACCCAAGGAGCCAAACGAGGTGTCCAAGACCAGAGCCAAGACCCAGCCGAAGCCGATTCTCAACGCTTCCCTGCCGCCGCAATTCCGGCAAGTTCGTGTCGCACTCGCCCGCGAACCCGGTCATCCCGAGGGCGATGCTGATATAGCCTACATCATTGTCGCTCCGCTCGATTCCGAGGACCGCATCGATGCAGAACTCTGGCGGGAGTATCGCGATGCCTGCCGGATCGTGCGTCAGCGCCCGGACGCGCAGGACAAGCATGGCCATCTCGTGCACCAGCCGGGCGGCGGTTGGGCCTTCCACTATGACGGCGAGACCGATCTGACCGATGAGGTCGGCTTTCACTTTGCGGATGAGCGCTTCGTCGTCGGCGAATACGTTTCGATCAACGAAGGCGGCAAGATGCACACCTATCGGGTAGCGACCGTGTCCTATCTTTGATCACCAGAGGCATGTCCTCGGCCTTTTGGGAACTCGAAGCAAGGCAACAGTCTATGGCGACCAACAACAAGCCGGCGCCGGAGATCGCGGAAGACCTCATCGAAATTCGTGTAAACGACATCGCGCAGCTATTTCATACGCTCGACCCCTTTCCGTTCCGGGAAAAAGATCTCGCTGATGAGGCCGAGGATTACATCGTGGGGTGGGCGCAAGAGATGCCGACTAGGCGACCCCTCAGAATTGTGGTGCATACTCCAGCGCTCCAATCACAGGTAATGACGTCGAAGGAGCTTGCCGATGCATTCAATCGCTATTTTGCTGGCCGTGTCGTCGTCGTTCAGCGTGATCTAAATGAACTGTTTCGAGTAGGCCGCCGCTCGCTTGCAATTGGCGCTTCAATTCTTGCTGCCTGTCTTTTACTGGCTCATTTAGCTGCTGGCTATCTGGCGGAAGCCGCGATCAAGAGATTGGCTGAAGAGAGCTTCTTGATTCTTGGCTGGGTCGCCAACTGGCGACCTCTCGAAATCTTTCTCTACGATTGGTGGCCGCTCGCGCGACGTCGCGATCTGTTTAACCGTCTCTCGGTAGCAAGTGTCGAGCTCAGGCCGTACGCCATCGAGGTCGAGACGCCCTCCATCTTCACATCGATCCAAGCAGATCACGAGGCATAGTGTTTCATTTTCTGAAATCGCAAGGACGGTTCCGCGGCCTCAGCGAAGCGGATGCCGAGGCACGGCTCCGAGCAGAGGGGCATAACGAACTCCCGCAACCCGACCGCCGCACGCCGTTTCGAATAGCGATCGAGGTGCTGCGCGAACCGATGCTGGCGATGCTCGTGGTCGGCGGCATCGTCTACCTGGCGCTCGGCGATCTGAAGGAAGCGGTAATCCTGGTCGCCTTCGCTACAATGTCGATCGTAATCACCGTGGTACAGGAGACCCGCACCGAGCGCGTCCTGGAGGCGTTGCGCGACCTCACCAGCCCCCGGGCGCTCGTCATTCGCGACGGCGAGCGCAAACGCATTGCCGGCCGCGATGTGGTGCGGGGCGACCTCATCGTCCTTTCCGAGGGCGACCGCGTGCCTGCCGATGCCGTGCTCCTGCGTTGTCAGGATCTGCAGGCCGATGAATCGACCCTTACCGGCGAATCCGTGCCGGTGCGCAAGGTCGCGTGGGACGATCGTTCCGAGTCCGGACTTCAACGGCCCGGAGGCGACGACCTTCCGCAGGTATTCTCCGGCTCGCTCGTGGTGCGCGGCTCGGGCCTCGCGGAAGTGACCGCCATCGGTCCGCGAAGCGAAATCGGTAAGGTCGGCCAGTCATTGGCGGCCCTTGATATCGAGCCGCCGCGCCTGCAGGCGCAAACCAGGCGCCTTGTCAGCCTGTTTGCGGTGCTCGGCGGCTCCGTTAGCGTGCTCGCAGTCCTGCTCTACGGATTCATGCGCGGCGGATGGCTTGACGCCGTGCTGGCCGGAATTGCGCTCGGCATGTCCATGCTACCGGAAGAATTTCCGGTCGTCCTGACCGTTTTCATGGCTATGGGCGCGTGGCGAATTTCACTGGCGCGCGTACTGACGCGGCGAGCAGCGGCGATCGAGACGCTGGGTTCGGCGACCGTGCTGTGCACCGACAAGACCGGCACCCTGACCGAGAATCGGATGACGATCGTCGAGTTGCGGCTGCGGGGCGGATACCTCTTTCGTCCCGACGACGGCAGCGAGATGCCGGCGCCGTTCCGTAAGCTAAGCGAGTTCGGCCTGCTCGCAAGCGCGCCAGAGCCGTTCGATCCGATGGAGCGGGCATTCCATACGCTCGCACGCGAGCGGCTGTTGGGGGCGTCGCATCAGCACCCAAACTGGAAGCTGGTTCACGCCTTTGGTCTCCGCCCCGACCTGCTCGCTGTGACCCATTTCTGGCAGCCGGATAGCTCCCGGCAGGAGTATGTCGTCGCTGCCAAGGGCGCCCCGGAAGCGATCGCCGGCCTTTGCCAGCTGAGCGCCGCCGACCGCGCGGCGCTGACGCAATCGATCGACGCGATGGCCTCGGCTGGCCTGCGCGTGCTGGGCGTCGCGCGCGCCGCGCACTCCGGCCAGAACTGGCCGGCTTCGCCGCGCGAGTTGAAATTCGAATTCCTCGGGCTGGTCGGCCTTGCCGATCCGCTCCGCGCCAGCGTCGTCGAGGCGGTGCGCGAATGCCTGTCGGCAGGCATCAAAGCAGTGATGATCACCGGCGACTATCCGGCGACCGCGAAGGCGATCGCGCACCACGCCGGTCTTGAGCGTGACGAAGTCGTCACCGGCGAGCAGCTCGATAAAATGAGTGACGCGGAATTGGCAAGAGGGGTGGAGAGGACAAGTGTTTTCGCGCGGATCATGCCGGAGCAGAAGCTTCGCATCGTCAACGCTTACAAGAGCAATGGCGAGATTGTGGCGATGACCGGCGATGGCGTCAACGACGCGCCTTCGCTAAAGGCGGCCCATATCGGCATTGCCATGGGCGGGCGCGGGACAGATGTCGCGCGCGAGGCTTCGGCGATCGTGCTGCTCGACGACGATTTTGGCTCGATTGTCAAAGCGATCCGCTTGGGTCGCCGCATCTACGACAATTTGCGCAAGGCCATGAGCTTCATTCTTGCCGTTCACGTGCCCATCGCAGGCCTGGCGCTACTGCCACTGTTGTTCGGCATGCCTCTCTTGTTTGGGCCGATCCATATCGCCTTCCTCGAAATGGTCATCGACCCCGTTTGCTCGCTCGTATTCGAGGCCGAGACCGAGGAAGACGACGTCATGCGCCGTCCCCCGCGCGCGCCCGACGAACCGTTGTTCTCCTGGGCGATGATTGGCTGGAGCGCCTTGCAGGGGACGCTGGCGTTTGTGATCGTCGCCGCCATTTACATCATGGCGCTCCAATCCGGCATGCCAGTGCCGGAAGTGCGGGCGCTGGCGTTCTGCTCGCTCGTGGTGGTGATCGTCAGCCTGATCCTGGTCAATCGCTCGTTCAGCGCATCACTGCTGACCGCGCTGCGGAGGCCAAATCGGACCTTGGCCGCGGTGCTGGCCGCGGTTGCCGCGATCCTGACTCTCACCTTGCTCTGGCCGGTCGCAAGCAGGCTCTTCACCTTCGGACCGCTGCACGCCGACGATCTCGCCCTCACGCTCGGGGCAGGCGCGATCGCGCTGGTGGTCCTTGAAATGCTGAAGTCGGTGCTGCGCCCACGACTGCGGTCTTCAAACTGACAATCCAGCTCCTTGCGATGGATCAAAGGGGTACGCCGGGGGAGCGCTAGATTAAATCTCGAAAAAGGAGAGCCTCATGGCATTCAAGGACATTTTGCTGACGCTGACGAGTTACCCCGATCCGACGCCCGTCTCAGTTACCGAGGAGGCGGTTTCGATCGCAGCAAACCTCGGCGCCCACCTTGCGGCCGTTGCCTGTGAGGTGCACGTCCAGATCCCCGGGCATTTCCTTTCCGGATCGATTGCCAACATCCCCGGCATCATCGCAGGCGAAGCCGAGAAGAGCCGGAAGAGTGCCAAGGACATGCTCGCCGCTTTCGATAACGCGGCGAACAAGGCCGGCATTCTCCACGAAACCTATCTTGAAAAGTGCCCGACTTACCGCGTGCCGGACGTGCTGGTTGATTACGCAAGGCTTCGCGACCTCACCATCGTGCCGGTGCCGGAGAGCTATGACCAGTGGTATGCCGAGACGGTGATATTCGGCTCCGGCAGGCCGACCCTCGTTGTACCCGAAAGCCCCCGCCCGCGTCCGTTCGAGCTCGGAATGGTTGCGGTTGCCTGGGACTTCAGCCGCGCGGCGGCCCGAGCGGTTTCAGATGCGCTTCCGCTGCTCGAGAAGGCCAGGAAGGTGCGCATTGTTACCGTTATCAACGAAAAGAAGCTGCACACCAGGCATTCCGCCGAAGAACTGGCCAAGAACCTGGCGCGCCACGGCATCGACGTGGTGCTGGACAAGGTCGACGCCAACGGCCGGCGGATCGGCCAGGTGCTCGAAGGCTATACGGTTGCGCACAAGGTCGACGTCCTCGTGATGGGTGCCTACGGGAACGCGCGATGGCGCGAATTCATTCTCGGCGGGGCGACCAAGGACCTGCTTTCGAAGCCGCCGCTGCCGATCCTGTTTTCGCATTGACAGTACCGAAGACATCGCGGCGTCAGGGCTATGTTAAAGCGCCAGCCTGACGTTACAGATGTCGCGTTCGACCGGATCCGACTTCACTTCGAAGCCGAGGCTGCGGCACATCGCCAGCATGATGGTGTTGTCGGCCAACACGTCGCCGGAGATGGCCTTCAGTCCTTCGGATTTCGCATATTCGATGATCATCTGCATCAGGGTCCAGCCGAGCCCGCTGCCCTTCAGATCGGATCTCAAGAGAATGGCGTACTCACCGCTCTCGTAGACCGAGTCCGAGTGAATCCTGACAACGCCGACCAGTTCGCTAGTCGCCTCGTCGAACGCGACAAAGGCCATCGCCCGAGCATAGTCGAGTTGGGTCAGGCGGGCGATGAACTCGTGGGAAAATTCCTTCGTCGGCGCGAAGAACCGCAGCCGGAGATCCTCCATGGTGACATGCTTCAACATCTCATGGATCAGCGGCTCGTCCTCGGGCCATATTGTTGAGAATGGTGCGGCCGACCGAGCCCTGGCGCGGATTGGCTCCGATCAGCGCGACGGAACGCGGCGCAAGCAGACTTTTCAGGCGATAGGTCGACATCAGACTGTGGTATCCGGCAGGCCGTGGCCGTAGTGAACAGGTATCCTACGTGTGTTCCTGGCGCGACACGATAGTCCGACCGGATGACAAATGCCGCCTCGCCTTGTCTACCCTGCTTTGCCGATATCAGTGGCGGACGTAGTCGCCGGGGGCATCAGGCAGATTGTCCTCCTCGACGGCCTCGATGCCCATGCGCGGCGGTCGGGATAGCTCACCGGATTGCGCGGCCAGCCACGTGGTCCATTCCTGCCACCACGATCCTTCGACTGATGGCACCGTCTTCAACCATTCGTCGGGGCCGGTATAGGTCGCGTCCGCCCCCTTTGTCTGGATCCGGTAGGTGTGTCCCTGTTCGCCGGGAGGCGCCACGATACCCGCATTATGGCCGCCGCTGGCGAGAAGGAAGGTCACGTCGGCGTCGACCTGGTAGTGAATCTTGTAGACGGACTTCCACGGCGCAACGTGGTCGCGAAGGGTGCCGACCACAAACATCGGCGTGTGGATATCCGACAGCGAGATCGGCTTGCCCTCGACGAGGTAACGACCTCCGGCAAGGTCGTTGTTGAGGAACAGCTTGCGCAGATATTCCGAATGCATCCGGTACGGCAAACGGGTGGCATCGGCATTCCAGGCCATCAGATCGCTGGGCACTGCCCGCTCTCCCATCAGATAATCGTGGGTGAGCCGCGACCAGATCAGATCGTTGGAGCGCAGCAACTGGAATGCGCCGGCCATTTGCGTGGTGTCGAGAACGCCGCGCTCCCACATCATGTCCTCGAGGAACGCGACCTGGCTTTCGTTGATGAACAGCGTCAGTTCGCCGGCCTCGGTGAAATCCGTTTGCGCGGCAACCAGGCTGATCGACTTCAGGCGGTTGTCGCCGTCACGCGCCATGGTCGCGGCTGATACCGACAACAGCGTTCCGCCAAGGCAATAGCCCAGCGCATGAACCTGGCGATCGGCCACGATCGTGCCAATCTTGTCGAGCGCTGCCTTGACACCAAGCTTGCGATAATCGTCGAAGGCCACCTCACGGTCCGCGGCATCCGGATTACGCCAAGAGATCATGAAGACGGTGAAGCCTTCACCGGTGAGATACTTCACCAGCGAATTCTGCGGCGATAGATCGAGGATGTAATACTTCATGATCCAGGCCGGCACGATCAGGATCGGCTCGGGATGTACCTTGTCCGTGGTCGGATAGTACTGGATCAGCTCGATCAGTTCGTTACGGTACACGACCTTGCCGCGCGACGTCGCGACGGTTTCGCCGAGGACGAAATCGTCGGTCTTGACCGGCCCAAGTTCCGCCGAGGCCAGGCGTATCCAGTCGCTGCAGAAATTCTGCCAGCCGCGCACGAAATTCGCCCCGCCGCTCTCGAACGATTTCCGGAGCACTTCCGGATTGGTCGCGGCAAAGTTGGAGGGCGACAGCACGTCCAGCATCTGCCGGACCGAGAACTCGACGATCGCCTCGTTTTGCTTCGCCACGCCGCGCACGCCGGTGGTAGCTTTATGCCACCATTGCTGGCCCAGCAGAAATGCCTGAGCCATCAGGTTGAACAGCGGCTGTTCCCACTCCGGCCGAGCGAAGCGCCTGTCCTGCGCCTGCGGCTTGATCAGCGACCACGGTCCCTGCCCGGGCGAGAAGAACTGCCGTGCAGCCTCGACAAATCGTTGTGCGTCCAGCAAGGCTTCCTGCGAAATCTCGATCTGCCGTTGCGGCGACGAGGTGAGATGCGAAAGCCAGTCGGTATAGGCCAGCAACAGGGCTACCGGCGAAATGCCGCCGCTCAGGCGCGCCAGCATCGCATGAAGGGCGCGATCGGCCTGATATGTGTCTACCCCCGCCCCCTGTGTGGCCGGTGCCGCTTGCGGCGCGATCGGCACGGTTGGCTGCCGGTCGTCGCCCTGGTCCGCGGCACGGGCACGGAGCGGCAAGACGGTAAGTTCCGCCCCCGGCAGGTTCGTTTTCTGGTGCATGCTGTTTGGCCGATCAGTTCAGCGAACGGTTGCTGATCAGGTTCGACGTGGTAGCGATCATCCGCTCACCGTGCTTGAACAGCCGCTCGTAGTCGCGACGGATGAAATCGAGCTGATGCTGGCTGCATTCCCGGCACATCGTCCTTACGTCCTTGACTGAATGCGCACCCGCCATTTTCGCGACGAATTCCGTAAAAAGATGCATTTCGGTCCGCGTTCTCTCCAGCATCTCATCGCCGAGGAATACAAGCTCCTCAAACATAATCTTCTGCGCACCGAGCAAGAACTCCAGTGCGCTTTGGTTCAGCCTGGCGGCTTGCGCCTCCGCGTTTTCGGCCGGTTGGAAGGGACTCGAAGCGCTTCGTTCAGACAGCTCTGCCATGACTATCTCCGATTTTTGAATTCCATCGAAACGATATCGATTGGCATCGGACCGATCATTGAGATGCATCAAACTGGCCGCATTTCGACCGTAGGCCAACAGCAACTTGCCAGAAAGGCCACATCCCGCGCTCACCTCGGATCAGTGCGACATCAGCACCGGCACGGTCATCGAATCGAACATGCCCCGCGTGACGCCGCCGAGAATACTTTCGTGCAAGCGCGAATGGCCGTATCCGCCCATCACCAACAGGCCCATATTGCTTTCGGCCGCGATCGACAGAATGGCTCCTTGAACATCGCCGCGTTCCACGGTCACCCGCTGGACCCTCGCCGTAATGCCACGACGCGCCAAATGGCTGACTAGCTGGTCCGAGGATGCTTCGCCGGCTTCCTCGTTGACCGCAATGACGGTGACGGCCTTCGCGCCCATCAGAAACGGCATCGCATCGCGCAGCGCGCGCGCAGCGAGACGGCTGCCGTCCCAGGCGATTCCGATATGGTGGACATCGAGCGGTCCTTTATGAATGTACGGGACCATCAGCATCGGCCCGCCGGAATTAAACAAGATCTCCTGAGGAATGTGATTGTCGAAACTGAAATTCGCGGAGTCCGGCTGCAGCACGATCGTCATGTCGTAAAGCCGTGCAAGCGCTCCGATGGCTGGTCCGGCCTCGGCGGGTATCGCCGTGATGGCTCTGGTGCCGTAGGCGACCTTGGCGAGCTTGGCCTCGATCTCGAATACGGAAATCGCGGCATTTGCCCTTTCCTGGGCGCGCTCCTGCTCCGCCCCCATCACGAGGGCAACGGCAGCACCGCTGCCATCAACCATCATTCCGGCGGAGCTCATCGATTCATAACCGATGGCAACGGCATCGAGATGCGAGCGGCGCTCGATGGTCAGCCCGATGGCGACGTCAATGACCGCCCTGACTGGACGCTCGGACGGAATATGAACCAGAATGTTCCTGAACATCGCACTCTCCCAACCGTGTCGAGAACGCGGTCCGCGCCTCGCGTTCCGGAACAGTAACTGACGGAAGGGCCGTCCAGGTTGATGCACATCAAACTTAGGGAACGCTGCCGATCGGGCCGGAAAGGCGCGGGTCAGCAAGCGCCGGGATTTCCAGTGCAGCATATCCCAATAGCCGGGTCATGCTCGAAGCATTCCTCCAATCAAGCGCCCAAGTCGCGGAGCCAGTCGGCGCCGCACCATGGCAAATCGAACCCTCGGGTGGCCGTTTTTGCGCTCTCGCTACCATGGGCGGACAGACCGCATCTATCGTCGCTCCACCCGAACGCCATCAGCGATTCTATCGCTCGGGTGGAGAACTACCCGGCGTCCTTCGGCCAGGCCCTCCAGCACTTCCGCCATGCGGTTGTTGCGATGGCCGATCTTGACCGGCGTCAGGCGCGCGCGGCCATCTTCGACAGCAAACAGCGCCCAGTCCTCTCCCTTTCGAAACAGCGCGCTCACGGGCACTATCAGAACGTCATCCGCGCTCCAGATCGTGGCATGCACGACAACCCGGTAATCGTGGCCGAGCCGCGACCAAAGCTCCGGCGGATCGGTGAAGTCGATAGTTACGCGAACCCGCTGCTCCTCGATGCCGAGGGCCGATACCTTGAGAAAGCCTGCCGGATCAATCCGAACCACCTTGCCGCGAACCGCCGGACCACCCCAGCCGTCGATCCGGACCGGCGCGCCAACCTTGATCTGCACCGCATCGGTCGACAGCAGATCGGCGACCACCTCGAGATCCCCGGGATCTCCGATATCGACCAGCGGCGCTCCCGGCAAAACCACTGCTTCGCTGTCCTGGATGATCTTCAGCACCCGCCCGCTTGCCGGCGCCACCACTCGGACGCAGCACGCTGGATCCTTCGGCGAAGCCGCGTTCGACGGGTCGATCAATCGCGCGGCCAAGCTTGCCCGCATGTTGCGGCGGAAATCCAGCTGAGCTCGCGCGCTCGCCAGCGCGGCTTCATTGCTGGCTACTTCGAATTTTGCCTTGTCAAAGGCCTGCGTTGAGATTGTTTGCGTCCGCGCCAGCGCCTGCGCCCTCTGGAATTCGGTGCGAGCGAATTCGAGGGTGGCTTCGAGCCGGCGCACATCGGCCTCCTGCTGCCGGATCGAAGCATCCGCCGCGATCACTTCGGCTTCGAGCTGATCGTGTGAACGTACGTCAAGAAAGCTTGGCGGCGTCGGTTGCATGAGCGCCACAACGGTTTCGTCAGCAGTCACTTGGTCGCCGACGTGCAGCGAAGCCCCCTGCATGCCCATGGGATGAGAAATTCTCAGCACTTTGCCACCGACTGGCGCCGATACGGTATAGACATGCCGTACGTTGGTCTTTCCATCGTCGTCTGCGGTTACCTCCAGCGGGCCTTTCGCAATCGTCGCCCAGTCTACGGCGACCGGCCGCGGCCAGGCAAACCAGACCAGCAACGCCGCGATCGCGCCGATGACGACAATACCTATGATCCGCTTTGTCCAGTTTACCGGCATGGTTCAATCCCGCGTTTTGAGAACGGCCACAAGGTCTAGTTGATTGATGCGCTCGCGAACGATGAACGCCGAGGCGATGGCCGCCAGCAGGACGACCGCACTGGCGGTCACATAGGTCGAATGCTCGACGACGAGGCGCACGCGCATCAATTCTCCGGCCAGATTGGTTTTCATGATCCAGGCAAGGCCATAGCCTATCACCCACCCCGCCGGCTGGGCGATCAAGGTCAGGATCGCGAGTTCGAGCAGCAGGATGCGCAGCACCTCGCCACGCGTGAAGCCGAGCACCCGTAGGCTCGCTAGCTCCCGCGCCCGTTCCGAAAGCGAGATCCTCGCGTTATTGTAGACAACGCCGAACGCAATAACGGCCGCCAGGCCAGTGTAGATGCTGGCCATCGTCGTGATGAGGAGCGCGACCGTCTTGCGAAAGTTTGCCAACGAAGTCCGCTGCAGCGCCATGCCGCTCACGGTCGGCATGGCCTTGACCGCTGCGTAGAACTGATCTCTGCGGTTGTCGTCCAGGCTGAGGTTGACGCTGTTCACGACAGGGCCCTCGCGCATCAGGCGCGTCAAGACCTCCATGTCCATCATGCCCTTGATGCCGAAATAGTCCTCCACCAACGCGACAATCGGCAGGGATACCGTTCGCCGCGCGCCTTCCAGGACGTCGACCTCGACCGAATCTCCCACCCCGACGCCGAGAATTTTCCCAAGCATGCCGGAGATCGCGAGCCCCGTCGCAGGAAGCACCACCGGCTGCAGATCGACATCGATGATGCGCCTGAGATGGGATTCTGGACGGCGCCCGCTGATCGTGATTCGCCGTTCAACATTGCCGTTTCGGATCCGAACCGGGACCTCTCGAAACGGTTCGGCGGCAAGCACGCCGGGAAGCCGCGCCACCTGGGTGACGACATTCTCCGCCCGTTTCTCGACGAAACCGATCGTTGCATCCTGCCGATCAGCCAGAAAGTAGGTCACCTCGATCAGTTGCTCCATGGTGTCGCGGGTGAAGAGCGATACGACGAGAATCGCGGTGGCGAGTGCCATCCCGAGCGCCGTGAGGGCGGCTCTGACCGGATGGCGCGAGATGTTGCGCAACATCATCAGCGTCGGCTGCGAAACAATTCTGTCCAGGGAAAGGGCCGTGGGCACCAGCCGGTGAAAACTCGGCAGCGCGGGCGGCTGCATCGCGACAGCCGGCGGCAGGTTTACCACCTCCCGGAGCGCGCGGATTGCGCCAATGCCGGCGGCGGCTGCGCTTAGTGCGCCCGCGATCGCGTAGAGATCGGGGGACCTCGCAAACAGCAGGAACGGAAAATGGAAGAAATCGCCGAACAGCGCGGTGATGCGCAGTCCCAGCAAGGTCCCGACGACGCTGCCGATCGCAATCCCGATCAGAACGACGAGGGCAACGAATTTGAGATAGTGCAATACAAGGCTGCTGTCGCGATATCCCAAGGCTTTTAGAAGCCCGATCTGCTCGCGCTCCAGCGCCACCAGCCGGCTGAGCGTCAGGTTGACGAGGAATGCCGAAACCAACAGGAAGATCGGTGGCAGCGTTCGGCTCATATTGTTGAGCATGTCGAGCTCGTGGTCGAGCCAGGCATGGGAGGTTTGATCCTTCCGCCCGTGGGCCGCCTGTCCACCGTAACGATCGAGCAGCGAATCGAGCCGGGCAACGACCTCGGACTCCGACGCGCCGCGTTGCAGTTTGACGGACACAGAAGAGAATGCACCGTCCAGGTCGTAGACGCTCGCAAGCGCCTTTTCCGACATCCAGACGATGCCATAGCGACGGTCGTCCGGCATCAAGTCGCCTGGCCCCACCGTATAGATGAATTCCGGCGACAACGCCGTGCCGACGATGATGAGCTGGCGCTTCCTGCCATTCAGGATCGCGGAAAAGCCGGCGCCGAGTCCAAAGCGGTGGGCCAGCGCGAAACTTTCGTTGACCACCACCTCTTCCGCTCGTCCGGGTTCGGGCAGACGCCCGGCCCGCAGATAGAGCCGGTTGAGCACGGGTTCGCCGACGTCCGGCAGCGAAACGAATTGTGCGCTGGCGGGTTCGGAAAATCCGGGCACGTCGACCAATGCGAGCCTGGCAATCCGCGCATCGACTGCAGTCACGCCCGGAATTTGCGCGATCTGGTCCACCAGCGCCTTCGGCGCGCGCTTGGCCAGCGCAAAGACATCGGCGAATGCGTATCGCTCATAATAGGCAAGACGGCTTTCATCGAGCGAGCGGTGTGAGCCGACCGCCAGGATCAGCGTGGCCACCCCGCCGCCGATCACCAGCGCAATCGCCAGCACCTGTGTCCACAAGCGCCTCGCGTCACGAAATAGCTTAATGTCGAGCGCCGACATGATGTCACCAGACCAACTGCGCCGCTTCACGGCGCGTCTCGTTTCGCTGGATCCTGGAGATCCGGCCATCGGCGAAGAACAGGACCCGGTCCGCGACCTGCTGGATGCTGGCATTGTGGGTGATGATCAGCGTCGTGGTGCCGAGCTGGCGATTGACGCCAAGCAGCGCCTCGATCACCTTGATGCCGGTTTTCGAGTCCAGCGCGCCGGTCGGCTCGTCGCACAACAAAACAGCGGGACGCTTCGCGATGGCGCGGGCAATCGCAACGCGCTGCTGCTCTCCACCCGAAAGCTGAGCCGGAAAGTGATGCATGCGCCCTTCGAGCCCGACCAGCGCAAGCGCTTCGTCGGGACGCATTGGGCGCTCCGAAATCTCGGTTACCAGTGCAACGTTCTCATAAGCGGTTAAGCTGGGAACGATGTTGTAGAACTGGAACACGAATCCGACGTGCCGGCGCCGATAATCGGTCAGCTCCCGGTCGCTCCGGCCAGTCAGTTCGAGGTCCTTGAAGAACAGCTTACCGCTGGTCGGATGATCGAGCCCGCCCATGATGTTGAGCAGCGTGGTCTTGCCGCTGCCGGACGGGCCAAGCAACACGACCACTTCCTTCTCGGAGATCTCCAGATCGACATTGTTCAGCGCATGAACCTGCACCTCGCCGGAGACGTAGGTCTTGGTCAGGGCGGTGGCTGTGAAGATCGCTTCAGTCATTGGGTGAGCTTGAGCCACGCCTTAACCGAAGAAATTGATCTATATCAGCAAAGGTTCGCGAATAGGAAGGAGGCTGGGGGCGGACCGAGATCTATGGAACGTCGGGCGCGGCAGCAATGCGTCGATCGAATGATGATTATTCAAGTCCAACGCCCATTGCCCGCGACCAGATACCGCTACGGAGCCTACCGGCGATAAGGGTCAATTGCTTGCTGACCGAAAAGCCGCCCGATTCGTGGGATGAACGCTGGCACCTCGGCCGCATACCTGGCATACGCCTCGCCGAACTCGGACTTTGCGTCACGCTCTTCGCCTCGCGCCAGCTTGACATACATCACCGTCAGCACCGGGAACATCGCGAGCGTCAGAATGGTCGGCCATTGCAGCAGGAAGCCGAACATCACAAGGATGAAGCCGACATATTGCGGATGCCGCACGTAGGTGTAAGGCCCTGTGGTGGCGAGCGAGCGCTTCTGCTGGGCGTCGTAAAGGACTTTCCAGGCGGCGGCGATCAGGACGAATCCGCCGCCGATGAACAGAAAGCTCAGGATATGGAAGGGACCAGCGTGCGGATTGGTCTTCCAGCCGAAGAGCATTTCCAGCAAGTGACCCGCGTCATGGGAGAACCAATCGATGCCCGGAAAGCGCGACTGCAGCCAGCCGGACAGGAAATAGATTGTCAGCGGAAATCCATACATTTCCGCGAACAATGCGACCAGGAACGCGCTGAAGGCGCTGAATGAACGCCAGTCTCGCGGCGTCTGCGGCTTGAAGAAGCTGTAGGCAAACAGGACAAAGACTGCGGAATTGATAATGACGAGGCCCCACAGACCATAACCGGGCGCTTCACCGTTCATGACGGTCTCCTATCGCTATCGTGTTGACGGTCTCCGTGACCGAGGCCACCGTGCATGAACAGATGCATCAAGGGACAGGCGAGCAGCGGCAGCCAGACCAGCAACCCCAACACGTGGGCCTGATGTTCGGTGAACAGCAACGCGCCGGCGATGATGAGGAACCCGGCCAGGACCAGCCCGATACGGGACTTCAGGGAAATTCCCTCGCGGGCGGGCTCCTGATGGCCAGAATGATCCTGCACTGACATCGGCAGCACTCCTGCTAAACCGATCTCCAATCTAGCCGGCTGGCGCGATGCCGTTTTGACCCAGATCAAGGGCACTTCCCAGTGCGATTTCCGCGCCCGATCGAAGAGCCATGTTCTGGACGAAAGGGCTATTCGACGACCAGCTTCCCGCGGAACATCCCCATTGGGCAGCCGAAGCCGAATTCGCCGGACGATTTCGGCAGCAACTCGACAGCGACAGTCTGCCCGGTAGGCAGGTCAGCACTCTTCTGGAAATCGGAAAAGATGACCTTGTCCGAACAGGACGCCGTCTCTTCCCGCCGAAAGTTCAGCCGAACCGGCCGGCCGCTTCGAACGATGATGGTATCGGGTGTATAGCCGCCCTTTACGAGGATCATCGCTTCCTGATAGCCGCCCGTGGTTTCGCTGGCGCGAAATCCCGTCGAGCGCTTAAGCCAGAAAAACCAGACGATAAAGGCGATCAGCGCCAAGCCGGCCGCCGTAGCGATCCAACGATCAGGACTCATGATGCGGTCCTCCGGGGATTGAACAGGCGAAGCCGGTTGGCATTGGTTACGACAGTAACCGAGCTGAATGCCATGGCGGCTGCGGCAATCAGCGGCGAGAGCAGAAGACCAATGAAGGGATAAAGCACGCCCATCGCTACGGGAATGCCGAGGGCATTGTAGCCGAATGCTCCAACCAGGTTCTGGCGCACGTTCCTCATGGTTGCGCGGCTGATCTCGATCGCGGTCACGACGCCTAGCAGGCTCCCTCTGATCAGGGTGACATCGCTGGCTTCAATGGCAACGTCGGTGCCGGTCCCTATCGCAAAACCGACATCTGCCTGAGCCAGCGCTGGAGCATCGTTGACGCCGTCGCCGACCATCCCGACCGACTTTCCTTCGAGCTGCAACTTCTGTACTTCGTGAGCTTTGTCGTCTGGCAGAACCTCAGCCAGCACCCGCTCGATGCCTACCTGCCTCGCGATAGCGCGTCCGGTCCGTTCATTGTCGCCGGTGAGCATGACGACTTCGATGCCGAGCGCCTTCAAAATGTCGATCGCGGCTTTCGAATCCGGCTTGACCGTATCGGCAACCGCTACCAGTCCGGCGGACTTGCCGTCGACGCTGACATACATCGGCGTCTTGCCTTCGTTGGCCAGACGACCCCAATCCCTTTCCAGCATGTCGATTGCGATTCCGCGACCGCGCATCAGCTTGGCGTTGCCAAACAAGACGCCACGGCCATCGATCTTGCCGCTGACGCCGTGCCCGGGAATAGCGGAAAATTCAGTCGCGTCGGAAAGCTTCAGGTCGCGCGCTGTGGCTCCCTTGACGATTGCCTCGCCGAGGGGATGTTCGGACCCCCTCTCCAGTGACGCCGTCAGGCGGAGCACTTCCTCCTCGCTGTAAGCACTAGTGACGACTACATCCGTAAGCGCCGGCTCGCCCCTGGTGATGGTTCCGGTCTTGTCGAGAATGACCGCATCGAGCTTTTCAGCGGCCTGAAGCGCGTCACCCGACCGGATCAGTATGCCATTCTCTGCACCCTTGCCGATGCCAACGGTCAGCGACGTTGGCGTGGCAAGACCGAGCGCGCATGGGCAAGCAATGATCAGGGTCGTCACGAAGACCACGATTGAAAACACAAGTCGCGGCTCCGGCCCAAAATCGTACCAAACGATCGCGGCCAGGGTCGCCAGGATGATCACTGAAGGCACGAAATAGCCGGACACCGTATCGACGACGCGCTGGATCGGGGCCTTCGAACTCTGCGCGTCCTTGACCATGTTGATGATCGTTGCAAGCGCGGTGTCCTTGCCAACCTTGGTTGCGGTAAAGCGGAAACTGCCGGTCTTGTTGAGCGTACCGCCGATCACCTCGTCGCCTACCTGCTTCTCGACAGGCATGGATTCGCCCGTGATCATCGATTCGTCCACGGCGCTTGAGCCGGAGGTCAGGCGACCATCGACCGGAATCTTGTCGCCCGGTCTCACGACGACTGTATCATCGACGACCACCTCTTCGATGGCGATGTCGATTTCTTTGTTGTCGCGGATCACGCGCGCGGTCTTCGCCTGCAATCCGATCAGCTTCTTGATCGCCTGCGAGGTTCGGCCCTTGGCCTTGATTTCAAGCGCAAGCCCGAGGACGACCAGTGCAACGACGACGTCGGTGACGTCCCAGAAAACCTCGGCGAGCGCCATGCTCGGGAAGATTTGCGGCCACGCAATGGTAACGACCGAATAGGCAAAAGCTGCGCTGATGCCAATCGCAATCAAGGTGTGCATGTTGGCGGCGCGGTGTTTCAAGGCGTCCCACATGCCGATGAAGAATTGCGAGCCAGCCCAGACGAGCACGGGAAGGCTCAGCACTCCGAGCAGCGCCCAAACGATCCGGCGGGTTTCGCTGCCCATTGGCATCCAATCGCGAAGTCCCGGAACCAGATCGGGATAGCTTAGCGCCATAACTGGAATCGAAACTGCCGCGGCAAACCAGAATTTCCGCATCAATGTACGGTATTCCTGCTCATTGGCGACTTCGGCGGGATCGAGCAGGTCGGCTTCCGGATCAATCTTCGGCTCGGCGACCCGGTAGCCTGCCGACTCGATCGCGTTGCGGATCGTCGCAAAGTCGGCCTTTTCCGGTTGATATTCGATATCGGCCGCATTGGTTCCGAGACTGGCTCGGGCCGCAACAACCCCGGGTACCATTTGCAACGCGAGTTCAATGCGGATGAGGCATGAGCTGCAGTGCATGTTCTTGATTGGAACGCGCATCGTGGCGGTCCCCGCCGTATAGCCGACGGTACGGATGGCATGGAGTATGTCGGAAACCTTTGTTCGTGCAGGATCGTATTCAATCCTCGCAGTTCTGGTGCTTGGGTTTACTGTTGAAGACACCACGCCTGGCACCGCCGCAACAGCCTTCTCGATAGCCGGCGGACAATGGGCGCAGGTCAATCCGCCGATACGAAGCTCGATACTCTGCTTTCGCTCCATGCGGGCCACATCTTGATGATCAGACGAAGCCGCCCGCCTCTCCGCTATTATCGCGTTCATGACGTTCTCCCAGATGCAAGCTGAACCCCGGCTCCGCGCCCACTGTCATTCCGGTGCCGCTTCGAACTAAGTATTATCGCTATCTGAGCGAGACCGAGATTGAGCCAGATCAAGATCCCTCAAGGGGATCAGCCACACTGATTAAGCGGGTCAATCCCGCGCTGGAAGAAGCTGTACGAAAACGGAAAGACCGCAACACTTCTGAACATTGCCAGAGTTTGATCTACCGCAAAGTGCTAAGCCGCAGCTATGATGCTATGCGTCTGTCCTCTAACCGGAGAAGCAGACATGGTCACCCGCACTCTTCTGATCGCCGCCACGGCGCTTTCGCTCGTCGCCATGCCGGCGATGGCGCAGACCAAGAAGGCCAATACGGACGGTGGTCCCCATTACACTGGCGGCCCTAAGGCCGTGGTGCCCCCTCACATTGGCAAGAAAGAGACCGGCACAACTACCGGAAAATCTGGGCCTAGAGGCAGCCATCATTACAGTGGTGGCCCAAGAAGCGACCCTCATCATATTGGACCGAAATAACCATCGCACGTTATCAACCCGCGACGCGTGTACGCCGCGGGTTGGCTATTCGCGTTCGCCAATGCAACAATTTCCGCGCAACGTTGTTGTCAAAGGGCGCGATAATCAATCTTAGCATGCATGCATCCAATATCTGAGCTTCTTGTTGCTGCGGGAGTTTGTCATGCGAGAAAAGTTACCTGAGTTTTCGCTGACGAGCCGAGAACTGGACCTTATCGACCGATACTGGCAGGCGGCGAACTATCTCTCGGTCGGACAAATCTATCTCCTTGGCAATGCCCTTCTTCGCGAGCCGCTTCAGGCCAAGCACATAAAACCGCGCCTCCTTGGACATTGGGGAACCACGCCGGGACTGAACTTCATCTACGTCCATCTAAATCGCTTGATCAGCGCCCACGATCTCAATGTGATCTACGTTTGCGGCCCAGGACACGGCGGGCCCGGCATGGTGGCAAATACTTATCTGGAAGGCAGCTATAGCGAAATCTATCCCGATATCACCCGTGATGCCGACGGGATCGTAAAACTGTTCCGGCAGTTTTCCTTTCCGGGCGGCATTCCGAGCCACGCCGCGCCAGAGACGCCCGGCTCGATCCACGAGGGTGGCGAACTCGGCTATGCACTGGCGCACGCGTACGGCGCGGCACTGGACAATCCAGACCTCATAGTGGCTTGCGTCGTTGGTGACGGCGAAGCCGAGACTGGACCTCTCGCGGCTGCCTGGCACTCCAACAAGTTCTTGAATCCCTCCCATGATGGAGCGGTGCTACCGATCCTGCATCTCAATGGCTACAAGATCGCTAGTCCAACAGTACTTGGCCGGATGAACAACGAGGAAGTAAAATCTCTCTTCATTGGCTACGGATACGAGCCGTTCTTCGTCGAAGGTGATGAACCGGCTGCTATGCATCGGATGATGAGTGAGACGCTGGAGACCGCGTTCGACCGCATCAGGCACATCCAACGGGCGGCGCGTGAAGGCCGCGCGACTGATCGGCGTCCACAATGGCCCATCATCGTGCTGCGAAGCCCAAAAGGTTGGACAGGCCCCAAGGAGATCGATGGCTTGAAGATTGAGGGCTTTTGGCGATCGCATCAGGTACCGATCGCAAACCCGCGCGGTAACCCGAAGCACCTGGAGCTACTCGAGCAATGGCTGCGCAGCTACCAGCCCGAAGCGCTCTTCGACGCCGACGGCCGCCTGCAACCCGAACTGCAGGCGCTCGCACCCAGCGGCGATCGGCGCATGGGTGCCAATCCACACGCAAATGGCGGGCTGCTGAAGCGCGAACTTCAGCTGCCTGACTACCGCGACTATGCCGTTGAGGTTTCGTGTCCTGGCGGCTCGCGCGCGGAAGCTACGCGACAAGCCGGCGAGTTCTTGAGAGACGTCGTTCGGCTAAACAGTGACGCCCGCAATTTCCGCATCATGGGACCAGACGAAACGGCTTCGAATCGCCTCGATGCGGTCTTCGAAGCAACGGGCCGCATCTGGATGGAACGCATCGAACCATATGATATTCATCTCGCGCATGATGGTCGCGTGATGGAAGTCCTGAGCGAACATCTCTGCCAGGGCTGGCTGGAGGGATATCTGCTCACCGGCCGCCACGGCCTGTTTTCCTGCTACGAAGCTTTCATCCACATCGTCGATTCGATGTTCAATCAGCACGCCAAATGGCTGAAGGTGGCGCGTGAGCTACCGTGGCGGCGGCCGGTCGCCTCGCTCAATTATCTCCTGACCTCGCATGTCTGGCGGCAGGACCATAACGGGTTTAGTCATCAAGATCCCGGTTTCGTCGACCTTGTCGCGAACAAAAAGGCGGATATAGTTCGAATCTATCTCGCGCCGGATGCAAACACGCTTCTATGGGTGGTCGATCACTGCTTGCGAACCTATAACCGAATCAACGTCATCGTGGCTGGCAAGCAGCCGGCACCGCAATGGTTGACGATCGAGCAAGCTGCTACGCATTGCACGGCCGGCATCGGTATTTGGACGTGGGCGGGCAACAAGACCGAGGAAGGTGAGCCCGACGTCGTCATGGCCTGCGCAGGCGACGTTCCAACATTGGAGACGCTGGCTGCCGTCGATCTGTTGCGGACGGCCCTGCCCGAACTGAAGATCCGCGTTGTCAACGTCGTCGACCTGATGACCCTGCAGCCAAAAAACCAACATCCGCATGGCCTCGATGATCGGGAGTATGACGTCATATTTCCCCGCGATAGGCCAGTGATCTTCGCCTACCATGGCTATCCCTACCTGATCCACCGACTGACCTACAAACGGTCGAATCACGATCACATGCATGTTCACGGTTTCGAGGAAGAAGGCACAACGACCACGCCATTCGACATGGCCGTACTCAACCGCCTGGACCGCTTCCATCTCGCCATCAACGTCATCGATCGCGTGCCGGGACTGAGTATAACGGCCGCACATATACGTCAGCAGTTTCGCGACAAACTGATCGAGCACACGCGCTACGTCCGGGAGCATGGTGAGGACATGCCCGAGATCCAGCAGTGGAGCTGGCCCTACAAGACCGCCGCCGAAGCCGGCGACTGACTGGTCTGCTCAACCAGGAGGCACCGATGTCCGATGCCATTCTCGTCTTCAATGCAGGCTCCTCCAGTATCAAGTTTGCGCTGTTCGAAACCTCCGAGGGGGGCGATCCGCGATTGTCCTGCAAGGGTCTTCTCGACGAAGATCAAGAGGATCCTCGGCTCGTCGTGAAGGACGCCGGCGGGCATATCCTGCTGGAAAGACAACTCACTCAATCGGACGCGGCCGAAGGTGGATTGTTCAGCGACGTCATCGATTGGGTGGAAAGCCGACACAAGGCGCTTGCCGCCATCGGCCATAGAGTCGTCCATGGCGGCAGGAAATTCACGACTGCAGTCCGAGTCTCGCAGGAAGTCATTGAAGAACTGGACGGACTGACGCCGCTCGCACCGTTGCATCAGCCCCGATGCCTGAGCCCCATGCGCAAGATCAATTCATTGCGGCCGCACTTGCCGCAATTCGCATGCTTTGACACTGCCTTCCATTACGGAATCGAGCCTCCGGTCAGCCGCTTCGCCCTTCCTCGACGCTTTGAGGAGATCGGTATCCGCCGCTATGGCTTCCATGGACTATCCTACGAATACATAGCGAGCCGACTCGCCGGTCTCTCACCTGCCCTTGCCGCAGCCCGTACGGTCGTCGCGCATCTTGGTAACGGCGCGAGCCTGTGCGCAATGCAGAACGGACGGAGCGTCGATACCACGATGGGCCTGACCGCTCTGGATGGCGTCGTCATGGGAACCCGTTGCGGGGCGATCGATCCCGGCGTGTTGCTGTATCTGCAGCAGGCGATGCAGATGTCGGCAGCTGACGTGGAGCGTCTACTTTATCGGGAATCCGGTCTCCTTGGGGTTTCCGGCATCTCCCATGATGTAAGAACACTGCTTGCCAGCGACGATCCCCGCGCCGCCGAGGCGCTCGACCTCTTCGCGTTCAGCGTCACCAGGCAAGTATCGGCGATGGCCAACAGTCTTGGTGGGCTGGACTGCCTTGTGTTCACCGGCGGGATAGGTGAACACGCCAGCGCGGTTCGAGCCGCCATATGTGCCCGGCTGCGGTGGCTGGGCGTCGAACTCGACAGTGAAGCCAATAATCTTTCCAAGAGCCGGATCAGCGCCAAGGAAAGCCGAATAGACGTCCGCGTTATCCCAACGGATGAAGAGATCATGATCGCAAGGCATTGCTTGACCAAAACAAGATAATTGTACTCGCGTGCCATATCCATGCCGCCGATTTCAAAGGCATCAAAGGTTCGTGCTGGGTTCGATACGATGCGACGTCGGGGATCTATCTGGAATCGCGCGAAGACATCAAGAGCTGGCTGCGGGTCAACGCGCGCATGATATCCTTGCGCGCAATGATTCCCACCAACCGCTGCGCGGCATCCAGCACGGGAAGACTCTTCATCCGGTGGTCTACGATCAGCTGCAATACTCTTGTTAACTTGGTCGCCGGATCGACATAGATAAATTCCGGCGTCATGACATCACTGACCATCCGAGACAAGAGATCGTCATAGGCCGGCACCATTCGGCCGGGGTTGAAGGCGAAGCACTTCAGAAAGTCGAATTGGCTGACGACGCCGACAATGTCCTCGCCGTCGCGGACCGGATAGCAGTTGAAATCGTCCTCGTCGAACATTCTCTGCAGCTCGCGCATGGTGGTCTCACGCTCCACCGTCTTCACGTTAGGCGTCATGTACTGCCCTGCAGTCGCTTCGAGAAATCTATGCATGGCCGTTCCTCGCGATATGCAAACCCTTAGCGGGACAGGACCGCGCAACGGCGCGATTCAGTTGCAAGATGGCGCGTGACACCACCGAGTACCCATTCGCGCAAGCGCGAGTGACCATAAGCGCCGGCAACCACGGCACCGGCACCTACATTGAGGGCGATTTTGTCGAGTCGTTCGGTAACGTTGCCAGCCCTTTCTGGAACAACGGAATGCGCCACGATGCCGTGCCCGCGCAGCCACTCTGCCACATCGGCAACATGCGACATCGCATCGGCGTGGGCGACGTCCTGCTCGCAGATCTCGGTAATCGTGACTTCTTTTGCTACAGCCAGGATCGGCAGTGCGTCGAACACGGCCCGGCGCGCTTCCCGCACATCCTTCCAGGCAATCAGGAGACTTCTCAAATCGAGCCATTGCACGGTGGGTGGCACGACGACGAGCGGTCGGCCGGCCTGCATCAGCAGGTCGCCCGGGTCCACGGCAGCGCTCGGATCGACCAGGGTCTCGGCGCGCGCGCCAACCACGAGAATGTCGGCGGCCCTTACCTGCTGCAGCATGTAGGGCGCCGGCCACGCCCGGCCGCAACGCCACTCGACGGACGTCGCGCGCTTCTCGACCGATTGGCGAAACTCCGCCTCAAGCTCCGACAGCCGTTTGTGGATGCCACGGACTTCCTGATCGAGCAGCTCTTGCGCAAAGTCGCCTTCGGCGAAATACATTGGCGGCCTGAGGTCCGAGGCGGCGACGCCGATGGCCCGCGCCCCGAATCGTTCGGCGATATCTCCGGCCACGGCAAGGCAAGCATCGTTGGGGCGGTCCAGCGCCAGACCAACCATGACGGTCTTGTAGTTCATAATCTGCTCCATGGCCTGTGATGAAATGCCGTATGGGCCTCCTGCCGTCGATTGCATCCTAGAGGCCCGCCCCAGTTCGAACCTGACCTAGATCAAGCGACGCCTCGGCTCTCGCAGAGAATTGCAAGCCGTTCATTTGCGGGGCACGACCTCGCGGGCTTGTTGAAATTACGTTCGAAATCAATCAGATACAGGCGGATGACCACTAACGTCGCGGGTCATTTCACATGCTCGACTTAATGCGATATCTGATAGGCAAAGGGGCCTAAAAGGCGAAGTATGACTGACGCCGACCGACCGTTCCAAAGTCAGGATCCGCTCGATCAGAACGCGCGCAGCGGTGCGGAGGGATCCGGCGTCGGCGCCTGGGATCTTGAACTATCAACGCGGAAGTTGAACTGGTCCAACGCCACGCGGAAGCTCTTCGGAGTCGAGGCGGACACGCCTGTAGACTACGATCTCTTCCTTTCCCTGCTTGATGTGCAGGATCGCGATCGCACGGCAAAGGCCGTGCAACACTCGATCGACACGGGGTGCAGTTTCGACATTCAGTACAGAGTGATCCGGCACTCGGATGATGCTCATTGGGTGCGCGCGCTCGGCACTACCATCGATGGTCCCGATGGCGCTCCGGCCCGGCTCAGCGGCGTCATGATCGACATCAATCGCGAGAAGCGCCTTGAGGAGGCGGTCAGGACCCGCGAAAGACACTTTCGCTCGATTCTGGATACGATCCCCGATGCGATGATCGTGATCGACGAGCATGGAATCATGCAGTTCTTCTCGAGTGCCGCCGAGCGTCAGTTCGGCTACAGCGAATCCGAGGCGATCGGAAAGAACATCAGCGAGCTGATGCCGGAGCCGGATCGCAGCCGTCATGACGGCTACATCGCCCGCTACCTGAAGACAAGCGAACAGCGCATCATCGGCATCGGCCGCATTGTGACCGGCATGCGCAAGGACGGCACCACTTTTCCGATGCACCTCGCCGTCGGCGAAATGCGATCGGGCGGGCGGCGCTACTTTACGGGTTTCGTGCGCGACCTCACCGAGCAGCAACGTACGCAGACGCGACTCCAGGAACTGCAATCCGAACTCGTTCACATGTCCCGCCTCAGCGCGATGGGCGAGATGGCCTCCGCGCTCGCGCACGAGCTCAATCAGCCGCTGTCGGCCATCAGCAACTATATGAAGGGGTCGCGCCGTCTACTGTCCGGCAGCACGGACGCCAATGCGCCAAAGATCGAGGCAGCTCTCGACCGCGCCGCCGAGCAGGCAATCCGAGCCGGCGATATCATTAGGCGACTGCGCAACTTCGTCGCGCGCGAAGCGTCCGAAAAGCGGGTCGAGAGTCTTTCGAAACTGATTGAGGAGGCCGGCGCGCTCGGTCTCACCGGTGCCCGCGAACAGGGGGTACTGCTGCGCTTCAATCTCGACCCGACATGCGACCTCGTGCTTGCTGACAGGGTCCAGATTCAGCAGGTGCTGGTTAACCTTTTCCGCAACGCGCTTGAGGCGATGGCCGGTTCGACGCACCGCGAGCTGATTGCCTCAAACACCAAGGCTGCAGATGATATGATTGAAATAGCGGTTTCGGATACCGGTCCGGGATTCGCCGACGATGTCCTTGCGAACCTGTTTCAGCCATTTTTCACCACGAAGGAAGCCGGCATGGGCGTCGGCCTTTCGATCAGCCGCACCATCATCGAAACCCATGGCGGCCGGATGTGGGCCGAAACGAACAGGTCGGGTGGCGCGACGTTCCGATTCACCCTGCCCGCTGCGCACCCCAAGGATATGACCGATGCCGCAGAGCGCTAAAGTTTATGTCATCGACGACGATCCGGCGATGCGCGACTCGCTGGATTTCCTGTTGGGTTCGGCCGGCTTCAGCGTACGCCTTTTCGATTCCGCGCAAGTTTTCCTGAACGAGCTTGCGAACCTGGACGCCGGCTGCGTGGTCACGGACGTGCGCATGCCGGGCATCGATGGCATGGAGCTGCTGCGTCAATTGAATTCGGGCTCGCGAAAGCTTCCGGTCATCGTCATGACCGGTCATGGAGACGTTCCACTGGCGGTGGAAGCGATGAAGCTAGGCGCGCTCGATTTTCTCGAAAAGCCGTTCGAGGATGACCGGCTGATCGGCATGGTCGAGACCGCCCTTTCGACGAGGGAAAGCAGCTCGAAAAGCGAGGCGATGTCGGCCGACATGGCTGCCCGGGTCGCCAGCCTCACCCAGCGCGAACGCCAGGTGATGCAAGGGCTCGTGAAGGGACTATCGAACAAGGCGATCGCCAGGGAATACGACATCAGCCCGCGCACCGTGGAAGTTTATCGGGCGAACGTCATGACCAAGATGCAGGCCGCTAACCTTTCCGAACTGGTGCGGTTTGCGATCCGGGCCGGGATCGTCGAGGATTGAGCCAAGTCAATTCGGGAACGGGGAAACCGGCTATCTTGCTAGAATGACCAACACCCAAAACGGCTCCAGCGATAAAGCCCGGATCGGTTCCTCGCGCCGGAAATCGATGGTTTACGTCGTCGACGACGATTACGACGTCCGCACATCGCTGCGATTTCTACTGGAAACGGAAGGTTTCGACGTCCGGACCTTCCGCAGCGGCACGGCCTTGCTTGGGTCTGCAACCCGGAATCGCGCAGATTGCCTTGTCGTGGACTACAAAATGGCTGACATCGACGGCCTGGAGCTGGTTCATCGACTGCGTGACCTCGACGTCCCGACGCCAATCGTTCTGATTACAGGATATCCGGACGCGAACATTTCGGCCAAGGCGATCTCGGCCGGGGTGCGCCAGGTGCTGTTTAAGCCCAACCTGGACGGTAACCTTGTCGAATCTGTCCGAAACGCAATTGGTATGCGCCCCGCGGCAAGCAAGCCCTGAAGCCACAGGGCTGCCTCCGTAAAACCCCGTACGGGAATGCCCTTAGGATATCGACCGAAATATCCGGCAACAAAAAACGCACGTACACCGAGCCATCCCACATCGAGGAGATGGCAAAATGCTCACGCAAACGATCACCGCCACGGCACTTCCGGCAGCCAAGGCTTTCCCCGCCGCCCGCGGCCAGATTGCCCTCGCCACCGACCAGTTTAGCGTGATCGCCAGTTGTTCAGGCGTGATTGCGAGCGAGTTTTCATACCGCAAGGACGAAGAAATCTACGGCGAAGGCGAACCTTCCGAATACGTGTATCAGGTTATCCGCGGCGCGGTGCGCACCTACAAGCTCCTCAGCGACGGCCGGCGCCAGATCGGCGCCTTCCATCTCCCCGGCGACGTGTTCGGCCTCGATGCCGGTTCGGCGCATCGCCTTACCGCCGAAGCCATTGCCGATACCACCGTCCGTTTGGTGAAGCGCCGCAGTCTCGAGGCGGCCGCCGGATCGAACGTCCAGGTTGCTCACAATCTTTGGACCATGACCGCAAGCGATCTCCGGCACGCCGAGGATCATATGCTGCTTCTCGGTCGCAAGACTGCGATGGAAAAAGTTGCCACCTTCCTCCTGGAAATGGACCGTCGGCTTGCCCAGGCCGGAATGATGGCGCTGCCGATGTGCCGCCGCGATATCGGCGACTATCTCGGCCTGACGCTCGAAACCGTATCGCGGGCGCTTTCCCAGCTCAGCGACCAAGGCATCCTCGCGTTTTCGAGCGCGCGCCAAATCGTGCTGCGCAATCGCCGACGTCTGGCGGACATGGACGCCTGAGGGTGAGCGTCAACAGCGTGAAGGATGGGAGTGCACGATGAATAATTATCGCGTTTCCTTCTACAAGGATCTTTGCAATTCGGACGGCCATAGTTTCAAGTGCCTCCAGCGCCAGATCGACGTCCAATCCGACGGACCATCCGAGGCGCTGGTGTTGGCGGAGCAGTTGGTCGACAATGAGCGTCTGAATGCCGACTGCGTCGAAGTGATGCAACTGACGGGCGGCCATCATGAATTGGAACATTCATTGGACCATACATCCGTCGTGCAAGCACAGACGGGGTCGCGTCGCGTAATGAACTTACCGCGACGTGGATGAGCCTGGAGCTGGCGCCGCTTGAGCGCCGTTCCATTCACTGCTCATCCATTCATCCGACGCCGCTCATTGACCTTTGAGTGAATTCGACACATGAATCCGTCAGCAACAAGCCTGAACTGCCGGTAGTGGTTAGAACCGGCGCGGCGACCAGAACGCCACCGAATAGGCGGCAGCAAATCCCAGAAATGCTGTTGCCCAGGCGATGCCGGCAACCGCCAGCAGCACCTCCGTGTGATCGACTTCCAGCACAGCGCCGACCCGCGCCAGGGCAGCGACGATGACGGATGCGTAGATCATATGCGTAGCCGGCGAGGCTTCCAGCCGCCGCCCGGTATGACCGAGCGTGGCCCGGCTCATCACGGCGAGCGTCATGGCGCCGATCGCCCCGCCCGTCCAGGCGTGGATCCCGGCGCTCGGTGCAATGAGGTCGAGCGCACTGAGCGCGGAGAGGATGAAGCCAGCGGGGACGAACGCATAGGCGACATGCATGATTAGCACCAGCCGGTCGGCCCACGTCCGGTAACCGGCCCAGCGCAGGAGGCGAACGATGTGCATGAAGCCGCATGCCACCAGCAGCCAGCCGGTCGTTCGGTCCAGCGGTCGCGCTGCCCAGAGCGCAAGCACGAACACGGTAAGGACCATCGTCAGGACATCGAAGCGGCCGAACGGCGATGGCATGTGACCTGGAACCTGCCTTGCCAGCCAGTTGCGGGTAAAGCTCGGGATGACGCGACCGCCGATCAGCGCGATCAGGATAATCACCATGGCGACGCCAACACGGGTGGCGTTTTCCGCGAGCCCGGAGAGATGCGCCTCGAAGTGAAACGCGAGGTTTCCGGCGGCGAGCAAGCTGATGATGACGACAATCTTGAGATTACCCCACTTCCTGCCCGCAATGATCTCGCGCCCGGCTGCCGCCGCAAGCAGGATGAGGAAAAGGGATTCAATGGCCGCGGCCGGGCCCCAGCCGATCCAGGCCGAAATGCTGACGGCGATGCGTCCTGCAACCCAGGTCGAGAACAGCACGACGAGCGGCCTGCCCTGCAGCGGCAGCCTGCCGGTCCAGTTCGGCACTGCCGTCAGCAGGAAGCCCGCGACGACCGCGGCGGTATATCCAAACAGCATCTCGTGGACGTGCCAGTCCCGGGGCGCAAACGCCGTGCTGAGCTGCAGTTGCCCGTAAAACGCCGGCAACCACACCAGCATGATGGCACCGGCATAGACTGATCCGAAGAAGAAGAACGGCCGGAAGCCGTACGAAAACAAGGCGGGGCCTTGATAATCTCTCAACCGCGATATGGACATGACGTTGACCTGCTTGGAGCGCTTTCTGGCTGTTTAGACTCCTTTTTAGCCGCGCAAGCCGCGGCTTCTTTGTCCCAGCGCAAAGACCAGCGCCCTAGTGTCTGCAGGAGAAGGTTCAGCAAAGGAAGCTACGGTGCGGGACGTAAGTTGGATTCTTCCTGATCGCACTTCAGAAGGATTCAAGGAGAGATGCGATGGCGATGGCGCTGCGAAGCCGTACCGCTTGCGGTTCAGGCAGCGCCGACGACTGTCTTATTACCTTGCAGGACTAGTTCGCCGGTGGGCGCGTGAGGGTTTTGGGCAGCAGGCTGATTGGCATGGCAGTGAGCAGGTTTTTCAACGCGCTTCGACCACGACCGATAGTAGGCGACCGCCGTCATAATCGAGATGCCGCCGGTTCCAACCAGCAATTGGGCGATAACGCCGCTGGAAGTCACTTGCAGCACAAAATACCCGATGAATGAGAGAAAGATGCCGACGGCAAACACTTCGAGTGACTGCTGGCCGCATCTGACCAGCGGCTTCCAAATGGCGGCCTGCAATCCCGCCGCATCGATCGGTATGAACCGCGCACCCAGGATGATCAGGACCGCCAAGTGCAGGAAGCGATAGGGCGCCAGATTGGTCTTGTCGTTCGGGTTAAAGGCTTCGAACAGAGCGCGCGAAAACAGGTTCTGAAGCTCGGGTATCTGCGCGGCCAACGTCATGACGGCAGCAAAGAGCAAATAGGTCAATCCGAAGACCAGGACTGCCCGGGAGCGAACCAGGAAATGCAGCGTATTGGCTCCACCCAATGCCAGCCACGCTCCCAGCACGAAAAGTAGCTGCCATGCGAACGGGTTGAAATACCAGGCCCCCGAAGGATAGGAGAAGAGGTTCCAGTCAAATTGCCGGGCGGCGAAATAGACGAGCATCGATACCAGCATCACCCAGTTGCGGTGCCTGAGCATCAGCCAGAGCACCGGCGGAAAGGCACCCATCAAGACAACGTAAAGCGGCAGCACGTCGAGATTCGGCGGCTTGTATCGGAGTAACAGCCCTTGCGTGACAGTTTCGACCGGCGCGTTCAACAGGGGAGCGACATTAAAGCGGTCGATGAAATCGGGAGCGTTGAACTTGTTTGACAAGAAATGGACCGAAGCCAGATAGATCACGAACAGCAAAATGTGGGCGACGTAGATTTGCCACACGCGCCGCAACAGCCTCGTTGCCCCGAACACAAAGCCACCTTCGAGCATTCTTCTCCCAAAGACGAGAGCCGAGGTATAGCCGGAAATGAACACGAACAGATCAGCGCCGTCGCTGAAGCCGTAATTTCGGAAAGAAAACCAAGCCAGCACGCCGGTGGAGACATGACCAAGGAACATCAGCCAGTTCGCGAGGCCCCGAAACAAGTCTAGCCGCAAATCCCGCTTCGACGGTGGAAGTGCAAGCTCGACCTTCATTGTTCACAGCCTACGTCTGACAAGCATCAAGATTTCCGCAGTATGGATGCCGATCGATCGCGAAAGGCGTACTGGCCTACTAACCGACCTTCTCCCATTCCTCATCTTCCGGCGACCGGAAAGACAATCCGAACAGGCAGAGGTGGTCATGTACCAACTTGACGCCCGAGACATTTTCGGCAGCCACGATCGCCGCATCTCGATAACGCTCGTCCATAATCATACCGCTGAGATGCACAATTCCGTCCCGAACCGTAACGCTGAGCTGCACTGGTCGCCATTCGTGCTTTTCGATGGATGCGATCACGCGGTCGCGGATGTGGTTATCGTCTGCGGTTGGATCCGGGACGTCTCGAGCGAGACTTGCGACAGCACGAAGCAAATCCGTGCGGGTTACGATTCCGATCAGCGTCTCTCCAAGCACAATTGGTAACCGCTTGACATTATTGCGCTCCATTAATCGCACGAGCTGCTCAAGCGGCAGATCCTCCGTTGCGGTGACAAGATCATCCTTCGTCATTATCTCGCCGACTTTGCGACCATTTTCCCGCACGAAGTCCACGGCAGCCTTGCCCGGCCCGATGAGGTAGTCGAGCCATCCGATATGGGGGCTTTGCGTGCCGATCTCGCTGCGGCGGATAAAGTCTCCTTCCGTTACGATTCCAATGAGCCGGCCGACCTCATCAACCACAGGAAGTCCGCTGATGCGCTGTTGCAGCATCAGGTTGGCTGCGTCCCGGACGGATGTATCGGTCCTGACGGTGGTCACCTTGCGGGTCATGACATGATGCGCGCGCATTTCTCAAGCCTCCGAGACTTGTAAAAGGCTATTCAACGACGTGCGCCCGCTACTTGATGCAGATCAAGCACCAAGTGCATCCTAGGCAGGCCGACGCTGATCCGCATACGTGCTTTCACGCGGAATTGACGTGCTTGAGAATTCGTGGTTCGGGGCGCAACCAAGAGCTGTCGAGGCCCTCCGTTCCGATTTTATTCTCACATTGACAAGTGGCTATGACGTCCTCTGGCGATTTCGATGCATGGCTTCGCCTATAGATGGCAGGCGGCGTAGCAGTCGTCACAACTCCAGTCTCGCAAACGGCCGCCAGCGTATCTGCGAGCCGCGTTCGATGGATTTCATTTCCGGCGCGACAACAACGAATCCGCTGGCCAAGCTGAGCTGATGCAGCTTGCCGGAATTGCCGTCCGGCAAGAGTTCGATCAACGGCAGCCCCGGCGCGTCACCAGCAAGTATGCCGGGCAGATAGGTCGTGCGGCCCGGCCGTCCCTTCCAGTTGAAGTTTGCGACTGCTGCACGCTCGTTATCGCCCGCAGGTCTGATTCCCGCGCGGGCTGCCAGCATCTCGTCAACGATGACCTTGAACGTCGTGAATAGCGCGCCCGGATTTCCGGGAAGCCCGACATAGGTGGCATCGGCCATCTTGCCGAGGACGAGCGGCTTTCCAGGCTTCATGGCGACCTTGCGAACCGACAGCCGGCCGCCGCAGTGCTGGAACGCATCGACCACGTGGTCCTCGTCGCCGACCGATATGCCCCCGGCGCTGACGATCACGTCGGCGCGCGCCGCCGCCGTCTGGAAGATAGTCCGCAGCCTGGAGAGTTTGTCGACGCAGCTTCCGAGGTCGACGATCTCGATCCAGGGTTTCGCAAGCAGGCTTCGAAGGATGAAGCGGTTGGCATCGTAGATCTCGCCTGGCCGGATGCTTTGGCCGGGCTGCCGAAGCTCCGACCCCGTCGTGAACATTGCCACGCGCAGCTTTCGAAACACGCGCACGCCGGGATAGCCGCACGCCGCAGCGACACCCGCCTGCAGCGGTCCCATCACTGTGCCGGCTTCAACCAGGCTATCGCCCAGCCTGACGTCCTCGCCCCGTCTTCTGATGTTGTCGCCCGGCTTCGGCGCGCGGGAGAGAATGATACGGTCGCCCTCGCACCGAGTGTCTTCCTGAGCGACGACGGCATCGGCGCAGTGAGGGATCGGCGCCCCTGTCAGAATGCGAAAGGCGCTGCCATCCTGCAGCACCGGCTTACCGACCGTGCGTCTGGCTGCGATGCTACCGATTACTTTCAGGCGGGTGGGCCCGCCAGCGGACAGACTCGATGTATCGATGGCATATCCATCCATCGCGCTGTAATCGAAACGCGGCAAAGGCGCATCCGCCTTGATGGACTGGGCGAGGATGCGGCCGGTGACGCCGGAGAGATCAACCAGCTCGGTCTCCGCGACGGGGCGCGCCTTCGCCAAGCCGATGGCGAGCGCCTGAGCTACCGAAAGGAGACCGGCGTTTGGTGAGGCCAGGCACGCGTCGGTTGGTGTTCGCAGTAATGCGGCCATCTTGCCTCCGCCTATCTCTCAAGCGCTGGACTGCCTCTCTAGCAGGCCGCCGGCTCCGGACTTTGCGCCACAGCAGCAGGAAAGGTTCTGTTGAGCCATTCCTTCACCTCGGACGGTTCGCTCGAAAACTCGACCGATACGTCACCGGCGAACGTGCGCCATGCTTCCAGGTTTCGGATCGGAACCCCGATGACGACGGGAATGCCACGATCGACCGCGATCGCGACCAGATCGAGAAGCCCGCGACCTTCCGCCTCCACTTTTCCGAACTTGTTCAGGATCAGGAGCTCGGGATCATGATCGAGCGACCGCGCCACCTGCGCGTTCACTTCCGCCAGTGCCGCGACATCGAGGCGGCATCCCGTGGCACCGGGGCCACGGTCTTCAAACAAATCCGTGCGCAGGCCGGTTGTCAGCTCTTCCAGCACCACGTCGCAGTGACCCGCCGTATCGGAGCAGATCGGGTGCTGCAGCACACCAACGACGCGAACCCCGCGAGCGCGGCAATCCTCTACGATCTGTTCGAAGGTCGATTGCGGGTAGGCTTCATTGGCGTAGACGATTGCCACCAAGGCCGGTTGCGGCCGCGCGCTTGCGCTATGCGGCGGGACGGAATGCAGCGCATACATCTGGATTGACCTCTATTCGTCGCGCCCCGATCAGATCGAGGCAGTAAGGTACAGCGGGAAACACCGCGTTCAGGCAGACATCGATTGCCGAGGGACGTCCCGGCAAGTTGACTATCAGGCATTTTCCGCGCGTTCCGGCGGTCTGCCGGGAAAGAATGGCGGTGGGTACCTGTTCAAGGCTGACCCGGCGCATCAGTTCGCCGAAACCTTCCAGTTCACGCGTAATGACCAACCGCGTCGCTTCCGGCGTCAGATCCCGCGGCGCCGACCCGGTGCCGCCGGTGGTCAGAATCAGGTCGCAATCCTCGCAATCCGACATCTCGGTCAGCGCCTGCTCTACACTTTCGATGCCGTCAGGAACGATCCTGACAACGGCAACCCAGTTCGAACTCACCGCGCGGTCAAGAAAATCGTTGATTGCCTTGCCGCTGATATCCTCATATTCGCCACGGCTGACGCGGTCGGATATTGTCAGCACGCCAATTCGTGCCAGCAGATTGTCAGGCATTCAGCCCTCCTCCAGGACCTGCGGCTCCAGCATCGACAGCCCTGCGAACGCTTCCTCGGCATGGCGACGAACCATGGTGGTCGGTTCGGCCAGTCCTGCATAGTCGCCTTCGCGGTCGAGACGTTCGGCATCGTCGAGCGACGACAGTTTCAGTCCGAGGTCCCGCAACAGCCCGTCACCCAGGCCGTAGATCCAGCCGTGAACCGTGATGGACTGCTGGCGCTGCCATGCGCCGCGAAGAATCGGCGTCGCGGCGACCCGCCTCAACTGCAGTCCGACATTCAACTCGCAGGCGCGGTCCATTCTGGCGGCTTGATTCGGAAGGCGCGCCAGATCGGGTGCGCATCGCCGGCACATTTCTCGCACCGGCGCCAGCCAGTGATCGACCAGACCGCCGCCGTCCGGCGGCTCGAACGCCCGGCGGATGCCGCCGCAGCCATAATGGCCGCACACGATGACGTGCTTCACTTGCAGAGTTTCGACCGCAAATTCCAGCACGGACAGCAAGTTCATGTCGCCGGTGTGAACGACATTGCCGACGTTGCGGTGCACGAACACCTCGCCGGGATCGAGACCGACGATGTCGTTAGCGGGAACGCGGCTGTCCGAACAGCCGAGCCAGAGATAGCGCGGTGCCTGCTGCTCGGCGAGACGCCGGAAGTAATCGGGATCGCTGCGGGTCTTTCCCGTCGCCCAGGCCACATTACGGTCGAACAGCTCGTCGATCATCTGATGTCACGATCCGGAGCCGGTGATGCCAAAGATGACATATGGGCTCACGAGCAGCCTCCTTCACCGCCGCAGGTGCAGCCGGCATGGCCAAGCGGCTCTGGTGCCTCATCCTTCTTCAGCGACCAGTTGACCATGTAGACGAGGCACCCGGTCCCGGGATCGTCGGTACGCTCGACGACATTCATCAGGCCGAGCCAATCCTCGCTTCCCGCGAGATTTGCGAAGCGCCGAACGGCGCCGGAGGCATATTCTCCGACGGTCTCCTCATAGCGGGTAGCCGCCTCGCCGACGCGGGCGAACAGCACGATATCGTTGCACGCGAGCAGTGCCTCGCTGGCGGCAGCGTCCTCGCTGAAACTGCGGATGATGTCACCGAGTTGCATCGGCCCGCTCCTACTGCAGAAGCGGCGACGCAGCCGCGGCGAGCTTAACACCCGATATCTGGGCCCTGCCCGCCAGCACCGAAACATATTGCGCCAAGGCGCGATGCTGGACACTGATCGTGAGGTAATCGGCAATGCGGTCGCGTGCCAATTCAAACGGAAGCACCTGCCCGGGCGCATGCTGGTCCAGACGCATAACGTGGAAGCCGTAGCGGGTTTCGGCGATGGCGAATTCGCCCGGCCGCATTCGCTCCAGTGTCGCCTCGAACTCAGCGACCGTCTGTCCGCGCGTCAACTGACCGAGCCGACCGCCTTCCTGCGCCGAAGTCTTGCAGGCCGAATCGCTGCGGGCGAATTCAGCAAACAGCGCCGGATCGGACCGGACCGCCGCCAGAATGTTCTCCGCTGTCAGGCGGGCCTCGGTCCGCGCAGCCACGTCGCCGGGACGCGAGGCGATCAGGATATGCGCCGCCTCATACAGGTCTCCCGACCGGAAACGTTGGCGGTTCTGCTCGTAGAACCGGAGACAAGCGGCTTCGTCCGGCTCCGGAATCACGACCTCGCGCTCGATCAAGGAGCGCATGGCCGCTTCCTCGTCGGTCTCGGAACGCCCCTCGGCATCGCGAAGCGGCTCCGCCTCGATCCCCAGCCGCGCCGATTCCTGCAGCAGCAGTTCACGCACGACCAGCGCCCGGGCCGCCGCCTGCCACGCCAGGATCGGCCTTTCGGCCGGATGGTTCTGCACCTCGCGAGCAATCACCTCGCGCGGAATGACCTTGCCGTTGACGCTGATGGTCTTGGGCTTCGGCAGTGTATTCGTCAGCGAGCAATCCATGACCTACTCCGCCGGTTGAATGGGCCGCAGCGAACCATTGCGGCTGCGGACCACCTGATAGCCGCGCCGCCCGAGATACCAGACCGGCGCGCTCCAGATGTGGACCAGCCGCGTGAACGGGAAGACGAGGAACAGCGTCATGCCGAGCACGAGGTGGGCCTTGAAGATCGGATGCACGTCCAGAATGTTGGCGGCGACGCCGGGCTGCAGCGTCAGAATGCCCTGCGCCCAGTTCATGAACTTCACCATTTCATGGCCGTCGAGATGGCCCATCGACACCGGAATGCTCGCAAGCCCCAGCAACAGTTGCGCGAACAGCAACAGCAGGATCGCGGTATCGCCGTACGAGGAGTTGGCGCGGATGCGCGGATCGAACAGGCGGCGATGCGTCAACAGCGCAATGCCGACCAGGCACATCAGGCCCGCAATCCCGCCGGCGACGATCGCCAGCATCTGCTTGAATCCATGCGACACGCCGAGCATGTCGAACACCCAGATCGGCGTCAGCAGGCCGACGAAATGGCCGAGGAAGATGAAGAGAATGCCGACGTGAAACAGGTTAGAGCCCCACACCAGTTGCCGCCGCCGCAACAACTGGCTGGATCCGGTCCGCCACGTATACTGTTCGCGGTCGAACCGGAACAGGCTGCCGAACAGAAAGACGGTTAGGCACAGATAGGGGTACCAGCCGAAGACGATTGAATTGAGTGTTTGCATGATGCTGCCTCCTCACTGCAGGCGTGGCGCGGGATCGACCGCGCGTCTGGCATGGCGAAGTTTTGCAATCAGGCTCTCGTGGCCGCAGGCGCCCTGCCCCTGGCTGCCGGGACCGAATCGCACCTCCTCCTCTTCCCAGGCGGCATCGAGCGCCGCGAGATCCATCGGATCGGGATCGGCGCCCTTCAGCAGCTCGTCGACAATCTCCCGCGACGGAACCGCCGCGGAGAGAGCAACCAGCGCATCGAATACCGCCTTGTACTTCGATTGCCTGCGTTCGAGCCGCTCGGCGAGCGCAGCTAGAATGTGAGCGGTCTGGCCCAGCAACTCGCGCGCCGCGGCGATCGGCTGGGTCGACAGGAATTCGAGAAACAGCGGCACGTAGTCAGGCAATTCGTTCGCCGCAATGAACATGCCGGCCTTCTCGTACATCGCCTTGAGATCGACCATCGCCTGGCCACGGTCGCGGCTTTCGCCATGGACGTGCTCGAACAGATGCAGCGCCAGCGTCTTGCTGCGATCGAACAGCAGGCCGTAGCGTTCCTGCAGGTCATACAGTTCGCCGATGGCAATTTCCTCGATCAGCAAATCGAGCGCACCGCGAAAGGCCGCCGGGACCACCTTCTCGGCGTCAAGAATGGCCGGAAACTCCGGCGCGGCGTCGATCAATCCCTGCGTTGGATAGCTCAACAGCGCCGACAGCACCTTGAACGTCTTCATCACGCCATCTCCATCGGATTCTTGGCCTTGCGCGGCGAACCGAACAAATTGGTTTCGCTCTCGCCGGTGGAGCAGCCATTGCCGAAGGTGAAGCCGCAGGAACCGCGCAGGTCGTAGGCGTCGGCGCCAAGCTCGCGGTGCGCGGTCGGGATCACGAACCGGTCCTCGTAATTGGCGATCGCCATGATTTGATACATCTCATCGATCTGCGCGGGCGTGAGCCCGACCCGCCGGGCGACCACTTCATCCACCACGCCGTCGATCGTCTTGGTGCGCATGTAGGCACGCATCGCCAGCATGCGCTCCAGCGCCAGCGTCACCGGTCTCTCGTCGCCCGCAGTGAGCAGGTTGGCGAGATACTTCATGGGGATGCGCAGCGACTTGACGTCAGGCATTTCGCCGTCGAGCCCGATCTTGCCGGCCGAAGCGGCCGAGGTGATGGGCGACAGCGGCGGCACGTACCAGACCATCGGCAGCGTGCGGTATTCGGGATGCAGCGGGAACGCCACTTTCCATTCCATCGCCATCTTCCAGATCGGCGAGGCCTTGGCGGATTCCAGCCAGGCGTGCGGAATGCCCTGCCGCTCCGCTTCCGCAATGATCTTAGGATCGTTGGGATCGAGGAATACGTCGAGCTGCGCCTGATAGAGATCGCGCTCGTCGGGCTTGCTCGCCGCTTCCGCAATGCGGTCGGCGTCATAGAGCACCACGCCGAGATAGCGGATGCGGCCGACGCACGTCTCCGAACATACCGTCGGCTGGCCTGCCTCGATCCGCGGATAGCAGAAGATGCACTTCTCGGATTTTCCCGAAGACCAGTTGTAATAGATCTTCTTGTAGGGGCAGCCGGACACGCACATGCGCCAGCCGCGGCACTTGTCCTGGTCGATCAGGACGATGCCGTCTTCCTCGCGCTTATAGATCGCGCCCGACGGGCAAGCCGCGACGCAGGCCGGGTTAAGGCAGTGCTCGCACAGCCGCGGCAGGTACATCATGAATGTGTTTTCGAACTGGCCGTAGATATCCTTCTGAACGCCTTCGAAGTTCGAATCCATCGAGCGCTTGGCGAACTCGCCGCCGAGGATTTCTTCCCAGTTCGGGCCCCATTCGATCTTCTCGATCCGTTCGCCCGACACCAGCGAGCGCGGCCGCGCGGTCGGCATCGCTGGCATTTCCTTGGCCTGCTGCAAATGCTGGTAGTCGAACGTAAACGGCTCGTAATAGTCGTCGATTTCAGGCAGATCGGGATTGGCGAAGATGTTCGCCAGCACGCGCCACTTGCCGCCGATGCGCGGCTCGATTTTGCCGTTGCGCTTGCGTTTCCAGCCGCCCTTCCAGCGCGCCTGGTTTTCCCAGTCCTTGGGGTAACCGATGCCTGGTTTGGTTTCGACGTTGTTGAACCACGCGTATTCCATGCCTTCGCGGCTGGTCCACACGTTCTTGCAGGTAACGCTGCAAGTGTGACACCCGATGCATTTATCGAGGTTCAACACCATGGCGATTTGAGCGCGGATCTTCATTCTGCGGCCTCCAAACGGGGGGTACCTGGCTGATCCGCGGTCGGCGTGTCGAGCCAGTCGACCTTCGACATCTTGCGGACAATGACGAACTCGTCACGGTTGGCGCCAACCGTGCCGTAATAGTTGAAGCCGTAGGATTGCTGGGCGTAGCCGCCGATCATGTGCGTCGGCTTGGTAACGACACGCGTCACTGAGTTGTGGATGCCGCCACGCTGGCCGGTCTGCTCGGAGCCGGGCACGTTCACGATCTTCTCCTGCGCATGGTACATCATGCACATCCCCTGCTTGACGCGCTGCGAGACCACCGCGCGCGCCACCAGCGCGCCGTTGGTGTTGAACGCCTCGATCCAGTCGTTGTCGGCGATCCCGGCGCCCTTGGCGTCGACCTCGCTGATCCAGACGATCGGCCCGCCGCGCGACAGCGTGAGCATCAGGAGATTGTCGGTATAGGTGGAGTGGATGCCCCACTTCTGGTGCGGCGTGATGAAGTTCAGCACCACCGACGCGTTGCCGTTCGGCTTGCGGTCGATCACCGGCTTTACCGTCTTTGTATCGATCGGCGGCCGGTAGACGCAGAACCCTTCGCCAAAGGCGCGCATCCACAGATGATCCTGGTAGAGCTGCTGCCGGCCAGTCAGCGTCCGCCACGGGATCAGTTCGTGGACGTTGGTATAACCGGCATTGTAGCAGACCTTCTCCGATTCAAGGCCGGACCAGATCGGCGAGGAAATGATCTTGCGCGGCTGCGCGACCACGTCGCGGTAGCGGATCTTCTCGTCCTCCTTCGGAATCGCCAGATGGGTGTGTTCCCGCCCGGTGAAGGTCTCGAGCGAAGCCCAGGCCTTGACCGCAACCTCGCCATTGGTCTCCGGCGCAAGGCTCAGGATGACCTCGCAGGCGTCGATCGCGCTGTCGATACGGGCAAGGCCCTTGCTTGCACCCTCCTCGGTCACGACGCCGTTGAGCTTCTTGAGCAGGTCGACCTCATGGTCGGTATTCCAGCTCATGCCCTTGCCGCCATTGCCGAGTTTGTTCATCAACGGCCCGAGCGAGGTGAAGCGCTTGTAGAGGTTCGGATAGTCGCGCTCGACCACCGTGACCGCCGGCATGGTCTTGCCGGGGATCGGATCGATCTGGCCCTTCTTCCAGTCCTTGACGTCGAACGGCTGCGCGATCTCGCCGGCCGTGTCGTGCATGATCGGCGTCAGCACGACGTCCTTTTCGACGCTGAGAACTTCTGGCGCCACCCGCGAAAAGGCTTCCGCGATGCCCTTGTAGATGTCCCAGTCGCTGCGCGACTCCCAAACCGGATCGACCGCCGCCGACAACGGGTGGATGAACGGATGCATATCCGACGTGTTGAGATCGTTCTTTTCGTACCAGGTCGCCGTCGGCAGCACGATGTCCGAATACATGCAGGTGGTGGACATCCGAAAATCGAGCGTGACCAGCAGGTCCAACTTTCCTTCCGGCGCCTCTTCGTGCCACTTCACGTCCATCGGTTTCTTCAGGCCGTGCTCGCCAAGGTCCTTGCCCATCACACCATGCTTGGTACCGAGCAGATGCTTGAGGAAATATTCGTGGCCCTTGCCCGATGCACCCAGCAGGTTCGAGCGCCAGACGAAAAGGTTACGCGGCCAGTTCTTCGGGTTATCAGGATCTTCGCAAGACAGTTGCAGATCGCCCGACTTCAGCGACTTGGCGACATAGTCCTTATCCTCTAGCCCCGCCGCCACGGCTCGCTTGGAGACTTCCAGCGGATTGGTCTGCAGTTGCGGCGCCGACGGCAACCATCCCATTCGCTCGGCGCGCACGTTGTAGTCGATCAACGCGCCGTCCCAGGGACCAGCAGGCGCCATCGGCGACAGGATCTCGCTGACGTCGAGCGTCTCGTAACGCCACTGGTCGGTGTGCGCGTAGAACGCTGAAGTCGAGTTCATCTGCCGGGGCGGACGGCCCCAGTCGAGGCCGAACGCCAGCGGTGTCCAGCCGGACTGCGGCCGTAGCTTCTCCTGGCCGACATAATGCGACCAGCCGCCGCCGGACTGCCCGATGCAGCCGCACATCACCAGCATGTTGATGATGCCGCGGTAGTTCATGTCCATGTGGTACCAATGGTTCAGCCCGGCGCCGAGGATGATCATGGAACGCCCGCCGGTCTTCTCGGCATTGAGCGCAAATTCGCGCGCCACCGTGATGATCTGGTCGCGCGGCACGCCGCTGATCCTTTCCGCCCAGGCCGGCGTATACGGCTCGAGATCGTCGTAGGTCTTGCCGATGTTCTCGCCGCCGAATCCGCGATCGACGCCGTAATTGGCGAGGAACAGATCGAACACCGAGGCCACGACCGTTTCGCCGTCGGCCAGTTGCAGCGTCCTGGTCGGCACGTTGCGCTTGAGCACATCAGGATGATCAGTGCCTGCGAACTGGTCGTGCTCGCGGTTTCCGAAGTAAGGGAAGCCGACCGGCGAGCTGCCGTCCTTGATGTCGCTCAGCGACAGGCGGAGCCTGGTATCCTGGTTGCCGGAAGCCTTCTCCTCCAGGCTCCATTTCCCCTTCTCGCCCCAGCGGAAACCGACCGAACCCTTGGGCACGACGATCTCGCCGGAGGTCTCGTCATAAGCGACCGTCTTCCATTCCGGATTATTAGCCTCCCCCATTCTCTTGACGAAGTCGGACGCGCGCAGGAAGCGCTCGGGAACATAATGATCGCCCTGCTTCACCAGCCGCACCAGCATCGGCATGTCCGTGTACTGGCGTACGTAGCCGTTGAAATATTTGGCCTGACGGTCGATATGGAATTCCTTCAGGATGACGTGGCCCATCGCCATCGCCAGGGCCGCGTCGGTACCCTGCTTCGGCGAGACCCAGAGATCGGCGAATTTCGAGGCTTCCGAATAGTCCGGGCTGATCACGACGCTCTTGGCGCCTTTGTAGCGGACCTCGGTATAGAAGTGCGCATCCGGCGTGCGGGTCTGCGGGACGTTCGATCCCCACAGGATCAGGAAGCCGGAATTGTACCAATCGGCGCTCTCGGGAACGTCGGTCTGCTCGCCCCATGTCTGCGGCGAGGCCGGCGGCAGGTCGCAGTACCAGTCGTAGAACGACATGCAGACACCACCGAGCAGCGACAGATAGCGGGCGCCTGCCGCGTAGCTAACCATCGACATCGCCGGAATCGGCGAGAACCCGAACACGCGGTCCGGCCCGTAAGTCTTGGCGGTATAGGCGTTCGCCGCGGCCACGATTTCGTTGACCTCGGCCCAACTGGCACGGACGAAGCCGCCAAGCCCGCGTTTCTGCACGTAGGCAGCACGCTTCTTGGGATCCTCGACAATCGACTTCCATGCCGCCACCGGCGTCATCAGCACCCGTGCCTCGCGCCACAGTTTGAGCAATCGCGAGCGCACCAGCGGGTATTTCACCCGATTACCCGAGTAGAGATACCAGCTATAGCTCGCGCCTCGCGCACAGCCACGCGGCTCGTGATTGGGCAGATCGGGCCGCGTACGCGGATAGTCGGTCTGTTGCGTCTCCCAGGTGACGATGCCGCCCTTGACGTAGACTTTCCACGAGCACGAGCCTGTGCAATTCACGCCGTGCGTCGAACGCACGATCTTGTCGTGCTGCCAGCGTTTCCGGTAGCCGTCCTCCCAGGAACGGTCTTCGGTGGTCATCACGCCATGTCCACCGGCGAATTCAGCCTTGGCGCGCGTGAAGAACGACAACCGGTCGAGAAAATGACTCATCGTTCGCTTCCTTATTCGGCGGGTTGTGTGACGGGTGAAATGCGGGGCGTGCGCTCGACGTCATGGAGCAGGCCGCCCTTGCGGGAATAAACGGCCCAAGTGACCACGACGCAGATCACGTAGAAGATGAAGAACCCCCACAGCGCGCCCTGGACGCCGCCGGTGAGATCGATCGAGGTCCCGTAGGACTTCGGGATGAAGAAGGCGCCGAAGGCCGCGATCGCCGAGGTGAAGCCGGTGATGGCGGCCGATTCCTTTTCGGCCTGGCGCTGGCGGGCCAAGGCGTCAGCGGTCGGCATCAGCCGGTCCATTTCCTTGCGCATGATGTTCGGGATCATCTGGAACGTCGATGCATTGCCCACCCCCGTTGCGAAGAACAGGACGAGGAACATCGCAAAGAAGCCCCAGAATGCGCCCGGCTGGTCCTTGATGCCGATGAAATAGAGGATGCCGAGCACGCCGAACATCATCAGGATGAACACCCAGAAGGTAACGCGCGCCCCGCCCCACTTGTCTGATATCCACCCCGTCGCCGAGCGTGACAGCGCGCCGACCAAGGGCCCGAGGAAGACGAACGGTAGCGCGTCGACCGCCGGAAATTGGGTCTTGGCGAGCAGCGGGAAGCCAGCGGAGTAACCGATGAAGGAGCCGAAGGTCCCCGTATAGAGCCAGCACATGATCCAATTGTGCTTGCGCTGGAAGATCACCGCCTGATCGGCGAACGAGGCCTTGGCGGAGGCGATGTCGTTCATGCCGAACCACGCTGCGAACGCGCTGGCGACGATGAACGGCACCCAGATGAAGCCGGCGTTCTGCAGCCACAGCCGTGACGTCTGCGTTCCGCTGGTGACCATCGCTGGATCCCCGCCGAACCAGCCGAACACGCCGGCCGTGATGATGATCGGCACCACGAACTGCACGGTGGAGACACCGAGATTACCGAGACCGGCATTGAGCGCGAGCGCATTGCCCTTCTCCGACCGCGGAAAGAAAAAGGAGATGTTGGCCATCGACGAGGCGAAATTGCCGCCGCCGAAGCCGCACAGCAGCGCCAGCGCCAGGAACACCGGGTAAGGCGTCGACGGATTCTGCACGGCATAACCAATGCCGAGGGCCGGGATCAGCAGCGACCAGGTCGCCAGCGTGGTCCACAGCCTTCCGCCGAAGATCGGCACCATGAAGGAATAGAAGATTCGCAGCACGGCGCCGGAGATGCCGGGCAGTGCCGCCAGCCAGAACAGCTCGGCGGTGGTGAATTGGAAGCCAACCGAGGGCAGCTTCGCGACCACCACTGACCAGACCTGCCAGACCGCGAACGACAGCAACAGCGCCGGGATCGAGATCCAGAGATTGCGCCGTGCGATCGCGCGTCCGGTGGTTTCCCAGAAGGTCCTGTCCTCCGGACGCCAGTCGGTCAAAACGGCCCCGGACAGCGCGCCGACATGCTCGGGCTTGTGGATCTCTTCCATTTCGGGAAGTTCGGGAAGCTTCTTCAGCGCCTCTCCAACGACACCGCGTTCCATCTGCCGGATCGCGACGTGCATCCAGGCAAGCGAGCCCGTGACCAGGAGGAATAGCAGCATGAAGCAGCTGGTCCACAGACCGGTCAGGTCGACGAGCGCACCGAACGTGATCGGGAGCACGAAGCCGCCGAGACCGCCGATCATTCCCACCAGTCCGCCAACGGCACCGACATTGTTGGGATAATAGACCGGGATGTGCTTGTAGACGGCGGCCTTGCCGAGCGCCATGAAGAAGCCGAGCACGAACACGATCACCGTGAACGGCACCAGTCCCATTTCGAGATGGAAGCCGACGGTGCCATTGACCGTCTTCACCAGATAATCGGTCGGCGGATAGGACAGCACGAAGGTCGTGGCGACGCCGACCAGGAACGTCCAGTACATCACCTGTCGCGCGCCGTAGCGATCAGAAAGGTGGCCGCCATAGGCGCGGAATACGCTGGCCGGCAGCGAGAACATCGCAGCCACCATGCCGGCGGTCTTGATGTCGACGCCGTAGACCTTGATCAGATATTGCGGCAGCCACAGCGCCAGCGCGACGAAGGCGCCGAACACGAAGAAGTAATACAGAGCGAAACGCCAGACCTGAATATTCCTGAGCGACTCGAGCTCCAGCCATGCGCTCTTCGGTTTCTCGTTCTTCTCTCGCCGTGCACGGACGACAGGGTCCTCTTCCGAGAAGAACCAGAACGCGATGGCCATCAGGCCGATTGCCAGCGCCCAGACCTGAGCGACGGTTTGCCAGCCATAGGCCACCAGCACAAAGGGCGCGATGAACTTGGTGACGGCGGCACCGACATTGCCGGCGCCGAAGATGCCGAGCGCGGTACCTTGCTTGCCGGCCGGGTAAAATCGCGAGACGTAGGCAACACCCACCGCGAAGGAACCGCCGGCGATACCGACGAAGAACGCCGCCACAAGGAATTCGGGATAGCTGCTCGCCCATGTCAGGAGATAGGTCGCGAGCGCCGCGGCGAGCATGACCACGGTGTAGACCCGCCGCCCGCCATACTGATCGGTCCAGATGCCGAGCAGGAGGCGAATGAGAGAGCCGCTGAGGATAGGGGTGCCGACCAGCAGGCCGAACTGGGTGTCGTTCAGCCCCAGTTCCTGCTTGATGCGGATGCCGATGATCGAGAAGATCGTCCAGACCGCGAAGCATATCGTGAAGGCGATGGTTGAAAGCCAGAGGGCCCGGCCCTGATGCACGGTGGGTAGATCTGCGGCGTCCATAGTGAATCCCCCGAGAAGCGTCGGAGGACACATCGCCACGGTCCCGAGAGATAGGTTTTGCGCTGGATCAAACCTCGGGCGGAATCGTTGCGTTCTTCTTTAGTGGAAATCGCTGCCGCGGTTCTCGACGAGGCCTCGAGGTTTTGCGGCGTAGCCTCGCCGACCCGCTACTTTTTTCCGATCTCCTGAACCCGCGGTTCCGGCGCCAACCCATTTGATCCACATCAATGCAGACGCGGCGAGATCGATCGATTGTAGCTATACATGATGCCCGACAGCGATGTTTCGCATCATTCGGCGATCTCGCCGTTTTCTCCTAGACTGCCCCGCCGTCGTCAGTCGTAAAGGCTAGCGGCGCGGGGCATTTTGGCTCACCAATGGCGTGCAAATCCCAAATCGGCTCTCGCTTGCACCGTCATCATTTCGGGCTGCAAGCTGGCTCGAAGGGATCGGACGTCGACAACATGACACCTGGAACTTGCTTGCGACGCCGTCCTGTGTGGTTAAATATCCTTTCCAAAAAGGTCGCTCGCGCGTACAGAGGCCAACGTGCCTCACGGTCAATGGACCGTTCAAGTCCCCCTCGGAAACGCTGCCACTGAGCTCGTATTCACTGGCGTAGCGCGTCGTGCCATGGATTCGCAGCGGCTCGGCGCGTGCCGATCCCTGGAAGAATGCTCAATGTCAGGAGGAGGCTAACCGGTCGCATGAACCCTCCGCTCGCAATCCGCCACGTGTCGATTTCCAAACCACCAGGACGGCCCTTAGGCGATAGATCGTCATCGTGCGTTCGAGGTCACCGCTGGGCCTCGACAGTATAGCCAATCGGAACGGAGATCGACAGGAGCTCTTCCGCAAGACCTTGCTGCGGCGGGTGGCCGTGAAACCGGACCAGGCTCCCTCAACGTGGTAGGTTCGCCCATGTTGACCTCAGGATAGGAACCGACAAGGTCAGCGTCAGATACCCAGCGGACGGCACGAAGATGCCCGTCTAGGGCGACTATGTGTGCATCAACGACGAACTGCTGGAACAGTTCGATCTGTCCCCTTGTGTGCCGCCGGGTCCGCCTCGAACGCCTGCTTTCCCCTTGCGGCCCAGAGCGCGCGGGCCTGTTCGCGCTGATCGCCCTTGAGTTTCTCGGCGATCCAGAATAGCGCGCCGAGGATCGTGGTGCGGTCATCGCCGGTCAGATCGACGATCCCGGCCTTGACGACAAGACCACCGAGTTCGATTAGGTGCCGCGTGCGCTTGCGGCGCTCGACCTGCCATGTGCGCATGTCATGTCGCGCCCTTGCGGCCTGATGCCGGTTGCGCGCTGCCCGGTTGCGCCAAAGCGCCGCCAGCGTTGCGGTCAGCTGCTGGCGCAGTTCGCCGCGACCGTCCCTGAAAGAACCCAGCCCCGCGCTTCGCCCATGCCTCCCTCTTTCCAGTATCCTTCGTCTCAGCCAGCACGATGAGCGCACCTGCCAGTTCGTCGGCGGTGAGTGTGTCAGCCCCCGTGGCGATGACGAGTTCGCCAAGCTGCTGCACCTTACGGCTCTTGAGGTCACGCGCCTTATCCCCAAGTGCCTTGAGTTCGGCATCAAAGTCCCGCGGCTTGCGCATCGTCGCCTCCAGCAATGTCGATGGAGCAATAATAGTCGAGACCTGAGCGTAATGCTGTAAGATCGCCGGGACGGCCTGGGACAGGGTAGTCCCTCCCGAGATTTTTTCGAGGGAGGGCGCGCTTATACGTCGTTCCGACGTGCGCTTCGCTGTGCCACTGATCTGATCGCGATGGCGATCTATCATCTTCACGTCAAGGTCATTGGCCGCAAGGCCGGGAGCAGCGCGGTAGCGTCGGCCGCCTACCGCTCGGCCACGCGGCTGCGCGACGAGCGGCTTGAACGCAGCCACGATTTTTCGTCCAAGCGCGGCGTCGTTCATTCCGAGGTACTGCTGCCGCAGAACGCGCCGGGGGCGTGGAGCGACCGCGAACGGCTCTGGAACGATGTCGAAGCCTTCGAGATCAGGAAGGACGCGCAGCTTGCCCGCGAGGTCGAATTCGCCATCCCGTGCGAGATCACGCAGGCTCAGGGGATCGAACTCGCCCGCGACTTCGTTCGGGGCGAATTCGTGGGTCGGGGCATGATAGCCGATCTCAATGTGCATTGGGACATGGCCGAGGACGGCATGCCCAAACCCCATGCCCATGTCATGCTGACCATGCGCGCGGTGGACGAGAACGGTTTTGGCCGGAAGGTGCGGGAGTGGAACCGCACGGAGATGGTCGAGCGCTGGCGCGAACGTTGGGCCGAGGTTGCCAATGAGCGTCTGGCCGAACTCGACATCGATGCGCGCATCGACCATCGGAGCCTCGAAGCGCAGGGCATCGCGCTTGAGCCGCAAAGCCAGATCGGCGCGCCGGCGCAGCGTATCGAAGGCGAAGGGATCGAGGCCGCCGACCGCGCCGAGATACACCGCGAGATCGCCCGCGGCAATGGCGCGCGGATCATCGGAGATCCGTCGCTTGCATTGGACGCGATCACGCATCAGCAATCGACCTTCACGCGCCGCGACATGGCTGTCTTCGCGCACCGGCACAGCGACGGGATCGATCAGTTCAACGAGGTGATGGGCGCGATGCGCGGAGCGCTTGATCTGATCGAACTCGGCAAGGACGCTCGCGGCGAGGATCGGTTCACCACCCGCGAGATGATCGAGGCGGAACAGCGCCTTCATCGTGCCGTCGAACTCATGGCCGAGCGGCAACGCCATGAGGTTCGCGACCGAGACAGAGAGGCCGCGCTTGCCCGTGCAGAAGCGCGAGGCCTTGCCCTTTCGGGCGAGCAGGCCGACGCGCTCGCGCATATCACGGATGGGCGCGATCTTGGGATCGTGGTCGGCCATGCCGGGACCGGCAAGAGCGTGATGCTGGGCGTGGCGCGCGAGGCCTGGGAAGCGGCAGGCCATGAGGTCCGGGGCGCGGCACTTTCCGGCATCGCGGCGGAAAACCTCGAAAGCGGATCGGGCATTGCGTCGCGCACCATCGCCAGCATGGAGCATGGCTGGCACCAGGGCCGCGACCAGCTCACGGCGCGCGATGTCCTAGTCATCGACGAGGCGGGCATGGTTGGCACGCGCCAGTTGGAGCGGGTGCTGTCCCATGCGGCCGACGCCGGTGCCAAGGTGGTGCTGGTCGGCGATATCAAGCAGCTGCAATCCATCGAGGCGGGCGCGGCGTTCCGCTCGATTCTCGAGCGTCACGGCGGGGCGGAAATTGGCGAAGTGCGCCGTCAGCGAAAGGACTGGCAGCGCGAGGCCACGCGCGATCTGGCGCTCGGCAGGACCGGCAATGCGCTTGGAGCTTACCGTTCCCACGGCATGGTGCATGAGGCCCAGACCCGCGAGCAGGCGCGCGGTGATCTGATCGACCGCTGGGACCGTGAGCGGCAGGCAGCGCCGGAGCGCAGCCGGATCATCCTCACCCACACCAACGACGAAGTCCGCGCACTCAACGAGGCGGCGCGCGAGCGGATGCGGGCCGCGGGTGGTCTGGGGGATGACGTGCGCCTGACGGTCGAGCGCGGCAGGCGCAGCTTCGCCAGCGGAGACCGCGTCATGTTCCTGCAAAACGAGCGCGGCCTTGGCGTGAAGAACGGCACGCTCGGGACCATCGAGCAGGTCAGCGCGCAATCCATGACTGTGCAGACCGATAATGGCCGATCCGTCCGCTTCGACCTCAAGGACTATAGCCGAATCGACCATGGCTATGCCGCGACCATCCACAAGGCCCAGGGCATGACGGTGGACCGCGCCCATGTGTTGGCAACGCCGGGCATGGACGCCCATAGCAGCTATGTTGCCCTGTCGCGGCACCGCGATCGCGTGGACCTGCATTATGGCCGCGACGATTTTGCCGGTCAGGACCGGCTCACCCGAACTCTGTCGCGCGACCGGACCAAGGACATGGCCTCGGACTACGAACGTGCCGATCCGGCGCAGAGTTATGCGGAGCGGCGTGGCATCACCTTCCGTGAGCGCGTGGCCGAAATCGTGCGCAGGGTCGTGCCCGAGAAGGTGCGCAACATGTTCGATGGCCTGCGCCTGTCTGCCGAAGCTGTGCGTGGCCCGGACGTCGCGCGGAGGCTGGAGCGGGAAGCGCTGGAAAACAAGGTGGTGGAGGACCCGGAAGCGGCGCTGCGCAAGACGCGCACGAAGGCGCTCATCCGTCATGCCCGAGCCGTGAATGCGATCTTCGATATGCAGGAGTGGGGCGGCAAGGCCAGCCCAGAGCAAGTGAAGGAATTGCAGGAGGCCCGCAAGGTCTTTGAGGACGTACGGCCCTTTGGCTCGCACGACGCAGAAGCTGCCTACAAGAAGAACCCGGAACTCGCCCGTGAAGCCGCTTCGGGCAACTCCGGCCGCGCCATCCGCGCTCTCCAGCTCGAAACCGAACTGCGTACCAATCCGAGCCGCCGCGCTGACCGTTTCGTGGAACGCTGGCAGCAGCTCGACCACACCAGCCAACGCCAGTATCAGGCCGGCGACGTGTCCGGCTACAAGGCGACGCGCTCGGCGATGGGTGAGATGGCGAAAAGCCTCGAACGCGATCCGCAACTGGAATCCATCCTCGCCAACCGCAAGAAAGATCTCGGTATCGCGTTCGAATCAGGCCGCCGGCTCGGCCAGGAATTGGCGTTCACCCACGGCCTCGACATCGGCAGAGGCCGGGGCATCGGAATTTGATCCATTCAACTGGCGCCGTCTCTACGCCACGCTACCACGATTCGAACAACCCTCTTGCCCGCCCGCACCTGCTTGTTCTGTCTGGGCTCAGAAGCCGTCAGAAATAGCCAGCAGGAGGCAGCGCGGCAATGCGCGAACCGGAACGTATCATCCGCCTCAGAACCGTTCTTTCCCGGACTGGGCTGTCCCGGTCCACCATCTACCGCAAGATCGCCGAGGGCACGTTCCCGCCGCAGATCAGGATCAGCGTCAACGGGAGCGGCTGGCATGAGTCCGACATCAACCGTTGGATTGCTGATCCCGTCGCATGGCGACCGAAGCGCGAGTTCGATGCGGTTCGATAAGGCAGGCGGTCGCTTGCTACCGACGACAGTGAACCGGACCGGCGTCAGGCCGTAAAGGCTGGCGCTATCGCGCCCCCGCTTCGCGGCTTCGACCTTGACGGCCTGACGCCGCTCCGGTTGGGCTCTCCGAGCAGGCAACGGCGGATTGGGAGCGGGCACGCTTCCAATCCGGAATGGAAGGCAGTGGAGCTGCCGGCGAAAATTATCCCAAACTAAACGCAATTTTTAGTCTGGTGGCGTCTTAGACCGTTCTGAAAATCGATGACATGTGAAGAAGATAGATGGCGCGCCCGACACCATTCGAACATCCAACCCTCAGATTCGTAGTCAGCAGGTCCAAGAGCAAAGCCGAGCATCCCCTCCTCTTCGAGTTACCCCTCCGATTTCCGCTCTAATCTAGCCGAATGCCCGACGGAGACGTCTTCACCCTTTTCACCGCAGCCGTTCGTGGTCTTGCATACGTTGATTCAGCTCTAGTAGAGCCGGCTATGGTCACTATCAGCCCGATGTGTCCGAAACATCGACGCGTATGGGAATCTCCGGGCTCGCAGCGGCTGATTTCATGGACCATAGGAAGAGCGTAATGCCGCGGCGCCCGGCCAAGGTCACACAAGCAGATATTGCCCGCGCGATCCGCGCCGCTAAGGAAGCTGGCGCGAGCGCGATCACGATCGACGCAGAGGGCGTCATTCGAATTGCGCTGACGTCGAACGCCGCGCCAGTCAGAGGCATAAATGGTCGCGACGAAATATGGACGCCTTCAGAGGCGTTGCAGCGATACCTGAAAGGCACCGAAAGCGGGTGAAACGCACCTTATGCAATTGATGCGGAGTCGGCGCATCGTTAGACTCCAAGCATTGGTCTCCGGAGACAGCCAATGCTTGAAACAGAAGAACGCGATCCCCGCGCGCCTGGGGATCGGCGAATGTATCTCTACTTTAACTATTCCGAGTCCGGCTCACTGCGTTGGTACGTGAAGGTGAGCCGCAAGGGGCGCCGGGTCGGCATCAGCGAGGAATACGGAACGTCAGCGTTCGACGCCGCCTACCAAGCAGCCGTTGCAGCGCTGGGAGGAGTAATGCGCATGCGGCGCATCAAAGCAACGGTGAAGCCGGATCAGCCGGAGCGCCGCTATCTTTACGCCGATCTTAGCCAACGCGGTCAACTGCGCTACTACGTGCAAGTGCGCAACAAGCTGCCAAAGATTCGGATTAGGGCAGAGTTCGGCACGCCCGAATTCGAGGCCGAGGTTGACATCGCGATCGCCGCTCAGATCGCGCTGTTCGGCAACGAGGGCGACTACATCAACGCACAAAAGCAGCGCAACGAGGCGCGCCCTGCTCTGCCAACGACACCGGCGCAGCCCGGCACGCTGCGCTGGTACTGGAACGGATACAAGCAGAGCGACCACTGGCTCGGAGATCTCAGTGTTGGCCACGAGGGATTGGCCGAGTCGACCCGACTCCAACGCACCGGACTGATCGAGAGTTTGTTACCGGAGAATGGAGAGAAGCCGTTCGCGGTGCTGACGCGCAAGGTCATCAAGGCAGAGATGAAGGCGCGCACGCCCTCTCAGGCGGGCAATCTGCTGTCGGCGCTGCGTGGGATGATCCGCTGGATGATCGATGAGGGTCACCTCGACGAGGACGATGATCCGACGATCGGCGTGCGCTCCGGTAAGGCGAAGGCCTCACGCGAAAGCGGCGGGTTTGTGCCGTGGACCGACGAAGACATGACCATGTACCGGGCGAAGTGGCCGCTTGGCACCGAGGCCCGCCTGATGTTCGACATCCTGCACTACACGTTCCTGCGGCTTGGGGACGCGCACCGTTTCGGTCCCCCTCACCTGCGACAGATCGTGCGGAAGATGGCGGTGCAGATTGCAACGGAGAAAAGCCGGGGCAACACCACCGTTACGGTGCCTGTTCACCCCGAGTTTGCAGAAAGTTTGCGTGCCGCCCGTGCCTCGGGGATCATTGGCGCCGAGGTATTCACAGGCAAGGTTGTGCGCGGCCGAGTCTTGCCGATGAACAAGAAGGCGTGGGCCGCGAAGTTGAAGAAATACGCAGTCCTCGCCGGCGTCAACGAACCAAAGAAGAGCTGCCACGGGGTGCGCAAAGCCCGTGCGGAGGTCGCCGCTTATGCCGACTGCACCGAAAGCCAGATGATGGCCATGTTTGGTTGGACTGACCCAAAGATGCCCGCGCACTACATCGCCCAGGCAAACCGAGAGAAGCTTGGAATCAGTGGCATGGAGAAGATCGTCGCGTTCGATCAGAGCCAGTCGCTCGATGACTTCTTGCAGGTGCCGGAGGCGAACAGCAAGCGAACGCCGGACGGGAACGGAGTGGTAACATTCCCGGGTAACATCAGAAAAAAAGCTTAACGATTTCAAGGCTAAACGTGGGTTTATGGTGCGCTCGGAGGGACTCGAACCCCCACGATGTTACTCACTGCCACCTCAAGGCAGCGCGTCTACCAATTCCGCCACGAGCGCTTGGGATACCGGCTGGAAGGATTGCAGCCCGCCGGATCAACGGCTGCGATGTAACAAATCAGGGATGGGGGGACAAGGAAGTTTTGCGCTCCGATAACTACCTGACATCAGGGGATTTCGGCAGCATTTGCTTGACTTCGACCGCGATGCGGTTGCGATCGACCAGCACCACGCCGGAGGCAATGGGCAAGTTATTGGCGAGGATCTTGACCTCGTCCGCTTCGGTGGCGTCCAGTTCGATGATGGCGCCCCGGGAAAGCCGCATCACCTGGTGGATGGGCATGGTCGTGGTGCCGAGCACCACCATGAGATCGACGCTGACTTTATCAAGGGTGGCCACTTCTGAACCGCCAAAGGGACTAAATTGGTGTGGTTCCCACCTGAACACGTTATGGTTAGCCAATGGTTAATGACCGCCAAAGCCTCGATTTGACGACCTTCGCGCAAGCCCAAGGCGGCGGCGGGGTCGAATGGCGGATTTCGGCGGAACCGGTGCCCTATCCCGAAGCCGTGGCCGCCATGGAGGCCCGCGCGGCCGAGATCGCCGAGCGGAAGGCGACCGAACTGGTCTGGCTCCTGGAGCACCCCCCGCTCTATACGTCCGGCACCAGCGGCAGGCAGGACGACCTGCTCGAGCCGCGCTTCCCGCTGTTCACCACCGGCCGCGGCGGACAGCTCACCTATCACGGTCCCGGCCAGCGGGTGGCCTATGTGATGCTCGACCTCAAGCGGCGTCGGCCGGACGTGCGCGCCTATGTTGCCGGCCTCGAAGAATGGATCATCCGCACGCTCGATGCCTTCAACGTGCGCGGCGAGCGCCGCGAGGATCGTGTCGGCGTCTGGGTCAGGCGGCCGGACAAGGGTGTCGGTCACGAAGACAAGATCGCTGCGATCGGCGTGCGCTTGCGGCGCTGGGTGTCGTTTCACGGCATCGCCATCAATGTCGAGCCGGAGCTTTCGCATTTTTCCGCCATCGTCCCCTGCGGCGTCGCCGACCCGCGTTACGGGGTCACCTCACTCGTGGACCTCGGCCTGCCCGTGGCGATGGAAGACGTCGACATCGCGCTCCGGCGGGCGTTCCAGGAAGTGTTCGGAACGACCATGGCAGACCTGCCCGCGGCAACGGCCTGAAACTGTCGATCGGATGCCCGTTTCTATCGCCGCTCTCCCTTGAGGTCTTCCGCCACGGCGAGTGCGGCCACATATCAGAGGCAGGCGGTGAACAGCGGAGGTCGCGATGATGTCGCACAGGCTTCCCTTCGAGAACCGGTGGACCAACAGCACGCACGCCTGGGAATGGAATTGCGCACTTGACCGACTGGGCGTGGCAAACGTGCGCGCCATGTTCGCAGATCACGAACTGCATCATCCGACCAGGCTTAGCGTCACGATGAACATTCCCGCCGGATTCGTTCGCGACTGGCTGGCATTCCACGATCGCGGCGCGGCGCGGCAACAACTACTTTGGCGAGCCACCGTGATTGCGCTCGCACTTGTCGCAGCAACCGCGGCCGTGCTGGATGTGCTGATCGTGTGAAGCGGAGAGCCGTTCGGCGGGCGCCGCGACACCGGCGTCGCGCCACGAGCGCGAGTGCGCGCGGGAAGCGGCTGTCTGACCGCCGTCAAACGCTCGCCTTGAGGAAATCAACAAAGGCCTGAACCCGCGGGATGGTTTGCCGCCCCGGCAGGATCAGGGCCGTGATCGGTTGCGGATCGGGATCGTGGCAGTGCGACAGCACCGGCACCAGCCGGCCATCCTTCACGGCCGCCTCCCCCAGAAAGTCGCCAAACCGCACCAGACCGGCGCCGGCCAGCGCGAGGTCGAGAAGGAAATCGGCGCTGTCAGAGCGGATCGATCCTTTCACCGGCACCATGATCCGCTTGCCTTGCTCGAACATCGGCCATTGCGCGAGCCGCGAGAAGCCGCTGAGCTGCAGGCAATTGTGTCGGGCGAGATCGGCGGCTTGTTTGGGAATGCCATAGCGCTTCAGATATCGCGGGCTGCCGGCGATGACGCGCCTGACTTCACCTAGGCGAACCGCGATCAGCTCGCTGTCGCCAAGCGGGCCGACCCGAATCGTGACGTCGACCTGGTCGGCGATTGGATCGATGCGGTGATCGCTCACCGAAAGCTCGACCGCGATTTCCGGAAACTGGTCCATGAACTGCGGCAGCAGTCGCGCAAGCCGGTGTCTTGCAAACGCGGTGCCGCTGTTGATCCGCAGCGGGCCGCGCGGACGTCCATGAACCGAGGCGACATCGGCTTCGGCGGCCTCGACCGCAGCCAGGATGCTTCTTGCATGGGCGAGGAACGTCTCGCCTTCCTGCGTCAGCACCAGCCGCCGCGTCGTCCGATGCAGCAGTTTGACGCCGATGCGGCGCTCCAGTCTCGTCACGATGCGTGAGACGCCGGAAGCGGTCAGCTCGATCTCAGCGCCCACGGCCGCGAAACTCCCCAGATCGACCGTTCGGACGAAAACCGCGAGGTCTGACATCGGATGCATCAGCATATTCATGATTTTTCAGTATCAGTGTTTCGCAAAATCGAGAGTTTATCTCTTTTCCTAGCATGAATAGGACGGAGCTCCCAACAATTTGGAGATTTTCCCATGCCCCTCGCCCGCATCGCCGTTCCGGCCCATCTTGCATCGGCCAGAATTCGCGCCCTTGCCGACGCCGTGCACGAGGGTCTCGTCGAGACCTGCGGCGTGCCGCCCGAGGAGCGGTTTCAGCTCGTTTCGACCTACGCACGCGAAATGATGTTCATTGACCCGACGTTCCCGGATGTCGCGCGCACACCGGATGCGTCGATCATCGAGATTTTGTTTCTCGCAGGGCGCACGGTCGATCAGAAGAAAAATCTGTTTCGGCGGATTGTGGATCGGGCCGTCGGCGCCGGATTTTCCGCAGACGACATCATGGTCGCGCTGACTGAAAATGCGCCGGTCGACTGGTCGCTCGGACGCGGACTTGCATTCGGCGACCATCACGCGCCGCTGGCAACCAGCCCTGCGTCCGTCCGCTAGCAGCAACCGAGCGGACGGCGCCGCGCGCGCCGTCCGCTCGTCGGGCGATCTTCACGCGGCAGCTTTCCGCGGCGCGACTTCGAGCTGGCCGGCGATGTAGCGGCGCTCCTGGGTGAGTCCGCCGAAGCCGTAAGCATCGCCCTTCACTTCGTCGACATGGGCGTAGCTCTCTTCATGCGGCGGCCCGAGCAGTTCGCCCATGCGCTGGAATAGCGCGGCGAGATAGGCTGCCTTCTCGTCCTTGGTATTGGTGCCCTCGCTGACGTGAACGTCGAGCCAGAAACTGGCGAGGCTGTGCTCGGCGAGCGATTTGCCGCCGGCGAACCAGTCGGCGGCATCGACCGACTTCACGATGACGGCAGTAACCTTCGGATCCTTGCGCAGGATTCGCGCGGTGAGATCGCTGACAGCGGACGCAATCTCGGCCTTCAGCGACGGGGCCTCGCGGACGCTGGAATAGGTGACGGTGATGAGCGGCATGGTCGTTCTCCTTGAGCGGGCGCGCTGGCATTGCGCTTCCCTTAGCTAGACCCGCGGCTATCATTTTGATATCTTATCTTTATTCATAACAATGATAAGAGATGTTGATGATGCCATGAGCACGCTGGATATCGATACGGTGCAGGCCTTCCTCCTGGTCGCCGAACTGCAAAGTTTCACGCGCGTTGCCGAAGCGGTTGGTACGACGCAGGCTGCCATCAGCATGAAGCTGCAGCGGCTGGAAAGCGTGGTCGGCCGGCGGCTGGTCGAGCGCTCGCCGCGGGCGGTCGCGCTGACCACCGCGGGCGCTGCGTTCCTGCCGCACGCACGCGCTTTGATCGAGGCGCATGACCGTGCGTTGTCGGGCGACAAGCCCGCGCGTCCGCAACTGTCGCTGGGGATCTCCGATCACGCCGCAGGGCCCGAACTGGTGCCGCTGCTCGAACGGCTGCACGCGGTGTCGTCGCAACTGGCGCTCTCCGTCACTATCGGCTTCTCGCGCCAGATGCTCGACGCCTACGATGCCAGCGAATTCGATGCCGTGGTGGTTCGCCAGGAAGGCAGCCGCCGCGGTGGCGAGAAGCTGACTGAAGATGGCTTCGGCTGGTTTGCCGCCAAAAGTCTCGCCTGGCGCCGCGGCGAGACGCTGCCGCTGGCGATGCTGGCACCGCCCTGCGGCGTACGCGCGCTCGCGGTCCGTGCCCTCGACAAGGCCGGCATTGCCTGGAGCGAGAGCTTTGTCGGCGGCGGCGTCACCGCCGTGGCCGCCGCGGCATTGGCCGGCCTCGCGGTAGCGCCACTGGCCCGCCGGATCGCGCCACCGGGCCTGGTCGATATCGGGCCGGCCGAAGGGCTGCCGCGGCTCGCTTGCTCGAAGGTGATGCTGCACTCGAAGGTTAGCGACCCAGCCAAGCTCGCAGCGCTGCGGATATTGGCGGCGACGTTCAGAAGCGTGGCCGCAGCGCGGTAACCCACCATTTCGTTAAAAAGCCCACCCACCGTGGAACCAATCGGCAGGACAAGCGTTTGCGCCAGTTAAATGGGCAGGTCGGATGTCGACAAAAGATCAGCGACAGCAAAGGGATCTATTCGAAAGCGAACGCAATTTCCGACTCTTGGTTGAAGGCGTTTCCGACTACGCGCTTTACATGCTGGATCCGGCCGGAATCATCACGAGCTGGAACATCGGCGGCCAGCGGATCAAGGGCTACGCCCCCGCCGAAATCATCGGACAGCATTTTTCCTGCTTTTATACCGACGTCGACCGCGCGAATGGCAAGCCGCTTCGCGCCTTGCGCATTGCGCGGGAACATGGCCGCTACGAGGAGGATGGCTGGCGCGTTCGCAAGGACGGCACGTTCTTCTGGGCCAGCGTCGTCATCGACCCGATTTACGAGGACGGCAAGCTCGTCGGCTTCGCCAAGATCACTCGCGACATTACCGAGCGCCGCGAAGCTCAGCTCAAGCTCGAACGGATGCACCAGCAGCTCGCGGAATCGCAGAAGCTCGATGCACTCGGCCAACTGACCGGCGGCGTTGCGCACGATTTCAACAATCTTCTCATGATCGTCAGCGGCAGCCTTCACACGTTGGAGAAAGCGGTGGGCAACGATCCCAGGTGCCTGCGGGCGCTATCGGCGATCGAACGAGCGACCAAACGCGGCGCTTCCCTCACCAGCCAGTTGCTGACATTCGCGCGGCGGCAGAGCGTCAATCCGCAGGCCGTCGACGTCGCCGGGCAGATCGATGCGATGCGCGAGGTGCTCGACAGCGGCGTCGGCAGCGCAGTGACCTTGCAGCTCGACGTCGACCCGGGCGTCTGGCCGGTGATGGTCGACGTCACCGAGTTCGAGACGGCACTGCTCAACCTCGTCATCAACGCGCGCGACGCCATGACCGGCGGCGGCGTCATCACGATATCGGCGCGCAACGAGACCGCCGGCGGGGCCGATACCGAATATGTCGCGATCTCGGTGGAAGATACGGGCACCGGCATCGCGCCCGATGTGCTCGGCAAGATCTTTGATCCCTTCTTCACCACCAAGCCGATCGGCAAGGGCACGGGTCTCGGACTATCGCAGGTTCACGGCTTCGCCCATCAGGCCGGGGGAACGGTCAGGGTGGCGAGCGAGCTCGGCAAGGGCACGAAATTCACGATCCTGCTGCCGCGAAAGCAGGCCGCTGACGCTGCCGGGGATGTCGACGCGGTCGAAACCGGCGGAAGCGGCACCGTGCTGCTGGTGGAGGACAATCCTGATGTCGCAGCCGTCAGCACCGGCCTGCTCGAACAGCTCGGCTATACCGTGCGCAGGGTAGCGAGCGCCGAAGCCGCGTTGCGCGAAATCGAACTCGACGGGATAGACCTCGTCTTCTCCGACATCGTGATGCCCGGCAAAATGGACGGCCTCGGTCTGGCGCGCCATTTGAAAGCCGTCAGACCCGGGCTGCCGATCCTCCTGACCAGCGGCTATAGCGATTCCGCGCGGAATGTGCGCGGCGACTTTCCGATTCTGCGCAAGCCCTACGAAATTCACGAGCTCAGCCAGGCGATCGCGAAACTGCCGCGGTGATGGCCGGCTGGTGGGCCACTGCCCTCCTCACAAGATCGCCTCGAAGGCGCTGCGCAGCGTTTCGTGCCGGAACACAAAACCGTTGCTGAGCGCCTTGTTCGGCAACACGCGCTGGCCGCCCAGCAGCAATTCATTGGCGAAATCGCCACCGACACGCCGCAACAGCCCGCCGGGGATGCGGAACACCGCAGGCCGGCGCAGCCTTCGGCCGAGCTCTTCGGTGAATTTCAGGTTGGTGACCGGGATCGGCGCCGTCGCGTTGACCGGTCCTGAGATTTCTGGACGCGCGATGACATGGGCGATCAGGCGGATCAGGTCGTCGCGCTCGATCCACGACATCCACTGCCGGCCCGAACCGAGCGGCCCGCCGAGACCGAACTCGAATGGCGTCAGCATCCGCGTGATGAAGCCGCCGTCGGTGCCGATCACGAGGCCGATCCGCAAGTAGACCACCCGCACGCCGTGTTCTTCCGCTGGACGCGCCGCCTTCTCCCAGGCGTCGCAGAGTTCATGGCTGAAACAGGCATGCGACTTGGCCGATTCCGTCAGCACCTGATCCTGCCAGAGCCCGTACCAGCCGATCGCCGAACCCGAGACCAGCACCGCCGGCTTGCGTTCGAGCCGCGCGATCAGGCGAATGACATCGCCGGTCATGTTGATGCGGGAATCCAGGATTTTGCGGCGCTTGGCTTCGGTCCACAGACCGTTGCCGATCGGCTCGCCCGCGAGATTGACGATCGCATCGATACGGGTGTCGGCCGGAAGCTGGCCGAGGCTCGTGATCAGCGTGATCGGCGGCGGCAGCATCTCGATCTTGGCGGGGCTGCGCACCAGCGCGATCACCTGATGCCCCGCGCCGCTCAGGCCTGCCACCAGGCGGCTACCGATGAAGCCGGTAGCGCCGGTGACCAGCACCGTCTGCCGGTCGGGCAGTTTTTCGACCAGGCTTGCCGCCGGCGCACTCGTCATTCGCGAAAGGCGCTTTGACGCGGTGAAGTCGCGCAGCCCGCACAGGGCGGCGCCGAAGGCCGCAGCGGCCGCGATCAGGCTGAGCCATCCTGTGTAAGCCGATTTGACGCCGGTCGGCTGCGCCACCCAACCGATCAGGACCAGCAGCAGCAGCACCAGAATGGCGCCGTAATTGATCGCGAGCAGCGTGTGATTGATGCGTTCGCTGGCCGGCAATTTCCGGCTCATGTCCTCCTCGACGAAATCCATCAGCGTGATGACGATTTCCGCAACCAGCACCACGATGATCAGCATGGCGAAGACGCCGTGCACTTCCAACCAGCCCAGCACCAGGAACAAAAGCGCGTAGAGCATGTTGCGCAACGCATGAAGCTGCAGCTCATAGCGCTGCGATGGTCGCCATGCGAGCCGCTCGGTCAGCTCATGGTGGTAGAACGTGTCGAACACGCCCATCACGACCTGAATGGCGATCAGAATCCAAAGCAACGACGTCATGATGCGGCCTCCATGAACACGGCGGACTGACGAATGAGCCTGCCAAGGCGGGGATGGACGACCTCGAGTGTGAAACGGAACGTGCCGCCGCCGAGGTCGGAATGGGTCACGGTGAGATCGCCGGGCGTGAGCCAGGGCGGCAGTGGCAACCGCAACGGCCCGATCTGCATGGAATAGCCGACGCTGCGAAACACCAGGGCTTCGTGCTCGACGGCAATGCGCAACGCCATGCTGACGCCGTAGCCGACATATTCTTCCAGCCCGGTCGGCCCGGCGAACCGTTTCGCCGAGTGAATGACCTGCGGAAAGCCGTTGCTGCGCGCGCAGATGCGGGTCCAGATCTGGCCGCCGCTCGCCGCATCTTCGGTCACCATCACGGCCATCGAGACGCCGGTCTCAGTGCATAGCGGAAACGGCCCGCCGATCACGCGCGCGAGCTGCGCCAGCCACCAGCCGGCGCGGCTGAAACTCGCCTCCTCCACCGTGCCGACATAGACAGCGGTTTCGCCGTCGGCAAAACGCTTTGAAAATCGCCGCCAGATCGCCAACGGCAGTCGGCCCCACTCCTCGTCGGGCAACAGATCGTGGAAGCGGTGGTCGTCGAGCAGGATGGTGTTCGAGGCAGGCGTTGCGGGAAACCTGGGTACTCTTGTGGACACCATCACACGCTCCTGCTCTGCCCCTCTGCCCCTATTTGGACTTCCCCGCCGGCAAGAAGCTGACGATCTTCTCGCCAAGCTTGATCAGCGCGACCAGCCTCGGCCGCGGTACGTTCAGCATCTGCGTGTACCAGCGGTCGACCAGCTCGGTGAAAGCCAGCATTTCCTTCAGCCGCTTGGCCGCGACCGGGCTGATGGTCGGATCGTCAGCGGCGTCGGAAACGCAGGCGCGCAGCGCATCGATGGCCGGATCGATCTCGCGCTCCTTGCGGCGGGCGGCGATCCGCGCCGCCACTTCCCAGATGTCGGTTTCCGCCTCGAAATGATCGCGCCGGTCGCCGAGGATCGGCACCCGCCGGATCAAATTCCAGGCCAGCAGTTCCTTGATGGAATTGGACACGTTGGACCGCGCCATGCCGAGCGTCTCGGCGATATCCTCCGCGGTCATCGGCGCCTCGGCGAGATAGAGCAGACCGTGGATCTGGCTGACCGAGCGGTTGACGCCCCACTCGTCCCCCATATCACCCCAGTGCAGGATGAACCGCTCGACCACGGCGGGGAGTTTCCTTTTGTCGGTCTTTTCTGTCATAACAGAAATATCTGACGTTACTGTGCGACTGTCAAGGCCTCTTGCGGTTTGGACGACCTGATCCGCACCGAGCTTCCCAAGAGTCGGTCCTGGTTCCCGATATGGAACTCGGGTTCGTATTTCCGTGTTTTCCCGGTCAGCCCGTTAACCGCCCAGTACCAGTCGCGTCTTAGGCTCCGCTCGCAAGCTGCCAGCAACGAGGTCTGGCGCGGCATCAAGGCTCGGAATGCCCCATCGAAATCCCCCAGACCCCGGCGGGCCACTGCGGCGGGTGACATCGACGTCCCTGGTCATCGCCTTTGCGCTGGTCATGACCGCCTGCATCCTCGGCGTCATGGCCTGGAAGGCACTCGACGCCAAGAAGGCGGCGCTGGCGAGCGGCAGGTCCGAGATCCAGAACCTCGCGCATTCGCTTTCCGAGCATGCCTCGCACACCATCCAGGCGGTCGATATCGCGATGGGCGGGATGGTCGACTTGCTGAAATACAGGGATCCCGATCCGGACCGGTTCAACAGATACCTCGCTGAAACGGCGAAAACGCTGCCCCAATTGCGGAACATCGGCGTCGCAGATGCCACGGGCAACTGGACCTATTCCTCATTGGCGGAGACACCGCGCCATACCATCTCGGATCGCAGCTATTTCGCCTACCATCGTGACAAACCAGACAACGCGCTTCGGATCAGCGAACTGATGCAGTCCCGTGTGGACGAGCGATCCTCCATGATCGTTCTTTCGAAACGCATCACCAAACTCGACGGCAGCTTTGGCGGGGTCGTCGCCGCAGCGATCGACAAGGATTACTTCAATAACTTTTACCGGACATTCCAGCTCGGCCCCGACGGCGGCATCAGCCTGATACGGAGCGATGGTGCGCTCCTGTTGCGCTGGCCGCAGTCGGACAAGAGCACGGATCTCTCCAAGACCGACCTGTTCAGGAAGCATCTCAAGCAAAGCTCTGTCGGATACTACAAGATCATCTCGCCGTTCGATGGTCTCGTGAAGCACCTCGGCTATGAGGTGACGCCGCACTACCCGATGGTGGTCACGGTGGCCATATCGGAAGACTGGCTGCTTTCCGAATGGTGGAAGGGCTTGCGGACTGACGCCATCGTCGCCGGCGTGCTGCTCTGCATGATCCTGATGCTGGCGGCGTTGGTTGCCCTGCAGTTCCGCTTCCGCAGCAAGACGGAGCGTGCGCTGCGCGAACGCGAGGCGCATTATCGCCTGCTGGCCAACAACATCGCCGATATCATCATCCTCATCGATGCCAACAGCCTGCTCCGCTACGTTTCCCGATCGGCCGAGCCGGTGCTGGGATTGCGTCCAAAAGACCTGCTCGGCAAGTCATGCTTCGACCTGGTCCATCCCGACGACAGGGAGAGCGTCAAAGCGGCAACCACCCGGATCGACGGCGCCGATAGCGTCAGCACGGTCGTGTTTCGCCACTATCGAGGCGACGGGACGCTGGCGTGGGTGGAAAGCAAGTTCAAGATGGCCTCCGCAACCAGCGACCCGGCGCGGACGGAATTCCTCTGCGTCATCCGCGATGTCACCGAACGCAAGCGGATGGAGGATGAGCTGACCCAACTCAACCGCCGCCTCACCCAGCTTGCCGCGACCGACGGGCTGACCGGGCTCACCAACCGCCGCACCTTCGATGGCTTCCTGCGGCGCGAATACGAAGCCTGCGAAGAGATTTCGGTGCTGCTGTTCGATATCGACAATTTCAAGGGCTACAACGACACCTACGGGCATCAGGCCGGCGACCGTTGCCTGCGGGCGGTTGCAAAGGCCATCGGCAATGCGACCGACAACACGTCAGGCCTGTCCGCGCGCTATGGCGGCGAGGAATTCGCCGTCGTGCTGCCGAACAGCTCGGAGGACCATGCATTGAAGGTTGCTGAAGCTATCCGCCTGACGGTTCGGGCGCTCGGCATTCCGAACACAGCCTCGAGCCGAGGCTACATCACCATCAGCGCAGGGGTAGCCGCAAAAACCCGTTCGACAATCGACGAGGCTGCGCTGGTGGGGGAAGCCGACACCGCCCTCTACGAGGCAAAGCGCCTCGGCCGCAATCGCAGCATCGTGTATTCCTCAGTCGACTTGCAATATGTCGACAGCGCCTCCATCCAGCACGATGGCGAGTTCGCGCCGGGCGAACGGACGCATTAGCTAGCAGAACTATATCGTCGGCAGCACCGAGAACCGCTCGCCTGCCCGCCGCAGCTTCAGCATTTCGGGATTGCCGGCGTCGTCCTGTACCGCCTCGACCAGGGACGATGACGGCCCTCGCCGGCAAGCCGAGATCATTGCGGTCACCGGCTCCTCGGGACCTGCGAATACCGCCTCGACACGGCCGTCCCTGCGGTTGCGCACCCAGCCTTCGAGATCGCGCGCCCGTGCCGTGTCGTCGACCCAGGCGCGATAGCCGACGCCCTGCACCCGGCCGCTTATCGTGACATGACGAATTGCATCGCTCATTTATTCTTTAACCCGAGAAATGCGCCGGCGCGCGCCTTTACCTCGGCATCGCGCATGGCCCGGCTGGTCAACTCGGCAGACGCAAGGCCGTTCAAATTTTTCGGCGAGGTTCCCTCACGCAACGCCTTCAGCGTCTGATAGACGGCCTGCGTCGCGGCGGCGAATGGTGCGTGGCCCTGCAGCGCGATCCGCACGCGCTGACCGGCGAGATAATCCAGCGCCGTCACGTCCTCGGGCGCACCACCGAGCACGATCGGCAATCTCGTCGCGGCGGAAATCGCTTCCAGCTCGCCCCGGCTCTTGATGCCCGTGAAGAACAGCGCATCGACGCCAGTGGCCTCATACGCCCTTGCACGTTCAATGGCGTCGTCAAGGCCGGTGACGGACACGGCGCCGGTGCGGCCCATGATAACCAGCGAGGAATCGCTGCGGCCATCAAGCGCGGCCTTCATCTTGCCGACGCCCTCCTCCAGCGGAATCAATTGTGTTCCGGCCTGCCCGAACGCCTGCGGCAACAGCGTATCCTCGATCGTCAAGCCAGCGGCGCCGGCAGCCTCGAGTTCATGCACGGTACGGCGAACATTGAGCGCATTGCCGTAGCCGTGGTCGGCATCGACCAATACCGGCAGTGTCGAAGCGCGCGACATCCGCCGCATCTGCTCGGCCAGCTCCGTCAGCGTGATCAGCGCGATATCGGGATCGCCGAGAACCGCGAGCGAGGCCACCGAGCCGCCGAACATGCCGAGCTCAAAGCCGAGGTCTTCGGCAATGCGGATCGAGGTCGCGTCATAGACCGATCCTGGCCGGACGCAAGCGGGGCCGGCGAGGATCGAACGGAGGGCTTCGCGGCGTTTGCGGAAAGACATCAGGAGGCTCCTCATTCGTCATTGCGAGGAGCGCAGCGACGAAGCAATTCCTTTTGCCGCATGACGGATTGCTTCGCTGCGCTCGCAATGACGGGGTTGCGTCTACGCAAACTCCAAAATCAGCGCGTCCACCGCTAGCGTCGCGCCGGCCGCGGCATGGATCTTCTTCACGGTGCCGTCGCGTTCGGCGCGCAGCACGTTCTGCATCTTCATCGCCTCGACCACGGCCAATGTCTCGCCCGACTTGACCTCCTGGCCTTCGGCGACCGCAATCGACACCACGAGCCCCGGCATCGGACACAGCAGCTTCTTGCCGGCGTCGGCCGCCGAGTTCACCGGCATCAGCCGCGCGGCGGCAGCCTCGCTTTCGGTGAAGACGTTGACTGCAACTTCAAAGCCCTGGTGCGCGAGGCGGAAGCCGTTCGGAATTGCGCGCACCTGCATTGCGACCAAGTGGCCGTCGATGGTGCCGTGCCAGACCGGCTCGCCCGGCGTCCAGCTCGAAATCAGGTTGTGCGGATTGCCCGGCAGGCCATCGGCGCCGATGAAACGCACCGCAATGCCGTCGGCCTCCCGTGCTACATCCAGCGCGATTTCGTCGCGGCCGAGCCACACCGCGCGGCGGCGTTCACGCTGCACCAGGCGGCCGGTCAACTGACCGGAAATCTGGCGCTTGCGCTCGCCGAGCACATGATCGATCGCGGCGCCCACGGCGGCCAGCCGGCGCGCGATCTCGCCTTCCGGCGGATGCGCCGAAAACCCCTTTGGAAATTCCTCTGATATGAAGCCGGTGGAAAGCTTGCCTTCGCGCCAGCGCGGACGGTTCATCAGCGCCGACAGAAACGGAATGTTGTGCCGGATGCCGTCGACGTAGAACGCGTCGAGCGCCGTGGCCTGTGCCTCGATCGCGGCGGCTCGTGACGGCGCATGCGTCACGAGCTTGGCAATCATCGGATCGTAATGGATCGAGATCTCGCCGCCCTCCTGCACGCCGGTGTCGTTGCGGATGGTGACGCCGTCCTGGCTCGCTTCCGCCGGCGGCCGATATTTCACCAGCCGGCCGATCGACGGCAGGAAGTTGCGGAACGGATCCTCGGCATAGACGCGCGATTCCACGGCCCAGCCGGTCAGCGTGACGTCCTTCTGAGCGATGGAAAGCTTCTCGCCGGCCGCGACCCTGATCATCTGCTCGACCAGGTCGATGCCCGTGACCAGTTCGGTGACGGGATGCTCGACCTGCAGACGGGTGTTCATCTCCAGGAAGTAAAAGCTCTTATCCTGGCCGGCGACGAATTCGACGGTGCCGGCCGAATCGTAATGCACCGCCTTCGCCAGTGCCACCGCCTGCTCACCCATCTTGCGGCGGGTGGTTTCATCGAGCAGCGGCGACGGCGCTTCCTCGATGACCTTCTGGTTACGGCGCTGGATCGAGCATTCGCGCTCGCCGAGATGGATCACATTGCCATGCTTGTCGCCGAGCACCTGTATCTCGATGTGGCGGGGATCGACGATGAACTTTTCGATGAAGACGCGGTCGTCGCCGAACGAGGATTTCGCTTCCGCCTTGGCGAGGTTGAATCCCTCGGCGACTTCCTTCTTCGAATGCGCGATCCGCATGCCCTTGCCGCCGCCGCCGGCAGAGGCCTTGATCATCACGGGATAGCCGATCTCGTCAGCGATCTTCACGGCGTGCTTTTCGTCATCGATCACACCGAGATGTCCCGGCACGGTCGAGACTTTGGCCTTCGCGGCGGCCTTCTTGGATTCGATCTTGTCGCCCATCGCGGCAATGGCGCCGGGATTGGGGCCGATGAAGACGATGCCGGCCTTGGCGAGCTCGCGCGGAAACGCCTCGCGCTCGGAAAGAAAGCCATAACCGGGATGCACGGCCTCTGCCCCGGTCTTGCGGCAAGCATCGATAATCCGGTCGATCAACAGATAGCTCTCGGCCGCCGCTGGCGGGCCGATCAGCACGGCCTTATCCGCCATTTCGACGTGGAGCGCATCGCGGTCCGCTTCGGAATACACCGCGACCGTCTCGATCCCCATTCGGCGCGCAGTCTTGATGACCCGGCAGGCGATCTCGCCGCGATTTGCGATCAGAATTCTCTTGAACATGTTCTTCTTGCTTGAGCTTTGGGCGGGATCCTCCCCCGCAATGAGACATGCGGGACGCGGGTAACACACCCGTCGTACAGCAAAAATCGATGGAGGCAACGGTCTCGTACCGGCTTCGCGGTGCCGCCCGGCGGTAATTCAGCCGGAATAGGAGTTGAAGCGGCCCCGCGCATAGGCGCGGGATACCGCTTTCATCAGCTCGCCGACCTCGGATTCCAGGTAGTCGTTGGCCACGATCAACGCGCGGATCGTCGCCCTCATGTCCCCACCACAGGCAGAAATCGCCTGATCTACAGCGGCTTCCAGCTCGTCGTTCTCTTCGGACTTCGGCTGTGAAGAGGACGACATGAGCTTAATCCGTGTTGAGCGAGACGGTCCATGTTCTTATTTTGTTCCTATGAAGTCAATGGGCCGTTGTCGTCTGGTCGCAACCGCGCTCACGGCTTTCCCCAACATGTTTCGCTTGCGCCATTAGCGCCGGCATCTTGGTTCAATCACGTCAGCTTATGCTAGAAGGCTGCGGCGGGTGTGGAATTGACTTGAAATGAATCAGATGCGGTCACGAATTCTTCTGGTTGCGGCGTTGCTGTCGATTGTCGTTCCAGCCAGCCAGAGTTTGGCTGCCACTGCCATCGTGCGGGATGGCAGCACCCTTCAGTTCGGTAATGTCACCTACCGCCTCGACGGCATCGATGTCCCGGCTGCCGATCAGCTCTGCATCGACGAACACGCCGATAGCTGGACCTGCGGGATCGAAGCGCGCGATCAACTGACCAAGTTGATCGGCGGCAAACAAGTCCGCTGCGACGATCTGGGTCCCGATCCCGTCTACAAGAAGCGACGCATTGGCGTGTGCAAGATCGAGGGCGACACCACCAGTCTCAGCCAGTTGCTGGTCCGCAAGGGATTTGCCCTGAATGTCGAGGCCTCCGCCAGCGGGCGCTTCACGGTGGACGAAGCCCGCGCCAAGGACGACCGCCAGGGACTCTGGAAAGGCTGCTTCGTCGCACCGCGCGAGTTCCGCGCCGGGAAGAAAGACGCCCCCCTGCTCGGCGCCGCGTGCCGCGCCGATCGCGATCGCGAAATCCGCGAGGCGCTGTTCCCCGAGGATCTCGTGATGCCGGCGAATTGCAACATCAAAGGCAAGTACGCGGTACGCGCGCGCGTCACCGGGAACCTTGGCATCTACCATCTGCAGGCATGCCGCTCCTACCCGGGACTGACCAGGCCGGATCGCTGGTTCTGTTCCGAAGAAGATGCGCAGGCCGCCGGGTTCCGCAGGGCCTATAACTGCCGGTCAACCACCAAGAGCAAATGAGGCTGGCTAACGCGCCGGCTCTTGTGTGAAAGTGCCGCCAGAGGTTGCCGGCACGCATGACACCTTCCGACACGACGAACCTCCTGCCTGAAGTCGCCGCCGCCGAACGCTTGCGACAAGATCTGCAGGAAATCGCTGATGAGCGCGACAGAGCTCATCGTGCTTTGCAGGAGCGCGAAGCGGAGTTGGCGCGGATCCAGCGCATCGCCGGCGTCGGCGGTCTCGAAATCGATTTCCGTGACGGCGTCAAGAACCGCCGCTCCCCCGAATATCTTCTCGTTCACGGGTTGCCGCCCGAGGCGGCCAACGAGACCTACGAGGAATGGGTCAGTCGAATCCATCCCGAGGATCGCGAGCGAACGGTCCAACATTTGTTCGGCGTATTGAAAAGCCAGAGCGAGGACTATTCGGCCGAATACCGCATCGTGCGGCCGAACGACGGCGCGGTCCGCTGGATCCGCGTCGTCGCCAAGATCGAGCGTGAGGCCGACGGCCGCGCGCTGCGCCTGGTCGGCGCGGATTGCGACGTCACCGCTCAAATGCTGGCGCAAGAAACCTTGCGTGAAAGCGAGGAGCGCTTTCGCCTGATCGCCGACAGCGCGCCGGTGCCGATCTGGGTTACCAAGCTCGACCGCACGCGTTCCTTCGCCAACCAGGCCTATGTCGATTTCCTTGGACTGCCGTTCGAGGAAGCTATCGTGTTCGACTGGCGCAAAAGGCTGCATCCGGACGACGCGGCCCGCGTTGTCCAGGAATCCGTCGCAGGCGAAGCATCGCTCAAGCCGTTCGTGCTGGAGGCCCGCTACCAGCGCGCCGACGGCGAATGGCGGTGGCTGCGCTCGGAATCCCAGCCGCGCTGGGATCCAACCGGCAAGCACATCGGCTTCATCGGCGTTGCCCACGACGTCACCTCGGCCAAGCAGGCCGAGCACGATCTGCGCCGGCTGAACGAAATTCTCGAAATGCGGATCGCCGAGCGGACGGCGCAGCTCGAATCCAGTGAAGCCCAGATGCGGGCGATCTTCGAGACCAGCCATCAATATCAGGCGTTGCTCAACCAACACGGCGAGGTTCTCTATGCCAACAGCACGGCGTTGGCCGGCATCCGCGCCGACGCCGGCGCGGTGGTCGGCCAGCCGTTCTGGGAAACGCCATGGTTTGCCGCGACCTCCGGCATGCGCGACGCCGTCCGCGACGCCTTCATCACGGTCATGCAGGGCGAAGAGGTCAAGATTGAAATGCTGCTGCAGCTGCCGATCGGCGACCGCTATTTCGATTTCGCGATGCGCCCGCTGCACGACCGGCACGGCACCGTCATCGGCGCGGTGCCGGAGGCCATCGACGTCACCGAGCGCCGCCAGGGCGAAGAAGCGCTGCGCCAGTCGCAGAAAATGGAAGCGGTCGGACAGTTGACCGGCGGCGTGGCGCACGATTTCAACAATCTGCTGACCATCATCCGCTCCGCGACCGATTTCCTGCGCCGCCGCGAGTTGCCGGAAGAGCGGCGCCGGCGCTACATCGACGCGATCGCCGAGACCGTGGAGCGCGCCTCCAAGCTGACCGGACAATTGCTGGCGTTCGCCCGCAGGCAGCCGCTCAAGCCGCAGGTGTTCAACGTCGGCACCCAGGTCGAGTCCGTCGCGCAATTGATCCGTCCCCTCGTCGGCGCCCGGATCAGGATCGACGTCGACATCGCCGATCTCAATTGCTTCGCAATCGCCGACGTCGCGCAATTCGAAACCGCGCTGATGAATCTTGCCGTCAACAGCCGCGATGCCATGGACAGCGAGGGCCAGCTGACCATTCAGGTCCGCAAGGTGGATGCGATTCCGCCGCTGCGTGCCCAGCCCGCCCGCAGCGGCGATTTCGTCGCCATCACCGTGACCGACACCGGCTGCGGCATTGCCCCTGCCCTGCTCGAGACGATCTTCGAGCCGTTCTTCACCACCAAGGAAGTCGGCAAGGGCACCGGCCTCGGGCTGAGCCAGGCATTCGGTTTTGCCAAGCAATCCGACGGCGATATCGCAGTTGCAAGTGAGCCCGGCCGGGGCGCGACGTTTACGATCTACCTGCCGCAGGCCGCGGTGCCGGCCGATACGAGCGAAGCCGCCGCGACCGCCAGCGAGCCCGCTGCCCGCGGCCGCGGCTACCGCGTCCTCGTGGTCGAGGACAATGACGACGTCGGCCAGTTCTCCACCGAACTGTTGGAAGATCTCGGCTACACCGTGCGCCGCGTAGCGAGCGCTGACGCCGCGCTCGCAATCCTGGCCGAGGACGAGTTTTCCGCCGACCTGGTATTTTCCGACGTCATCATGCCCGGGATGAACGGCGTCGAGCTCGCCGGCATCGTGCGCGAACGCTATCCCGGCCTGCCCGTGGTCCTGACCAGCGGCTACAGCAACGTGCTGGCGGAGAGCGCCCACCGCGGCTTCGAGCTGATCCAGAAACCCTATTCGGTGGAACTGCTGTCGCGGATTCTCAGGAAGGCCATTTCCGAGGCGCGCCGCTAGGGCATAAACGCCTCACGCCGCGGCGTCGACGCCGGCCTCCCCCGATGCCAATAGCGCGCGGATTTCCTGCGCGGGGCGCGCGGCGCTGAACAGATAGCCCTGCATCTGCGTGCATCCGAGACTCTGCACGGTCTCGCGCTGCTGCAACGTCTCGACGCCTTCGGCAGTCGTGATCATGTTGCGGTCGGCGGCGATGCTGACCACCGCGCGGATGATCGAGGCCGACGAGGCATTGCGCGTCACTTCCTTGACGAAGGAGCGGTCGATCTTGATCTTGTCGAAGGGGAAGCGCTGCAGATATTGCAGCGAAGAATAGCCGGTGCCGAAATCGTCGAGCGCGATGTGAATGCCGAGCGCGCGGAGCTGGTTCAGCGTCGCAAGCGCAGCGTCATCGTCCGCGATCAGAACGGCCTCCGTGATCTCCAGCTCCAGGCGGCGCGGGTCGAGCCCGGTCTCGGCAAGGACAGCGGCGACTTTCACCGACAGCATTTCCGACCGGAACTGGATCGGCGAAACGTTGACGGCGATTCGGACATGAGCCGGCCAGGCTGCGGCTTCGGCACAGGCGGTGCGCAACACCCATTGCCCGATCTCCTCGATCAGGCCGGTCTCCTCGGCGACCGGCACGAAGTCGGCGGGCGAGACCATGCCGCGTACCGGATGCCGCCAGCGCAATAACGCCTCGCAGCCGGTGACGCAGTCGCTTCGCAGATCGACCTGCGGCTGATAGTGCAGTTCGAACCCGCCCTGCACCAGCGCCTCGCGCAAGTCTGCCTCCAGTTCACGGCGGTGATTGGCCTGCTGCTCCATCTCCGGATCGAAGAAGCGATAGGTCCTGCGGCCGGCGGCCTTAGCCGCATACATTGCGAGGTCAGCGTTCTTCAGGAGATCGAGCAGGTCCGAGCCGTCGCGCGGGGCAATCGCGACGCCGATGCTGGCATCGCTGGAAAGCTGATGGCCATGGCAGTCGAACGGCGTACGCAGCGCTTGATAGATCCGCGCGACCAGCGCGTGAACATCCTCGGCGCTCTCGATGCCGTGCTGAAGGATAGCGAATTCGTCCCCGCCGAGGCGGGCGATGAAATCCTCAGCACCCACCGACTGGCGCAACCGCTCCGCCACACCCTTCAGGAACTCGTCGCCGATCAGATGTCCCAGCGTGTCATTGATGCGTTTGAACTCGTCGATGTCGATATAGAGGATCGCAAACTCGCGTCCCTCGGTTTCCAGCAGCAGTCCCTCCGCATGGCGCTGGAACAGGGTGCGGTTCGGCAGATTGGTCAGCGCGTCGTAATGGGCGAGATGTTCGATCCTGGCCTGATCGCGCCGCCCTTCGGTGACGTCTTCCAACGTCGCGGCCCAGCCGCCGTCCGCCGAGCGCTTGAAGATCAGCCGGATCGTGCGCCCGTCTGGTGTCGAGGTCACGGTGTCCTGAACGAGACTGCCGTTGGGATCGAGGAAGCGGTCGCAATAGGCGTCGACGTCGCCGAGAAAGGAGCCGCGTTCCTGACGGTGCCGGATCAGGTCGCGCAGATGACAGCCGGGTTTGACGACCTCCGGCGAGAGCCCGAACATATCGATATAACGCCTGTTGCAGATCACGAGACGGCCCGAGGAATCGAACAGGAGCAGGCCCTGCGTCATGTTGTTGATGGCTGTGTCGAGATGCTGGCTCTTCTCCGAAAGCTTGCGCTGCGCGGCGGCATGCTGGCGGCGGAGCTGACGCACGATCAGGAAGACCATGCCGATCACGACGATGATCGCCAGCGCCGCCGCGAAAAATTGCAGCCTGGTCTGCGCCCGCCAGTCGGCCAACGCAGCCTCCGTTCGGGTGGTCGCCACGATCAGGATCGGGAAGTGCATGAGCGACTTGACCGCGCCGACCTTGTCTTCCGCCAGCCTCGCGCTGGTGAAGCGCCCGGATGCGTTGCCATCGACCGCCAGCGCGCGCTGAAACGCTTCGCTTCCGGCGACATTGAAGCCGATCAGGCTGTCGTCCTTCGGATAGCGCGCAATGATGGTGCCGTTGCGGTGAATCATCGAGATCGCGGTATCGCTATTGAGCTCCAGCGATCCGACAAAGGCCTCGAAATGCGAAGGTTCGACGCCGCGGCTGGCAAATCCGATGATCTCGCCATTACGGCCGACGATCTTGCGCGCAAATAGCGTGGTCCAGTTCCTCGTCACCTTGCTGACGACCGGCTCGACGATCACATCGGGGGTCGGTTTTCCCGACGTGAACTCCTTGAAGTACTGACGGTCCGCAATGCTGAGATCGGGGACCGGCCACATCTCGGAGGAATTGATCAACCATCCCTTGACGTTCCACAGGTTCAGCGCGCCGACATGGGGCAGCGCCGAAAGCTTGCTGCGCAGCATCTCATGCGCGCTTAAGGTCGACATTCTCTGCTCGAACTCATCCGACGTATCGACCCCGTCGGCCCGCATGCCGGATACGACATCCTCATGCACATGCTGGAGATCGTTCAGTTGCTGGTCGAAATGCCGCGACAGCAAGAGCGCGCTGTTGTTGAGTTCGCGCTCGGCGACTTCCAGCGCCCGCTCGCGGTATTGCATGGCGAAATAGCCGGTGCCGAGCATGATCGCGAGCACGAGCGCTGCCGAACTCAGGATCAGCCACTGGATCGCGCCCAGCCTGATCGGCCACGGCATGCCGCGACCGAACAGCGGCTGGCTCTCCGCGATGACGTCGTCCGATGGATTATTCAGCATTTTCGCTGCCCCCACAGGCGCGTGTTGTAGGGACCACAAGCCAAGAGGGCGTTAGCAAAATGAGTTATCGGGAGGTTAAAGCGGCCGCGGAATCACGCGGATTCCGCCATCTCGTCTTCCTTGAGACTGCACTCGATCAGCGCCCCGTCGATCGTGAACTTCGAAAACAGCGAGCCCGGCGTCGACGCCTGCAGCGCCGCGAAGAACTGCGAGTCTCCAGGACTGCGCAGGAAAAACCGGATGTGGCTCGCCGACATCGTATCCCTCGACAGCCACACGATGCCTGAGAACAGCGCCACCATCGTCTGGGCGTACTGGCCGGCATCGGCGATGCCGAGTTCGTAAACCGGCGACACCACGATAAAGCGCGCGCGGAGGATGGGATCCGGAAATTTGCTCATCATCAGGCGGCTGACCTGGCAGGCCGCGTGGATGCGCTCGCCGTCGGATAGGCAGTACAGGCTGGGGTGATCGCCTTCCCTGGTCAACCCGTCATAGGCTGTATAGCTTCCCGTCGAAAAGGTCGAAAAGTCCTCGCCGACGCTTTCGGCGTCCTTCTTCCACTGGCCCTTGATCGACCGCCAGGACCTGTCCGGCTCTTTCATCGGCAGAAGGCGCATGGACTAACCAGAGGTTAATGCAGAAGTTGATGCCGGCATTTTACGGGCAGCGGCTAAACGTTTGCTTACGCTGGCCCCCGGCGCGCAAATAATTTGTGCGACCCGCGAAACTACTCCCTCGGCGATCGTTTTGCCGCCGTGTTCCCCTATGGTCTCGAACTCCGGCGGGAGCCATGAGGCTCTGGTCCGGAAGTCGAAACAGATTGCCAAGATGCTCTCCTGGACGCCGACGACCCCATCTGCAGCCTAATCCTTCGAGACGCCCGCTCTGCGGGGCCCCAGGATGAGGGTTTGAGCAGCTATGACGCGGTAGAACTAGCGGGTCCTATGCCGCGGCCTCGTAATTGACCTCGGTCTCCGCGATCTTGGTCAGGGTTTCGTCGGTCTTTTTCTCTTCGGCGAGCGTCTGGTCGATCAGCTTGACGGCTTGCGGATTGTTGAGCTTGGCGGCCCAGGCTTTCAGGGTGCCGTAACGAGAAATCTCGTAATGCTCGACCGACTGGGCGGCGGCCAACAGGCCGGCATCGAGCGCGGACGTATGGGCATACTGCTCCATGATGTCCTTGCCTTCATCGATGATGCCCTCGATCGCTTCGCACTTCTTGCCGCGCGCTGGCTTGCCGAGAAGTTCGAATATCTCTTCCAGCCTTTCGACATGCGCCTCGGTCTCTTCGTGGTGCTTTTCGAAGGCGGCCCGCAGATTGTCCGAGGTGGCAGCCTTCGCCATTTTCGGCAGCGCCTTCAGGATCTGCTTCTCGGCGTAGTATATGTCCTTCAGCGTATCCAGGAACAATTCATTCAGGTCTCTGTCAGGCATGGCTTCCTCCGTTGATGGGTGCGCTGACAACATGAGACCGAACGAAATGGTTCCTACAGCGCTCGTCGGATGCGCTACCCGCCCCCCGCCGCAAGATCGATGAGGGCGATTCCGAGGTCGGGCCTCTTCTTGCGTCGAAGCGCTGCCGGCGCTTCGGTCAAGATCACTTCGAGCGTCGGCCTCACGGTTGCTGCCAGCAGATGACCGCCGCGCGTCGAGCCATCGGCAAGGCCAAGCACGACGTGAACGTGCAGGCTGGGCTTGCCGTCGTCGCCGGCAGCAACGTCGCCGATCGCGCTGAGGACTTCGCACTGCTCGTCGACCTCGATCTTCCGGTAGCTCTTCGCGGCGACGTCGAACCAGCCGATCGTCGCCCGTTCGAAGGCGCCGATCGCGGTCAGCGAGGCCGCGAAGACCCCGGATTCGGCTGCGAACCGGGTGAGCGCGGCAAACGCCTCCTCGCCGGTGTCCAGAATGACGACGTGAACCTGCGCCTTGTCGTCGGCGCCGATACGTTTGCTCTTCATGACGACCTCGCAAATGGCGGTCAGGCTGCGCTGCCGGCTTTTTTCAGCCGATCACGCGGCATTTCGAGTTCCGACTGTTCAAAGCCGTGCGTTGCCAGAATTGCGATTTTCTTTCCGTCGAGATCCATCGGGTGCTCCCTGAGAGCGAGCTGTCCCGGTCAATCGGCACTACAGTGCATCGTTCCCGTCGATCCGAATCCGCGCCTCTGGCCCGAGAGGCGAACCGGCGCGGGAACTCGCTATTCCCCGAAAAGTTCGCTCGACTGGCGCTGGATCCCAATCAAGCCAGAACGGATTGTAATTCAACTCTTCGGAGGTGCGTGATCAGGGCCGCTATTGCGGTTGTGCCCCAGCAATCGATCGTAATTGTTACGAACCGTCTCATAGCACTCGTAGGCGCTTTCCCGCAGCGCTTCGACGTCGGTGATCTCGATCTTGCCTCGCCGGTATCGGATCATTCCCGCCGCTTGCAGCGTATGCGCCACCGGGGAAACGGTGGTTCGCCGGACACCCAGCATCTCCGCGAGAAACTCCTGCGTGAAAGGGAGCGTATCGCTTCCCGACAGGTCGCGCGCACGCAGCAGCCAGCGGCACAGCCGTGCCGTCGAATCGTGGAGAATGTTGCAGGCGGCAGATTGCTGCGCCTGGGCATAAACCGTCTGCTCGTGACTGATGATCATCGAAAGCATGCCGGGGCGGTCGAGCACCACGCGCTTGAATGCGTCGGGCTCACACACCACTCCATGTCCGCCGATCTGAACGATCGCGCGATTCAGGGCCAGCTTGCCGTCCAAGGCCGCCGAAGCGCCGACGACACCGTCGCGGCCAACCATGGCGGCTTCAACGGTTTCTCCGCTCTCGAGCAGCACCACGAGCGAAACCACCGCATCGAATGCAAAATAGACCCCGCTAATGTTCTCCCCGGCTTCATGCAGAATCTTGGCGGACTCCAGCACGACCGGTCTGAGGTGAGGCCGCAATTGCTCGAGGTCCGGCGGGGGCGAAAGACGACAGCAGCAAATTGCTTAAAAAAGACTGCATGAGAACTCCCGGAATGGCGGGAGCACTTGCGTCTCTCAGTCACGCGGCTGCCGGAGGGTTACCGTTGATATCGAACGCTATCCTTTTCGCGGGATCGGCGTCTGTCCGTCACCCGACATTGCAAGTCGCTCCCTGCTGAACCGCAAGGAGCCAATCCCGGTCATTGCACGCTGGAAGGGCCTCCGACGCGGGCGCCTGCAAAACAGAAACTGGAACTGAAACCTCACATCCGTTTGAAGCGAACCGATCACGATATCGGAACGGTCGTAGGCGCCTCCGGTTGGCGCTAAAAGTGCAACGGAGACAACTCATGAACTTGAAGCTCCTAGCCGCAGCGGCAGTTCTTTCGACTGCGGTCACAGTACCGGCACTGGCACAGGATGCTCACGGACGGTCGGATGCCATCCGTAAGCCGCAAACCCAGGACCGGGTCTATCATCGCCACGGCGGATTCTGGCCGGGTGAGATAGCCGCCGGCGTGGTTGGCGGCGCGATTGGCACGGCCGGCGCGATTGCGACTGCGCCGTTCCGAAACGACGTCTACGCCTACAATAACGACGTCTACGCCTACAATTATGGCTACGGGCCGCGCTACTACAATAGCGGCTTCGTCTGTCAACCCGGAACGACATTCATCGGTGGAGACGGTCGGCGCCATATCTGTCAGTAGCTAACAACGGGCATGAGAGAAGAGTCGGTCCAACACCGCCTCTTCTCTTGTTTAGCGATTGCTTCATTTAGCGATTGCCTGAAATCTTCTTTCCAGGCGGATCGCCGCCGCGGTCGACCCGGCTCACGTGCTGGGCACGCTCCTTGTCCTTGGGTTGCTCCTGTCCCCGTTGATCACGGACAATGCCCTGATCATCGCTGCCATCGGACGATACGGGATTAGTCGGTTCGGGCTCTGTCGCTTGCCGGTGTTGCTCCCTGCCTTCCCGGACCAGCAGGTCGTCGCCGAGCATCTGCCCGATGATCTGTTTGGTCTGAGCCTCGACCTTCTCATGAAACTTGCTCATGGCGGGCCTCCTTCCACCGAAGAACGATGTCAGGCTGCAATGTTTCCATGTGTTTCCAAGCAGGATTTGGCCGCCCCGGCCAATGCTCCCCGACCCTTGAGGCCGGTTCCGCACTAATATTGTAGGACGGTTAGAGCGGAAGCGAAACCCATGGCCATTGGCCCTGATGGGTATCGCTTCGCTCCACCCATCCTACAAACGACAACGGCGGGGAATGACCCCGCCGCTTCAAAAGAACCGCATCGAGATATGAACCTACAGCATTCCCATATCCAGCATGCCCGGCAGTTGCGCGAGCGGCAGCGCGGCGGCACCGACCAGGGTAGCGACCAGCGCTGCAAGGCGACGGTTGCTGTGGCGCTTGCCGCGCATCTGGCTGGCGATCCATTCCAGCACCTTGGTGTCGATGTTGGCGGCCTTCACCGGCGCCCAGCTCTCGATCGCCGTATCCGGCGACAGCGCCACGGTGCGCGGCGGCACCGGCAGGCCGGACTCGGAAGCGGCATGGTGGGCGACCGCCTTGGCCAGCAAATCGTCGAAACGACCGTCGTCGGTACGTTCCGCCGCCGCATCGCTGATTTCGAACAACGCTTCGATTTCGGCGCGGCTCACCGGCTCATGCTCAACGGCGCTCACGGTGAGGATGCGTGCGCACCAGGCGGCATCATCGGCATCGAGTGCGCGGGAGAAATGGATACGGCCCTTGGTCGTCGGGCCCTCGCCGGTGATCACGCCGTCGCGCACGATGGTGAGCGCATGAGCGGCGGTCTTGCGGCAGGATGGTTGGAGAGATATTTCAGCGGTCGGGGCAGACATAATTGCACTTCTCAATTTCAATTCCAGTTCAGCATTTCCATACGGGCCATGAACGAGCGGTTAACAATTCGAAACCCGCATTCCCTGATTTTTACATGGTTGCCAATTGGTCGCTGTGAGGTCGGTCACGGTTCAGATCAATGCATTCCCGGGTGCAAAGCGGCCCGGCGTGACGCGGGCGATAAGGGCAATATCAGGGCACCGACGGCAAGAAAGTGGAACGGCTATGAAAAGATCGCGATCGAACAAGAGGATGGCTCGTCAACCTGCCTTCCTCCATCGAATACAGGAGCCAACGGCCTTTTCGTCGCAGGGGTGCGGATCAAAAGAAGATGCTAGTAGTTCCGGGCTCGCGGAGAAGGATCTCACCTTTTGCGCTAACCGGTTCACTTAACCGCTTCAGACTCCTATAATCCTTAAGGCAAATTTCCCTGCAACTTGAACAACATGAGGTAAAACCATGGCACTTCCGATAGGCGCTGTCGCCCCCGATTTCGAAGCCGAAACCACTGAGGGCAAAATTAAATTCCACGACTGGATCGGAAATAGCTGGGCGATGCTGTTCTCGCACCCCAAGGATTTCACCCCGGTCTGCACCACCGAGCTCGGCTTGCTCGCCAAGCTGAAACCGGAATTCGACAAGCGCGGCGTCAAGCTGATGGGCTTGAGCGTCGATCCTGTCGACCGCCATTCCAAATGGTCGGAGGACATCAAGGAGACGCAGGGTGCTGCTCCGAACTATCCGATGATCGGCGATACCGACTACAACGTCTCCAAGCTTTACGAGATGCTGCCGGCTTCGACCTCGGGCGATCCCCTCACCCGCACGCCTGCGGACAACCAGACCGTCCGCAATGCGATCGTGATCGGCCCCGACAAGAAGATCAAGCTGACGATCGTCTATCCGATGACCACCGGCCGCAACTTCCAGGAGATCCTGCGCGCGATCGACTCGCTGCAGCTGACCGCAAAGCATCGCGTTGCCACGCCGGCCGACTGGAAACAGGGCGAAGACGTCATCATCGCGGGCTCGGTGTCTGACGACGAGGCGAAGACGATCTATCCGGCCGGCTGGAAGGCACCGAAGCCCTATATCCGGATTGTGCCCCAGCCGAAGTGACGGTTGCGATTGCTGCGCAATCGAAACCGTCATCCCGGAATGGTCCGAAGGACCATATCCGGGATCTCGAGATTCCGGGTCTGGTGCTAACGCACCATCCCGGAATGACGAGTTAAGTTCACAGGCTGGGCAAAGCCAACGGGTCCTGCGAATGCGCGCCCGATGACAGGCTCCGCGTGCCCATCAATACTTGCATCGCTCTTGATGGTGGGCACGGCGCAAGTGCGCCTTTGCCCACCCTACCCGCACCATCCAATCCGGCACGTGCAGTCCGGCTCCGACGCCACGCTTCCGTCAGGCGGCGCGGACGCGATCGAGGAATTTTTCAACCTCGGCCTTTAGGTGCAGGCTTTCGCTCGACAGATTCTGCGCAGAGGCGAACATCCGGCTCGAGGTCTCGCCGGTCTCGTCGGCGCCCTGCGCAGCGTTGCGGATGTTGGCCGCAACATCGGCCGTGCCGCTCGCCGCCGCGCGCACGCTCTGCGCGATGTTCTGGGTCGCGCCACGCTGCTGCTCGACCGCCGCCGAGATCGAGGTGGCGATGTCGCTGATGCGCTCGATGGTCTGGCCGATCGCCTTGATCGCGCTGACCGACTCTTCGGTCGCAAGCTGCATGCTGCCGATCTGGCTGGAGATCTCTTCCGTCGCTTTCGCGGTCTGACCGGCGAGGCTCTTGACCTCCTGCGCCACCACGGCAAAGCCGCGGCCGGCATCGCCTGCCCGCGCCGCCTCGATAGTGGCGTTGAGCGCCAGGAGGTTGGTCTGCTCGGCGATCGAGGTGATCAGCTTCACCACGTCGCCAATCCGGGCGCCGGCTTCCGACAATTCGTTGATGCGCTGGTCGGTGGCGGCGGCCTGCTTGACGGCGTCGGCTGCGATGCCGTTCGATTCCTGGACCCGGCGGGTGATTTCGGCGATCGAGCTGGAGAGTTCGTCCGAAGCTGTCGCCGCGGTACGGACATGCTCGGAGGCGGTCTCAGAAGCGCCGGCCGACTTGCCGGACAGGCTTGCGGTGGTCCGCGCAGTGTCGGTGAGCTGGCGGGCCACGCGCTCGAATTCGTTGGACGAGCTCAGCACCTTGTCGAGGATGCCGCCAACGCTGGCCTGGAACTCGTCGACGAAGCCGCGCAATTCCGACTTGCGCTGCTCGGCAGCGGCCGCGGCAGCCGCGATCTGCTCGTCGCGCAAGCGCCGACGTTCGACCGAATTGTTCTTGAAGACCGCGAGGGTCCGCGCAATCTCGCCGATCTCGTCCATCCGGTCGTCGCAGTCGATTTCGACGTCGGCATTGCCGTTGGCAATGGCGGTGAGCGAAGCCGTGACCGAGGTCAGCGGCTTGGTCACCCGGCGCACGAGCAGCAAGGTCAGGAGCATCACCAGGAGCGCCGCGACGCCGGCTGCGATCGCCATGTTCTGAATGGCATGCGACAGCATGCTCTCGTAGTGAGCCATGGGAATGCCGACATACAGCAGCCCGATCACCTTGCCGGCCGGATTCACGATCGGATAGTAGGCCGTCATGAACGTCTTGCCGAACAGCGTCGCCGGGCCGCGGTAGGCCTCGCCGCGGCGCACGACCGCCTGCCCGGGATGGTCTGCCGCGAGCTGAGTGCCGACGGCGCGATCGCCGTTCTCCTTCTTCACATTGGTGGTGCGGCGGAGGAACTGGTTGCTGGCGTCGTCATAGACAAAAAGTGTCGCGTTGCCGCCGGCATAGCCCACCGCGCGATCGACGATCGCGTGGTCCTTGAACTCGGGCATCTTCGGAATTTCGGCCCGAGCGACCGCCCCGTCCTTGATAGTGATCTTGGCGTCGCTGTAGGTCTCGGCAAATGCCAGACCTAGCGTGCGCAGGTTGACCTCGATGTCCCGCAGCGCCCGGTCGCCGAATTCGGAGGTCAGCGACCAATGGGCCGCCCCAACCACCAGCGCGGTATTCACCGCGATCAGGAGGATCGCACAGATGACAGCCTTGGTACCGAGGCGCAGCTTGAGCGCCGGCAGGAACTTTCCAACGGATTGCGTGGTCATGACGAGAAATCCCCCCAAAATCGCACCCAATCTGACCCGTTTTGCTTACGATCGCCTTAATGGGCACAACCCGGAGAAAATACTGATATGCTTCATGAAATTTATACGTGCAGGCGAGCTCAACGCTCTACTTCAAACTGAGCGGCGGTTGACCACCAGCACGGCGGCCGCGCAGGCGGCCATGCCGGCGATCGAGACCGCGTCCAGCCGCTCGCCGAACAGCACATAGGCCATCAGCGATGTCACCGCGGGCACCAGATAGAACAGGCTCGCTACCGACGTCGCGGCCGAGCGCCGGATCAACCAATAGAGCAGCCCGATCGATCCGATCGACAGGACGACCGCAAGCCAGGCCAGCGCCAGGATGAACTCGGTAGTCCAATGCACCTCGTTGGTCTCAAACAGCCATGCGCCGAGACCGAAGAAGATCGTCACCGCCACGTATTGCACGAGATTGCCGGACCGCCAGTCGATTGTGCTGCAGTAGCGGCGTTGGTACAGGGTGCCGAGCGTGATGCTGATTAGCGAGACGGCCGAGGCGAGCCACCCCCAACCCGCCTCTCCGCTCATCGGCCTGTCGTGCAGGATCAGCACGACACCGACGAGCCCGAGCAGTAATCCGCTCCATTGCAGCGGCGTGACGCGCTCGCCGAGCCAGCGGCTCGCAAGCGTCGAAGTGAGGATCGGCTGCAAGCCCGGAATCAAAGCCGAGAGTCCCGCCGGAATCGAATGTGCGATCGCGATCGCCGTGCCGCCGAGATAGAAGCCGTGCACGAGAATGCCGGCGACGGCGCTGTGCGCTATGCCGATGCGATCCGGCCAACGCGGCCGCGCGACTGCGACGATAATCGCCATCAGTCCCACCACGAACGCCATGCGGATCGCGAGATAGGTCAGAGGCTCGGCGCTGTTCAGCACATATTTGGTGCCGATGAAGCCCGTGCTCCAGAGCACGACGAAGATCGCGGGCGCCGCGCGCGCGGCAATTTTTTCGAAGTCACCAGTCATTTGCCGCCCCTGTTGCCCGATCGCATGCTGTGCGGCAATCACCGATCGCGGGGGCGCGCCGACGTGCCAATATCTTGTACATGCAGGGTAAGATCCAGGGGATGCGGTCTCGTGCCCCGGATGCTGCGCAGCGCGACGCACCTAGCGTCGTGATGCGCTGCTATGCCGGGGCCTATTGCGTCCGTGGGTCCCGGCCCTGCGGAGCAGCGTTACACGCTGCACCGCGTCCGGGACACGGCTCTCGTCGGCAGGGGAAGTTACCGGATCACCACTCTTCCGGACAGGGATCGACGATCTTCCAGAGCTCACGGCCGTTCTTGATCTTCTTCATCTCGGTGGTGAGCCCGCCATTGCGGCGGATCCAGTCCTTCACCGTTTCCGGGTAATAGGACATCAGGTCCGACGTCCCCTCCGCACTCGTCACCTTGATGCCAAAAGTGAAGGCCTTGTCGTAATAGGCCAGGTGGAAACCGACGCTTGCCTTCGGCGTGACGCAGATCTTGTTCATCGGCACGATGCCGAACACCAGCGTGCAGGCCGAGTTGCAGATGCCATCGATGATGACGCGCTCCTTGCGGTCGCGGATGCGCTTGTACTTGGCCTTGTACTCCTCGACATAACCGCCGTGGTCGCGTGTGATATGCAGGTCGGCGCGCGCCGGGCTCGCGACCAGGACCGAGAGGGACAGCAAGGCAAGAGACGTGATGCGCATGGGTCGATCGGGAACCGGATAGCCTTTGTTAGACGCGGATAGGTCGGCCCTTGAAGTCAGACCGGACAGAACTCTGGCCGGACTGTGTTGGGAATTCGTTAAGCATCGCTTGAGGCCAAAAATGGGCGCGCTAGGATGGCTTTTCGCAGCATTTCTGCCCGATTCTCCTAGAATGGGACGTTGGATCAGCCAAAATGGCAGGGGGTTACGGGCTTCGATCGAATCACAGCTTAGGCTTCTATCTTCTTGTTTTAACGCGCTTTCTTCGCACGAATTTCTACTCGTTCAGATCGAATCACTGCAGTTTCAGTGGGACTTCCGGAGAATCGAAATGACCAAAGCGAAGTTTCTTGTTGCCGCCGCCCTCCTCTCCGCTGCGGCCCTCGCCCCAAACCTGGCGGACGCCCGCCATAATCGGCACCCGCACAATTGGGGCCTGCCTTACCCCATCAGCTTCCTGCACAATTACGGGCCCGGCCCGCAGCCCGGCACCTTCGCCTATTACGACGGCCCCTCGACCATCCTCTGCCGCCAGGGCGCAGCCGCCTATATCGGCCAGGACCGCCGGCGACATCCTTGCAACTAAGCTCGCTACTGGCTCTATCAGGCCAAGTCTGATACCAGCCACCGCAGGCGCTCGTAGCTCAGCTGGATAGAGCATCGGATTTCGATTCCGAGGGTCGGAGGTTCGAATCCTTCCGAGCGCGCCATTTCCCTGACGGTGTCAATTGCCACGATAAATGACCTTTTCGTCACTAACTGACCCTGACGGCTGAACGGATGTTGGAGTTCAGGCTGGGCCGTCGGCTATCGACCCGCAGCAGACGATTTTTGCTGCCGCCGCCGCGGTGCATGACCTCGAATGACCGGTCTACGGCATGGAAAGTTCGGGACGCTTGCGCTTCCTGCGCGAGCAGGTTACATACTGAACTATATGGTTCAGTATGTAAGTCCTCCCCTCGATCTCTCGTTTGCGGCGCTGTCCGATGCGACCCGCCGCGGGATCATCGATCAGCTTGGGCGAGGGGACGCGTCGATCACCAGTCTCGCGGATAAGTTCCAGATGACGCTGACCGGCATGAAGAAGCACGTCCAGGTTCTCGAGCGGGCGGGGCTTGTCGTCACGCAGAAGGTCGGACGGGTGAGAACCTGCAAGCTTGGGAAACGCGGCCTCAAGGCGGAGGCCGAGTGGATCGAGGCGCATCGCAAGCTCTTCGAGGCCCGCTTCGAAGCATTGGACGAAATCATCAGCGAAATGAAACAGGAGGGGAGCGATGAATCAGCAAGTTAACAGTGCAGGTGGTGCGCAGAACCGCACGTCAGTCGAGCGCAGAGGGGATCGCGAACTCGTCGTAACGCGGACATTCAACGCGCCGCCGAACACAGTTTACAGGGCGTGGAGCCAGCCCGAGCTGTTCCAGCGCTGGTGGGTGCCAAAATCGGTAACCGGCGTTTCGCTCGTATCGTGCGATATGGACGTCCGTACCGGCGGCAAGTATCGGCTGGAATTCGGCGCCGGCGGTTCGGACACCATGGCCTTCTATGGCAAGTATCTCGAGGTGGTGCCGAACGAGCGCATCGTCTGGACCAACGACGAGGGCGAAGAGGGCGCCATCACGACCGTGACCTTCGAGGACCAAGGCGGGAGGACGCTACTGAATTTCCACGAAGTCTATCCGTCCAAGGAGGCGCTTGAGGAAGCACTACAGGGCTCGGCGGCCGGATTGCCGGAGCAGTTGGAGCAGCTCGACGAATTGCTTTCCAGCATAGGCAGGTAGCGCGGGTCGGGAAACTCGCCTCGGGGGAACGTCTGCTCTTGGGAAGTGACTCCACCGGCCTCTCCGGCCGGAGCTGGGCGCAAAGCTGAAGGCGGTTACCTTGGATGAGCGTCTGCTTCCATCAGCCGGTCAACCAAAAGCTGGCATTCCGCTTCCCACCCAACCGCGACGTTCCAGTTCACCCAGGCGCACCCGCGCAAATTGCTCTAACTGCATCTATCTAACGTCTGGGCGACTTACCATGGCAAAATAGGCCGGTTTGCCGTCACCTCGAAAATCCGACTTATTGATTTTCAGCTGCTTAGCCGGCAGCCAAGGTCAAATACCGTGGCAATCGACAGACGGGGTGCGCCGAGCCCCGCACAGCCGAACCTCGAAGCCAAGCGACATTCCGCGATCAGGAACAAATCCAGATGATCGCGACCGCAATCGGGATACCCAAACCAAGTGCGCCGAAAATCGCCGGGACGAAATCGGACAGCAGGCGTACGCCAGATGATGACATGACGTTGCTCCTTGGAGCCCCGCGAGCCTCTGCTCACCCCCAAGATGAACGGTCAATCGCGCCTTCGGATTACGGTCCTAGGCGACTCTCTGTGAGAGCGGCAATGGTGGGGCGTTATGGTTAACAAGTGGTTAATCGAGACAAGGAGGAATTTGCAGACCGCGCCTTGAAGACGCGCCGCTTTGATCGTGTGCCGGCACTGCCCGCGTCGTTCTGAAATTCCGAAAGAGCGCCTCGCCGGCATCGCTGGCCGCTCCCCGTCTGGTCCCGCACGCCGTCAGGGAGTGGCGCCCATTCGACGCCACTCCCTTCAGCGGCGCAGGCGCCGATCAGAACGAGCAGCCATAGGCCGTGAGCGATGCCTTCGTCGCATCCAAAGTCTGCTTGCAGGTCGCTTCCATGGTCGCCTTGGTCGACGGGTTCTTGGCCATGTCGACCCACGCCTTGCGCGTCTGGTCGATCTGCGTCTTGTACATCGCGCGCTGTGCCTCGGGGACCTTGGAGACGACGCAGGCGTCGTACTTGGTCAGGAAGTCGTCGCAGGAGGCGATGCCCGTGCTCTGCGCATGAGCCGTAGTGACGCCCGCGAGCAAGGCGACGCCCGCCGCGAGTGATAGCACCTGTCGATGGTTCGCGCGCGAACCTGCCGCGGCCTTGGATGTTGCTTGACGCATGATTTTTATATTCCTCTGTAACAACTGAACAATCTGGATCGCCGACAAGGTCCGCTGTCGCCCATATCTCTCCGATCGACTCGCAAAGCATCGCGCGCCGACAACCGGTCGGCGTTGCGGACGTTGAGCAATTCAAGCGTTGAGCAGTTCGAGGCGAGACCGAGCACCACCGTGCCGGCCACGAATAATTGTTCCGTCAATTTGGCGAGATTATGGGTGACGACACCGTGACGTTGTGGTGACCGCTTGCCGGCGACGGACGGGCGCCATCTGTTGTCGTGCGATGCCGTTGCGCCGAAGGCGAGCTCACGCGGCCGAAGTATCGATCGAGCGGCGTATCACCTTCCGTACCTCGGCATTGGATAGAAACAGATCGTGGTTGATGATGCCCCAGCCTGAATCGGAGGCATCGATGACGCGCACGCCGAGCTGCTCGATCGTGGCCTTCTCGGCGGCGCCGACCCGCGTCATCCCGCCGGCCAATCGTCCCGACAACGCAAGCGCGCGATCATTCGTCGAGGCGACGACGGTGATCTTGCGGGTGAGCGGTCCGATATTCTGGGTCGCCGACGAGAACACATCCATATCGATGTCCGGTGAGGCGAACACCACGGCCCCGATCTTGCCGGCAACGCTGTCGCCATATCGTGCATAGAGCTGACGCAGCCCTTCGAGTGTCAGCATGGTGCCCATGCTGTGCGCGACGATGTGAACGCGGCCGACGCTCGGGGCAGTGGCGAGGGAATGCAGCACGCGCTCGAAGGCATCGCGGGAGTACATCGCGCTATCGCGGTCATAGGCGTAATCGAACAGTCCCGCCTTGGACGGCCAGGAGAACACCATCGTCTGGCCGCGGAATCTGACGCCGTCGGCGAGGTGCGCGGCATCGAGCGCCGCCGTCTCGAACGTCTGCTTGAAACCGTGCACGTAGATCAGCACGTCCGAGCCGCCGCTGGTTTGCCCGAGAAGATCACCGACCTCTCCCGATACCGGCTCGACCGTATCGAGACGCCAATCGCCAAGTCCGGCTGCGGCGAGGGAGAAACGCTTCTCGTCGGGCGGCACCAGCTTCGCCCGCGCCACGATCATCTTCGAAGCCCGCTCCGGCCCGAACCACGGTTTCGCTCGCCCGCCGCTCACCGGCTTGCGCGTGGTTGCGACCAGCAATGTCGGCTCCACCGAGAGCGACGAAGCGTCGTAACGCGCGCCCGTCGCGCCAAGGCTGGCGCATCCGCCGAGCGCAAGCGCGCTGGCCGAAGACACAATTCCGCGCAGGAATGCGCGGCGCGACCTAATAGTCTCGTTTTGCTGCAAATGTCGGATGATCACGTAGGACCTTTGGGAACATTGCCCTAGCACCGCCCCGCACGTTTCCTGAATTAGGATGGCGAGAAAAGGGCGGGTCGATCGCTGACACGGTTTGTTTTGGATGGTTCCGGTTCCGTCGCAATTCTGTGATCGCGAGCCGGCGCGACGAAACCATTCTGCTCCGCCGCGAAGCGCTCCGGAAACAAAGAGCCGCTAGGGTTGCACCATCAAACAAGGGGTTAGATCATGTTGGTATCGGTCCTCAACCTCATCTACCGCGAGTTTCTCAAGCGTGCCCTTCCCGGCATGGCAATACAGGGAGGAAGGCTATGACTGACGTCGTGACGGCACTCCTCGCCTTCGTCAGCATCGGCATATTCCTGGCCCACGCATTTGACGCCTATCGCCTACGCTAGACCTGCGTCTGAACCCCACTGATGCGATTGCTCGCGAAATCAGGCGGGGTTTTCAGGCACCCAAAGCGCGCTATCCCCAATGGGCCCCATCCTCTGGGACGATGATCACGTCGCGGTCGGCGAATTTTCCGAACAGTTCCGCCGGCTGCCCGAAATTCGTGGCGAGGATGCGCGCAGGCCCGCTGCCGACATTATCGATCGAATGGCTACCGTAGCCGACGTCGCGTCGCCCTTCTGCAATCGCTCGGTTCGGTAGCGGCCGCCTCGCCATGGACGACGCCAATGTAGCGTCCGCAGCGCGCCGACAATGGGCGTAAGGGCCCGGCTGCGCCCACCAAACCGTCGCAGGCTCAATTGAATGGCTATTAAATCAACGAGTTAGACAGACGCTCGGGGATGATGCTAGAGAACGCAGGCGCCCAGCGGGATTTTCGATTCCGAAGGTCGGGAGTTGTGGTTCTCCCAGCGGCGCTGGTTCAGCTTACGGCTATTCGGACATTTCATATGAGAAAGATCATCCTGACGCTGGCAATCCTGTATCCGGCGGCGGCGCTGGCTCAGGGAACGAGTACCCCGGCCGGCCCGGCCAATCCTCCCACCATTGGCGGCAAACCCCTGGTTGTGGTCGGGGCGAAGAATCCGACGGCGGGCAAGAAAGAAAAACCGTTGTCGGTCGCCCAAAAATTGCAGGCCTGCCAGGACATCGACGATGCGACCAAGGAACGCCTGAATTGCTACGACGCCATTTATGCGCCACAGCCCAAACCAAAGGCGCCGGCGGCGAAGGGCGTCAATGACTGCCGTTTCGTCAAGGAGGAAGACGAACGGTTGACCTGCTACAATGGCTTTGCGGACAAGATTCCGAAGCTACCACGCTAGTCAGGCGGGGCGCTTACCAGGTGTTCCAGCTGGGGCCACCGAAGAAGCCGAACTGTGACTGCTGCGCGACCCGCATTTGCGGCGGTTGCGCGAACTGCATCGACGGCGCCGGACGGCTTCTTGCTACCTTGCGCTTGCGCTGGACCGGCGGCTCCGGCTTCTTCGCCTCCGCCGGGACGTATTGGGCAAACGTCTCCCGCGCACGGGCCTGAGCGGCGTCGGCCGAGCCAGGGGCTGCGGCGGGGGTCGCGGACGGCGCAATGGCTTGGGCGGTCATGGCCGGCGGCGGAACAATGGTCGGAAGGCTGGTGTCAAAGACCACCCGCTCCGGCAGCTTCTGGTCGGAACGAATGCGCACTATGGTCTTGTCGACCGACGAAGCGGTCTTGTCGACCGAAGAAACGGCCTGGCTGGCCACGACCGCCTGCTCTGGGACAAGCGCATCAATCGCCAACAACAGCGCGAGCAGCACTCCGCCGACAAACAGGAAATAACGCGTCACGGGCATTGGTCTTACTCCCCCGCGCGAACGCCGCGCGGTTCAACACGCCCAACGGGCGATATACCGTTTAGTTCCCGCTCAACTTGCAAGGTTCAAAGGCGCAGGTCACATTTTGGAGATGAAAGGTGAGTTCGGCCGCACAGGGCTAAACGCGGCTGGCCGTCACCAGTGAACATTTCGCCTTATTCGCGTGAACGTTGACGAACCCGACCAGCATGCCTGCGTATCGCTTCCGGCTCTTCATGTTCACGGTATCGGGAATGATCCGCCTGCGGGCGGTCAGATGGCTGCCGTCCCGGCGGATGAAATTGCAGGCGATCTCGATATCCCTCACCGCGTAGTCATTGGTATTGCGAAGCGTGAAGGTCACCAGCGCTTTCGAGCCGAGCCCGCCCCTTCGCCATGACTGCGAGATGATTTTCAGGCCGTCGAGCGGCGACGTGGCAGGAGCAACCGTCTCTGGCGACGCGATGTCGAGAGGCGCCGCGGCGCCAACCGCCTGGTTGGGATCGGTAGAAACTGCTGCCAGCCCCGGGCTCGGCAGGGTCGCCTGAGTCGCGGCCGGATCATCCGTGCGGAAAATGCCTTGCGTGACGCCGGCAACTTCAGACGGCGTCGGCGCCAGATGGCTTTCGGCATCGCTCGCTTGCGGGAGCATCAACCATACGGCGCATCCAACGATAGCGATCGCCGGCAGCACGGCAAGCCGCGCTTCGAATTTTCCGAACGACCACCCGGCGATTCTCATACCTCGCCCTCACCCGGCAGCGTCGGCGATTGCCGTGCCGCACATGAAAAAAGCCATACGGGCGTTTTCTCGTACGGCTTCTGTCACGACCGCCGCTATACGGATCCCGCCGCCGTCAACAATCATCCAGGGCAGGAATGGTTTCATGCCACCTCGACAATATTGCGGCGGCGGTGCAAGGCTTGCAGGATAAGACTTGCAGGATAAAGTTGTGGATTGGCTGGCGGCTCCATTGCCGCGCGACGCAACCGACCTTCAGCGCCGCAACAACAATAATGGGAGACCAATCGAGATGCCGACCGTTACCTGGGACCATGTGCACTTGCGCAGCCCCGATCCCGAAGCGACTGCCGCCTGGCTGGAAGACATTCTGGGCGGCGAGATCGTCCGTGCCCCTGGGCGGCTCGACGTCAAACTCGGCGGCGCCAACGTGTTCATCGCACCCGTTGCCGCCAGCGACGGCGTGAACGCGCCGCCGGTGACGCCCTATCAGGGGCTCGACCATTTCGGCCTGACGGTAAAAGACATCGATGCGGTCGCGGCCGAGATCAAGGCCAAGGGCGTCGAGTTCACGAAGGAGCCGACCACCATACGTCCTGGCGTTCGCATCTGCTTCATCCGTGGGCCGCAGGGCATTTCGATCGAACTGCTCGAACGCGACAAGAAATATACATGAGCATCATTTGATCCTCATTGGTGAGGGGCGCGGCACGCACGTCTCGAACTATGAGGCCACAGGCGGGCCTACATCCTTCGAGACGCCGCTCGCGCGGCTCCTCAGGATGAGGATTGATAGTCGCTCACGTCATCGATCCCGGCATGAAGCAGCGAATGCTCAATCCCTGATAGCCGCGGATCGGCCAGACCATGGTTCGCCCTACCCGGTTCGGCTCGGTGATGACGGCATCTTCAGGCACGTCGTACCATTCGCCGTCGATACGAACGCGGTAATGCCCGCTCTTCGATTCCCAATCCACGTCGCTGACGGCGCTGCCGTCTGCGTCGGAACAGCACGGTCCCTTGCCGCTCCTTAGGCTGTCGAACCATTGCTTCAGCGGTGAATTGGCATAGCGGCCGTCGGGATCACGGGCTTGGCCGGGATACGAGGCCAGCGGCAACGTCAGTAGCACGCTGCCGATCATCAGTGGCTTCTTCCAGCGGCCCGTGCGATGACGGGCCGTAGTTTCACGGAAGTTTTTTTCTGTGTGTCGGCGCGCAACGTGGCCGCCGGAATTGATCCAGTTGGTCACCTGTTTCTCTGCTCCTGCACCCACCGGCCGGTGCCGAAGAGCACTATGCATTTCACGGGCCAACTTGATTCGGTTCAGCGCCCGTCACCCTCGCGTCGCGTCGGGGCGGTACGGTGCGGGTTTGCTTCCTGTACGGGAATTGGCAGACAACCTGACGCGTTGACGCTGTGGGCCACGCTTTGGCATAATTAATTGCCGGCTTCCGTGGGCGCGGCGGCCGGCATTTGGGACGCCATGAAGAACGGGCTCTATTCGATCCACGTCACCCTGCTGGATGGGCGCGTCGGCAAGGGCAGCGGCGTTATTCTGTTCCGGGACGGCCAGATTCTCGGCGGCGACGCCTATCTGTTTTATACCGGCAGCTACACCGTGAAGGGCGACACCTTCAAGGGCGAGGTCCTGGTGCAGCGTCACACCACCCCGCGCGACAACGATAATCCGCTGTTCGGCGGCCCCGCCCCGGTCGGCATCGGCGTATCCGGAACCTTCACCGACACCCGCGGCAGCATGAATGGAACCGCGCTTGTCGGCAAAGCGAGCCAGATCTTCGGCGCCACATTGCACAAATTGGCTGATATCGATTAGCGGCCGGGCGCGCCCCTATTCCGCCGCCTGCTCCAGCGGCGCCGTGCGCGGCAGGATCATTTGAATGCGCGTGCCGCCGCCCGGCTCGGAATCGAGGTCGAGCCGGCCGCCGAGGCGGGTCGTCACGATGCTGTAGACGATGTGCAGGCCGAGCCCGGTGCCGCCCTGATCGCGCCGCGTGGTGAAGAATGGATCGAAGGCGCGGCGGCGGACATCGAGGCTCATGCCAATGCCGTTGTCTGAAAAGATGATCTCGACGTTGTCCTTGCCGGACTCCCGCACCTGGATATCGACCGTCCCCGGCTTGCCGTCCGGGAAGGCATGCGCCACCGAATTGAGGAACAGGTTGGTAAGCACCTGTCCGTACGGCCCCGGATAGCTGTTCATCATCAGGTTGGGCTGGCACTCGACGTTGAGCGTCAGATTGTGCTTGCGCAGGCCGGGCCGCAACGACATCACCACCTGCTCGGTGAGATCGCCGAGATCGAAGGTACGCTGGTCCGAATAATTGCGATCGGCCGCCACCTGCTTGAACGACTGGATCAGCTCGGCGGCGCGGTTGAGATTGGCGACGAGCTGCGACGACGCCGTGCGGCTGGTGTCGAGAAAATCGTTCAGGCTGGAGCGCCGCAACTCGCCGCGGGCGACCTCTGCTGTAAAGTTCGACGTCTTTCGCTCCAGCGCGGACGCCACCGTCAGGCTGATGCCGACGGGATTGTTGACCTCATGGGCCACGCCGGCCACCAGCCGTCCCAACGCGGCGAGCTTTTCCGCCTCGATCAGCGAATTCTGCGTCTCACGCAGGTTCCGTAGCGCTCCCTCCGCCGCATCCTTGGCCTTGCGCATCTCGGATTCGACGCGCTTGCGCTCTCCGATGTCGAGCGCAACCGTCACGATGTTCTCGATCTCGCCGGCCGCATCCAGGATCGGCAGCTTGTTGACCAGCCACTGCCGCATATGGCCGGACGCGTCCTTGTATTCTTCCTCGTAGAAGCCGAGTTCCTTGCCGACCGCCAGCACCCGCTTGTCGGGCTCGTCGGTCTTTTCCGCGCCGTAGCGCGACATCAACTCGGCGGTGGTGCGGCCGATCGCATACCCCGGCTCGACCCCGAAAATGCCGGCCATATAGCGGTTCATCAGGACGTAGCGGAGCTGCTTGTCCTTGACGTTGATGACCGCGGGCACGGTGTCGATCACCATTTGCAGCAGGCGGCGGCCTTCGGCGATTGCATCCTCGGCCCGTTTCTGGTCGGTGATGTCGCGCACCGTTCCTTCGTAGCGGACGATCTCCCCCGCTTCGTTGCGCACCGCGCTGGCGCTGTCGGAGAGCCACAGCACCGCGCCAGTGCGGGTGCGAACCTGGTACTCGTATTCGCGGATCATGCCGTCGCGCTGCATCAGCCGCGCATATTCCGCCCGCGCTTCGGGTTGAACGTAAACGGTATCCGCGATGTCGCCGATGCCGTTGATCAGATCCTGCGGCGTGGCATAGCCCATCATCCGCGCCAGCGCCGGGTTGGCGTTCAGCAGCGCGCCGCCGGGCGTCGTGACGTAAATTCCGTCGACTGAGGACTCGAACAACTTGCGGTAACTTTCTTCTGCAAGCCGCTGTTCGGCGAGCGCACGCACCGCCGCCTCGCGCGCGGTGTCGGCATCGACCAGTGTTTGCCGGAATACTTCGGCGGCGCGGGCGATATCGCCGATCTCGTTGTCCACGTCGGTCGCCGGGATCGAGGCGTTCTTCTCGCCGCCGGCCACCGCGCGGATCGAAGTTGCGATCGCGGCAAGCGGACGGACAGTGCGGCGAACCACCAGCAGCGAGGCAAACAGCCCGATCAGGACACCGGCGGTGCCGAGGACGATGCTCTGCCACTTTGCTTCGGCCAGCGTCCTGGCAAAATCGCGAGAGAGAACACGTCCCCGCCGATCGCTGACGTCACGCAACAATTCCGTCACGCGCTGGATGAGCCGCCCCTCCACGCCCAACACCTCCTTGTCGATGTCGGAGATCTGCCCTTCGCGGGTCGATATGTTGGCGATCGCCAGCGCGTAATCGTCGACGATCGCGCGCAGCTTCGGGTCCGCGATCGTCATCGAGCGCATGCTTTGCGCCGCCTGTTCGGCAGCGGAGGGGTTATGCGCCAGCAGTGCCGAGGCGATGCGGCTCTGGGCCTGAGCCAGGGCCGTTGCCAAATGCGGATCAGATGCCTCGGCGATCGCAGTATCGAATTGCTCGCGCAGGGCCGGCAAGGCGACGATCATTTCGGCGCGGCGGTTGATCAGCGTTGAAATCCGTTCGATGCCGCCGCGGTAGGTCGACAGCCGCTCGGCTACGCCGTCGATCATGTCCTGCTGCTCGGGCGCGAGTTCCAGCCGCGTTTTCTTCAGGACCTCGCTCAGCGCGGTGGCCGCCTCGCCGACCTGGAGCGACTGGTTGCCGGGGTCGGTGACGAAATCCCGCGCAGCGAGCCGCAACTCGTTCATGCGGCGGTCGATGTCCTCGGCCAGATCGCCGAGGCTCTGCAGCCGCTGCAGCTCGGCAAAGGTCGAATCGATGTGGCGGATGGCGACGACGCTGGCGGTCGAGGTGATGATGATCACCGCCAGCACCAGCATGAAACTGCCGAATGTCAGTTGGCCGATCGAAAGCGAGAACGATCGCGGCGGCGAATTCGGCGGCGTTTCAGCGGTCATGTGGGTCGGGGCCGGGCTCCAATCGGGCGCAATATACGATGTATTTCGGGCCGTAGGGAACATGCCGCCGAGTGGTTAATGACGGTATATGGGCCGGATCACCTGGATCAGCCCGCCCCCGGCTTCAGGGCCTTCGCCAGGTCCGAGGGCATCATGCCGAACATGTCGCGAAATGCGCTGGAGAAATGTGCCGAGCTCGCAAAGCCGGCCGCGTGGGCGGCCTCCGTCAGGGATGCACCCTCGCCGCTGGCGCGGACCGCGGCACCCATCCGGTTCCAGATGCGGTAGCGCCGCAGCGGCACCCCGGTCTCTGCCTTGAACAAATGCAGGAAGCGTGACGGCGACAGGCCTGCGCGGGCAGCAAGGCTCGTCAGCCGGTGTGCGCGGTGCGGCTCGTCCCGCATATGCCGCAGTGCTCCGGCAATGCGCGCGTTGGGTTCAGCCTGCCCGCCGATACCCAATAGCTCACCAAGGGATGCGCGCCCCTCCGGTGCCGCGATGCGGTTTTCGGCCAACCCCGTCAGGATATCGATCACAGCGGGCTCTTCCCGCAGATCGAAGGCTGCGCGCGGCGTCACTGTCGTCATCCGCGTGATCACCGCCCTGAGATCGCGTCCGAACGGATCGACGTAGAGGAAGGCCATCCGGCCCCGCTCGATGCGCAAATGGTGCTGGCTGTTGGGCATGATCAGCACGCTGCGCGCTGCGCGATACGGCGTCGTGCAATCGCTCGGATCGTCAGCGACTTCCAGCCGCCCGTCGAGGCCGACGGCAAGAACGGCAGTCGCGTTCCGGTGCGGCGTCAGCCCGAAGGCCGGACCCAGATACAGCACGCGGGCGCCCCATCCGATCAATTTCGCTGCCGCCGTCTCGCCCATAGCCAGTTCCTGAAAGCCCCAAAGGTTCGGCCGGTTCAATCATTGCGGATGACAACGACCCACGAGATGGACAACGATGGCAAATAGCCGTTCTGAAATCGAGCCCAAAGCTGCGATTGAGCGCAACCGAGAGGCCCTCGGCCGCTATGCGAGCGCGTGGCTCGCCGGCGATCGTGCAGCACTTGCCGCCTGTTATCATAGCGACTTTACGCTGCATTATTTCGGCCGTAATCCGCTCTCCGGCGATCACAGGGGCAAGGTCGCCGCGCTCGCCGTCCTGGCTGAGGTCACCAAGCGCACCAGTCGTAAGCTGCTCGCCATTGTCGACGTCATGGCCGGACCCGAACACGGCGCGCTGCTAGTCCGCGAGCGCTTTGAGCGCGACAGCAGAACGGCCGAGGTCGAGCGTTTGCTGGTGTACACCGTGCGCGACGGACTGCTTTCCGAATGCTGGGTCTACGACCAGGACCAGGCGCTGGTCGACGCCTTCCTGGCGTAAAGCCGATTCACGCCGCCGCGGCGGACCGCTTCCGCTCCGGGATCGTCATCGCGGCGACGCCGACGACGACACAGGCAAGGCCGATCCAGGCGGTCGAACTCGGCTGCTCGCCGAGAAAAACCACGCCCACCGCGACACCGATCGGCACCCGCACATAGGCCTGCGCGGTGGTGCCGACCGAGCCCAAGGTTCGGATCAGGCGAAAATAGATCACGAAGGCGAGTGCCGTGGAAAACACCGCGAGCGCGACCAGCGCCAGTATCGAGCTGGTCGACGGCTGCAGCGTCCATGGCCGCTCCGCGACCAGACTCACTGGAATCAGCAGCGCCGCGCCGCACAGCAACGATCCGGCCGCGGGCACAATCGGATCGAGATCCTTAAAACCCCGGCCGAGGATCGCCGCGCCAGCGTAGCAGATGGCGGCAAGTACCATCACGATCTGGGCGGCCAGCTCCTCGCCGAAGCCGGAGAGCGCCTGCACGCCGACGATCAGGCAAATGCCGGCCATCCCGGCGATGACGCCGAGCAGCTTTCGTGACGTCACAGCCTCATGGCGTGTGACGGCCAGTGTCAGGAAAAACGTGAATATCGGCGCGGTGGAATTGAGGATGGTTGCCACCCCCGCGTCCAACGCCTGCGCTCCCCAGGCAACCATCGTCCACGGGATGACGCTGTTGAGGCAGGTCTGAAACAGGAAGCGTCGCCAGGTCGCGGCATCAACCGGTATTCTCACACCGCGCCAGCGCATGATGGCCAGCAGCAACAATCCGGCAATCAGCGTGCGGCACGCGATCAATGTGATCGGCGGAATCGTCGCCACGCCGATCCTGATGAATGTGTACGAGGCACCCCACAGTGTCGCCAACGCCAGCAGCAGTGCCAGTTCGGTCGCCGTGCCCGCAAGTCGCGGATGTGCTTCTGCCATGCTTCGCCGGCCCGTTCTCAATTGCCTTCGAAGCAGAGTCTACCGCGCGGACATACATAGATACTTCGTTACCCGTCGAACTATGCTAGCCGACCGAGCCGACCTCGAACACGTCGCCGTCATAGCCGGCTTCGAGGGGAATGCGGAGCTGGCGGCCACCATTGTTCCTGGTCATCACCGGCGTCACGGTGACGACCAATTTGCCTCTGGAGTCGTCGAGCGCAGCTTTCACGCTGGCCTGCTTGCCGAGCTTGATCAGGTTGCGGGTGGTCGGGAACGGCAGCTTGAAGCGCCCGCTCTCGCCGCCCTCCAGCGCCTCGCGCGGCGAGACCCAGATCGAGTCGGTGGATTCCCTGCCGTCATGGGCGCCGACCTGCTCCGGTGGCGCGGCGGCGAGGAAGAACCAGGTGTCGAACCGCTTGGGCATGCCCTCCGGCGTGATCCAGTGGGCATAGGGCACGAGCTCGTCGAGGGCCAGCACCATGCCGTTGTCGGCCAGCACGTTAAGGAACGTGATCTTGCTGTCGCAGAGGTCGGCGCGATTGATAGCCTCGATCTCGCTGGCACGCTTGGCATCGACCAGCGCCGTCGCCCCCTTCGGCCGCGCCAGCAGGATGCCGCTTTCCTCAAACGTTTCGCGGATTGCGGCGATGCGGAAACTCAGCGTGGCTTCATCAAGCCCCTCGCCTCCCGAATAGAGCTCGGGCCGCGCGATGATCTCCTTGTCGCCCTTGTCGACACTGCCGCCCGGAAACACCAGCGCGCCGGAATTGAAATCGATCTCATAATGGCGAACCATCATGAAGATCTCGATTTCCTTACGCTCCGCACTGTCGCGCAGCAGCAGGATCGTGGATGCAGGACGCGGGGCGACGACGGCTTCGGCCATATGACTAACCCGCCGCGCTGGACTGCGGTTGCAGATCGGCGCGGCGGTCGACGCGCGCCACCCGCGACAACAGATAATCGACTTCGGCCTTTGCCGTTGCCGTAATCGCCGCACCCGGCTTGCGCTGCGCGCTGGAAGAAATGATGCCGCGCTTCTGCAGCACATATTTGCGCACCGACAGGCCCGCGCCGGGCTGCTGCTCGTAGCGGATCAGCGGCAGGTGCGCATCGAACAGATCGTGCGCGGCGTCGCGCTTGCCGGCCTTCGACAGCTTGACGACGTCGATCAGGAGTTCCGGGAAGGCGTAGCCTGTCATGGCGCCGTCGGCGCCACGCTCCATCTCGAAATCGAGGAACAGTCCGCCATTGCCGACCAGAATCGAGAGCGGCCGCAGCGAGCCGTCCTTTTGGAAGTTTCGGAGCGTGGAGATCTTCTCCAGGCCCGGCCAGTCCTCGTGCTTGAGCATCACGCAGGACGGCGAATCCATCACGATTTTGCGGATCACGGCGGGCGTGAAGATGACGTTGAGCGTCAGCGGATAGTCCTGCAGCACCCAGGGAATCTCGTCGCCGATCGCTTCCTGCGCCTGCTTGAAATAGCCGGTGATCTGATCGTCGGTGCGCAAATGCGGCGGCGGCGCGATCATCACGCCGGCAGCGCCGGCATCCATCGACGCTTTCGCCAGCGAGCGCATCGAGGCAAAACCCGGCGCCGAGACGCCGACGATGATCTGCATGTTCTTGGCGCGCTTGACGAAGCGGATCGCCACCTGCTCGGCCTCATCAGCATCGAGTTTCGGTGCCTCGCCCAAAATGCCGAGCACGGTGACGCCGTCGCAGCCGACTTCGGCGTAGAAGTCGGTCAGGCGATCGATCGATTTCTCGTCGATCCGGCCGTCGTCGTGGAACGGAGTCGGCGCGATTGCGAAGGTGCCGGCGGCCTGGGCGGTGAGCTTTGTCATTCGTGCCTCTATCCTTTTCGTCATTCCGGGGCGATGCGCAGCATCGAACCCGGACTCTCGAGGTTCCGGGTTCGCGCCGTGCGCGCCCCGGAACGACAGGTAACATTAGAACCTTCGTGCGCCCATCTTGATCTGCTCCTCGGAGAAGAAGATCTCCTTGGCATGGGTCACGATGTCCTCGGCCTTCCAGCCCGTGAACGGGGGCTTCCAGCCTTCCATTTCCATCATCCGCATCTCCCGCACGCCGCGCGGGCCGGAGACGCCGAGCACCTTGCCGGTCTGGTCGCCCGACAAATCGCTGACCATGTATAGCACGGCCGGTGCGATGCCGTCCGGGCCGAGCGCGGCGCCGGGGCTCTCCTTATAGCGCGGCAGGTCTGCGGTCATGCGGGTCAGCGCCCCCGGGGCCAGGGTCCAGACCCGGATGTTGTACTTGCGGCCTTCGATCGCCAGCACGTTCGACAGTCCCCAGATACCGCCCTTGGCAGCGCCATAGTTGGTCTGGCCGAAATTGCCGATCAGGCCCGACGTCGAGGATGTGTTGACGATGACGCCGCCGCCGTTCTCGCGCATCCATTTGAACACCGGCTGGGTGCAACAGAACGTGCCTTTGAGATGCACCCTGATCACCTTGTCCCAGTTGGCCTCCTTGGCCTTGGCAAAAGTCTCGTCGAGCAGGATGCCGGCATTGTTGACCAGGATATCGGCGTGGCCGAAATTCTTGATGGCGTCGTCGAACACCGATTGCCCGCCGGCCATGGTCGAGATGTCGGCGCCATTGGCGACGGCACGGCCGCCCTCTTCCTTGATGGCGTTGACCACCTTCTGCGCCATGGAGACGTCGGCGCCGGAGCCGTCGCGAGGGCCACCGAGGTCGTTGACCACGACCGCTGCGCCCTCGCGCGCGAACAGTTTGGCGTAGGCCTCACCGAGCCCGCCGCCTGCACCGGTGATGATGGCAACTTTGCCGTCGAGCAATCCCATCGTGTGTTCTCCCTTAACCGCCGCTCTTTTCTTACCTCGCCCCGCCTGCGGCAGGGCTGTCCGGGGAATGATTCACTATGTCGCGGTGCATGCTCGGCGAGACCGAGGCAAATCGGCCTTTTCTGGTTGTCGAGACACAGAAGGCCGAGCATGCGATTTCGCGATAGCATTTTTGGAAGGCTCCTTGAACCGATCAATCGGCGGCAGTTTCAGACAGTTGTGGATCGTCTGGGCGGGGATGCCTACGACAAGTCATTCAAGAGCTGGGATCATCTGGTGGCGCTGATCTACGCGCAGCTGAGCAGGAACGACAGTCTGCGCGGGGTGGTGGCGGG